>NZ_CP150237.1:4800000-7235595 GCF_037975155.1 Paenibacillus sp. FSL R5-0486 | reverse complement strand
AGACTGTCACTCCTTTTACATGTTCCAAGTGTGGCTTAAGCCATGATGCAGTGTCGAAATACGAGATATATTGTTGAATTTATCCCCAAACCCCCGCAGGTCGAAAACAAAAAAAGTATGAACAACGGAAAATTGTTCACAACTTTATCCACAGGCTGTTGATAATATTATGGGTCAGATCACATATTCACATCCAAAAGTAATACAATCATAGCAAAAGAAACCCCGCATTTCAACGTATCGCGTGATTTTATCCACAAATTCAATAACTTGTGTATAATTTTTAGTCACAACACAATATATTGTTTATAAACTGTTTAACTTTCGACAGAATGACCCAAAAACCCAAAATGTTTTATACACAGGTTATCCGTCAAATGATGCCAAATTGTGTGTAAAAGTATTCTTCGTTTGTGAATAACCTGTCTGTGGATAACCGTGAAGTGAAAACAAAGCATGATTGAGATCGGAAAAAGAGTGACCTCTCACCCTCGTGTTTTTCTTGCCAATGGGGCGATGGTGAAAGCGACGAATTCAGTATCTGGATGGGAGACGGAGAGGGGGAGTAAACTCATGCTTTTAATTGAACAAGATCAGTGGTGTATTTTCTGAGTAGATGGTAATTCTGTGATGACAATGTATAAGAATAATGGACATAGATGACTTCATTTTGAGACATATGGAATGAGAATTATCAGGATAAGAGGTAAGCTGATGCTCGAATATGGAGGTTGAAGTGTATGAATGTATAATATGAAATCAAAGGATAGATTATGCGTGTATAGCAAAAGAGGGTGTCCTCTAAAACCGATTTTTGGTTTTAGAGGACACCCTCTTTTTTAATGCAGAGACGAAGTATGGATTGATGATTTAGAGACGGGGAAGGGACATCTTACGCTGGAATTCAGCGATATCTGCGTATTCCTCTTCCAGTTTGCGAGAGATCCGAATAAAGATGGGCAGCAGCTCTTGGTAGAGTACAGCATTCTCTTTGATAGGGGTATGCCGATGCGTTGTACCGACCATGGAAGAAACGGCATGAAGCGATTGGATCCGCCCTGTAGCGTACAAACCAAGCACGACGGCACCCAAACAGGAACTTTCGAAGCTCTCGGGTACAACCACTTCCTGATTGAAGATATCAGACATCATCTGGCGCCAGAGAGGAGAGCGTGCAAATCCACCTGTGGCTTGAATGGAGGTAGGTTGCCCAATCTGTTCTTCCATGGCGAGCAGTACCGTATATAGGTTGAAAATAACCCCTTCCAGGACAGCACGAATCATATGCTCTTTCTGGTGATGGAGTGTTAAGCCAAAAAAGGAGCCACGGGCATCCGGATTCCATAAAGGGGCACGTTCGCCCGAAAGGTACGGATGGAACAGAAGCCCTTCCGATCCCGGCCGGACACGTTCGGCAATTTTGGTCAGTACATCATAGGAATTGATGCCAAGTCGTTTCGCTGTCTCCACTTCAGACGCGGCGAATTCATCCCGCACCCAACGAAACAGCATGCCACCGTTATTCACAGGTCCACCAATGACCCAAAGATTCTCTGTGAGGGCATAACAGAAGGTTCGACCTTTGGGATCGGTAACCGGACGGTCCACGACAGTGCGAATGGCCCCGCTGGTTCCGATGGTTGCTGCGACAACACCAGGTTCAATGGCATTTACGCCGAGATTGGATAAAACCCCATCACTTGCGCCAATAACAAAGGGCGTAGAGGGGGAGAGAGCCATTTTTTCAGCCGATTCGTGATTCATTCCTTCTAATATATGTGTTGTAGGTACAAGCTTCGAGAGATGGTCGGGTGTAATGCCTGTAACCTCAAGGGCCTCTGCGTCCCAGTCCAGTTGTTCCAGATTGAGCAAACCTGTGCAGGAAGCGATGGAATGGTCGACGACATATTGTCCGAATAGACGGAAGAACAGATATTCTTTAATCGAAATAAATTTGGCGGTACTCTCAAAAAGTTCAGGTTCATCGTGGCGCAGCCACATTAATTTGGTCAGCGGTGACATGGGATGGATCGGTGTACCTGTGCGCAGATAGATGCGATGGCCCAATCCATTCTCTTGCAGCTTGGCAGACCAAGCTGCACTTCGATTATCCGCCCAGGTGATGCAACGGGTTAAGGGTTTATTATCCTGTCCCATGGCAATGACACTATGCATAGCCGAGCTGCAGGATACAAACAGGATCTGCTCGGCAGCAACACCACTCTGATCCATGACTCCTCGTACAGAGCGGAGGGCCGCCTGTACAATCTCTTCAGGGTCCTGCTCGGCAACATCGGGTGCCGGGGTATACAAAGGGTATTCCTGCGTTGAGGTACTGACGACAGAGCCCTGCTCGGTAAATAATACGGATTTGGTACTGGTGGTACCAATATCGATCCCAATCATATAGTTGTTCATGTATTTAATCCTTCTTTCTTCAGAAAGCGATAAGATTTTAATTTCTTTCTACTATAGATACTCCATTTATACCACTGTACTCAGGAGCAAAATAAAGATCAGTCCCACTACAGATAATAGTGTTTCCATAACGGTCCACGTTTTCAATGTCTGGGAAACGCTCATATTAAAGAATTCTTTGATCATCCAGAATCCCGCATCGTTTACATGAGACAAGATGAGTGACCCCGCACCTGTGGCGAGTACAACCAGCTCAATATTGGCCCCTGGTGTGAGTGCAAGCACTGGAGCGACAATACCGGCGGCTGTTGTCATGGCTACGGTTGCTGAACCGGTAGCTACACGAATGAGACCAGCGACAAGCCAGGCAAACAGGATCACGTTGATGTTGGCATGGGTAGCGACTTCAGCAATCGCGTTACCCACACCACTATTGATCAATACCTGTTTGAAGGCACCGCCTCCACCAATAATGAGAATGATGGTCGCCGTAGGCGCCAGACATTCACTGGTGAAACGGGAAATATCGTGTTTGGTGAATCCACGTGCAAAGCCGAGTGAAAAGAGGGCAAATACAACTGAAATGAGCAAAGCAATGATCTCATGGCCGATAAATTCACTGAAAACGGTGAAACCGCTCGTGGCATTTGGGTCAATGATGCTTGCAATGGAACCAATCAGCATCAAAATGACCGGCAGCAATATGGTAAACAGGGTAATACCAAACCCAGGCATGTTGCTGTTTGTTTTGGTTGCGAATTGTTCAGCCAGTTCTGCTGGCGGTTCGGTGTGTATTCTTTTACCAATAAATTTACCAAACAAGGGACCTGCAATAATCGCTGTAGGAATACCAACAATAAGAGAGTACAAAATGGTTTTACCCAGATCCGCGCTGAAGGCTTCAATTGCTATCATTGGCGCTGGATGGGGTGGAACCAAACCGTGTACAGTCGACAGACCTGCCAAAATGGGAATACCAATCTGCAGCAAAGACATGTTGGTTTTACGTGCAACGGTAAAAATGATGGGAATCATCAAAATCACGCCAACTTCGAAGAAAACGGGAATACCAACGATAAATCCAACGATCATCATGGCCCAGTGCACACGTTTCACACCAAACCGATCAACTAATGTAGTTGCAATGCGCTCGGCACCGCCAGATTCGGCCATCATCTTACCAAGCATTGTACCGAGAGCAATAACAATTGCGATGGTTCCAAGTGTGCCGCCAAGTCCCCCGGTAATGGAAGAGATCACATCGGCAGGTTTCATGCCTGTAAGCAAACCGAGCATTAATGCGGACAACAGTAGGGTGATAAAGGGATTCCATTTATACTTGGAGATCAAAACGATCAGAAAAACGATCGCAATTAACGTCCAAACCAATAATGTTGCGTTGTGGGATAGTCCAAAAAGAGTGCTCATGATGTTGTGTGCTCCTTTATTTCTGATATAGAACGCTTACAAGTGAAATTAGCGTCAACAATTAAAGTTGTACCAGTATCGCAGAAGGTGTTGGCGAAAAATGTAGTTTTATCATGCCCAAATTTGAAACAAAATCGCATTTTGTATACTTGTCGACAAGTTAAGTCGCAATCATTCACGACGGATATGATTGCAAACGCCTTGCATCGATTAAGAATCAAAGCTTTCGTGCAGGGTTTTGCCAGAATCTTGGAAATACGTGCGGACTCCAGCCTGAATGAGCATCTTGTCACCTGATTCAAGTGCTTCAACGAGCAAACGGTGTTTCTCAATTACAGCGCTTACTTTCTGCTCACCTTGAACAAATACTCTGCGCGTTGTGAGCAGCATAACGGTCATCACAACATATCGAATACTCTTCCATAGATGTGAAATACGGGAATGCTGAGCAGCTTCAATGATGGTCTCGTGGAAAACGAGATCCTGATAGGCAAATTCGACAGCGTCCTGATGTCGTCCAGCAAGTTGCATTTTGTCGATCACGTTGCGCAGCTGGGTGATTAATGATTCTGGGACATCACCAGCAAGTCGCTGCTGCACAAAACTTTCAATCAGGAAACGGACATCATACAATTCTTCGACATCCTTGATTCGTAGTCCAATGACAACGACACCCATACGTTCAAGTCGAATAAGTCCTTCATTGGACAATGTTCGTAACGCTTCACGGACAGGTGAACGACTGCTGTCAAAATCAGCCGCAATTCGGTTTTCCGACAAAATCTCTCCAGGTCGTAGAGTACCGCTGATGATCCGCAGCCTTAATTCGCAGGCAATGGCTTCACCACGGGAAGCCCCTTGGAGCCAGGAAGAAGGAAATAACATATGGCTAACGCTCCTATTAATAAGTAATCATTTCATTACTGATCATAGCATAACTATTTTGCGGACTGGACATTCAGTTCCATCCATAGTCTGTAGCTACAAGCTAACGGCTAATGTTTTTTTCAAAGGACTACTTGTATACAAGATGTGATTTTTATCCTACACCTTTCTCAAAAGCTTGTAAACCTTAATTGAAGCGGATACAACGGGATTAGAATATGACGATATTAATAGCCTATAATCATTATCCACATGTGAATAACTTTAATCAGGCTGTAATGAAGGAGATAACGGGTATTGGAGGGTGTGGATAACTATAAATGCTGAAATAGGGTGATCTGATCAGGGTATGGGGATAACTTTTAGGACTCTCTTCGGGGCTTGGTCATGGTATTGAAGTGAACGGACTGTGGTCATTACTATGGGTAGGATGGAGAGCATATATAAAAGAGGGAGAAGCCTTGCGCCTTGCAGTTGACTTTTCCAGGTGGTCATGGTTAAATATATAAAGGTGTTTTCTGTGAAGATGAAAGTGATTCATCACATAAGTATTTCCTTGTGAGGAGGTGCAATACATTGAGACCTACATTCAAACCGAACGTTAGCAAACGTAAAAAAGTTCATGGTTTCCGGAAAAGAATGAGCACGAGCAACGGCCGTAAAATTTTGGCCGCACGTCGCCTTAAAGGCCGTAAAAACCTGAGTGCTTAATGCATTGAAGACCACCGAGGTGGTCTTTTTTTTCTTAATTAGCTCAAATCAGACTGGATGCTGCTACAGATCAGGTCTGAATGGTCTGCGAAAAAGTGCTGAACACACACGAATGTATGTTGAGTGAGTTTTCCATTTTTCGAAAACTTACCTTATATAATGATGAATCGTTGATAGGTTTAAATGGCCAATCAACATTCATCCCGGATGAATGCGAATCAGTTCAAGTAGCTGATTAACAATCATCCCAAATGAAGTTGTCGCCAAGGCGGTTTACCGTCATTCAAGAAAGCCTATACTAAATCAGTAATGAGGCCTCCGTCAATAACATTGGTGGAGAAGAGCAAGGAGAAGCGCCGTGTATAAAAGACTGCGTCTACGAAACCGGGCGGACTTTAGCCGTGTATACCGGTATGGGAAATCGTTTGCCAATCATCAATTCGTGGTGTATGGCTGTCGCCGTAAAGATACGGAACAATTTCGGGTCGGCGTATCATGCAGCAAGAAAATCGGAAACGCTGTCGTACGCAACCGGATGAGACGCATGATCAAGGAAATTGTTCGTCATCATGAGCATGAGATCGTCACGCAGATGGATCTGATTTTTATCGTCAGAAAAGGTGCACTGGACATGCCCTATAAGGAAATGGAAAAAAGCCTGCTACATGCGATGCGAAAGGGCTCTCTTTTGAAGTCGAGCAAGCGGTAAGCTTCGGTTTATTTGTCCTCCTAATTATGGTATGATTTTACGATGGAATGGAATGGTTAAGAGAGGGGTTATGAAGTGTCGCGATTGAAGACATCAAAGGGGAAGTGGATTCTCCTCATTGCAGTCATTGCAATGGTCACTGTACTCGCCGGATGTACTCCACAAGGAGCCGGGGTTACTACGGAAGATCTAAAGAATAGTGATTCTTTTTGGCAAGCCAATGTTGTGTACTGGTTCTCACTGGCGCTGGATACATTCGCCAACTGGTTCAAAGGTGAATATGGACTGGCCGTCCTCGTGATGGTGCTTATTGTACGGACATTGATTTTACCACTAACAATGAAACAAGTCCGTAGCTCCAAAGCTATGCAGGCGATTCAGCCGCAGCTGAAGGAGATTCAAGCCAAGTTTAAAGATACACCTGAGAAAGTTCAGCAAGAAACAATGAAGTTGTTCCAGGAGAACAAAGTTAATCCGATGGCCGGTTGTCTGCCACTTATCATTCAGATGCCGATTTACATCGCACTTTATAACTCAATTTACGGAAACTCCAGTCTGAGAACGCATGATTTCTTGTGGCTCCAGCTCGGATCACCCGATCACCTGTTTATTTTGCCAGTGCTGGCTGCCATCACAACATTCATTCAAACTTGGATGATGATGCGTATGAACCCTGCACAGCAAATTGGTCCGATGCAGTTTATGCTGTGGGTGTACCCGATTTTGATCTTCGTGATGTCTTATCAGTTCCCGTCAGCACTTCCGCTGTACTGGTTCTACAGTAACATCTACACGATCGTGCAAAACTATTTCCTTTACCGGAATAATGATAAAATCGTAGCTGAGGTCAACGTGAAGCAGAATAGCTCTTCCAAAAATGGAGCTAAACGCAAAAACGGTGGCAAAGCGACCGTCTCTGGGAAAGGGTCGAAAGGGGCCAAAAAATCGAAATGACCAAAGTCATTACGTCAGGAAAAACCGTTGAAGATGCTGTAAACCAAGGATTGACCGAGCTTGGCGTAAGTCGGGACAAGGTCGAGATACAAGTGTTAGAGCAGCCGTCAAAAGGATTCCTGGGTTTGTTCGGGGTGAGGGCGGCCAAAGTTGAAGTGAAATTATTGCCTGTACCGGAAGTTGTTCCACAGCCGATCAAGCCAGCTGCATACAAGTCTGAAGTAGATGCATTACTCGAGGATGTCGCAGCTAAAAATCCCTATGAAGAAGCGGCTGCTTTCTTGAAAGAGGTCGCAGCAGGTATGGGACTGGATGTTGAAGTGCATATCAAAAAACAGCGGGATGGACATATCTTCAATATTGCCGGCGAAGATCTGGGCATGATTATTGGCAGACGTGGACAGACGCTGGATGCGCTTCAGTATCTAACGAACATTGTAGCGAACCGATATTCGGAAAGCTTCGTTCGAATTGTGCTCGACGCGGAGAATTTCCGTCAACGTCGGCGGAAGACGCTGGAGGATCTGGCTGAACGGTTGGCTGGACAAGCAATCCGTACCGGTAAGGAAGTTGTACTGGAACCAATGCCTCCGCTCGAACGAAAAGTCATCCATGCAAAACTGCAAAATCACCCGCAGATTAAGACGTTAAGTAAGGGCGAGGAGCCTAATCGGCGTGTGGTTATTACGACGAAATAACACGAAATTAAAGACGCAATGGCTTCCTGCCCGGTGCAGAAGCCATTGCTTTTTTCGTACAGAAGCAATTTGATAAGGTGCGTAGAACAAGTAAAGAGTGGACTTAATACGATAAACAACATGTCATATGATATATCATTAGTAGATTTGAAAATGGATATGGCGTCCCCAGAGGGACGGCAATTTAAAATAGAGCAAGGAGAGATAACTATGATCAGTGATACGATCACAGCGATATCAACGGCTGTCGGAGAGGCGGGTATCGCCGTGATCCGGGTCAGCGGCCCGGAAGCAGTGTCGGAGACGGAAAAGATTTTTCGCAGCAAAACCCCTTTAACTCAGGCAGCATCTCACACGGTTCATTATGGTCATATCATAGATCCCGTTAATGGGGAAAAGATTGAGGAAGTATTGGTTACGGTCATGCGAGCACCACGCTCGTTCACAACAGAAGATGTGGTGGAGATCAGTGCACATGGCGGTGTAGTGTCTGTTAAACGGGTCATGGACCTGTTGTTGCAGCTTGATATTCGTCTGGCTGAACCCGGTGAGTTCACGAAGCGTGCTTTCCTCAATGGGCGGATTGACCTGTCTCAGGCGGAAGGTGTCATGGATCTTATTCGTTCCAAGTCGGACCGAGCTTTCTCGGTTGCACTGAAACAGGTTGAAGGCAAGCTGTCCTCCAAATTGCGTGATCTACGATATACATTGGTGGAAACACTGGCTCATATTGAAGTGAATATCGATTATCCCGAGCATGATGTGGAGTCGTTAACGTCTGATTTTATTAAGGAAAAGTCCAGTCAGGTTATGACTGAAATTGATAAATTGCTGACTACAGCAGAGCAAGGAAAGATCCTGCGAGAGGGTATCACGACGGCTATCGTTGGACGACCTAACGTAGGTAAATCCTCATTGATGAATACACTTGCGCAAGACAATCGGGCCATCGTCACGGATATTCCAGGAACAACTCGTGATGTGATCGAGGAGTTCATTACAATCAATAATATCCCACTGAAGTTGCTGGATACGGCAGGAATCCGGGAAACAATGGATGTTGTAGAGAAGATCGGGGTAGAACGCTCTCGTTCTGCAGTAAGTGAAGCCGATCTGATCTTGATGGTTGTGAATGCTGCGGAGCCACTTCATCCCGATGAGATTGAATTATTGGAACAAATCCGCGGTAGACAATCGATAATCATTATGAATAAAATGGACTTAACGCCACAGGTAGAACGTGACGTGCTGCTTCGTTACATTCCGGAAGAACGGCTTGTACCGATGTCGGTGAAAGATGATCTGGGTGTGGATCGACTGGAAGATGCCATCTCTACGCTATTCTTCAGTGGTAAACTGGAGTCAGCAGACCTGACCTATGTCAGCAATGTGCGTCATATTGCTTTGCTCAAAAAAGCGAAGCAGTCTCTGGTTGATGCCTATGAAGCAGCAGAGCAGTTCATTCCGATCGATATGATACAGATTGATGTTCGTTTGGCGTGGGAGCATTTGGGCGAGATTGTTGGAGATACAGCACATGATGCATTAATTGATCAGATTTTCTCCCAGTTCTGTCTAGGAAAGTAAAAATAATATACTGCCGATTGAGTTAAATCGTAGTGTATGATGGAGAGGTACAATCTCTGCCTGTTGTCAAAGGATAGAATGATATTGTAGCCATTACGTGTTGGTTTCATATAGATAGGGATGCAAGTTCCGATGAACGGTTAGAAGTAGTTTCATTATTGTAGAACATGATCCGTCTGCGTGAGTTACACCAAATGCAGCGGAATAAGGAGGTAAACGGGAATGGCTTTTGATGGCGGCAGTTATGATGTAATCGTCGTTGGTGCAGGGCATGCTGGTGTGGAATCCGCGCTGGCCGCAGCTCGTATGGGGTCCAAAACACTAATGATTACGATCAATCTGGATATGGTGGCCTTTATGCCTTGTAACCCATCTATTGGGGGACCGGCTAAAGGACATGTTGTCCGTGAGATTGATGCACTTGGTGGAGAAATGGGACGGAATATCGATAAAACCTTTATTCAGATGCGGATGCTTAACACGGGTAAAGGGCCTGCTGTTCACGCGCTTCGTGCTCAGGCAGATAAATTCTCCTACCAGCATAAAATGAAGGAAACAATGGAGAATGAACGTAATCTGACGATGCGTCAGGGTATGGTTGATTCACTGATCGTTGAAGATGGAAAATGTGTAGGCGTTGTGACTCAGACCGGAACAGAGTATCGGGCTAAAGCGGTCGTTCTGACAACAGGCACATATTTGCGCGGTAAAGTAATTATGGGCGAGCTGATGTATGAGAGTGGACCGAACAATCAACAACCATCTCTTAAATTGTCAGAGAATCTGCGTGAACTGGGCTTTGATCTGGTTCGTTTCAAAACGGGTACACCACCACGTGTGCATAAGGATACGATTGATTTTAGCAAAACCGAAATTCAGCCTGGTGATGACAAGCCGAAGTTCTTTTCCTATGAAACAGAATCTTCCGATAATGAGCAGTTGCCTTGCTGGTTGACGTATACATCTGTGGATACACATCAGATTATTAATGATAATCTGCATCGTGCTCCGATGTTCTCGGGGCTTATTGAAGGAACCGGACCACGTTATTGCCCTTCCATTGAAGATAAAATTGTTCGTTTCAGCGACAAGCCGAAACATCAGATATTCCTTGAGCCGGAAGGCAAGAACACATCCGAGTATTACGTACAGGGGTTGTCTACGAGTATGCCAGAAGACGTTCAACTGGCTATGCTGCGTTCCATTCCAGGTATGGAAAAAGTGGAAATGATGCGTAATGGTTATGCGATTGAATACGATGCGATGGTGCCTACACAATTGTGGCCATCACTGGAAACTAAACGTCTACCAGGTCTGTTTACGGCGGGTCAGATTAATGGTACCTCTGGCTATGAAGAAGCAGCAGGACAAGGTGTTATGGCTGGAATCAACGCTGCACTCAAAGTACAGGGGAAAGAGCCGGTAATACTGGATCGTTCCCAAGGTTATATTGGCGTGCTGATTGATGATCTGGTGACAAAGGGTACAAATGAACCGTATCGTCTGTTGACTTCACGCGCTGAGTATCGTCTGTTGCTTCGCCATGATAATGCAGATATGCGTTTGACGGAAATCGGACATGACATTGGCCTGATCCCTGAAGAGCGTTATGCGAAATTCCTAGATAAAAAGGCGAAAGTCGAGCAGGAAGTTGCACGTCTGAAAGTGGCTAAAGCTCGCCCGGTTGAAGTGAATGCCAAGCTGGAAGAGTACGGATCTACACCTATTCAGGATGGCAGTACGTTGCTTACCTTGCTGCGTCGCCCGGAGCTGGGGTATGAACTGATTGAACAGCTCTCACCATCTGAGGTAGAACTGACAGCAGATATGAAAGAACAAGTGGAAATACAAATTAAATATGCGGGTTATATTGAGAAACAATTGATCCACGTGGAACGTTTGCAAAAGATGGAGAAAAAGAAAATTCCGGACACTATCGTATATGATGAGATTCATGGTCTTGCTATGGAAGCCAAACAGAAGCTCGCTACGATTCGTCCAATCTCGATTGGTCAGGCTTCTCGTATTGCTGGAGTTACTCCTGCCGACATCTCCATTCTGCTGGTCTACCTGGAGCATTATAACCGTGTAACCGCAGCAAGGGGACAATAATGGACGATATTCAACAGCAACTGCAGCGGCGCCTAAAGAAACATGGATTAGAGCTGGGCGAACTCCAGTTGGAGCAATTCGAATTGTATTATCAGGAACTGGTATCCTGGAATGAAAAGATGAATCTGACCGGAATTACGGATCGGGAGCAAGTGTACACCAAGCATTTCTATGATTCGGTATCGCTGGCTTTTTATACTGACATGACCAAAGTGAATAAGCTTGCTGACATTGGATCAGGAGCGGGTTTTCCGGGATTGCCACTGAAGATCTGTTTCCCGCATATTAAGCTTACGATCATTGATTCATTAAATAAACGTATTGGCTTTCTACAGCATGTGGTAGATATCCTTGGTCTGACTGATGTGGAATTGGTCCATGGACGTGCTGAAGAGATTGGACGCAAAGAAGGGTATCGTGACAGCTACGATCTCGTTACGGCGCGTGCAGTAGCCAAGCTGGCTGTGCTGAATGAATTCTGCCTTCCGTTTGTTCGTAAAAGTGGAATATTCGCTGCCATGAAGGGCGGAGACCCGCGTGAAGAAATGAAGGAAGCGGAGTTCAGCTTCAATCAGCTGAAAGGACGGGTTAAGGCCGTTCATCCTTTCCAGCTGCCGGTTGAAGAATCAGAGCGTCACATCATTCTGATTCAGAAATTTGATAAGACACCATATAAGTATCCGCGTAAACCAGGTACTCCAATGAAGACTCCGCTGATATAGTTGCGTGATGGTTTTGAAGTAAGTCAAAACAAAATAGAATTTTAGACATGGATGAAGAGGATGTTTCACGTGAAACATTCTCTTTTTTTTTGTTTTCTAAAATGGAGGACTGGATCAACATTACAGATACTTCGTATTACATATCTTTTAAAGAACCTGTATTGATGAATTTTACGCACAGTAACTCATGAACAATTTCATTAATTGAATGTGTGCAAGTCGTCATATTTCCAATATTCACAAAGAAAAAGCAGGATAATTAGTAGAGTTTAAAGAATAGGTAAGCATAGGATTATGATAGAAAAGATGATAGAATAGAAGTATCCGATCCTGGGTCACAGCGATCATAGATTATATGTATAGATAGATGGATATGCGTTCGATGTTGCATGACAGAAAGCGTTATGAAAGGCAAAACTTATTCCAAGAACGATGCATGTGAAAGGTCGCTTATTGAATAAGAAGCACCTGCAAAGACTGTGGGAGCTATTACGAAACTAGGTGGTAATCTGCGGAATGAAAGAACAATTTTCGAAGTTGTTTGGTTTGGCGGAGCGCAATAACGGAGATGAGATCAAACAGATTCCGGTTAATGAAATTGTGAGCAGCCCATATCAACCCCGTACTATTTTTGATGATGATAAAATTGATGAGTTGTTGCAGACGATCAAAACACATGGTGTAATTCAGCCTATTGTCGTTCGCGTGCGAAATGGATCATATGAGATTATTGCCGGGGAACGTCGCTGGCGTGCAGTTCGAAAATTGGGTTTGGATACGATTCCGGCTATTGTGCGTGAATTCAACGACTCTCAGGCCGCATCCATTGCACTGATTGAGAACTTGCAGCGTGAAGGATTGACTTCCATTGAGGAAGCTGTCGCTTATCAGAAGCTGATCGACTTGCATCAATTGACACAGGAAAGTCTGGCACAACGACTCGGTAAAAGCCAGTCAACCATCGCGAACAAAATTCGGTTGTTACAGCTTCCGGACGGCATTAAGGCCGCATTGATGGAACGCAAAATTTCTGAACGGCATGCAAGGGCATTACTTTCTCTGGATACGGAAGAACTGCAGATGAAGTTGCTCGGTGAGATTATCGAAAAAGAATTGAATGTGAAACAGACAGAGGCACGTGTTGCCTTCTACAAGGAATCTTCCAAGATTAAAAAATCTAGACGTGTTTCCTTTACCAAGGATGTAAGGCTTGCACTTAATACAATTCGCCAATCCATTGATATGGTAACTGGCTCTGGTCTGGACATCAAAACAAAAGAAGCAGACCATGAGGATCATTATGAGATCGTTATCCATATTCCAAAACGCAAATAATTGAAGCTTATGGCGGCAATGGGCCGCTTTTTATGTCTATAAAGCAAGTTAGGTCTGACATGTTTAAAGAACGGTCGGTATATTGATGGAACGGTAGTTGTTGTTTGTGTGGACGATAGCCGCCTGCTTTTTGTTAACAATATCTCACAACCTACAGAAAAGACTCCTATTTTATTTGAGGTGAAGTAATTGTCTAAGATTATGGCCGTAGCAAATCAAAAGGGCGGTGTGGGGAAAACGACGACATCTGTTAACTTGGGTGCAGGACTGGCTTCACTCGGGAAAAGAGTATTGCTTGTCGATATTGACCCTCAGGGGAATACAACCAGCGGAGTCGGAATCAATAAAGCAGATGTGGCTAATTGTATATATGATGTCATTATTAATGAGGTTCCTCCTCAAGAAGCAATTTTGGAGACTCAGATTGAAGGCCTTCATATCATACCTGCAACGATTCAGCTTGCCGGAGCCGAGATCGAATTGGTGTCCACGATATCACGGGAAGTTCGCCTGAAAAAATCACTCGCCATGGTGAAAAAAAACTATGATTACATACTGATCGATTGTCCACCATCTCTTGGTATGTTAACGATCAATTCGTTGACTGCTTCCGATTCGGTGATCATTCCGATTCAGTGTGAGTATTATGCACTTGAAGGATTAAGTCAGTTGCTCAATACAGTTCGTCTGGTACAGAAACATCTGAATACATCCCTGCAGATTGAAGGGGTATTGCTGACGATGTTTGATGCGCGGACCAATCTGGGGATTCAGGTTATTGAAGAAGTGAAAAAGTATTTTCAACAAAAAGTATATCAAACGATTATTCCGCGTAACGTACGGCTTAGTGAAGCACCATCTCATGGTCAATCCATTATTACGTATGACCCTCGTTCAAGAGGGGCGGAAGTGTATTTAGAGCTCGCAAAGGAAGTGATTTCTTATGAGTAAGCGGCTTGGAAAAGGTCTTGATGCCCTCATTCCTTCGCTTTCAATTAATGACGATGATAAAGTCGTAGAAATCCCGATTAGTCAACTGCGGGCTAACCCCTATCAACCACGTAAAGTATTTGATGAGGGCGCAATACATGAACTGGCTGAGTCCATTCGTCAGCACGGTGTCATACAACCCATTATTGTTCGTCCTGTATTACGAGGTTATGAGATTATTGCCGGAGAACGACGGTTCAGAGCTTCGCAATATTGTGGTAATGCCACGGTACCGGCTGTAGTCCGCAACTTCAGTGATCAGCAGGTAATGGAGATTGCGTTGATCGAGAACCTGCAACGGGAGAATCTGAACGCTATGGAAGTTGCAGTTGCTTATCAGGGGTTAATGGATCAATTCGCGTTGACTCAGGAAGAGTTGTCTGTAAAAGTAGGTAAATCACGTTCTCACATTGCTAACTTCTTGCGTCTGTTATCTTTGCCCGAAGAAGTAAAAGACCATGTTTCACGTGGAACATTATCTATGGGACATGCACGTGCGATCGTAGGTGTTAAAGACGAGGTTATAGTGAAGCAACTTGCGAAACAGACCATTGATCAGCAATGGAGTGTACGTGAGTTGGAGGAAGCTGTTCAACAACTGGATCGCTCCAAAACAGGTGAGGCTAAAGCCAAATCGAAGTTAAAAAAGAAAGATCCATTCATTGATACATTGGAAGAATCTCTTCGTGAACGTTTCAAAACTACAGTGAAAATCAAGCACAATAAAGATAAAGGTAAAATTGAGCTCAACTACTACAGTCAACAGGATCTGGAACGGCTATTGGAATTGTTACAATAACAGTCGGCTCTATGATTCATTAACAACATGCGGGGCTTACTCATGTCATGACATATCGCCTCTGTACCATGGAGAAACGATATGTCATTCTTTGTTTATAGGGTTATATGTGCAATATGTGCAGGCGAATTATTAATTTATAGGACAGAGGTGGTTGTGAGGTGGAGGGAGTTATCTATCTAGATCATGCAGCAACATCTTGGCCCAAACCACCTGCTGTCGGTGATGCGATGTTGAGTGCATTGGAGATTGCCGGAGCCAATCCTGGCAGAGGAAGTCACCGTATGGCTGTTCAGGCAAGTCGTGTATTGTTCGAGGCGAGAAGATCAATATCCAATATCTTTGGAATCAAAAATGCGAATGATATTGCATTCGGATCAAATACGACAGAAGCACTGAATTTGGCGATTCAAGGCTCGCTCAGAGAGGGCGACCATGTGATTGCCACCATGGCTGAACATAACTCAGTCAGACGACCACTAGAGTATATGCGCAGACTCCGAAATGTGGAGATTGATTATGTACCTGTTGATGCTGCTGGAGCCATTGATCTGATGCAAATGGAACGTATGTTTCGCTCCAATACCGGATTGGTGGTATGTACACATAGTTCGAATCTGCTTGGCAGTATTCTTCCTATTGGAGAAATTTCGCTCCTATGTCGTAAACATCAGGCGATCTTATTGGTAGATGCAGCTCAGAGTGCTGGGGTTATGCCTGTGAATGTACAACAATTGGGCATTGATATGTTGGCTTTTCCAGGGCATAAGGGACTGCTTGGTCCTCAGGGTACAGGGGGCTTGTACATTGCTCCAGAGCTCGATATAGAGCCTTTACTTCATGGAGGAACAGGAAGTCAGTCAGAAGCTGTAGAGCAACCAAAGGTGCGTCCTGATCGGTATGAAGCGGGGACGCCGAATACAGTCGGGATCGCAGGGCTGAATGCGGGTGTGAAACATGTACTTGAGATGACACCCGCGTTCATCTACCAACATGAGTGGGAACTGACCCAACATATAATGGATGGGCTGTCATCCGTTAAAGGCATTAGAATGCTTGGTCCAGAGATTGGACAGCCACGCACTGGATTAGTATCTTTTACTGTAGATGGGTATGATTCAGCACAACTGGCCTTCCGTTTAGATCGGAATTATGGGATTGCGGTTCGCTCCGGTTTTCATTGCACACCGCTTGCACACGAATCTGCTGGTACAACCGCTACCGGAGCAGTAAGGGCCAGTGTGGGGTACAATTCAACTAGAGAACATGTGGAAGCACTCGTTAAGGCAGTGTTGGAATTGACTGGGGCAGACTAGATTAGAGTTGAAATGATGAACTCATTTGATATAGGGTTGCTTGATTAAGCTTATGGATATCGGGTTGATTTATAAAGAATGATAATATTACAGGACAGACGTTAATCTGATCAAAAATATAGAGGGGTAGTTGCAATTACATGGCTGAATTAAACGAGCTGATTCTGGAACAGCTGTTATGGATTATTGGCGGAATGGCATTACTTACGGTGATCTTGCTGATTGTGAGTATTGTTCAAGGGGCAAAGTTACGAAAGTTTAAACGTAAATATGAAGCCATGATGGCTGGCAGTGGAGTAGAGGACCTGGAATCGTTGCTGGTTAATCTGAAAATTCAGATGGACAGCATTGAGGATGAACACAAACTGCAAACGAATCAGCTGCAAGTTGTCATGCAAAAGCTGACCCGCATTCAAGGTAAAGTTGGCGTGAAAAGGTACAATGCATATGGAGAGCGTGGCAGTGATCTGAGCTTCTCAATGGCCATGATTAACGATAGCCAGGATGGCATGATCCTTACGGGGATATATAACCGTGACGGTTCTTACGTATATGCCAAACCTCTTAAAGGGGGAGAGTCCACGTATACTCTGTCCCCAGAGGAAAAGGAAGCTATTACTCTGGCACAGCAAGCAGAGTAGAACGTGTATGCCATTCCCGGATGGCCGAGTACAGACTGCTGGATATAATCTCGGACATGCGCATAACAAGACTGAGCCGTGTGTTCTGTAGAACAAAGTATTCCATAAAGCCGCCGACGTTAACGATACCTGTCAGATGGATATCGCCGACCGGCGGTAATTCTTTATTTACCCCCGCACCCGGCTTGAGTGGGCCATTCACAACTTGAATGCATCCTACACTGGATGATTGTCCGAGACATGCGTCAATGCCAATCACATAAGGGTTATGGTGTGTTTTCTGTATGTTGTGGAGTGTATCTTGCAGGTTCATCGCATGGACTGGTTCATCCAAGGTACCATATAGATGGAATAAAGGGCTGTCCCACTTGGAAAGGGCTGATCCGACCAGAGGACCAAGGCAGTCGCCTGTTGAGCGATCTGTGCCGATGCAGACAATCACTACATTTTGCAGAGAATGGGCTTTATAGAGATGGAACATTAAACGATGGGTAATGGCCGAGTGAATACCTGGATCGGTATGGGGGATTTTCAAACTGGTCATGTCTTGTGATGAAAAGGAACGCGAAGTAGGATTCATAGGATCTATCCTTTCCCTTGGAATAGTAGTAACAGTATATGGAAAGGTAGAGCGTTTTATACTTCACGAGGACAAGCTTTTTCTCTAGGGTTGGACGTATGGCGAAAGGAGCCGGACATGGACGAATGGATTAACGATTGGATGCTGATTGCATTTGATTCAACCCAGCAGGCACTGCGTGCTGAAATGCTGCTGGAGTTTGCTGAGATAGAGATTGATTTGTTCCCTACACCAAAAGAAATTACAGCAGGGTGTGCGTTATGTATTCAGTTTCCAAAAGAGGATCTGGAGCGAGTGCAGAAGATCATTCGTAACGAGTTCGTAGAGATCCGAGGCCTCTATTTCAAAACAGAAGACAGCTATGATAACATACCGATGTAGAGGAGGGATGATGAATGTTGTCATTTCAGTTTGCTCAAGGGACTACAGCTAGCGGTCCGGTAGCCGCCGTGGATGAAGCCCTTCGTTGGACGGATAAAGTCTGGAACAAAATTGCAGATCCAGAAATGTGGCTTAACATTATGTTCAGCTCAATCCGGATCATCATTATTTTTATCATCACCCGTATTGTCATTAAGGTAGTCTATCGGATTATAGATCGTTCCATGGAACGCAAGCAGGAAGGCAAGATTCGCGTGAATCCGCGCAGGTTCGTAACCGTAGGGGAACTGTTGAAAAATGCGACCTCCATAACATGTAATTTTATTATGATTCTGCTACTGTTATCTGAGATCAATATCCAAGTTGGACCTCTACTCGCGAGTGCCGGTGTGCTCGGGCTTGCCATTGGTTTTGGTGCACAGGGTCTGGTCAAGGATGTTATTACCGGTTTCTTCATTATATTGGAGGACCAGTTCGCTGTGGGGGATGTTATTCAGACGGGAACCTACAAGGGAACGGTTGAAGTGATCGGACTTAGAACAACGAAACTGGTCAGCTGGCAAGGTGAAGTGCACATTATCCCAAACGGGGCGATTGCAAGTGTAACGAACTACTCCATGTCGAATTCGCTGGCTGTAGTGGATATTCCGATGAAGGCGGACTTAAGTCTCGATGAGTCGGTACATCTGGTGAAAAAGTCTTTGGTTGGGATTGAAGAGCGTGACCTAAATATTGTAAAGGTGCCGGATGTGCTCGGTATTCAGTCGATGTCCACATCAGAGTATGTGGTGCGAATTGTGGCTGAATGTATGCCTAACTCTCGTGCTTCGGTGGAACGTCAGATTCAGGGCGATGTGAAAAAAACGCTGGAGTATCATGAGATGAGCAATCAAGCTGTATTGGAACAGGCAGTAGCTTTGGAGAAAGATGAGGGGGATGGCACAGGTGGAGCGTAAAAGTTTCCAGCTTGGGGATATCGTGCAGATGAAGAAGCAGCATCCCTGTGGCAGCAATGAGATGGAGATCATTCGTATGGGTATGGATATTCGGATTAAGTGTGTCGGATGTAAACACAGCGTGTTGATTCCAAGAGCGAAATTCGAAAAAAACATGAAGAAGGTACTGCGTTCAGCCGAAGATTCCACTGAATCCTGATCTTGCAATAATTCGGTATGCAGTATGCGTAATAACGTTTACATGCAGGCTCCGTAGGAGTGTTGCGTTCTGTAAATGATCATGCTATAATCAATATTGCTGCGGAAAGGTACCCAAGAGGCCCAAGGGGGCTGACTCGAAATCAGTTAGGCGTGTCACAGCGTGCGTGGGTTCGAATCCCACCCTTTCCGCCACTTCAATTGTAATTTACTCAATACACATTGAGTTTAATAAAAAGATCGATAAGAAGACTTTCCATTAGGAAAGTCTTTTTTTGTATAACGTTTTATTGAACATGTATCCATATCAGATGCATCATTTGTGACTCGAACGAAAAATAAAGAGCCCCGAAGGGCTCTTTATCCGGCGGTGCATTTGTTTGTTAGGAAACAATCGGTCGTAACAATCAGACACTTGGTGTACTGCACGTAGCAATACGCGTGCTTCAGACGAAGGGCCTTACTACACATAACCACTTGCTTCTTAAATTACGTGATGAATCTCCAACAGCGAATGATCGGCTTCGTTGTCCAACGGAACCACACCTCTCTCGTGCACCGCCTGATTGTATTATGTGCTTTATTCCGTTTTATATACATGGATCGTAAAAAAGTATTGCGATTAATGGACGCGGGCTTTGGTCAGCTTCTTCCACTTGCGATTATGATTGCTTGTTTCGGGAAAAGCTTCACCTTTTTGCAACGTTACCCGCTTTGGGTTCTTAATTTCCGTGACAAAGCTTTTTTCCCCAACTTCCGTGTACTCTCCATCGTTTGGGGCTTTGTCTCCTGGTTCAAACTCGGTTTTTTCACCCATGATAAAACCTCCTCTGCAGATTATGTTACTTTGTTGCTTCTGTAGTGTGCTCCATAGCCGGGCTGATCATGTGCCAATATGTACAGGGAACGTTTGCTTGCACTTTGACTCGGTATTTGTTATATTAATATAGTTCGAGTTTGTGCTCGTTCCTTGCTCTCAACCTAGATTGAGGGCCAGAGTCCATAAGGAGGTGAAAATTATGCGCAAATATGAAGTGATGTACATTATTCGTCCTGACATTGAGCAAGAAGTTGTTCAAGCTACAGTCGATAAATTCCAAGGCATCATCTCCAACGGCGGTGGTGAAGTTACAGCTCACGACGTTATGGGTAAACGCCGTCTTGCGTATGAGATCAAGAAATTCCGTGATGGTTTTTATGTTCTGGTACATTTCACTGCTGAACCAGCAGTTGTAACTGAACTTGAGCGTCTCATGAAGATTTCTGACGAAGTAATTCGTTATCTCATTACCAACGACGTTAAGTCTGCTTAAGACTACTCGTGATTAACGCACCAATACGCTCTGAAGGAGGGGATTACATTGTTGAACCGTGTCATTCTGATCGGACGGTTAACCCGGGATCCTGAGTTGCGTTACACTCCAGCAGGAGTGGCAGTTACGCAATTTACTTTGGCAGTGGACAGACCGTTTACAAGCCAAGGGGGAGAAAAGGAAGCCGATTTCATTCCGGTCGTAACCTGGAGACAGCTTGCCGAGACCTGTGCGAACTACTTGCGCAAAGGACGCCTGGCTGCAGTCGAAGGACGCATTCAAGTACGGAACTACGAGAATAACGAAGGAAAACGTGTATACGTGACCGAAGTCATTGCCGATAATGTCCGTTTCTTGGAGTCAGCTAACCGTGATAATAGCGGTGGCGGCGGTGGGCAACCAATGCGTGAAGAGCCTTCTTATGGAGGCGGCGGACGCGCGAACAATAACAATAATTCGCGTAGCAACAATCAGGATCCTTTTTCCGATGACGGAAAACCGATTGATATATCGGATGATGATTTGCCATTTTAACATGAGCTGATACTCTTAGGAGATATGGGTTACATGATAGGAAAGGACTGAAAAGCATGGGCTTCAAGCAAAGAGAAGGCGGAGACAACGATAAAAGACCGGCACGTCGTGGCGGCCGTAATAAACGTCGTAAAGTGTGCTTCTTCACAGCTAACAAAATTACTCACATCGATTATAAAGATACGGACTTGCTTCGTAAATTTATCAGCGAACGTGGAAAAATTTTGCCACGCCGTGTAACAGGTACTAGCGCTAAATATCAACGCATGCTGACGATTGCAATCAAACGCTCCCGTCAAATCGCATTATTGCCATACACAACTGAGTAGTTTTTACTCAGCTTGCATACGAAGCAGTCGGCTTATAGCCGGCTGCTTTTTTGTATATATCAATAGAATTATTAATAACAGATCCACTCTAACAAATGGAAGAATTCAATACTGTGGTGATAGAAGCATTCAAGGCTCAAATGAATTATAATAGAGTCTAATCTACTGAAAAGGTTCAGGCAGCAGGAATAGCTGTTTATTTCAGAATAAACACCAGGAGTGGATATGAATACATCAAAACGTAAAGGCAAACAGAGAAAAAAAAGTCTGAAAACCTGGATTATAGCTACTCTTTTACTTTCCATTATATATGTATGGTTACAGCAAAAAGATGATATAGATAATATGTGGCCTGGGACAACAATCCAAGAAGCTCTGCCAATCACCGGCCTACATCCTGTGGTAGCAGAGAATGAGAAATTATTGGTACGTAAGGCAGCGAGACGTGGAATAGAGATTGTTATTACCCACGGTTACCGAAGTTCCGAGGAGCAAGATGCACTATTCAACCAAGGACGCTCAAGCGCAGGCAATATCGTTACTAATGCACGTGGTGGTGAGTCATATCATAACTACGGATTGGCAATTGATTTTGCACTGAGGACGCCTGAGGGTGATGTGGTGTGGGATATGGAACGTGATGATAACGGCAATGGCGAGGCAGACTGGATGGAAATTGTGGATCTTGCCAAAGAGTTAGGTTTCACTTGGGGTGGAGACTGGGCAAACTTTCCGGACTATCCTCACTTGCAGATGGATTTTGGACTGAGTATTAATGAGTTAAAACGTGGTAAAAGACCCCCTGACTCTCAGTAAAAGGTGTTATATATACACTTAAATGAATAATTATTAGATAAGCTCTGCATTTTGCAGGGCTTTTTTCTTTCTTTTGTAAAATAAATGATAAAAGATGACAATTTGGTCTTTACATTAGCAAATAAATAAAACTATACTAGATTAACTAGATTTTTTACTCTGATCGCACATATTATTTCAATTGTAAGCATAACGGCTCCGGTTCAATAAAATTCAGCTATAGATCGAGATATAATCATCACTCATATATGTAACATTTACCTCACGCAAAATTGAGATTGTCTACTTAAATCAAAGCATACACATACACTAAATGTAACTATTATGTTATGTATATGTTATATCGGCTAATTGCCTATGTTCACCTCACAGCCAAAAACATGATAATACCTCTCAAATTTCCTGCTATATGCCTTTATAGTATTACTAATATCCAAATCTGTAGTATAAAAAACATTTATACCAAAAATCTCAAAATAAGCATTGACGTTAGCTAAAATTACACGTATGATTACATTAATTATTTTGATATATAATTCCGCTAGGAATTATCAACATTAATTGACCAATGGTCTAAATATAAGTCTCTTAAACTTGTTTCTCCTAACAATTTGGTATTTTGTATAAGCTATTGTTCGTTATCTTCAAGAACTTGGAAATATACAGTGGATGCATTTCTACACACGAATACAATCTACGGAAATTATGGGGTTAGGGTGATTGATTTGAATACAGAGCTATTGGAAGTCAGAAATCTAACAACATCATTCAGAATTGAAGATGACTATTATGCAGCAGTGGATCACGTTAACCTTACGGTGAAGAAAAATGAAGTGTTGGCGATTGTAGGTGAATCCGGGTCAGGTAAAAGTGCTTTTGCATTCTCTCTTATGGGTTTGCATAACAAAGCAAAGATCGAAGGCCAGATTCTCTATAAAGGACAAGATATTGCCAACATCTCCCCAAGCAAATTAAACAAGCTACGCGGCAAAGAAATGGGCATGATTTTTCAGGACCCATTGTCCGCACTAAATCCTCTAATGATTATTGGTGAACAGATTGAAGAGATTCTCACACTTCATCAGTCCAAGCTGTCTTCCAGAGAGAAGAGAGAAAAGGTCATTCACTTATTGAATCAGGTAGGGATTCCACGTCCCGAACAAATATACAAGCAGTATCCCCACGAACTATCTGGTGGTATGAGACAGAGAATTGTTATTGCCATTGCGATTGCCAACAAACCGGAACTACTCATAGCCGATGAACCAACGACGGCGCTTGACGTTACGATTCAACTACAGATTCTGGAGCTGATCCGTGATCTGAAGAATGAAATTAACGCAGGCATTATTCTGATTACACATGATCTGGGTGTCGTAGCTGAGATGGCTGATCGCGTTGCAGTTATGTATGCAGGCGAAATTGTTGAAATCGCAGATATCTTCACATTGATGAACGATGCGAAGCATCCATATACCCGCTCATTGTTGAACTCTATTCCCACCCTGTCTGAAGAAAGATCCAAATTACATGTCATCCAAGGCATCGTACCATCACTCAAAAATCTTCCTCGCAAAGGGTGCAGATTCAAAGCCCGAATTCCATGGATTAGTGAATCGGCTCATGAAGAGAACCCACAGATGCATGAAATTGCACCAGGTCACTTTGTACGGTGTACCTGTTACCAGCACTTTCATTTCCCTGACCAAAGCTGAGGAGGAATAACATAATGGCATTACTCGAAGTAGAAGGGCTCAAGATACACTTTCCGATTCGCGGTGGATTGCTTAAACGGGAAATTGGCAGTGTAAAGGCTGTTGATGATGTTAGCTTCTCCATTGAAGAAGGACAGACCTATGGTCTGGTTGGCGAATCAGGTTCAGGTAAGACAACAACAGGCAGAGCCATTATTGGGCTAAACCATGTCACTGACGGAAAGATTCTGTTTAACGGCAAAAATCTGGCTACAGAGCGACGTAAGAACAGGCAACTCCAGCGGGATGTTCAAATGATTTTTCAAGACCCATATTCATCATTGAATCCAAAGAAGCGGGTTATCGATATTATCGCTGAGCCGTTTCGTAACTATGAGCGTCTGACAGCTACCGAGGAGAAAAGACAAGTAAGAGAATTACTTGAAAAGGTTGGCCTGAGTCCGGAATCAATCTACAAATATCCGCATGAATTCTCCGGCGGACAGCGTCAACGGATTGGCATCGCACGGGCTATTGCACTGAAGCCGAAACTAATTATCGCGGATGAACCTGTATCTGCACTCGATGTATCGGTACAGGCTCAGGTACTCAACTTCATGCAGGAAATTCAAAAAGAATTAAATCTGACCTATCTGTTCATCAGTCACGATCTGGGTATCATCCGTCATATGTGTGATGAGATTGGAATTATGTATAAAGGTCGATATGTGGAACAGGGCACAACAAATGATATTTTTGAGAATCCGCAACACATCTATACCAAACGTCTCATTGCAGCCATTCCGGATATGGACCCAACCAAACGAGAGGAAATGGTAGCCTTCCGTCAACAGGTCAAATCCGAGTATGAACATTCATACCGAAATTTCTTTGATGAGGAAGGACTTGCATACTCGCTCAAATCCATTTCCGATACTCACCGAGTAGCTCTACCTCAGAAAGGTTGAAGGCCATATGTGGAAAACGATAGTACGCAGAATTATCATAATGATCCCTCAGATCTTTTTACTTAGTCTTTTGGTCTTTCTGATGGCCAAAGCCATGCCGGGCGATGCACTAACGGGATTGCTTGATCCAAGCGTTGATCCCAAAGCATTGGAAGCGCAGCGAGAGAGACTAGGATTGAATAATCCCTGGTACGTGCAATATTGGGACTGGATCAAAAACGCCATCCAAGGTGATTTTGGGCAATCCTTCCGTTTCAAAATGCCGGTTACCGACTTGATCGGTCAGCGTGTAGCAAATACATTCTGGCTCGCACTGGCGACACTTGTACTGACTTACCTGATCGCTATTCCACTGGGTATCATCAGTGGTCGTTACAACGATACCTGGTCTGATCGGTTGATCACGGGATACACTTACCTGGGGTTTGCCGCACCATTGTTCATCTTCGCACTGGTGATGGTATGGATCTTCGGATTCCACTTCGGCTGGTTCCCGACAGGAGGTAGCGTTGCGCCGGGTCTTACACCAGGCACATTCAGCTACGTAATGAGTAAGTTCTATCATCTATTATTGCCGGCATTATCCATGGCACTAATTACAACGGTATCTACGGTTCAATATTTACGTAGTGAAATCATTGATATCAAGCATAAGGAATTCGTTATTACTGCCAGAGCCAAAGGCGCCTCGGAATCCCGGATCTACAACAGGCATATCTTGAGGAACTCACTATTACCTATCGCCGCGTTCTTCGGATATGAGATTACAGGGCTTATCGGAGGTACGGTATTTATTGAAAGTATATTCAGTTATCCAGGTATGGGGCAGTTGTTCCTGAGTTCCATCTCATTGCGTGACTTCAGCGTTGTGACTGCACTCGTATTGTTGTATGGCGTAGCTTCCATTCTCGGGGCATTGCTGTCTGACATAATTCTAGGAATTGTAGATCCACGTATACGGATCAAGTAAGAACTTGAAGATTTCGGGGTGAAAACAAGATGAGCAAGGCCAACGAGGTAGTTGTAACTTCACAAAAGGTTGATAAAAGCCCCTCCAGCTTGAGTATTTTATGGAGGGAGCTTGTCAGAGATAAGGTGGCACTAATCTCGCTCATTTTCTTGGGCTTGGTCATGTTGCTGGTATATGGCACGTCTCTCATTCTGAATCAGGATGATATCGTACGCGTGGATCTGTTTGCCTTATATGAACCTCCATCCGCGAAATATTGGCTTGGAACGGACTATGGAGGTCGTGATGTATTTGGCCAACTGGTCATCGGTACACGTAACTCCCTGACCATTGGAATTATCGTAACGTTAATGACTGGCTTCATAGGTATCTTAATTGGCCTTTTATCCGGTTATTTCGGTGGAATGATAGACAACCTGTTTATGCGTGTTGTTGATTTCTTCATGATCCTTCCGATGTTGATGATTGTTATCGCGTTTGTTACGGCAGTACCGAAATACAATATCATCTCGTTCTCTCTAATCATGACGGCATTTCTCTGGATGGGTATCGCCAGGTTGATTCGCTCCAAAGCATTACAGGAACGGGAACTGGATTATGTAAAAGCTTCAAAAACATTGGGCTCATCTCATCTGAAGATTATGCTCTCACAGGTTCTTCCGAATCTGAGTTCCATTATCATCGTAACGATGACATTGAATCTCGCTGCCAACATTGGCCTCGAATCCGGGCTGTCTTTCCTAGGGTTTGGTTTTCCCGAAAGTACGCCTAGTCTTGGAACACTCGTAAGTTATGCACGTAATCCGCAAACCCTGGAGTCCAGATGGTGGATATGGCTACCCGCATCGGTACTGATTCTGGTATTGATGTTGAGTATAAATAATGTCGGTCAAGCCCTAAAGCGTGCGACTGATGCAAGACAAAGAAGAGGTTAAAAAAAGGGAGGAAAGGTTCATGAAAAAGGGATTATTTTCACGGGGACTATTTTTCACGATGATGTTGGTCTTTGTATTGGTGCTCGCAGCGTGCTCTGAGAAAGAAGCAGCTACTCCAGCTCCAGCTTCCAACACAGAAGAGGGAAAAGCGGAGGAAAAACCTGCTAATGAAGAGGGCGTTTACTCCATTGATGACTTCAACAATGTCAAAACGAATGAGGGTACTGCGATCGAGGGTGGATCGATTACATTCGGACTTGTATCGGATACTGCTTTTGAAGGTACACTGAACTATAACTTCTATTCCGGTAACCCGGATGTTCAGGTACTGCAATGGTTCGATGAGCCATTACTTACATGGGACAAAGACTATGTGTACACCAATGATGGTGCAGCAACATATGAGACATCTGAAGATGGCAAAACGTTCACACTGACCATTCGTGACAACGTAAACTGGCATGATGGCAAGCCGGTAACGGCTGAAGATCTGCAATTTGCTTATGAAGTTATTGGTAACAAAGCGTATGATGGTCCACGTTATGACTCCAACTTTACTAGCATAGTAGGTATGGAAGAATTCCATGCTGGAAAAGCAAAAACAATCTCTGGTATTAAAGTGCTGAGCGACAAACAAATCAGCATTACGTATAAAGAATCCACTCCGTCCCTGCTGACAGGTGGCGTATGGACGTATCCACTGGCTAAACATATCTTCGGCGATATGGATGTAGCAAAAATGTCTTCTTCCAAAGAAGTACGTGAAAAACCAATTGGTTTTGGTCCATTTAAAGTGGATGTAATCACTCCGGGTGAGTCTGTAACTTATGTTAAGAACGAAGACTACTGGCGTGGGGCTCCGAAACTGGACAAAGTGACTCTGAAAGTTATCAACCCGACAACGGTTGTTCAAGAACTGAAATCTGGCGGGGTAGACCTCGTGGATGCATTCCCGACAGATCAATACAAAGATAATGCTAACCTGTCCAACGTAGAATTCCTGGGCGCAATCGATCGTGCTTATACGTACATCGGTTTCAAACTGGGTACGTGGGATGAAGAGAACGGAAAAGTTGTAAGCAATGCCGAAGCAAAAATGGGCGACAAAAAATTGCGTAAAGCAATGTGGATGGCTGTAGATAACGATCAAGTTGGTAAACGTTTCTATAATGGCCTGCGTTGGAACGCAACAACCTTGATTCCACCGTCTCACCCAGAATTCCATGATTCCAACAATCCGGGTGTAACATATGATCCAGAAGCAGCGAAAGCATTGCTCGACGAAGCTGGTTACAAACTGGATGGTGAATTCCGTACGAATCCGGATGGAACACCACTCGAAATCAACTTTGTATCCATGACTGGTGGCGACACAGCTGAACCATTGGCTCGTTATTATGTTCAATCATGGGCAGCTATTGGTTTGAAAGTAAACCTGGAAATGGTTGAGTTCAACAGCTTCTATGACCGTGTAGGTAACACAGGTAAAGATGATCCGAAAATTGATGTGTATCAAGCAGCATGGGGCGTTGGTATTGACGTAGATCCATCTGGTCTGTATGGCCGCGATGCACTCTACAACTTCTCCAGATTCTCCAGCGAAGAGAATGACAAATTGCTGGCACAAGGTATCTCTGCTGAAGCATTTGATGTAGACAAGCGTAAAGAGATCTACAATCAATGGCAGCAATACATGGTAGATGAAGTTCCTGTATTCCCTACACTGTATCGTGCAGTTGTAGCACCCGTTAACAAACGTGTAATGAACTATGCGATTGGTGATGGAACAGGCGTTTACCTGAGCGACCTGCAAGTTAATGCAGACAAAGCAGTTGTAGCTCAGTAACACATTCTTAAATTAGCAGCTGTAAGGATTGGGGTCCTTTAAGAAGCCGGTTGCTAGATTATTAATGAAGAATTCTCCTGGAAAAATGAATAAAAAGTGTCTTTAAAAACATGGATTCTGTACACTCTGGCATGGGTGTATGGGGTTCATGTTTTTTTTGTAACCAAAAAATAAAAAAAATTTAACTTTTTTTCAAAAAAGTGCAGACAAAATGCCTCTTTACTTCGTCTATATAGGTAAGAGGTGATCATCTTATGAAAAAATGGTGGAAACGGGCAGGTATGCTGCTGGCTCTCTTGCTTATTATATATTTGGGTGTGAAACCGGACATGCTGGTAGGCAAACCGGGAATTAAAGCTGAATCTGCGGTATTAATGGATATGAACTCTGAACAGATCTTAATGGATTTTAACGGCTCCGAAGAGATTGCTCCGGCAGGCGTCAGTAAGTTGATGACAGAACTGTTAGTAATGGAAGCCGTGATCAATGGTGATATAGGCTGGAATGATCTTGTTAATGTGAGTCTGTATGCCAGCTCAGTGGGGGGCAGTCAACTGACCCTGAAACAAGGAGAGCAATTCACCGTTCAAGAGTTGTTCGAGATCGTAGCTGTCTATTCAGCCAATGATGCAGCGGTTGCTCTGGCTGAACATATCAGTGGTACAGAGCAGAAGTTTGTGCAACAAATGAATCAGAAAGCAACTCAGATTGGGCTGTCTGAGGATACACAATTCACGAATTCAACGGGCCTCAGTGAAAAGTTGCTTGGTCCTAACCGTCCGATGGATATACAAGGGCAGACCTTAATGACGGCTATAGATGCATGCAAGCTTGCGCGATATCTGCTGAATAACCATCCCGAGATTTTAAGAATCTCCAGTCAAATGCAAGTATCAATGCACCAAAAAGGGATGTACATGAGTAACACGAACTGGATGTTGTCCTCTATTGGTGGACCGTATGCTTATGATGGGAATGACGGATTAAAGACCGGGTATGATGAAGATTCCGGATATCATTTTGTGGGGACAGCTGAACGTGATGGCAAAAGACTGATATCAGTTGTATTTGGAACAGATACTCGTGAAGGGCGTTTTGTGGAGACTCGGAAGTTATTCAACTATGGGTTTTCGGGAAACCGAGTCAGACCAGATTATTGAGCATTACGCAAGCGTTAGTACGTTAGATAAGATATGAGGGGTGTCCGCAGGTTCGACTGAACATGTGGTAGCTCTATTTTATCGAATCTGAGGTAAATTGATCCATATAACCATATTATTAAATTGACATATGGTTTTCTTTTGTTTTAAAATGACCAGTGAGTCATTATTATTCTACTCGGTTTAATATATATGTACCAAACCAACTGTACGATACTGAATTTACGATCTGATCGGGAGGTAACTTGTGATGCAAAAACAAATGAAATGGCCGCTAGTCCTGTTTGCCATAGGGGTATTTATGGCTGCGCTGGATAACGGGATCATCACCTCTTCACTGACCACCTTAAATGCATCATTTGGTGTGTCGCCAACATGGGGAGCATGGACGATTACGCTTTACACGCTTGGGCTTGCGGTGAGTGTACCTATTGCAGGCAAACTGTCGGACCGTTATGGTCGCAAGAAGCTATTTTTGATTGAAGTGGCGTTGTTTGGGATCGGGTCCCTGCTTGTCGCGCTGAGCACATCGTTTACCTTTTTCCTGATTGCTCGTGTTATTCAAGCTTTGGGCGGTGGTGGGATTTTTATCATTGCCAGCTCATACGTATTAAGCAAGTTCCCGGCGGAGCGACAAGGTACAGCCTTGGGTCTGCTGGGAGGGATGAATGGTGTTGCCGCTATCTTGGGACCCAATGTCGGTGCTTTTATACTGGATCTGACTGGCAACTGGCATTGGTTATTCCTGATTAACGTGCCTATCGCCATTCTGCTATTCATAGCAGGTATTCGATTTATTCAGGAAGAGCAGGAACTGAATCGTGCAGCAGTGGACTGGAGCGGTATTGCTGTCCTAACGTTGGGTGTACTCAGTTTAATGTATAGCTTCAGCAATCTGGACGGTGTGAACATGCTTCAAAGCCTGGGATCACCGATGTTCTACGGCTTTTTCTTGGCAGGTGTGATCATTCTGGTGCTCTTTTACTTTATGGAAAAAAGGCTGGAAGGATCTGAACGTGAACCTGTTGTGTCGACACAGCTTCTGGGCATTGCGTCCTTTCGCTGGACGCTGTTGATTGCCTTTTTCTCGGGAGCCATTCTGGCCTCGGTGATCTTTATTCCCGGATTTGTTGAGCAATATCTCGGCGTATCCAATACAGCTTCCGGGTACTGGTTTACTCCACTCGCGTTGGCATCCGGCATCGGGGCAGGTGGAGGTGGATACCTCGTTGACCGCAAAGGGCCAATCTGGACGTTATCGGTTGCGGGGCTGTTATCTGCCATTGGATTCCTGCTGTTCCCGCTATGGGTGGAGCATATCTGGCAATTTGTCATCGCGAGTACATTCGTAGGTATCGGTTTCGGTATGATGCTTGGTGCGCCAGTTAACGTACTTGTCACGGAACAGGCGGGGGATAACAACAAGGGCATCGCGGTAGCGACCAGTTCGTTATTCCGCCAGATGGCGATGGCTATTGCACCTACGATTTTCGCTGGATTCCTGGCACGTTCTTTCATTAATCTGGGGTCCAACATTCAGGCAGGATTCGCTGACAAAGGAATTCAGGTGCCTCCGGAGATGCTGGAGCAATATGCATCGGGTGGAGCAGCAGGGAGTGATGTCTCCAGTCTGACAGAGGGCCTGTCCCAGATTCCTGATGAAGGCATCCGTGATGTGTTGCTCCAGGCAGTGCATCAAACGACAGGGCAGGGTTATAATGGCCTTTTCTGGTCTGCGGTGGTATTCAGTGTACTTACGCTGGTAGCTGCGCTTATAACGGGACGTCTGCGTCGAAAAGAGAAGAGCCAACATGTGGAAAGTATATCCACAAACTGATTCGATAACGTTAGAAATGAAGAGAACAGTGTACCTTTTGTAGCTAAAAAGGAGTCGCTGTTCTTTTCAATTTAACCGGATTGTAACTTTTCTTGCTCTCGCAATGATTACAATAGAACGAGCGTAAGCGGTGTCTTGATTCAAGAGAGAGAAAACTTCAGTGAACACCGAGTCACAAGACATCTCAGACGTTTAATTGGTATTATATAAGTTGAACGAATCGTTACACTTCATCACTGCGAGTTCAGAATAACCTTCCGATCGCTGTTATCCCCAGATTTTTTTAAAATTACCTTATTCAAAAGGTAAAAATCCGTTGATAAAGGTGAGCGCTACGCTTCTTCAGGTTTTTTCTGACCTCTCCGTTATTAGTGTAAATATTAGATGAAACTTATATAGTAGGCAGTATCATTTCGATAGTGAAGAAGGAATCGATGGATGAAAAGCAGAACTAAGGATAAGAAGAAAAAAAGAAGAAAAGGCCTATATATAACGCTCGTTTCACTTGTTGTTTTGTTAATCGGAGGGTATTTGTTCCGTCAGCAACTGGCTGTAGCGGCATTTGATCTGTTTCTCGCCGGATCGGTAGAAGATCAGTTATCCCGCTCTTATGTACCGCAAGAAGGCAACAACACGCCTGATCCAACGGTATACCGTAAGGAACCATTCTCCGTGTTACTGCTCGGTTCGGATAAACGCGCCTATGAGAAAACGCGTGGACGTTCCGATACCGTCATCTATGCTGTAGTACGTCCGAAGGAATCCCGTGTGCTGTTGGTATCCATTCCACGTGATACGTATGTGCAGATTGTAGGACGGGATGCCAACAAGGACGGCGAAGATGATTATGATAAGCTGGCGCATGCCTATGCTTTTGGTGGGGAGAATATGTCCATCAATACGGTGGAGAAATTCCTTGATGCTGATGTGGGTTATTATGCAACAATCAACTTCGACGGAATCAAAAAAGTGGTTGATGCGCTTGGTGGTGTAAAACTGCCAATCGATGAGGACATTGTGAACAAGAATCCGGATCATGTGCAATTCACGATTGAAGGTGGTAAGCCGATCTATGACGGGCAGGAAGCGCTGTATTATGTAAGATACCGTGAGGATAGCGATTTTAATCGTACCAAGCGGCAGCAGATTTTCCTGAACGCGATGGCGAATGAGATGCTGAATTTGAATCAAATCGCCAAAATTCCGGAATTGATTCAGATCATGGGAGACAGCTTCCAGACGGATATGCGAGCTTCTTTCATTATTGATCTGGCTAAACAAGTGCTTACTCAGGAGAAACCACAGATTTCAAGCTTCACCATTCTGGGTGAGGGGATGAAAAAAGACGGTATCTATTATGGTCAGGCTGACGAGAAAGATGTCCAATATGCCAAAGAGCTGATTAACAACTGGATGGATCAATCTACCCCAGCCGGTGAAGTCATGATCCCTGACCGGCAAAAGATTGAATAACCAATTCCATACCAATGATGTGTTGTAGACCACAATCAGCAGTACGTTTATTCGCGGGCTGCTGTTTTTTTTCTTTGTATTGAGAACTATTATCCTTTTGGAACATCCTGCGTTCTGATCCGTATAATATAAGTTGAGCGAGATAAGTTGAACGAAGAAATTCACAAGGAGGATACACAAGGGTATGAACATCGCATTTTTTTTGCTACCCAAACAAGAGGTTACGTGCGTGACGTCGGATTCTACACTGCGGCAAACGTTGGAACGGATGGAATATCATCGTTTTACGGCGGTACCCATTTTGAATAAAGAGGGCAAATATATTGGTACGGTTACCGAAGGCGATTTACTGTGGTATATGAAGAATGCCGAGGGAAAGATTTCATTTGAAAACGCTTCAAAGTTCTTGCTCAAGGATGTTCCCCTTCGCTTGGATATTAAACCTGTATCCATTAACGCCAACATGGAGGACCTTATTAATCTGGCTAAAGTTCAGAACTTTGTTCCTGTGGTCGATGATATGGATCGGTTCATTGGTATTGTCAGACGGAGTCAGATTATTGAGTACTGCGAGGGCATTGTAGCCAAAGAATCGATCAAGGCTAAGTAAGGCTGTTACGAATTTAAACATTATTGTTTCATTAGGGATAATCACAGCCGTCCAGTATCATGTTAAACTTAAGAAGTCCTGAATCAGGGGCGCATTCGAAGTTTTTTACAAATATATAGTCGATAGGATGTACGGAGGACTCCGCATAAGTACCTGACATCAGTTTCGGAGAACTTCTCCGTTTTTTGGGGTAATTTTGCGGGCCCTCTTTTTATGCTATAATCGAGAATAAAGCTTTTTCGGGGGAGAGTGACTTTCGCCAATATGCCTAAAGAACTGGATGTAGCCAAACGCGCTAAAGTGATTGAATGGCTGAAAACCGAAGTGCTTGATCAGGTATCCCGATTATTCAAGGCGTTATGGGAAGGCAGTACAACTCGAATCGGGGACAGTCTTGCCAGTTTGATTATGAGTAGTTACATATTGGGCCGCAGGCTCGGTATTCCTTTCAAGGATCTGGATGCACTGCTAGTTGAGAAGTTGAAAAAGCATAAACAGGAAGGTCACCAGCTTGAAGACTGGTACCAGGATATTTCCGCGCTAGAAGATCATATGCGTAAGAGGTGAATTTGTTGAAATTTAGCTTTAAATCAGCTGTTTGGAGCGCAGTCTATCTGCTCTTGCTACTTTCGCTGTTAACTCCTTTATCGGTACTTGCCATATTTTTCATGATGATTCCGGGAGTTATTTTGTATGCTTCATTATCTTTAAAATCATTTATATGGCATCTCGTGCCAGTAGCCGTTATTTTGGTCGTATTCCACCCCATCTATCTGTTACTACTGCTCATCTTCACCCTGCCTGCAATCGTTATGGGTCACGCGTATAAAACACGCAAATCGGCCCTGTTCGCCCTGATGGCGGGAAGTGGCATGATGTTGGCAGAATACTTGTTGTTGCTCTTGGTCGGTAGTGTCATTTTCCAATTCGACCTGTCCAGTTATATTGAAGATGTGGTCAAATTGACCATTGAACCGTTAACCAATACATCGAATCAGATGATCAACGGTTTTGCATGGACACCTGAGATGACCGAGGATGTTGCCAAACAAACACAGCTTATGATTCCGTTTGCTCTCGTTGTCACATCGATGGTAATGGCCTTTATTACACACGCCATAGCTCGTCCAATTCTGAACGTGATGGGTGTGGTGGTATCGAAGCTTCCACCAGCGAGAGAATGGCGTATGCCGCGTGCATTGATCTGGTATTATTTCCTTGCTCTCTTGATCGAAGTGATCTCCAGACAAAGTGATGGAACATACTGGACCATGATTGCCATGAATCTGTCGCCGTTAATTAATCTGGGCTTCATGATTCAAGCGATCGGTTTCTTCTTCTTTCTCTCACATACAAAGAAATGGAATCCGGTTATACCATATTTCCTGGCGGCAGCGGTCTTCTTCATTGGTCCGCTTCGGATTATCGGAATTATCGATCTGGCGTTCCCGCTTCGTGAGGCAATATCGAAATCAAAACGATAGGGTGATGAGTCATGCCTAAATTTCTGAAGAAACGCTGGCACGGCTACTATACCGTATGGGCGTTCATACTGCTGCTGTTGCTCGTTATGTTCGTTACCATTTATAACTGGACGCTTGGTTTGATTAGTCTGATACTGGCTTCGGCGCTGGGAATCGTCATGATTAAGGCGGAGCTCGCGTTCCGCCGTGAGCTTAACGACTACATTAATGGCCTATCTATTCGGATCAAACGGATGGAGGGGGAAGCGGTCAGCATGCTTCCATTCGGAATTGTGCTGTACAGCGAAGATCGTACGGTAGAGTGGCATAACCGCTTTGTCGCGGAGATGTTCCAGGAGAAGACAATGGTGGGTAATCCGCTACTTAATTTGTTTCCCAAACTTCCTCAGCCTAAAGAGAAGAAGGATGGGACGAAGGAACATTCATCCAAGGAGTTCCATGACGAATTCCAGTTGGATGATCGGCATTATGGAGTTATTCATAACCCGCAGGAGCGGTATGTATATGTATACGAGATTACGGAGTTAGCCATTCTTCGTGATAAATATGAAAATGAACGCCTTGCATTGGGAATTCTCGTTCTGGATAATCTGGACGAAGCTGCCCAAGGCATGGACGATCAACAGCGTACAGCGCTGATTGCCCGTGTGACCAGCGAAATTACGTCTTGGGCCAAGCGGTACGAAGTGTACCTGCGCCGTCTGTCTTCTGATCGTTATCTGTTGATGCTGAATCATAAGTCTTTGCAGGAACTGGAGCAGAGCCGATTTGTCATTTTGGATGAAGTTCGGGAGATGACTGCTGACCTCAAAGTGCCAATGACACTCAGTGTTGGACTGGCGTTTGGATCGGATAGCATCAGCGAGATGGGAGAACTGGCACAGTCCAGTCTGGACATGGCACTTGGACGTGGTGGTGATCAGGCTGCCGTGAAGTCCGGACAACGCCTGTCTTTCTATGGCGGTAAGTCTAATGCAGTGGAGAAACGGACACGGGTAAGAGCCCGCGTTATTGCGCACGCGCTACGTGATCTGATGCAGGAGAGCGATCGGGTGCTCATCATGGGGCACAAAATTCCGGATATGGACGCGATCGGCGCATCCATCGGAGTGTGGAAAGCGGCCAGTCTGTACAATGTGGAAGCACGGATTGTTCTGGATGGAATTAATCCATCGATTGAACGCATGATGGAGCAAGTGAACAAGGACGAGAAGTTGTCCAAAGCATTTGTATCACCGGAACAGGCAACCCAGATGATGACCGAGCACACGTTGTTGGTGGTGGTGGATACTCATAAGGCTTCCATGACCATGGAGCCGAAACTGGTACAGTCTGCTACCCGTGTCGTCGTTGTGGATCACCATCGCCGGGGCGAAGAGTTCATCAATGACGCAGTGTTGATCTATCTGGAGCCTTATGCGTCCTCTGCTGCCGAATTGGTAACCGAACTCTTGCAATACATTCATGATAAGGTACAATTCACTCCGCTAGAAGCTACGGCTCTACTTGCCGGGATTACGGTGGATACGAAGCATTTTGCACTGCACACGGGGTCCAGAACGTTCGAAGCGGCAGGCTTCTTGCGCCGTAGCGGTGCGGACACCATTATGATCCAGCGGTTGATGAAAGAGGATCTGTCAGAATATATTGCTAAGGCAGAAATCATAAAGCATGCTAAAATGGTATATGGAAACATTGCGCTGGCGGTCACAGACCCTGGCAGCAAGATTTCACAGATGATGATCGCCCAGGTGGCGGACACATTGCTGAACATGACTGACGTGGTCGCTTCATTTGTGATTAGTGAGCGTCCGGATGGACTGATTGGCATCAGCGCGAGATCGCTGGGGCGCATGAATGTTCAGGTTGTCATGGAACGACTGGGCGGTGGCGGACATTTGACAAATGCTGCCGTGCAGCTTGAAGGAACGCTTGGAGAGGCAGAAAAACGGCTGACGAACGTACTGGCTGAAATCGAAAAGGAAGAGGGGCTGTTCGAATGAAAGTCATTTTTATAAAAGATATGAAGGGTCAAGGCAAGAAAGGGCAAGTGAAAGAAGTATCTGAGGGTTACGCACAGAACTTCCTATTGCCACGGGGAATCGCACGTCTGGCAACAGACGGCAACATGAAGACACTGGACAACCAGAAGGCGGCTGAAGAAAGACTCAAACAGGAAGAGAAAGCAGAAGCGGAAGCACTTGCGAAAAAGCTGGAAACAGAAGTGACTGAACTGAAAGCCAAGTCCGGCGAAGGTGGTCGTCTGTTTGGCGCCATTACGAGCAAACAGATCGCAGAAGCTTTGTCTAAAAAGGGTCTGAAAGTAGACAAACGCAAAATTGAGCTGGACGAGCCTATTCGTACACTCGGCGTAACACAAGTAACTGTCAAGGTTCACCCTGAAGTGAAGGCAACCTTGAAGGTACAGGTAACGGAAGAGTAAGATGGGCGGAGAAATGTTATTCGACCGGATTCCCCCGCAGAACCTGGAAGCCGAACAGGCCGTGCTGGGTGCAATCCTGTTGCAGGGCGAGGCCCTGATTACAGCGATGGAACGGGTGCAAACCGAGGATTTCTATGATAAACCCCATCAATTAATCTTTGAAGCGATGATCCAGCTTGGTGAGGGAAATCAACCGATTGACCTTGTTACACTGACTTCGCTTCTGAAGGATAAAGGTGAGTTGGAGGACATCGGGGGCGTTAGTTATCTGGCTAAGCTAGCCCATGGTGTACCTACAGCCGCGAACGTAGACTATTACGCTCAGATTATCGAAGAGAAATCGATGCTGCGTCGCCTGATTCGTACGGCAACACAGATCGTGAGCGAAGGATATACAGGCGGAGAAGATGTTGCAGCGATGCTCGGAGAAGCTGAACGTCGCATTCTGGAGATCTCCAACCGTCGCTCCAGTAGTGGTTTTATAGCCATACAGGACGTACTGATGGAAGTATTCGATCGTGTGGAAACACTTCATCAGAATAAGGGTACAACAACAGGTATTCCGTCCGGGTTTATCGATCTGGACAAGATGACTGCCGGATTCCAGCGCAGTGACTTGATCATTGTAGCGGCCCGTCCTTCCGTAGGTAAGACGGCCTTCGCCCTGAATATCGCTCAGAACGTAGCCATTCGGGCCCAGGAGACGGTAGCCATCTTCAGTCTGGAGATGTCAGCCGCCCAGCTGGTGCAACGTATGATCTGTGCGGAAGCCAACCTGGATGCCAGCGTGATGCGTATGGGTGATTTCAAGGGTGATGAAGACTGGCAGAAGCTGACGATGGGTATTGCAGCTTTGTCAGAAGCCAACATCTTTATAGATGATACGCCAGGGATTACCGTAGCGGATATTCGTGCCAAATGCCGTCGCCTGAAGAAAGAGAAAGGCCTCGGCATGATCCTGATTGACTATCTTCAACTGATTAGTGGTCGTGGTAAAGCAGGGGAGAACCGTCAACAAGAGGTATCCGAGATTTCACGTACACTGAAACAGATTGGCCGGGAACTGGAAGTTCCGGTTATTGCCTTGTCCCAGCTGAGCCGGGGTGTAGAGCAACGTCAGGACAAACGTCCGATGATGAGTGACTTGCGGGAATCGGGTTCGATCGAGCAAGATGCCGACATCGTAGCGTTCCTGTACCGGGATGACTACTATAACCAGGAGACCGAGAAGAAAAATATTATCGAGATCATTATCGCTAAACAGCGTAACGGACCGGTAGGTACGGTGGAACTGGTCTTCCTGAAAAACTTTAATAAATTCGTCAATTACGAGAGGGCGCACAATGACGCCTTCGCGATGTAACGGGCAGGTGCTGACGACTTCGATCAAGAAGCGAGAATCGTCTGTCCCGAAGATCAACCATTAGAGCAACTGAACGCAAACATGTGTTATAAATACCAGATATAGATTCACATTGAAATGGGTATCCTTGAACCGGTGATAGCAGTCAAGTAAGCTTGGACTGAAGTCTCCGGTTTTTTGTGTTGAAATAATGGGTAAATCCCGAACATTACGGTTGTACTATATCTAATTGTTCGCCATTTGATTTGACTTTGAAAAAGGGTACTGGTACACTAATACTGCTGCGTTAAAGCAGCGCAAACCTTCCCTTGAATGTAACGGAAGGACATTTTTACTGTCCGTTAGCACGCTTCTCAGTCGGTTTATTGCGTAACACGCCTGCCGGGATAGAGGACGGACAGACCAATACAAAGGTGCGCAAGGCACCCACGGAGGAATGTTAACTATGTCAACGGTAGTTGTAGTGGGAACGCAATGGGGAGACGAAGGAAAAGGTAAAATCACGGATTATTTGGCGGAGAGCGCTGATGTGGTGGCTCGTTATCAAGGTGGTAACAATGCGGGTCATACAATTCTGATTGATAACAAAAAATATAAACTGACGATGATTCCATCAGGGATTTTCTACACGGATAAAGCGTGTGTTATTGGTAACGGAATGGTTATCAACCCGAAGGCACTCATCGAAGAAATTAACTATATTCATGACAATGATTTTACAACGAAGAACCTGTCCATCAGTGAGCGCGCACATATCATCCTGCCATATCACATGGTACTGGATGCACTCGAAGAAGAGAGCAAAGGCCCGAACAAAATCGGTACGACTGGCAAAGGAATTGGCCCATGTTACATGGACAAATCAGCTCGTATTGGTATTCGGATGGTTGACCTGCTGGATGCTGAAGATTTCGAACTGAAACTGCGTCATCTGGTCAAAGAAAAAAACCGCGTCATCGAGCAAGTCTACGGCGGCCAGCCTGTTGATGTGGAAGAGATTCTGCAAGATTACCTCGGATATGCTGAAATTCTGCGTCCTTACGTACGTGATACATCGGTTGTTCTGAACGAATATATTGATGAGGACAAAAAAGTATTGTTTGAAGGCGCACAAGGCGTTATGTTGGACCTTGATCAAGGAACTTATCCTTTTGTTACATCATCCAATCCGTCCGCAGGTGGCGTATGTATCGGTTCTGGCGTAGGCCCGGCTCGTATTCAGCAAGTCATTGGGGTAGCAAAAGCTTACACAACCCGTGTAGGAGATGGCCCATTCCCTACGGAATTGCATGATGCAATCGGTGACCAAATCCGTGAGACTGGACATGAGTACGGTACGGTAACTGGACGTCCACGTCGTGTAGGTTGGTTCGATAGTGTTGTTGTTCGCCACGCGCGTCGTGTAAGTGGAATTACAGGTCTGTCCCTGAACTCTCTGGACGTAATGACAGGTCTGGAAACCGTAAAAATCTGCACAGGATACAAATTCCGCGGCGAGGTCATCACACACTATCCGGCAAGCCTCAAAATGCTGGCAGAATGTGAAGCAGTATACGAAGAGATGCCAGGTTGGAGCGAAGATATCACTGGAGCGAAGAAACTTGAAGACCTGCCAGTGAACACACAGAATTATGTAAAACGTGTTTCCGAACTGACAGGCATTCCAATTGCAATCTTCTCCGTTGGTCGTAACCGTGAGCAAACGAATCAAGTTCTTCCAATCTACGAGTAATCGAAGAAATAGAGAGATTGTTTCTTGAATTATAAAATAGGATCCTCTGCCGACTTAGGCATGTTGAGCCTCCAGTTGTTGCTTTTATAGCGATGACTGGAGGTTTTTTGTATGTTTTTCGGATATAATCCCGAGATTTCCGTCAATACTGGTTAACAGTAGAGTCACAGACCCCAGCATGCGCATGCTAGACGGGTGGGATAATCGGAGGGAGAGAACGGAATGAAGTTGCTTGTGTGGTTTGTTAAAATCGTGCTAACCGTGTTGCTGGTCAGTTCACTGACACTGCTCACGACCGGATTAATTGTACAGTCATATGCGAAGTCGCTACTCGCGAGTTTCAATATTCAGTGGGAAGGTCAACCCATGGGGCTAACCGCCATGTTCCAAGGTGCTTTGGGCGGTAAAACCAGCGAGGGGAATAAATCGGGAAATGGGACGACAGATCAGCCGACAGGAGCGGACGAAGAGCAGGTTCCGGAAGATGCTGTTTCCGTTATGGGGAATGGGACGGAGAGCGGTCAATCTGGCGTAGATGCAGGCAATAATGCGTCCCAAGGGAGCGGCTCAGGCGAGGGCGCAGGTGTAGGCTCAGGTACAGATACGACTGGCGGATCAAATTCAGGCACAAGTGCAGGCAATGGGACGGATACGGGCACGGGTAATGGTACAGCTTCAGGCAATGGAACCGGAGCGGCCAGCGGAGGTGCTTCTTCAGGCAATGATGCCATTGTTGTATCACCGGATGACATTACAGGAGCGAAGGACAAGCTGCCAGCAGAGGAGAAAGAAAAAATCTTCAGCCTGCTCATGAACAAGCTGCCGCAGAAAGAGATGCAGCAGATCTCAGGTGCCATGGAAGGCGGCCTAACGGAACAGGAATTACGTGAGATTGAACAGGTGATCTCGAAGTACCTGACCAGTGAAGAGTACGACAACCTGATGGAAGTACTGCAAACAGAATAGGATGATAGGCAGGCAGGGAAGACAGGCGTGCTCATAGACGTATCGCCTGATTCATAATGTAATGGACTTGTCGAGGATGATTGAATATAATTTATTTAGATAAATTCTGGAAATGCCTGTAGGAGGGTACAGTGTATGAAATATAAAGGTAAAGAACACGACATATAAAAACGTTCAGGCAACATTGCAGAAACCTCCAGTCCAATTCGTGGACCTCCGTTCATAGGTGCTTTCAAGAGAACCGATGGACTTGTGTTTACGAATACACTAATTGGAGGTTGTATTGACCATGAACTTATATCATTCTAATTCAGAACCATCAGTAAAAGAGTTTGCCGAGGCGGCGAAAGAGCGATACGAGCAAGGGCTGCAAGAGGCGGACCAGCCGTTTAGTGGCTGGGATTTTAGCTATGTAACAGGGAGTGGGCGACTCCAGAGCGGAATATTGCCTTGGTCATATGGAACGATGGCGCGCCGATTATTGAATCAAACAGAACGAATGCTCGACATGGGGACTGGTGGAGGAGAGATGCTGTCCAGACTCCGTCCCCTTCCTCCATACACATGTGCGACCGAGGGCTATCTCCCCAATATACCTATTGCAGAGGAACGTTTACAGCCGCTCGGTGTGAAGGTGCTTCCAGTGACTGATGATTCGCAACTTCCTTTCACAGATGGGGAATTCGATCTGATTCTTAATCGGCATGAGTCGTATGATGAGCGGGAAGTTAGGCGGATTCTATCGGTAGGGGGAATGTTTCTAACTCAACAGGTAGGTTGGTCAGATTGCAGGGAGATCAATGATCGGCTCGGCATTCCTATGCCAGCGGATTACGCTGGATGGGAACTGGATCGTGCTGTTCTTCAGCTGGAACAGTCTGGATTCCGTATTCTGGAGCAACGGGAAGCAACCCCTGCACAACGTTTCTATGATATAGGCGCACTGGTATATTATCTAAAGACTATCCCGTGGCAAGTACCTGATTTCAAAGTGGAACAGTTCCGTCAGCCATTAATGGATATTCATATGGAGATGGAGCACAATGGATTCTGGGAAGTATAGCAAAAGCGATTTGTAATTCTTGCAGTCAAAGAATAGAGACATAAAAGTTAATTTCTATTGTGGCATGAGCTGAAATCCAGTTTAAGATAAACCACAAACAGGTTGTTTACGTAATCCCTTATCAGAGTTGATCTGGTGAGGGATTTTATATGTATTTTTATGAAAAATAAAGCATATTTCACTGGGTCTTAGAACCTAGTCTTAATTTGCGAATAAAAGTACATAGTACAGCGGATGTTGAGGCATAATGGGTGATGGACCAGCCGTACTATCTTATGGATAATTCAGGGAAAGCAAGCGGGGCATGGCTTTGCGGTGTGACGTGTAGAGTTGAAATGAGTGTAAAACCTGTGTTAAAGTATACGGGTGTGATAAAAGGTTAAAATTTTGACACTTTTACGAGCGCAGCTAAAGTCCTGATTTTGCGGACACCCAATACAAGTATCAACGAGCATGGGACAGACACGATGGGTGATGTCTTGACAGAAATGCGAACTGAGAAGTGCTGAAAAGGAGAGAATCATGAAAGGTTTCAGAGGCATACGCCAACCGGGCAAAGACCGGGTACACGAACAATCCGGGGAACACCGGACGGCCGAAGACAAAAACAACATGAGCATGTCCACCTTCAGTGTGAATAAGAAGCGCGTTCTGGCCTCGCGCAAATGGATCATTACAGCAGCATGTGGCGTATTCATCGCAGCATCGCTCGGGTTCGCAGGCAAACAATATGTTACTGCAAACACCGTACCGTACTATAAAGTAATGGTTAAAGGTAGCGAGATTGGTACCATTGCAGATGAGGCACAATTACAACAACTATTTACAGACAAAACTGAGGAATATCAACATAAATATCCGGATGCAGAGATGGTGCTGAACACGGATGGCATCACAACCGAAACGGTAAGAGCGTACAAACCTGAAGTGAACAGTGACGAGACGCTAGACAAACTGGGTGACATGCTGACAGCCTACGCCAAAGGTGTGGAGCTCAAGGTAGACGGTGAAGTCATTGGTATCGTGAAGGATCAGGCAACAGCTGATGCAATCCTGGAACAAGTGCAGAGCAAATACATATCGGCATCGGCTGTGCGAAGTTCGCTTAAGACGAAGTCGGTATCGGCTAACTCCTCGAAGAAAGAGGAGGGACCTAGCACAACCCTGAAGTCGGTAGGCATCAAGGAAGATGTAGCGACAGATGTGGTGAAGGCTGATCCAAACAAAATATGGGATGTGTCCGAGGCGGTTAAAGCTTTAACCGTTGGTAAAGACGCGCCTGTAACTTATGTGGTTCGTGAAGGAGATACAATCTCTTCGATCGCTGCCAAGTATGAAATTACACAAAGCGAGATTCGTAAGCATAATCCGGGCATCAAGGAAACGTCGCTTCAAATCGGAGACGAACTGACCTTGACCGTTCCGAAACCGGCGGTAACCGTTAAATCGGTTGAGCAGGTTGTTGAACAAATTGAGATCAAACCGCAAGTGGAAGTGCGCAAAAGTGATGAGTTGAAAGCAGGTACAACAAAAGTCGTGCGCCCAGGACAAAGCGGCTTGAAAAGCATGCAGTATCGTATAACCAAAGAAAATGGTGAAGTGGTTCAGGAAGAGTGGCTTGGTCAGGAAGTGATTAAAGCAGCTGTAACTGAAGTAGTCCTTAGCGGAACAAAAGTTGTTGGTGAGGGCTCAGGTGAATTTGCTTGGCCGGTATCAAATGCAACGATGAGTAGCAGCTTTGGACAGCGTTGGGGTCGTCAACATAAAGGGGTCGATCTGGTAGGTAACCGGGATGTGAAAGCGTCTGATGAGGGTGTAATTACTTTTGCAGGACAGAAAAGTGGTTATGGTAATGTCATCATTATTAACCACCGTAACGGATACGAAACACTGTATGGACATTTGAACAGCATTGGCGTTAAGGTTGGACAAGTGGTTGAAAAAGGCGAGAGTATCGGCGTTATGGGCAACACGGGTCGTTCGACTGGAACACATCTGCATTTTGAGATTATTAAGAATGGAACGGTAGAAAATCCGTTAACGTATCTGAACTAATATAGAGCTTAAGTAGAGCAAGGTTGGCTATAATGCTGGCCTTGTTTTTTGCTGCTGTAAAAAATTTTCAGATGAAAGACCTTCCAAGCCCCTGATCGGGATGTGACGGTGCTTCAGGTATGTTAAACTAGAGAGTATAAACAACAAACTAGAGAAACAAATCAAGCAGGCTGGTACAAGCTAAACATAGAAGAGAGATATAAACGCTAACGCGGATTAAGCAGGATATAGGGGTGAACTTAGCCGATGCAGGGGAAGATTTTGGTGGTGGACGATGAACAGCCCATCGCGGATATTCTGAAGTTTAATTTGGAAAAAGAGGGTTACGAGGTCATCTGTGCATTTGATGGCATTCGTGCGGTTGAATTGGCGTTATCCGAGAAACCGGACCTGATGCTGCTGGATCTGATGCTCCCGGGCAAGGACGGTATGGATGTCTGTCGCGAGGTGCGCGCTCATCTAGAGATGCCAATCATTATGCTTACCGCCAAAGATGGCGAGATCGACAAGGTGCTCGGACTAGAATTGGGTGCGGATGATTACGTGACGAAGCCATTCAGTACGCGTGAGTTGCTTGCACGGGTGAAGGCACAGATGCGCAGACGGCAAAAGCTTGCGATTACGGCAGAAGCGCACGAAGACGAAGAGAAGCAGGTCATGCGGCTATTTGATCTGGCGTTTGATATGGACATGTATACGGCTTATAAAGGCGGAGAACCGCTTGATCTGACCCACCGTGAATACGAACTTCTCTATTATATGGCGAAGCATTCCGGCAAGGTTATGACACGGGAACATCTGCTGCAAGCGGTATGGGGATATGAATATTTCGGTGATGTACGTACCGTGGATGTCACGATCCGTCGTTTGCGTGAGAAGATTGAGGAGAATCCGAGCAAACCGGAAACGATTCTGACTCGCCGCGGGCTCGGTTATCTCGTGCGCAGTGCCAAAAGCGTGGGGATATAATGGGCCGATTCGCGCGATTTTCGTTCTTCCGAACGATTCAGGCGAAATTGATAATTATCTATGTACTGCTGATTCTGATTGCGATGCAATTGATCGGGGTTTATTTTGTGAGCGCGATGAAGAACTCACTAACGAGCAACTTTACGGAAGACTTGCAGGCGCGTGCGGAGATGCTGTCGGTTCTCGTGGGGGAGACGATGGCTGGTGGAGAAGCAGAGGCTGGCGAGGACAAAACGGAAAATCTGCGTGTGCTGGTGAACAACCTGTTCAACATTAACGGTGCCGAGATTCAGGTGCTGGATGCCAGCGGCAAGGTACTCACGACCTCGCTAAGTTCACATTCGGACTATGTGGGTCGCAAAAACACCCAGACCGTCGTCAGCCGTGCGCTGCAAGGCATTCGGGATAATGAGGAATATATCGTGGACGAGGATAATGTTCGCAAAAAGGTCGTCGCCAAGCCGGTGCTGTCCGGCGGCAAGATCATTGGTGCGGTCTACATCGCGGCATCCATGAACGAGCTGTATTCCACGATGGAGGGAATCAACAAAATCTTTATCTCCGGCATTTTGATTGCCTTGGTGCTAACGGCGGTACTTGGCGTGATCTTGTCTCATACGATAACGCAGCCGATTAAGGAAGTGACTCGGAGAGCGACAGCGGTCGCAGAAGGTAACTTCGATCAGCAGACACCTGTATTTGGCACGGATGAGATTGGTCAGCTCAGTCGGGCTTTTAACTATATGACCAGTAGGCTTCGGGACGCACTTTCACTGAATGAAGAGGAGAAGGAGAAGTTGACTTCCATTCTGACGAATATGAGTGATGGTGTGGTGGCTACGGATGAGTACGGTAAAGTCATTCTCGTAAACCGTCGTGCCAGCAGCATTCTGGGTATGCATCCTGCGGATATTGAAGGAAGACACTTCGCTATATTACTCGGTATTGATCCGGAGGATGCGGAAGCTCTCGCGAGTGGTTTCACAGGTTCAACGTTGTTGCAGATTGCACCCGCAGGACAAGAAGAACCTGTGGTCATTCGGATGACGTTTACACCAGTTCATCGACGTGAACGGGGGATCACGGGAACGATTGCCGTACTTCAGGATGTTACGGAGCAGGAAGAGCTTGAGGCATCCCGGCGTGAATTCGTAGCCAATGTATCCCATGAACTGCGTACACCACTGACCACGATCAAGAGTTACGCGGAAGCACTGGATGACGGTGCACTGGAAGATCCGCAGCTTGCCGGTCGTTTCGTTGGTGTTATTCAGAACGAGACGGAGCGAATGATACGACTGGTTACGGATCTGCTGCATCTATCTCGGCTGGATTCCAAAGAGGCTTTGCTACGTAAACAGCCAACCGATATCCTGGAAATGCTGGAGGAAGTGACGGATCGATTCTCGTTTCAGATGCATCAGAAGGATATTCAGCCTGTGCTGTCTGTAGAGAATGATATTCCGGCTGTTCCGTTGGATCGTGACCAGATTGATCAGGTGCTGGATAATGTCGTATCCAATGCGCTGAAATATACATTGGAAGGCGGCACCATTACGATTGCGGCTAGACGCAGTGATGAACACGCACTTGCCATCTCGGTATCGGATACCGGAATGGGTATCCCACAGCGCGATCTGGATCGCATTTTTGAGCGGTTTTATCGGGTGGACAAGGCTCGTTCCCGCAGTATGGGAGGCACAGGGCTAGGACTGTCCATTGCCCGGGAAATTGTGAAGGCACATGATGGAAGCATCTCTTTGGAGTCTGAAGTAGATGTGGGAACGACAGTAACGTTCACACTGCCGATGCGTGAGAAAGGGGGTGAGCACCGTGAAGGAACGGATTAAATCCTTGGTGCTTGCTGCCCTTGTTGTAGCCAGTCTGGTTCAGAGTTATTTTCTGATCTACCGTTTGCCCGGAGGCGGGGATTCCATTGTGACGTCAGAAACGAATTATGTGAAGACGGAAAATATGGGTCAGGAACGCAATATTGAAGAATTGATCTTCCCTGATCAGATGATTATTCATCTGGGTGAGGATAAACATACGGTCTTTTACCCTGGCAATACGTTCTATCAGTTGATCTATTCACGGTTACAGGGGCGGGCGTTCGATGATTTTCAGCGCCGCAGTGTGCAATCGGTAAACTGGGATCAGATTCGCAAGGAGAACCCTGGGTTTGAGCTATCGTTCAAAGAAGGTATTCCCGTAGCATTGTTACAGCGGGTGATGAGGCTTGGGACGGATTCCTTATTCCAAGGGGAGACGATTAACCGAATCTCGATCTATACGTCCAAAAATGAAACGAAGGCCCATGCGCTGTTCTTCAGCGCCAAGGGAGACGTGGTATACGAAGCAACGCAGGCGGACCTGACAGTACAAGACGTGCAGCAGCATGTTGACTTCGGTACGAACTGGACGCCATACACGTTGATGGATGGCGGATATTATATCCCTGCGGAAGCGTTGGAGACGATTGAGGCGGATGTGCCAACAGGACAGTTCACGGTTGAGCAGATGCAGCGCAGTCTGTTCTTCGATCCAAGCATGACCCGGAACATACGGGAAAAAGATGGGTCGGAGATTTACACGGATAGTAAACGTAGTCTGCAGGTAAAACAGGAACAGCGCTGGATCAGTTACACCGATCCGGCGGCACCGCCTGCGGGACAGAGTGATCCCGCGAAGGATGCGTTGTCTGCGGTTGACTTTGTGAATCAGCATGGTGGCTGGAAAGGCCGTTCGCGCATGATGCTGGAGACCGCCGACATCAAGACGCAGCTTGAATTCCAACAGTATTATGGTAGCTATCCGATTATGGATTCCATGCAGTTCCGCTTTGGCACGATCAGTATGGAGATGCAGCAGGAGACGGTATCCAGTTATGAGCGATCACTGGAATACCTGAACGAAGGTGCAGAGACGAAGAAATCGGTAAAGTTGCCTGGCGGAGACAAGCTGAAGGCTCTTATTAAAAAGGTAGCAGGTGAGAATCGCCAGGTGGTGGATGTCTACCCGGCGTATCGTCCTTCTTCAATTGAGGACGGACTTAAGCTGATTCCGGTATGGGTGATCCGCTTTGGAAACGGGGAGGAAACCACCGTTTCTTGATGGGTTGTAGGGTAATGGAGTCATTCGATATCCGAGCGAGGTGTAAGGTCACACGATAACGGAGAGGGCAGAAAAAAGCTGGAGAAGCGAAGCGTTCGCCTTTATCGACGGATTTCTCCCTTAGGAAAAGGGAATCAAGAAATCTGGGGATAACAGCGATCGGAAGGTTGTTCTGACCGCGGAGTGGGCCAGTGTGATATTAGTTGCTTTTATCAAATGGACGGAGGTGAATGTTTTGGATTGGGGACGGGCAAAAAATGTGTTGATCTATGCCTTTCTGCTGCTCAATCTGGTGCTGGGATACCAGATCTGGATGGATGCGCGAGAGACGGCCGGAGCCAATCTGGACTTCACCTCACTGGCAGATAATACACAGCAGGCGATGGAAGAGAAGGGCATTCAGGTGCTGGCTCCGATTCCAAATGAAACGCCAAAGCTGCCGAAGTTGTCCTATGAGTTCATTGAAGAGGACAAGGCTGGCGTGGATATGGAACTGGAACAGCCTGTAGATAGCAAGCTTATCTTCTCGCAGAGTGAGCTGGAAGATGCATTAGAGCGTGAGATTCCACAGATCGGGACATACCGGCTGGATCAGCTGATGGCCGAGGATGGGGCTTTTGTGCTTCACCCACTGGTGGATGGCAAATGGCCGCTCTTCAATGTGAGTCTGGAGCTATTCTACAGCGACCAGAAAATAACGGGTTACCGTCAGACTCCAGTGCGGATTACGACCGCAGAGGAGAGCGATCAGCAGGTGCTTCCGGCGTCGAAGGCGCTGGGAACGCTGATCGAGAACTTTTTGCCAAATGATGCAATTGTCAAAGATATTCAGCTGGGCTATTACGGCCAGTTGTTCAATTCAGATATACAGGTAGCGATGCCGGCATGGCGGTTCGTGCTGGAAAGTGGCGAAGTGTTGTACGTGCAGGGCATCAGTGGGGATGTATTCAGTCCCAAGACAGACAAACCAGGGGAGTAATGCGTTATGGGGATATATTTTACCGTGTTATCCAGCGGTTCGACAGGTAATGCCACAGTCATACAACATGGGGGTACCTCTCTCATGATTGACGCTGGTCTTAGTGCGAAGCGATTGGATGCACTGTTTCAGGAAAGGGAGATTTCTGGGGCAGAATTGGACGGGATTCTGGTTACACATGAACATTCCGATCACATTAAAGGACTAGGCGCGATGTCTCGGAAATATAATTTACCAATCTACGCGAATCTGAATACGTGGGCGGCACTGGAGAAGTCGGTTGGGGCGATTCCAGAGGAAAACCGGAGGGTATTTGAGACGGGTGAAAAGCATGATTTTGGGTCACTGCGCGTGGAATCCTTCGGGATCTCGCATGATGCGGCTGAGCCGGTAGGGTACACATTCGATGATGGTACGGAGAAGCTGTCTGTTGCAACGGATCTTGGGTACATGAGCGACAAGGTTCGTGAAGCGATTTCCGATTCTGACGTGCTGGTGCTGGAGGCGAATCATGATGTCGAATTACTGCGTATGGGACGTTATCCATGGAACACCAAGCGCCGGATTTTGAGCGACATTGGGCATTTGTCGAACGAAGCAGCAGGTGCAGCGCTTAGTGAACTGATGAACGGACGCATCAAGCGCACGTATCTGGCACATCTTAGCCGAGATCATAATATGATGGACTTGGCGAAAATGTCGGTGCGCGACGCAATGGAGAGCCGTGGATGCTTTTATCGGGATCATGAGTTCAAACTCTGTGATACGTATTACGACCGTCCTACGCCATGGGATAGGGTGGGTGAGCCATAAAGCTGTCCAGTTCGGCGGCTTTGCGCTCGACTTCCTCGCGGGTTAGGATGCCTTTATCAATAAGTAGTTCAATGATGGTGCTGAGTGCAAGGGTATTGCGATAGTGTTCTTCCTTGAGATCGGCCAGCTTGGCCGCCATATGAACTTCATCCATGGCTGTAAGTGTACGTGTGCGATCCATATATATCCTCCTCTATTAAGCTTCGAATTGTCTTTTACTATTATTGTAGTCAGGCTTGATGGAAAACATTCCTCTTTTTGCCGCTAACATTTGTGTGATGAGACGTGTATGCTGAACCTGTGACTATGCAGGGGTGAAAAAGTTCTTCAAATTTGCCAAAATGGCGCTTAGCGGACCGGATTTTGTGGTGATAGATACTATGGACCTTTATTGTTAAGCGCGTTATAGCGGAAATTTGCTTTAATTTTCGTAAATATGCAACTTTTTGTGATTTGACGTGTTTAGTATATGAGGAGCATTGTGATTTTGGCTGTTTTGCGTGTGAAATGGCATGTCATAGAATGCGAGAGCATGATTGATAGAGTCACTGACAGAATGGCGTGTCCGTTCTGTTGTACATAGACGCTGTATCTTGATTTGATGCCGGGATGCGGCGATATGCAAGACCATTTTTTAAAATTGCAAAAAAGCATGGGAAACCGTTGGAGTCTTCACGTAACGAAGACGACAGAAGAAACCTGAAGAAACAGAGTGTTCGCCTTTAGGAACAAATTTTCACCTTGGAAGAGGGGATCAAAAAAATTTGTGAGTAACAGCGATCGGAAGGTTCGTCTGTTGGCGGAGTGGTGTATGTGAGAACTCCATCGTTGAACCATGCGACAACTTAGGCGGCAGTCAGGGTCTTGATGCGTGACAACGAAGGGGAGAGGATCACGATGGGATTGTTTGGAGACGATTTTTATTCAACCAAAGTATCAAGACGCGCCGAACCTGAACAGAAAGGCAAACTTCAGATCATCCGCCCTGGAGGCAGAGCACGTGGACGTGACCGCTGGAGCAATCCGCGCAGATCGCGTACGGGAATTAGTTCCACAGTGAAGGTAGCTGTGATTAGCTCGGTGATCAGCTCCATCGTGACCGTCATGCTGTTTAGCTTCATCACACAGCCTGCTTCGTTACCGCTGGCTAATGCTACAGGTAATGGTGGTGGAGGCGGTGCACAGACAGCGCAGGCAGCTGATCCATACGATCGGATTATCCAGGCAGCAGCCCACGTTCGTCCTTCCGTGGTGAGCATTGTGAACCATAAAACGGGTAGCAGTCTATCGATGGAAGATTCGGCGCTGGGCTCAGGGGTCATTTTCAAGAAGGAAGATGGCAAGGCATATATTATGACCAACCACCACGTTGTGGAGGGTGCGAGTGATCTGGAGATTGTGACCGTAGATGGGGAGACACATAAGGCAAAGCTGGTTGGTAAAGACCGTGTAAGTGACATTGCTGTACTATCTGCAGAAGATAAAGGGCTGGGTGCAGTCGCGGAAATTGGCGATTCCAGCAAACTTCAGCGCGGTCAAACGGTGTTGGCAATCGGAAACCCACTCGGTCTGGGCGGTACGCTGACATCCGGTATTGTCAGTTACACGGATCGTATTCTACCGGTATCGATTAATCAGGACGGAGTGTACGACTGGGAGCAAAACGTGATCCAGACGGATGCGGCGATTAATGAAGGTAATAGCGGCGGTGCTTTGGTCGATTTGAACGGCAAAGTGGTCGGCATCAACACGATGAAGATCTCGGATACGGGCGTTGAAGGTCTTGGCTTCGCGATTCCGATGAACGAAGTGATGAAAACGGTAGATTCCCTGCTACTGAACGGTAAAGTATCTCGTCCATACCTCGGCGTGTACACGGTCGATCTGAGCAACCCTTATGCACCACTGGATGACGAGCAGCGTAAGGATCTGAAGCTGCCATCTCATGTGGACAGCGGTGTGGTTGTGCTGGAAGCATCCGGTCCGGCATCTGAAGCAGGTATGAAGCTGAATGACGTCATTACGGAATTTGACGGGCAAAAAATTACCTCCACGCTGGATCTACGGAAATATCTGTACGATGAGAAGAAGATTGGGGACACGATTGAAGTGACCTTCTACCGGGATGGCAAAGCTGAGAAAGTATCGGTGAAGCTGACGGATAAACCGGAGTAAGGGGAGCCTAACGAGCCCATACTGTTGCGTGGATTGAAATAGGGAATGCTAGAAGAGTGATCAGATCAACTGACCACTCTTTTTTAGTTATTATGAGTGGACTTGTTCATTCGACAGTAAATGAGTAGATCAACCATTTTTATATTCTCATGATCAGTTAGACCCGGAGCCAAAGGAGCAGATACATAAGACTTGTGCTGTGGTAAACTGTTGTCAATATGTTGGAGACGGTCGCTGATGCAATAACATCTGTTTGTCGATCTGATTTTATTCAGAATGGAAGGGGTATTTCTAATGAAACATTTGAAGAAAAAGATGCTTGGGGGAACGAGCTTGGCGCTGTCGCTGTTTGTGCTGTCGGCCTGTGGATCTGAGGTAGCTACGACAGGAGCATCTGTAGATACAAGTGCTCTGCAAGAGAAGATTGCAGGGCTTGAGAAGAAACTGGTGGAGCAGGGAGCCAAGAGCGTTGAGCAGGAGCAAAAGATCGCAGCACTTGAGACCAAGTTGAATGAGTTGAGTACAAGTGTGATTGCGGTAGGTGAGGCTGGTGGTCAAACGCCTGTAACATCGGGAAACAACGGATCGGCCGGGAAAGGCGATGGGGTGCTGATTACCTTTGCCCAGTATGAGAAGCTTGAGGTTGGCATGTCGGTGGGAGATGTCATCGAGATCCTCGGCGGCGAAGGTGAAGCACTGAGTGAAGCGGAGAATATGGTGGTTTACAACTACAAAGGTACAGCTGGCAATGGTGCCAATGCTGTTATTGCTTTTCAAGGCGGGAAGCTGTTGACGAAGGCGCAGTCGGGATTGAAGTGAAATTAGTATTGGACATGAAGAGTCTGAATCTTTGGAATAAAGCGTATTACAGGGTTAGGGGAAGTTAAATGGGGGACCAATCAGAAAATTCTGGTTGGTTTTTTTGTTGTTTTTATAAAGTTTGTGAGTAGCGGAAAAGTTATTAGAAGTAGATTTTTTGAATAATAACTTGACATTCGTAGTTATTTGTAACTATAATCATTACATTATAGAAGTTGTAACTGTATTAGTTACATATAACGATTTGAAGGGGGATTCAGTCGAAGCAATTGTATAACCAGACTATAGGATGGTTTAAAAAATTAACGGAATTGGCTGCTAGATGCATTGATATGGATGAATGGCAGCGACATAAAGAGAGGGAGATCAATTAAATGTTTATTAAAAAATCATCAATGGGCGTTATGCTCGTTCTATGTTTCATGTTAATTCTGAGTGCTTGTGCGGGTACAGCAAGTAAAACCGAAAATGCGGAAGACTCTTCATCCAATGCTACTAGTGCTGGAAATACAAAGAGCGAGGAAACAAACACACCAGCGGTGGAGCTGAAAGTGACTACCTATAATCCTGGGGAAAACAGCATTTTTGGCGTTTCATCAAACCTGATTGAAGGTCCAACTGAAATCGTGCTCGTTGATGCGCAGTTCCAAAAGAATGATGCCGAGCAATTGGTCAAAATGATTAAAGAAACGGGTAAAAAACTGACCGCCGTATATATCAGCCACAAGGACCCGGACTATTACTTCGGTCTAGCGGTAATTCGTGAGGCGTTCCCTGATGCAAAAATCGTTGCAACTCCAGCAACGGTGGAAGGAATCAAGGAAACAATTCAAGTGAAGAATGACTATTGGAATCCGATTCTGAAAGAAAATGCACCAACTGCACAGATTGTTCCGGACGTCCTTGACGGTGCTCAAATGACTGTAGATGGAGAAGCCGTAGAGATTATTGGTCTAGATGGTTCCGATCCGTCCCATACGTTCCTGTGGATTCCTTCCATTAAGACTGTTCTTGGTGGTGTTCCTGTCTACGAAAATTCGCACGTTTGGATTGCAGATAACCAAACGCCAGAGAGCCGTGACTACTGGCGCCAATTGCTAGACCAAATTATTGCATTGAATCCAGAGCGAGTGATTCCAGGTCATTACCTGGGTACCAGTGCCGGGGATATATCGAGTGTTACATTCACCCGTGATTATATTGCTAAATTTGAAGCAGAGGCAGAGACAGCCAAAGATTCTAAAGAACTGATTGCAGCCATGGAAAAAGCATATCCGGACTTTACGAATACAGGCGATCTGGAGACGAGCGCTCAGGTAATTAAAGGCGAAATTTCTTGGCCTTAAGTAGAACGATGGACTTCTAGAAACGGTATAAGTAAAAGGCAAACATCCTTATCCTGTTAAGTGGGAGGGATGTTTTTGCTGTCATTAGGCGTGTAGGGGTTTCTTTTCGGCGGCAGGTGTGATAGAACTGAGAAGTGGCTATCCTGTAATGGGATACGCGGTTGTGAATCGGGAACATAGCTGGTTACAGAAAGGATGCTTAACGGATGTACGTTGTATGCAAAGAACACGTGGACATTGCCATCGACATGTTTGTCGATGAGTATGAGGACGCTCCAGATATCGTTGATCTGAAGGAGACGGAATTTGCCGACTGGGACCCGCCTGCGAAATGCGCCGAGTGCGAACAACATGCGGAATTCCTCGTCGTTTAGCGTACTGTAGGACTTAGATGGCCGGAGGCGTGACTTAAGGTGGCGCTTCGGGCTGACTTTCCATCCGGTATGAACATCACAGCAAGAGGCCAAGGAGAGCGTGATGAGCGCTCTTTTTGTCTTTGTGTGGGGAATTGGTGTGGTTAGTAGGTAGCGTGGAACTGCGGCAAAGGTCGTAGGGGGTGACGTGGGAGTAGGCGAGAGTAAGAGAAGATTAAGGTAGGTAGGTGCCGAGTTGGGAGTGGGCTAGGTTGTAGTAAAGGTGCAAGTTGTAGGTAATAGAAATGGAAGCCGCTGAGGCATGGGGGAAAGTGCCGTTGGGTAACAGCGATGTGGGTAGTGACGTGGGTGTAGACTGGCCGAGTAGCTCTAACGAACTCGAGACGCCTTATATGAGGCAAATACCGCCTGGTTGAAATCTAACGAATCGTAGACACGTTATATTACAGAAAAGGCCTCGAAAGAGGTGGGGAACGCTCGTGTTGACTGAGTTAGCGTGTTTCAGATTCGTTAGATTTTAAAGTAGCCGAAATGGGGCTGAATAAGGTGTGTGAGATTCGTTAGAATTTGGAGAAATGTGTAGTATAGGTATAATACAGTTGGAACGAACGATGCGATGAAGCATCTTACTTATAGAATATCTCGCAAGACAATTTAGGAGGAATGAATTTCATGTTTATTCAGATCATTGGCGTAGGAAAATTGAAGGAAAAATATCTGACGCTGGGCATTCAGGAATATGCCAAGCGGCTCGCCCCGTACATCAAGTTTCAGATGATCGAGGTCGCAGACGAAAAGGCGCCCGATACCCTGAGCGAAGCTGAGGTTCGGGCGGTAAAAGAGCGCGAGGGCGAACGCATCCTCGCGCATGTGAAGAGCGAGGCGCATGTTGTCGCGCTCGCACTGGATGGCCAGCTCTGGAGTTCCGAGGAGCTGGCATTGGAGATCGACAAGCTCGGCACGTATGGGACGAGCCATGTCGTGTTTGTCATCGGAGGAAGCCACGGGCTCTCCGATGAGGTGTTGCGCCGCGCAAAGCAGCGCTTGAGCTTCGGGCGCATGACCCTGCCGCATCAGCTTATGCGGCTGGTATTGGTGGAGCAGATTTATCGCGCTGTGAAAATCAATCGGGGGGAACCGTACCATAAATAGGGCGAAAAGTTGAGTTGAAGGTTGAAGCTTTAATGCTAAATATATCAGGAATAATTCTCCATCATTTGATATAAATAATTTCGAAAGTCTTCAACATAGGACTTGGGCTCTACAACTTTTAGATGAGTGCCGAAGCTTGCTAACAATTGAAATCCCATATGATTTTGTGGGACATAAATAGTTGCTAATAAAGATCCACCATTATGGTCTTCAATACTTCTTCGACCATACCTTTCGATGATTTGATCTTTTATGCTAGGCGATATCCATGCCTTAATCGTGACGAATTGCGGTAGATAACTTGCAACGCGACCTTGCTCTGACCAATCGTCTCTAGGATGAAACCTACGTTCATCCATCGTAATATGATCGATCCGCGATAACTTGAATGTTCGATATCCCTGTCGATGTAAACAGAATCCTTTCAAGTACCAACTCGATTCGTTGAAATGCAGCTCATAGGGCTCGACCATTCTATTCGTTACAGCCCCGTCTTTATCTGTATAATCAAACGAAACCAGCCTTTTTTTAGAAATGGATTCTTGACATATCTTTAAGGTTTCAAGAATCTCGGACCGACCTTCCCAAACATAAAACGACAGTTGAATGGAACGATTCAGAGACAATGGACTAACCATTGCCTCTATTTTTTTTATCGTTCTTTCCACTTCTTCAGTAAGGAGGAGTTGTTCCAATCCGCCGAGCGCAGCCAATATATTCTGTAAATCGGAGCTGCTTAGAAGGCGTTTATCGACCTTGTATTCGTCCATTATGCCGTAGCCGCCTTTGACGCCATTGACAGAGTAGATTGGGATGTTCGATAAGCTCAATGTTTCCATATCGCGAAGGATCGTTCTTTTGGAGACATTGAATAGTTGTGAGAATTCCGTTGTAGAAACAATCTCTTTCCTCAGCAATATCATGATAATCGAAATGAGTCTCTCCACTTTGTCCATAATTGCCCTCTTTTTTTACATGATTTTATAAAGGTGACACTAAGGTGTCACCTTTTATCTATTATACTACATGTATCAAAAGAAGGAGGTTTTAATTCAATGTTTAATCCAACCGATTTTCCCAAGCCCACCCTTATTTCAGTCAACAGTGTGGAACTCGAAGTGTTTGAAGCAGGCCGAGAAAACGCTGGAAAACCTATTGTACTCTGCCACGGCTGGCCAGAGCATGCCTATTCTTGGCGCCATCAGATGGACGCACTTGCCGCAGCAGGCTACCATGTCATCGTCCCCAACCAGAGGGGTTACGGCAACTCATCCCGTCCAACCGAAGTAACAGACTATGACATTGAACACTTGTCGGGTGATCTCATCGCGCTTCTCGATCACTATGGATACGAGGATGCTACCTTTGTCGGTCATGACTGGGGTGCATTCGTCGTTTGGGGACTGACCTTGTTGCATCCAAACCGCGTCAATAAAGTGATAAATCTGAGCTTGCCTTATCAAGAGCGCGGAGAAAAACCCTGGATCGAGTTCATGGAAGAAATACTTGGCGGCGATTTCTATTTCGTCCACTTCAATCGACAGCCAGGCGTCGCGGACGCCGTATTCGAAGACAATACATACAGGTTCCTTCGCAACCTGTACCGGAAGAACGAGCCTCTCAGAGCACCTGAGCCAGGTATGGCGTTGATCAATCTCGCCAGAGCAGAAACACCGCTCGGTGAGCCCGTATTGAGCGAAAGCGAGCTGGCCGTTTACGTCTCCGCTTTTGAAACATCAGGGTTCACGGGCAGCATAAATTGGTACAGGAACCTTGACCGCAACTGGCGCTTATTGGCGAAAGTGAACCCAATCATCCAGCAGCCGACCCTCATGATCTACGGCGACCGGGATGTGGTTGCGAAGTCTGAAAACCTGACAAAGTTCGTGCCCAATGTGGAAGTGGTTAATCTGGATTGCGGTCATTGGATCCAGGAAGAAAAGCCGGAAGAAACAAACCAAGCGATATTAAAATGGCTGGAATAATGGGAGATGTAGTTTTTTTCAAAAACCAAGAAGAGTTTAAAGATTGGTTAGAAGAACATCATGCTGAAGCTATTGAAATTTGGGTGGGCTATTTTGGGATAAGTACAGGGCGTGCAAGCCTTACTTGGTCTGCATCAGTAGATGCCGCTCTTTGTTTTGGGTGGATTGACGGTATACGAAAAACCATTGATAAACAAAGCTATAAGATTCGCTTTACTCCGCGCAAAGTAAATAGTGTATGGAGTGCTGTGAACGTAAAGAAGGTAAAAGCACTAATACAGCTTGGAAAGATGAGACCAGAAGGAATGCACGTCTTTAACAACAGAACCGATGCACAAGGCTATTCCTCTGAACAAAGAAACGTGGAACTTGCCAAAGAATATGAAGAACAAATCAAGGCAAATCAAACAGCCTGGTTATTCTTCACTAATTTATCACCATCCTATAAAAGAGATTCTATCTGGTGGGTAATGAGCGCCAAGAAAGAAGAAACACGATTAAGAAGGCTTGGAATGTTGATCGCTTCATCTGAAGAAGGGTTAAAATTTCAACATTGCAAAAAATATTACAGAATAAGGAAATATAAATAACGAAAGAATCGTTAAAAGGGATTTTTGGTACTACATACATCTGGGTCTATTGTTTCCCAGATCTTTAGGAGAGAGGAGCTACTGTATTTCTCAAACAATTAGGGCGAAGGTCTTTCCTACGAAAGTATTGAAGAATCATACACTCAAGAAACATATCTTCATTTGTAAGTCACATCGAGTTTTCCGATGTGACTTTTTGTGTAAAAGTTGATTCTAATCAAATTCTGCATATATCTCATTTGGTACCTCTTGTTACCATAGAAGTAAAGGGGAGAAATTATATGGATAAAAAGATTAAACTACTATTCACAAAAGATATATTGAAAGAGTCCGCACAATGTTTTGGAATACGTGAGAACTCCATTATCGAATTAAATGGGTTTCAAAATTTCGTTTATTCCGGCGTCGTTGAAAATAGAGAAGTCATTTTAAGAATTACGCATGTCACCCATCGAAATGAATTATTAACAAGAGCGGAACTAGATTTCATCATGTTTCTGGCTGATCGCGGAATGAAAGTAGCAAGGCCTATTCAATCTTCATCAGGGGATCTTATTCATATCATTGACGGGTCCTTTATTGTGACAGCTTTTGAGAAAGCACCAGGCAGAAATGCAGTAATCGCTGAGGAGAGCAATACGTTTTATGAAAATATTGGACAAATGGTCGGGAAAATACATAAGTTATCGCTTAATTACTCGACCCAAAACCCACGCCATGAATGGAGTGGTAATACTCTATTAGAATCTTTTAAGAAGTATTGTCCGTTAGAATTACACAGTAACTATGATCGTTTAATTAATGAAATTAGTGCCCTGCCCAAGGAAAAAAATACATATGGTCTTATTCATGGGGATATCAGCCCTGGCAATTATCTTAATGATGGGGATAAAGCCTTTATTATTGACTATGATGAGGTGGAATATAGCTGGTTTGTTTCTGATATTGCTACACCATTATTTTATGAAATCCCAATTCCTTGGGTTGTGTCTGGAGATGTGAGGAAGGAGATTGCAAAACGCTACTATTGCAACTTCTTAAATGGCTATTGCAAGGAATACACTGTAAGCCAAAGCCAGTTAAACAAAGTTCCACTATTTATAAATTTAAGGCAAGCTAGAGTTTTAGCTGCGCTCTATAGAAGCAGAGACTTTAACGCTCCTGATTGGACTGAATGGTATGAGCAAGCCCGACGCTTTTACTATGAAAATTTATTAAATAACACACCTTATATTGATATGGACTTTTTGAGTTAACAGGTGAACCCTGCCACAATTAGGGCGAAAGGCTTTTGATGAAAATATGGCTTTATCCCGATTAGCGGAATAGAGGCTTTACACATGATAAAGATCCAATCACCTGAAATGACTGGACCCTCAATCATAAACTTAAATTTCAAAATCAAGAGTACCCGTTTCGGTTAATTCAAACGGACCAGGTGTTACATCTGCATCGGGTCTCTTTGTTCCGAAGAAATCGGAGTCAAAATGATATGGACTACTGTCCGGCTCCTCATACTTCATGTTGGCGTGATAAGTCTTTCCAAGCAGATCCGTGGTAACTAACATTGCAGAGGTTCCCCGAAGAAGTTCGGGCTCATTGATCTGAATGTGCACCTTACCTAGCGCAGGATCAATCTCAACGTTCATACCCTTTTGTGTATATATCTTCGCTTGGGATTCGTGACGGCTTGAAACCGCATCGTTAAGAAATACATTGCCACCCATAGCTACCGGAAGTACGGCATTGCCTATAAAGAAATCCTTTGCGGCATCGCCAAGCTCCATAAGCTCCTCTTTGGTGTATTCCCACCATTTCTTATCTTTCACATCCGGATGTTGATCGTAGCCGCCAAGTCCCACAGCATGCAGATAACATCTGGAGTTGTCCGGGATACCATCCATGACCGTCTTCCCGTCCTCTCCAACTTCATCCCTTGGTTTAAGGGGAATATGCTCAAAGAAGGTGATGGGCACAGGCTCCTTATTAGGATCATTGTCACCTATAAAGATATTGTTGTAGTACCTGTCATCGCCCCCAGTGATATTGGAGTATCCCGCCATGGCCGTCTCGTGAGGGAAATGATATGGCGTAATACGAGTAATTTCGGAACGAACTACAAATCGGCCTGCAAACAAATTATGAGCAAATGCCCCGCCCTGGGCCATATTCCTGAAATTCATCGGAGAGAGAAATAGGTTATGATCGACCATATATGGACCATGGCAAACCTCAACGAAGAGGTCCTCCGAAAGATTGTCAAAAAATACATTACGGCTGATGCGAGTGCCCTGTGCCTGCCAGTCCAACCAAAGCGCACGGTAACAGCTATACATTATATTTTCGCTAATTTGAGTATCCAGGGAAGCATGCAGTTTAATTCCCGCTACTTCGGCACCATGTCTGAGTCGTTTGTGGTGAATATTATAAATACGGTTCTGATAAATGTGGCTGAAGGCTGCTCCCATATGACCCACAATACCTGCCTGTTCACAATCATGAATCACATTACCTCGAACTGTGTGACTGCCGATGTTATCTTTATGCCAGCCGGAGCGTAATGCTTGTAAAATAACCTCCTGCTCGCGTTGAGTACCACCTTTACTATGCTTCTCCAAAGACTTGGTGTGCCCTGTACCGATTTCGGTACCCAGGCTAATACCAACGCATTTGGATTCACTGATTATATTGTTTTCAATAATCCAGCCCTTGCTCCAGTGAGGTCCAATCAAACCTTCCTGGTAGTCTGTAGGCGGTGCCCATTGGGGGGAGGCTTGACGCAGAGTGAAGCCGCTTACAGTGATGTAGTTAATTCCCGGTTTCACAGGCCAGAAGCAATAAGGACGTACATTAATTTCTACATTTTCCGTACAAGGATCTTTTCCACCAAAGTTGGCCCAGATTTTTGTTGTTGTAGAATCAACCTCGGCATACCATTTTAACAATGAATCCTTGGGATACTTGGCTTCGGACCAAACTTCAGGGTTGTGAACGCTTTCAATATTATCGCATTCATACAATGATTTGCCATCCAAATAGACATCGCCGAGATGAATTGGGAAGGGCCCGTCAAACAACCAGTCTCCACTGAGCTCTACCTCATAGGGATTGCGAACGGAAAAGAGGGAATTGAGCACTTCTGTGCTCCAGACATGGTTTCCTTCGGACTTCCAGTTGGTAATCCGTTCAGCTCCTGTAATCACGACTTCCCCGTCTCCTGCGGATCGATATACGATTCTATGCTCCGCTGTTCCTCCATTAGCCGGGTTAACCCATTCTCTGTATACTCCCGCATGAACAATAACTGTATCACCGGCCATGGCATGAGCCGCGGCGCGTGATATGGTACGAAGGGGTTGATCCGCTGTTCCTTTTCCTTGATCATTCCCATGTATGGATACATGATATTCCATAACAACTCTCCTTCTATTTTAAAATTATTGTTGTATCCCGTTATTATACTAGAAAATAATTATAATGGCAGAGATAGGAAGGTGTATGTTAAGCCTGAAATGATATTGATAAAAGGTAAAATCACATCCACTACCCTATGAAGTTGTGGATTTTTGCGTATTAAAGTCTTTTAGCTATTGTTAAAAGCTATGACTAGCCATGCTTTTTTCATATAACAGGCATTCCTTTCCACCATGCTATACTCATTAGAATAAAAAGTTAGAAGGAGAAATAGTTATGATACCATTTCGTAATGATCATGTAGGTAGCTTTCTACGTCCTGCAGATTTAAGTCAGGCACGTGAACAATATAAATTAGGCAACATCACATATGAGCAATTAAGAGCTGTGGAAGATAAAGAGATTATTCGAATTATTGAAAAGCAAAAGGAAAATGGCGTATTGGCAGTTACGGATGGTGAATTCCGTAGAAGCTGGTGGCATTTTGATTTTCTGGGCGGCTTGGATGGCGTAGAGTTGTATGAGCAAATAGACGGACCGAAATTCCATAACATGCAAACTCGCAAGGGTGGGATTCGTGTTGTTGGTAAAGTTGATTTCTCGAGTCATCCCTTTGTTCAGGATTTTGAGTTTTTGAAAAAGCATGCAGGTGACGCTGTCGCGAAACAGACCATTCCAAGTCCTAACATGCTTCTATATCGATTGGAAAATGACGCTAATATCTATACGGACCGAGAGCAATTCCTTCAGGATACGATTGCGGCGTATCAAAAAGCAATTCAAGCCTTCTATGATGCGGGATGTCGATATCTGCAATTAGATGATACAGCTTGGGCAGACCTATTCTCAGACGCTGGTCACGATAAGCTACGTGCTAAAGGTCTGGAACCGGCGGAAGAGTTGAAAACGATGCAGCGCATGATTAATGAATCCTTGTCTCATAAACCAGCAGATTTAGTTGTGACGATGCATATTTGTCGTGGTAACTATAAATCGAACTATTTCTCAACGGGTGGTTATGATTACGCTTCTGAAGTTATCTTTGGAGGCTTAAACGTAGATGGATTATTTTTAGAGTTTGATGATGAGCGCTCAGGTGGTTTCGAGCCATTAAAGTATGTGAATCGAAAAGATTTGAAAATCGTGCTTGGTTTACTCACATCGAAAACAGGCGAGTTAGAGGATAAAGAACAAATTAAAGCTCGGATTGCAGAGGCGGCAACCTATGTACCACTTGAGCAACTTTGTTTGAGCCCGCAATGTGGCTTCTCTTCTACAGAAGAAGGCAATATTTTAACGGAAGAACAACAATGGCGTAAACTTCGTTATGTGAAGGAAATTGCAGAAGAAGTTTGGAATTAATCCATCTAAATAACGGAGGGGATTCAAAATGACAATTCAAGCAGACCAAGAGACAATTATAGTTGAAGCGTTCATTAATGGTCAGAATGTAAAATCCCTTTCGCAGGTAGCAAAAGAGAATCCAACAAACCCAACTGAGATCGTAGGTTATTTCCCTGTCACTACGAAAGAACAAGCGGTTGAAGCGATTGAAGCGGCGGCAGGGGCTTTTAAAACATGGAAGCAGACCCCCATTGATGAACGCATTATTATGATGCGCAAGGCGATCGAGAAGATTAGAGCAGCTGAGAATGAAATTGTACATTTGCTGTCTAGAGAGCATGGCAAGCCCCTGTATGATGCACACGGCGAAATTTATGTTTCGTTAATGTGGATGGAGTTTGCTTGTAATGAAGCCAAATCGGCTCTACAGGAAGAGATCAAAGAGCATGAGAATGGTAAAACGATTCTTTCCTATGATCCAATTGGTGTGGTGGCAGCGATTAGTCCATGGAACTATCCCATTGCTTTATCTACGATTAAGATCGCTCCTGCCTTACTTGCGGGTAACACCATTGTGCTTAAACCAAGTCCATATGCACCACTGGCGGCAGCGAAAGTGGCAGAGATTATTGCGAGTGAGTTTCCGGCTGGTGTAATCAATGTCGTTCATGGTGATGCGGATGTGGGCGTTGAACTGACTAGTAATCCTCTTGTTACTAAAATCGTCTTTACAGGTGGAACCGCAACAGCTAAGCATATTATTAAAGCGGCTTCGGAAACGATTAAGGATATGACGCTTGAGCTTGGTGGTAATGATGCGGCTATCTTCTTGGAAAGTTTTGATGTTCATGATGAGCGAGCAATGCGCCGGATTGTCATTTCTAATTTCTTGACAGCAGGCCAGATCTGTATGATCGCCAAACGTGTGTATGTACACCGTTCTATTTATGATGAGTTTGTGGAAAAATATATAGAGGCGGCTAATCGCTGGATTCGAATTGGTGACCCATTTGATTCAAATACGACAGTAGGTCCACTTAATAACCTGAAGCAGAAAAATTATGTGCTTGGTTTGGTTGAAGATGCGCAAAAGCGTGGGGCTGAGGTCATCCCTCTCGGTCAAATTCTTGATCAGAAGCTGTTTGAACAAGGTTACTACCTACAACCTACGCTTGTCTTAGGTTGCGATGTTCATGATCCGATTGTAGTGGAGGAACAGTTTGGTCCTACGGTTCCGATTCTGCCATTTGACGATGAAGAGCAGGTTATTCATCTACACAATGAAAGTATATATGGATTGACGAGTTCTGTGTGGGGGAAAGAAGAGGATGCCATCTCCGTTGCACGTCAACTCGAAGCTGGAACGACTATGATCAATACAGCTGCTGTGCAGGGGCTCGACGTTCGGTTCCCTTTCGGTGGGGTTAAGCAATCCGGTATTGGCCGTGAATACGGCGTGGAAGGTATCCGCACTTATACAGAAAAGCATGTCATCAACGTTCCGAAGACACTGGATCTTCCTTATATACCAGAGTAAATGGTATAGAGGTTGTTCAAAAAGGCTCTAACTTTGCGCTTTGTTTACTGATTTTTAAGAATCAGTAGACAGGGCGTTTTTTTGTCAGATCAGTTTGACAGTGGTGACTTTTTTAGAGAGAAAATACCCCCACATCTGATGGAGGTGACGCTGAAAAAATAAAGAAGCCACTCCATTGATGGAGTGGCTTGATACTCAGCTATTATACGGTGAACGTCGGCTATTTTCTACCTAGTGTCTCCCAAATTCCATGGAGCCAGGAATCGAACTCAGCATCTTTGTCGCCCTCGTAAGTATCATAAATATCCAGACGTGTCTTTTGCAGTTTTTCCTTGAATTGCTCGAATGTGTGACCTTCAGGAAGGCTTTTTTTAATCCGTAGCAAAATTTTGTTAGTACCTTTAAACAGCTCACCTTTGTTTTTGGCAGGCATTTGTACATCTTCATCCAACTGCTTGAGCTTGTGATATGCGGCTTCGCGCACTTGAAACACTTGATCATTTTTCAAAACATGCTGCAGCAATTTAATGGTAGGGGCTGTATTCCAGTTCCCCAATTCGTTCACCGCATTCAGTCTTTCTCTCCAGCTTGACGTCCGGTTAGCCGCTCGTTTGAGCTCTTCAAAGTTCTCCGGTAGTTCGTTAACTGCTCCAATATCATGGTTGTTCGTCAAAATTCAATCTCCTTAATCATCGCCATCTCGGCAGAATGATGAATGTTATTTATGTGATCACTATTATAGCACGAACCTGACTAAACTACTCCTATGAAGCCGATTGGTTAGCCTTTTCCTTAATGAAGTCCACCATATACACCCAACCAATCAGTCCACATAAGACAAAACCAAACGCATGCAGAGATCCGTATATGGGAATGAAATCGAGTATGGTTAAGGAGTACATATTTTTCAGTAACGGATAGAAGATGGAAATGACAACAACCGTGTAAAAGGCTAGACAAGAAAGGCCTAAAAAGAAGGCTTCCTTATTATCCAAAGCATTTTTCCTCAAGTAAGTAAGGAGATAAGCGGTGTAAACCACAATATTACAGGCGAACAAAGTGACACCGACGTATTCAATTGGCTTGGAGAAAATCATACCAATAGCAATCAAGATTGGTCCGATGATATCGATGGCAACGATCCAAGGATACCAGCTTTTCTTCGTCATGATGCGTCCCAGTGCACCAATAAAAATCGGAACGATCGCAGATGAAAAATGAAAGTGGAGCGAGCTTAACGCGTGCGTTGAAGGATTAGCTTGGAACAGGTTCAATTGATATTGATATAAGGTAAACCAAATGCCCCCGATAAAAAAATAAACGAGCCCCGCACCAATCGCTATTTCAGCTGCTTTTCCTTTAGAGATCACAATCGTGGTCAAGCCATAGATGCCAAGCAGCAGTGTGAACAGTAGCCACCCAAGGGACAGAATCCCCGGTATTACCGTGCTTTCTAACCCCCACATCTTACTACTCATTACCGAGGCCAGGGTAAGAAGCGCAGCGGGAAATTGAAGCCATTTCATAGCAGCATAAATCATTTGTTGATGTTTATTCTTTTCATCATGGTTCAAAAGTAAAATCACAAGAGGTACAATGACAAAAGCCGCAAAAAGCAGAAATTTTTCAACAAGTTCGAATTGGAAGTATTCAAGGGAAAATATCAGAATGGTTATGATTCCACCGGGAAACACTGGTGCTAATAATGATTTCATTCGTTGCTTCAAGGAACTATTCATGGGGTTTCCTTTCAAACTACGTTTATCGTAAGAACTGCCTGTATCCAGTGTGTAGCATTCTTTAGTATAGATCGGTAATTCTTCTTTTAGTAGTCTAACACATTTATTTGTCAATATATGAAAATAAGCTTATCTTACTGCGGTTGATGGAGTCATGGGAAATAGCCCTTTCGCTCTTCAAAGACTTTCACCATAAAGGAGCTGTGGTATCAAATGAATAAGGATAAAAGTATAGAAATAAAATACTCTTCAAAAGCAGGGAACATTCTACAACAGATCAATAGTAAAACTAAGCTAGGCGAATTACGAAAAATCGCAAAGGATATTAAAAAAGATCACGAACTAGCTATGGAACTTTGGTCGACCGAAGCGTTTTTGCCCAGACTATTAGCTATTTTAATTATGGATAAAAAACTTCTCTCACAAGAATTGCTCAATAAGTTTGATAAGGATATGCAGACTCACACTTTTGATGAGCGAAATAACTTAATGGATTGGTTAATGGCTAGTCAGCTCACCAAAGACAAGAAGACCATTGCATTGATGGAATCATGGGAAAAAAGTCCTTCTGCTCTTCAAAGGCGAGCTTTCTGGTATTATCAAGCGCGATTGAGATGGACCGGACAAACGCCTCCTGATAACACCGAGGACTTACTATCTGCAATTGAAGCTAGTATTACGCAGGAAGAGCCGGAAGTTCAGTGGGCTATGAATTTCATTGCAGGCTGGATAGGCATTTATGATCAAAAGTATCGTGCGCGTTGTATTAAACTTGGTGAAAATACAGGTCTTTATAAAGATGAAATGGTATCAAAGGGTTGTACTCCTAATTATTTGCCAGAGTTCATTGCAATTGAAGTTAACAAACGAAATAAGAACTGGAAGCCTTAATATGGAAAAAGGGTCTGGAAGTAAGCTTCCAGACCCTTTTTGCTTGGAGGGCAATTGCAAAATTTTTCTTAAACTACTGATCACTATAATTGGTGTGAAACCAATTTTTTAACTCTTCACTCATGATCTCATATTCCTTCTCAGCAGCCTTCGGATGCAATTCGATTCCTCCAGAAGGTCCGAAAATAACGATGTCTAGGCTCGTTTCGTCTGTAAATGTAATTTTTCCAGCATTGTTCGATCCAAACACATCACCTGCATCAAAAGGTCTAAGTTCTGCATCTTGTATCATATGGATAACCGTATTTTTTTCTTCCTCGCTTAATATGGTGGGATTAATCATACCGATACTGATTTCTTTTACTTGCCCTGCATCAAGTTTCTCTTTGAATTGTTCTGCCCATTTGCTGTCCGCTCCGCTTCCCGTGGAGCAACTTGAAACGATCAGTATAAAACCGACAATCACCAAGACAATGCCTGAGATCCGTCCGGCACTTAGTGCTAAATCACTTGGCTCCGCATCTTTAAACTTCCATCCCAGTCGTACATACCAAGCAAAATAAGGCCAAATTGCCATAATTAATCCTATTATCATGACTAAAACACCTATGATACCTGTCAAACAATCACATCCTCTATATGTTAAGTATTAGTCTAATATAAAAAACAGTAAGAACACCATTCTATTTCTTTCATTATTCTTTCATAGCGCTCTGTTAATATCCATAGAGGGTGATGACTCTCGGATCTGATCAAAAGGTATGCTCTGGCGTTGCCTGAATCAAAGGGATGAAGGAGAGAATACATATTGTTATCGTTTAATTGGAGAAAGATGGATTATCTTGTTATATGCTTCGTATTGTTGTTCAGCACAATCGTTCCATTTGATGTTCGATCGGCTTATGCTGCAGGTCCTGCTTCACCTGTTAAAGTAGAGAAAATAGACGCAGGCGGTCTTGCTTCAATGGCGTTAAAGTCAGATGGGACGTTGGTGGCCTGGGGGAGAAACGACTTTGGTCAACTAAACGTTCCATTAGGCTTAAGCGAAGTTGTGGCAATAGATATTGGGTATTTCCATACACTTGCATTAAAGTCAGATGGCACGGTGGTTGGCTGGGGGAGCAATAGCGTTGGTCAACTAAACGTTCCAGCGGGCTTGAATGATGTGGTGGCAATCGCCACAGGAAGCAACCATTCACTTGCGCTGAAGTCAGACAACACGTTGATCGGCTGGGGGAACAATGCCAACGGTCAAACGAATGTACCCGTGGTTGTAGACGGAGTAGTGGCGATTGCTGCTGGTAACCTCCATTCGCTTGCACTGAAGTCAGATGGCACGGTGGTCGCCTTGGGAGGCGATAATGTTGGTCAAACTAATGTGCCTGTAGGCCTAGACGGAGTAGTGGCGGTTGCTGCAGGAGCATCTCACTCACTAGCGCTAAAGTCAGATGGCACGGTGGTTGCCTGGGGAGGTAATAATGGTGGTCAAACCAATGTGCCCGTAGGCTTAGACGGAGTAGTGGCGATCGCTGCAGGAGAAGCTCATTCACTAGCGCTAAAGTCAGATGGCACGGTGGTCGCCTGGGGGGAAAATATTAGTGGTGAAACCGATGTACCAACCGACTTAGAAGGAGTAGTGGCGGTCGCTGCAGGTCATTTACATTCGCTTGCCTTAAAGTCAGATGGTACCCTAGTTACTTGGGGATATAATCAGGATGGACAAATGAATGTACCTGGGAATGCCAATCTGAGAGATCTTAAGCTACAGGAAGGGAATTTCACGGAATCCTTTGATCCTTCAGTCATGGACTACACGTATTATTACGACGGTCAATCGCTGTCCAGTGTAGATGTAACGCCGACAATGGCAAGCACGGACCAGACAGTTATGTACGTAAACAATGAGCTACTGCCGGACGGCAACACCAAGACGATAGATATCTCGGGAGCAACCACGGATACGGTCATTCCTGTTCACGTGAAGCCCTATTTGCTTCCGGGTCAAACGTATACCATTACTGTAGCAATCGATTCAACGTCTCCAGAAGTGCAGTTCGGTACGAATGGTCGTGTTGCCGCGGCGAAAACCGCAGCAAGCCAAGTGAAGGTCAGCGACATACAAAGCGGAATAGATACTGCTTCACTGCAATATGTGTGGACGCAAAGTACCGTCGTTCCGACAGGTGGCTGGTTGCCCTTCAGCAACAGTGATAACTTGAGTCAGACTAGCGGGAATGGCAACTGGTACTTACACATTCGCGCAACAGACAACGTAGGGAATGTTACGGATGCGATTTCCAATCCTTTTCTACTGGATAACACAATGCCGGTACCAGCACCGAATCCAATAGATCAAGGGGGTAATTCGTCTGCTCCGCCTGCAGTAACCTCATCTCCATCTAACCAGGCAGCTTTAGCTAAAATAAATGTTTATAATTCCGGAAAGGCATTGGAATTATCTCCTAATTTTAAATCCGGGACTATGGATTATACAGTAGAGACAGATGCTGAGCAGGTGGAGTTGGAAGTAACTTCAGTCCATTCCAAGGCGGTTGTTAAGCTGCAGGGAGAACGTATAAATGAGATGGCGACCGTCCCTCTGGAGATGGGTGTCAATGTAATTACACTTACGGTTCAAGCCGAGGATGGAACGATCAGCACGTATACCGTAACGGTTACCCGTATTACCCATGATGAGAATAATGCGCCATCAGCTCCGGTATGTCGGTTCACGGATATCGAGAATCACTGGGCAACATCCGAAATTTGCGAGGCAGCAGAATTGGGTATTGTGGAGGGGATAGATACCTACACCTTTGTACCAAGAGGCAACGTAACAAGAACGGAGTTCGCCGTTATGCTGATGCGGACACTTCAGATCCCGATACGTAACGAATCAAGTGAGGTGTCTTTCAACGATGCAGAGAGCATCCCGGCATGGGCACACCTGACGATCCAGACAGCTGTAGCCAAGGGAATTCTGCAAGGATATCCCGATGGAACATTACGGCCGAAGCAAACGGTAAGCCGTGCAGAGATGGCTACGATGGTCTCCAAGGCCATGAAGTGGAATGCTGATCGTACGGCTAGCTCTTATTTCTCTGATAATACAAGCATTCCAACATGGGCCAAGGCATATGTCGAAGCTGCTCAGGAGCACGGACTTCTGAAAGGGCAAGCGGGTAATCGATTTGTTCCGGAGGGACGAACAACAAGAGCCGAAGCAGCGGTTGTACTCTTGCGACTTTGGAAATCTATACATTAAGCAATAAAGGACTGACCCCTGATGTCATTAGATGACAACAGGGGTCAGTTTTTGTTGAAGCCTGATAGGAGATATGCTTGTAATCCATAATTCTCTCTACTATTATGGATAGAAAAGGAATAAGGTGTCTATTTTCTTAATTTAAATATAAAGGGACCTGATGTATGAATTCCACTGTAGAACTTATCCTGATGATTGTTTCATTGATCATGACGGGTATCATCTTACTCACTGTGTACGGGTTTAGACGAGAGCGCGGAGTAATCTACCTCGTAGGTTTGATCGTATGCCGAATGATGTACTCAAGCAGTATCATTCTGGAGAGACATAGCGATGTAGTAATGACTAAATTCATTTTTCGCAATATTCAGAATACGACCCAAAATGTAATGGTCCCTTTCTTGATCTTATTCGTTTATCACTTAGTCGGTCGAGACAAGCCGCTGAAGACCCAATGGAAGATCCTATTGTTTGCCGTATTTGTATCGTGGTCGTTGCTTATGTGGCTTGACCCAAACCTTCATATTATATATCTGACGATTGAGCTTTATAATGGCCACCTAGTCACAACAAAAACCCTCTATTCCAGAGCATTCAGCCTCATTTGCTATAGTGCAGTGGTTATATGCCTCTACTATTTATTTCAGTATGTAAGGAATATTAGGAGTGATTATCGTAAGCCGGGAATGTGGGTTCTCCTTCTGGCTACATTACCGTTTGTCCTGGAGATTATCAAATTTGTGAAGCCTGAGTGGTCATCATGGTTACTTCCATTAACAGTTTACTGCGGATCTACAGGGACAATTATGCTGGTGATTATTCTGAGGATTAAGTTCTTCTCTACCGTTCCGATTGCCAGGAATATTGTGCTTGATACGTTGCAGGAGAGTATTGTGATTGTGAATGGTTCGGGAAAGGTCATCGATAGCAATAATCGAGCTTCACAATGGTTCTCAGAGTTGGGCTATACCAATATTTCGGGTCGGAATATATCGGAAATCCTAGCGTCCTGGCCAGAATGGTATAAGCTGAGCAAGTCTATGCAACCGGGCAGTGTAGAGATTGATAAGTGGCTGGATGGAGAAAGAAAAATATATAGTGTAAACGTATATCCATTATATACACTGGGTAAGGCACAGGGTAATATTTCTCTTATTTTTGATATTACAGAGAAACAACGGCATCTGGAGCAGATGGCACAGTTGAACCAGTTGAAGGATCAACTGGTTACAATTATATCTCATGATATTCGCAGTCCGCTAGCGCTACAGTTTCAACTCGTGGAGTTACTGGAGGCGGACAGGCAATCCTTCGCTGCGGATCATCAGGAGATCATTGAGCAGCTTGGTGACCAGATTCGTAATACACTTGGAATGGCTAATAACTTGTTGGAGTGGTTTCGCAGTCAGGTTGAAGACATGACACTTCGTCCAGAGTTACTGGAGCTTTCGGAGGTTGTTGAGGACTGTTGTCATATGTTACACATTAAAAGTGAGAGTAAACATATCAGCGTGATGAATAAGATTGCTATAGGCACCCATGTATATGCAGACCGGGAAACAGTTGGTTTAATTATTCGTAACTTATTAACCAACGCCATCAAATTTTCCGAATTGGGTGGTTTAATCGAAGTGTACGCTCAGTTGTCGGGAGACATGGTGATCGTGTCCGTTCGTGATAACGGAGTAGGTATGGAAGAGGAGCGAGTACGTCAGCTATTTAACGAGAAGCAACTCAACTCCATGGCGGGTACATTAGGTGAAAAAGGGGCAGGGCTTGGACTGCTCGTAAGTCGACAGTTCGTACAACTAAGTGGTGGAGATATGTGGGCAGAAAGCACGGTGCGACAAGGAAGCGTATTTCACTTCACCTTGAGAGGCGGAACAGAGAGATGAAAGTTCTCATCGTTGATGATGAGCCTGCCATGCTGTTGGCAATGAAGCGAATGCTGTCGAATATACAAGATGTGGAGATTGTCGGAAGCTTTCAGAATGCGGCAGAGGCACTCGATTTCGTTAAGAACTGGGAAGTGGATCTCGCATTCCTGGACATCCAGATCGCTACGGACAATGGATTAGAGCTTGCACGCAGCTTGATCTCAGTTTGTAATGATCTTGACATTGTGTTTACCACTTCGCATGCAGAATATGCGATTCACGCTTACGATGTTTATCCGTTGGACTACATGGTTAAGCCGATTTCCAGAATGCGACTGGCTCAGACGCTCACTAGGGCGGCCAGCAGACGGAGATCTTCTTCTAATCTTGCTGACGACATTGCGCCTAATCGGCTGACGGTTCATGGACTGAGTTGCTTCGAGGCTAGCAGCAAGCAAGCGGGTGCAGTAAAATGGAAATCCAAAAAAAGCATGGAGCTATTTGCCTATCTGCTTGTTCATCAGGGTCGAAGTGTAGCCAAATCCCGAATCCTGGAGGATCTCTTCCCAGGGAGGCCTCTCAAGCAGGCGGAAGTGTACTTGAATACGATTGTCTATCAGCTTAGAAAGGTGTTATCCGAGCATGGGTTCAAGGAGATGATCCTATCAGCACAAGAACAATATCGGGTAGATTTAGATCAAGCGGATGTTGATTTTATTCGATTCGAACAGACCATGTTGGAGTTATTCGAATTCAATATAACTAATGAAAAAGCGGCCATAGCGTTAGAGAAACAGTTCGTAGGCGAGTTGTTTGAGGGTAAATCTTTTGATTGGGCGACAGGGGAACGTGAGAGATTGTTAATTGTGTACGTTTCCTATGCCAAGCGTCTTGCAAGCTGGTTGCTGGAACGGAATCAATATAATGAAGCAGCACGCATTGCCAGAAGAATTGTATCCCGCAATGAGTTTGAGGAAGAGTCAACATTGCTGTTGTTAAGTATATTGGGAGCCATGGGAGATCGAAAATCACTACATAAACACTATGAGCAATATACGCAATTACTGCTTCATGAACTTGGATTACAGCCTTCGCTGTCTATTCAACAGCAATATGAACAATATCAATGATATCCTTCTGATAAACAAAAAAAGAGCCGCGCATCATGCAGCTCTCTATCTGATTTTAACGCCCGCCCGTATTGGAAGCCCAGACAGGAATCCAACTGTTCGGATAATTGCTATTGGTCAGGGTTGTGTTATAGAGAACTAAATTCCCATCACTTTGCATGACCAGTGTATCACCTGTTGTGTTAGCAGGTAAGCTGCTCCCGTGATGACCTGGAATCCATGAGGTGGTATTGGGAGACCAGGCAGCTACCTGTACAGAAGTATCAATCATCAAAACTTTATCCCATCCCCAACCGGTGTAATATTCGAATTTACCTGTAGCCGGGTTGAAACCATATCGATAACCATATTGGTAAACGTCTTGATATTTCATGCCATATTTATACATGACAGGTTTCCCGTACTGTGATTCAAAATTGAACGAAAGAGCCCCACTGTTACTAGTTCCGCTACTCCAGAGAGAAGAACCGTTTTGATAGATAACAAAGTTCCCGTCATTTTGCCAGATGGCTGAGAACCTGCCATCTTGGGAGGTGAGATAGTCACCCTTTGCCATGCTTTGGCCGATCGTGAGTTTATCTCCAAGATAGCCAGCAGAAGCTGTTGCTGGTACGGCAAATGCAAGAATCAACAAGCAAGCCATAAGAACTCGAAAAGATCTGGGAAAAAGTCGTTTGTTCATTGGACACGCTCCTATTTTTCTTATAATGGTTAAAGTTAAATGCATAGAACAACAAATCCTTACAGCTATTGCATGTTTCTGCGTTGTATTCAGTCAGGAGCGGTGAGGTAACACGTCCCCATCTGGTGTAAAACGGGAACTAAGATCTAAAATGCTCCCAACGGTCACCTCCTTTAATAGAAGTGTGAAAATCTTTGATACATATTATGTAATGGGATGTGTGTGTTTTAGGAGATGGAAGCTAAGTGTTTTTTAGTAGAGGAGTTATATCATCAAGTAAAAATACATACTTTATTTTCCATTATAGCAACAAAAAATATAAAAGCCATATTTTTCTATATGAAATTTTGAATCTATTACTTACAACCAATGCGTTATAACTTCTCGTCTCCTGAGCTAGAAAAAAACCTATTATTCGCTTGAATAAATTGAAGCTAAACACTAATTTTGGTGCAGATCGAGATATAGGTATTCATCTCCTCTATCAATCTCTCAACTTTTTACACCCATTTTATATATTTAATGATTTTTATGAATTGAACTATGGTAAAATATCTCAGGATCTAAAATTGGAGAGGGGTTTTTTCATTCATGTTTTGGAAAAAAGTTTTGGGTAAAAGCACACTGCGTGTAGCTACCGCTGCACTATTACTCACGCAACTATTGGGCGCAGCAGGTTCTGTCTCTGCCGCAGGTAACGATGTAGAAGTACACTTGATTGGAATCAATGATTTCCACGGTCAGTTAGATACCACATCAATCGTGGGTGATAAGAAGGCAGGAACGGCTCCAATTCTAGCAACCTATCTCAAAGAAGCTCAAGCCAAATATGAACACTCCCTACTCTTCCATAATGGAGACTCTGTTGGTGCATCTGCTCCAGCCTCATCTTTGGATCGTGACGAGCCTACCATGGAATGGATGAATATGATGGGCTTCGATGTAGGGTCCTTAGGGAATCACGAATTCGACCAAGGTGTCGCTGCTTTAAAGGCACAGATCTTTGGTGGCCTTGATCCAAAAGAAGGTAAGGTAACGCATGCCGGTGCAAAATTTGATTACGTCAATGCAAACGTGATTGAAACTGCCACAGGAAAAACATTGATTAAGCCGTATGTGATTAAAGAAGTGGGCGGAGTCAAAATTGGATTTATCGGACTAGTGACGAAATCAACACCTGCCAAAGTATCTCCATCTGGGACAGCTGGCGTACGTTTCTTAAGCGCAGAAGAAGAAGTGGAAGCCGTTAATAAATATGCTAAAGAATTGCAAGACCAAGGTGTAGAAACGATCATTGTTTTGGCACATGATCCAGCAACAACCAAAGAAGGCGTAACCACTGGAGAAGCAGCTGATCTGGCAAAAGCTTTACCAGCGGACTCCCCTGTTGACGTTATCGTTGCAGGTGACAATCATGCTTTGGCTAACGGTGAAGTGAATGGAAAGTTGATCGTTCAAGCTTATTCCTATGGTACGGCGTTTGAAGATATCAAGCTGATGATTGACCCTGCCACCGGGGATGTAACTGAAAAATCAGCGACTGTTACAACGACTTTCCAAGAGGGAATAAAAGAAGACCCTGAATCTTTAGCTATTATTAAAAAATCATTAGACAAGCATCCTGAGCTGACGAAGCCAGTAGGTACAACGGACGGTTCTGTTACCCGTACAGATGCTTATAATAACGAAGCCCCTCTAGGCAACCTCATTGCAGATTCAATGCGTGAAGCAGACTTTGGGGATAAGGCCAGTGCTGCTGACTTTGCATTTATGAATCCAGGCGGTATTCGTGCGGATCTGCCACAAGGCGATGTGACCTTTGCTGATCTTGCCAAAATCCAACCGTTTGGTAATACTCTAGTAAAACTTGAGCTGACTGGCGAACAGGTTAAAACCTTGTTGCAGCAGCAATGGGGTACCAATGCTGACGGTACACCTAATACCAAAACACTCCAAATCTCTGGTTTGAAATACACTGCAGATTTCGATAAGCCGGTCGCAGAACGCGTTACAGGTCTCAGTCTGGAAGATGGAACAACGATTGATCCTGCAAAAACATATACGGCTGTAGTTAACAACTTTATGGCTGCAGGTGGAGATAACTATAAAGTGCTGCTGGATGCTAAATCATCCCTGGCAGGTCCTATCGATCTGGATGTATTCTACCAATACATCGTAGACACGTATAAAGGCGGTAGCATCGAAGCTAAAAATGAAGGACGTATCACAAACCTGGCTGCATCTACCGAGCCAACAGAAACACCTGTAACAACAGAAGTCATTTCTCGTGCTGAATTTGTAAGTGCTCTGGTTGACATGTTGAAACTTAACGAAGTAGCTACAGCACCTGCATTCAAGGATGTTGCGGCTAATGCTGCATATGCAGATGCGATTGCTGAAGCTATGCATGCTGGATTCATTCAAGGTTATGGTGGAAACTTCTATCCTGATCGGGATATCACACGTGAAGAAGCTGCTACCATTCTTGCTAAATTGGTAAAAGATCAAGCGACTGATAAAGACGCTGCTACGATTATTGCTAGTTTCGAAGATGGTAAATCCGTGTCAGCCTATGCAATTAAACCTATGGCAAAACTGATTGACAAAGGTATTTTTGCTGGAACTGATCAAAAATCACTTCAACCTAAACATGGTCTTACAACTAACGATGCAAAAGCATTGATTGAAAAGGTTGTTGCAGCAAAAGCTTCATAATGTAGAACTTATTCAAACTTTATATTAAAACAGAGAAACACATCCTATCGGGCGAATGAGCATTCCTCTACGGATAAACCCTCTCATCAAGTAGTTCTTTAATTGGTGAAAAGGGTTTATCCAGGAGAATGCCATATCCCAATTTAGGATGTTTTTTTATGCTTAAAATCCACGATTCTATGGAGAAATCTATGTCTGAATTGGCTCTATGGTTTGGTTACCGTTTAGTGTTCAGAATTTGGTAAGGGCTCTAAAGTAAAATGGTAAGGCAAGCCATATGAACTTGATGAATTTTATCAGTTTCTGTTGTAAGGATGGAATGGCCAAAGGAAAGGGAAAAAGTTTCTGGTTGCTGCAAAAATTTTAGAAGTGGAGGAGATTTTCGTTTGAAACAAAAACGCAATATAGGTAAACCGTTATTGTCTTTATTTCTGGCAATGTTGCTCGTCTTGCAGACAGTGATATACTCCACCGCCGCATATGCGGAGAGTGTGCCAACCGATTCCGGAATGGAAGCGGTCATTGAATCTGACTCACCGAGTGCCGACGAACCACTTTCGGTACCTGAGGCAGTGAACGACGAACCGCTTTCGGAACCTGAGGCAGTGCAAGAGGAACCGCTTTCGGTACCAGAGGCAGTGAACGACAAACCGAATAATTTCGTAGCGATGGCGGCAGTCCCAACGGACAAAACAGCGGTATTTATGGAATCTAATTCAACTTTTCCGCTGGAAGTGACACAGGGGAATGCTGTTATTAATCCGAACGGTATTATTCAGGGTAGACAGCCCTTTACGCTCAAATCGGAAGGTCTCAAGGTACCAGTGAATGGTGATGACCCAAATCCAACTAATGCAGATCCTGAGAAATACATCCAAAAGGGTGACTGGATCGAGCTGAAAAGAGAAGATTACTTCAAGGAAGTGGTGCTGCCAACAGCTACTAAAACCTTGAATGCACAGACGGAATCAGGTACAAAACAGCTGGGTACCGCCTATTTCACTCCAAATAGCATCAAGATTGTATTTAACGGTGAAGATAATTTTTTCAATGGTGTTGGACGAGGTATCGCCTTCAGCTTTGAATCTACTGCCAATGCAGATATAACGGGACTAGCGTATGGCGATAAAAAGCCGATCAACATCTTTGGTGGTGCATATCAGCTAGAGAACCCAGATGTTACAGCAGAGTATAATATTACTTTAAGCTCGCCTGGAATGATCAAATGGGATCAGTATAGCTATCGCGGAATTCAACCAGCACAATTTGTTGAGGGAGCTGTTACCTGGCAGTCAACCGTATCTGCGTTTGATCAGTTTGATAAAACAATCAAATTGCCACTAGACGGAAAGACATTTTGGTATAATACCAGCTCTGGAAATGCCCGCGGCACCTATATGGAGGAATCATTTAAAGTAAATGACCAAAATGTAACTCCAGTCGTTGGTCCAGACGGATCGCTGACTTACATTTTTCCACAGGGAACAGGTCTAGATCCAAAGGTTGAATATAAAACATGGATTTCAAAGGAAGCTTATTATTACGAGTATCGGAATCCGCCAGCTAATCTCGGTCGCAGCCACCGGGTTATGAATGGCAGAGTGGAACTGAGAAAAGACAATGATCTATTGGTCCATTCAGGTTTGGAGATTTCCTTTGCTCCCGACTGGATTCAAGCCAGCGCTTCGTATGACCATGCGAATGAAACCATTACATGGAAGATCGCGGTTAACCAATATAATAAAAAAGGGTTAAAGGACTTTACCATTACAAATGTATTACCGGCTGGGCTGGAATTTAAATCGGCTGCATGGCAGACATGGGTAGATGGCGCTGTATCTGAAGAAACGCCAATTACACCAGATTCAAACGGCGTGTATTCCTTCGGGGATATTAACGGAAAAGTCGAATTGTTGATTAAAAGCAAGGCAATAAGTGGTTCCAGCTTCCAAATTGACCCTCGTGCCAACTGGAATTTGGATACACCAGGTGTTATACAGAACAACGATGTAATGACGGGTAAAAGACCTATTGCGGTGACAGATGAGGCAGTCGTCAGCATTGGCGCACACACGTTTACAAAAACAGGCGCAGTATCAACCGAGGATTATAACCTGGGCAGTATCACGTGGACCGTTAATCTAGCACCACAGTATGCCTTACCTAACGCGGTAGTATACGATGTCCTTGTGCATGGCGGTGACTTGAACGTCTTGGACAACGCTGTAGATGAAACCAGCGAGGTGAGTGCGGAGACAATTGCGAAAATTAAAGCAAATATCACTTCTGCGCAGCTTTGGAAGCAGTACAAAGCGGGAACTCTGAAGTCGAATGCAACCGGATTGACGATGAAAGCTATTCCATTAACCGTGGACGGTAAAGTGGTGGCGGATTTGATCAAGGTGACCGGATACACCGAAGAAGCGGCATCCTTCAGCTTCCGTGCACTTGAGACCAACCCGAACATTCTCTTCAGACAGGATATTAACGCAGGGAAAACTGTTTCGAATCGGGCTTTGCTCATTGATGGCGAAACCGTAAAAAAAGCAGATAACAGCGCCAACCTACACATGCATATGTTGAACAAGGATATGCTCTTTGCTTCGAGGCCATTAAAAGTAGATGGTACTTTTGACAATGTGACGCCGAATAACGTTAGCAGTTACATTAGAAATGATAACAATGAAGCATGGACAATTTCTGGCTATGACAGGACAACCAAGACGGTCACATTCCGTTTAGGGGTTAATATGCCTGGATATAACACAGAAGAAATGGCTAAGGATGGCGGTAATCGAGTCATTAGTAATATTAAGCTAGTGGATACACTTCCCGAAGGCTGGGAATTCGTTCCTTTCTCTGAAACTAAGGATTTTGAGCTTTGGAAAGGATTTTCGGACAATGGTGCAGGAACAGAATATGGTGTTAGAAACGATGCTAGAACTCTAATTGAACCAGGTACTAGTTCTCATGTAGTCCATTTTTCACACATTGGAAACGAGGGTACTTTCACCTTCTCCAAGTTGGAAAGTCCTTATATCATTCTGGTGAAAGCAAGACCTTCCAACGATGCTCTACAGAAGTATTTAGAGGAATACACCATCAACGGCACGGACAAACAGGTGCTGTATAACAAAGCCGACCTTCATATGACATGGGGTGGAGTGGAGAAGGTTGTCACCGAACAGCGCAAAGTTATTGTACCTATTCAGACCCTTGGAAAGTCGGTAACTAAGCCAGTTCCAGGAGTGCTGGAATGGACGGTGAACTATAGCCCGCCATTTAACATGAAGCAGGGTGTTTATTTGCAGGATACCCTGGGTGCAGGCATGAATTTGCGTTATGAAGAAAACGGAAAGCTTGTGCTGACATCACCTAGTATGGCAGTCTATCCTGCTAAATTGACCGCAAGCGGGACTCTTGAACGAGAGGGCGCAGCACTGGACCTCAGCGACCCGAATGCTGAAGTTCAAGTAGAAGCTGTACCAGGCGCAGGTGGCACTACGGTTCTAACATTTAAAATGGACGACCCTAATCAGCTTTACCAGTTTGTGTACCAAACAGAAGTTGATCCATCTACAGCGAAAGCTGGAGACACAATGGGCAACGAGGTAAAACTGGAGGGCGATGACAATCTGAAATCTGTCAGTGCCAGAAGCGAAAGCACGCTGGACAGTTCGGACGTGGCCGGCAGTTCAAGTTCCAATGCTCTGTTACCTCTGAAAAAGGTAGATCCCAATGGCAATCCGCTAAAAGACGTAGAGTTCACACTCTATAAGAAAGACGGCGGAACTATAATCACCAAAGGAAAAACCGATAGCGGAGGGAAACTTAATCTGCTATTCCCTGATCCAGGGTATTATGAGCTGAAAGAAACCTATATTGACACCAATACTTGGCTGCCAACTACAAGAGTATACCAAGTATATGTAGGGAATACGCCAGGGAAGCCCATCTGGGTAGACGGGGTGAAATTAACCTCTGATAATCCGCTGATCGTGCCTACACCGGCACAAGGCAAGCTGACTATTACCAATAAGGTGGAAGGCAACGGCAGTGATCCGGACAAAGAGTTCGAGTACACCGTGACCATCACCGGCGAAGGTAAGGACAGAGAGTATACCTATAAGAAGTCGGATGATACGTTTGGCACGATCAAGAGCGGAGGCAAGATTACCCTTAAGCACGGGGAATCTGTGACGTTCCCAGCCTTGCCTGCGGATCTGGTCTATACCGTAAACGAGGCTGATTATACATCCGTTGACGGTTATACGACGATACCGGGTACGAGAGAGCTGTCTGGCTCAATCGTGAATAAAGGTGATCACAAAGCGGACTTCATCAATGAACGGATCGTTAACAAGCTGACCATCAGCAATACGGTCATGGGCAACGGCGGCGATAAAACGAAGGAGTTCGAGTACACCGTCAACTTTGAGGATACAGGCAAAGAGGAAAGTTACTCTTACTTGAAGACGGACGGCAGCACAGGTTCGATCAAGTCCGGCGGTAAATTCCGCCTTAAGGATGGAGAGGCACTGGATATTTTGGGTCTGCCTAAGAATCTGAAATACACAGTTACCCAACAAGATTATACAACCGATGAATACATGACTACTCCTGAGGAACGGTACTATACCGGAGTCATGAAAGGCATTGATGAAGATGCCCCATTCACGAACGTGCGAGTCTTGAAGGGCGGCCTATTAATCAGCAACACAGTTAAAGGCAAAGATGAAGACAAGAAGAAGCTGTTTAAGTACACGGTTGCCTTCACCGGCGAGGGATCGGACGAATCCTACGTCTATGAGAAATCAGACGGCAGCAAGGGTATGATCAAGAGCGGTGAGAGCTTTGAGCTTACAGATGGCCAGACGCTCATTGTCCAAGGGCTTCCAACCAATCTTCAGTACAAAGTGACCCAAGATGATTATACGCAAGATGGCTATGTGACTGATCCAGAAAGTCTCATTCACATGGGCACTATTCCAGAGAAAAAATTATCTGAAGCACATTTTGCCAATACCCGACCGTATCTGGAAGGCGTGTTGCGTAACAATAAAACAGGAGAAGTCATTCCGAATGCACCGATTACGGTAACCGATCTGAAGACAGGCGAAGAGATTCAGACGCAGACGAATGAGAAGGGTGAATATTCAATCCCAGCCGTAGCGGATACCGACTATACGATCAGATATACGAAGATGTATCGGGTAGGCGGTAAGGATGTACCTGTTGAGTTTACGCAGAAAGCAAATGTGAACAGCAGTGTAACGGACGAGACTGTTCCAGCGGACATTACGGCCGTGGGGATCATTCTGTTCAAACAATTGGATGGAACAACAGTGCTATTCAACGATTTGTTGACTAGCCAGATGCATATCTATTTGAAAGACAAGGATGGCATCTATGTTAAGGAAAACGGCCAACCTAAAGCATTTCCTATGGCGTCGAATGGAACTTTCTCTGTGGAAGGGCTAAGCGAGCAGAAGTACACAATGGAAGTTCGCTATCAAGCTGAGACAGGTGAGGAATTGCTCCTCAAAGTAGCGCAACTTGACGTTAAAGCTAACGGAGAGCTGAATATTTCAGAGGAGTTAGTCGACCCTTACGGTACCGTCTATGATGAAACGACAGGAGATGCCGTCACTGGCAAGAAAATTGATGGAGCCAAAGTTACACTGTATTATGCGGATACGCAGCGGAATAGAGATAACGGCCGCATTCCGGGTACGAAAGTAACGCTTCCAAAGGTTCCAAATTTCCCGCCGTACGACAACGAGAGCCCGGAGCAGAGTAGTGATGCAGATGGCTTCTATGCGTACATGGTGTTTCCTGAAGCGGATTACTATCTGATCGTAACGAAGGACGGATACGAAACGCACACAAGTGGTACTATTTCAGTCGATTTTGACATTGTCAGGTACGATGTGCCAATGAAGCCAATTAGTTCTGGTGGCGGCAATGGTAACAATGGAGGCGGCACCGTAACGCCTGGTCCAGGCACCGTAACGCCAGATCCGGGCACGGTAACGCCAGATCCAGGCACGGTAACGCCAGATTCGGGCACCGTAACGCCTGGTCCAGGCACCGTAACGCCAGATCCGGGCACCGTAACGCCTGGTCCAGGGACCGTAACGCCTGAACCGGGCACTGTAACGCCTGAACCAGGCACGGTAACGCCTGAACCAGGCACGGTAACGCCTGAACCAGGCACGGTAACGCCTGAACCAGGCACCGTAACACCTGAACCAGGCACTGTAACGCCTGAACCAGGCACCGTAACGCCTGAACCAGGTACCGTAACGCCTGAACCAGGCAATGGTAACGATCAGCTTAAGAACGATAGCAACGAGTTGGACGATGCTCCGAAAACTGGAGATAACAGCGTATCGCCATTCTTGTATATGATTTTGGCGCTGATGTCCTTAATGACGATTGGGTTCTGTCTACTCGGGTACAAGAAGAAAAAGTACATCCAGTAATGGAAGGGAAGGCGGTAAGAAAAATGAGCAAAACTAAAAAAATTCTTATCGCTGTTTCCTTGCTTGTGTTGGTATTTTCACTTGTCAGTCTTGCGAGGACTTTCTTGCGAGACTATGCCGAGAAGCAGAAAATCGAAGAGTTAACAAAGGTTTGGAAAGAAGGATTAGAACAAGGTGGAGGGGATGCAATCCCCTCCCTTTTGTTCAATAAAGGCAATGAGCCGGTTATGCTTCCCGAATTTCGAGATCTTTACGAGAGGAACTCAGACATCGTCGGCTGGCTGAAGATTGACGGTACCCGAATTGAGTACCCGGTCATGCAGAGCCCACAGGATTCGGAGTACTATCTCAATCATGATTTTGATAAAAATGGAAACCAAGGTGGTCTTCCTTTTTTGGACGAGTCTAGCCGGGCTAATAGTTCGGACATTTTGCTGATTCATGGACATCACATGAAAAGTGGTTGGATGTTTAAAGATTTAATGAAGTACAGGAACGAAAGCTTCTATCAAGAACATGCGACGTTCCAGTTCAGCACGCTTTACGAAAAGGAAGAGTATGAGATTGTTGCCGTTATTCTGTCAAAAGTTTATCGCAAATCGGACGACGTGTTTAAATACTACCAGATTGAGAATGTAAGTACGCCCGCCGAGTTCGATTCATATGTTCAGAATATCAAACAACTCTCTCTTTATGACACAGGTGTAACAGCACAGTATGGTGACAAGCTTATTGTGCTGTCCACATGCGAGTATTCAACCGAAAACGGTAGGTTAGCGGTGGTGGCTCGAAAGCGTTAATTGACGATGCTGAAAAACAAAATCAATCTGCTTTATTTCGCGTTCTCACCTTAGAGGACGCGATTTTTCTTGTCCCCGAAATAAGGTGCTCATGGACATGTGGCTTGAGGAATTACGCAGATCGATAAATTCTGACGAATCCAACGAGTATCGAGGATGTATACATTTGAGATGAGGACATGAAGGCCACTCCATCGTTGGGGTGGTCTCTATGCTGATCAACGACGCGGACTGGAAGGAGACGCTTTTGATCATATTATGGGGTTAAATCGACAAATCTATGTTTCTATGATAGGGTTGAAGCATCCCATAGGCATTCTACTCTTCGGAGTAGAGTGCCTTCATGTATATTATGGGTGCTTACATTAAATGTATTTTAAAATCAATTGGATCGTATATGGAGGTGGTGATGCTATGTTTCTCTCTTTAGCCCCAACAGGGGATGGTTGGATGAGTATGAAAAATGTGAAAATATCATTTAATAAAGAGGAGCGAACATAGCATGACTACTAGTTTTCAAGCGGAGAACCGCATTCCATTAAATACATCCCGACTTAGGGATTTACGTAAATCCGGGCGTTTGCCAGGTATTGTTTTTGGCAAAAATACGGAGAATGAAATGATTCATATTCCAACAATACAATTTCAAAAATGGTTGAAGCAGGGTACGTCTGGTTTTATCGAACTGCAGTTTGAAGAGAAAGACTCATTGACTGTATTGTTGGAAGATCTCCAGCGTGATCCAGTTACACGGGATTTACTTCATGTGGATTTTCAGCAGGTGCAGACCAATGAGATCCTGCGTACTAAAATTCCTGTCAAGTTCAACGGCACACCGATTGGTACAAAACAGGGCGGAGTCGTGCAAGTTCAATTATCTTCTATTGAAGTGGAGGCATTGCCGAGACACTTGCCAACGTCGATTGAATTTGACATTAGTGCTATGGAACTTGGAGAAACGCTACATGTAAGTGATGCAACGTTTGCTCCAGATGTGACGGTGATCTCTGAGGGGAATGAGTCTCTTCTCTCTGTAGTTAAACCTTAACAATTCCAAATTCGCAAAGCTGAATAAGTCAAAATTAGCCGTACGGGTTATCATCCGTACGGCTAATTTGTGCTGATTACGAGATGTTGGCGTGCTCCCATCCTCACAAGGCGGGTAGTCTGGAATTCACCTCACGTATGTCTTTTGCTCGCGTACAGGCGCAATGATCCTGATATTTCGCTACCTTTTCAAAGTTCATTCGCAAAATTCAGGTGTAAAGTAGGTAGACTCAGGAAAGGTAATCACTATAATGGAAATAAGATACATATATAGCTGAACCTGACCCGCTAAGGTCATTGGCATAACATTTCTAAACAGGGCGGTGAGCGAAAAGAAATGGACAAATTAAAGAATAGCGGATTCTATAAACTGAGATTCTTCATCACTCCTAAAGAGTTTAAAAGCCTTTTGCAGCTTTTGGAGCATCGGCAAGCGCAATTCTATCGTACCAATGTTGCCCGAACAGAGCATGATTATAATCAGGTGTACGAGGAGTATCAGACGTTCTATCAGTATTTTGTGGCAGGAGAAAAGAGAGAGGACATCCATCCCTTCTTTGTTTACTCTATTTCTATTGCATCAGATCAAGAAAGTTCAGGATTTTTTGTAAGAAATGAAGGGGTTTCTTTTCCTTATCACGGACAATGGGCAGAGGATGAACTGCCGTGTATCTTGCTTTCATTTCCGAAAGGTTTTCAAGTTAATGTGGAAGATGAAAAAGGAAAATACTATATATATGAGGATATCCGGGACCATAAGCCGCTGACCTATGCATTTTTCGATGAAATAAGAGACTCTATCAAAAAAATGACCAAATCCCTTCGCTTCTCAGCCCTTGATGCTGATGCGATGAAGGAGCAAAAGCCCTCTGTGCGTATAAGCCATGATGCAATGCACGAATTGAGCCAATCGTGGATATTCAATAAATATGGACTTGTGATTCATGGCAAATAGGAGGGGGACGAAATGATGTTCGCCCTAAAGCTTATCTGTACCTGGGTACTGCTAGTTGCCTCATGTTCCGCAGTGTGGTGGAGTTTCAGAACAGAAAAGCTTATAACCATCTCTTGGCTGGCGTTTCTGCTACCGGCTGTCTTCCAGCTTGTTACGGCTTTCCGGATTGGTCCAGGCCAAGCAAAGTCACTCATCGTGTTTGGGTGCATCAATCTGGTGTTTGCTGCCCTTGTGGGTGCAGGTGTCTGGTATCTAGTCCAAATAGCCAATTCATATCGAAGGGGCAAATGATCAACGAATGGAAAGGGGAACTCTAATCGTGAAGCCAATGCAAGAAATAGAGCCGCTGGCCATAGAGATCGCCGCTGCCGCCAGAACGTCTTTTTGTACTCTTTTTGAAAATGGTGAACGTTACTATTATTGTACGTTATACACTACTGGCGAGGGACATGCGCCAAGCATCTCTGCATGGTCGTGGGAAGCTTTGGCGTTGGAGTCGGCTAGGCAAGCAGAGGAAAGTGATACGCCGGTATCTACGATTGCGGATCTCATCAAATGGTCGTATGCGGATTCCCCCTATTGTTGTTTTGGGGATGATCACTTTGACGGTGTCAAACAACGATATAACGAGCGTCCTTTCATTGCGGAACTGGAAAATGATGATTGGAATCGCGAGTTGGATGTGAGGCTGAACGCCATGGAGCTGGCGATGAAAATGCTCGATGATGAAGGCGTGTTTGCCTTAAATCAACCGCGAGAGTCCGTATGTGTCCTTGTTGAAGTCATGCCGCCGGATGAGATCAATACCGAAATTGCCTTACGTTTAAATCGAGCAGAATCTCCGGCTATGCAAGCATGGTTGGCGGAGGCGGCAGAATAGAAGCATCTGCAATGGGGGAGTTTTGACCGTCTATGATGTACCGTTTCGACTCAATTGGCCAATAAGATGATACTAATAGCAGATCTATAATTCGCGAACCACCTTTGCACAGTAAAGGGTGGTTTTTTGTGTTTGAGTTATGACATCAAGCTACTAGTTTTCCTCTACCACTGTACAAACACACTTTTTCTGCCTTGTCCACATTTATACCTCACCAAAACTATTTAATTGCATTTAATAGATTATCAATACAAAAGGAGGTTTTGAGAATGGGAAATAGAAGACCTGGAGCACCTAGAGGTGGTTATGACCCTGTTCAGATCTATAACTCGACTTCGTTTAATGCGAGTGGAGTAGTGGAGTATGCATCCATTTTTTGTAGCAACGATAGATATAGTGTTCAGCGTGACGAGACTTGGAGATCTTCCGACCGTGGTGTGTGCCTGGTAACTAGAATCACCGCGACGGTTAGAACACCAAGTGGAAATATTGAGGCTGAACCGTATACCTCTTCTGGTACTTCGTACAGCCAGTTCGCCATTATACAGGTGGGGGTAAATCAGTTCCGAGTGACACGTGTTACAAGTGCGATTAGAAAATGCCGGAAATAACTGAAGAGGGTTAATATCGAGATTAGGTACGAAACATGAAGAGACGACTTGCCCGGGCTAGCAGGCAGGTCGTCTTTTTTTCGTTTTAATGTTTCTTGTACCATAATATTCTGCGGTGCATCGAGGAATCTTTCAAAAGTCGGAAAGGGCGTATGGCTGGCTGATAATTGCCTTCGATAATCCAAATTCGCCGTTTCTTGTCGATGGCTATATCGAACCCGACTTGTCTAAGCATAGGGTAATGCTCTCCCAATCGTTTGGCAGCTAATCGTGAAACTTGTTCCGCTCTGACAAGTAAGCGCCGATCTCCAATTCGAGCCAGTCTCAGTGCTTTAATAACGGGAATGGGGCGGTTATTCACATTGGTGACTTGGTATCCTTGTGCTGCGACTTTAGCATAGGAACCGGTCACGTTCCAAGTGGACGAGGAACCCTTTTTGCGCTGAACCATGATCCGAATGTCGAACGGCCTGTGTTTAATTTGAGCAAGCTGCAGACGCTTTTGGACAATGTATTCATCACTTTTGATTGTTTGTTCGAACCATTCGAGTAACTGCTCGTTGTCTCTCATGGTGACTGTGTTATTTTCATTTTGAATACGATAAGCATTTGCACCGCTTCGTTTAATGAACAGGATACCCCTTCCGTAACTGCCATTACGAGGTTTCAGTACAACGCTGGGATACTGAAGAAGCATCTTCGTTAGCGTATCCTTCTCAAGCAACTGTGTTTCTGGCAAACGTTCAGCGAGAGAGGGCTCATCGCGCAGAATGCCATACTGCAACCATTTGTCTCTTTCAAATAACATTGGAATCACAGCCTTTTTCAATCGTCTACGGTAATTTTAATTCAAATTCGTGATCCGCATAAGTGGCCATTCGTCCAGATTTGTAAGTCGATGCATGTCCAATCGGTCGATGGAGACCGAAGATGAACTTTTGCGAGAAACGACTGCATTCTGGGGAGGAGTTCATTCACGCTTCGAGTGGCTTCTGGATACGCAGGCGCATCTCTATCACCACCGTGGATAACGGCATGCCATGCTGGTACATGTGCTGAAACGAGAGCCGAATGTACAATTGTTTGAGTAGTGCTAGAGTAACCCTCAACTAGTATTTTTAGCCTATGAATTAGCTTATAAAAGAGTGCGACTTTTTTACCAATATATATACAAATTATTCGTTTACTGTATGCCTTTTCGATGTTATACTCACAATATTCAAAAAGAATCTGTGAAAATATGTCGAATTGAGGCTTATCAGGATGATTATAGGTAGACAAAACGGCGAAACGATCATCCTCATTCCATCGCTTGAACCGGATGAGAGACTTCCAGCCTATGTACGGCAATTGCGAGAGTATGGATTTACTAATATTGTTATTGTGGACGACGGATCTGGTGATGCGTACCAGTCGATTTTCGAGGAGCTTCGCGAGAACGGTTGTGCTTTGCTGACACATACGGAAAATCAGGGGAAGGGTGCAGCACTCAAGACCGGATTTGAGTATATTGGGAAGCAATTCGACGCATCTTCCTTCGTCGTAACCGCTGATTCAGACGGACAACACGCAGCTGAAGATGTATACCGCATAGCCCAAGAAGCAAGGTTTCATCCGGATTCGTTGGTGCTCGGGGTAAGGAACTTCAGCGAGGGGAATATACCTCCAAAGTCCCTGTTAGGCAATCGAATGACCTCCTTTATTTTTGCCATGCTGTATGGTAAAAAACTGTCAGATACCCAGACTGGGCTTCGTGCCTTCGGTCCAGGGTTACTTGCGTTTATGCAGGATGTTCGCGGCACTCGATTTGAATATGAGCTGCAGATGCTCATCTCGTGCATTCAGTCTGGCATACCGATTCATACGATGCCAATCCAAGTCATTTATGAGAATGGCAATGCAGGCACTCATTTTAAAGCGATCCAGGATAGTGCTCGGGTCATGGGGGTGTTGTTCTCCAATTTCCTGCGGTTCATTTCATCATCGGTGGCCAGTTCGGTTGTTGATTTGGGCATCGCCTGGTTTTTGATCGACGCGTTACGGCCCGTATTGGGTGAGCAGCACTATTTAAGAATTCTGCTTGCAACCGTGATTGCGAGAGTTATTTCCATTGTGGTCAACTATGTACTGAACAGACACTTTGTATTCCGCAAGGAGGATAGCCGGGGCAGTCTATGGCGCTATCTAACGTTATGCGGAGTAGTGATCTTGCTGTCCAGTACCGGTGTATATATATTCCATACCGTTCTCTTCGTAGATGAGAAATTGGCGAAATTCGTCTGTGATGCCTTGCTGTTCCTGCTCAGTTTCCAATTGCAGCGAAGATGGGTATTTGCAGCAAGGAGGAAGCAGTTGTAGTGCAAAACGAAAAAAGGCAGAATATCTTTTTTGTCATCACGATGATCCTGATGTCGATTTATTTGGTATGGCGTACGTTCTTTACGTTGCCATGGGGTGAAGGCGTTCTGAACGTCATTTTTGGTATGCTGCTGATTGTGGCTGAGACGGTCACCGTACTGACAACCTTTGAATTATTCTTTCAAAAGATGCAAAAAGAACGTACACAGCTCGACTTTCCAATCGTTCCGCCGGAGTATTATCCGGATGTGGATGTGTTTATTGCTACGCATAATGAGCCCGTTGATCTGTTATATAAAACCGTTAATGCCTGTACGTTCATGGATTACCCGGACAAGCAGAAGGTTCATATCTATCTCTGTGACGATGGAGCAAGACCTGAGGTGGAGGAACTTGCCAGACAGTTTGGCGTGGGATATCTGGGGTTCCCCGGAAACAAGGATGCCAAGTCTGGTAATCTGAACAATGCACTGAGCAAAAGCTCTTCGCCGCTCATTGCAACGTTTGATGCGGATATGATTCCGCAGCACACCTTTTTGATGAAAACGGTACCCTATTTCATGCTCTCCACGTTTATTAAGGAGAATGAGGTATGGCGTCCTCGCCGAGAGGACGAGATGGACCCTAAGTTCAAGCTTGGTCTGGTACAGACCCCGCAAAGCTTCTACAATCCGGATCTATTCCAGTTTAACCTGTATGCAGAGCAAGGTATTCCGAATGAACAGGATTTCTTCTCCAGAGAAGTGAACATCCTGCGTAATGCCTCCAATGCGGTAGCCTATACAGGAAGTAATACGATCATTTCCCGGCAGGGCATGGAAGACATCGGAGGTTTTCCACTCAATACAATCACCGAGGACTTTGAGACAAGCATCCGCTTGCAGCAGGAAGGTTATATTACCTATGCGACTCAAGAGGTTCAAGCTGCCGGGCAGACAACAACAACAGTGAAGAGCATGATTAAACAACGGATTCGTTGGGCACGGGGTATCATTCAGAGCCTGCAGAATACGCGTGCACCTATATCGGGGAAGCTTCCCTTTTGGACGAGAGTAACCTACTTGAGTAGTTTCTTATACTGGTGGTCCTTCTTTAACCGCTTGATTTTCATTTTGGCACCTATTTTATTTGCGTTATTCGACTTCCAGATTGTAAATACAACCTTCTGGCAAATCTTAATATTCTGGCTTCCATCTTATTTCTTCTATAGTCTATCCATGCGATATCTGTCCAGCAATATTCGGAATCAGCGATGGAGTCAGGTTATCGATACCATATTTATGCCTTATCTGATCTGGCCGGTTCTCCTGGAGACACTGGGTATTCGTGAGAAAGAGTTCAAAGTTACCAACAAAAGCAGAGCAAGCGGTCGACAATGGATGTCTGCTCTGTTATATGCACTTCCGCATATCTTCTTGCTGTTGCTTTCCATTGCAGCTGTCATTCGGTATGTGAATGGCAAGTACGGCATTGCGCTGTTCTTCAGCAGTATCATTATTTTCTGGCTGATTCATAACATGATTGCATTGTGTTACGCCCTGTTCTTCATGATCGGCCGCCGTGCGTATCGGGAGACAGAACGGATTCGGGCGCAGGAAGATGTCACGATTCACGACCAAGCCAACAATCTGCGTTATCAGGCCAAGACGGTGGATGTATCTGAGCAAGGTATTGCCTTCTATGTCCCATATCCCATTTATTTGGCCGAGCAGAAAATCATCTCTCTGGTTGTCAAAACCGACCGGTATGAGGCCAATCTCGATGCAGTCATCGTTTATGTGAAACAGGATGGAGAGGGCTGGCGTTACTCCGCAACGGTTCAGCCGATTGATGAGAATGATAACCGCCAATACATGCAAATCATCTACGACCGTAAACACTCGTTGCCAGAGCAGATGAATCTGTGGGATACGGCTTATGACGATATGTTACGTAACGTGAAAAAACGGATTGTTCAACCCAGATCGGATCAGCGAAAAATGCCGCGGCTTTCCCTTCAGCTTCCAGTTCATTTCACCAATGATGCTAGCTGTACGCTGCGCAGCTTCAATTATCGTTTCTTCTCCGCGACGGGTTTCCATGGTGATATTGCGGCAGGAGCGGTCGTTACTTTTTATACGAAGAGTAATATTGAAGTCATTTTGCAACATACGGGAAAAACGACAGCTCGTGAGCGCGAAGTGCTTCTCTCGGTGGAGAATATCGATGATATTGTGGAGAAGGGCCTGATCGACCAATTGTTGACTGATTTGATTGAGCCACATTCCGATCGTTCCACCAGAGAGGGTTAGGAGAGATAAAGATGCTCATTGTGCTTCATTTTGTGATGGGAGTTTTATTGATAATCTCCTTTGTTGGTTATATGCAGTTTGTTCGGAAGACATTTGCACTACGGTGGGAGTTTATCCCTGTATTTGTGTTTTCCTCGATTGCCTGCATCGTATATTTCGCTGGCTTGGCAGGTCAGCTCTTTATAGGAAGTATTATCGTGATGATACTCGGCTTGTTTCTTTTTAGAGATACGCTGGTTCGAGCTGTCCGACGAGGGACCAAGCCGAATGTATTGTTCTCGTTATTTCAGTTTTCTTTTCTGGGCGGAACGTTCATCTTTTTGCTGATTCTGTTCCAAAATCAATTGACACACTACGATAATTTCTCGCACTGGGCTATTGTATTGAAGCAGATGTTGAGTACAAATGCCTTTCCGACGCCAGACTCCAATCTGATTGATTTTAAAAACTATCCGCTCGGGACTTCGTCATTTATTTATTATGTCTGTCGCTTCATGGGGCATTCCCAGTCCGTGATGCTTTTGGCACAGGGTCTACTTATCTTTTCCTGTTTTTATTCCATGTTTGGCATTATTTCGGAGAAGAAACGTTTTCTTCTGTACGCTTTTCTCGGACTCGGGTTATCGACGCTTTCTTTTTTCAATCTGACGATTCGGATCACCAATCTACTCGTGGATTTCTTGCTTCCGATCTACGCACTCGCGATCCTGGCGGTTATTTACCAATATCGGAATGAGATCATGAAGGCATGTATTGTTGTTCTTCCGCTTGCCGGATTGCTGACCATCATCAAAAGCACGGGTATTATTTTCGCCGCGATCGGCCTGATCTTCCTGGTGTATACATGGTTGAGAAATGGGCAACGCTCGAACTGGAAAGTCGGACTGGCTGTGCTTGGTACCATTGGTGGTTCACTACTTCCGTATTTCGGCTGGAGCTGGCGAATGGCGACGGTGTTCCAAGGCATTAATAACAAGTTCGAGGGAACAGCCTCGGTGATCAAAGCGGGCAAGACGGGAGAACAGAAATGGGAGATTCTGACGCTCTTCTTGAAATCAAGCATAGATATCACGTCCAGGCCTGTGCTCGGCATTGTACTTTTTCAACTTATCGCGATCGGAGCTTCGGTATTTGCTATCGTTGTGCTCAAGAAGAAGTGGAACTTATGGAAAGCATTAATTGCTTTGGACGTTGTTCTGTTACTGTACTATGCGGGTATTCTGGCGTTGTATCTCTTCTCCATGCCATTAGATGAAGCCATTGTCCTGGCAGGCTTTGAGCGTTATGCATCGAGTATCGTGGTGCTGTTCGCCGGTGGGCTGGTGTTGTGCGCTGCGATCGACCTGGAGCGATCATTCCACTATCGGATCGGTGAGGTGCCTGATTATCAATCCTTTAAGACGGTCAAGACGAAAGGTCATTATCAAAAAGGCATTATCGGCTGTATGGCGGTTGCGGCGACCATCCTTTTATCGGAATACAACGGGATCGTCTCGATTGCCAAAACCTACGATACAACGCTCCCTTACAAGATTCATGCGGTTACCGGTGATCGGTGGTACTCAGGTGGGCAAGTGGATAATAATAGATATCTCTTCTACGCCTCAGACAGGGACCAGCAGGTCACGAACTATTACATGCAATATGTTGGGAAGTATTTCTTATATGCTCCACATGTGGACGGGATCGTGTTGTTCTATGAGGATAATATGGATAACCTTCTGAGCGGCTACGATTATCTGGTGGTTGTCGAGACCGATCTCAACGCCAAGTGGTTGCTGAAAAAACATTATGGCATCGACATGCAAGAGGGGATTTACAAAATCACCCGTGCCGGGGATCAGATCGTTCTTACGTTGACTTGAGATCATAGATGTTGAGATCCTGTTCCGGGTATCCGGTCAGGTTAGATGGAATACATGATTGTATATAGAGTGTCCTTAAATATAGCCCGCTATAGCTAATACCTATAGCGGGCTATAACTCTTTCGTAGAACAGCTATTCCGATCGGATATGTTATATTTAATTCTATAATGATAAACGGGGAGATTAAAATATGAGCCTACAAACAGAACCTAAACAACGAACAGTCACTCCATTTCGATATGATATTGTTGGCAGTTTCCTGCGCCCGAGTACGTTGAAGGATGCCCGATTAAAATACCAGAACGGCGAAATTACCACGGAACAGTTGAATGAAGTGGAGAATGCCGAGATTGTAAAACTTGTACAGAAGCAAAAAGAGGTTGGCCTTCAGGCTGTAACGGACGGCGAATTCCGCCGCTCTTGGTGGCATCTGGACTTTTTCTGGGGACTGGATGGTGTAGAGCGGACGATCATTGAGGAAGGCTACCGATTCAACGGTGCGACATCCAGACCGGAAACAGCTCGTCTGAGCGGCAAAATCAGCTATAGCAGTCATCCATTTGTAGCGCATTATGCCTTCTTGAAAGAAGCGGCTGGGGAAGACGTTGTTGCCCGTCAGTCCATTCCAGCAGCAGCCCAGTTCCTATTCGAATTGGACCGGGCAGATAATAAGGAAAGCACACAGGCCATCTATCCGAACCGCCAAGAGCTTCTCTCGGACATTGTCGGAGCGTACAAAGCATCCATTCTGGCTTTTTATGAAGCCGGCTGCCGTAGCATCCAGATTGATGATTGCACATGGGGTGCATTGTGTGACCAACAGTTCATCACAGTGATGGAGCAGATTGGTGTTAATGTGGAAGAGTACGCCAATGAACTCGCAAAACTGAACGAAGATGTGGTATCTGGCCTGCCGGAAGACCTCGTGGTAACCACTCATGTCTGCCGCGGTAATTATGTTTCGACATTTGCAGGAGTCGGTGGCGGTTATGAGCCGATTGCGCAGACACTTCTGAGCATCGATAACTACTCTGGATTCTATCTGGAGTTTGATACGGAACGGGCTGGTGACTTCAAACCACTTCGTTTCCTGAAGGACAATCAGCAGGTTGTACTTGGCCTCTTCTCTTCCAAATTCGGAGAGTTGGAGAACAAGGAAGATATCCTTAAACGGATTGAGGAAGCTACACAATATGTTGATCTGGATCGAATCTGCCTGAGCCCACAATGCGGCTTCGCTTCCACGGAAGAAGGCAACCATCTGACCGAGGAACAACAATGGCGCAAGCTTTCCTTCATTAAGGAAATTGCTGAAGAGCTTTGGAAGTAACATTTGCAGCGTCATTCATCATTTACGCATGTGTTATGTATAAGAAAAAATCGCTAAAAAGCCGTACGGACCATCATCCGTATGGCTTTTTGGTGTAAATCCTCATTGTAGAGTGGATGTTTGATCAGAGTTCATAACAGCCAATAGAGTGAAGCAATGGGTAGAGATGAGAATAACGGATTAGGCAAACGGCATGACTGAGTAAGAGGTGTGGTGGACCGAAATAAAATAGCGACAGCTAGGACAAAGGGATCTTTGTCGCAACTGCCGCTATTTGTCTATCTCGCATGATATCGCCCTTTAGGCACCACCATCGGTGATCCCGAAACGGGGTCTTCTATGACTGTACATTCCAATCCAAAAATGTCTTTAACCTGTGGGGCGGTTATCACCTCTGCGGGCTTACCCTCAGCCACAAGTTTCCCGGTATGAAGCACAGAGGGTTACATTCCTTGATGAAGTAGTCCATTATCCGTTCTTAACGGAACAGTTATAGGATGAGAGCAGGAGGGGTTCTATTAAATTAGGATGAAAATAATATCCATGTATTACATTCCAGATCATGGTATATTTGTATTATTAAATAATGTAAGGAGATTCTACATGCATAATCAATTCATCAAAAAGTTGATCGTACTTTGTTTGGTTTTTGTATTATTACCGGCAACGAGCGTTTTGGCTGCGTCGTCACTTATTAAGGACCCGGTCTTGGCCAAAGTTATTCGAGCAGATCTGAAGATGTCGGCTAAGAAGGAAATAAAGGCTGCCGATTTGAAAAAATTAAAATCTCTATATGCTATGGAATTAAAAAGTAAGATTTCTAACCTGCAAGGTCTTGAACATGCCGTTAATATGACAGATTTATTTTTGCCTGGTCAAAATGTAAAAAATATTAAGCCACTCAACAAGTTAAAGAAATTGACATTCTTAGCTGTTGAAGGCAATCAGTTTGCAGATATCTCGCCACTTTTAGGTCTGACTAGTCTGCAAAATCTGGTTATGGACGATAACAAAATCAAAAGCCTGGCTCCATTAAAAAATATGCATAAGCTGACCAGTTTGCTCGCCAGTGGTAATCAGGTGACTGATCTAAGTCCTCTTCAGAAGTTAAAGCTGGAATGGGTCATTATGAACGATAATAAAATTCAAGATCTGACACCTTTCAAGAACCATCCAACCTTGGAGTATCTATATGTAGAAAATAACCTCATTGAGGATATTGCAGTGCTCGAAACCATCCCACATCTAACAGAAGTATATTTGGCTAACAATCCGCTGAATGATCGAGCAGAACAGGTTGTGAAAAAGTTGGAGAAGAAAGGCGTCCTTGTAAGTCTGGTAAGCGAAGAAGAAGAAGCGGATCAGGCGAAGTAGTTTTGATTAGAGAAGATGTATATGTATAGTAAGAAGAAGTAATCCCTCGTCAATAGTGAACAAAAACAAAGAAGGCCGCAGAAGATTCTGACGGCCTTCTTTAAGTATGTTGGACAGAAACGCTCGGTAACAACTTAACGCCCGTCCCACAACAATATTATTCCACTACGATCTCCTTCACCGTCTCCCCCTCAACCAGCACCGGCTGATAGTAGGTGTTCGTTGGCAGATCCTTTTTGCCTTGCAGATTCTTGATCACCCAGTCGGCAGCATCGCGACCCATTTGCTCTTGGGGATGGGTTAGCGTTGTTAGCCTGATGTTGGCGTTCTTGGCGATGTACGAATTGTCCTGCCCAATGATGGATAACTCATCTGGGATCAAGATGCCCAGTTGCCTGCAGGCGTGCACGACCTCCAGTCCCACCTCATCGTTGTAACAGACGATCGCGGTGAGCGAATCCCTGTTTTCGTCCAGATACGCTGCTACATTAGAGGATAACTCCGGTTTCGATGCGGTATCAAAGGAAAGCACTTGCTCAGGATGGAACCGTAACTTCGCTTCACCCAGCGCCTTGATGTACCCCTTCATTCGGTACTTGCCTTGTAGATCATCCATTTTGGCAATAATGCCGATCTGGGTATGGCCTTTGGCGATCAATTCACGTGTGGCAAGATAACTGGATTGCACGTCATCCAGACAGAAGAACGGAACTTCCAGCTCCTCATAAAATGCATTAATCATCGTAAACGGCACATCCTGCTCCTTGAAGGACAGGTAGTATGCAATGTTTGGGTTGTATAGATTACTTTTGGTCGGTTCGACAATCAGGCCATCCACGCCGTAGGAGAGCATCATTTCGAGGGCTTTTTTCTCCTGCGCTACATCATTATTAGTACTGGCCAGTAGTAAGGAGTAGTTGTCCTCATTCAGACGACTCTCAATACCGCGAATGATGGACGGAAAGATGTAATCCGAGATGTAAGTCGTGATCACACCGATCGTTTTCTTCGATGTATTGCCACCTGACCGTGATCGATACTGATTACTAACGTAGGTGCCTGACCCCTTTTCGCTTCGTAAAAATCCTTCGTTTGATAACTCCAAAATAGCCTTCCGCACGGTCTGGCGACTTACAGTGTAGCTTTCCTGTAATGCCAACTCGGTGGGGATCTGCTCGCCTATGCTATATGTCCCCGAAAGGATATGACTCTTTATATCATCAATGATGACCTGGTATTTTGGCTTCACGTAGTCCACTTCTTTCATCGTTACTCATCTATATCAACGTTGTTGTTCAAATAGTTGTACGTACATATTTTAGCATGATTCAGATAGGATGAAAATAAAACCGAACATTTTTCGAAATAAACCGTACATATTCAGCCTTTTTGGATGGAGGTGTACCTTACAGCATAGCCATTTTATAGCCATATAAGACCTTTGAATGGTCAAATAGAGTACATTATGTGTCCTTTGTAAGTATAACTATTATATATTATTGACAAATGTACGTACAAAAAATATACTAAGGCTGTCAGAAAAGGAAAGCGCATTCTTTGAAAACACAGACTTTTTGAACCACCTCTTATACAAAATTCATTATTAGCTACTGCCATAAGTAGAAGCTTCACCTTATATATGCATCCTTTGGGATGTGAAATCGCGACCGGAGAGGGGATACACGTGATTATGAGTCAATTGGACTTGAAAGAAGCCATTACCAAGGGCGCTACTTCGCTCGGAATTGAATTTGGATCAACGCGGATTAAGGCGGTGTTGATTGACGAACGTTTTGAAACCATCGCGTCAGGCAGTTATGAATGGGAGAACCTCCTGAAAGATGGATATTGGACGTACAACCAGGAGGATATCATCACAGGTCTGCAAACGGCTTATCGTGAGATGAAGCAAGATGTGGAACAGAAATACGGAATCACGCTGCGCACGGTCGGGTCTATCGGATTCTCGGCCATGATGCACGGATATATCGCTTTGGATAGCGCTGGTGAACTGTTGGTACCTTTCCGCACGTGGCGTAACGCTACGACGGGAGTAGCTGCAAGAGAGCTAACGGAACTTCTGCAATTCAATATTCCGGAACGCTGGAGCATTGCCCACTTGTATCAAGCGATTTTGAACGAAGAGGTGCATGTGCCACAGATCGATCACCTGACAACTTTGGCTGGATACATCCACTGGTTGCTGACGGGCAATAAGGCGATTGGGATCGGTGATGCATCAGGCATTTTCCCAATTGACGAGTCTACACATAACTATCACCCATCCATGATCCAACAGTTCGACGAACAGATCGCAGGCAAAGGTTATCCGTGGAAAGTCGAGGACCTTCTGCCCAAGGTATATCTCGCTGGTGAGAATGCAGGTGTATTGACGGAAGCGGGAGCCAAGTTGCTCGACCCTTCGCAAGATCTGCAAGCAGGCATTCCGCTCTGCCCGCCAGAAGGCGATGCGGGAACGGGTATGGTGGCGACAAATAGCGTGAGAAAACGTACGGGCAACATCTCCGTTGGCACATCCGTATTTGCGATGATCGTACTGGAGAAGGAATTGTCCAAAGTGTATCCCGAGATCGATATGGTCACCACGCCGGATGGCAGTCCAGTAGGGATGGTGCATGCCAACAACTGTTCCAGTGATATCAACGCATGGGTTGGACTGTTCCGTGAATTCTCTCAAGCAATGGGATATGAAGTGGATAACGCCAAGTTGTTTAGCGTGTTGTTTAACAAGGCTTTGGAGGCAGACCCTGATGGTGGTGGCTTGCTCAGCTACGGTTACTACTCAGGTGAGAACATCACGGGACTTGAGAAAGGCCGTCCATTGTTCGTCCGCTCCCCGGAAAGCAACTTCAATTTGGCAAACTTCATGCGGACCCATCTGTTCAGTGCCTTCGGTGCACTCAAGCTGGGTATGGACATTTTGACGGAGGAAGAGAATGTAGCCATTGATAGTATTTTGGCTCACGGTGGCCTGTTCAAGACCCCTGTCGTTGGACAACGGATTGTAGCCGCTGCGATGAACGTGCCGGTGTCGGTGATGTCTACCGCTGGTGAAGGCGGCGCATGGGGCATGGCGCTTCTGGCTTCCTACATGATCAACAAGGATCAAGAGGAGAGCCTGGATGTGTTCCTGGAGCAGAAAGTCTTTAACGATGTGGAGGGTGTCGAAGTGGCACCGGATGCATCGGATGTGAAAGGGTTTGAAGCATTTATCGAACGCTATCGGAGTGGACTTGCGATTGAGCAATCAGCCGTGGATCATCTGGTAGAGAACGGGAGGGAATAACATGTTAGAACAACTGAAAGAAGAGGTATTCCAGGCGAATCTGGAACTGCCAAAGCACGGACTTGTGAAATTCACATGGGGTAACGTCAGTGCAATTGATCGGGAAAGCGGTCTGTTCGTGATCAAACCAAGTGGCGTTAGCTACGATACGATGAAAGCAAGCGACATGGTTGTGGTTGATCTGGACGGTAACGTGGTGGAGGGTGAAATGAGACCTTCCTCGGACACTGCAACACATGCCGTACTATATAAGCATTACTCGGAGATTGGTGGCATCGTGCATACACACTCCACATGGGCGACCATCTGGGCGCAAGCCGGACTGGACGTACCCGTTATGGGAACAACGCATGCGGACACGTTCTATGGTGCGGTGCCTTGTGCACGTTTCCTGAATCAGGACGAGGTTGATCGCGGATACGAAGCGGAGACAGGACGCGTCATTATTGAAACGTTTGAACAACGTGGGATTGATGTTATGGCCGTTCCCGCAGTGTTGCTCCATGGTCATGCACCGTTTACGTGGGGGAAAGATGCCAAGTCTGCGGTGGTGAACAGTGTCGTGCTGGAGGAAGTGTGCAAAATGAACCTGTACGCGCGGCAGTTAAATAACTTCGCGAAAGAACTGCCGCAAGGCATTTTGGATAAACACTATCTGCGAAAACACGGAAAAGACGCGTATTACGGACAAAAGTAATTAGTTTGTGTATCGATCGGATGACACTAATCCAATCGAATAGGTCTTGTGCTACTACTGCCAACGAAGTTGTATAAAACTTTTACACGATAACGGAGAAGACAGAAGAAAGCTGGAGAAGCGGAGCGTTCACCTTTATCCCCGGATTTTCCCTTTAGAAAAGGGAATCAAAAAAATCTGGGGATAACAGTGATCGGAAGATTATTCTGGCTGCGCAGTGGTCCAGTGTAACCCATTTATTCAACTATAAAATAATGAAATGAGGATGATTATATGTCAGCAGCAAAAGAATTCTGGTTTGTGGTCGGTTCACAGCACTTGTACGGAGAAGAAGCACTGGGCGAAGTAAAAGCCAACGCACAGAAAATCACGGATGCCCTTAATGCAAGTGGCGTACTGCCGTACCCGCTCGTATTGCAGGATCTGGCGGTAAGCGCAGATAAAATCACGAGCACGATGAAGGAAGTCAACTATCGTGACGAAGTAGCAGGTGTGATCACGTGGATGCATACGTTCTCCCCGGCGAAAATGTGGATTCGTGGTACAAAATTGCTGCAAAAACCTTTGCTGCACTTGGCAACCCAATTCAACGAAAGCATTCCGTGGGCAACCATCGATATGGACTTCATGAACCTGAACCAAGCGGCACACGGTGACCGTGAATATGGCTTCATTAATGCCCGTCTGAGAAAACAAAATAAAATCGTTGTTGGCTACTGGGAGCGCCCAGAAGTGCAACAGCAGGTTGCTGACTGGATGGACGTAGCGGTAGCTTATAATGAAAGCTTTAACATCAAAGTAGCGCGCTTCGGTGATAACATGCGCAACGTGGGTGTAACCGAAGGTGATAAAGTGGAAGCACAGATCCAATTCGGATGGACGGTTGATTACTTCGGCATTGGCGACCTCGTGCAATACGTGAACGCTGTAACAGAGCAGGAAATCGATGATTTGATTGCTCAGTATGGAGACCTCTACGAATTCGATTATGGCACGAACAGCAAGGAAGCTTGGGAAGCCAGCGTACGTGTGCAAGCGAGCTATGAAATTGCGATCAAACGTTTCCTGGACGAAGGTGGATATAGTGCCTTCACTACGAACTTCGAGGATCTGCATGGCATGAAACAACTTCCGGGCTTGGCAGTGCAACGCCTGATGGCTCAAGGGTACGGATTTGCCGGTGAGGGTGACTGGAAAACAGCTGCGCTGGATCGCTTGCTAAAAATCATGGCCCATAACGAGAACACGGGCTTCATGGAAGATTACACATACGAGATGGCTGCTGGACAGGAAGCGATTCTTCAATCTCACATGCTTGAAGTAGATCCGACACTTGCCAGCACCAAACCGAGAATCATCGTGTCCCCACTGGGCATTGGCGATCGTGAAGATCCGGCACGTCTTGTATTCGATGGTAAAGCAGGCGAAGGTGTCGTGGTATCCATGGCAGACTTCGGTACACATTACAAACTGCTGATCAACGAAGTATCTGCTTTTGAACCAACCGTTCCAGCACCTAATCTGCCAGTAGCACGTGTTCTGTGGAGCGTGAAGCCGAACTTCCAAGATGGAGTGAAGGCATGGATCGAAAATGGTGGTGGTCACCATACGGTTGTATCCTTGAACCTGACGACAGATCAGATCGTGACGTATGCGAAGCTGGTGAATCTGGAGTACGTTATTATTAAGTAAAAGTGGAGTGGTAGCTACTGCCTGAACTCATACAAATTTTTTCTCTGTGGCCGGGGGTTAACCCTCGGCCCTTTGTTTGTTATGCTGAGAAGCATGATGTGAAGCTGAGCAAGGATTTGCTTTTTCATCGAAAAGGATAAGAAATGAAGGAGGAAGGACATGTACACAAAAGAAAGCTTGATACAGCAATTAGAGCAGCTTGGTATGGATGGGCAAGGTACGTTGCTTATTCACTCTTCAATGAAAAGTATAGGCGAGGTTGAAGGTGGAGCAGACACGGTGTTGGATGCCTTTAGCGACTATATGAAAGAGGGATTGTTGGTGCTTCCCACTCATACGTGGTCTACCATTAATGCGGATAACCCAGTGTTCCACGTGGAAAATTCTACCTGTTGCGTGGGCATACTGCCTGAACTTTTTCGTAAACGTCCGGGCGTAGTTCGTTCGTGGCACCCTACGCATTCGGTAGCGGCACTGGGAAGGGACGCAGAGGCGTTTACGAAAGACGATCATCTCTTCGATACACCATGTGCGAGAGGTTCAGCATGGGGGAAACTGCTAGATCGGAAAGCAACGATCTTGTTAGTAGGCGTTGACTTGAAGCGGAATACATTTATCCATGGGGTCGAAGAGTGGGTGGACATCCCTGGCAGAATGACGGACGAGCATGAGATGTTGTATACGGTTTTACCGGATGGAAGCCAGATTTCAGTACCATCCCGCAGACATTGTGGGTTGCCATGGTCGGAGCATTTCTGGAAAGTAGATGAGGTATTGGTTCGCGAAGGTGCGATGCGTAAAGGAATGCTCGGTGATGCGGTCGTAAGAGTGTGTGATGCGGCTAAGACAGCAGAGGTAATTACGGAGATGCTCAAGCATAACCCCGATCTATTCACGGACAATCTCCCTCTACATGCAGTAACCGAATGATACAAGGGCCGTCCGGTAGCCGGATGGCTCGATATCGACCACTTGATGATAGCTGAATAACTCCCGAGCAGATGATCTCCTCTCCTGTTTGTACTCTAAACCTTCAAAGGCATTCATAAATAATCAGAAATAGATCAGCATTTCGATCAGAGGTTGGTCGGACTTCCAGTGTATGGGCTACTCACCCTTATGGTGGTGTGATAAGATATGTTAAATTAACCAATAAGTGTGGCGTAGCAGAATTGTATAGGTGTTTATTGAAGTTATATATAAGTATCACATAGAATCATGAACAACCACGTTGTCATTGTAGCATCTAAGAAGGAGAAGATTCGTGAACCCTTTAGTATGGTATGATCTCTTTTTATTTGTCCTATTGTTCGGTGTAGGTGTATATGTGTTTGCTACGGTTAGAATTACGAACTTACATAAGGTGTACTTTTTATTTCACGGGTTGATGATGCTCTGGCCTTTCTGTCAATTTGCGAGTACGCTCACGGATGATTCCGGTCTGCAATTGTTCTACGTTACCTTATCTTTCGTTGCGGTCTCCTTGCTTGGGAGCGGGTGGCTTCTACTGACGATCTTTATTACCGGTTATTCAGAGCGTCTGAGTGCAAAAGGAACCTTCTTGCTATTTGTCCCTGCGGTGATCGGGGCTATAGGTGTGGTCGCTAATCCATGGAACGAGTTCGTCATTCCACTGGAGGGCGGGTACATCGAGCGGGATTACGGCCTTTGGTTCTGGGTTGTGATGACTATTCTGGTGAGTTATTTCTTGACTTCTCTCGTGGTTCTATTCCGGGCGGTGTATTCTTCGCAGACGTCTGCCATGATCAAAAAACAGGTGAGAATCACCCTGTGGGGCATCTTGGTGTTGGCTGTGTTTGCAACGATTGATGCGATTCTGAATGTCGTTCTAGCCCGCTGGTTGCCGATCATTCCTGGCATGACTTCGCTGGGGATCTTTCTATCGGACCTGTTCTTTGTCTATGTGATCAAAAGATACAATGTGTTCGATCTGGTCTCCATCGCCCATGAGGATGTAATCAATACCATCCCATATGGCATCCTGGTACTGGATGAGAATGAAGTCATTGTTGAAGCGAACAAAGCCTCTCGATCCTTTATGGATCTGCATGTGGGGGATTCTTTTGATATGGAAGCCTTTCTGGAGTCTGTTCATGTCGTGGGTAGCTGTCGGGAGTTCGTGAATCACTATAAGAAAAAAGAAAATACCCTCTCTCACATTGAAGTGATCGTGGAGCGGGACAACAATATCCGGCACTATATCCTGCAATCTTCTCCGATTGTGGATTCGGCTCTTGTGCCGATCGGTCATATTCTCACGTTCCAGGATGTCTCGCAGGAGCGTTTCTACGTGAAAGAGATGAATCGCCAGAACGTAACGCTTCAAGAGCGAAATCAGGCGCTAGACCTGATCCGTCAGGAGTTATCCGAGGCCAATCGCAAACTGGAGGAACTGGCGCTGACGGACAGTTTAACCAACTGTTACAACCGTCGATATCTGACCCAACATCTGAATCACGAGGTTATTACCAATATTCAATACAAAACACCATTCTCTCTCCTGCTGCTCGATATCGACTACTTCAAAGCGATCAATGATCGCTACGGACACGTCATCGGGGATGAAGTGCTTGTTCGCACGGCGGAGGCGGTCAAACAATCGATTCGCAGTACCGATATCCTGACGCGTTATGGCGGGGAAGAGTTCATGATCTACCTTCCGCATACGGAGCATGATCTGGCGAACCAAATCGCAGAGCGCGTGAGGACAGCTGTGGAGTCCAACCACATCATGGTGGATCACGAGAGTACGCAGGTGTCGATTACGATTAGTATTGGAATTCTGGCCTTTGAGGATTTTGAAGTTGTGCATGTGCCGGACAATCCGGAGGGGTATTTGACGCAACTGTTCGCTGCGGTGGATAAGGCGCTGTATCAGGCGAAGCAGAACGGGCGTAACAGAGTGGAGTTTGCGGAGTTTGAGCGGGAAGTTATTTGAAAAGAGAAATAAGAGAAGAGTGGAGACGTACTCCACTCTTTTTTGGTATTAAAGTAATGATGTAGATACAGATATATTTATTCGGAATTTTTATATGATTTTTCGATAGCATTTAAAAATTCTTTGCTAATTTTGGTCAATGATACGATTGTATCTGTACTTTTGCCGCTTATTAAAGTTATATGTTCATCCAAGGCTTTTTTGTACTCAGAGTCTTCTTTGAATTTAAAGATTTCTTCAGCAGTGACCTGCAATCCATTGATTATTTTCTCAAGAGTCTCCAAAGAAATGTTACGATCTCCCCGTTCAACCCCACCAATATAGCTGTAATGAAGACCTGCTGCTTCCGCCAGTTGTTCCTGAGTCCAGCCTTTTGCCTTCCTTAACTCACGTATTCGATTTCCTACGTCCTCTGGTAAACTCATTTGATCACCTCCACTTAAGGTTAGAAGAGGTTATAGAATCCTTACAGACTAATATGTGCAAAGGAAATAATTATTAAAAAGTACTTATAAGTACAATTTATATTGATCTTCTTTTGGTTTATCTATACAATTATAAGAAAATCGATAATTAAGGAGGATTATCTTTGCGGAAATCTATCCTAAAATCACTCAAACCGGACATCATTGTTGAAATGTTGGACATGGCTGTGGCTTTTGAAAATTGGAACAAGGTGATGGAGAGGGCGGACATGTTATATCTATGTGTTCAGTCGATCCATGAAGAGCGGCAGGAGTACCGGTCAAAGGGAGTGCCTGCACCACATATACACATCGAGCGGCCCTTGGTCTACTATTACGGGTTCAGTCACCTAATGCGAGGTATGGCTCACCAGAAGATGGGACAGGTAGATCAGGCGCGAGCATGTATCGATCAATATGCAGAAATAGGGTGGATTGAGAATCTGGATGATGTAGGTATGCAGGTGGTGCAGGAGTTCAGGCATAAGGCACAGGTGAATCGGTATGCTCTTGAGATTGAAGCCGGGCAGGTCGAACTGCTGGAGGAGTTTGTGAACTTTTTGCTTGAGCATCTGGAGGAATGGTTAGCGGGTCTGAAAGTGATTACGGAAGCAGCAGTGCGGCATAGATGGCAGATTGATCGTTTTTTACATGTGTTTGAGGATCAGATGCTGGGCGATGGCACAGAAATGAATTCTTCAAACAACGATGATATGTACCATTACTGTTATCAGCGGGCTTTGTATGAACAGTGGATGGGAAGACCGCAAGAGGCCGTGGAGTTCATTTTGCAGGCAATCTGGTTAGCGGATAAACTAGGGATGGATCGGTATTTTATAAGGTGCACGGCATTATTGGAATCATTGCGGGAAGAGGCGACGGCGGAGCAACTTGGGCGGTATCGGGCATTTATGAAAGGGATAGGACAGGAGCTTATCTAAGTTGGGTAAAATAGACAAACACTCTGAGCGTTGAAAAGACTGCCTACGATTTAATTGATCATACGCAGTTTATATTTTACCTGAGTCACAGTCGTATACTTAGTCACGGTCAGGAAAGATCGGCTTTTTATTTACTAAATTAAACCAATCTTCAATATGATCACTTAAAGATGGAATGTCGTTGATCCCTTTTTCACATATTTCGTTATACTTATCGCCTAAAATTCCTTTTAGATTATAATTTTTCTTATATTCGTCCGTTAATCTTGCCTGATATACTTCATATGGTTCCAAGCTGTAATTATGGTTGCGAGTCTCACGACCAAGATACAACTTCCATTGTAACTCGCCCTGGAAAGCATCTATACATGTAGCTAATTCGTTGTACATCTTCCCTGGATTGAAAAATCTGAAATAAAATCCGGGCGTGTGATGATAAAGATCCTCTCTTGCAAACATATTATATCTGACCCATTCGTAGGTACGAAGCTTAGATAATGTATAGCCTATGAAGTGCGGCAGTCCCAGAATTTTATTCGCAATATTTGTACATGACTCTAAACTCTCAGTGAATATATCGCTCCCAAATTTCTCACTGAACATCGTGTATATTTCTTTAGCTAAGTTATGTTTGTCCAAGCTGGCGGTGCGAATATATTCTTCAATTTGTGTTACCTCTTCCTCATATTCATCCTCAGGAGCGTAGGGGAATAGATTAATGGGGTCCCAATCGTTTATTATTTTTTTAACTAACATATGTAACACCTCTTTTAAAGTTCTTTATTGATCCTTCGGGTCTGGTCGTCACATAAACATCTTCCCATAGCAGAAGCTTGATGAGAGAATCCTTTGAAGAATTCTAGTATAGACTCCATCCTTACTGGATGAAGTCAGATTGTTTAATTAAATTGTTGGATAAATGCTGTAAAGTCTGTGGCGGCCAGATGACCACCCAAGGTGTTGTAAGAATTTATCGTTTCAATATAGATAATATTAGGCTGAGAATTGTGGCTGTAATTAAAACAAAACAGGCTACCCTCTTCATCTATAGCAAAAGGAAAATGATTAGGAGGAAGGTTATTCTTTTGCTCATTATATACATCCAATATATCAAGCTCATCAAATGCGATGAAGGTTAAGAAGGAAGAAAACATCACTTTTTTTCCACTGATGCTCAACGTCCGTTGGGCAGGTTCTGCACCGTGATATTTTTCTATGAAATGAATGTACTCAGAGGGGAATTGTATACCCCAAGTCTTTTCCACTTTCTTTACGGTACGAATATCAACAGGAGAATACTCTGTGCTCCATGCATTATTATTATCGACCATTTGATCTACTCCCTAGAGATAATCATTTTGGCTACTTCAGTTTTTGATCTATTAATTTCAAGGAATATAGTAATAACGGCTCTCTTAGTACGAGTCATTCATCTTCGGGGAAAATTGGCCTGTATATCCTCAATACCCAACTCACAAATTTCATTATATCTTTCTTCCAAAATCTGATTATTCTAATTGTTCAACAGATAGTTGTATTTTTCCGTTATTTTGTTCTTGTATCGCTTTTAGATAACTATCGTATCTTTGTCATCGTCTCAATCCTCAGTTCTTGATCTGTACTATATTTTAATCCATGTTAGATGCTGTTTGTGAGGACCTATAGTTCTATTTGCTTGTACCCATTCTCCTGAAAATCTCAAACGGAGGTGTATTGTTTGTTCCTAATTCCGTATAGTACACATATATATATAATTATTATTTTAATAGATTAGGGTGTTCAATTATGTTCACTATTTCATTTAAAGCAATTGATAACTTTGATGAAATTAAACAAATGTCTGCAAAGAAGTTTGATCTAACGAAACAAGATTTCGAGGGAAGTATTGAATTGGACTTTAACGGAAGTAAGTACGGTATGTTCTTTGACGATTGTCCATTTGGTAATGAAAGAATTATTAGATGGTTTGTGGACTTACTGACTATAGTCCAGAAGATTAGAATACATCAATATGTTGCTTATCGAATTCCTGATAGCGCTAATTTGTGGCTGGAGTTTAAACAGCAGGGAGTAGAACTACAAGTTAGTTTAGTAGAAGATATTAATCGGGAAGTTATTCTGGACTTATTTATTACTGAACCACTTGAGGAATTTAGATACTCAACTTGGAAGGATATTAATGTAAGTTCGGCTTCCTTTACAGATGAAATTATGAGTAATGCGCATCAGTTTCTGGATTTTGTGACTGAATTGAATCCTGACTTACTGCAGAGTACAAGTATTCAAATACTTCAGAGAAAGTTAACTGATGTAAAGCGATTGACTTCATAGAGAACCTACTTTAATGAAAATGTTGATTACGATGGATAATTTCATATCGAACTTTATCTTATTCTATGGCACCATAAAGTTCCGACATTCGGTCAGCTAATTCCAACTGCGGCTCTATTCGCTGATGATTCATATCGGTAGGTGTCATGTACAGCAATTCTTTTCCCTGCTCAAACATCGTGACATGGTACAAAACCCCTGTTGAATCTTCTTGATCTGGATCAAGTACGATTTCTAAATCGCTTACCTTTTCAATCCATTCCTGAATCAGCACTTGATCTGTAGTTGTTCTTTTAGTACCATCACTGCCACTCATCATTTCAATAGAATCAACCTGTGTAATATCGCCAGGATAGAAGGTGTGTAATTCCTTCGGTACTTTACTTACTCCGACTTGATCGGGCTGATTAGAACTTTGGCAACCGCTAAGAATCGGGATCATAACTATAGCAATCATTAAGACGATAAATGAATATCTTCTCATGGTACTCCCCCTCTTTAGTCCCTAAACGAATTTTGTATTTGGAATGTTCCGCATAAACTCTATTTTGTTTAATCCTTAAAGTACATCGAGGTTACTGGTGGAGGTGTGTCCGTATGAAATTTATGAAGGTGTTGTTAATATGTTCACTGTTATTTATATTGAGTGCATGTACCATTTTTAATTCAAATGATCAACGGATTCAAGGGTATGTAAAAGAGATTGATCAATCGAACAAAAGAATTCTTGTAATAAGTGATTTAGTAATCTGGACTTTAATCGCATGCAAGCTGTGAACGTTGAACCGCCTGGGGAAGATATTTTTGCGTTACAGATCAAGGCATTTGAGATGGGCATTCATCCTACGACGGGAGAGCCTGTATCAGATAAGTATGCTCAGATGATGGTGACCTCTCTGAAGTTTAGCCAGGTTTTCATGGCGCTCCAGATGGTTCGTGGGAGCATGCCCGGTGGTAAAGGGCCTCATAGGTTGCCTGCTTCTAATCCTGCTGTGGCAAAGATTAAGCAGCATATTGAGGCTGCTAAGGCGAAGAAAGGGAATGGGCAAAAGCAGGCTAAAGATGCCGAAGGGGCACAATCGGGGAAATATATAACTGATCCAATAAAAATGAGACCACACATAATACCTCCAGAAGACGGATTTCAAGCTTTTGTTGAGAGAAAGTATATTGATATAAGAAAAATCGGTTTAGATGATGTACAAACGGTTTCTAAAAACACTGGACTGGCGGAAGCAGAAGTTGCCGCGATGAAAAAACATTTGTTTCTTAATGTTCATGATCTATCTGTGGAGGGTAGATCTTATCAAAAGTTATACATGCAAGGAGATCAAGATATTGCTTACGGTTGGCAACAGGCACAGCTAAGAGAACTGACTAAAGCAGAAAAAGACTGGTTTCGGCAAACTGCAAATCACGAATTGAAAGAAAGCGATATAATGAAAAATGGAGTTAAGAATGATAAAGGAGAGGTTATTTCTGAACCCTTACCATTAAGAGATCAAAATACATGGGACTCTGCCAAGAAGACATTTAATGTAGATACTACGAAAAATGCACATGATAAAGCAGATGTAACGGATCCTAATCCTCCCCCATTCCCAGGATACAATCCTGTAGGTGATGTCAGAAAATACGTTTTTGACGATCCAGATAAATATTGAAATTGAGGTGGCTATAGTGAATTTGCAAGCAGCAGTAGGAAGAATTAACAAGATAAATTGGGAACAAGTAGGAAGCCGATCTTCAGAAGTAGAAGCAGATTTGGCACGTGAGTACTTAAGAAGATTAGCTTATTTTTTTAAAGAGAGTTCTATACGACCGCTACCTCCTTTTATTGCTAACATTGCAACTGTATTGGGAGATAATGAAGAAGTAGAAATTTCTGATTATTGTAATATAACTGCAATGAGCGAATGTGGTACTAATGTGTATGTGTATAAAGTATTCGAATATTATTTACAATTAGCAAAGCTTGCTGATAAGAATCAATCATATGTAGAATATCTAAGCGTGTATGAACCATTTATAAAAATCTTTGAACGACAGGGATTAGTTGTACTTAAACCAAGAGAGCTGAATGTAGTAGGGTGTGCACATATTCCACTAAATAGTTGGTACGATAAATTTCTTGAGATGAAACCGTTAGATATGAATAGTTTGGAATAATAGGTCTGGGGCTGATTGAAGTATGGATTTAGCATTGTACCTATTCTATAAGAAAGATACTCAACATTTAGCGGAACTATTGTTGAGTTCACTACAAGATTTTTCTCAGGAGACTCACATGAAATCGAGGGATGGTTATTACACAATTACCAATCCTAACTTCTCACTTATCGTACAAGACGATGATGAGTTAGTGAGTTTTACGAGAGAAGAGTTAAATTTAAATATTAATTATTGTATCAATATTTCCGTTTTCTCACGCTCACCCGAAGAAGGATTCCAAGTCATATTCCAAGCGATTAATACTCTAACAGACAGATTAGATGAGGATACTGCATTGACAGATAGTGAAACTGGCGTGATCTTTCTGCGGTCTGAGGGTCAACTTGTCATTAACTCGCATTGCAGAGAGAACCCTGATATCTATGATTGGCCTTATGATTTACTGGATGGAAACTTTATTGAGAAGGATATGGCAGGATTGATTTGAGAAGCTGGAGCTCACTTTCAAAAGGAGATCTTCACAATTCGAACGGGCTGATGTATAGAATCGGTCAGAGTACATTTTTTTATTAAACCGGTTTCTTAGGGAGAATGGTCTTTAAAGTTCGCAAGAAATTGATAGTAAGTCATATACTACGAGGTAATTTAATGGCTAAAACACAACATAGTAAATGGCTGAGGTTAGTAGGTAAGGACGAAAATAAATATGAACTAAATTGCCCTAATTGTGGCCATTCCAATATACACTTTCAGTATGTCGGAGATACACGGTGAAGAATAGGGTTTTTAGATATATGGTGTGATTCTTGTATTCATGGGATTCATATCTCCCGGACCAAGATCCCTGAACGTGTAGATATGATCTCGTTTGAAGAGGAAGATGAGTATAATAAGCGAGTAACTAAGTTCACACTAGTAGAGCGAGGGTAATGCTCTTTATGAGCGTTGGAGAGTTGATGAACTGTGAAAGAAGATAAAGTTAATGACGTTTATTATGTTGGTTACGAGGGGCAACCGGAAATATTAATTGTATTTGGAAACTCTGCGGAGAAAAATATCCTAAAGATGTGGAATGGATATTTGGAGACATTATTGGATCTTATGTGTCATTATGAGTCTACTGACAATGGTATTCTACAAGAATACTATGCCCATGAAGGTTGGTATGAGGGAAGTCCATGGGAAATACAGGACCTTGATTCAGCTATTCATTTATTTAAGTCCTTCAATGTGAGTAAAGTAACTGATGAGCAAATAGAGAATGTTAAGAACATTGTTCCTACTCTCCCAGAAGTAGCACATCAGATATCAACATTTTTAGAATTAGCCAAAACGAACGGTTGCAGCGTGTATATTGAATACGACTGATTGGGAGCATGGAACATACTTTCAAACGATAACGCAGTTGCTAGGGCTACGTTATCTAGTCGTTACCTTCTCTACGAACCGATGATAAAACTCTTTGAACGAGGCGAGAGTTTCAACATAAGACAAGGCGAAATGGTTGTAGGTAGTTCAGCTTATCCTCTTAAGTATTGGAGACATTTAAATATTTCAGTACAAGATATTAGCGACATTGAATTAAATCATATTGAGTAAACTGATGGGGATGACTTTGGAACAAATAAAACAAATGAATAAAGATATATTCAAAGAAAATTTATTAAAGACAATTCAAGAAATCTCGAATGAAATTGGGTTAACATCTAATGAATATAGATTCATTATCGAGCCTGTGAGGGAAAAGGATAAGCCTTTGAATAGTGCAGATGATATGATGCGATTGAATATTTTGAGTGAGGATAATATAGGAGGAAAGCAGTTACCGTTAATCAATACGGTGAATGTTCTTTGCGGTTTAGAGCCAATGGTGCCTATATGGATTAATGTAATCTTTATAGGTTTAGATGAAACAACAGCGATTTTTAAGTTACAGTGCAGTCTAAGGTTTAGAAAACCTACTTTGTTGAGAAATGTTGAAACGGGACATTCCCCCTTTAAGGCGATTATTGAAAGAACGGATTAAAGAAAATGACTTTATAGTCAACTAGCCACATAGATACGGATGAGGGGCTGTGAAGAGATTATGTATGAATATCATGGCTGGGCAACCATTAGAGAGCGTACGTCGTTTGAAGAAGATGAGTATCAATATGGTTTAGTTATTCAACATCTGCGAGAATATGTAGAGGAGCTAAGTTGGCCTACAGGTGTTTTGGACGTGAGAGCAGTTAACGGTGACTTTCAAATATGGATAGCTGGCCTAGATAATCACAAACCTGTATCGAAGTATGATCCCACCGAAGTGTTTAAAGTAGTAGGTGAAATAGCTCCGGGCTCCTATGGGATTCTTTATGTAAGAGATAGTGATGATGCGGAATCCTCCAATCAGTTTAAGGTCTACACTTTAATTCGAGGTAAAGTAATGAAGAATGATGATCCGTTCCTCTCCCCATTTATACCTAAACTAGAGGATGAAGAGCTATGAAACAAGAGTTAGATCTTAAATTTGAGCTTCACAAAAAGTGGTTAGAGACTAATGGTCAAGAAGGTGAGAAGCTACGATTACAGGAAGTTGATTTTCAACATTATGAGTTAACTGGTGTGTGTTTGGCACAATCGTATATGACTAGCTGTAATTTTGATAATCTTAGCCTGAACAACATGGATTTCCATGCCTCAGTTTTAAGTTCGTCAACTTATAACGACGCAGAATTAGTGAATTGTGATTTTTATAAGTCGGACCTATCTTATACTGAATTTTCTAATGCAACTTTGAATGGTGTAAGATTTGCTAGAGGTGATTTTTGGGAGGCTGATTTTAAAAGGGCTACGATTATAGATTGTAATTTTTCGGCAAGTAGCTTCTCTCTAACTGACTTTAGTAACGCTTCATTAATAAATATAGATATAAGCGAATCGAGGTTTGAAGGAGTTTCATTCTATGGAGCAACTTTGAAAAATATGAAAGGAATAACCGAAGCGAATTTCCATAGCATTAATGTCGGCACTCCTGACAACCCAACAGTCCTTCTAGGTCAAGATGCAGCAAAATGGTTAGAAGCTACCGTGGAAGAATAAATTTTAAATTATATCTTAAAGACAAGTGCTGAATTGAATTTAAATTAACGGAGTAGGCATGTTGATAAAATATATGGACCTAGATTCTTTTAAGGAATACTTACTAAAAACTGTAGATGAATTATCCACCTATCATAACGAAGTACTGGGTGAAAACAGTAAATTCATAATTACTACGATTGAGGAGCGGGGTAAATCTTTAAATTCTACAGACGAATATCTTTACCGGGGAATGTTAAATTCGAATAATTTAGATGGACGCGAGTTCGATATTGATTCTGTTATAAAGATGTTGGGTTGTAGAGTACCCTTGTGCCCCCTTTGGATAAAAGTTTTGCTTAAAGAAGTCAGGGCTGAAGCACCTGTAATTGAACTACAGACGAGTCTAAGATTTCGTAAACCAAGTTTGTTACAAAACCAAGAAACGGGGCATCCTCCGTTCATAGCAGTTCTACAGTCTTTAAACTAATAAAGAAGAGAATAACGAATGTTTATGAATACCTGAATCTTAATAGATCGGACTATTTCTGGGTGTCTGATTACGATTGGGCTGAATCTTCTAAATGGAGGTCACTATAAATGATCGAAGAGTCTAGAGAAGTAATACGAAAAAGAGCGGCTCTTCATATGAACGATCCAGTAATCGAGCAATACAGAGATGAACTAATTAATATACTAAGCCAAAATGAAGATGAGACGATTCAATTCCTCAAGAACTGTAGTAAGGACGAACTTATTTGGGTTAGTGAGGTGTTTGAAGAAATAGCTTATAATCTCCAAAGTACAGAATATATCAACACCCTCAAGGAATGTGATAAAAAATATCCTGAATTAAAATTAACGAATATTATCAAGACGGCCATTTCTTACATGGATTAATCTTACCGGTATACAGAAAGTAGGATCAAACTGGGAGATGACTAAGATAGAGGTTAATGTTTAATATGTACAAACAATTAGATAATCTTTTATCAGCTGTGACGACAGTTGATTCCTGGTATGATGACGGTTGTATTATAGCAGCAGAATCATTGGAGGAATTCGGACAAAGTGATTGGGATCAATTAACCATTGAGGTGTTAAATAAGCCACTGTACTGGAAGAAAAAGCTGGCTTACTGTCTAGATAGTACACAGCACACACAAGAATTTGAAATCCTACTTTCGCTACTTTCTGTTGAAGACAGCGAGTTATTTGAAATAAGTATAGATACATTAAGAAGTTACACATCTACTGAACATAAGCAACGAATTATAAATCATCCTATAATATTAGATCGTGTGCATAATGCAATTTCAGGAGCAGGAACTGCTAGCCGAAAAATATTAGAGGAATTTCTTAAGGGGTTAAAATAGGTGAAATGAGTATAATAAGCGAGTACCTAAGTTCATTAGAGCGAGGGTAATGCTCTTTATGAACGTTGGAGAGTTGATGAACTATGAAAGAAGATAAAGTTAATGACGTTTATTATGTTGGTTACGAGGGGCAACCGGAAATATTAATTGTATTTGGAGACTCTGCGGAGAAAAATATCCTAAAGATGTGGAATGGATATTTTGAGACAGTATTGGATCTTATGTGCCAGTATGAGTCTACTGACAATGGTATTCTACAAGAATACTATGCCCATGAAGGTTGGTATGAGGAAAGTCCATGGGAAGTACAGGACCTTGATTCAGCTATTCATTTATTTAAGTCCTTCAATGTGAGTAAAGTAACTGGTGGGCAAAGAGAGAATGTTAAGAACATTGTCCCTACTCTCCCAGAAGTAGCACATCAGATATCAACATTTTTAGAATTAGCCAAAACGAACGGTTGTAGCGTGTATATTGAATTCGACTGATTGCGATCAAGGAACATAATTTCAAACGATAACGCAGTTGCCAGGGCTGCGTTATTTAGTCGTTACCTTGTACGTAACGCTAAATAGGTTTAATAGTTAATCGAGAGGAGAGCAACACATGGGGCAGCTACTAACCAAAGCTATTGAACGTTTATCGTTTATTTCATTTGAGGATACCGAAAATAGTTCACTAGAATCTTCTCATATTCTGATTAAAGAATATCTTAGATGCGTTAATCAATTATTAAACGAGATTGATGCTTCAATAGATCAATATCCCCTATTTAGTTTTGCTAAAATTCTTGGAAAAGCTATAGATGAAAAAGTATATCGAGCTTGTTCAAAACTGGACACGCTAGGAAATCCTTATGTGAAGGTAATTTGCTACGGTTATTTAGAAGTTTCCGAATTAGCAGATCAAGGAGTGGGTGAAGCAATTCAATACATCGACCTCTACGAACCAATGATAAAACTCTTTGAACGAGGCGAGAGTTTTACCATAAGACAAGGCGAAATAGTTGTAGGTAGTTCAGCTTATCCTCTTAATTATTGGAGACATTTAAATATTTCAGTACAAGATATTAGCGACATCTAATAGGATCATGTTGATCAAACTGGGGGGATACTAATGTCCGTAGGTCTATATAGATATAACGGGGATATAGAAGATCGGAATTGTGAACTTACACTCAGTGAGAATATTGCTACTCAGGAATTTTAAGATGAGTACTGGGAGGCAGCAATACATGAATTAGGAATAGTCCTGATTCGGGATGAATCTAAAATATATTCTCACCAATTAGAAGCTGCTGTAGTTGAGTTAAAACGATTAAGTGAGTGGGCAAAGGAACATTTAAACGGGAGTGAGTTAGATTATATGACGGGTAGAATTGAAAATATACAAGATATATTACCTAGTGCATTTATTAGTGAAACTACAATTCTGTATATATTCTGAAGTTAGTAGCTTTATGTGGGAAGTTATTAGAATTGAATAGTTGACTCTAGAGGAGGAGGTATTAATGAATCATGGATTTTGATATCGTAGAGATAAAGGACTACTATGACACGGAAATAATCAATTATGACTATACTAAACTAAAAGCTTGGGGAGTAACTGAAGAGAATGCTCAATTTTTAATCGGCATAGGAGTTCCAGAACAATATGATGATTTTTCCTTTTATGAATCTGAAGCTTTCCAAGTGAAAGTTATTGAAGGAGAGGAATATATTCAGATTGGTCAATTCGCAAGTTATGGTATGCGTGACTCGTATGGTCTCTATCTAAAACAAGGGAGCGATATGTTCTTCACGACATCATCATTGAATAAGTCCAACGTATATATGCTCAATAAGAATTTGGAAACCTTCTTTTTGTTTCATTTAATTAGAAGTGAACTGGCAACTAAAATGAGACTGGAAGGTACATATATCTCAGATGAGTATGCCAGAGCACTTCGTGGTTATTTAGAGAAGATTGATCCGATAGCAATGAAGAATGTCGAAGGTTACTGGTCACATTTGCTGGAAGACTGCGAAACTGGATTGTAACTCTTCGAGAAACCCTGCATGGTTCTACCTGTAAACAATCCCGGATCGTAAAGAAAATAACCATAATAAAGCCCTCATATGTAACAAAAAACATGAAGAATCCGCTCTCATCCGAGAGTCGGATTTTTTCTCGTTCTAACACCAACATAACTCTTGTCAAAACGTAATCATTACGATATGATAATACTCATTGTTTAGATCATAATGATTACGTTTAAGAGAGAGGGGCATTACCTTGAATAAAAAGACGCCACTGCTAGCGCTGGTCTCCTTGGCCTTGAGCGCTGGACTGTTGAGCGCCTGCGGATCATCTGAGTCCAGTCCCGCTGCGCAACCATCCACCGATAATAAAAATGTTCATTTCCTATATAACTTCTCCACCAGTTCGCTAGATCCACATGTGGATTCCAGCTATGTGCCGCTGCGCGCGGGCATTACGGAAACGCTGGTACGTCTCGATGAAGAGAATCTGACGGTTGCTCCATGGCTCGCCGAGAGCTGGGAGAGCGAAGACGGGCAGCATTGGACAATCGACCTACGAGATGATGTGACATTCCAGAACGGCAAGCCAATGACGGGTGAATCCGTTAAGGCATCCCTTGAGCGGGCACTGGATGAGAATGTAGCCATCCAGAACGCGCTGAAGATTGATACAATCGAAGCCGATGGCGACAAGCTGGAGATCACAACAACTCAGCCGTTCCCGGAATTCGCTTCAGAACTGGTGAACCCCAACACGGCGATTATCGACGTGAGTGAGCCGGACATTGTGAACAAGCCCATTGGTACGGGCCCGTTTAAACTGACCTCTTTTACCCCAGGCAGCAAGCTGGATCTGGATCGCTATGATGAATATTGGGACGGAGCATCGCCTCTAGATTCCATCACATTCTCATTCAATGAAGATGCCAATGCCCGCACACTAGCGCTCAAATCTGGGCAGGTAGATATCGTATATCGTCCGGAAGTCGAGAGTCTGGAATCGCTCAAAGCGATGGACGGCATGAAGGTTGAGTCCACATCGACATTCCGCGTGCATCAGCTAACGATGAACATGCAGCGGGAGAGTATGAAGGACCTGAATGTTCGTCGTGCGCTGGACGCGCTGATTGACCGTCAGGGCATCGTGGATACGATCCTGCTCGGCTATGGCGAAGCGGCCATCGGACCGTTCCTGCCATCGCTGCCATTTGCACCAACCTATACGGATACAGCAACGGAATCCGGAGCTGATGTCGCTGTAAAATATCTCAACGAAGCAGGGTACACGCAGCAAAACGGCGTGATGACGAAGGACGGAAAACCATTGCAATTGACCCTACTGACGTATTCGGCTCGTGCCGATCTGCCACTGATTGCTCAAGTATTCCAATCTGATGCGAAGAAGATCGGTATCGACGTGCAGATTCGTCAGATTGACACGCCAGAAGATTATATGGCGTCTAATCGCGACTGGGATATTGCAACGTACAGTAATTTGACGGCCCCTCGTGGAGATGCTGGTTATTACCTGAATGCAACATACCATCCGAAGGGTGCCCTTAATTTCAGCGGATCGGAAGATCCAGAGCTGACCAAGATCATCGACGAACTGAATCTCACAGTTGCACCGGAGAAGCGCGCAGAGCTTGCCGAGAAGGCAGCCAACTATGTGCATGATAACGTACTGAATTCATTCGTGCTGCATCCAGGTACGATCGTTGCCTACAACGGCAAGAAGATCAAGAACTGGGTTACCACTCGCAGTGAATATTACATGATTACCAATAAGCTGGATGTGATGTAATGTTTCGCATTTTGCTTCGGAAGTTCCTTGAAGTATTTATCTTTCTGTTGTTCATTATGTTTGTGAGCTTCCTGTTCATTCGCCTGGCTCCGGGTGATCCCGTGCTGACGATCCTGAATGTGGACAAACTGTCTGTTAGTCAGGAGCAGGTCGAAGCTGTACGCGAGGAGATGGGATTCAATGATTCGCTTCCTGTCCAGTTCGGCAACTGGTTGCTCGATTTTGTTCGTCTCGACTTCGGCGTATCGTATTCAACAGGCCAGCCCGTCATGCAGACCTTGATGCGTGCGCTGCCAGCCACAGCTGAACTGACAATAGGCGCTCTACTGGTCATGCTCGTCATAGCTATCCCGCTCGGCTCGCTATCAGCACTCCATCGTGGCAGTTGGATTGACCGCGGCAGCCGGATGCTCTCCATTGTGGGTGCGGCGGTGCCAAGCTTCTGGCTGGGTCTAATCCTGATCGACATGTTCGGCGTACGCTTCGGCAATCTGCCAACCATGGGCCGGGATGGATTCACCTCGCTTATTCTGCCATCTCTGACGCTGGGACTTGCCATCTCCAGCGTTTATGTGCGTCTTTTGCGTTCCAGCCTGCTAGATTCTCTTAGCCAGGAGTTCGTTCGATCCGCCCGGGCAAGAGGGTTATCCGAAGGCCGGATCTTCATGCTTCACGCCTTCCGGCACAGTCTGCCGCCTGTCATTACAGTATTCGGCGTCAGTCTCGGTAGCCTGATTGGCGGAGTTGTTGTAATTGAAGTGTTGTTCGCTTATCCGGGTATTGGCAAGCTTGTCGTCGACGCCATCCGCCAGCGTGATTATCCACTGATTCAGGGTTACATTCTGATCATGGCCATCGTGGTATTCCTCGTGAATACGGCGGTTGATCTGTCGTACCGTTATTTGAATCCCGAAATGAAACTCAAGGAAAAGGAGGCCCACCGATGAAAACCATACCCCTGCCCATTCCAACTACAAAATCTAAAAAACATAGCTGGCAGGCGATCATTGGTCTGCTGTTTGCACTACTGGTCATCGCGGCCTCCTTGTATGCCTTTTTAGTTCTGAAGCATGATCATACCTTAACCGATCTGCGCGGACGATTGCAGGGCGCAAGTGCTCTTCATCCGTTTGGCACCGATCATCTGGGTCGCGATGTACTGACACGTCTGCTGCTTGGTGGCGGCCAAACGCTGGGTTATAGCTTGCTGGCACTTGGTGCTGCATTGCTGATAGGTATTCCGTTTGGGCTGATTGCAGGATACAAACGTGGCTGGGTTGATAAGCTGTTCATGCGGATTGCTGATGCCTTTCTTGCTTTCCCTGATACCATCGTGGCGATTGTGCTAAGTGGCTTGCTTGGCGCGGGAATAGGTAATCTGGTATTGGCGATCGTGATCGTAAAGTGGGTCAGCTATGCGCGTCTTGTTCGAAGTACGGTTTTATCGGAGTCCCAAAAGGATTACATTCGCATCGCCCGGACCAACGGACTTTCGGACGGTCGTATCATGAGAAAACATCTGCTTCCGCATATCGCAGGCCATGTGCTTGTGCTGGCCAGTCTTGATCTGGGTAAAATCATTCTACTCATCTCATCATTGTCTTACATTGGCCTTGGCGCACAGCCGCCAACACCTGAATGGGGTGCGATGCTGAACGACTCACGGCCGTACTTCCAGTCTCGGCCGGAGCTGATGATCTATCCGGGTCTTGCCATTGTCTCGGTAGTGCTGCTCGCCAACATGCTGGGTGACTATCTAAGAGACCGGTTTGACGTGAAGAAAGAGGTGCAGCCATGATTCTCTCCATTGAAGAACTGAGCATCTCCAGTCGGGATCGTACGATTGTAGATCAAGTCTCTCTGGCTGTTCGCGAAGGTGAGTTCATGGCATTGGTTGGACAGAGTGGTAGTGGCAAAAGCTTGCTCTCGCAAGCAATTGGTCGTCTGCTGCCGCCCAACCTGCATGCGTCGGGGCGAGTCATGTTCGAGGGCAGCAACCTGCTCGAACGGAAGCCAAAGGAGATGCGCGCCCTGCGGGGAAGCCGCATCTCGTATATTTTTCAAGACTATCAGGGAGCATTTACGCCCTTTCGCAGCATTGGTGGGCACTTTGATGAATACCAGAAGGTACATGGGGAAAAGTCTTCTGCTATCCGCAAGAAACGAGCGGAGGAAGCGCTGGAATCGGTTGGCCTTGGCGCTGAATTGCTGCGCCGTTATCCGTTCCAGTTGAGCGGTGGACAGCTTCAGCGGGCATCAATCGCCACCTCGCTAATGCTGTCTCCTCGTCTGCTGATTGCAGATGAGGCAACGACGGCGCTTGATAGTGTATCCGGGCATCGCGTGTTGGAACTGCTGGCACGCAAACAAGCGGAGACGGGATGTGCCATTCTGTTTATCACGCATGATTGGCGCCATGTACGTCGCTATGCCAACCGCTTGGCTGTGATGAAGGAAGGCCAGATCGTCGAATCTGGCGGGAAACATCGCATTCTTGACCATCCCCAGCATGAATATACGCGCCAGCTGATTGATGCGGCTCCGGTTTTGAGTCGCTCACTGAAGTCGGGATTGAAGGAGGCAGGAACCGAATGAAGACAACCGGAGATGATGAACGCCGTGGACTCGTGCAGTCCGAAGAATCTGGTGTGCGAAGCCACGATTTTGCTAGAGATTTAAACCATGCAGACACAGACAATACAGTCATAAATACTACAGAAACAGATCATGCAGTTACAGATGCGGATATAGATATTGCCAGTTCAGACAATGCTTCATCGCTCAGCACCCCTGGCAATCCTGTGCTTCACGTGGAACATCTGAGCCGAACGTATGCGGGTGCAGACCGACCGGCTGTGAACGATATTTCCTTCACCCTGAACCACGGCGAATGCCTTGGCCTGGTTGGCGAGAGCGGGTGCGGCAAGAGTACACTCGCCCGCTGTCTGCTACGGATTGAAGATGCAGATACAGGCTCGATTACACTGGGTGGACAGGATATTGCACGGCTGAGCGGCCGACGGTTGCGACCTCATCGCCGGAAGATTCAGATTGTTTTCCAGAATCCAATGGCTGCACTAAACCCGAAGCTCAAGATTGCTGATTCGCTGATTGATCCGTACGAACAACTTGGACGGAACGTCGAGCTGTCCCACTTTACCTACACGTCGAAGGAGGCTTACGTCCAAAAGCTGCTTGAAGCGGTGGAGCTTCCTAGCGATTTGGCTGGACGTTACCCCCATGAGCTCAGTGGTGGACAGCGTCAGCGCGTCACGATTGCACGTGCTATTGGCATTGAACCAGACGTTGTTGTTCTGGATGAACCGACGGCCAGCCTGGACGTGATCTCGCAAGGAGCAGTTTTGCAGTTGCTCACCGATCTGCGGACATCGCTTGGTCTTTCATACGTGTTCATCTCGCATGATCTGGCTGCTGTACATCGCATGAGCCAGCGTATCATCGTTATGCGGGAAGGTCAGATCGTTGACCGCTTTGGTGCAGATGCGTTGTTCGCTGAAGAACGCCATCCCTATACAAAGGAATTGATTTCAATCTTCTGAGTACTCCCGGAGACGCCGGGGGTGGTAATCGTTAATTTATATATGAAGCCGCCTTACGAAGAGATTCGAGAGCGGCTTTTAGTGCATCCATTTGATCATCCAAAGTCCCCCTAAAACCGGGTTCCTTTCTTTGTTTTGAACAAATATATCTTTCAGGCCTATAACCGGGCTAACGTTCCGATGTAAACTAGCGTATACTGATGGAATAGCAAATATCTTGAAATTGCATATTTAAATTGCTCTATATTATTGATACACTAGATCAAGGTTATAATCATTCAGAGAAGGTGCGATCCCGTTCAAGAATGGGCTTGCTGCAAATGCCAAATCGATAACGCTTACATCCTTTTGGCAAATATAGGATATAAGGACGGTAGACATGAGCCAGGGACAAACGAGTACAGATGTTATCTTGATTGGTGCCGGAATTATGAGTGCAACTTTGGGAACTTTGCTAAAAGAATTGGCACCAGACTGGAATATTAAGGTTTTCGAAAAGCTAGCCACTGCAGGAGAGGAAAGCTCCAACGAATGGAATAATGCCGGAACCGGGCATGCTGCATTGTGCGAACTTAACTATACCGTTGAACGACCAGACGGAACCGTAGATATTAGCAAAGCGATTAAAGTGAATGAACAATTTCAGATCTCAAAGCAATTTTGGTCCTATCTCGTCAATAGCCGTCTGATTCGTAATCCGCGGGACTTCATTATGCCGATTCCCCATTTGAGTTATGTACACGGAGAGAGCAATGTCCAGTTTTTGAAAAGACGTTATGACTCCTTGTCGAATCACCCGCTGTTCGCAGGCATGGAATTCTCGGATGACAAGAAAGAGCTGGCGAAATGGATGCCGCTGATGATGAAAGATCGTACCAGTAATGAACCTGTTGCAGCGACCAAAATTGACTCCGGTACGGACGTTAACTTTGGTGCTTTAACGCGTATGCTGATCAAACATTTGAAGGAACAACAAGTGGGCGTCCACTACCAACATAGCGTGAAGAATATGAAACGCACCAGCGATGGACAATGGGAATTATCCGTGAAAAACCTGAAGAGTGGTGCAGTCGAACGCCATAAGGCAAAATTCGTCTTTATTGGCGCGGGCGGCGGAAGTCTGCATTTGCTCCAGAAGACGGGCATTCCGGAAGGTAAACATATCGGCGGATTCCCGGTCAGTGGGATCTTTATGGTGTGCAAAAATCAAAAAGTCGTGGAACAGCATCACGCCAAAGTATATGGCAAAGCTTCGGTAGGAGCTCCGCCGATGTCGGTTCCACATCTGGATACCCGTTTTATCGACAATAAAAAATCACTGCTGTTCGGACCGTTTGCTGGGTTCTCGCCGAAGTTCCTGAAGACGGGTTCCAATGCCGACTTAATCACGTCTGTTAAGATGCATAATCTGCTTACGATGCTCGCAGCAGGTGTCAAAGAAATCTCTTTGACCAAGTACCTGATCCAACAACTGATGTTATCCAAAGAACAACGTATGGCAGAATTGCGTGACTTTGTTCCGGGTGCGAAGAGCGAGGATTGGGATATGGTTCTGGCGGGGCAGCGTGTGCAGGTGATCAAGGATACCGTTCAGGGTGGCAAGGGTACGCTCCAATTTGGTACGGAAGTGGTCACGTCTGCAGATGGAACGATTGCGGCTCTGTTAGGTGCATCACCGGGTGCATCCACTGCCGTTCAGGTCATGCTTGAGATTCTTCAGCGGTGCTTCCCGCAGCATATGGAGGCATGGGAGCCAAAGATCAAGGAAATGATTCCTTCCTACGGCATATCCCTTGTGGAGAACTTGGATCTTCTCAAAGAGGTTCATTCTTCAACAGCCAAGGCACTGGGATTATCGGATGAAAAACATGTCCTGCACGTATAACGTTTAGCTTATTGTGTTAGATCATAATGAAGTCATAGAAAAGAGAGCTAAGCCGGGTCGAAACCCGTGCTTAGCTCTCTTTTGGTTTATTTGGTATGTCAGAACCTGAACTTGAGCTTGAACTTGAACTTGAACATATCCGCTATCACAGCGCTCCCCGTAGACCTTACACAGAGCAAACGGATATGGATCGAATAATATGCCGCTGTAGAGTTATAGAACGATCTTAATGCTCAGGTCTCAACTGCGGTCCAAAGGGATGACAAAGGAAACTTTCGTACCTTGGCCCGGCGAGCTGACGATGGTCAAACCTTGTCCGTACATCTGGGTCAACCGGCGATGTGTATTAGTTAATCCAATGCCTCCAGTTCCACCGGGACCTTTCTTGGGCCATGCCAGTGCTCGTTCGATCTGCTCGGGCTGCATCCCCACACCGTCATCCTCGATCTCAATCAAGGTGGACGCTGTTTGGTTGATGATTCGGATATGCACGGTTCCACCCTCCACTTTGCTGAGAATACCATGTCGAACAGCATTCTCAATGAGCGGTTGAATGGTGAGTGGCGGCAAGGATAGATCAAGATCATCGGGAATATCCCAGATGACGTTCAACCGATGCATGAATCGTTCTTTCTCAATGTAGAGATAGGCGCGGGAGAGATCCAACTCATGAGTGACCTCAACCATTTTCTCCGAATTAACAAAATGAAAACTGGTCTGAAGGTACTCGATAAAAGCATCGCCCAGTTTCTGCATTCGCTCCGTGTCCATCTCACTAAGAACCATGATTGAATTGAGCGTATTAAAAAGAAAATGGGGCTGAATCTGTGCTTGTAAGTAAGCAGCCTCCATGCGCAGTCGCTCATCAATGGATTGTTTCAGTACGATCAGAGACCCGATGCGATGCCTTAATTCAACGGCATCCACGGGCTTGGTGACATAGTCCGTAGCACCGGCCATGAATCCGGCGTATACATCCGCTGGCTCGTTACGGGCTGTCAGCAACAGGATGGGAAGCTCGGATACCGAATAACGCTTGCGTACGTTCTCGGTCAGTTCATAACCGGACATATGAGGCATCATGACATCGGCAATCAGTAAGTCCCAAGGCTCCTTATCCAATAATTCAAGTGCCTCAAGCGCCGAGGCCGCGGGTTGAATATGATACGGTTCATTCGCCAGCATGGAGATCAGTACTCGCAGGTTTACAGGATCATCATCGACGGCAAGAATTCTTGCGGCAGTCTTATCTTGAGAGACGGTCTGCTGCTGTGGCTCTGCAATCGCAATTTCATCGAAGCTGTGAGCATCCCATTGCTGCTCAGTCTGGTCCGATAACGATGCGGTGTCTTCCCGTGGAAGCGAGATCTGGAAGGTCGATCCTTGCCCAGGTACGGATTGCACGGTGAGTTGGCCGCCATGGAGTTCGGTGAGCTGCCTGCTGATATTGAGACCGAGGCCGATTCCTCCGCTCAAACGGGCCTCTGGGGTCCCTTGTTCATACGCCTCGAATATTCGCTGTTGTATCTCCTCACTCATACCAACACCTGTATCTGAAACTTGAATCAAGACGTACTCTCCATGTTCCCGAACGGAAACGGTAATGGTACCCTCATCGGTAAATTTGAGCGCATTATGCAACAGGTTGTAGAGCACCTGAACAAGTCTTCTCTCATCGGCCTGAATCAACGGCAGTGAATCTGGAATATCCACCTGCATATGGATGGGCTTGCCCTCTGCCATGAATCGGAACATACCGATCACGCCTGGAATGACCGAGGCAAGAGATAAAGGTTTCTTCTGAAGCGTAATACGTTTTTCTTTCAAACGAATGACATCAAGGAGGTCATCCACCAGTTGGGACATGCGTCGGCCGATGGTAACTAACAGCTTCATGTCTTCTGCCTGCTGCCCACCTGATTTACGACGTTCACGAACCGCGATGCTCTCGGCGATATTGATGATCCCGTGCAGCGGTGTACGCAATTCATGAGCCGTATTCACAAGAAACTGATCCTTCTGGCGATCCTCCTCTTTGAGCTGTTCGTACAACTTCTCGATCTCACTTGAATTGCGGAAGTATTTTCTGAACCAATAGGCGGAGAAGCCAAACATGGCCGCAATCACATCGATCGGATAATACACGTTGGTAATTTCGCTATGTGAGTTCACAATTCCCCATAACACGCTTGATAGGCTGCTAGTAGCCGCAAAGAGCAAAAAGCTTGCGTCCCTTCGTTTCTCGGCTGCCATTCGGAAGAATAGGTACACAGACCAGCCGATGGCAAACAGATAAAGGAAATCAGAGAGCCCAATCTCAAGTACATGATAGATCAGGGTCACTGGTGCGACTAGCAAAAATAAACAGTAAACGCCAAGCACGCTGGCATAGATGCGGAACAGTTTACGCCATTGTAGACTATGGGAGAAACTTTTAGCCATTTGTAAAAGAAAGAATGCGAACAACGGATAGGACAACGCTTTGGCCTTAACGATCCAAGTGAAGTTGAGTGGAATCCAACTTAATAACAGATTGTCATGGTCGGAAGCGACCGTTAGGGCAGCTACCAGTGTTAGCATCGAGAACGTCAGCAGAGCTCGTTCCTTCCGGATAAACAGAAACATGACAAAAGCGTATAGGCTGTGCAAAAGCAGTATAGCGAATGTAATCTTTTGCAAGTCAATGGATAGTCCTCGTTCACTTCCAATGGCTTCTGGAGAACCAAAATAGAGAGAGCGTGTGATCCCTCCGCTATAAGGATCGTCAAAATTGGCTGTCTGCACCAAAAGATTGAGTTCGGTAGAACCGTCAAGCACATAGGAAGTTGTAAATGCAGTCCTTTCTGGTCGATAGGCTTCGGCATGAGTGGCAGGTTGGCCGAATTCGGCAACAATGGTCCCGTTCATCTCGATAATCGATGATGTCTGGATTTTCTGAGCCCAGAGAGAGACTTCCTCCACAGATGGATCTAAAAGTATGCGAAGATGGTATGTCCCATATCCAAACGACGATGAGGATTGTGGTAATGCATCACGCCAGTCACCGGGAACTTGAATCGGTGTGGATGGGTTATCCGCTATTTTCACGTCACGATTAGAGATTAACGTCTGGGGATAAAACTCCCATTCTCCATCCAGGGATATGGGTGAAGTGTTGGCGAGGTCCCAGCCTCGAAGGTCTAACAAGCCTTCAATGGGTTCAGGATGTGCGGGTATAGTGAAAGTCTCGGACCATATCCAGCGAAAGCCAAGCAAAATAGTCAGGAATAGAATCGACAGCACTACATATCGGGGTATCTTTTTATAGGTTATTGGTTTCATGGCAGACTTTAGTTTTCGACAGTTTACTTCAAATTCCTGCATGCCCTCTGCCAAAGATGAACATTTTTTTGAATACCGGAACATAGATTCTATATTTAAATGATAGCGGTCCCACGTCAGGATTTATGGTAAAATTATAGATTAAAGGGTGATCAGTGAGCCAGAGGAGTTGTGCATATGAGAGTGATTTTGGTAGATGATGAATATCTCGCTCTGAGCAGGTTGAACAAACTGTTGCAAGAGAGAGAGGATTGCGAAGTTATCGGCTCTTTTCTGACGGCACAGGAAGCCATAGATCAGATCGAAATTCATCTGCCGGAAATCGTCTTCATGGACGTTCAAATGCCGGGGATGAACGGGATCGAGGCGACCGAACGTATCCATGAGGTTTCTCCTGGAACAGAAGTTATTTTCACAACCGCATATAACGAACATGCACTGACAGCCTATGGGCTTGAAGTGCTGGACTATATTATGAAGCCTGTAACGCGTGACCGTTTGGAAAAAACGATGAAGATGTATCAACGCCGAACGGTGTCAGCAAGTCTGAATATAACAGAAGGGCCATCCATGTTGATCCGTTGTCTGGGGATGCTCCAAGTCCAAGTGCACCCAAATGAGCCGCCAAAACATATGAAGTTCAGAACAACCAAGATTAGAGAGTTATTCGCCTATTTGCTCCACCATCGGAACAAACCGATTAAGCGGGATACGCTACTTGAACTGTTGTGGCCAGAGTTGGATGAGCGGAGAGGTATATCCAATCTGCACAGTGGGATCCATCGCTTACGCAGCATGATGAACGAATTCATGGGTGAGGACAAGATGGTCATTCGTTATCAACAGTTTGGTTATCTATTGGAAACGGGTGAATTTAGGATTGATGCGGAAGAATGGGAGAGTCGTCTTACCCGATTGCCTCTATTATCTTCGTCTACAATAACTGAACATCGGCAGACCTCAGATCAATATGAAGGCAAATATTATGGTGAGGACGATTACGTATGGGCTGAACTGGAGCGTCAGCGCTTGCATGCACTCTGGCGTAACCATGCCATGCAACTCGCACAATATTACATTGATCTAGGGCAGAATACGGAAGCACTAACGCTATATTACCGGGTACAGCAATTCGAACCATCATTGGAGGAAGTCGGACTGGCCTTAATGAAGACCTACGATCGATTAGGCAATAAAGATCCTGTGGTCGCTCAATATAATCAGTTGGTTATCGCTTTAGAACAAGAGGCAGGTATACGTCCTGGCCTAGAAGTTGAGTTATGGTACCAACAATGGAAAAATTCGAATAGTTAATTGGAAATATACAGCCTTGCAGCTTCATTTGCAAGGCTGTTTTTTTGTTGTATTTGTTAGCGAGGAGTCTGGTAAGAGTTTGGTAAGAGGCTATGTGTAGAATAAGCAAGATGAGGGTAGATATGATGTTTTGAGTCAGTAAGCAGTCCAAAAATAACATATTAAGTAGGAGGAAACTATGTACACAGCAAAAATCCGGAAGAAACCATGGCAAAGAATGTCCATGCTAGTTCTTTCCTTTATTCTGGCGATTGGAACGTTGCCCATGAGTTTGGCTCAAGCGGATGCGACTAACCAGACTCCTGTTGGTCCGGGCGGAGTTGGATCCCCTTCACTATGGCTACGACCAGAGCGGGTAAGCGGAGTTGCCAGCGGCGAAAAGGTGAGTATCTGGGAAGATCAAGGCAGTAAAATAAACAACGCAACCCAAAGTACGGAAGCTAATCAACCGACCTATTGGGATGATAAAAATCATAATATCAATTTCAATCCGGTATTGGAATATAACGGCACGAGTAGTTTTATGAATCTGGATGTAAGTAAGCTTCCTCAAGGGAAGAGCCCCAGATCGATCATTACCGTTAGCAAAACCAATAAAACGGGAGGCCTCAATTATATTATTTCATGGGGAGTACAAACACCGAATGTTTATACGGGTATGGGGATGCTTCAGAATAATACAAGGGGCGGCTTGACGACATTTAACAGTGATAGGAACCAAACATTATACACCCCTGAAGGATTCTTGGGCACGACTTTCCCGAACGAGCAATTTGTTACTTGGACAGGCGGAGATACTGGTATAAACCAAGCTAGATTGTACAGTAAAATGAAGCAGGTACAGCAACTAAATGACTGGGGAAAAGATAATGTTAAGCTATGGGATACTGGTAACTCTGGCGGAGCAGTAGTCGGTAAGCTGATCCCAGCAGCTACGGGCATTGAACATTGGCAGGGTACGATTGAAGAAATTATCGTATTTGACCATGCTCTTACGGACGCAGAACGCCAAAAAGTCAGCACATATCTGGCGATCAAATATGGCTACACGATGGATCAGACGACAGCAAATTCATATGTCGATTCAAACATGGCTACGATCTGGGATGCCCAGGAGAACGCAGTCTATACCCATCGCATTACAAGCATCGGTCGAGATGATCAGAGCGGATTGATGCAGAAACAAGCCAAAGCGCAGGAACTGGGATCTACGTTGACGATTGCATTGGGCAACAGTGTTGAGGATACCAATTCTGCAAATAAAAATGAATTCTTAAAGGATTCTTCTTTCTTTACGTTTGGTGACAATGGAGCAAGTACTGAATTCAAAACACCAATTACGAAAGATGGGAAAAAACTACTTGGGATGGAGCGTGTCTTCAAGGTACAGAAAGCAAATTGGACTGAATCACAGATTACACTTCAGGTAGACGAAACGGGAGGTAACCCGGCGTTGCCTCGGTATGTTGTGATCAGCGATGATACTCAATTTGGTAATCCAAACTCATTACATTTAATTGAGAATGGCCAATTAACCCTGAATACCTCTAGTTTTGGTCCGAACTCATACTTTACCATTGCAACTGCTGCTACTCCTTTGACGGTACCGGACGTCACACTGACCGACGATGAGTTGACGTGGGAAGCAGTTGCGCATGCAGATAAATATAAAGTAACGATTGAACTGGAAGACGGCACGAAGCGAACGGTGGAAGTAACCGGAATGGCGCTTAACCTGTCGCAATTGGTACCATCGCTAGAAGTTGGCACCTACAAAGTGACAGTAACAGCGAAGACGAACAATCCAGCCTATTCAGATTCAGAAGAGTCGAATTCGATAAATTATGTTGTTGCTATTGATAAGGCGAAGTTGAAAGCCAAAATCGATGAAATTAACGGTAAGATCGAATCAGGCGAACTGGACAAAGAGGAGTACACACCAGCGAGCTGGACAGCACTGGATAATGCGATGAATGAAGCAGAGCGAGTGTTGAATGAACCGACAGCGACTCAAGCGCAGGTAGACAAGGCGCTTTTGGATCTGACAGATGCAAGAACGGGCCTAATCCCTACAACATCTGTACCCGTTGTAGATAAATCAGTTTTGCAAGCGAAAGTAACTGAGATTACAGGTGAAAGCCTGGAAGAATCAGCTTACACGCCAGCGAGCTGGGTAACACTCAAAGATGCAATGAATGAAGCAGAGCGAGTGTTGAATGAACCGACAGCGACTCAAGCGCAGGTAGATAAGGCACTTCAGGATCTGACAGATGCAAGAACGGGCCTAATCCCTACAACATCTGTACCCGTTGTAGATAAATCAGTTTTGCAAGCGAAAGTAACTGAAATTACAGGTGAAAGCCTGGAAGAGTCAGCGTACACACCAGCGAGCTGGGTAACACTCAAAGATGCGATGAATGAAGCAGAGCGAGTGTTGAATGAACCGACAGCGACTCAAGCGCAGGTAGATAAGGCACTTCAGGATCTGACAGATGCAAGAACGGGCCTAATCCCTACAACATCTGTACCCGTTGTAGATAAATCAGTTTTGCAAGCGAAAGTAACTGAAATTACAGGTGAAAGCCTGGAAGAGTCAGCGTACACACCAGCGAGCTGGGAAGCACTCAAAGATGCGATGAATGAAGCAAATCGAGTGCTTAATGATCTGACAGCGACTCAAGCGCAGGTAGACAAGGCACTTTTGGATCTGACAGATGCAAGAACGGGACTTACCAAAGTAATTGGTACAGATGAGTCTACGTTGCAAACACTGGTCCCTTCCGTGGGAAGATTGTCTCCGGCTTTTGATCCGGCGAAAGACACGCACACCATCTCTGTGCCGAATAGCGTATATCAATTCCAGCTCACGCCAACGGCACTTGATCCACTTGCGAAGATTGAAATAGCTGTTGGAGATGGAGAATGGAACGAGGTTTCAAGTGGTACTGTAAGTGAGAATCTACCGCTCCAAGTCGGTGGAAATAAGATCGTTGTTAGAGTAACCGATTCACTTGGAAATGTTACGGCGTATAAAATCAACGTGACTAGAGCATCCAGTGACAATGGTAACAATGGTGGAGGCAACAATGGCGGTGGTGGAAATACGGGAGGTAACGGCGGAAGTACACCAGCACCAGCACCTACACCTGCGCCAGTACCAACGCCAACTCCGGTACCCGTGAAGGATAATTTGGAAACAACTCGGGATGGTAACCATCAACCATTTGCTACATCCAAACCATCTGACAACAAAGAAACATTGGTTCAAGTTGATCCAGCCAAGCTGAATGTTGCCATGTCACAAGGCACAGGCCAGCAGTTCGCCATTCATTCACCGAATGATGGGGATATGAAGGTGAACGGTTTAACCCTGGAAACACTGAAACAATTGGTGGATCAAGGTTCCAAACTAAACATTAGCAATCCGCTGGCAATCTATCCGGTACCTGGTGGTAAAATGGACGCGAATGGTGTGTCCAGAAAGCTTGGTAATGCAGCGTTGAATGATATTGATGTCCATGTTGATATCGCACGTTCCTCGGATGCTTTGATTGACAGCGCCGAGACAAGAGCCGCATCCCAAGGATACGAGCTACTTGTCACACCGGTTGATCTGGATCTGACGTTCACGAAAGATGGACAGAGCGTGCGATCCGGCCAGCTGAACGGTTATGCACCGAAGTATATTGCACTTCCGGAAGGTATCGATCCGAACCGGATTACTACAGGCGTAATCATTAATCCGGACGGTAGCATCTTCCATGTACCAACGGTTGTCACTAAGATCAGTAGTCGTTACTACGCACTCATTAATGACTTGCGTAGCAGCGGAAGTTACTCGGTTATCTGGAACCCGCAGGATTTTGAAGATGCCAGATCCCATTGGGGCAAAACTGATGTGAACAACATCGCTGCGAGATTAGATCTGCAAGGTAACGGAGATAACACATTCTCACCGAACCGTCAGGTTACTCGTTCTGAGTTTGCCGAGATTGTTGTGCTTGGACTGGGCTTAATGCGTCAGGATGCACCGCAGAATCTATTCCCTGACGTTAACGATTCCGCATGGTTCCGCTCTGCGGTAGCCCTTGCAAATGAATTCGGTATCGTTCGCGGTTACGATAATGGGAACTTCAACGGTAATCAGGAGATCACACGTGAGCAAGGATTTGCTATGGTTGCTCGTGCCTACCGTCTGATTGAGCCGGAAGCGGCAATTAGCCCGGATCAGATGAACTCTGAACTGGAACGTTACAGTGATGCAGCCGATGTATCGAATTGGGCCAAGGAAGATGTAGCCCAGTTGATTACAGCGGGGATCATCCAAGGTAATGGGCCAGAAGTGCTGAGTCCGAAGACCACGATGACCCGTGCTGAGGTCACTGCATTGATTGCAAGAATGTTGAAGGTAACCAACTTGATTGATCAATAAACACAATCTAAAATGAAAAGCCTTTGCTGACATTGGGGGTCGGCAAAGGCTTTTTTCTATTTTTATTAAATTCTTAAATTCATGTCGTAATACTTTCGCCCTGTTGGCAGATCGTGGAATCTGAGATGATGGGTTCACCAGAGGTTCGGGTGACAAACTTTGAACTGCTGGCCTTCAGGCTATTGCGATCCTTCCTTCTACAATCATTGGAGATCATAGGGTCGCAGCTCTCCTGAAGATTTTATTTCAGAGAGGAGGCGTCCAGGCTATCACATTCCTTCCTTCTAACCCTAACCTTTCACGTTATATAGGGATGTGGCTTTCCTGGACTCTTTTATCATGAACAATACGATCTATTTGCGCAGAGCGAATAAACTCATTATTGAATCAAGTGAAGGGAAACAACAGTTGCCGAAGACACACCTGGCGACTGTCCTCAAAAATATTGAAGCACTCGGATACACATTCTCGGATGAGTTAATGCAGGCGATGCGGCAACTGTCCAAGGAACAATTTGAAGCAGTATATCATCAACTGGTGGCTGATCTGAGAGTCATGGTCGGCGCACATGTGAGGTACACACCGATGTATGCAGGATTCCCGATGCAGGTGATGCAAACAGATGAAGCGGAGTTATACCTTAATGCGATTATTCATTATCTGACCAACCTGACTGTGGTCTATCCGGATCAACCATCTGTGGAGCGAATGCCTTTGCTGGAGAAGACGGACTTGAAAGTCATTGGACTGGGAAACCAGCAAGCATTCCAGACACTCATCCGTCAGATCATTGAAGCAAAAGGTTCCATCTCGGAAACAGACAAGGCCGATATCGACACGGTATTGGAGCATGCAGACCCGGAAGACGTGGATGCACTATTACCCACTGAGATTCCGTTCAAAGAAAATGTGGGCTTTGTGGTCGCCTCGCTGTTGAAGCATGAAAAAGCGAACATCGACCGGATCGGTCCGTATTTCAAAACGGCAAGTGATGTCCTGCGTCTGGCTGTTGCCTGGTCCGATGGTGATGTCAGCCTGGCTGCGGCTTCTCCCTTCCGGAAATTCAAACGCCGAGAGAGACGCCTTTTGCTCGGATTATTGGAGCAGTGTGGCTCCATGACGGAGGATATGCTGCGATATAAGGATCGCTGGATTCGCCTTGGCGAAATTCTGCATCCTTCGGAATATAAGCTTCGGTATCCACGATGCGAAGAAGCCTTTGATATTTTGCGTAATAATAAGCCTTATTCGACCTTCAACGGAAGTGTGGAGCTTGCCTTCCAATATCGGAATGTATGGAGTCTGATTGATCTGTTGTCACAGCGTCCAGGTGAATTCGCGAGAAGACTGGATCACTTGCTGCGGATGACCGAAGATGAAGCGTATGTACTGCTGGCATTTGGTGAGGTACTGGAGCAAGTATCTACCCCGGTGTTATTGCAGGTAAGACAGCATTTTGCCCACCGTAATGAACCGCAGGATTTGCGTGTCTTTTTCCCGAAAGGCAATGTAGCCAAAGCTTTTGCTGTTCCGAATGAGCTGCCAGAGATCAATGAAGCCACGTGTCAGAATGTCGTGCAATTGTGCGAACAGGCATTGGTAGAGCGCTTCGCTGCCCTTGCCCCGCTCGGGAAGACTTATGTCGATCCGCAGCTTCATGATTATCTGGTACCCTTTTCCCAGAGATCGGCGAGCAAGGCTTTGCATACTATCGTTCGTGGAAGCCGTGTGCCGATGGCAGAGGGTGATACCATTCGTTTCTTCAACTGGTGGAAAGAGGGGGACGTGGATGGAAAGTCTACAGGGCGCGTGGACATTGACTTGTCTGCGGTGATGTACGATAAGGACTGGAACTATGTGGAGCATATTTCCTATACGAATCTGCGATCCTCTAACTATAAGGCTGTCCATAGCGGAGATATCGTGACTGCACCTAACGGAGCAAGTGAGTTTATTGATCTGCATATTCCATCCATCGTGGCTTATGGTGGACGATATGTGGTGGCAACACTGCTTTCGTTCACCAGTCATCCGTATTGTGATCTGCCGGAATGTTTTGTAGGGTGGATGATGCGGAAGAAGCCGGGGTCTGGCGAGATTTTCGAACCGTCTACCGTAGCGAACAAAATCGATATTACCGCGGATACGCAGATTGCGATTCCTGTGATTATGGACCTGGTCGAACGTACCGTCATCTGGACAGACCTGGCGCTGACAAGCCATCCGGATTACTATAATAATGTGGAAGGCAATCAAAAAGGTATGGTCCTGATGGGCAAAGCACTAACGAATTTACGCAAACCCGATCTGCATGACTTGTTCATGCTACATGCCAAAGCTAGAGGAGAACTGGTGGATACAATAGATCAGGCGGATACAATCTATTCGGTGAATCAAGGCGTTACGCCGTATGATATCGAGCAGATTATGGCGGAGTATCTGGTTTGAATTGTTTGACTTGACTACTGACGATATGTGAATATCTATGTGAATATCAAGGTTAGAAAAGAGTAGCTGATGCTGCTCTTTTTTCTGTTTAGATGCAAAGAGCCTACAGAATGGTGCAGGTAATGTCGGATGCAAAGAGAATGACTTTGCTAAGCTTAAATTAACGTGGGAGGGATGATATGGATACGCTGAGGCGGTTAAATGAAGCCTTGAATTATATTGAGGAGCATCTGATGGATGTCGTGGACATGAAGGAGATTTCCCGGATTGCCTGTTGCTCGGAGTATCATTTTACACGCATGTTCTCTTTTCTTAGTGGTGTAACACTCTCGGAATATATTCGACGTCGCCGCTTGACACTTGCAGCCATGGAGTTAAGCCACAGTGACAGCAAAATCATTGATATTGCACTAAAATACGGGTATACATCGCCGGATTCTTTCTCGCGTGCTTTTCAAAGCATGCATGGCACTACGCCCTCCGAAGCGCGAAACCATGGTCCATCTCTTAAAGCCTTCCCACGGATGACATTTCAACTGACTATTCAAGGAGGAAGCGAAATGAACTACCGCATTGAAGATAAAGAGGCGTTTCGAATCGTGGGTATTCGTAAAAGGGTGCCGATTGTATTTCACGGAGTAAATCCGGAGATTGCGGCGATGTACCAGAGTCTTACACCGGAATTGATTGATACGATCAAGGGGGCATCAAACGTCCAACCTCTGGGCTTAATCAGTGCTTCAGCCCATTTCAGTGAGGGACGGATGGCCGAACAGGGAGAACTGGATCATTACATTGGTGCAGCTACGACAAAAGAGACGCCTGAAGGACTGGAACACCTGGAGGTTCCTGCTTCGACGTGGGCTGTATTTACCGTGGTGGGTCCGTTTCCTGGTACGCTTCAGGAGGTGTGGGGCCGGATCTACGCGGAATGGTTTCCTTCATCGGACTATGAGCTGAGTGAGGGCCCGGAAATGTTATGGAATGAGCACAAGGATGTTACTGTAGAGCAATATAGAAGTGAGATATGGATACCTATTCGGAAGAGATGATACTGTCTCTAGCTTAGTATCTGCGGGCGCAGCTTTTTGAAGCTGCGTTTTTGTTTTCAGAATTTGCTATCGGATGTACGAGCCGTTTTCATTGCAAATATATGTAATATAATGGTATTATTTTATTGGAATTGTAAGAATACTTGGATGTAGAAGAGTGATTTAAAAAGGGGGTGGCGAGATCAGGTTTACATGAAGTGATGACTCTATTCTATACGCACGCAGACATAAACATTCCATTGATTATGGACGGGCTCACATAGCAGACATATCGATATGAGACGGAAGTGTCAGTTATTATACATTATTATGTAAGCGCTTTATTAAATGAGTTCCAAGGAGGGAATTACTCATGACCAAAAGTATAGTGAGAAAGGCGCTTGGTTTGTTTTTAATCATCGTTATGATCGCAACAGCTGTTGTATACCCTGCATCTACTGGACACGCGGCAACCATTAATGTGACCGATAACGGCTCCAGAATTGAAGTAAACACCGGATCAGGATTAGTCTATGTGGTGAACAAAACCAATGGGGATATTATATCGGCCAAAATGAACGGTACAGAGCTGAACAGCAACAAAGGATCACATATCGGCTCAGGTTTGGGCTCCTCTGCCAATGTGACGTGGAATACCTCTCCTTCAGGATCAACCGTGTTAATTACGGTATCCACAAGCACACTAACTCACTATTATGCTTCACGTGGTGGGGAGAATATCATATACATGGCCACGCATATCACGGCTCAACCTTCGATCGGGGAGCTGCGATACATTTTCCGTGGTAATGGTAGTGTTTTGACAGGTGTTCCGGCGAATTCAAACAACAGGGGTAACACCGGAGCGATTGAAAGTCAGGATGTGTTCGGGTTTGCCAATGGACAGTCGGCCTCCAAATATTATGGTAATGATCAGGCCAAAGATTTATCCGTTCGTGGAGTTACGGGGAATGGCGTCGGTGTATTTATGGCCTACGGCAATCGGGAAAAAAGCTCTGGTGGTCCATTCTTCCGCGACATCCAGTTCCAAAGTGGAACAGAGACGGAAGTATATAACTATATGAACTCGGGACATGCACAGACGGAGAATTGGCGCCTGGGTCTACATGGGCCGTACGCTTTGATCTTTACAACCGGAGGTACGCCAAGTGTACCCGATTTCAGCTGGATGTCTGGTCTGAATCTGCAGGGTTGGGTATCCAGTCGGGGGAACGTAGTGCTTAATGGCCTCTCCGGGATGGATACAGGATATGCTTACACAATTGGGTTCGCTAATAGCAATGCCCAGTATTGGGTGGGGACGTCTTCAAGTGGGGCGGCCGCCAAATACAGCATGATCCCGGGCACGTACACTATGACAGCTTATAAGGGAGAACTGGCCGTATATACGGAAACGGTTAATGTCACGACAGGGCAAACGACGACACTGAATACACGTACGATCAACAATGACCCAAGTAAAGCCTCTAACATCTGGCGAATCGGCAACTGGGATGGTACACCACGGGAGTTGCTGAATGGACAGACGATTCCGATCCGTCACCCTTCCGATAGTCGCAACCCAAGCTGGGGACCTGTCACCTATGCCACCGGCAGCGCGACCAATCGATTCCCGGCAATCCAGTTCCGTGGTCAGAATTCTCCAACCACAATAACGTTTAATTTGAATGCATCTCAAGCGGCATCTTCTCATACGCTCAACATCGGTATTACGGCAGCTTACAATAATGGCAGACCGAGTGTAACGGTTAATGGACATGCTTTAACCAATCCTGCTGCATCTTCACAGCCCAAATCTCGTAGCTTCACCATTGGTACGTATCGTGGGAACAACACAACCTTTAGCTGGAATGTTCCAGCATCCTACTTCGTCAATGGTTCCAACACTATCACGATTACGCCGATCAGTGGTTCCAGTGACTTGGGTAACTGGTTAAGTGCAGGTTGGGTCTACGATTGTGTTGAGTTGTTGAATTAAATTGCGAATGCAATGTAAGAGCAGGTGAAGATATGATCCGTAATAAAACATATTGGATGGTACCGGTCTTCATAGGGTTGATTATTTTCTTGATGGGATGTACTTCCTATTCTAATGTTTCATCTGCTTCAATTAAGGCGTATAAGCAAAACATCAAGCAGGAGTTTCCGAAAATTCGAGAGACGAAGATTCGTTATTCCACTCCACGGGTGGAATTTGCCTACATTGTGAAAAAGCAGTTGGGAGAAAATGAGGTAGGACGTCTGTTTGTTCAGACCCGAGATTTCATGACCAGCCCATCATTTCAAAATGAAGTAGTCAATGGAGAGTATAAGGACGAAAATCCGAGTTGGGGCGATCCGGAACTGGCGATTACAATTACCGTTCGTGGTAATGATGTGACAGCCTATCAGTTTACGTGTAAACCGACGGAATCAGATTCCGACACAGGTGCAGCAGAGTATACGGAATGGTACGTCCAGACAGCAGGTGATCCAGAAAGTAGGCCTTATTCAGTCCCGAACAACGAGGACGACACATAAATATTATTAATTTTCTGCCAATGATTCTTAGGTAAAGTAGTCCGAGTTGCATGATCAAACATAGTGGGTGTCATCCAAGTCGTCTGAATGAACTTGGATGACACCTATTTGATTTAAATTTGCAGGCAGTCCATTGCTGGAGATGGTGATCCGGATAGTGGTATAATTTTCAATACGTAATCATGAGTGAATGAACGGGGAGGAAAAGAGAATGAGAGACGATCTGTTGGTTCAATTGCAAGAGTGGCATGAAGAAGATGAGTTTCAGGAAATTGTAGATGCAATTCAAGCAATTCCTGTGGAAGAAAGGGATTATGAGCTGGTTAACCATTTGGGAAGAGCGCTAAATAACCTGGAAAGGTATGAAGAAGCGGTTGAACAATTCCTGACGGTTGCTAAAGAGGGCACAGGCGACCCACTTTGGCATTATCGGATTGGACTGGCTTATTATTATCTGGAGCAATATGCGCATGCCCAGCAAGCGTTCGAAAGAGCGGATCAATTGGAGCCTGAGGATGAAGATACGCTGGAGTTTCTGGAATGGATTCGAAGCAAAATGGAGGAGCCATCCGAATCTGAATCTGAAGTTGAAACGGATCCAGAGGCTAGTGAAGAATTCCGTGTACCCGTTGACGTTGCAGCGACCCTTCCAACGGTTCCCAGACCGGAATCAGGCAAATTCTGGAACGATAGTGAGCAGGCACTGGAGCATTATGTGTCCAATCCGCCAAGTGATGGTCTCATTGACTCTGTGGAGGAGCAATTGGTGTTCCGACTCCCTGTCTCCTACATTGAGATGATGAAGCTACATAACGGTGGCGTTCCGTGCAATCGTTATTTCCCTGTAGCGAATACAGATACAGGAGCTACGGATTATGTTGAAATTGAAGGCATACTGGGCATTGGCCGTGAGAAGCCTCGCACATTAGCCGGTGCACAAGGTAGCTGGACTTTGATTGAACGTGAAGGCTATCCGGAGATTGGTGTAGTCATCGCAGTTTCTCCTTCGGAGTCGGGGGTTGTCATGCTCGATTATCGTTCATTCGGTAATGATGGAGAACCTGAGGTCGTTTATGTGAAGAGGGAGAATCCCAAAGAGACCATTCTGCTGGCACCGAACTTTGAGACGTTTATCCAGGGATTAATGACCCCGGAGGTTTAGAATTCGAATTCCTTAAACTGTTTGTGCAAAAACACATCATTCGTTTAGGAGGTACTTTTGTCTGGAAGGGAGACAGAAGGTGATATGGAGGAACCGCTCAAAGTATATAACACCGCAGTGGAAGCTTTTCTTGAAGTAATCGGGGGGAAGTGGAAGCCTGTTATTCTATTCCATCTTACCTTTGGCAAGAAACGTAATGGTGAGCTGATGAAACTGATCCCTGCGATCACTCAGAAAGTGTTGACTCAGCAACTTGGTGAACTAACGGAGGCGGGGGTTATTGTCCGTATTTCCCATCACCAGGTCCCACCTAAAGTGGAGTATGAGTTAACAGCGTATGGATGGAGTCTTAAAGAGATTCTTCATCTGATGTGTAGGTGGGGCGATATACACGTGGAGAATGTATATGGTGATCGAGGAAAAATTCTGTTTAAGCCGCCAACTACTACTGACCGTTGAGGGACTTATATTAGCCGATTCTGGAATTCAGGAATCGGCTTATTTTGCATTTTATTTACTTTACGGAAGGATCTTGCGATCACGTAGATTTCTGAAAATATCCATAAACATAGTCTCAGTGTCAATGAAATCATGGAATCCGAAGCGGCGAGCTTTGGAACCATCTGCGAAGAAATCGTAATCCCACGAGAAGACAAAGTCACCAAATGCCCATGAAGAGACATCGTCATAAGGGGTGTTTAACAAACCATACTTTTCAATCATGGAATTCCAGAGATTTTCTTTATCCGCCATCACTGTTGCAAGTGAAAGGGGCAGTGGAGGTGCTGTTTCCAATTCAAAAAACGCAGCGATTTTGGGCCATAGCTCATTCCAGCGAAACAGATCACCATTGGTGATATTAAATGCCTGATTGGCACATTTCGGATCGGTTGCTGCCCATACGGTTGCATGAGCCAGCAATGTTGCATCAGTCATTTCAAGAAGAGAATGATACGCTCCTGGTTTCCCAGGGAATCGAAGGGGCAAGCCAAGTTCCTTGGAGATAGCAGCATAAACGCCAATAACCATGGCAAGGTTCATTGGATTACCCAGGGCAAATCCACATACAACAGATGGGCGCAGGGCTGACCAGGTCCAGCTGCTTCCGGGTTGCCGATCCTCGAGAAACCGTTGCTGATCGACATTGAATTCAGGGGGCATATGATATGCGTCCGTTTCTTTGGCAGGTGTTTTGAATGGCCCCAGATGTGCACCGTACACTTTATAACCTTGCATTAGGCTAATATGTTGGAGATTTGGAGCGATCGGTTCGATGGTATTCACCACATTGACGAGCATGGCCAGGTTGGGCTGTACCAATTCGGCCCAAGTTGGGCGATCCTGATACGCGGCGTAGAAAATATGCGTAACCGTCGTTAAATGACTCAGTTTGTCTTGTGTGTCTGCTTCGTTCAGTAAATCAGCTGATATATAACGTAAACCGGAGGCATCTTCTCCTCCGCGGCGAGATACACCAATGACATTCCATTGCGGAAGTGTCATCAGATAATCAATAAGGTTTCTTCCAATGACGCCTCTAGCACCAATGACAAGTGCGGTGTGACGGGTAACGGATTGTTCGGGTTTCAATGGACATGCTCCTCTCTTCTTCTGTTCATATTGTGGGTCAGAAAAAGAAGGATGAGAAGTACGCACCTCAAAGTCATATACGTACTTTGAAGTAATATATGAGCCTGGAGCAGGATATGAGCGTTATAATTGGCACTTCAAAGGAGGTTAATTACCTATAACCACAAGAAGCTGTAAAAGGAACAATTGTCCTTTCACAGCTTAGATGTATCTGTATATTCGTTCAATAGATCTGTTGAAAATATGGTTTACGCCGGATATCCGCCACCTGGAGGAGGCCATGCGCCGTAGAAGCGACGTAGCAGAACAATCTCCCCTAGATGGTACGAGTTATGGGAGGCGATATTGCGCAGAAGTCCTGCTTTAGTTTCACCCGGGAAATAGAGCAGTGGATCATCTAATTGTGCAGTTTCTGCAATGGCTACGGCTTGATCAACTCCATCCAAGAATGCCTGAATATCTGCCTTCCACGTCGCTTCGTCCTGTGGACCCTTCTCTTCAGGCCAGCTTTCACTCACGTTAGCAGGGAGCTGTGGCTTGCGTCCTTCCAAGTGTTCGAGCATGAATTGCTGCCAATAATGCATATGCTTCACCAACTGATAGATCGTATATGGCATGGCATCGTGCGTACGAGCAGCAAGTGTGACATCGATATCGGGTAGAGCACGGGCGATGCGGATATGACCGCGTTCCCCCACTAATGATTTGACAAGGGCTTGCCCAAAGCTTTGATTAACATCTGACATATGGTACCTTCCTCTCTTCCAAGACCGGATCTGATAACCTGTCTTCTATTTAGTATTATACAATTAAATTGCTAAAAATTAAAAATGGATAACCAAGTACCCTCAATACTTAAAATGCCTATGATATAATAGTGAAAATAAATCTCAAGACCTCAGGGTCGAGGAGGAAGCTCCTGTGAAAGTGATATTGGTTGACGACGAACGTCTAGCGTTGATAGGCCTTCAAAAATCACTAGAAAAAGAAGTAAGCGGCATTGAAATTATCGCTACATATATGAATCCAACAGAGGCTGTGGCGGGTATTGTGGAGCACCGTCCTGATGTTGTATTTCTGGATATTCATATGCCGGAGATGGATGGTATGGATCTGGGAAGACAGATTCAGGCGGCAACACCGGGCACCGAAATTATATTTGTGACCAGTTACGATCAATATGCGGTGCATGCTTTCGAATTACAGGCTTTGGACTATGTGATGAAGCCCATCCAAAAGGATCGATTGAAGCAGACGGTGAGCCGCGTAAGAGAGAAACTGAGCGTAAAACGCGAGCAGCGGTCAAAGGATACAAACGTACCTTTAATTTGCTGTTTTAATCAGATTCAGTTTAAGCTTCCAGGCAAGGATGTTCAGGTGGCCAAATGGCGTACAAGCAAGGCGCAGGAGCTGTTTGCATACTTGCTTCACCACCGGAACCAGGTCATCCATCGCAGTGTTCTGCTGGAGCTTCTGTGGCCGGGAATGGAAGAGGAGAAGACGACACATCAACTCTACACTGCAATGTATCATGTCCGCCAAACCCTGAAAACTTGCAATATGGATATGATCACGATTCAGAGCGGGCACCTGGAGGCAGGCTATCGACTCGAATTGGGTGAGGCTCAGTTGGATAGTGAGCAGTGGGAACGGGAAATCAGGCAATGGAAAGTCGTAAACGCAAGTACCGTTCATGCCTATGAGCAAGCGCTTCATCTATATAAGGGTACCTATCTTGGCAATTATGAATACATGTGGGCTGAACCTGAGCGGGAAAGATTACGCTATCTGTGGCTGTATCATATGAGACAACTAAGTCTGTATTACCAGCAGCATGGGCTGGTGGAGAAAGTGGTCGAGAGTACACAACGTATCCAGCATATGCTTCCGGATGAAGAAGAAAGTTATTTTATGCTAATGAAGTTATATGATGAAATGCACAACGATCTCGGTGTGGAGGAGCAGTATCGTCTCTTAACCACCAGAATGGAGCAAGATTTGGAGATACCGATCAGTGAGGATATTACTGAATGGTATAAGGACTGGAAGCTCGGTTTAACCAAAGTCATGAAAAAATAATTAATGAAATTACTTCAAACGAAACGTATGGACCGTTACAAATATTTGATCATCATGCTAATCATTTTTGGAGTGTTAATTGGCATGCGCTCGGTATGGTCGGAGCTATTCCACACAGTAGATGAGCATCGCGCCGTTAACGGGGTGCTTGATTTGAGAGATGTGGATCTGGATCAGTCCCCTGTCATGTACTTGAATGGGGAATGGGAACTTTACCCGGATGAGTTGCTGACCCAACAAGATATTGCGAAGAAGAATGGCGGTGCGAAGAGTGTTCAGGTCCCAGGAGACTGGGGGAGTGCACAGAATCAGGAACAAGAGAGTTCGTACGGGTACGGAACATATCGATTGCGCATTTTGACAGATCCACTTCAGACGCCGGTAACCTTCTGGTTCAAGGGAATCCGAAGTTCATCCGAGATCGAGTTGAATGGAGACGCGGACGGGGGTATGGGTGAGGTCTCCGCGGATAGCAGTACATATATACCCCGAAGCACTTCATATACAGCGACCTATGATCAGGAAGGAACAACCTCCATTGAACTATTGGTTCGTGTAGCCAATTACGATAGCCCGTATATGGGCGGAATTAGCAAACCTGTTCGCTTTGGTTCACAGGCAGCCGTTGATTTTTCGCGTTGGTATTCCATTGGTTTTCAGATGCTCACCTTTCTGGTTCTGCTCCTCCACGGCATGTATGCCTGTATTCTTTACGCATTTAATCGACAGGAACGTTCCTTGCTGGTTGGAGCCGTATTAACTTTATCTGTTGGCATCACGGTTACGATGGGTCATGATAATATATTGATGTTATGGCTTCCTATTAATTATACCTGGGGCATTAAAATTCGATTGATCTCATTGTTGCTGCAAAATGCTTGTATCCTTCTGTTATTCCAGAGATTAACGATGGTTCATGTACGAAAGGCATGGCTACAGTGGCATGTTGTCATGACCTTGATCTATACGGCCGTGATTGTGGTGGTGCCCATTCATATTACCTATGCCATGATCCATTACAACGTCATTAACCTATTCTTTCTTGTATCCATGATCTGGTTTCTATACATCGTCGGAACGATGATCTTCAGGAAACAGGCGGACCGGGATATTGTTTTTCTGCTGCTTACTGCAGGAGGCATTATATCCAACCTGATATGGAGTGTGGTCGAGACAGCCAAAGATGTGACAACAGTCTATTATCCCATTGACATTATCTTTGCGATTACCGGCTTCTCCGCCTATTGGTTCAAGAAATACTTCAGGAATGTCAGGGAGAATATGAAGCTGAACACAGAACTGCAGAAGGGCGACAAAATTAAAGATCAATTCTTGGCGAATACATCACATGAACTGCGGACCCCGTTGCACGGGATCATTAACATCGCTCACAACGTGATCACCCGAGAGAAAAACCGGTTGGATGAACGGAGCCTGGAGGATATGGAGTTGCTGATTACGATCGGTCGACGGATGTCACATCTCCTTGGTGATCTACTGGATGTAGTCCGGCTGAAGGAGCACCGCATTGAGTTACGTCAGGGGCCTCTTTCCATACAGTCGGTTGTGCCTGGCGTTATCGCCATGCTGCAATTCATGGCAGAACGAAAACCGGTTTGCCTTCATATGGAGATTCCAGAATCGTTCCCTCAGGTCATGGCTGATGAAGAAAGGCTTGTTCAGATTTTGTATAATCTACTGCATAACGCGCTTAAACATACAGAGGAAGGAACGATATCCGTAAGTGCCGAAATTCGTGAAGGACATGCTCTGATTCATGTGACGGATACAGGCATTGGCATGGATGAGGATACACGGATGCGCATTTTCCTCCCGTATGAACAAGGGTCGTATGGAATCAGTGATGGACAAGGCATCGGGCTTGGGCTGAACATCTGCAAAGAGCTTGTAGAACTGCACGGCGGGGCACTTACGGTTCGCTCGGAACTTGGAAAGGGCTCGGTATTCAGCTTCGATCTGCCACTCGCGGATGAAGCCGCCGATCAGGGTCAGTCACAACTTCCCCTGATATGGGAACAGGCCGCCGAGATGATGGAAGATGCACCTAGCGGATTCCTGTTACCCCGCCAAGGTATGGGGGACGCGGAAGCCTTGGCGACAGCAGAGATGGCCCCGTTGTTAAAAGAGGGGAGAGCTACCATTCTGGCTGTGGATGATGATCCGGTGAATCTGGATGTGTTGGTCAGCATTCTTTCGACGGAACCATATGATATAACTACAGCGGGTTCGGGTCAGGAAGCTATGGAATTGCTCGGGACACGTCAGTGGGATCTGCTCATTACAGATGTGATGATGCCCAATATGTCCGGATATGAGTTAACCCAGAAGGTGAGGGAACAATTCTCGATGTCGGAGCTTCCTGTGCTGCTGTTGACGGCACGAAGTCAGCCGCCAGATATCTACACGGGGTTTGCATCGGGGGCCAATGATTATGTCACGAAGCCTGTAGATGCGGTGGAACTGAAATATCGGATACGTGCATTGACCATGCTAAATCAGTCTATCCAAGAGCGCCTGCGCATGGAGGCCGCTTATTTACAGGCTCAGATTCAGCCTCACTTCCTGTTTAATACGTTGAATTCACTTATGGTCTTAAGTGATATTGATACAGAGCATATGCGGAAGCTTGGCGATGCTTTTTCATCCTATTTACGGATCAGCTTCAACTATCTCAACACAGGGGAACTGGTGAAATTATCATATGAGCTGGAACTCGTTGAAGCCTATCTTTTTATTGAAAAAACACGATTTGAAGATCGATTGTCGGTGGTATTAAACGTAGAGCCGGACCTTCCGTTGCTTCTCCCGCCTCTATCCATTCAGCCTTTGATTGAAAATGCCGTCAGACACGGACTATTAAGCCGCAATGTAGGCGGTACGTTATGCCTATCGATCACTCGTCATGAGGGTTATACCCGTATTGAGGTGAAGGATAATGGCAAAGGCATCGAACCGGAGAAGGTTGCAGAGCTGCTACATGCTACGCCAGGTGGAAAAGGCGGAATAGGCATTGTGAATACAAACCGCAGATTGCTACAACGTTATGGTCAGGGATTATCGATCGTAAGTGAGCCGGGGGAGGGAACGATGGTATCATTTGATATTCCAGATGAGATATAAGGAAAAGGCCGCAGAAGTGAAAACTTCCGGCCTTTTTATTTTGCTTGAGCGTTCATTCCCTAATTTTAATTATTTCTAATGCTTCTTTCATATGTTAGTATATTTAACATTAGAAGCGCGGGTTCCGGCATTGGGCGCTAAACGTTGTTATAGTGGGTGAAAAGATCGATGCGCAATTGGGTCAAAAATGAGAATGTGCAGATGACGGCCATTGCCTTTACCACTGCGGTAGGGGCGCAATTCAAGATAAATCCGTTCCGGGAAGATTACTTCCGAATCGGGCTGGGGGTTAGCATCCTTTTATTTCTGCTGATGATCATGCCACACTTGTCTTATGTGAAGACAGGAATCCTGACAGGCATCGCGAATTTGCTGTTTCAGTCAGCAGATCTCATCAATCATGTACAGACGGTGTCTATACTGGAAAGCATGCGGGACAATCTGGGGGCAGGTGTGTATTATGTGGTCTTTGCCTATGGGCTTAGCAAGTTCAAGCATCGATTCCATGAGATGCAGCCTCTTCTGCTCGGCGGGTTAATCACATGTATCGATTTCTCCTCTAATCTTGTTGAGCTGCTTTTTCGCGGAATGTTAAGCGGGACCAATATCTTTTATATGAAGGAATGGTTGTATCTGCTTGTGGTAGGTGGTCTGCGAAGTTACTTTGTGATTGGGCTATATAACAGCATTGCGGTGAGGCAGATGAGGTTCTTACATGCAGAGCAGGAGAAGCGGATGGTGCAGATGCTGAGTGTGAACTCGGGTCTGTATGGCGAGGTCTTTTACCTGAAGAAAGCGATGAATACGATCGAAGGCATTACAGCAGACAGCTATGATCTATATCGCGATCTCCGGGAGCAGGACTTGAACCAATATAGTCAGCGCACGCTGGGCATCGCTCAGCAGATTCATGAAGTAAAGAAGGATTCACAACGTATTCTAGCGGGTCTGCTGAAGCTGTATGATAACGAAAAAGCGGTTAACATGAGCCTATCTGAAGTACTGAACTTTGCCAGCAAAGCAAACCGAAAATATAGCGAGATGTTGCATAAGCAGGTGGAGATCGACATCGAACAACAGTTTGATTGTGAGTCTCCGTATTACATTCCTCTTCTCACGGTAATGAATAACCTGATTGCCAATGCGGTAGAGGCGATTGAGCATGATGGGACGATTCGAATTCGTATATATGAGCAGGAAGAAAACGTGCATTTCGTCGTGATGGACACTGGAAAAGGCGTACCTGAAGCCAAACGGGATGTTATTTTTGAACCGGGCTATACAACAAAGTTCAATGAAGTTGGCATTGCCGCGACGGGCATTGGTCTGTCCCATGTACGTGATATCGTTCAGTTGTTGGCGGGACAAATTAAGGTAGAGTCGGCGCCTCCGGGAGCGAGAGGGACTACATTTGCTATAGCTATTCCCAAAATAAATCTGATCAAGGGGGCCGATGTCGATGACACTTTCTATCATGATCGTGGATGATGATGTGGTAAGTCGGAGCATGCTGCATGATATCATTGAATCCTGTGGTATCGGCGAGCTTGCGGGCATGGCTGAGGGTGGCATAGAAGGCGCACGGATGATCATGGATCTGCGTCCTGATGTGGTGTTGATTGATCTGCTGATGCCGGATCAGGACGGAATTGAGACGGTAGCGAAGCTGAAGCAATGCGGTTATACCGGTAAATTCATCATGATCTCTCAGGTGGAGAACAAGGAGATGGTAGGGGAGGCCTACCAGAACGGCATTGAATTCTTCATTCATAAACCGATTAATCGGGTGGAAGTGGAGCATGTGCTCAGCAAAGTGAATGACCAGTGGAAGTATGAGCGTTACGTGCTGGAGATCAAGCAGTCGATGGCTCGATTGAATCTGGTGGAAGCGCCGGCCCCTGCCCAAGGTCGTACGGTGCGAGATGCGGCACGAAGCATTCTAATGGATCTGGGGATTATCGGAGAAAGTGGTAGCAAGGATATTGTGGCTCTCATGGAGTATGCGATTGATCAGAAGCAGGTCGCGGAGTGGCCGCCACTGAAGGAGTCCTATGAAGCGGTGGCCCAGACGTACAAGTCAACGCCCAAGGATGTGGAGAAAGAGAGCAAGGCGATGGAACAGCGCATTCGCAGAACGGTAATTGCCGCGTTAACGAACATGGCCTCGATTGGACTCACCGATTATAGCAACCACAAGTTTGAGCATTATGCGCCACTCTACTTTGACTTCCAGGATATTCGAATGAAGATGAGAGCCATGGAAGAAGATCAGACAGGTGACAAAGGCAAGGTTAATATCAAAAAGTTCCTGCATGTGTTCTATATGGAGACGCTTGAAAAGATGAATAATTGAGGCATCATATGCCTCTGTCTGTTGGAGGATATGAAAACCCGGGAAGGTGACCATCGGCGGTGTCGAGGTCACCTTCACCAAAGACGGGCAAGCTGAAGGGGGTATTATTTTAATCCAGAATTACTTCTTTATCTGGTTGTTCAAGAAATTCGAACATGATTTTAATTTGTTCCAGCGTATTTCTTTCCAATGATAATTCAGGTAAAGCGTCGATAGCAAAAAAATCAACTGCGCTGGTTTCTACACCTGTTTCCGCATGCCCTCCCACAATGTCACAGCGGATAAACATCTTATATACGTGATAAGGCTCAGGTGGGTGTCCATGGAATTTTTTGTCCAATACTGCTAACAACCGCATCGGTACAACATCAAAACCGGATTCTTCTTTAATTTCTTTCACAGCTACTTCTGATGGTGATAAGCCGATGTCACTCCATCCCCCTGGTAATGCCCATGCCCCATCTAATTTCTCTCGAACCAAAAGCACTTTGTTTTCCCTGAAAACAACACCGCGAATATCGACTTTAGGCGTTGCGTAACCTGAATCACTTGCAAATGTAAGTGATATTTTCTCTTTGTTAACAGAAGTATAGTTACTTAAGATATCAATACTAATGCGCCTCAATTCCTCATATCGCTCGATATCATAAACATCCGTGGCATAGGTTAAACCTGTTTGTGAGATAGCTTGAATCTGTTTTGCCCATTCTAGCCACTTTGTGTCCATGGACACCTCTTTTCTTCGCAAGTCACGAGATTTTGTTTAGTTAGGAAATAACCCCATTATATCATATGAATTACAGTCTATAACTACTAAGAAAGGACAACTCGAGGTTAGGGAATCACGCTAATGATTGAACGCACTTTACGATTATTGCTTTTTATTATAAAACTGCGAGATATTATAAAGAAACGATGTCCAGAGGAGGAGAAAGTGAATTGAACATAACTATTGTTCAACAAGGTAATTCCAAGGTCGCCATAATTGAAAGTAATGGCATCGTCATCAACAATGCTCAAGATGCACTGGATTTGATGGCTTCGGTAAGGTATAGCGATGATGCTGATAAACTCATTATCGACAAATCGAACATCACGGAAGAGTTCTTCGAACTGAAAACCAAGCTTGCAGGTGAGATTTTGCAGAAGTACGTGAACTATCATGTTAAGCTTGCTATTGTGGGAGATTTCGAAGGACATAACAGCAAGAGCCTGAGAGATTTCATCTATGAGTGTAACAATGGCAAGCATGTTTTCTTTTTGAAAAACAAAGATGAAGCGCTTCAAAAGTTGCATAATATCAGTTAAGCGTACATCCGAGGCATGTAGAGAGCCTGCTTATAATCTGAACCAAACGTAGGAGGTTTGCACCGTGATATCTAATGAGAATTTAAAGGTATATGCTCTGCCTGAGATCGGAAATCTTAAAGTGCATGGCAGAACAACTGGAGAGCGATCGCCGTTGACGTTATTTTGGACGGGGAGTGCAGTTGAACTCAATGTACAGGGCTCCGAACTATGGGTTGAAGTAGAGTCGCAGTATGACATGTATGAGTCATGGATCAGCATTCTGATCAATGGTGTTCCGGTGAGCAGACAGATGTTAACGGCGGGAAGGTACTGGGTCTGTGTATTCCGAGGTATGAACGCAGATGTTGTGAAGAATGTACGGATCGTCAAAGATGTTCAAGCGATGAGTGGTGACCCGGGTTGTGCCTTGCAGATTCATGCGTTGAAATCCGATGGAGCGTTCCTGCCTGTGCAGGAAAAACCGTACAAGATAGAGTTCATTGGTGACAGTATTACATCTGGAGAAGGTGCGATTGGAGCGAAAGCGGAGGAAGATTGGATTCCGATGTGGTTCAGCGCCATACATAATTATACGTTTATGACAGCAGAGGCATTGAATGCAGAATATCGGGTCATCTCGCAAAGTGGCTGGGGTGTGCTGACAAGTTGGGATAACAATCCAAAAGGGAACATCCCCGAGTATTACGAAAAGGTCTGTGGCTTGCTTACTGGTGAACGTAACGATGCGCTAGGAGATCAGCATGATTTTAGTTCCTGGCAGCCGGATGTGGTAGTCGTGAACCTGGGCAGCAATGATGGGGGTGCATTTCAGTCACCGGAGTGGAAAGACCCCGACACGGGCAAGGTGTACAAGCAGCGTTTGAACGAAGATGGTACGTATCATGAAGAAGATCTGGTTGCTTTTGAGAAAGCGGTGGAACGGTTCCTGTTCAAACTTCGGAAAAACAATCCAGATGCACAACTCGTATGGGCTTATGGCATGCTTGGTTTTCCCATGATGCCTGCCATCTACCGCGCAGTTGATGCGTATACAAAGGGGACAGGAGACCGCAAGGTCTCAATCATCCAGCTTCCTGATACAACCGAAGAGACGGTAGGTGCGCGCACCCATCCAGGCGAGTTATCTCACCGTAGGACGGCAGAGGTGTTAGCGGAATATGTACGAGGAATGATAGGATAACTTGATACTTGATACTTGATACTTGATACATGGTAATGGAAAGACCACTCTTTCATGAACGGGTACCCCAATGGTTAGATGGTGTCTAACTTGATGAGGTCCCTTCATCATAAGAATGGTCTTTTCCCTTTCTACTTATCTAGACATTCGAAGCTGTATCCGCTGTGCCGCTGTTCTGTACCTCATAACGAATCGAAATGATCTGTCCAAGTGTCTGGGTTCGGACCATTTTGAATTGACTTGGCACAGTGCCTGTCGGGAATAAGGGGATGCCTTCGCCAAGAATCTTGGGAATGATGGCGACTTCAATCTCGTCCAGTAATTTTTTTGCTAACACAGCTTGAACCAATATGCCGCCACCCACAATCCACACATCTCCATCAGAAGTTTGTTTTAACCGGGGAATGAGCGTATCTACCTCCTCGGTTGTAAACTGTACATGCGGAGCGGGCGGCTGTTCCGAGCGGGAAAGCACATACGTTGGGCGATCCGCATAGGGAAATTCTTCGGAAAGTGTGAGCACCTCTTCATACGTATAACGTCCCATAACAACGCTACCGATTGTTTTATAAAATGCAGCATACCCGTTGTCTCCACCATCACCCTCCACATCAAATAACCAATCGACCGAACCGTCCAGTCTTGCGATATATCCATCCAAACTCATAGCAATGTACAAAATTGTTTTGTTATCAGACATGTTCATCGCTCCCTTCTAAAATGTATGATACACTTTAACTATGACAAAAGTTGACGTAGTTAGGATGTTGAATAAATGAATCATCGGAAATTGGCGATCATGCGCCTGATGGATTCCAGACAAAAGTTCACTGCCCGGGAATTGGCAGAACGGTTCGACGTATCGATTCGTACGATCCAGCGAGATCTGGATGCATTGCAGGCGCTGGGTTTCCCTTTGTACACAGAAGTTGGCGTGAACGGAGGATACCGGGTGTTGCCCAATCGGATTTTGCCACCCCTTCAACTGACACAGCAGGAGGCATTAGGGCTGTTTATGATGCTGGAATATCTACAGCAAGTACCGGATTTTCCATATGGATCAATGCGTGAGCATCTGGCTGAGCAATACTTCTCTACTTTACCCGAAGATGTACAGGATCTCATTATGCGAATGAGAGAGCATATCACCTTTGTCCAGCACCCCGGTGGGCATTCCGAGCCTTTAACAACAGTAATATTGGGTGCAGCGGTAGAAAAGAGAGAAATCGAATTTATGTATCATGCCCGCAGTGGCCCTAAAAAAGTACAGGTCTTTCCCTATGGCATCTACTATGAGCAGGGACATTGGTACATGCCAGCCCGGAATAAGGATCGTGTATTGTTGTATCGGGTGGATCGCATGCAGCAGTTGGTTGTTATGGAATCAGTGGATAAATCTGTTCCAAGTCTAAAGGCATGGCTAGCTGCCAAAGAAGATAGAGCAAGCGTAGAAGTGGTGCTGCAATTCACGGAATTTGGAGCAAGGATTGCTGCGTCAGATGTGTTGTTCAAGTCAGTTGAAGGCCATGAGTGGCGCGGACTGATTCCGCCTGAAGAGTTTTCTTTTACAGCACGAAAGTTACTCTCCTATGGGCCGGAAGTGAAGGTGGTGTCTCCGCTCGAACTGCAGCAGCAGGTTAGAGGGATGCTGGAACGGAGTTTAAGCCAGTATGGTGGGGGATAAGAGCTTTCAAACGCTGGATATTAGGGTATCAAGGAAGAGATAAGAAAGGTGTGTAGACAAATGAGCGAAGTTTGGACTAAAGACATCATCCCGACTGTATCCGATAAAGTAGTGATTGTGACAGGTTCGAACGGCGGGTTAGGGTATGAAACGGCATTAGCGTTAGCTGAAAAAGGCGCAAAGGTTATCATTGCAGTTCGTAATATGGAAAAAGGTGAAAAGGCAGCTAATAAAATAAAGTCGTCTGTGCATGTAGCTGGAGAGGTAATCGTTATGCAGCTTGACCTTAGCGATTTAGCTAGTATCCGTAAGTTCGCAGCCGCTTTTCTTGAGCAATACGATTCGTTGTCCATTCTCGTTAATAATGCAGGAATTATGAACCCTCCATTCCAGTTGACGAAAGATGGCTTTGAATTGCAGTTTGGTAGTAATCATCTAGGCCATTTTGCGCTTACGGGTCTACTATTGCCTCGATTGATCTCTACTCCGAAATCGAGAGTTGTCACTGTAAGTAGTATGGCAGCTCATAATGGTGCGATTGATTTTAATAATTTAGATGGCTCCAAAGGATATAATCCCATGAAGTCCTACAGTCAAAGCAAGCTAGCCAATCTGATGTTTGCGAGAGAGCTGCAGAATAAATTTAATTCCGCCCATATTGATTCCATGAGTATCGCCGCTCATCCAGGAATTTCGCATACCAATCTATTTTCCTTCGGTTCGGGGAAACAGACCAATATATTCATGCGCAGTCTTTTGAAAATCATTAGTCAACCGGCACATATGGGGGCATTACCTACCTTATATGCTGCAGCAGATCCGACGATCACGGGAGGGGAGTATATTGCTCCCAGTGGTATGGGCGGCACCAAGGGCTATCCCAAGAGCGCTAAGATCATCGAAAAATTATATGACGCTAACATTTCAAACAAGCTATGGAGCGTATCAGAAGAATTAACAGGGGTATATTACAGATTCAACGTGTAGATTTTGCTATTAAGGAAAGTAAACCTTATTATGGTATAGACAGTTAAAAGTTCTTCAGCACGAATAAGATTAACTGAATGGGGGGCTACCATGATTCGATTCATAAAAGGTTTCACGACCCGCTCTATGCAGAGTCCATGTGATGAACAACGGCGGTTGTTTGCATAGAGCCTGAAATCCACTTCCGCCATATCATTATAGTGCATATCCAATGCGTTCATCGTACGACTCTGCTGCCTTAAAGATTTTAACTTTTAAGGAGTGGAGCAACGTGAAATATATTAATGCGGATACAATCTTCCCGGAAGAATTACTCAAAGAAATACAGCGTCATATCTCCGGAGGCCTGATCTATATTCCAAGGCCCAAGGATGCTCATAAGAAGTGGGGCGAGAATTCGGGTGGCAGAAGGGTTGTCCAGGAGCGGAACGACGAGATCCGCCAGCTTTTTGCTGCCGGAACAACCATCGATCAGCTTGCGGACCAATACTGTTTATCCATCGATAGCATCAAGAAAATTGTGTATTGCAAAAAGGGATGAAACTATAAAAGCCATGTTCGAGCAATCGAATGTGGCTTTTTCCTGTAAGAATAAAGAATAGTTATTAAAGCTTTTTTACATATTCGAGGTTGTTAATTACGCGTACAATTCATTTGACGGTACAAGGATATGCGTTGAGAGTTCTTGAAAATAACTCCTTAAATCATCTGGTAAGGTTGGTGAATATGAATAATATGAATATAGAAGTGAAATTAACGAATAAAGACGAGGCGTATGTGATTAAAAATATGTACCCGCTATACCTTCATGATCTATCCGGACATTATGGTCTGGGTGGAGAGCATACCCCGAACGAACATGGCATTTTTGAGCCAAGTCCTGATTACAAAACGTTACAGGATCAGTATGATGTACAGAATATTTGGTGGGAAAAACCGGAGTGTCTTTATCCGTTCCTTATGATTGTGGATGGCATACCGGCAGGTTTTGCGTTCATAGCTACTCCGCCATATTGTTCACAAGGCACGAATTTCTTTGTACATGACTTCTTTCTGATGCAGCCATTTCGAGGTGTAGGCGTTGCTGAACACGCGGCATCGACGATCTTCGGCATGTTTAGAGGAAACTGGGAGTTGTTCACCAATCCATCGGAGAACAATAAGATTGGCCAATCTTTCTGGCGGAAAACAGTGAATAATTATACCAAAGGTAACTATCGGGAGATGTACGGGCAAACGTTCGATGGTTATAAATTGATTTTTCAATTCTCCAATATATAAAAAGAGAGACCGTCTCCCTTTGCGGAAAACGATCTCTCTCTACTGCCTTTTATAAACTACCGTTGAAATAGTGATACTCAGAATTTACTTCAAAACCAACACTGCGGTACAGATTCAAAGCACGTTTGTTCTCGGTAACAACGGATAAGCGGATATCTGTGTAACTTTGTTTCCTTAGGAGATCAACCAGGATGCTAAGCGCAGTGCGCCCCAGTTTCTTTCCCTGATAAGCAGGCAAGATACAGAAGTTATGAATAAATGCGGTTGTTGCATTAATGGAGTTGACCCGTACCAGCCCAACAGGCAGTTGATTCTGCCATGCAATATAGGTGACTCGGCTGGGTTCATTCGTTTGCATAAAGTACTCGCGTGTCCAGTCCTCCGAATCTCCAAAGGCTTGGGAGGAGCAAGTGACCATAAACTCCATATCCTCGGTTTCTGCCACGGACAACGTTAGTTCAGGTGGCTCCACAACCGAAAGGACTTCATTCACAAGTTGCATCGAGTACTCCGCACGATCATAAATGGCTCCAAGGGATTGGGCAGTATGAACACCCGGAGATAAGCCCTGAGGAACGCGATAACTGAGTTGGTTGATTCCCTGTGGTTTCATATCCAGGATGGCCCTTTTCAGTAGGTTGCTGAACACACCTTTGCGGCGAAATTGCGGGTGTACGATGGCATTAATATTCCCGGTTACGGTGTCGGAAGGATACCAACTGAGGAGTCCTACCAAATCACCGTGGCGATAACAGAGGAGTGCATGGTCTCCGTCTTTTTTACTGATATGGTCAAGGTCTGCTTTCAGATGAATGGAATCAAGCTGTTTACATTGTTGTTCGAGTAAAATAATAGCATCAATCTGTTCCTTGGAATCATAGATCATAGGAAAGACTTGATAAGTTGACATAGCTTTCACACCTTCATTGTTGAAGGAAACACGCAGTTATTGGACCCGCAGGCGCTGTCCTTCGAGAGTTGGTCCAGTTGTAATTTTGATCATCATCATTATCTCCTCCAAATCACTTCCCGATGACTATAACACAATCTATGATGAAGATGACACCCAATGGATGTAATTCACTGGGTGTCTGTTCAGATACGCCCAATAACTGGACATTATATCCTATTGAAGGGATAATTGAGAGTAATACTGACGAGAAAGGGAGGGGTTAACCATGCGCAAGTTGGCATATGTGATTGGTATATTATTTCTTTCCGCCGCCATGTTAATGGGATGTACACCATCTGAACCAGCGGAAAGCACTGAACCCGTCACTCCACCAGCAACGGAGCAGCCAAGTGATACGGGGGACCAGAAGGCGGCTGCGGAGGAGCAGCAACAAGCGCTCGAAATGTCGCTGGAGTATAAGACAACAGAACTCACTGTGGATGGCAAAGACTATGAGGATACGTTAGAGATGGAAGGGTTATTGGCCAAAGGAGACACGATGAAGCCATTCCTGACCTCCAGGAATTATGAGGCTTACATGGCTAATCGATATATTGTATTGCCTCTTCAGGTTGCACACATCGAACAAGCGAAACTGCATCCTGAAAATATACAAACCAAGATCAAAGATAACAAGAGCGACTGGATTCTGGTGGAGTACACGCTAGATCTGAAATTTACAGACGAGAATGGCAAGGAGTTCAAGTCCATTCCGCTATCGGGCGATATCACCTTTTTGCAGGATCAGGGGGAATGGCGCATTCAGGATGATACGTACAACAGGGATGCATTCGCAGACATCATTAATAATTCACTATAATGCATGAGTCATCTGTGAATCTGGCACATGCAGATTGTGATCGAATTATCCATTACGAATAAGCTCTTTCATATCAGTACGCACTTCAAAGTGCGTACTTTTTTTGTGGCGTCGTACCCAGCTAAGCGCGTGTCGTCAAAAGGGTCTCATCGCGATGTTAGCTGTCAACACCTGCTAGAAATTTGCAGGGTACATTCTCCTGTAATGATGATATTATTTGGATGATCAACTTACTTATTGCGCTCTTGTAGAATGGGGTTGGGTTCATCATGAGGGAGATTCTCCGAGTCGGTTCTCGTAAGGTTTGGTTGTATATCATTGCTGCTGTTATTGGTTTGGTTACAGGCTATGTCGTCCTCTCTTCGCCGGACTCTCCTAGGCTCCAAAGTGAAGAAGGTATTCTGGATTTAACGCAGGCTCAACTTAGTACGAATCCGCAAAAATTAATAGGGAAGTGGGCGTTCTATTGGCAAGAACTGCTGTCGCCTGAGGATATGCGGGTTCGTTCGGCAAGGGAAGGAAATCAGGACCACTGGATTAACATCCCAAGCTCCTGGCTGGGCTACCCGTTAGAAGGTCAGCGGCTGAGCGGTACAGGCTATGCAACCTTTGGACTGGTCGTTCATCTAAGCGAACAGGATCGAGATAAGATGCTTGCTCTGCGGCTGCCTAGCATTTTTAATGCGTACAAATTATGGGTCAATGGCGAGCTGCTGGCAGAAGTTGGTGAGGTTGGTCAGGACAAGCACAGCATGACCCCGCAACTGGAAACAAAGCTGGTGTATTTTCAGCCTGAAAGCGACACGTTAGAGCTGGTCATGCAAGTCTCCAACTTCCAACATCATCGGGGCGGCATTACCAAGAATATCGAGCTGGGTGGCAGTGACGTACTAACGACCAAGACCAATCTGAATCTTGCCAGGGATATGTTCATCACGGCAAGTTTGCTAGTGATCGGTTTGTATAATCTGCTGTTGTTCATGCTGCGACGTAAGGATAAAGCTCCGTTATATTTTGGCCTGTTTACTGTACTGCTTGGTATTCGATCCTTGTTCAACGGCGAGCTTATCTTTACACAATGGTTGCCTCATTTTCCTTGGGAATTGCAGTTCAAGATCGAATATCTGATTCTTTGCCTCAGCGGTTATATCATCACCATGTATTTTGATTGTATTTTTCCGAATTATGTGTCGCGATGGTTTCGTCTTGGCACCCGGATCGTAACTGGTGCATTCTGTATCCTTGTAGTGGTAACCCCTGCAATTATATATACGAAATTTCTGTTGATGATCGGTGTTATGGTTGTTCTACATATGGTCTATCTGATGATCGGGCTGGTTCAGGCGGCTGTGCGACGTATGGAGGGAGCGTTGATCTTCCTGCTGGTGTCGGTGATTACTTTGGTCACGGTCGTCAACGATTTTTTATATTACAACGGTTGGTCGCTGATCGGAAATACATCCCCGCTTGGCTTATTGATATTTACGATGGCACAGATGGTTCTGCTTTCTTCGAGATTTACGAGGACAGCATCCAATGAGGAGAAAATATCACGTGAGTTGCAGGACGTTAACGACAAGCTGATCGAAATGAATATGAATCTGGAACGGACCGTGCAGGAGCGAACTCAGGCCTTATCTACAGCTCATGATGATCTCCGCACTTCGTATGACCGGTTGCTTCACTCCGAGCAAGGGAGGAAGAAGCTTCTTGCCTACATTACGCATGATCTGCGTATGCCGCTGTCCAGCATGCTTGGATATGTAGAAGCTATACAGGACAGGGTCAAGCCGGAACGTAATGAGCAATATCTGAAGTACATCCGGGAGAACACGATAAGGATTAACCGTATGATCGAGGAGTTATCCTTCTTGTCGCATTTGGAGACCGGACAGGTCTCGTACCGAATGGAGCCGATTCAGATGATTCCTTTCTTGCATGGTTTTTTTGAACAATATGAGTTGGTAGTGCGAGACGCAGGATTAGACTTCATACTGGATATCGGAGATACCGAGGATAGACGATCTATTTTGCCAGTTGTCGAGATGGATGCGAAAAGAATAGAACAGGCCTTATTTAATCTAGTATCCAACGCCATGAAGTTCACCTCCAGCGGGGGGCTGGTGCGTATTGCACTAGTTGTGGAAGTGATGAATCATGCTCGCTATGCGACCATTAGCATACAGGATTCTGGCATGGGGATTCCTCCGGATCAGCTTGAGCAAATCTTCGAACGTAATTACAGATATGATCGGCCGGGAATGGGCATAGAGGGCAGTGGACTGGGGCTTGCAATTTGCAGGGAAATCGTACAAGCGCACGGAGGCATGGTTCGAGCGGAGAGCGACGGCAAGATGGGGGCGACATTCTATGTAACGTTTCCTTGTACGGTGATTGAAGGAAAGGGGTGATGAGATGGACACGCACAAAATCATGATCGTTGATGATGATCCTCATATATGCGAGATTGTGCAGGTGTATTGTGATAGGGAGGGATTTGTCTCCACCTGCAGTCATAGCGGGTCAGAAGCGATGGAGCTGCTTACATCGTTTGAGCCGGATTTAATTATACTGGATATATTGCTGGCTAATGAAAACGGTATTGACTGGTGCAGGAATGCGCGTAATCTCACCAGTGCGCCGATTGTGTTTCTGAGCAGTCAAGAGGAAGACGAAATAAAAATTAGCGCATTATCCTATGGCGGGGACGATTATGTGACCAAACCGTTCAGTCCGGGAGTGCTCATGGCCAAGATCAAGGCTCACCTTCGCAGAGTGTCGACGGGTAGAAGGGAACAACTGCTGGAGTTACCGGGTTTGACACTGGATTTCTACACGCAGTCCGTCAACATGGGGAGCATACCTATCTCTTTATCGAAAAAAGAATTCAGTCTGCTGTCCTATATGGCACAAAACGTAAATCGTGTCGTCAGTGTTGATACGTTGTTTCAAATCATCTGGGGAATGGAAAGTCTGGAGGATACAAGAACGGTTGCTGTACATATCAGTAATTTACGCAAAAAAATTGAGTCTGACCCTGCCGACCCCGAGCGAATCATTACGGTTCGGGGGAGCGGATATATGCTGGTTTCTAACAGTACGTCACAAGCATGAATATAGCAGTAAGGGTGGTAGTCTATTATAAATGGGAAAATGGCGTTGGAGCAGTACCTGACGCTATTGGCCCATTTTTTGTTTTTTCCACTAGCTTCATAATCGACTCAAGATATTGAATTCCTCAACACCAGTCTGCGCTTTTCCATCCTCGTCAAAATGATGTGCCATCTCTCCGAAGAATTAAACGATCCAATACGCACGGATTTAAAGTTTTCTTTAGGTTTCTCAAGTAGGATAATCCATCATGATAAAATCACTGTGGTCGATATAACCACATATTTCATCAAATTGTACCTGATTATTAGCTACGAGGACGTTACATTCAAGCCGGATCAAACGATAATACGTGAAGAAATGGTTGTCTTGCTGTCCCGCATTAGTACTTGAAGAGAAGGAAGTGGCTCCGATGGCACGAGTTATATGTATCACATCAGGGAAAGGTGGAGTTGGCAAGACAACGGTCACGGCTAATCTCGGGACTGCCCTTGCCTTATCGGGGAGCAGCGTTTGCCTGATCGATGCTGATTTTGGATTGAGAAATCTGGATATTCCGCTTTGTTTGAGTAATAGGGTAAGGTATCATATTTCTGATTTTCTGACGGGTCAATGTGCTTTACATCAAGTGATCGTCAAAGATAAGCGAATCAGTACCTTGTCCTTTATCTCCTGTAGTAACGACGCGGTGCATCACGATGATCCGCAAGTTTTTGGCGAGGTTGTACAGCAAATAGCCCAGGGCTATGATTATGTGCTGATCGATTCGCCGGCAGGCATTGAAAATGGATTCTGGAATGCGGCTTTGGCAGCAGATGAGGCTATTGTCGTTACTACACCTCATCGTACATCGCTTCAGGACGCGGATCGCGTAATCGGATTATTAGAAGATATGATTCCGGCTCCGCCACAGCTCATCATTAATATGGCCGACGGACAGGAAGCCCGTTCGGCAACGGTAAAGATGCAGGATATTATCGATATTCTCAATATCGGTGTGATTGGCGTGATCCATGCCGATGTAGAAATTATACGTTCCGTACATAAGGGCATTCCGATTGCGCTTAATCCCGAGTTTGAAAGCGGGCTGCGCTTCAGGCATATCGCCCACAATGTGGCGAAGAATCAGCAGGAGCCTTTTATCTCATTGAAACCCAAGAGGCATATTAGTGTTTTTTCACTTCCTCCAAGACTGCGTTGGGGGAAGAACAGTTCGTTATAGTCGCTTTGGTAGATGAATCGTTGAGAAGAGAATCATCTGGAATGGATTGCAGACTAGCTTAAGAATTCATGAAAAATAGTGGTGTGGGAGTTACCTTCCCTACGCCGCTATTTTTTGATGTCATTGATGTTCTCACTTGCGAGTGGTTGCTTACTTAAAGTTTTCTTTATAATTCACAAGCGCCCCTATCTCGCATGATAAAATACGGAAGAAAAAACGACATAATTTGCTGTGTCGGTGTCACAATTCGACTGCAACTGATCAGAAAGGTCGGTGAACGAATTCAATCTGTAAATTTTTTTCGCTTGATCTCCGCGTGTCGAGCGAACTGACTTGCAGGAGACCAATGATCCCGATCTGGGTCAGTGGTATCCGCTATTAGTCTGGCTTTGTTGATTAGCTTGATTAGAAACCAATTTTGGATGGTCTTAGTTTGATCTATACATAGAAGGGATGAATGAAAGTGAAGAAAGTAAGACAGGGATGGAAGGTGAGCCGGCAGATCCTAATGTGGATGCTGGTGATCAGCTTAATAGTTTCTGCCGTGCCCCTATTACCAGCGCAATCGGCAGTAGCGGCTGAACTGCCGATGCAGAAGACAAAAGTAATCACATCCACTGGATTCCAGGATGTGAGTCACACCGACTGGTTCTATGATGCAGTCGTCCATGTGCAGGAGAAGGGCATATTCAGCGGAACGAACGCGAGTAGCTTCTCTCCTAAGGGGACAATGACACGTGCCATGTATGTAACGGCACTTGGACGGATGGCCGGAGTCGATGTGGGGGCGTACTCCACTTCGAGCTTTGCCGATGTACAGGCGGGCAGCTGGTATGCGCCATATGTCGAATGGGCGGTTAAGAAGGGAATTACCGATGGCACGGGGGATCGGAAATATTCGCCGGATGCTACCGTATCTCGGGAGCAAATGGCGACGATGACGTTGCGGTATTTCGAAAGCGAACAGATCCCTTATCAGACCGAGAATCCGGTCACGACAGAGCCGGGCGATCTCTCGGATGTATCGCCTTGGGCGGCTGACGCGGTCATCAAGCTGTGGCAAGCCGGTGTGTTCACCGGGGACGAAAAGGGGAACTTCAATCCGCGTGCGCAAGCGACTCGCGCGGAAGCAGCGGTTCTCTTCATGCGCAACAACGCGGTTGTAGAGGCGTGGAAAAATCAGAATCAAAAGCCGGTGACACCGACATCGCCGGTGACATCAACGCCAACACCGTCACCCGGCAGTAACAGCGGTGGCGGAACGCCTGGAGACAACGAAAGTAGCCCTGGCGCCGGTTCCACTGCGTATACGCTCACGTTTGAGAGCAACGGAGGCACGGCAGTTGCTGCGCAGACGGTACGAAAAGGCCAGGTGCTAAATAATCTACCTGCTCCAACAAAAGAAGGATATATATTTCAAGGGTGGTTTGTGGATAGTGATCTTTCACTCATCTTCGCAAGTGGCACTACCTTGACTGCGGATACGAAGTTGTATGCGAAGTATACTGATAGCATAGATCGTGCCGTACAGAGCGTACCAAGCTATTCGGTACTGGATGTCGCGCCGAACTTCACCATTAAGGTGCAGGATTCATCGGGCAGTCTAACGGAATCCCAGGTCAAAGAGGGGATGAACTTCGTGGATACGGCGAATCCCGAATTCGAAGGGGTTACCGTCTCTGGCGGGAACGGAGTTTTCACGGTATCGTCAGCAGCCGAAAATGGCAAGTTCGTTGAAGGTAACACATATCAACTTACGTTGACGGATGACAGTTTGTCCTTCCAAGGCCAAGACGCGACGACAAGTATTTATGTATTTAGCGTTGCTAAACAAGAAGTCATGAATGTTCCGCTCAATCCGAACATGATCTACATTCCGTTCACGGATGTCACGGATATGGTGATAAATGGAGCAGATGTCGATTCGCCCGCGATTTCAGTCGTTACTACGACGGTAGGCGGCGAAAATGCACTCGCCGAAGTGAATGCGAGTAGTGGAACGTTCAAGTACACCGGAAGCACTGGCACGGTGATTCAAGTTGGTGATACCGTAGCCATCTATGAGGGAATTAGTCCCAAACTGCGCACAGTCGAAACGACTGGTGAAGACGATGGTGATGTGGCCTATGTCCAGATCACGTCGGTAGATGGAAGTGTCTATACCTATGATCACGCAGATGCCAAACAAGTGTTGCTCAAGCCAGATGTGCTACCGGTGAGCGTAGAGGCAGATACGGATGGAGATCCCAGTAACCACTCCATCACGGTAGATCATACCGCGATGAACTACAGCGACGGCCTGTACGAGCCCTTTGGTTTGGATCAACTGACCACGGTCGATGTGGGAGACTTTATCGGGTTCTATGAAGGTGAATTCGCCGAAGAAGGTTCTAAGGTAACCGGTTATGGACGCATTACGTCGATTACGCCTGAGGCGGAGATGGACGTCATTACGTATACCGATGCCACCATTGAAGATATTGAGAATGTCTTCAACATCTATCAGAAGCAAGCAATTGACGGCGACGATCTGTTGTCGGAAGAACAGATTGCACAGCTCGAAGAGCAAATTGAGCAGCAAGCGAGAGACAGCGGATTCGTCAATGAAGCCGCGGATTATCTGTCTGACATCGCCATGGAGACAAAGGAAATTCAGGAGATCAAGGCTCAGTCCTCCCTAGCGTCCGGTAAAGGGAGCCGGGTAAGTGTGGAGAATCTGACCGTTGTTGCTTCACTCGGCACGAGGCTGAAGAATATTGACGGCCGAACCTCAGGCGTAAGCGCTACATTACAAGTGGGTGCTGATATTGTTGTTAATATCAATGAAGACAGCGATCTTGTCATCCATATGACGGGTACATTCGTTCAGGAGATGAGTCTGGACCTCGGTATCAATGGGGATATGAAAGGGCACTGGCTGAAAAAGTGGGGGATTCCTTACTGGTACAGCATTGATGATTATGTAATTACGGCGAATCTGGATGCTTATAGCTATACCGGGATGAACATCACGGCAGAGATAGCTCTCGTTGAACACGATAAGTTAAATGATGCACTGAATGACTGGGTGGGCGAGAAGAACGCTGGCAGGTTGGGCAAGGTTCAGGACATTGCGACACAGATTAAAGCGGTAATGGCGGGTGTGCAAGATACTGCCGTAGATGCGGAATCGTTGAAGGAAAAGTATCAAGAGATGTTGGAGCAAGACACGGAGTGGGTTCCGTTAATCAAGAAAGAGCTCTTTGAAAAGAGCGTACGCGTGGCTTTAGGTATTGTGGAAGTCAAATTTGAAGCGGAGTTTGTGGTCAGCGCCCAGGTGAACCTGACGGTGGGAGCAGATTTCTACTATAAGATGGCCAAGCGCTACTCGGTTAGCTTGCGCGTATTGAGTTTTAGTGGTTCGAGCAATACGGTCAGCTTGCCTGGAGACGGAGATTACCAATTTACCTTTTATGTAATGGGGACGATCGGTTTACGAGCTGGTATTCATATGGAGGTCAAAGCGGGGATTGGAAGCGTCAAGTTGAATAGTATCGGGCTTGCTGTAGAACCCGGTGTGTATGTGAATCTGTGGGGCTACTTCTATTATCAATTGAAAAATATTAGCGGGGTGGAGAGTACGAAGTCTCTAGGCGCTCTGTTCGTTGAGATTGGCATCTATTTGGAGGTCGAACTCGGCGCTCAATTAGGAGATGGCGCGCTTTCCGGCGGCGTAGAGCTGGTCGATGAAGAGTGGCCACTGTATACGATTGGAGAAGAACAGAACGTCTACGACTTCGCCTATCCACAGGATAAGTCGCTCAAAGTTAACATGGCGGGTTCTGCGTCATCCATCGCTGTACCGGAGTTGTGGGCCACAATGAATACCTTTGATTTGAAGACAGGCGCTACGGATAAACGGGCTTATGATCGCTCGAATTTCGATATTCAGGTGGACAATCCGAACTTCAAGTATGACGCAGTAAACGGGACGATTGAAGTGGTGGACAAGAAGATTCAGGTGAGTGATGGCAATCTGGTTATCACCTGGAAGGGGCCGCCGGGGTCGTTCACGTCCGATCCACTCAAGCGTACGATTCAGTTAAGCTGGCTTGCTAGAGTGGGTGACTACATCCTTCAGCTGGATCCGCAGAACGGCGGAGTGACCCAGGTTGTGGCGGCTCCGTATAACGCGCCAATTAGCGTGGTCACCCCGGTATATCCAGGATACACCTTTGATGGCTGGTATACGGCCGCTTCCGGCGGCACGAAGATCACGATTCCGAGCCGAATGGCTGCGGAAGATCGGAAACTGTACGCGCACTGGATTGCGAACAAGAATACGCCGTATACCGTTGAGTATTATGTGCTAGACCCGAACAGCAGGGTACAAGCTCCGCCTGTGGATACGGAAAATATGACTGGAACAACGGACACGGAGATACGAATCAGCTCCGACAGGTTTAAGGAGCAAGGCTATGCGACTGGAACGGTGAGCGGCGTATTAATCAAGGGCGACGGCTCTACAGTCGTAAGAGTTAATTACTATCCGGAGAATCGAAAGATGACTTTCGCTGGGGGTTATGCCGGTGCGCCCCAAATCTCGGTAACAGAAGCCGTTGGTAAGAACATCGCTACTCGTATACCTGTACCGACAAGGCAGGGATATACGTTTGCCGGTTGGTCGCCAGAAGTTCCAAGTGCGATGCCGATTGAGGATACTACGTATACAGCGAAGTGGACGGGAAGAGAGGGTACGCCTTATCAGGTCGTGTACTTGCTGCAAAACATCGGAAGTGACACCTATACGGTTGCAGATACGGAATCGTATCGTGGAGTTACGGGTACCGAGGCGAATTTGACGGACGTCAAGCCGAGATTCTATGATGGCTTCGTGCGGGACGACAGCATTTCGGTACTGACGGATCTAATCACGAGCAACGGAAAAACGGCGCTGAAGGTATATTATAAGCGTGATGTATACCAAATGACGGTTGATTATAACGGTTCTGGAGCAGCAAATAAAACGGATAACGTTCCTTTCGGAGCGACGACGCTACTACGTCTGGGCACTCCGACAAGGCAGGGATATAGCTTTATGGAGTGGTCGCCAACGCCGCCGCCGACAATGCCTGCGAAAGATGTCCAGTTTACCGCGCAGTGGGCAATTAACAACTTTACCCTAAGCTTCAACAGCAACGATGGGTCTGAAAATACGACCCAGACTGTGGGGTATGGAGCTACGATCATTGCACCAAATGAACCTATGAGAGATGGTTATGTATTTGGCGGCTGGTATAGTGATAACACGTTGACGAATGCTTACGACTTCGCTGCGGCGGTGACGGCGGATCTCACACTGTATGCGAAGTGGCTGATCCCTTACACGATAAATTTCGAGAGTAATGAAGGGTCGGTAGTAGATGCCCAAACAGTGCATGAAGGAACCAAGGCTATGGTCCCTGTTGCCCCAGAGCGGGAAGGCTATGTGTTTAGCGGTTGGTACAGCGACAGCGAATTAATTAACGCGTACAATTTCACTTCTACGGTGGTAACTGGAAACCTGACATTGTACGCGAAATGGACGGTATATGTACCGAATACCTACACTGTAACTTTCGAGAGTAACGGCGGATCGTTGGTCACAGAACAGACGGTGAATGAAGGTGCCGTGGCTACTGCTCCTGGCGCTCCGATGCTGGAAGGGTATACGTTCGATGGCTGGTATAGCGATAGCGAATTGATGATACCTTATGGTTTCACGGAAGGTGTAATGGCGAATGTGATGCTGTACGCGAAGTGGACGAAGAACAGCTACACAGTGAGCTTCAACAGTAACAACGGATCATCGGTGAGCAGTCAGTCCGTGAGTGAAGGTGACACGGCAACAGTTCCTGACGCACCGACCCGTGCAGGGCATGTATTTGAAGGTTGGTATAGTGAAGCAGGTCTGAATGAAGCCTACAGCTTCACGACACCTGTGATGAATAACCTCACATTGTATGCGAAATGGACGGCTATTTACACGGTCACCTTCAACAGTAACGGCGGATCCTCGGTGGATAACCAGAGTATGGAAAACGGCGGCAATGCTACGGAGCCTGCCGTACCGACGAGGGACGGTTACGTATTTAACGGTTGGTACAGCGACGCCGCACTGAATGAAGCCTATAGCTTCACGACATCGGTGACGGGTAACCTCACGCTGTACGCGAAGTGGACATTTAACAGCCGCACGGTGGACTTTGACAGTAACGGTGGGGCAGCAGTAGGTAGTCAGACGGTGGTTACTGGCGACAAAGCTGTGGCACCTGCTGCGCTGAAGTGGGCAGGGTATCGATTTGAAGGTTGGTACAGCGATCGCGATCTGGAGATCGCCTACGACTTCATGACGCCGGTGACGTCAAACATCACCCTGTACGCGAAGTGGACGATGACATCGTGGCTGCAAGTAGGTGACTTGTTGGATTTGAATAGTAAGTCCAATGTCATCTTCGACAGTCAAGGGACTCCTTACGTGGCTTATATAAAGGACAATTACGAAGTGTTTGTGATGCAATTTAAGGGAGGCAAGTGGCAGTCCTTTGGCAATCAAAGCGATCTTGAAAAAGCGGGAGGATTAGGGAGCTCAGCTATATCGCTCGGAATAGACAGTAAGGACAAGCTTTATGTTGCTTATAAGAATAGCTCAGGTAAAGTAAGCTTTAAGAATTATAATGATGAACATAAGTGGTGGAGACCAGTATCTACTATCTCTGATTTCAGTTGGAATGATGGAAAGACGAGCAGAAAAGTGGATAAAGTTAATGATAGCTTCTTCATTACCTTTGATAAGGATGATAATCCTTTTCTGATGTTTAGAGGTATTTTGGACGGTAATGCTAGGGAACCGTCAATGCTTATGTCATGGAGTTATCATCAAGGTAGTGGATGGAAACAAGAAGCGAGACTAGAGGCATTCGCAGGTCTAAGAGCCTTCCTCGCACCATTACCAAACAACGGCATGTATTTATTTGCTCCATTCAGGTCATCTAGTATCCCTGTGGCAACAGGATATAGCTTGGCAGATGGATCATGGAAACAATTAGATCCTAAATTATATTCATATCGAATAACTCCGAATATGGATGCTGCATCTGCGCTTGATCCATCTGGCGTACCTTATATGATCTATCTTAGCAACTCCAATGGTGTTGAAATGTGGAAATATCCGCACTCGACTCCGTCAGAAGATACGACATGGGAAAAGGTGAATACTTCCGGATTCTCGGTCGGTACATCTCAAGAAGGAAGCATGGATATGGCCTTTGACAGCGAAGGAACGCCTTACGTTGCTTATCGAGATGCAGCAGACGGCAACAGGGTGACTGTGTTGAAATATGAGAACATGGATTGGAGACCGGTAGGGTCTGCCGGATTCTCCAATGATGACGCTCTGGAGCTAGATATTTTCATAGACAGCACCGACCACGTTTATGTGAGTTATAAGGAACAAGGGAAAATGAATTTGATGAAGTATGATCCGAACTTGTAATAACCTTAATATCTTTAATAGATAAGACTGGCAGAACAGCCTACTCCCATCAGAGTAGGCTGTTCTTTTGCATATCATCATAATTCATTATAATTCATGCAGTGTTTGTTTCTCCGGCACGTGATGCACCCCCATTGCTTCGCGCAACGCACCAAACCTGGCTAATCCTCATCTACAATTTATTTGTTTAAAAATTGGTTCGCCCAAACGTGGCATCACTCTTCACTGTTGAGCTGCTGGATGCATTGATGGCATCGAGCTGTAACACGTAGTCATAATGACGGATGTAATATCCGGGCTGACTGTACGATTGAAGGGATACTTTGGTGCTATCAGCCCAACCAGGACTGCTTAGGAACGTAGCATCTCCCTTATAGGCGGAGGTGTCGGCATAAGCTTCAAGTACAATTTTATTGCTGGTGTTGCGCTTCAAGAAGTAGCCTGGGAAGTTGATGGACTCCAGTGAAATTCCCGTGGAGCTGGCAAGGCCTGGTACGACGCGGAACTGTGAATCCAGAACAGGAGAGACGTTGGCATCCACGCGAGCGGTGTAATTGGCATGGCGGATGTATCGATCCGGAACGTTGTGTGAACTGAACCGGCTGTAACCTGTGGCTTCAGGTGTTGCAGGGCCCAACATTTTGACCTCGTGCAGGGTTGGGGTGTACCAGTTCCCCGGATTATTCCACAAGACGGCGTTCACCATATTGATCCGTACATAACGGGCAGTGAAATGCACGGCATCCGTGGTGAAGCCATAGGTCAGATTATTGGTGCGATCCAAGGTGGAGTAATTAACTCCATCGTTGCTAATTTCAATTTTGTATTTGTAGTACCCTTCGGAACCTTTATACATAAACCAGGACGTGTCGATCTCGGTGATCGTCTTTGGTGCGCCGAAGTCCACCTGCCACCAGGCAGGCCAGCTATTGGAGGAAGCCACCCATGAGGTCTGGTAGTTGCCATCATTGACGTTGGATGCAGACGAGCCGGAGGCTGTAGAGCTGGCGGTAGCTGCTTTGCCTTGTGCGTGATTGACGAGAGCAGGCGGTGTTACCGCACCCGTTACTGCGTCGATATTCCACGTTGTATACCACTCCAGTGATGCGGTTCCGTTCGAATCATTCAAGGTTAGCGGCAGCCAGATATGTTTGTGCTCTCCGAGGTTCATCGGATTCCAGCGATCCCCCATGTAGATGTAGGATGTGGTGTTGCTGCCTGTAATCGTGGCAATATCATGAATCTGCGAGCCGAAGGCAGATGGATTGCCATATGGCGTAAGCGCAGTCCATGGACCCGTCATGGAAGTTGCTGTAGCATAAGCACCCTGATTCGGATACCAGCCAGCGGCTTGGGAGGTGAAGAGGTAGTAACGGTTTCCTTTTTTCACAACAGCAGGTGCTTCACGGTAGGCGTTCTCGAACAGCCAGCCCTCGAAGGACTGTATTCCGGTGTAACTTGCATTCATTTTGAAAATAGCCATCGTATCATTGGCGCCGCCATTTTTGCGTGATGCGGTAACCAGATAACCTGTGCCATTGGTATCAACAAAGACAGTCATGTCACGGGATTCATAATTGAGTGGGCGGAAGCTGCCCTCATAGGTGAATTTGCCATTTGGGGTATTGCTTGTTGCGACCGCTACACGCCCGAGGTTGTAGTCCGTACCGTTCTCATAGTGTGCCCAGAGCACATATTGGTTGGTGGAGGCGTTATAGATGACTTTGGGGCGTTCGATTTTGCTGGAGGCCAGCTCAGTTGCAGAATCTTTGGTCAGAATGGCATTGCTGAAAGTCCAATTCTTCAGATCGGTGGAGGTGTAGACGTTCACGCTGTCGAACCTGCCGCCCACCGCATGTTCACCGTACAGATAATACGTCGAGCCTACCTGCAGAATGTTGCCGCTGTTCGCATGGATGGGGTTGCCTGCGGTGTCGAGCCAATCGATGCCATTGGTTATTGTGACACTTGCTGCGCTTGTCCGTTCAGGATGAAGTCCAAACAGGGTGAACGTGAGTGCAAAGACCAGAAACCAGACCGCTTTCCTGTTACCCATTACATACACCTCCCGAAAGATATTTAATTTAATATAGCGCTTTCATTTATATTGTAGTTGGGTCAGACTCTTTTTCAAGTGAACAATCCATCCATTGCTGAACAAACCTTCATTTCATCGTGACTGAGCGGTGAGAGCGGAGGAAATATTCCTAAATATCAAGTACGATGATGTAGAGAGGATCAGGTACACACGTTAAAATAAAGCTAGACTGAATTCACATCATGGTTGGAGGGTGGACCGTCATGAACAAGTTTATTGTAGATGAAGACCTTCAGGTGAAATTGCATAATGACGAGGATGGAACGAGCACTCCGATTAAGGGAGGCATTACTACTCAGGATTTTGAAGTCATCTCTACTTATCAAAAGGGATGGTTGACCTTCGCCTATCTGCGTGATCATCAGGGAATATGGTGGTGCAATGCCCGCAAGAATAAGGCGAGTTTGTTCAGTCGGGATACGGAAGCTTTTCGTGTGATCGATGAAGATTACTGCTGCGACTCTCAGTATGTCTATCTGGAAAATCAGGCCGTGCCTAACTCCGATCCGAACAGCTTCCGGCTGTTGCCGGATACGCCTTACTTTGCTCAGGACCAACGTTATTTATATGTGAAGAGTAGTCAGCATTTTCATCTTTTTGAGGAAATCGATACGAACTCTGTGATTGCTCATCACGACTATTGCACCGACAAGGACCATCTGTTCCATCTGTCCAGTTCTCTTCGCTATGCGAATGGGGAAAAGGATGAGGTGAGGGCATGGCTGCAAGAACATCATCCCGACGTACATGGCTGGTGGCATGCGAATTATGCCCACAGTGCAGAGGGCGCTACGCAAATCAGAGGCAATTGGTATGAGACGGCGTCGTCCATTTTTTATAGAACAGAATGGGGCGATACGTATCGTCGAGAAGCGAAAGGTGTATTCAACCTTGTTCGTGGAGCGGACAGGTCTACCTTTGAACCGCTGGATGAGCAGTTTGCTCGGGACCGGGAACGTATTTATTTTCAGTGGCATATTGTAAAAGGAGCAGACCGGGATACGTTCCAGTCACTGGGTGGACCCTTTGGACGTGATCGCAATCATGTGTATTACAACGGTTACCGTGTAGATAGAGCTGATACTCAGCATTTTGAAACGTATGCCGGGACGGAGCATCTTGGACTTTCCAAGGATCAGCAACATGTGTACCGTGCCGAGGTTGTTCGGACAAGTCAGCCTTTCGGTCATCCTGACGAGGTGCTTCAGATCATCAAGGGAGCTGATGCTGCAACGTTTGAGTTAATAACACCTTCCGGCAGTTGGGCACTGGATGCCGATCGTGTGTATCTATGGGGTAAACCAAATAAACATATGGATCGAGCCAGCTTTACACATCTATTCGATGCTGATCCCCAGAGTTGGGCAATAGACCAGAATAGTCTATATAATGCCAATGGCAAACGCACGGTAAAGGGTGTCAATGGAAGTACATTTGTCATGCTGAATCAATATTGGGGCAAAGACGACCGTGTGGTGTTCAGTTTTGTGACGGGTGGGGTTTATAAGGCGGGAGATGCAGCGACGTTTATGGTTACGGATGATATCGGGGGCGCCGAAGATGCGCTATTTCGGTATACGGTGGAAGGCGGTACAGTGCGGAAAAAGAAAAGGTAATGAAAACAGGGATGGTAGACTTAGAAAAGAGTCCACTATCCCTGTTTGAATTTCTATTTATTCGATCCTATTTCTCAAACTATTTATGACCTTTGCGAACCTTGAGCTGCATCTTTTTGATCGTTGTGTTTTGCATAAGCTCCAGTACTAGAGGGCCTTTGCCGTTCAGGATCTCTACATCCGTCACATTATCCAGAATCGTAATGATTCCGATGTCGTCTGCGGTTACTCCTTCAAGCTTGGCAATGGTACCTACAAAGTCAACGGCGCGAAGTTTCTTCTTCTTGCCTCCGTTGAAGTTCAGCTTCATGATCTGTTGGTTCAGCTGTTCACGCTTGTCTTTTTTGCGTTCAGGCACAATCTTCAATCGTTTCTCAAAATCTTCTCTGCGGCGATCTACAGCTTCTTCAGAAGGTGCTTTCACAACAGGGATTTCGAATCCAATATAGGATTCAATCTCGGCGAGACGTCTGCCATCTTTCGGTGTAATCAACGTAATGGCTTTACCTGTTTTGCCTGCGCGACCCGTACGGCCTGTACGGTGAACATATCCCTCTTTTTCCAAAGGAATATCGTAGTTGATGACATGAGTAATATTTGTGATATCGATGCCACGTGCGGCTACATCCGTCGCGATCAGATAACGGAATTGTCCCCGTCTGAATGCGTTCATCACTTCGATCCGCTCATCCTGCTCCATACCACCATGGATACGATCTGCTGGGTAGTCCAGGTCAGCCATAACCCGGAACAGTTTATCCACATTCTCCTGCGTACGGCAGAACACGATGCAGCTATCCGGATTTTCTACAATGAACAAGTCCTGAAGCAACGCGGTTTTGTTCACCTCGGGTACGTTAATCACAGCATGTTCAATCGTGGCTGTTGTCAGTCCACTTGCTTTGATCTCGATCTCGACCGGTTTGTTCATGTATTTGCGTGACAGCTTGGCTACATCTTCAGGGAATGTAGCGGAGAACAACATCGTTACTCGCTCCTGCGGCAGTTTCTGAATAATCGCTTGTACTGTCTCAATAAAGCCCATATTCAACATCTCATCGGCCTCGTCAATGACGAGATAGGCAATCCGTTCGAGTGGCAACGTGCCGCGTTCGATATGATCCAGTACCCGACCTGGTGTACCAACAGCCACGTGGGTTCTTTGTTTTAACTCTGCTTTTTGGATATGAAAAGGGGACTGTCCGTATAGTGCGGTTGCTTTAATACGCTTAAAGCGGCCGATATTCGTAATATCTTCGTTAACCTGCAAAGCTAGTTCGCGGGTTGGTGTAAGAATCAAAGCCTGTGGCTTATTCTCATTCCAATCCACCAGCTCGCAAAGTGGAATGCCGTAAGCAGCTGTTTTACCACTACCTGTCTGTGATTTGACCACAAGATCCTGATTCTCTAGTGCTACCGGAATAACTTTGGTTTGAACCTCGGTTGGTGTCTCATAGCCCAGACTGTCCAGTGCTTTTACGATCTCTTCACCAAGTCCATAATCTTTAAATTGTTGCTCGCTCATCGTTTACCTCTTTTGCGTTAGTTTTGAATACTCTACATACAAGCATTGCACCGTACATTTATCGTATACCTCTTCATTATACTCTATATGCAGGCAGGCTAACGGAGTAAATGCTTCAAGTGTGTAAATTGTTTTCATGATTCCTGATTTCAGAGAGCAACGTTTGTTGTTATTCGTATGTGTATCATAACGTTCCACGTGAAACGAAATGTATCGGCGTATTTTGCTTGGTGTTAATGAATGACCATTTTTACAGCTTTGGTTTGGGGAGGGTAAGATTGATCAATAACTCCATTGATCCATACTTCTGCATTTCGACCAACGAGTGTTTCACCCAAAGAGACGGTGACAATCTCTTCTTCGATGATGAGTTCGGCGTCCTTGCTGAGCGAGACCCAAATCGGTCCAGAATCAACACCGCCATCTTCTTTATTTTCGATGAGTACCTGACCTCTTTCTTCCTCAAAATCCGTAATAATTCCTCGCACATGTGGCTTCTCTTTCCCTTGTTCCTCGGATTTATCTGCGCATCCAAGCGTTAGCAGAAGCAAGATAAACGGGAATACGAATAATCTTCGTACAATGGACATCGAGTTGCTCACCTCCTTTTTAATACATCTATAAGTATGGACGGTCTTAGAGACATCAAAGTTCCTTTACATCAATGGAATAAAGAACAAAAATCACTCCATTGAGGCTGGAACTGAAAAATGGGATAGGGTAGCATATGGGTACCCGTAAAAAAGCTATAGGATAATCAATCGTATATTACACGTATGTCGCTAGTCATGAAAGAATTTTTATAATAGTGGTACTTTTATATACTACGTATTACCCGGCCGGAGCGAGTACAACCGAAATTTTAATGGACTGCACAGACATGGATGTCTGTGTTTTATTTTTTTATCAGGAAAAGGGGGATAAGATATGCCGCGAGTCAAGATGACATGTTGGTTGTTAAGTATCGTACTGGCTCTGGTCAGCCTATCCGGGTGCTCGTCCCCTTTTTACGAATCGTTTAATGCCGCAGGGAGCAGGTTATCCTCTGATCGAATGAATGAACTCCGCAAGGAATATCCGCTATCCACTGGCGTCCCCGCGACGATTAACATGAGAGAAGTTAGCTTCAATGAGGTCATGGCGTTTGGGAATGGGGTCGTTGTGGCGGAGGTTGTGAAGGTGTTGCCGAGTTTTCGTGTGGAGCTATCGACTAAACCCGGTACGCCTGAACGAAAGGTGGCTGATAAGGATAGGGCTAATGGAATCACATCCTACCAACCTGAATTCATCTCTTATCAGGTGAAGGTAAATGAAGTAGTAACAGGAGATGATGTACCCGAGGATACTTTTTTATTTTACAACGCTGACTTCGCAGGTGTGGAGCCTGAACTTAAACCAGGTATGAAGATTATCGCTGTAGTCAAAAAGGGGACGACCGGAGAACAGCAGGGAGGATATTCATTCACTCGCTACGGCACGTACTATATTGTCGATGATGACTACGTACTTGCCGCCTACGAGGGGGAATCGGAGGAATTGCGTGATTTTATGGAACAAACGAATGGCATCCAGCTGGACGCTTTTATGGATAAAATCAAGAACCAACCACAAGGCTAAATGACTTCATTCCCCTAGAGCAGTAGAGGAAGGGCCATACGCATAACCATTCGTTTAACATAACAAAGGGCGATCCCGACCATGATATTCATGGGAGAATCGCCCTTTTTCTTTTTCGTTAAGCGTGGTGCGTCACGATGTTACCTATTTCAAAATACTCACATATTTGCCGTATACAAATGCTACACGTCCATCCAGCTTCACTTTTACCCAGCCATACTTGTCTGTACTGATCACCTCAAGCAGGGTGCCCTTTGGTACCGCAGCAACGACCTTCGCTTTGGATGAAGCGCCAGCGCGTACGTTCAGGTAAGACGCTGTAACCTTGGCTTGTTTGCCTTTGGTGACAGTTCCTGGTTTACCCGTGCTTGGTGTGGATGGTTTACCAGGTTTCGATGTGCCTGGAGTCGGTGTTGGTTTTGGTTTCGTTGGCGTTGTCGGCTTCTCAGGTGTAGGAGTAGTTGCTCCCTCGCCATTGCCTGCCGCTTTGCGAGCTTTGTTCAGCTGTTGATAGAATGCTCCCTTGGTTTTCACGCCTGCGAATTGTGCCGCACTCACATCTGCTTTGGCAGATAGCGTATCAATCTCTTCTTGAGTCACTGCATCCAAAATGTTAATGGAGGCAATGTTGGTGTACTTGCCATCTTCCGTTGTTGGCACAGACATGATGCCATCGTTAACTAACTCCACCACATCTGCACGTTCCGGTGCAGTCAGGTCTACGCCGGTGATTTTCCAGTTGTGCTGAATCTTCGGTTCGTAGACACCTTTCATGACATCTTTCAGATAGGCGATGGACAGGTTGCGAATCGTGCCTTGAATCTCACCAAATGCCGAGGCGTCCTTGGAGGACCAGAGTTGCTTGAACTTACGCCCTTCCATGGCGCCGCCTTTGGCAATCAGGGCTTCCATCCGGTAGGCATTCATACCGAGCTTCAGCGTATCGTCTTCTTTGACAACTGATCCATTGCTGTACTTGAGATTTGTAATCCGACTACCGTATGGCTTGGTCAGGTCAATCTCATATGTTACGCCGCCGAAGAAATCATCGGTGCTGTATTTGGAAGCACGTCGTTTCGGATCAAAGCTGACGGTCACATCACCCGGGCGTGCGGAGTTGAAGTACCCCGCAGACCACTCCATATAATCCATTAGATCGCGTCCGGTTACTTCATATACGGTCACTTCACCAAAGGTGTATTGGTAGTTGAATGCAATATCCTTTTTCTTAATCGGGCCTACATCCAGCTTGGCTTTGTCGTTATCAATCTGATGCGCGACCACATCGGCATCACTGTAATGCAACATCACTTCGGTGAAAAAATCAGACAAAGGTGTTTCCTGGATCTGCACCGCAGGTATACCCTTAATCTCATCAGCAGGGACCAGGTTCGTTCCTTTCAGTTCAGCCACTTCAATGTTGGCATCGGCACGAGCGAACTCGTGGAATGGGTGCAAAGTCTCTTCCAGCGCAGGATCGGAGACTTCATACGTTCCGTCTGCTGCTTTTACAGCGAGTGCTTGAGCTTCTTTGCTTTTCAGCACAACTTTGTCGCCGTCTTTTTCAAATGTCAGATCGATTCGTGAAATATGTGAGCCATATTTATTCGGTTCGGAGATCAATACGCCGTTAACCGTTTGGGATTCAATCAAAGTATGCATGTGTCCGGCAAAAATGGCAGCCAGCTCCGGGTTGGCATTGGCGATATCCGTCACTCCGGTTCCCGGATTACCGTTCTCGTTGTCCAATCCCATATGCATGAGTCCAACCATGACATCGACTTTGCCTTTCAGCTCAGCAATGGCCTTTTTGGTCTCTTCCACAGGATCTTTGACGATGATGCCGTCCAGGTGATCCGTGCCTTTTTCAAATTCGGTAATCATAGGTGTGTTCATTCCGATAACACCCACTTTGATTCCGTCTTTCTCGATAATCGTATAGGCAGGCATGTAGCGGTCGCCGTTTTCTTTGAAAATGTTACCCACGAGAGGCTGTCCATTGAATTGGGAAGAGATCTTCTCCAGTACGTCCAGTCCAAAGTTAAACTCATGGTTACCCATAACCCATGCGTCATATTTCATTTCGTTCATTGCAACCATCATGGGAGATTGAGGTTGATCATTGAACAACTCAGCCGAGTTATCCTGAATCATGTCTCCTGCATCCAGCAGGATCGTATTGGGATTCTCCGCACGGACTTTTTTCACAATGGTGTAGAGCTGTGTCATGCTACCGGTTGGGTTTGGACCGTCCAGAGCATAGTCCCACGGCATGAATCGACCATGTATATCCGATGTACCCAGCAACGTAATCTTGGTCTCCTTGTCTGCCTCAGCAGCCTGAACCGGAGTGGAAGCAAAAGGGGCGAACAAAATGGAGGCACATAAGAGGAAAGATAAAGGCCATCCGGCGAAACGTTTCGTTGAAATTTTGCGCATGTTGTAATCTCCCTTGTTATCTAGTGTGTGTAAAGATATGTATCATTTCATACTAGATAAACATGTGGTGAATGTAAACTCCAATGTAAGAGTTATGTTGGATTTAAGTGAGTGAATCTATAAATAACTTCAGAAAAAGCATTTAAATCTATTTTTTTACAATAAAATACTATAATTTGACAGGTGTTAAAAACCAAAATTATCCAGTAAAATGATGTTTGTAAGCGCTTCACAAAAAAGAATACTAAGGAGGAAAATCATTGATTAAGTCTAAGTGGTTCAAAACAGTCGGCTCACTGGCATTGGTAGGGATTCTCGCTGCTTCTGTTGCGGTTGGTAGTGTGAGCGCTGGTCTGGCGAAAGGTAGCAAATTTCTGGGCAATATTATTGCCAACCAGGTTCCTTCGAATTTTAGTCCATATTGGAATCAGGTAACTCCGGAGAACTCAACCAAGTGGGATGCTGTTGAAGGCACACGCAACGTAATGAATTGGGGCCAGGCGGACATGGCCTACAACTATGCTAACAATAACGGATTTCCGTTCAAGTTCCATACGCTCGTATGGGGAAATCAACAGCCAAATTGGATTAACAGTCTCTCAGCCGCAGATCAGAAGGCTGAAGTGACACAATGGATTAAAGCGGCAGGACAGCGGTATTCGAAGTCTGCCTTCGTTGATGTGGTGAATGAACCTCTGCATGCGAAACCATCCTATCGCAATGCCATTGGTGGAGATGGGGCAACGGGTTGGGATTGGGTTATCTGGTCATTCCAACAGGCGAGACAAGCCTTCCCTAACTCTAAATTGTTAATTAATGAATATGGTATTATCGGTGATCCTGCTAAAGCGGACCAATATATCCAGATTATCAACCTTTTGAAAAACAGAGGTCTAGTTGATGGTATTGGAATCCAGGCGCATTACTTCAATATGGACAACGTTTCTGTGAACACGATGAACACGGTACTGAACAAGCTTGCGGCTACGGGGCTACCAATCTATGTATCCGAGCTGGATATGACAGGTGACGATAATACACAATTGCAGCGTTATCAGCAGAAATTCCCTGTGCTGTGGAAACACCCTGCTGTTAAAGGTGTAACGCTGTGGGGTTACAACCAAAATCAAACTTGGCAGGCAGGCTCCCACTTGGTCAATAGCAACGGTACAGAACGTCCGGCTATGCAATGGCTGAGAAACTACCTGGCGAACAATCCTTAAGCGTGCGTTTGCACGAATCTGAGCTTCCTTTGTAAATCCGGTAATCATATAAACACCAAATAGCGCCTGTTCTACATGTTAAGCATGGGAATATGGCGCTATTTGTGTTAGTGCTTTCTCTCAACAGTGTTCGGCAATTTATGGTGCAGGGAAACATTTAATTTTAATCCAAACCAATACAAAAGCGATCAGTGCAAATATCATTCCGCTCCAGATCAGCTGATGTATTCCAAGGTTCGCGATGAACCAGCCGCCGATGGCAGTACCCAAGGTAATACCGAGGTTAGAAAAGGATACAAACAAGCTGTTGCCGAATTCAGGCGCATCCTGCGCTTCAGCGGTTAACCAGGTTTGGCTTACAATTAATCCTCCTGAATACACGGATGCCCAGAGGATGACTACAATAACCATCCACATGAAGTGGGGACCGGCCCAATAGACGAGTGCGTAAGCTGCTACATACAGCAGGGGGAACATGAGGACAGTGCGGACCACGCTCTTACGCAGAAACTGTCCAAACCCCAAATTTCCGATGATCATGACGACACCAAAGACGGTCAGCATGACACTGATCCATGATCCGCTCATGTGGGTGACCTGTCCAAGATACTCGGCGAAATAGCTGTACACGGAGAACATGGCGGCGAATATAAAAATGACTGCGGCAACATTCAGCCATAATCCAGGTTTGCGCAGAATACCGAGCTGCTTGCCATAGGACATCTTTTCCTTCACGGGCATCGAGGGTAACCAGATCCATATGCCGATCAAAGCGACCACACTAACCATCGCTCCAAACAGGAAGGCGATTTCGAGAGATAGGCGTTCAGCAAGGTACGATGTCAGCGGTACGCCAAATGCAAAGCCTGCGGTAACTCCGGTAAATACTTTAGCGACAGCTTGGCTGCTTTTCTCTGCTGGAACGAGCTGGGCACTGGTGACCAGGGCTACGGAAAAGAAGACGGGATGGAATAACGCGGGAATGATACGGAAGATAAGCATGGTATCAAATGTTGTGGCATAGGCATATACGACGTTCGAGATGGCAAACATCAGCACAGCGGCCAACAGGATGATTTTGCGATTGATCCCGGACGCCAGCAAGGTGAGAAAAGGGCCTGCTATGGCTACAACCAGCGCAAATATACTGACCAGCCAACCTGCCTGTGCAGCCGTAATGTTGAATTTATTCGCAACCTGAGGCAGTACCCCCACAATTCCCATTTCTGTTGTAATAATCCCGAATACCCCGAGTGCCAGCATCAGGATAAGGAGTGGATTGACCTGTTGTGATTTCATGCAAAGCGTACCTCCAATAAATTTAAATATACAGAAAAGTAGATATATTGTGTCGAAATGAGCCTGCCTTGCCTCCTATAATATGATGGACATGAGAGTAAGTTCTCTGGATTACATTATATCTATATTTATAGATTTGTAAATATAAAAGGTGAAACGTCATTTCTTTAAGTTGTCTTCGGTTTGTGTTCTACAGGAGTAATTATGCTGACAATAAGCATGGTCTGGCCCATAAAAAAATAGCGCCGGCCCGGGGAATCCTTGGGGCCTGACGCTATTGATGTTCGCGTTTTTAACGATGTGTTGGATTAGTTATTTCGGATGAATAACCATGCTGTTGAATGAATCGGCTTCCAGATCAATGTGAAGGGTCTGTCCTTCTTCAAGGGTTAGATACAGGTCACGACGGTCCTGGAATGGATTGTTGATGACAATCACGAGACTGTTATCCGGGTTGCGAAAAGCAACGGATTTCCCGCTCCACGCGCCAGACAAGCCGACTCTTCGAGCACCAGGAACAATATGATGCGCGAAGTGTTTCATCACATAATACTCCGGGTTACGAGTAACCTCCTTATTGTCCGGATCTACGGTGATCATGGAGTTCTGCTCCCAGCCCCATGTGCTGCGGCCTTTGGGTTCCAGAACCATGTTCCAGTAGATGTACGCGTTCACTCCGTTGCTGAAGTAATGCTGGTAGAGGTTATATACATATTTGGCATAGTTCCATGAGTTGTTGCCATCACCGCATTCGTTCTCAGTCTGCATATAACGTAGCTCCGGATAACTCGCTGAGGTACGTTGAATCGCATTTTTGCCTGCCCACTGATATCCAACACCTTTGATATAGGAATAGGCTTTTGGATCACTCAGGACAAGCCCGGCGTACTCATCGAAGTCATTTGTTTTTTTCTTGATTAATTCCTCCCATGGATCAGGGGCGTTGATCGTTCCCAGCCAGATCTCCGTATCCAGACCGTGTTGGTCAAAAGCCGGGCCCAGATAATCGGCAATAAACTCACGAAGCTGCTCGCCTGTCCACATGCAAGAAGGAAATTTCTGATCTGCAATCACTTCGTTCTGCACATGCACCTGATGGATCGTAATGCCTGCGTCACGGTAAGCCTGTACAAACTTTACGAAATACAGGGCGTAGGCCTCCAGAATATCTTTCTCCCAGCGCAGTGTCCCATAGTTATAGGCTTTGGGCGACTTCATCCACGTTGGCGGACTCCATGGGGAGGCGAAGAATTGCAGGTTCGGGTTATAAGTCAGAGCTTCCTTGATGTAAGGAATCAGATATTTGAAATCACGTTTGATCGAAAAATGTTCCATGGCCACGTCGCCGTCCACCTCGTTGTGGCTATACCACTGCTCTGCATAATCACTTGCGCCGATCGGCAGGCGACAGATGTTAAACTTGTGCTCGCCCTCGGGATGGAAAAGAGAGTGAAATACCTCATGGCGCTGCTCCTCATTCAAATGGGACAGAGCCATATAACCAAGCTCGTTGAAACATCCGCCAAACCCTTCGACAAGTTGGTGCTGTTCACCCGTGAGTTTTAGGTTAGCGCTTTCATTAGTTGGCACAAAAGATAGCTCTCTCCACGGGCTGTCTTGGGTTGTGGAATAACCAGTGAGCGTAAATGTCATGTGAATTTCCTCCTCGCTTGAAACTCAGTTGTCATATATATTACGTTCAGTATAACAACTCCCACGGCAAAAGAAGATATGCTAAACCGTGTGAAATTTACCCTAATCGAAGATGGAGTATTACGAGTTCGTATTCGCATAGACAGATCGTATGCTGTATTTGCTTGTGATCGGCGATGTCCATATACCATTATCCAATGTCTTAACACAACTGTCATAACACAACAAATTCCCCGCTGATTATTCAGACGGGGACTTGCGCTATGTTTCTCATATTCTCTTATGGCTGTAAATGAACGTGAGACACAACTTAAGGCTGTACACTCTCACCAAGCTGTTTATTTTCAAAAATCAGAATCGTTTTGCTGCTTCCGATGTAACCAACAGAGGTATTGAATTGCTCCGAGATGAAGCGAACCGGTACAAAAGCTTTACCATCTTTCATCAGAAGAGGAGCATCATTGATCGCAAGTGTATCATTCACGACAACTTGTTTGTTACCCACGCTCCAGCGGATGGTCTTATCATTCTGTGTGATCACAGCTTCGCGCGTACCGCTGTTCCAGTTCACACGGGCGTTTAACTGCTCCGAGACAAAACGCAGAGGCACATAGGTCCGGCCTTCATCGATAAAAGGTGCAGCATCCAGTGCGTAAGGACGATCCCCAACATAGGCGGTGGTAGACCCTTCGATTAGACGCTGAAAGCTGCCCTGGGGCGTTCGTTTCTGCTCCCGCACATTCATCCGATTCAGAAGCTGCATTGTATGACTGCCACTCACAACATCCAGATAATTGTTCTGCACCGTGAGTCCGGCAGGCTCAACCTCTGAGACAGACGTCTGAATACCCGAGGATAACGAGGTAGACGCCGAGATATCCTGTATAACATTTGTCGCTGACTGATCACGGGTAAACGTAAAACCTGCGATCGGTGTCAGATCCCACACCCGGTTGTTGGATAATTTCAACACGTCCAGGCTGGAAAGCTGCCGTAAAGGTTCCAGATCATAGATCTGATTGGACTCTGCATTCAGCTCTGTCAGCCCAGTCAGTTCCTCAAGCCCCTTGAGATGCTGTACTTGGTTACCAGAGATATCAAGTGTCCGAAGGCGTGTCATATGCTCCAGTGGTGTCAGATCCGTGATTTGATTACCTGCCACATTCAGATTCCGCAGTGTATTTGGCAATTCAGCCAGTACGTCCAGCGTCTGAACCTGGTTGTTTGCTACATTGAGTTGTTGGAGCCGGGTTTTACCCATGAGCGGTGTCAGATCGGTAATCGTATTGTTCGAGATCTCAAGCCACTTCAGTGCATCCGCATCCGAGAGGGCCGCAAGACTGGCAATCTGGTTACCGCTGGCGTGGAACGTATGTAATCGGTTGAACCCACGTACAACCTCTATGGAAGAAATGGAATTGTTGCTGATATACAGCCGTCCCAAGTCTTTTAATTCAGTAAGTGCATCTATGGATGTAATGTAATTATTGCGAACATCGATCTCGCGAAGCTGGGTTAGGTGCGCCAGCGGTGTGAGATCCTCAATCTCATTCCCATATAATCGGAGGTGAGTCAGATTGGTTGCATATTCGAGACCGGACAGGCTGTGAATACCTGCATTGCTCAGATCTACCACTTCAAGCTGCTCCAGATCCGTTGAAGTTAATGGCATATCCAGAGGTTTGTTCAGGATTAACTTCAGTCCGTCCTCCAAAGCGGGATCTTCAATGATTCCCTCGCCCAAGTCCGTAGTTGTGTAAGCCATGGCTTGCCCCGATGCCCCGAGACTCAGGATGAATACTAGAAATAATAGCGTCATTCTTCTCATTGCATGCATTCCCTCCGATTTTTAGAATTATAAAATAATCCGAACAGATTGAGTTAGTTAAGTATAGTATCTACACGATAACAGCGACCGGAAGGTTGTTCTGCCCACGGAGTGTTCAGTGTGAATTGAAGAGTTTAACATATACAGGTTCGGCTCAAAGCACATCTATAGTTATTAACCCGTCAACGGGAAAAAGGAACAAGGAATTTCGTAATGGGTATTTCTCTACTTCTATTCTATATGAAACAAACCCTGCTCTGCACTCTTCAGAGACATGTTTATCAAAAAAAATAAAACATCTCCCGCAGACCCTATTCAACCCACCCTTGAAAAGGGTAAAGATGAAGTAAAGATGCTAATTTGGAGGGGAAGATGTGAGTATGCGCCAAGCCATGATCATTAGTAATCCATCGTCAGGTAAGGAAGAGGCCGAGCAGTATGTGTCCCAAGTCAGAGAAATTCTGGAGTCACAGCAGTATGAGGTGGTAGTTAATGAGACGGCCGGGGAAGGTGATGCCACCAACTACTGTCTGAGCGCCTGCAAAGACGGCTGTGATCTGGTCATCTCCATCGGAGGCGACGGTACGCTGCATGAGACGATTAACGGCATGATGGATCAGGATCATCGTCCCCGATTAGGCGTTATACCGCTAGGTACGGTGAATGATTTTGCGCGTGCGCTGAATATCTCGCTTGACCCGGAAGAAGCCATTAGGCAGTTACGTTCGAATCAGACCCATATCGTGGATCTGGGGAAAATCAATGATCGCCTGTTTGCCAACGTTGTGGCTGCAGGTTCTTTGGCAGAAGCTTTGTTCTCCGTATCCTCGGAAGAAAAGTCGAAGTTGGGATCATTCGCATATCTCAAAGAAGGCTTGAAAGACCTGGTGAATACACCAGCCAATCATCTAACCATCGAATATGACGGACAGCTCTGGGAGGGGGAATCGCCACTTTTTCTGGCGGCGCTGACCAACTCGGTCGGAGGATTCGAGAAGTTGTCCCCGGATGCAGAGGTGGACGATGGTCTGATACATTGTTTTGTTGTTCGTAATATCAGTGTGTTCAACAGTCTGACCCTGGGCACCTCCCTGTTATTTGGTAGTCTGAAAGACCATAAGGACGTGGACTATTTTACAGCCAAAGAAGTTCATGTTCGCTCAGACGAAGCCATTCGCACTAATGTAGATGGGGAAGAAGGTCCTGCCCTGCCGATTCATATCCGTGTCCTGCCAAGGCATATTGAGGTCATTATACCGGAAGAAGTATAGTTTATTCTTTTGGATCTATAGGCTGGAATGAAGAACCTATCATTTCTCCATATGAATGTAGGATAAAGCTATTGAAACCGATTGCAGATATATGTCACAATCAAAGGTAAGATACACGATAATATTCGAATATGGAGGGAAAACATCTTGAGAACGATTAAATTGGGCAGCAGTGCACTAGAAGTACCTGTAGTCGCGGTGGGCTGCATGCGGATTAATTCACTAGACGGTAAGGAAGCCGAACATTTTGTTCGTTCTGCAATGGAGGTTGGCGCAAATTTCTTTGACCATGCCGACATTTATGGTACAGGAACATGTGAGGAGATCTTCGCCGAAGCAGTACAGATGAATCCCCAAGTTCGTGAAAATATGATTCTTCAATCCAAATGCGGTATCCGCAAAGGCATGTTTGATTTCTCCAAAGAGCACATCCTGAATTCGGTGGATGGTATCCTTCAACGTTTGAAAACGGAATATCTTGACGTTCTGCTGCTGCACCGTCCTGATGCATTGGTTGAGCCGGAGGAAGTGGCTGAAGCCTTTGATCAACTGGAGCGCGAAGGTAAAGTGCGTCACTTCGGGGTATCCAACCAGAATCCGAACCAGATCGAATTGTTGAAAAAATACGTGAAACAGCCACTGGTAACCAACCAGTTGCAGATGAGTATTACCAATACCACGATGATTGACAGTGGCATTAATGTGAACATGGAGAACGATGCCGCGGTTAACCGTGACGGTAGCATTCTTGATTACTGTCGTCTGCATGATATCACCATTCAGCCGTGGTCTCCGTTCCAGTACGGATTCTTCGAAGGTGTATTCCTGGGTAGCGACAAGTTCCCGGAATTAAATGCAAAGATCGACGAGATTGCTGCGAAGTATGACGTGAGCAATACAACGATTGCAATCGCATGGTTGCTTCGTCACCCTGCGCAGATGCAACCTGTGACAGGCACGATGAATATTGAACGTCTGCAAGACTGTGTAAAAGCAGGAGATGTTCATCTCACGCGTCCAGAGTGGTATGAAATTTACCGTGCGGCAGGTAATATACTGCCTTAAATTCAAGTTATAGTGAGCATGATGACTGCTGAGTCAGTTGAGAACACGAGCCCGTAGATGGCTCGTGTTTTTTGTCTATTTTCAGGTTTGATGCCAGACGTGTTTCCGATATAAAATAAGGATAGGATTGTCCGTTTTAAAAAAGGATTAAAATGGTTTTAATACAAATTAGTTGAAAATATTATATTGACCGATACTTTCTAATTACATATAATTACTTTTGCATACCGATAATCCCGTTTATGTTTTTTATTTTGGAGGGTGGTGTTCGTTTGGAGTCGACAACCACGATACGCGATCACTTGGAAAGTTATCTGAAGCGTGAACAGATGTCCATTAGTCATTTTTCGGAAACGTCAGGGATTAATTCGGGTACGCTCAGCAATATTTTGAATAAAAATCGGCCTATTGCCATGCAGCAGTTGGATCGCATTACTTCCGCCATGAGACTGGAAGAAGGTTACTTCTATGAGTTATACATAGACGAGTGTTTTGTACACGCGACCCCGGACTGGCGAAGACTGGGACCCTTCCTTCATCGCTGTGCCGAGTTGGACAAGTTGGACTGTATTGAAGAGGTTATTCGTCTGATGATGGATAATCTATCCTATATTCCTTTGTTATTTGATGTGGCTGAAGAGTTCTACCAAGCGGGTAAATTCAAACCGGCCATTCTTCTATATGAAAACATTGCTGAAAGCGAGAAAATGCAACATTCCGAGCGGCTTGCACTCTGTCAGTATCGACTGTTCCGGTTGGGACTGACTAATGATCAGCAGCGGAATCTGATTATCGCAGCCCGGTTCGAATATTATGTGGATCGGCTGGATGAGCGCTATCAATTGGATGCGCTTAACGAACTAATTAATGCATTTGCATCACTTCACAGATGGAGTAAAGTTCAGGAACTATCTGAAAAGCTGAAGGTGAAAGCAGCCATCCATTATGAGATGAATGGCCGAAGGAAACAAGAAGAGACCAAACGACCTATCGTTTTTTATATTATGTATGCGTATTTAGCCTGTGGAAGTGCCCACTTCCACTTGAACAACTATGAAATGGCATTGAAGTATGTTGCATTATACTCCGATTACAGTTGGGTGAAAGAGCCTGAACCTGAAGAAAAAGTGGTTATTCATCAGTTTCAGGAATGGGCTGAGGGTAATCGTTATATATATCAATTAATGGCTGGGCAGTTTGAAGTATTACCTGACTACCTCGCGTATATCTCAACGAAGGAAAATGAGATATTTCCAGCGCTTTGTGATATTGTAACGGCTGCTAACCGTTATGATATGAACATAGATCATGTACTCAATCAATATGAGCCATACTTCACTTATCATGAACAGAGAAATCGGATTGGGAAAGTAAGCAAGCAGGTAACCGATGATCGCTACGTTCGTCTTTTAGCTGGATTAGGCACGTATTGTCTTAAAAAAGACAGGTTTGTGGAGGGGTTAGATTTTGTACTGAACAGCTTGAGATTTTCTATTGAAATTAGCGATGGACGAGGTATGCTTAGAGGTGTCGGACTGTTTGAGCAATACAGGGAATATGCGTCTGACACAGCTATACAGCAGTACAAAATCTTGATTGGTGAGGTGCAGAAACTCAATGAAGAGAAAGCTGGCTTTGCTGATAGTTACATGTAGTATAGTGGTGAGCATTGTAGCTCCTGTTACTGGACCTGTCCCGACTGTGGAGAATCCAGACCCTTCAATTTACCGAACAAATGATCACGGTTTAGGGACATAAGCCTGAACCAATGGACGCTTCTGAATTCATTTCAGAAGCGTTCTTTTTTTGTGTATCAAAGTGGAAGAATAAGTATGTCGTATCTCACATGCGCTTTTGATTGGCATAATACACTAAAATATGACAAAAAGGAGGAATACTATGGATCGCCTGGATTTGATATCACGGATCGAAGATGCCAGACAGTTGTTATATCGCATGCATATGGAATACGGCAGTCTGCTTCATCCGGAAGTGATCCAGCAATCCGTAGTCCTGGACGGGCTTATTAATCAATACAACAGAGCCAAGGTAGGAAAGGCGATGAATTAAGTTCGCCTATTTACATTTGCGTCTTTGTATACTATAGTTAGTTACATGAGTAACTAACCGACTAACTGACTAACTGACTAATGAATACGTATGAAAGTTGGAAGCACATGAAATCGACTTTGGATGAATCTCAGCCTATTTTTCATCAGATTGCCACAATGATTATGGACGATATTGTGGAGGGCAGATTGAAGGTGGAAGAACAGGTTCCCTCAACCAATGAACTGTCACGCTTCTACAATATTAATCCGGCTACAGCCCGCAAAGGACTGCAGGAACTCGTGGACAAGGGGATTATATACAAACAGCGAGGTGTTGGAATGTTTGTTGCAAAGGGAGCAAGAGAAGCATTGCTCGTTGAACGGAAGCAAGATTTTTATGAAGAATACATCAAGCCTTTACTTGAAGAAGCCAGACGGATTCACATGAATGAAGACATGATCATTGATCTGATTCGCGGCAAGAAGGATAAGGAGAGTGAGTTATGATTCATATGGAGCAGGTCAACTACAGCTACCAGAAGGCGCCCGTTCTGAACCAGGTTACGCTACATGAGAGTGAGCCAATCATTAGTGCAATTTGGGGAAGAAATGGAGCGGGTAAAACAACCATGATGAGTTTACTGGCAGGGCATAACCGCCCCGACAGTGGAACCGTTCAAATAATGGGTCAAGACCCCTATAATAATCTGGCCGCCCAAGAGCATCTGTGTTACATCCAGGAGAATCATCCCCTGGGGAAAAACTGGACAGTTAGTGATATGGTTCAAATGGGACAATATTTTCATCCGCAGTGGAATCAGGATTTGGCGGAACGTTTAATCGATGTGTTCGAACTACCGGCGAAGAAAAAGATCATTAAATTTTCGAAAGGCATGAAGACTGCTGCCCAGATTATATTGGGTCTTGCCAGTAATGCAAAGATAACCATTCTGGATGAACCTACCAATGGACTCGATGCTGAGAAGCGTAAATTCTTCTATAATGCGCTACTGGAAAGTTATGAAGATAACCCGCGTCTGATTCTAATATCCAGTCATCATATTGAGGAGATTCAGCCTTTATGTGAGTCCCTTATCGTTTTGCAAGCCGGAGAGGTGTTGTTAAATCAATCGATGGAAGAGATGCGCGAAAAAGGGTTTCTTCTAACAGGGGGAATTGACGATATCAATCGAGTCACAGCAGGTGTTAAAGTTATAGAGTCTTCCCAGATGGGATCGACTGTGAAAGTGATGATTGATGAGCCCTACTCGAAAATGTGGAAGGATATCGCTCATTCACAGGGGCTTTCCATTGAGAAAGCGACATTACAAGATTATTTGGTTAACAGGACCCGTAATCAAGAGGGGGTTAAACCATGAACGCAGTAAAAGGTACGAATCGACTGATTCGCGATGATATGCGTTTGTATCTGGGCATTTTTTCATCCATCGCTCTGATGCTCGCCGTTGTATATCTGGCCATTGGCTTCATATTTGATGTCTCGTATGCTACGCAACTGTTTGGTCCCATGTACGGAGGGATATGTACGTTTGCAATAGGGGGAATTATTACACTGTTTCCGGTTGCGATTGGTATGGGCAGTACACGAATTCAATTCATGAAATCCTTCTATATGAACTCGGTATGGATGGTTACAGGCACCATGGTCATTCTGCATGTGGCGTATTTCCTCATACACCTGCTTCAGGAAAAAGGAATTGTTGACGTAACCCTTTATCAACCAGGCATGTTGTATTCAAACAAATATCATTTTTTATCCTACCTGTGGATCGATCTGATGTGCGGCTTTCTCGTACTGGGAATCTCTGTCTTCCCAACGGTTTGTTGGATGCGCTTGGGGATGCGTAACTTCTTCATTATGTTCTTCGGGGTTGGCTTGTTCTTTACGCTGATAATTACATTGGGCGATCTTGGTGAGTTTATGTTGTGGATTGCTAGGATCAATCGCATGACATTGTTCACCGTTCTGGGATGCATTGGTGGTGTGCTACTTCTATCTACGTACCCCATGATGAAGAATGCGCCGCTTACCATGAAATCCAAAAAAGACTGACAGGAAACAGTTATAAAGGAACTGGGCAAGGAATCTAAGTGAAATCATTCCGAAATCAGAAAACACGAGTGCGAACACGCCTCGTGTTTTTTGTATCATATTAAATCACTGAATATACCTATTCAACAATCTTTGTGCGGAATTCCAAATGAAGGTGCATCCCTTAAGCTTGAGCCTGCGGTTTGAATCCTTCGTCTTTGAGGTACTCGCCGGCTTCGCTACGTGACTCAAAAGCCATATCCAGATTATCACCGGAATATACATACCACATGTCATCTTCGTATTTTAAAGTCAGCGTATGTCCCTCTTCATCGATCCACGTTCCGCCACCCGTAGAGGTTGTAGACAATGTAGGGACAGTAGTTTTTACTTGTGCTGGCTCTTGGAATTCAACTGCGTTGGGATTGTGAGACATCGCTTGGATCGTTTCATCTAACAAGGTGCGCAGATCTGCTTCGGAGTAATCACGAATATTGACGAATCCTTTAGCATCGGTCTCATAGTTAGGCAGTAGTCCTGCATAGATATAACCGTTTCCGTTAGGGTGAATATGGAGAGCAACAATTTTTTTATCATACGCACTATCCTCGTAGTGGAAATTAACTCGACCGAGAGAAACATCTTTGCGTTGCAGTTGGGGATACGATTGTAGTACTTCAAGCTTTTGTTCCACGTTAAGCATAATTGCCTCCTGTAAATGTTCAATAGAGGTGATTATAACATGCCCTCCTGTTAATTTCCCGATAAAATGTTTCTCCCCAGTTCTTTTAGGTGTTCCATAACTTGCAGATAGGGATATGGCCCGTAACTTACACGTGCTACACCCAGTGTGGCAAGCTGTTTTGGTGAAGGCTCAGGAGACGTAACCATAACGTTAATTGGCAGCGGTGAACGCTCACACAATTCCTGAATCAATTCGTGATCCTGCAAACCGGGTACAAACAGACCACTGGCTCCTGCATCTGCATAATGGCTCGAACGTATAAGTGCTTCCTCCAGGAGAGAGTGGTTATGGTGTTCAGGTGCATGTTGCAGAAAAATATCTGTGCGGGCGTTAATGAACAACGGGATGCCTGCCTGCTCTGCAGCTTCCCGGGCGGCGGACAATCTTGGGCATTGCTCCTCCACAGTGTACAGTCCCAAGCCAGCGGGAAGTTGATCTTCAATGTTGATTCCTACAGCACCATGATCGATGACTTCCAGGATATTTCGCTTCACTTCTGACACAGACCTCCCATACCCTCCCTCTATATCGATCGTTACAGGCAGATCCACACTCGCTGTAATCCGTGCGAGATTGGCAAGCACCAGATGGAATGACATGGCTTCACCATCGCGTTCACCGTGGGCCGCAGCAACGGACCAGCTTCCGGTAGCAATGGCCGTTGCTCCAGCGGATTGGATGGCTTGTGCGCTTCCGGCATCCCATACATTGACCAGAACAAGTGGTTTTCCTTTCACATGGTATTGTTGGAACAACGCTGCTTTTTCTTCTAAGGTACTCATATTATGTTGACTCTCCTTTGTTATATCATGCATTCCTTTGGACATTTGATGCGTACTTCATTACTTCATTCTGTTTTTCAGCTACCCTGTTTTTGTTTCTCGTGAGTCAAAAGCCAGTTTTTGCGAGTTAATCCCCCGCCATATCCACCCAGTTCGCCACTGGCATTAATTACACGGTGACATGGAATCACAATCGCAAGCTGATTGGCCCCATTCGCCTGTGCCACAGCTCGGCAAGCAGTCGGTTTTCCCAGTGCATTTGCAATCTCTTGATATGACCTCGTTTCACCAGCCGGAATGGCCAGCAACTCGTCCCACACACGCTTTTGGAATGGTGTTCCTAAACAGAACAACGGTGTGTCGAATGCTGTCCGAATACCTTGAAAGTACTCGTTTAGTTCACGCTCAATGGACTGGATGGGAGCTGTAGTGCCGGGTACAATCGCTGATTTGGTTCGTTTGCGCAGACGCTCAACTTCGCGTTCCAGACCTCTGCGGTCCACAAATTCCAGTAAATATAGCGACTCCTCATCAGCAATAGCCATCATCGGGCCGAGGCGGGTGTCAATCCAGGACGCTTTTAGGATATGTCCTTCATCGACTTGTGTAGGGGCAGCACCCATGATCCGTGAAAAGGCATCGCGGAAGCCGCTGCTTGATTCATATCCAGTAGATAATTGGCTATCAATCACGGTGCGGCCGGAGCGGATATTTTTCAGGGCAAGTCCCATGCGGCGAGCGCGAGCATATTCGACAAAGGTCATGCCGAACCGCTTCTTGAATTGTCGGCGCGCCGTGGATTCGTCGATGGAGAGGGCCTTGAAATCCTGTCCTTTCCAGCGTTTCTCCGGATTTTTCTCCACAGCTTCCACTAATATGCGAACCACATCGGATACTTGGTTGGGGTGAGAGAGCGGGCGACAGCGCTGGCAAGGGCGATAAGAGGCCAGAAGTGCCTGTTGAGCCGTCTCATAGAATTCGCAGTTTTCGAATTTTGGCTTTCGCGCAGGGCATGTGGGACGACAGAACACACCTGTGGTTCGGACTCCAACATAGAATAAACCCTCGTATTCCGAATCCTTGGCCACAAGCGCCTCGTAATATTGTTCCTTCAGATCAGCAGAAATCATGGGGGCACGTCCTTACTCATTAGAATCTTTATCTATAACCTATTATAGAAAAACGTTGCAGCAAGCATCGCCGAAAATCAGGCATGAATATTGGATAGATTAAATCGGATATAACATTGAAATTTGGTTGTTCAGAATTTGTTTAGAGTGAACTGGTAGTATAGACCTATCAGGGTAGGGTCACTTAGGAAAAGATACCTATATAGTGAAAAAGTGAGTTATTGATCATTCATTGTTATAGGAAAAATACATAGGTAAACATGAAATTAAAGATTAGCGGAATGAAAGTCTGGAGGTCGACTAGAATGAGATATTCTACGTACAAAAGTATTTATGAATCCGTTTATACCAAAACGTCCGAGTCCCGCACCATGTATGTCAAAGATCAATTCATGCAGAGTGTGAAGACGCCAACCTGGCTAATGAAGATCGTCACTATAACTCTAATTATAATCATAGGGTGTAGTGCTGTATTCACTGCATTTGCCGGAGATGAGCAATTGTTGTCGGGGGACCAGATCGTTGTATCTCAGGGAGATACACTGTGGGGCATTTCATTGGCACATAAACCTCAGCAGATGGACACTCGTGTGTATGTAGAAGCTATCAAGAAAGTGAACAAAATCGAGCATAACGCCATTCAGATTGGACAAGTGTTGGTCTTACCTGGGTTTGATCGATAAAATAAACGGTGCATGACGTCATGAACAGAGTTCTTTTTTTACTCATCGAGGTGCAGTTACATACTGAATTTATTAATCATTTACATATAATGGAGCTTCATGTGGGACGATATGGTGTAGTGATTAGTAAGTGGTGTGTTGGATATACGTGCTGAAGATGGATGAAGGGAGAATCAGATGATGAAAATAAATATAAAGAAATCTGTACTTTGCATGTCTGTGCTCTGTATTTCGCTATTCGTCAGTGCCTGTGGTGCCAAGAATAATAATGAATCGGTTCAGGAGCATGCCTATCCGCAATCGAAGCAACCCGTAGAGGAAGCTGGAGAAAACTCTGTACCGAATGCGGATGCGAAGAATAACAATAGCCAAGGCAGTGCCAGTGGTGATGAGGGCAAGCCTACGGCTCAATCGGAATCCACTGAACCGTCTGAGAAGATTGATATTGTCATTGACCAGTCGGAGAAACCGAGCGAGGGTAACAGCTTTGATTTTGGAATTAAACAGGTTCCGAAGGGGTATACACTAACGGAGATGCGGTGGACGTCTAACACGGTGACGATTGTGAATTCACTACAGGAAGCCATTGAACATGGTGGAAATGGTGAAGAGGGGTTTTACTTTAGCGGCAATGGACAATTCTCCGGCTTTATCTATTCGGATGAGATGAAGGGCGAGCGGGGCAAAGCGACATTTGTCTTCACAAATGATGAGGGGAACGAAATCATGTCCGAAAAGGAAATTACGTTGAAGTAGCGTAGGAATATCATGAAGGCTCCATCTAGAGCCTATTGAACAGGAAAAGCAGCCACTTGGGCTGCTTTTTTTGACATACTTAATTACAAGATCGCTGATCTATCTGTTGCTACATAAAGTCAAAGAAATAACGGACCACGTGGAACATAACCGGCGAGGTATAGGTCAGGCTGTCGACCCGGCTCAGGTAGCTTTTTTTGAGCGAATCGAACTTGTTGTCATCTCCAATTAACAGATCGCGCTTCAGTACAGACACCGTCAGACTGCCAAAGAATCCGGCCAGACTGATCAATACCCCGATGAACAGCGAGAATTTCCAATCAAATGGTGTCAGGTAGGGATGGATAAAATAAGACGTAGCTGTCGTTACAATAAACGCACACGCAAACCCTTCCCAGGTGACAAATGGATTGGCGGTAGGCACCACTTTTCGTTTGCCCAGATAGAGAGAGACCAGATAGTGCACCACATCATTAAGCTGTGTTAGCACGACCAAGAACAGCACCAGCTTGGAGCCGTACTCCGGTGAGGCAAATGGGAAATAGGCCAGGTGGCTCAGCCCAAACACCATCAGCATTAGTCCCCATTGTGTGGAGCTGACACTGCGCAGGAAACCGACCGTACCTTTGTTGATCAGACGTGGCAGGGGCAGCACCAGGAACACATATAGGGGAATAAACACGATAAACATGCCATACCATCCAATGTAGATCCAGTAGAACTGAACCGGAATCGCCAGATACGCCCATAGGAACAGCCTGCGGTCGGCTTTGCGTGTGCTGCGAATCATGGAGAAGTATTCTTTGAGTGAGAAGAATGCAAGCACCATGAGGGAGATGAGGGACACGATGGGGTTAAAAAGGGTGGCGAGGCAGAAAATCACAAACATACCCCACCAGGTTTTAATTTTTTGGCCGATGCCTGAATAGTCTTTGCTTGGCTGAAGCTTTGCAATAATTTTGTACACGATATGTATCACAAGTAAAGCTGTGAAGATTAACGTTAGTGTAAAGAGTGAACTGCTCACGTACCGATCACCTGCTTATTCAAAGTAAGATTCCATTGTAGGGTACCTATGTTATTATGAAGGAATAGTGCCAACTTGATAAGGGGAAATTTTGCTATGACAGATGAACGCTCCATCTATATCCTGCTTACGAATACAGGAACGCTGTTTACCAAGGTTATTCAGAGCTATACCCGAGCGCCATATAATCACGCATCGATCTCATTTGACCGGGAGTTGACCGAGCTGTATAGCTTCGGCCGCAAGCATCCGAGTAATCCGCTGAATGGCGGATTTGTGAAGGAAAATATTCAGACAGGTACATACAGCAAGTATCCCAATACCACATGTGTCATATACAAGCTTCAGGTGACGGATCGTGAAGTGGAAAAGATGAAACGTGTGCTACACATCTTCATCCGAAGCCGCCAGAAATATATGTACAATCTGCTCGGCGTGATCGGCATTACACTCAAGGAACCGGTGGAGTTCAGCAACTCCTACTTCTGCTCCCAATTTGTAGCCGAGATTCTACAGCGTTCGGGAATCAAACTGTGGAACAAGCTGCCTGCGCTGGTGACACCGGATGATTTTCGCCAGAGTGAACGATTGCAACTGGTTTATGAAGGGAAACTAAGTGAGTATACGCTGGGGAATGCAGAGCAAGAGTAGGGTAGGTGTGTGTGCTGGTGCTTGCCAAGCAAATCCAATCATGAAATAGCCTGCTGCCACGGATAACGAGGCAACAGGCTGTTTGTGTACTTCATGTAGATGATGGTGAGGATGAGGATCGGTCAAAATCAACCTCTTCAAGGAATTCGATCACTTCACCATTCGGACTGTGGACGAGCGCATTTCTAACCCGAAGTGCAGGTTCGCCAAGCGATATCCAATCCGGTTCAACGTAGGCCTTGGCTCCATGGGCGAGCGCTCGCTGATAGATATCTTCTACATCATGCACGTAAAAGGCGAGATGTAACAGTGCGCCGTGCCGGACCGCTTCAGGCGAGGTGGCAGGTTTACCCTCGGCAGGAATGACCGCTTTCGGGTCAAACACCTCAATGCAGGTGCGTTGATCCGGAGAGATTAACATACATGCCTCGGTAATGTGGAAGGAAGGCAAACTCCAGGAGTGACCGACCTTGAAGCCTAATACTTTTGTATAAAACGCCAGAGTATCTTCGTAATTACGAGCCTGAATGGCTACATGTGCAAGTCCAATAATACTCACATTACATCGCTCCTTCTTCAGATTGTAGTCTAAATTATAGGGTTGATATCACATTGGAACCATACAATATCAAAGGATATAATGAGATTAAATCTAACTATTTATAGCTAATTTATCAGAAAAACCTTATTAAATAAGTCGACGACTCGGAGGTCTTACAAATGGAACACATAATAGATGAAATCGATCAGCGGATTATGCGCTTGCTGCAACATCATGCACGTATTCCTGTTGCACAGATCAGCAAAGAAATTAACATGTCCCAACCTTCGGTTAAGGAAAGAATTCTGAAACTGGAGGAGAGAGGTGTAATAACGGGATATTCAACCATCTATAATCTGGCCCGGTTAAACCGTGGAACCACGACATTTATTTTGCTCAAAACAGAGCATTGCGACGAGTTGGTCCAGTTCTGTGAACAGGCTATCGAAGTCACGGATGTCTATCGGATTAGCGGTGAGTATAACTACCTGATCAAGGTACAGACGGCGTCCATTGAAGAACTTGCCGAATTTCAGGATTCACTGGTGAAGCTGGGACCCTCCAAATCCCATATCAGCATGAAAAATATTATGGAAAACCGTGTTCTTCTTTAAGATATGAGAGAGACTAGAGAGAAGACATTTGTTCTGGCGCCGGATTCGTTCAAAGAAAGCATGACAGCGAAAGAAGTATGTATCGCGATGGAAAAAGGGTTGCGTAAAATATATCCGACGGCACGCTATATTCATGTACCTATGGCAGATGGTGGAGAAGGTACGGTGCAGTCCCTTGTGGACGCTTCCGGCGGCGTCCTTCACCAGCACGAGGTGAGCGGACCATTGGGTCATACAGTCACTGCACAGTATGGCATTCTGGGTGGTGGAACAACGGCGGCCATCGAAATGGCGTCGGCTAGCGGCATCCACTTGGTTACCAAGAAGACCCGGGACCCACTCCGGACGACAACCTATGGAACAGGTGAGTTGATTCGCGCATGTCTGGACCTTGGCATACGCAAGATCATCATTGGCATTGGTGGTAGTGCGACCAACGATGGTGGGGCTGGCATGGCTGAAGCACTTGGTGTGAAGTTTCTGGATGCAGAGGGTCAGCCGCTTGCGCGTGGGGGCGGGGCTTTGGATCAGCTGGCTCAGATTGATGTATCTGGTCTGGATGAGCGTTTGCAAGAAGTGGAGTTCATTGTGGCCTGTGATGTGACCAATCCCCTATGTGGGGAGTATGGCGCATCAAGGGTGTTTGGACCACAAAAAGGGGCTACTCCAGAGATGGTTGAACAGCTGGATGCGAATCTGTCCCATTATGCAGATGTGGTGAAACAGCAGCTACACAAAGATATCCGAGATGTACAAGGAGCCGGAGCGGCTGGTGGATTGGGCGCAGGACTCTTGATTTTTACACAGGCTGTGTTACGTAAAGGGATTGAGATTGTCATTGAATATACTGAGCTACGTGAAAAGTTGATTGCTGCGGATGTGGTATTTACGGGTGAAGGCGGTATCGACTTCCAAACGAAATTTGGCAAGACCCCCTATGGTGTTGCTCGGGCAGCCAAGGAAGAAGGTAAACCTGTGATTGCCCTTGCAGGTTGTGTAGGCGAAGGGATTGACACCCTCTACGCGGAAGGCATCGATGCCATATTTGGTATTGTGCCTGGGGCAGCAGATCTGGATCGACTATTGCGAGAAGGCCCGGAGAATGTGGAACGTACCGCCGAGAATATTGCAAGAGTACTGAAGCTGGGGTTGCTTTCTTAGGTCAGTGACCATCTGGATCGTATAGGGTCGGATTGCGGATTGAAATGTGATGTGACAAAGACGGGATACGGATATGCCTGATATCAGGTGATCTGTCTCTCGTCTTTTTTGCTGTGAAGTTCCATTGTATAGTTGTCGTTCAAGTCGCGTCGTTCGCGTTATTTTTACCCTTGATGGCACAATGAAGAAATTGCACATACAGTTACGTATCTGATGACCAATACGTTCACGACGGGCAGCACATTGTATGTGGATGGCGGGTACACCTTGATTTAAGAGTCGGAGCTATATAGGTCCCGAAGAATACTTTTTTTAAAATAAAATGATGAATTTTGGCGAAAAAAATTGAGATCTATCCTATTTTTGTACTACAGGGTGGATCTTTTTCCTTTTATTTGCTCTTTTTGTTTAGATTCTGTTTATCGCAGTGCACTACAATAGGCCTTACGTATCAGATGGATTGAATTTATATGTAAAAAACATGAGACAGGGAGGATCAAGTACATGAATTACAAAAAGCTGATAAGCTACCTTTTAATTGCGGTTTTGTTGTTACAGGTGGTTAGTGTGGGTGGGGTTGCAAGTGCTGACCCGTTTACTCCGTTGGATCAACTTAATATGGAGAGAGACATGTATGTTGAGTCGGATGAGGGTACGACGATGACCAATGTTCAAAATTTACTTGAACAACAAGATTTAATCACACTACCTGAAGATTATGAAGCATTGAACGATAATCAAAAATATGAAATTGCCAGAGGCATGGTCTTGCTGTTTCCACTGGAGTTCTCATATGAGAACAACAATCAGGCCAATTACGTATTTGATTTGGTGCACCATCTTATCACACTTCCTAAGCAGACTGAGTCGAGCGCATTGCAGTACAACATCACTCTGGTTTATAGCCTGCTGGCAGAATGGTCCACTTATTTCCCGAATGTTGGTAAACCTGATTGGACACAAGCTGGTAATCATTATATGAATTTGACGGGTGCAGACTTGCCAATGTTTGTGAGCTATCTTATGTTCTATAATATTATATTCATGAATTCTAGCGATCCTACGCAATTTAATAGTCAGTTGGAATTTATGGTTTCTAAGATATCAGAATATAAAGAACTGAATGGAGCACTTGACCTTTCCAGCATGGAAGCATCATTGGATAATCTTTATGGTAAGTATGACTTCATTCAAATGCATGTCATTTTTAATCCAAATCCTAACATCCAGCCTTTTGTTTTTGATATGGGGAAAATGTCGACCATCCAGAATGATGCAGCCACTAAATCCGAACTTGCACAATGGATGATTGATCATAAGCCGCAGAACGGTTATGAAACGGTATCTGAAGTTCAAACTACGTTTGATGCGTTCTTTAATAAGGATACACCGCTGACCAAGTATAACGAACTGAAGAAAGAAGCAGATCGGGGTAACAGCAATGATTTTATCCAAGATATGATTGCATTACTGCGCGATGAACAATTCATCACTGAGCCTGATTTCAAGATGCTTTCTGTCAAAGATCAGGAGGATATCGCAATATACTTACTGGATATAGATCCACCAACGAATGCTAGATATGAGAATAATAAACAGGTCCAATTCATGGTGCAAGTAGCCTTGAAGGCACTTGAAGTCATTCGCGAAATTGATGGACCAAACGCAATAACTGCACTTGATGAGTTTTATAAAAAGCAAGCAAAACGAGTAGATTATTTCAAGGAGCCCGATGCAGAAGGGGAATACTACCGACTTATTGATACTTACCTCACATCCTCCGAAATGGACAAATGGATGACTAAGTATCGATATGCAATTAGGCTGAAAGGGAAAGAGTCCATCTCCCGAGTAGTCAAATTCACGGACACTGCTGTTGAAAGAACACCTTATCTTAACCAGGCCTTAACGGAAGCAGAAGTGTTGGAGTCTTTGGAGCAACTCCGATCTATTCAGAAAGATGTTGAGAAATATAACTCCGATTACCCAGAAAGTCCGTTGGAGTCTTTCCCTTTGGACTTTACCAAAATAGATACCTTAACGAACGAGTATCAGCAACAATTAGCAGATCATATGATCGAACTTCGACCAAGCGGAGGGTTTGTAAACTATAATGCAATCCAGACTGCATTTAATAAATTTTTCCCGGATGATAACGAAAGCAATCCATTGAGTGTCTTAAATACTGCAAAGAGCAACAGTAATATAGCGGCTATGCGAATGGCTATGGAAGATCCGGATCTGGGTATTACTTTACCCAATGGATACGGTGCCTTGTCTTTGCAGGTTAGAGATTTCATTGCGGGATTCCTGATTGAATATGTAAATAAAGATTACATAAACAAAGAACAGGTCCAATATATGATTGAACTTGGTGTATTGGCACAATCTGTTTGGGAGCAGAGGGAACTCAGTGTTCTTAGGAATAAACTGGATCTGCTCGCTCAGCAATTAGTAAATGGACCTAATCACTTTAATGACCAACAGACATATGTGTTACGTAGCATTGGACAACAACATTTGGAACGTAGCAAAGTAGATAAAGGTGTACTGGCATTCAATTACTTGCATCTAGTTGCATTCGAAAGGTTGGAAGGAGTGTCTAAAGGGGATATTGTTGAGCCTGATATTGTCCTGAATCTCCTCTCTATGCCTATCGATTCATTTGAGCAAGCTACCTCTATACCGCGAATGGATCAATGGCTTGATAAAGCAATGAAAGATCAGATTAAAGGTGAAGCATTCTTCAGCAAATACAAATTTAATCTTAGAGGCGCTCTTGATTTATCCAAAAGAGCAGAACTTAGTCCTGAAGGCCAGAAGGAATTGGCTGAATGGGTCCTAAATGAACAAGACAGCTATGAGGATGTTGGGAATCTGCAATATGTATTTAACCGATTCTTTACGGCTCCTAACGTGAAGGGCAATGACATCAATAACACCCTAACGGGCTTGGATAACACGATGGAGGTTTCCTTCGACAATAAGTTACACTGGATTGATGTTGCCTTCATTCAAAAAATGGACCTTAGCGGCAACAAAACGGTATGGGTTCGTTACAAAGCAATCAGTGATGAACTGCCAGGCCGCGCCGTGAAGTTTGTCTTTACACAGAATGGTGATAGCAGCACAGATAATGGAAATACTCCAACGCCTAACCCGGGCGGAAACACTGGTGGTGGCGGCGGATCTACGGCGCCTGTAACAACTTCACCAGTAACGTCTACACCTGCTCCAACAACGAAACAAGAGCAGATCGTGGTTGACGTTAATGGAACAAACGGTACCAACCTGACCAAAACGCCAATCACACGTACAACCGAAACCAACGGCACGATCAAAGATCTTGTGAAAATGACCGAAGCCATTGCCAAGGAATCGGTGGAAAAAGCGAAGCAATTGAATATGAACACCGCACGCATTGTTATTCCAGACACTAAAGATTCCGTGTCCGAGACACGTATTGAACTTCCTAAAGCAGCGGTAAAAGAACTAAATGATGGTTCACTGAAACTTGAAATCTCCACTGAAAATGTAGTGATCTCCGTTCCGACGAATTCCATCGCCGGATTCGATCAAGACTTATACTTCCGCGTTGTACCTTTGAAAAAAGAATCGGAGCGCAAAGAAGTCGAAGAACGTGCGAAGAAAGAGCAATTGATTCAACAAGTTGCTCCGAATACGAATGTTCGTGTACTGGCTCGTCCGGTAGAGATCGACACGAATATGCAGAGCCGCGAAGTGACACTCACGCTGCCACTGCGTGACAGTCTGCCAACTGATCCGACTGTGCGTCAGCAAGCATTGGACAACCTGGCGATCTATATCGAACACAGTGACGGCACAAAAGAATTGATTCAAGGCAAATTGGTGCAACTCGTGGATAACAGCGAAGGCATCGAATTTACCGTAACAAAATTCAGCACGTTCACCCTCGTTGTTGTGGATGGACTGAAAGCTTCACAAAGTACACACCAACCGTACATCCAAGGATTTGGTACAGATTTCCGTCCAGATGCATTCGTAACGCGTGCACAAATGGCAGCGATGCTGGCTCGTAATCTTCCAACTGAAGCAGCAAGTTCCACGAATAGCGTGAGCTACAAGGATGTATCTGCGACACACTGGGCAACAAGTGAAATTCAAAAAGCGCAATCCGCTGGCATCATGAACGGCATGGGTAACACCCAATTTGCACCGGAAGGCTCGATCACCCGTGCACAGATGGCAACGATTGCGTATCGCTGGACGCAGCAACAAGCGAGTGCAACAACCGTGAATGGTCCAGCAGTTTCCTTCACAGACGTATCCGCAGACCTGTGGGCAGCAGATGCGATTGCATACGTGCAATCGGCTGGCTTGATGGTTGGATACAACGATGGCACATTCAAACCGGATAGCAAGCTGACACGTGCGGAAGCCGTGAAAGTGTTGAATGTATTGTTCAACCGCACACCCCTAACTGGCACAGTTACGCCAACGTTCAGTGATGTACCAGATACACACTGGGCATATGCAGATATTGAAGCCGCAGCGCAAAAGTAATATTTTTAAAAGAAAAAAGGGGTCATTAACGCAGTAGCATATGGAAAAGAGAACCCCTAATGACGGATAGGATATGACGATACAATAGATAGAATAAAAAAAGAGCTGTTCCAAAAGCCATACATTGGCTAGGAACAGCTCCTTTTTGCGCTTTAGTGTGACTTAACATTGGTCTAGGTTGGTTAGCGCTTGATCACCCATTAGTTATTCTGTTCACGCAGTTGTACTACTCTTTATCGGGCGTGTGTGAAGCATTCTCGTAAAACTTACCATCCCGCAACTGATCCACGAATCCTTGTAACCAGACGTAGTATTGCTCCGCATGTTGGAGTTTGTGCAGATCACGCAGTGCATCCTCTCGATCTTTGGACGAGGTATGTTCCGAAAGGATCATGGCCGACAGGTCAGGAATGACCTCACGAATGCCTTCTAACATGACATCTACTTCCCGTTGGAGCTTGGCCCCGAAGAAATTCTGGAACGTACGATAGAAGTCGGTCTCAGCCAGATATTGATCCTGGCGCTCCTTCTTTTCCTCCAGTTTATAGATCATCTGTGATTCTGTAAGCGAACGAACCGCATAGCTCATGTTGCTCTTGCTCATATTCATCGAGTTTTTCATCTCTTCAAGTGTCATCGGTCGATCCTCAAAATACATGATGCCGTATAATTTGCCAAACGTATGATTAACCCCATATAGATCCATCGTATTGGCGATGGCCTCAATGACTCTCTCCCTCAGCGCATGCCGATCAGGTAACGAAGAATGATTCGGGTTCCCGGCGGTTTCTTTTCCCACAATGTCACCTCTGGTTTATGATAGCGTTCCCACTAGCTGCCTCATATTTTACATGACTTGCTCCAATTTTAACATAAGCCGGAATTAGAATTTTCAATACGAGTGTACAATCAATTTTGTACAGAATAAATATAAAGCTGATTATACTCAAAAATTCCCAATCATTAAAGAAAAATTGGACAGTAAGGAGTGGGGGATTTGCGTTTAAAACTATGGAGGGAGTCTGAGGCGGTACTATTCACGCTGCCAGCTCTAATCCCATTGCTGATCTTCTGGCTGGGACCTCTGGGATATATCGTTTATCTCAGTTTCACCGATTGGGACTTCATGAGCCCGGACAAGCTGTTTGTTGGTTTGGACAATTACAGTTATCTGTTGACAAACTCTGAATTCTATCGGTCATTGAAAGTCACCTTGTTATTCGGACTGGGGAGTGTAATCCCAACCATTGTGGGCGGATTGGCGCTTGCGATGCTCATGAATAGCAAAATCAAATCATCTGGCATCTTCCGGACATTACTCTTCTCACCTTGGGTCACCCCGACAGTTGCGGTGTCCATTGCGTGGTCCTGGATCTTTGAGCCCGAAGTGGGGCTCGCTAATCTTATGCTGGGCTGGGTTGGCGTATCTCCGATCGGCTGGTTGCGTGACGCGGACTGGGCACTGGTTGCCGTTCTGATCGTTACGCTCTGGAAGTCGATTGGGTGGGCAATGGTATTTTATCTCGTTGCGCTACGAAATCTACCTTCCGATCTGCTCGAAGCAGCTTCAATCGATGGGGCAAACGGTTGGGACAAATTCAGAAGTATCACATTGCCGCTGATCTCACCAACGACGTTTTTTCTCTCGATTATTCTTACTATCCAGTCCTTGCAAGCCTATGACCAGATCAATGTCATGACGCAGGGTGGACCGGCGGGATCAACGAGAACGTTGCTGTACATGTATTACCAGTCTGCATTCGAATCCTTTAACGTAGGTGAAGCTTCGTCCATCGCCGTTGTGATCATTCTGATCTGCGTGTTGCTGTCGGGAGTATCCTTCCTGCTTGGCAGACGTCTGGTGCACTACTAATGACAATGACATTGCCCAACAAAAAGTCTAAACGGATGAAGCACAAGGAGTTGCAGAACGTGTCACAACCGAATTTTAAAATAAGTAAATTAATCCGCTACCTTCTGTTAGCCATTATCGCGCTGGGTACAGCCTTTCCCTTCTATTGGATGGTCATTAGCGGGTTCAAAACCAATGATGAGATCTGGCAGTTCCCGCCGACCTTCTGGCCGGAGACGTTCCTGTGGAGCAACTATGTAGACGCCTGGAATGCGGCACCATTTGCCCGTTACATCCTGAATAGTACCGGGGTGGCCTTAGCCATCTGTCTATTTCAGATCGTCAACTCCAGTATGATGGCGTACGCCCTGACACATATGAAATTCCGTCTCAAAGGTGTACTGACATCCCTGATTCTGGTGGGTTATATGATACCGAGTACGGCCGTGTATCTGCCTAGTTACCTGGCACTTAGCGAACTTAACCTGCTGGATTCCTACACAGGCTTGATTGTATCCAACTGTGTCAGCGTGTTCTCGATCTTTCTGATCCGGCAGGCGTTCATGCAGGTATCTCATGAATTGGTGGAAGCCGGACAGCTGGATGGTGCATCCCACTTCCGGATTCTCTGGACGATTATTACGCCGCTTGTTCGCTCAAGCTTCGCCGTGATGGTGCTGATTACGTTTATTGAACAGTACAACAACTATTTCTGGCCTATGCTCATCACCAAAGATCCTGATTTACAGCTGGTATCGGCGGGTCTGCGCAGCTTCTTTGTAGAAGGCGGGGCATATGGGCTAGCTTGGCCACAGATTATGGCTGCGAGTGCCTTCACCATCGCACCTCTACTTATTCTCTTCCTGTTCACCCAGAAGACGATCATGCAGAGCGTGAATATTACGGCTGGTGTGAACAAGAACTGATATGCACTACCATTCACCTAAAACGGGAGGAACAACAATGAATTGGAGTCAGGCAAGCATGACATGGAAAAAGAGATTGAGGTTGAACTGGAAGAGTGGCATGTCGCTGGTACTCGCGACAAGCTTTGCACTGCTGACCGCTTGTGGAACGCAAGCACCCGCAGAATCAGGCACGACGCCTGCTGCCAGTGGAACCGAAGCTCAGGCGAAAGATCCGGTGGAGATTGAGTTCTGGTATGGTCTGGGTGGTAATCTGGGCGATAACATGAAAAAGACGATTGATGCGTTCAACGCCTCCCAGAACGAAGTCGTTGTAAAAGGGATTGTACAAGCAGATTACACGGAAACGGAACAGAAGCTGCAAGCAGCAATTGCTTCCAAGAAGGTTCCAGCCGCTGTGCTCAGCTCCAATATAGACTGGGCACGCAAAGGATATTATGCACCCATGGATGAGATGATTGCAGCTGATTCGAATTTTAAGAAAGATGATTTCATTCAGACATTCCTGAACCAAGGACAGGTGGATGGAAAGCAATACTTTTTGCCAATGTACGGTACAACTCAGATCATGTACTACCGTATGGATACGTTCAAGGAGAACGGAATCGACCCAGCAACTCTGACGACATGGGAGAAGCTGGCTGAGGCGGCTGCGAAGATGAGCAAACAAGAAAATGGCAAGACCACCTTCTACGGTTGGGAACCGATGTGGGGTAGAGACAATATGATTGATGCCGTGCTGGGTAAGGGCGGACAGATTCTTAGCGACGATGGAAAAACCGTTATGATCGACTCTCCGGAATGGATCGAGACATGGGACTTGTTCCGTAAATGGATTAACGAAGACAAGATTATGGGCATTCATTATGGAGGTCAGGGCTGGGAGTACTGGTACAAAACGATTGATGATGTGATGAAAAATAAAGCAGCAGGTTATACCGGATCTAGTGGTGACCAAGGCGACTTGGACTTTAGCGTAGTCGCTGCGATGCAACAACCAGGCTGGGAAGGTATTGGTGAAGGAAAACCGGTAGCAAGTGCCATTTCGGCAGGTATTCCGTCAGCTGCAACGCCTGAACAACAACAGGCAGCGTACAAATGGCTTACGTATTTCTCTGAAACTGCGAACACAGCTTCATGGTCCATGAACACCGGATATATCGCAGTACGTCAATCGGCTCAACAAGATCCAGAGTTCATGAAATTCAGTGAGGAAAATCCACAGATCACCGTACCACTGCAACAGGCAGCTCACGCTTCGGCTCCATTCCAGGATCCAACGGGTGGCAAGATCAATGATGCGTTGAAAGATGCAGCTGATCAGGTGCAGATCAATAATATGCCAGCGGAACAAGCGCTGAAGGAAGCGAAAGAGAAAGCACAGAAGGAACTGGATCGTGTAACGAAATAATAAACTTATATACAGGCACGTGAATTAAGCGAAAAGGGCGGTACATGCTGTACCGTCCTTTCCGTTCATAAAGATTGCAGACAAGGAGTTTGACCAATGCAAGATGAAACGTATGTAGACGGATTACCTAATCCGATTGAAGCCGTTTTGTTCGATAAGGACGGGACATTACTTGATTTTACGGGCATGTGGGGATTCTGGACCGATTGTGTGTTGAACGATTTCAGAGAACAGTTAGCGACTATAGGACTCCGTATCGACACAGATGAATTCCCACAGATCTGGGGTACATTCCACGATGATCAAGGCCGAATGAATGGGTATGATGTGCGGGGCCCGCTTGCGATGGGCACGATGGATGAAGTGTATGCCGTGCTGACGTGGCATGGATATCGTGCGGGTCTCAGCTGGGCGGAAGCTAAGATTATGGTTCGGGAGTGTTTGGCGCGAGCGGAGGAAGAGATGGAGCAGCATCGTCCGGCACGTCCGTTACCGGGTGTTCGAGAATTCCTTGAACAGTGCCGTAGCGAAGGTGTCGCTATGGGTGTCGTGACGGCAGATGATACACCCAGTGCAATTAAACATTTACAGTGGATGGGACTGGATTCCTTTTTTGACGTGGTGATTGGTACAGATCTGGTGGAGCGGGGCAAACCTTTTCCCGATATGCTACTGCTTGCCTGTGAACGGTTGGGTGTATCCGTGCAGTATACCGTGGTCATTGGAGATACGGACGGAGACATGGAGATGGCACGAACCGCTGGTGCGGGGTACAGGATGGGCATTGGAGAACCGGGAAAAATCCGCTTGGCGGATAGAACGATTCAATCCTTCCATGAATTGCTGAATGGTGGGCTGAATCGATGACAAACAGTCACGCCTACTTGGGCTGGGTACTGTTGGCACTGGCCATCGGGCTGGAGCTGAGTGCTACCATTTTGCTAAAAGTATCGGATGGATTCTCAAGGTTATGGCCTTCGGTGTTGATGTTTGTCTGTTATGGTGCAAGCTTTACCTTTCTTAATTTTGCAGTGAAGTATATGCCGCTGGCTGTGGCCTATGCGATCTGGTCTGGCGTGGGCATTACGCTTATTGGCGTCGTAGGGCATTACTATTTTGGTGAACGTCTGCGGCTCACGTCGATGGTCTGGATCGGTTTTATTCTGATTGGCATTATTGGACTGAAATGGAGTGATTCTTGATGGGAAATGAACATACACCGGAGCAACCTATTGTTAGCTTCCAGGTCATTACGGACACACATGTGCGAGATGAGGCAGACCATATTCATAACCGGCATCTGGACCAAGCATTAGCCGACATAGCTACATTCAGTCAGGGGAGCAGCGGGATTATGCATGTGGGCGATGTGACGGATCGAGGTCTGCCGAGTGAATATCGTGAGTTGAAACGCATATGGAAGAAGCATGCGGAGAGTTTGCCGGACATCCGGTACACGGTAGGTAACCATGATATTGGAGCCGTGGTATGGCAAGATCCGCCGATCGTTTTGCTTGAGATGAAAGAGGATGAAGTAGCCGAGTTGTTGGAGCAGGAAGCAGATATAGAGCTGGTCACAAAACAAACCGCTGCTGAATCAGCTGCACTAATTGAGAAACTATCCGGCGGGACCTATACGTTGTCTGCTGTAACTTCTGAGCAGGAGGTCCAAGACGGGGGACCGATCTCTTCAGGAGTAGACCCCATTACAGTCGCAGGGTTATGGCAGCGTCGATTAAGTGATTTTGAAGAGACAACAGGCATGAAGGGCGCATACCACGACCATTGGATTGATGGGTATCATTATATTTTCCTGGGCACCGAGCAACCTCATCCGAAGGATTGTGATATGTCGGCTGAACAATTGGAGTGGCTGGATGCCAAATTGTCTGAGCGTGCAACGCCAGAACATCCCATCTTCATTTTCTTACACCAGCCGCTTATGGATACGGTGGCAGGATCGCTGAAGGAACAGGGATGGTATGGTGTGAATCAGGATGCTGAACTCAAGGCCGTTCTGGCCAATTACCCGCAAGTGATTCTCTTCTCCGGTCATACCCATTGGCGACTGGAAGCACAGCATACGATGTACGATGGTGCAGGCCACATGCCAACCATGTTCAATGCGTCGTCTGTAGGGTATCTATGGACGGATCAGGATGAACATCTGGAGGGCAGTGAAGGGCTTCATGTGGAGGTTTATAAGGATCGAGTGGTTGTAAAGGGGCGGAACTTTGTTACGAGCGAATGGATTGAGGGTACTGAGTTTACGGTAAGTTATCCTTTAGAAGGGTAGTTATTTGGATGGTAAAAAGGAAAGGGTTACACTAAGGGTCAATGCCATTAAGACAAGTTAAACTTGATGACATTGCTCAAAGGGTGGCCTTTTTGGTGTCCATTTTAAAGGTATGTATCAGATCATCCACCCCATAAAGTTCCACGTGAAACGTAGCAGGGGAGGCTAGAGTTGGGTAAAGTTGTAAATGGGTATGATTACAAACTATACTCAAATAAGTACACATGATATGCACATACTCGTTAATTCAACCTATTTACGGAGAGGAAGTAGAAGTGGCATGAGAGAACTTCAAGTTCAAACGACATATGGTACCGTTCAAGGCGAACTTTTGCACGATGCAAGCGTATGGAAAGGCATTCCCTATGCGAAACCTCCGGTAGGTGAGCTGCGTTTCAAGGCTCCGGTACAGCCCGAGTCATGGGATGGAATCAGACAGGCCACTCAATTTGGACCTGAGAATATACAACCACGAAATCATCAACCAGAAGGCCAGACAGAAATTCCGAATGAGTCAGAAGATAGTTTATATCTGAACATCTGGGCACCTAAGGGAAAAAGAGCAACACCACTGCCGGTCATGGTATGGATTCACGGTGGATCCTTTGTAACAGGTTCAGGTAGCCAGCCGATGTATGATGGTACACAGTTAGCGGTTCGGGGGGACGTCATCGTTGTGACGATCAACTACCGATTAGGACCTTTGGGATTCCTGCATATGGCTCCATTAGGTGATTCATATGTATCCAATGCAGGTCTGCTGGATCAGGTTGCGGCATTACAGTGGGTGAAGGATAATATCTCTGCTTTTGGTGGTAACCCGGATCAAGTTACGGTGTTCGGCGAATCAGCAGGTAGCATGAGTATTGCAGCACTGATGGCGATGCCAGCGGCCAAAGGACTGTTCCAACGTGCCATTATGGAGAGTGGTGCATCCCAGTTCATGCCGGCAGAGCAAGCTTCAGCGTTGCGGGAAGGGATGTTAAAGATTCTTGGGGTGGACCGGGACAACCTGCAGAAGTTAAATACAATTCCTGTAGAGCAGATTATTGCAGCGGGTGAAACGGTCAAACAGCAGAGTGGTGCAGCCATGGCATTGTTGTTCCAACCTGTGTTGGATGGGAATACACTACCACAGATGCCACTTCAGGCAGTGAGCGAAGGCTCAGCGCAGGATATTCCGGTGCTGATTGGTACGACATTACACGAGGGTGCACTGTTCATCCAGCCACATGTGCCTTTTTCAAAAGAAATCGATATGGTTCAGGGCGTAGACTTTATGACGCCAGATCTGGAGAACCGGGTAGCCATCGCGGATAGTTATCCAAAAACGGCAGATGGACAAGCCCAAGTCATGACCGATATGTTCTTCTGGCGGTCAGCGCTGCAATATGCTGCGGCACAGCAGAAGTATGCCCCGGTGTGGATGTATCGATTTGATTGGGTGATGCCGGAACATCCCTTGTTAAAAAGAGCGATTCACAGCATCGAAATGTTCTTTGTGTTTAATACACTGCATGTCCTCAAATTCATGAATGCGGAGCCGGATGAAGCCGCGGCGGCACTTGCCCTCAAGGTACAGGATGCCTGGATTTCCTTTGCCAAGAATGGCCAACCTGAAGTTGCAGGTGTGAACTGGCCTGAATATGAGCAGGATCGTGCGACACTAATCTTCAACCATGAGATTGAGGTCGTACATGATCCGGATGCAGCCAAGCGAGAGCTGTTAGGGTTATAACCTAGGCTGATTATTTGAAGGGATACTCTGAATAACTGCTATGCGCCCGATCAAAAGAGGACGTTCATTCTCAGAATGAACGTCCTCTTTTTGTAATTCGGCTGGAGAGTAAGCAGAACGTAAGCACCAATTAGGGGGACATTATGCATTGCATTGTTATACTCCAAACATTATTTACGAGAGGCACGTGTGCGGGACACCTCATCGAAGTAGAAGGAACGTTTTCCACGGGAGATGAGTACGATCAAGACATGAACAAAGAGTACGGCGTGGACTAACATATAGATACCGAATGTCCCCAAGGAGATCCACATTTGATAAGGCTGAAGCATAACATCCTGATGACCTGAAAAAGCATAATCGTTGACCAAGCGAATGATCGTAACGAGCAGCCATGGAACATAGAGTGCGGCAAATCTTTTGAATAACGATTCACTGGTAGGTGTGCCGGTCTGACGATTCACATAGCGGAATCGCAAGATGGCCGAGCCTGGAGTTACCCCATTTCGCACCCAAGGTATGAAGAACAGTACAATGACCATAGCAATGGATGTACTTAGCGCATCACTGATCACATCAGACGCTGTGAAGATTGATATCAGAATCGAAAGGAAGACAACAACGACTCCATCAATAATTAACGCGAGCAATTGAGGCATAGTATACACTCGGTTTTGCTCCACGATCTGTTCACTCTTCGCCTGAATGCTTGCACGTGATGGGAATAAAGCAAGCAGGATGGGCGCTGTGAAAAATCCAATGACTGCTCCCGAAGTATTCAATAACAGATCATCTACATCGAAGAGGCGGTAAGGACAATTATAATACCCGTAGAATCCGGTGATTTGAGTGATCTCGAAGAATAAGGAAAGCCCTAATCCACCAAGCAGGGCGTACTTCCAGAATGATCTCTTTTGAAAAAAATAACGGATATATACACCCAGCGGCATGAGAAGTAGGACGTTAAATAGAACTTGCAGAAAGGCTCTGCCCTGAATCATGCTGAGATAGCTGGAAGGCTGGGTCCATACAATGGGTGTTTCCTTCATGATGTCTTTGACAAAAGTGAATGGAACCAGATTGTAGTAGATCGTGTCAGCGGCTTGCTGCGCACAGGTATCTCGCGTAGTCGGAAACGGCAGAATGACGAGGCAATAGGCGGCCAGAATATAAAAGATAAACGAAAAGCTGATGCCAAACCGTGACCAGCTGAAGAAACCGTCTTTACGATAACCATAGATCAACCACGGCACCAGCAAAAACATGGCCGCAACAACAAAGATCAAAAAAGCCATTTGCACAGGGAAAACATATGAGGACATGAGTAGGAACTCCTTTGGTATTAAATATAATAACATTCATAGAGACATTAAAATTCATGTATGTGTAGTGCGTATCTAATAGTTACATCATATGTAGTTACCCTTAAAGTGAGGGATGCATGAACCTTAAATTTGGTTTAAATCCATCCATGCAGTGACCAAGCGTATGGAATATACCGTCGAAATCCCGTATACTTGCGGGAATGCCAATCGTAGAATGGAGAGTTTAATACATATGTCTAATTTGCCTAACTGCCCCAAATGTAATTCAGAGTACACGTACGAGGATGGTAACCTGTTGGTTTGCCCAGAGTGCGCGCATGAATGGTCTTTGGAAGCAGACAATGATAACGCAGAGGATGCAAAAGTAATCCGCGATGCCAACGGAAATGTGCTAAGTGATGGCGATACCGTTACCGTCATTAAAGATCTGAAGGTAAAAGGTAGCTCACTTGTGGTCAAACAGGGTACGAAGGTGAAGAATATCCGCCTGATTGATGGGGATCATGATATTGATTGCAAGATCGACAGCTTGGGTGCAATGAAGTTGAAGTCTGAGTTTGTGAAAAAGATATAAGATCGAGAAACGTTCAGTTCCGCATTCAATGGGAATTGAACGTTTTTTGTTTGACAGGAAATATTTAGTAGATATATACTGGTTGGAATTTAATTTTTTTGAACATGGATGAGTAGTCTACATATAAGAAAAGGTAGGTGTCAGAGCGATGAAGAGAGATCACATTATTAAATATTATTCCGGGTTTGATGAGTGGGGCAGACTGGAGCGGGAACCAATTGAATTCATCATTAACATGCATTACATCAGGGAACATCTCCCCGCTACTGGTTGTATTCTGGATAATGGCGCAGGACCAGGAAAGTATGCCATGGAGCTTGCGAAGCTGGGGTACAAGGTCACTTTATCGGATCTGACACCTTCCTCCGTGGATACTGCACGGCAAAAGGCTCAGGAGTTTGGTTTGACACAGCAATTCGATGGATTCCATGTTCTCGATGCGACTTCGCTCTCCGGTATGGCTGACGAGACGTACGATGCGTCCCTCATGCTGGGGCCGTTATACCATCTGCAGACAGACGAAGAGCGCACGGCTGCTGTACGGGAGCTGTACCGTGTGACTAAGCGAGGGGGCGTGGTGTTTGTAGCCATGCAAAGCCGAATGCGCATGAGTATCAATTCGCTGCAATCCCCGCAGCATTGGAAGCCGAATGATAACATGGCAGCCATCCGTTCTTTTGTGGAAAAGGGTATATTCGATCATCAGGATCAAGGACGATTTACGGGAGCATACTATTTTAATATTCAGGACGTTACACCCTTCATGGAGCAACATGGATTTGAAACCGTTGATTTGATTGGTTCATCTAGCCTTAGAGCGATGCTTACGGACGAGCAGCAGCAATACTGGAAAGAGCGTGGCGAGTATGATGAACTCATGCAATATATGATTGAAGCCGCCAAAGACCCTTCCATATTGGGAATCTCGTCTCATTTGCTGTACATCGGGAGGAAGAAATAATAGACTTACAGGCAATGCTCTAAAAATCTATGTATTTTAGAATTTCAGCCCGTGGAATACTGTTTCCACATGATATAATATCTCTATCTAATGGTCTGGAGGTGTCACTATGCAATGGAAGGAAGTTCAGGAGCGATTCCCTAATGAGTGGGTCGTTTTTGAGGCAACCAAGGCGCATTCTAGAGAAGGCCGGCGTTATATTGAAGAGATGGCAGTGATTGATTCATTTGATGATTCTACAAAGGCACTAAAACGTTATGGTGAATTGCATCAGGAAGATCCCAGACGGGAATACTGCTTTTTTCACACTTCACGTCCAGAAGTTGTGGCAAGAGAACGATATGTTGGCATGAGAGGTCCTCGATGAAAATTTCAGAGGTTTATGGTCTACCCTTCATAAGCCTAAAACTTGAATTTAGAGGAGAAGTACTACAATTAGAAAAAGTCCTTTTGGATACCGGATCAGCCAGTACATTGTTGAATGCAGATGTAGTTCGGGAAGTAGGAATGGTTCCTGAAGAGAATGATCTCGTTGAGATTATAAGAGGTGTAGGCGGTATAGAGTATGTTTATACTAAGTCACTCGATTCTATAACTGTAGATGGAACAACGATTAATGATTTTCAAGTTGAAATAGGAAATATGGATTATGGTTTGGAGATTGACGGAATTCTGGGATTCAATTTTATGAAACAGACCGGTGTTGTAATTAATGCCAACCTGATGGAACTAAGTATAGATAAGCTGTAATCTATAGAAAATAAACATAAATGTGCCCTCTGGAAACAGGGGGTACTTGTGTTTTTCATCAAAATAGTTCAATATTAAGATACATAACAAAAGGTGATCTACTTACAATAGGTAAGATGAACAACGGATCGCTTCATACCAGGGGGGAACAGACAATGGAAATCGGAATTAGTACATTTGTGGAGACAAATCCGGATGTAAAAACAGGAGAACTTATCAGTCATGCGCAGCGTATTCGGGATGTTGTTGAAGAGATTGTTTTGGCAGATCAGGTGGGCCTGGATGTATACGGCGTGGGGGAGCATCATCGTGCTGACTATGCGGCTTCATCACCAGCTGTCATTCTGGCGGCGGCAGCTTCACAGACCAAGAATATTCGCTTGACGAGTGCGGTAACCGTGCTGTCATCGCATGATCCGGTACGGGTATATCAAGATTTCGCGACACTGGACGGCATTTCGAACGGACGTGCAGAGATTATGGCAGGGCGGGGATCATTTATCGAATCGTTCCCATTGTTTGGCTATGATCTGAACGACTACGATGAGTTATTCGACGAGAAACTTGATTTGCTGCTCAAGCTACGTGATTCGGAAAAAGTAACCTGGGAAGGCAAACACCGTCCTTCCTTTAATAATCTGGGCATCTACCCGCGCCCGGTTCAGGAAAAACTTCCGGTATGGATTGGCAGTGGCGGTAATCAGGAATCCGTGGTTCGTGCAGGATTGCTCGGTTTGCCACTGGTGCTTGCCATTATCGGTGGCCGTCCGGTGCAATTCGCACCGCTGGTGGAACTGTACAAGAAAGCAGCTGCACATGCAGGACATGATGCTTCCAAGCTGACCGTTGCTTCTCACTCTCACGGCTTCATTGCCGATACAACAGACGAAGCCGTGGAGAAATTCTTCCCGCCAGCGCAAGCGGTCATGAACATACTGGGTCGTGAACGTGGCTGGGGACACTACAGCCGTGCGACATTTGATGCGGCGCGCAGCCTGGAAGGTGCATTGTATGTAGGTGATGTGGAGACCGTAGCTCAGAAAATTATTTACCTGCGCAAAGAAGTTGGGATTACACGCTTCATGTTGCACACCCCACTCGGCACCATGCCGCACAACGAGGTTATGAGAGCGATCGAACTGCTTGGTAAAGAAGTCGCTCCTATCGTGCGTAAAGAAATTGCACGTTGGGAAGCTGAGAACGAAGAGGCACGTTAATCGACTGAAACCGTTACGGAACTAGATAGAGTCAACCAAATAAAGGAGCATGCCCTAGGCGTATTACGCCAATGGGGCTGCTCCTTTTTGTTTATCTTCTAAAAGTATCTAAAACAGCACAGATGTAATGCTTATCCATTCGCAGATGTACTCACAAGGGAGTGTATAACCATCGACAACGTATGATCATAGAGGGTTTTGGCAGCTTCTTCGCTCTCAATATGGCCTCCCAAATACAGATGAATAACACCGTGTAAGGGAGCCCAGATCATCCGAACCGCAAGCAGGGGATCTTGCACCTGAAGCATTCCCTGTTCAATCGCTACCTCAACCAAGGCAGACACTTGTTTCAGTGCAGTTGCTGTACCCTGTAAGGTCTCTCCATCTGGTTTGAATTCGGAAAAAGATCCTCCAAACATCAGCTGATAGAAGCTGGATTGAGAAATGCCGAAGTCCCAGTAGACGTGGGCCAGATCACGGAAATATTGTTCGAACGATGCCTGCCGGGGCATAGCTTCAAAACGCTGGGCCATGAGGGAGCATCCCTCTAAATACAGATGTTTGGCTAACCCTTCTTTTTTGCCGAAGAGATTATATATGATTTTGGTGGAGCACTCCATGCGTTCAGCTACACGGCGTACTGTGACGGCTTCTGGTCCATGCTCTTGCAGTAAAGCAGCAGCAGCATGCACAATATTTTGCCGCAGATTATCCGAGTGCTGCAGTCTGGCTTCCTGAAAGGTTGTTACCGTATGTGCAGATTCCGTGGAACCCGAATTAAGATCCTTCATTGATTTCATCCTCGTAACCGTATTGTTGTTGAACAGAAACTACGTTTCCTTATCTTAAGGTCATTCTACTGTTTTACGCCAGATAACGTCAATTTAATCCGAGTTTGGTAAGTGAGCAAAACGTTCTAGATCCAAATTTAACAAATATATTTGACAGCGTCATGGGTTTTGGTTACGATGATTCTATACAGAAACAGTGTTTCCTAATGAAAACGAGTGTTTAAATTATACACAGAGGATGGATGAGAGATGATAAAGGAACAGCATCAATGGGTACTTATTACAGGTGCTTCTTCAGGTATTGGGGAAATTTTTGCACTCGAAATGGCTTCCAAGGGTAAAAATATCGTGCTGGTGGCCAGAACAGAGTCCAAACTGAATCAATTGGCAGAACGTATAGAACGTACATATCAAGTAAGGGCTGAGGTAATCGTATCTGATCTTTCCGAAGTAGAGGCACCTCAGAACGTATATGAGGAATGTCAGAATCGGGGAATACATATCGATATGCTGATCAACAATGCGGGATTCGCTACCCATGGATGTTTTGAACAACTGGATGGTTCCCGGCAACAGGAGGAGATTATGTTGAACGTGCTCGCCTTGACGAACATGACACATCTTTTCTTGCCAGGCATGTTACAGAAGAAAAATGGTGCTGTCATTAATGTATCGTCGACGGCTGCCTTTCAACCTGATCCGTATATGGCTGTGTATGGAGCGACGAAGGCATTTGTACTTTCTTTTACAGAGGCATTATACGAAGAAAACAGGAAGCGTGGCGTTCAGTTTTTGGCACTATGTCCAGGCTCAACCGAGACTTCGTTCTTTGATGTGGTGGGTGCTGATGAAGCCTCGGTGGGCAAACGTGATACACCTGAGCATGTCGTGGCCGTAGCCATGAGGGCACTGGAGTCAGGCAAACCTTATGCTGTGCCAGGGGCCAGGAATTATTGGACAGCACAGTTCACCCGCCTCATACCACGCAAGTCCATGTTGCGAATCGTAGGAAGTATGCTCCGTCCACGTTCCGAGGGTGTTAAACCAGAAAAAGTACAAGCCTGATTAGGGGTATAGGGTAAAAGCTTTAGGCCAAAATGCCTTTGGCCCGAGCTTCCTTTATCCAGCCTGGAAATTCAGTGAGGAGACGATCGTATAATTCTTCATCGCTGATCTTGGAAATGTCGTCCAATGCAAAAAAGTCAGCATTATCGATGAAACGTCCAGTCATGTCATCAAGTTTCTCGAGAATACCGTAATTGGCTTGGCCTAGACCAACAAATTGCCAGAACAGATTTTTGGTTGAACTTTCGGTAATAAGCCGCATGATTTTCCCTTTTTGACTGACTCCGCCATCGCTAAAAAAGATAATATACGTTGGCATCTTCACATCGGGTTCCTCGATCGTGTATTTGCGAATGACATCCTGCATCACAGGAGGTTCGTTATTGGTACCGCCTTTGCTTCCCAGCGTATATGTGCGTTCAATATAATTCTCGAAATCCCTGGCGGTGACGCTAGGTGCACGCAAGAAGTCTTTGGCGAAGAACCAGACGTCCAGCTCTCCGTTATCATCAAACGCTGATGCAATCGCCAGAATACGTTCGAAGGCTTCTTGCACGATGCCTTTGCGATACAGATGGTACATGGAACCTGATGCGTCAAACACAACGGCAACACGTGCCTGTATAGGTTCGATCTTTTTCTTTTGCAGAGACAGGGTTACTTTACGCTTGAGGAGATCGATCTTGGTCAGGTTAAGCGGAGCATGATTCGTGTTTGGTGCAGCATCAGGTACCAAGACTTCTGGAGAGGCCGCTGCCACTTCAGCTTGTGCCGTGAGAAGAACTTGTTCGGCTTCCGAGGTGTCGTTACTCTCAATTTGAACACCGAAGGACTCTGCCAGCGGCTGCAATCCACCAAAGAAACCTCGCCCAATCGCACGAACTTTGAACCCGTCACGATACTTATAGATTTCAATAAAAATAAGTGCTGTTTCCGCAGTGACCTGTGTGATCTCATAGGTGATCTGCTGGGAACCCGCTTGTACAATCGCCTGACATGCCTGAACATTGGCGAATGTGCCTCCCGCATCCAGAGTAGCCGTGAACACACATTTTTCCACAGGGGCCTGCCGTAATTGATTGGTATCCAGTACAAAAGAGGATTTCAGTTCCTCTGCCTGTTGCAGAAGCACACTTTGATGGGGATCGGCATTCTGATTATAAAATACAAAATAGTCGTCAGATGGGACCTTTCCCTCTTCGTTCACCATAAAGCAGCTAACATCCAAGGGAGAAGGAGATGAAGTACATTGAATGGTTACCTGAAGTTGAGCACATTCGTTGATACTGATATTCTGGCCTGTGTTTAAGTGGATGAACGAATCTGTCATAATCGGATGCGCCTCTCTTCTCCAATATAATGGGTGAAAATGTATAGTAACAAGATCGATTCTGAGACAAATGTTTCCATAAGTCAATCTTTTCACCATTGATCCTACGCTTCATCAGACTCGTACTTTTCCCGATGCTCCTTCTTCATCTTTACATAGTCTGGATCCGTCTTCGCAATCTCCCATTGTGCTTTGAATATAGCCGCGGCTTCTGCCTTCACCTTATCATTCTGATAGGGCAGAATCGAGCCATCCTCCTTCGAATATTTGCGTCCTCCTTTGTGATTTGTATACCGTCTGGCCCGTGTATAACCCATCTGGAGAAATTTACGAGCCATATCCATACCGACGAAATCACCCTTTTTCTTATACTCCAAAAATAGCTCATAGATCTTCTCCGATGACTCCGTCGCAATCTCGGGTGTTTTGAACCGCCAGTGTGGCAGAATCTCGCCTTTGTACGGCTCTACCATCAGCACACCCTGCTCTCCCCGGCCTACGGTGTACAGCTCAGGATGTTTGCGCAGATCCAACTCATCATAATTGAGACTGTAATCAAATTTTTTCATGTATACACCCTCCTTGAGATGATATGTGTTCCCGTCAACAATTGTAATCTGTACTATCGTTTACCCGGTCTTATTGAGGATGAAAATAAGTGAATAAGCGTTGTTGACATATAATATGTCTCCTGTATAATGACATATTATATGTCAAGTTGATAAAATACATTTGTGAAGGACGTGTTGTGCATGAATCAAGTTTCATTGCCCTCGATGACGGTATTGCAGTACTTGGCTCATATTTACCAGTTATCTTACACTCAGGTGTGCAAAGAAGTAGGACTCACTCCACAGCAATTTAATGACTGGGTCAAGAAACGTCGACCAATTCCTAAGGATAGACTGCAACAACTGGCAGAATATTTTCATGTAGAACATGAAGTGCTGATTGATGGACAACATTATTTGCGGGATCTTACACCTGAGAATACAGTGGATGTACAGATCCTTTTTATTCAACAGAAGTTAGAGAGGGAAGGGGAAGAAGAGGAGAAAAAAGCCTACGAGATGAAGCTTGTCCAGTTGCTGCAGGAGAAACACAAGCAGGTTTTAATTGCGAGATTTGCAGCGATCATTGAACTGGGAGGTGAGAAAACGATCAAACATTCTGAAGAATGGCTTAGTAAAGCGGAATCCATGGCAAATATGTCTGCACCCTTCTCACATCAGGAGGGGGAGAAATGAGCACAGCATTCGCAGTGAAATCTCAAGAGAACTTTTGGGTCTGCAAAAATCAGGATGTGATCTACGATGGAGTATATCTCTTCACAAACCAACGTGGACTGCAGAAAACTGCCTTGATCATGCCTCCATCTCTTCCTGCATCATGGACTTCAGTCTATGGGAGTCTAACCGTTTCTCAAGTAGGGAAGGAGAATCCCAATGGAGGCATAAATGAAGCAGGGCTTGTGATTGAACAGACCACGTTATGGTCGACCCACTATCCAGCTGAAGACGGCCTTCCAGTTGTAAGTGAGATTCAGTGGATACAGTATCTTTTGGATACATGCAGTACTGTAGATGAAGCATTGGAGGCAGCGGGGAGAATCCGAATAGATCAGAGCACTTCCCAGTTGCATTATTTAATCGCAGATCGCACTGGAAATTATGCAATTGTGGAGTTTCTCCAGGGTCATATGTGTGTGCATTCCGCGCCTTTGGAGGCGCCTGTAATTACAAATACCGCGTATAGTGATGCAATACGTGAACTGGAGTCTGGGCAGAATGTATGGTCACAATGGGACGATTATGAAAAGAATTCAATGGATCGGTTTTCATGTGTTGCCGACATTTATACTAATTCTGGGACATTTCTTGATAATCCAGACGCACTCTTCAAGGTACTGGCTTCTGCCAAACGCGAAGATACGGTATTTTCCTTAATCTATGATCTGCAGCGAATGGAAGTACACTTAATAACGTCAAAGTATGTAAAACCTGTTGTTATTCGTATGATTGACTTCATCTTTGAACAATCTTCGCTTGCACAGGCGGCAAATCTGCAGTGTCGATCAGGGGAGCGAGAAGAGCTCCTATTTGAAGATTATTCAGCGGACATAAATATGGAAGCGGTTCGATCCTTTTTTCGTAATCCTCTACTGACTAGTGTGTTCAAGTGGGCTATACCTGATGATTTGATTCAGTATATGTCACAATACCCCGATTCTTTTACATCAAGCACGGTTAATGTGGAACAACAGAATCAATTACACAGGAGGGGTAGCGGTATGGGAATGTCCGGCAGATATCTTGTGGTAACAAAGGAGCTAGTTGAATCCATCAAGTCAGGTGAGGTCAGTGTGCATGATTGTGCAGTGGATCTGGATATCGATAAAACATGGCAGATGCTGCAGTTCACGCTGAACGGTAACCTGGTACAGGGGGAACCACCTCTCGGTTTTGTGGTACCTCTCGCAGGTGAGCAATACTTGGGAAACTATTCGGACATGGATTTGTTTTTGCTTAGTAACGAGCAGGTGCTGGAAGCCTACATGGCATTGGAGCAGCTCACACCGGAGGAATTGAAGCAGCGGTATAGTCTGGACCGGATGATCGCTGAAGGGGTCTATCCTGTCATGGAAGATTGGGATGCGGAAGAGACATTTCAGGAGATCGTTCAGACTGTGGATGATGTCCAGGCCTTGTTTCAGGCCACGGCTGCAAGTGGGAACGGCATCATTTTTTATGTTTTCTAAATGAGCACTAAAATTATGATGGAAAATGTCATGCCGATATTGAGGCAGGTTTGAACTACGCCTATTCGGGTTATTGATAGACACAAGGCTCAGGCCTTGATACATGACAATCCGGTAGAAGAGAGGGAATGCGATATGACACAGGATCAGAACGAAGAGAACAAAGCGATTCAAGAGGACGAGCCGGATCAATTCGAAACTCCCGCAACTGCGGAAGATGAAGAAACGGATGAGAAACTCGCAGAAGATCAGGAGCAAGAATAACTCCCAGCATTGCACAATGAAGCAGGATGTTTTATCGAAACATACGATATGCTGAAATATAGATAGACCAGAGGTCGGACATGCTCCGGCCTTTTGGTTTATTTTTTTGCGTATCCGTTTACAAGAATTACCTATACCTTCATAATGGAAATGAACCATATTTTTCTAAGGAGGAGATCGTATTACGAATCGGAAGTTAGTTCAATGGATGGCAGTGCCACTAGTACTTTTAATGGTTGTTCTTACAGGATGTCAGGCTGTGGGTGGAATCGACGTTGGCAAAGCAATGGCCAATGGCGCGAGTATCAAGTCCGGTGAATCCAGACAATCCATGAATATAAACATAGAACCGGCTAAGGAATTTGCTACAGAGAAAGACCTTGAAATGATCGAATTAATTAATTCCATTTCCCTGGATATTGATCAAGCCAAAATGAAAGATGCGAAGACAGCATCGATCAAAGGTACACTGAGCATGGAGGGAACAAAGTTACCTTTCCACTTGTCCATGAATGAGTCCCAATTGGTGATTGATCTGGACGGAGCCCAGAAACCGCTGTACATGTCTCTGGATACGTTCCAGGATGCACAGGCGCTTCCGATGGTAGATACGAAGGCACTGGAGAAACAACTCGAGGAACTTTCCCCGAAACTGTTCTCTTTTGTCCTGAAACATCTGTCCAATCCGAAGAACATCTCCGTAACACCGGTACAGGAATCCGTGAATGGCGAAGCACTTAGCCTCTCCAAGCTGCATCTGGAAGTTAGTGGTGAAGAGATGCTTGCCATGGTTAAACCGTTCCTGACGAGTATTTCGAAAGATGAGCAAGGACTGAAAGACCTGATTGGCGATCTGTACGATGTGTTCTACCCTGTACTGGAAGCAGTGAATGAGGTAGAAGGTGGGGGAGACGACACGCTGAATTCGATCGTTCCTGAATCGAAAGATGAAGCCGTTGCGTCTCTGTATGCCATCATCAAAGTAGGACTGGACAGTATGCTGGTCAATTATGATCAGGAGCTGAACAACCTGTTGAATGAGACCCCTGAATTCAAAACGGTCTTTGGCACAGAAACCAAACTGAAATTGGACTTCTATCTCGACAGCAAACTGGATATTCGCAAGCAAAACTTTGAACTGAAAGTAGCGCTGCCTGCTTCTGAGGATCTGCCGGTAAAATCTGTAACCGTAAGTGGAGACAGTGAACAGTGGAATATCGGTGGCACAGTTGCAGTTGATGAAGTGGATGTATCGGGTGGCGTTATGGATCTGATGAAGGATGATATTACGCCTGGACAGATGCTGCGCAATTTTGATTCCAATTCACTCGCATACCAATTGCTGAAAGATGAGGCTGGGATCACGAGTAAAAGTGTAGTGCTCTTCCCGGATGATGAATACGCTGGGGCGATCACTGTTAAGAACACAACATTTGTACCGCTTCGCTACGTGTCTGAAGAATTGGATGCTGAAGTGAAATGGACCAAAGGCTCGAACCAAATCGTTGTCATTGACGACATCACTGGTGATGAGATTGTCCTGACCGTAGGTTCCAAGAAGGCAACCGTTGCTGGTAAAGAAGTAACCATGGTGGAATCCGCTTATGTAGGCAAAGACGGCAAGACGTATGTGCCGCTGCGCTTTATGGCTGAATCCCTTGGAGCTACTGTAGATAAGGAACAAGAAACAGGCTGGATTTACATTGACCGTCCTTAAGTGAGACGTTATAAGTAATCCTTAGTATGAGAGGGGATTTCAGAGTATGCCAGATTTCTCGTAATGATCGTGAAAAGAACACCGCAAAAATTCCGTTAGACCATGAACGGGATACGTGTGTCCTTTTGACCCATTACGAGGAGCTTCGGCGTTTCTGAAATGATGAAACGGATCGGGGAGTGCCTCTATTGGAGGTGCTCCTCTTTGTCGTTTCATCCTAAATAAATCCCCAGAGGTGTTGTATATGAAAAGTCAATTATTCATCCATTCAAACTCCGTTACGTTGCGTCCATTTACGCTTGAAGATCAGGCTGCCGTGTATGCATTAACCCAACAACCTGAAATCACAGATGTCCTGCCAGATTGGAAGATGACCGAGGAGCAGTTGCGCGAATTCTTACAATTTGTCGTTGGCAGTTACGAACAGTTCAACCCGGAAGATGTGCGCATCCTGCTTGCTGTTGTACACAATAAAAATCAGCGTATCATTGGTTGGTGTGGCGTATTTCCAAATGAACTGCTGGATCGTGATGACCGTGAAGTGGCCTACGCCATCTCCCGGGATTACCGGAATAAAGGATATATCTCAGAGGCGGTGCATGCCCTAACAGCATATTTATTTGAGCATACCTTGCTGGATCGAATTGTGGGCATTGTGAAGCCCTTCAATCAGCCGTCACGCAAAGTTCTGGAGCATGCGGGTTTTCGTTATATCTCTCGCAGAATGCTTATGGACAAGGAGTGCTACGATTATTTTGAACTGCTCAAAGTAAAGACCGAACCAGTGCAACCGAAGCAGATAAATTCTGAAATTCGCTTACGACGAGCACAGCAGGAAGATGCTGTTGTAATTACAGAGATTTGCACTCGTGCTTTTGATCATGTCATAAAAGTCTGGGCGGATAATGAGAAGGATATCGATAGCAATCTATGCCCGCCTGATTATTCGTCAGTTCGCATGCATCGTTACGTGATCCGTGAATGGGATTATTATGTTGTAGAATCAGATGGATGCGCTATTGGCGGAGTGAGTGTTAACGTGCTTGGACGAAAACATGCCAGGATCGATAAGATCTATATTGACCCGGTATGCCAGGGCCGTGGCGTTGGAACTCAAGTCATGAGGCTTATTGAGGCTGAATTTCCGCAGATTGAAACCTGGAAGCTGGAGACCTCAGGTCGGCAACTGGATAATCATCATTTTTACGAAAAAATGGGATATGTTTGTATCTATGCATCTGAGGATGAGTTTGTATATGAGAAGAACATGTCCGTTGATTCTTTTGATCCAATATGTGATGAGACATTAGCCAAGGACTCGGGTGAGTCGGTGGTTGAATATGTTCAAGCTAATCTGGACTCAGTCCGTTACAGCACCAGTAATCTGACCAATAGTCGGATTACCGACTGCAACCTGAGTGGAAGCAAATTTACCAATTTAAATATGTCCAATATATTGCTAGCTGATTTACGCCTAACTGATAGCAAGATTGAATTTTGTGCTTTGGATGGCGTTCAATTCCAGGACACACATCTTGGATCTGACCGTGTACCCATGCAGTGGGCGCATTGTGATCTTGGGGGAAGTCGTTTTATCGATTGCGATCTATCTGGAGTACAGTTGGAACAGTGTCAAGTGAACGGGATGAAGATCAACGGAGTAGAAGTAGAGAAATTACTTGCAGCCTATGAGGCTATGAAGTCCTGAGGACGAATGGCAGGGCCAGTACGGAAGCATAATAACCCGGTTGAGATGATGGCTGTAACTGTTCCCCGTTAGATTAGAGCAAATGAAGAAATGGGTATTTACGTATGGAGGATGTCAAAACAGCAAAGGGAGGTCTATGGATTATGACTGAACGATTTGCGGGTAAAGTGGTACTGATTACAGGCGGTGGCTCCGGTCTTGGAAGATCAGCTGCTGTGGAAGTTGCACGTGAAGGGGCGAAGCTTGCCCTAGTGGATGTGAACATGAAGGCGCTGGAAGAGACCAAACGTGTGATCTCGGAAGAGGTACAGCATGCCGAGTTTCTGTTAATCGAAGGTGACGTATCGGATGAAGAAGCTGTAAAAAAGTATGTTAGTGATACGGTCAATGAATTTGGGCGTATCGATGCATTTTTCAACAATGCAGGCATTGAAGGCAAGCAAAACCTGATCGAGAACTACGAGACGGAGATGTTCAATAAAGTTATCGATATCAATCTGAAGGGTGTATTTTTCGGGTTGAAGCACGTTCTACCTGTGATGAAAAAACAGGGCGAAGGCTACATCGTGAACGCGTCCTCTGTTGGAGGGATTCGCGCCGTGCCAAACCTGGTTGCCTACGGAGCGAGCAAACATGCCGTAGCCGGCATGACCAAAGATGCAGCGATTGAATACGCCGAGCATGGGATCAGCGTTAATGCAATTGCACCCGGAGCCATTCTGACAGATATGGTCATCGGTTCGTTCAAACAGATCAATCCGAATGACTGGGAGTCAGCATCCAAAGAGTTCGTGAAGGACAACCCGGCGAAGCGCTTGGGTGAACCGAAGGAAGTAGGGCGTCTCGTTGCCTTCCTGCTGTCCGGCGAAGCACCGTTTATCAATGGAGCCATTATTCCGATTGATGGTGCGCAGTCAGCCAAATATTGATCCCATAATCATCAACAGCACATCAATGCGACATAGATATATACTGAAGAACGCCCTTTCGCCAATGTGCGGATTGGGGCGTTCTTTTTTTGGTTTGATATTTAAGGGGGCGTATCCCGTATCCCGCAGTTTAAGTGTGCTGTAGAATCTGCGGCTTTTTGCTAAACCCGGTACTCCCGGCTGTAAAGCCCATCTGACGATAGAATTCATGTGCAGCTTCACGTTCTGGGCGATTGCCACTGTTCAGAGACAAGGAATCCACGTTATGCGTGGCTGCCCATTGCTCAGCTTCAAGAATGAGCTGACGGCCGATGCCTGAGCCCCTGAACTGGTCGTGTACAACCAATGCCAAGATGCGGCAGTGTCTTCCGTTTTTTTCATACATATAAGAAGTCTGTAATCCGATCAGTCCAACTACGCGGCCTCGTGCTTCAGCAACGAGTGTAGTAAAGTTTGCGTCCGCAGAGATATGGGTATAGCGCTCTTCCATCTCGGCGTACGTGGTGGGATAACCAAGTTGGTCCATCAGAATGACCATATCTTGCAGATCGGTAGTGGAGCTATGTCTAATCGTCACATCCAGGCTCATAATGTTGTATCCTCCTTGGGTCTTTCCTTCAACGAAAGTTCAATAATGGTATCCAGCAGCTCTGCAAAAGAAATGCCTGCAGCAGCTGCACTTTTGGGCAGCAGACTGTTACGGGTAAGACCCGGCAGCGTGTTCACTTCAAGCACATACGGCATGCCCTCCCGAATCATCATATCCACGCGAGCGTAGACGCTACATTTGAGCACCTGATAACAGGCCAAGGCCGCAGCTTCGACGCGATGGTGAAGGTCCATAGGTAATTGCACAACCTGCTCATCGGCCCCGTGGTCATCATATTTGGAGGCATAATCGAAAAACTCGGCGCTCGAACGAATGGAGATCACCGGCAGCATCTTACCATCCAGAATGGCACAGGTAATCTCCTCACCTTCGATATACTGTTCAATCATGACCGTATCATCCCAGGCGAGGGCGGCCTCTACAGCAGTTGGCAGGGCAGAAGCTTCCTTCACCACTTGGGTACCGATGCTGGAACCGCCTGAATTGGGTTTGACCACCACGGGGTACGTTAATTGTTGAACAGCAATAGAGGACAGTTCCTCCATATGGCTCACTCGCAGCCATTCTCCAGTAAGTACACCTGCATGCTGCATGAGCTGTTTGGACATGTCTTTATCCATACATACACTACTTGCCAGCACACCACAGCCTGTGTAGGGAATACCCAGAGATTCTAATGTGCCTTGGACCGTACCGTCTTCGCCGTATTTGCCATGCAGGGCAAGCAGTGCCACATCGATCCCCGCTGACTTGTCGATTAGATCGCGCTTGGTATTCAGCTCGATGGGTACAACCTCGTATTTGTCTTTATTCAGGTTTGCAATCATCTCCTGTCCGGTGAGCAGGGAAATATCCCGCTCTGAAGATGTACCGCCCATAATCACGCCAACTTTCATGTGAAATCCTCCTTATCTCATTTGAGCTGCTGTCTCGCCAATGATGCGAATGCCTTTACGTATATTCTCATCGCTGACTCTGGAGAAACCCAGACGCATCGTGTTTACACCCTGACCGGGTTCCAGATAAAAGGTATCCCCTGGTGTGAACGTTACACCTTTCACTTTACAGGCTTCCAGCAGTTCACGGGTTCTGTATTCGGACGGGAACTGCACGAACAGATGCAGACCACCCGCACCGGAAATCCGGCACATTGGCAGATGCTGCTTCAGGCAACGCACAACCAATTCATATTTTCGCTTATATTCGGTGCGAGCTCGCTTCAAATATTTCTCGAAATTACCGTTGCTCAGATATTGATACAATAACGATTGGTCCAGCGTGGAGGTATGGATGCTGCGTGCCCGTTTCATACTCTCCAGATAATCAATCAGCGCCGCATTCGCAATAATCCAACCTACCCGCAGACCTGGGAACAGGACTTTGGAGAAGCTGCCCAGATACACCAGTCCATTGCCTTTGCCCATGCTGGCGATCAGGGGAGATACGTGGGAACCTGAATATCGCAATTCTTCGTTAAAACCGTCTTCAATAATCGGTACCTGATACTTGTTCATCAACCGGATGATCTCTACCCGTTTCGCAGGAGACGTCACAATCCCGGTTGGATTGTGATAGGATGGCACGAGATATGCCAGATCATATGGACTTGCCTCAAGTTCATGTTCCAGTTGCTTCAAGTCCAGACCATCCGGTTCCATATTCACACCGGTCAGGTGGAACTGGTGCAATTTTAGATTTTTGATCGCCGTGTGGTGCGTTGGATTCTCACAGAGCGCTTTTCCGCTTTTTTTGCGCAACGCTCCAAGCAACAGATCGAAACCTTCCGTGAATCCATTGGTGATCAGGATGTCCTTGCCACGGAGGTCGACACCTTTGTTCTCCATATAACGTAGTAAATAGTTCATCAGCGGTCTGTATCCTTGTGCATATCCGTAATTCAGTAGTACTTCGCCTTCAAGTGACATGCGATCCAGAAAAGCCCGTTTCACGTTGTGCAGATCAAACAGCTTTTCATCCGGTGCTATGCTGGTAAACGATATCTCACCACGCTCTGCTCCGGAGCCGTGCTTCATCAGATCGTACTGCTCTGCCTGAATTGCATACTCGCTTACCTCTGTCGTCCAGTCCAGTTCCCAGTTCGCTGCTGCCTCAGGTGTTTCGATGGAGGCACTGACGTAATTGCCCTTGCCTTTGACTGCATAGATCAGACCTTCATCTTCAAGCTCGGCATAAGCGAGCAGGACCGTGCTGCGACTAACCTTCATGAGTGTACTGAGTTCACGGGTCGAGGGCAGCTTTTGTTTGGCTTGCAGGCCGCCTTTGAGCATCAAACGCTTCATATAATCTTTGACTTGTATATATACAGGGCGGTCCTCCGTCAGTTGCAGATCGGAATACATCCCATCACTCCCTCTACTGGTATCTTGCCATATTATAAACCCCGCAGAAAGAACCACGATACCTCTGTTTCCCTGAGCGTGTGGTTGGTTGTTCGCACAAACGCAAAAAAGCCCTGGCAGTATGCCGGGGCCTGGTGGTGAAACTTGATCCATTTTCTATAGTACTGCTGCTATAATTTCTACAGTTGTATTGCATGACTAGTCTCTCTAGGATCGATAGCTATCTGACCTTCTACGTGTGTCTATTAACTTCAGTACGACTATAATTGCAGGCTTTCTAGGTGATACTTAAAATCTACAGTGAATCATGAGTCTAGGTCTTTCTAGGTTTGCTTGCTGCAAGGTTCGATTAGATGATAAATCCACAATCTATAAGCTAGGGTTCTTGCTAACTGTACTCTTGTCGTGATCACATAACAGAATTCAGCATGAAAAAGAGTTTCAATCATAGGGTACAATAGACGGAGGTAGATATAAAGACGTATGTCTCAGTGCCCAATTTCTTCCTCATACCCCTATAGTACCACTTTGAATCAGGGAAGTTAACCTTTTTTTTGAAATATTTGTCGTAATAGCGAAAATTGCGTGAATTGTACTTCATATAGATTGAAATGGTGTCCCTTTATAATATGTGATAGGATGTAAACCTATAGATAATGAGGAAGTGAGCCTATTGATTAATATTACCGTGCCAACACCGGATGTAACCATCACAAAGCAGGCTGATCCACAGCTTAGCCACATTTATGGATTTACTGATTTTCACCTGATTACCCGAGAACTAGGCGGGATTTTCATGTTTTACAATGCCGCTGGAGAGTTGTTATTTGTCGGGAAAGCACGTAAATTAAGACCCCGCATCAAAAAGCATTTTGAAGATACAGTATCACCAATTAAGAATCACCGCGAAGAAGTAACGAAGATTGAAGTATGCCTGGTTGAAGATCCGGTAGATCGTGAAATTTACGAGACATATATCATCAACACGATGCGTGCGAAATACAATGTAGATAAAGTCTTGTACAAATAAGACGTTTAAAAAGCACATGAACATGCAATGTCTGGGACATATGTCCTAAGTGGTGCGCCAGTGGGTAAGGATGTAATCGAAGGATTGCATCCGATTCCTTCTGGTGCCATCCCGATCTTTTTGAGGGAATAGCTTGTAGAATTTGAAACGTAGTACGCCCAAATTTAGTATCACAGATATATCAAATACATATGAAGAGGTGATTGTGTTGATCGGTCGTAGCGGTAACCCTACACTTAAAGACAGCACGTTTGAAAACAGAGGATATGGAGAAGATCGGTATCAGAATTACATGACGATCAACGGCACGGTGAACAAAGCGTTTATTACGCTTGTGATCCTGCTGGGCAGTGCGTTTGCAACATGGATGATGTTCTTTAACGGTCAACAAGTGATGCCGCTTGCTTATGGCGGATTAATCGTGGGTTTCATTCTGGCACTTGTCATTTCGTTCAAACCCGTAGCGGCACCTTATCTCGTACCTGTCTATGCCGTGGCAGAAGGACTGTTCCTGGGAGCACTCTCTGCAACCTATGAGTCCCTGTATAACGGAATTACCTTGCAGGCGGCTCTGTTGACCATGGCTGTATTCATCGCTCTGCTGGTGGCATACAAAACCAGATTGATCAAAGCTACGGAGAACTTCAAGCTTGGGGTCGTGGCTGCAACTGGCGGTATCATGATCATGTATCTGTTGAGCTTTGTACTGGGTTTCTTCGGCATTTCGATTCCTTATCTGCATGATAACAGCTTGATCGGCATCGGTATTTCGGTCGTTATCGTCATTGTGGCTGCCCTCAATCTGGTCCTTGATTTCGACTTCATCGAGGGTGGTGCTGAACGTGGTGCGCCCAAGTATATGGAGTGGTACGGTGCATTTGGATTGATGGTGACATTGGTATGGTTGTACATTGAGATCATCCGTCTGCTGGGCAAATTGCGTAGCCGGGACTAGTCCTATTCGATACGTCAGAGACGTAAACGGAGTGTGAATATAAAGCCAAAAAAGCTAACGCGTGATACTCACGTCGTTAGCTTTTTTTTGATTAACATTAGCAGAATTTCCTTAATGGCGCCTCTTATAAAACTCAACTGATTCCAACTCGTTGAGGCCCGGCACCACTTTATACTAACTCTGTATACAGATCATCCAAGGTGATGATCTCGGGCTTGCTCGGCAGCTCTGCCCCAGCCGAACAGGCTGCCAGCATATGTCCATCATCCAGTCGTTGACTGAGAAAGAGATATGTCCCGGCCTGTTTGCAATGCCAATCTTCCCGCTCATTGGGAAGGATGGCGAAGGAGTCCAGTGGCATGGACAACCCCATACCCACTGCCTTGATATAACTTTCCTTCAGCGTCCATAGACGGTAGAAGGTTTCCAGCCGACGATCATCAGGCTCGGCGGCCAAGAACTGGCTTTCCTTAGGGGAGAAGAAACGCTCTGCAATCTGCATGTCAATTGGAGCTATTTTTTCCACATCCACGCCTAGTTCATCTGTACTGCCAGAGATTAGAGCAATCCAATCACCAGAATGGGAGACGTTGAATTGTACATCCGAATGGTGACTGAGCGAAGGTTTGCCGTAGGAATTACGGGTAAAAGAGAGCTCAGCAGGTCTCAGTCCAGTTAACATGCTCAAAGTCACACGAGTCAATATCTCTCCCAGCACGGAGCGATACGCGTCAGCCTGACGCACAAAACGTGAAGCCTGAGCACGTCGCTCCGTAGAAACTTGCGATAGCAATTGGTTCCAGTTCGCCTCGGGCAATACTTCTGGAACTTGGAGTACACGAATAGTTATCATCATTAATCACCTGAGGACATATTCGGCGTGGATCAGTAACTTTCCTTTATATGGAATGGACTCTCATGCTTCTTGTACTCGTTTCCATTCTGTATGTGCAGACTGCACTCGCCCCCACATATCTTGGCATTCCAGTTCGCTGTAATTCACCAAGGGTTCATGGAATATTTCAGTTAATACGTTACGCCACTCGGTATAATTCCGGATCTCCTTTTTCCGGATTCCTTCCATATCATGTGTTCGGAGCATACATCCACGTAGTTCATGACTGCGGATCTCATTCCGCTGACGAAGCAAAAATACGTTATGCCAAGGTGATTCGACTGCCCGACTGTAGAATTCATGTTTGGGAATGAACTCTTCCAGGCTGGTAATTGCTTCAGAAGCATAGTCCACACCTTCACTTGGCCCATTCGGCTCGTACTCAAGCCGCCATCCCCCAGCCACAACAGATGATGGCATCAATTGGTACGTGAACGGAGCTGAACCATAGGTTCCATAACGAAGTGGCAGAGGTTCAAAGGGCATTCCGCCGAGACCTACATCTACAATCCAGCGTTCAACTGTCGGGTCAGCATCCGGCAGAAGCACAGATAGACCGAGATGGAATGAGTTCACACGGGGGTGTTCCCCATGAGGCTGTACTCCCCCGCGATGCCAATCAACCGTATAACCCAGCGAGCGGAGAAGAACACTAAATGCACCATTTAGATGAAAGCAGTAGCCGCTACGTCCCTGTAATATAAGCTGAATTGAATCTTGAAGACTGATTTCCGCAGGACGACCTGCAAAAATATCGACCGTTTGCCAGGATAAATATTGTACATGTGCTCGCTGGAGTTCAAATAAGAATTCCAGTGTAGGTTCCTTTATATCATCTATGCCGATCCGTTTCAGATAGGCCTGTATTTCAGCTGTATTCAATTGTTCAATCATTCTTATCACCTCACGTCATATAGTGGGCTGCATGTGGTAGTTATAAAGCTGCCCTGAGTTCATTGTAAAAGTGAACGGATGAAAACAACATCATCAGTTGAGCAGATTGTAACGGTACAATTATTGAACAAAGCCTTGAAATTCTTCTCAAGAGATGGACATGGTTCTGATTTCATTGAAATACAATATATGGATGGTCTATTTCTTTTTCCGGGGTATGCTAACCCTTTGGAGTGGATATAGGTTAGAATATAGATAGATAGCAGGATTAGGAGATGGAAAAATGGCTAATGATGAAGTGATTTTGACACAGGAAGGCTTGGAAAAGCTGGAGGACGAACTGAAGGATTTGAAGACGGTGAAGCGTAAGGAATTGGCAGCTCGTCTGAAACTCGCGATCAGTTACGGTGACCTGAAGGAAAATAGTGAGTATCATTCAGCCAAAGATGATCAGGCCTTTATGGAGACCCGAATTTTGATCTTGGAGAAGATGCTGACAAAAGCAAGAGTCATCTCTTCAGATAATATAGACTCCAACAAAGTGAGCATTGGATCGACGGTGATTCTTAATGACATTGAGTTCGCCGAGAAGATTGAATATAAAGTGGTTGGTCCTGCCGAGGCCGATGTTGCGGATAATAAAATTTCGTACGAGAGCCCGCTGGGCAAGGAATTGATGGGCAAAGAAGTGGGCAGCGTCATTCATGTCAATGCTCCAATGGGCGTTATCAAGTACGAGTTACTTCAAATTAAAGTGTAATTCAAAAAGAGAGGTGCTCCGCAGTCATCCAAATGGCTGAGGGGACACCTCTTTTTGATTCTATTGGGCTTTGAACAGTTGGGAATACGGATTTGTTGAAACTTCATACGGTTGGACTAACGGACTTTATCACATACTGTGTTTAAGGAACTTATGAGATGAAGATTTCCGTGTGTTTTATATGTAAAAAAATAACATTTCGATAAATTTCGAATTTCGAATGACCTGACAAGTTGAGTAGTATATAATTACGGGAAAACTTTAAAGTGATGGAGTAGATACGATGAATTTTAGTAAGCCTAATCTAGATCAAGACAACGCTGGCAAAGGAGAACGTTTCTCCCAAGCTGGATTTATCCTGGCGGCCATTGGTAGTTCGGTTGGTCTGGGCAACATGTGGAAATTCCCGTACATTACGGGTGAGAACGGAGGAGCTGCGTTTTTCTTGCTCTTCATCGTCTGTTTGCTGTTGATTGGTTTGCCAGTTCTTCTCGCTGAACTTGCGATTGGTCGCAGTGGCAGAGGTAGTGCAGCTACGGCTTTTATCAAAGCAGGTGGACATAAAGGTTGGCTCGCAGCCGGTTTGCTGCAAGTACTGACTCCTTTTATCATCCTCTCTTTTTATGTCATTATTGCAGGGTGGACCTTGCAATATGCAATTACGTCATTCAGTGGAACATTGTTTAACAATCCGGATTATGCCGGACAGTTCGACTCCTTCATAGGTGGCTATATGCCGATTGTATGGCAACTGGTCGCGGTCCTAATTACAGGCTGGATTGTAGCCAAAGGAGTATCCAACGGAATCGAGAAGTTTAACAAGGTACTGATTCCGGCGATGTTGGTACTGCTCATTATCCTGATGATTCGTGCAGTTACATTGCCGGGTGCAGGTGCTGGGGTATCCTTCTTCCTGAATCCGGACTTCTCGCAGCTTACAACGGAATCCGCACTGGTAGCGCTTGGACATGCCTTCTTCTCCCTGTCACTGGGGATGGGTATTCTTGTAACCTACGGTTCGTATGTGGATAAAAATCAATCTCTCGGTGCGGCAACCGTCGCCGTTGGTGCAGGTGACCTGATCTATGCATTCATTGCGGGTCTAATCATCTTCCCAACAACATTCTCGTTTGGTATTGCACCGGACCAAGGACCGTCACTGATCTTTGTGGCACTTCCGGCGGCCTTCTCGGCGATGCCACTTGGTTTCTTGTTTGGTGGCCTGTTCTTCATCCTATTGGCTATTGCGGCATTAACGTCAGCAGTATCCTTGCTGGAAGTTCCGGTGAAATATTTCATGGAACGTTTGTCCTGGAGCCGCAGTCGTGCGGTATGGGTTATATCACTCGCGGTCTTCATCGTAGGACTTCCTTCGGTATTGTCGCTCGGCTTGCTGCCTGAATGGACGATTGGATCGAAGAGTGTGTTCGACTGGATGGACTTTGTAGCATCCAACATCCTGTTGCCTGTCGGTGGACTGCTTGTAACGATTTTTGCCGGATACTTCTGGAAAACGGCTGCGGAAGCTTCCGGCCTGCGTTCCGGATGGTTCCGGGTGTGGCTGTTCATGCTGCGTTACGTAGCTCCGATCCTGGTTCTGCTGGTTCTACTGCACACATCCGGCATCATTCACTTCTAATGGTGAAGACCCGATAGGGTGAAATATGGTCTGTTGTGCAGATTTACCATGGATAAAACCTCTTGGAAGAAATGCAAAAGCCCTTGTTTTCCCTCGTCAATTTTGGGACAATACGGAGTAGAGGTTTTTTGGGTAGGACCGATAAGCCATATGCTTTTTTGCGAAAAGAGGATTATACAATGAACAAATCATCCATATATGGATTAACATTAGAGCAATTACGTTCCTGGCTACCGGAGCATGGGCAGAAAAAATCCCGTGCATCCCGGATCTGGGAATGGTTATATCAAGAGCGTGTTCACGATTTCCCTGCGATGACCGATGTCCGTCAGGAATGTCTGGACGTTCTCTCCGAGCATTTCACCATGAACTCGCTGAGCGAACATGTGAAGCAGGAATCGGCAGATGGTACCGTGAAGTTTCTGCTTCGGATGCAGGACGGCAACCTGATTGAGACGGTATTAATGCGGCAAAAATACGGACTTACCGTCTGTGTGACCACACAAGTGGGCTGTAACATTGGCTGTAGCTTCTGTGCGAGCGGTCTGATTAAGAAGAGCCGAGACCTGACCGCTGGAGAGATTGTGGAACAGATTATGCATGTGCAGCGACATCTGGATGCAGCGGGTCAAAACGAACGGGTAACCAACGTAGTTGTGATGGGGATTGGCGAACCATTCGACAACTTCCAGCACATGAGTGATTTCATCGAAGTTATCAAGGATCGCAAAGGTCTGGCACTTGCCGCCAAACGGATTACTGTGTCCACGAGTGGCCTTCCGGACAAAATCAAGGAATTTGCAGACAGCAGTCTGCAGGTTAACCTGGCGATCTCTCTGCATGCACCGAATAATGAACTGCGTACACACATCATGAAGATCAACCGGGCTTTCCCGATTGAGCAATTGATGGATGCGGTGGATTATTATCTGGCTAAAACGAACAAACGCATCATGTTTGAGTACATCTTGCTACGTGATGTTAACGATCAACGTGAGCATGCCGCGGAGCTCGCTGAACTGTTGTCCAGTCGCAGAAGTATGGTCAGTGTGAATCTGATTCCATACAACCCGGTGGATGAGCACAGTCAGTATCAACGGAGTACAGAAGAGTCGATTCTGGGCTTCTATGATACGCTCAAAAAGAACAACATCAACTCCACTGTACGTATGGAACATGGTACGGATATCGATGCTGCCTGCGGACAGTTGCGCAGTAAACAAATGAAGAACAACGCTGCCGAATCCGAGCCAGGCCGTCTGGCACTGGGATAAGACACAACGCGGAGCTGGCAAGTAAGTTAGGATACTTGGTTGTTATAATCAGTGCCTGGACTTTGTATGTACGTGCCATTTATCGTTGTTGGATTCGCGAATGCGTTGCCTGAATGCAAAACGCCTCTGTATATCACTGAGAAGTGATAACGGAGGCGTTTTTTGGAGTTTCATTATTTCAGTTTTTTGGTCATCAGCAGATGGGGGATGCCGTCTTCCATAAATACTTCCGACGCGGGTGCATATCCGAGACGTTCGTAGAACCCGGAAGCTTGTACCTGTGCGTGCAGCTTGGCTTTCTCAAGACCATCAGCAACAGCCATCTGCTCCAGTTTGTCGATCAGCACACGGCCCAGGCCGTGTTTGCGGTAATCAAGCATGACACAGATCCGTTCCAATTTGGCGACCTGTTCCACAATGCGCAGTCTGGAGGAAGCAGCAGGTACACCGTCTACGTAGAGCAGAATGTGGCGCGCCTCCGCGTCTAATGTATCATAAGCATCGAATTCATCCGCTGCGGGTACGCCTTGTTCTTCGACGAAAATAGCCGTACGAATGGCGATGCAGGCATCGAGCAATTCCTGATTATTAACTTCAACAATCGTTGTATTCATGAATGTTTCTCCTTTGGGTGATCGTAATGTTATCCTGACGTGATAAACTGGTACATAACAGGAATATGGAACGATTTTCGTTCCATATATACGGTTTGAGCTATGTGTTTAAAATTGAAACCAATTCAACTGTAGTTATACCATCAATTATGTTGCGAATGCAACAATTTTATAGGGGCGTGAGTGTGTTGATTGAGAAAAAAGAAGTGCTGCGTGAAATTGGTATGATTGCCCGCTGTCTGGATTCAATCAGTAATGTTGAGTTTCAGCATCTGAACCTGTCCCGTGGACAATATCTATATCTGTATCGAATCTGTGAGAATCCGGGCATTATTCCGAATCAGCTTGCTGAACTGATCAAAGTGGATCGCACGACGGCGGCCAGAGCTATTAGCAAACTCGAATCGGATGGGTTCATTATTAAACAGCCAGCAATGGGTAATAAAAAGAATAAGGTGTTGTATCCCACCAAAGCTGGGCTTGAAGCATGGGAATTCATTCGTAAAGAGGGCGTGCATTCGGATCAGGTGACTCTGGATGGTCTGACGGAGGAAGAGATCGAGACCGCGGTCATGCTTCTCCGTCGAATGCGACATAATATCGAGGTGGACTGGAAATTTGTCAAAAAGGGTGGACGGCGACCCTACATGGATATTTCGGAATGAACAGAGGAACGATTCTTGACCCCTGCATCCCAGACTCTAGCCGGACCTATCTAAAGGAGAAGAGCCATTATGCCAGAGAAGCATCAGTACAGGAGGGAGTCATGAGACGGGTAAACCGGAAAAGGCTAACGTGGTGGATCATATTGGCAGTCAGTATCACGGCAGCGTTAATTATTTTTGTGAAGGAGCGGTTTGTGATGAATGAATCATCCCCTACGGTATCCTTTGTTCAAGATCATATGACTAATCCCAATGGTACAATTGCGACCTATTTGCAAGATGCTACCTCAGAGAGAGCGGACATCGTAGCAGGCAGAGAGGCTTTATCTGAGTCACTTGGTCTTTGGATGCAATATGCTGTAGCCAAGAATGATCAGGCGTTATTCGAGGAAAGCTATGAACTGTTGACCACCTATTTCCTCACGCCGCAAAAATATATTGCCTGGAAGCTGGATGCAAAAGGTGAATCTCAAGTGACAACCAACGCGCTTGGCGATGATTTTCGAATTGTTGGTGCTTTATTAAAGGCAGCAGATCAATGGAAACAAGGAAGAGAAGCCAAACTGGAAACGGCTTCGGAAATATCCCGTACACTTTCGCAATCGGTTCAGAATAAAGGATATTATGTGGATTTTCACGATTTTGCGAGTGGCCACTCCACAGTTACATTAAGCCTGGTTTATGTTGATCTCCCGTCTCTTCAATTGATGGAAAAACATCAGATGGTGGAACCGGGAACCTATGCCAAGTACGAAGCTTTGCTGAAGAAGATGCCTGACGATGGATTGTTCTATCCGAAGACCTTCGATGTAGTCCGTAAAAAATATACGTATGATGATACGGTGAATCTGATCGACCAGTTGATCGTGGCGAATCATCTAACCGTGACCGACCGCAAACCGGACAAGCTCATTTCTTTTTTGAAAAAAGAGTTCAACACCCGGGATCAGCTGCCCGGACAGTATAAGCGAGAATCACGCACACCTGCGGTATCTTATGAATCTTCCTCGGTATATGGCCTTGCCATTTTACTCGCCGTTCGTTCAGGTGATCCAAAATGGGCCAAACAGTTGTATAACCATATGACTACGTTGCGTGGTCAGGACTCTCGTTATCCAGGTGGATATGTATTTGACGGTAACACACATCTGTTTGATAATCTTTTTCCTCTGCTTGGAGAGACTGCATTACAAAATTCATTTAAGAAATAATCTACTGGAGAGAATAAACCTATGATGAGGAATAAAGCACCCATCCGTCGTATTGCATGGGGATATGCCAGTTTGATCGGATTAGCCGTGATTCAGCAGCTCGCTGTCTATCTTAAAATTTATATGAATCAGAGCTATACCACACAGGATTTTGTGTTTAGCATCGTGTCGCTTGGAGCGCTGATTCTGGGTTTTGTGATACCTGTCGGAGTGTCTGTCGTCCTCGGATTTATATATCTGGTCGCTTATTTTGTATGGCTTGTTACTTACGCGGATGTTAATGTGCTTACGTTCTCATGGTGGTTGCTCATTCCGGCTAATGCGGTTGTGGCTGCCTTTATCAAGGCAAATCTTGTGCGTAGAGCGCGTGTCATAGAGCGTCTGCAGGAGCTTAAGGGGCGTAATCCAGAGATTGATCTGGACACCTCCCTGGGTAATAAGGGTGCTCTTGCGGATACACTTGTTAAGCAAAGTAATCTGGCCAGACGTTATTCGGAGCAATATGGATTCAGCATGGCGATGTTCAAGATCGAGTTTTTGCCTTTGGTATTGGAATCACTCGGTTCCGTGCGTTATGCACAGTTCCTTATTGAACTATCCACTACCATACAGAAGCAGATTCGGTTTGAGGATTATAAATTTTTTGTGGATCGGGGAAGGTTTGTCATTATCTGCCCGATGACCAATGCGGAGTACATGCCCATTCTGAAACAACGGATCAAAAAAGCCATGATGGATCTGCAGATCATCGATAAAAGGGGAAATGAATTGCAGACGGTTATTCGAACTGGTGCGCTGGTATTTCACAAGGAACAATTCAGTAAGTATAAGGATATCGATGCAGTTATTGCGGCGCTGGAACGGAACACAGAGACGGATCTCATTGGTGAATATATCTAACGAACAGGAAGGAGAGATTTGCTGTGGATTATATGTCCTGGTTCATCCCTGTCTGTATCGCTGTCAGTTGTATGTTTGCCGTTTGTACCGTTTTACTAACGATTGCTACCCTTCGTTTTCGGTCAAAAGTCAATCGCAAGTACGATCGGAGGAAATTAATTGACTGATTTTATTCTGCTGTTATCGATATTCAGCATCTGGATTGCCGTATTCGAGTCGATTGTTATTATGGCGGGCGCGATTCGTTTTATTAATAAACAGGACAAAAAAGGGATTCAGATCCCTGAAAATATGGATCATTATCCAACAGTCACGGTCATGGTACCTGCGCATAACGAGGGTCTAGTCATTGTTGCGACAGTAGAGCATATTCTGTGCCTGAATTATCCGGAGGATAAAGTTCAGGTCATCGTGATCGCGGATAACTGTACAGATGATACCGCAGAGAAGCTGAGATCATTCCTCAGTCAGACCAGTTATAGGCATCGCAATGTGACGGTAATGGAGCGAAAAGGAACCGGTGGCAAGTCCGGGGCATTAAATGACGGACTGGAAATTGCCGCGGGCGACTGGATCTGTATCTTCGATGCAGATGCCGCACCTGAACGGAATTCATTAATGTTTTTGACGCAAAAATCGCTGGAGAACCCTGAACAATATGGCGTGGTTTTTGGTAGAAACAAAGCACGCAACAGAGGACAGAATTTCCTCTCCAAATGCATTAATCTGGAGATCATTACTTCGCAACGTGTGTATCACACGGGTCTGTGGGAATTGTTCCAGCTTGGTTCCATCCCTGGAACGAATTACATTATCAAAACCGAGTTGATCCGGGAGATTGGCGGCTGGGATGTGACAGCTATTACAGAAGATACGGCGCTATCATTCGAGATTTTGAATCGCGGACAGTTTGTGGCGCTTGCGCCGCAAGCGGAAGCCTATCAGCAGGAGCCGGAACAGCTTAGTGTATACATGAAGCAGCGCGAACGCTGGGCCAAGGGGAACTACCAGGTGGTACTGGATAATATCCATAACCTGTTTAACCGTTCCAGTTGGCGTAATAAGTTGCTGGTCATCTATTATGCCGTCAGTTATTTCTGGTTTATGCTTGCGATCATTGTATCGGATATTATATTTCTCGTGAATCTGGTCTATCAGGTCATTGCCATATTTAAACCAGAGGTAAGTTCACCGTTCCAGTTTGCCGGCGATGCATATGTGTTCCTGGTCATTGGTTGGGCACTTATGTACTTTATTTACGTGTTACAGATCAATCTGGCACTTGCCGCAGATATTGGACAAAGCAATACCCGTAATTTCATCTATGCCTGCGTGTCCTACTTCACGTATGCACAGTTGTTCATCCTGATCTCGATCAAGGCTTTCTACTCCTTAATTATGGACAAGATTCGAAAACGCGAAAGCAAATGGTACAAAACAGAACGTTTTGGCTAAGCGGCGTAAATGTTATAAGTGTAAGGCAGAAAGGCTGTTTGCTGGATAACTCCAGTAAACAGTCTTTTTGTTATAGCCAGACACATCCATATTCTGTATACTCTTACAGGCTGTAAATAGGAAGCATGCTTATCCGAAATGGAGGGTCACGGAATGAAGAACAGAGGATCAGACTTTTACGATGATGAGGCGAACTTTGAGAAGTATATGGAACGTCGCAAGTGGCAGGAGAACGCCAATAATACATTGGAGAAGCCGGTGATGCTGGAGTTGATTGGAGATGTTGCCGGCAAGAACATACTGGACCTTGGTTGTGGAGATGCAAGGTTCGCCGCAGAATTGCTGAGTGGGGAGCACGAAGGTGCGACGTATATGGGGATTGAGGGTTCTGTGAATATGATTCAGGCAGCTAACAAATCGGTAAAAGGATTAAATGCCCGGATTGAGCGAGCGTTCATGGAAGACTGGACCTATCCGGCCGGATTGTACGATCTGGTTATATCAAGACTGGCTGTTCACTATATTGAAGATGTGGAGAGCCTGTTCCGCAACATATACAATACTTTGAAAGAGAACGGGACATTTGTATTCTCAGTAGAACATCCTGTGATCACGTCTACACTGCAACCCTCCGGGACTCGAACAGATTGGGTGGTTGATCAGTATTTTGTAGAAGGATATCGGGAGCAGCAGTGGCTGGGCGGTTCTGTGAAAAAGATGCATCGTTCCATTGAATCGTATTTTATGGCATTGCAGCGTGCAGGGTTCCGTGTAGAGCATTTACGCGAGTCGGCACCACAACGTGCCTATTTTGTAAACGAGGAAACCTATCTGCGCAGGCAACGCATTCCGCTATTTCTGTTTTTAGGCGTGCGGAAATAGGATAGTGGTAAAACGTATAGATATATAGATGAAACCGTAAAGTTATACTCATAAATTAGAAAGTTCTACACAGAAAACGGTGGATAACACTAGATATAGGAGTAAAAAGCCCGAAATCTATCCACATGTGGATAAGATATTGGGCTTTTACTGTTAAGTTTCTTCACCTATGTTACGTTTGCTGTGTATAACCCCGCAATTATGAATCCGCCGCTGCTCTGACATAGACACGTTCTCCGTGCCGATCAACTTCCACAGGTGCCTCGAAGAAGTTACTCAGCACTTCGGTGTTCATCAGATTGTTAGTTAATCCGCTATGGACTATTTCACCCCGGCGAAGCAGGAGGCTGTGACTAAAGACAGGCAATATTTCCTCGGTATGATGGGTGACATAGATGAGTGACGGGGTATCTGGACGCTGTGATAATTCAAGGATGCTATCCAGCAGTCGCTCTCTTGAGAACAGATCCAGTCCATTGCAAGGCTCGTCCAGAATGAGTACGCGCGGATTGGCCATCAGTGCTCGGGCAATAAGAAGTTTCTGTTTCTCCCCTTGAGAACATGTACGATATTCGCGATCCCATAGGTGCTGACAGCCCAGCGTTTGCATCAATTCCTGTGCCTGATCCAGATCATCATCTGACAGCTTGTCGTACAAGCCAATGGTGGCGTGTTTACCGCTGATCACGACATACTGCGTGCGGTCTGTACCGTGCAATTTCTCTTGCAGAGATGAACTGACCCAGCCAATGGATTTGCGAAGCTGTCTCAGATCCACATCACCATATTCATGGCCTAACACGGATATCTTGCCTTCGGTCGGCCAGAGATATCCGGTGATCATGTTCAGGAGTGTTGTTTTGCCGGAGCCATTCAGGCCAAGCAACGCCCAGTGTTCACCGTCATTCACCTGCCAGTTCACATCGTTGAGCAGGGTAAGGGGTCCCCTTTTCCAAGTAACATGCTGTACATCAATAATCATGCGTTATTCCTTCCTTCTGATATCCTCGAGTGTCTTAGGTGTATTGTAGTCACAAAATCAGTGAGGTTTCAACGGTTATCACGCTGTTCTTGGTTGGTCCTTGCGCAGAAATACAGCACACACACCAAGCAGTGGCAAAAACGAACATAACTTGATAACAAACGCAATGCTGGTCACGTCAATTAAGGAACCTAACACAACCGAGCCAAGTCCAGCCATGCCAAACGACAGGCCAAAAAACAATCCGGATACCGTTCCAATATGACGAGGAAGCAATTCCTGTGCATAAACAATGATGACGCTGAAGCCGGACATCAGGATTAGTCCAATCATTCCGCATAATACCATGGACAAGACGGGTCCTGCATAAGGTAGCAACAGGGAAAACGGTGCAGTGCCTGCAATGGAGAACCAGATCATCGGTTTGCGTCCGTAGCGGTCAGCTAGTGGGCCGCCGAGTAAGGTTCCGACCATACCTGCAAATTGCAATATAAAAAGACAAATCTGTGCCTGGGAGAGAGGCAAGCCATATGCATCGGCGTAATAGAAGGCGTAATACCCGGTCATGCCTGCAATATAAACGAATTTGGAGAACAGCAGCAGGATGAGAATTCCCATTGTAAAAGCGATGAATCCCCTGCTCACAGGCCGAGCTGCTGGCCCTGCGCCACTTGATTTTAGAAGGCGTTGCTGACGAATGTGAGTCTCGGCAAGCTTGTCTCTGTACCAACGACTGACAAAAGACTGAATGAAGATGCCGATCAGGGCAAAGCCCATCAGCCATAGAAAACTACGCTGCCCATGTGGCAGCAGGATGAAGGCGACCAGTAATGGAGCAATAGCCTGTCCTGTGTTGCCTCCCACCTGGAAGATCGACTGCGCCATTCCGCGTCCTCGTCCGGCTGCCATATGGGCCACACGTGAGGATTCGGGATGGAGGATGGATGAGCCTATACCAATCAATGCTGCCGAAACAAGCAACATCCATAACTCGGAAGACAAGGCTAAGCCGAGAACACCGATCAGGGAGAATAACATGCCTCCGGGAAGCAGGATCGGCATTGGCTTGCGGTCTGACATATAACCGACCAGTGGCTGAAGGACGGATGCGGTAATATTCAGGGTGAAGGCAATCCAGCCCATCTGGGCGAAACTTAGCTGCATGGTCTGCTGGAATAACGGGAAAGCAGACGGAACCACTGTCTGCATCGCATCATTCAGCAGATGGGCGAAGCTGACTCCGGCAAGTGCCCAATTGGCGGAGGAGTTGATTTGCATTTTGCTTAAAGTGGCCTGAGCCATGGGAGATCACCTCGATTTATTTTTTTCTATGATAAAAGATGGGGGCAGATCATGTCTTTGTGAAAAGTGCTTGGAAAGTGAGCACGATTTGCTATAATGTCAGCAGGTGAGCAAACGATGGAATTAAACATGACGCTAAATGGGTTGGAATTATGGAAAGCTACCGGAGGCTTTGCGAATGAGCCGCATATACATGACGACTGGTATCAGCTAACGCTGCCGGTCAGAGGTCAATGTCATCTGGTACAGGAACGGCATGCATACCCGCTAAAAGCAGGGATAGGGATTATTGCTCATCCCCAGACTGAGCATTATTTTGAGATAGGGTCGGATTCGGCTGTCATTGTGATTAAGTTCCGTAAAGCGCCATTAGGCAGTTTCGAAGGTGTGGAGTCAAGAGGGGGGCGAGCTGAGTTTCGACCTACCCAGACTTTTGATCCTGCTGAGATCAGCAGTCTGTTTCGTGGCTGGAATTCCATTTTGTTAGATGATGTGCCCGAAATGCTGCAAGTGCAGGAAACAGAAATGGCGATCGAGACGTATCTAAGACGTATGTTGACGGGGCAGGAAAATGGAAAAAGAACTGTAAATCCCGGCTCATTCATTGATCCTCATCTCCAACGAGTGCTTGATTACATTCACAGTGCCTATACAGGCCCAATGGATATTGATTCGATGGCGATGGTTGCACATCAGAGCCGGTATCATTTTATGCGTTCTTTCAAGGCTCTTACGGGAACAACACCGTATCAATATCTGCTGAATTTGCGCGTAGAAGAAGCGTCCAAGAGGCTTCGCCATACAACGGATTCAGTAACCACAATCAGTTATGAACTGGGATTTTCCAGCGTCAGTCAGTTTTACAGAGCCTTTCAGCGAGTGTATGTTATGACACCGATGGAATATCGGAATCATGTGTAGATTTTAACGGGCAGTCTCGCGAATGCGAGACTGTATTTAGTACGTTACAGCATGCCACTGATTTTTGTTGTTGCCAAACATTGAAGACTTTGCTAAGATGGGAAAAAGTTTATGTAAGCGTATACATTTAGATTAAAATTACAACGTTGTAATTATGGTTATGGCAAGTATTGAAAAGACAGAAATACGGTGTAAGGAGGACTATTTCTAATTAATTATCTCATTAGTGCGCAGAATGATATAGGTTGTTACAAAATGTGAATGAGATGAATAACAAATACGTCAGTGGAATGACAGTTCTTTTTATTCAAAAATTCAAACGTTGTAATTATGTAGCGAAGGGGAGTGTTTCACGTTGAAAAAACGCATGTCCACGCTGTTCAGCCTGATCAGACGGGATAAATATTTGCTACTGATGTTTTCGCCTATCTTTCTGTATTACCTCATCTTCATGTACCTTCCGATGCCTGGCGTGCTGTTGGCATTTCGTAATTTTTTGCCGGGGCAGGGCATGCTCAGCGGGGAGTGGGTGGGACTGCGCTGGTTCGAACAGTTCGTGAATTCCATCTACTTCTGGCGACTGCTGCGTAACACATTTTTGCTCGCCTTCCTGCCGCTCCTGTTTGGTTTCTCCATTCCGATTTTATTCGCTGTCTGCATCGTGGAGATCAAGAACCGGACATTCAAGCGATTTGCCCAGACCGTTACGTACCTTCCTCACTTCATCTCCACTGTTGTTGTAGCTGGCATGATTATTAACTTCCTGTCACCAACAGACGGTATTGTGAACACCCTCATCGCGAGTCTTGGCATGGAAAAAGTGAACTTCATGATGGATGCGAGCTGGTTCCGTACCATCTTCACAAGTTCCGACATCTGGCAAAGTTTTGGCTTCAGCTCCATCATCTACATTGCAGCCATTATGGGGATCGACCCCGAGATGTATGATTCCGGCAAAATTGATGGCGTCAACAAATTCCAGGAGCTATGGCACCTGACCCTACCCAGTATCAAACCAACCATCGTCATTCTTCTGCTTCTGTCGCTTGGCGGCATTATGAGTGTAGGTTTCGAGAAAGTATATCTGCTCTACAACGGAGCCACCTACGAAACAGCTGATGTCTTGTCCACCTATGTATACCGGATGGGGATTGAGGGCCAGAATTACGGCTTCGCCACAGCGGTTGGCCTGTTCAACTCCGTGATCACCTTTGTCCTTGTTTTTGCTGCCAATTCCATGACCCGCCGCCTGACCAAGATGTCACTCTGGTAAGACTATAACCCGGACCAAAGGAGACCTGTATGCAAAAATCGAGAAGTGACCGTTTGTTCTACGGATGTGTCTACCTGCTGACCATACTGGCGGTTGTTGTCACGTTGTATCCCTTTCTGTACGTCATTAGTATTTCATTCAGCTCGGTGGATGCCATCGACAAACAAAAAGTTGTATTGTGGCCCGTTGGATTTACCCTGTCAGGTTACCAAATGGTACTGCAATACAAGGAGTTGTGGGTTTCGTTCTACAACACCCTCTGGTACACCGTGGTAGGCACACTGTTGAACATCGTGGCAACATGTCTTGCGGCGTTTCCATTATCCAGACAGCAGTTTTTCTTACGTCGCAAGCTGAATTTCTTCATCGCCTTCACCATGTATTTCTCGGGTGGACTCATTCCGGTCTACATGCTTATTACCTCGCTTGGGCTGTACAACACTCGCTGGGTTATGGTGCTGCCTGTGCTGGTGATTACGTTTAACGTCATGATCTGCCGTTCAGCTTTCGAAGGCATTCCGAATGAAATTTTCGAAAGTGCCAGTATAGACGGGGCCAACGAGATGACGATGCTGTATCGTCTGGCGGTTCCGATCATTAAGCCAACACTGGCTGTGCTCACGCTGTACTATGCGGTATTCCACTGGAACAACTTTTTCACGGCCCTATTATATCTGGGCAAACAGGATATGCAGCCCTTACAGATGTTCCTGCGAAGAGTGCTGATCATGGCTTCGCCGGAAGTGATGCAGAAGATGGGCGGTACGATGACATCCGGTGCGCTGGCGGTCTCCTCCCTTCAGGTTCGTTATGTATCCATTGTGGTCAGCATTCTGCCTATTGTTACGATCTACCCGTTTATCCAACGGTACTTCGTTAAGGGGATCACCCTCGGAGCCGTGAAAGGATAGCTTTACTTACTTAAGTGTCATGTCATTCAAGGGAGTTCAAAATGGTTCATACCAAGGAGGAATGATGGATGAGATTTAAAGGGGCAGGAAGAAAAAGTGTAATCGCAGCGATACTGGCAATCAGCCTGGCGGGATGTAGCGGCGGAACAGGGGCGGGAACCGATGCGGGGAGCACCCCGTCCAGTTCGGAGCCAGCCTTCAATTATACCGGAGCAGGGCCGGTGACGGATCAACCGGATGCCAAACTGTCTATTCTCGGCACCAACGCTTGGACGACCAATGTGGACTTGTCCACCGCAGCCATCGTGAAGAAAATTGAGAGCAACGCCGGTGTGACGGTGGATTGGGATCTGATTCCGCCGCAGAACTATGCGGATGCCGTCAATCCGAGGCTGGCTGCTGGTACTGGCTTGCCCGATATCGTGTACCTGCCGGATCAGGATCAACTGATGAAGTACATTAACAGCGGTCTATTCATTCCGATTAATGAACTGGTAGAGAAGTACGGCGTGAATCTCAAAAAAATATATGAGAAGTCGCCTTCGGTCAAAGCCAGTTTAACAACGCCAGATGGTAAAATGTATTATATCCCGCAGCAGACGTTAACCCGCAACTACATGCCGGTATTTATGGTCAATGTGCGCTGGCTTGATAAGCTGGGATTAAGCGAGCCGACCACGCTGGATGAATTCACGGCGATGCTGCGCAAATTCAAGACAGACGACCCGAACGGCAACGGAAAAGCCGATGAGATTCCGCTGTCCATGGAAGCAAAATTTGTGTCAATGGCCTTTGGCCCGGCATTTGGACTTGATCTGTCCAACCAGTTTTATGCAGACGATCAGGGCAAGGTACATTTCAGTTATTATGAGCCTGCCTACAAGGAGTACTTGACCTATCTGAACGGACTGTACAAGGAAGGTCTGCTTGGGGTGGATTATGCGAGTACCACGAGTGATCAGGTCACGTCGCGCATCTCTCAGGATGTGACGGGAGCAACGTTTAATTTTAGCTGGTATATGTCGATGGTCTACAGTCCGTTATTCAAGGATTACAATCCGGAAGAGCCGATCATCAAAGGCATTTTACCACTGAAAGGACCGCATGGGGATCAGTTCTATGTAGGACGTACACCAGTGAGTGGCATCTTTGGCATTACACGTGATAGTAAAAATCCGGAACTTGCTTTCCGTTTCCTGGACTATGCCGTAAGTGAGGAAGCACAGACGTATTATACGTGGGGCATCAAGGATGACACGTATACGGAAGAGAATGGCGTGAAGATATTTACGGACAAAGGCAAGGACAATGAATACATCCAGAAGCTTGGCATTGGTCCGGTGAATCTGCCGAACATCCAATCCACCGATTCTGCTGATTCCGTCGTAGCCCCTTGGCATGCGGAGATGGATAAAGAACTGGAGCCGTATGTGCGCGAACCGTTCCCGTTTGTCTATGCCTTGCCGGATGAAGCGAGTGTGGAAAGCATGGCGATGCCTGACATCACGACATATGTGGAAGAGATGAACTTTAAGTTTATTAGCGGGGACGCCAGTCTGGACCAGTTTGACAGTTATATTGAGACGTTGAAGAAGATGAATATAGAGCAGGTTATTGCGGGCAGACAGGCACAATATGATCGTTATAAATCTGCACAGAAATAAGAAATAGGGCTTCAGGCGTATGAGAGGTGTTGATTGATTTTGATAACCATTAAAGACATTGCCAAACTGGCGGGGGTGAGCTATAGCACGGTATCAAAGGCGCTGAATGATGATCCCCGAATCAAACCGGCAACAAAGCAGAAGGTGCTTGCAGTCGCAGAGAAACATCAATATCGGAAAAACATGCTGGCCCGGCAGCTCTCCACAGGCAGAAGCAACATCATCGGTTTTGTGCTGGATGAGCTGAGCAATCCGTTATTCTCGAACATCTCCGGCCGTCTGCACACCGAGCTGAAGAAGCGGGGATATCAGATGATCTTGGTTGTGGCGGATGATGGAGTGGATGTCTTCAGCCAGCTGCGCGTGGACGGATGTATTCTGTGGGACTATGCACTGGACAATCGGGAGATGTTCTGGAAAAAGTTCGCAACACTCAACATGCCATGTTTTGTGCTGGGTACAGATGAAGCGCCGAACTCTCCTTACATCAAGATTGATCGCAAAGAAGGGCTGTTCAAAGCAGTGGAGCATCTGAAATCGCTGGGCCACAGCCGAATCGGATTCATCGGCAACTCCCAGCACGTCAAGCTGGAGGGTTACAGGGAAGCGTTGCAGCGTACGGGTCTGGGTTTTAACGAAGACCATGTGTTGCCAGCGCATTCCTCTTGGGAAGACGGGTATTTTGCCATACGTAATCATGCGTTTGGGGCGGATTCGCCGACAGCATTTATTGGACTGAACAACTTGGTCACCCGAGGGGCACTCCGGGCTTTACTTGAGGCAGGTTACAGTGTTCCACGCGATATCTCGTTAATCGGGTATGATGATCTGCCGGATATGCAATATGCGGAAGTGGCCTTGACTACAATTGGCCCGCCTCTGGATGAACTGGCCGTGCAGGCAGCAGAGCTGATTGTCTCGTTAATCCGTGATGAACAGGTCGATGTTCCGGTAGTCATTCAGCCTAAGCTGAACCTTCGCAATTCAACAGCAGTTAGTCATACATGTATTAGGTGAGTACAACATTCAAGGAGGAATTGCTTATGCAGGTACAGACACAGTTATCCTGGTCTGAGCGAATTGCAGCAACGATCATCCAGCAATGTGACGGGGACGGTTATCATGCGTTCCCTTCGGGACGATGGGCATACGTGGAAGGCATGACCTTGATGGCAATGGCACGAACCGGGCAGTATTATGGCAAACAAGAGTATGTTGATTTTATGAAAAAACATATGGACCTGTATATCCAGCCGGACGGCTCTATTGGCACCTATACTTTGGAAGAATATAATCTGGATCAGATTAATCAAGGGAAAAACCTGTTTGAATTACTGGATGGTGCTGAAGATCAGCGTTACGCAGAAGCGGCTCATCTCCTGGCAGCACAACTTGCAGGGCAACCCCGCACGTCGGAGGGCGGTTTCTGGCACAAAAAAATCTATCCATTCCAGATGTGGCTGGACGGCCTGTATATGTCCTCTCCCTTTTTGTCCGAGTATGCAAAGACATTTCATCGTCCCGAGTTATGGGATGAAGTTGCACATCAGATTCTGCTGATCGAACGCCAGACCCGTGATCCGCGGACCGGGCTGCTCTATCATGGCTGGGATGAATCGAAGGAGCAGGTCTGGGCAGATTCATCGACAGGGTGCTCACCACACTTCTGGAGCCGGGCGATGGGCTGGTATGCCATGGCGATTGTAGACAGCGTGGAGCATTTCCCCGTGAATCATCCAAAGCGCGGAACCATCATCGGCATCTTCGAACGGATGTGTCATGTTCTGGTACGCGTGCAGGAGCAGGAGAGCGGGTTATGGTTCCAGGTGCTGGATCAGGGCTTCCGCAAAGGCAACTATCTGGAAGCATCCGGATCAAGCATGTTTGTATATGCACTTGCGAAGGGTGTGCGACTAAGGTATCTGGAGCCACATTTCAGAGCTGCGGCGGAGAAGGGATGGCAGGGACTGTCCTCCAGATTGGTGGAGGAGACGGCTGACGGCGTTCGGTTAAACGGGATCTGTCATGGCGCAGGACTAAGCCTGGATCGGGATGGCTCGTACAACTACTATGTAACCGAAGCGGTTGTAAGCGATTCCTTTATGGGTGTGGCTCCGCTTCTGCTGGCAGCACTGGAAATGGAGCGACTGCCATGACGCAGCAGAGATTGCCAAATACAGCATTGGAATCATCAGCTCCCTGTCTGACTGTTGCTTCAGATGGGACAGGGGATTATGTGACGATTCAGGCCGCAGTTGATGCGCTGCCGGAGAATGGTATCGGAATCGTTCCAATTCGAGTGAAGGCTGGTGTCTATCATGAGAAGCTGCATATGGAGAAGCCGGGCATCCACCTGATTGGTGAGGGGGCGGAGCAGACGATCATTACGTATGATGATCATGCACTCAAGAAGTTTCCGGACGGGTCGCCATATCATACGTTTCATTCCTATACGGCTTTCATTGGTGCCGATGATTTCACGGCAGAGGGGATTTCCTTCGTAAATGCTGCCGGGCCAGGCAAGCAGGTTGGTCAGGCCCTGGCCGTTTATGTGGATGGAGACCGTGCGGCCTTTCGCCGCTGTCGTTTGATCGGTCACCAGGATACGATCTTCACCGGCCCGCTGCCGGAGCAGCCCATGGATCGCAGTTATTTTGGCGGGCCACGCGATGGTGCCGAGCGGCGTAAACTGCGGCAGTATTTCGAGGACTGTTACATCGAAGGTGATATCGATTTTATTTTTGGTTCGGCTACGGTGGTGTTTAAGGGCTGCGAGATCTTTACGAAGAATCGCCTGACTGAAGCGGAGGCTGCGGATGGACAAGTGAACGGTTGGATTACCGCAGCCTCTACGCCGGAGGATGTGCGTTACGGCTATGTGTTTCTGGACTGTGATCTGACCAGCAATGCTCCGCCGCAGTCGGTGTATCTGGGCAGACCGTGGCGTCATCATGCCAAAGTCTGTTTTCTGAACTGCTGGATCGGCGCTCATGTGAAGCGGGAGGGATGGCACAACTGGAACAAGATAGATGCAGAGCAGACCGTTCAGTATGCTGAATATAACAGCGCCGGACCCGGTGCCGGATATGCTGCTGATCGTGTGCCTTGGGCCAAAATACTGACCGAACAGGAAGCGGCCGAGTACACTATACCTCTGATTCTGTCCGGCGTGGATGAGTGGCAACCTTTGGAAGGGAGAGGGGAGCAGCGGCAGTAAGATACGCCCTCTTCTCTGCGCAATATCTAACACAGGTTTTCTTTCAAGTCTCCTAAGGAGTTGAAAGAAAACCTTTTTTGTGCGCTATATTACATTTTTCGCCCCCATCTTTAATTATAAGTGCAGTTCCAACGTTTGGATCTGTGAAATAACCGGTAGCATAAACATTTGAGATATTATCCCCATCTCCAGGGTTCCAAGCCCAAGGTATCCTTAAAGCATTGCCGTAACAATTGGATTAGGTTGTAGTAACTGCATAATATGACCATACGTTTCCATAAGCTGACGCTAAAGGTTTTACAACTTCATTGTGTGGTGCCAGTAGTATAGTTATATTCGGTGTTTCAACAGTTTGATCGGGACTGTCAGGTATAATAACATTTGTATTGGCTTTGAGTTCTCCTAATGTGGATTGGTTACCTTCTTCATCCATGATAATTGTATTATCACCGTGGTATTTACCCACTTTTGCTCTGGCTGTTCCTGATGTTTGGACTTCGGTAAATTTCTCCGTAGTGAATTGATCCGTAGTTTCTGGTGAGGCCATTGCAAAGGATGCCAAGCTTAAATCAAGTAATAAAGTACAGGTGAGGGCGGTTTTAAAAATTTTATTCACTTTAAATTTCACTCCTTTTGTTCGGATAAACAAAAACATATATAACCATTTTACTCCATTTAAATCCGAAATCTGAATTGTGTTTACTGTTCGTAAAATTATACCTTTAATCTGAAAATAAAGGATGCCGCAGGTAATCTGTCTGCTGCGAGCAGTGCTGTGACTGTGAAAACTGCGCCAGGAACGACCAATCCGGGCATTTCCGCCTGGCAGGCCAACATACCCTATACTGTAGAGCAGCTTGTGACGTATAACGGCAAAACGTATAAATGCTTGCAGGCCCATACCCCTTTGCCGGGGGGGAGCCATCCAATATACCTGCATTGTGGTAGGTTCAATAGTTAGAACATTTCGGAACAACACAAACAACATTTTCATGAGTTACCGAAAATTGTGTGATAAATTATTTATCTTCACAAAAGATAATGTTATAATTTTTCATATAAGGAAGGAATGAGAACCATGTAGTCGCAAATAATTCTGATCCTCGGGCAAGGTCTCCACCTCCTCTTCTTCTTTAAGGGGCTAAAGGAAATATAATTTAGGAGGATCAATATGAATAGTTATATTTGGAATGGTATAAAAGTAAGGCTGCGCCCAGTGTTACCCACGGATTGGCATAAGTTTCATTACAATGATCTTGATTCGGAGAATGCGAGATTGTGTGACGAGATTCATTTCCCAAGATCAGAAGAGGGTACAAAGGCTTGGGCTGAAAATCAATCCGTTCAAAGTTCTAATGGTGATAACGTCTTTATGGCGATAGAAACACATGACGGGACACTCGTTGGGAGCATTTCCACAAATAGCTGTAATCTTCGATGTGGAAATTTCAAATATGGAGTATCCATATTCCGTGAGCATTGGCGCAAAGGTTATGCATCTGATGCGATAAAAACTATACTGCGGTATTATTTTGAGGAATTAGGATATGTAAAAGTCAACGCTCACGTATATGCATTTAATGACGGTTCTACAGCGTTACATGAGCATCTAGGCTTCGTTCAAGAGGGAAGAATCAGAAATATGGTTTTTACTAAGGGACGACATTATGACGAATATATATTTGGCCTGACTAATAAAGAATTCGATGCGATTCATACGTAAGGAAGATATCGGGCTCCTTTGTGACGTCATTGTAGTCCAACAAATGAGCTGACAAAGAGGATCGTAGCAGAAATGCTGACGATCCTTTTTTGTTATATTTTCGTCTTCCTGATTTTCCACTCATCCACAGTATTCGCATCGATCCCGCACAATCTGGCAATAAGCAGGCCGAGGACAACACTGGGGATTTTTAGTCCATATTCGATATTCTGATAATGTCGTAGGGTACACTTCATAAATTCGTTAATTTTCAGTACTAGAGATTCTTGTGTATATCCTGCTGCTTCGCGTGCCTCTATTAGTTTCACGTTATAACCTCTTATACATGGTATAGCAAAATTGTATTTGAGTTACGATGAAGTTATAACGATCTATTAGACATGATCTATAGTTGTCGTCTTATAGTAAGTTAAGTGTAATTATATATGCCGACGTTATCGGCTTCCGAGAAACCTTTGCCGGATGAATATAGAGAAAAGCTTTTAAAATTTCTCTGTAGGAGCTTTTTTTAACTTAAATATGTTCAAAATACATTTATTGTTGACCGATGGTTGATTCTTAACTAAGATAAGTTATATATAGGTATGGAATCCTATTTTTGGTTTTTGTGCGGGAGGTGTTTGTATTGGAGTCTACAAATTCAATTCGAAAAAAACTGTTACAACATATGCAAAGTAATCATATTATACATTCTCAATTTGCCGAAATATCGGGTATTAATTCCGGTACACTTAGCCGTATATTGCAGGGTAATAAACCTATATCTATGAGCCAGCTCGTCGCCATTACCGCAGGGATGGGGTTACCCGAAGATTTCTTTTTTGATGATTACATAGAGGAATGCTTCTCCTTTTTGATCTCTATCAGGCGCATACGGCCGTTTATTATTCGTTGTGCTGAATTAGATCGTTTAGATTGTGTCGAACAAATTGTTAATCGTCTATTGGATGATCTCTCCTATGTCTCCGTGCTTTTTGATATAGCTGAAGAGTTATTTGCCAATAGTAAACGTTTGGCTGCGGGGATTTTATACAGGAGTGTACGTGAAGCAGAAAAGTATCAGCATTCTGAACGACTCGCGCTGTGTCATTACCGTTTGTTCCTCATTGATTTGGGAGAGGACTTGGAAGAGAATGTGCGTGCGGCAACTCAATTTGAGTTGTACGTTAATCGTCTCGATGAAGCGGATCAGCTTGAAGCTTTAAAGCAATTGATGCACGTTTTTGGAATGGTTCACAAATGGGCAAAAGTCGATACTTTAGCCAAGGAAATGCACCGGATTGCAACGATTCAGTATGATTTACAACGCAGATCTGAACGATCAGAAGGAGTCCAGAAACGGACGGAACGACCTTTGTATTACTATATTCTGTATGCTTATTTGGCCCGATCTACGGCCAGTGAAGAGTGTGGAGACTACAAGAGAGCATTGGAATTTGTATCTCTGTATGCAGGAGGGGAAAGTTGGATTCAAGAAAAGGATGAGGAAGCCAAACGAATTCTTGGACAATTTTCGGAATGGGCCGTTGCAAACACTTTTCTCTATCGCTTAATGTCCGGAGAAGTGGATGTTTTGAACGAGTATGCGAATTACATAGCGTCGCAAGAAGATGAAATATTCATTGCTGTATGGCACATGGTTCAAGCAGCGAATTTATATGGGTTGAATATTGATAGCATCCTGGAACGTTTTGCAGCATATATACCCTATCAGTCGGACAAAACCGAGTTTGGAGAGTATAATCCGACTATTTTAAAAGAGAGCTACGCCCAATTCCTCGGTGATCTGGCCGTATATCGTTTCGATGCAAGCAAGGATGCTGACACTGCAATAAAACTTGTGTTAGAAGGTTTGAATTTATCGATTATAATTAATAGTAGCAAAAATATCATTACTTGTATGACTCTTTTTGAGCAATACAGAGATTGTGCGGATATTGAAGCGAAGGAGAAATTCAAAAAATTATCAAGTGAGGTGCATCGGCTTGCTAAAAAAAGCGTTATACTTCTTGGTTCTCTGTAGTGTTACGATTGTCGTATCTACGCCAATTACATTGGCTACAATGGGACATGGTTGGGGGACTTAATCATTAAGCAGACATAGGATGTTCCTGATTTTCGGGAACATCCTTTTTCTTGTTTTGAGGATGGTTTCGTATGGATTAAATCATGTCTTGAATGGGGGGAATTATCAGATACTTCTTAAGTTAGCAATCAATCAAAAAAGCGTCCAGGTAGAGTGAAGCTCCACTTGGACGCTTTTGTTGACTGATTTGGAATTAACTCAGAGAAGGAGCTAGAAGACTGACGGTCTAAACACTTTTTTTGTGCTTTTAAATGATTATTCTATTATCTGACAGCAAAGCCTAAAATATTACAAAAAGGAGGATTGGGTTCTATGAAAAGAAGCATGCTCATTCAATTACGTATTGAACGTGCCAGGAATCTCCTTTACACCCTGGCAGAAAAGCACAGGGGGGTTCAACATCCCGCAGTAATCAAACAGTCTATGATACTGGATGATTTAATTAATCAGTACAATAAAGAAGGAGCACAAAAAAAGCCGATTGAATAAACAATCGACTCTGGGCGAGAAACTTTTGCCGGGTTCACTCGCCCTTTAATTTTAACAGAGATTGAGGAAAAACGGGATTAGGTTCTCTAAATAAATTTCAACTTAGAATATTATAAAAGTATCAGGACCCTGACTCATCTTAGAAATCAAAATTGTCCGGGTCCGGTCTAACGCGAACATCTTCGTTCAGGGCGCTAATACGCTTCATCTCATCATTGGACAATTCGAAGTCGAAGATGGACTCGTTCTCGATAATCGATTTTGTTTGGTAGACTTCGAGATGGATGATGGAGCCGAATAAAATGTTACGTAATGTTCAACAAAGAAATACATTTTTTAAACTTATTGGATAAATGGGTTGGTATAATGTTAGGAAAATATGTATATGAAAGCGGGAGTTTACAATTAAGAAATATGTTTTGCTATTAACGTCATCTGTATTGCTATTTAGTTTGCTCGTGGCCTGTAACAATCAACAAAACGCTGGAGCGACTACATCTGGCAATAATATAAATCAAGAAACCATCTATAATTCCTCTGCTCCAGAACAAAATTCCTCAGGTGATATATCTAGTGTATTTCCAAAGTCTGAGCTAACGGATTTAATTGCTATCGATTCAGTAAATGAAGACCAATCGATTCGGGCAGAACAACAAACGGATCAGGGAACCTTGCTTATGGTTTCCAATGGTAAGGAAGAACGAGGACACTTAAATGTATCAAGTACGCTGGGGCAAGAGGGGGATCAAACCTTCCACAGTAATTATTCTATCGTCTACAGACACGATGATCAGGATAAAGTTTTATTGGAACTACCGGCATATTTATTTGTTCAGCCATCTGACCAAAAAATAATCTTTGAAAAGGTGAGTTTTAAAGATGCTGATGTTTATGTTCTCACCCCACAATACCAAACAGGGCATGGATTGGAAGGGTATTTATTCGCGGTCACCAAACAAAGTGGAGATGCATTCCTATTAGAGATTGTTAAAAAGGGTCAAGTTTCTGAGAAACTTTTGTATTCTGAATCTGGGCCTATGCCAATTGTCGAAAATAATACTTTGGTTGTTCATCCTCCCGTTGGTGCGGGCACCCCTGAAGAAGATACAAAAGTTGTTTTTTACAAGCTCAATCTGAGCACAAAGCAATTAATTGCTAAATGAATCAATTTCATAATACCTTTAGCTGCTTCAATCAAGGCTGGATATAGATCAAAACGGTTCAATTTGCCTATATCTAGTTACAAAACTCCATTTTAGTGAGTTATGAAATTGATTCAAAATAAGGTTATATAAAGGGTATTTCTAAAAAGATCTATGGTTTGGTTGGACTGGGTATCAATGTTAATCAAAAAAGCTGACAAAGAAGGAGCTGAGATTCAATCCTGGCTTCTTTTTTCTCTAATAAAACCTGATAAGATCAGTAAAATCAACCCAAAAGTGATTGAGATAATTCCTAATGATTTGTAAGCATAAAGTTCTTCAATATTGAAGCAAGTAAATCCTGCAGCAAATAAAAGAATCCCAACAAATAATAGTCTTTTTCGAATGATTAGTTTTTTCATAAAGTTTACCCTTTCGTTAGCTGATATTTAGAATATATTTACATTATAATCTGCGATTGGAACAATATATATACTGAAAAAACATGAAATGGAGGATACACTTTTTGAAAAAAATCATTATTGTCGCAATGTTAGGAGTTATTTTGTTATCTGGGTGTGGGGCAAATGATCAGTCTTTAAGTCCACCACAGATTGAGGAAAGCACCCCCAAAGAAAGTATAACAACCCTTGATACATCGACTCCCAATACACTATTATCTGAAACTTCTGATAAGAAAATTGCTATTTATGGTGTTCAGGATAGAGCACAAAAAGATATATTTTCATCTTTAGATGTAGTAATAAACGGAGCAACGAAAAGATTTACTTGGAACAATGTGACGAATCCCTCCTTTTATCCTCAACTATCGGTCATTGATTTAGATGCAGATGGAGAAGATGAAATGGTTATTGTTTTGACCAAAGCCACAGGGACTGGAGTACATGATTCAGAAGTGCATGTGCTTAAATCGGATTTTACAGAAATAACGGTTTCAGATCCGAAAAAATATGTTCTAAGTCATATTAAAGTTGACCTAAAAGCAGATAAGGAAATTCGACAGTATACAGTTTCAGTTGATGGCCGGAAGCACTCCTTTGAATTCAGTGAGAACGATTCTAACGATTGGTTTGAACAACCAACAGTTCAAAATATATTGAGATTTGAGATAAAGGATAGTCATCTTATTGCGGAGTTACCAATTCAGATTTCAACAGGGCATTACTTAGGAGAAGCTATCGTTAGATATGCATTGATTAATGGGAGATTTGAACCTTCTGAAATAGAAATGACAAAGGATTATTCGGGCTGATTGGAGTGTCACGGGGTCGAGCGGATCAGTTAATTCAGCAATTAGATAAGCAGGTAGGTGGAAAGGGGAATATAGTGTTGAAAAAAGAGTTTGGTGTAGTGATGGTGTTGATTGCCGCATTGCTTTCAGGATGTGAATCAGATAAGCCTGCAATGGTTATGCAAAATACGGGGGAGTCTTCCAGTAAACAAGTAACAGCACAGCCTGAGAAAGAAAATGATTTGAAAATCATTAAGGCATCGCAAAATGAAGAAGTTAAACTCTATAGTATTAAAGAAACGAAGAATGGAATCGAAGGGGTAACCTTAAATATTAGTGGAAGTCAGAAGGACTTTGATTGGAAAATTCCTGATACTGGGACTGAACCGCAGGTATTCTACACTGATCTTACGGGTGATGGTAAGGAAGAAGCCGTAATTATCATCCAAACTGGAAAAGGGACAGGCTTAGATAACTTCGATATTCATGTGGTGAATTCCGAGGACTTAACCGAAATTAAAGTCCAAAGCTATGAGGAGATTGTTGCTGAACAGATTGAAACGCATGTTGCTAAAAAGGGGGACGGTACACTAGCGATTTCGGTTAAAGCGCAAGGAAAAGAACACAATTTCAATTATGGATTTGATCCAGTGCCGGATCACAAGCAAGATAGCCTTGGTTTTGGTGGTGTATACATATATTTTTTGGAGAATCAAAAAATAAAATTAAACCTTGTGGGATCGGTAGGCGTGTCTACCACATATGTGTGTGAATTCAATATCACTTACAAATTTGACAGTGCCGAGAATGAATTTTTTGCGGATCAAATTGAAGTTAAACCTATTGATCTTTGAAGTTAATATAAAAAGTTTGGATAACCTCAATCGTTTGACATAGAGTTCCTGTTTTAAATTTTCTCGATGTGGTCTTACTCCTGTCAAGCTGCCTATATGCAAGCTTAGCATCCTTTATAGGCGTATGGACGAGATCAGCTGCTTTCGGGGGAGGCGGAAGCTTAGTGTTATACTTTTTTTAGTTAATATTTGGAAATATCCTCTTATCCATATCATGGACGCACATTCTATTCATTCATCATGATGATTTAAGTGTCTAGTGGAGCACTTCACAACATAAATCAGAATTAGTTGGCTTACCTATATCGGTAATGATAGCCAACATAACTAGGCTTCTTTTGTACTCCACGCTGAAAGGAACAATCATTCGCAAAATATAGGGATCAAAATCATAAATCCACTTATTACAGACTCGTTAAAAAAGCAGTAGCCAATCTAGGAACCAAGAAGTTCTAGACCTGCTACCGCTTTTTATTGTGCGCTACAAACCACTAAAGATAATATCTGCTTATTTCTCCTTAGTGTACGGAAATCGATGAGTTTACTGGATTTAATTACACAGTGTACGTTTTGCGCATTTTTGTTTAAGACTAGATACATAGCAATTGTTTCGACATATCGTAACAAACCTGGTACTGGCGGGAATTTACATACTACCAGACTTACGTTGGACAGGTAATACGCGCTGTTCCATTTTTTCATATAAAGCCAGAAACCGCCTGATAATCCCAAGCTTTGGTGCCAACCAATAGATGAACAAAGCTGAAATGATGCCAATCAACGTTCCCACTGCGATATCTATTGGATAATGAACTCCAACCCAAACGCGGGAGACAGCACCACAACAAGCCAGAGCCAGCCAGAGCCACCCACCCTTTCTCCGGACAAGCCAGAAGGAGACAGAGATGGAAAAAAACAAAATCGTATGATCGCTCGGAAAAGAATTATCTATATCATGGTTTAGGAGTTTGTTGACATTTGGCAATACCGCGAACGGCTGATAATGCTCATAAAACTTGCCTGCCAATTTACCGATGATCTCTGCCAAAACAAAAGCAAGCCCTGCCTGGATAACCATCATCCGATTCCGGCTGCTGCGGGTGAACCAATAAACAAGCATTGTTAACGCTAGTACATACAGCATATATTCGGCCACAAAGACAGCAGCGGGATTCAGAAAAGTAAACTGTTTGCCCAGATCATTAATCGTCCGGAACATATCAATATCCCATTGAAACAAAATCCCACCTCCACCTGAATTTCCAACTTCCAATGGAGAACTCCAACCAGCCTACCTCAGTGATTATCCAATTTTTTAAAGTAGGCTATTGTTGCCACTAGTCCTAACGGCAGCAACATAAAGAGACACATAGGAATAGAACGAAGGGTATGCAGGAACTCCGCAATCAAATGTACGACTGACTATGGAAAAATCGCTTTATAGTCATAGTTTGCGATACTATATTCCCCATCTCAAACACAACTGTAAAAATAATGGTTTACGCAGTTAGTTTTTTTGCACATATTGTAATAAACATCGTCGGGGCCGACAATAGAAACAGCTAAACAGCTAACTTCACCCAACATAATAGCGATTCTTAGCTGTTAGATGACGCCTCATGGCGTAATCCCGAAAAACAGGAATATCAACATTACAATAATACGTTTACAGGACGTCCTCTATCAGCAATCTGCTATACTCTTCTGTCTCTTTGCATGAAAAGGTCGTACAAATCGTCCCCTTGTAACCGTTCTTTAATACGAGATTATCCGGTTCCACCGGACCGAAGCTGCCGCAAATAGCCGCTGCGGATAACCAGGAAGTACACGATTTGAATGATCGCGAATGCACTCAACACGATTATCGACTCTTTGATGAGCGAAAAATTGAACATGCCCTGCAGTGCCGTCAGTGCCACTGCACCGTGAATGATCGCGATGGCAATCGGCAGGAAGAACAGAATAGCCATCTGGCGAGTGACAATCTTCGACAGCTCATGGCTGGTCAGCCCGAGCTTCATGATTGAAGCGTACTTCGCCTTGTCATCATCCAGATCCGTGTAAAGTCGGAAATAGAGGAAGCTGCCGGACGCCACAAAGAACACCACGCCAATGAACAACCCAACGAACATCACTGCGCTATAGCTCTGAAGCAACTGCTTGATGTGGAACGCCAGTGAGAAGAAGCTATCATTCTTGGAAAGGCCAATCTCACCGTCCAGCTGCTGGCCGACTGCTTCTGTTGCCTCCCAGTCACTGACCGCGAACACATAGTAGCCCTCGGACGATTGCGGCTCCGGCAGCTGCTCGTAGCGGTCATCATTCAAGACATAGTACTTGTTGTACTTCAACATGTACTCCGACATTAAGAAGGAGGCGCTCTGTGTGATCAACAGTGGTTTCCCGCCGCCTTCCACTGCCAGCTCCTGCTCGTCGAAGGATTCTCCTCGTCCGTCTATTGAGTTGTACTGGACGATAGCCGCTTCGTTCGCACCTAGTTTCAACTTCTGATCCCCGGCGACGACGGCAAATGTGTTGTACATTGACTCGCTGATGATCATCACCGTTTCGTTGCTCTCGGCTCGTTTGTAAGAGCGCAGCTCGGTCTGCAGCTTCGTGAAGGGAATTCCCTCCACGAAAAGTTTATGTTCGATCACATCCACCGCCGAGGCGGCCTGTTCTGGAGAGTTCCCCGCATACGAGATATATTCAAAGGCGAACGGTTTTTCAATCGACTCAGTAAGGATCGTCTTGAACCCGACTAGGGCACCGATTGCTGAGAAAGCGACAGTTGACAGGATCGTCACAAGGAAAAAAGTACGGGCATTGTCCTTCATCCGATAAGCAAGATCGTTGAAAAACAACAAGTTCGTTCGTCGCCAGTATAGCCTCCGGTTGTGCTTCAAGCCGCGGATCGCATATACGCTTAATTGAGTGAACAAAAAGTACGTCCCGACGACGACCGCCACTGTCACTGGCAGCAATGCATAAACGACCATCAAGCCTTCGACGACCAGCGACACACCATATCCACAACCGATCAGTGCGAGCGACGCGAGTGACAACCAGATCGAAGCGCGGGGCTCAGGCCGGGGCTTGGTGGATCCTTTGAGTAGGTCAATCAGCTTGTTGCCTCGAAAGAACAGCACCGTGAAAAGCGAGATGCCCAGAAAAAGCAGCATGAACGCGGCAAAGGTCAGAACGAGCGCTCGGTACGGCATGTAGAAGGGGAGCTCTTCCTCCATCCCAATCAGCGACTCCGCCGCAAGCAACAATATCTTGGATAGCACCAGCCCGGACGCGACGCCAGTCAGCGTGGCGCCGAAGCCAATCACAATATTTTCGATAAATACGAGCCTCCGGAGCTGCATATTGGTGATGCCGAACATGACCAGCAATCCGAACTCTCGGCTGCGCGACTTGATAAAAGCGCTCATTGAATAAAGGACAAAGAAGAATGAGAATAGGTAGATGAGCATCTGCGCCACTAGTAATCCGATCGTTACCGGACTGCCGATTTCCCTCGTTGCCAGCCCCGGATGAAAGGCGAAAACGCCATAGACGAAAAACACCATCACCGCAAATGCGCTGCTGAGAAAATACGCTATGTACAAGCGTTTGTTGCGCATGACGTTATTAAACGCGAATTGTTGAAAGGTCATGCGCATTCCCTCCAAGCAGTGACAGTACATCGATGATTTTTTGGAAGAACGCCTGCTGGCTGTCCCCGCGGTGAATCTCGTTGTAAAGTTCACCGTCCTTGATGAACAGCACACGGTGACAGTAGCTGGCCGCCAGCGCGTCATGCGTGACAAGCAGCATTGTCGCCCCTTCCGCCCGGTTGATCGCCGTCAGCGTCTCCATAACGTCCCGAGATGATTTGGAGTCGAGGTTACCTGTCGGTTCATCAGCCAGTAGTAGCTTCGGCTCGTGAATGATTGCCCGGGCGATGGCCGTTCTCTGCGCCTGTCCGCCAGATACTTCATAGGGCCACTTGTCCAGAATGGAGGCGATCCCAAGCCTGTCAGCGATTCTATGCGCCTTCTCCTCCATCGTGCGCACCTTCTCACCTTCCAGCGTCAGTGGCAGCACGATATTTTCTAAAATTGTCAGTGTGTTAAGCAGATTGTAGTCTTGAAAAATAAATCCAAGCTGTTGTCGGCGGAACCGGGCGAGCGCGTTGTGGCCCAATTGGTGTGGGTTCTGGCCGTCGATGAGCACTTCACCGGAAGTCGGATTGTCGATCGTCGCGATCAACTGTAGTAGCGTCGTCTTGCCGCTGCCCGATGGCCCCATAATGCCGACAAACTCGCCCTTCTCGACGCTGAACGATATATCGCCGAGTGCCCGGTGCATGACCTGGCCGCTGTAAATCTTGCCCAGATGAGTTGTTTGCAGAAGTTCCATATCCTCGCTCCTTCATGTAGCTGGTGATTTCTTGTTCTCCACCTCAAGTATACGGCGGGCTCGCCGAGCAAACCAATCGACGAAGATTACATTTAGCTTACATCGATGTAAGCTTGACCGCAGTCAAGAAATAAACCCGCACCCGGGTGCCAACGTCAACGGTAGAATCGATCTCCAGCTCGTGGCCCAGTCGGTTGCAAACTTCTTGCGCCAGATGCAGCCCCATTCCCGTCGACTCCCTGAACTTGCGGCCGCTCTCACCAGTGTAGAACGGCCGAGTCACCCGCTTTAAGTCGGCTAGCGGAATACCGATGCCTTCGTCTGCCACCTCCAGCACCGTCTTCGCGCCTTGCCGCCAGGCGCGAATGGCGACGGTCCGGCCGCAGCCAGCAGAGTATTTGATCGCGTTCGACAGCAATTGGGTCAATACGAACCCGATCCACTTCTCATCGGTCGGCACCGTTAGTTCATCGTCCATCTGAACTTGAGGGTATAGATTATTGACAATGAACAGCCGCTTGTGTTCATTGACTGTTTTTCGCACAACACGCTTAAGTGGCACATGCGCCGCTTGGAAATCATCCTCAAACGTCTCCAACCGGGTCGCGTGCAGTACTGTCTCTAGCCCCCACTGGATTCGGTCTGCTTCGTCGCGGATGTCGACCTGCCGCCGGTCGCTCTCGTTTTCGGTCAGCAGGTGGATAACCGAAAGCGGCGTTTTCATCTGGTGGACCCATTGGGTAATGAATGTCGAATGCTCGCGGCGGCGGCGCTCCATCTCTGTGATACGAGTCATGTACAGTGCATACTGCGCCTGCAGCAGTTGGTCGACTGCCTGCGCGATGGGGGCACTGCTGCCGGAACCAGCCGCAGACTTATCCAGCTCATTTAGCGGCTCCGCAAGCCGATCGTACATCTTGCGATGGCTGATATAGCGCCAACCAGTATAAACTAGCAAGGTGACCATGCCAAGAAATATCGAATAGAGGGCGGTGTACACGTTGCGATAGCCGTCAAGCCAGTAGATCGCCACAACCAGCGTCAACTGAACAAGATGCATAACAAACATGGGCCAATGCTCGCGGATTAGCAACTTCATTTGGGTTCACCCAATTCGTCCGTTTCCAGCACTAGCTTGTATCCGGACCCGCGCACCGTCTCGATACTTCCCGCAACCGCGATCTCCTGAAGTTTCTTGCGGGCACGCGCGATGTTCACGTTCAGTGTGTTCTCGTCCACGAACTGCTGGTCGTCCCACAGTCTATCCAGCAGTGCTTCGCGGGTAACGACCAGCGGGTAGCGTAGAAGCAGCAGGTCCAGCAGATCCGCCTCCTTGCGCGCCAATGCGACAGTCGCGCCCCGCCACTTCAGCTCCAGCCGATCCGGATAGAGGGCGAGCCCGCCTTGCTCGACCATTTTTTCCCGCGCATCCCCCGCATATTCACCGTACACCCGCCGCAACTGGCTGCGCACTTTGGCAATGACCAACTCATGGTGAAACGGCTTGGTCATATAGTCATCGGCTCCGTACTCCAGCGCCATTACCTGATCCATATCGCCTGAGCGGGCGCTGATGAAGATGATCGGACAGGTAGACACTTTGCGGATCTGCCGGCACCAGTAATACCCGTCGTAACTCGGCAGATTGACATCCAGCAGTACAAGATGGGGCTTGTAATGCTGAAACTGCGCCATTATATCTTCAAAATCGTCCGCGTACTGAGCTGTTAAGTTGTACTTTTCCAGACAAGCCTGTAAAAGCGAAGCCAAATTCGGATCGTCCTCCACAATCCATATGCGATACATTGCAACTCTCCTCCTCTGCGTCATCGTGTCCATAAGAAGCACAGCTTGTTTGCTCCACTTGCCCCTGGCGCGGCATACCCGCTCGCAGCCGGGGTAGTGAATGGGGCGACTGTCTCTATATTAACATAAACATAATTGCTGATAATCGTTACAAGCCCATCGAATCTAAGGATAGGAGAACGAACATCATTCGCTATAATGGATATAAATTACTGACGTTAACCTTAAGGATTTGGAAGGCGAGGCAGCTAAAATTCAGCAGATCGTAATAAATGGTGAAACGAAAACCTTCAAATGGGGCAATGTAGCAAATCCCTCCTTTTATCCTCAAATATCGGTCGTTGATTTAGATGCAGATGGGGAAGATGAAGTTGTCATTGTTCTGATCCAAGGCACAGGGAGTGGAGTACATGATTCGAAAGTGCATGTTCGTAGAGCAGACTTTATAGAAATATCGACTTTGATGTGAACCCACGTCAAAAAACCTCCAACTCTCGTACACAATGAGAGTTGGAGGTTTTGCCCTACTTATTCTTTGCTGTAAATCAACCCTGAATCATGTGGACAACTTCTATTAGAAATCGAAGTTGTCCGGGTCAGGTCCAACGCGTACATCTTCGTTCAGAGCACTGATCAGATCCATCTCTTCATTTGAAAGTTCAAAGTCGAAGATGGAGGAATTCTCGATAATCCGGTTTTCCTTGGTGGACTTCGGAATGGTAATGACTCCATTTTGCAGATCCCAACGCAGGATTACTTGTGCAACCGATTTGCCTTTGTCTGAAGCAATCGCCGTGAGCACTGGGTTGTCCAACAGCTGACCTTGCATTAGAGGCGACCAAGCTTCAAGCTGGATACCATGCTTCTCACAGAAAGCCTTAAGCTCAACCTGAGTCAGGCGAGGGTGGTATTCCACCTGATTGACCATCGGTTTCACTTTGGCATCCTGCATCAGGTCTTCGAGATGATGAATCTGGAAGTTGCTTACACCAATAGCTTTAATGCGACCAGCCGCGTACAGTTCCTCGATTGCTTTCCAGGCTGCTTTGTATTTGCCTGCCTTAGGCCAGTGAATCAGATACAGGTCCAGGTATTCCAGTCCCAGTTTGTTCAATGTGGTATCAAAAGCGGCAAGTGTCTCTTCATATCCAAGGTCTGCATTCCATACTTTAGATGTAACAAACAGTTCTTCGCGTTTCAGGTTGTTTTCTTGGAAAGCTTCTGCAATCGCTTGGCCAACACCGGCTTCATTGCCGTATATTGCAGCAGTATCAATGCTGCGGTATCCATGTTTAATCGCATTTTTCACAGCTTCAATCAGTTCAGATCCTTCCTCTACCTTAAATACACCAAGTCCGAACCAAGGCATAGAAACACCGTTATGCAGAGTTACTGTGGATTGTAAATGTTGTGCGGTTTGAGCTGTTGTCATGAGATTTCCTCCTTAAAGTGTGTAAAAATCAGTTATATTAAGCTGGATTTTTGTTGTTTTATCATACAAAATTAAATCATAGTAGATCAAATTGGGTTCAACGTATTATAGTATAATAAAATACCATGTGAAACCGGTTCCCCTCGAAGGCTGGAACTGATATATATAAGAGTGAGACCCATGGTCGGAATGGAAATTAGAACGAAGCTTTCTCCATTTCGACGGATGCATGTTGATCCCTGCTTTCCAGCATTTTAGCCCAAGCGGTCAGGATTACAGCTACGAGAACCATCAAGGCTCCGACCCATGTCGTGTGAATCAAACCGATGGAATCATTGATCACTCCACCCAAATAGGCACCTATAGCGATCCCTGCATTAAATGCGGCGATGTTAAAGGCTGAGGCTACATCCTTGGCCTGTGGTGCATATCGTTCAGCCAAGGTTACAACGTACATCTGAAGACCAGGCACATTCATGAAGGCGAGCAGGCCCATACCCATAATGGTGAGCAGTGCTGCCAACTTAAACGGGACGGTGAAGTACATCACGCCGAGAATGATGGTCTGAATGATGAACATGTAGAAGAGCGCCTTGAGCGGGTTGCGATTGGCTGCTCTGCCACCGATGATGTTGCCAATAGCGATGGCTATTCCGTACAACAATAGGATGAACGCTACTGTTTTCTCGGAATATCCGCTAATATCATGCAACAACGGGGACAGATACGTAAAGACTACAAATGTTCCTCCGTACCCAACAGCAGTGATGGCAAAAGCAAGCAGCAAGCGTCCTCCTGTAACGAGCTTCAGCTGCTCCCGAAATGCCGTTCGTGTTCCTCGCTTCAACGTGGATGGCACGAGTATCAGGTTCCCGATCATCGCAACGATGCCAACCCCAACAATCAGGATAAAGGCAGCGCGCCAGCCCCAATGTTGGCCGATGAGTGTACCGAGAGGTACACCGGTTACTGTGGCAATGGTTAGACCGGAGAACATGATGGCAATGGCACTCGCCCTACGGTTGGCAGGCACCAAATCGGCTGCAATCGTGGAGCCAATGGACATGAACACCCCGTGTGCCAGAGCGGATACTACTCGTGCAATGAGTAACATGGTGATGCCCGTCGATAGTGCAGCCATCGTGTTACCCGCAATGAAGACAATCATGATGGCAAGCAATAGCGTTTTGCGTGATATGGTAGACGTCAGTGAGGTCAGAACAGGAGCCCCAAAGGTAACGCCTAATGCATATAAAGTAACGGTCAGTCCCGCTGTAGTTACGGAAATGCCCAGGTCATCTGCAATGAGGGGCAGTAGCCCAACGCTGATAAACTCTGTGGTACCGATCGCGAATGCACTAATGGCCAGCGCAAGCAATGCCCATGTGCTGCGTTTTGAATCTTGTAACATTTCTTGCTCAACTCCCCAGAATGTAGATTTACGTACCGGCAAATGCTATTATGAGTTATTCGGTATAGATTGAATAGTACGTACTTTTTAGTACCCTACGTACTTTTTGGTGCCTATACAGCATGCGACGGATGTAATTCAATTCATCAGGGAGGAAGCAAGTTATGGTTAGAAAAAAATATAACATCTCGGTTGAAGCTACCTTAGAGGTGATCGGTGGCAAGTGGAAATGCGTCATTCTCTGTCATCTGACACATGGAAAAAGACGAACCAGTGATCTCAAGCGTATTATGCCCGCAATTACACAAAAAATGTTAACACAGCAACTGAGAGAGCTTGAAAACGACGGAATCGTAAACCGCATCGTATATAATCAGGTCCCTCCCAAAGTAGAATACGAATTGAGTGATTACGGGAGAAGTCTTGAACCGATTCTCAATGCGCTCTGCAATTGGGGAGATCAACATATTGTGAAGGAATACGGAGACAAATCAGCAGTTCTGGAAGATAATGGACTCAATGATTTTAACTCTGACAATAGGGAGCTGGTACAACCGTGAACTATGAGATTTTATATGATGGTGCTTTTGCGATGCTCAAAGTACATTTGCAACGGGGAGAGCGGTTCAAGGCCGAGAGTGGTGCGATGGTATCTATGACTCCTACGGTTGAACTGAAGGGTTCAGCAGAAGGCGGGATGTTTGCCGGGTTCGGTCGGATGCTGAGCGGGGAGAAGTTTTTCTTTCAGGAACTGACGGCTACGGGCGGATCGGCAGAGATTCTGCTCTCACCTTCAAGCATGGGCGATGTAGAAGCTGTTGAATTGGACGGTTCCTATTCACTCTATGTGCAGAAAGACGGATTTCTGGCAGGAACCGAGGGCATTCAGGTGAATACCAAAATGCAAAACCTGAAAAAAGGTCTCTTTTCGGGAGAAGGTTTCTTCATTATTGAGATCAGCGGACGTGGAACTGTATTTCTGTCTTCCTATGGTGCCATCCATGCGATTAATCTGGCAGCAGGTGAAGAAATGATCGTCGATAACGCCCATTTGGTGGCATGGCCTCATTATGTAGATTACCGTATTGAGAAAGCTTCACAGGGCTGGTTATCCAGTGTTACAAGTGGAGAAGGACTGGTATGTAGGTTCCGGGGAGAAGGAACTATTCTTATACAGAGCCGCAATCCGCAAGGATTCGGACAATGGGTGAAGCAGTTTATCCCTGCGCGCTAATTATTTTTTTGAGAAAGAACACACAGAGTTGCAACGGATATGTTTCCATCATCGTTATATGAATAATGGATTTACTTCATTGACTGACGGGTATATATTCTGTTGCATAAGGTCGCACATCATGGAGGTATGAGATGACAAGCTCACGGTATAAAAACGCACAAGAAAGTCCGGGATATCTGTTATGGCAGGTTACAGCCATGTGGCAAAAGGAAGTACGCAGGGTGCTGGAGCCCCTCGAACTGACACAACCTCAATTTGTATTATTGCACGCCTGTTTATGGCTCAATGAACACGATGAGGAAGGCAAGGGAGTGACTCAGGTTCAAATTGCTCAGTTTGCCAAGGTGGATGTTAACGTGACTTCTCAGGTTCTACGTGCGCTTGAAAAAAGGGGATTAATTACCCGCGCTCGTCATCAGACAGATACGCGTGCCAATATTATCACAACAACGGAAGAAGGAACCCGATTGGCTGTGGAGGGAATCCATCTGGTCGAGGAATCGGACAAGGCATTTTTCGAAACTTTGGATGAACGTAAGGGAGAGTATTTGGAGATCATGCAGGAGTTTCTTCGCCAAAAAACGGAGAGTTGATCCGTAATATATCTTTTTTTAATGTATTAAACTACAGAATGTAGTGGAACTGGAAAATTTTCTGATTATTAATAATTGTAACACCTCTGTAAAATACAAATAGACCTCCTGACTTCATCTTGTCGGAAGGTCTATTTGGGTTGCTCAATCGATTCGATAGGACGCAAACGGCTCGCGGCGACGGAAAGAGTCACTAATCTGGTCCAGATCGTCCAACAGCTCATCGGGCAGTGACATGTCCAGACTAGCCAGATTATGTTCCAGCTGTTCGGTGCGTGTAGCCCCGACAATCACTGTGGATACAGCTGGACGTGTCAGTAGCCATGCGAGCGACAGCACACTCGGGGAGCATCCATATGAGGCAGCTTTAGCACTCACTTGTTCACTCAGTTGGATATTATGCTCCAGCAGGAAACGGTTGAAAGACGGATCGGTGTCTGCTCTGGAACCAGAAGGCACACGGGTCTGTCCGTTATATTTACCGGTCAGAATACCACCTGCCAGCGGGAAATACGGGATAATGCCTACACCCTGATCGAGACACATTGGTACCAGTTCCAACTCAGGTGTACGGTCTGCCAGGGAATAGCTGGTTTGGGTGGAGATGTAGCGCACATAACCTTTCTGTTCACTGATGCCCAAAGCTTTCATCAGCTCCCAAGCTGCGTAGTTGGAGGCTCCGATGTAACGGACTTTGCCGGAAGTGACCATATCATCCAATGTGCGTAGTGTCTCATCCAGCGGTGTATGCGGATCAAAAGTGTGGATCTGGTACAGATCGACATAATCCGTTTGCAGACGCCGCAGGCTATGTTCCAGCTCTTGTTGCAGATGGTAGCGGGAGGAACCCCGCCCATGAGGACCATCATGCCGGGGTAATCCGGCCTTGGTAGCAAGCACCGCGTTTTCACGTCGACCTGTGAGAGCCTGTCCAATGATGCGTTCCGATTCCGTGCCTGCGTAGATATTGGCGGTATCGATAAAGTTGATGCCCTGATCCATCGCTGCATGAATAATGCGGGTAGAAGCTGCTTCATCCGCGCGTTTGCCAAACGCATTGGTGCCAAGCCCCAGTGCCGACACACGCAAACCACTATTGCCCAAACGTCGATACTCCATCATTCATCGCTCCTTCTCTATTCGTGTTGTAGAGGTAGTTCAAAAAGTCCACTTTTGATTACGAATGATGCCTGGCGGCATCATCAGCATCGAATATGAAATTCAGCCGAATAAGCATATGCTTACGAAGTATGTTTCCTTCGGAAACATTTTAGTTGCTCATGTAGTTTTCCCTACGCTCCGCTACTCCATTTCTAGCTTCATTCCATCTTCTCGGCACTGAAAATCAGACTTTTTGAACATGCATTTGTATAGCAGATTATAACGTAATCTATTGAAAACGTGTTATTAATATAGTTAAATGAATCTAAGAACCCGTTATTAAAGGAGATATGATGGAAAACAGTGCTGCACATTTAACAAGACGGAAGCCGAAGAACCCGAAGAAGAAATGGAAGAAACCATTGATCATCACCCTAAGTGTGCTGCTTGTGTTGGGAGGACTCGGATTTATCTATCGAAAGCAACTCGTCGTGTTTGCCTTTAATTTGTTCGCTTCAGCTACGGTGAGGGAAGCCTTGGATGACTCCTTTGTACCAGCTGGCGATAAGGATGCTCCTGTCGTGGAACATACGGACCCATTCTCGTTGTTACTGCTAGGGATTGACCAACGGGATAACGAACCAAGCCGTTCGGATACCATCATCTATTCCGTCGTGCGTCCAGAAGACAATAAAGTGCTGCTGCTGTCCATTCCACGTGATTCCTATACCGAGATTGTCGGCCGGGATGTGAAGTCAAAGATTAACTCAGCGTATGCCCATGGTGAAGCCAAGATGGCAATGGATACGGTGGAGAATTTGCTGGGGAACAAAGTGAATTTCTATGCCGCGATTAATTTCAACGGGCTCAAGGATATTGTTGATGCGGTTGGTGGTGTGGAACTGCCGATCAAGAAGAACATCGAGAACAAGCTCAAAATTCATGAGAAGCTGTTTGTTGAAGCGAATAAACCAATCTATAGCGGTGAAGAAGCGCTTGGATATGTGCGTTACCGGGAAGATTCCGATTTCAATCGGACGATGCGTCACCGGATTTTCTTAAGTGCCTTCATGAATCGTGCGCTGGAAGTCAAAAATCTGACCAAGATCCCGGACGTAATCCAGATTGCCGGATCGAATTTTACAACCAATATGACCTCGGACTTTATCGTGAAATTTGCCGAGTCCTTATATATGAAAGATAGCATACCAACGATCAGCAATTACATGTTGAAGGGTGAGGGTGCAACGCGCAGTGGCACATGGTACTACGATCTGTCGGAGGACGATCTGCAATATGTGCGTGGCATGATCGCCAGTTGGCTGGACCCGGATGCGACCGAGATAATTGAGCCCGAGTCAGCGGACCAATCGGAGACGAGTGATGCGGCATAAGCATCCATTCTTGTGCAAATGCTCATATGAATATAAGTCCGGAGAAGCAGTTGCTTCCCGGCTTTTTTGCGTTTGAGATCCTGCGGATGAAATAATGCACAGATATATCTAATGTTTAAACCTCTTTTTATGGCATACATATAGTAAAATATAGGGAAAAGATTAAACATCAACCAACGGAGGAAGCTCATGAAGGAGTTTAAGGATCGGCTTCAACAGGTTCAGGAGCAACAGAAACAGCTGGCGAAGGAGTATCACGCCTTGCTCCAGGAGTACCAGTCCGATGACCTGATCGTTCAGAATGAACAGTTACAGGAACAGTATGAAGCTCACAAGCTCAAGCTGCAACAGCTCGAACTTCGCTCACGCAAGATGGAAGAAGAGAATGCACGTCTTCGCATGGCGTTATCCGAACAGATGCTGGATGAGAAGCTGAATCTGATCCGGGTATCGCGGGAGAAGATGGAGACCTATTTTCAAGGGAAAACAGCAGTACATAATGATCGAATTGCATTCCATGAGCATCGAACCAAATCCAATCTAAACGCGCTGTACAACCAGGCAGCACAGGAGTTGCAAGAGGAATCCGATGAGGTGAAGGAGAGGATTGCTTACCTTACGGCAGAGGTGAATGAGCGTATTGAATCGCACAGACGAGCCGTACGGGAGAGAGAAGAGGCTCTGCGTGGGCACATGGAACGTGGATATGAGCATATGGCGGAGGAAGGGTTGAGCGAAGAGACTATTCAACGCCGGATCAAGCAGAATCGCATGGAGATGAAGATTGGACTCAGCTGGATCAACAAAGTAGCCATCTTGCTCCTCATTCTGGGGGTTGGAGCAGCGTTTCAATACTCGTACTCGACCTGGTTTAATGACGAGATGAAGAGCGGAGCATTTTTCCTGCTCGGTGCACTGATGCTCGCTGGAGGAGAGTGGCTGTTCCGCCGCAAAAGGCAGACGTTTGCGATGGGGCTGCTCGGCGGTGGGATATCCGTGTTGTTTGGCTCCGTCTTCTATAGTTACTTTTTACTGCATATTATTGGGTTATATACGGGACTTGCCCTGTCTGTATTGGTATCGGCAATCTCCGTATTGTTGTCCTTGAGATACCAGTCGAAGACCATCTGTTCACTAGGTTTGGTAGGCGGATATCTTCCGCTATTCTCCTACATGTTCTCGTTCGGACTTGAAGGTCCGGCTGTCTATGTAGCCATGATCTACCTGTTGCTCTTAAACGGCATTATTGTGTTCATTTCGTTTGGCAAACGGTGGCCGGTGGTGCACTATATCAGTTTCCTGTTCAATACACCATCCATGCTCATCCTCTTATGGCTGTCGCCAAGTGAGAAGATTGGCATGTTGTATTCCATTGTGACGTTTGCATTATATCTGGGCATTACGCTGGCATATCCGTTCAAACACCGAATGAAGTTAACCTGGTGGGATTTCGCTCTACTCGCCATGAATACGAGCATTAGTTGTCTGATGTTATACGTATTATTTGATGTGGCGGGTTGGAATGATGCTCAGGGCTTGCTGGCGTTAATCTTCTGCGTGGTGTATCTGGGCCTCGCACGATTCGTTCAGCGCCATATGGCTCAGGAGAAACAGACGATTCTGCTCTTTTATGTCACTTCCCTGACATTCGCCATTCTGATTATTCCGTTCCAATTCGGGGCCAAGTGGTTATCGATGGGCTGGTTGATCGAAGGAGTTTTGTTGGTTACGCTTGGACATCTGAAACGGCTCAAGTCGGTGGAACGTGCCGGATGGGGCATTGTTCTTCTATGTCTAATCACTTTTGTGTACTATGATCTGCTGGCGCTATTCTTCATCGGGGAACGTTCTTACTTCATGTTAAAGTACTCCAGTATCACGTTGGGAACCTTGCTTATTACACTGTATTATGCCTGGGCAGTTCACAGCAACTCATCTTCCAGAGAGAGATTCAATTACAGCCCGCTGGAGCTGGGTTTCCTGAACGGATTCAAGTATGTGACACTTGCGAATCTGTGGTTATACGTGCTGTATGAGTCGAATGAATTGTATACCAGAGCTGTCGATGGGACGTTCCTGTTATACATGTTCTACAAGTTACTCATGTTTGCAGCGCTCACCATTGCGTTGGCCTATGGACTGAACAAGGTGAAGCTACTGCGTGATCAATACGTGCAGGTGTATACCACCTTCTTGCATGCTATTGGCTGCTGTATTGCACTGGCCGTAACCTTAACCATGCCAGCGCTTCAGCCGGAAGTTCAGCAGCATACAGCGGCAGAAGTTGTTGGTTTGCTGGTGCTGATTATCTTTAACGTAGGGGTATTCTTTGCAGGAAGGGATCTGCTAATTGCAGGCATCCGCGGGCAGTTCAAGAGCATTGAATGGTACCCGGTTATCGCAGGGGTGTATCTGCTGGGTGTCATCACCGTCTTCCTGACGATTCAGTTCCAATGGGGCGATGTGGGGCTGATGTTCAGCCTGATCTATCTGCTGCTCGCGATTCTCTATATTGCCTATGGATTCCGTAGAAAATATGTCATGATTCGGCGTCTCGGCCTTGGCCTAACGTTGTTCGCTACGGGGAAGATGGTGTTCTATGATGTGGGGATGCTCACCTCGGGCAGCAAAATCTTTGCCTATTTCAGCTTCGGCGTTCTATTGCTTGGGATCTCTTACCTGTATCAGAAGGTGTCCAGCCGGATGGAGGAAGTACAGTCCAGAGTGACAGCGAAGCCTGACGACGAGCCGACTGTGCCGGAGGAAGACCAAGATTAATTTGGGTTTTGAACGACTGTAGTGACCTTTGGGATCATATGGGGAGGGATTCTTAAGATGGGATTCGACCTGAAAGTTATGCTTTGGCAACTGTTATGGCTTGCTGGCCCTATAGCTCTTGTCGTGCATGGCTGGAGGAAATTCGGCGCGAGAAAGAAGCGGCAATGACATGAATGTGGGTGAGATGGCGGGAATGTCTGCTGTCCACTTCACTTCGCTTTGGGAAATAAGTCGTGTAATATAGATTTTTTGGATTAAAATGAGGCTCCGGGCTGCTGTGAACAGCAATCTGGGGCCTTATTGATGTTAGTCTATGGCTTAGCCTAATATGACATTCGTGAAACGTTTTACGCAGAGATCACGTTATAATAGAGTAGACTTAGGGTTGGATCTTCATTTGTAACCATGAGGTTTCGGAAGCCGATGTGCCTTTCAGTGATTCTCCGCCATCATCATTCATACGGGAGAGCACGGTTAATGTCATGGACAGGGCAAAGGCGAGCAACACGTATATGAAAATATTTTTTTTGTTCATAGGAAGGTACCTCTCTTGTTGAATGAGCTAAAGTAGACATCCGGCCGCCATGAGAAAAAAAGCACAACGTCTGGTATAGTAGAGTAAGTAGAACCGAACATAAATCGTTCCTGTATACCACTATATTGAACTATAGCGGTGCAAACAATGGAACAAATCTGATGAATTTATCATTATTGTTATGAAATGTTTATAGAGATCGAGTGAGTGATCATTGAAGGTGGGAGAATAACATGCGGGAGACGGCAAAAATCGTCATTCGTACGCCAGGACAGGAAAGTGACGGCTCATTCGCTTATGTAAGCCAAGGTCGCTCCATTACGGTGGGACGTTACACAGGCGGAAGTGAATTGGACTTGTCTGTTTATAATCAGATGATATCGAAGCGGCATTGCCGCATTCATTATGATGTACAGCAACAGTTATGGATCGAAGATCTGGATAGCAAAAATGGAACCGAACTGAACGGGCAGCGCCTCGTTCCCTATGAGAAATATCCGTTTAGCGAGGGCGATAGCCTGACGTTGGTCAACGGCCTGATCCAGCTTCGCACGGAAGGTGATCTTGGAGAGACGAGGGAATATCGGGTGTCGGACTTGCTGGGTGAGGGCGTACGTTTACTGGATCACCTGCAAACCGTACAAATCGGTGAAGTGGAGATTCCGCTGTCCAAGAAAGAGTATCAGCTGTTCAAGCTGCTGTATAGTCAACTGGACCACTTTGTGACAAGGGAACAAATTGTGGCTCAGGTGTGGCCAGAGCGGAGTATGCTGGAGAGTGAAGCAGTAGGGATCGACGAGATTAACTCGCTAATTTATCGGACGAATCGCAAGCTGGGTGTACACTTTACCATCAAGTCCGTTTATAAAAAAGGTGTATATATGAAGTCTCATGTGCCGGAATGAATGAGTGATAACAAAGGGATGAGTTCATGTTCATCATTTACCTGATTCCATGGCTTATTGCCGTGGTGACATTGATATGTGTCATATCCATCGTACTTGTCAGTTGGAAAAACGGGATTTCCCCGATGCCCACATCCGGCCACGTCAGACAGGTGGTCATTCAAGAGGTGAACCGCATTCCAGGTTACGGGGATGTGCTCGAAGCAGGCTCTGGATGGGGCACACTGGGATTGGATGTTGTAAGGCATTGCCCAGGCAAAAGGCTGACCGGGATTGAGAATTCGAGAATTCCCTTATGGTCTTCCCAAATAATTGCCTATCTCAGTGTTCGCTTACGTCGAGCCAAGGGAAACAAGCTCTCTCTCAAGGGAAGGCTGCGCTTCATGCGCGGAGACATCTACACCAGTTCCTATGAACATGCAGATTGTGTAATTTGTTATCTGTTCCCGGGAGCCATGACCCGGCTTCTGGACAAGTTCAGTCGAGAGCTTCCGCCGGGTGCCAAGGTGATTAGTGTCTGTTTTGCGCTGCCAGGAAAAGAACCGCTACGTACCATTACATGCCGGGATGCTTTACGAACCAAGGTGTATGTGTATGCATTTTGAGGAAAAGAAAGTGTGAATAATAATACTTGTGATCAAGGTTACTTTGGTTTTACAAAGAATCTTGGTTAATGAACCATTTTATTTTGCAAAAAAAGAAGCAACGAGTGATGAACTCGTCGCTTCTTTTCTTTTGCTTCTTAGGGTTGCTTCGTTACTGGAATGTAATCAAAATCTGGTATCAATGCACCAGCTTTATCCGTTATTTGCGCTTGGTCTTCTTGATTCATTTTCACATATTTTATCTGGATACTATTCCCCTGATCTACAGCTTGTTTGAATTTCCAAGAGTATTGATCATCGAGATTAATATAGAGTTGATTCTTTGAATTCCAATTGAGTGATAGGATATAACCACGAAGTTTAAATTCTTCGCCGTCCACATTCAATGTCAAACCATCAGCTGTACCGGATGAACTGTCCAATTGGAAACCATCCGCAAAGGATAAAAGAACTTTACCGCTTGATTGAGAATAACTTGCTGTTGGAGTTCCTGAATCAGGAAGTTGAGCAATTGATCCATATACTAACTCTGCTGGATAGGCGTCCTTCGCCCAATCTGTTATCCCATTCGTATTAAACTTAAGCTCCCCATTCCCCTCGGCGAGTGGAGTGTTAAATTTAAGGGTATACGTCATCTCAGTTGAACCATAACTGTATCTTACCATGTCCGGGTAGTAATTCTCATCTGCAATTTGAACCGTAAAACGAGACTTTAACGTATCGAAGTTAATACTAGGATTTTCGTAGGGGTCCCAGCCCGGTTCAAGATCCGCCAGTAGTGTGCGGCGATCTGAACTCAATGTAACAGAAGTGAATTTTGGACTTAGTGATACGATAGAGTTATTCGTGTAACTTAACGCTTCATTTTTGGCATCACTGATATCCTTTATGGCTGAGCCATTATAACTTACCTTTAAGTTAGCCAAATCACCTTCGGTAATCCCACTGACATTAAGCTTCACGTAAGATGGTTGCATTCCTGATGCTTTAGTAGAGTTAACTATACTTACGGACTGCACTTGACCTTTATTTAATGAAAAATCTTGTGCAGTAGGAATGCTGTCAGAATCAAGTTTCTCATCGTAGTAGATATAGATGGAATCCAGTGCATCATTAATGTACTTGGAAGACACTACAGGCGGTTGAGTATCCAAACTGTCCAGAACAGCTTTATCAAATTGAATTCTGGTTACGGCACTAGAGGTATAATTTTTAGTCGAATCCACAATTGCAAATTCTACCTTTGCCTCTGATTTGTTAGCATTGGTAATGTTGACCCCGGTATCAAAATCCTGAACTTCATTGACTTGATCCGCACCCAATTGGAAGTATGGCCATGAATTCACATAAATAATCATATTTTCGCCGGAATGTCCCCCGATAACTGATTTTACATCAGATTTAAATGATCCATTGATAACATTGACGACCATATAAACTTCGGCAGGTGATTTCAGGGCGTATTTAACATGAATTTTTCCGTTTTTAATGTAAGCTTGTGGATATCCATCTACAAAATATGGATCAATGAATCCGTCAATGCTCACCTGATCTGTTCCGATTGCTCTGACTGTTAAATCGTATTCATGTGTGCCTATAGCGTTACCGCTAAGTACTGCCTTCAATTTTACAAATTTATCTTCATTTTCGTTTCTTTTAACTTCGCCACTGTTTGTAATTGTTGTTTCATCATTTGATGACCAGTTGATGGAAACGCCAGGATAGGCATCAAGAGCAGAAGGTAATGACAAGTTCCCTACAATATTGTTCTTGTTCGAATTCGATCCTAGGAAGATCTTTTCCAGTTCGGCAAAGACTTCTTCTGCGCTTACTAGTTTCTGAACAGGTCCAAAAGCTGCACTGAGTGCAGAGCCGCTCACTTGAATTTCATCCGCTGAAACGTACACCCGAATATATTTACCGCTGTTAGCTTCCGTTATAGTATAGGTGGACGATGTTGCTTCGTTGATTACATCGTACGGCCCGTTTTCATAATCAGACTGATACCATTGATAAGAGACTTCTTCATTATCAGGTGAACTTACATATTGAACTGTTCCTGTAGTCAACTCAGATCCAATGGTGATATCTCCTGTTATGTTTTCAATAGAGTTCACGGTAACTGTCCCGTTAGGTCGATATGTCACTGTCATTGACGTATCCGAATAGCCCTCTTGCGAGATAATTAAATTATGTTTTTCAATACGTTCAGGTTGATTCACGTTCAGCTTCAACAGAAAGCTGTTTTTGTTCTCTTGTTTAAGCCCAACCCCATACTCTGGCGTGTACATCTGCCCATCCAGTGTCACTTGCACATCGGAAACATTAGTTAGTGGGTGACCACTTTCATCAACTAATGACACTACAGTATAAACGGATGAGGTGGCAGTTCCTTGCAAAGGTTGCAAAGCAGTAACGGCGACGTCATAATGATGAGATTTAATCATCGACCTGCCTGCATTAACAATGGAGATGTTTTCGCTATTCTCCTTTGTATCATTATCAATTTCAGTGTCATCATTAGCCGTTAGTTGATCGTATTTAGACAGTTGGATGCCTAGAGTGGGTTTTGTAACGGTGACGGTAACAGCGGAAGTAAATCCTCCGTCAACCGTCGTTGCAATAACGGTTGCTTCCCCCACACGCAGAGCGGTGATTAAACCAGTATCGGACACGCTTATAACATCAGAACGATCCTCTGCTACTTTCCAAATAACTTTGGAATTAGTAGCATTCTGTGGTGTTACTGCTGCAGAAAGTTGCTGAGTTTGACCGGTTACCAGAGAAACCGAAGCAGGGGAAACGTTGACACCTGTCACAGCAATAGTATGGTTTCCACTTCCTGGTGTAGATCCACCTGAATTTCCTGAGTTACCTGAGTTACCTGAGTTACCTGAATTACCGCCAACGGGTGTATTTCCACTTCCTGTTGATCCTGAACTTGTACCTGTACCTGTGCTTGGTGTCGTTGTACCGACAGGTGATGTAGGTGCTGTACCATTAACTAATACACTGGATTGACCGGAGGTTTTAGCAATGTTGACATTACCCGTGATCCTTGTGTCTGCTTCAGCAGTAAATTCCTTGATTGATCCAGCTGCTGTAATTTGAACATTTGGAGCATGATTGACTACTTTGTTAAAATTACCATCCAGTTTAATTTCTTGGCCTGCCAAAAGATCAGCAGGGATTTCGATGGTTTCAAAACCTCCGCCAGTAAGGTCTTTCGTAACAACTAATGCACCACTCTCCAGGAAAGTTAAAGAAACGGATGTGTTGCCTGTTGCCAATATACGTACTCGTCCATTGTATTTATTAACAACAAGAGCTCCTTGTACATCTACATTATTAAAGATAATGGAATGTTCGCCACCACCTTGGACATGGACGTTTCCTTTAATTATCACATTATCCAAAGTGACTTCGCCTTCTCCGACACCTTGGGTCACATATAAGTCGCCAGAGATCGTCATATCTTTCAGAGTTACATCTGGCGTATTAACCACAACGTTACCTTGCACATCATTTGAATATGTTCCCTTCGTAGTAATAAGGGTTTGGATCAGGCGATCAAACAAAGTAACAGCTTCCGCACGAGTAAGACTCTCTTGTGGATTGAATGAACCGTCAGGTCTTCCGCTAATGACGGATACGGATACTAATTTTTGTACTGAATCTTTTGCCCATTCAGCAATCTTATCACTATCGTTAAACGTGACAGGGTTTTGGCTATCTTTCGTTTGGAAAGCACCAACTATGAGTACCGCTGCTTCTTGGCGTGTAATCGTTTGGTTAGGTAATGCCTTTCCATCAATACCATTCAATATACCTGCTTTATTCAGCTTAACCATGGCATCGTAATACCATTGCTCTGCATTTAAATCCGAGAAATTATTGCTACCTTGTTCTATGTATTTCATAATACTGTTGATCATCTTGGAGAACTCGGCTCTTGTCACCGGCGCATTGGGTCTGAAATTACCGTTGTACCCTCGGATAATGCCATAACCGTTCCACTCTTCAATAGCTTGTTGACCCCAGTGCCCTGAAACGTCTTTCAATGTGCTTGCTGTTTCTCCAGGCAAATTACTGTTTGTCGCACCAAAAGCAGGTACTGCGCTTGACAAAAGCATAGCAATAGCCAGACCTGTGCTAACCACTTTTTTTGAAAATGTTTTCCTCATTACATGTACTCCTTCGTTAATAAATGAATTGGAAAAATCTAAGAGTTTCTTTCTAAAATCTAAAGATGTAGTTCATGTGTCCTGGTTCTAATTTCCTTAAAAATTACTATCATGTAGTAAAAAAGACATAATTATTTTATATTATCTCGTTACTTAACTAAAAACAATAAAAACCTATTAATATTTTCTAATCTTTGTAGTTTGTTCCGAACATGGGGTTTCCAATTAGTTAAAAAACCAGTACTTAAATGACTTCTAAAGTCATTTAAGTACTGGTTACTTGATAAGCTAGGTATTCAGGGCAAGGCATGACATGAACACTCAGCTTATTCATTTCAGTTATTTTGTCGAATCTGTAATACCTGTAGTGCCAGTGCTGTCAGAGGTTGTACCGGATTGGGATCTGTTTCTGCCGCCTCCGAATCCGCCTTGTCCACCGCCACCAGGACCGCCCATACCTGTATTGGCAGTGGTTACACCAGATTCATTCACCCAAGTCACATTACTAGTCGATTGGAATGCAACCACCTGAGTTCCGCCACTATAGGTACCGTCTGTGTAGAGTCCATCCACCGCTTTACCTGTAGACGTACCACCGGAGTAGATCACGTATGAACCATCTTTTGCAAGATCCGGTGAGCTGACAACCACGGTTTGATAATCTTTTGCTGGTGCAAACGTCAGAATGTTGTTGCCTTCGCTATCTTGTACATGTACAAGTGTTCCAGCTTTTTGCGTTGCAGGGAATGTCATCACAATGGTATTTTGCGTAGACGCATCGGATGTTCCTTGTGCCATACCCAAGCTGCCAGCAGCTACCAAGTATCCACCACTGATTTCAAATGTGCCGTCATAATCCAATGCTCCGTTGCCGCTATTCGTCGGTCCGTTCACAATAACCGTTCCGCCAGTCATGTTAATGGAACCATTGGAATCCAGCCCGTCACCACCTGCGTTCACGGTGAGGGAACCGCCGTTAATGTGGAACTCGTTATTGCTTGCTGCTGCACCACCCATACCGCTCGGTCCACGTCCTTGCTGATTAGCAGCTGTACCTTGGGATGCCTGATCGGTAGTTGATGTTGTGCCTGTCGTTTCGGTTACAGAGATGTTGGATGTCGTTGTTGCATCGGTTGCTGTAGTCACGCTATCTGTACTTGCCGCTGGATTCGTAGCTGTTTCCGTCTCGCCACCTGCAGCATTTACGCCATCATCGGATGCCGTTACATCTACATCCCCATCGTTCAGGGTGATCATTGCACCTTCAAGTCCTTCATAGCTCTTCGCAATGGTGATGGTTCCACCGTTGATCGTAAGGGCCTGATCGGCATGAATGCCGTCATCACCAGATTCAATGTTGAATGTTCCGTCGTTAACTGTCACGTTATTGTTGCTGTGCAGGGAATCATCCATGGAATCAATGGTATACGAACCTCCATTAACCGTAAGATCTGTACCTGCTTTGAGTGCTTTGGCACTTGTGGACTCCGTTGCTGTTGTTGCAGTGTCCGCATCAGCATTGTTATCCGTTGTTGTTGTAGTTGTTGTTGTGTTGGCAGAGTTGGATGCTGTTGCGCCGTTTGTATTAGCACCTGCATTCGTACCGCTGTTATTAGGCATCTCCGGCATATCTGCAGGAGGTTCGCCATCCGGTGGTGTGCCCATATCCGTAGGAGGTGTGCCGCCACCCCATCCACCGCCACCGCCGCCGCCAAATGGACCTTCTTCTACTTTGGCTGGTGCATTGGCGCTACCGCCGCCCGTTACAATGTTGTATGTGCCGCCATCCGCCACGAGTGCGGTTTCGGCCTGAATACCGTCATTGCCACTTTGGATATCAAAGGTACCTCCTGCGATAGCAACGAAGCCTTTGGTGGTATCCGTGTCATTGGTTGATTTAATACCGTCGCCTTCGGCTTCAATGGTAATCGTACCCGCTTGGATAGCGACCATATCTTTACCTTTGATGCCGTCATCGGCTGCTTTGACACGGATGTTACCACTAATGATCTTCAGATCATCCTTGCTCGTAATACCTTCATTATAGTTACCTGTGACGGTCAATTGACCTGCACCGTTGAATGTAAGATCTGCTTTGCTGAAGATTGCAGCATCGGGCTCGTCTGTCGTAGCATCGGCGTACACATATGTTTTACCATCCGATACGGTGTTTTTGGTTCCTTTTTCGAGCGTAATTACCGCTTTACCAGCCTTCTGAATGTAGATCGCGGCACTGTCGTTATCATGGATGGTTGCTCCGTTTAATACGAGATGTACGGTACCCTTATCGGCAACGTTAACCACGATCTGTCCATCCGTTAGCTCACCGCTAAGTACATAAGTACCTGCTTCAGAGATGGTTACCGAACCATTCGCGGCTTTAGCGCCCGAACCGGTCACCGTTGCAGTTGTTCCGTTCAACTTAATCGCTGTGGAATCCGCCTCACTCCAAATAATGTTGGTATCGTCAGCATCCAGAGAGACCAGATCTGCATATTTTACTGAAGTTTGCTCGCTGACAGATACCGTTTTGGTTGTTCCTGTCGTTGACGTTGCGGCATTGGCCGTTGTGCTTGTGGTTGCTGGTGAACTGCATGCTGCGAGTAGGCTGGTAATCATGGCGATGGACCAAAGTTTGCTACCTGTTATTATGTTTTTCTTCATATTAGATCGTTCCCTTCGAATTATAAATTAATATTCCGTTGTTGGACTCATGGTTAATGAGATATCCAGGTTGCCGTTCCGGGTGCGGATCGCATCGAGGAATTCCTTTTGGCTAACACTTTCATGAATGGTTACACTGTAGACCAGCTCATACAGACTGCCGAGTTCAGTGGTTCTGATTTTTTTCAGATCAAAAGGTACGTTGAATGTATGGAACACTTCATTAAGTGCTTCTTCATAACTCAAGTTCTCGGGAATGGTGACTTTCAGCGTTTTTAGCTGACTTTTCTTGCCGCCGAAGTTGAAGCGACTCAGGACAAACATCAGTACACACAGGATAATGGTGAACAGCACCGCGTATCCAAAAGCGCCTACACCGCAGGCAAGACCGGAAGCCATCGTGAACAATACGTAAGCAATGTCTTTTGGATCACCAGGGGCACTTCGGAATCGGATGATCGAGAAGGCACCTGCCAAGCTGAAAGCTCGTGCGATGTTGCTACCGATGAGCAGGATGATGATGGCGACAATGACGGGCAGAACAACCATCGTTAAGGTGAAGCTCTGAGAGTATGTGCTTTGGTTAGTTTTCATGTAGGTAAGGCTGATGACCAATCCCAGAATGATGGCAAGACCAATGGTGATGACTGCGTTGTTAAACGTCAGGTTGGTATCGGTTAGGGCTGAACTGAACAGTGAATCAAGCATATAGGACACGCTCTCTTTCTATAATCGTTTTATCTTGTTCTATGGATGGGTTGAAATCGGTACCTGGTACAAGAATGCGCTCGGTCTGGTAATTCAGGTTGGTTGTTGTAGCTAGGTGTCTGAACTCGTTGCCGTATTTGGAGAATCCGGTACGGTACAGTCCATGTTCGGACAGCAGTTGTGACAGCCACATCGGAACGGTTTTCTCGGCCTTCACTTCCATCAGCCATCGACCGTCCTTCACCAGCGGTTCACCGTAATCTCCCTGTTCGAGCTTCAGATCATATCTGCGGCTACGAATGTTGGTGTCAAAGGTAATGCGAAGATCGCGGCTGTTCTTGTCGAAGAGTGCTTTGCGTTCATATGCCAGATACACTTTCGGTTCCAAGTCGTATACCCGAAGGAAATATTTGATCTCTTCGACAACTTGTTTGTTCATGTAATCCGCGAGCTCTGGCGCCTGTCCCGAACGGACGAATTCATATGCTTCATCCAGCTTCAAAGCTGTTCTGCGCTTGTTCACCAGGCCAAATACTTTCTTTTTGATCTCCAGATACACTTTGGCGTTCTCTTCAGGGATTCCATAAGCCCGCAGTCTCAGCTTCTCCTTGTATTTTGGTTTGGAGAGACTGGCGCGGATCAGCGAATCCTGCGGAGTGTCGAAGTACAGGTTACTGATGGAGTAGTACTCATGTTTCTTGTTGTAGGCATCCAGCTCCATGTATTTCAGCAGGTCATTGTAGAAATGTGCGTACTGCTCATCCGTCAGAAGATACTTGCTCTCATATCGGTTGAATACTTCAATCGCCATGTGGGACTCATTCCTTTCGTCTGTGGGTTGTATGTTTTGTTGCATCGTGTATTGCTTCCATGTCTGTATCTTAGAGCCCCAACCTTGAATGAATCTTAAATGGTTTTACATTGCGTTAACATTTTTTTACCTTCCTATAATAGTGCGCATACACAAAATGAATTAAGATTGATTCAAGGTTTGATTGATAGAATAAGAATATATAAAACAAGTCCATTGAGAGAAATAATTCAAGCAGAGGAATGAATAGATGATGAGAATATTAATTGCGGAAGATGAGGTTCATTTGGCAGAGGCTGTATCGCAGATTTTGAAAAAAAACAATTACTCCGTGGACATGGTCCACGACGGCAGATCAGGATTGGATTATGCGCAGAGCGGTATCTACGACCTGTTACTACTCGACATCATGATGCCGCAGATGGACGGGATCACCGTCCTGAAGAAACTCCGCAGTGAAGGCAATCATACGCCTGTCATTCTGCTTACGGCGAAAGGTGAATTATCGGACAAAGTCACAGGCCTCGATTATGGTGCCGATGATTATATCGCCAAGCCTTTTGCCACAGAGGAACTGCTGGCCCGGATTCGTGCAGCTTTACGGCGGAAGGGCGAAGTGGTTCCCGAGGATGGGCTGAAGTTTGGCGACATTGAGCTGAATACAACTCAACTGAAGCTGAGCGTACAGGGTAAGGAGATTAAGCTGAATCTGAAGGAGAATGAACTGCTGGAGCTGTTGATTGCTCGCAAACAGGCGATTACCTCCAAAGAGCAGATTATTGAGAAGTTATGGGGATTTGATTCGGAAGTGGAGTATAACAATGTGGAAGTATATATCTCTTTTTTACGCAAAAAATTAACCTTCCTGAACTCTACCGTCCGCATTAACACGATTCGGGGTGTGGGGTATGTACTTGAGGTGACGTCCTAATGTTCAAGAAACTCCGAAATCGATTCCTGATCGTGAATCTGGTGTCCATATCGATTATGATGCTGGTAGCATTCGCGACGATCTATACAATTACGTATCAGAATGTGCAGCGTGAGACCAATATGGAGTTGTACAAGGTGTCCGATTTCTATCACAGTCCTTATAATTCATCCAAGATGCCGCGCGGGGAAGGGCAGGGTTCCGGTTCAGATTCGTTTCCCTCTGATGCCATGGGTGGTGATAATGGAGGTCCGGGGGGTGATCCCAACTCACCTCCGGCACGTTCCGTTTCGTTCATGATTAAGACGGATGACCAGTGGAAGATTACGGATACACATTCCCGATTTGATATGGAAGATACGTTCTACACCGAGGCGCTGCAAAAGGTTGACCAGAATAAAGTTGGTGATTCGGAACGGCAGACGGGGCAATTTACGCTGGATGGAACGGACTGGGCTTATGTGGTTGATCCGAGCGGTGACGGGCATATGATCGTATTTATTGATGTGACGGCACAACAAGGCATTCTGACGAATCTGATCTATACATTTGCTATTGTTGGACTGGTCATGTTGATTGTGATCTACTTCCTGAGCCGTTATTTTGCGAATCGCTCCATTTCACCAGTCAGAGAAGCGTTTGAGAAGCAAAAACAATTCATCGGTGATGCTTCACATGAGCTGAAGACACCTCTGGCGATCATCAATACCAATGCCGACGTACTGCTTTCCAATCAGGAGGATACTATAGCAAACCAAGCGAAGTGGCTGCACTATATCAAGTCGGAAACCGAGCGCATGACGGGACTTACGAATGATCTGCTCTATCTGACACAGATGGATGACTCACGCTCCACGATGATTCATGCGAAGTTTAATATGAGCGATGCGGTGGAGAGTATTATTTTGCCGATGGAGGCCGTTATTTTTGAGAAAAATATCTCCCTCGATTACAACATTGAGCCGAATCTTACGGTTCATGGGAACAGTGAGCAGATTAAACAGGTCATTCTGATCCTGCTCGATAATGCGGTGAAGTATTCCGGTCCAAAAGGCGCCGTAAACGTTACCCTCCAGAAACAGAATAATGATGTCATGCTGGCCGTGTCCAATACAGGTGAAGGTATTGCACCCGAACATCTGGATCGGATCTTCGATCGATTCTATCGTACCGATTCTTCAAGAGCCCGCAAGCATGGTGGACATGGTCTGGGGCTGGCGATTGCTCGTTCCATTGTGGATCAGCACAAAGGAGAGCTGTACGCTCGAAGTGTAGTCGGAGAGGGTGCTACATTTTACGTGCGGTTGTCGTAAGGGCGGAGTGATGGGCGAGCTCCACACTAATCCTTCGCTCCCGCTCTATAATCGTTCTCAGGCATAAGTTCTGCCTGTAATGGGTTAACCTATGCTACAATGGCAACAGTATGTATGAATCAAGGAGATGACTGAACGTGGCAGAAACAAATGCAATTAATGAACAAGAAATGATGCAATATATTGCGGGTAAAACGAAGGCAAGCCAGGAGAATATCGCCCTTGTGCTGAAGTATGAGCAAGCGTACATCAACAAGGCGCACGAAAATTCCAAAGGTAACGATGTTGATATTGACGGCGATGATCTGGCTGACTACATTCTTAGTCGTAAAGATGTGAAGCTGGATGAGTTGACCGTGGAAAGCATCCTGGATGCTGAGATGGACTACTTGATGGACAAGGGTCACGCGGGATACGTCGATTAAGTTAAGTGTAGGCAAAATCTAACGAATCTCACACGCGCTATTCGGGTATTTCTCGCTCGTTTGGGAATGTAACGAATCTCAGACACGTTATTCTATGGATTTTAGGACTTTCCCATGCAGTTAAAGCATTTCCGCGGAATTAGCGTGTCTGAGATTCGTTAGTTCGGGAAATAAGCGCTTTTAGCCGAAATAAGGTGCCCTAGGTTCGTTAGAGTAACTTAGAGTGATCACATGGTGCAACGAGGCGTTAAATGGCTGTTTCAAAAGTGAAATCTCACAGATGAAGCCTAATGCATGGCAAGTGTTGAACTGTCAAAAAGACCTCAACTCCACAATACTGTGGTGTTGAGGCCTTTTTTAGATTGTAGCGACCAGGCATCCCTTCGGGAACACCTGTCGGTATAACTTTTCTAAGGATGGACTTGAAGTTCTATCGGACCTGACCATTATATCGGATCATTTGTCGAGTCTCGCTATGAGTACAGTTCGATGAGTGTTGACCTATCGGACAACCTCACCGCATCACTCATCTGTTTGCCCTACAGTCGTCCTTATTGGACATCGCTGTAAGGTGAGATTTTTAGGAAATCCCTATCAATTCCACCGTTTATAGCTTCTTATTGACCAACCATACCGCCATCTACGGTGTAAAGGGAAGCTGTTACATAAGATGCTTCTTCGGACAACAGGAAGTTCATTACCGCAGCGACTTCTTCCGGTTCGCCGTAACGGCCCATTGGAATGCTGGACACGGTTGCTGATTGATAGTCTTCCACGTTACCGGAATTTGCTTCGATCTGGCGCATCATGCGTGTATTGATTGTACCTGGCAATACAGCGTTAACCCGGATATTATAAGGTGCCAGTTCATTTGCAGCGGTACGCGTGAGACCAACTACGGCATGTTTGGACATAATATATGGAGATACAGCAGGTGCACCCATCAGACCCGCGAGGGAAGAGGTATTAAGAATCGCACCGGATTTTTGTTTTTTCATCACTGGAATGACATTTTGCAGACCCAGGAATACTCCACGAATGTTGACGTTATATACCGTATCCAGTGCTTCAACACTCAGGTCTTCGATCAGCCCTGTTGGACCTTCAATTCCGGCATTGTTGGCAAAATAATCGATTCGACCAAAAGCATCCAATGCTTTTTGCACATAGTTTTTCACGTCTGCTTCTTGGGATACGTTCGCTTTTACGGCGATGACGTGCTCTTTGTCGAGGTTCAGATCAGTAATTGTCTGCTGGATGGCTTCTTCATTCAGGTCCACCAGAACCAAATTGATTTTGCGCTCAGCAAGGCGGCGTGCCAATTCTTTACCAATGCCCCCGGCTGCTCCTGTAATTACGGCTGTATGTGTATAAGATGTACTCATGAACTATCCGCTCCTTATTCATTATTGGCAGGTATTTCTCAAAAAAAGTTTCAACCTGTCGTCTATCTTTCCTGTCTCAATGTTAAGATATACATAGCAATGTGACAATAATCATTGACATCGCATATGTCAGCTATCGGACAGAGGTGTAAGCGGTGTTCATTTATATTACAATAATGAACAAAGGAGGCGAAAATGTTGATCATTGAACATCCTCAGGACCGGAGAGCACGAAGAACGCAGGATGCGATCATCGCTGCGGCGGTTTCTTTGATATTAGAGAAGGGAGCGGATGCCCTCACAATTCGGGATATTACGGAACGGGCGGATTACAACCGTGGAACCTTCTATTTACATTTTCCCGGCAAACCGGAGTTGTTGCAGTTCATTCTGGATGATTTCATGCAGGGAGTGGGGCGAGCTTATGCAGAACCATACGCACAGCTTACAGAAGTGGACATGACTGCATTGCTACCATCCACGATGCCTGTATTCGAATATATTGAAGCCCATCAGGATATCTTTCGTGCGTTAATAACAATGCATTCAGATATGAGCTCCCGGCTGTGCAATATGTTTAGAACGTATCTAACCGAAGATTTTGTATTGGTGACCGAGGATAGTGAATGGACGATTAATTACGACATCATGTTAAGTTATCTGGTATCTGCAACGGTAGGGGTAATCATGCATTGGGCGGAGATTGGATTCAAATATTCTGCGCATTATATGGGAGAGCAGCTTACGGCGCTGATTAACATCAAACCGACCCGTCTGCTGATTGAACCAGGGCAGAAGGGTCGGACTATTCACGAGCGTATGCTGTTAGATTAAAGTACCGAATTATCCGGTCATGGAGGCATTAGCGGCCTGTTGCATCTGAAGCAGTTGTTCGCGGATCAGGACCGACTCTCCGATCATGATTAATGCGGGATTATTCACTTTATGCGACTTGGCGAGGGAATGGAGTTCGGCAAGTGTGCCGGTAATAATCCGTTCCTCCGAAGTGGTTCCTCGCTCGATTAGAGCTGCGGGGGTGGTTCCACTTTTGCCATGGTGAAGCAATTCATGTTGGATCTGGAGCAGTTGGCTAATACCCATGTAGATGACCAACGTATCTACACTATGGGCCAGCAGGTCCCAGCGAACCGATGATACATTTCCATCACTGCTGGTTCCCGTGACACATGCGAAGGATGAAGCAACCCCGCGATGGGTTAACGGAATAAGGGATGAAGCGGATGTACCTACAGCTGAAGTGATGCCAGGAATGATCTCAAATGCAATCCCTGCTTCCGCCAGCACAAGCGCTTCTTCACCACCACGGCCAAAGATAAACGGATCGCCACCCTTGAGTCTTACAACTTGTTTACCTTCCGCTGCATGAGCAGCCAGCATCCGTCCAATCATCTCCTGACTCATGGAATGAAGGCCTGGGGCCTTGCCGCAGTAGATGCGGAGTGCTCCTTCACGAGCTTCGGCGAGCAATTGATCATTCACAAGCCGATCATACATAATGACATCTGCGGACTGAATACGTTTCAGGGCTTTTACCGTAATCAGATCCGGATCTCCAGGACCAGCGCCAACAATACTAACCAGGCCCCGGCTCATGATCGTGTCCCCAATTTCGGTGCAGCATCAGAACTTGCCAATCCTGAACGACCACCCTGAATGGTTGCCAGTTTCGTCGATAGTTTCACCGGATTCCCCCAGTGGTGTGCAGCATATAGACCGAGGCCTGTAAATACAGCTCCACCAATGAGGTTACCCAACAACACCGGGATCTGATTCCATAGCCACCAGTCAGCGACACTCACCTGTGCACCGAGCATCATGCCTGCCGGGATGACAAACATATTTACCACAGCATGCTCAAATCCCTGAGCGAAAAATATGGTAATGGGCAGCCACATCGCTACGATTTTGCCCAGTGTAGAAGTGGACGTCATTGCCATCACTGCCCCGAGTGTGACCATCCAGTTACATAGAATGGCTTTGATGATGACCAGTACAATGCCAGCCCCACCCAAGTGCTGATACCCCAATGTTTTGGTTTCACTGGTCAGGATCAGCGTTTGAATTAGAGGGTTGCTCATATCCGTACCCATCTTGGTAATGGTCAGGCCGTATAAGAGAGCATAGAATGCACATCCGAGCAGATGTCCTGTGATCACCCAGAAATAATTTCGGAGCATATCCATCCATGTAATTCTGCGTTTCAACACTGCGAGTGGAAGCATCGCAAAGTTTCCTGTCACCAATTCGAGACCCAGCAGAATAATGATGACAAATCCCGCCGGGAATATCAGTGCACCTGCCAAACCAACGGAAGATTGAGATACAGCGGTATATGCCAGTGTGGTTGCAAAGGCAAGGATAGCCCCCGCCAGAAAACCGCGGATCAGCATCTGTACCCGATTCATTCTGGCTTTGCTCTCACCAGCTTCGACCATCGATTGCAGCACTTCTGCAGGTTTAACAAAATCCATAGCGCACGCCTCCTTGATGTCAGGGTATCTCTAGCCTTTAACCCGCAATTGTGATGAAGATTTCTCCGCTGTTGCCGTCTACTTCTGTTTTGTAGGTATTCAAGCAGCCTTCATCCGGCTCGTGTACCTTACCGTTACGCAGATCAATCTTCCAATCATGCAAAGGACAATGAACTGCTGTCCCGCACACCATGCCTTCCGACAGCTTGCCGCCCTTGTGAGGGCAACGATTCTCGACGGCGTGCAGACTTCCGTCGCTCAGTTTGAAGACTGCAATTTCGGTATCCTGTATCAGGAAGGTCCGTGCTCCCTTTTCATCAATATCTGCAAGGTGTCCAATCCGGAATTTGTTCATCGCTGTTCCTCCTCTTCTAGTGGGTTACCGGCTCGGCACCGGACAGTGGGGTGAAATTTTTACGTAATTTCTCGTCTTGTATGATTTCTTTCCAAGGATCAACCGTGTGACCCAGTGTAACTTCCAGACGTTCAACCAGAGCGAGACGTACATCCCGATCCGCCAATGCTTCCTTCACATGATCCAGACCAACCCGTTCAATCCAAGCCGCTGTTCTCTCATTCCATTTTGCGTTCTCTCTATAATATTGCAGGTAAGAGTAAGTCCACTCTTCCACTTCCGCATCGGTCTTCACCGTACACAGCAACTCGGCTGCACGAACCTTGACTCCCGCGTTACCGCCCACATGAATCTCCCAAGCGCCATCAATGGCGACAACACCCAGATCCTTGATGGTCGCTTCAGCACAGTTCCGCGGACATCCGGAGACAGCGAGTTTCACTTTGGCTGGAGCCACCATCTTGTCGAGTTTTTTCTCCAGACGAATACCCATCTCAATGGAATCTTGTGTGCCGAATCGGCAGAACGTATTACCTACACAAGTCTTCACCGTACGAAGCGCCTTGCCATAACCAAAACCGGAAGGCATATCGAGTTCCTCCCAGATCTTCGGCAGGTTCTCTTTCTGTACACCGAGCAGATCGAGTCGTTGCCCACCCGTGAATTTCACCAACGGCACATCGTATTTCTCTGCAACAGTTGCAATCTTGATCAATTCCGCCGGGGAAGTGACACCACCATAGATCCGTGGAATAACGGAGTAGGTACCGTCTTTCTGGATATTGGCGTGATAACGTTCATTGGTGAATTTGGATACACGCTCATCTGTGTATTCAGCCGGCCAGATCATCCCGAGATAATAGTTGAGGGAAGGGCGGCACTTGGAGCAACCTTCCGGTTCATTCCAACCGAGAACATTCATGACTTCCTTGACGCTTTTGAGTCCCATCTCCTTGATCTGTGCAACAATCTCATCCCGATCATAGGGTGTACAGCCACAGATGCCTTCTTTAGTCTGTTCACCTACATTATCACCGGCATAATATGTGAGCAGGTTTTCGATAATAGGTTTGCACCCACCGCAAGAAGCGGAAGCTTTGGTACAGGATTTGATTGCACCGAGTGTATTACAGCCTTTATTCAGAACGGCGTCTCCAATGGAAGCTTTGGTCACACCGTTACAACCACAGACGATCTCGTCATCCGGCATACTCGCCATTCGTTCTGCGACAGATGGACCCGAGCCTGAACCACCGGAAGGTACACCGAGCAAAATTTCTTTCTCCCGACCACTGATGTTCTCACCACTCTTAATGAGGGAAAACAGCGATGCGCCATCCGTGGTATCCCCGAACAATACAGCTCCGATCAGCTGTCCGTCTTTGATCACCATCTTTTTGTACACACCATCAACGTCATCCTGAATACGAATGCTGCGAGTGTCCGCAGCGTCTTTGAATTGTCCGGCAGAGAATACGTCCACACCGGATACTTTCAGTTTGGTAGAAGTGACTGAACCTTCGTATCCTTCGGTTGCCGCGCCAGCCAGGCGTTTTGCGAGCACCATACCTTGTTCATATAATGGAGCAACCAGTCCGTAGGCAATACCGCGGTGTTCTGCACATTCGCCGACGGCAGATATACTAGGGATGCTGGTATGCATATAATCATCTACAATGACTCCACGATTCACATCGAGGCCGGTATTGCGAGCCAGTTCAATCTGAGGGCGAATCCCGACAGCCATGACAACCAGATCCGCTTCAAGCACCGTTTGATCAGTAAAACGAATGGCTTTTACTCGTTGTTTGCCTGTGATTTCTTCGGTATGTTTGTTCAAAAGGAACTTCATGCCCTGTTCTTCAAGCTCACGCTGGAGCATCAGACCTGCCGGCAAATCTAGGTTCCGGTCCATCAGATGACCGTTAATATGGATGACTGTGACGTCCATGCCCAGATTGAGCAGCCCCCGCGCTGCTTCCAGTCCTAGCAATCCACCTCCAATGACGGCAGCTTTGCGATACTTTTGTGATGCTGCCATCATGGTCTCGCAGTCTTTAATATCGCGGAAACCGATCACGCCTTCCTTGTTAGCGCCGGGAAGAGGGAGGATGAACGCTTGTGAACCGGTTGCCATAATCAGCTCATCATAGGCTGCGCGTAGACCATTTTGAGATACAACTTCCTTGTGCTTGGTATCGATCTGAACGACCGGGTCACCCGGGTACACCCGAATGCCGTTATCTTCGTACCAGCTCCACTCATTGATTACGATATCCTCGATGGATGTTCCGCCAGCCAGTACGGAAGATAACATGATCCGGTTGTAGTTGGGATGCGGCTCTGCGCCGAAGACTGTAATTTCATAAGCGTGTGGAGCAAGCTTAAGGATATGTTCGATTGTGCGGATTCCCGCCATGCCATTGCCGACCAGCACCAGTTTTTTCGTTGTACTCATTATGATTAGCCCCCTTAGGTCCATTCTGCAAAATGCCTCAAAACCTTGTCTCTAAAATCGAAAAAGCCTGTTATGCCTCGGAGGACTGCGCATATACATACGCATCCCTTGCTCCGAGATTGCAAAACAGGCTTCATTGCCGTTTCAACCAGCTACGCCGTTGTAACTGTGATCGATTCAAATATGGAGTTGTTATGGCTTAACTATAAAAGATCGATCTATTCATGTCAATATAGTTAACATAAAAAAGTATTTGAAATTTAAAGTTAATTATGTTTACATGAGTTTATTGGAATATCGAATGGACGACGAAGTTTTACGAGTATATCTTCTTAGTTTGAAGGATTTTAGATAACGTTAGCACGCTGGATACGATAAATACTGTAGAAAAGGTGCCATGTATAGTGTTTCACCCTTTTTTATTGCAACATGATGAGGCATGAAAAGATCATTCTAATGTTAAAAATAAGACGCATAATCGTCACTACTTAATTTTTGTTAGGTAATGTAACATGTTTATTGATTTCATGTATTAACGTCTTAAATGATGTGGACTCTGATTATACGCAAATAGGGAGGGATTGATCCATCATGCGATCTTTATTGGTCATCCATGTTCAACCAACGATAGCAGCCTCATCCGATGCAATCCCTCTGACACCGGAGAGGCTGCTGGGAGCAAACGGGTACCATGTACAGGTGGCGGGCAGTGAAGCGGAAGCGGTGAAGCTAGCTCGTGCGGCCGAAGCGTCCATTTTGCATCTGTCGCTGGCTGATGTGGAGTACTGGGTGAACTGCCTGGGAAAGGGGAAGTCGGATTCACCGCTGCTTTGGTGGTGCGCGCCAGATACAGCCTCTTCCTCCGCAGAATCCTGCGAGGTCGAAACTTCATTTGATGGAATACTTACACCATCCATGACTGGGCCCGAGATTCACTGGACTCTTCACTTTGCAGCCCGGCGCTACATGGAACGCAAACAGTGGGAGCAGGAACGGAAGCAGTTGCAATCCAGGCTGGAGGATCGGAAGTGGATTGATATGGCGAAGGCTATTCTTAGTGATCTGAAGCAGATTTCAGAGGCCGAAGCCTATGACCTGTTACGCAAGAAAGCGATGGATGAACGAAAACGAATGGTCGATGTAGCCACAGCGATTGTGAAGGCCCATCAACTGCTCCAGTCTTAATTGGAAGGAGGATTCTCCATGGATATGTCTCAGATACTCCGAGAGGTCGGACGTGGGAAACGAGGCTCACGTGATCTGAATTATGCAGAAGCACTGACCGTAGCAGAGAAAATCCTGAAACAGGAGGTTTCCCCTGCCCAGACGGCTGCGTTTCTAATGGCTGAACGTATGAAAATGGAAAACGTCGAGGAACTGGAAGCTTTTGTTCATGCTTGTCGTAACGGTGCGGAACGTTTCTCCATATTTCAGGATGGATTGGACTGTGCGGGCCCTTATGATGGACGGACAAAGTCGTTCATGGCCACGTTTCCGGTTGCATTTGTACTCGCGGCGGCCGGGTTGCCGGTGACTTTGCATGGGAGTGACCCTTTACCACCCAAATGGGGAGTTACGCTGTCGGTTCTGTTAAAGGAAGCAGGAATTGATACACGTAAAATGGATCGGGAAGATGCACGGAGCGCTGCATTGCGTTCGGGTGTCATGTACGTATCCTCCGAGGATTGGTGCGAACCTCTTCGTAAGCTTCGTCCGTTACGGGAAGAGTTGGGTTTTCGAACGGTGTTTAACACAGCGGAGAAACTGATTGATTATAACCATTCACCGTATTTGGTGTTTGGTGTGTTTCATAATACCTTTCTGGATCGGATTGCGAAGTTGCTCACCCGGTTTAACTACCGTCGTGCTTATGTTGTACAGGGGATGGAAGGTTCTGAGGATCTGTATATTGATCGGCCAACCCGCGTATACGCCGTGGAAGACGGTGATATGAAGCTGGAACTGGTTGATCCTGCAGCCTATGAACTGGATATGCCCGTGCCGGAGCTGGTCTGGACGGCTGCGAAGCAGCTTGAAGTGGCGGAAAGCGTGTTAAGCGGTGATGGTCATATTGCTTTTGTGAATCAGGTCTTGTTAAATGGAGGTTTCCGCTTATACGCGGCGGGGCGTGTCAATTCCATCGAAGAGGGCATATACACTTGTCAGGGCTTGCTGGAGAGCGGTGCAGCGTATCGCATCTATCAGCAGTGGTGTGTCTCCATGGGTGGTGAACTGCCGGATAGCAGAGCGGTGTCCATCTATCCGGCATCTTCCAGATAATGTAATGCTAGTGTTCAATCTTGTTATTGTTTAGCGTGTTTTTATTCCCAAGGATAAGTAACGGTCAGGAAGTCAGCGAATTTCTTGCTCTCTTCCCGCCGTTGTTTCCTCATGGCCGCCCGATCCGGAGCGGTCTCGTATAGTTTCTTCTCTTCTTCCGTCTCCGGGATAATGCGGGGTACGATCAGTTTGCGATTATTTTCGTCCAGGGCCACAAATGTCAGAAATGCAGTCGCTGCAATTTTCTTTTCTCCGGTCTTCAGATCCTCTCGAATCACTTTCACAAAAATCTCCATGGAACTTCGTCCTGTCCAGGACGCGAACGATTCAAGTGTAACCGAATCCGTTGGATTAATCGGGTACAGGAAATCGACAGAGTCGGTTGAAGCCGTTACAGTATTGACCCGGCATAGCTTGGAAGCGGCGATGGATGCAATATCATCGATGTAGGACATCAGCTTGCCACCGAACAGGGTATTATGATTGTTGACATCGGTTGGGAACACCCGTGCCGTCTTGAAACAACGTGTTTCGCGTACATATTTTTTCTCCACCTGATCCATCTCCGTTGGTTTCGGTATCTCTCTCATGTTTTTTCCTCCTGACAGTATGGCTGCTGTGACATTTCATTTCAGGTGTTGCAGGGTCTGTTTATAATCTGTTATCCCTAGTATAGGTGTCAGTCAGATACATATTCAAATGAAGTTGGACTGCAAAAAAAACCGCCAGGCGCGGACCGGCGCGCTGGCGGTTTACTGCTGTATATTAAGCCTTGGGTTTGAAAATGCCGGACGGTTTGCCGATCGGCAAGAACGCATAACCGAAGTGAGCGTTCAGTACCGAAGCACCTGTACCATACAGGGACACAATTCCGATCGCCAGTTCAGCGTATGCTGCAATGGTGTGGAAAATGTGAGGAGCTACGCCGAAAGCGTCAAAGGTCAAGCCAAGGAACAGGAAGTCAATCAGAATGAAGATGATAAGCAATACTTTATTCGCTTCAATAGCACCAATCGTCATGAACAGGGTGAATACGAGGTATCCGGCAAAAGCAAATCCGAGCTGCTTACCATCGGCCTGTTCAGCGAGAGTGGAGCCAAATACGCCCATTTTGATCATCCAGTTGGCAGCCATGGCAAACCAGAAGAATGCGTACGCGCCAAAAGCTGTTGTGCCAAAGGTATTGTTGCGTTTGGAATCTTGAATACATGCGAATAACTGGGCAAAGGCACCCAGGAAGATCGCCCAAGGAATAGCGTAGCTAAGTCCTTCTGTAATGCCAAGCTTTTGGGAAGAAGCGACCAGGGTTACGATAGCCAACCCAAATAATCCCATTGCGCTGGGATCGGCGTTAACAATTTTGACTTTAGTCTGTGAATCGGTCTGCATGGTGATGATAAGCCTCCAATAATATCAAATCAGGATCAATGGCCGTCGTTGGCCGTCCTCTACATTACATCATTTGTATCCGCCGGGTCCGGACACACACATCGCCCTATTGTACCTGAATGACCCCATTATGGAAAGGGATTTTATTACCTTTTGAACCAATAGACTTTTTGTTTTTTCAATATACACATTTACGACACAATCCGTTCTGGCCGTGAATGATGAGGCCAGACGTTAGAATCCAACCCTCGGTGTTACCACTAAAATTGCGTCATATCAGCCATTTTCGGATAAGCTCTAGTGTGATAAAATAATCTTTATCAAAATTTGGAGAAGAATACAAAACATCCTTGTCTCCTATGCCATATGTTAATCCAACTATAGATTGACAGGAAAAACTAAAATGGTTCACAGAATAAGGAGGTATCAGGGGTCATGGTTATGAGTTTGGATTTGAAAAATAAAATAGAGAAGGCCAGACATAACCTTCATATGCTGGTAGAGCATAACAAGGGTGGTCTTGGGCATCCCGATGTGATTCGGCAGTCTATGGCATTGGACGAATTGATTAATGAGTATAACCGAATTAGCCGAAACCATTCACGGGCTTGAACCCAAAGCGATTTTAATTTTATACACGGAACAAATCACATAGATTGTAACGCTTGATCGTACAGACGGGCATGAATATAGCCGGTGTGGACAGCCTCAGTTGAAAAGGCTGTATCCTACCGGTGTAATATTCATGCCCGTTTGTTTTTGCATCGTATCCATTATGCATCTGTTTAATGCAGTAATCGTTTGGCTTCCAAGTATAGAACCTGTACGAATTTTTTCGTATTAATGCGTGTCTGGGACAAGGAAGGCTCCACATTGTTTTGTAGCTCCAGCATTTTCTTACGAATTTCGGTAAAATCGAAAAATTTGGATGCATAGTTCTCGAACTTAGGATGTGTATAATCGGTTAATCCCAGAGAAACCACATGGCTCAGAGTCTGGAAGATGGCCCTGCGAACACGTTGTTCCGATGCCTTGATCTCCTTGTTCACCTCTGCGAGAGAGGCATCTTCTCCCAGTTTACGAATCGCTACATTCTGGAAGATGTCTTTGAGGGATGGGAACGTATAGGGGGACAGCTTATGTTCATCTGTCTCTACCTGCTCCAGATATTCCAGCATGTCCAGCAGATCCCTGCTGCCCGCTTCGCCGATCATGCCCATCTCGGACAGCAGGAAATGTCCTGCAGTCGTGATTGTTTTGTCCGGAACCGGAGCCGCAGCACGTTCGGTAGAATTCAAACCGGACAATCCCTGCAATGTCCGCTGGATATCTGCGATGGACTGCTGCATCCGAAGCCTTTCGCTCACCAGCCGCAGAACAGATAGAATCTCCAACCGGTTAATCGGCTTCGTAATATAATATTCAATCCCTAGTGAATAGGCTTCTCCGATCATATTTTTCGACTCGATCTGGGAGATCATGACGATCTTGCCCTCAAACCTTCCTTCAAGCGCTCGCACAGTCTGAATCCCGTCTCGTTGGGGCATCAGCAGATCAATCAGCAGTACGTCCACCTTATGCAGTTCCAACAGTTCCGCGTGAATATGTGCTCCGTCCTCAGCTTCCCCGGCAATATCGCCCAGGCCTTCATCCTCAATAATATCCATCAACATGGAACGAACGCCAGGATCATCATCCACGATAAAATAACGCATGTCAGTCATTCCCTTTCTCTGCGAATGGTGTGATTGATAAATCTATGGTAAAGGCGGTTAACGCCGCGATGAACTCTCGTTCCAGTGTAATCGTTCCTTTCCTTCTTGCATAGAACCTGACATGTCAGGTTAAATGACAATGATTGGGCGATCAAAGCCCGTTTTTAAAATAAATGTAGGAATTGCATGTAGGTATTTGTCGATTTCCGTAGATGTTCTTGTAGTATAAGTAACATCCCGAAGTCCGGGGCTAGTGTTGTGCAGAATGGTACAAACTTTTCCCGTAACCATCTCTGTGCTTGAAATACACCATAAAAAGGGGCATACCGATGGAGCAAACAATACAAGATATTGTCGTCATTTTCAATGATTTTCTATGGTCCAAAGTGTTAATTATATTATTGGTAGTATGTGGTATATACTTCACCACCAAGACCCGATTCATGCAATTCCGTATGATTGGAGATATGGTAAAGGTGCTTCGAGAGCCAAAAAGCAAGGAACCAGGCAAAATTTCACCTTTTCAGGCGTTCTGTATTAGTATGGCGGCCCGTGTAGGTACAGGGAATATTACCGGTATTGCACTGGCGATCGCACTGGGGGGACCTGGGGCTATATTCTGGATGTGGATCATTGCAATTATCGGGTCAGCCTCCAGTTTTGTGGAGAGTACGCTGGCTCAGATCTATAAAGTGAAGGATAAGGGCGGATTCCGCGGCGGTCCGGCGTATTATATGGAACGTGGGTTGGGCAAACGCTGGATGGGGATTTTATTTGCCATTCTCATTACGCTTTCATTTGGTTTGGTCTTTAATGCGGTGCAGTCTAACACGATTACCGTTGCATTTGAGAACTCATTTGGCACGGATCGGTTAACGGTGGGTATCATTATGGCTGTGATATTTGCAGGAATTATCATGGGCGGTGTCAAACGAATTGCAAAAGCATCGGAATACATCGTTGTTGTACTGGCTGTATTGTACATTGGGGTAGCGGCTTTTGTTGTACTGGCGAATATTACCCAGCTTCCGGCCATGATTGCGTTGATCGTCAAAAATGCCTTCGGCATCGAACAGGTTGCTGGCGGAACGTTGGGCGCTGCACTGATGAACGGTGTGAAACGCGGATTGTTCTCCAATGAGGCGGGCATGGGTAGCGCCCCGAATGCTGCTGCAACGGCGGATACAACACATCCGGTGAAACAGGGACTTATTCAGGCGTTTGGCGTGCTGACAGATACGTTAGTGATATGTACAAGCACAGCCATGATTATTTTGCTATCCGGGGTATACAAAGGTTCCAATCTGGGTGGCATTGAATTAACTCAGGCTGCATTAAGTGTACATATTGGTTCATGGGCATCGGGATTCCTGGCGGTTATGGTGTTCCTGTTTGCCTTCAGTACACTAATCGGAAATTATTACTATGGAGAAACTAACATTGAGTTTATCAAATCCAACAAAGTTTGGCTGTGGGTATACCGCATTTGCGTTATCGCGATGGTGGTGTTTGGAGCGGTAGCCAAAGTACAGCTGGTATGGGATTTGGCTGACCTGTTCATGGGGCTCATGGTGGTGGTGAACCTGATTGCAATTCTGATGCTTTCCAAGGTGACTTTCGAAGCGTTGAAGGACTACAAGAAACAGAAGGCTGAAGGCCGTGATCCCGTCTTTACCCGGGACCGGATTCATATTCCGGGTGAAGTGGAATGCTGGGAGTCGGAAGAAGAAGTTATTGGAGATAAATCAATACATGTAGCCAATTAAGGTTTTATCTGAACGTAGTTGGTTATATAAAATGGGCACAACAACAAACAGGACTTGGATTATCCATCATGGGCAACCCGAGTCCTGTTTGTTGCATATAAAATGTATCTTTGCACTAGCCAAAGTTCATCAAAGATATATTTTGATTAATTTTTAACGGAATAGCTGATCAGTTGTTCAGACAGAGCTTTCATTCGCTCCCCTGTTTCATTAAGCTGCTCAATCACATCCGTAAAGGATGCTACAAGCGTTGCTTGTTCCTGTGAAGAGGCTGCAATCTGGGAGACTTCAACTTCCATCTGTTTGATGACCTGTTGTACATCTCTCAGACTAGTATCGATGTCACTTGTAGCTTGTTTGGCATCCACAGAGAGTTTGCGTACTTCGGAAGCAACCACACCGAAGCCGGCACCAGCTTCACCAACGCGAGCGGCTTCAATAGCGGCATTCAGGCCAAGCAAGTTGGTTTGCTCTGAGATTTCACGAATGAACCCGGCTACTTTGTTGATTTGGGAAGAGTTCTGAACAGCAAGTCTGGTATTCTGCAAGATCTGCTCACTGGTTGCTTGCAATTCTTCGGCATGAGCGGCGACATGTTGCACCATATCAACGAGGTTACCATTGATGGTTTGATTTTCTTGTATAATGTCTTCAAGTTGGTTCTGGTTAGATTGGTCGTAAGACACACAGAAAACAGCAACAACTTTCTGGTGATCATCAAAGATCGGAATGTTCAGAATATCCAGTTCGATACCATAAACTTCCTTGGAGAGAGTAGCAAGGGTCGCTTCTCTTCCGTTTTTTAAGATGGCAAAGTTTTGATACGATTCCAAGAGTGACATTCCTTTTTCAAAACCAAGATCAAATTTATCTGTCATAATGACATCTAATACTTTTTCGTGATCGTAAAGAGTTAAACTAGCTGGTTCTCTGAGGATCAGGCTGATATAAGGCATTACTTTAAGCAGGGCATCTACAACGTTCATGGAAGAGGACCATCCTTTCAATATTTGAATGTATTATTTTTAACGATCTATGGAATGCTCTATCTTTCATCGGACGGAAATGACTTTTCGTGAACGGCATTTTGCATGAAAGAATGAACATTTTATGATTAAATTTTAAAATATTTCCCATCTAAAATGATTTATTGGATATAAGTGTTAGTTGTAACTATTTTTATATCAAGATATTTGTACGAATGTATATCAATTATGGGACATATGTCCTTTTACATACGTTATATACGACAACGGAGGGGAAGTCGGAATGAAAGAAATTATGGACTTTGGGCTTGTGCGGCAACTTGCCCGTGAGCATGGGTTGGATCAGGTGCTGGACGAGCCTGCGCTCGCTGAGTTGCGACTACTTGAGGCTGCGAAGGGCGAGATGATATGTGCCAAAGGTGAACGACCCGAGCGGTTATATTTTCTCGTGCAGGGCAAGCTCAAGATCTATACCACCCTGCCTAACGGCAAGTCTCTGTTACTTCGTTTCAGTACACCCCTTGCGCTTGTGGGAGATTTGGAACTGGTAAATGGCAAGGAGGCTATGAATACGGTAGAGTCTGTGAGCAAAAGCCTGCTGCTGGGTATCAGCTATCGCGCTCTCCAGAATACGTATGCAGAGAACCCTAAGTTTCTCCACTTTATGCTGAGTCAAGTTACGCACAAATTGTATACCTTTTCCAACCTGTCGAGTCTGAATATGTTATATCCAGTCGAGAGCCGATTTGCCAGCTATCTGTTGTCCACAATGGGCCAGGACGAGTCTTCTTCGGAAGAGATCCAGACCTCCAAGCTCACCGAACTGGCCGATATGCTGGGCACCAGCTATAGACATCTTAATAGAGTTGTTCAAGATCTGTGTAATCGAGATATTATTCGCAAAGTGCAGCGAAAGCTAGTGATCTGTGATCTGGAACAGTTGCGTGTCATCGCAGGAGGCAATATATATGAGTGATAGTATTTTAAAAGTAAGACCAAGCCTGTATATCTAAGCGACATGACGCGACACAATAAAATACAATACGGCACAACAAAGAGCACCCTCACGAATAAACCAAGGGGTGCTCTTTTTGCTCTGCACTTCAAGTGGATTAGATATCTCCGCGTTCTTCGAACAATTGAGCGATCTCTACAATAACACGGGTGGCCTTCACCATATTGTCTACCGATACATACTCGAATTTGCCGTGGTAGTTCTCACCACCAGTGAAGATATTTGGTGTTGGCATGCCCATATAGGATAGCTGGGAACCATCCGTTCCTCCCCGGATGGGGCGAATAACAGGTTCGATGTCCAGTCGGGTCATGGCTTCATGGGCAATGTCGACGATCTGGCGTACGGGTTCAATTTTCTCGCGCATGTTATAGTACTGGTCATTCAATTCAACCGTGATGCTTTTCTCTCCATACTTGGTCTTCAGTTCGTTTGCGATATTCAATAGATTTGTTTTGCGCTCTTCAAACTTCGCCCGGTCGAAATCACGGATGATGTAACTCATCTTTGTCAGCTCAACGTCACCCTCCAAAGACAATAGATGATAGAAACCATCATAACCGTCCGTGAATTCAGGAGCTTCCTCCACAGGCAGGCGTCGATTCAATTCCATCGCAATTTTCAGGGAGTTCACCATTTTATCCTTCGCTGTTCCGGGATGCACATTGGTGCCTCGTACGGTAATTTTGGCGGCAGCTGCGTTAAAGCTCTCGTATTCCAGCTCACCAAGTGGTCCACCGTCAACTGTGTAAGCATATTTGGCTCCAAAAGCAGCTACATCGAACTTGTGCGGTCCACGGCCAATCTCTTCATCCGGGGTAAAAGCAACCCGAATCTTACCGTGTTTCACTTCCGGGTGTTCAATCAGATAGGCCATCGCCGTCATGATCTCGGCAATGCCTGCCTTATTGTCAGCACCAAGCAACGTTGTACCATCAGTTGTGATCAGGGTGTGGCCTTTATACTCGTGCAGTTCCGGGAAATCCTTGTTGGACAGTACGACATCCAGTTCCGAGTTCAGCACAATATCAGCACCGTCATAGTTATCGATAACCTGTGGTTTGACATTTTTGCCAGTAAAGTCGGTCGCTGTATCGAGGTGAGCCAGGAAACCAATTACAGGAACATCCTTGTCGGTATTGGATGGCAGTGTAGCCATAACATAACCGTTCTCATCCATCGTCACATCTTGCAGACCAATGGAGGTACATTCTTCAACGAGCAGTTTGCCCAAGGCCAGTTGGCCGGGTGTGGAAGGGCATGTCTCGCTATTTTCATCGGATTGGGTATCCATCTGAACATAAGTACTCAGTCTTTGAATTAATATATCTTTCATATATAACCTCTCCCTAGTTTGAGTAGTATATAAGTTGAACTACTTGTTTTACACTGATCCACTACGAGGCCAGAATAACCTTCTGATCGCTGTTATCCCCAGATTTTTTGATCCACTTTTACAAAGGTGAAAATCTGTGGATAGCGTATGCTTTCGAAGTAGCTTTCTTGGAGAAAGCTTTTAGCTCCGCTTCTACAGGTTATTTCTGCCCTCTCCGTTATCGTGTAACCGTTAGTCACAACTTATGTAAATTGGGTATAGTAATTATTGTGGTTCTCTACGGTTATCATATCATGTTTTGCAGTCATTTCCAGAATGGGGCAGATCCGAAATAGGAGGATTTCTAGGTATCAAAAAGGGTACTAGGTCACAAAAATGTACGTACTTGTATTTCTATAACTGAGGTTCATAATAAATGATGAAGAAAGGATGTGTTCAAGACATGCCATTTATCACGGTTAAGGTACTGGAAGGCAAGTCGGTCGAGCAGAAACGTCAGTTGATTGAACGTATGACTCAGGTGGCCTGTGAGACACTGGATGTTGATCCGAGCAAAGTCTTTATCTTCATTGAGGATTTGGAGAAGGACAATTACGGCAAGAACGGAAAACTGTTTTCGGACTTAGACAAATAAGTAAGGGTTCATATATATCATGATCATGGAACAGGAGATGTAACATTAATGACTGAACAATTATTTTCGCCCTATCAATTCAAGAGCCTGCAATTAAATAACCGTGTCGTCATGGCACCGATGTGCCAATATTCTGTCACTGCGAAGGATGGTATTCCGAACGATTGGCATCAGGTTCACTATGTGAGCCGTGCGGTTGGAGGTACAGGACTGATTGTAATCGAGATGACCGATGTAGATCCGGATGGACGCATTACCGACAATGACTTGGGGATATGGTCAGATGAGCATGTGCCGGCCTTCACCAAACTTGTAGATGGAATCCATGCCTACGGCTCCAAAGTAGCTATTCAGATCGCACATGCGGGACGAAAAGCAGAGGATGCTCCGCAGCCGGTTGCCCCATCGGTAGTTACATTCCCGGGAGAAAAGTACAAGGAACCACGCGCGTTAAGTACGAAAGAAGTAGAAGCTATGGTGCAAAAGTTCGCAGACGGTGTTCGCCGCGCAGTACAGGCTGGAGTAGATACCATTGAGCTGCACGGTGCACATGGATACCTGATCCACCAGTTCCATTCTCCGCTGATGAACCATCGTGAGGATGTATATGGGCAGGATCTGTCCCGTTTTGGCGTAGAAGTCATTCGTGCAGTGAAAAAAGAAATGCCTGCAGATATGCCGCTGATTTTGCGGATTTCGGCTGTAGAATACGCGGATGGTGGATACGATATCGACCACACCATCAATATCGCTCGTGCCTACCAAGACGCAGGCGTGGACATGTTCCATATCAGTTCAGGTGGCGAAGGACCTTCGGGACAGCGGAAACCGGGGAACTATCCGGGGTATCAGGTACCATTTGCCCGTCGTTTCCGTGAAGAACTGAACGTTCCTGTAATCGCAGTGGGTATGCTGGAGGATGCAGCATTGGCTCAGGCGGTGATTGGAAACGGTGATGCAGATCTGGTCGCGGTTGGTAGAGGCATGCTGCGTGACCCGTACTGGGCGAACCATGCGGCTCTGGAACTGGGTGTCAGCAAGGATCAAGCCGCCATTGCGGAACAATATTCTCGTGGATACTAACTTGCACTAACATTTACACTTGCCACTCCGATGACAGAATAACCTTCCGATCGCTGTTATCCCCAGATTTTTTTGATTCACTTTTTCAAAGGTGAAAATCTGAGGATAAAGGCGAACGCTCCGCTTCTTCAGGCTATTTCTGCCCTCTGCGTTCTCATATAAATGTTATTGCAAATTTTATATAGTAAAATAGGCCACAGCATGGGTTAAACCTCATGCTGTGGCCTGATTTTGGATATTGAGAATCATATCCATCCGATTAGGGATGACTACGCTCTTCGAGTCGCTTCATAGACGAATTTTTGATTGGGCTGCGTGGGTGGTTGATCTGGGTTAAAGTCGGCGTACACTTTAATGTCAGAGAAACCAATGTGTTCGAGAATTAGGCGTAACTCTTCTATGCCGTACCAACGTAGAGTGAGTTGTTGCAGCTCCGTAGCAACAAGAGCACCCTGATGCCATTGTTCGTAGCGAATCAGACTTACTTTATATTGGTGTAGAAGGTTCACTTCAATGGTTTTCACTTCTACCGTGATCGTATCACCATCGGGTAATGAAACGGTTGATGTTTCTACAGAAGAGGGTTGTGTCACATCGGGCAGAAACAGATCAAACACGAACCTGCCGCCGGGTTCTAAATGCTGAAATAGATTACGTAATGCGTTAATCGACGCCTGTCTGTCTTGGATGAGGAGCAGAGAACCTCCGGGAATGATAATTGCCTCGTATCGATATGGAAGGTCAAGCTTCTCCAGATCGGCAACGAATAGCTCAGGCATGGGTAATGCCCGCTCCATACAACGAGAACGGCAAGAGTTGATCATATCGGTCGAATAATCAATTCCATCCACCTTCAAGCCTGCTTCAAGCAAAGGAATGAGCACTCGGCCTGATCCTGACATGGCTTCAAGGATACGTCCATTGTAGCGCTGAAGATAATGGCGATAGAATTCAATGTCTCCTCCCAAGGAGTGCCCCACAGGTTTCGTGAGATCATAAACGGCGGTGCATAATGGACCGTAATAACTGAATGACATAGTATAGGTGTCCCCCACATGTAAATGTATTAAAATGAAAACGTGGAAGGGGGATGAGCAGGATTATCCCTTCCGGCAACGGTTGGAATTGGATTTTTCAGAGCAGACTATCATAGGAATCACGCACCTTTTATGTAATATGTTCCAATTATAGGGTGGGGATAAAGCGGAGGTCAACTTCTATTCGGGTAATTATACGAAATGAAATGTATAAGGAGGTGATTCGAATGGATTCATCATCAAGTGCACTGCCAGATATCCGGCAGGAACTTATGCTCCATGCACCTGTAGAGAAAGTGTGGGAGATGGTCTCGACCGAGCAGGGACTGAGAACCTGGTTCATGCCAGGCAATCTGGAACCCGTGGAAGGTCACGAGTTTATATTGGAAGCAGGCCCCTTCGGCCAATCACCATGTCAGGTGACGGAAGTTCTTCCGCTGCACAAGCTGTCCTTCCGCTGGGGTAAGGACTGGACGTTGACGTTCCAACTGAATGAACAGCCCGAAGGTACGGATTTCACACTGATTCACAGCGGTTGGGATGTGGATAAACTGACCGAGTTTGGACAGGCCCACGCTATCGTACGCGAACGTATGGAACAGGGATGGGCCGGAATCGTTCAGAAGCTTGCCCAAGTTGTTAAATAAATCTTCATTCAATCAACCCCAGGTCATTTCGCCCGTTCTTTCCGGTGAAATTCGGCCTGGGGTTCCTTGGTGTACCAAGAGCTGGTGGAAAGATAGAAATCGGTCAAATGATAACGAATTTGACCGATTATGATACGGAAACTATTTCCGTGAGCACCAGAAACGTGTAACATGAATTATAGTAATAAATCGACAAAATTAGACGTCTCTCGCCATTGTGGATGGAAGGAATACATAGATGAGAAAACACTGGATTATGCTGACCATAAGCTTCATATGTATTGTCATTGTTCCACTGGGTTGGATCGCCCAGACGTTAATTAGCGAGCGGATTAACCCTCAAGCTTCAGATGGGAAAATTGACCTGACCCAATGGGACTTTGATCGCAAGGGTGCGGCGTCTCTAAAGGGTATCTGGGATTTCTACCCTGGGCAGTTGCTGAGCCCGGCAGATATTGAAGCAAGTGTATCCGGTCGCAAGCCATTGCCGGCTTCCTCTGGCACTCAGGTTCCGGCCCGATGGAACAAATCTCTGGGGCAAGCGCATGGGTATGGAACCTATCATTTGCAAGTCCAGCTTACACCCCGGACGATGAAAAATGATTATGGTATACGCACACAGAATATACGCATGGCCCACCGGGTATTTATCGATGGGAAAGAGATTGGCGGCAAAGGCCTGCCAGGAAAGACCAAGGTGACAGATATACAATTAAATCTACCCTTTACAGGATTCACGTCCATTGAGGGCAATACGGCTGACATTATCATACAAGTATCAAATTATAGTTACTCGTCTGGGGGCATTGTAGCGCCCATTTTGTTTGGAGACGAGCGTAGTATTCTGAAAAGCCAGCAACAAGGTTGGCTCAGGGATCTGATGGCCTTATTCGGTTTTATCTTGCCAGCCGCCTTTTTTCTACTTCTGTTCAGATTACGACGTACGGAGAAGGAGCTTCGTTTTCTCGGATTATTCAGCCTTTCTGGTGCGGTGTACGCTCTGACACATGGGGAGAAGTTACTGGGTACGTTTGTACCGTTCCTGACCAATAATGAGATACTTCGGATTCAGCTCCTTAGTTCAGCCTTTGCCTATTATTTTTTGCTTCGGTATATGGATGCCCGTGTACCAGGAGCAGTTCATCAGTGGTTTGTTCGTCTGGCTGTAGTGCTAATCGTTACCCAGACTATTGTGGGTCTTACGCTTCCTCCAACGCTTTTCTCGTCTCTTGAGCTTCCCATGTTGCTGATCTCACTTGTTGTCATGTTATATACGCTGCGAGCCATTTTCTATTGGTTGAAAGGACGGCCGAATGACAGCCACTTTGCACTCGTGAGTATGATGAGCATACTCATGGTTGTTGTGTTATATACGCTTGGTGCGTTCACTACCCTAGACACAGCGTTCTTTGCGCTGATTGAACTTTTATTATTTGTATTTGCCCAGATGATTGTGACCGCAATCCGCTTTGCACAATCATTCCGAGACGTGGAAGCTCTGTCGGAGCGTTTGCTGGCCATTGACAGCCTGAAGGACGAGTTCATGGCGAATACGTCTCATGAGCTACGAACTCCCCTACATGGCATCATTAATATTGCGCAATCCATGCTGGAAGGGGCGGCTGGAGCAGTCACGCCCAAGCAAGCGAAAAATCTCTCCATGATTACTTCAACCGGGAAGCGCCTTTCACTGCTGGTTAACGATATTTTGGATTTTGCCAAATTAAAAAATAGTGAGATCGAGTTAAAACGGGTAGCTGTCGATCTGGAATCCGTTGCTCGTACTGTGGTTGAAGTCTCGGGTTTCACGTTTGAGGACAAGCCGGTTATATTGATTCAACAATGGCCCCAGTCCTTGCCACTTGTTGAGGCAGACGAAGATCGCCTAAGGCAAGTTCTGTATAACTTGCTGGGTAACGCCTATAAGTACACTGAGCAGGGTGAGATTCGATTGTACGCCAGCGTTGAAGGGGACTGGGTGAAGGTATCGGTCGCTGATACAGGGGTAGGCATTGCCTTGGACAAACAGGAGGATATCTTCCAGGCGTATGAGCAGAGTAACGGCACGATTGAGCGATTGAATAATGGAACCGGACTGGGTCTGAGTATTACGAGAAAACTCGTTGAGCTTGGCGGTGGTGAGATCTGGGTTGAATCGGAGCCGGGGCAAGGTTCGACCTTTCATTTCACCCTGCCTGTTATGAAGATGCCACTTTTGCAAACTCATTCGAAACCAGCTGCCGCCCGATATGTTGCTGCACAGGGGGCAGGGGCGAAGGAGCTTGTGACAAGAGAGTCAGATGAGCAGGATGATCTTACGGAAGCGGAGCATACGATTCTGATTGTAGACGATGACCCCGTGAATCGACAGGTATTGCTTAACCTATTGTCGACGGAGCGGTATCGTGTGATTGCAGCGGACAGCGGGTCCACTGCATTGAAACTCCGTGAGGAGTTCCCGTCCATTGATCTTGTTATTACGGACTGGATGATGCCTAAGATGTCCGGACTTGAGTTATGTCGCAAACTGCGCGAGCACAGTTCCTTGTCGGAGTTACCGATTCTGATGCTGACCGCCCGTGGGTTGCCTGAGGATATCAAACACGGATTCCAAGCGGGAGCCAATGACTTCCTGAGCAAACCGGTGGATGCCGGTGAATTGCGCGCCAGAGTTCGGACGTTAATTGAGATGCGGAGTTCTGTGCAGGAGGCTATTCGGACCGAAATGGCCTTTTTGCAGGCCCAGATCAAGCCACACTTTCTATATAATGCACTCAATGTGATTATCGCAACCTGTGCAGTGAATCCGGACAAAGCAACCGATCTGCTGATTGAATTGAGTCATTACCTGCGTGGAAGTTTTGACTTCCAGAACAGGGAGCAGCTTGTTCCTTTGACCAAAGAGCTGGAATTGGTGGAGTCTTATGTGCATCTGGAACAGGCGAGATTTGAGGAAAGACTGGTGGTTGAGTATGAGGTGGAATCGGACGTACATCTGTATCTGCCACCTCTTAGTATTCAGCCTCTTGTGGAGAACGCCATTCGCCACGGCGTGATGGAACGGGCAGCCGGTGGGACAGTTCAGCTTAGAATTTTCAAAGAGAGCGAGCATGTGGTCGTTCAGGTTCAGGATGATGGTGTAGGTATCCCTCCTGAGCGTATGGCTCAGGTCAAGTCAGGGCGCACCGAAGGTCCAGGAGGTGTCGGGCTGCAAAATATAAACCGTCGCCTGATGTCTCTCTATGGTCAGGGACTCGAGATTCATAGCCATGTGGGTAAAGGCACGCAGATCCGATTCCGTATCCCTGTGCAAAAGGTGGATTATTCCAATTAGTGTGCCGAGTGAAGTAATTATGGTTAACAGACTAATAAGCGGATGCCGATAAAATCGGTATTCCTATTGAATCTTTCATGGCAGGAGGCTGAAAGAACGGTGAGAGCCATTGTGATAGATGATGAGAAGCCAGCGCAGCTTCATCTGGAGCGACTACTACGAACGGACGGACGAATTACACCCGTGCAATGTTTTTCAACAGCTCGTGATGGTCTTCATTTTCTGGCAAAGGAACGTGTAGATGTTGTATTTTTGGACATTGGAATGCCGGAGATGAATGGCCTGGAAGCGGCTGAATATATACAGCAATTGGATCAGAGTATTCGTATTATCTTTGTTACGGCTTATGCAGACCATGCAGTGGAAGCATTTGAGCTGCATGCACTGGATTATGTACTGAAACCGGTCAGCTCGACCCGATTGGCCAAAACCGTTGATCGAATCGCGGGCATAATGTCGCATAATTCTCAAGTTGCAGCCACCGCCGAGGTACAGGGATCGGAACCTGTACCTGTGGAGTTGGATACTGAAGTTCCGGGGCTGCTTACGTTCAAACATCTGGATATCTACAGAAGTCTGGATCAGGGTGCCAAGAAACATAAGTGGCGCACAACCAAATCACAGGAATTGTTTGCTTTTTTGTTTCATCACAGGGAAGAATGGGTAAGCAAGGAGATTCTGCTGGATAAGCTATGGGGTGATGTTTCCCAGGAAAAGGGATTAACCCATCTACATACTTCCGTGTACCAGATTCGAAAGCTGCTTAAGGAATGGAACATGACAGGCAAGCTGGAGTACAATATGAACCGCTATCGTCTGTTATCAGGCAATCTGGTAAGTGATGTGGATCAATTTGAAAAATCCATGGTCTACAACGTCATCACATCAGACAATGTTGATGACTTGAGGCATATGATTCAGCTTTATCGTGGTGATTATCTGGAAGAACATGATTATCATTGGGCACAGGCGAAAGCAAGGGAACTCAGACGCAAGTATACAGCGCTGGTTATGGATATCGCAGGATGGGACATGGAGCATGGTCGTGGCAAGGAAGCGATTGAGCAATTAACGATATTACAGGAACGGGAGCCTTATTCGGAAGAGATCTGCCGACTCATGATGGAAGTGTATGCATCCATGGATGATCAGCAAGGCATACTTCGTTTATATCATTCATTTACATTGACATTAAATGAGGATCTGGGGTATCAGCCCGAGCCCGAAACAAGCAGGTTATATCAGAACCTGACGGACAAATAAACGTATGTAATGTAAGTTCAGACAGGAGGGTGAGCATGAAGCTATTCATACACCGCAAAGATTTGCGTACGGATGATCTGGCCGCATTCGATTATTTGCGGGAACACCAAGAAGAGAGTGTGCATGTTCTCATCTATGATTCATTCCTCCTGCGGCAAGGCCGAGAGAAGGAACACAGCGGTGTGAATTTCAGGCAGCACGCAGCGGAATTAGGCAGACAGTATCTTGAAGCCAAACGAAAAATGCATGTCGCTTACGGCAAACCGGCTGAAGTGGTTGAATTCATCCTGAACGAATTCAAAGGTGAGATTAACGAGATTGTGGTCCATCGGGACATGACGCCATATGCAATCGAGCGGGATAGGGCCATACGCAAAGTCAGTGAGGCGCACGAGGTTACGTTCACACAACTGACGGATCATCTGCTGATGGATCTGAATGGATTTGCCAATTTTACAGGCAAGTCGGAGCCATATAAGGTATTTGCGGCTTTCCATCGGCGGTGGGTGGAATTCATGAATGAACATCCCAACCCTCCTTCGGCAACAACGGTTGCAGCGTTGAAGGTGAGTGATCGTCAGATTGAATGGGCGGATGCAATGCAGGTACCTCCGGAGTTGCTGGAGGGCAGTGGTTCGAATGACGAGGACCCGCATCTGCTGTTGGATCAATTTTTGTCGGATCGAATTGCTGAATACGGGGATCATCGGGATGAATATGAGGCGTACGAGCCGAGTCATCTCAGTTCTTACGTAGCTGTGGGAGCTGTATCCATTCGCAAAATGTATGATGCGGCGAGTCGCACGGCTGAGACTGGGGAATGGATCAGGCAGTTGTGCTTCCGCGACTTCTATCTGTATCGGGCGGTCTATGAGAGTCACTATTTTACATATGAAAAGGTGTACGATCTCTCGGCTCTCCATGATGATTACTTTGAACGGTGGTGCAAGGCGGAGACAGGCATTCCGATTATTGATGCAGCGATGACGGAACTGAATGAAACCGGACATATGCCAAACCGGCTGCGGATTCTCACGGCGATGTTTCTCACCAAAAACCTGCAATGCCCATTCACCTTGGGCGAAGCTTATTTCAGGCGTAAGCTGCGTGACTATGATAACATTCAAAACCGAGGTAACTGGTTATGGTGTGCCTCGCTTGGGGAGAATGCGGCTCCGTATTTTCGCGTGAACAATCCGGTAACACAATCCGAGAAGTATGATCCGCAAGGTGATTATATTCGCAAGTGGTTGCCTGAATTGAAGGATCTGCATAGCAAGGACATCCATCAGCCACGCAAAGATGCCATTGTTGATCTGAAGGCATCGAGACAGGCAGCTATTGACGTGTATAAACAGATTCTGGCGAGTCGTGCGAAGTAGACTCAGTCAGGGCGGGATGCATGCCCAAACCCAAATTTACCATTCTCATCCGGTTGATCCAATATTCATTTGGTTGAGAGCAGGATGTTACACAGACCGCGTACTCGCGGTCTTTTTTACATATATAGACATGAAAATAGTGTGAAATGTGTTGAAAATTTAGGAATTATTAAGAAATTGGACTACCCTTCTTAAGCATTATGGCTTTTAATAGATAGAGAGCTTTATTGTATTAAGTCATATCTGAAATATTGACGAACACATTAAGGAGAAACTTTAAAATGAGTGAAACACTGAAAAGAGAGCGAATTCCAGAGCTGAACCTGGTTCGTGCCTTGGCAATTATCGGCGTACTCAGCGTGCATTCCACGTCCTATGCAACGGTGGACATGACGGGCTCAGGCTACTACTGGCTGTACAATTTTATTAATATCTTTATGAAATATGGTACGCCAACCTTTATTTTTATGAGCAGTTTTGTGCTGTTCTATAACTATTATTCTCGTCCGCTGGATAAGAAACTTGTGAGTAACTTTTACAAGAAAAGATTTGTGTATATTTTGCTTCCGTACTTCCTGTTTTCATTGATGTATTTTGTTTTGTTACATTTCACGCATTATCAGGGCCGACCTTTCGGCGAATCGGCAGTAAGTTTCATCACGAAATTGTTTACAGGCAAGGCCTATACACATCTGTACTTTGTGTTTATTAACATGCAATTTTATCTGTTATTCCCATTGGTGTTATGGTTGCTTAAGAAATATCCTTCTGTGGTGAAATGGTCTGTTCCGATTGGACTATTGATTCAATGGGCATTCATCGTAAGTAATAAATATGGATTCCAGGTACCCAACAAGGGAAGCTGGGCGTTCTCATACTTCTCCTATTTCATGCTTGGTGCTTTTATCGGGGTATATTTCCCTAAAATCAAGCAATGGTTTGTCATCAGTCGGGCCAATGCAACCAAAGGACGCGTAGCTTCATGGATTCTGCTCTGGGCGGTCTGGATCATTGCCGGACTTGGCCATGTGTATATCTATTACCTGCTGCGTCTGAAGATCGCAACGTATAACACACTGTGGTATGAGTTCTTCTGGAATGTGCATACCTTTGCTTGTGCACTGGTGCTTATCCAGATTGCCTATCTGCTCTATCGCAAAGGGCCTTCACTCATCGTCAAGCCGCTGAATCGGCTTGGGGCATTGTCCTTTGGCATCTATCTGATTCATCCATTCTTCCTGCTGGTGTATCGTGAATTTCCACCGCAAACAGGTGTTTCCTGGTTAGTGCATCTGTGGTATGCCGGAGGATTCGGTGTAGCTCTAATCGCTTCGTGGATCGTCGTTGGATTGACGGCAAGATTTGTTCCATATGCATGGGTCATCTTTGGCAATCTGCCAAAACCCAAACCACGTCTCGTCCCACAACAGAACTCGGGGCAATTGGACGTTTGATAAGGTGTATTTCCAACACAGGAATAATAAACCGTTTCTTGGTCGACCTTAGGGGAGAGCAGGAAGCGGTTTTTTTGATGTATGCAGATATGTGTAATATGGGGAACGAGTGTTTCTTTTTCATGTATGAGGGGTAATCATAAGGCGGAACGATAATACATTATGGATAACAGGATTAAGGTGAATATAATGACAACATGCGAAAAATGCGGGAGACCGATGCAGGATATATTGGAATATGTGGAACACATTCTTCACGAATGCAGTGAACAGACACAGGAGTACAACTCAAAAGATTATCAGGCCTATGGCCATGAGGGTGTTCACGAGCAGATGTGATACAATAGAAAGAAACCGGATTCATACGGAACCGAGGTGACAACATGGAGACGGGTCCAGCCCCTTTCCGGCAAGGAAAGACGGAACAAGAAGCGCGACTGAGCAAAACGTGTATGTATTGCGGACAACAGCGGCCGATGTCCGAGTTCCGGCGCAGAACCGGAAAGCGGGCAGGTCCCGGAGCCAGGCGTGGAGCCTGCCGCAGCTGTCGCCAGCTTGGTGGACAGGCTGACCACGAGTCAGGTTCAAGCGTGAGCGGACGAACGAATGAACGGATCGAGCATCAACGGGATGGCTTGGAGACACGTGCTGTTACTGCCAGACCCTCTGCATCTGCGAGAAATGAGGCAGGTCTTACCTCCCATGGTATGGAGCAGGGATCTGCTACGGTGTCTGAGTCTGAAAGAAGTCTGGTGTCTCAACCTTCAGTAGACTCGAATTCTTCGAATGACGATGAACGTGCTGACTTGGTGACTTCCTCCCCCTCTTCTTCGGGTATTCGGAAGAAGAGGAGAAGACGGAGGAAGAGCAAGCGATCAGAGAGCATAACGGGCAATGAGCTGAGAGAGATGAGTCTGGAGCATGATGGTTTGGCAGGTGAGGTAGGAGATGAGCCACAGCCAGGTGAGCATTGGCGTGGGGAAGAAGGGCATTCGCACGGGCATGCTGCTGCGAATGAAAAGGGCAGTGCACAGCGGGCTGGCGCGCGAGCAGCCGCTGCAGTGCAGGCCGCCGAGCAGACTGCGGCGGCCCACCAGGCTCTGCTGCCCGCTGAGCCGCAAGGCCCGGCAGCAGAGCCCATGGCTGCGGATCAACCGATCGCAGCCAAACGCAAGCGCAAGCGGCGCCGCAAGCGTATTGCCGCGCTCGCGCCCGGCGCAGGGCAGGCCCGCAGCGTAGCTGCTGAGGCCCATGCGCCGGCCCTGAGCGACCGTGGCGATGCCACCACGGTCGCTACACCTACGGCGGCGGAGGCACAGCCTGCCGCCACCGGGCGCGAGCCCGGGCAAGCGCCGGGGGCTACTGCGGAGGCAGGGCCTCCTGCGCCCGTGCGCCAGCCTGGCTCGCCAGGGTCCAAGCCGCGCCAGGCGCGCAAGGAGCGTGCGCCCAAGGCGAGCGGCGAAGACGCTGCCCGCGGTGCATCTGGGCAGCGACCCGCGCATGCCAGCCGCAGCCACGGGGCTGGCATGGATGGCCGTCCCCGCCGCCAGACCCCGTCGGCCCCGGTAGCCATCGACCCGGAAGATCCGGCTTCGCTCCGGACCAACCGTCAAGGCATGGTACGGATGAGGGGGAAGACCGACAAGGGCAGACGCTGGCATCAGGAAGTGGACATGGAGCTTGCGGTCACGCTGGTGAAGGAAAAAGCCGCTGTGGTGGTCAATCGGTACACGATTCGCCGATTGTTCAGCAACAAGGATTTCAAACGGTATATTCTGACCCGGGATCACTACACCTGTTACTTCTGTGGATCGTACGGAGATACGATTGACCATCTGCTGCCGCGTGCCAAAGGTGGACATACCACTCCGCTCAACTGTGTCTGCGCCTGTAATCTGTGCAACCAGTCCAAAGCAGCGATGGATGCCGAAGAGTTCATGCGTTCCGGTATTCCCGAATGGAATGCTGCCCATCAGGCAGCATTGATTGAACTGGCCATGCAGGAAGCGCAGCTGGAAGAAGGATAAATGCCCCGAAGATGGAATCGGGGTTTTGATATAAAGAGCACACCAAGACTGGTCATAGCCCCGTCAAGTAGACAATAAAAAAAGAGAAACTCCATTAAGCGGCGACTTTTTCCCGGAATTCAATTGGGGAGAGGTCGCCGAGTTTGTTTTGGAAACGGTCCTTGTTGTAAAACAACATATACTCTGTAATTTGGTTCCTTGCTTGTTCCAGATTCTGAGGCTTCTCCAAATATAACTTCTCCGTCTTTAAGTGGGAGAAGAACGACTCAATACATGCATTGTCATAGCAGTTCCCACGCCGAGAATGGCTTCCTGTTAGCTTCTTCTCTTCAAGCAATTTGGCATAGCTCTGTGTTGTATACTGGAATCCCTGGTCGGAATGGAGTAAGGCCGGTCCACATTTCAGTTTCTTTACCGTTTCCATCACAAGTTTTAAGTCATTTCGCTCGGAGAGTTCCCAAGCTACAATCTCGTTGTTGTATAGATCCATCACAACCGAGAGATAAGCAAAATCATGCCCGATCCGGACATATGTAATATCCGTCACGAGTTTCTGCACAGGAGCTACCGCCGAGAATTCCCGATTTAAGACATTACGGAATAGAACTGACGGTTTCCGGCCAGCAAATGGACGTTTCTTGCGAATCACGGAACGAATCTGGAGTTCTCTCATTAAGCGGCGTACCTTTTTGTGATTCACCACGAGGCCTTCCTTTCCTAACGCGGTTCGCATACGTTTGTAGCCGAAATAAGGACGAAGCCGGTGAATGCCTAAAATATGTGCTTTTAGATCCGTATCCCGATCTGCTCGTTTCTCTCGGAGGACGATATTCTTCTTCCATTTGTAGTAACCTGCACGAGAAATTTCAGCAATTTTACACAACCAAACCACAGGTGCCCACTTACTTATTTCTCGAACGGACTGGCACCGGGCTTCGAAATCCAGCTTCCCTCTCCGTGCAAATTCGGATTGAGCTTTTTTAGATATTCTACCTGCGCTTTCAGATAAGCATTTTCTTCTTCTGCACTGCTAAAATGCTTCTTCGTCCAACGTCCTCGATAATCCTCAAAACTCTCTCCATTTTGGCTTTTACGTACCCAAGTAATAATCTGGCTCTCACTCTTAATACCAAACTTCTCCATGATCCGACTGTATGTCCAACCTTCTTCCAATCGCAGACGAACAGCCTCTTTCTTCGTTTCTTCACTATATTGATTAAAAGTTTGGCCCTTTTTCGCTGGCATAGCAAAAATCCCCTCCGGTTTTCAGTGTTGAGTTCATTTTAACATGATCTCTTTTTTTCACTGTCTACCTTGAGGGGATAATACCAGACCACAGAGGTCGAGGTGTGCTTTTTTGATTTAATTCTGATTTGGGTGGGAAGTCAGTTCGCTGTGCAATAATTTCTTCAAATTGACAACGGTGTTCATCGAAGATGTACGTTATACTGGGAGGGAGTTACTAAAGAAGCTTCATCATCCATATGAATGATGAAATGTATAGTGAGCATCAAGCCTGAGAACTTAGACTGTATAGATTGGATGGATGCAGATGACCCCGGCAGCATTAGACATTATGTCATATATTACGGAAGAAAATATTCGTTTCTGGCTGGAGAAGTTTCGCTCCCTGGGCCCGTTACCGGGAATTTTGCTTACGTTTATGAAATCATTTGTACCACCGCTTCCAACGCTTTTGATTGTGGGCGTAAACGGTGCGGTATACGGTCTGTGGGCAGGATTTATATATTCATGGATCGGTATGGTGCTCGGTTGTACTGTTACGTTCCTGATCGTACGGGAGATTGGGAAATCCGCTTTTGTAGAGCGATGGGCACGCAAACCTCGTGTGCAACGCAGCATGGTATGGATTCGAAGGAATGCATTCAGTTATGTTTTTCTGCTGAGTATCTTCCCGGTAGGTCCGTTTGTCATTATTAATGTGGCGGCAGGTATCGCACGAATGCGATTGTTATCCTTCCTGCTTGCGGTGGGCTGTGGTAAAGCGATCATGATCTTCTCTGTTACGTATATCGGTTCCAATGTGGAACAATTTCTGGAGCACCCAATACGCTGGGTAGGTGTATTGCTGTTTATTGCGGTATCCCTGTGGGCAAGCCGCAAACTGGAGCGACATTTTACCCGTTCATCGTCAGATGGTGAAGATCTACATGATCTGAATCAACCCTCTGGAAAATCGATTTCCTCATGAATAAAAGAATGATCAGTGCGAAGATATAGGATTTCAGTAATCTCGTTAGCTCGAAGGAGGACCCAGCATGAATGATAATATCTATGCATTCAGCCGAACGATAAATCGTATGAGTGAAGATGAACTTCGTTCAGTACTGCGTGTGCTCTATATGAAATCAGCACAAGTGGTCAAGCGGCAGGAAGAGCAAGGCGAAAAGGTGGATTTTGCGGAAGCGGTACAGTCACTGTTTCGGAATATGGATATCCCTTTTGATCTGGGGCGTCTGGAACAACAAGCTCTCTCCGAGGTCGACAAGCCAAATGAAATTCATATTACGTTTGGAGAATCACCTCTGAGTAGTCTGAAAATGGGAATGAGTACATTACCTGATCAGGAAAAACGGAGTTTTTTTTCTATAGATGATAATTATGCGGTAGGGCCGTTAGGTGATCTGACCCGGCGTGCAGACTTGCAACGCAGGCATCTCTGGCTGACCGAACGAATGTGTCTCAATGACCGTGAGGCATATGGCATGCATGAACTGGAATCATTATTTGAGCTCAACGCCACAATACAGTCCATTGATTCCAAGACGTCGATCATTATCTGGTATGCGAATAATGCACGGGAGAAGACGGGACTACTCTATGCCATGTATCTATTGCGGAACACCGAGAGTCCCATATATCTTATCGAAACGAGTGGCTTATATAAGCAATTATTTGATAGACCTGACGTTCAATACGATGTGCTCCACACAGGCGAGATTCTTCCGGAAAAGCTTCTGGCGATGTGGCACGTCTGCTCTGAGCAAGAGCCGCTGTCCAAGGGAGAACGCCGCCAACTGGAACAGGATTGGCTGGAACTTTCGGTACAGCCTGGGCTATTACGTATGATGGAGAATGGCGTGATTCGGAGCTTAACTGAAGATGCGTTGGACGAGTACATTATGCAGAAGGTGAGGGAACTGACACCGAACTGGGAGCCAGGCAAGTATATCCGAGCAGCTCGTATTGTGGGTGAAGTGATTGGTACAAGTAGCCAGCATATAAGTGATGCGTTCGTGGAGTACCGTCTACGACAACTGGTGCTGCAAGGCCAACTTGAAATGGATGGAAAGCCACTTGCAATGAGGTATTACAGTATTCGGCTTGCCGAGCGCTGAAAGGGACTAAGGCTGAAACGCACGGATAGAAAAACAAGCGACGAGATCGCGAAGTTTGAAATAAGACGGAAGATTTGAGCAGTTCCTTGCCCATATAGTAAGACGATCACGAAGAGTTCCCGATACCAGCTGTTCAGACTTAACACTTAAATAGATTGTTCCACCGGTGAGTAACTCCTACTTGTCCGGGGAACAGTCTATTTTTTCTCGTTAAGTACCGAACCAGCTTCGCTTGTGCATTGTCCAATAACATTCATCTTTATGATCCTCATTTGTATTATGATTTCTTCCCATTCCAGATTTCTAGTAGCGGTCCGTGCTGTCCATAGACCGGATCGGTAACCGGGATCGGAACCTTTCGAATTTCCTGAAGAGCCTTGGCACGATCGTCTTCCTCACCTGTGCGTGTGTTGTAACTCATGCCGCCCGGATAAGCACCGGCAATACGAAAATCAGTGCTGGACTCCAGACGTTTATGCCCTGTTCCAGCGGGAAGCACGACAACGTCGCCTGTTTGAAGGTAAACTTTCTGACCATTTTCTCCGCCTAAAATCAGTTTCACGAATCCACTCACCACAGCAAGAGCCTCATGAGCATTACTATGATAATGATGATAATTGAACACACCATTCAACCAGCTATTTCCCCATCCATTACGGTTCAGCAACGATTCTGCGTGAAGGGCCTCTTCAGCCCATACATTCTTATACAAAAGCACAGGCAGGGTCGGATGATTGGGAATTACACCGTCATCCTGAAGGAATAACGTCTCTATGTCCTTTTTCCGTTCATTCATCTCACATCACCTCACTATAAATTACCCGATAACCTCAAGGACGAACAAAAAACAATTGTAAAATGATACAAAATGTATCATTTTAAGGGTATACTCAGTACATAAACTCTCTTCAATGCACTCGTTGTATAAATCGCAAGGGGGAATCGTGTGTGAACATTGTGATTACAGGGGCTTCTGGATTTGTGGGATTTAATCTTTCACAGTATTTGGCGCAAAAAGGGCATCGAATTACCCTTCTGGATCGGGATGATTATTGTCAGAGGCTGGTTCATATCTCTCCTCTGCACGAGATGCCGTTCATCTGTTGTGACCTTGCAGCGGACCGGATTCATCTACCTCCAGGAACAGATTACATAATCCATTTGGCGGCCATGCCACACGTGGATTATTCGTATCATCAGCCAGGGGAAGTTTTCCGCAATAATACACTTAGCACACAGGCTATCCTGCAATATGCTACGGAACATCACATTCCAGTCTTGCTGGCTTCATCCGTTGAAGTGTATGGCGGCGATTGGGGCAGAGTCTATCATGAATCAGATCCGTATGCACCCGTCTCTCCTTATTCCGCGTCCAAAGTCGCGTGTGAAATGCTGGCTCACTCCTATGCTCAATGTTACCAGCTTCCAGTCAAACTCTTTCGTTTGACCAACCTCTATGGTCCATGGCAGTTGCCAGACCGTATTATTCCCCGAAATTTTGGTCGGATGTTGGACGGACTGCCTCTGGATATTCAGGGATCGGCAGTGCGTGATTTCTTGTATGTAGATGATGCCCTCCGGGCCATTGAACAGATCATGCTGAAAGGCAAAGACGGACAGGTCTACAACATATCAACAGGGCTTGGAACAACCATGCAGGAAATAGGGGAGATATTGAAACCAATGGATCGATCCGTAGCTACTGTAGAGATCCGGGAGCAAGAACCAACCCAGTCCAGAGGGTCGAGTCTGGTCGTACATTCAGGCAGATTGCGAGCGGAATTGGGATGGTTACCGCAAACCACGTTGGAAAAGGGATTGGAAAAAACTTTCCGTTGGTATCGGGAACATCCCGAATGGGTCAGACAGTTCAGCCGTGAATACCATACAACAAGGGAAACACGCAGTTTTATTATCGATATGGCAAGATACGCAGTTCCAGCAGTATAAAATGCACAAAAAAAGCCAGGGAAGGGTGTATTGAGTAACACCTTCCTTGGCTTTTTTGCGCCTCCGTCTCATTTTCGGATAGCTTCCGAACACGGACGTCAGGCTATTTTAAAACGATCTATTGCACGAAATCTTCGTGCTTTCTGAGTTTTACATCAAAAGGATCTAGTGATGATCTTTTTTAATGTCGGCAATTTTATCCTGTACAGCACCTTTGGCTTTGTCTTTTTTACCCTCAGCCTGAAGGGATCTGTTGTTGGTTGCATTACCGATCTGATCCTTCACTTCGCCTTTGGCTTTATTTACGCCTGCTTTGATTTTGTCGCCAGTTGAATTACTCATATCGAACATCTCCTTCGTTTCTGGTGTAGGCCTTATTAACCGGGATGTCCGCATTCTAAACGTTCACTATTTCATGGCGGTCAGAAATTTGTTCTGGATATTCTGTCAGAAATGATCTGTACGAAGAGTCAGTATAAGTATAGGCATTGCATAATTGCGTGCTTCATTAAAGGAATGAGAGGGTGTTATGATATGAGCAATTATATTGGAAATGGTGCGTATTGTTACGCCAATTCAGCTTCAATGCTTCTGTCGTCCATTGGAGAAAAGATAGATCCCGGTCTGCTTGAAACCATCGGTGGCTTTTCACTAGGGGCCTTTCGAACGCAGGAAGATATGCTTTTTTTTGATAACTGTACCTCCAGTCCTGATCTGGCCATCAGCAAGGCGATGAGCATTCTGGGATTTAGTGTGCGCGAAAGTGTGCAAGCACGGGGTACAGAGATACCTGTAGATGAGCTAAGAGAGGCTTTGAAGCAGGGCCCTGTGATGATGGGGCCGCTGGATATGGGCAAACTCGTCTACAATCCCAACTCTCCCAACCTGGGTGGTTGCGATCATTATGTAGTGGCGCTCAATATGAGGGGCGATGAAATATGCCTGCATGACCCGGCTGGATTTCCGAATGTCTTCCTGACACTGGATAAACTTGAGGAAGCATGGAAGTCTGAATTCCCATGGAGTAGCGGTGTGTATCGACGATGGTGGAGTCCTGAACGCATTGAACATCCTGATCTGGAGGAGATTAACCGCCGGGCTTTCACTTGGTTCAAATCAACCCTTACAGAACAGACCCATGATATTGCTGCACAGGAAGGACGAACCGGAGCTTCAGCCATTCTGCATAAGGCGGAACAGGTTCGTGCTGGAGCAATCGATGGTAATGAGTGGGCTCATTATGTGTATTTTGCTCTGCCAGTAGGCGCGCGTCGTGCCCATGATTATGGTTTGTTTTTTAACACAATCCATCCTGACCTTTCTGCTTTGAAATACGCACAATCCCGCCAATTCGGTGAATGCCAATCCCGTCTTGTCTCTCGGAACTGGGAGGCTGCTGCGACAATCATGGTGGCACTCGCGGAGACGGAAGCCATGATCGAAGCTTCTATTTTGAAGATGGAGTAATGAAAGTGAAGCGACGCTATAAGAAAGGGAGATATACATGGATGGATTAACTAACAATCGCCATATCAGGCCAGGGGAAGATGAGATATTAGAGGATCGGCAAAAGGAGCCGGATATCGCGCTTATCCAACGAGCCCAAACGGGGGATACAGAGGCCTTTGGAGAGTTGATTCACCGTTACCGTGGGCAATTGTTTCGTTATGTGCGAGCGCTTACGTATGATTCTTATCTCGCAGAAGACATTTTACAGGATGGGCTTATTCGTGCGTTCATTCATATGGGACAGCTTCAGAATGCTGAGCGTTTTATGGCCTGGATGCAGCGCATTGTGCGTAATCAGGCATACTCACATATGCAACGCCAAAAGCAGCAGCGGGAAGAACATTTTTCTTCGTTCTTTGCATTTGGATTTGGAGCCGATGATGCCTCATGGAGCGATCAAGACTCGCTCGACATGACGCTGAATCATCTTTTGAATGACTCAAATTGGAGATCGCAGGAGACAGGCTATGATCCGTATCAAGCTGTTGCTCAGCAGGAAATGAGGAACAATCTCCACAGGCTGTTGGGTTGTCTGAATGAAAGAGAACAACAGGTCTTCACATCATATTGGATGGAGCAGCTGTCACCGCAAGAAATGGCCTGCAAATTCAACCTGACAAGTGCCAATGTGTATCAAATTCTGTCCCGTTCACGTAAAAAAGTGTCTCAGCTTCATATTCATTTATCTGTAGAAGAAATGCTGGCCGAGTGGAATTCACTCGGGCAAAATCGAGTGACTCTGGAGGAACCCCTCTCGTTTCGGACTCCCCAAACCTGGAACTCGGCAGCAGCATCCATTCACGAGATGTTAGGTTATATCGGTCCATCTCCGTCTCTCCCCATGGTTATGGGGATGAGTGGACTTTCTTTTCGTTTGACCATCCTGCCTCAGGACATACATATTGCTGGACCTACCGCCTATAACTTCAAAGAGGTGCTTACAAGAGGATTGCAACATATGGGTTATCGTTCCCATGCGGTTGAGGCTTTGGCGAGCGAAGCGGGACTCAATGCCAATCTGGTCGATCCTTCGATGCTAGAGGAGAAAGCGAAGGGGAAAAGGTTGCTTAATCCAAGACTTGTTCAGGCCCTCTCCCTGATACGTTACGCCATTCATCGTGGAGTTCCGGCCGTCGTGTGGGACCTGAATATTCCTGAATTCGGGTTGATCTATGGCTATGATGATGCAGCCCGGACCCTATACGGTACCGATTTCACTAAATCAGGAACAATTCCCTATGATCATGTAGGCCGGGGCGTGAATCAGGAAGTATTTGTACTGGCAGCCGAATCAGATGGCATGATACGAGAAATGAACTTGCACGCGGCACTGACAGCTGCGTTGGCTCATTATCGTGGAGAGGACCCGTATACCTTGCCGAACACAGTCAGTGGTGTGGCTGCCTATGCAGTCTGGAGAGAAGCCCTACAATACAGACGGGTAGAACCGAACGGTCACGCTTATAACATTGCGGTTTTGTGGGATGCAAGACGTTATGCAAGTGAGTTTTTCAAAGAACTTTCTCTAAAGTGGGCTTCGACTGCCTGCTATTCCAACTTGATTCCATTCTGTCTTCAGGCAGAAGAGTTATATCGAAACATGTCTCAAAAGTTAAATACACTCGCAGAATTATTTCCTTTTCCAGATGGAGGACTGCCTAATGAGAAGCTTCATGCCGATCAGGCTATCTCGATACTGCTGAAAGTGGAGGAATTGGAGCGAGCCGGCATCGTTGCAATAAAAGCATTGCTTGAAGAAATGGATCAGTATTCCCCAGAAATAGTTATGGTTTGACCTAATTGTACCGATCAGATCGGGCAAAAAGTGAAAACAAGTATCAGGAGGCAGGACGATCCGTCAGGCCTTCTTTCTGTCTTTTTTTTTGCATTCGTGACGCAAGAGGTTCATACTTGAAATAGAAAAGATGTCTCAATGTTGGAATAAGGCTGAGCCCAACGCTGCATAATAACGACAGTGACCAATTTCGTTGCATGAAAATTGTGATATTGGAAAACAATTCCTGAACATTTGGATAAACAAATCCTTCCTTGTGTACATATCGCACATCTGGTCATATGTGATCTTGTCTTAATACCACATGTGGTAGGAATACGGATCTTGGACAGGAGGATCGGCGGCGTTAGCTTGCCTTCATGGGTTGACAAAAAAATCGATTTTGTTACAATGTTCACAATATCTTCACAAGTGTAAAAAATTTCTTTTTCATGTTCATGTGTAAGAGGTGTAATATAAGGGTATAGAGTTCGGTTTCGGCCTGCTTGTCGTTTTGTGCGTCAACACATGTTGTCCGCAATAGATCCAAGATACAATGCATGATACGGGAGTGGCCCCGAGCTACGCTCATCCTATTGTGTGAAATTTGGTACATTTAAATGTATTCGATGTATTTTGTGGTTCGGCTCTGCTTGACAGGCATCATGAAAGTCGCGGACTTCTATCCCAAAGTAAAGGAGGACTTTCTCTTATGTCACAATCGCCTACTCAACAAGAGGTGCCAGTTACAGAAGGTGCCAACGTTTCCGAGCGCCAGTCCTTGGACGTTCTGGATCAACTGATGAAGCCTGAGGTACAGGAGTCTTTAACCGTTCTGGTGGAGAACCTGCCTAAATTGGCTGAAATGGTTACTGCTATGACAAAAGCTTATGACTTTGCACAAAGTGTAGCAACAGACAAAGTTCTGATCAGCGACACAATGAGCGCAATGGGCGAGTTCGCTAAGCCTGTTGTAGACAAAGCTAAAGGTGTAGCTTCTGCTGCCATCGAAGCCAATGACCGTGCGCAAACAGAGCAAACTTCAGTTGGCTTGTTCGCTATGCTGAAAATGCTTAAAGATCCAAACGTACAACAATCGCTTCGTTTTGCTCAATCTTTCTTGAGCATCTTGAACGAGCGTCAACAACCGAAACGTTAAGACTTAGAAGAACGGAGGATGGATATGTCGAAGCAAATTTTGATCTTGGGTGGAGGATACGGCGGTCTGTTGACTGCATTGACTGCGCGTCAATACTTGTCTCCGGAAGAAGCGACAATTACTGTCGTGAACCGTTACCCTACACACCAAATTATCACGGAACTGCACCGTCTTGCAGCGGGAAGCATTGCTGAACAAGCAGTTGCTCTTCCACTTGAAAAATTGCTGCGTGGCAAAAACGTGAACTTGAAAATCGATACGGTGGATACAATCAAGCCGGACGAGAAGAAAGTTCTGATGACCAGCGGCTCCACATACTCTTACGATGCACTTGTTGTTGCCTTGGGCAGCGAAACGGCATTCTTCGGAATTCCGGGATTGCAAGAGTACAGCTTCACGCTCAAATCGGTTAGCGATGCAAACCGTATTCGTGCACACGTTGAAGCACGTCTTGATGCTTACAAACAGTCCGGCAACAAAGCAGACGCTACGTTTGTTATTGGTGGCGGCGGCTTGACAGGTATTGAGCTTGTTGGCGAATTCGCTGACCTGCTTCCTGCTGTATGTCAAGAAAAAGGCATCGACTTCAAAGAAGTATCCCTGTACACAGTTGAAGCAGGTCCTTCCATCCTGGCAGGATTCCCGCCAGAGCTGGTTGAACGTGCTAAATCAAGTCTTGAGAAACGTGGCGTTAACTTCATCGTTGGCGTAGCGATTACCGAGATGAAAGAAAACGAAGTTCTGCTGAAAGACGGCAGCTCCATCCCTACGAACACACTCGTATGGACAGGTGGCGTACAAGGCAACGCTGTTGTTGCTAACAGCGGAATTGAAGTGGATCGTGGCCGTGCGAAAGTTACGGAAGTTCTGCAATCTACTTCTCACAAAGACGTGTTTGTTGCTGGTGACAGCGCAGTAGTCTTCCCTAGCGAAGGCGCTCGCCCTTACCCTCCAACAGCACAATTGGCTTGGCAAATGGGTGAGACTATTGGTCACAACTTGGGCGTTATGTTCAAAGGTGGCGCAATGGAATCCTTCACACCAGTATTCTCCGGTACGCTGGGAAGTCTGGGTCGTAAAGATGCTGTCGGCATGATCGGTGGCAACCAGACTCGTCTGAAAGGTCTGCCTGCAACCATGATGAAAGAAGCAAGTAACATCCGTTACCTGGCTCATATTCACGGTTTGTTCGCACTGGCTTACTAATCTTAATGCCATTCAAGGGCGCCCTTTTGGGCGTCCTTTTTGGTTGTCACGATTACAAAGGATAACAGATATTCAGAATGAAAAAAGGTGCGGCAGAAGTGGTCGATGTGAGGTCGCGTATAAAGTACCTAGGGGATATGGCATATTAATGGGACAACGGAAGACTTCACATTTCTTAGAGGTACTGAACAGGCATGGACATGAAGCCGGCGCTTAGAAGCGCCGGCTTTCGTTTAAATTATAGGATGAGCATCTTTAAATAAAAGGAACGGGGAGCAACAACAAGCCATCCGTTCAACTGTGAGGAGAATGACGTATGAACGTTTTAGTTATAGGAGCAAATGGGCAAATCGGTAAGTTTGTGGTGGAGCAGCTGGCACAGGAAGGCAAACATAAAGTAACGGCTATGATCCGCAAACCGGAGCAGGCCGATGCACTGAAGGAACTCGGTGCAGATGTAGTGATTGGTGACCTGGAGGGTAGTGTAGAGGATTTGGCTGAGGCAATGAAGGATCATAATGCCATTGTGTTTACGGCGGGTTCTGGCGGATCTACCGGTCAGGACAAAACACTGCTTATCGATCTCGACGGTGCGGTGAAAACGATGGAAGCCGCAGAGCAGCAAGGAATCTCCAGATATATTCTGGTCAGTGCGTATGGCGCAGATCAACGGGAGAAATGGTCAGAGTCCATTAAGCCTTATTACGTGGCGAAACATTATGCGGATCGTGTGTTGTTTGCAAGTGATCTCAATTACACGATTATACGTCCAGGTGGTCTGAAGAATGAACCGGGCACAGGTAAGATCGCAGTTGGAACCGATCTGGAGCCAGGAAGCATCCCGCGTGAAGATGTAGCCCGCGTAATCGTGGCTTCTTTGCAGGAAGAGAAGACGTACCGAATGGCCTTTGATCTAATTGCCGGGGAGCATCCGGTTGAAGATGCCTTGGGCAAATTGTAGATGTTATTGTAAGATAACGGGAGAATGAAATGATGGGGATGAGGGGGAGCGCTGCATGAACGAAGCCGTGCTGGTCATAGAGGATGAGCCCAAAATAGCACGTCTGCTGGAACTGGAACTACAGTATGAGGGGTATCAGGTGGGCAAGGCTGGTAGTGGAACAGAAGGACTGGAGAAGTATGCTGAAGGACAGTGGGATCTGATTCTGCTGGATGTGATGTTGCCTGGTCTGAGTGGAATTGAAGTGTTGCGGCGAGTTCGGGCCAAAGATGCTACGGTTCCGATCATTATGCTCACTGCCAAAGATTCTGTAGAAGACAAAGTATCCGGCCTGGATCTAGGAGCCAATGACTACATCACCAAGCCGTTCCAGATTGAAGAGCTACTTGCCAGAGTTCGGGCTGCATTGCGGCTTAGTGCAGTGGCGTCTGTTGTTTCTTCCGCTTCTTCGTCTACACCTGCTGATACGGGGAATGACTCTTCTGGGCATAAGGATGAAGCTGAGGCGGGCTGGTTGACGGCTGCCGGGTTGAAACTAAATGAAGGAACGCGAGAGGTATCCCGAAATGGTGTGGCCATTGAGCTTACTCCACGTGAGTTCGACCTGCTCGTGTACCTGCTTCAGAATCAACGTCAGGTGCTCAGTCGTGATCAGATTGTGCAGGCCGTGTGGGGATACGATTATTATGGAGATACTAATGTGGTGGATGTGTACATCCGTTATGTGCGCAAAAAGGTGGATAACGGATTCACACCACCCTTAATACATACCGTACGGGGCGTAGGATACGTCCTGAAGGAACAGTTATGAGCCTGCGCAGTAAAATCTACGGATATTCGTCTGTATTATTTGCTGTGCTGTTAATCGCGGTGAACCTGTCGGTCTACATCGTGTTTGAACGGATGTCGATTGATAACGAGGTTAATCGGGTGGAAGCGGAAGCGGAGTCTATTGTCAAAGGAGTGCGTCAGTCTGCCGACTCCATTCCGCCGGATGACTTGTTACGGGCCTACGCGCCTGTGAACGGCATGCTCCGGATTGTTAATGAAGACGGCACCAGTTCCCCGGTGACAACAACAGCAGCTTCCGAGCAGCTGAGCAAGCTGCCTTATAAGTACGAAAGTGAGAAGAAATCGGAGTATACCCAAGTTGAACAGATTGGTTATGTGTGGGTATCAGTCCCGGTCATCTGGCCTGATGGCGAGGTGGTGAATGTACAAGTCACCGAGAGCATTGCAGAGACGGAGAATCGTCTGTCTGTACTGCGAACTGTGCTTGTGGCGGTCACGATTATTGCTCTCATTCCAGCCATTATCTCCAGCCGGATTCTGGCGAATCGAATGACCAGACCGATTCAGCAGATGACACGCACGATGACTGATATCCAGTCCAGTGGCCAATTCAAGCGTCTTCCACTGGAGGAAGGGTCTAAGGATGAACTGAAAACGATGGGACAGACGTTCAACCGGATGATGGATCTGCTCGAATCCAACTTTGAGCGACAGGAGCGATTTGTATCCGATGCATCTCATGAGCTCAAAACACCGCTGACCATTATTGAGAGTTACGCCAGTCTGCTACAGCGGCGAGGAAAAGAGCGGCCCGAGGTATTTGATGAAGCGGTAGAAGCGATTCTGTCCGAATCGGTTCGCATGCGAGAGATGACCGAGCAACTGCTACTGCTCGCGAAGCAGCCAGAGCAGTGGAATGTACAGTTGGAGCGTGTGGATATCACGAGACTGGCTACAGACTCGACACGTGCATTTCGCGAAGCCTATCACCGTGAAGTCCGGTGTGAAGATCCAGGTCCAATCTGGGCGATCAGCGATGAGAGTAAGCTGAAGCAGCTTTTGTTTATTTTGCTGGATAATGCCCGGAAGTATAGTGAGGATGCAATTGAAGTCAGGCTGGAAGCCAAGGGACAAGAGTGCCGTATTCGAATCGTGGATACCGGGATTGGTATGCGGGAGGACGAGCTGGAGAAGGTATTTGACCGATTCTACCGGGTTGATCCGGCCAGAACACGCAGCTTAGGCGCAAGCGGTTCAGGTCTGGGATTGTCACTTGCCAAAGAGCTTGCAGGGGCAGTTGGAGCACGGATCGAACTGACCAGCACCGAGGGTGAAGGCACCGAAGCTTCGATTATTTTGCCTTTATCGGTTCAGAACGGGCCGCTCTCATGAAATTCTCATTCTTCTCTTATATACTAAATAAACTGAACTAAAGATTGTTCACACTGACACTACGATGACAGAACAACCTTCCAATCGCTGTTATCCCCAGATTTTTTTGATTCCCTTTTCTCAAGGGGAAAATCCGGGGATAGCGTATGCTTCCGATGTAGCTTTCTTTCAGAAAGCTTTTAGGCGAACGCTTCGCTTTTTCAGGTTTTTTCTGTCCTCTCCGTTACTGTGTAAAAGATTAGTTCATTTTATGTAGTAGCCATTGGAAACTAAACTCAGACCGAATATATAACAGATGAACTCGGGCTATTGGGAGAGTTATAAGGGGGAAACGTGATGACAGAGCATGAGCAGCGACCACCGGAGATGAAACGGCATGAACAAGGGAACATTGGATGGGCGAAATCGCGAAGGTCACTCTGGTGGGGTGCAGGGCTTCTCGTTGTGCTGATTGTGGCAGTTGTGGTGTGGTGGAAGCCTTGGCAATCGACTGGTGCGGTACTTACGGCAGATGCGGCAGCACAATCGGTGCTTGATCAATATCCAGGAGAGATTGTAAATTCGACGTTGAAGGACGGGACGTATATCATGCAGCTCCGTTCGGAGACCGGCCTATATGATGTGCAAGTGGATGCCGTTACAGCTGCTGTGAATTCCATTAAACGGCTGGAGTCGAACCCGCAAGCGGAAGAGAAGACGTTATGGAGCCGCGAGCAGATCAAGACGGCGTTGTTAAAACAACAGACAGATAACCAATTGGTCTCGCTTGAACTTGTGGAGCAGCAAGGCAGTCCGGTATACACCGCGGTAGTGAAGGCAAAGGATAACAGTCGTGAAGAACTCACGATTGATCCATACACGGGAGAGACGATGGCTTCCAAAACAATAGCAGCCCCGACAACTGAACCAACCAAGGATGATCCCAAACCTCAGTTTCTGAGCGAGAAACAAGCCAAACAGAAGGCACTTGCGGAGGTTCCGGGGGAAGTGGACGACATCGAACTGCGTGGAACCAACAGCGGGAATCCATATTATCTGGTTGAAATTGATTTGGAGGATGGCCGGGAGGCTATTGTGCAAGTGAATGCCATCTCAGGAGCAATTCGTTCGGTGACTTGGGATGAGGACGATGATTAACATTTGTACAGGAATCCATTGAATATAGAGTTACACCTTGTTGGATAGATGATTCCTAATGTAGGGGTCATCTTTTTCATTTCTTTTAGATTACATACATAATGAACACTCATTAAATGAGCATTCTCTTCATTTTCTCATCAAATTCTAATCTAACTCTCGCTGATCTCTCATTCCTGCAGGTTATTCTATAAATGTAGACGAGAACGAAACAACAACAACGAGGAGATGAATGATGATGATGAACAAACATAAACTTTGGATTGGTAGCTTGTCAGCAGCAGTATTACTTGGTGGATCAGCCGTAGCGGCTAGCGGGAATGTGAACGGACAATCGGTGCAAACTACACCAACGTCAACAACACAATCTGTAACACAGAATCAGAACAGCACAGGTAAAATGCTGAATGCATCACAAGCAAAAGCGTTGGCGTTAAAAGCAGCCGATGGTAAAGTGGATGACGTGGATCTGGAGCGTAGAAACGGCCAAACGTTCTATGAAGTTGAGATCGACAGAAAAGGAACCAATGATGTTGTGGTTCGTCTGGATGCTTATACAGGCAAAATCCTTGCGGTCGTGAATGATGAAGACTACGATGATGACGACGATTATAAAGGTACTGCAACAGGCAACACGTCTAATAACTCTGCTTCCAAGCAGGTCAAATTGACGGCATCCCAAGCTTCAAACATTGCGTTGAAACAAGTTACGGGTGGTAAAGTAACCAAAGTCGAGCTGGATCATGATGATGGTCGCTATGTGTATGAGATCGAACTGAGAACCGCTCAAGGTGAAGCAGATGTAGATATCGATGCCAACACAGGTAAAGTGTTATCGTTTGACCAGGATTTTGACGACCAAGATTAAGCAATAAGGGCGAGTATACGCCGATAAAACATCATATAAAAACCTGCCTATGAACAGCCGCACACAGCTAGAGATCGTTACATCATGGAGGGGCAGGGCAGGTATAGCAGAGGACGCTTCGGGGGAAGCGTCTTTTTGCTGTTGATCGAGAGAGCGGAGTATAAAATTGTACATCTTCCGCCGGATTGTTCACTATTCGAGCAGGAACGTGGCGGATACAATCGGAATCAGGGAGGTGAACGCCCAGCCAGTATTGCCAGGAATTCTAATGCTGAAATGCATCATCGATCGAAGGCAGATAAGACATATCGATTTTATTTTATGTAAGCGCTTCATAAAAAAACATGGAGGTGCATTACGATATGGCTATGAACGATGGATGGTTGAAAAAGAATACACATTCACGTCGCTTTACCCGTCGCTTGAGTTATCTGCTTGCTTTGGTTTTGGCGCTGCAATCAATAGGTATGCTGCTTGCACCCGGACCGAATGCTTCAGCTGCTCCACTTAGTGTAACGAACGGGATACAGTTCAAGGATACCAATGGCAATGTCGTTCATGCTCATGGGGGCGGGATGATTAAGGCAAATGGGTATTATTACTGGTTTGGAGAGAACCGCAATACGAATGGAACGTTCAAGGCAGTGTCCGTGTATCGTTCATCGGATCTGAAGAACTGGGAGTATCGCAATGATGTGCTCACCAGTAGTTCGGCAGCCGAGTTAAATATCTCTAATATTGAACGCCCAAAGGTCATCTACAACAGTGCTACTGGCAAATATGTGCTGTGGATGCACAAGGAGAATGGTCTGGATTATGGCGAGGCCCGAGTGGCGGTAGCTACTTCGAATACGGTGGATGGCAATTACACGTATGTGGGCAGTTATCGTCCACTTGGGTATGATTCCAGAGACATGACGGTATACAACGATAACGGAACCGCTTATCTGATCTCTGCGACCCGAGTGAATGCAGATCTGAATATATATAAGCTGACCCCGGATTTCCTGGGTGTGGAATCCCTAGTCACAACGCTGTGGCCTGGACAATATCGTGAAGCACCAGCCCTATTCAAAAAAGACGGCGTCTACTTCCTGATCACCTCGGGTGCGACCGGCTGGAATCCAAATCAGGCCAAATATGCGACAGCCTCCAGCATTACAGGCACATGGAGCGGGCTTAGCAATTTTGGAGACAGCACAACGTATGGTTCCCAATCCACCTATGTCGTTCCTATAGAAGGTTCACAGACCACATCCTATCTCTACATGGGTGACCGCTGGGCTGGTGCATGGAGCGGACCGGTGCAGGATTCCAAGTATGTTTGGCTGCCCCTATCGTTCCCTAGTGGAACTAGTCTGGCGATGAACTGGGCCAGCAGTATTACGATTGATACAGCAACAGGGACTGTGACCGGAGTGAGTACACCGGATGTCTGGGACCCGAATGCTTCATATCAGCTGATTAGTCGTAAGAGTAACAAATTGCTAAATGTCATTGGGGGTTCTTCCGTCAACGGTGCGGACCTGGAGCAGCGAGCAGATGGGGGAACAACCAGTCAACAGTGGCAGATTACCGATGCGGGTGGCGGTTATGTCAAAATCATCAACCGTTCCAGTGGCAAGCTAATCGGTGTGGAGAATGGTGCCACGACGGATGGGGCTGTCATTGAACAGTGGAATGATGGTGGCTGGGCCAGTCAGCAATGGCAGCTTGTCCATGTAGGTGGTGGTTATTATAAACTGAAGAACCGCAGTACAGGCAAGGTATTGGATATCTCCAGTCAATCCCTGGCAGATGGGGCTGCGGCCATCCAGTGGACGGATAATGGCGGTACGAATCAGCATTTTCAGATTGTTAAGGTGCAGTAAGACGTTTTAAATATTATAAAATAAGGTACAACATAAAGTGGAAGCCCTTGTCTCTTACCATAAGGTGGGACAGGGGCTTTGTGATGTATTCACGCATGTTACGTGATGCTTTTACTCGAAGGGGATATCCAGACGATGGCTCATATCGTGACCTATTTCCGATCATTACCATCCCAATCTGTGGTAAACTAGTAGAATTGTAGAAAAAGATAGAGACAGGAGCTGGATAACGAAGTGAGTGAACAACAAGTGCTATCCATTGAAAGCTTGCGTATGAGATACAACGGACGTTATGTGCTGAACGGCATCGATCTGGAAGTGAATCGCGGTGAGATGATTGGATATATTGGTCCCAATGGGGCTGGCAAGAGTACAACGGTTAAGATTTTACTCGGGCTGGTTGAAGGATATGTAGGCACGGTGCGAATCTTTGGTAAAGATATTGCAGATGGGGATGTAGAGTATAAACGCAGAATCGGCTATGTTCCGGAGGTCGCGGAATTGTACGAACAATTAACGCCTGCGGAGTATCTGACTTTTACGGGAGAGTTATACGGCATGTCCTATGCAGATGCGGATTACAAAGCCAAGCTATTGATGGATTGTTTTGGAATGGAAAAATCATATCATTCCCGCATTGCATCCTTTTCCAAAGGTATGCGTCAGAAAGTGCTGTTAATCTCTGCGCTGCTACATGACCCGGATCTGTTGTTCCTGGATGAACCGCTCAGCGGATTGGATGCCAATAGTGTGATGGTGGTCAAAGAGATTTTGTCACAATTGTCAGCCAAAGGCACAACGATCTTCTATTCGTCACACATCATGGATGTGGTGGAGAAGATCAGCAGTCGAATTGTACTGATCGCTGAAGGACGCGTAGTGGCAGACGGTACGTTCAAGCAGCTTCAACAGCAATCCATGGAAGGTACGCTGGAGGAAGTATTCAATCAATTAACGGGCTTTAATGAGCACAAAGCCATTGCTGAGCGCTTTGTATCGATTGTGCAGGAGGTGTACTGATATGGAGGAATCCTCCGACTTCCGCACACTCAAGATTCTGGATCGCTTTCGTCCGCTTATCGCCAGAACAGGGGCGGATTATGATGTGCTGCGCCTGATCTTGCGAGTGAAGTTCCAGATGGATCAACGCAGAGTACCTACCATTTTATCCAACAATTCAGGGAAAAAAGAGCGCAAGGAAGGGAATCAGTTTCTTCGTTCCCTGTGGTTGTATGGATTAATGGGACTGATGATGGTTCCCTTCATCGTCTGGGATACGGGGCATTTCATGCTTCAGATGGGTCTTGTGTTTGGCATCTTAATGTTTATGATCATGACGTCTATGATCTCGGATTTTTCATCCGTGCTGCTGGACATCCGGGATCGCAATATCATTATGACTAAGCCCGTTAATGGACGAACGGTGGGGATGGCCCGAGCCATCCACGCAGGCGTTTATCTGCTATTGCTGACGGGTTCATTAACCGGTATACCGCTAATTGCCGCGTTGGTGACGCATGGGATCGGATTCTTTCTGATTTTCCTTGTGGAACTGATTCTGATCAATATGCTGATTCTGGTGACAACGTCTCTAATCTATCTGTTCATGATGAAGTTTCTGGATGGTGAGAAGCTGAAGGATATGATCAATATGGTACAGATTCTGCTTTCGGTAGGGATTGCGATCGGTTATCAGCTGGTCATCCGTTCGTTCAGCATTATTGATTTTGGTATGGTATTTACCCCGGCTTGGTGGCAGTTGCTGTTACCTCCGTTATGGTATGCGGCTGCATATGAATGGTTATTTGCAGGGGGCGGGAATGTGTGGATCTATACGTTCACAGCACTGGCAGTCTTGGTTCCTGTGGTGAGTATGATCGTATATGTGAAGCTTATGCCTTCCTTTGAATTGTATTTGGAAAAAATGGCACATTCGGGTCAGTCCTCCGGACGCAGACGTGGAAGATGGGATCGGTTGATCTCCAAGGTGGTCAGTCGTTCGAGAGAAGAGCAGGCTTGCTTCCGTCTGTCAGCCAGCATGATGCGTAATGAACGGGAATTCAAGCTGAAGGTGTATCCATCGCTTGGTTTATCATTTGTTTTACCTTATGTATTTTGGTTTACTGAATTGCAATCTTCTAGTTGGGCGGAGTTTAGACAAAGTTCGTTTGTATACACCTTTTACATCGTGCTGATGCTGGTTGTAACGGTGGTGGTCATGCTGAAATTTTCAGGACAATATAAGGCATTCTGGACTTTTCGGGCTGCACCGATGGCGAATGATAGCGCGTTATATAAAGGAGCTCTAAAGGCATTCTTATGCAACATGTTCCTGCCTATATTTCTGGCAAATGCCATTTTGTTTACCTGGACATTTGGATCACGGATACTGCCGGATATTGCGATTATTATGCTGACGGCTACGGCGCTTGTCCCACTGGCAGGCAAATTGTTGTTGCGTAAGCCACCGTTCTCCCAATCCTTCAGTATGGCGCAGCAAAGTGATGGTTGGTATGTATTCGCCGCCCTCCCTGTGCTTGCTATGTTATGGGGAGTCCATGTCTTTTTCCGATCAGTGTCGGGGGGCGTATGGATCTATGGTGCGCTACTGATCGTAGCGAATGTGTTGCTGTGGACGCTACTGTTTCAGGAGAAGAAGACAGCGAAGAAGAGGCCGGTTGCAGTTTAAGGAGTAGTAGAGTAAGAGAGTAAGAGCGCTAAACGATAAGAGAGGGTAAAAGAGCTAACCTGGACACGGATGTCGGGGTTAGCTCTTTTTGATAGGTGATACTCCCCCATAGATACTACCCCAAAGAAACCTTCGCCGCAGCGCTAACGAACCTGAGACAACCTATTCAGGGTCAAAATCTGAAATATAAATTCTAACGAACCTCAAGAACGCTATTCTTCAGAAAGTAGTTATTTATCTTGAAAAAGGACCAAACTATGCACAATAACATGTCTGAGATTCGTTAGATTTTAGATCCATGCTTAAAGGACCAAATAGCGTGTGTCAGGTTCGTTAGAATGAAGTAAAGCAGTGGAGGTTCCCCGGGAGGGGGCACCCTATCTTGTATGGCCTGAGCGGAGGATGGATTCGGCTAGCCGATCGGCTGCATCGGCTGTGGAGATCGCAGATAGCGCAGCTTCTGCGTATACTTTGCTTAGCGTGCCTGCAATCCCCGCCACCTTTTGGCGGATCAGGTCAGGCCCGGCGCCTTCCAGCTCGTAGGCGGTGGAGATGATTCCGCCTGCGTTGAGCACATAATCAGGCGCGTACAGGATGCCGCGCGCCTGCATGCGGCCTGCAACCAGCTGTCGTTCACTCAGCTGGTTGTTGGCCGCCCCGGCAACGATGGAGCAGCGCAGCTCCTCCACCGTTGCCGGGGTCAGTACGCCCCCTAGGGCACAGGGGGCGAAGACCTTGCAGTCAGCGGCGTGGATATGGGCCGGATCGGCCGAGATGGCGCCGCTGAACTGCACAAGGGCACGTTGTACACGCTCCGGTACAACGTCTGCCACAATGAGCCGTGCCCCGGCTACATGCAGGTAACGGCACAGGGCATACCCGACCTTGCCCAGTCCCTGGACGGCAACGGGAATGCCCTGCAAAGATGCAATGCCTTGCTGGCGCAGCGAGGTCACAATGCCGATGTGTACGCCGTAGGCGGTCATCTCGGCAGTGAAGTCATCCTGCGCCCCAAGCGAACCCGTGGTGTCCGTCACATGTGCGGTCTCCAGCCGGATCTGGTCCATGTCTGTCGCCGTGGTACCCAGATCAAGACCGGTCACGTACCGTCCATTTAGCCGCTCTAGACAACGACCCAGTGCGCGAAAGCGCTGCGCCCGCTTGGATACGTAAGTATCCCGATTTTTATCTTGTGGATGTGTCATCTCATCAGCGGCGACTTTCCGTTCAGCGGCAGCGCCCTTTTGCTGCTCTACCCCTAGATCTCCAGCGACCTGCTCAACACTTTGAGATCCGCAACCATCCTCATCCGGTTTTGTATTCTTGGCAAAAGGTACATCCCATATGACCACTTTCCCGCCACCATACGGTAGTCCAGAGATTGCATTTTTGTACGTCATGCCTTTGGCAAGCTTCACAGCATCCCGAACAGCTTCTTCCTCGGATGCATACGTCCAGTAGCGGCATCCGCCGAGCGCAGGTCCAAGGACCGTGTTATGAATGGCAATGACCGCCCTCAATCCACTATCTGCATCATGGCAAAAAATGAGTTCCTCCATGCCTTCCCGCTCCATCTCCTGCCATAACTGCATGACGGTACCCCCTTTTTGTTTTGACCCATCCATCCTGGTTTTGACCTGATATCCTGTGCCAGCGTGCTTGGCTTTATGATGATACAGCATATTCAAAGACTCCCATTTTCGACCCTGGGACCTCCGCCGGGTTGATAATCGGTACAAACGGTTCTATAATTGCAGTTCCGGCATGCCAGAGAGCAGAAAATGCCTACGGATTTACATTCAACCGTTTAGAATGAGGGCATAACGTCCAATGATGGAGATAGAGCAAACATACAGGAAGCATAGATGAAACGAAATCGTCGAGTATATGCAGCAAAGGGCCAATTCCGTTGTGAGGGCCAGGAAAGAGGGATTGTGATTGTTTAAAATATTGGTATTTATCTTTTTGATCCAGATTGTGTACGTATCCGCTTATACACTCCGGATGATTCTGACACTCAAAGGACAGAAATACATCGCCGCACTGATCAGCATGGGTGAGATTGTGATCTATGTGCTCGGTCTGAATCTGGTGTTAAACTATCTGAAACAACCGGAGGCCCTGATTGTATATGCGGTAGGTTACGGATTGGGTGTGCTGCTCGGAGCGTGGATTGAAGAAAAGATTGCGCTCGGTTATATCACCGTTAAAGTAATCTGTAATCAGCTGGATGGAAGCGTCGCGAATGCCCTGCGGGATAAAGGGTACGGTGTTACTGCGTGGGTGGGTAGTGGACGTGATGGAGATCGGCTTGTGATGGAGATTCTGGCAAAACGTAAAAACCAGAAATTGCTCTACCAGACGATTCTCGATCTGGACCCCAAAGCATTTGTTATTACCGTGGAGCCCAAACAGTTCCATGGCGGCTTCTGGACACGTTCCATCAAAAAGTAAAATCGAGCAGGTCTGCGGCAGATGCAGTCCTGCTTTTTTAATTTCATCCCATTTGGAAAGTTCTTGTTACCACGATGTATCCCTGAAACCTCACTCTCCAAGTTAACTCTGTACGATTCAAGGTTGCTTACAGTACAAACCCTTACCATACCAGTCTTTCCTAACCACATGTGAGATACGGATTATTGTTGTAATCGCTTTCGACATTTACATTGAGAACATGTCCTTCGTACCTGGCATGGCAGCGATGGACGAATGTCATCATCATATATTGGGAGGAATGGAATCGATGAAAAGCAAATTTCGAAGCTTATGCAGCACAGCTCTGGCTCTAACGTTAGGGTTAACTTTATTGTCCGGCCCGGCAAGTGTGCAGGCAGCGGGTAACGCAGACTACAATCTAACAGGCTTCTCCCAAGGGAATGCGGGCGGCGGCATCATTAGCGAATCAAACACAGCCACGTATAAGAAAGTGTATAATGCGACCGATCTGGCATTGGCGCTGAAAAAGAACTCCGGTGTCAAAGTTGTTGAGATCATGAACGATCTGAATCTGGGATGGAATGAAATTCCGAGCGCAGCGCAGACTTCTCCTTTTGCCAAGCATAATGATGCGCTGACACATCCCGTATTAAAACAGACCGGTGTCAGCAAGCTCACGATTGACGGTTTCAATGGACTCACGATTTTCTCCGCCAATGGTTCCAAGATCAAACACGCTGCGATCAGCGTGAAACGAAGCTCAAATGTCATCATCCGCAACCTGGAATTTGATGAGTTATGGGAATGGGATGAATCCACCAAAGGTGATTACGACAAGAACGATTGGGATTACATCACCCTGGAGGAGAACAGCAACGTGTGGATTGATCACTGCACATTTAATAAAGCCTATGACGGACTCGTCGATTCGAAAAAAGGAACCAGCGGCGTGACCATCTCCTGGTCCCTCTTCAAAGGGGATGACGGCAGCTCGAACAGCTGGGTCACCCAGCAGATTAACGAATTGGAAGCAAACAAGGCTTCCTATCCCATGTACAACTACCTGCGCAGCAGTGCTGTAGGTCTTAGCAAAGCCGATATTATCGCTATCTCCGGACCACAAAAGAAAGGACATCTGGTCGGTTCGACCAGCTTGGAATCAGCTAACGCCAACCTGTCCATGACGCTGCACCATAATCTGTACAAAGATATTCAGGATCGGATGCCGCGCCTGCGTGGAGGCAACGCACATGCATACAACATCGTGATGGATTCGACAGGGGCACGTGCCGCTAAAGCCAAAATTACAACGGCGATGGCAACAGCGATTGCGTCCAAAGGTTATAAGTTCGATATCATTGGCAATGGGGCAATCTCCACAGAGAGCGGAGCCGTATTGGTCGAGAAATCAGTCATCAAGGACGTGCTGTATCCTGTTCGCAACAATCAGACCGATCCGGCAGACCCAACCTATACCGGCAAAATCAGAGTGACCGATACCATGTATTCTTTGGATGGAAGCTCATTCCGTGGCAGCAGTGATACGTCTGGCAGTCCACTGGCGCCAATCCCGGCCGTGGTGAAATCGTTCTCTTGGAACGGCTTCTCGACACTTCCTTATAGCTATACCACGGATGATCCATCTACGTTGAATGCACGCCTCACGGCTTCCAATGGCGCGGGTTCCGGTAAACTGACCTGGTCCAAGGATAATTGGTTGAAGACAAGTTATTGATATCAGAGTAACCCGTTGCTTTTACGTTCTTCAAATAAGGAAAAGAGTGCTCCTGCAGCTACGATAGCCGGGAGTGCTCTTTTTATATGAATCAGCTCCATAAACAGTTTGCGGGTTGTTTGAATAATGATTCCTCGTAAGGGTGAATAATCTCGAGCTAAAGCATGTGTTAGTCTTCCGGGTAAACGTTATATATCGATATTCATCTTCATTACATCAGTGAGTAATTTATGACAAATTAACCATTTATACAAGTACGCCTTGTAATTTTACTTACCGGTAAATATAATTTATTAGAATTGACCAATAAGGATGGTGAAGCAGCTTGGATGTATGGATATATTCCGCACTTACGCTTGTTTATTTGATACTTGTTGTTTGGATGGCCGTCGATTTAACCCAGAGGAAGCAATGGCTCGCGTATTCCAGTTTTCAGCTATTTGTAGCGTTCAGCTTGGCATATGATAATGGAATTATTGCTGTAGGTAATTTGATAGGGGATGGGGAACCGCTAATGGTTCTCAGTAGCCTTCGATTTTGGCTGCATGCCTTTGCTACGCCTACCCTTATTCTTGTTGGCTACCATATCTTGCGCAGCTCAGGTGCCAAGTTTGCCAATAGAAGTATAACGAGTGTGGTGGCATGGCTGATAACTTTAGGTCTGGTTATCTACCAGATTGTAGGCTTTACTTTATCTGAGGTTAAAAATCTCAAAGTTACAGAAGAGTATGGAGTGCTGAGATATATGGCAGAAGGTCATGGAGGTCCGCCGATGATGGTGATCATCGTGGGGATTGTTCTGTTATTTGTTAGCCTGGTCGTTCTTTTCAAACATAAATGGGTTTGGCTGTTTGTTGGAACTGCCTTGTTGTTTGTAGGGCAGTTAATCTCCCTGCCAGTGGAAACCGGTACTTTAACCAATGTGTATGAGCTGATCCTCATCCTCTCGATTTGGAGAACGACTACATTTTTGAAGGATTCAACAGATCATCGCCGTCGTTAAGCTCCAATGCATCAGAAAAGACTGGCCAGTAAGATAAAGGCCAGTCATCTGTGTTCGTTGATTTCATTTTTTTATTCAAATATCCATAGTATCTGATGAGGCAGACACAGCACTTACCGATTCACGATAGATGATGTTGCCTTTCACGTGTACACGGCCGAAACTGCGGTTCGGGTTGTCGACCTTTTTGAGCATGGACTGAACTGCCGTGCGCGCCATCTGTTCCACATCCACTTCAACAGTTGTCAGCTTGGGATCGGAGAGCATCGCATAGATATCATTATCAAAACCAACAACAGAGCATTGGCCAGGCACCTGAATATCCATGGAAGTCAGTTTTTGAACGAGCAGATGAGCGACCTGATCACAGTTGCATACAAAAGCGGTTGGCAGCTGTTCCGGCAGATCAATCTCAATAAACGTACCCCGTTCATCCCGATCATTCAGAACCAGATCCGGATTCATCGGCAACCGATGTTCCAGCAAGGATTTGTAATACCCAAGGAATCGGTCCTGGATACTGCTCGTGGAATACAGGTTTCCCACGTAAGCAATGTCACGGTGGCCCTGCTGAACCAGATAGTTCGTCAGCTCATAGGCAGCGTAGAAGTTATCGGTAACGACGGAATCGATGTCCGAATGTTCATCGTAGAAGTCGAGAAACATTTTGGGAACTTCCATCGATCGCACCAGTTCAATATACTCTTTGCTGATCTGTCCGAGCACGATGAAACCATCGACCTTGTTGTCGCTGTAAAGCTTGGGCAGTGTTAATTCTTCCTCATCCTCCACATTCAGAATGTGCAGAATGCCGTAGTAGCCTTGTTCCTCCAGATGTTTGGTGATGCGCTGAAACACGCGTACATAGAACGACTGCGTAGGCCCAGTAAAACGCTCCGGGATAATTACGCCAATATTATGGGTTAAGCCTTCCTTCATGGAACGGGCAGCAGCATTATACCGATAGCCCATTTCAACAGCAAGCACTTTAATTTTTTCCTTTAATTCGCCACTCACGCCATCTTTATCATTCAATGCTTTCGAGACGGTCACACTGCTGACCCCGAGCCTGTCGGCGATATCCCGCATGGTGATATTGTTCTTCAGTATGGTCGCCTCCTTCAAGCCGGTATAGGCACAATGTGCTGTCATTATGATGAGTGTTTTCTCCGCACATAATAACAATCCATATCAGTATACATCGTTACCCACTTGGAATAAAGCAATTCTGGCTGTTGTTTCGCTAATTTTCAGCACATTGCAGGTTTCCCTGAGAGGACGCTCTACCGATGTTACGTTAATTGTTTCTGTAAAAGCTTCTCATTCTGTTCAATCAGCTGACCCCGATGGCTGGCACAATCCAGGGAACGATATGGATCAGCCGGTGTATTAAACGTATAATCGACTAGTTTTTCCAGCGTAGTTGTTGCCACATGACAGCGGGTATCACTGGATGCGTAATAGATAAAGACCTCGTCATTTTCGTTGACTACAGCACCATTACAGAAAATAACATTGGACACATCGCCTACACGCTCATCGTCATAAGGGGCAATGAAGTGGCCGCCCGGCTTGGCAATAATACGCGCCGGATCATTCAGATCGGTGGCAAAGGTGTATAACACATAACGCAGGCCTGCCGCGGTGTTCCGAACACCGTGAGCAATGTGAATCCAGCCACGATCCGTCTTAAGCGGAGCAGGGCCCTGACCGTTTTTGACCTCATATACCGTATGATATTGCCGTTCGTCGATAATTGTCTCTTCATGAATGACAGGGTTCAAGATATCCTCACACAGACCAAAGGCGATTCCGCCGCCACTGCCTGTTGAGATGAAACCGTCCTGTGGACGGGTGTAGAAGGCATACTTTCCATCCACGAATTCCGGGTGCAATACGACATTGCGCTGTTGAGGGGAATTCGTTGTGATGTTGGGCAACCGTTCCCAGCTTGTGAGATCTCGTGTACGAACCAGTCCTGCCTGTGCAACTGCGCTGGATGTATCAAATGCAGGAGCCTCCGGGTCTTTACGTTCCGAGCAATAGATGCCATAGATCCAGCCATCCTCATGTTGAACAAGGCGCATATCATACTGATTGGTTTCATCCGCATCGATATCTTCCCAGACCAATGGTTTACCCGTGAAACGGAATCCGTCGATACCATTATCGCTCTCGGAGAGCGCGAAGATTGATTTGCGATCCAATCCTTCGGTACGAATAACCATGACGTATTTGCCATTGAAATAGATGGCTCCTGGGTTCAGTGTAGCGTTAATGCCCAGGCGCTCCATGAAATGCGGGTTCGTCGTCTCATCCAGATCGAATCTCCAATGCAGCGGTACATGATGGCGAGTGATAACTGGATATTGGTACCGATCATATACGCCGTTGTAGAAGGAAGAATTGATCTCATTAGGGCGAGTAAGCAGCTGCTCCTGTTTCTCCAGTAACTCCTTGTATTTCGGGTGTATCATTCTGATCCCATCCTCTCAATTAGTTCAATACAGAATCTGCTATTGTGATACGGGCATTTCCACGGTCCGGCAATTTCGCTCTGATCCGGTGTACCGTTGCCGTCAACCGACCAGTACCATTCCCCACCAGCGCGCTGATCAATGATGTTTTCTTTTGTGTAGTCCCACAAGCGTTCCACTCTCTCCAGAAACAATGGATCACCTGTACGCTGATACGCGTTATAGAAACCGACCATCGCCTCGGCCTGAACCCACCAGATTCGCTTCTCATCGATATGATCACCTTCTTGTTCATTTAACAGGGAACCATCCGCATTCACGGCTACATTGGAGATGTTATAGGCAATATCCGTTACCATCGCCGCATACTCCAGATGTTGTTCCATCCCCAGCACTTTCAGTGCTTCGTCGATTAGCCAGCTGGCCTCAATGTCATGTCCGAACGAGCGGAGATCAATGATGGATTCCCACTGTTTGTTGAAAAATACGCCGAGAAACTTGGTGTTTTGGTCATACACCCGTTCATATAGAATTCCGAGCAGGCGTTCCAGCGCCACCTTCACTTGTTGATCCGGCCACACGCGATAGAGCGTGGTGTAGGCCTCCAGCACATGGATATGCGTATTCATTGTGTAATCCGCAATCACCCCATTTTCGCTCAGCATTTCATTAGGCTGTTCCTTCCATGTGCGATCAAATTGTTCCTTGTACGAAGGTAGTTCGGCATCCAAACCTTTGTCCTCGATTAGAGAAAAAAGCGTTTTCGCAAGTTCCAATGCAGAAGCATCCCCAGTTGCACGATAGTACTCACTGAGTGAATACACGCCGAATGATTGCGTATACACATGTTTGCTCGTATCCAGTGCTTCCCCTGTGTAATCTACCATCCAGTACATGCCGCCATATTCGGTATCCATCACATGGTCAGCGAGAAAACGGTATGCATGTTCAGCATGCTCGCGCCATCTTTCGTTTCTGGTAATCCGATAGGCTGCTGCAAAAGACCATAGTTGCCGTGCCGTGGCGATCCCGCCTTTGGGGGCCTGCTGGTTAACCTGAAGATCATTGCCAACCCAGCCGTAGAATCCACCGTGGGTTGTATCTTTAAGGTTAGACCAGAAGGGTAAAATCTGCTTCTCCCAATGCTCCTTAATCTCAGATTGAAGTTCGGTTGTTTTTGTATTCATAAGTGAGCGCTCCTTCAAAATAGTGCATCAATCTAATTAAATTAAGTTAACGGTAACTTTATTAATCAATATTAGTGCTCTAAAAAACAGATGTCAACGAAATGCATCGCAATTTTTCTTGTTAAGTTATAAATAATTTAATTGACAGGTAAGCGTTACCATAATAGAATTCATTTTGTAACCTTAACGATAACTTAATTAACTTAAGAGAGGGGTCGAAACAATTGAAAAAAAACAAAGGTTGGATGATGTTGCTGACGATGTTGCTCATCACTTCGCTACTTGCTGCATGTTCATCCGGAGGTGGATCTTCGCAGGCAGGGGAGGAGATCAGCACAGATCCGGCAGATATCAAAGGTGAAATAACTGTTCTGACACAACGGACAGATATTGTAGATACCGTGTTCAAAGACTATGCGGCTGAGTTCAACAAGGAATATTCCGATGTGAAAGTAAATTTCCAGGCACTGGCCGACTACGAAGGACAAGTGAAGATCCGTATGAGCACCAAGGATTACGGTGATGTACTGATGATCCCGACCAGTGTTCCGATCGCAGATATCCCGGACTTTTTCGAGCCGCTCGGCACGTACGATGAATTAAAAGACAAATACACCGCCATTGAAGAACGCATGGTGGATGGTCAGGTATACGGTATCCCTACCGTGATTACGTTCTCCGGAATCATTTATAACAAACAGGTCTTCAAAGACGCAGGCATTATGGAAGTTCCCAAAACACCGGAGCAATTCCAGGCTGCGCTTCAACTGGTCAAAGACAATACAGATGCGGTTCCGCTCTACACCAACTATGCATCGGGCTGGGCTCTCACCCAATGGGAATCGGATCTGCCAACCGTTGCAGGCAGTGTGGATTACGTTAACGTGGACCAACCGAACACAGATGAGAACTTTGTGCCTGGTCAGCCGCATTATGAACTATATAAAGTGCTCTATGATGCAGCCAAGAACGGTCTAATCGAGAAAGATCCAACGACAACCGACTGGGAAAGCTCCAAAGCGGATCTCGCCAAAGGCAAAATTGCCACAATGGCACTGGGCTCTTGGGCCATCACACAGATTCAAGGCATGACGGATACACCGGATGACATCGGATTCCTTCCTTTTCCAACCAATGCAAGTGAGGTTGTGGTTCCGCTCTCCGCCGACTATAACATCGGCATGAACGTGAACAGTGAGAACAAACCTGCTGCCAAAGCATGGATTGACTGGTTCCTGGCGAAATCGAACTATGCAGTTGAACAGGGCGGCGGTATGGATGCAGACAAAAACGCGGAATTACCACCAATTTTGGATCAATATAAAGATGTGAAATTCTCCACACTCACGCCTGCCAAAGAAGGTCAGGAAGGTCTGGTCGACAAGATTGATAACGAAGGCGAAATCGGTCTCTGGCAGCCTGACTTCAAGAAACGCATTATCGAAGCAGGTATTGGGAACCGCAAGGAATCGTATGACGACATCATGAAAGATCTGAACGACAAGTGGGTCAAAGCACGGGCAGAACTCACAAAATAATTGGATTAACGTAAGTGGATCAGGTGATGAATGGACTGCGGGGATATAGGAATCCATATATGAATGGAGCATGGAATATGTGGTATTTGAAAGCATGGTACCCATGCTCTTCCCCGGCAGTTATTCCGCAGGAATTCCATTGGACGGGAGTCTTTCGATATATAGGCGGGAGAACCGCTTGGAGGTGTGGAGAGCATGAAGTACTTAAAACTTTCGAATTGGGGCTACTCAGCGCAACGCATATTTATTATCTGTGCCTTCTCAATTATTCCGCTGGCGTTGCTGTTCACGTTTGCATACTTACCGGTCATCAACATGTTCAAATACAGTTTCACCGATTGGAACGGATATAGCAAAAGGTTTGATTATGTTGGCTTTGAGAACTATACGCGCATATTCAGTGATCCTGAATACTTCAAAGTATTTATTGTCAGCTTGTACTACTTCGTGGCTACGTTCTTACAGATGGGCTTGGCGCTTTACTTTGCCACCATTCTGAGTTTCAAAGTTCGAGGCAAAAACTTTTTCAAAGGCATACTGTTTTTCCCTTATTTGCTGAATGGAGTAGCCATCGGTTTTATCTTCCTCTTTTTCTTCAAACCGGACGGTACACTCGATATGCTCATGCATGCTGTAGGGCTGGGACAATACACGCAACTCTGGCTCGGTAATCCGAATATTATCAACGTGTCACTCGCAGGTGCATCAGTATGGAGATACATGGGCTTCAACTTTATCATTTTCCTGGGTGCAATCTCCTCCATTCCAAAGGATGTGTATGAAGCATCCGATATTGATGGCGCCAATCGCTGGCAGCAATTCCGCCACATCATCCTGCCAAGCATTACACGTATCCTGCAGCTCAACCTGATCTTGGCGATTAGCGGCGCAATTAGTGCGTTCGATATTCCATATATCATGACCGATGGTTCCAACGGCAGTATGACATTTGTAATCCAGACGGTTCATTTGGCGTTTAAATATGGCAAGCTGGGACTGGCATCCGCCATGGCTGTGGTGCTGCTCTTAATCGTTATTCTCGTTACGCTTGTGCAGCGCGTCACCATGAAAGGGGAGGAATAAACGTGACACAACTCAAATACACCCTTGCGAGCGTGGTTAAATATGCTTCCCTGGTGCTTGCGGCGTTTATCGCGCTGTTACCGATCGTGGTCATCCTGTTTGCATCTCTCAAAACGAATGCGGAATACGCTACCAGCAGCCCGCTTGGCCCGCCAGCCAACTGGCTGAACTTCGCGAACTATGCGAAGGCTTTTGTGGATGGCAACATGCTGGTTGGTTTCAAAAATACAATTATTATCCTGATCATCTCTATTATAGGAGCGACCTTAACGGGTTCCATGATCGCGTATGTGCTGGATCGGTTCAAATTCAAGGGCAAGAAAATTATGGTCGCGGCATTCCTGCTCGCTACCCTGATTCCAAGTGTTACAACGCAGGTCGCCACATTCCAGATCATCAACGCGCTCGACCTGTTTAACACACGCTGGGCGGCCATCGTGATGTACCTGGGCACAGATATCATCGCGGTTTATATCTTCCTGCAATTCCTGGGCTCCATCTCAAGTGCATTAGATGAATCCGCTATGCTGGACGGCGCGTCGTACTTCACGATCTACTGGAAAATCATTCTGCCACTGCTGAAACCGGCCATTGTAACGGTCATTATCGTGAAGGGTGTGAACATCTATAACGATTTCTACACACCGTTCCTCTACATGCCAAAGACCGATCTACAGGTCATATCCACCGCCTTGTTCAAATTCAAGGGACCGTTCGGATCGCAGTGGGAGGTCATCAGCGCCGGCATCATGATCGCCATTATTCCAACGATGATCATCTTCCTGCTGTTACAGAAGTACATCTACAATGGCTTCGCGCAAGGCTCAGTTAAATAAAAAAACGAAAGGCTATATGAAATGCATATGAGAATACACAGGAACGAAGAGGACAGAAAAAAGCTGGAGAAACGGAGTGTTCGCATTTATAACCGGATTTTTCCCTTTTATAAGGGGATCAAAAAAAATCTGGGGATAACGGCGATCGGAAGGTTGTTCTGTCATCAAAGTGGTCTAGTGCAATTTTAAGTATTCATTTCATAAAGCCTAACCGAAGGGAGAAATGAAAAATGTCAGTTGCTGAAACAGAAAACGTACACATTGTTGGGGACGCTTTGCCGAATATGCCTTGGGAGAACAAACCGGAGGGAACGGAAGGCCCGGTATGGAGACATTCGGCCAACCCGGTGGTTCCGCGTAACCCGGTCAAAGGTGTTGCCCGCATTTTCAACAGTGCCGTTGTACCGTATGAAGGAAAATTCATTGGTGTATTCCGCGCCGAAACCGTTAATGGACGTCCGCATCTGCACATGGGGGCGAGTGACGACGGTTTGGAGTGGACAATTGAAGAAGAGCGCATTGCATTTGTAGATGAAAATGGCGATCCGTTTATGCCGAACTATGCGTACGATCCACGTTTGGTCAAAGTCGAGGACACGTATTACATCATCTGGTGTACAGACTTCTACGGCGCAGCACTGGGCCTGGCCAAAACAGATGACTTCAAAACATTTGTCCGCCTCGAAAATCCAATGCTGCCGTTTAACCGTAATGGCGTGTTATTCCCACGCAAAATCAACGATAACTATGTAATGTTGTCCAGACCAAGTGACAGTGGACACACGCCATTCGGGGACATCTTCCTGAGTGAAAGCCCGGATCTCGTGTATTGGGGCAAGCATCGTCATGTGATGAGCAAGGGCGGCCAAGGCTGGTGGCAATCGGTCAAAATTGGCGGTGGGCCCGCTCCGATCGAAACGTCCGAAGGCTGGCTGATGTTCTACCATGGCGTCACTGGGACCTGTAATGGTTTTGTCTATAGCATGGGGGCGGTCATTCTGGATCTGGATGAGCCATCCAAAGTAAAATATCGTTCCTCCAACTTTGTACTGACACCGGAAAAATGGTACGAAGAACAAGGCTTCGTTGATAACGTCATCTTCCCGTGTGCAACACTGCATGATGCCGAGACCGGACGTATCGCTATCTATTACGGCGCCGCCGACACGTATGTGGGCGTGGCGTACACAACCATCGAAGAGATCGTGAACTATGTGATCGAGACGGATGAAGTTATTGCCGGAGATCATGAAGAGGGCAAGCTGTAATGCATATGGATTATATCAAGGGATTTACATTTGGTTGGATGAGTGGCAAGGGTGACTTCCGTAAGCCGGAAGCCGAAGAATCTTTGCGCCTGATGGCAGAATGTACAGGCAGTTCTCATGTTGTTTTTGCACTGGCGGCACATCAGGATCATCCGCAGGCGGTAGAGGTCAAGTATCGGGGTGCACATCTGGTGGAGGATGATGAACTGGTGGACATGATTCGTTATGCCCGTACACTCGGGCTGCATGTCATTCTGAAACCAACCGTTAACTGCATCGATGGCACATGGCGTGCACACATTAACTTTTTTGATATCGACGTGCCGTGTGAGCCAAAGTGGAAGGATTGGTTCCGCAGCTACACAGCATTTCAGAAGCATTATGCAGCGATTGCAGAGCAGGAAAAGTGTGAGATGTTCATTGTTGGCTGTGAGATGGTGCAATCCGAGCGTCGGGATCAGGAGTGGCGCGAGGTGATCGCCGCTGTGCGTGAAGTCTACACGGGACTGGTGTCATACAACACGGATAAATATCAGGAAGGTCATGTGAAATGGTGGGATGCCGTTGACGTCATCTCTTCCAGTGGTTATTATCCCATCGGAGATTGGGAGGCGCAACTGGATCGTATTGAACAGGTGATTGCTCCCTATGGCAAACCCTTTTTCTTTGCGGAAGCAGGTTGTCCCAGCCGCAGTGGATCAGCCCAGGTACCGAACGATTGGGGGCTGGAAGGTGAAGTCAGCGCGGAGGAACAGGAGCATTTCTATGAAGCCATGTTTCGGCATGTCAGTCAGCGTGACTGGGTACGCGGATTCGGTCTGTGGGATTGGAGCGCACATCTGCACGCGGAGAAGGATGCGCTGACCGATGACGGATATGGAGTTTACGGCAAGCCAGCGGAGCAGGTAATTCGTCGGTTCTATGAGGGCATCGCTGTAGAAGTTTAAACGAGAAACAAGAAGGTGTATGTGATGATGAATCTCAGTGATATATCTCCATATGTACTTTCGTGATTTCCATGCTGTGAGCAAGGAATAACAGATTATGGTGGAGCTTATTTTTTCAGTTGTGATTCATATGCAGGTCGAGAGGCTCTTCCTCATACAGGAAGGGCTTTTTTGGCATATTTAGTAGTGATGCATACTATGTCGAATTTTGTTGACAAAAGGAGGGCTCCTGCCTATTCTTAATGGATGAATATGATAATCATTATCATAAAATAGAGAAAAGGGGTTCAACATTCATGTCTGTACAACATCGCAAATCTTCGGCCCTCACGTTGGCAACTATGCTCTTGTTGTTATTCGTTATTGTGGGTTGCAGCAATACAGGAAGTGGAGATGAATCCTCATCTGCTGCTTCGGATCAAACATCTACGAAGTCGATTACGATGTCATGGCCACGTGATATCGGTACAATGAATCCGCACACGTACAATCCTTCGCAATTATTTGCCCAATCCATGCTCTATGAGCCACTGATCAGTTACCAGAAGGACGGAAAACTGGAACCTGCGCTGGCAGAATCATGGACCATCTCCGATGACGGCAAAGTATATACATTTAAGCTTCGCCAAGGTGTGAAATTCTCAGATGGTACGCCATTTAATGCTGAGATTGTGAAAAAGAATTTTGACGCTGTGATGAAAAATAAAGCTACACATAGCTGGCTGGGCATTGTAGGTGTGCTCGACAAGACAGAGGTTGTGGACGACCACACGTTCCGTATGACACTCACAGAGCCGTACTATCCTGTTCTTCAGGATTTGTCTGTGGTTCGTCCTTTCCGCTTCCTGGGTGAAGCCGGATTCCCGGATGACGGAGATACATCCCAAGGCATCAAAGAGCCAGTTGGAACGGGCCCGTGGATGCTGGCTGATTACAAGCAGGACGAATATGCTGTTTTCAAACGCAACCCGAATTATTGGGGAACCGCACCGAAGGTGGATCAGATTACGGTTAAGATCATCCCTGATGCAGAAACCCGCGTGCTTGCTTTTGAAAAAGGTGATCTCGACCTGATCTATGGTGAAGGTATGATCAGTCTGGATGCGTTCCAACAGCTTCGTGACAACGATAAATATGTGAGTCAGCTGTCTGATCCGGTAGGTACGCGAGATCTGCTGCTGAATTCCTCCAATCCGAAGCTGTCTGATCTCAGAGTGCGGATGGCGCTCCAGCAAGGATTTAACAAAAAAGCGATGGTGGAAGGCATCACTCTGGGTCTGGAAGAACCGGCAGATACGGCACTATCCAAAAACTACCCATACACCAATGTTGACCTGAAACCGATCGAATATAACGTGGAACAATCCAAAGCTTTATTGGATGAAGCGGGTTGGAAGATGCCTGCGAATGGTAGCGTTCGTGAGAAAGACGGACAACAGCTTGAATTCGAAATGATTTTTGACAAGACGGACCCGATTCAGAAAGCGATGGCTGAGACCATTCAGGCGGAATGGAGCGAGCTTGGGGTTAAGGTAAACCTCACTGGGCTAGAACTGACGGTACAGATCAAACGTTTGAAAGCCAATGATTTTGACCTGTATTTCTGGTACAACTATGGTGCTCCGTATGATCCACATTCTTTCATTAACGTTGTAGCGAGCCCTGGATTTGGTATCTCTGAGACGCTCAGTGCCTTGCCGATGAAAAAGGAACTGGACGAGCAGGTACATGCCGCACTATCATCAACAGATGAGACGAAACGTCAGGAGCTGTATGGCTCTATCCTGACAACACTCCAGGAACAATCGGCGATTGTCCCCATCTCGTATGTTAAGAAAACGGCGGTATATCAGAAGAAAATTTCCAACTTTATTTTCCCGGCAAACCGTGATGAGAATCCGTTTGTAGGCATTGAATTGGGCAACCAATAATGATCCATGTAGCTTGATAAAAGGGAGGAAGTTTGTTGATCAGTTATATCGGGAAACGAATGATCGCGATCATTCCTATCGTTTTTATCGCTACACTTGTTACCTTTGCGCTTATTCATATATCACCAGTTGATCCGGCCGAGGCTTATCTGACAGCTGCTCATATCTATCCCACACCGGAGCTGCTTGCGCAAAAGCGGCATGAGTTCGGTCTGGATCAGCCTATGTTAACCCAATATGTGCATACGATTCAGAAGATTTCCAAGCTCGACTTCGGCACTTCGTATCTCACCAACAAACCCGTATGGGATGAAGTGAAACTAAGGATTCCCGCTACGGCTGAACTAGCCTTCTGGAGTATGTTGTTATCCGCTTTGGTGAGTATTCCATTGGGAATACTGGCGGCGGTGTATAAGAATAGCTGGATTGACATGGTCAGCCGTACGATTTCCTATTTTGGAGCATCTATTCCGCAATTCTGGCTCGGTTACCTGCTGATCTTCTTTTTCTCAGTGAAATTGGACTGGCTGCCTGTGGAGGGGCGTGGATCGTGGGAGAATCTGGTTCTGCCTACGATTACTCTCTCCTTGATTCTTATTGCGGTCTACACCCGATTGTTACGTTCCAGTGTACTGGAGCAATTGCAGGAGACATATGTACAGTATGCGAGAACACGCGGGATTCGCGAAAGAGTGATTATGCTCAAGCATGTCCTGAAAATCGCCATATCGCCCCTTATTACAGGAATGGGGATGAGTATGGGCAAGCTGCTCACAGGCACCATTATTGTAGAGCAGGTGTTTTCCTGGCCTGGGTTCGGACGTTATTTTGTCGATGCGATATTTAATCGGGATATTCCCGTTATTCAATGTTATGTCTTCCTGGCGGCCTGCCTGTTCATCGTATGCAATCTGCTCGTTGATCTGGTGCAGCTCGTTATGGACCCACGGATTTCAGCGAAAGGACGGGCAGAACATTGATAAACAAATGGCGTGCGGTATTTAAAGGGCAGAGAGCCATCCAGATCTGCTCGGTGATCATATTGCTTTTCTTCGTGATCGCGTTATTAGCCCCATGGATTGCTCCTCATGACCCGGTGAAGGTGAATCTGTTGCAGAAGCTGGCGAGTCCATCGCTTGAGCATTGGCTCGGAACGGATCATCTGGGACGCGACAATCTCACTAGGCTGATGTATGGAGCGAGAGTGTCGCTTGGATTTGCTACCCTGATCTTCCTGTCATCTTTGCTCATAGGTGTCATTGTAGGTTCAATCTCCGGTTACCTTGGTGGTTGGGTGGACAGTCTGTTGATGCGCTTGTGTGAAGGCATTATGGCGTTTCCGAATCTGGTGCTGGTACTCGGTATTGTAGGGATCTTTGGTCCAGGTTTGATGCAGGTGCTTCTAGCACTCATGATGGTACAGTGGGTGTATTATGCACGTATCTGCCGGAACATGGTCGTTAGTCTGAAAGAACGGAACTTCATCGCAGCGGCGCGGATTAGCGGCTCCTCTTCGTGGACGATTATTCGGAAACATATCATCCCCAACGTGCAGCGTCCGATCGTTGTGATGGGTACTCTGGAGATGGGGTGGGCGATTATGGATATATCTGCTCTGTCTTTCCTGGGACTCGGTATTCAACCACCGAATGCAGAATGGGGCGCTATGATTCATGAGGGGACAGGTTATATTCGCAGTCATCCGGAGTTGATGATCTACCCGGGGGCATTGATTCTGCTCGTAGTCATTACGTTCAACATTTTGGGAGAAGCGTTATCCGAGCGTTATGGCATTGCAAAAAGGTAGTGGTTCGGAATCGAAGGCATATGAGGGGTGAACGTAACGATGGATGATGCAGCGAAGGTACTCGAAGTTCGTGGTCTGCAAGTGAATCTAAGAACAGCGGAGGGTTCAGTCCCGTTACTGGAGCCCATTGATTTTGAATTAAAAAAAGGTCGTGTCTTCGGTCTCGTCGGTGAGAGTGGCAGTGGTAAGACCGTTACATGTAACGCGTTGCTCCATCTGCTTGATCCGCGCAGGATGGAAGTGTCGGGCAGCATCCACCTGAATGGACGGGAGCTTGGCTCGTTGTCAGGTGAGGAGATGCGGCGCATCCGCGGCAAGGAAATCGGATTTATTATGCAGAATCCGATGAATGCTTTTACACCCGTATATACGATTGGATCTCAATTCATTGAAACCTTGCGTACGCATACGGGAATGTCCAAAGCAGCTGCCAGGGAGCGGGCCATTGCTGCCTTGGCAGATATGAACTTACCCGAACCAGCTAAACTGATGAAGCGATATCCCTTCCAACTGAGTGGCGGTATGTTGCAGCGTGTGATGATCGCCATATCGATGTGCCTGCGACCGGCTTTGGTTATTGCTGATGAACCAACGACGGCACTGGATGTCGTGAATCAGTTCAAGGTGCTTCAGGAATTGGATCGGCTACGTACGGAGTATGGCACATCCATCTTGCTCATCTCCCACGATCTGGGCGTGATCTCGCAAATGGCGGATGAAGTCGCGGTCATGCAGAAGGGGCGAATTGTGGAGCAGGCGGATGTGTACCAACTGTTCGATCACCCGCAGCATGAGTATACACGGATGTTGTTAAATGCCAGACCCAGTATGTATTTAGGACGATAGCGAATGACAGATGAGTTGAATTGTTCAGTGAGTGTATGTGTAGAGCGGGAATACACTGTGTTTTGAGTGGGTAGGCGTAGGGGTGGAATGAACATGGTGATGTGTAGATTCGGCCTCTTCGGAGATTGCTTCTGCCAAGTACAAAAGAGGAGGGTGACCTGATGCTTCAGGTACGTGAAGTAAGCCATAGCTATGGCAAACGCAACTGGCTGGATCGTTCGGGAGCGCGTCCTCCTGTGCTGACAGATATCTCGCTTACGATTGAAAAGGGTGTGTGTCTGGGGCTCCTGGGTACGAGCGGGGCAGGTAAAAGTACCTTGGGTAAAATCATTCTTGGTCTGGAGAAGCCCAGCCAGGGTCAGGTTTTATTTCAGGGTCAGGATATCTATCGATCCAGCAAACCCGTGCTTAAGGGATTACGGCGCGATCTGCAGGTCGTGTTCCAGGACTGTTATTCGGCTGTGAATCCACTCATGACTGCCGCGCAGATCATCGGTGAGCCACTGGATAATTACGAGCGATTTTCGGCAAAAGAACAACTTCGTGTGGTCGGACAACTGCTTGAGCAGGTTGGGCTTACACCTGAGGATGGGAGCAAGCTTCCGCACCAGTTCAGCGGTGGGCAATTACAGCGAGTTAACATCGCACGAGCCATTGCGCTCAAGCCAAAGTTAATCGTACTGGACGAATCAATCAGCAGCCTGGATATGGTGCACCAGACGCAAATCCTATCCTTACTGGGAGAGTTAAGAGCATCCTACGGGTTGTCTTACCTTTTTATCACACATGACATTCGAGCTGCCATGACGATCTGTGACCGCATTGCCGTGATGGATCAGGGAAAGCTGGTATATAGCGGTGATGCCGGGGGTTCGGTAATGCAGTCGGATCATCCGGCTGTGCAGCAGCTGGTTACAGCTATTTTGCCTGAGCATCCATCAGGTCGTATTTCGTTTGGGTAATGCGTTGTTTGTATTTGTAGATGGCTGTTCATTGGGGCGCTAACCATGGTCGTTTCCATTGCATTACTGATGCGAAGTCGACTTTCCAAAGGCGGGCGATTGGCGTATCAAGCTGACCTGTAGTGCAGATTTGTCTCTCTAAGTGCAGGTCGCTAACGAACCGAGTCAGTGTTAAATGGCGATTTAGCGTGGAATGCAAAATGTAACGAACCTCAGTGAAGTTATTCCGGTGCAAACTAGTTTAAAATCATTAAATGATACACAGATCGAGGAAATAACGCGTCTACGATTCGTTAGATCATAATGAATGCTAAAAGGGTTGTCCCCTACGTCTTGAACAAGACGTAGGGGACAACCCTTTTTTGTAACTGGGAATAGGCACACTTCTGCTTTCTGATATAAGTTAAACTAAGATTACAATTGTGCCACTTGCAGATTACAGGACTACCTTCAAATTGCGCGTATCCACAGATTTTTGATTTAACTTACAACGTGAAAATCTGGAGAGATGTATATACTTCCCATGAGGCTTTCTTGCAGAAATCTTTTACCCCATCTTCCGCCCAAGCTGCTCGATCTTATCCAACCAATTCTTTCTCTGTTCATCTGACTTTTTACCAACTTGATCTACAGGTGTTATCCGCACAGGTTTGATGCCAGTCAGTGCAAATGTGGAGATTTTCATCATTTTATGTGCAGGCTCACCTTGGAACCATTTGAAGTACCAGCTCGGACCATCCATCGTGGTGATCATGCGAGCGGTGCGGCCTTTGAGCAGTTGATCCGGGAAAGGTTTTCCTTTTTGATACTTGAAGGCGTAACCTGGCATGAAGATTCGGTCAACGAAACCTTTCAACAGGGCAGGCGGTCCTCCCCACCAGATTGGGAATACCCATACAAGATGCTCAGCCCACTTAATCGCTTCTTGAGCTTGTAGCAAATCTGGTTCAAGTGGAAGTTTATTACGATATCCTCCCTCCAGATTCATGTTGAACGCCAACTCGTTCAGGGTGATCATGCGGACGTCGGCACCCGCCTGCACCGCACCTTTACGGTAAGCTTCGGCTAGTGCGCCGTTGTAACTGGGAGAGACGGGATTGCCTTGAATAATTAATATTTTTTTCATGGAAGATGACACGTCCTGACTATTTTAGTTAATGAACACTAACCTCATGTGCAAAAAGAAAAGGTCACGTGTGACCCGGTAATCCATTCTTATATCCTAATGGTATGCTGACGATTCTCTTTTAGAAGTTGTTCAAAGAGTCCGCTTTTGATTACAAATCATGCCTAGCGGCATCATCAGCATCGAAGATGGGATTCAGCTGAAATAAGCGGAAACTTACGAAGGTTGTTTCCTTCGGAAACAATGTAGTTGCTCACGTCGTTTTCCCTACGCTCCGCTAATCCATTTCTAGCTTCATCCCATCTCCATTGTTACTCCTGGGGTACCTGCCCTAACATCGATGCAAGTCTGTGAACCGTTTCCCCCGTATAAGGTACCAACAGCTCCGGTAGTTCACCTTGCATACTGGAGACCGCCATACGTGTAATTGCACCGATCACCAGCACGGCTGTGAGCCGTGAATCCTGCTGAGGCAGTTCGCCCCGCATCATTCCCTGATCGATCAGATCCATTAACGCATCCAATGGCTGACGGTAATCCTCGCTGCTTCCGGCTTCAATGAATATTTCATGATTCTGTGAAATCAGCAGCAGTCCGTAGGGATCTTCATCATGCAGATGGAGAACCTCGGTAACCAGTTGCTTGAAGCGTTCCAACACCGGACCTTCCTGTCGAACATACCCATCAATGAGTGCAGTATAGTCGACACAGTATTGGGTGAAGGCTTCCAGGGCAACGGCATCTTTGTTTTTAAAATGTTTGTAGATCGCCGCATCGGTTACTCCGGCGGCGTCACCGATCTCTTTGACGGATATGCCGTCAACGCCTTTGGTTGCGAACAAGCGCATCGCCGCTTGTAGGATATCTTTCTTTTTGCTATCCACATGAGATTTGTTCTTCATGATTGTATAGTAAGTGATTACTAACCAAAATGCAATAAGCAATTTTGAAACTCTGAATTGAGACACTGAATAAGCGCTTACGACCAAAGCTTGCAGGCTTGTGAGCGGCAACGTATGATGAATAGAAATCAACATCGGAGTAGCAGGCAGAACGAAATGGATGGTGGGTAGCGTGAACGAAGAGTTGGATGCATACAGCTGGGTGACGCCCGAAGGAATGCTGAATGATCACTATATAACAAGCCGTGAACAGTTGTATAAAGGAATGAACGGACGATATGTGGAGCGATTCACTGTTCCTAGCGGTGAAAGTTATATTTTCAAACCACTGACGAATCCTGCGCAGCATGGACGGGAACGATGGATGTACAAGCGTGTGATGTCTGGTCTACCTCCAATCTATCCGCAACTCATTGCAGCGTCGGATCTTACCATTGCTCCAGCAAAGAGCTGGATGATCTACGAGGATCTGGGGCAACTGGTGCATGATTTGCAAGAAGCGACGATGCTCGGTGTAGCGGTACAGATGGCGGCGTGGCATGCATTGCCTGTTACGGATTGGAGTGAGCTGCCTCGCGTGGGCCAGAAACCGTCTATTCGCACAATATTGGATGAGTTGCAAATGCACAGACAATCTACGGATGACCTGTTGTCCAGACTGGATATGGGGTTGTCTTCATCGGATTGGGACAAGATTACCACGTTGATCGTCACAGCTGAGGAGCAACTTCCAACCGTTTTGTGTCACGGAGACCTGCATCCCGGTAACATGGCTGAGGTGGACGGCAGACTGGTCATCTTGGACTGGGAGCATGCCCATCTGAATACGCCACTGTGGGATATATATCATCTGGTGGATCTCTCGCATCCACTGTTTCCCAGAACGGTTACGCCTGCATTGCGAGAGCGGGTAATGAATATTTATCTAGACAAACTGGGGAGCCTGGGCGTGCAGATTGAACGGGTTTCTTTTGCAGAATGGTACGACGCTTATGCTATTGTATTCTCACTCTGGATGCTGCGTTTGATTGATGGTGACCTGAGAAGTGAGGGATGTGTGTGGCCGGAGGAACAGTTGCGTAACCAGTGGCATGAGACGGCAGCAACGCTTGAACAGTGTATGAAGCACATGGATGAGGAATAGAAATGAGGGGTGAGAAGCTTGCGTAAAGTCGGACTTGTTATGCGTAAAATTCAATTCACGGAAGCTCAGGGGCCACGCGTATTTGCGGATCGGCTGAAGCAGATTGGTCTGGAGCTGGGTGTGGATATTGTGTTCATCTCGCCGGAGCGTCATGTCAGCGGATACGACTGGTTGCCGGGTTATGAGCATGAGAAAGGTGACCTGGTGAACTACGATATCGTGCTGGACCAGATTCATAGCCAAAATATAGAGCATGTCATCTACACCGTATCCGGGTTTACGTTCTTGAAGATGTTTTTACCGAAGAGTGTATTGTTTCCGCATAGTTTCCCTGATCCCGCACTGACGGGATATGAGATGATGAAGCCATTTTATACGATGGTGGATAAAGCAATTGTACAGACGGAGTTTTTGAAAACAGAGCTGGGTCGCAATTTCGGTGTACATGACGTGAATGTTATTCCGATTGGCTTTAGCGAAGAGCTGGCGAACCGGCACTATGATCCGAGCCAGGTTGTGCATAATCGGGTGCTCTGGATCGGTCGGGATGAGGCGAACCGTCGTCCGGATCTAGTTTTGGAATATGCTCGGCAGAACCCGGACAAGGAAGTATATATGGTGTTTGGCGGTGTACGCTATAAGGAAACCATGAAGAAGTACGACATTCCTTCCAACGTGAAGCTGAAGTTTGCGCTCACGCAGGATGAGATATTTACGTTGATGAACTCATCCAAGGTGTATTGGAACTGTTCGGCCTTTGATACGTTTGCGATGCCGCTGACGGAAGCGATGGCGATGGGCAAAATGGTCGTGAAACCGGAGCATGCTTGCTACGGTCACATTCGATCCACGCATGCATTTGCAGGCAACGAGGATAACTGGTTTGAACTGGTGAACATGGCTGCGGCTGCGCCGCGCAGTGTGTCAGAAGACAACCGGGAGTATGCGTTTGGTGCTTTTTCGCGCACGAAAATGAAAGAAGGGTACCGGAACTTTTTCTCGGATTGGTTGAAGTAACGTAAGGTCTGTAACAAAGGGCTTAATCCATCCAGCAACAGGAGGGGAACCTTATGGAAATACTGATCTTGTGGACATTGGGAATGTGGGCGGTGCTACTGCTGATTGAATGGTTTATCTACCGGTTGCAAGGACGCCGAATGACGTGGGTACAATATATATTGCCATGTGTGGCCTTGCTCGGCGGTGCCGTTGTAATCATGATCAGCATCGATATTGGCGGGTGGAACGGCATCGGATATGCCCTGCTCGGCGCATCACTGGGTACCTCGGGAATGTTAACACTTATTACGGTGGCGATCAGGGATGTAATGCTTCGGCGACGGGGCAGGAATTAAGCGTAAGAATGAAACTACTGTACAGTATGATTGAATTGGGCAAAGGAATGGTTGCGGAAACGCATTCGTCTGTGATATATTGACATTAATTATGACAAGGGAGGTGAAGACAGGTGAATCACGAGATGCTTAACAACCGTATTAGCCAGCTGCCGATTGCTATGGCTGGCATTGTTCATACTTTTCTGACCAACGGGAGAAGTCTGTCCAATTTTGAATATACGGAAGTTAACATTTGCGAGAAGATGCCTGCCTTGACCTCATTCGGACGATAAGCGATATTGCTTGAATTCTGAAGGGCCGCGGAGCTAACCTCCTGCGGCTCTTTTTGTGTTGCGGTCAGGATCTTCCATACCATAGGAGGAACCTTATTATGATAATGATTAGCGCGCAACAACTGACTCAATACCACGGAGCACATCTGGTGCTGGACGGCATTACGTTTGAAATTATGGAAGGTGACAAGGTCGCCCTGATTGGCCGCAACGGAAGCGGCAAGACCACACTTATGCGCCTGATGGCAAGACTGAACAAGCCGGATGAAGGGCAATTGATGATCAAGAAAGATACACGAATGGGATATGTGGCTCAGGTTCCAGAAGGATTGGATGACCATACCGTACTGGATGTACTGAGTCTTGGATTCAAGGAGCTTATGATATGTCGCACGCAAATGAAGGAAATGGAGCAACAGATGTCCGATCCGGCATGTGCAGCAGACCCTATTCAATTGGAGCGCCTACTGAAACGCTACGCGGCACTGCAAGACCAGTTCGAGCGTGAGGGTGGATACGAAATGGATGCCCGGATCGATCAGGTGGCGGACGGTTTGGATATCGCCAAGGCACACTATGGTTGGCGCTTTGGTTCCCTGTCTGGTGGGGAGCAGACTCGGGTGGTTCTGGCTTCACAGCTAATCGTAAGACCCGACCTGTTATTGCTGGATGAGCCGACAAACCATCTTGATCTGGAGCGGGTTGAGTGGCTGGAAGGATTTTTACGAGAATATCCCGGCACCATTGTCCTGATCTCGCATGATCGCTATTTTCTGGATCGGGTCGTGAATCGAACACTGGAGCTGGAGGATGGAGAAGCGGAAACATCTGCTGGCGGTTATACGGAATATATGAAAGTGAAGGAACAACGGCTGTTGCAGCAATTCGAGGAGTTCAAGGAGCAGCAGAAGGTTATCAAAAAAATGAAAGAAACGATCCGCCAGTTAGAGGAGTGGGGCCGAGTTGGTGGGAATGAAAAGTTCTTCAGACGGGCGGCTTCTATGCGTAAAGCCATCGAGCGGATGGAACAGGTGAAGCGTCCTGTACTAGAGCGCCGAAATGCCGAGTTCGATGTGCGTCCTACGGATCGAACGGGTAAACGGGTAGCGGTATTGGAACAGGTCGAGAAGAGCTATGGTGAGCGTGAAATCCTGCACGGGGTCTCGGGTCTGCTGGAATATGGAGATAAAATTGCACTCATTGGCCGCAATGGCTCCGGCAAGACGACCCTGTTCAAGCTGTTGCTTGGTGACGAGCAACCCAATGCGGGCAAGCTGGAGTGGGGGGCGCGTGTGGATGTCGGGTATCTGGCTCAACAGGAGGAACCTACGAATCCAAAGCTGAATGTACTCGAATACTTCCGTCTAGAAGCAGGCGTGGAAGAGGGAGAGGCTCGCGGAATTCTGGCACGATATTTGTTCTATGGAGCGGATGTATTCCGCTCTGTCGGGCAATTATCTGGCGGGGAATGGACGCGTCTGCGGCTAGCTCTTCTGGTGCAACGTAAACCCAATGTACTGCTGCTCGATGAGCCAACCAACCATCTGGATATCGCATCCAGAGAAGCGCTGGAAGAGTCCTTGGTTGATTTTGAAGGAACTGTACTTGCCATCTCGCATGATCGGTACTTCGTCAATCGCCTCGCTTCCCGTGTCTGGGAACTGGAGGACGGTCAGATGACCGCTTATCTGGGAGACTATGAGGCGTATCGTGAGAAGAAGCTTGATTTGCAAGCTCGTGCGGCGGCGACAACTCAGGCTACAGCAGGCGTGGGCGTTTCTTCTCGTGGGAACACCAAGTCAGAGATGAAGTCAGGTTTAACGTCCGCGCCCGGCGGGACTGCCAGATCAGGGAAGAAGCCAGGAGCAACCTCGACAATGAACGGATCCACTGTTGTAGCTGCCGGTGGAAGTCATGATCATAAAGCTTCTACTGAATCAGGTAAGGCGTTAACTCCTTCGGCAGCAACTGCATCGAAACATAGAAGTGGCAGTGGCAACCAACAATCTGCGGAGAAGCTGGAACAGACGTTGGCTCGTCTTGAGGCAGAGATTCAGGTACTGGATCAACAGTTGGAAATGGTGCAGAACAATCCGATTGAACTGGAACAAATCTGGAATGATCGCGAGCAATTGTCCGCTGAATATAATGATGTATTGGCACAGTGGGCTGAGTTATAAGTCAGAATGGCATGAGCATAAGATTAAAAAAGTGCGGTCGGAGAGTCTTCTCCGGCCTTTTTGAACTGGATTACATACCAAAAGTAGAAAACAGTATGTTATTTCCTGCTTCGTTAATCGGAGAACGAAGGTAGCCAACATGTTCTTTATTACATGTCATGGTGAATAGAATCAATTTCATAAATCACTAAAAATGGAGTTTTGTAACTAGACATAGACAAATTAAACCATTTTGATCTATGTCTAGCCTTGATTTGAAGCAGCTAAAGGTACTATGAAATTGATTCACTAGTGTAACTTTTTTCCTTCTGATGCGTTAAATACGTTTGTATGAATTGAAACGGCTCACCTAAGAGCTCGCAAAAAGGGAGGTTATCGGTATCTATTATTCATTGACGTATCGGAGTTGGTCGGATGATCGACAGGCGGAGACGGGAGTGCTGGAACAGGCTTCAGTCACACGAGATGAACTGTTCATGCGCAAACTGGTGGATGCCACCTTGGTGAAAAACAAACTCTGGGCGCATCTGTCCAATGAATGCCAGGATGGGCGGGAACATGCAGTATATGTAACGCCATATGACCAACAGATGCCGGACGAGTACGGTGCAGCCATTGCAGATGCTGCGCTGGCGATGTGCAAAATGTCTTCCATGTACAGCGCAGAGTATATGCTCTGGAATGGAAGTTCGTTTCAGGAGTTGGAGCTCACAGCTTCATCCACCTATACAATGGAGCTTGCCGAACAACTGCTGGACCATTACATGGTTCGCGGTGGCAAGACGTATGAGTTCCTGTATTCCGTGCTGGATGCGGATCGCAAGAAAGTGTTGTTTTATATGAAAGAGGTGGATCTGTGATGAGTGACCAAGAGCGGGGGCAAGCATCGAAACCCGGATCAAAAGCAAAGCTGGTTGCTTTCTCCCTGATGCTGGCGGTTCCTGCCGTGTTATCCGGTTGTGGTAGCAACAATGATGAATGTGACCCGGAGTATGATACCGGATGTGAATATGATTCCAGCAGTGGGCACTATTACTACGGTGGGTCGTCGTATCGAAGCAATAAGGACAGTAACAGCTCCTATAGCAAATCCAAGTCCAAATCAAGCGGCTTCGGTAGCTTCTTCCGTAGCTCGGGAGGATAACCGGATGAGGCAAGTGGTTCAACTGCCGTTAAGTCACGAGGAGGTATTTCAGGGTGAAACGGAACAACAGATTCCATATCATCGAATGTACGGGAAGCAATATTGTGTGCCTGCATTGACGGTCTATTCTCCCTCGGAGATGCAGGAGCTGCGTGCGGCAGCCGAGGCGGTAGACGGCATTTACTGTAAAGTGATGCGATTTATCCAGCAATATATGCCGGATTCTTTTTTAGAGCATCAGTTGGGTATTCATCCGGGGCTTATCCCGGCGGCACGTATGGAGTTGGTAACTGGAGGCATTACCCGTCAGGACTGGATTATCGGAGAAGCTGGGCCCAAGTGTATTGAAAATAATACGGACACTCCAACGGGCATACCGGAGGCTACTGCATTGGAAAATATCCTGGTCGGTCTTGCTGAGGATGCCGCGTTAACTGCGCCATCTGCCGAGATGGATACACGTATTCGGGAATGTTTCAAGATGTGGCTGGAATTCTATACAGAGCAGGGATTAAAGGGTCCGGTGACATTCACTTCTTTTGGCGAACATGTCGAAGACCGAACGAATACGGAATACCTGATGAGACGTTGTCAGGAAGCGGGATACGAGGTTTTCTATGCTCCACTTGAGGAACTGGAGATTGTTCCGGGAGAGGCGCTTTACCATAGGGGGCGGGAGATTAACTTGCTGTATCGCCTTTATCCGCTGGAGTATCTGATCGATGATCGGGATGAGACGACAGGGGTGGACATTGGTGCTGCGCTGCTTGAACTTGTACGTGAAGGGCGACTGGGCCTGATGAATCCCGTTCAGCATGTACTGATGCAGAGCAAAGGTTTCATGGCGGCAATCTGGTCGCTCTACGAGCGTAACGAGCAAACCCCAGAATATTGCGGGTTTACCCTCTTTGATGAAGCAGAGATGGACGTGATTTCCCGATATCTGCTACCCACCTATTTTTCATCTGAGCCCTTCGAGCTGAACGCCATATCATATGTAGCCAAAAGCTACTGGGGACGCGAAGGCAGAGGAACTCTTTTGCTGGATGGAGGAACGGACAATGCCTTTGAAAAGCAGGATATGGAGCATCCTCTTAACGAGGCGCTGGAATCCAATCTTGCAACTGCGGCAACAGACGAGGATGAAGAGATCACAGCTTATTACGAAAATCAGCCCAAAATCTATCAGCAGCTGGTTCCGATGGAACAGGTTGTGATCGAGACGGAAGCTGGAGCATACAGCGGTTATCTGCTTACAGGGGTGTTTGTTATCGGTGGGCGTTTGGCTGGGATGCTACCACGGGTCGGGGAGAAAGTAACCGGAGATATGGCCTATTATTGCGCGGCTACGGTTCATGAACGGATGAATGATGAGGAGGAGAAGAAGGAATGGAAAACTTGGGATTAAACCTCGTGAATGTGGCGGTGGGTGTAGGCATTCTGCTGGTGGTATTGGTATGTGGATATTTTGCTTTTAGCAAATTGACCCGGTATAACGATAGTGAGGAAATCGCCAAAGGTAACGAGGCGGCAGGCATGTACATGGGCAGCAAATTGCTGGGACTGTGTATTATTGTGGGCATGGTATCTTTCTCGACGCATTCGTGGTTGGATATGCTGCTGTGGTCGGCGTTTGGAATTATTGTGCTGTGCCTGGTCTATATTATATTTGATTTCCTGATTCCAAAAATGCGGGTGTGTGACGAAATCGCACGAGGCAATATGGCGGTAGCACAACTGCTGCGTTCGATTATCATCGGCGTTTCCATCGTCATTGGTACGTTTTTGATGTAAAATAAGACATAGTGTTTTATAGAATGTACTATATGAACGGAAGAAGGAGCGCGGCATCATGAGAAGAGTCATCATCGATACAGATACAGCAGGAGACGATACGATTGCGATCCTGACGGCATTGCATCACTTTCAGGTGGAAGGCATCACCATTACGGGTGGTAACGTACAATTCGATCAGGAGGTTGAAAATGCTCTGTACACGGTACAGGTTGCTGGACATGGCGGCAAGGTGCCTGTGTATAAAGGTTGCGAGCGTCCGCTAATGGCCTACGGTAAAGCTCAGCACCGCACAGTGGAAGATGTGCATGGCGATGATGGCATGGGCGGCGCACATTTCCCGAAGGCAGATCAGCGTCCCGAGAGCGGGCATGCGGTTGATTTTATCATTGAGAAGGTGCATGCACATCCAGGTGAAATTGAACTTCTGGCGATTGCCCCGCTGACCAATATTGCGATGGCGATCCAGAAAGACCCTACGATTATTCCGGAGATTGCTCACCTGTACATCATGGGCGGAACGAATAATGCACTGGGCAATATCACACCGGCGGCGGAGTATAACTTCTACGTAGACCCAGAAGCAGCGAAAATTGTACTGCATGCAGGTATTCCGATTACGATGGTTGGCTGGGAGATGTGCACGCAATATTCAGTGATGGACGATGACGATCATGCAGAGATTGCGGCTCTAGGTACATCGGGTGCCGATTTCTTTACTGCAATCAACAAAGTGGTTATGGAGTTCAACAAGTCGGTACATAAACTCAATGGCACCACTCATCCGGATACATTGTTGATGGCTGTAGCGGCAGATGAATCCATCATGACCAAGTCGGGTCAATATTATGTGGATGTGGAAGCGGCAGGAGAACTGACACGTGGATACAGTGTGGTTGATATCAACGGACGTTTTGGCAAAGAGCCGAATGTACGTGTCTGTGAAGCCATTGATCGGCCCAAATTCAAATCCATGCTGCTGGACGTTCTCTCAGCGATCCAATAAACGCAGGAATTTAACTACAGGAAAAAGAAGAAAATCCGTGCCTATCCCAGGTACGGATTTTTTATTGCCCATTTTAATCTAACTCTGCTGCAACAAAAAAGAGCGGATTCCTGTCGTGACCAGATCATGGTCTTCTTCATCAGGCAAACCCGATACTGTAATGGTGCCGACTTGTCCCTCATTTTCCAGAATAAGCGGGAAAGCGCCACCAGCCAGGACATAGTCCGATGAAGGCAGATTGAAGTCTTGCTCAAGTGTTTGATTTTCGCTTCTCAACCGCAGAGCCGTGTGCCAAGAGCTGGAGGAGAAATGATTCACCACGTTGTTCTTGCGTCGAATCCAGTCTTCGTTGTCGGGATGAGTGCCTTCCATCGCATGCAAAAAGAGACGATGTCCCTTCAGGGTTATGTCGATGGTCACGGCTTGGGAACGACGCTTCGCTTCTTCAACCAGATGCAGGCCAAGGTTAAGTGCCATTTCAGAATTAAATGTGCCAAATACCAAGTCCTTTTCTTCCTGTTGCATTTCCTTTAATTTCTCTGTCATGGTCAGGTTCAAATTACAGACATCCCCTTTACGTATATGATTGATGTCTACATTCGACATGGATTGGTGTAGTCCCTTCTGGATGCAGTCTGAACGATGTTAGTGGACGTTATTTGCGTGGTTAAAGACCGTTCATTTGGAGACCGTACATCGGCTGTGTTAAAGTGAAGGGAACCTAATATACATAACTCTTAAAGTTAAAATAAGTTATTGCTACGTAGGCAGGAGGAGAAGCACGATGCTGTTTTATTTTGTAGCACTGCTGGTGACTTTGGTGGACCAGGGAACCAAGATTGCAGTGAGGATGTATATGGAAGTTGGCGACGTCATGAGACTGGGTAACTCGGGCATGCAGTTACAGCATTACGAGAACAGTGGAATGGCTGGAAGCATGTTTCAGGGAAATGCGCGTCTGTTCGGTGTAATAGCTGTTCTGTTCATAGCGGGCATGCTGTATTACCGGAGTAAAGGTGAGATTCGCGGTTTCTGGATGCAAGCTGGCGCGGGTTTTATGGTCGGTGGGGCTTTAGGGAATGCGATCGATCGATTTATCTATGCCCGGGTAACGGATTTTCTCGTATTTCCGTCAGGACGCGGGATTTTGAATCTCGCTGATGTCGCAATTAACATCGGTGTGGTCATGATTATCATTGGCATGTTGATTCGTGCATATCAGAGTTATCGGGCCAAGCGTTTACGTAATGCTTTGCCGAAAGCAGAACGTTCGTAATAGGTTGGATAAAAGCGTTACAGTGGCTGAATATAAGCTTATTAAATGAGGGACATTGGATATCATCCAGTGTCCTTTTTGTTATGCCTGATTCAGGTCATGGGAAGAACTGCCGTGATTCATTTTTACCGAAACCGTTTTAGAAATAATAAAGACGTATATTATCCATTCAGATTGAAGTCGGTTTGGAAGGATTAACCAAATGGTTATTTCACCATTTGGATGGGTAAATCTTTACGTATATAAAGTGAAACTAAGATATACACGAACACGGAGAGTGCAGAACCAATCTGAAGAAGCGTAGCTAAAAGCTTTCTGAAAGAAAGCTACTTCGAAAGCATACGCTAAAAACCGGATTTTCCCTTTGAGGAAGGGAATCAAAAAAATCTGGGGATAACAACGATCGGAAGATGGTACTGCAATCGGAGTGACACTGTGTAAATCACATTAGTTCAATTTATTAAGCTGAGGGAGGTACAACATGAGAACAACGCTTACCAAGGCTCTCGGGACAATGTTGCTGTGTGGAATGATGGCTGTACTTTTATCTTCCTGTACCAGTGGAGATAGCGCGAATGGCAAAGTGCAGATTGAATTTTTCCAGAACAAGCCTGAAGCCAAAACAACCTTTGATGAATTGATCAAGACGTTCAACGCGGAGCATAACGATATTCAGGTGACCCAGGTGAATCCGCCAGATGCGGAGACGGTCTTAAAAACGCGTGTAGTCAAAAATGATATACCGGATATTATGGCCATGGGTGCAACCGACACCTATTCCATTCTGGCTCAGAGTGATATTTTCACCGATCTGACGGACAGCTCATTACTCCAGACGATTGATCCGAACTACATACAAATGCTGAAGGATCTCACAGGCATGGACGAAGTGACTGGTATTCCTTACGCGACTAATGCAAACGGCATCATGTACAACAAAACGCTGTTTAAGAAAATGGGATTGGACGTGCCCAAGACGTGGGATGAACTCATTGCGACCGCCCAAAAGATTAAGGATGCAGGTGAGATTCCATTTTATTTCACATACAAGGATGACTGGCAGACGAGCCTGCCGTTCAATGCACTGGCCTCCAATCTGGTCGGTATTGATTTCTACCAAGAGCGACGCGATAACAAAGTGACGTTCAAGGAGAAGTACCGCGAGGTAGCTGAGAAACAACTGGAACTCATGAAATACGGTCACGGCGATAACTTTGGTAAAGCTTATTCGGACGGTAACCGTACCTTTGCTAACGGTGAAGCTTTCATGTACATCCAGGGAACCTGGGCCATCTCGGAGATTCGCAAAGCGAACCCAAATGTTGACATCGGTTTCTTCCCATTCCCTACGGGCAACGATGCAAGCGAGATCAAGCTGGTGAACGGGATCGACTCCCTGTTTACCATTGCGGCGGACACGCCTAATCGCGAACAGGCAGAGACGTTTATTGCGTTTCTATTAGAGCCTGAAAATATCGGAAGATATATTGACGAACAGACGCTGTTCTCTGCGGTAGAAGGCGTGAAGCAGGATGATCCTGCCGTACAGGAATTGATGCCATATATCGAGCAGGGCAAAGTTATTGACTTTCCCGATCACTATATTCCGGCTGCGGTGCAGCTGAATTCCATCGTACAGTCCTTTTTGCAGAACCAAAACATCGACAACTATCTAGATACACTCGACAAAGAATGGGACAAGGTTGCTAATCGGCGCTAAGCCTTGTCAGAAGGAGGATGGAGTATGAACAAGCGTATCGCACCCTATTACTGGATGACGGTTCCGGCGGTAGTATTGTTCTTTGTATTTATGACGCTGCCGGCCCTCCAGGGCATCTATTATTCATTTACGAATTATAACGGATTCGGGAAAGAGTATGATTTTGTTGGCTTCAAAAACTATTTCAACTTGTTCCAGGATGACAATGTAGGCAACGCCTACTGGTTTACGTTCAAGTTCGCGATCGTTGTGACGATCCTGACCAATATTCTGAGTCTACTCATTGCACTCGGGCTGAATGCCAAGATCAAGTTCCGTAACTTTTTCCGCGGCATCTACTTCCTGCCCAATATTCTGAGTGTACTGATCGTAGGTTACATATTTAACTACCTGTTCTCCAACGTATTCCCGATCTGGGGACAAAATCTGGGCATCAACGCGCTATCCACCAACATTCTCGGCAGCGAGAGTCTGGCTTGGATCGGTATCGTCATTGTTGCAGTATGGCAATCGGTGGCCCTGAATACAATTCTGTATTTGGCTGGTCTGCAAACGATACCAACGACACTGTACGAGGCTTCCAACCTCGACGGCGCAGGCAAATGGCGTGAATTCTGGAGTATTACATTCCCGCTCATTGCTCCATTCTTCACCATTAATATGGTGCTGGCGATGAAAAATTCACTTATGGTCTTCGACCAAATCGTAGCCTTGACCAACGGTGGTCCCGGACGGGCGACGCAGTCCATCTCCCACTTGATCTATACCGGTGGATTTGAAGGCGGCGAATATGCATATCAATCTGCGAACTCGGTTATTTACTTCATCGTTATTGCGGTGATTTCAATCCTGCAAATCCGGTTCCTGCAAAGAAGGGAGATGGATCTGTAATGAGAAGCCGTACACGAATCAATTGGCCCGTTATGTTGCTTGTTGTGTTGGGTACCTTGTTTATCCTGTTCCCATTGTATATGACCGTTACGATTGCTTTGAAAAATCCGGAACAGATGGCCCAATCGGTCTTTGCCATTCCGACCACACTTCATTGGGAGAATTTTGCGAGGGCCATCGACATGACAAACTTCTTCCAATCGTTCCGTAACAGTGCAATCGTTACCGCATCCACCGTGCTTTTGACGTTGCTCAGTAACTCGATGGTAGCCTATGCGATTGCACGGAATATGGAGAAACGCAAGTTTTTCAAAGGACTCTATTATTACTTCGTTAGCGCGATGTTCATTCCGTTCCCAATCATCATGCTGCCGATTGTTAAACTGACCGCATCGCTGGAGATGACAAATCTGGTAGGTCTGATCCTGCTGCACACGGTATATGGTTTGGCATTTAACGTATTTGTGTACGTTGGATACATCCGGTCCATTCCGGTAGCGCTGGAGGAAGCGGCGTTTGTGGATGGGGCGACAACTTGGGGCACGTTCTGGAAAATCATTTTCCCGCTCATGGCGCCAATCAGTGCCACGGTTGGTATTCTGACTTGCCTGTCCACGTACAACGACTTCTTGCTGCCACTCATTATTATCAGTGATCCGGGACAGTACACGCTGCCGCTGGTACAGTATGTATTCCAAGGACAGTTCAATACCGAGTTTAACCTTGCGTTTGCATCCTACCTGCTCGCATTGCTGCCGATGATTATCATCTACCTGTTTGCACAGAAGTGGATCATCAACGGGGTTACCCAAGGGTCCGTGAAATAACTGAAGATGTGTCACAGAGAAGGATATGTGTGAAGGGATATGAAAAAAGAGAGGTGGACTTTAAAAGTCCCCTCTCTTTTTTTGATCCTTGTCATTTAACGTTTGGGAACTATTCGGGAGGATTGATTAACCTGTAAAACTATGCTATTTTTTAGTCGTTAGTTTAATCGATAAACAAAGACTAAGAGAGAAGAAGAGTAAGGTTCATTTCTGCAAGCGCTTTAACTATATAAATGAACTAAACATTTACACGAGAACGGAGAGGGCAGAAATAACCTGAAAAAGCGGAGCTAAAAGCTTTCTGAAAGAAAGCTGCATCGGAAGCATATGCTTCGCCTTTATCACCGGATTTTCCCCTTTAAAAAGGGAATCAAAAAATCTGGGGATAACAGCGATTGGAAGGTTATTCTGTCATCGTAGTGGCTAGTGTAAATATTCTTTTGTTCATTTTATATAGAAGAACTGAATACGTAGATAAATCCGGCATCGTTTGTACCCAGTCTTCAAGAGCACGGGCGTAGGTGGTGGGTTCTTTTTCATGCCAAAAAGAGAGGAGAATGGGGAAGTTGCACGGGAAAAAAGGACATTTTAACTCACTTCGGAATCAGATCTTCATTGGTTTTGTTATGGTGATGCTTGTTGTTCTGCTGCTCGCAGGCATATCGGCTTATGATCGGGTAGCTGCCCTGCTGAAAAGCAATGCGGAGAAACATATTCACCAAACCGCCGTCCAAGCCAGTGGCAGATTGGATGCACTCATTGCACAAGTGAATTCGCTGACCGCCCAGGTGGCGGATGATTCATACGTGCAGCGTCTGCTCAGCGATGAGAAACAAGGCAACCCGGCAACCTTTAATCAGCGCCAAGCTCTCTTGCAGATTGCAGGCAGTTATCAGTCTTTCATCAATGGCGCACAAAGTATGGAGATATACACTACGGGTTATAACCGCATCTTTCCGATGGATGACCGATCCCTCGATCTCAGAGTGGAGCGCAACTGGATCAACCTGGCGGATGAAGGAAAAGGCAGACTGGTATGGGCAGGCGCTGACCCTGAAGATCCGGGTGTGCTCCTGGCTATTCGGCGGATTAACCTGCTGGATCATTCTTTCGAACATGGAGGTTATGTGGTGGTGCGGATGCAGCGGAGTTTTTTTCAACTCAATGATTCGAATGGGGCAGATGGTTCGCAGGACTCTATCATGCTCTTGGATGGTGCAGGCGAAGTGGTGAGTTCCGATCTGGAAATTAATCTCGATCCAAAGGCCATATTGGACAGCGGATCAGTCGTGCAGAACGGGGAGGAATCCTATATCGTCGTCAGGCAAAAATCGGAGTTAACGGGATGGACACTTGCTGTCCTGACCCCGTTGCGGGAGACAACGGAAGGTGTATCCATCCTGAGAACAGCGTTGCTCGTCTCGGGAATGATTGGTGTTGTTCTGTTCCTTATCATGTCTTTCTTCCTGTCCACAATGATTACACGTCCACTCATACGGCTGATGCGGGCCATGCGCAGTGCAGAGCCGGGAGCAATGAGACCTAATCTAATGGTTAGCTCTACGATGGAGATCAATGAACTTAACAACGTATATAACCAGATGGTCTACAGGCAGAATGAATTGACCCGTGTGGTTCATGAGAAGGAAGTCATGCAGTCCCGGGCTGAGCTGAAGGCGTTGCAGTCTCAGATTAATCCCCATTTTCTATTCAACACACTGGAGGCATTCTATTGGTCCCTTGAGGAGAAGGGAGACGAGGAGATGGCACGTATGGTTGTGGCGATGTCCCGATTATTTCGTTATATCATCTCCAGTTCGCAGCAGGATGAATGGGTTACGATTGCCGACGAGCTGGAACACGCCGAGCGTTATCTTCAAATTATGCAGATGCGGTTGGGAGAGAGAATGCAATGGGAGATTCAGCTGAGTGATACGGTGCGTAAGGTCGCAATACCGAAACTGCTCATACAGCCCTTGGTGGAAAATGCGATTCTCCATGGGATTGAAAGTAAACTGGGACCGGGAAAGATAAGCATCCATGTGGATGCTTTGACCGAGAAAAATCTGGTTTGCATTAAGGTTCGGGATGATGGTCCCGGTATGGATGAATCACGGCTTCAAGCTGTCATTCAAGCTTTACATGGTGGCCCCCCTGTATCTAACAAGGGTACAGGTGTAGGTCTAATCAACGTACATCGGCGACTGAAGCTTTACTTTGGCAGCCAACTTGGCGAACGTTGCAAGCTTTCTATAACAAGTAAGGTTGGGGAAGGGACTGTCATTTGCTTTGAGATTCCCATGGGAACGGAGGGTGCATATGATTCATGACAAAACAATTCTTATCGTGGATGATGAGCCGCGTACAAGAGAGGGTATTCGCAAAACACTGGAGGGATGGTCGGCAGGACGAAATCACATTCAGACTGCAGAAAGTGGCGTCGAGGCTGTGGAATGGCTCAAGAAAAAGCCGGCAGATCTGTTAATAACGGATGTTCGCATGCCGGAATTCTCTGGCTTGTCTCTGATTGAAGCCATTCAACATTTTTCGAACAAGCCTGTTGTCCTGATTATGTCGGGGCATGCCGATTTTCAATACGCCCAGCAGGCCATTAAGCTGGGTGTTGTGGAGTATATGTTGAAACCGATTGATAAGGAACAATTGCTGCAGACCGTCGAAAAAGCCCTAAAGTTCAGCGAACAACAGCGACGTATTCAAACGATGCAAGAAATGGTTGACCCGAAGCTGCTGGATGTTAAGGAGCGCGGAGAACAGAGGCTCAATAGCCAGATCAGTGAAGCTTTGACCTATGTGGATGCTCATCTGGGTGAACATGTGACCATGCGTGAAATCGCTGATCTACTCCATCTCAACTCCAGTTACTTCAGCGTATTGTTTAAGGAACAGATCGGCATCAATTTTAGTGAATACCTTACCCGCAAACGCATTCAGCGCGCGAAGGAGTTGCTTGTGCAGACAACGATGCCAATCTCGGAGATTGCGGAACAGGTGGGTTATCAGACGGATAAGTATTTTATCACAGTATTTAAAAGCCTTGAGGGGCTAAGTCCAAGCAAATATCGGCATTCCCTATCTGAACGAAATAACAAATAACCTCAAAAAAGTGGAGTTTTTCCAAATTGTTCTGGTCTTATAGGTGTGATAGGCGCGTGCTACAATTTGGTTAAAGCGGTTACATTAACCGATAAAACCAAGGGGGTTGGAATAATGAGCAAAAAGACGATGGCCATTCTTCTGTCATGGACGCTGGTTCTCGCCGTAATTTTATCCGGATGTAACAGTTCAAGTTCGGATGAAGAGGGTGAAACAGGCAGCAACGGCACAGATAGGAAAGTAACCCTCAAATTTATGCACCTCTGGCCAGCAGGCAGTTCCGCACAGCAAAACAAACTGGTCAACGATATCATCAAGCAGTATCAGACGGATCATCCGAATGTAACCATTAAGCAGGAAGTGCTGGAGAATGAACAATATAAGAACAAATTGAAAATCCTGTCGGCATCCAATGAACTTCCCGATGTTGGTGTAACTTGGGCTGCTGGATTTCTGGAGCCTTATGTGAAGGGGAACCTGTTCGCACCGGTCGATGATCTGCTGAGTGACTCGCTGGGCGAGAAATTCATAGCCGGAACAACAGAAGCTTATGCGATAGACGGTAAAACATATGCGTTACCAATCGAGTTGAATATCTCCCCCATTTATTATAACAAAGCCATTTTTGCAAAATATAACTTGCAGCCGCCAGCAACGTACGATGAATTCCTGAGTGTGCTGAAGACACTGACAGAGAACGGTGAGGTTCCGATCGCACTGGGCAATAAAGACCGCTGGACCGGCTCACTCTGGTATATGTATCTGGCGAATCGGTTAGGTGGAGATGCACTGGAAAAGGCCATCAATGGCTCTGGCAAGTTTGACGACCCTGCGCTGACTCAAGCTGCTGCCGAGGTACAAAAACTGGTGGATATGAATGCTTTCAACAAAGGCTTTAACGGGTTGTCTAACGATGAGGGCAAATCCGAATTCATGAACGAAAAAGCTGCTATGTATCTGATGGGTACCTGGGAACTGCCAAACTTTACGACCAACCCGGACATCCCGCAGGAATTCAAAGACAAGATCGGATTTTTCAAATTCCCAACAATGGAAGATGGCAAGAGCGACATTAACAGCTGGGTAGGTGGTCCAGGTGTAGGGTTGTTCGTGGCCCAGAACTCCAAAGTGAAGGAAGAAGCGCAGAAGTTTGTGCAATACTTTGTGGAAAAATGGGGTGAAAGTTCGGTAACTGAAGCAGGCGTCATCCCGGCTACCAAAGTGGATACGGCGGCAGTACAGTTGCCACAGCTCTATATTGACCTGCTGAACGAATTGAATCAGGCCAGCAGCCTTACGCTCTTTGCAGACGTACAGATGAAACCAGCAGCCGCTCAGGCCCATCTTGACATGATTCAGGCATTGTTTGGCAAAGCGGTAACACCGGAGGACTTTGTGAAGAATCATCAGGCTGCAATTGATAAAGGCAATTGACGTACACACGTTTGAACGCTTGAAGGGAGGATAATGTGATGGACAAAGTCATGTCCAACCGTCTCGTTGCTGCGTTGTACGTGCTTCCTGCACTGCTTCTGCTGCTGGTCTTGGTTTACATCCCGATCGTGCTCACCGGGTATTATGGGTTGATGCAATGGGACGGGATCGGTGCAATGACCTTTATTGGATTGGATAATTACGCCAGACTTCTTCAAGACGGAACATTCTGGCAGAGTGCGAATCATACCTTTTTACTTGCTTTGTTCTCTGCGCTGAGTCTGATCGGTTATCTGATGATCGCTTTGGTGCTGTCAGGCAAGATCAAGGGGGCCAATCTGTTCCGTAAAATATATTTGATCCCGATGCTGCTGTCTTCGGTCGCGATCGCCCAGTTATGGCTGAAGATCTATCATCCCAGCAATGGTGTGCTAAACACCTTTCTGGAAGCGATCGGCTTCAGCAATCCGCCAGCCTGGCTGGCGGAGCCATCCCTGGTGTTGTATGCACTGTTCGTGCCGATTCTATGGCAGTATGCAGGCTTCTATATTTTGATCTATTATGCGGCCCTCAAAAATATTCCGGAATCTCTGGTGGAAGCAGCCCGGATTGATGGAGCAAGCCCTTGGCAGATCGCTTTTCGAATCAAGCTGCCCCTTATTACAGAAGTCATCAAGGTGACTGTGGTACTGGCTGTGGTAGGCTCACTCAAGTATTTTGATCTCATCTACGTGATGACCGATGGCGGACCAAATGGCTCCAGCGAAGTGATGGCCTCCTATATGTATCGTCAGGCGTTCCGTAGCTTCGACTTTGGTTACGGCAGTGCTGTAGGGTTCTTCCTGCTCTTGATCTGTCTGCTTGTTACCTGGCTGCTTCGAAAAGCGACAGCATCCAAAGATACGATCCAGTATTCCTGACGTAAGTGAAATGAAAGGAGGTCCATCCCGGTGAAGACGGATACGGCCGTTAGATTGCCAACTTACCCGGGGACAAGCCGAGGTTCGGCATGGTTAAGGAGATTTGGCTATATTCTGCTGTATTTCCTCTTGTCCCTGGTAGCTTTGTTGCAAATTTTACCTTTGGTATGGCTACTGTTGTTCTCGCTTAAAAATAATCAGGAAGTATTCGACATGGCGCCTTTTTCCCTTCCTGCGACTCCGCGTTGGGAAAACTATGTCAAGGTATGGACAGAGGGAAATATCAGCTTGTACTTCTTCAACAGTGTATGGATTACGGTGGTCTCGGTGGTGATCACCGTGCTGTTCGCCAGTCTGGTGACCTTTGCCATTACACGTATGCGCTGGAAGGGTCGTTCGCTGGTGCTGGGGTTGTTCATGGTGGGTCTGATGATCCCTGTACACTCCACGTTGATCCCGCTGTTCAGCTTGTTCCTGAAGCTTCATCTCACAGATCATCCTTTGTCAGTCATCCTGTCTTATATTGCCTTTAATATGCCAATTACCATTATGATTCTACTTGGATTCTACTACTCTCTCCCCCGGGAAGTGGAAGAAGCCGCAGTGATGGATGGTTGCTCCGTGCATCGGATTTTCTTTCGGATTGTGCTTCCGATGACGTCTTCGGTCATTTCCACAACGGCGATCATCAACATGATCTATAACTGGAATGAATTCATCTTTGTTAATACGTTCATCAGTACAGATTCGTACAAAACCCTGACTGTTGGTGTACAGAACTTTATCGGTCAATATACAACGGATTGGGGAGCCATTGGTGCAACGCTGATGATTAGCATTATGCCAATCCTGATTGCTTTTCTCATCTTGAGTAATCGAATTGTGGAGGGCATTGCTGCGGGTTCTGTTAAAGGTTAAAAGGTTGAGGGTCCAAGGTCCTTCCATTACTTGCTTAAAAGCGAGTTGGGAGGGGCCTTTTTTGTCTTCTGAAACCTCTGATAAGCTTACGGAAATGGGGCTTTATGAAAGCAGTGAAAATACCTATTTATGGAATTACAAAAAACTTTCAACTATTTTCGCAAAACTACTGCATTTTCAAACCACCTGTGCTAACATACCCTAAGAATTAAAGCCCACATGGGAAAGGTGAGAAAATGACAGCAATATCCTCAACCAAAGAGTCCCTTCGTTCTGATGCCAAGGATCTGAATCTGATTCGACTTACATGGCCTATTTTCTTGGAACTCTTCTTATTTATGTTGATGGGGAGCGTGGATACGCTCATGCTCAGCTCGGTATCCGATAATGCGGTCTCCGGCGTTGGAGCAGCCAATCAGATTATTTCTATCGCTATCCTTGTATTGGAAGTCATTGGACATGGTGCTGCGATTGTAGTCGCACAATATATCGGATCCAAAAAGTTAAGTGAAGCAGCACAAGTTACGGGTAATGCGATCACACTGAATCTTATCGTAGGTCTGGTCCTGAGCGGAATCTTCCTTCTGTTCGGAGGACATTTGTTATCACTCCTGAACATTCAAGGCGAAATTTATGATTTTGCCCGTTCGTATATAAATATAGTCGGTGGCGGTATCTTCCTTCAGGCGCTCATTAATGCGCTGGCTGCGACGATTCGTACACATGGTTACACCAAAGAAACGATGTATGTTGCTGTATTCATGAACGTGATTCACGTTGTTGGTAACTATGCATTGATCTTTGGCCACTTCGGCCTGCCAAAGCTTGGGGTGGAAGGGGCAGCGATCTCCACGGTGGGAAGCCGTTTTATCTGCCTTCTGATCTTCTTCTGGTTGTTGTATCGTGTGAGCGAGGTACGGGTGGATTTTGAATACTACATTAAGTTGTCCAAGAAATTCATTGGCAAAATTCTGCGGATTGGCATTCCGTCTGCGATGGAATCCATGGTATATCATTCCTGCCAGCTCGTGTTCACGCTGTATGTGACCTATCTGGGCGCAGAAGCTATGGCAACCAAGCAGTATGCGGGTAACATCTCCAGCTATATCTACTTGTTCAGCATGGCGATTGGTATGGGGACATCGATCATTGTAGGTCGGCTTGTGGGTGCGCGGCGCAAAGACGATGCGTACAAACGTGTTTTTGACAGTGTAAAATGGGCCCTTCTTGCCACGGTTATCATTGATGTAATCATCATTTTTTTCCGTGTGCCGCTGATGAGCATATTTACGGATAATCCGGAAATTATCAAGCTGGGGGCTCAAGTGATTCTACTCAGTCTTTTGCTCGAAACCGGGCGTACCTGCAATATTGTGATCATTGGTTCCCTGCGTGCGGCAGGGGATGCAAAATTCCCGGTATACATGGGGCTGATCTCCATGGTCTGCATGAGTCTGCCACTGGGGTACCTGCTCATATTCAAGCTTCATCTGGGGCTCGCGGGTGTGTGGCTTGCCATTGCGGCAGATGAGTGGACCCGCGCGGTCATTATGTTCTTCCGCTGGAAGAGCAGAGCTTGGGAGAAACATGAATTGGTGGAGCATGATGACGAAGAGGTTGGTGCACAGCCGGTACCGGCTGTCTGACGAAGAATGTTGTGCAAAGATATAAATGAACCTGCTGTAGATCAATGAAGTGGCTCTAGAGTAGCCACAGGACGGCGGTTTCCCAGAAGAGTCAATTACGGAAAGGATTCCATCCGTGATTGGCTCTTTTTTGCGTTATTGATAGAGGACAACAGAAATAAAGATAGCAAAAATGATCAAAACGGCGATGACATTCTTCACGTATAGTAAGGATATGGAAGGGGGCTTTACCTCAGTTGAGCCGTTACCGTGCAATGATTCAGCAAAGTTTGTTCTATATTGAGACTCATCTGCATGAGCAGATTGGACTGGAAGAAGTGGCATCCGAGGCGTTGTTGTCGCCATATCACTACCATCGAATTTTCCGTAATGAGGTGGGCATGACCATCGTGGATTATATCCGCAATCGCCGGATGAGTCTGGCGTCCACGACCCTCCGATCGACGGATGCGGGCATTTTGGACATCGCTCTGGCATGTGGTTTTGAGAGTCAGGAAGCCTTCACCCGCGCATTCCGAAAATTATATGGCATGCCACCATGACGTTTTCGCAAATTATTTGATCTGAAATTATTCGAAGGAAGAACCAGAGGAGGAGAATTACAGATGAATCAGACGTCAACAATTACAGGTTGGATGTTAACCGGAGGTCATCCGCAGAATTATGAGATGGGCATTGATCCGGCCGAAGTGCATCAGGGAAAAGCATCAGGATATTTGAAGGCCGTTACGCCGATGGAGCCTAACGAGTTCGCAACAATGATGCAACAGTTTAGAGCGGACAAGTATGTGGGTAAGCGGATGAAATTATCGGGATTCGTGAAGACCGAGCGTGTGGATGCGTTCTGCGGATTATGGATGCGTGTGGATAATAACGTTCATGATGTACTTCAATTTGATAACATGCATGATCGGCCAATTACGGGTACGCAGCCATGGAATCAGTATAGTATTGTGCTTGATGTACCGGAGGGTAGCGCGGTCATTTCATTCGGGGTTATTTTGAACGGTAAAGGAAAAGTGTGGGTCGACAGCTTCCACTTCGAGGAGGTTGATCCGAACACACCGCTGTCACATATGGAGACAGAGTACCAGATGTCGGACGAGCCGCTCAATCTGTCATTTGAGGAGTAAAGTTGTAAACCATTATTTCATAAGAAAGCGTTCAACATGCCCATGAATCGAGTGTGTCGAACGCTTTTTTTATGAAGAAAAACAAGTTGAAACGGAACTTCTAATTTCTTAGTAGATTATAATATTACAGGTCGTTGAAGCTCCGACTTACAAGACCCGAAACACCATTTCCTTGATAACTTAAATTTTTGTAATAATATCCGGAGTGGCTGTGTTGAAATTTAACCATGCCTGTTTCATTAGTTATTCTGATACCAGGTTCCATTAAGAAACTACCTTTGGCAACAGTTTTGCCGAGTGGGAAATCGAAAGTCCATTTCCCATAACCTGTAGAAAGAGAACCTGTGTCAGTTACATCAACAGAATCCCTAGAAAAATTCCAAGATATTGATGGAAAGCCGCCTGTGAGAGATACGCTAAAATTAGAGCCTGTTTTTGTTGTAGTTGGTCCGTATGAAAGCAATCTTTGGTCTGGTACATAAGGTTCTATAGTATGTCTTGATGCAATTTGACGCGTTTGATAGCTGTTCACTGGTCTTGTTTGGGTAGAAGCCTTCATATCCCAGACAGATACATTCTTTGAATTTATCGTAGCAGTACCTTGTTTGGTATAAGTAACCGTACTATCAATGAAGCCTGCTACTACAAAATTTCCATTTGTTAGCTTTTCTTGATCGCTATAAATAATCCAATGGAATGTATCAATGTAATTTGTTCCAGAGGGCACGGCTGCAACAATAGCATTGTTAGAATATGAATTTATGGACGTATAATCTTGTTTGAAATTTTCGTTAGCATTATAATTTTTCTGTGCTACTTCGGTGGCGTATTCTTTAATATCGCTAATAGGAGCATCTTTAATATTTGAGAAGTAGAAGTCCGTTTGGGTTTGGCCATTTGAATTGGAGGTGCCTATGGCTACTAAGTGAGACTTATGATTATTTTCATCTTCTAAGACTTCTATTTCTCCAGTTATAAATGGGAGTAACTCTTTTTCTGATAATTGATCACCTTCTTTATGAACGAAGTTATACTGTATAGAAGAGCCTTCATTATTTAGTGTATTATCTTTAAATGAACTGTTACTGTTGTTTAAATTGATTTCTTTAAACCAAGTTGGTGTTTGCGCAGAAGCATTAGGACTCCATGAAGGCGAAGAATGACTTTGTTCATCAATTACTGGATCTGCACTAGCTGTTGTAGTCGTTGCGCCATTAAAAACTAATGTGACCAACAGAGTAGGTATCAATAAGATTTTTTTCATGAAAACCCTCCCAATCTACTATTGTTAAATTACTTGATAATACTTACACTTGGTGGTAATAATTTGAAACAATCCTTTTTATTTTAAAAAAATGTGAGTGGAGATGAAATCTATGAAAACAAGATTGTTAGAGATATTACTTGCTGTTGTTTTGGGCTTTTTTACAGGTGTTTTATTAAGTGGAGGTGGAGTGGATATAAGTGAAAGTGGTATTCATATTTTACTTGGCTGTATTTTATGGGTTCTTATATTGAACTATCTACATTCTTCCAAAAATAAAAGTGAATGATTTAATCTTTTTTTTATTATCTAAGCAGAAGTCTATATTTTTTATCGCCCATCCAATAACAGTCGGCTTTTTATTCTCTTTTTAGTTGCATGGATATCAGATACGCTGGAATTTCTGAGTCAGAATGCGTCCACCAGAATGGCCTACGATGCCCGGATGAAAGCATTGAGTGACGAAAAATCAAGGATTGAAGGCGCACGAGCCGAAGGTGCAGCCAAGGGTAAGTTGGAAGGCAAGAGAGAAATGGCTCGTGAGTTACTCACACTTGGTGTAGATCTCTCTGCTATAGTTTAAAGCATCTGGACTCTCTGAAGATGAAATTAAGAAGTTATTGCCTAAAAAGTAACATGAAACGGGAATCTATAGATCAAGGGCTGATCCAATCACGGGTTGGCTCTTTTTGTTACCTTTAGGGTATAAAGAAAGTAGAGCCAAGTCCAAGCTGAGAGGATGCAAGCTTTTTTTAACCCTTAACTCATCCATAGCTAAATCGCACGGACCTTGCTAACATAGACCCATAAACTAACTCATGACATAGATAAAGAGGATGAACCCTATGAATAAAAAAGTGCTCGTGGTAGATGACGAATCAAGTATTGTCAGTGCCATTGCTTACGCGCTGCGGCGCGAAGGATATGAAGTAGATACTGCGAGTGACGGCGAAGAGGCCTTGGTTAAGGTCGCATCGTTTCACCCACAGGTCATGATTCTGGACGTGATGATGCCAAGGCTTGATGGATACGGCGTATGCCGCAGGCTGGAGGACCGCGAGGATATCGGCATTATTTTGCTGACCGTCAAAAATGATATCGTGGACAAAATCGTTGGCCTGGAAATGGGCGCCGATGATTACATGACCAAACCGTTCGAGATCCGTGAACTGCTTGCAAGGGTGAAAGCGCTCATGCGCCGTGTCGAGAAAAGCAGTCCACCACCTGACGATTCGAAGAATCAGGCCATCGTGAATGGCACACTGCGTATTCATGTTGCTCACCGCACGGTGACCGTGAATGAGGAGAAGCTGGATCTGACACCAAAAGAGTTCGACCTGCTGACCATTCTCATGTCCAATCCCGAGCGTGTGTACACACGAGACGATCTGCTGGACCGGGTCTGGGGCATGGAGTATGCGGGTGGTACACGAACCGTAGACATTCACATCCAGCGCTTGCGTAAAAAAATTGGAGATACGGATCAGCAAAAATTACAGACCGTATACGGGATTGGCTACAAAGCATCTGCACCTGAAACAGGCGGGGCCATATGAGAGTCAGCATCAAGCTGAAGTTCAGTGTTTTTCTGGCAGCATTGCTTATCCTAACGGTGGTTGTGCTTAGTTCACTGGTTCTGCGCGGTATTGAACGCAATCAGCAGTCACAGATTGAAGGTATTTTATCACAGCAGACACGGCTGGTGAATCTGAATGTGCGACAGTCCTACTACACGGAGTCCGTTCATCTGGAACAGGACGTTTTTTTACAACAAAACGGCCGCAGGCTTGCACAGGAACTGGCCAACTCTACCGGATTGCCAATTGCTCTCTATGATATGAAAGGCCAGCAAGTTGGCTCATCGATCAGCTCTGGGGAGAGTGCGATTGTTCAGGATACGCTCAACTATGCACTGCAAAATAAAATTGCCTATCATGAACAAGGGGATACCTTGCTCTACGCCGCACCACTGGACGGTCCGGATGGACAGATGGGTGCTGTATGGATGCAATATCCGGTCCAAAGCTATCATGAATTCTATACTCGCATCCTTCAATTGTTCATATGGGCAGGAATTACTGTTGTTGCGCTGAGCTTCATATTAGGTTATTTGTTCTACAATCGGTTTGCTGTTGCAATTACCCGGCTGAAAAAGTCCGCAGATTCCATTCGCGAAGGGCACTACATTACGGAGTCTCCTTTAAAGCGCAAGGATGAGTTGGGGGAGCTGGGGCAGGGCATTTATTATATGAGTACATCCATTCAGCAAAATATCACAGCCATGCATGCGGAGCAGCAGAAGCTGCAACTGGCGATTGAGAAACTTCAGGCGCTGGAACAGCAGCAGAAACAATACATCGGTAACATCAGCCATGAATTCAAGACACCGCTGACATCGATCAAAGCTTATGTGGAGCTGCTCGACATGTATAAGGATGATCCGCAACTGCTTGATGATGCCACCAGTAACATTGGTAAAGAAACGGAGCGGCTGTACGAGATGGTCGAGAAAGTCTTACATTTATCTGCCTTGGAGAAGTATGACTTTGAGAACCAGGCCGAAGATGTAGAGGTCAGCGCTCTGCTGAGGGATGCCTGTGGCCGGATGCGTGGGAAAGCGGAGAAGTTTGCGCTGAAAATGGAACTGGATCTTGAACCGGCGGTGATCCGCAGCGATCGGGAGAGTCTTATGCATATTTTCATCAACATGCTGGATAATGCCATTAAATATAACGTTCCGGATGGTGTGATCCGGGTGAAGAATGAACTGTGGAGGCAGGAGCGTCAAGCGGTCATTCGGATCTATAACTCGGGTATGCCGATTCCGGCAGAGGCGCAGGAGAAGATTTTCGAACCCTTTTACACCGTGAACAAAGACAGAGCCAGAAAAACCGGCGGAACCGGACTGGGGCTATCTCTCGTGAAGCAGTTTGTTGAAAAACAGGGCGGTACAATCACCCTGCTACCGGGCGATCCAGAAGATGGGGAAGGTGTGACGTTCCAGCTCATGTTCCCTTTGGCTGATTCAAGTTTACAAGTTCGAAACAAGTCTGAATAACTTTGGAAGTATACGATGTATATGCTTGGTCTATAGCAAGAGAAACCAGGGGGGACCATCATGAATTGGAAACAAGCAGCTATGGGCACGTTCGGAGCCATTGCCCTGTTAACGACAGCGGCATGCGGGGGAACAACGGAGCCGGGGGGCAACGCACAAGGCGGGAAAACGGGCACGGATATTACGGTAAAAGATAATACCAACACGTCCGTGTACCAGAGCTTCAAGCTGGAGAAAATTGATAAATTGCCGAATATGCGCGGGATCGCATGGCTAAGTGATGATTGGATTGTATCCGACAAAGAGAACAAGTCCTTGAAACCCGTCACGGTTGAAGGTCAGGAAAGATACCCGCATAACTTATATATGTATGATCTGACGAAAGGTACAGACACGCCGCTCAAAGAAAGTGAAGCCAGTCTGGGTGCACCGCTGGTATCACCGGATGGTCAGTACCTGTTCTACCGCGAGCCGGAGGAAAATACGGGTAAAGGCTACTTCTTGAACCTGCATAACGGGGAGACAACCCCTGCTGGCAAGGAGGATGGATTTATCCAAGAAGGCGCATGGCTGGATAATGAACATGTCGTTTTCCCCAATATGAAGGGTGATCTGATTTCGGCAAGTGTGGACGGTACAACAAAGATACTGGTGGAAACAGGTGATTTCAATGTACGGAGTATCAAGGTGTCAGGCGATATGCTCTATTATATTACGGGCGAGGACGGCCAGTTGAATGCATACGATGCGAAGACGGGTGACGTGAAACAGGTGCTGAAAAGTGTGGAGTGGGTCATCCCTTCTAATGATGGAACAAGGCTTGCGATTGTGAAAAGAACAGCGGATACCAAACGGGCGCTGGTGCTCACCGATCTGGAAGGCAATGAGAAGGCCACGCTTGCCAGAGGCACACAGATTTTCGGCACAAGCTGGTCGGGTGATGATTCCAAGATTGCATATACCATCAATTCTGAGAATGATAATGAGAAAGGGCTATTTGTCTCCAACACGGAGTCGGCAGAACAGTTCCAGATCTCGGCCGATATGGACAACGCCTCTGACCCACTCGCCTGGAGCCCGAAAGGAAATAAAATCCTGTTATCGCAGGCGGTATTGGAGAATGAATCGTATCACTTTGTAACCTCGGTCATTACGATCTCGGAATAGGGTGAATGGTGCAGAAAGATATGTTCCATATCTTTCATGCCTTTCTATACATTTATATTGACTAAGCTGTTCCGCTTCCGATAAACTAGAATGCAGGAATAAAAGTCGAATGTCAGGCAGCAGTTCGAGACGATGTTTCGGGCGGCTGTTTATTTTCTTTTTAACAGTAAGGGTGCAACGTAGTCGTCTTGCCGGATGATCCGGCTAATAACAACATGGAATAGGAACAGGTGATATACATGTGTAACAGCGCGTACCGCGTGCTTTTATATTATAAGTTCGTGAAGATTGAAGACCCCGAGACGTTTACACAAGAGCATCTGCAATACTGTAAGGACCTGGGTGTGAAAGGCCGTATTCTGATCGCATCCGAAGGCATCAACGGTACCGTATCCGGTACGCCCGAACAGACGGAACAGTACATGAAAGATATGCTGGCTAATCCGCTGTTCAGCGACATGGTGTTCAAGATTGATGATGTCGAGGAGCATGCGTTCAAAAAGATCTTTGTTCGTCACAAAGCAGAGCTGGTAACCTTCCGTGTGGAAGATGAACTTGACCCAAATGTGACTAGCGGCAAACGCCTTTCGCCGAAAGAGTTCCATGAACATCTACAACGTGATGACGTTATCGTTATCGATGGTCGCAATGATTATGAATACGAAATTGGTCATTTCCGCGGGGCCATCCGTCCAGATGTGGAGTCGTTCCGTGAGTTTCCGGAGTGGATCCGCGAGAACCTGGGTGACATGAAGGACAAAACGATTATTACCTACTGCACTGGCGGCATTCGCTGCGAGAAGCTGACCGGGTTCATGATCAATGAAGGATTCCAGGATGTGGCTCAATTGGACGGCGGTATTGTCACGTACGGTAAAGATCCGGAAGTACAAGGCCATCTGTTCGATGGCAAGTGTTACGTGTTTGACGAGCGCATCTCTGTACCGATTAACCGGACAGAAGAGGATATTGTCATTGCCAGCTGTTATCACTGTGGAACGACACATGACCGATATATTAATTGTCCAACCTGCAACCTACAGCATGTAAGCTGTGAGGATTGCGAAGAGACGCATAACCGCTTTTGCTCGGATGCCTGCCGGGAGGCAGCACCGGTACACGCATAAGCAGGAGAGCAGGTGCTGATCGTGAAGCGCGAAGAGGAACGAACGACGCGTGAACGGATTTTGTTCATGCTGAAGCAGCAAGGTACATTGACCGCGAGGGAAATGACAGCTGATCTGGGTCTGACCGGCATGGCCATTCGCCGTCATCTGACGGCACTGGAGCAGGACGGCTGGATTGAGGTTCGGGAGGCCCGGGCTACGGCCGGACGTCCGTCCTCGGTGTACCAATTGACGGTACGTGGGGACAGCTTTTTTCCAAAATCATATTCGTCCCTTACGCTGGAACTTCTTGAAGAATTGTCTGACTCAGCCGGTAGCGGTGTGGTAGATGCATTGTTCGAGAGTCGCCGGGACAAGTTGCTTCGTAGCGGATTGCCACAGATGGAGGGCCAGGATCTGGCTGGACGGGTGGAGGAACTCGCGCGAATCCAGAATGCCAACGGATATATGGCGGATGCGTCCAGAGAAGACGATGGAACCTACGTCATTACGGAAATGAACTGCCCGATTGTGCAAGTCGCAAGTGTCTACAAGCAGGCTTGCCGCTGTGAACTGGAACTGTTTCGCTCGCTACTTCAAGCTGAGGTGGAGCGTACTGAATGTTACGCCGATGGCGGCAAAAGGTGCAAGTATGAGATTCGCGAAGCGTCGGGGAATTAACTGGGTGAGAGTTTGAAAAAAAAGATAATAAAAGATATTCAAAGTGTAAAGAAGAAGAGATGGTATCGAGTTTCGTCGAGGCCATCTCTTTTTTTATATCCTGCGTTACGTGAAACTGTATGAAAGAAATTTCTCTAACGAACCCTGTAGACGCTATTTTCCTCTCCAAAGATCTTTTCAAAATTTAACGAATCGTAAAGGCGCTATTTTGCTTAATTTGGCCGATTCTCGGTATCGAATTCTAATATTAGAATGAATAACAAGTGTGAGGTTCGTTAGGATTTGCATATCGTGATTATTCCCCCAATAAGATGTCTCGGGTTCGTTAGCATTGGAGAAAGGGCAATTTTATTGTTTGGCGCTAACACGTTGGCTTGGTACAGCTGGTCAACGTGAAGCGCTAAGCACATTACAGCTTCTTGACGAGCCATTCGCATAACTTGCGGGTTGCTTTTTTTCTTTATGTAATGTTTTCTATCACAACCATACGATGAAACTAAATTGGAAGCGGTTCAACCATTGACGGATATCGGGACGCCCCTTAATATTAGGGGAACAATAAAACACCAACACGGGTCATGGACTTCAGTCGCATGAGAAAAGTCTATATTTGTCTGCTTTTGTCGATCAAAGCAACAATGCGTTGAAGCGTTTGTTTTGTCCCGCCCTATCGTGTCAATGGAATCTCGATAAGGGTAACCACATTTTATAAGATGGAGAGGGGTTCTCACACATGAAAAAGAAATTTTGGATGTCACTGATGATGGTTGCTTCAATGATCGTTGCAGCAGGTTGCGGAAATAACAGCGGTACAGGCTCGGAATCCGAAGGATCAGGGACTACAACAGGTGGAGGCAGCGAGGAAAAATCATATCAGATTGCCATCTCGCAGATTGTTGAACATCCATCTCTGGATGCTACACGTGAAGGATTCATCGCAGCCCTGAAGGAAGCGGGCATTGAAGAGAACAAGAACCTCAAAATTGATTACAATAACGCGCAAGGTGATTCGACGAACAACCTGTCCATTGCACAGAAAATCTCGGGTGATTCCAAAAATGACCTCGTACTCGGCATCGCAACACCATCTGCGCTGGCGCTGGCTCAACAAGTGAAGGACAAGCCATTGTTGTTTGCAGCAGTGACAGACCCACTGGGTGCCAAACTGGTGACCGATATGGATAAGCCGGGCGGCAATGTTACAGGTGCATCCGACACGAATCCGGAGGCTATCGTACAATTGGCTGACTTTATCGCCAAAAATCTGCCGGATGTGAAAACGGTGGGCTTGGTCATTAACGAAGGTGAACCAAATGCGGTGGTTATGGCAGATAACGCTGAAAAAGCGCTCGCAACACATAATATCAAGCTGGTGAAAGCACCAGTTACGAATACATCAGAAGTAAAACAGGCTACGGATTCTCTGGTTGGCAAAGTAGACGCTTTCTACATCACGCTTGATAACTCTGTCGTGAGTGCGGTTGATACGATCATCCAAACGGCAAACAGAAATAAAATTCCGTTCTTCTCCAGTGATCGGGATACTGTTGAAAAAGGAGCTTTTGCAACCGTTGGCTTCAAATATTATGACCATGGATATCAGGTGGGTGAGATGGCTGCGGACATTCTGAAAAATGGTACAAAACCTGGTGATATGAAAGTCACCGTTCCGGACAAACTGGATCTGATCCTGAACCTGAAAGCGGCTGAAGCCCAAGGTATCACGGTTACGGATGAGATGAAAGCGGAAGTAAAAGACCAGGAAAACAACATTATTCAATAGAATCAATTCATAAATTTAATGAGTTATGAGATTGATTCAATAATCTGACCGGAGTGTAATCCGGCAGTATGGATGCGAGGCGAACATGCAACGGGTTCGCCTCATTCTTTTCGATAGACAGGGAGGAAGTAGTGTGAGTATAAGCTGGAATTCAATTGAAGGGGCGATCGAGCTGGGGCTTTTATATGCACTGATGGCACTTGGTGTATATATTACGTTCCGCATACTCGATTTTCCTGACCTTACCGTAGACGGAAGTTTTACAACAGGAGGCGCAATCGCGGCGGTTATGATCTCCAATGACTTCTCTCCTTGGCTAGCCTGTTTGGCGGCAATGGCTGGCGGCATGGTGGCTGGGGCTTGTACAGGTCTGCTTCATACCAAAGGCAAAATCAACGGATTATTATCCGGGATTTTGATGATGATCGCGCTCTACTCCATTAATATGCGTATTCTTGGCGCACCGAATAAATCCATTATGGGTATGGATAATCCATTCTCAGGTGAGCATGTCATGGTGTTAATTATCATCGTCGTGCTGGTGTTTAAAATTATGCTCGATCTGTTCATGAAAACAGATGTTGGACTGGCACTCCGCGCGACAGGTGATAACAAACGTATGATTCGCAGCTTTGGTGCAAATACGGATGTGACTACCATTGTAGGGGTCAGCTTATCCAATGGATTGGTTGCCCTGTCCGGTGCATTCATTGCACAGCAATCAGGTTTTGCAGACATCACGATGGGCATCGGTATGATCGTTATAGGACTGGCTTCCGTCATTATCGGTGAGGCCATTCTTGGAGCAAGAACGGTATTCTGGGCTACACTTGCAGCGATCGTTGGTTCAATTATATACCGGATTGTGGTTGCACTTGCCCTACAGGTTGAATGGTTTGATACATCTGATCTGAAGTTGATCACCGCGGTGATCGTTATTATTGCTCTTGTATTCCCAACGATGCAACGCTCCATGAAGCAGCGTAGTCTGGCTCGCAAACGAACGGAAGAGTTGATGCGATCCGGGGGTCATCAGGCGAAGGGAGGTATGTGATCATGCTGGAGATTACGCAAGTAACCAAGCTGTTCAACCCAGGCACAACGGATGAGAAGACCGCGCTGGTCGGTGTGAATCTGACAATGAATCCGGGAGACTTTGTGACGGTGATTGGCAGTAACGGAGCGGGTAAATCCACGCTGATGAACATCATTTCGGGTGTGATGAAGCCGGACATGGGTGATGTGCTGATCAATGACCGCTCCATTAAAAACCTGCCGGAGCATAAACGTAGCAGCTGGATTGGCCGGGTATTTCAGGACCCGATGGCAGGAACAGCACCACATATGTCCATTGAAGAAAACATGGCGATGGCATACAAACGTGGCAAAGGACGCGGACTGGGCTTCGGAGTTACCCGTGCCAGACGGGAGATTTTTAACACGCAACTGGAGAAGTTGGGAATTGGACTGGAGAAGCGTCCGAATGCAAAAGTGGGTCTCTTGTCTGGTGGGGAGCGGCAGGCACTTAGCCTGTTGATGGCTACGTTTACCCAGCCGCAAATTTTGCTATTGGATGAGCATACGGCAGCCCTTGACCCATCACGTGCCGAACTGATCACGGAACTGACGGAGACACTTGTGCGAGAGATGAGACTGACTACATTGATGGTGACGCACAATATGGAGCAGGCCATTCGTCTGGGTAACCGTCTGATCATGATGGACAAAGGCCGAATTATTCTGGATGTCAGCGAAGAGCGCAAGCGTACGTTGACTGTCCCTGAGTTGCTTGGTGAATTCGAACGGATTAGCGGCAAAAAAATGGCAGATGATCGTGTCGTGCTGGGTTAAGACAAGGGAACACTTGTTGGAAGAACAGATATACGTAGCGTGATCTACAATCTAAGCCATCTATAAGATAGACGATAAAAACCTTTTGCGTTCTCGCAAAGGGTTTTTATGTTATGTTGAACACGTGAAAAAATGGAATGAATCTATACGATTTCGGATTAGCGAATTATACATAGTAGGAGGAACCAGGCATGTCTTTGCAATTGGATGAAGGGACATATACGGTAACACGGCGAACAGAATCCATTCGTCTACTCGCCAAGGAATTTGCACTGCTGCATTTCCTGTATGAAAACAAGGAAAAAGCCTTCACCCGCAGTCAATTGCTGGATCGGGTATGGCCTATGGAATATCCGGTTGAACGCACCGTGGACGATCATATCTATCGCCTGCGCAAGAAATTGAAACGCTGGGATGAGATCCGTCTGGATACAGTAAGGGGCTACGGATATCGGCTTGCTGTACATGAGAACAAGTCCGCTCTACCCGCTAGCCCCTCTGCTCAGGACCCAGAAATGCAGGATGCCATTCACGGATTACTTCGTAAATATCATGTGTTTGGGCAGGGAAACGCCATACAGACCCTGGTTCAACAACAGGAGGCACTTGGCATTCAGATTGCCCCTTATTATCAGTTGTATATCCGTTTTATACAGGGAGATCTGGAATGGCTGATTACAACGAAAGAAATTCCCTTTGAGGAGCGACTATATTGGCTACTGATTTTCGTGCACCCCCTGATCGAGCCAGTGGATAGTATTCAGTTGTATGAACAGGCGCTGAATTCAGCTGCATTGTCTGCCGATCAGCTTCGCGAACTCCGCATTCTCAACATCGTTGAAGTCTATGTAGAGGTGGGCCAATATCAACGTGCCAAAGAGCAGCTGGAAGAAACATATCGTGTAATAGAGACTGACGAGCTCAAGAATTTCAGACTGCCTGTAGCACTTGCAGCGTTGTATGTGGAACTGTGGGGTGGCAGCGGTGAAGCTGTTGAGGCTCAGATGGCAGTCCTGCAATCAGGATTGAAGGATGCCCCGTATCTGCGAGAGATTGGGCGTTTTCAGATGATGGAAGGATTATGGTTACTTCGGCAGGGACGGATTCGTGAGGCAGAGTTAAGAATGGATGACGGTCTGGATGTATTGAAAATGTCGCTGAACGCACCGCTATATCTGAATGCTGCATATCAGATTCTCCTATTCCTGGGTCATCATCGAATTGAAGGTAGAATTCGCAGTAAGTATCGTCAAGTGTATACAGAGATCGGCAAAAGTTACGGTGTACCCGCATATGGACAACAAATTGTAGATGAAATACGTAACTTTTTATCTCCTACCTCCCCATCCTCTGATCTTCCTCTGATATAACTCCTTTATGATTACAGCCAAGGAACATACAGGCCACAAGCGGCTGTAATCAAGGGAGGAAGTATATGTATGACCGTCATTTCAAATGAACCCACATCCACCGAATCACCCGCCTCATCTGCGGAATCTTCCAAAAGCTTATGGACTAACCTCCAGTTTGTCCGCATGTTTATCGCATACTCACTGGCTACGTTTGGAGATTGGTTCGATGCACTTGCGATCCAGGTGATGGTGGCTTACCGCTGGGGTGCTGACCCACTGATCATTGCACTTATTCCTGTATGTATGGCTGTCCCAGGCATACTGCTTGGCTCCTTTGCAGGTGCTCTGGCTGATCGACTGCACAAAGTGAAAATCATGATTTTGTGTGACGTGATCACCGTGGGATTAACCATTGCTATTTTATTCGCGCCAAGCCCGGCATGGTTGCTTCCACTTCTTGCCCTGCGGGCCACGATGGGAGTTTTTCACGTTCCAGCTCAGCAGGCGTTAACCCGCCAGGTGGTGGCAGAGGAGCATCTGTTTCAGGCATCATCCCTAAACGGTTTTGTGAGCCAGTGTTCGAAAGTGGCGGGACCACTTCTGGGTGCAGTCATTTTGGCCTTCTTTTCACCACAAATCTGTATTGTCATTAATGCCTGTACCCGCCTGTTGTCGGGTGCGGTATTATGGCCCTTGCGGCGTTTGGTGGAGAAGTCGGAGTTCGTTGAATCAGACGGAAGTGCTGCAAGTGAAAAGGATGGATCGGAATCTTTGTTCTCCCAGTGGAAGCAAGGCTGGCGTTTTATACAGAGCAGTCGCACCGTGATGAGTACGATTTTGTTCGGCTGTTTTGGACTCATGGCCATTCTGATGATTGATTATCAGTTTACGACCCTGTTTCGGGAGATCAAGCCAGGTAATGAATCACTGCTCGGATGGTTGGGGTCTTCGGCAGGAGCCGGGGCAGTCGTCACCATTTTGTTGTTAAATCGCTTGCCGAGAATTGGGTATGGGTGGGGACTGGGTGGAGGATATCTGTTCGTGGGTGCCGGAATCGCTGCGCTGGGGTGGATCGGCCCACAAACACCTGAAATTTGGGTCATTATCTGGGGCCTCTGTATTGGGCTGGGTAATGGGCTATTTATGGTAACTCTGAATTATTTGTTGCAAAAAGAGACCCCTCCTGCCTATGTAGGGCGCGTCTTTGGCATTCAAAATTCACTATCTAGTGTTGTACTGGTTGTAGCGCCACTTGCAGGTGGAGCGCTCATTCGAGTTGCAGGGCCGAGCCCCACCTTTCAATATATCGGTCTCGCTACGCTGGTAATTGGTCTTGCCGGCATACTGCTACAACGTATCTTATGGGAGAGGAAACAGCCTCTCATAACGGAAGCCAAAGAGAACATTCCGCAGGAATCGGCCTGACAGCCTCGTCTGGACAACATTTTTTATCATCATTACATCTACAATATAAAGAACAGCCGCTTTCGGTACTCATCCGAAGGCGGCTGTTTGCACGTTGCCTTTGTTATACATCGTTGAACGAATCACACTTCCCACCAAGCAAAATAAGCAGTGGAGGCCATCAGTCCACCAACCGAGAGTGATCCGCTGACAGAGAGGTTAATGGCTTGACCCGGAGGAACCACGTAACGGCCAAATTCATTGGACAGAAACGGCCCTGCTTGAAGGGGCATAGCCATCAATGGGGTCGCTCCTGAAGGTGTAGCAGCAGAGAACCGTACCGTGGCTACGCTGGTATTGCTGCTGGAAAGATTGCTGTTTACCGATGTGAGTGCGGTGGGCGATGTCAGTGTTCCATTAGCGCTCAGACTCATGGAACCGCTGAAGGAAGATAACAGATTGAGTGAGACCGTAATTCCACCAGAGAGCCGTGATACGTATAGGGTTTTCCCGCTCCCTGCGGGATTGGCCAATTGTACGGTGGCGATAACCGTTCCTCCCAGCAACCCCAGTGTTGTGGAGTTGGTTGAACCTGCATTGTACAGATTGCCTGTACTGCCAGCATTATTCTCCGGAGGTGCAACAATGCCGGGAGAAATATACGTGTTGGTGTTGGACGTATAGACGGGCTGGCTTAACGGATTAAATACATTATTATTCGGCATAGTGTGCACCTCCTTTTATCAGGGTCAAACTCAGAACTCCCACCAGAACAGATTAATGGCTGCCGTCTGACTCCCAATTCCTAAACTAATGGATAATGTTTGTCCCGGTGGAACAATAATGGAGCCATTCAGATCCAGTGAATACATTCCTGCGGTGAGCGGAATACTTGCGATGCTCGTGAAGGTTCCCCCCAGAGTACCTGTATTTTGTCTTGTGGTAACTACACTGGCGTTGGTATTTCCAAGTAACGTATTGACGGGCACTGGTGTGCTACCAACAGTCACGGTTCCTCCTGAATAGATAACAAGAGTAGCTGCCGCTGTTGTGCCTCCTGTGAGGCTGGATATACGTATTGTTCGGCCGCTGCCAGCCGCATTCAAGATCTGTAGAAGAAGATTCTGGTTGGAAGGAATTAAGGTATTGTTGGTCGTTAGGGCAAAAAAACTGCCTGCAGCAGCTGCACCGCTGTCTGGTGACGCTTCAATGCCCGGGGCTGAGAAGGTATTGGTCAGTTGAGTAAACAGGGGACGATTAGATTGGTTGAATACATTATAGTTGGTCATCTCATCCACCTCCCATAGACCAGTTCATTTGAGCAACATTCCGATTGATTCGTATTTCATTGTACTGGCAGTGTATGTGAAAAGAAGCAAAATGGATTGGGGACTGAGCCGTATATCTGGAAATAACGGCGGTTGCCGTGCCCGTATATCCAATCCGGGCATACGATGCGTAAGCACATTTTTTAAGGGGAAATCGAGATGAGTCGAACAGCAAAGCAAAGCAAGAAGAGAACGAAGCAACCAACTAAATATGTCAGTCGCCGTCGCTCCCGTCATTCCTGCCGCGCTAAATTGCTGAAACCCCCTTGTTCCCGGATTACTCGTCCCCGGTTCAAGCAGGGTGCTTCCTCACGTACGAAACTCCCTGGTGCTATTCATTGTTTTACAGAGCATACGTATGTCGGAGCCGAAACCAGTAGCAGCATGGATTCACTCCCGGCACAAGACACCTCATCACTCAGCATGTATACCTATGGCGTTGTGAATCGGGGCAAACATCCGGCTCTTGTACAGATCCAGATCAGCCCAAATGCCGTAGATTATGCTGTGGACAGCCAGGAGGTGGTCGCGGGAGGCCAGACCAAAGCGCTGGTACCATTGCGATTTTTGCACTATACCCGGCTTGCAATTCGATCCGTTGAACCGGATCAGCCGACCCGGCTCGATGTTTACTTTCAGGCGCAGCGTATGCCGTAAGGGAGTATGATCTCACAGATTTGACCAGGGAGGAGGACGAGGCACATGCCTAACTTTACAACGTTTAATACGAATCCGGATAATCTGAGAACGTTGATTTTTGGCCAGGATAGTACAGGCACAGCCCAGCCTGTCAGAACGGATACAAGCGGGAACGTGGTTGGTATTATTTTGGACGGAACGATCAGTAACATCTCAGGTCTGACCACGGTTACAATTAACGCCGGAACCATTACCAACATTCTGAACGGAACCATCACGAGTGTGCTTGGAGCGACGATCACGGCAGGTACGATCAACAGTGTGCTTGGAGCCACAGTTACAGCGGGTACATTAACGAACTTGCTAAATGGTACGATCACAAGTGTATTGGGAGCAACGATCACGGCGGGAACGATCACCAGTGTACTCGGGGCAACTGTAACAGCAGGAACACTAACGAACTTGCTGAATGGTACAATCACGAGTGTGCTTGGGGCCACGGTGACCGCAGGAACATTGACGAACTTGCTGAATGGTACGATCACAAGTGTACTGGGAGCAACGATTACCGCGGGAACGATTACGAGTGTGCTCGGGGCTACGGTGACAGCGGGAACATTGACGAACTTGCTGAATGGTACGATCACAAGTGTATTGGGAGCGACAATAACCGCAGGAACACTGACGAACCTGTTGAACGGAACCATTACCAGTGTACTTGGTGCAACGGTAACAGCGGGGACGTTGACGAACTTGCTGAATGGTACGATCACGAGTGTATTGGGAGCAACGATTACCGCAGGAACACTGACAAACTTATTGAACGGAACCATTACAAGCGTACTTGGCGCAACGGTAACTGCGGGGACGTTGACAAACCTGCTAAATGGTACAATCACCAGCGTGCTCGGTGCTACAATTACCGCGGGAACACTTAGCAGTGTGACGTCCATTTCACAGAAGAGTTTTCAGGAGTCCCAACTCATAAGCACCCCGACCGCCAACACCTTCACAGCGCTCCCGGCGGTTACGACCAGTGTATTTGGCACGTATTCTTTCTTTGTATATAACCGGGGGCCGGGTGTAAACCGGGTAGATGCTCTTGTTGAGATCAGCGCCAATGGAACGAACTGGTACACGGATGTGACGACGGTAACGGGCATTTTGTCCGGGTCAGTCGATGTATTGGTACCGCAGCGTTTTCTCAAATACACGCGTCTTTCCTACCGCTCCAGCCTAATCGGTGCACCAAGCACGATTGATGTGTTCTTCAATGGACAAGGCACATAACCCATTTATTTGTCATATAGGTACATGGAGTTCCTTTGGTGGACTTCATGTACTTTTTTGTATTGGAGGTGGTTGCATTTGAAGAACCGTTTACTTGGAATTCATATGATTGTGCAAAATGAAGAACATCACCTGCCCCGCTGTCTCGACAGCTTGAAGCATATCAGCATGGAATGTTTTATCACCGATACTGGCTCATCTGACCGTACACCCGAGATCGCTAGATTATACGGAGCAACGGTGTTGCACGCCTGCTGGCAAGATGACTTTGCCCATGCACGAAATATCAGTCTGCCTCTGGCGAGCACGGAATGGGTCCTGTGTTTGGATGCGGATGAGTACGTTACGCAGGGATTGGAAGAACTGCTGAATTATTTACCTAAAGTCCATAAAAGCATTTCAAGATTACGTATTACCATAGAGAATCGATACGGTGAAGGGGTGGAAGAGAGGGTAATCTCCCAGCCGGTGAGACTATTCCGTGCTCATCAAGGATATCGATACAAGGGGCGTATTCATGAGCAATTGGTTCGTAGTGGCCCAAGCGAGCTTGTCCAAGAAGTGGCTGGTGATATGGATAAGAGCGAGACCTGTACAGGAGAACAAAGCCAATTGATCGAAACTGAACCGCTTGCTCCACTATGTCTGGTTCATGATGGATATCTGGCTTCAACGATTGCGCAAGAGCATAAGCCAAGACGTAATTTGAAACTGATTGAGCGGGAACTCGCAGATGAGCCTGCACAGCCTTTTCACCTGTACAATCTGGGAGTAACGTATTGCCAGCTTGGTGAGGTCGAAAAGGCAATTGAAGCGTTCAGTGAATCATTACACCTGACAGAGTTGCTCGCACCATATCGACCTACACTGGTTAGAGATTATGCAAAGACTCTTGTGGGATCGGAACGTTACGACGAGGCGCATGCAATTCTGGCTGTGGAAAGACAGCGTTATCCATCTTATGCTGATCTGCACCTGTTGTATGGGGAGACGTTGGAGCTGCAAGGTTTGGAGGAGCGTGCATATCAATCGTATGCTCGAGCAACGGACTGTCGGGAGGGAATAGACCGTGTTGGACACAGTGATGGCGGTAGCACGTTAGACGCGTCATATGTAACGGAAGCGGGTTCTAACAGTTACAGAGCCTATACTGCGATGGCAAGACTTGCACAGAAACGGGGATTCTATAAAGAGTCTGCACATCTGTACGGGCTGGCTCTGGACAGCATGTTCACATATGCTCCGGCATGGGCCGGGTTGGCAGACGTGCTGCAACAATCTGGTGAAACGGATGAGAACATAGCAGAAACATTACTTACCAGAAGCAGAGGAATCGGAGAGTTAGATCACGGTGATTTGATTCGTGGTGAAATGCCCCATTCATATGCAGTGACAAATGAGGATCATCTGGTGCAAATGATTCATGTTCTAACAGGCTGTGGAGCATATGAACAGGCATTGAAAATGCTGGATGCAGATTCGTGTACTGCTCGTATTCATGTAGCGGATCAAATACATTGGATGTTGTGTGCGAATAGGGTTCCCGAAGCACTGCAACTGGCAGAAGAACACTGGAGCGTGGGGGGTGTGCATGAAGTTAATCTGCTGGCTGAGCACAGAATGGATTGGGCACTGGCTTGTTGGGCCAACGGATTAAGATTATCCGAGGCGTTCCTCGCAACTACGCTTCCACAAGAAAAGAACGTTTGGAAGGTCATGGATCGACTGCTGGATCAGCTATCGAAAGAGCCGCGAAGCATGGAACCTGCGTCACAAGAACAGAAGCTTATTCAATGGGGTCCGCAGGCAGAAATGGTAGCAGAGAAGGTTGTGCAGCAAGCCGTAAAGACAGGACAGCTCACACTTGCTGAGCAACTGCATGAGTTGCGGGCCATGATGATGTGTGATCATTGGGGAACGACTTTAACTCGAAGGCGAAAGTTTGCAAGTCTGCTGTATCGTCACGGGTATACCATGGTAGCCGCGAACATCCTGATTCAGTGCATGACCGAGAGTGAGCTGGATGCCGAAGGGTTATTCTGGCTGGGTGAAACGCTGTATGCAAAAGGCCACAACGATCAAGCGCTGTCTCTGTTCGAGCAGGCTCTGGAGCGGGAGCCTGATATGTGGCAGGCCCGAGTTGGAGCAGCTGTATGTTACATGCGATTGGCAATGGAGGCGATTCGGCAGGAATTGGTTCGATCTCCTTCTTCAGGTGTACTCACTGCACAACATAATGCACTGGAACAAAGGCTGCGAACGACCGATGGTATGCCGTGGCGTACGCTTTTCCATGCAAAGGAAAGGAGGAATCAGCTTGCGAGCGGAACGAATTTCCCTATGCATGATCGTGAAGGATGAGGAAGAGTTGCTGCCTCATTGTCTTGCCAGTGTCCAGGGAGCGGTGGACGAAATTATTGTAGTGGACACCGGTTCATCGGATCGCAGCGCGGAGATTGCGCAGCAATATGGCGCGTTGGTTGTGCGATTTGAGTGGTGCGAAGATTTTGCCGCAGCACGGAATGCTGGCCTGGAGCGCGCTTCCGGCGACTGGATTCTCTTTCTTGATGCGGACGAGGCACTCGATAGAGCTGCGCGGGAGCAGATCAGGAGCTGGACGGCGGTCAGCGGATGTGACGGATTGTTTTTAAACATTCATAACTATACAGGTACGGGTCAGCAGGGGGTTACCGTGAATCCGGTTTTGCGTCTCTTCCGTAATGCCCCGGAGCATCGGTTCGAAGGTCGGATTCATGAGCAGATTGCCGCGGCGATTTGCCGTAGGAACCCAGAGGCTGCTTTTCATGTGACGGACATGGTCATCCATCATTATGGGTATCAGACGGCGATTGTGGAGCGCAAAGATAAGGTGAACCGTAATGTTCGCCTGCTGCAACAGGCAGTGGAGGAAGAACCGGATCAACCGTTCCATCATTATAATCTGGCTGTCGAGTATCTGCGTGTGGGGGAAGCGGAGCGGGCATTGGAGACGTTTGGTGTGGCTCGGATGGGGATTGATCCTGCGGTGACCAGTTACGCGCATTTGCTGTTCAAATATGAAATTCGTTGTCTCCAGCACCTGAATCGCTGGCAGGAGGCATTAGATCGCATCGATGCTGCGCTTGAACTCTTTCCAGAGTACACGGATCTGATGCACCATCGCGGGGTATGTGCAGACGCCTTGGGTGATGCAGATCGGGCAGAGTATTCGCTGCGTGAAGCTGTCCGCATGGGACCACCCCCACCCATATATCATACGGAAGAAGGCATCGGCACCTATCAGACGTGGTATACGTTAGGACGATTACTGGAAGGAAGGGCAGATCTGGAGGGTGCGGTAGATGCTTACGTGGAAGCGGTACGTGCCAAATCGAGTCTGTTACCGCCGCTCTATCGGATATTCCGAATTATGCGAGTCTCCGGGCAGGAACATCAGATTCCAGAGCTGGTGAGGGAGCGCTTTGCACTCAGTTCGGAAGAGGCTACACACAAAGTATTGGGTATTCTGGAGCAATCTCGTTGTTATGATGCGGCTCTGCAATTGTTATCGGGTATATCCTCACAACCCTCCGCAGAGATGAAAAAGCGTTTATCTGTGGCGGAGTCGATGCTCCAAATCCAACAGGGAAGATGGAACAAGGCGCGTCTGAAATTGGAACCTGTGCAGCGGAAAAAAGGGCTGCTCGCGATCTCGTCTGCACGATGGCTCGAACGTTTGGAGTGGATCGAGGGGAAGAAAGCCAACGGAGATGATCCATTGACCTTGTGGTTGAAGCGTAGTTCTCAGGCTGGGGCAGTAACGAATAAGGAACCTGCTGTGCAGACAGGACGAATTGCTGGTCTGAGAGCGACAAAGAAGAAGGACACGGACTCCGGTATGGACGGAACGGTTGCAGGAGCAGAGTATGATGGCTGGCAGGCGCTCGGACTGATGATGGAAGGATGTGTACAGTCAGGGAGATGGAAAGAGCTGCATAGCCTAATTCAGATGTGTCGACAGCAATTGGCTGGAGAAGGATTATCGGTGGAACAGAGCGTTCGAATGGGAGAGAAGGAGAAAGAGATGGAAGGGAAAAAGGAAAACGGGAGGGTGAGTGACATTGAGTCGTTCCCTGGGGCTTCGGATACCCTGACGGGAACAAGCTGGCTGGTGAAAGGATTGGTCAGTGCTGCGGATCATCATCTGGAGGTGTTCGCTCAGCATGTAGATGGACAGCGGCACCGTTGTTGGCCTGTCGTTCAGCATATTCGGCTGGAGTTGCCGGGAGCGGACGGGTTTGAGAGCTGAGAGGGGATCCAGGCAGGTACGGGGGTTCAACTTAATTCAGCGGGCTAATGGGTGGGGCTGAACTCCGTTGGTGAGGGGTGGTGATGAATATGGGTATAGGGATTAGTTTGTGTATGATCGTGAAGGATGAAGCGTTGTCACTCCAGCGGTGTTTGAAAGCAGTCAGGGATGTTGTGGATGAGACCATCGTTGTAGACACAGGTTCGATAGATGATACAACTGAAATTGCGCGTCTCCATGGTGCCGTTGTAATTCGTACGGAATGGAACGGAGATTTCAGTGAAGCCCGTAATCTGTCACTGGCCGCTGCTACGAAACCGTGGATTCTGGTGCTTGATGCGGATGAGGTATGGATACAGACCCCTCAGATGAAGACAGAACTCATGCGGTTATTAGCGGCAAGTAGGGATGACGTGTGGGGATACTGGATACAGGTCACAAGTCTGCTGGGTGTGTCCGGTGAAGAGCATGTGACGGATGCGGTGGTTCGTTTGTTCCGAAATGATCCCCGAATTGCTTTTCAGGGCAGAATTCATGAAGAGATTGCTTCTTCCATCATGGCACTGGCTCCGCAAGGTGTGCTTCATTCTGGACTTGAAGTCATTCATTACGGATATCTGGAGCAGGTGATTACCGCTAAAAATAAAGGTGCACGGAATATGCAATTGATTCGCTCCGCGTTGAATCAGGAGGGCGACCAACCGGAGTTGTTATATGCTCTGGCCGCCGAATGGTTTCAGCAAGCGAAGTATGACGAAGCACTCCGGTTGTTGCAGTCATTATTGGCACAGCTTACGCCGGAGTGTGGATATCACTCGGATCTGGTGCTGAAAACGGCTTACGCCTGGCGAGAGATTGGCAGTCCAGAACGGGCGCTTGCTGTGGTGGAAGCATGGGCGCCCGTGTATGAGGATTTCCCGGATTTGTTGGAGCTTGGTGCTGTACTAGAACTGGATCAAGGGAGAGAGGATGTGGCCTTGAACTGGTTAAAACAGGCTAAATCAGCTGCTTCTACAGCCAGCAGGTATACATCAGTCTCTGGTGCTGGAACCTACCGCAGCCTGACACTGGAAGGCATGGCATATGAGCGGGCTAGCCGCTGGGCAGAGGCAGAAGCCGCATACACGGCGGCGTTGGTCCTGCAACCCGGCAGCATGGCTGCATGGCAACGGCTGTTGTTGTTGGCCGCAGCCACAGGGCGGCCGCATGCCATCGCCAGCGTCGCAGCCCGGGTAAGCTTGCCGTCTGCGGCATGGCAAGCGTTGATCCCGGCCGCGCTTGCCGCGCATCGGCCGGAGTGGCTGCTACGCCATGCGGCGGCGCTTGCTGGCCCGCTGCGGGCACAGCCGCTGGCCGCCGGGCTTGCGCTGGCCCAGCTGGGCCAGGACGCCTTGGCTCGGGCGGCTTTGCAGCCCTGGGCGGCGCATGTGCAGCACGGGCCAGAGGTGGCCCTAGCGCTGTGGGCGCTGGGCCACAAGCAGCCCGGCGGGCGCAACGCCCGAGCGGCGGCTCGCCATGCGGCAGCGCTGCCCGCCGCGGCCCACGCCGCTGAGGCGTTGCCGCCGCGCGGGGCCTTGGCCGGCGGCGGCGGCCTAGCGTGCGCCCGTCCCGCGGCGCAACGCCAGGCCCGGCCGCGCCCGCGCCTAGCGGCGTGCTCGCGGCTGCGCAAGCGCTCGCCGGCGTAGGCGCCTGGGCCGCATGGCTGCGCCTGCTGCAAGCCCTGCCGCCTCGCGGCGCGCTGGCGTTGCTTGCAGCGCTTCCGCCTGCGGCACGCTGCGGGTTGCTGCGCGCACCCGCGAGCGTCCGCGAAGGGCTGCTTGCGCTATGCGGCACGCCTGACGGCGCGCAGCAGCCCCGCGCGGACGAAGTGCCCGCCTCGGAGCGTACCGCTCACGCGCTCCTCGCGGGCACGCTCGCGCTGCTCGCCGGGCGGCAGAACCTGGCGCGTGAATGGGCCGAATCGGCCCAACTCTCTGCGCGGCAACCTGCCGCCACAGGTCGCCCGGCGACGACAATCACGCCGGGCCTGCAAACCCTGTTGCGCCTGACAGCACCCGGCGCAGCCTCTGCTGATGAATACATCAACCAGTGCAACATGCTACTGGTACACCTATAATTTCCTTTAATCTTTAATCTTTAATCTTTAATCTTTAATCTTTAATCACTAATCTCTTATCCCTAGTCCTAGTCCTAGTCCCGAACCTCCAACCCCTTTACATCCCCACATATTCCCGCACTAGCCCATCCGATTGAAATTGCAAAAGCAACGGAGCTACCGATAATCGGAGCATTGCCCGAACCGTGTATTGTTCCGTTGCTAATGGGTCGAGCCCGTAAGCCCTCAATCTTCCACTCGGCACTTAACTCAACGTAACCCAATTCGTCTCAACCTTTGCATATCACCGCTCGAAAACAGCGGATCGGCGTGCCGTACATATCAGACCAGATGGCATCGTCTGGCTCTTTCACATTCAGCTTATCTTCAATGGTTAATCCGGTGACGGCCATAATCGTTTCCAGCAGATCCGGCCGCATTTCGGGCACATCGAAGGTAGCGATTAACTGTCCATTTGGCTTCAGTACCCGGGCGAATTCCCGAAACGCCCGCAGCATCGTGCCTGTATCCAGATGTTCCAGTACAGAGATACAGAACACCCGATCAAACTTACCCGACTCGTACGGAAGCTGGGCCAGATTGGCCTTTGCACGGTGCAATCGGGCGAGAGTTGATTCCGGCAGATCCTGGGCGGCTTGCTCGCCAAAATCAGAAACAATATCCAGTCTTATCGCCTCTTCAGACAAAATACGTTCATCCCAGTCACAAGCGTGAACCTCACGGCAGTGTTCTGCAAGCCAGAATTTGAACGGATGGGAGATGCCGCAGGCTGCATCAAGGACGACATCATCTGGACGTGCAAACCGCCGGGCCCATTCATATTCGTAGGGACGGCTCCACCATGCCGGATGCAGCGGGAAGACCAATGTGTCCGTTTTAGGGTCACTTTGCCGAATGTATCTTGATTCCATGAATTCCGTTGCCTTGGGCGTATCCATCATCCCCGAATTCCCTCCTTCAATCCTGTCTCTGCCAAAAAAGATTCCAACACCGTGCTCCACCGGCTCCGCCACCTGGCAAGATCATAGGACAGTGCAGTCTCGCGCGCATAGATTCCCAGTCGTTCTCGCTCAGCCCGATCCTGTACAAGGCGTACCAGTGCGGCGGTTAGTTCCTGCTCACCAGGAGGTACCAGGAGTCCATTAAAACCATCCTGAATTAGATCATTCAATCCGCCAACATTGGAGGCAATTACCGGAAGTCCACAGCTCATCGCTTCCAGACAGGCATAGGAGGTGCCTTCCGAGAACACGGTTGGAATTACGGCGATATCTGCCTGATGGTAGGCCTCCCGAATATCCCGGAAATCATACGTGCGCTGGTTAATTCGCTCCGCATGTGGATGAGTACGATGCCAGTAACGAAAGACTCTCCCGACCGTGCTGCCTTCGACCAGTTCCCCGGCAAATTCAATCTCCAGATCTGGAAAGGCTCCAAGTAGTTTATCCGCTGCCAGCATCATTGGAATAATACCCCGTTCCATGCTGATGCGGCGTGGATAGATAATGCGAATTGGGCGGGGAGAGGTTATACGGGCATCCACAGTTTTCTTTTCAACCTGTCCCTGAATCGGACCATTAACCTGATACTCAGCATCTGCTTCTACCAGAATCTCCGTAGCCCAATCCTTTGAATTCCGGTGATTATGAGCAAACCTATACGTTACGCCATCTGCCTTGACTTCTTCCCGTTTCGATAACTGTAAATGGAAATCTACCGTTTCTTTCCCCTCTTGTTCTTGATCGCTATCTGTATCTGTATCTCCACCTCCATCTCTGTTAGCCTTACCACTGTTCGCTCCATCACCACTCGTTCCATCCTTGCCTTCTACAGCTTGCACTCCTGATATAACTGCACCAACACTTTCTTCATGACTCGCCAGATCATTCTTCCATGCGACAAGCCATTCGTCTTCCTGTTTCTGCTCGAAGGTCCGCGTTGGCGGGGCTGGTGTGAAATAGGATGTATCCACTGCATTGGGAATCAGGACAACCTGCCTTGGATCGGTATAGGTGCACGCAGCCCGGCAAAAGGTCTGGAAATGGGAATCCACGGATACAATGCGCACGAGTCCATCCAGAGCCAGTTGAATATGTTCCGCGACTTGTTGTTTGGTCTCCAGTGGCAGTCTGGGACGATCCCAGTTAATGCCGTGACAGATGCCAAGACTGCCGGGTTTGTAGGTGATGGGTTGCCACAGACAGCTGGCATAGATCACTGGGCCGCGCGCTGCTGCTGCCATCCGGTCAAAGGCTTCCGGTACATTATCCATGTCGTACGAATAACCAAATACGTCAATCTGCTCCGTCCGAGTCTGGAATGCTTCAAAATAAGAGAGCTGATGAACCTCGGGAATATGCCCGAGTCCTCGGATGACACTGCACAGATCCAGAATATATCGCTCCAGTCCACCACCAAATACACGACCGAATTCCCGGTTGTACCCGTCGGTGAAACTATGCGTCAGAATACTCACCACGCCCATCTCACGGTCCCTCCTTCCAGGGAATCAGCCGAGGTTCCGGATCGAGAATCGACTCGTAGTGTGCAAGATTGCCCCACTCACCGCTAGGATCAATGCGCTTGTAACGCAAATATTTACGAACCCGGTCCTCCAGACTGCCTGCCCATCCGAGATGCTGAACCTTCAATTCCGTGCTGACCCCAGGCAATACCGTGCAGGACAAGGGAAGACGGGGAACATGATGATTCTGTTGAGGATAAAAATAAGGATATCCAGGCATATATCGTACAAGTGAAGCAGTATGCCGTTTATGCAGACACCAGAGATCATCTTCCCGGTAGTGGGTCCGGCCACCCCACATGTCGTAGAAACGGAATGCAAACCAGTCTGCGTACTCCTGATTAATCAGAGTGCGTATGGCTTTCTTGGCCTCTGAGCTGTACAGCTCATCCGCATCAACTGAGAGCAACCAGTCGGGACATGTTCCCGCAGCCGCTTGCCACAAGGTGTTGCGAAGTCGCCATTCCTCGGCGAACAGTGGTTTCTCCAATACCTCCAGACGGACCACCTTTGGATAGGCTTTGCATATGTCCGGTGTTCCGTCTGTGCTGGCATCGTCCACAATGACAATCTCATCCACGAACTCACTCAGATCATGCAATACTTCTTCAAGGTATCGGCCGCGTTCATTGCGAACCTGGAGCATGGCGGTCAGCTTGTTGCCTTTGTTTTTGCGAACCCGACGAATGGAGAAGGGTTCTTTGAATATACTTGTTTCCTCATGTGTTACAGCAGCATTCTGTTCTGCCTGACCTTGTGAATCATTCCAGTGATGCACTTGGCTTCGGATGTCCTGCGTTGGTTGTGCATGAACCGGGGTGTGATCTCCATTTTCCAATGCGTCTGTATGTGTTCGATCGACTGTTTCGGTTGGCGTGTAAGTGGTTTCGGTTCGGATATCCCTGTGCACCATTGGTCCATTCAACTGTTGTCTGCGCTTCTTTGGGTCCAGCATCATGGCACCTCCCCAAGCAATTGCTGTATAGCATGATCCAACAGCTCCAGCTCGACAATCCGGACCAGCGCATCTTCATCCTCCAGTGCTGTCTCAAGGAAATGTCGGACTGCCCCGTGTCGTTCCCCTCGCAGTGCCAGCGCACTGCCGGATAATTGCTGGTAATCCCGGCGACTGGCATCATCCTGAATATCGACTGCATGCACCAGAGCCAGTGCTTCTTCCACACGTCCAGTCTCCTGGTAAATGCGGAATTTCCAATGTCTCGCCGTTTCTCCGCCAAGTTCGTCCAGGATACGCAGGGCGTTTCCGTAATCATCATTCATACGCAGTAGTTCCGCTCGTACAAGTTGATCTTCTCCTGCCTCCAGCCAGCGACATAACTGTTCATAATGATGCCGTTCTTGTTCATCTGCTGCACTAATTCCATACACCCGCAGGGCGTCCTCCAACTGTCCAGCCCGGGCATGGATGGCAGACAGGAATCGATAATGGGAGACCACGCAATCACTGCGACCATTCATGACCGCATGGGTGAAGGCCTCTTGCAACGAATGGACGGCCCGCGGATCTTCAAGCAAGTACTCATAGGCTGCCAGCAAAAAGCATATCGTCTCATGTGCACCTGCTTTGGCACGGAGCTGACGGTAGAAGTCGGCACGTACACTGCATTGAAGCAGGGTGACGCTATCTGGAGTGCCTGACAGGATCTGCCGCAGCGCATGCAAGAAGAGCAGTTCGTAGTCCCGGAGAGGGACTTCGAGATCATCCCTTTGCATCGTACCCGCAGGTGCAGGGTCTTCTCCGCCCAGCCAGATAACACGTACGCCTTGGAATAACAGCTTCATATAACGTGTTTCGGAGGATGTGCCTACCAGATCGGCGATGCCGACCAGTTTGGAAATACTGCTCTCCCATAGCGGAGATTCTGCTTCGTTTCCAGCAGGCTCAGGGAGCAGGGCAATACATAGCTCAGGCTCCAGCGAAGCCGTAGCTATTAGCCAGTAGGGATGGGCGACCACGGCTACGGTGCGAGGTTCCAGCAATAGCTGCTCAGCCTCAGGGAGGGAGATGACGGTAATGACCGGAGGTACATCTTCTGTTTGCGTCAGGCTACTGACATAGTAGACCTCTCCCTCGATCGACAGCAGTGCAGCAATATCGGGATAGGGAAAGGATGACCAGCCTCCTTTGCGAGGGAAGAGAACATACCGGACAGGGGGCTGTGTTGTACTGGCCTTATCCAGGCTGGCTTCGGCGTCTTCACCTGGTAGTGGTGCAGGTTTTTCCATGAGTAGTTCACCTCACCTTAACTGTAATATGGAGCGTCTTCGCTCTGCATGTGCTTCATGCTTTCACTTCATATGTAAAGCCCTCACGGTACTTCGCATGATATGCCTGAGACTAACATATGGGCATTCCGTCCCAAACATGAGTATCTTCCATGAATAGATGCAGTTGGCAAGCTGTGATAATAGGCTGAATTTTATCTTTTGTGTGACCAGGATCACTTTTTTTTGCTTTAGAGACGAAGATTGTGATAATTCTCACATGTATAAAATAGGTAATCTGGCACAATACGTTCATCAACGTATTTGGCGGACAGACAGCGAAGGTGCAGCTTCAATGCCAAATACGCATACTGCGAAGTGAACAGAAAGAAGGGGTAACGGTATGGATCCGATTATGTTATCGCGTATCCAATATGCACTTACAACGATTTTCCATTTCTTTTTTGTCCCGCTATCCATCGGTCTTGTACTGTTGGTTGCAATCATGGAGACGTTGTACGTTGTTAAGGGTAAGGAGATCTACAAAACGATGGCCAAGTTCTGGGGCAAGCTGTTCCTGATTAACTTTGCCGTCGGGGTAGTCACAGGTATTTTGCAAGAGTTCCAGTTTGGTATGAACTGGTCCGAGTACTCCCGATTTGTCGGGGACGTATTCGGTGCGCCACTGGCTATTGAAGCGCTACTGGCGTTTTTTATGGAGTCTACATTTATTGGATTGTGGATATTTGGATGGGATCGTTTGTCCAAAAAAGTGCATCTGGCCTGCATCTGGCTGGTGTTTGTCGGCACATTCCTGTCCGCGCTGTGGATTCTGGCAGCCAATTCATTTATGCAACATCCTGTTGGGTTTGAGATTAACAACGGCCGAGCCGAGATGAATGATTTTTTTGCACTCATCACAAATGGTCAGCTTCTCGTTGAGTTCCCACATACAGTCTTTGGGGCATTGATGACAGGGGCCTTCGTCGTAACCGGGATCAGTGCCTACAAATTGATGAAAAAGCAGGATGTGGAGATCTTCCGCAAATCGTTTAATATTGCGATCATTATCGCTCTTGTTTCTTCATTCGGCGTCGCATTCTCGGGTCACTTCCAGGCGCAATATCTGGTGGAGACACAGCCGATGAAGATGGCAGCCAGTGAGGGCACATGGACAACGACAGAAGATCCGGCGCCATGGACGGTGGTCGCTTTTATTGACCCGGATAAACAGGAGAGTACGGGTGAGATCAAAATCCCTGGATTGCTCAGTTATCTGTCCTACAGCAAGTTCTCCGGTAGTGTCAAAGGTATGAAGGAGCTTCAAGCTGAGTATGAACAGACGTATGGACCGGGGGACTACATCCCGCCGGTACGGACAACATTCTGGAGTTTCCGCATTATGATCGCAGCGGGTGGTTTAATGATTGCATTGGCGCTATACGGTACATTCCTAGCCATGCGTAAGAAGCTAGAGGTCGCTGGAAAGTGGTTTATGCGTCTGATGGTGTTCGCCATCTCCCTGCCGTTTATCGCCAATACGTCAGGTTGGATTATGACCGAGGTTGGAAGACAGCCATGGACAGTATTTGGCTATATGACAACCGAAGCCGGGGTCTCGCCGAACGTATCCGCAGGAATGATCCTGTTCTCGACCATCGCTTTTACCGCTGCGTATACGGTTCTCGGAATCGTGATGGTATACCTGTTCGTACGTGAGATCAAAGCAGGACCGTTTGCGGTCGAGAAGCCAGAAGATCACGATGAATCGGCCGATCCGTTCGGCGTGGATGGAGGTTATTCCGTTGTCACTAAGTGAGTTGTGGTTTCTGCTGATTGCCGTATTGTTTGTTGGTTTCTTCTTTTTGGAAGGTTTTGATTTTGGTGTGGGGATGTCTACAGGCATTATTGCCAAAACAGATCGTGAACGTCGGACCCTGATTAACTCAATCGGTCCGTTCTGGGATGGTAATGAAGTATGGCTGATTACGGCGGGGGGAGCAATGTTTGCTGCCTTCCCGCACTGGTATGCCACGTTGTTCAGTGGTTTTTACCTGCCACTTGTGGTGGTGTTACTCGCCTTGATTGGCCGCGGTGTTGCCTTCGAATTCCGCAGTAAAATGAAACAGCAGCGCTGGCGAAAAACGTGGGACATCATCATTGTGGTCTCCAGCGCGCTCTTGCCTTTCCTGTTCGGAGTGGTCTTTGCCACGTTGATGAAAGGTCTGCCCATTGATGGGGAGATGCAATTGCGTGCAGGATTCCTCGATATTGTTAATCCGTACACCGTGATTGGTGGCTTGAGCGTAACCCTGTTATGTCTGGTGCATGGATTGCTGTTTGCCTCACTACGGACAGTAGGTGATCTCAGAGAGCGTGCCTTGAAGACAGCGCAAAAGTTGATGCTGCCGCTGGCTGCACTACTCGCTGTTTACGCGTTAATGACGTATTTCATGACCGATGTGTTCGCCGTACGCGGCTGGGCTCTTTGGATCATGGTTGTACTTGGCGCAGTTTCGCTTGCACTTGCGGCATACTTTGTTCGTCAGAAGCGTGAAGGCTGGGCTTTTGGTATGACAGGGGCAGTGATTGCAATTGCCTTTGCCTCGGTATTTATCGGACTTTTCCCAAGAGTGATGGTGAGTTCCTTTGGGGCGGCATATGACCTGACTGTATACAACGCCGCATCCGGCGCTTATTCATTGAAAGTAATGACCATTGTAGCTTGCACATTGCTGCCGTTTGTTCTCGGTTATCAGATCTGGAGTTATTATATCTTCCGCAAACGTCTGAACGAGCAGCACCACCTGGAGTACTGATATGGGACGGGGGCTGCTGAAGCTGCCGGGCATCCGGCCTGTACTCGCGCTGGCATCAGCGCTGGTGATGCTACAGGCGATGACGACCATTATGCAAGCCAAATGGCTGGCACAGGCCATCACGGCATTGTTTGAAGGTTCATCCGTAACGGAGCAGTATCCTGTACTGCTGCTGTTCCTGGCTGCTTTTGCCGCCCGCTACGCCCTATCCTTTTGGTTACAACTCGTGACTTCACGATATGCGGAGAAGACAGGGACTGATCTGCGCAGACAGATGGTGGAGCAGTGGTTCAGACTTGGACCGCGTTATGCGAAGACGGAGGGAACAGGCCATCTGGTCACACTGGCACGTGAGGGAACAGCTCAATACAAGACGTATCTCGAACTATTCATTCCTCGCATGCTGGGCATAGGATTCACACCTATCGTCATTTTGCTGTATGTATTCAAGCTGGATCTGATGTCCGGGGTTATTCTGATGCTGACACTACCGATTCTGATCGTGTTCATGATTCTGATTGGCCTCGCAACCCAGCGTAAGATAGACGGACAATTCAGATCCTACAAAGCACTCGCTAACCATTTTGTTGATACCATGCGTGGGTTGGAGACGCTAAAAACATTGGGACAGAGCAAAACACACGAAGGGTCCATTTTGCGGGTCAGTCAGCGGTATCGGAAAGCAACGATGTCTACGCTGCGCATGGCTTTTCTTTCTTCGTTTGCACTCGATTTCTTTACGATGTTGTCCGTTGCTTCCGTAGCAGTTGGTCTGGGATTACGTCTGACGGAAGGGCATATGCTACTTGGCCCTGCGCTGACGGTACTGATCTTGGCACCTGAATATTTCCTGCCTGTACGTATGCTCGGCGCTGATTATCATGCCACATTGGACGGTAAGGAAGCCGGAGCGGCCATTAATCAGGTGATTGAACGGGGGAAAGCTGCTGAACGGAAACAGAAAGAAGCTTATGCAAACGTTGTTGCGCATGCGGACATGGTAGAGGATGGGACGGGATCTGCATCATCGTTATCTTCGGGTAAAAGGAAAGCAGGCACTTCGACCATACGTGTCGTGTTGAATGATAAAATGGCTGCGGGGCATTTCGCTCCTGATCCTGCTTCTGCTTCTGTTTCTGTTTCTACTACTCCTGAGCTTGTTTCTTCCTCTTCCTCGGTGTTCTCTTGGAATGAGAATAGCAGATTGGCACTAACGGATGTACAGGTACGGCATGATGATGAAGGTCCTTATTCGCTAAAGGATGTCACATTTCAGATCACGGGTCTTGGCAAAATCGGTATTATTGGTGCCAGCGGAGCAGGAAAGTCCACGTTGATTGACGTATTGGCTGGATTTCAGCTTCCTACTTCAGGCCAAGTATTAGCCAACGGACAGCCTGTGACACAGGATATGCTTGAATCCTGGCGAAGACAGACGGCAGCTATCCCGCAGCATCCGTATATCTTTAGTGGAAGCCTGGCCGATAACGTTCGTTTCTATATGCCGGAGGCATCGGATGTGGAAGTGGCGAAGGCCATTAGCGCAGCTGGATTAACTAAGCTACTGTCTTCACTATCCGGTGGGCTGCATGAGCTCATTGGGGCTGGTGGCAGACAGCTCAGTGGTGGGCAGGAGCAACGCGTGGCGCTGGCAAGGGCCTTGCTTAGTAAACGAAACATCCTGCTGCTTGATGAACCGACAGCTCATCTGGATGTAGAGACAGAGTATGAACTGAAACAGACGATGCTGCCGCTATTTGAAGGGAAACTTGTATTTTTGGCTACCCATCGTCTGCATTGGATGCCGCATATGGATCGGATTATTGTCATGGATGGCGGCACAGTGGCAGAGACGGGAACACATCAGGAATTGCTGGCAAGACAAGGTGTATATTATCAGATGATTCAGGCCCAGATGGAGGCGATATAAAATGAAGTCCGGATATGAGCATATGGAGACCGTCCGTAACGGAAAAGAAAAAAATAGCTGGATTGCTCCGTATGTGGCACAGTACCGCTGGAGATTCATCGCAGTTATTGCGCTGGGTACATGCGCTGCACTGTGTGCGGTACTGCTGCTGTTCACCTCCGGATTTCTGATCTCCAAGTCTGCGCTGCGTCCTGAAAATATTTTGATGGTGTATGTACCCATTGTTGGTGTACGTGCATTTGGGATATTCCGCGCCGTGTTTCGATATATCGAGCGATTGGCAGGACATGATGCCGTACTGCGGGTGTTGGCCGATCAACGGGTGAAATTATATCGCATTCTGGAGCCACAGGCTCTGTTCCTGCGCTCTCGTATGCAGACCGGAGATGTGCTTGGAGCACTCGCCGATGATGTGGAGCGGCTGCAGGATATTTATCTGCGTACAGTCTTCCCCGCCGTTACCGCGCTTGTGATGTACGGTGGGGCTGTGATTGCCTTTGGCAGTGTTGATCTGGGATTTGCGGTGTGGATGGGCTTGTATATGTTATTTCTCGTTGCCGTGTTACCTGCGATCTCCCTGAAAGTGACGTGGAAATGGCGTGTACGGCTGAAAAAGGAAAACAGCAGGTTGTATACCCGTCTGACCGACGGTGTACTTGGACTGGGAGATTGGCTTGCAAGTGGACGAGCGGCGGAATTTGTTCAGCAGCAGGAAGAAGCGGAGGAACAGGTCGACGCGATTCGTCGCAAGTTGCGGCGCTGGACACGCTGGCGTGATCTGATGGCTCAGTCTGTCATTGGCCTGCTGGTGGTATCGGTTACGTTATGGGCCGGAAATGTCGCTTCTATCGGGCAATTGCCTGCCGTGATGATTGCTGCTTTTGTATTGGTGTTATTCCCGCTCACGGAAACACTTCTGCCTGTAGGGGATGCGGTGGAGCATCTTCCACAGTACCGAGAATCACTGGATCGCTTGAAGCAGCTCGAAGGGAAAGATTATCTTCCGTTGCAGAATGGAGTTGGTGATGCGGGTGGAACGGGCGAATCGATCTCTGTAGTAAAAAACGGCAACGTGATGGCCGGACAGACATCGGAGTCCTTGCCAGCTGCGAATGTTATCCCGGACAGACGAATTCGTCTTCGCATTCCACCCAAACTCAGAGCAGACATCGAGATTAATCGCGTAAGTTATCGTTATGCAGCGGATGATTCCTGCGCCGTACAGGACGTATCCCTTCATCTGCCACAAGGCAAACGATTAGCTATTCTTGGACGAAGCGGCGGCGGCAAATCAACCTTGTTGAAGCTGATTCAGGGGGCATTACTTCCGTCTGCGGGGAAAGTTCTGATCAATAATATGCCTGTGCAGACCTTGGGTGAGAGTGTCACTGATGTCATCGCAGTGCTGAATCAGAGTCCTCACCTGTTCGACACCACGGTAGCCAATAATTTGCGGATTGGTCGTCCACATGCAACGGATGAGGAGATTCGTCAGGTGGCCGCCCAAGTAGGGTTATCCGGTCTAATTGAATCTTTGCCGCAGGGATATGATACGCCAATGCTGGAGACGGGCCTGCGTTTCTCCGGTGGGGAAAGGCAACGGATCGCTCTGGCCCGGGTACTGCTTCGGGAGACACCTGTTATTATATTGGATGAACCAACCGTAGGGCTTGATCCGGTGACGGAACGAGAGTTGATGCGCACCATCCTGGACAACTTGCAAGGCAAAACGATGATCTGGGTCACCCATCACCTGATTGGTGCGGAACAGATGGACGAACTTATTTTTATGGAAAATGGAAAGATTGCCATGCAAGGTTCTCACGAACAATTGCTGGCTGGGGAAGAGCGATACCGCCGTCTAATCGAACTTGATCGGCCGGGGTGGTCTGACTTGCAGACAGTAGAGGGCAAGCTACCTACTGCCGCTTCCAGATAGCAGGAACTTTCTCGGCAAATGGAAGCGAATAGCGTGTCTCAGGTTCATTAAAACAAAATAACACAAACAAGGGATGTCCCCTGTCATATTCATGACTTATGGGACATCCCCTTTTCGTTTCTTGATGTGGAGTTTTATGAAAAATCGCTATGTCTATGATGTGAATTGATCTGCAGCAGCCAGTCCCAAGGACTTAACGCTCAGATTTCCTGTGCCAGCAGCATGGCTGTGCCACAGGATTGACGCACAACCAGTTCCGGCTCTACTTTAATGCAACGATTATCCATTTGTTTGTTCATCAGATCAAACAGAATCATGGCGGCAAGGCGTCCGATTTTGTCGGTATCCTGCTTGACGGTTGTTAGCGGTGGATCGGTATAACGGCAGGCTTCGATGTCGTCACAACCTGCCACAGCTATATCTTCTGGAATGCGTAACCCCACTTCCTTAAAGGCGCGAATAGCTCCAAAGGCAAGTAGATCTGTGGCTGCAAACACGGCACGTGGCAGAGTCTTGCAGGCGAGCATTTTCTTGGCCGCTTCGTATCCATCCGCTGCGGCATAATCTTTGCTGTATACAACCCACTCGGACTTTTCATCAAGACTAAACTGATTTAGTGAACGTTTGAAAGCCATCTCTCTCTGTTGCATCACAAGAGAGGCGCGCTCCAGCCCGATAAAACCAACATCTCGATAACCGTTCATATAAAATTGTTCTACAACTTTGGTTGAGATCTTATCGTTATCGGACATGATGTAACAGGAGCTTTGTCCTGTTAGCTCGATATCTATTCCGATACAAGGAATCGGGCTGGCATCCAGGTCGAATATGCTGCTCTCGACCTCATCCCCCGCAATAATAATACAGCCATCCACTTGAAAATACTTGGATCTCGCCAAGTAGTCCTCACCTTGATCCAGAAACTTCTCATTCGAGAAGAAGAGTAGATCGTATCCAAGCAAGCCAATTTGTTTCTTAAACGCATTGATAACCTGTACGAAGAAAGGGTGGCTGAAATCCACGTTCAGCTTCCCTGCAAACACAACGCCAACGAGGCTGGATTTTTTGGTTGCCAGTGTTTTGGCTGAAGAAGATGGACGATAGCCTGTCTCTTCCATAATTTTAAGCACACGCTGGCGCGTTTCCTCGCTAATATCTGGATAGTTATTGATAATCTTGGACACCGTGGCTACAGATACGCCGGCTAAACTCGCTATCGTTTTGATATTCATAAACATCCCTCGGATTCCTAAACTGGTTTCGTAAACTGGGGCTGTATCGGTTTTTTCGCTTTCTTGCAAGTATTCTATGCTACATAGACCGGAGAGTCAACAGCAGAGAGAGGGTTTCACACTTGAAATGATATGCATCCATAGGTTTGAATTGATCAAGGAGGTTTGTTGCGAAAATAAAGACTAATTATAGCTCGTAATCTTAATTGTTTTACAGATTTTTAGTCCATTTAAAGGAATACCGGGCTATCTGGGGCTGTAAATGAAATTATGTCATGTGCTGTGTTTCGTAACTTTCGTGACTATCGTAAAGGTTACCTTGATTTCAACGTATACAGCAATAAATAAAGCTTTTATCAAGCGGGTTGGAGTATAGAAATCAAAAAAACAAAATGACTATTTACAAAATAAAGATCTGAAGTCATAATAAGGGTGGAATTAACGAAACTGATTTCGTAGATTTAATTCAAAAATATGGGGGACAACGAAAATGAAGAAAATGACTTTAGCCATTGTACTTGTAACCGCTTTATTATGTGTGCTCGCCGCTTGTAGTAGCAGCTCTTCGGAATCAGAAGGAACTCAGGCTACAGACAGCAGCAAAAAAGTTACCTTGAAGATCATTCACTGGCAGCAAGAGAATATTAACAACTACATCAAAGAGTTTAATACGAAATTTGAAGCGAAATATCCGGACGTAAAGGTGGAATATACTACGGTTCCGGCAGACGCGACATACGATCAGTTGATGCAAACACGGATGAACGCCGGAAGTAATGGGGACGTAGATATCATTCCACTCAAATCAAGCTTTGTAGGCGCTCCGCAGGAATGGTCCAGTGGTGCTGCTGATCCGATGTGGAAGCAATGGATCGATGCCGGGTTAATCAGTGATCTGTCTGATCAATCTTTTATCAAAAACTACAATGAAGCGGATGTACAGAACGCAATGACGTATAACGATAAGGTGTACGGTGTAAACATGGGCAAGGTGGCATTCACAGGACTGTTCTACAATAAGGAACTCTTCGCAAAATATAATCTGGAAATCCCTACAACCTGGGATGAATTGCAACATGTTATCAAAGTGTTCAAAGACAATGGTGTCGAAGCGCTGGGTCTGGCGGGTAAAGATGTATGGCCAATAGGTCTTGCGGTGCAAGGGCTTCAGGCCTCTATTCATGAAGATCAGCTTGCTTATATCAAAGGTCTATGGACTGGTGAAACCAAGCTGACTGATCCGGTTCAACTTGAAGTCTTGCAGAAATCTCAGGATCTGATGAACAATGCAATGCCTGGTTTCATGGGTATTGACTACGGAACATTGCCCAGTTTGTTCGCTACAGGCAAGGTGGCTATGATTGCTGACGGCACTTGGGATGCAACAACAATTCAAACGGCCAACCCTGATCTGAAGTTTGGATATTTCCCAATTCCAGGTAGCAATGATGCAGCCAAGAACAAAAATCTGGCGGGTAAATACGATATGACCTGGATGGTGGTGGATAACTCACCGAACAAGGATTACGCAATGAAATGGCTTGATATGTTATCGGAGAAAGAGAACTACACGGAATTTGTGAATGCAGCCGGCTTCCTGCCTACACAGCCTGATGTGGAGATGACAAGTGAGTTTATCCAAGGCATTCAGCCTTACCTGGAGGACTTTAAACTATCTTGGGATCAGTTGTTCATTAACCGTCAGAATGTAGGACAGTACATTTCGGAGGCCAGCGTTCACGCAGAGATGCTCAAGCCAGCCGGACCGATTGCAACACCGGAAGAGCTTGCAGGTAAATCCCAAGCGGACTGGGATGCTGCTGCTCCAAAGTAATTCATAATCATTCATATTCATGGCACAAGTTGGCCGCATGCGCCGGAATAGCGCTCGGGTCTGAGCCTTCAGGCCAGACAAGGCTGTTATTCCGGTTTTCTTATGTCTTAGTTTTACCCCATGAAAGGTGTGAGGACGATGTATCCGTTTGGGAAAGGTAAGGCAAGACTTATTCCTTATCTGTATTTGAGCATTCCGTTGTTACTTTATGTCGTGTTTGGCTTCGGTCCATCACTTGTGACGATACTGTTTTCGTTTACAGATGCTACTGGTGTTCGGGGCCAGGAATGGAGCTTTATCGGCTTTGAAAACTATAAAACATTTTTTGGTGCATCCAATGCTGGAGACCGAATGGATGCTATTGGGCGATCCTTATACTTTGCGTTTGCTGTTGTGATCGTACAAAATGCAGTGGGTTTGTTTATAGCGATTTTGATCAATAAAAAGCTTAGAGGCGATAAATTATATCGTGCGGTATTCTTTTTGCCAGTGGTGCTGGGGGTTACTGTGTCTGGACTCATTTGGCAACTCGTTGCAAATCCGCTGGGCGGACCAGCCCAGTCCTTTCTGAATTTCTTGGGTACCAGTTCCAACTTTTTTGGCGATTATAATATTGCCTTCGAATTGATTATTTTTGTTCAAATCTGGATGTACATGGGTTACTCCATGACGATTTTTCTTGCAGGTCTGCAGTCTATTCCGAGCGATCTGTATGAGGCGGGTTACATGGATGGTGCTTCGGGATGGAAAGCATTTACGAACATTACATTCCCCATGATTGCTCCTGCATTCACGGTTAACATGCTCTTGTCTATCATAGGGGCATTGCAAACCTTTGATATTATCTATGTACTTACAGGCGGCAAGTTCAATACAACGACGCTTGCGTTTGATGTTTATGCTACGGCATTTGGCACAGGAACGGCTGATTACGGTTTGGCTTCTGCTGTGGCGATGATTCAGTTCCTCTTTGTATTTACCATATCGATGGTCGCTTTATTTTACCTTCGCAGAAGAGAGGTGGAAGCGTAATGAAACAGAGCCAAACGTCCAGAATGGTCAGCTACGTTATCGTTCTGCTCATGCTTGCGTTGTACGTTTTCCCTCTATTCTATCTGTTCAATGTATCCATGAAGACACAGACAGAGTATCTGCTCGATCCTGTAGCTCTTACTGAAGGGATCCGGCTTGAGAACTTTTCCGAAGCATGGAACAAAGGGAACTTCTCTCAGTATATGTGGAACAGTGTGCTCTATACAGGGATGTCCACCCTGCTGACGTTGATTTTATCTATATTTGCTGCATTCCCGCTCGCACGCAGATATGTTAAATTCAGCACACTCATTTATATTTTCTTTCTAATTTCCATGTACCTTCCCAACCCGCTCATTCCGCAGTTTTCCCTGATCAATAATCTGGGTCTTTACAACACCCAAATCGGTTACATCTTATTGAAGACGACAGGTACGGGCATTGCCTTTCTCATGTTTGTGGGTTATATCAAATCAATATCGCGTGAACTGGATGAGGCCTCTGCCATGGACGGGTGCGGGTATACAAGGTATCTGTTCACCATCCTTGTTCCGTTAATGAAACCAATCCTGGCAACAGGTATTATTCTTACCGCGATTGGTGTATGGAACGATATTATCGGGCCGACCATTTATTTATCTGATCCGAATTATCAGCCGGTAACCAAAGGGCTCTTTACATTTTATGGACAGTACATGAACAACTGGCCGCTGCTCGCGTGTGGCATTCTGATTGTTACCTTGCCACTGGTTGTCCTGTACGTTGCTTTGCAACGTTTCATTGTTGGAGGTGCTATGGCAGGGGCTGTTAAATCGTAAGTTAGAATCACTCCGCTTTAACTGAAAAGAAAAAAAGGCAAGCGATCCAAAAAACATCATAAGAAAGCCACCCTCAACGCAATGAAGGTGGCTTCTATTATTTTCATTGTTATTTTGGTTTTATAACTCCACTAACATCAGAATAATGGAGGATAGACACAGACATGTGCTGACTAGATACAGCACACCCACCACCTGATTTTGATTCAATCCGGCACGCAGCAACCGATAATGAGCTTGACTTGCATCGGCCTGATAGATCGCTTTACCTTGAATGAAACGTTTGATAACGACAAAGATGTTGTCGAAGATCGGTACACCCAGCGCCAGAATCGGAATGAAGATGGACAACATGGTTGCTTGTTTGAATGCACCATCCAGAGCGATAACCGCCAGAATGAAGCCAAGGAACGTAGCGCCTGCATCACCCATGAACACTTTGGCAGGAGCTTTGTTGTACTTCAGATAACCAATCGTTACACCGACTAGAATGATCGACATGAGTGCGGAATCACTTTGACCTTTGGCAAGCGCCACGATGAACAGGGTAATTGCCGAGATGGCCGATAACCCGCCAGCCAGTCCGTCCATGCCGTCCGAGAAGTTGATGACTGTTGTCACCCCGAAGATCCACAGGATCGTGAGAATGAATTGCAGCCAGATCGGAAGCATGACATATTCCGCGTTGAAGGGATTCACAAATCCGGTGAACGCAATGCCAGAAGCAAATACGAGTACTGCCGCAGAGACTTGTACGAGCATTTTGGGCAGGGCAGGAAAATCTTTGCCTTTTGTTTTGTACCAGTCGTCGACGGTACCAATCGTTAGCAGAAGCATACCACCAGCGACCAGAGCCGCTGTTTCCCATGTGATTTCTTTCGTCAGAGCAATGTATGTCAGGAAAAATCCAGTAAATATCGCGTAACTCGCCGTGAGCGGGATAGGTTGCCTGTGTAGCTTACGCTCCACATCTTCCCGAGGCTTGTCCACAAAATCGAGCCGGTGAGCCAATCGACCAAGCGGTGGAATAAGCAGAACCACGACAGCAAAAGACACTATAAAAGCCAGTATGTATACCATAAACTCGCTTGTTTCACTCCCATCTACCAATTTCCCCTTATTATACGAGTTAAACAGGAAATCTGTCGATGTCATTATTGTAACCAGACGTACGCAAAGGTGAGCAAAAGTTCAGGTTTTATTGCATGTGAGGAAGATAGGAGCCGAAATAATGTTTTACGGCTTCTGTATGATATCCATCATCACCTTGCCAGGTTGCTGCAAAGACAAAATCACTGGAACCACCTTTGCGTTTTCTCGGTTTATCTCCAGGAGCCAGTATGCCGGCTGCCGCCCAGATTTCCAGCAGGGCATCTCGCTCCTGTTTGCTGGAAGGGAAGAGATCCTTCCACTTCTTCTCAAGTGAGCGAGCACTGTCTTTGGGGTCTTCCGTCTGAGCTGCTTCAAGCAGGTTGACCAGGATGGCTTGGTCTTCAGGAGTTACTTCATAGTTCGCATCGTTGTCCTGAAGCAGTAATTCCAAATCCATTAGGCAATAGATAAGCCAGCCATGACGAACGCCGCCCCACTTAATCCGTTCAAAATTAAGGACGTTTAAGTCGACGTTGGTATATTCTTTGTCTGACTGCAAACGCAGGAAATTACAATCCCCACAGGCACTGGTGTTAGGGTGAAGGGCAGGGCGCTCTGCATAGGTGTGTAAAGGCATGTTCGATGTTAAAGCCCAGCTGGATAATGCGCTGTGTAGATAGGCTTTTTTGGTGGACAGACTATGTAGAAATGCCGAAATCACCCGTTCCTTAAACGAGTCCTCCTGATGCATGTCGTACAGACGCTGGACAATCTCGTCATGCGTGATCGTGAGTGGATCGAACATGACACCTTTGCTTTTGGCATATTCAAATTCATCTCCAGAGAAGGGTGGAGAGGTTGTTTTCCAGCCACCACCTCCCCAGAAGGTGCTCAGCAGTATCTTTGCTGCCTTTTTGTCCATTGGTTAGCCTCCTTTATGGGAATTGCGATTATGATCATTGTGATGCTTTGATCTATAAGATTTGAACTAAAGAGTTTTTATCCTTGCCACTTCGATGACAGAACAACCTTCCGATCGCTGTTATCCCCCGAGTTTTCGATTTACTTTTAAAAGGTGAAATTCTGGTGATAGCGTATGCTTACGATGCAGCTTTCTTGCAGAAAGCTTTTAGCTCCGCTTCTTCAGGTTATTTCTGCCCTCTACGTTCTTGTCTAAAGGGTTAATTCAATTTATCTAGGGCCTATGTTACGTATTCCTCGGTTGTATTCAGAATCATCTCGACGAGGCCTGGAAAACGTGTGTTTAGCTCTTCCTTTCGTAGGGAATAAAAGTGCTGTTTACCTTCAATGCGTGGCTGGATTACGCCAGCTCCACGTAAAATTTTGATGTGATGGGACAACGTGGATTTGGAAATATGGTCTATTTCGAAAGCGGAACAGTTTTTCTCGCCAGAACTGGCCAAACAGTGTGCAATTTTCATGCGGATCGGATCACCCAATGCATTGCAGACCGTGGTCAGCTTCAATTCCGAAGCCATAGGTATCGTTGGAATTCTCATATCTATGACGTTAGCATATTCGGCTTTCTCTTTCAATGTTTGAAGAATTTCGAACTATAGAAGTTGAACTGTAACTATTACACTTGTTTACTCCGATTGCGGTACCATCTTTCGATCGCTCTTATCCCCAGATTTTCTTTATTCCCTTGGTCCAAGGGAAAAATCCGGTGATAAAGGCGAACGCTTCGCTTCTTCAGATTGGTTCTGCACTCTCCGTGTTAGTGTAAAAGTCGGTCTCAACTTATATATTTCTTGCAGGCAGTATAAGAAGTGTGATACATTTCTTTTCAATAGTTCGAAAATATTCGAACTGAAAGATTGGAAAATGGATTTTTATTCTAGGAGGAATATAAATGAGTACTATGAGTACCACTACACTGTTGAACAACTATTTCCGTTTATTTGATGCTTCACGTACAGATGAGCGCGCCATGCAGGATTTATTGTCCCTGTTTACACCTGACGCAGAGATTGTGCTTAACGGCACCAGCAGATCAGGATTCGATGGTTTCATGAAAGCTTTCTACGAGTACAATAAGGATGTAAAACATATGTGGGACGCGTGGGTGCAACAGCCTGACGGCAGCTACCAGACCAACTGGGCGGTATGCGGACAAGCGGCAGACGGAACGGTATATGCCAAAGCAGGCATCGATATCGCGCGTGTAAATGATGCGGGGCATATTGTATATCTGGAGAATGTACAGGCCGATCAGAATGCGTTCAGCAAGTATAATCAGTAATTAAAATCTAGGATTTCAGTTCTATAGTTGTTAGAAATCTGAATCAATAAAAGATAGGAAACCTTAACTCCACCGCTTTTTCATGCTGTGGGGTTTTGTTATACCCAACATGCTCAATCATTCTTTTTAGGGTAGGATTAGAATAAAGGGATGAACGTTATAATTCTTATTTGTTGGAATACAGAGGAGTGAACTACATGAACGAAGTTGGGAACCGAAACGCCATGGAACCTTTAGAGGTCATACCGATGGTCGGTATTGGACCATTTAAGTTGGGAATGAGTAAATCAGAGGTAGAAGAGATCATTGAGTGCATCACCCCGGAGATTAGTCAGCTCTACAACCAAATGGAGTATGATTCGGAACATAAACTCTATTTCATTGAAGTAACTAATCCACACGATTATCCACCTGATGAATCTGATGTTGTCCTTACATATGATAATATTGATGTTTTTCGAACAAAGGCTGATGATCTCGTTAAGCTAATAGATAGTAAGACACCATATACTCGAGACATCGATGCGGAGTTGGGATTTTCTTTTATTTTCAAAGACATCCAATTGGCTTTGTGGAGACCTAGCGTGATGACCGAAGAAATGATGAATTCAGTTGAGTTTCTGACCGAGTTTACGCCAGAGAATCAGGAACTGGAAAAGAGGTTTTTCTATTTTAGGACGGTTGCTGTGGCGGCCCCTGGATACTTTAATAGAACATAAAGGGAAGCTCCAAGTATGATGAGAGATAAATTTGATCCAATCTAAATAGAGTTTATATAGTCTGTGCATGAAAAAAAGCCCATTCCCATATGGACATAACCATGGCGGGGTGGGTCTCTTTAACTTACGGTATCTCGTATTAATTCTAACGAACTGTACACATGCTATTGGAGGGTATTTGGCAAAAGTGATTTTCTAACGAACCACAGACAAGTTAATAGGCTAAATTTTCAGTTCTTGTGCAGGTTTTTGCCCATGTAAGCCGATATAAGGTGGCTCAGGTTCGTTAGATTTTGAAAACATGCTAAAAGCTTCAAATAAGACGTCTACGATTCGTTAGCGTATTCCATGTTCGACTTTTTGAATCTCCGACGTGTAACATCCCACGCCTTCCCTACCCCTGCATCGTCTTATTCTGAAAGGCAGCGATATCCGCATACTCTTCTTCGAATTTGCGGGAGATGCGGATGAAGATCGGCAGCAGTTCACGGTACACGCGGACACTGTCCGGGTCTGGTTGGTGCCGATGCGTTGATCCGATCATGCCGGAGACAGCGCTCAGGGAATCGATGCGGCCAAGAGCGTACAAGCCCAGTACAGCAGCGCCGAGACAGGAGCTTTCAATACTTTCGGGGATGATGACATCCTGATCGAAAATATCGGCCATCATCTGACGCCACAACTCAGAGCGGGCGAAGCCGCCTGTTGCTTGGATTTTTTTCGGCCGACCGATCTTTTCTTCAATCGCCAGCATGACGGTATAAAGGTTGAACAATACACCTTCGAGCGCAGCGCGAATCATATGTTCTTTCTTATGATGCAGCGTCAGGCCGAAGAACGAGCCGCGTGCGTTCGGATTCCAGAGCGGAGCCCGCTCACCTGTCATGTACGGATGGAACAAGAGACCTTCCGAACCCGGAGGTACGTTCTCAGCAACACGAGTGAGCACTTCATATGGATCGATGCCAAGTCGTTTCGCAGTCTCCACCTCGGAAGCTGCAAACTCGTCCCGAATCCAGCGGAAAATAACACCGCCATTGTTCACCGGTCCGCCAATGACCCAGGCATCCTCCGTGAGCGCATAACAGAAGAAGCGTCCTTTGGGATCGGTCACCGGTTTATCTACGACTGTACGAATCGCTCCACTGGTACCAATGGTCACGGCCACGACGCCCGGATCAATGGCGTTCACGCCCAGATTGGAGAGCACACCATCACTTGCACCGATGACAAACGGTGTGGTGACCGCAATGCCCATCTCCTTGGCGTACTCCGGGTGCAACCCATGTTTCAGCACATGTGTGGTTGGGACCAATCGGGACAAGTGTTCCGGCGTGATGCCCGCCACATGCAGTGCTTCTGCATCCCAGTCGAGTTTCTCCAGATTCATGAGTCCGGTGGCGGAGGCCATGGAGTGATCAATGACGTATTCAGAAAATAATTTATAGAAAACATATTCTTTCATGGATATGAATTTGTGCGTCTGTCTGAACAATTCAGGCTGATCCCGGGTGAGCCACATGATCTTGGTGAGAGGGGACATCGGATGAATCGGCGTACCTGTTCTCAGATAGATTTCGTGACCATTCATCTCGGATTTGAGTACTTCCGTCCACTCGGCACTGCGATTATCTGCCCAAGTCATGGCCCGCATCAGCGGTTTGCCGTGTTGATCGACTGGCAGAATACTGTGCATGGCCGAACTGAAGGATACAAACAGGATGTCCTCTGGCTTCACTCCCGCTTTGGAAGTGGCCTGTTTAACGGACTCGATGACTGCTTTGAAAATATCTTCCGCATCCTGCTCCGCAATCGCAGGTGTAGGGGTGTGTAGCGGATAATCGGCACTGCCTTGAGCCACAATGGTTCCGTTCTGTTCGAACAAGACGGCCTTGGTGGAGGTCGTGCCGATATCTACGCCGATCATATAGGGTGAAGAAGCCATTTTGTCATCCCTCTTTCTTAAATATATAAGGTGGCGCTATTCATCCAACTTATATGGCATCTGTTATTTCATCTATAGATAAGAATATCAGACTTGAGGGATGGATCAAAATGCCACAATCTTAGTCCTTCACCGCCCCTGCGGCAATATCCGAAATAAACTGGCGGCTGATGAACAGGAACATAACGATGAGCGGAATGACGGCAAGCAACGTACCAGCGATAACCATGGCATAGTCTGTGTTATACAGCCCGTTTAATTGAGACAACGCAATCTGCAACGTGTATTTGCGTTCATCTGTCAGGACGATCAAAGGCCACAGATAATCATTCCATACGCCGATAAAGGTGAACGCGCCGAGGAAAGCAAAGGCAGGTCGCAGAATTGGCAGCGCCACGTTCCAATAGAGTCGGAAGAAATTACAGCCGTCGATGCGGCCCGCATCCAGCAGATCGTTGGGAATGGACTCTGTTGCATACTGGCGAATCCAGAAGATGCCGAAGGCGTTCACCATGCCCGGAATAATGAGAGCTTTGAAGGAACCGACCCAACCGAACGTAGCCATGAGTACGAAGGAAGGCACCAGCGACAGCTGAGAAGGTACCATCATGGTCGCGAGGAGCAGGATGAAGAGCCACTTTTTGCCGGGAAATTCAAACTTCGCAAACGCAAATCCCGCCAGTGAGTCAAAAAACAGTACAAGTATGGTCACGAGGCCCGACACAAACAACGTATTCAAAAAAGCTCCCCAGAAGTCAATCTGCTGCAACACCCGCGTGATATTATTCCACAATTCGCCCCCGAACCAGAGCTGGGGTGGAAACTTGTAGATATCGGACGTTGTCCGGGTAGACATTACAATCAGCCAATAGAACGGGAACATGGATATGAGCATGCCCCCGATAAGACCGGTATACAACACCAGCGATTTGAGGTGTTTGGTCGCCATGTGCGCTCCCCCTTATTACATCAGGATGATTTGCCTTGAACAAGCTTCCAGTTCACAATCGAGAACAGGGCGATAATGAGGAACATGCCCCAACCAACGGCAGCGCCATATCCGAAGTAATTGTTAATGAAGGATTCACGGTAGAGGTACAGTACAATCGTCATGCCAGCTGCACCTGCGCCACCGTCATTGCCTACCAATACTTGTGGCTCGGTGAACAGTTGCATACCGCCAATCGTTGATGTAATGACCGTAAACAGGATCACAGGACGCAACATCGGAATTGTAATTCGGAAAAAGGACTGTATCGCTGATGCGCCATCAATCTTGGCCGCTTCGTATAACGTCTGCGGAATACTCTGAAGTCCGGCCAGATAGATGACGGCGTTATATCCGGTCCAGCGCCAGATCACCATGGAGGAGATTGCGACTTTAATGCCCCATGGTGCATTAAGCCACTCCACAACAGGTAGCCCGACCGACTGCAACAGATAATTGAGAAAGCCATAATTGTTGGCAAATAAAGCACCGAAGATAATGGCTACCGCTACAATGGATGTGACGTTTGGCAGAAAATAACCGACCCGAAACAGGGTACGAAACTTCACAAATGGTGCATGCAGCAAAAAGGCAATAATCAGGGCGAAGAAGAGCATCGGAATCGTCGAATAGATCCAGATCATGAACGTGTTGCCCACGGCTTGCCAGAACTCGGCATCGGTCAGCATGTATTTGAAGTTGTTGAACCCGTTAAACGTCATGACACCGATGCCATCCCATTTATGAAAAGCCAGATAGAGTGAGAATCCGATTGGGAACAGCCCAAATACCGCAAACAGAATATAAAACGGCGATATCGCGACATAAAGTGCACGATGCTCCCACATCCTGGACCACAGTGACTTCTGCCGATCCAGATCAGGTCTTGCATTTCCGGGATCGGGAGTAAGACGAGGTTCAGTTACAGCCATATGAATTCCTCCTTTGCGGATAACGAAACCACACGTTGTTCAGGTTAACGTTGCAATTCCCGCTCGACGCGGTGTACCGTATCTGTCCAGACCTGCTGTGGATCGGCATTTTGCTTCGCGACATCATTCAGCCGGCGGGTGATAATGTTGTGTACGGATGGATATCGTTCGCCAAAGAAAGCATCTGGCACATCCTGTGCCGATTCGGCAAATACAGGCCCTGTCGCCTGTCCACCGAAGAAAGGTTCTTTTTCTTTCATGGCAGGATCATCAAACACACCTGGTGCAGAAGGGAAAAGGTTCAATGTCTGATATTGCTCCAGTTGATTTTCGGGACTTTGCAGCCAGCGAACCAGTTCAAAGGCTTCCTGAGGATGTTCACTCGACTTCAGGATGGACAGGAATGATCCTCCGTTGTTGCCATCTCCCCCTGGTGCCCGAGCGACCCGCCACTTCCCGGATGTATCCGGAGCGGCTTCCTGAAGAACTTGTTTCATCCAGACAGCGCCCACGAAAGAGGCGATTTCGCCATTATTCATTGCGGCGTTCCAGCTTGGAGTCCAGCCATCTGCATTGGCTAGCAGTCCCTTCTCTTTGAAAGCAACGGCCGTATCCCAGCTCTTGCCCACAATAGGGGAATCCATGCCGATAAAGGACCCATCTGGCCGGAAATAACGCTCCGCAGACTGCGATATGACTTGATTGTAAACGGTTGCAATATTGTCGGTTAGAAAAACCTTGCCACCGAATTTTTCCTTGAGCTGTTCTCCGGCAGCAGCATATGCATCCCAACTGTTGATCTGGCGTGTAACGTCTTCGGGATCAGATGGCAATCCGGCCTCCTTGAACAGATCTTCTCGGTAGAAGAGGGCTGTTGGGCCCGTATCCATCGGGAAACCAATCATCTGTCCGCTTGGCGTAACGCCTTGCTTCCATTTCCACGGTAGATATTGGTCTTCAATATCTCCTGCACCGAGATCATACAGATTATAGAAACGGTCCTCACTGGGGAATAGCTCCATGATCCAGTCGTTCAATGCTACAATGTCTGGTTCACCTGAGCGTGCAGCGAGTGTTGTTTTGAGTTTTGCTTTGAAATCACCGCCGATTTTCTGAGCTGTCAGTTCGATATTGGGGAACTTTTCCTTAGCCCTGGCAATCAACTTATCATCGATGGAACGATTCCAGTACCATAATGTAAGCGCTACCTTTTTGTTGTTCGCTGAATCGTCCTGTCCGGGCCAGATGGAGCATCCGCTTATGAGCAGGACGCAGACCATCAGTATGGCTGTCCAGCATGTTCTTTTCCGGCGGATCATGTGTATTACCCCCTCATCATTAAGTTCGAGGCATGAAGTGCTTTGGACTACAACATTAGTGTATGAGCAGTTTATAAACTCATACCCAATATTCCTAAAATGAAACACATATTTGTGTCGATTGCGTAACATAAATTGGGTAGTTACTTTAAAAATAAAAGTTACTTGACACATTATAATTTTTATTCTAAACTAACTTACATAAAGTAACTAATGATGATGAGAATAATATAGATACGTACTATATAACATCCAAGTGATCCAATTTCACGCTGGATGCGAATCAATCAACAGACAAGTTGGCCTAAACAGGAGGAACGACAATGATCAATTCACATATTATTCAACTGCTTGCCCCCAAAATCCAGACTTTTCCGAGTGGAAAAGAGTTCATATACCTGGTGGGACCCATCAAGCTTCCGGTTAACCTCGATGGGGAGACCAAGACATTCCAGTGGTACAGCTGGATGAAATCGGACAAAGCGATGGAGAGCGGCGAGTTAATCGAATCTCTTGCTGAGGCTGAACTGGCAGAGCGTCAACAATCCAGTGTTCTGGTGTATGGTGACTTTGCCGAAGCACAGGATGCGCTCATTCGCATGCACAGTATCTGTCATACAGGCGACATCTTTGGCAGCAAACGCTGTGATTGCGGCTTCCAATTGGAGCAATCCATGAAAATGATCGCCGCTCACGGAGCAGGCGCACTATTCTATCTTGCGAACCATGAGGGACGTGGCATTGGTCTGTTCAGCAAAGCGATGGCGTACATTTTGCAAGAAGAAGGTCTGGATACGGTAGATGCAAACTTGCAACTCGGATTCACAGACGATGCCCGCAATTATGACGATGCGATTGCCGTATTGCGTGCGCTTCGCTCCGCACCGGTTACATTGATCACCAACAATCCACGGAAGCTGGCTGCTTTGCAGGAAGCGGGATTGAATGTGGGCGGACGTGTGCCACTATGGGGAGATCGCTCTGCTTTCAACGAGAAATATCTGCAAACGAAAGTGAACCGTTCCGGTCATTTGGCAGAAAGTGATGGTTGGGCTGGGGCAGAGACGCTACTTCCGCATGCGCAGGGTTAATCATTATTTATAGACGTATACGAATAGATGGCTAGCCGTTGATGTACTCTCTGTTATGGAGAAGTACAACAGCGGCTTTTTGCTATAGATGATAGGGTAGCGATCAGGTTTTCCTGATTCACGGAATGGCTTGCCGTTCCCGCAGTGCGGATTATACAATATAGGCATCTGATGAATGCGGGAGGAACCAAGGTGCCATTTGAGGGACAACGTATATTGCCGGCTGCAAAGAGCATGAAGCAGTTTGAAGCGATGATTGAAGGCCCTTATACCTATGGGGTGATGCTGGAAACGCATATTGCACAGCTTCAGAGTGTAATGGACGAGGCTCGGCGGTACGACAAAAAGATACTTTTGCATGCAGATTTGGTTCAGGGTTTAAAAAACGATGAGTATGCGGCAGAGTATCTGTGTCAGCACATTCGCCCGGCAGGACTGATCTCTACGCGAGCGAGTGTCATTCAGAAGGCAAAGCAGAAAGGCATTACAGCGATTCAACGTATTTTTCTGCTGGATACCCATGCACTGGAGAAAAGTTATCTGTTGCTGGCCAAAACCCAACCTGATTATATTGAAGTATTACCTGGCGTCATTCCGCATATTATTGCGGAAGTATCTGTGCGTACAGGGATACCCATTATTGCGGGGGGATTGATTCGTTCACCGGAAGAGGTTGAACTTGCGCTTGGCGTCGGGGCTACGGCAGTGACCACATCCAACACAGATCTGATCCGACATTTCGAGAAATCGCTTACACCTTAAAAAGAACCCACAACAGGAGGTTGTCTGTATGGAAAAATATATATTGGCTCTGGATCAGGGAACAACAAGCTCCCGAGCTATTCTATTTAACCGTGGCGGGGAGATTGTGCACATTGCACAGCAGGAATTCCCTCAATATTTTCCCAAACCGGGCTGGGTAGAGCAGAATGCCAACGAAATCTGGAGTTCCATTCTTGCCGTGATGGCTTCATGTCTGGCAGAGAGCGGAATTAAACCTGTTCAGATTGCCGGAATTGGAATTACGAATCAACGTGAGACCGTTGTGGTATGGGACAAAGAAACAGGCAGACCCATCTATAATGCAGTGGTATGGCAATCCAGACAGACCGCAGATATCTGTGAAGAACTGAAGACACAGGGTCTCGGGGACCTTTTCCGCCGTAAAACAGGATTACTGATCGATCCCTACTTCTCGGGAACAAAGGTGAAGTGGATTCTGGATCATGTCCCTGGTGCCCGGGAGCGGGCAGAGAAGGGTGAACTGCTGTTTGGTACGATTGATAGCTGGCTGATCTGGAAACTGAGCGGGGGTACACATGTCACGGATATATCCAATGCCTCACGTACTCTGATCTATAACATCTATGATCTACAATGGGATGACGAATTGTTGGATATCCTCGACATTCCCAAGGCTATGCTACCAGAAGTGCGAGGTTCATCCGAGGTGTATGCACACACAACAGACTATCATTTCTTCGGTCATCGGATTCCGATTGCGGGAGCGGCAGGAGATCAACAGGCAGCGATGTTTGGTCAGGGTTGTTACACCAAGGGTAGTATGAAAAATACATATGGTACCGGTTGTTTCATGCTTATGAACACGGGAGAGAACCCGGTACAATCCAATCACGGACTGATTACAACGATTGCCTGGGGGATGAATGGCAAGGTTGAATATGCACTCGAAGGCAGTATTTTTGTTGCAGGTTCAGCGGTTCAGTGGCTGCGTGACGGATTAAGAATGCTTCGCTCTTCAAAAGATAGCGAGGATTACGCCTCACGTGTGCCTTCGACAGACGGCGTTTATATGGTACCTGCATTTGTGGGACTGGGCAGTCCGTATTGGGATAGTGAGGTTAAGGGTGCGGTGTTTGGCCTGACCCGAGGCACGACAAAGGAACACTTTATCCGTGCTACGCTTGAGGCGTTGGCGTATCAGACCAAAGATGTACTGGAGGCAATGGAATCCGACTCGGGTATTCCCGTGCATGCTCTGCGTGTGGATGGAGGAGCGGCGGCCAATGATTTTCTCATGCAGTTCCAGAGTGATATTCTGGGCATTCCTGTCGAACGCCCAACGGTGAATGAAACGACTGCATTGGGTGCGGCTTATCTGGCAGGATTGGCGGTAGGATATTGGACGAGTGCGGATGAATTGACGGATCATGAAAATACGGAGCGTGTCTTCCAGCCTGTTATGGCTGAGGAACTGCGGACAGAATTGTATGCAGGTTGGAAGCGTGCAGTGAACGCAGCAATGGCTTTTAAATAAAAGAAATGAAATGAATATTTCTTGGTGTGGGTATTTGTACTTTTTAACTAAACATATGTTATAAATGATATTTACTGGTGGAAAATGATGCATGATTTACAGGGTTATTCTTCCTGGAGAAGGCAAAATATATATCCACTATAAGGAAAAAAACAAGGTTAGTGGATTCATTTGAAATTCCATCCTTTGGCAGAACAACTTTTTGAATTTTTTTTGAATAATGTATCATTTCAGGACTTCACGCCGTCAAAAATCTGTGATAGGATAAAGGCACAAGTTAAAAAAATGATGTCTGGAGATCGGGAGGGACCACGTGCCGCTCAGCAATTGCTGAGCGAATGACGTGGTCCTTTTTTTGTTTTTTTTACGGAAATATTAAGGAAATCATGGGAGGTTCAAGAATGACAGAAACGTTCTCGTCAGCACAACGGACCGAATATTTGCAAAATATGGCGAATGCACATTTTGACGTATTGATTATTGGCGGCGGGATTACAGGCGCAGGGATTGCATTGGATGCGGCTTCGCGTGGGTTGAAGACGGCGCTTGTAGAAATGCAGGATTTTGCAGCAGGTACATCCAGTCGTTCGACCAAGCTTGTCCATGGCGGATTACGTTATTTGAAGCAATATGAAGTGAAGATGGTTGCTGAGGTAGGACGGGAGCGGGCTGTAGTTTATGAAAATGGGCCACATGTGACCACACCGGAACCGATGTTGTTACCGATCTATACGGCTGGCACGTTCGGCCGCTTCAGCACATCCATTGGACTGATGGTGTATGACCGGCTCGCCGGGGTGAAGCGCAGTGAACGGCGCCAAATGTTGAATGCTGGAGCAGTGTCAGACAGTGAACCTCTGTTACGCAAACAGGGGTTGTTGGGTGGTGGAATCTATGTGGAGTACCGGACTGATGATGCCAGGCTCACCATAGAGGTTATGAAAGAAGCTGTCAAACGTGGGGCACAGGCAGTGAACTACGTTAAGGCGAAAGGTTTCCTGAAGGAGAATGGCAAGATTACAGGTATTGAAGCCGTGGATCAGATCGATGGGCAGATCTATACGCTAAAAGCAAGCAAGGTGATCAACGCTTCCGGTCCATGGGTGGACGGTCTGCGGGAATTGGACGGTTCACGCCATGGGAAAACACTGCAGATGACCAAAGGCATTCATTTGGTCTTTGATGGTGAACGATTCCCATTAAGACAGGCCGTCTATTTTGATACACCAGATGGTCGAATGGTCTTTGCTGTCCCACGTGATGGAAAAACCTATGTAGGCACAACCGACACTGTATATCAGGATGATCCTGCACACCCGCAAATTTCCGACTCGGATCGCGATTATGTGATTGATGCAGTTAATGGCATGTTTCCAGATGTACACATTGGTACCGAGGACGTGGAATCCGGATGGGCGGGTGTACGTCCACTAATTCATGAGGAAGGCAAGAATCCTTCCGAAATATCACGTAAAGATGAAGTCTGGGTATCCGAATCCAATCTGATTACGATTGCCGGGGGCAAGTTAACTGGATACCGTAAAATGGCCGAGATGGTTGTTGATCTGGTCGCACGCCAGATGGAGCAGGAGAGTGGGCATTCCATAGGCCCTTGTGTAACGAAGAAGATGCCCATCTCCGGCGGTGATGTAGGGGGATCGGCTGGATTTGTATCGTATGCGGAGCGCAAGATCAAGGACGGTGTTGCCCTCGGGCTTGCCCGACCGGCTGCGGAGCGGCTGGTTCGCACGTATGGTTCCAATGTGGAGGCACTGTATGAGCGAATGCCCGATCCACGCACCAAGTCCGAGCTTCATGGCATGCCACAGGAGTTATTGCTGATGCTACATTACGCGATTGATGAAGAGATGGCTGCAACCCCATCTGACTTTTTGGTACGAAGAACAGGTGATTTATTCTTCCGTATTGATGAAGTTCGTCGCTATAAAGCAGCAGTTATCTCGTATATGGCAGGTCGTTTGGACTGGTCTGAAGAGCAAGAGGTTAAACATACAGAGGAACTGGATCAGCTGTTGCTGGAAGCATCCGGCAAAATCTAAGGCAGGATTTCAAGATCGAGAGTCGAATGGAACATGTAAGCGTGTAACATAGAGAGGGGATTACATCCATGACATTACAGATCGGAATCATTGGAACAGGCTGGTTCAGTAAGGTACACGCGGATATTCTCGCACGGATGGAAGGTGTTCGTGTTGCGAGTGTCTGTGGAACATCGCTCGAAAAGGCAGAGGCTATGGCCTCCGTTTATGATGCTGTTGGTTACGGGGAACTTGAACATATGCTGGATGGTGAGAAGCTGGATGCGGTGTATATCTGTGTGCCTCCGATGTCTCATGGATCGATGGAGTCCGAATTAATCCGCCGCGGTATTCCATTCCTGGTGGAGAAACCGTTGAGCACCGGAATGGATGTTCCGCGTCAGGTGTTGGATCAGGTGCAAAAGAGTGGGTTGTTAACCTCTGTAGGATACCATTTCCGTTATCAGGAGGCTGCGCAGGTCCTGCAGCAAGCGATGAAAGAACAGACGGTCGGCATGGCTCTTGGCCGCTGGATGGGCGGAATGCCAGGGGTCGCCTGGTGGCGGCGTCAGGACGGTTCAGGAGGGCAATTCGTAGAGCAGACTACACATATTGTAGACTTGCTTCGGTATTGTGCAGGAGAAGTTACGGAGGTATATGCTGTAGCAGCTCAGCGAAGCATGCATGAGAAGCATGAGCATGTGACCGTAGCCGATGTGGCAAATGTGACGCTCAAGCTGGAAAGTGGAGCGATTGCCAGTATCGCCAATACATGTCTGTTGCCAGACGGAGAGGGCGGCGCAGGACTCCAGTTCTACACGGATGCAGGTGTGTGGGATTGGACGCCAGAACGTTTGCTTCTGCCAAGTGCCGCAAAACATGCGATGGCAGGTCTGGAGATTCCGGCAGGACATAACCCATACGAGCGTGAGAATGAAGCGTTCATTCACGCCCTGCGTACGGGAGACCGTTCACGAATTCTGTCCGATTATGCGGATGCCTGCCGTACACAGGAGATTACGACGGCGGCGCTGGCATCGGCAGATTCCGGTCTGCCGGTACAGCTTCAGCCTTCAAAACATCTCTCTCATTAAAAGGTTGAAGGTAATATAAATACGCCTGAATCAGGGAATGATCCGCAGATCAGCCTGATTCAGGCGTATTTGTGTTGAGTAGAGATTATTAAGTAGCAATTCAACTACTCGGATTTCTGCTGTTTCAACCAGTCGGATGACCAACTGTAGATCTGATCAATGACAGGTTCAATGGCTCTGCCTTTCGGTGTCAATTCATACTCTACACGGGGAGGTATCTCGGGAAACATGTGTCGGGTTACGATACCTTCCGTCTCCATTTCCTTCAATCTCTCCGATAAAAGTCGTCCACTGATCGCCATCTCTGCTTCAAGTTCCGTAAACCGCTTGGGTCCGGACAACAGTTGGTACATGATTAACAGTACCCACTTCTTGCCTATGATGTCTATGGCTTGAGTGATCATACAGGGACTTGGTGATTTTACTTTTTTCAGCTTCAACGTGTTCACCTCGATTCATAATGATTTTCTTCAAAGTTGTATATGAAAGGACATGATTTCTGCCGCTTTAAGAATATAGGACATCCAAGTAAATGAGGGTTACTACAAAATATACTGTAACATACCTTTTGTATGTATTATACATCATACAGTGAAAAATTACTTGAAGAAATTATATTATTATTATATACTAACTTCACAAAAGTAAGTTGGTGATAAATAATACGTATAATATGAACGCGTACTATTCTGAAAATTGAACTGGGCTGAACGGTTGAAAACAGAGTGACCTTTGGGAACTTTTACATAGATTTTTTTTTTACAATGTGCAGCAAAAATAATCATTACATAGTAGGAACATATAATTTGTTACAGGAGGATCTACATATGAACAAGATTTTGGGTTACGTTTTTCTGGTTGTGTTAGCAGGTGTCTTCGTCATGACGGGGTTTAACAAGATTAGTGGGGCAGATATGATGATTCAGACATTCGAAAGTTTCTCTTATCCGACATGGACGATGTATCTGCTGGGCGCTGCGGAGTTGCTTAGTGCTGTAGGACTGCTGATTCCACGGACTCGCATCCTGGCTTCTGGCATACTGACCTTCATTCTGATTGGGGCCGTGGGAAGTCATCTGATCTATGCACAATACGCTGCTGTTCCGTTCCCGGCTGTGTTGTTGGTAGCTAACATTATTGTTTTGGTTGTGGGCATGCGCAGATTGGAAGCGGAAGAAGAAGGCCAGATGGACGCGATTCAGGCGTAAGTTAAAGATAAGAGGGAACGTAATTGGGCTGTTCAACGTGGAAAAGGTATTCCTGTCAAAAGGAATGTAAACGCGGATGCCTATGCAGAAGATGACCACTGCCAGTAAGCGGTGGTCATCTTTTTTTATGTCAGACTTCGCGTGGCACGTGTAACGATTCGCCGCGTATGTTTGGTATCCGACTGCTGAGTCCAAGTGGCACAGACCTGCCGCACCCACTCTGGATTGGTTTTGCTGGCGTCGTTCAGCCAGTTACTTACCGAATCCTGTACATACTTATGGGCATCGGATTTTACTGCGTCAAGCAAGGGAAGGGCCATGGCCGGATTTTCTTTTAACTCCTGAATATGCTTGGCCCAGACGCCACGAGGTCTGATTGATTCTATGGCAAATCGACGGATCAGTGGATCAGGGTCAACGCTCCATGGGATTAACTGCTGCAAGGCTAAGGATAATTCGGCAGAGATGGACTCCCGTACAGCCATCCAGGCGATTTCTCTTACACCAAAGTGATGATCTGCTGCAAAGGGCCGAATATGCTCCAACTTTTCAGTCAGGTTCAGACCGGAATCTAGCCCAATGATATAAGCCGCCCAGCAGCGAACACTGTCTGAACGATGCTCTGCAATGGAACAAAAGAGATTCGTTTTTTCATTGACTGATGGACGTTTCAACAGATCAAGCCATTGCATGGCTATGGCCGGGATGATTTTCATGATCCGCTGCTCATCCATCTGTGTTAACTGCTCTGTAATTGCTCTGGTTTCGGCATCCATTCCCCATTCATGGGTAACCTTCTGAAAAAGAGAAACATGATCTACAGCCAGCCATTCGGTCAGATTGACCGATTCGATATGTCCTGCTTGTAGCCAATTGCGGATATGCTCAGGAATTTCCGTTGCTTTACGGGCACCTTTGCGAAGAAAAATGTCTTCAGGGATAAATAGATTTGGCTTAGCATCCAACGGTATACTCCTCCTTGGTTGTATAACATCATGAGTTATACAGTACAACTTGCTGGAGAACAGGGATGTAAGGCATCTTACAAGTGGTCAGTGATTTTCCGGAGGTTAGCGATTTCGTCACGATGAAGGGAGACTGATTTGAATCCGGTACGAATAAGTCCAGATTTTGCCAAGTCTTGCATGACAATCGTAACCGATTCCCGTGTGGCTCCTGCCATCCAGGCAATCTCCTGATGGGTAAGCCCGAGTTGAATCCGGCAGTATTCATCTTCTTCGATCCATCCCATCTGTTCAGCCAGCCGGAAGAGATTATGTAACACCTTTTCATGCAGGTTTCCGAGTGCGAGCGTCTGTGTCAACTCGCTCATTCGTTTGATCCGCTCGCTTAGTACGTTCATCAGTCTCATCATAAATTCTGGATGTTCAATCAGAAACTGTTCAAAACGTTGTTTGTTCATCAGGCAAATATCACACTCCTCCATCGTTTCGATATAAACGGCGCGTGTTCCGAGTGAGATTCCGTTCATTTCTCCAAACACGTTACCTTCCGTCAAAATATCGAGAGTGAACTGCTTGCCCTCTGGATTTAATGTATATAAACGAACCTTTCCCCGTTTTACAAAATAGAAACCTTCTGTAAACGTATCGGGTGTCTGGATCTGTCTGTTTTTAGGTATGGTCGTAATAGAAGTCATCCCATCCATTTCAATCAGGTCTGCCTCGGATAAGGAGGACATGAGGTCGAATTGTGATAAATACAGAATTTTATCCATAGAACTCCTTTCCATTACAATATGAATATAAAAAAAAGAAGAACCCACGAAAAACAACGGGTTCTCTTGCAGCGGGACTTCCTGATCGGAAGGTCTTCTGACTATAAATGATCAAATGCCATTTTGATTATAGTAACTTTTTTAATTGAGAGACGCGTCCTTGGCTGATGCCAAGCTTTTCCGCAATTTGCTGTTGAGCCAAACCGGGATTCTGTTCAACAATTTCTTTCATCTGTTGCAGCATACGTGCCGTCTTTGGCCGCAGGTCCGGGTATTCTTGGTTGTCAGCTGTGGTCCCTTCTTCCCTAGCGGGAGATGAGACTGGGGCGGATTTGGAAGCAGGACGCTCCACGGGTGCAGGAGCCTGTTTGTTCTGAGGTACGAACCAGTCGGGAGAGTCATCCGGGTGTTTTAATTGAATTGCACAAGTCCGGCAGATGAATTGTTCTTTGAAATACATTTCCGTATCTACATCACCGCAAAAAATACATAATGTTGATTTGTACTTTCTTAAAATCAACTCTTTTCCTTCAATGAAAAACTCAAGCGGATCGCCGATATGGATTTCCATCGTATCCCGCATTTCTTTGGGAAGGACAATTCGTCCAAGACGGTCCAGAGATCTCTTCATTCCGGTTCTTTTCATCGCATCTCCCCCGCAATATTCACAATTAAAAACCTGTCCTTATTGTAAGGAAGAAAGGGCTTTAATACAACAATAATATTTCAAAAAAGTGGATAATTCCATCCATTATGGGAAAATAAGTTTAGAAAGCACGGGTGCAACCGCTAAAGTGAACAATGCAGCGAGCACCATGGAGATGCTGGAGATGGTACCGGTCAGGGAACTCAGTTCAAACGCCTTGGATGTCCCTGTGCCATGGGCACCGGTTCCAAACAGTGTGCCTCGTGCAATCTCCCCATCGATGCGCAGCATTTTGACGATGGAAGGGCCCATAATTACTCCGAGCAGACCAGTCATAATAACAAAAACAGCTGTCACTGCGGGTATGCCACCGATAGTGGCGGATACGTTCATGGCAATTGGGGTGGTGATCGATCTTGGGATCAGACTATGAATGAGACCGGAATCCAGGCGCAACCATTTGGCGAGCAGGGCAGAAGAAAGTACGGCAACGACCGAACCGGTCATGACACTGAAGACAATCTCGGAAATATGTTTTTTGAGTACATGGAAAAAGGTATAGAGCGGTACGGCAAAAGCCACCGTGGCCGGTTGAAGAAGCAGACTCAGCCATTTGCCACCACTGCTATACGTGGCATAATCCGTTCCGGTTGCAAGCAATATGCCAACAACAAGAAGCGGTGTAATGAGCAACGGAGACAGATATACTTTAGGCAGATTGCGATACATTCGTTTGGTAACCCAATAGATACCGACGGTTAACAACAGGCAGAGGAATCCAATCATCCGGTGTGACGCTCCTTTCGTTTGGCAATTCGTGTAGCCACCAGGCCTGTGCAGGACATGACCAGGAATGTACTAAGTAGTACGATGAATAAAATCTGCAATCCGTCATGCTCCAGCATGGGCATATAGTTCATAATGCCAACGGCTGACGGGATAAAAAATAACAATAGTTCACCGAGCAACCAGGCAGCTCCAACTTCAATCCAGCGCAACTTCACGACACGAGTCTGAAGCAGAATGAATAACACAACCATACCGAGTATTGAACCTGGTACAGGAAGATGGAGAGTACGGGCCAGTAGGTCCATGAGCAGTGAAAAAACCATTAAGAGCGCAACCTGTGCAATACCAAGGCCCCATTTTTTCACTTCAATCCCTCCTTGTATAATCAACGTAATCGTTTAAGTTATTATGAAAATGAAAATGATTCATTTGATATCACAAATTTTACATGGCATTCTTTCATGAGTAAAATGCATATTAAGAATGTTTACTATTCCATTTGTCTATGAGAGGTGAGTATCAACCGATGGATATCCGCCATTTGCAATATTTTCTGGAAGTTGCCCGGCAGCAGAGCTTTACTAAAGCCGCCGAAGTCCTGTATATCACCCAGCCCACGATCAGCAAGACGGTCAAGAGTCTTGAAGAGGAATTGGGTATCACTTTACTGGACCGTTATGGGAAGAAAGTTGAACTAACCGATGCAGGCCATGTGTTTTTTCGGCAGGCACTTGAGATTGAAAAATCATTCCGCAGTCTGTCGTCCGAATTGGACGATCTGATGAATTTGAAGAAAGGCCATCTGCGGATTGGTTTGCCGCCGATGGTAGGATCAAGCTTTTTCCCCATGATCATTGGCGAATTTCACAAAGCCTACCCGCAGGTGACCATTCAGCTGTTTGAGGATGGCGCCAAAAAAGTGGAGGCCGATGTGATCAGTGGTGCACTGGATATTGGCGTTGCCGTACTGCCAACCGTGGATGAGCTGTTGGATCATTTTGTGTTTGTGAAAGAGAAGCTGAACCTGCTCGTACACCCTTCACATCCACTTGCTGGAAAAGAATCGGTCGCGCTGCATGAACTGGAAAACGACGCCTTTGTGCTGTTTAGGGAGGATTTTGCATTGCATGACCGGATTATTGTGGCCTGTCAGCATGCTGGCTTCCAGCCCCGTGTGGTATATGAGAGCTCCCAGTGGGATCTGCTCAGCGCGATGGTTGCTGCCAATTTGGGGGTAGCCTTACTGCCGGAGACGATCTGTCGTGAGGTAGACCATATGCGCGTGCGCATTATACCCGTGGTGGAACCGGTGATTCCATGGCAGCTCGGCATGATCTGGCGGAAGGATCGTTATCTTTCATTTGCCACGAGAGAGTGGATTGGATTCACTCAGTCGATGCTGGGTGAGTAAGGGAAGCGATCGGAAGGTTGTTCCATTCTAGTGCCCAGTGTAAATACTCTTTTGTTGACCCCGGATCGTTGTTACAATGGAAGCATAATCATGATGGAGGTGTACGAACATGAAATTGCGGGTATCCGCTGTACAATACCAGCTACAAACAATCAGCTCGTTTGAGCAGTTCGCCGCTCAGGCTGAGCATTACATACGGACAGCGAGTGAATACGGAACCGAATTTGTCCTGTTCCCGGAATTTTTCACAACGCAGTTAATGTCCATTGGGGACAAACAAGGCAATGCACTGACAATTGAGGAGCTGCCAAACTTTACGGAGCAATATGAACAACTATTCACGTCTCTTGCTACCAAGTACGGCATGCACGTCATCGGGGGAACCCACGTCATTCGACGTGAAGGGAAGCTGTATAATACAGCCCACATGTTCTACCCGGATGGTCGCATCGCGCGGCAGGACAAGATTCACATTACACCAACCGAAGTCCAGGAATGGAACATGGCTCCCGGAGAGGGACTTGAGGTGTTCGACACGGACAAAGGCCGTATTGCGATGCTGACCTGTTACGATATTGAATTCCCGGAAATTGTACGGATGGCCAAAGCCAAAGGCGCAGACGTAATTTTCTGTCCTTCCTGCACGGACGATCGTCATGGATTCTACCGTGTGCGTTATACGAGTCATGCCCGCGCGGTAGAGAATCAGGTGTATGTTGTGTTAACCGGAACAGTGGGTAATCTGCCGACCGTTGATTTCATGCGGGCCAACTATGGACAGGCTGCGATCATTACGCCAAATGATATTCCGTTCCCGCCACGTGGCATTCTGGCCGAGGGTGAGATTAACAACGATATGATCGTGACAGCCGATCTGGATCTGGACTTGTTGTATGAGGTACGTGAACGTGGATCGGTAACGACCTGGCGTGACCGCCGTACTGATCTATATACCGATTGGGAGTAGGCAACCTTATAGAGGTTGTTCAAAAAGCCCGCTTTTGATTACGAAGGATGCCTAGTGGCATCATCAGCATCGAATATGGAATTCAGCCGAAATGTCCGTTGCTCACGTAGTCTTCCCTACGCTCCGCTACTCCATTTCTAGCTTCATCCCATCTTCTCGGTACTGAAAACCGACCTTTGTGAACACATAATTAAAACCGAAGCGAAACAGAGTAGGGAATTCATATTGTCAGTGGAAAGGGGTGAACAGGCAACATGTATACCAAAGAAATGCTGATCACCGATCCGGAGCGAAGTGGTAAAAGGGTAAAGGCAGTCGTTCGCAATTATGTTACTGCCGACTTTGAGGAACTCATTCGCATTCAGGCGGAGAGTTTCCCTCCTCCTTATCCGGAAGAACTGCTCTGGAGTCACGAGCAGCTCACCAGTCATGTACAGCATTACCCGGAGGGTGCCATCTGTATTGAAGTCGATGGAGAGTTGGCCGGATCAATGACCTCGCTACGGATGCAGTGGGACCCTGCACATCCAGCAAGTCATACCTGGGCCCAAGTAACGGATGACGGTTATATTCGTAACCACCAGCCGGATGGCAACACGCTGTATATTGTTGATCTCTGTGTTCGTCCAAAGTACCGCAAATGGGGACTGGCTCAGCTTATGATGCAGGCGATGTACCACCTTGTCATCGCTCAGGGGATGGATCGGTTACTGGGTGCTGGTAGAATGCCCGGTTATCATTTGGTTGCAGACCAACTGTCTGCGCAGGAATATCTGGATCAGGTAGCAGCGGGAGAGAGGCGTGACCCGGTGATATCGTTCCTGCTTCGCTGTGGCCGCATGCCTGTTGGTGTGACCGCAGACTATCTGGATGATGAGGAATCCTGCAACTATGCAGCCCTGATGGAGTGGCAGAATCCGTTCAGATAAAGAAATGTTAAATGAAATACATTATCAATCGAGGGGGTATTTATCCATGGAATTCACGCGTATTATATCTATTAAAGATCCATTGTTTGCCCAAATGCACAAGTTGATGCAGGAGATTTTCCCGCGGGAAGAAGTGCTGGACTTCCCCCTTTGGGAAGAACCGCTGGAAGATCCGGGTATTCGGGTGTTCGTGGCTGTGCATGAGGGACAGGTTGTTGGAGCGACAGAGTACCGTTATTACGAGGATTGGAACGTAGCCATGACGGACTTTACGATTATTGGGCGTGAAGGTCTGGGGATCGGCAGTTTCCTGGCGAATCACCGCAAGCGTGATCTGCAAAAGCTGGCTGCAGCAAACGGGAAAGAATTGTTCGGTATGTTTGCCGAAATCTATAACCCTTATCTGAGTCAGGATCACGAGTTTGGCGGCATCAAGCCGATGGACCCGTATGTGCGTCGCGAAGTTCTGTCCCATCTGGGATATCAGCGTCTGGACTTCCCATATGTTCATCCATCTTGGCAAGGTGACGGTGAAGCGGTTGGCGGATTGGACCTGTGCTTCATGCCAGGTGATGAGTCGCTTGGTGAACTGCCAGCAAGCCTAGTGGCTGATTTCCTGAATCGATATTATGCAGTGCTTCCTAACAAACCACAAGAATGGCTTGCCATGGTAGATCAATTGACTGCTCGCAAGTCGGTTGCGCTACTGCCGTTGTAAACTGGACGGGATAGAACATTAAATCATAGTGGCGTTGCAAGTACCTTGAAGAATGATGACAGATGCAAAAAGCCCGTAGAACAGGCCATTATTGGACCTGCTTTCTACGGGCTTTTTCTATTTAGTTCAAGGTTGAGATTGAGCCAATGTACGATGGATTTAAAATATTTTCTTTAAGAAGTGGTGAATGAGCTCATGGATCTCTGTCACATGTGTTTCGAGAGCAAAATGCCCAGTATCAAGTAAATGCACTTCTGCAGATGGGATATCACGCTTATAAGCTAAAGCTCCAGCAGGAAGAAAAGCAGGATCATTTTTACCCCATACAGCTAGAAGAGGAGGTTGATAATTGCGGAAATAAGTCTGAAATTCAGGATAAAGATCCACGTTTGTTCTATAATCGAGGATTAAATCCAGTTGGATTTCTTCGGCTTCCGGGCGTGACATGTAGGCAATATCCAGTGAATATCCGTCTGGTGAAACAAGGCTAGCATCAGTTCCATGAAGATACTGAAAGTTACGGATAGTTTCGGGGGTTAAGGAATCACGACATGCTTCACGATTTTCAGGTGTTGGAGAGTGCCAATACATCTCCCAAGGTCCCCATGCGTCACTAAACCCTTCGACATATGCGTTGCCATTCTGACTAATAATGGCTTGAACTTGTTCCGGGTGAGCCACTGCCAAGCGATAACCGACAGGTGCCCCATAATCAAACACATACATTACATATTTCTTAAGAGCTAATGCTTCAGTGAAACCTTCAATAACTCGAAACAGGCTGTCAAATGTGAAGTCAAACTGACTACGGGGTGGAGTTGTTGTGCGACCAAACCCAGCAAGATCAGGGGCAATGACACGGTATTGTTCTGCCAGTTTGGGGATAAGGTCGCGAAACATATGACTAGAGGATGGAAACCCGTGTAATAGTAAAATAACTTGGCCATCCTTAGGCCCGGCTTCACGATAAAAAACTTCGACATCTCCAACTTTCTGGTGCTGATAACTAATCTTCATTTTTTACATCTCCTTCTGGATTCATTAAGAAGTCCAATATTATTTCTCTTACTTACTTGTAGAACTGGTGATGACGTGTTTTTATTGTATAATTAATATATTTATTTGAATAATGAATAGATTGAATGCTAGCTATTCTAAATCGAAATACAAAAGGGTGAAAGATATGATAAATTCCTTAGAGGGTCGTTATTTTCAGGCATTTATTGCTTTGCTTGAAGAGAAGAGTTTCAGCCGAGCTGGGGAGCGCTTAGGTTATGTCCAGTCCACAGTAACAACTCATATTCAACAGCTGGAGAAGATCTGCGGACAGAAGTTGTTTCATCGATTTCCACGAGGGGTGGAACCTACGGAAGCTGGAAAAGTATTTTCCAAATATGCTTATCAGTATGTCCACTTAAGTGAATCCCTTAAAGAAAGTATGAATGATATGAATCAACCGTGCGGAACAATAAATATTAGACTACAGGAATCCTTTTTTCTTACACGCATGCTTCCATTTGTACAGGAATATACGAGAAACTTTCCAAGCGTAAATTTACGTGTTGAACAAGGGGCGCATCAAGATATTCTAAAAAGTGTGCTGGATTATGCCCTGGATTTTGGCATTGTTCCTCAAAACCCTGAGCGACATGACATTCTCTTTTATCCGATTATGGAAGAGACTATTGTTTTTGTTGCATCTGAGGATTTGGTTCGGAAAGTGGAAAGTGTAGGGGCGCAGATTCTAAATGACGAGGTGTTTATCAGTAACGGCACATCTTGTTTGTATCATACGACTGCTGTAGATGTTCTAAAGAATGAAGGGATTGTGGTTAAGGATGCGTTAGAGCTTTCAAGTCTTGAGATGATCAAGGAACTTGTATGCTGTGGAAAAGGTTTTGCCTTGGTCCCTAAAATAGCGATCAAAAACGAACTAAAGATGGGTAGATTAAAAATTCTTCCTTTTACTTCTAAAATAAGCTTTACGCATGGTCTGATTGTTCATAAAAATCGAGAGCGTAGTTTTACTGCTGAAAGTTTCCAATCGGAACTACTGAAATATTTTAAAGAATGTTGATCCATCAGCTCTTGTAGCCTTCTGAAATGGTAAAGGGTTGAATGAAGATTGTGTGTAATTCAAATAACGCACATGTTCATCCTTGCAGGATTGATCTTGTACGTTATAGATGTGTAATCTTGAAGAAACTTCAGTACTTGGTGATTCACTATGAAGCTCTTTTTAGAATATTAAAAAAATAAAATCAGTTCGCGCCCTTTCGATCCGGGAGCTGGCTCAAATAACTGTTGGACAAGTGTGCAAGATCCAATGCCCTATCATATTGTTCCTTGGTTATAAACCGCGAAGGAGACACCCCACTGTTATTGGGTGTGGAGAATACTGAAGGTACCTTTTCCGCCGAAATCTTCGATATCTCTTCTGAAGGAATACCCGTCTGCTGTTGCTCGGCATCTTGTCTGCCCGCATCAGCTAGGGAATAATGCGTTCCGTCCCCGTATCCTTTCGCCGGTATGAAGAGAGAAGCATCGTTTAGCACGGAACCGGAAGGAAGATAATATCGTTCGGGTAGGAGATTTCCACCTTCATGCAACAAATCCTGTCCGAAGTGTAATTGGTCCTTCAGCGATACTCCGGTGAATCCCGCAATCGTTGGCAGAATGTCCACCTGGCCTCCGATCTGCTCCAGCTGTACACCCGGAGTAGCACCCGGGGCTGAGATAATGAGTGGAATATTAATCATATCTGCTGATGTGTATTCCCGACCATACAACTCTTTCATAAGGACTTTGTCATCCCGATCCAGTGAATAGATGGGAAGTCCCAGGTGATCCCCGTACAAGACAAACAAACTATTTTCCCATAATCCCCGTTCTTTCAATCCAGCAATCAACTGTCCAACTGCCTCATCCGCATAATGCTGTGATATCAGATAATTACCGGGCAACGTATCCTTGTAACGCTCTGGCAGCGTCAGCTTCACCTTGTTTTTAGGCAAAGTGTACGGGTGGTGGGCTGACATGGAGATGATATGGGCATAGAAGGGATCACCCGAAGACTGCATGGATTCCAGCTTATCCAGTGTTTTGGAATATAGGACTTCATCCGAGGCCGAAAAGGCGATAGAGTCCTGTGTGCCGAAATAATTAATATCATAATACTGGTCGAATCCAAGTGCCTTGTATAACTGATCCCGATTCCAGAAACGAACATCATTTGTATGGAATGTAGCTGTCTGATATCCGTTTGCTGACATCAGCTTGGGTAGACTCGGCAGAGCTTTATCCGCATATACAGTTGTTGCTGCCCCGTTCGGCGGGGTGTAGAACGATGTGTTCACAACAAATTCTGCATCCGATGTATTTCCCTGTCCCACTTGCTGATAAAAGTTCGGAAAATACAGGCTCTGTCTAGCCAATTGATTCAGATTAGGCGTAATTTCCTGTCCATCTACCTCTAATCCAATCAGAAAGTTCTGGAACGATTCCAACTGGAGCATAATCACGTTGCGTCCGCTCGCGGCACCCTTCTCCACAATCGCAGGAAGTTCGGTCGTTTGTTTCAGCTGGTCGATGTCAGTCTGATCAATGTGAGCGATGGGCACAGGTTTATCAGGTCGATCCAGGATGGTATACGCCTCGTAACCGAGGATGCCCATCTGTTCTGCTTGTGTAAGCTCACTCATGCTGGCCCGATTGGGATAGATGTTAAGCATGCACAGGATCATGGACAAGGTCAGAATGACCGAGGCAACCCTTCTTCTGGCACGTCGTTCAAGCGGAATGCGGTTCGGACGTTCTGTACTCCCGAGCTTGATCCGACGACGAATGAGTATCCCCCCAATGATCAGAACGTCTGCAAAAATAAACAAATAATAGGGGTCAAGCAAAGAAAACATGCTGCTCTTGACCGAGGTCACCTGATTCACTTGTGCCAACGCATGATAGTTAACGATTACGCCATAGTATTTGTAGTACATGATGGCTGCAAAGAAAATCCCTGAGAGCAGCAAATTCATGGCAAGGTATATCCACATTCGCCGCTTGGCAGCAAACCACTCAATTAGACAGAAGCCGATCCAGATGAGCGGCAATTCGGTCAGCAGTGGTTTCCAGACAGGGATGTCATCGAAGATAACAATCCAGGCCAGTGAACTTTTGATCATCATGATAATGGTAAAGAATATAAACGGTCCGCTTAGAAATCGGGTGAGTGAACTGCGTGACAAGGTACCGCCTTCCCTTCCGAAGTTTCATTTAACAAGTATTATCCTATCTCAGCATGGCTGTGTCAAAAATGAGAGCCTTCTACAATTGACGGCAAAAAACCTCTTCCATGCAGGAAGAGGTTTGAAAAACATGGGCCACTGCGATAAAAGCCAGATGCGACCCAATTTCGTTATTCTATAGTGTACGTTGTGACGTAAGAAGGTCTGGGGAACATGGTAGGCTTCTGTGCGGTCAGGCCTTCGCTTGTACTGCGGTTACGGTGAGCGTGACTATATGCTTGGGATTCCTGCCAGCCTTTGAAGTGTTCTTCCGACTGCCAGAGTGTAAGTACGACATACGTGTCATCCTTCAGAGGACGAAGCACACGAATACCAACAAAGCCAGGCTCGTCTTCTACCTTGCGGGCACGGTTCTTGAACCGTTCTTCGAAGTCGTTACGACCATCCTCTGTGACAGGGATATTGTTGAGAACAGCGTAACCACCGCCAGTCCAGGAGCCTGCGGCATCAAAAGCTTCATATGCCGCTACTTTATCATCAGACTCAATATTCATCAGGCGTTCTGCGGATTCAATAGCCAGACGCACGTGCTCTTCGCTTCGCAAAGTCAGATGCGGGTATGCAGCAAGTGCATCCGGAATCGGTGAAGGAACCAAATAGATATACATAGAAGCTGCCTCCTCATATAAATACAATCCACTTCAACATAGCATATGGGATTGTGCGAGTCCAATCGGTTCACATGTATCGGACAGGTGGGCTAATTCCGAGCTGAGTAGTATAGGTTTGCCGCAATAGAAGATAAACAATGAATGACAAACACTGCAGTAATAATGAAAAAGGAAAGCGATATTCCGTCTAGCATAACTACGAGGATCCAAGCCAGAGCAAGACTGATAGTGGTCGCATTCCAGGAGAAGGCTTTTGCTCTCGTGATACAATAGAGGTACCGCTCATCCAGTCCGTTTTGCTTTTTTGCAATCAACCTTGTGAAAAAAATAATGAGTATTGCAAATAACAAACCAGCTACAATTCCACCGATCCCGATCATCCGATTCAGTAATTCAGAACTCAATATTCTCATCTCCTTCAAAAATAAATAATTCCTCGATCTGACAGCCAAATAATTGGGCAAGCTTGTGAGCAAGCACAAGAGAAGGTTTGTACTTTCCGGATTCCAACGATATGATGGTCTGCCTGGAGACCTTTAGCCGTTGAGACAGTTCTTCCTGTGTGATGTGCATATGTATTCGTTTGTCTCTGATTAGATTTTGCAAGTATATCCTCCCATAAGTAAAGTTCGCTTTACGTAAAGTTAACTTTACTTATGCGACGATGGAATGTCAATCTCTCTTTATAATATTTTCCACTTCTTCGAGGTGGTGCTGTGTCCAAAAGCATATTTCATGATAAAGTATAATCACTACAAACAGAACGGGTGATCGTATGACAACAACAATTCGGATATCGGTTAGACCTTTGGTGGAGTATGTGTACCGCAGTGGCAGCATACGTCCAGGGTTCCGGACCAATGCCTCGATGCAGGAGGGAACTCGAATTCATCAGCGGGTACAGAAGGAGTACACGGAAGAGGATCTCAAAGAGATTGTGCTCGAAGCTGAGATTCAACATGGGGATCTGACCTATGTGGTGGAGGGACGATGTGATGGTCTGATCCGGTTGGAGGGTCAGTTGACGGTGGATGAGATCAAATCAACTGCGGGCAATCTGGATGATCTGGGAGAAGGTCTTCCCGTACACTGGGCGCAGGCGATGATGTATGCCTATATGTACGCCGTTCAGCAAGACGAACCACGTATGCAAGTTCAGTTGACGTATGTGCATTCGGTTACCCATGAAGAAAGACGGTTTCGCCGAATGGCAGAACGACAGGAACTGGAGCAGTTTGCGGCAGAAGTGATTGCCGGTTATGCGCCATATGCAGAGATGATCGCTGCATATGAAGAAAAGCGTGATATCAGTGTGAAAGAGCTGCCGTTTCCTTTTCGCAAATACAGGGAGGGACAGCGAAAGCTGGCAGGAGCCGTTTACAAAACAATCCGTGAGGGTCAGGGATTGATGGCCAAAGCACCAACAGGCATTGGTAAAACGATGTCCGTACTGTTCCCCACGGTCAAAGCGATTGGCGAAGGCGAAGCAAGCCGATTGTTCTATCTGACCGCGAGGACGACGACACGGGTGGCGGCGGAAGAAGCTTTTGCCCGGATGCAATCGGAAGGATTGAAGATGCATGTGATCAGTCTGACCGCGAAGGACAAGATATGTTTTAAAGAAGAGGAAGCTTGTGATACGGGGCAATGCGGCATGTGTGAAGGATATTATGACCGTATTAACGGGGCCGTGCTGGACATGCTGGAACATGAGACGTTGATGACACGTCCGGTCATCGAGCAGTATGCGCGCAAACATCGGGTGTGTCCCTTTGAGTTTTCTCTGGATGCGGCATATGCTGCCGATGCGGTGATCTGTGATTATAACTATATTTTCGATCCGAGGATCTCTCTGAAAAGAATGTTGGAGGAGCAGAAACGCAAGACGGTGTTATTGGTGGACGAGGCTCATAATCTGGTGGATCGTGGCCGAATGATGTTTTCCGCTGAGCTGGAGAAGGCAGTATTTCTGGATGTGAAAAGAGAGTTCCAGTCGCTGGACAGCAGTGTGCCTGCTGCCAAAGCCATTGTTGACTACACCGGGGCCATTGATAAGTATCTGATTACCCTTCGGAAAAACGGTGGAGAAGAAGGAAAGATCATCCAGCAGGAAGCACCGGAGGAACTGATTGAACGACTGGAGCCTTTTGTCATGGTTGCGGAGCAATGTCTTGTTGAAGGTGGTTCAGGGAATGCCGAGACGGATCAGTTGCTGTTGGATGCCTACTTCACGGCACAGAATTTCCTGCGTATTGCCAAGCTGTATGATGAACGTTTTATTACGTATGCAGAGTGTGTTCGAAGTGAAGTGAGAGTGAAGTTATTTTGTCTCGATCCTTCGGTACTGCTTCGTCAGACGGCCAAAGGATTCCGCTCCCTCATTCATTTTTCGGCCACATTGTCACCCCTTCGCTATTATCGGGATATGCTGGGTGCAGAGGAAGAGGATTATACATTGCAGATTCCCTCTCCATTTCAGCGCGAACAATTGGATGTGAGACTCCTGCCCTTATCCGTGCGTTATAAGGACAGGGAACAGTCCCGGCGACCCATTGCGGAGATGCTGCAACAGCTGGTAAGTGAATGGCCGCGCAGTAATCTGATGGTATTCTTCCCTTCCTATCCTTATATGCGCGAGATATATGAAACCTATGCACAACTTCCGAATGAAGCGGATACGGTCATACAAAAGCAAGGCATGAACGAACTGGAACGGGAGCAGTTTTTGGATGGATTTCAGCCGAATCCTGAACGAACACGCTTGGTATTTGCCGTCATGGGTGGCGTATTCTCGGAGGGTGTCGATCTGCCGGGAGACCGCTTGAATGGCGTCGTTGTGGTAGGTGCGGGGCTGCCGCAGATTGGTCTGGAGAACAACGTATTACGTGATTACTATGATCGGACAGGACGCAACGGATTCAATTACGCCTATATTTTCCCGGGTATGAACAAGGTGCTGCAGGCGGGTGGACGGCTGATTCGGACGGAGGAAGACAGGGGTGTGCTGGTGCTGGTCGACGATCGGTTTATCCAGGAACCTTATCGTTCCCTGTTGCCCGAGGAGTGGCGGGACTATAAACGAATTTGAATATGATGCATCTCCACAGTAATTTTCAATGGAATCAGGCAAATGCTGAACCAAGAAGTTTAACATTTTTCTCAAATTTCTTTCCTTTATATGATTGAAGGGTAGGGTGAAAGGGTTATAACTTGGTTAGCAACGAACGAACAACGGCGATTACCCTATCCGTTCCGCGGTCCGCTTCGAAAGCAATCAAGGAGGTCGGTTATAATGAAGAGGAATCATACCATGATGCAGTTTTTTGAATGGCACCTGGCTGCAGACGGAGATCATTGGAAGCGACTGGCTGAAATGGCCCCGGAACTGAAAGCCAAAGGCATTGACTCGGTATGGGTGCCACCCGTAACCAAGGCAGTGTCAGCAGAAGATACAGGTTATGGTGTATATGATCTGTACGATCTGGGCGAATTTGATCAAAAGGGTACCGTACGGACCAAATATGGCACCAAGCAGGAACTGGTGGAGGCCATTGCTGAGTGTCAGAAGAACGGCATTGCCGTCTATGTGGATCTGGTTATGAATCACAAGGCCGGAGCAGATGAGACGGAAGTGTTCAAAGTGATCGAGGTTGATCCCAATGATCGAACGAAGGAAATTTCTGAGCCGTTTGAGATTGAGGGCTGGACCAAATTCACATTCCCGGGTCGCGGGGATCAATACTCCTCTTTTAAATGGAACTCTGAACACTTCAACGGCACGGACTTTGATGCCAAGGGAGAACGAACAGGTGTATTCCGCATCGCAGGAGAGAATAAAAAATGGAATGAGAATGTCGATGATGAGTTTGGTAACTATGACTATCTGATGTTCGCCAATATAGATTATAACCACCCGGATGTTCGGCGCGAGATGATCGATTGGGGGAAATGGTTGATCGATACCCTCCAGTGTGGTGGGTTCCGGCTGGATGCGATTAAGCATATCAACCATGAATTCATTAAGGAATTCGCAGCAGAGATGATCCGCAAACGCGGTCAGGATTTCTACATCGTAGGCGAGTTCTGGAATTCAAACCTGGATGCATGTCGTGAATTCCTCGATACGGTAGACTATCAGATCGACCTGTTTGACGTGTCTCTTCACTACAAGTTGCATGAGGCTTCGCTTGCAGGCAGAGACTTTGATCTCTCCAAAATTTTTGATGATACCTTGGTTCAGACACATCCTACCCATGCGGTAACTTTTGTAGATAACCATGACTCCCAACCTCATGAAGCGTTGGAATCATGGATTGGAGACTGGTTTAAGCCAAGCGCCTATGCGTTGACGCTATTACGTCGCGATGGTTATCCGGTTGTATTTTACGGGGATTATTATGGCATTGGTGGTCCTGAACCTGTGGATGGCAAAAAAGAAATTCTGGACATTCTGCTGTCTGCCCGTTGCAACAAAGCGTATGGAGAGCAGGAAGATTACTTCGATCACGCCAATACGATTGGCTGGGTACGTCGTGGCGTAGAGGAAATCGAAGGTTCCGGTTGTGCAGTGGTCATCTCCAACGGGGATGACGGTGAGAAGAGAATGTTCATCGGAGAGCATCGTGCTGGTGAAGTCTGGGTGGATCTGACGAAGAGCTGTGATGATCAGATTACCATTGAGGAAGACGGCTGGGCCACCTTCCATGTGTGCGGTGGAGGCGTCTCGGTATGGGCTCTTCCTGAACAGAATGAGGACTGTGCTGACGCTGAGTAACGGCATGTGCCAGGCAGGATAAGAAAAGGTACACCGACCGCATAAAAACAGTATATAGATAGATCGTTATCGTTAAACCATCTGAACAGGAGAGCGAGTATACCTGTGTCCAGGTGGTTTTTTGCATTTATCTAGGTACAAATAAAACTCCATCCTAACGAACCGAGGGCACCTTATTTGCACTGAATTAGCGTTATTGGAATTCTAACGAATCTCAGTAACCTTATTACTCTCAAAAACGATTGAAATAGCGCCAATTGGAGCAACATCACCAGATTAACGCGTTTGAGATTCGTTAGAATACTGGTAACTCGGATTTCAGCCGAATAAGGTCTCTCAGATTCGTTAGCTTAACGTGGGTTAAGTGTCGCCGCCATACGCAAACGAATCACTGCTACAATTAAAAACATGAAATGAGAAAGGAATCAGCTTAGATTTAACAGCAGGATAAGATTATTACTCTTCAAAATACTGATTCATCGTATCCCACATTCGCTTGAACTCACTTCGTTCCATTGAAAATGCTCCAGGCTTCTCAGGTTTATGATGAGAAGTTGGCTCAAAGTTTAAGTATTCATGGTGTGTAGTACACTCATAGTTTTTGCTGTTAATGAGGAATTCAATTCTGTCCTTAAAGGGTCTTTCCAGTAATTTAACCACCATGATGTCTCCACTACTGGTGCTTCTTGCAGGAGAATATATCAGAAAGTAACCTTGTTCAATTCGATATTCCATAGCAATGACCTCCATTAGAATATAGGTCCAAATACGATAATATCCGATGCCCTCTCTCCGTTTACCTACTCCAGTTCAAATGATTCCAACGTGCCAACCATCCGCAGATCATGCTCGCGGTTGAATTGTTTCCGTTTGTCCGCATCCGCGTACTCGTCATGATAATGCATCAGTACGGTTTTCTGTCTCACTTCGGCAGGCAGTTGTTCCAAATCGTTCAGTGAAGTGTGTGACTTGATCACCAGATCATGCATATGACATTCATGGAAAATCAGCTGCACATCAGCGGCAACTTGCTCCACCCGTTCCTGGTCGAGTGTACTGTCAGCACTGTAATAGAAGTAAGGCTTGGCGAGTAGCCCATTGCTGACCATACCGGGAACATGCTGTGTCCGAAACGTCTCAAACGTCACGCTGCCCAGTTCGAATGTGCCTCCATCTGGCAGGGGAACGACATCGTAGTAATCACTCATGGTACGTTCACCATCCGTTGTGTAGCGCATGCCGGGAGATAGAATGTTCCAGAGTTGCTCTACCAATTGTTCGTGGATGAACAGACGGGGTTTGCGGTCGCCTACGATCTGTGCGTAATAACCCAGCATCTGTACACCATTAATATGATCTTCATGCAAATGAGTAATGAACACGTTGTGGATATCGGTCATGGCGAATCCATATTCCTTGAGTGCTTTAGCATTTGATTCTGGAAAATCAATGACCAGATGCGTGTCTCCGAATTCAGCCAACATACTATTGTGGTGCTGCTCCACGCTGAACATATCTCCAGTGCCGAGAAAAGTAACTTTCAATTCATTTCATCTCCTTGTGTGATCTTCAGATCAGCATCCTTGCGTTAAATCCAGTATACCTTGTTCCCGAATATATGCCTAAATCAACCTTTTTTGATAACGCTATCATTTTATATTGAACTTTGATGATAAACAGTGTAGCGTAAAGATGGGAAGTGAACCCATATGAACGTAAACTCACCTAAAGGGAGCGTGCGAGGCGAATGAAATCTTTTCTGGATGAACAATTTTTGCTGCACAATGAAACGGCGATCAAGTTATATGAGGATTATGCCAAAGACATGCCGATTATTGATTATCATTGCCACCTCAGTCCTCAGGAGATCTACGAGAACAAAACCTTTGGCAATCTTACAGAGGCTTGGTTATACGGTGATCACTATAAGTGGCGGCTCATGCGCGCAAACGGAATTGAAGAGCAATATGTGACCGGCGGCGAGGGAGTAACCGATTACGATCGTTTCCTGGCTTATGCCAAAACGGTACCGATGATGATTGGTAATCCACTGTACGCCTGGTCTCATCTGGAATTACAGCGATATTTCGGCGTCTACGAAGTATTGAATGAGACAAGCGCACCGGCCATCTGGGAAAAAGTAAATGCCAAACTGAACAGTGACGGATTCGGTGCACGCGATCTGATTACCAAATCCAATGTCACTGTTGTGTGCACAACCGATGATCCAACGGATTCTCTGGAGTATCATCTGAAAATTCAGGAAATCGAAGGCTTTGATACGGCGGTATTACCTTCTTTCCGCCCGGATAAAGGCTTGGAATTGAACCGGGATACCTTCGTGGAATGGGTGGGCAAGCTGTCGCAGGCATCTGGCACTGCCATTTCAGATTATGAATCCTTCCTTGCTGCGCTGGAGTCACGTGTGGAATTTTTCCATTCCGTCGGCGGCAGAGTCTCTGACCATGCACTTGATTATGTTCCTTACGGCGTGGCTACACGCGAAGAAGCAGCTGCCATCTTTGCAAAGGTACTTGCGGGTCAGAAGGTAACTCGTGAGGAAGAGGACAAGTACAAGACGGTAACGCTGACGTTCCTTGGCAAACTGTATGCAGATCGGGGCTGGGTGATGCAGTTCCACATTAATGCAGCCCGTAACAACAACACACGGATGTTTGCCAAACTTGGGCCGGATACTGGTTACGATGCCGTGAATGATACGCCGCTTTCCGCAGCGATGATTGGATTGCTCGACGCGTTGGAGCAGCAACAAGCACTGCCCAAAACGATTCTGTATTCTCTGAATCCAAGGGACAACGAAGTGCTCGCGGCGATCATCGGCAGCTTCCAGGGCGGGGGCATTCCGGGCAAAATCCAGCTTGGTGCCGCCTGGTGGTTCAATGATACGAAGGATGGCATGCTCGCTCAGATGAAAGCCTTGGCGAATGTTGGTCTGCTCAGCCGATTTGTCGGTATGCTGACCGATTCACGCAGCTTCCTGTCCTATACCCGGCATGAGTATTTCCGTCGTCTGGTCTGCAACCTAATTGGTGAATGGGCCGAACAAGGGGAGGCACCGCAGGATATGGAGTTGCTCGGTCAGATCGTACAGGGTATTGCCTACAACAATGCAAAAGAGTATTTCCCGTTTGCCTCAGTGCCTAAAACAGTCTCTGCTTCACAGTCCTGATGAGTAACAAACGCACCTAATCATGCAATTTATACAATAAGAAGATTCTTTTGTGTCTACTTTTCAATCGTAATAAAATGCTCCCCTTCCTTACCTCCGGGCCATCATCCACCGGAGTAATGAACGGGAGTTTCTTTATAAGTTGAATTCATGGAATTGTACATAATAACTATAGTGGGCTCCAATGGAGGCCATATGACAAAACCCATAATCAAGCGCGTGTATGCTCTTGGTTATGGGTTTATGTTGGTTATTTTTAGATGTTTGACAATGGCTTCTTGCGATAATATACTTAGTACACCTAATTAATTGTGCATCTATTTAATTGTATTACTATTTAATAGATGTCCTATGATGTTGGATGTCTATGGAATGATAAAGAAAGAAGGAGGGACCCATTATGACTGGTATAGATCCGGTCGCTCAGAAGCTTTTGTACTCCATTATGCAGTTTAATAAAGGCAAATGGAGGCAACATAAACCTCATGGGCGCAATCACAATGAAATTATGGTGCTGGGTTGTTTACTCCACGGGATGCATCCGGGAGAACAATTGAACTGGCAGGACAATCCGCCTGATTTCAATGACACGATCGAATCCAACCATCCCGGGATGAAAGTCTCGGAAATCAGCGCATTGCTACGAGTGAAGTCACCGACCATTACACCTGTTATTCGTGGCCTTGAAGATGAGGGGCTGGTCAAACGGACGATGGACCCGGAGGATCGCCGTGCTGTCCGCATCACGATTACTGAAGCAGGTCGTGAAATTATTCGGGCTGCTCACCAAGAACGCATGGAAATATTCAATAAGTTAGTTGAGCATTTGGGTGAGCAAGACAGTACTCAGCTGGCTGAGTTGTTGACAAAGGTATACACCTTTTTTGATACATTAACTTCCTTGCAAAAGGATGATTCGACAAGAGGAGATGATAAGCCATGATGAAACTGTTTCGCATGCTGAAGCCATACCAAATTCCGATTATTTTTATTCTGGTGTTGGTACTGTTTCAGTCGCTTGCTGAATTGTACCTGCCTACGTTAATGGCAGATATTGTGAATGACGGCATCATTAAAGGGGATATCCCGTATATCTGGCAGATTGGTGGATGGATGTTGGTCATCGCGATTGGCGGAACAGCGTGTTCGGTGATTGCCAGTTATCTCTCATCTCGAACAGCGGGTGGATTTGCCAAACAACTGCGTAGCAGAGTATTCCGCCATGTGGAGAACTTCTCTCTCCAAGAGTTCGATAAGATGGGTACTGCTTCGCTGATTACGCGTACGACGAATGACATCACACAGGTACAGAATGTACTTACAATGATGCTGCGCATGATGATTATGGCTCCGCTCATGTGTATCGGGGGTATCTTCATGGCGGTATCTCAGGACGCCAAATTATCTACGATTTTCCTGGTCGTGCTTCCGGTACTCGGTGGAGCTATTGCGCTGATTGGTGCCAAGGGTTTACCTTTGTTCAAAACCATTCAGAAAAAGCTGGACCGACTCAACCTGGTGCTGCGTGAGCAGTTAACAGGGATTCGGGTTGTTCGTTCCTTTAACCGTGGGGAGCATGAGAAAGTGCGCTTTAACGGGGCCAATACAGAACTGAGAGATTCATCGATCAAAGTTAATGTGCTCATGGCGACCATCATGCCTGTGATGATGCTGGTTATGAACTTTTCGATGATTGCCATCCTTTATTTTGGTGGAATGCGGATCGACAGCGGCAATATGAACATCGGTGCATTGATTGCCTTCATCCAATATGCAATGCAGATCATGTTCTCACTTATTATGGTTTCGATGATCTTTGTCATGATTCCAAGAGCTTCAGCATCGGCAGAACGGATTAACGAAGTGCTTGATATGCAGCCGGATCTTAGCAATCCCGAGCAGCCTCGTGGTATGAAATCCATGCAGGGTATGATTGAGTTTGACAATGTAACTTTCCGTTATCCGGGCGCAGAGAATCCAGCTTTGTCCAATATCTCCTTCACAGCTCGCTCAGGTGAGACAACAGCTATTATCGGTGGTACGGGTTCTGGGAAATCGACATTGCTCAGCCTTATTCCACGATTTTATGATGTGACCGAAGGCAGTGTTCGGGTAAATGGTACGGATGTGCGTGAAATTCGGCAGGAAGATCTGCGTGCCAAAATTGGCTTTGTACCACAAAAGGCAGTCCTCTTTACGGGTACGATTACGGAGAATATTCGTCACGGGAAAGATGATGCCACAATGGATGAAGTTGTTCACGCGGCCCGTACAGCTCAGGCGGAGAACTTCATTACCGAGATGAAAGAGGGATATGACAGCCTTATCGCACAAGGTGGTAACAACGTATCTGGTGGACAAAAGCAACGTCTGTCCATCGCTCGCGCACTTGTTCGCCGTCCGGAAGTTTATATCTTTGATGACAGTTTCTCTGCTCTCGATTTCAAAACGGATGCTAAACTTCGTGCTGCGCTGAAGTCCGAAACGACAGAAGCGGCTGTGCTGATTGTTGCGCAACGCGTAAGTACAGTAATGGATGCCGATCGCATTTTAGTTATGGATGAGGGCCGAATTGTCGGTTCAGGAACACATAAAGAGCTGCTGGAGCACAATGAAGTGTATCGCGAGATTGTATCCTCCCAGCTGACAGAGGAGGAGATCGCATGAGTGAACGTACAGAACGTAAGTCGCCTCGTCCCCATGGTGGGCCGGGTCCAGGTCCCGGAATGGGCATGCGACCTCCCGCTGAGAAAGCAAAAGATTTCAAAGGCACACTGCGTCGCTTGATTCGTTATCTCCAGCCCCATAGTTCTCGTCTGCTAGGTGTGCTGGTTGCAGCCATTTTGAGTACCGTATTCAGCATCATCAGTCCAAAAATTATGGCCGAAGGAACGGATATTCTCAGTAAAGGCGCCATCGCCATCCTTCAGGGTGTACAGGGAGCCGGGATTGATTTTCCTGCATTAATAAAAGTATTATACCTGCTTGGCGGACTCTATCTGTTCAGTGCTGCATTTATGTATGTTCAGCAATACCTGATGGCCGGTGTGGCCCAACGTGTTGTGTATGACATGCGTGAGCAGATCAGTGCGAAGGTTGGACGTCTTCCTTTGAAATATTTTGACTCCCGCACAACTGGGGAGACACTTAGCCGTGCCACGAATGACGTGGACAATATCAGTAATACACTTCAGCAAAGTTTGGCACAGTTCATTACGTCCATCGTCACAATTGTCGGCGTAATTATCATGATGCTGACGATTAGTCCATGGATGACGCTGATCACGATTTTGACGTTGCCACTCAGTGTAGTTGTTGTCATGCTGGTTGCATCTCGTTCGCAAAAACACTTTGCGGGTCAACAGAAATCCCTTGGGGAACTGAATGGTCATGTCGAAGAGATGTACACCGGACACAAGGTTGTCAAAGCATTTGGACGTGAAGAACAATCCGTACAGCAATTTGAGAAGGTCAATGAAGAACTGTATGAATCTGGCTGGAAAGCCCAGTTTATCTCGGGTATTATTATGCCGCTCATGAGTTTTGTGGGTAACTTGGGTTATGTACTGATCTGTGTGGTCGGTGGGATCTTCGTTACACGTGGTTCTATCTCCATCGGGGATATTCTGGCCTTTACACAATATTCCCGTCAATTTACACAACCGATTAACCAGATTGCAAATATCTCCAATATTATTCAATCAACGATTGCTTCGGCAGAACGGGTATTCGAGTTGCTGGATGAAGAGGAAGAAGTTCCAGAGTCCAAACAACCCGTGCAACTACAGCAGCCTAAAGGTGCGGTTGCATTCCAAGGTGTTAATTTTGGATATAAAGAAAATGAACTGCTCATTCATAACATGAATATTGATGTAAAACCGGGACAGACGGTAGCCATTGTTGGACCAACGGGAGCCGGTAAAACCACTCTGATCAACCTGTTAATGCGTTTCTACGAAATTCAGGATGGTCGGATTACGATTGACGGTGCAGACATTAAGGACATGGAGCGTGGTAAGCTGCGCAGTCTGTTCGGCATGGTGCTTCAGGATACCTGGTTGTTCAACGGAACGATTCGGGACAACATCGCCTATGGTCGAGAAGGTTCTACGGAAGAGGATGTAATCAAGGCAGCCGTTGCGGCACATGCGGATCACTTTATCCGTACACTGCCTGATGGTTATGATACGGTGCTGAATGAAGAGGCGTCGAACATCTCTCAAGGGCAGAAACAGTTGCTGACCATTGCAAGAGCGATTCTGGCGAACCCGGCCATCCTCATTCTGGATGAAGCGACGAGTAGCGTGGATACACGGACCGAAGTATTTATCCAGAAAGCAATGAATGATCTGATGAAGGATCGCACAAGCTTTGTCATTGCACACCGTTTGTCTACCATTCGCGGCGCCGATCTGATCCTGGTTATGGATCATGGTAACGTGATTGAACAGGGTAATCATGATGAATTGATGGCAAGTCAGGGCTTCTACGCCGATCTGTACAATAGTCAGTTTGCGGAGCAACAACCGCAGGCGATCTGATTACACTGTAACTAACTAGAATAGCCGGGAGCACTCTTAGGGGTGCTCCCGGCTATTTGTCGTGTATCCAGAGGAGTCGATTCTAATGTGGAGCAGATTGGATTCGTTTGGATACGATGGATCTATAAGATATGAAGGAACGTTGGCATGGTAATTGGGTTGTGGTGCTCGTCAGCCTTTCAGTTGTTTGCGTGAGGTGCAGACAGGATGAGGGTTCATCCTTCGTCCATGCTAACGAATCGTAGACACCTTATATGGAGGATTATCAAGCACTCCCAATTCTAACGAACTTGAGACATGTTATTTCTCTGATAAGCAACACAAAGCGGTAAAATAAACTGCAGAATGCGGAAATAAAGTGTCTATGATTCGTTAGAACGCCGGTATTGTGGAATTGTGCCTATTAGAGTGTGCTGAGTTCGTTAAAATATTCTAATAAACCTTAGTCATAATTGTCTTACATATGCCATGCGTGCAAAAATAAAAACGGGACGAAGCGGTGTAACTACACTGCTTTGTCCCGTTTATTTATATTTTGAATTCATTGTACATCAATCTAGATACAAGCATACGAGCATAAGCTGACCGAGTGGGACATCCAGATTAGTCATGAGATACTTTGTAAGCCTCAGTTTGGGCATAGCATGACCCGCATTTTACTGATCCTTAGTCTCCTTTGCAGGTTCATCTGCCCCGTTGCTAGAGATCGAGTTCACTTCTACTTTTGCGTCGTCGCTGTTAGCTTCCTCCAGCGCAGACGGAGCGGGTTCGCCCGGGATTAATTCGCGCTGCTCAATCATGCGTTTGACAACCTCATAACAGTCATTCACATGTTTGTTACCTACATAGCGCATGGCTGTGAAGCTGAGTGCGGCAGCCAATCCCTGTCCTGCAAAAGGAATAAATTTGGCAACGGATTTGGTGGCTACGCGTACGCCGACTCTTGTCAGAACCTGGACAACCAATTCCTTGGTGATCATACGACCAATGACTTTGCTTCCGATGGACATCACGAATCCATAGATCATGGATTTGGTCTCGGGGTCCATGCCGTCCAGCTGTTTTTGTGATAATCCGAATTTATTGTTAATGGCAGGCAACAGCTGCATCAGCATCCCCACATCAGCCAGTACGTCTGTACCGGGCAGCGGAACGAGTGTTGTACCGGCAGAAGCGGTAGCTCTTTTGCGAACCATGGTACGGCATTCCTTGCGAACTTGCTCCAATTGTTCCAACGTTGCCGGAATCATAGGGAATCCCTCCATTCGTATATGGTATAGATATAACCGTTTTGACTCAATTTGAATGGGTTCTCACCAGCAAAATTTGCAACCTTATGACATTAAGGTGCCGAGAAACCCTTTTTCTCATGCATACATCTGGTTAAAAAAGGAATTGGCTAGTTAGATAAAAGGGTTATCTATTTAAGTTTAACTATACATTTACACGAGAACGTAGAGGACAGAAATAGCCTGAAGAAGCGAAGTGTTGGCCTAAAAGCTTTCTGAAAGAAAGCTACATCGGAAGCATACGCTTATCACCAGATTTTCACCTTTGTAAAAGTAAATCAGAAAAATCTGGGGATAACAGCGATCGGAAGGTTATTCTGGCATCGGAGTGGCATGTGTGAATATTCTTAAGTTGAACTTATATAGCTATTACGAATGAATGAGGATTAGGATGCATACCTGATTGGGAAACCTATTTGGAATCATGATGAGTACTTAGCGAAGGGCTTGTTTACGGCTTCAACCTTTGTGGGTAAAGGGTAACAAGCATTGGAATGGAGGAAGAGGGATGGAGTTTAACAAAGCGTTGTTAATTCATCATCATCATTCGGGCAAGGCCAGTCGTGAGAATACAGTGGGCCTTGTGGCTGGTGTGCTGGCTCCCGCTGTCCATGAACTCGTCATTGTGCGTACGGATGAAGCTGGTGAAGGAGAGAAGTTGTGTCGTGAACGCGGGGAGCAATTCGATGTGGTGTTTATCCTGGGTGGGGATGGCACGGTGCATGAATGCGTGAATGGACTGGCTGATCTGCAACATCCTCCGTTGATTGGTATATTGCCTGGAGGCACCTGTAATGACTTTGCCCGTTCACTCGGGATTTCACCGGATGCAGAGACTGCGGCACAAGAAATGCTGGCAGGTCGGGTGGTATCCATTGATGTTGGACGAGCTAATGATCGGGTGTTCACGAACTTTTTTGGCATTGGCTTGATCAGTGATGCTTCGCAGAATATTAACGAGAATTTGAAAGGCGCGCTGGGTAAGCTCAGTTATTTTATCAGCACTTTACAGACAATTAGTCATACAGAGCCGTTTCGTTACCAACTGGAGGCGGATGGGAAAGAGATGGAAGGCGAAGCGGTGATGATCTATGCAGCCAATGGCCGTTTTCTGGGAACAAATGCATTGCCCTTTGCACCGGATGCGTTGCAGGATGGCGAACTGGACGTGCTCATTATTCATGAGACAGGCATTCCGCTGCTGCGAGAGATTCTGTCGCACAAGCCAGAGGGAGAATGGCAACCTCAGAGTGAGAGTATTTCATACTTCAAGGCATCTACGTTAAAAGTGAAGACGGATGCGCCGATGTCAGCTGACACGGACGGCGAATTGTATATGAAGACACCCGCCGAGCTGTCGGTGCTGACGGGTCATCTGAAGTTTCTAACCGGGGAGGGTTATTAAATCCCCCGGTTTTTTAGTTTGATTTTAGTTGATCGAAAACTTAAACATTCCCTGGCTGATCTCTCATATCACGTTGCCTGAACTCATCCTCAAGCATGCTCATCTGAATGGCATCATGGTATTGATGATTGTAGAACAAGACATCCCGCTTCACACCCTCGCGCTGGAATCCAAGCTTCTCATACGTGCGAATGGCTCGTTCGTTGAAGGCGTACACCTCAAGCTCGATTCGATGCAGGTTACAGATTCCGAAGCCGTAGTCCAGCATAAGTAACAACGCCTCGCTACCGTAACCTTTTCCTTGATGCTCCGCCTGATCGATGGCAACCCGGATATGTGCACTGCGATTCTTGGCATGCATGTCCATCAGGACGACATCTCCGATGATCTGGTCATTTTCCTGTAAAGCAATAAGTAGCATGAGTCTGGTGTCATCTTGTGCAGCGCTCTCAACATAACGTTCGACCTGAGCGCGTGTGAAACTGTTCTGTGTTCCCGTCAGCCTACGCATCTCGGCGTCAAACAGACCGGGGAAGTATGCATCCACATCTGTAATCTCGAAGGGACGCAGATATATGCGCGACGTTTCCAGCAGACGTGGGATACGTGGGGAAGGTTTTGAATGTGACATTAGTTGTTCCTCCTATAGGTTCAAGGCGGGACTGATCGAGATGGCCCTGCCTCTTAAAGTTGGCGTTACACATTGATGATGACATGAGTATATCCCAATACTGTATACTTCCAAATATACAGTTTTAATTAATTTTGCAGGACAGATGAGGTGCATCATGATGATTACATTACCGAAGCTAGACGAGAACGATAGTGCGCCAATCTATGTACAGCTCTCGGATCATATCAAAAGGGAAATCATTCACGGGGATTGGGCTGAACATAGCCGATTGCCTTCGGTGCGAAAACTTGCCGAGATGCTTGGAATAAGCACTACTCCGGTGGAATGGGCCTATCAGCAATTGATCGCCGAAGGATATATATACAGTCAGCCACGTCGTGGCTATCATGTTCGTGCCATGGTGGACAGCGATCATGTCATGCAGATTGGGCAAACAGATAAACAGACAGCCGGACAAGCTCCCGTGGCCCAAACGACGTGGTCAGACCATCAGGCAATACGCCCTGCCCGAGCAGTTCAATATGATTTTCATATGTCACGCAATGATTTCAGCCTGTTTCCAATTGCCAAGTGGCACCAATATGTTAATCGAATCTGGCGGGAAGAAGCGAAGGAGTTGTTGTTCTATGGAGACCCTCAGGGAGAATGGGGACTACGATGTGAGATTGCTGTCTATCTTGCGCAGTTCAGGGGAGTCAGCTGTTCTCCCGAGCAGATTGTTGTGGGTGCTGAACAGCATCTGCTAATGTCTCTATTAGCACAGACCCTTCTTCACAAAGGAGAATCAACGCATTCCATCGGTGTAGAGAATCCTGGATACCGACTGTTACCTGGTACATTCCGCAATTATGGTTATCGGGTTGTCCCGATCTCTCTGGATCCTGATGGCATAAACTTAACGGAGCTGGAACAGGCCGGGGTAAAATTGGCGGGTGTGTCACCCTCTCACCAATTTCCACTAGGTATGACCATGCCGATCACTCGCAGATTGGCGTTGCTCGAATGGGCGGAACGAACAAAGGCATACATTATCGAAGATGATTACGATGGAGAGTTCCGGTATCATGGAAGACCAATCCCATCAATGCAGGGGCTACGCGAGAGAAGTCGCGTAATCTATATGGGTGGTTTCTCGCAGGTGCTCGCACCTGCTCTTTGTATCCATTACATGGTGCTTCCGAGAGAATTAATGGAAGATTTTCGCGAAATGTATAAGAATGTTCTATTCGAGCAATCAGCCTCCCGACTCCATCAGCGAACATTGGAGATGTTCATGGGTGAAGGAGAACTGGGCAAGCATATCCGTAAAATGCGTAATGTCTACAAACGAAAGCATGACCTGATCGTTCAGGCCATTCAGATGCATTTTGGAGATCGGGTTGAAATAAGGGGTCAACATTCCGGATTCCATCTGGTATTGCGAATGGTAACCAAACAGTCAGCCACAGAATTGGTAACCGCAGCGATAGAGGCAGGGATACAGATCAGTTCAACGGAATATTTGTGGGCGAACGGGAGCAGACCAGCAGACGGCAAAAGAGAGTTCATTATCGGTTTTGCCGGAATAGAGCCGGAACGCATTGACCCGGGTATTGCCGCATTGGCTAGAATCTGGAGCTAGCATCAGTTCCGCTTAACCGCTCCATCCAGAAACAGCGCCACCAGTTCCTGCGCGAGTTCCTCAATGCTGCCGCCATTCATGTTGCGTACATCTTCGCGGTTCGCGAGCATTAGCAGTGACGTAAATGCATGGGCAAGCAGCATAGGGTTGCCGACCCGCAAATAACCATTATCCATCTCCTTCTGAAAATGGGTAGCTAGTACCTCGAATATGCGAACCTCTGCTTCCCGAATCTGAGCGAGCTGCTCCGTGTCCAGATGTTTCTCGGCTTCTCGCATCATGGTCTCCGTTTCAATATGGGAATGCTGCATCTTGGCTTCGGCAACCTTAACCAGTCGTTCTTGCAACGTATCAGGTTCATCCAGACGGAGCGAAGTCTGCTGCATGCCCATCGCCATCATGCGGGTGATGGCAACGGTGAACAGGTCGGCTTTGCTGGTGAAATGATAATAAATTGATGCTTTGGTCACATTACATAACGAAGCGATCTGCTGGAGAGAGACGGGTTCATACCCGTATTCCATAAACAGACGTGACGCGGTCATCAATATGTTTGATTGCACAGATGCTTGATCCACACCAGTTTTGGGTCTACCCGGTGAACGGGGAATGTTTGTTTTTTTGCTCATAAGTACATACCTCTTTACGTATTTAATTGCTTGTTAGAAGTGTTCACAAAATTAGGCATTGCAAAATTAACCTTCCGGTATATATAATTAACTCGATTATACTATGACCCGTGGTTCATTACTACACCATCATATATATTAGGGCTTCATAGAAACAGAATAGGGAGATGAAGAGACAATGCAGGAAGGTTCGGGTTACGGCCGCTGGGTTGCCGGCAAACGAAGCAAATGGATTACGCTGTTGGTATGGATCATTATCGCCGTTGTGCTTGGCATGGTATGGCCTGCTGTAGGTGATCGTGAAACCAATAACGCACAGGATCTGAGTGAATCCAAACCATCGGTTCAGGCAGCTGCACTTGCCGAGAAGGAATTCCCTGGCGGTGAAGGATTGCCCGCGCTGATCGTATGGCGTCAAGCCGGCGGTCTGACAGATGAGCAGATTCAGAACATTCAGGCATTAACGGAGCGACTGGATCAAGATCCGGTAGAACAACAACAGTCCGTTGTGCCACTCTATCAATTGCCACCACAGGCATTGAAAGGCCAGCTTTCGGAAGATGGAAGTACTTTGGTTATGCCACTTTTCTTCAATGAAGGTGCCGATTCAGAACAATTGAAGGAAGCTATTGAAGCACTTGAGCAAAAAACACAAGACATCTTCGGGGCAAATCCGTTCGATGTAGCCATAGATGATACCAATACTCTGATTGCCCGTGTGACAGGGCCAGTAGGGATATCCATTGATGCGAGCGGGTTATTCTCCTCCGCCGATGTATCCTTGCTGATCGCTACGGTTGTACTGGTATTAGTACTGTTGCTGTTGATCTACCGCTCGCCGGTATTGGCGATTATCCCGATCATTGCCGTTGGATTCGCGTATATGGTGACAAGCCCCATTCTCGGATTCATGGCGGATCAGGGCTGGATTACGGTGGATGCACAGTCCATTTCGATCATGACCGTGTTGTTATTTGGAGCAGGAACGGATTACTGCCTGTTCATGATCTCCAGATACCGCCAGATTCTCTATCATGAGCCGGACAAAAAGAAAGCCATTTTCCAGGCAATTACCGGATCATCTGGCGCCATTGCCATGAGTGGATTCACGGTCGTTGCAGCACTACTGGTACTGTTGCTGGCTGAATACGGTGCATATCATCGCTTTGCCGTACCATTCAGTCTGTCCATCTTTATCATGTTTATTGCAAGTCTGACACTGGTTCCGGCGCTTCTGGCGATCTTCGGTCGGGGTTCATTCTATCCGTTCGTACCACGTACACATGAGATGGAAGTGGGGCGTGCTAAGAAAAAAGGCAAACCGGCTCCTGCCCCGCGCAAAGTGAAGGAAAGCTGGATTGGCCGTGTTGTAGTAACAAAGCCATGGACCGTTCTTGCAATTACGTTGGTATTGCTGGGAGGACTGGCGGCATTCTCTACTCAGGTTAAATTCACGTATGATCTGTTGTCTTCCTTCCCGGAGGATGTGCCTTCCCGCGAAGGTTTCACCGTCATCGGTGAACAATTCTCCCAAGGTGAGCTGGCTCCAGTCAAAGTGATCGTTGATGCCGAAGGCAAAGAAACTGATCTGAAGCAACGTCTCGAATCGCTGGATTACATTAGCAAAGTAGGCGATGCTCAGCAGGGTGCCGAGAATGCCAACATTACCGCCTTTGATGTGGAATTTAATCTGAATCCATATTCCATGGAGGCAATGCAGCATATTCCAGATCTGCGAGCTACTGCGGAACAGGCGCTTCAAGACGCTGGTGTAGCTAATGTGGACAGTCAGGTATGGATCGATGGTCAGACGGCTGAACAGTATGACATTGAAGTGACTGGAGAACGGGATGCCAAGATCATTATTCCGGTGGTCATCGGCATGATTACATTGTTACTACTGTTGTACTTGCGTTCAATCGTAGCCACAGCATACCTGATTGCAACGGTTGTTCTGTCGTATTTCTCTGCACTGGGTCTGGGTTGGATCATCATTCACTACGGACTTGGCGCAGATGCCATTCAGGGAGCGATTCCGCTGTATTCCTTCGTATTCCTCGTGGCACTGGGTGAAGACTACAACATCTTCATGATCTCTAGCATCTGGCAGAAACGCAAAACGATGCCGCTTCGTCAAGCGATCAGAGAAGGTGTTGGCGAGACAAGCTCTGTTATTACATCTGCAGGTCTAATCTTGGCAGGAACGTTTGCGGTACTTGCTACATTGCCAATTCAGGTGTTGGTGCAGTTTGGTATAATCACAGCCGTTGGTGTGATGTTGGATACCTTCCTGGTTCGCCCGTTCATGGTACCGGCTATCACAGCATTGCTGGGGAAATGGGCCTTCTGGCCAGGCAAGTATGTTCCGATTGCTGAAAAGAATGAGGAGAAACAGAACCAGTCCATGTAATGCATGGATTGGGTGAGATGGACGGCGGGGCTTCAAGCCTGCTGTCCATTTCTTTATTTTCCGAACGATGATGACCTCTACCAGTTGTCCTCCTGAGATGGAATGGTGGAACTGTAAAATATCCGCAGGATGAGGCGTGATCCTTTGTTTTCTTTGTATGGGGAAGGTTTACGTAACCAAGGGTTATGGGACATAATAGAGAGAGCGTCGGCCTTGGGCAGACGGATGATCAACATCAATGGGACAACCAGGGGAAGGATGAAAGCAAGCATGACGAACCAACTTAATGTGTATTTTAACCATGACGGCGGCGTGGATGACCTCGTATCGCTGTTCATGCTTCTGCAAATGGACAATGTACATGTAACCGGCGTATCGGTTATTCCGGCAGACGGATATCTGGAGCCAGCAACAGATGCCAGCCGTAAAATTATCGATCGTTTCGGTACATATTCCGTAGAGGTATCCAAATCCAACTCCAGAGGGAAAAATCCATTTCCTGCGGCGTGGAGACTGCATTCCTTCTATGTAGATGCACTTCCTGTACTGAACGAGTCCGGCAAAATGGAAGCACCACTCTCTGCCATTCCGGCACACCAGCATCTGATCGAGAAAGTGCGCAATACCGAAGGCAAAACGTTGCTCCTGTTCACAGGCCCACTGACAGACCTTGCGCGTGCACTGGACGAAGCACCAGACATTGAAGAGAAAATCGACAAGCTGGTATGGATGGGCGGTACATTTGAGCGTGGTAACGTAGAAGAACCTGAGCATGATGGCACAGCAGAGTGGAACGTATTCTGGGACCCGGAAGCGGCTTACCGTGTATGGCAGAGTGGTATCCAGATCGATCTGGTTGCACTGGAAAGCACGAACAAAGTACCTCTGACTCCAGCCGTTCGTAACCGCTGGGCAGCAGAGCGTCGCTTCGAAGGCGTTGACTTCCTGGGTAACTGTTACGCAGGTTGTCCGCCACTGGTGTACAGTGAGACGAATTCCACATACTATCTGTGGGATGTGCTGACAACGGCTTCCGTTGGACGCGAGGACATCGTGAAGAAAAAAACCGTAAACTGTATTGTCATCCCGGATGGTCCTAGCCAAGGCCGCACGGTGGAGCAAGCAGACGGACGTCCAGTACAACTGGTGTATGATACCGATCCGGAAGCGTTCTTTACGTACATGACGGATTTGGGTAAAAAAGCTGCTCCGCAGCGCTATTAATTCAGGCAGCCATAGGGCGTGCCAACATTAAAGGTACAAAAATAAAGCTGCAGGCAGTGGTCTGGATATGGGGTTGACCCCCATGATCCCTTCCCTGCCGTGCGGCTTTTTGTTTTATGCTGATTTATATAGATTGATAACAGCGATCGGAAGGTTGTTCTGTCATCGAAGTGGCAAGTGCGAATATTCTTTAGTCCAACTATATAGTAATCTAGCTGCCCGCTATATTTTAAATCGACCAATCAATCCGTTCAGCTCACTGGACAATACCCGCAGGGATTCGGCGGATGCACTCATCTCATCCATGGATTGCAACTGGCTACCGGTAGCGTGCGATACCTTCTGGATACTTGAAGAGGATTCGCGTGAGATATGTTCCATATCCTCCACGGAAGCGGACACTTCTTCTGCACTGGCAGACAGCTGCTCAGATGCTGCGGATACTTCGTGCAGACGTTCATTCATCGTCTCAATCCCGGTATGAATGGATGTGAATGAACGGCCTGCCTCCTGAACAACAACGAGACCGGATTGGACTGCTGATGTGCTGGCAGACATATGTTCTGACAACAGGGCAGTCTGGCGTGTCATCTCGGCGATCAGTTCGGTTACATGCTGGGACGATTGCTCTGATTCCCCCGCAAGCTTGCGAACCTCTGAGGCAACCACCGCAAACCCGCTGCCATACTCTCCTGCACGAGCGGCTTCAATACTTGCATTAAGTGCGAGCAGATTGGTCTGTGAAGCGATACCTTTCATCAGATGTGCCACCGACTCAATTTTACCTGAGTACTGCTCCAGCTGGGAGGTGGAGGCTACCATCTGCACATTCGCCTGATGAATTTTGTCCATACTGTCCATCGCCGTGTTGATGTTGGCTTGACCTTGCACCGCGTTATTGGTCGTTTCCTGTGATACATCCGCGACTATAGAAGAAGAATTCGCAATGTGCTGCATGCTGCGTGTGATCTCTTCCATGGCTACCGTAACTTCGCCAGCACGAGCCACCTGTTCAGCAGCTCCACTGGCCGTATGATTGGTATGCTCGGCAATGCGCTGGCTGGCTTCAGCAGTCGCCTGTGAATGTTTCGATACTCCTTCTGCAGCTTGTAGCAGAGAGTCGGAGCTTTGACGGATGCCCGTCATGACATCACGGGTACCTGTAACCAGATGTTTGAACTCGGAAGCGAGCTGTCCCACCTCGTCCTTGCGACTAAGTTCAACGTTGACGGTCAGATCGCCTTTTCCTACCTGGGTAATTAACTTCTTCAACTTCACCAATGGTCGGGTCAAGTAATGGGCAAATCCATACACCAGCAAGACACTCAGCAGAACAATAGCCAAGGCTGTCCAGATCATGGTCATACGGTTGCGGGACATCAGTTCATAGACTGCAGTAGAGTCCAGATCCGCACCGACCAATCCTAGTACTTTCCCGTCAGCCCCATGGATCGGCACATATGCTGTAATGGTAGCGCCATATTCATCCTGTGTGAGTTCGCCCCGAATAGGCTCATTCTGTTCAAAAGCTTGTAGCATTCCTTCATAATGGGTCTCTTCTGCGGAACCGTAAGGGGAGAAGTCATCCTCTGCCACATCGGCAGCTGCCCCATCCACAACGTAGAAATATGTATTTGTTCCATTTTCTTCGCGTGTACCAAGGGTATACAGATACTTGAGTCCATTGGCCTCGCGCAACTGACTGAGCTGCTCACGCAATATGCCGTAATACGCTGTCTCGTCCTGTCCGGTACTGAGTGGTGCATACAGAGAGGTGTCAATTAATGCAGCTGCCCGTTCACCCACAGCCTGTGCCTGCATCCCCATGGATTGCTCGACCAGTTGGGCCGATGAACGGTACATGGTAATGCCAAGAACCGCACCCGCGGCTAGCATCAGACAGGAAAAAAATAAAAAGATCCTCATAAACAAACTGTTCATTGGTAAAAGTGTTCCCCCTTGATCTGTTGAATCAATCGTCTCTTTGTCTCTTTACTTGGTGTTTGTCGTTTTTCTTTGGTTCGTATGTATTGTATATCAAATATACAGTTTTCTACTTGAAATATCGGCATCCGGTCCATAAAGAATTAGCTCCCGAGTCAATTTGATCCGGGAGCTGGTTTTGTTTCAATCCTATATTGACCATGCTCATCATTGGAACACACCTCATTGTCACTACATAGAGGGGCTTCACATGACTGGGTGATTACGTCATTACATCGTTCCGCCGCCCTGGCGAACAGAGGCAGGAATCTTTTCAGGTCCCTGATTAATATATTTATTGATAAAAGTACCTACTTTGGCATCGTCGAATTGGTCGAGCTTCATCGTTTTGGTCCATGCGGTCACCACGACTTCACTGCCTTCGGGAATATCCTTGTTGGGTACAGCCAGAATACCTGCTCCGGCTTCGCGGAATTTGGCTAGGTATTTCAGATGTTCCTTCAAATCCTCGCTGGCGTTCTCACGATAATAGATGATGATGTCCCCGTGCTCCAGATTGTGTACCAGATAATTATAGCCCGGGAAGTCGGTGTAAAATCCAAACTTGATATCATGCGGATTATGCGGTCCCGATGTTGGAATTGTCATCTCATACTGAATGGGGTCCTCCGTATGGTCTGCCCCGTAATATTTATCGTCCGTCACGTCGATTGTCGCGTTGGACTTCAGATCGGCTACATTATATGTTTTACCTGCCCCTTGCATGAAGAACAGACCAAACGTAATAATCGACACTGCCATCATTACATGTGCAGCCAGCCGAAGGGATCGACTTTTTTTCTGGATGTCCGCCCGCTCTTTCTTTTTCATGTGGCCCAGGATTTTTCCCTGTGTGCGTGATGCCCAGATATAGGTGGCGATGGAGAACAGCAATACAATTACACCTACGATGAGCCACAGGTAGGATGTACCTGCCTCGTGCTCCATTTGCATATGATTCATATGAGTCATGTCCATAGAGAGTTCCCCTGCTTTCTTTGTAAAATGAGTGATTAATACACTACACAATGTAGTGTTTGTGGCAATGGTGAATCCACTCATTACGTAACGGGAGTTGCTAGTTTTGTGTTTGTTACGTAAATAAGAACATACCTCTTGCACTACACATTATAGTGTATGAAACATGCCTAGCGCAATGATGCCTTGGAAAACCAAAAAAAGGCCTTCCCGGCATGAGCAAGGAAGGCCTTAATATAAATCCAAAGAGTCAGTAAGATTTATATTTATTGAAATAACTTTACACGAAACGTAGAGGACAGAAAGAACCTGAAGAAGCGGAAGCGTTCGCCTTTATCTCCAGATTTTCACCTTTGTAAAAGTGAATAAAAAAATCTGGAGATAACAGCGATCGGAAGGTTGTTCTGTCATCGAAGTAACGAGTGTAAACAGCTTTATTCCAACTGATATAGTTTACAGACGTCCAAACGGCGAAAGCATCAAGCGGATCAGCCCAATGATAATCTCACCCAACAATCGATACAGAATAAAGAACACTACCACATTGGCGATCAGCACGCTGTACATGCTGTCGATGGCTGCTTTGGTACGATTCAGTGGATATTGGAACAGCACCGCGTTTAGCGCAACAAAGATAATAATATACGAGACAGCAAGCAATGAGATCGCGATGGAATACGAGATGATAATAAACAGATTCGCCAGAACAAGGGATACGACAGCAGGAACAAGCAATGTACCAAACTGGGCAACCAGTGTTTTGGGACGGAAGGTTATTTTTTCAATCTTCAGAATAGCGTACATCAGTGCAATAGAGGCAATCAGGATAATGACGGTGAACAACAACGGTCTTAAAAATCCACCAATGAACAAGCCGTCCATGCCTATGCGACTAAAGGTAATTAAGAAGTATGTAGAAGATAGAACTGCAATTAGCGCCATCGTTAGCCATCCGTTTAGGGAATGCTGGTCGCCAACGGTTTTCATCGTCTGATAAGGACGGGCCAATACACTGAGGAAATAGGATAGATACTGTTTGCTTACTTCTTTGGCTTGCTGAACTTTCTCATTCTGCACAATATTATTCCACTGATTGGAGCTATTGTCTCCTGCAGAAGCATGGTCATTGGTACCTGTTGATTCTCTCGCCTGTTCCTTGTGAATGGAGACGGATGGTGTGTTGGATGGAACGGATGCCTGGGAAGAGGTAGCCTGCGTGCTGGACCAACGGGTATATTCGGGTTCGGAAGCAGCAGATTCCGAGTTCGGTACAGGAGTTGGTGATGAGGTTGTTTGCGTTAGATTAGAGCCGCACCTCTCGCAAAAATGGGCATCTCCATTTTCGTGATTACATACTGGACATTTCATGGTATAAGCCTCCAATTTCTAGAAAATAAAAACATGTCAACATTGTGTCTCATTTTAACGGTTAATGACGAAGTTTGTCTATGTTTCGCAGGAATTAGTACCCATTTAGGGAAAGTTGAAACAAAGCCTCGAATCGTGTGTATGAAAACGGAGTATAGAAGCAACAATAGTATAGGAATGACATGCAGGTATATTAATGTAAATTCACTGTGGTTTAAGACGAATTGTTTTTGGCTGTTAATGTCTCATCGTTCGCTTTTATGTGTTATTCTCATGTTAACTATATCTTTTGGGTTGCCTATGATCGTATATTTATGTATAATCAATCGTGTTAACACGTCGAATGTACGGTAGTAAGAGATGTGGGTGAGTTCATGGAACTACTGGACAGCAATGAGAGCAAGAAGAAGATGTGCCAGTATTATAACGAAATCTCGAAGGAACTGTTCGGATTTGGCACCACTCTCCTGAGAGTGACCATTGACCAGAATATTGTGACCTTCTACGCGAAGCACCGACGTTCACCGCGCTCTGACGCCCTGGAAGGGGAGGCCCCCGGCTTGAAGCTGGAAGTGGACTTCCGCATGTCTGTCTTATATAAGAAGAAATTCCGGGAGAAGCTCGAGCAACACATGGGTTTGCCAATTGAAGCTATATTGCGGGATTATGATGCGTCCACTCAGTGGGCAATCACAAATGTGATTCTGGAACAGGCCTAAGGGTGGATCGGCAGGATTGATTCTTGTTGATGTATGCAGAGGTCATGGCCCGGATTCAGGATTAGGTTCCGTACAAATTTCATATGATGGCGTCTGTCTTTGGATTGATTCTGAAGCAGAAACCGATGATGTACCGGCAGCGGGTGTCGCTTTCCTTTGTTTACGAAGAAAAGTGTTCTTGTTTATACAAGAGCACTTTTCTTTTTGTTTTTTCATACACATCACATATATCAGGGGGAATCAGGATCATGATGAAAAAGTGGATTAGCGGTTTGGCAGCAGTGGCAATGACATCATTATTACTTGCAGGTTGTGGCAGCAGCACGGATGATGCAACAGGCGGATCAGGCAGTGGGGGAACCGCAGCGAACAAATTGGTTATCTCCACTTGGGGCTTCTCCGAAGATTTCTTCAATGAAGAAGTATTTGGTCCATTCGAAAAAGAACATAATGTAGACATCGTGCTCGAAGTAGGCAATAATGCTGAACGTCTGAATAAAATTCGTCAAGGAACATCAAATGTCGATGTTATCTACCTGTCTGATTACTATGCACAACAAGGTATCGATGAAGGTCTGTTTGAGAAAATTGACCGCTCCAAAATTCCAAATGTAAATGACATTTATGATATTGCCAAAGCACCACTTGGTGAAGATTATGGCCCGGCCTACACGGTTGGACAGCTCGGTATCGCTTATAACCCGGATCTTGTATCCAAAGAAGTGACTTCATGGAGTGACCTGTGGGACCCAGCGTTCGAAGGTAACCTGACCATCCCGAATATTACGGCAACAGCAGGCCCAATGGTTGTGGATGCAGCTTCCCGTGTAGCTGGAAACGATACGTTTAATGAAGATGCGGCATTTGCTGAACTGAAAAAACTGAGCGGCAATGTGGTGAAATTCTACAGTCAAACATCCGAATTCGTGAACATGTTCTCCCAAGAAGAAATTGCGGGCGGACCGATCATGGAAATGTATTTCAAAGATCTGAAAGCAGCGGTGCCTAATGCAAAGTTTGTTACACCTAGCGAAGGTGCATATGCCGTGATGAACACAATCAATGTCGTGAAGGGCAGCAAAAACAAAGAGCTCGCTGAAGAGTTCATCAACTGGCAGCTGAGCCAGGATGTACAAGCGAAATCTGCCAAAGCCAAAGTCGATTCCCCGGTTAACACAAAGGTTGAACTGACTGCTGAAGAAGCAGAAGGCGTAACATACGGCGCTGAAGTTGTTGAGAAGCTGAACAAGCTGGATATGGAATTCGTGAATCAACAGGTTAAAGGCTGGACAGATCGCTGGAACCGTGAGATTGCACAATAAACAAGTAACCGACTGACTTAAAAGTTATCTTTGGTCAACATGTTTAACTTATATCATTTGCAGCAAGCAACCATATCACCGCATAGGAGTTGAGAACGGATGAGTGAAGCGCAAAATCGCATCATTCTGGACGTGGACACGGGGATTGACGATGCACTGGCGATTTTGCTGGCCGTCAAAAGTCGGAAGTTGGACATTCTCGGCATCACCACAGTCTGTGGGAACGTATCACTCCAGCAGGCAACAGAGAATACGTGCAAAATTCTTGAACTCGCGGGTGCACCAACGATCCCGGTCATTGCCGGAGCAGCTGGACCACTCACTCGCAAGTCTCATTATGAACACCGGGTACATGGACAGGACGGATTGGGCGGTGCGCTGCCTGATCCGGCCGTGTCTAAGAAAGCCGAGGAAGGTTTTGCGCCAGACTTTATCGTGGAACAAGCCAAGCAATATCCGGGCGAACTGACATTAATCATGACCGCACCCTTAACGAACTTGGCACTCGCGCTGATGAAGTGTCCTGAATTGCCTTCTTTATTGAAGGAAGTCATCTTCATGGGTGGCGTAGTTAGTGGACATGGCAACATCACACCAACCGCCGAGTACAACACCTACGCTGATCCAGAGGCCGCACGCATCGTACTGCACGCAGGCATCGAGAAGCTTACCCAAGTCGGATTGGATGTGACGCGTCAAACATTGCTGAATGAAGCAACGATTGAGCGTCTCACTGATCCTGCACTGCGCGCATACGTTGCTCAAAGCACGGAGATTTACATCAACCGTTACGAACAAATGAACGGCGTCCGCGCTTGCGCTTTACATGATCCACTAGCCGTGGGCGTAGCCCTTGCCCCGGAACTGGTAGGACGTAAATCGTATTATGTCGATGTCGAAACCGCCAGCCGCCTGTGCGATGGCCAGATGGTATGTGACTTCCAAAACCGTTTGGGCGAGCAGCCCAATACGCTCGTCTGCGAAACTGTAGACGCGAAAGCATTCCTTGAACTGTTTATCAACGCATTAAACGCGTAGTTGCTCTGCCCAATAAGATATTTATACGATTGCGGAGAGTGCAGAACCGATCTGGAGAAGCGAAGCGTTCCCCTTTATTCCCCGAATTTCACCTATGAGAATGAATCAAAAAATCGGGGGATAACAGGGATCGAAGGACGGTACTGCAGTCGGAGTACTCAAGTATCAATCTCGAATTAAATTACAAGTCAGGAGTATCGCGATGAAGAAATCAGTAATCTACTGGCTATTGCTGCCGGGATTCGTGTTTTTGGCGGCATTTATGATCATTCCGATTGTCCTGACGATCGGGTCGACGTTTTTCCAAGAAAACTCCTTCACGTTTGAAGGATACATGCATTTTTTCAGAGACCCATACTTTTTGAAAATATTGCTTACGACGCTGCAAGTCAGCGTGGTCACCACCATCGTCTGTGTGGTGCTCGGATTCCCGACAGCTTATTATATTTCGCAGAAAGCGCCGCGTCGCAAAGGCATTTTGCTGGCACTGGCGATCTTCCCACTGCTGACGAGCCCGGTCGTGCGCTCGTTTAGCTGGATGATCATTCTTGGACGCAAAGGGTTGATCAATAACACCCTTGTTGGTCTGGGTATCGTGGACAAACCGCTGGATATTCTGTATACACCAGCAGCGATGATGATCGGCCTGACACACCTGTTCCTGCCATTGATGATTATCTCTCTGGTGGGCGTGCTGGAGAACATTGACGGTGACCTGCTCAAAGCAGCACAAAGTCTGGGTGCATCGCGCATTACGGCATTCCGCCGGGTCGTGTTCCCACTGGCTGTGCCAGGACTTGTGATCGGAGCTGTGCTTGTTTTTGTCGGAAGCCTGACGGCGTATACCACACCTGCCCTCCTTGGAGGCAAGCAACGCGTGATTGCTACGTTCCTGTATCAGAACGCCATGACCCTCAACGACTGGTATCTGGCCTCGGTTGTTGCCGCGATTATGATTGTAATTACATTTGTCGTGGTTGGTGTCATGAACAAAATGGCTAAAACTTTAAATCCGAAGGGGTAGACATATGCGGGAGAAACATATCGGGCTGGGCCTGTTCAGTCTGCTGGTCTTTATCTTTCTGCTGGGCCCGCTTCTGATCATATCGGTCACTTCGTTTGAACCGGGAACGGTACTCAAATTTCCGCCGGAAGGGTTCTCCTTCCGCTGGTATGAGAATATTTTCAACACAGGCGGTTTCCTCCGCACATTCCAGACGTCCATCATCATTTCCTTACTGGGAAACTTGTTGGCACTGGTGCTCGGAGTTCCGGCTGCGTATGCACTTAGTCGTTACGATTTCAAAGGCAAGTCCGTGCTGAACGCACTGTTCCTGTCCCCGGTACTGATCCCGGGAATCGTGCTTGGTTTTACATTGATGAAATACCTGATCGTAATCTACCATCTGCCGATGTATCTCGGACTGTTGATCGGTCATACGATTATCATGCTTCCATTCATCATTCGGGTTATCGCGTCGAGTCTGTCGAGCTTTGACTTTGCAGTGGAAGAAGCTGCGCTGAGTCTTGGTGCGGGACGGGTAAGAACGTTCTTCACGATCGTGCTTCCCAACATCCGCTCAGGAATTATCGCTGCCGTGCTGATTGCTTTCCTGGAGTCCTTCAACAACGTGGACATCTCGGTGTTCATGACCGGACCAGGGGTAAGCACATTACCGATCCAGATGCTGACGTATGTGGAGAATTATTTTGACCCAACGATTGCAGCGATTTCCGTGCTGTTGATGGTACTGACCGGACTCTTAATGTTCGTGATCGAACGGATCATGGGCGGATTTTCATACTTTACTAAACGTTAATTGGAGGCGCAGAACGCTATGGCATTGCTGACATTAGACCACGTATCCGTGGCATACGATAAGCAGACAATCCTGAAGGATTTTCAGTTGGAGCTGGAAAAAGGTAAACTGCTCTCCCTGCTCGGACCGAGCGGTTGCGGCAAAACAACTACGCTGCGCCTCATCGCCGGATTTCTGGAAGCATCACAGGGCAAGTTTATGTTCGGCGGCAAGGATTATACGAAGGTTCCGGCGAACAAGCGGAACTTCGGATTTGTATTTCAGAGTTATGCGTTATTCCCGCATCTATCTGTCTATGACAACGTGGCCTTTGGCCTGCGGATGCGCAAGGTGAAAGACAAGGATATCTCTTCCCGTGTGATGCGAATCCTGGAAGTCGTTAACCTGAATGGATTTGAGAAACGTTTTCCACAAGAACTGTCCGGTGGACAGCGTCAGCGTGTAGCCATTGCTCGTGCGTTGGTCATTGAACCTGACCTGCTCTTGTTCGACGAACCGCTCAGTAACCTGGATGCCAACCTGCGCCTCAACATGCGGGTGGAGATTCGCCGCATTCAGCAAGAGCTGGGCATCACAACGCTGTATGTCTCTCATGACCAGGAAGAGTGTTTCTCGATCTCGGATCAGGTAGCGATTATGAACAAAGGCGTGGTTGAGCAGCTCGACCGCCCGGAAACCATTTTCAAATATCCGGCAACGGAGTTTGTAGCACGATTCATCGGGTTCCATAATTTCATTGAATTCGCGGAGCGCAGTGATGCAGGTGAATTAATCACACTGAGCGCAGGTGGACGCACATTTACAGCAACTGCGCATCCCGGAACAGCACGTCCCGGTGCTCGTAAAGGCGCAATTCGTCCGGATGATCTGATCGTTAGTGGAGATACCTCTGCGAATGTGATGAACGCCTTGCCGGGCATTATCAAAGTTAGCACCTATCTGGGACGTAGTTATCAGTATGTGATCGAGACGGAACTCGGTGACTTTACAGCAAATCAAGAGATGGAAACACCATACCTTAGCGGGCAACGTGTTAGCCTGATCTTCCCACAGGACAAGCTTGTACTGGTGGAGTAGTCGTGAATGTAAGGAACAGTATTAAGAAATAAGAGCAACAAAGAAGGCATTTCATGCGATGATTCCCGGACGATGGCAGCGGTGCGCAGTCATGTGCAGTACAGCAGATTAAAGTGCAGGTTCATTGTCCGGTTCGCAACATGGTGAAATGCTTGTGAAGAAGGAGATTATGCCCCATGCGTGCAGATCAACTAATTGTAAATGTACATGTGTATAACAGTTATTATAAACGGTTTGAAATGAACAACGTTGCTGTGTTGGGCGGCAGATTCCTGTATGTTGGACCCGGTGGACCTGAGTTGATTCAGGCAGACGAAGTCATTGATGCGCGGGGAAGATACATGATTCCTGGCTTGATTGATATCCATCTGCATATCGAAAGTACGATGGTGACACCGGAAACCTTTTCTCATGGTCTGATTGGCTGCGGGGTAACATCGATTGTCGCAGAACCGCATGAGATGGCAAATGTGTTCGGGCTGGAAGGTGTGCAGGAGATGATGGCTGTGAGTCGGGACACCACCGTGGATATGTTCTATGCGATCCCAAGTTCCGTTCCGGCAACCCCGATGGAGACAACTGGCGGTTCGATCGAGATTGAAGATATGGACGTGTTGCTAGCCACTGGCGAGATCATCTGTCTGGGCGAGATCATGAACTATGTCGATGTCATTCGTGATCCGGAGTGCAAGACAAACCAGATTTTACAGCATATTCGCAAAAACTATCCCGATCTGGTGATCGAAGGTCACACACCGAAACTGCTTGGACTTGATCTGCATCGACTGATCTACGCAGGTATCGATTCCGATCATACTCATCAGAGCATTGAGGGATTACAGGCGCGGATTGCGGCAGGTATGTTTATTGAAATTCAAGAGAAATCAATGACCCCGGAAGTCATGGAGTACCTGATTCAACATGATGTGGCGCAGCATTTCTGCTTCGTAACAGATGATGTAATGCCGGATTCACTGGTGGAGCGTGGTCATCTGGATCATATCGTACGCAAGGCAATTCAAATGGGGATGCGTCCGGAAGACGCGATTTATGCAGCAACATCAACCCCTGCTTCCCGGATGAAAATGACCGATCGTGGCAGCGTTGCCCCAGGCAAAGTAGCCGATTATGTGTTGTTATCTAACCTGGAGGAGCTCGCTATTGATCAGGTGTACAAAAACGGCCGCAAAGCTTATGACGATTACGAACCGTATAAGCAGGAACGCATAACCGGGCAGTTCCCACCTCACTTCTATAAGAGTGTACAGTTGGAGAAGCTGGGCGTAACAGATTTTGCAATTCAGTTGTCAGACCCGAAAGTCAATGGATCAGGTATTGATCTCGCTGGTGAAGGTGAGCACCAGTGCCGTGTCATGATGGTGAAGGATGGTTCTACCTTTGTGGAAGAGCATATTGCACCGGTTCAGTCCTCGGATGGTGAATTACGCTGGGAAGAAAGCGGATATGCGCAGATCGCGACCTTTGAACGTTATGGTGTGAACGGCAATCGTGCACATGGTCTGATCGGTGGAGACACTATCAAACGTGGTGCTATTGCAACGACATATTCACACGACAATCACAACCTGCTGGTTGTAGGACGTAATCGTGAAGATATGATATTGGCAGCTAACACAGTGATTTCGAGCCAGGGTGGGTTCTGTGTGGTGGAAGACGGCAAGGTGTTGTCCCATCTGGAACTTCCCGTAGGTGGCATTTTGACGGAGGAACCACTTGCAGTGGTATCCCATCAAGTGAAGGAACTGAGAGCAGCGATGTTGTCTCTTGGGTACGTGCATTACAATCCGATCATGTCGATTAGCACGCACTCCCTTGCGGTAAGTCCCGCGCTGAAGATTACGGACTATGGCCTGATTGATGTGAATGCAGGTAAGGTTGTATCGTTGATTGTATAGACTGAAGACACATATGTCGTGAAAAAACACCCTATTTCACAATTGTGAGCTAGGGTGTTTTTGTCTGTGCTTGTTGGAATTATTATTTTAGCAACTTCTCTGGGTTCTTCACTTTAATGGAGACAACTTCGCCGCAATCCAGACAAACCGTGTACATTTTTTCCACACCGAGAGTCATTTTCTTATCCAATGGACGAAGGTTGATGTAATCCGATGCTTCTACGAAAGATGTTCCTCCGCAATCATGACATTTCTTTTCTGATATACTCATAAGTTCATTCCACCTTTTATTCATTTGTAATGTGTTCATTAATATAATATTCATTAAATGGAAATACAAAATTATCTAATTATCCATCGTAGATTAGGGTCCGTTAGTCCGTGTAACCTAAATTTTTATTTTGCCTTCTAAAGTCCACTCCAAATATTTGGACACTGAAGGTGCGACCCATTTTCGGCTGTCATTTTCATGATTCCACACAAACACGTCATCTCTACACGTTCCATCCCCTGTCACAGGAAAAGCAAATAAATCCCCAATCCCACTTTCCCCGAAGAAGAGCAGGTGATCAAAGGGCATGTAGTAATCTTGGGAGTGGTCATCCCGATAATGTCTGTTTTCATTCTTAATTCGATCTTCTGACCAGATAAGTCCCAAATCGTAAATAGCTCTGACTCCATTGGTTTCGAGCAATATTTCTTTTAATTCACGAGGGAGCGTAACCTGTAAGGAGTCTTCCACCTTTGCAATGTCATCACCAGATGCAGGGGGACTGAACGTATACTCCTTCGAAATGCTATGAAGATGCTCTTTCCACATGAATAAAGGCCTCCTCGATATATTCTAACTGTCAGTAACGAATGAAACGGTATGTAATTGATTGAAAAAAGAAGTCCTTCTTAACTTAAAAGGCTACTGATTTTGATGTAGCGCAGTAATGTTATGTAAGGACTACTCTTCTAACTCCAGTTTACCAAGTTAGCCAACCGCTCGTTCGTTTATAGTTGTGCAGAAGATCGTATTGCTCGTGGTGCATGAGACGCTTCATTTTGGTTCTATACAGACGATAATCATGTTTACGATCGGGTTTACTTTCTTTGTTGTAATGCGTGCTCTTGATTCCTTTACGGTGATCTTTCAGCTTTTCTTTTCTTGGATCAATGAACTTCTTGTTGTGTCTCTGTGCAAAAGCTGTTTCATTTTCCCATGATTGAATCTCTTCCTGTGTGAACATCTTCATCCCCGTTGTACCGGGCTAGATTTTGGCTTGAGTAGCCAGTGCCTTGAGCACAACTAATAGAAGAAGAATTTTGGGTTGAACATCGTCATCACCTCAGATTTAATCATCCTTATTTTAACATATAAAGCCGTCCGATCAATTCTGGTCTAAGCGTTATTATGGGTACTGTTCTGGAGTAGAGATGATCACGCAACAAATCCCTTTTGGACGAGGCATAGGAATACATATATAGTAGTAAGAAAAGAGTGTTTGGACGCAAAAGCAGGAGGATAGACAACCATTATGAGTGAAATAAATAATGCTAAAACCATATTTTTCGACGTAGATGATACGTTATATGATCACTTGCAGCCACTTCGTGGCGCGTTGCAGGACGTTCTCGGCCTGCCCGATGAGTTCCCTTATGCTGAGGCCTATCATCGTTTTCGTTATTATAGTGACTGGCTGTCTGCACAAGAAGATCTGTCCGCTGTACCAGAAGCGGATGCAGTAGAGCGAATGCGCCGTCGGAGGTTTGAGTTGACGATGGAAGAGTTGGGACTCCCCCTAAAATCGGGACAGGCTGAAGAACTACAAGCACAGTATCTGAGCAGACAGTTTGAGATTGTACCTTTTGAAGGAGCGTATGAGCTGATCAGAAGGCTTCAGGCAGAAGGCCATACCGTTGGTCTAATCACAAACGGAGAAGGAGCACATCAGCGGCGCAAGCTTGAAGCACTGGATGTGCTCAGTCTCGTGGACGAGCATCTGGTCTTCATCTCCGGAACGACTGGTTATGCGAAGCCGGATCGCAGGTTGTTCGAATATGTGAGTAAGCAGACAGGGAGTGATGCCCGTTCCAGCTATTACATCGGAGACTCGTGGCGTAATGATGTGGTAGGTGCAGTGGATGCAGGCTGGAAAGTCATCTGGTTCAACCATCGGGAGGCGCTGCCGGAATCTGATCATCAACCTCATTTTGTAGCATCAAGCTATGAAGAGATCAGTCGTATTCTGACTTTTGAGTTTGTTCAAGCTTAAGTAGATTTATGTTTAGAGGAGCAGTCTTGTTACCGTCTTAGGTACAGGTCTGCTTTTTTATAATATACCTTCTATAAAGGCATCATTAATGAGGTGTCTAACTCTTCGCTTTCAATTACAATTGCCATGAGTCCAGCTTCTGTTTTGGTTTCGTGCCATTCATGTTTATCCCAGAGAACCGCTTCGCCACAACGAACTTTGATGTATTCATTTGCTTCCCCTCTAACCCAACCCTCTCCACTTACGATTAAAAGGAGTTGAGGAACTACAGCTTGGTGATAACCTATGACCCCACCCTCAGCTAAATGCATACATCCGATATGAGCTGCTTTGTTGGTCTGCGTTATACGTGACATTACGAAATTAGAATCGAATTTGGTAATCTTCTTCCCTGACTCTTGTTTAAATTGAAATATCCTCATGTTTACCTCCGCAATAGTGACTAAGTTAACTTCCTATAATGGTAACTATCTTTATGATGGGTATCATCCTATTTCACTAATTTATGGATAATCCGATCAGATGAGTCTATCATAACTCCAATAGGTTGGGGAGAGTTTGCTTAAAATCATCTTTTTTATTAGCCTGCGCCAATGTTTCTATGAAGCTGTGCTTCATGAAATCTTCATTTGAAAGAGTAGTTCAGAGCCTTCCCAAACAGGATATGCGGTGTTATAATTAAAACAAGATTTAGATTAAGTCTAAATTAAAAAGAAGCGAATCAAAGCAATCCATTATAAAATTCAAATTCTATTTTTATATTCGAGAGGGGATAAATTCCATGAGCACAATCCAAACTAGAAACAACACTTTTACTAACAACGCCACAGCACTTCAAGAGGTCCTGAACCGTCAGATCGCAGGTTGGTCCGTGTTGTACACGAAACTGCATAACTTCCACTGGTATGTTCAAGGACCTCATTTCTTCACACTGCATGCCAAATTCGAAGAACTGTACAACTTGGCTACGGCAAATATGGACGAAGTTGCAGAACGTTTGCTTGCTATTGGTGGACGTCCGGTGGCTACAATGGCTGAACAGCTGCGTCTGTCTCCAATTGAAGAGGCACAAGGACAGTTGTCTGCTGAGCGTATGGTAGAGTCGGTAGTTGCTGATCTGCGCACAATGGTGGAAGTGATTCGTCAAGGCATTCACGAAGCAGGAGAAGCGGAAGATAATGCAACAGAAGATATGCTGATTGGATTCACCGCTGCCCTGGATAAAGAGGTCTGGATGTTAAGCGCATTTCTGGGCAAATAAGCAAAGTCACCCTACATCCTGACAACGATATGTAGAGTCCGTGAACAAAGTGTCCGTTCGCTTACAAAACCGGTGTGCTTGCCGTATAATGATGGCATTCAAGATGTACAGAATGGTGGAATGAACGATGCGGTCAGACCTGGAACAATTGCAGGAAGAAGCTGAACGGTTTATATATACATGTTATGAAGAGCTGGGCCATTCGCGCGAAGACGCAAAGGCCCGGCTTGTTGCCGTTATGGGCGAGATCGAAGTAACGGGTACCTATGTGCATACCACAGAAGAGTTGGAGCAGGGTTGCAAAATGGCATGGCGGAACAGCAACCGCTGTATCGGGCGGCTGTTCTGGGATAAACTTCGGATCGTGGACGCCCGTCACGCCGATACGGCAGGAACGGCAGCGGATGCTGTGCTAAATCATATCCATGTGGCATCCAACGGAGGCAAAGTAATTCCGATGATTACTATCCTTCCAGCGGATGGGCCGAATGGTGCTCCGGTACGACTTTGGAATCATCAGCTTATTCGATATGCAGGATATGAGACGGAGCAAGGCATTATTGGAGATCCTGCTTCGGTGGAACTGACCAAGGCGGCGATGTCACTTGGCTGGCAGGGGGCAGGTACCTCATATGATGTGTTACCGCTTATTATTCAGGCACAGGGACAAGCTCCAGAGTGGTATGTTGTGCCAGAAGAAGAGATTGTGGAAGTGATGATTGAACACCCGGAGCGGGAAGAGATTGCGGAGCTTGGCATGCGCTGGTACGGTGTACCGATGATTGCCGATATGCGGCTGGAGATTGGTGGTATATCCTACCCGGCAGCGCCGTTTAATGGTTGGTATATGGGTACTGAGATTGGCGCCCGTAACCTGGCGGATACGTTCCGGTATAACAAGCTGCCTGCGGTGGCGGAAGCGTTTGGATTGAATACGTCGAGTGAAACGACGCTGTGGAAGGATCGTGCGTTAGTTGAGCTGAATGTGGCTGTGCTGCATTCGTTCAAAAAAGCAGGTGTGAGCATTGTGGATCACCACACGGCGGCAACGCAGTTCGATTTATTTGAACAGCGGGAGGAAAAGGCTGGACGTGAGCTAACCGGAGATTGGGTGTGGCTGATTCCGCCAGTGTCCCCGGCGACAACGCATATTTTCCACAGCTCCTATCGCAATGAGATCGTGAAGCCGAACTTTTTCCGTCAGGATCAGGCGTATACCCTGAAAGATGGCGTGGCATCTGCCGCAGAACTGCGAAGCAGTGAGCAGCAGAATGCACAGGTAGAGAATCACCAGCCGCAGGCCGGAGATGCACCAATGAAATGCCCGTTTGCACACTAAATTGTGCAGACGGGTTATTTTTTGTGATCCTTTTTTATCAAACGAAGGGCTTTAAAATAGGAAAAAAATGAAAATATTCTTTCTCTATATGGAAATATATAACACCCCTATAATGAAGCCATGACTTTGACTTCACATAGGGGAGGGGACAATCCATGGGTTATATTGAAATGTTGCGAGGAATGGTTGGCAATGCTCCTGTTATTTTGGTGAGACCGAGTATATTGATCTTGAACAAGACAGGTGAGATTCTATTAGTTCGACATCTGGATGATACGTGGGGAGTACCAGGTGGAAACATGGAGCTCGGCGAATCGGTGGAAGAGTCAGCAATAAGAGAGGTCAGAGAAGAGATTGGGATAGAGATCAAGAAACTTCATCTGTATGGCGTCTTCTCAGGAAAAGAGTTGTACACGAAATTAAGAAATGGGCATGAATACTACAATGTGGTCATTGGTTATATTTGCACGGAGTATGAGGGAGAACTGAAGCCAGATGGGGTTGAAGTTCTTGAAGCAGAATTTTTCAAACCAACGGAATTGCCTGAAAGGACCGACCCTTACTTAAAAAGAAAAATTCAAGAAAATGCAGTACACATAGCAACATTATTGGGAAAAATATAATCGAGAGGTTGCCACCGAAACGGTTTATCTCACGAGTTTGTAAAGCTTACGAACCGAGCGCGCCTTACAGGGCGGATTAATTGTGGAATTGTAATTTAACGAACTTCAGTGGCGATATATCGGCATTAACCTGCCTGAAACCGATGAGGGAGCACCATTTCGGGGAAATAGTACTTCTGTGATTCGTTAAAATACCGCCCTGTGGAAATTGAAGCGAATAACACTTGTGTAGTTCGTTAGAAAATAAATACGCCAATAAAGGGATGCCTCCGTCATATTCATGACTTGTGGGACATCTCCCTTTTGCATTTACACTCGCCTTGTCTTGTACCGACTGCGCATCACAGCCTGAACTACAATGGCAACAGCAATCAGCACCAGATTGAACACAAACACGGAGTACAGCGAGCCAACTTCCATAAGTAGCGCTGCAACCAGTGGAGACACGATGGAGCCGATCTCGGCAGCAGAGACAATTTTGCCTATGACAGAACTTCGACTCTCGTCCGGGATATGATCACCAATATGAGCAAAGAACGAATCCATGTAACATGCACCGCCAACCCCGCCAATCAACATGCCAACGTAGACCCATAGATGGGAGGACGTGCTTAGAAATACAACAACTTCGATTCCAATCAGGAACATGCCGAGCATGCAAAGCAACAGACGATCGCCCATCCGGTCAGAGAGATAACCAACAAAGGGAGCAGCGGCAAGCGTAGAAATCCCGGAGACGGTGAAGGCGAGACTGGTGGCAAACGGGTCCCAATGCATGATGTGAGCTGCATACAGTGCAAAATAGGTGAGAAATACGGCATAGGCGCTCATCTCCAGAAAATGTACCGTACCGTAGCCAACAAGCTGTTGCCGCCTGGTGAACCCTGTGTATGGGCCAGTTGTTGTTGATTCGGGAGCTTGGTTGGATTGGGAGGTTAAGGAGGTATCCGCAGCTTGCGTATGCAGTGCATCAGATGTTGTTGAAGGTAAAGGAGGGGTGTCATCCGTGTGGAGCACCGGGTGTGCTGAGTTGACCAGAGGTTCCTGCTTAACAACACCCGAAGGATCTTCTAATAGATGATCACTTAACGTATCACCGGATTTAAGATTAGCTCTAGCTTGTGCCGTTGTCTTCATCCCCATCGCAGCAACCACGGCCATCAGACAACATACGGTAACGAGTAAAAAAGGCACCGACAATGGCCAGTGCAGCGCGAGCCAGCCACTTATGACCGGACCGAGCACCATGCCGCCGCCCTCACTACTGCTGATATATCCATTGTACAGGCCGCGGTTGTCTACATTACCCTCATCTCCGATGATGGAACGTACGACCACGGTAAGGCCCGTGGAAGCGAGCCCCTGTAGAAGTCGGAGCAGGCCGAATAACACCGCAGCAGTAGACAGCGCGAAGCCGCCCATACAGACAGCCAGCAGGATCAGCATCAGGATGAGAGCCTTTTTACCACCTAGTTTCTTATAAATTGCCGCTGCTGGAACGCCACCAATTACTTTCCCCACATAAAAGAGTGCAAAAATAACCCCCATCATCCAGCCGGACAGGCCGAATTCCTCAATAAACAAAGGAAATAGGGGCAGGATCATGAATCCGCCCATCTGACTTAAGAAACAAATGGTCATCAGCAAAGGCAGGTTACGACGAATATCCAAGAGCCAAGACTCCTCTCACACATAAAATGGAATCCTAAAATCCTTCATTTACTCCATATGGGTACGTATTATCGACATTACCCGTAATGTATGCAGAATTTTTGAAAATAAGAAGAAATGACACGCGGCGTTTACATCAAAACCATTGCGGATATACCTGAATCATATATAATAGATGGGTTATCTATAAGGATGCATGAACGAAAAGTGTACAGACTTAAGAGGTACCTCAAGTATAAGGGGGCGATGTGAAGCATGTCAGAACAACAACCGATTATCCGCTTCGAAGCGGTGACTCAGCAATACGACCAGGATGAAGCCGTATTGAAGGCGGTCAGCTTTGAGATTGAGCGGGGTAAATTTTATACGCTTCTTGGCCCATCGGGCTGCGGGAAAACAACGATATTGCGGCTGATTGCCGGTTTTGCGGAGCCGACACAGGGCAGTATTTATTTTAACGGTGCGCTCATCAACCGAGTGCCTGCCCACCAGCGGCAGGTGAATACCGTATTTCAGGATTATGCGTTATTTCCACATTTGAATGTATTTGAGAACGTAGCCTTTGGTTTGCGAATCAAAAAGATGAAAACGGCTGAAATTCGCAGCAAAGTGTTGGAAGCCCTCAAATTCGTCAATCTATCCGGGTATGAAAACCGGGAAATTGGCGAAATGTCCGGCGGACAACGACAACGTGTCGCGATTGCACGCGCGATTGTGAACGAACCTGAAATTCTGCTACTGGACGAGCCGCTTTCGGCACTTGATCTGAAATTACGGACCGAAATGCAGTACGAGCTACGGGAGCTGCAACAGCGACTGGGCATCACGTTTATCTTTGTTACGCATGATCAGGAAGAAGCCTTGGCGATGTCCGACGAGATTTTTGTCCTGAATGGCGGCGTGATTCAACAGAGCGGTACACCGAATGATATCTATGATGAGCCGATTAACCGCTTTGTAGCAGACTTTATCGGTGAATCGAACATTGTATCGGGCAAAATGAAGCAGGACTTTGTGGTGGAATTCGCTGGCGCACAGCACGAGTGTGTTGATCAGGGTCTCCAGCGGGACGAGCCGGTAGAGATTGTCATTCGCCCAGAGGATCTGGAGATTACAACCGAAGACCAAGGCAAACTCAAGGTCAATGTGGATTCCCAGTTATTCCGCGGGGTGCATTACGAGATATCCACGTACGATGATGCGGGCAATGAGTGGCTTGTTCATTCAACCAAGAAAGCCGTTGTCGGCGCACGGATTGGACTGTATTTTGACCCGGAAGCAGTACACGTCATGCGCTTTAACGAGACCGAAGAAGAGTTCGACAAACGACTCGAAGCCTACCAAGAGGCCGCTCATGCAGACTAAGGCCAGCACACGCAATGCGTATCTGATTCCATATGTATTATGGATGGTGTTGTTTGTTGTGGCGCCGGTTCTGCTGGTCATCTATTATTCGTTCTTCGATGTGGAGGGTAACTTCACGTTTGGCAACTACGCCAGATTCTTCACACCGGTGTACTTGCAGATGACGCTCAGTTCGTTCTGGTATGCATTTCTGATTACGGCGTTCTCACTGCTGATCTCGTATCCAACGGCGTATATGCTGACCCGGACGAAGCACAAGCAGCTATGGTTGCTACTGATCATTCTGCCAAGCTGGATCAATCTTTTGCTAAAAGCGTACGCCTTCATCGGCCTGTTCGGAACGTACGGTCTGACCAACTCCCTGCTTGAAGTGGTGGGTATTGGTACACAGCAGATTTTGTTCACCGATTTCAGCTTTATTTTTGTCTCGGTGTACATCTTCATTCCATTCATGATCCTGCCGATCTTCAATGCGCTGGAAGAGATGAATCCATCGTTGATCTATGCGGCGCGTGATCTGGGAGCCTCATCGTGGCTGACATTCCGCCGAGTTATCTTTCCACTGACGATTAGTGGAATAAAATCAGGCTGTCAGGCTGTATTTATTCCTGCGCTGTCTCTGTTCATGATTACCCGCCTCATTGCGGGAAACCGTGTAATTACACTGGGAACAGCGATCGAACAGCATTTTCTCGTCACCCAGGACTGGGGGATGGGTTCAACGATTGCCGTCTTTTTAATTATTGCGATGGCGATTATTATGTTCCTGACTGGATCAGGCAAGAAGGAGGTGCGTAATGGGAAGAAACGGAAAGCTGTCTAACGTCTATCTAGCCGTTGTATTCGCCATATTGTACGCACCGATTGCGTATCTGATCTTCTATTCCTTCAATAGTGGCGGCCACATGCGCAGCTTCGAAGGATTCACGCTTGAATGGTACAAAGAGGTGTTCGCTGATACTCGGCTGCTCATCATTGTGCTGAATACATTTATCATAGCGCTCCTGTCATCAGCGCTCTCGACGATTCTTGGTGTAGCAGGAGCACTGGCGATCTACCATGTGCGTCGCAAACGGACCAAGAACACGCTACTGTCACTCAATAACGTGCTCATCGTTAGTCCGGATGTCATCATTGGTGCATCGTTCCTGATTCTGTTCACCATGATTGGTATCAAACTGGGCTTCACTTCGGTTCTGCTGTCTCATATTGCATTCAGCGTACCAATTGTCGTGATCATGGTACTGCCGAAGCTGCAGGAGATGAGTCCAACTCTGATGGATGCGGCACGCGATCTGGGTGCTGGTTCATGGCAGATTCTGACGCGTGTGGTGTTGCCATACGTGAAACCGGGTATTTTTGCCGGATTCTTCATGGCATTGACGTACTCGCTCGATGATTTTGCAGTAACATTCTTCGTCACGGGTAATGGATACTCCACACTCTCGGTAGAGATATACTCCAGAGCAAGGCAGGGCGTTTCGTTGTCCATCAACGCTTTGTCCACCCTATTGTTCCTGCTCACGGTGTTGCTGGTGGTTGGATATTACTTCATTAACCGCCGTGCAACACGGATACCACCCGGAGGAAAGGGGCTACGTCCATGAAGCAACTGGTACGGACATTTGCGATTGTTTTTGTGGCCGCCTTTGCCCTGATGATCCTGGCTTCGTATCTGAATAAGAGTCAGGGGTATTCTGGCGGCAACACACTGACCATCTATAACTGGGGCGATTATATCGACCCCGATCTGCTCAAGGAATTTGAGGACGAGACGGGCATTAAGGTCATCTATCAGACGTTTGACTCCAATGAAGCGATGCTGACCAAGATTGAGCAGGGCGGTACTACGTTTGATGTGGCGATTCCTTCCGAATATGCGATTAGCAAAATGAAAGAGGAAGACCTGCTCGTTCCAATTGATCACAGCAAATTGACTAACCTGAGCAACATCGATCCGCGGTTCTTGGACTTGTCCTTTGACGAAGGCAACAAGTACTCGATCCCTTATTTCTGGGGAACAGTGGGGGTTGTGTTCAATCCCGAACTGGTGGATGGATTGACGTTTGATAGCTGGAACGACCTGTGGGACCCGCGTCTGAAAAACCAAATCCTGCTCCTTGATGGCGCACGCGAAGTTATTGGGATGGGATTAAACAGTCTTGGGTATTCTCTGAATGATACCAACGAAGACCATCTGCAAGAAGCGCTGAAGAAGCTGTCTACATTGACACCAAACGTCAGAGCAATTGTCGGAGATGAGATCAAAATGTTACTCGCCAATGAGGAAGCTGCAGTTGGACTTGTATGGTCCGGAGATGCATCCGAGATTATGGATGAGAACGACAAGCTGGATTACATGGTGCCGGAAGAAGGCTCGAACCTCTGGTTCGATAACATGGTAATTCCGAAGACAGCGAGTAATATTGAAGGGGCTCACCAGTTTATCAACTTCATGTTGGACCCGGATCATGCCGCTCGCAATGCGGAGTATGTCGGGTATTCCACACCAAACGCCGAGGCACTTAAGCTGCTGCCAGAGGACATCTCGGAGGATGAACGTTTCTATCCAGACGAGACACTGACAGGCAAGCTGGAGGTCTACGATAATCTGGGCAAAAAAATGCTCTCGCATTATAACGACCTGTTCCTGGAGTTTAAAATGCACAGTAAATAACCGCCAATAACGTGTGCACAGTTCGTTAGATTTGCAAAAAAAACAAAAGGGGTCTTGCTCGTCATTTCATTTGAATGACGAGCAAGACCCCTTTTTTATTACTTACTTCAGAGCAATAGCGCTTGAAGTGCCATATAAGATGAACATTTAAGATCACACGTTAACGGAGGGGACAGAACAAACGAAGGAAGCGAAGCGGTCGCCTTTATCAACGGATTTTCCCATTGCTAGATGGGATTCAAAAAAATCCGGGGATAACAGCGATCCGAAGTTGTGCTGTCACCGCAGTGACTCAGTTAATCGCACCCCATTCATCTTATATAATTGCCACTACATGCGTTTTTTGCGACCCACCATGATCCATGCCCCACCCATAATCAGCACAATCGCCACGAACGGTTGGATAAAGCTCAAGCTGCTCAGCATCGTGCCAATTGACATCACAGCGAAGAATAGCAACGATATCACCGTAAGAATGTTGATGGGGATCAGCAACCATTTGTTGCGACCACCGAACCAATACAATTCGAATAAACCAACAGCAACAGCAAGAATGAAGCCCGGCCACATTGTACTCCAGTTGTTGAACAGCATGGCGATCTGACAGACGATACCAACCGTGAGCAACAAGCCACCAGGAACCAGTAGTCCAACCCCTCTGCCAATCATGGAGAAGTAGAGCCAGTGGAAGAACAGTCCTAGTGGAATCACGAATAACGTGGGCCAGAAAGTCGCAAAGATCGTACCCGGACCGAGTGAACCTCCCTGGTTCAGAATCAGGTACACGCCCAGCAAAATGAGAACAGGCGCAAGGATCGTACGTTTAGCCATAATATCTCTCCTTCTTAATACAAGATCAATTTTCCGAACGGTTGTATGTAGAGCAATTACTTTCGTTATTCACAGCATACCATGAACTGGAAAACTCTATCCTCCGTCTTTGGAGTTAAAATGAACCTAGACCAAAGTCTAGGTAAGCATTTTGGGCAACTACCTCTCCCTAGATGAGGGTGTAGTTGAACATACTAAAAACCCACTCTGTTGAAGAGTGGGTTCTGTCATTTTTTTATACAAAACGAAACTTGTTATTTCACCACATCCGAATGTTTCTTGCCCCAGCTGTTCACACCGTCATCCTCAATAATGGAGATGGCAGCGTCGGCGATGTCGGGGTTTGTCATCAGTTTCTCCTGAATACGGAACTTGATGTCATCCGCATCGGCAAGACTGAGTCCTTTGGTCAGTTCAATCAGACCTTCGACATGATAATAACGGCCTTCCTGAATGATACGCATCATCTGAATGTCAGCAACGTGTGTGTCTGCGAGAATAGTCTGGGACACTTTGTCCTCAATATCCTGCGGAGCCGCAACACCGATCAATCCGATCATATTATCGTAACCGACACGGAAGGCTACAGCGATCATCAGACATCCAATAATCGTTGTCACAATGCCATCGAGCAATGCAAAGTTGGTCAAGGCAATCACCACGACGGAAATCAGCGCAAGCAGGGCACCGAGTACAGCGACAACATCTTCGTAGAACACGAGACGGGTTGGCGGTGCAGCACGGCCTACATTTTTAATGGCAGCAGGGACCAAGGCAAATCCGGCGGCTTTGGGTGCGCGTGCTTCTTTTAGAATTTCCTTCATGGCTTTGATCAGAATGGCCCCGTCGATCAGAATGTTCAGAACAAGCACTCCGATGTTAATCCATAGACCGCCGGTATGACCAACAGGATGCTGCAACAGATGGATGCCTTCATGGATTGTCTCATAGGCCATAATGGTAACAACAATCACGGCGATCATGCAGAAAATGTTAATGACCCGTCCGAATCCGGTCGGGAAGCGGCGTGTAGGTTTTTTCTCGGACAACACACTTCCGACAAAGACAAACCCTTGGTTAATGGCATCAGCGAGTGAATGCATCGCCGAAGCGAACATGGCACCACTGCCACTGAATAGGAAGGCTCCCCCTTTGCACACAGCAAGTACGGCATTACCTGCCATCGCTACGGCGGAGGATGTATTTCCTTTTTTGACGAGAGACATAAAGCTCTCAGACTTCGGTTGTTCAGCCACTTCGTATGTTCCTCCCAGATTAATGTATTAGGTGTAGAAAAGGCAGTCTTATCTATACAGCATGTGCATTTCCACTAAATGTTATTATAACCGCTTTGACATATCCCAGCATTATGCAAAAAAGGTCATATCATCATGCGCATTTCAGTACTCAATGGCTTCCAAGGCACGTAAATTGCGGTTGGATTGTTCCAATAGTTCCGTAAACGTCCCAGCGACATAATATACAAAATCCGGGTCATGCACGTACATAATAATCTGTCCAACCGTTCCTTGCTCTGTCGGATCAAAGTCGAACATCAGATACAGCGAACCACCTCCAAGCATGCCAAACGTGATCCATTTCTTTTGAAAAAGGTAGGGTTTGATTCGGGGATCAAGCTCACTGATCTCTTCTTCGGTAAAATAATCATCCATGCGGTTCTCCACCAGCGTGGACTGCTCCTTTTGAATTTTTTCCAGGGATAACAGGTAAAATGGCTCGGATTCCCGTCCTTCCTCAAGGCTTGGGTACAAGACGTGAAAGCCATAACCACTCCCATTTTTACGTTTATAAAACGCACGAAAATCAGCAGGTAATCGAATACCTTGTTCCTGCTCGAATGCGTCGAGCTGCTCATCCGTCACGCCTTCAAACTCGCGATACGCCTCCAAGAGCTCCCGGTTCTCCTCATCCTGTACCTTCTCCTCCAGCAACATATCCAGTTCTTCCATCAATTCATATATACGCTGTTCTGGCATCCAATTCCCTCCGTATGAGCTATTCAGATAATATGGTGAGTGATATGCGAGCAAACTGTGCCTAATTTCACCTCATATTATAGTTATAATCCGGAAAAGCACACAAGAAACCGAAGTCCTTGCTTACGTACTACAATGGTCTCATTATTTAAAGGGCGGTTGTTGCATATCAGCACACCTGTCTCCATTCCAATCGATTACGTACAACCATCATGAAAGTCACTCCTAACAAAAAATAAAGCGTGGGTTACAGGGGCAATCCCTGTAACCCACGCTAATTATTTATCTACTTTATAAATGAAACTATCTTTTACACGAAAACGTAGAGGACAGAAATAACCTGAAGAAGCGAAGTGTTCGCCTAAAAGCTTTCTGCAAGAAAGCTACATCGGAAGCATAAGCTTATCACCAGATTTTCACCTTTATATAAAGTAAATAAAAAAATCTGGGGATAACAGCGATCGGAAGGTTGTTCTGTCATCGGAGTAGCGAGTGTAAATACTTTAGTTCGTTTTACATAGTTCTCTTTAATCAAACTTCCAACAGGACAAGCTCAGGTTGCCATACTGATAGGCTTTGAATAGGAGCGTTGCCCGCTTGTTCTGATCTCCCGCACCCATGGCGAGTAACAGCGGTACAAAATGCTCCGGCGTAGGCACGGCAGCTTGAGCTGAAGGTGCCAGTTTATCATAGGAGAAGAGGGACTCCGTATCCCAACTCACCAGCTTGTCATGTAGCCAGTTGTCGAACTCTGATGCCCACGGGTCAACGCCGTCACTTTCCCAGTTCAATCGACGTAGATTGTGGACGGTTCCGCCGCTACCAATGACCAGAATGTCTTGCTCACGCAAGGAAGCGAGTGCCTGTCCAACCTGATATTGCTGCTCACCTGTCAGATAGCGATTCACGGACAAGGCAATTACAGGAATATCCGCATCCGGGTAGAGTAGGCGTAGAACGACCCAGGCGCCGTGATCCAGGCCACGAACATCATCCGTTTGTACCGGGATCCCAGCTTCTGCGAATAGGCGCTCCACTTCCGCAGTGGTTTCTGCCTGTCCTTGAGCCGGGTACTTGATCTGATACAGCTCGGGCTGGAAACCTCCGAAATCATAAATGGTCTCATAGTTGGCTACCGAGGATACAAGCTGAGTTGTGGATTCCCAGTGAGCAGAGAACAATACAATTGCTTTGGGTTTCGGCAGTTCCTGTCCAAGTTTTTGCAAAAATTCGGTGTACACATTCTCCTCCAGTGCCAGTGATGGGGCACCGTGAGCAATAAAAAGAGATGGCATCATTATGAATTCAGTCCTTTCGGGTCTTCGGTAGTCAGATTTGCATCCGTCCGAAGCCAGTGTTGGAATTGTTGATATAGTTCGGGGGTCACCTGGTGTCCACCGTTGTAAGGTACATATGTGACGTGATTGGTGTGTTGACGGAAGAAATTGGCGTTATCTTCGCCCAGTTGCAGCGGGAATAGATGATCCTGATCTCCATGCGAGATGAACACAGACAGCTCCGAATCGGGGTGCAGCATGTACTCGGCTTTCACAAATTGCGGGATGTACCCACTCATCGCTACAATTCCTTTAATTGCATCTCCCATCACCAGCGATAGGGTCATTGACATAATGGCGCCCTGGCTGAATCCGGCGATATAACGCCGCGTGGGATCAATAGCATATTTGGCGGACAGATCAACAATCAACTGTTGCAGTCCCAACACGGAGGCATCATACAATTCACGGATAGGGTTGCCAATGCTTTTGATCTGAAAATAAGCATAACCACTACCCTGAACGATAGGTCCACGGATGGCGACGATAATGAAATCAGACTGCATAGGCTCCATCAAACGAAGCATATCTTGCTCATCTGATCCCATACCATGTAAGGCGAAAATTACGGGATAACGTTGATCTGGATTGTAATGAGACGGTAATCGGACTTCATGTATATAAGGAGAATTCATTGAAACCACCACCTGAAGAGGAATGAGTTAAATATATCGTTCCGACAATAAAGTTCACCAATATGAAATAAATATTCTTATTTATAAACAAAATTTATCATGGTTTCATTGTAGGGTCAATACTTTTTTTGTATGATGAATATATGTTGTTTATAAGAGACCTTGAATGGTTCTACAATAAATGCCGTTGCGCGTGGTTCATATTTTATTCCCGAGGACGTGATCAGGATGTTAAAGAGTATCGTGCCTATTTTGAGAATATTTGATGAAAATAAAGCTAGAGAGTTTTACCTTGAATACCTGGGTTTCCAATTGGATTGGGAACATCGATTTGAGCAAGAAATGCCCTTATATATGCAGGTTTCGCTCGATTCCATCGTGATTCATCTCTCCGAACATCATGGAGATTGTACACCTGGAGCTGCCTTGCGCGTGGAAACAGATAACTTGGATACATTCCATGGTGCACTTCGTCAGAAAAAGTACAAAAATGCGAGACCCGGTATAGAGGAAACACCTTGGCAATCAAGGGAAATGACCGTGACAGATCCGTTCGGAAACCGAATTATATTTGTTGAGACAAGTGCCGAATAGATAACCTGAAGAAGCGACGCGTACGACTGGTGTCTTAAATAGATCAATAGAAGGGGAGGGACGCCATATGGATATTGGCTTGGCTATTCGTACGATCCGCAAACAGAAACAGATTACGATCATGCAGATGTGTGAGGGCACGGGGTTGTCCAAAGGTTTTATCAGCAACGTGGAAAATAACAAAACGTCACCTTCCATTGCTACGCTTGAAAGTATTGCGGATTATCTGGAAGTGCCACTTCCCTATTTGCTGCTGACACCGGAGCAACGGATGAATGTGGTACGCAAGAACGAGCGCAAGGAGACGACAGCCGGAAGCGGACAGATCAAAGTGCAGCATCTTACAGCCAAAGGTGCGATGCGTATGTCCATTGTAGAGTTGCCGCCAGGTGCATCGACCGGGGTGAGCAAACACGCGGGAGAAGAGAGTCATCTTTTATTGCAAGGCATGATTCGTGCGCAACAAGGTGAAGATGTGGAAGTTCTTGAAGTGGGGGATTCGTTTACCTGGAATGCAATCGTGCCCCATGAAGTGACCAATATCGGTGAGGAACCTGCGGTGGTGCTCATTGCGGTGTCCAAAGAATTGGGTCTGGATCATCTGTAAAATACAAAAAGGACGGCTCCCAAGTCATGAACATGCGAACCTGCATACATGTACAATGGGAAACGTCCTTTTATATTTCTAACGAACTGAGCGAACCCTATTAGATGATTCTAAGCAGATCTCGAGATGTAACGAATCTCAGGCGCTTTATTTCACTGCTGTGTGTGTAATTTGGCTACATTCCACAGAATTCTGGCGAGATAACCTCACAGTGATTCGTTACGTTTCTCATTTCCTGCAAAAGAGTACAATAAGGTGCGAGAGATTCCTTAGAAAGGTCAGAAGCACCTGTCTATTGTGGATTAGTTGTCCAGATGCCTGCTGTTTTAACGAAGACACGGTCGGACAGCTTGAGCGTTGCGAGTGCAAGTTCAGCTACATCTTCCGCTTGCATCATGCGATCTTCGTCGCCAATTTTCAGTCCGGCATTGGTCGCAAGCTCCGTATTAACGGTGCTTGGAGTCAGTGCCGTTACACGAATGTTGGACTTGCGCACTTCCTGCATCAGAGATTCGGTCATGCCAAGCAATGCAAACTTGGACGCGCAGTATGCCGAACCTGTAGCGAATCCGCGCTCACCTGCAGTGGAAGCAATATTGATAATGCTGCCGCTACTTTCCTTGATCATGCTCGGAAGGACAGCGCGTGTAACGTAATATGTACCCATAACGTTAACATGCAGGATGCGCTCCCACTCTTCCGGCTCCATCTCCATGAACGTTCCGAACTTTCCGATCCCCGCATTATTGATAAGGATATCCACCGCACCGAGTTCCATCTCGATGGCTGCTACAGCGGCTTCGGCCTGCGTGCGATCCGAGATATCTGCTACTGCACTGGTTACTTTCACACCGTATTCTTGACTCAGAGACTGTTGCAGAGCCTGAAGATCGGAAGCGGTACGTGCAATAAGGCCGAGGTGCACTCCTTCTTTGGCAAGAGCTTCAGCGATCGCACGGCCGATACCTTTTCCGGCACCTGTGATGATCGCTGTTTTATTTTTAAGTTCCATGTGGGTAATTCCTCCTTAGAAATGGACTAGCATTCAATTATACTATTATTACCCACAGTTCGGAAATTGGCTTCATCACTATTTGGTAATCTCGATGCTGCCAGAAGAAGTACGGGCCTTGATCACTTCCCGGCTCACCATTGGCGATTCAGGTACATCGACACTTCCGGAAGTAGCCTTAGCGTCGTAGATTCCGTCAAAATCAGGTGCAACTTGAATGAAAATATCTCCTGATGTTCCAGACGCATTAATCGGGGCGGAATGGGACTGTTCAATATGAATGCTACCCGAAGTGAATTGAACATCAGCTGCGCCGTTTAATTCAGTAATCTCAATATCTCCTGATTTAATCTTACTGTTTACATGACCGGCAATCTGATCTGCCGTAAAACTTCCGGATGTCTGTTTCACGGTCATGTCTCCATTAATCATGGAAGCGTTAATGTCGCCAGAAGTTAGAACCAATTCAATATTGGGCGCCTTGATGTTTTCCAGACGTATGGAACCTGAGGTGTTGTTCAGCTCAAGCTGATTGGCATTTAGACCTGTCAGATCCCATTCACTTGAAGAGGAGTCCAGCTTAACCTCATTTAATTGGTGTCCTTCAGGCAGAGCAACGGTTATTGTGGAGTCTTGATCATTCCAGTACAAGGTGAAAAATTGCAATCGTTCACGTGCTGTCTGAGCCAGTTGGAATGTGCCTTTGGATAAGGTGGCTTGTTCGAAGCTTTTGACTACGGCAGGGTCCCATTTACCATCCACTTCGATATAACCATTCGAATCGGGGCTTATGACAAATTCAATATCTGCACTGAAATTAGCATTCATAATAATGTTCTGCAATTCATCTGTTTTGAAATCCCATCGTTTGGAATAATGCTCCCGTTCATCTCCGAACTGAACGCCATAGATGGATGTCCCAAGTAAACCTATTCCGATACATATCACGGCGAGCGCAAGCCATTTCTTGGTACTCATGCGGAAATATCTCCTTTCATCATATTTTTATTCCATTGAATGTATTGAAGAGTAGTGTTTTTGAAGGCTCTAAAGACATACTTCGATGCGATGGCAAACAAAATGCCGACACCGAAAGCGCCAATCGCAACGAAAATTTCCGGTTTATCGAGTTGGCCAAGGAATACAAAGTCCACAACTGCTGCCACAGGAGCCAATACCAGTAAGGACAGGCTGGCGAGCGTAAGCCATACTGACCATAGCGTGAGACCAAGAGGAATGCCAAGGATCAGATTCAGGAATAACAGGCCGATGGCTGTGAAAAATTTGCGAGTGGCGCTGGTGTTGTTCCTGGGTGACCGCATCTCGCGATACGTCGGTGCATAGAACGCATCTGAACCCGGCGTATGAATGTCATAACGATCACCGAGTGCTTCCTTGGCGATTTCTTCCGGCTGTCCGAGTTCCCGAGCGATCTCTTCTTCCAGCCTGCCTTCTCGTAGTCCGAGCTCGAAATGTTGATCATAGTCGGCGAGCAACTCAGCCCGTTCGAATGGGTCCATCGGCCGTAGATGAATTTCCATGGCTTTCATAAATTGTTGTCTATTCATTGGGGATTCCTTCCTCAATCAGATTTGCGACATTGCGCACAAATTCATTCCATTCTGTCGTCAGTGCCGTCATGTAGTCGCGACCTGTATCGGATAGTCGGTAATACTTGCGCGGCGGTCCTTCGCTTGATTCTTGCAGGTAGGTGGTGCAGTAACCGTCATTTACAAGCCGGCGAAGCAAGGGATACAGTGCACCTTCAGCAACTTCGATATGTTTGGAGACAGCCTGAGCCAGTTCGTAGCCATACCGATCCTGGCGGTTTATTAATACCAGGACGCACAGCTCCAATACTCCTTTTTTGAACTGGATGTTCACATTCACACAGGTTCCTCCTTCGTAGCTTCATTTATAGCTATTGTATATTGTTCAGTAGTGGTGAAGTCATCATAGCATCCAGTACTGTTTAATGCAAGGTAGTGACTTTAAAATAGTTCCGTATCACGATTGATCGATAATAAGTTCGTTTAATACTGATGCTTAGCTGAAGCTGTCTGTTTAGCTATAATTCAGCATACGCAAAAACCGGATCGGTTACTTCCGTCTGGAGGCGGATTCCGATCCGGTCTGTGAGATGAACTTTTGTTTCTTTGGTTTACAGGTTAATCGCTAAATGTCGGTTATCCTTGTGCATCCAGAACTTTAAGGTCTTCCACAGCAGGGCCCTCAATGACATGGCCTGCATAATCGAAGCGGGAACCATGGCATGGGCAATCCCACGAACGCTCGCCCTCGTTCCATTCGACTTCGCACCCCAGATGAGTACAGGTGGTATCCACCAGAAACAGCTTGCCACTGGTGTCCTTGTAGGCGCCAGCACGTTTGCCATTATGACGAACGACGGCTCCTTCGTCTTCACCAATATCGCTAACCTTTTTGTGCACAATGCCTACTTTACCGGAGATTAATTCCTTGGCTACATTCACATTTTCCACAATAAAGTGTTTCATACCAGGATCGGCCTTGAATCTTGCCGGATCGAATATGGCAGCATGAGGGTTGTCACGTCCAGTGATGCGATCCGCAAGAAGGTGTCCTGCCATCGTGCCAGTTGTCATTCCCCATTTGGCAAACCCGGTCGCCACATAGACTCGTTCATGTCTTCCGGTAATCGGTCCGATGTAAGGCACCTTGTCAATGGAGATCAGATCCTGGGCTGACCAGCGAAAAGGAATGTTGCGAATGCCAAATGTCTCCGCTGCGAACTGCTCTAGGCGTTCATAATGACCAAAGGTACAGATGCCTTGTCCAGTTTTATGATTTTCACCGCCAAAGAGGATAAGTTCCTTACCATCATGTAAGACGGTACGCAAGGAGCGGTACGGTGTATCGTCCGAGATGTACATGCCACCCGCATAGGCTTTCTCCGGTTCGACTAATACAGCGTAGGATCGTTCGGCGTGTAATCGTGTGAAATAAAATCCGGGATCATAGACGGGAAAATGAGAAGCCACGACAATATGTTCCGCTGTTACGGATGGGCCATCTCCATAGGTTCTGACATGCAGGGAAGCATCCTCCTCCACATCGGTTACGGTGGTATGCTCATAGATACGAACCCCTTGTTTCACAGCGGAATCGAGCAAGTAGTGCAGGTAGGCCAACGGATCAAACCGTGCCTGACCCGGCATGCGAATACCTGCCCTTGCGGGAACTGGAATAGGGAGTGGGTCTACCCACTCACCAGGGATATTGAGTTTGCCATAGGCGGTCAGCTCGATTTCCAGTTTTTTGATGTTTTCTTCCGATTGAATGTAGACGTAGGCATCTTCCTCTGCCCACTGGCAATCAATCTGTTTTTCCTTCACGAGATTACGCATCCACTTCGCGGCATCGGCATTGCCTTCATAGTACATCCGAGCCTGTTCTTGTCCGAAGTGATGCATAATTTCATCAAATATGACGCCGTGCTGTGCAGATACCTTGGCAGTGGTATGACCGGTCGTGCCATCCAATACTTTTCCAGCCTCTAGCACGACTACACGCATACCCGTCTGCGCCAGCAAATAGGCTGTAGTAATGCCGGCAATACCGGCACCAATAATCGCTACATCCGCGGTGATATCTTCGGTCAGTTTTGGATAGGCATCGAATTGGTGCGTAGCACGCCACAGCGATTCGGGGACCGGGGGCAGACCCGTCTTGGGCTGCTGATTGTCGCTCATTTTTTTTCCTCCTTGATTATCTTCAATCTATCGTATGGGGTGTTGTTCAGCGCACATCGTTGTACTCTTATTCATGATTGCCAGACTATGCCAGGAAAAAACGGTGTTGTTTAGATTTTGCAGAGGGGATGTTCACAATTTCCTGCGCAGAACCTCTGTTTTTTTTGTTAAACATGCTATATGATAAGATTACCGAAATCGTTTTAGGTTTTGAAAAAGAGATCAAGATTTACACCTATAAACGTTGATTATAAAAGGATTAATTGATCCATCGGAAGAAAGATTTTATCCGAATTAACCCCCGATTTTTTATGAGATATGTATTCGCTATCATTTTTATTAACTACCGATAACCAAAGGAGATTCTATATGACGACCAACCAAACGAAATATCCGTTTCAAGATACAGCACTAGAGTTAGACATGCGTGTGAAGGACCTTGTATCCCGCTTGACGGAAGATGAAAAAATTGAATCCATGTTGCAATATCAACCGGCAGTAGACCGTTTGGGTGTACCTGCATACAAACACGGAACAGAAGCGGCCCACGGCTTGGCCTGGCTTGGAGAAGCAACATCTTTCCCACAACCGGTGGGGCTGGCATGCACATGGGATGCGGATCTGATGAAAGAGATTGGCTCCGTGCTTGGAGACGAGGCGCGTGTATTTTATAAACGCAATCCGGCAGTGAACGGTCTTACCCTGTGGGCACCTACAGTAGATATGGAACGTGACCCGCGCTGGGGACGGAATGAAGAGGCCTATGGTGAAGATCCGGAACTGACAGCCGAGCTGACAACAGCATTGGTCAAAGGAATTCAGGGCGACCATCCGAAGTATTACAAAGCGGTTGCTACCTTGAAGCATTTCCTCGCCAATAATAACGAAGTGGATCGCGGAAGCGGTTCGTCCAGCATTGATCCACGTAACATGCGTGAATATTATCTGAAAGCGTTCGAGAAGCCGTTCAAAGAAGGCGGCGCACAGTCGATGATGACGGCGTACAACTCCATTAATGGTACACCAGCGTTGTTGCATCCTTTTGTGAACGAGATTGTCAAAGGTGAATGGGGCATGGATGGTTTCGTTGTCAGTGATGCAGGTGATGTGATGGGCATCAAGAATGATCATAAATACTATGATTCCCACACACCAGGTACCGTAGAATCCGTGAAGGCCGGAATTGATAGCATCACCGATGATGCTGAGCTGTCCAAACAGGCACTGCGTGAAGGATTGGAACAAGGTACACTCACGATGGATGACATCGATAAGGCGTTGTTCAATACGTTCCGTGTGCGTTTCCGTCTGGGCGAGTTCGATCCGGAAGAAGGCAACCCGTACGCTTCTATTGGTGAAGAGTCCATGATGACAGAGAAAGCAAAAGAACTGTCGCTCAGAGCTGCAAGAGAACAAGTGGTATTGCTCAAAAACGACAAAGGCACGCTCCCGCTGGACAAAACAAAAGCTGGTAAAGTGGCTGTGATTGGTCAGTTGGGTGGAACGGTCTATCGTGACTGGTATGCAGGCACCATGCCGTATAACGTATCCCCGCTTGAGGCGATCCGTGGCAAAGTAGGCAACGATAAAGTATCGTTTAAGGATGGTAATGACCGTATTACGTTAACTTCCGTAGCCAGTGGGAAGAAAATTGGACTGGCAGAAGGTGAAAAATCACCTGTGATTGCTTCGGGAGAAGCGGAGACGTTTATGGTGTCCGACTGGGGCTTCGGAAGTTATACCTTGCAGGCCGAAAGCAACGGCAAATATCTGACCACAGATGAAGAGACCGTAACGGCTTCCGCTGATGAAGTATACGGCTGGTTCGTGAAGGAAGTATTCCACCTGTTGCCACAAGAGGATGGCAGTGTAGGTCTGACTACTTGGAATGGCAAAACGGTGACTGCACCTAATGGTGGAAACGATGCATTAGTAGTGTCCGAAGAAATGAAAACCTTTGGTGCCACAGAGACGTTCAAGCAGGATGTGATTGTGAACGGACTTGAAGAAGCGGTAGCAGCAGCTAAGGCTGCGGAAACGGCGATTGTCTTTGTTGGTAATAATCCGCTTGTAAATGGTAAAGAAGAGATTGACCGTCCAAGTCTGGATCTCGCCGAATCCCAGCAACGTCTGGTTGAGGCGGTCTATGCCGCGAACCCGAACACGGTAGTTGTCATCGTGGGCAGTTATCCATTCACATCGAATTGGGTCCAGGAGAACATCCCGGCGGTATTGTATACTTCACACGCAGGACAGGAACTGGGTAACGCAGTAGCAGACGTACTCTATGGCGACTATGCGCCAGCAGGCCGTTTGAACATGACATGGGTACAATCAGCAGATCAACTGACCGACATCAAGGATTACGATATCATTCAATCCGGTCGTACGTATCAATATTTTGAAGGTAATGTATTGTATCCGTTTGGACATGGTCTGACGTATGCAACGTTTAAATACAGCAATTTGGAACTTAGCCCAGCTCAAGTGGGTACAGAGGGCAGCGTTACGGTAACTGTAGATGTAACCAATACAGGTTCAATTGCCAGTGAGGAGGTTGTTCAGTTGTACGTTCGTGCAGGCAAATCCCGGGTGAAACGTCCACTCAAAACGTTAAAAGGATTCCGTCGTCTTCATATCGAAGCGGGAGCTACAGCGAAGGTCAGCTTTACTTTGCCTGTTCAGGAACTGGCAATCTGGGATGTAACTCGTGATCGGTATGTCGTGGAAGGTGGAACTTACTCTATTATGGTTGCCAAGTCATCCTCCGATGTTCAGCTGGTTGCAGACCTGACGGTAGAAGGAGAGACGATCCCTGCCCGTAATCTGGGTGTGGCTACTCGTGCCGAGAATTATGATGCTTACCTGGGTGTTGATCTGGATGAGAGCAAAGAGGGCGGAAGTGCTGTCCGTGTAGTTGGTGAGCAAGGATGGATTGCCTTTAAGGATGCCGATCTGGGTAGTGGGGCAGCAGCAATTGAAGCTCGTGTATCCGCGGAAAAAGCAGGCGCTGTGTTGGAAATTCGACTCGGTTCACCAGACGGTACGCTCGCAGGACGTGTGGAACTGGCACAAGGTGAAGCCCAGCAGTGGTCTAACGTGAAGGCGGAACTCACAGGTGCATCAGGTGCACAGGATGTATACATTGTGTTGTCTGCGGGTGTGCGCATCAGTCACTTTGAGATTCGTTAAGTCAAATAGCTCATGAAAAAGCCTCTGAACTTATTCGGAGGCTTAGTTTGTTGTTTAATGACCATTTTGCATAAATCCCCTGAGCGGTAGGAAACGAATTATACAAATTTCTATGATATGAAACCGTGCTTGTATTGTCCATTAAACGTATTTTTATTTTCCGTCAAACGTAATCATTTTTTGCACAAATTGCTTCAATTGTTTGTTGGTTTCATTCAGTTGCTCAATTGTGCTCATAAAATTGTTTACGAGTTCAGCCTGCTCTTGGGAGCTTGCAGTGATCTCACCAAGTTCATTCTCCATGCCTTGAATGGATTGCCGAACTGAGAGAAGAGAATCTTCAATACGTGCCGTCGCTTCTTTGGTATCGACAGACAGTTTGCGAATTTCTTTGGCAACAACGCCAAAACCTGCACCAGCTTCCCCTACACGAGCAGCTTCAATGGCAGCATTCAAGCCAAGCAGATTGGTTTGTTCGGAGATTTCACGAATGAAACTGGCGACCTGAGTGACATTGCCTGATTTCTGTACGGCTTGTTTGGAATTGTTCCGGATCTCTTCGGTTGTGGCACTGAGTTCCTCGGAGTGTGCAGCTACATGCTGTACACTGTCAATTAACTGGTTAGTCAGATTTTCGGTAGCATCCATGAGCTGTTGCAACTGGTCTTTGTCATCCATACTGTAGAGCAGATTAAACAGGGCGATGACTTCACCTTTTTCATTTTTAATGGGGATAAAAGCCACGTCAAAAGGAACACCGAATAAATCTTTAGGGTAGTGATCGAATCGTTTGACTGTACCGCCGTTGAGATCAGCAAAATTTCGATTTCCATCCAATAGAGGGTCGCCGGGTTGATAATTCAGTTGTTTTAACGATTCCCCTGCTGAGAAATATAGGAATTTCTCATGATCAATCACGGAGAGGGTTACATCCTGACGAATCGTATCTCGAAAGAAAGGCATACATGTAATTAATGCTTGAACAATATCCATATAAAAGATGATTCCTCCCTGGTTACCTTATGTAAACGGTTAAATTTTAAATGCTAACTTAATAACTACCTATATTATATATCGTCATGCAATAGAGAAGAAAATAGAGAGAATGGATAAAACCTATTTCTTAAAGAAGACCGCTATACGCCAACAAGACACGAGTCCGCTGGGGACCCGTGCCTTGTTAGTTGGTGAGGGGAATAAAACCAATGTTACAGCATACTGAGCTGCATTGTAACGATGGTTCGAGTGGCTAGTGTTGCACTGACATCAATCAAACGCTGATTCCGGCTGCCGCGGAAGGGAAGGGAAACATCACGCTCCGCTTCAACGTATCGACCGTCAATAATCACATCGCACAACCGGGCAAGCTCCGCTCTTGCAGGGTCGGTAATCAGTTCTTCATATTCGAATCCCGTGTAGGCCCATACCGTCAGATCAGGACGTGCAGCGCGGAGCTGCTGGACCCAAGACGTACATTCTGCTGCCGAGAAAAAGGGATCACCACCACACAACGTAACGCCATCCAGCAATGGATGGGTCGTCACTTCATGCAGAATCTGCTGCTGCCGCTCCTCTGTAAAGGGCTCCCCCGCTCGAAAGCTCCATGAATCCGGACTGAAGCAGCCCGGACAGGCGTGACGGCATCCGCTGATGAACAACACGGCACGCAGGCCGATTCCTTCATTCACCGATTCCGGGATGTAACCATATAGATTCACCGGTGTTTCACCCGATCCCGCACTTCGGCTTGCTTCGCAGCATTGAAGCGTACTTTGTAATCCCCGGTCAGATAGCCAGTTACGCGGCGTAACCGCTGGAAGTGTACATGGTTCTCATGGGCTTCACAGCTTGGGCATACATCCCCAATGACGCCTTCATAACCACATGCAGGGCAGCGATCAATTGGATGATTAATGGAGAAATAACCGATATCCTGCGCCAGTGCATACTGTACAATTCGCAGGAAAGCTGCGGTGTTGGCCCGAACGTTTCCGTCAAGCTCCACATAGGAGATCGCACCCGCGTTACATAAAGTGTGGAATGGGGCCTCCAGTTCAATCTTCCGATATGCTGGAAGCGTGTGGTAGACCGGGATATGGAATGAATTCGTATAATACTCCCGATCATTCACTCCGGGAATAATGCCATAACGCTCTCTGTCGATCTTCGTGAATTTGCCGGACAACCCTTCAGCAGGTGTGGCAAACAGGGTGATATTCAAGTTATGCTGCTCGCTCATCCGGTCACAGAACTCTCTCATGGTCCGAATAATGTTGAGCGCTTCGCGATGTACATGAGGGTCCTGCCCATGATGGCGCCCATAGAGAGCTGTCATACATTCCGCGAGTCCGATAAAACCAAGAGATAATGTTCCATGCTTTAAAAGCTCGGCAACCGGCTCGTTCGGGCCAAGCTGTTCTCCACCTTCCCATACACCCTCCCGCATCATGAAGTCCGATGCCTTGGCAGGCTGCAATGTCTGAATTCGGTAGCGGTGCAACAGGCCGGAAGCGGCATTATGCATAACTGACTCCAAAGCAGTATAGAATCCGGCTCGGTCAGCGACAGCTCTTGCACCTTGGCAGATGCCAAACCGGATGCCGAGCTTCACGAGGTTAATGGTGTTGAAGGACAGATTACCTTTACCACTTTGACGATTGCGACCAAACCGGTCAGCCAGTGTACGTGTGCGGCATCCCATGGTTGCGATGATCGTATCCGGATCTTCCGGATGATAGAAAGGCAGATTGAAAGAGGCATCCACATTGACAAAGTTAGGATACATCCGCCGGGATGAACAGGTGACTGCGAGCCGGAACAGATCATAGTTCGGCTCTCCTTGAGCCTGATTGATCCCCTGTTTACATTGGAAAATATGTTGAGGGAACACGGGAGTCTCCCCGTTGCCCAGGCCACGAATGGTTGCTTCCAGCAACGAGCGTGATACCAACCGTCCTTCCGCAGAAGTACATAATCCATAGTTCAGTGAAGTAAATGGAATCTGACCACCCGCCCGGCTGCTCATCGTATTCAGGTTATGAATCAGTGATTCAGCAGCTTGTCCTGTCTCCAATTCAGTCTCTTCATAGGCGAAGGCATATGCCCGCGGACATTGATTCTTCGCTTCGATGCTATCCAGATGAAGCTGTTCATCCCCGATCAGAACATTTTCACCAAAGAGCCGTTGCCCTTTGCGGTAGTGTTTGCGGAACGATCGCTGTACATAAGGGGCCAGATCCCAGTCAATTTTATTGGCCGATACACCGCCATATTGACTGTTCTGCTGGGATTGGAAGATGATCGCAACCAGAGCCATGGCAGACATGATCGTCTGAGGTGTGCGAACCGATCCGTTACCTGTGTTGAAACCCGCAGCAAGGAGACGGTCAAACGGGATAAAGATACAGTTGGTCGTTCCAAGTGCATACTGATCCAGATCGTGTACATACAGATCCCCATTCTCCACAGCTTGGGCAAGCTCTTTCGGCAACACATGACGCAGAGCATGCCACTTGGCGGTCTCCGAACCGAGCCTGCTCATCTTACCACTGAAGGAATCCCCGTTCAGATTCGCATTTTCCCTCAGCGTATCGGCGTCTTCTGCGCCAATAATTCGTCTTCCCAGGTCGGATAATAGATCGGATGCCGGTGGGGTGGCATACTCAAGCATGTTCATGTAAGGTTCCTCCTAAAATGATTTTGGTTATCATTCAATTCACGTTAAATACTATATGTAGATTCGTCTTATCCATTTATAAACTATATGTGGTTTTTTGGGTGTGATAATGATCACACAGCTTACTGAACAAAGTGGACTTTCCTTTAATTGCTACGGATAAAGGTTCCCAAAGTCTGAGCGGAAGCGTATAATTTCTAGTTATTCTGCAAGTATAATATCCGAAGTCGGACAAGATGGACTTTAATCAAGCTGAAAAGGCGAGTTGCAATGAATTCGCGGTCGTTAAACCATCCGTTTAAGACCTGTTTTTGTCCACAAATGGGCAATAGGCAGGGAGTATGATTCTCTTATACTTCTACGGTGTTAATCATATAAGTATAGATTGTGACAGCTATTCGGATTTTTGATGACCCCTGTACGTGATTAAACATTCTGAAATACAGATTTGAAAGTGCAGCTAAGATAAGAGGGGTGAATCATGGGGACGGCAGAAGGCATTACAAGAGGCTTCTATGAAGATATAAAGGAAGCTGCGGCTCATATCGTAGACGTATTAAGTGGTATATTGAAGGTCAATACCATCTTTGTTGCCACGAATGACGGGGTGACCAATGTCATTTTGGAGGCCTTTAATCGTACGGAAGAGTTAGTTGTTAAAGGCAGTGCACTTCCATTTACGGATTCATATTGCAGCCTGGTATTAAGAGACAACGGTAGCGTTCTTACGATCCCGGATACATGTGAACATCCGATGACACGATCCATGGGCGTTACGAGCGGACTTGGCAATCGCTTCTTCGTGGGCGTGCCTATTATGAGAAGATCGGGCGAAACATTTGGCACCATCTGTCTGATGGATGATCCTGGTTATGTGATCAGCGAAACCGATATGAAGACACTGAAGGCGATGGCTGTATTCCTGGGTTATGTTGTTGATCTGGAAAGCACGTTGCATGTTCAGGAGCGGAAACTGAGTGATTCGGAACAAATGCAAGAACAGCTCCAGGCAGAGAAAGAACGTGCCGAATCTGAGGCTATGACCAAAACACAGATGTTGAAGCTAATGAGTCACGAGATTCGCAATCCTTTGAACGGTATTTTGGGACTGACAGATCTGATGCGCACACCGGATATGCCTGAGGAGCAGTCCGAATATGTGAACATGATTGAGACAAGCGGCAATATTCTGCTTTCCTTGCTGAATAATATGATGAATTTCAACATTAATGAAGCAGGTAAAACGGTTATACATGATGATCCGTTTGATCTGGTAGGCACCATTGAGAATACCGTGTATCTCTATGCCGGGATTGCGACGGGCAAGAACATTGAGCTGGGATTAAATCTTGAACTGAATGTATCTCAAGTGTTCGTTGGTGATGAAGTCAAGATTGGACAGTTGCTTGCACACGTCATTCAGTATGCTCTCGATTCAACGCGTGAAGGTTCCGTTCTGATCACAGCAGTGGTGAACGGAGAAGAATTGGAGGAGAACGGTACACTTCAGCTCAAGGTGAAGTACACGGGTCAGATGTTATCGGACAAGAAGACACCAACCTTTAACAGCCAAGATGAAAATTTGAATATCCAAAAACTGATTGGAAGCAATCTGGGTTTAGCTGTAAGCCAGAATCTTGCCATTCTCATGCATGGCCGTATTCAGGTGAGCAGTGTGAAGGAAAATGAGACGGAATTCAACATCTCCCTTCCATTGCGCAGATACTGGGAGTTACCTCAACTCGCAAGTGTTCAGCAACGGTTAAAAGGGAAAAAGGTGTTGCTTGCCAAGGACCCTGATATTTTGCAAGGTGTCTCTTCCCTGATGCGTAGGTGGGAGATGGAGGTACACATGACCTCGGGTGTGACATTAGCGCATGATTGGATCAAGGAAGGATTCATGCCGGATGTAGCCGTTGTGGATATGGGATTAATGGAAGGCGGCGCGGTTGATTTTGTACATGAACTGAAACAGCGACTGGAGAATCTGCCCGTCATTGTTCTTGTTCCTTATGGTATGCACATTGAATTGCATGAAGCAGAAGCCTTTGATGCTGTTCTGACCAAGCCGGTCAGACAGGCTGATCTGTTGAATGCTTTGAGCATTACTTTGCCTTAGATCATGATCATAGATCTTTATTCGGCGCACCTTATAGGTGCGCTTTTTTTCATTTTCCATTTTCTGAGCCAAAGCCCTTTTATTCCGAGCTGGTTACGTTACAATAGAAAGTGAACTTCATCTTTATAACCAACAGAGGAGGATATGCAATCAATGGATTATCGCAGATTAGGTGGAAGCGGACTGAAAGTAAGCGAGATCAGTCTGGGAAGCTGGCTGACGTACGGAGGGTATGTGGAACGTGAGAATGCGGTGAAATCAATTGAAACTGCATTTGATGAAGGCATTAACTTTTTTGATACTGCCAATGTATATGAACGGGGTGCAGCAGAAGAACTGCTGGGGCAGACGCTCAAAGCATATTCCCGTGACTCTTATGTACTTGCAACCAAAGTATTTGGCAAAATGGGTGATGGTCCGAATGACCAGGGGTTGTCTCGCAAACATATCAAGGAGCAATGTGAAGCCAGCTTGAAGCGCCTGGGCGTTGAATATGTGGATATCTATTACTGCCATCGTTATCATACCGAAACACCAATTGAAGAAACACTCCGCGCGCTCGATGATCTGGTACGCCAAGGCAAAGTGTTATATGTGGGCGTCAGCCAATGGACTGCGGCTCAGATGGAAGCTGCGTTGGGTACAGCAGACCGTCTGCTCCTGGATCGTATCGTGGTCAATCAGCCGGTGTACAACATGTTTGACCGTTATATCGAAAATGAGATTATCCCGCTCGGTGAGCGTAAAGGCATCGGACAAGTTGTATACTCCCCGCTTGCTCAAGGTCTATTGACCGGGAAATATACGTCCGTTTCCGATATCCCAGAGAATAGCCGTGCTGCCAAGCTAGGATGGGACGAAGGAAAGATCAATGCGGATCGTATCGGGAAAGTTCGTCAACTGATTGAAGTGGCGGACAAGCTGGATCTGAAGGTTGGCCAACTGGCCCTTGCCTGGATTCTGCGCCAGAACAATGTATCCAGTGCACTTGTAGGGGCGAGTCGTCCCGAGCAGGTAAAAGAGAACGCGGCTGCATCTGGCGTGAAGCTGGATGCTGCCATTGTGGAGGAGATTGAGAGTATCCTTGCTTGATCTCCTGTCAGCACACAAGCTGAGATGATATCTAATGATCTATAAAGAAAGGGATGTCCTGTGCGCCTGAATAGGCGAACGAGACATCCCTCTTTTTGGAGAACGTTGAAAGGTTAGTTTATTGAAAGGTTAGATCTTACTTTAAAGTGTAAGAGGAAAGGAGCGAAAAGTTAAGGCACATACACGGTTACGCCCTGTATTCTTGGCTTCATATAAAGCACGATCGGCCTGTTCGAAGAAGTCGTCATCGTCATGATCATCACAATGATCGGGATATACGGCTACACCAATGGAGATGGTTAGACGTGTCGTGTGCCCGTCGGGCAGAGCAAAATGGTATTTCTCTACAGCCTGTCGTATAGATTCGGCGGTAGCCACGGCCTGACGGTGTCCACAGTCGAGCAAGAGAATGGCGAATTCCTCCCCACCATTTCGTGACACGATATCAGCAGAACGTGCATGCTCAACAAGCAGTTGTCCAAGTTGCTTCAGGACCGCATCGCCAGCGGAATGACCATAGGTGTCGTTTACCTTTTTGAATCGGTCAATATCAATGGCAAGCAAGGAAAGCTTCTGTTGGTAATCCCGCGCACGCTGGAGTTCCAGTTGAAGTGATTTTTCGAACTGTCGTCGATTGCTCAGGTTGGTAAGATGATCGGTAGAAGCTCTTTTTTCCAATAGAAATAACATTTCATTGGATTTATTAATGAATTCTGCAATGAAATAGATAAATATTCCACCGGCAAAAGAAATGGTCATTTGTAACGGATATATCTTCATTAATGAATTCATGCTGTCCGTGTTCAACATAAGGATGATAAAGATTAATGTCATGCCAAGCAGATTCATTGTAATTATTTTGGTCAGTCTGGACCAAGGAGCATAGGCGAAGTATACACCGGACAGTCCGATCAGAGTCATGACAAAACCTGCATCTATGGCAGAGGATGATAAGCCGAACATCAGAATACGAATGATCGAGATCATGAGTCCCGTAACGACCGAAGCCAATCCTCCCATATATACCGCTGCGGTAACGATGGCCAGATGCCGTAGATCTACAATCGTAGTTTCGTTCAGAGGGAATGAATAGTTCATGAGTACTGTGCCATATATACCGAACAATAAGCCGCCGATCAACTGAACACGTAACGAGGGAAAAGGCAATCGGATACTATAGAACTTTGCGATGATCCCGGACACATACATAAACGTAATCATGACACAGATATTAATGAAAAAAGTGCTAAACAACCGACATTCCCCCCTTTTTACGCACATCCCTATATTTTATCTGAAAATTGGTGCTGTAGCGAACCATATTATCCCAAATTTATGAGGGGATTGCTGGGAAAGATGTTTTATTTGCATATACAGGATGTTAGAGTGATATTGACTTCAATATACAATGAGATTTATACTTAATCTAAATCAAAATGTATTCCTTCTTTTTGGGAAGACCATCATAAGTAGAAGATCAGTGTCTGATTTCATATAAAATGGATCAATAATAAAGGAGAAATGGTTGTGAGAACTTTAAATCTGACGATACAACGACAAGCAGTATATGATGTGGTGCGCCATTCAGAGGATCACCCGACAGCTGCTGATGTCATGAATCGACTCGTGGAACAAGGATATAATCTGGCCTATGGTACGGTGTATAATTCTCTTCGTTATTTGACGGACAAAGAGTTGATACGGGAACTTAAACTCGGAGAGACAGCAAGCCGGTACGATGCCCGTATGGATGATCATCAGCATATTATGTGTGAAGTGTGCGGCAAAGTGGACGAGGTGATGACAGAGGTTCCTCCACAATGGATGAAACAGGTAGCTGAAGAAACCGGATATGCAATCGATCATGCTCATGTGGTCTTTGGAGGTGTCTGCGGGGAATGCAGAAACAAACGGATCAAGTAAAAATAAAATTGCCTGGCCGCCGTTTACCCCTAAGGGTTAAACCAGCCTTGTCTGACTCAACACCTCTTGTGGACAATTGTCCGGTTACACGGCGTGTTATTCTGATCAGCCCGATGCCGGGGCAGGTTCATGAACTGGTAAAGGCCTTAACGGATAGCTGCTTTGATGTACTGGTTTTCCATCGCTGGGAACCGGATCTGCATGAGCGCCTTGTCTTTGATCTGTTGATCTATGATCTGTCTGTTGCTGGAACTATCGATGCATTTGCCGGCATTAGCAGCCGATTGAATCGTGAGGCTGAGCATACAACCCCTTGTTTGTATCTGGTTGGTGAGAAGATGATTGGCAGTGCAAGTGGACCGATGCTTCAGGAGGAATTGCTGGTGTGGCCTGCACGCCCGCAGGAAGCACTTTACCGAGTGCAGCGCATGATTGGCAACAGCCCTGCTCTGCCCAACCGTGGTTTTTTACCTGAGGAAGGGCACCGTATCGGATTCAAAGATCTGTGGCTTGATCGTGAACGGATGAGTGTACAGCGCGATAATAACCGGATTCATCTAACCAAGACCGAATATGATCTGTTACTCAAACTGATTGATGCCAAAGGTGCAGTCATTTCCCGTGAGGAAATGCTCAGCGATATCTGGGAGACGGACTTTACGGGTGGAAGTAATGTGGTCGATGTTCATATCAAAAGCTTGCGCAAAAAATTGGGCGATAATGCGTCTTCGCCGCAATATATTGTAACAGTAAGAGGAGTGGGCTACCGCCTGGCGGATTAGTCCGCTTTTTTTTGCCCAAATTTTATCTTTCACTTCATGCTTTTTCGGGTACTACCTAATAGAGAGGCAGATCTGAATCATTCCCTTAAAACATGTTCATAGTTCATTCATGAATGTTGAAGAACCTCATCTTAATCTCATGTGAACCTCATGCAAGAGTAGAGTGGGACATGTTAGAATCAATTTAACAGTTAGATCAAGTCTAAATGTATATTTAAACCGAAGCCGAATATGATTTTAATAGTAGATATATAACAGCCGTGAGACCCATTAGAGGAGGACGACATGATGACAGAACGTATGACAACGAATCAGGGAGCACCTGTAGGTGACAACCAGAATTCCCGCACAGCAGGCAGAAGAGGGCCGACACTGCTTGAAGACTACCATCTCATTGAGAAAATAGCCCACTTTGACCGTGAACGTATTCCCGAAAGAGTCGTACATGCGAGAGGTGCCGGAGCTCATGGTGTATTCACGCTGGAGCAGAGTATGAAGGCTTATACAACAGCTGACTTCCTACAAGATCCAGGTACGGAGACGGATGTGCTGGTTCGTTTTTCAACCGTTATTCATGGTACGGGATCACCAGAGACTGCACGAGATCCACGTGGATTTTCCGTCAAATTTTACACACGGGAAGGCAACTATGATATTGTCGGTAATCATCTGCCCGTTTTCTTCATTCGTGATGGGATGAAGTTCCCTGATATGGTGCATTCCTTGAAGCCGGCTCCGGATACAAACATTCAGGAACCTGCTCGATATTGGGACTTTATGACCCTCTCACCGGAATCAACACATATGATGACCTGGTTGTTCTCTGATCTGGGCACACCAGCAAGTTATCGGGAGATGGATGGTTTCAGCGTACATGCTTTCAAATGGATTAATGCACAGGGACAGGTCCACTATGTGAAATACAAATGGGAGTCTGCACAAGGCGTGCGAGGCTTCTCTCGTCAGGAAGCTGCCGAGGTACAGGGGCAAGACTTTAATCATGCTACCCGGGACCTGCATGAACATATCAAGAACGGGCAGTACCCACAGTGGAAGCTTCAGGTACAGCTCTTGAAGCCTGAGCAAATGGATGATTTTGCTTTTGATCCGCTCGATCCAACCAAAACATGGCCTGAAGATGTATTGCCGTTCCATACGGTAGGGACCATGACCCTGAATCGGAATCCGCAAAACTTCTTTGCTGAAGTGGAACAGGCGGCCTTTTCTCCTAGTGCGCTTGTACCCGGAATTGAGCCTTCCGAAGACAAATTGCTGCAAGGACGCCTATTCTCCTATCCAGATACACAGCGTCACCGGCTTGGACCGAACTATTTGCAAATTCCGGTGAATTGCCCGTACGCACCCGTTCGTAATCATCAGCGTGATGGACTCATGAATGTGAATCAGGACCCATCTCCGGTGAACTATGAACCCAACAGTTCAGGAAACAGCCCGCAAGAAGATCCGGCATACCGGGACAGTCAGGTTCCGTTGCAAGGGCATGTTACAAGAGAGAAAATCGAGAAGACGGATGATTATACGCAGTCAGGGGAGCTTTTCCGTTCATTTACTCCTGTAGAGCAGCAGCATTTGCTTGATAATCTGATCAATGACCTTAAGGGCGTATCTGTTGATATTCAAATGCGTGCCCTGTGCCACTTCTTCCGAGCGGATGGACAGCTTGGCGGACGTTTGGCTCATGGACTCGGCGTGGATATTTCTGCACATATGCCGTCACAGGATGGAAAATAAAGCACATTTTGATCATATTCTACAACATCATACGGACTGATATTCGTTGAAGACCGGGAAAACCGCGAACGTGCGGAATTTCCCGGTCTTTGGCCTTTTTTACTGAAATGGAAAACAAATTTACAAATCATTTACATAAAATAGCTGACATAGAGGTTGACTTCTCATTTGATGGCACTACAATGGGTAGTGTGAGGGGTGTCAGAAAATGAGAATACACAATTTCAAAGTGGGTGAGCGTGGGCTCAACCGATTTTTCGGTCCGCTGGAAGCCAAGATTATGGACATTTTATGGGCTCGTCCTGGCAGCAGCATCCGTGAAGTGCAGACCGCACTTGAACAAGACAAAGACGTCAATTTTAATACAGTCATGACCGTGATGAACCGGCTCGTAGACAAGGGACTTCTCGGAAAGTCACAAAAGGGCAGAACATCTTTGTACCAACCGGTACAGAGCAAGGAGGAGTTTATGAACGACCAATCCAAGGAACTGTCACATGAGTTGGTAGATGAATTCGGAGCTTTGGCATTGAATCATATGCTGGATGCGCTGGACGAAGCAGATGCGGGTCTGATTGAACGCTTGGAACAGAAGATCAAACAATGGAAAAAGGATAGCGATTAAGATGTGGAAGACCCGCTCGAAACTTTTGTTTACCGTCGGGTTTGGCATTCCGTTACTCGTGTTCATGCAGATGTTCATGTACGCGATGTACAAAATTTTTGGCTGGGATATCCCGTTTAACCTGCTCTGGCTCTGCAATCATTGGATGAGTCGACTGGGATGGTTATCTGTGGGACATTTCCTGCTGGCACTGGTATTGCTGACATTTGCGGGAACAGGTTGGTTGTTAATGGTGCGTATGATGAAAACCAGAGCAGCCGTACGTAAACTTCGCTCCATGGAGGTGCGTGCATTGTCTCGCGAACTGGAGTCCAAGTATCACCATCTCGGACAGCCGGGATTCATTGTGGTGGACAAGCATTCTCCAGTTGCATTTACAATTGGTTTATGGAGACCTTGCATCGTACTCTCCACGGGGCTTCTGACGATGCTGGATGCAGAAGAGGAGACTGCAGTTGTGTACCACGAAGTCCATCATCTGTGGCACCGTGACCCACTGAAGACAACACTGTTATCGGTATTTGCAATCATGATGCCGTATATTCCTGTATTGAAGCATACTTCGAAACATTACAATATTGTTAGAGAAATTCTGGCAGACAATGAGGCCATTGAGCGTACAGGCAATGTGGCAGGCATTGGCAGTGCTTTGCTCAAGTTGCTCCGTGCTTGTCCTGAACCTTGGGGGGCCAAAGAACTGACCGTTCAATCCTCATTTGCGGATACGTCGGTGAATGTCCGCATTTCACGTCTGCTGGACCCGGAACAGGACGTGACGCTGAGGTTGCCACGTTATGCTGTTCTGATGTCGGCTACTGTTTTTCTATTGCTGTCTATCTTGTTTGTTTGGTCCATCGGATAGATTAATTGGGCTACATGTGAAGTCGAATATAATGAGGAAGGAAGATGAACATGAATAATAAAAGTGTAGAGATTGGATTACTTTTCTCAAGGATTATGATCGGTTTGATCTTTGTATTGCACGGCTGGAGTAAATTCGAAGATGGAATCAGCGGTACGGTAGGTTTTTTCGAAAGCATTGGTATTCCCGGATTTCTTGCATCCGTTGTAGCCATCATTGAGTTGGTAGGTGGTGTAGCGATGATTCTGGGCCTGGGAACACGTGTGTTTGCTGCCCTGTTTGCAATCGTGATGGTTGGCGTTCTGTTTACAGCCAAAGTGGGTGAGCCGTTCCTGAGTGGTACCGAGTTAGATTACCTGCTACTTGCGGGTTCCCTGACACTGCTCTTCACAGGAAGCCGCCTCCTGGCCGTGGATTATCTGTTCTCCAGACAGGGGAATGCTCGCCAAAATGTGAGTGCTTGAATTGACTAACGATCGCTAAAAAATTATGAAGTGCAGGATGAGTCCTGTAACGAGGTTCTTTATTGGCCAGGCCGGTTCGGGAATTGATTTGCGAACCGGGCTGATCAGTAGAGAACTTTTTTCGTTTGGACGACATGCCTGTGGTTTGTTACAATGAGAATAAGTATGCTACTAAGAAAAAATAAGGAGGATGCATTTTATGATTAACGTCATTCCATCCGATGCCCGCTCCAGCTTCGATCGAGGCTGGCTCCGTGGTAGTCACAGCTTTTCTTTCGGAGAATACCAAGACCCGGAGAATACGGCGTTTGGACCGATGCGGGTAGCGAACGACGATGTGATCGCGCCTGGTCGCGGTTTTGGGGCTCACCCGCATAGTGATATGGAGATTGTATCCATCGTACTGAACGGCAAGTTGCGACATGAAGATAACCTTGGGAATGTAGCCGTTACAGGCTTTGGCGGTATCCAGCGGATGTCAGCAGGCAGTGGCATGATTCATACCGAACATAATGCATCCGATACCGAAGAAGTACGTTTGCTTCAGCTCTGGTTCATGCCACAGACAAAAGGGTTGGAGCCCTCCTATGAGACGACATCATTTGATCCAGCGGCATTGGCAGGAGCACTCGTGCCGATTGTATCCCCAGATGGGGGACCAAGAGTTGCGACCATTCATCAGGATATGACGATCTACCTTGGCCGATTAGCCAAAGACGAAACGTTAACCTTTAATCAGGATGCAGGCCGCCGAATGTACATTTTCTCCATCGAAGGCAAGCTGGGATTGGACGCAGAGTACCTGTTGAACAAAGGCGACACGGCTCGTGTGGAACAGCAGGATTCAATCGAACTGCAAGGAAACGAAGATACGTTCTATATGATTATTGATTTGCCGTAGATGGCTGATGAAATGAACTCCAAGATGAAGGAGGATATACACGTATGGCGCAACAGGAATGGTTTATGGTCAAACATGCGGTGACCGGGCGAGGATTAGCTAATAGCAAAACAGATTCCCTGTCCTATCGGTTCCAACAGGAGGGTACAGGCTTCATGTTTACCGTTACGGGTCTGGACGAGCAGATTGTGGAACAGATTATGGAGCTTAGACAGGAACTGAACGTATTTCGCTTCGTCCAACGCAAGGACCAGCCCCTTTTGAAACACTGGTACTACGCCGATGGTGAACGGGTAGTATACGACAGGGAGAGTCACACGCTAAGCATCTATGCGAAGTCGGAGATTCGTTATGTGCCTGAAGATTATTTTGCGGATTAACTAAAATAGCTTGAACAGGTTTTCGAATAGTTAAGGAGGTCTCTGTTAAATACAGAGGCCTTTTTGCTGTCTGAACTCAGAGAATTTAATCGTAACTTTACAAAAAAGACCACATAATTCCCCGCTGTCTGGCACAAGCTACCTTGTATAAAAAACAAGAATGGAGGGGCGGCATATGGCGGACAAAACATCTGGGAAAGACAAGTCCCGACAACCGGGACGAGCTTCAGAAGAAAAAAAACATATTCCTTTGGGACTGCCGTCCCCGCCTTTTCTTCGGCAGCCAATTAGTGCAGTACATGAAATTCAGATTAAGGCGGTAAAGGAGATATTCTCCGAATGCTCGGATGTGGTTTTTCGCAACGTCATGATTACGCCTGAAGTGAAAGGACTTCTCGTCTATATTGAAGGTATTGTCAATTCGGCTGATATCCAGGAACACATGCTGCGACCGATTATTCGAGGGCTGGTGCAGCAACGTACAGATGAACCTGATGTTCCACTGGATGATACAACCGTTGAGCTAACACAGGTGAAGCGAGTGGATACCTGGGCTGCTGCGACAGAAGGGGTGCTGGCATCCTCTGCCCTTCTGGTGGTCGATGGAAGTAACAAAGCCTGGATGTTCAATGTCAAAGGTGGCGTCAGACGTGGTGTGGAGGAACCGCAGACAGAATCCGTCATTCGGGGTCCGCGGGAGGGATTTACCGAAACGCTCCGTGTGAATACGGCCTTATTGCGGTTCAAGCTGAAAACACCTGCTCTCAAGATGGTGAGTATGACTCTTGGCACAGATACCAAGACAGATATTGTGCTGACCTACCTGGAAGGTATTGCTGACCCAAAAACGATTCAAGATGTCAAGAAACGTCTGGAAAAAATCAATATTGATGGCATCCTGGAGACGGGTTATATCGAGGAACTGATTGAAGATCATCCGTATTCCCCTTTCCCTCAGATGCACTATTCGGAGCGGCCGGATACCGTTGCAGGCAATCTGTTGGAAGGACGCTTTGCCATTATGGTAGATGGAACCCCATTCTCGCTGATTGCTCCAGTCACGATGTGGCAGATGCTGCAAGCCAGCGAGGATTATTACGAGCGATTCTTCATCAGTAATCTGGTGCGGTGGATTCGCTTCCTATTCGTAGCCATCGCTCTGTTCCTGCCAGCCTTGTATATCTCTATTACAACATTTCATCAGGACATGCTACCAACTACGCTGATTCTGAGTATTGCGGGTGCACGGGAGGCTATACCTTTTCCGGCTTTGGTGGAAGCCCTCATCATGGAGCTGTCGTTCGAAGCTCTCCGGGAAGCGGGGGTCAGGTTACCCAAGACAGTGGGTCAGGCTGTCAGTATCCTCGGTGCACTCGTGATCGGACAGGCCGCAGTTCAAGCTGGGATTGTATCCGCACCGATGGTTATTATCGTATCCATGACAGGTATAGCTTCCTTCACGATTCCGCGATTTAACTTCGCGATTACGGTGCGTCTGCTGCGATTTCCGATCATGTTACTGGCAGGTATGCTCGGACTATACGGGATTGTAATCGGTTTGGTCCTGATTTCGGTGCATCTGACACAGATGACTTCGTTCGGTGTCCCATATCTTTCCGGTCTTAGCCCGTACAGTAAAACAGATACCAAAGACATTCTCATTCGTGTGCCATGGTGGAAAATGATCAATCGTCCTTCTACGGTACATCGGGATCAGAAACGGATGACCGAAAAGATCAACGGTTCCCCTGAAGCTGAGGAAGGGTGGTGAACCCATGCAGATCATATATAAGTACCGGGCAGTGATAGCGCTGTTGTTATGTACCACTTTTATTTCAGGTTGCTGGGATCGTAAGGAGATTAACGATGTTGCCTTTGTGATTGGTATTGCTGTTGATAAGGAGGGGGACAATTACAGATCCAGTCTTCAGATTGCTCTGCCAGGACAATCCGGTTCTTCCGGTAGTGAAGGAGGCGGAGGCGGCACGAGTGGGGATAAATCCTGGTTCATGTTATCCAATACAGCCAAATCTGTGCATGGTACGTCTATTGAAGGTCAAAAGGAACTTTCACGAACAATCTATTACGCGCATCGCCGTACGATGCTTATTGGTGAGGAGCTTGCCCGGGATGGCGTGGCCCCCATGCTCGATCTGTTTACACGGTATCCGCTGAACCGACTCTCTGCATTGCCAGTGGTCACAAAAGGTGCAGCATATGAGGTCATGGATACGGATGCACCTATAGAGAAGTTTCCATCCGAGATGGTGCGGGAACTGTGCTTCCTCAATATGCGTAATCCACGTTCACTTAAAACGTTTATAGATGCCATTCTGAGTGAAGGTGTCGATCCATTCCTGCCGGTCGCTTCGAAAGTGAGCAATGTTCCAAAAGGGTGGAAGGACGCCAAAACAAACATAAAGCTGGATGGGTTGGCCATTTTCAAGAAAGATAAGCTGGTTGGCATGATTGACAAAGCTCCAGCCGATGCGCTCATTCTTGCTATGGGCGAAGCCAATGCACCGGAGATTATGGTTAAAGCTCCTGGCGGAGATGGAAATATGTTCATCAAGTTGAACGAGAACAACGCTTCACTACATCCCAGTATCAAGGCTGATAAGGTCACCGTGAATATTGAATTATATGCCAAGGGAGTTCTCGTAGATAACGAATCCAATTATGGCGACCGGCGTGAGAATGAGATTCTGAAGTTACATGAAGCCATTCACGAGAAAATAAAATTGGATATCGAGGAAGGTGTCCGGTTGGTTCAGGGAAAATACCATGCGGACATCCTTGGAATCGGTCGATCCATTCATCAACATCTGCCGGCCAAGTGGGACACGATGAAGGATCGTTGGGATGACATATACCCTGAAGTTGAGGTGACGGTTACCCCCCATGTCCTTATTGAAAACGTTGGGGTGAGCAATAAACCAATTGGCGTCGGAGAGGATGAAGTTGTACATGATTAAACCACTCTTATTTACCTTCCTGGCCATGGTAATCGTGGTCATTTTGATGGATTTCAGACATTTGAAACAGGCAGCTGCCATTAATCGCTGGCTATCCTATAGTTTGATAGCAGTGGCTACAGGCATTTGGTTCTATGTGACTAATCTAAGCAAAACCTTATTTGTGTCGGTATGGATAAGCCACGTTATCCAGCGCTTACTGCCACTGCCCTAGGTTGTGGACAGGATGCATTAAGTTTGCGAGATCGCGAGAGGGAAAGGAGGTATATCATGAATCAGAGAGTGACACACCGTCAGATGATCCTGCTCGTGCTACTGCTCAGTATTTCAGGAACGTTAATTCAGCCTCACGCGCAAGCTATCTACTATGCGGAACAACACGCTTATCTCTCGTATATACCTGTAGTCGTAGTGATGCTTGCATCCATGTGGATGTTAAGTCGGGTCCAGCGGAGATTTCCAGATCAGGATCTATTTCAAGCCCTTGCTGGGCGATTCCCCTTTTTGGGAAGGCTCGCAGGATTGATGTACATTTTGTTTTTTTTCTTTGTGTTTGCGAGGGATATCCGGTTAACGGGGGATTATATCAGCATAACTTTGTTAGAGACCACGCCCATCTCCATCATTGTGTTATCTCTGATCGTTATGGGAGTTTTTATCGTTAGAGGTGGGCTCGGCTCCTTAATCGGTATGTCGGAGTTGTATGTGACATTGTTTCTCTTAAACTCCGTGATTGTGCCTTTCATGCTCATTCAACAGATCAATATGGATAATTTGATGCCGTATTTTCACGTTGATGTTACGGGAGTGGGCAAGGGGAGTTGGTACATATTTTCGTTTTACGGAGAGATGATTGCATTACCTTTTGTTATCAAAGGCAGTGATTTTCGATATAAATCGGTTGTGTCAGGTATTATCCTCTCTGCACTCCTGATGATGTTAATCCTTGTGGAGACCATTACCTCCATTGGAGTTCCTATCGCTTCAAGGTTGGTGTATCCCTCCTATGAACTGGCAAGACAATTGCAAATCAGTGATTTCTTGGATCGGTTTGACCTTGCCCTGGCAGCGGCAACCTTGCCTACCATGATCACGAAGATTGCATTTGACCTGTACTTTGTCTGCTGGGGATTGAAGCGAATCATTCCGAACGTATCGGGAAAGGTGTTGACAGGTCCGATTGCTCTCGTCGGATTTGTCTGTGCATTCTGGTTCTTCCGAAATGCCATTCAGCTCAATCGTTTTACTCGGGAATGGACATGGATTGCCATTGTTTTTGAAGTAATGTTCCCTATCGTGCTGTTTCTTTTCCTTCGTCCTCGCAAAAAGGATAAAAAAGAATCTACCCAACAGAGAGCGGGAGACCAGCCAAAGAAAGAGAAGCATGAGCCGGAACAAAAATCGGCTGATTCGGAAAAGGACGGAGAGAAAAGACGGAAAGATTCTCATGGCGGAGAACTCCAGCCTTCCTGATGCATTCCATCAAAAATCCTTATAGATGAACGGGCAAAAAGAGGGAAAGCACAGTTTCCCTTCACAGAAGTACCCTGTATACTGTAGTCAGACTGATGAACATTCGGCTGAACTAACGGGGGGAACATGAATGGCTCAACATTTGGCAGGTGTGCGTGTAGCATTGACAGGACCACGAAAATCAAAAGAAATGTCCATACTGGTTGAAAAAATGGGTGGAATCCCGCTTGTGCGACCGGCACAGGGGACCGTATTCCTGGATGATCGGAGTATCAGGGATGGGCTGGTATCGTGGATCTCAGACCCGCCAGACTGGGCGGTATTAACTACGGGTATGGGATTGGATGCATTATTTGAAATGGCTGAGGATATGGAAGTGGCAGGCCAATTGTTGGATGTGTTATCGGAATCCTCAATTGCGGCAAGGGGATACAAGACGGTGAATGCGCTCAAAAAGCGCAAGTTAACACCGCTGGTACGAGATGATGACGGTAGCACGGACGGGCTTATTCGAGAATTCGCCCCACATGATCTCGCAGGGAAAAAGGTTATGTTGCAGCTTCATGGGGAGACAGCTCCCAAACTCGTTGCATGGTTGGAAGAACAAGGTGCCATCGTCAGACAAGTGCTTCCTTACCGCCATGTACCGCCAGAAGAGGTAGAGTTGGAACAGTTATTAAATGAAATTCTAAATTTCGAAGTAGATGCTGTTGCGTTCACAAGTGGACCGCAGGTTAGGTTTCTGACGCAATATGCGGCCTCCCAGGACAAGCTTGAGCCGATGCTTGCAGCCTTCAGACAAGGTGTAATTCCTGCGTCTGTAGGTAAAGTTACCGCAAACTCCATGCGTGAAGAAGGCATTGAGGCACTGGTCATTCCGGAGGAAGAGAAGATGGGAGCACTCATCGTTGAGCTTGGACGTTACTTTGCAGCAGGGCGTGCGGCCAAGATTAGAGATTAGTGGCCTGCTTTTAGATCAGTTCGATAAAAAGCTTTTGGCGTCGCTTCATGAATAAAAAGTGTGCATTAATCTTAACCGCATCGCTATATGATGCGGTTTTGTTTAGATTATAGAATTTATACGTTACAACTAAAATACGAATGTACATCCTTGATAGTGCTTCGATCAGAAGCTTTTCTTATCTCGAAGAAAAGGTGGAAATGACGATGACCATTGCAGATCGTAACGCCAGGCCTCGACTTATCATTGCAGGGACCGGAAGTGGTGCAGGGAAAACGACAGTAACTTTGGGGCTAATGAGAGCACTCGCTCAGCGTGGCTTGAGTGTACAAGGGTTCAAATGTGGCCCGGACTTTATTGATCCGACATATCATACCGCCGTCACGGGCAGACCGTCACGTAATCTGGATGCATGGATGACATCGCCTGAATACGTGAGAGATACGTTCGAGAAGGCATCGGCGGGACATGATATTTCCATTATAGAAGGCGTTATGGGCCTTTACGATGGCAAAGATCCGCTCAGCAATACAGGCTCAACTGCAGAGATTGCTCTGGTCACGCAGACCCCTGTGATTCTGGTTGTGGACGTACGCAGCATGGCTCGCAGTGCGGCCGCGATTGTCTTGGGTTTTCAACAGCTGGAGCCTGAATTAAATATTGCCGGAGTAATCGTCAACCGTTGTGGAAGTGCGGGTCATTATACCATTGTGCAAAAAGCCATTAAGCAGATGTGCGGCATTCCGGTGGTTGGCTGGCTGAAGCGGGATGAAGACATGTCCATCCCCGAGAGACATCTGGGGCTGGTGCCTGCCATTGAGCGCGGTGAACTGGAACCCTTATTTCAGCGGGCTGCCGATGTGTTGATGGAGGGCACCGATCTGGATCTTCTGCTGGAACTGGCGACAAGCGCCCCGCCTTTGAATGCAGAAGAAGTGAGTTCTGCAACTACTGCCCACGCTGATTCGGCTAATGATGAATCAGGCTCTAATTACGATTCACTTTCCAATTCAGTGATCCACGTTAATAATCGACATGTATCATATGCAGTACAGCCTGTCATTGCCGTTGCGCGCGATGCGGCATTTAATTTCTATTATCCCGATAATCTGGAATTGCTCGAAGCAGCCGGGGCCCGATTACATTACTTCAGTCCGCTCGCTGGTGAAGGTATTCCAACGGATGTGGATGGCATCTATTTGGGTGGCGGGTTTCCAGAGGAATTTGCAGCAGAGATTGCCGGTAACCAAGAGTTCTTGGAAGGACTTCGACAGGCAGTACAATCCAACATGCCTTTATTTGCCGAGTGTGGTGGTTACATGGTGCTTGGAGAAACGTTGATCGACCGAAAGGGAGTTACTTTCGACATGGCGGGCATTATCCCCGCACAGGTGCAGATGCAGAAGAAGCGCGCTGCGCTTGGCTACCGTGAAGCAAGTAGCGTTCGGGATTCCTTTTTGCTGAAAAAGGGTGAAGTACTTCGGGGTCATGAATTTCATTATTCGACAATGACCTATCGTGATGAAGAAACGATTCCTTATGCGTATGAGACCAAGGGGATGCGTGGCTTGAAGCAAGAGGGATATGCCGCAGGCAACATCGTGGCGGGGTATACGCACGTTCATCTGGGCTCTTATCCGGCAGCTGCTCGAAGATGGGTGGAACATTGTTTAGCCTATCGGCAGGAGCGAGATATGCAGAGATAATAACAGCTATTTATAGCTCAAATAGATAGCTGAATTCAATAAGCAAAATGGCTCTAATCTTGCTTTTACCTCCTGAGTCTTTGGTCGTGAAGTTGGCAATCCTATTCTGAATTAAAGGTTTTCAGATGAATATGTGGAATGAATAAAAGACAGAATCATTATGCGAGGGAGGGACATCATGATGAGAACCGTATGTGTAACGGGAGCTGCTCGTGGATTGGGATTGGCTTTGACGGCACAGATGCTGAAGAGAGGGTATCTCGTGTATGCGGCCGGTCTGGACGTGGAAGATTCCGAGGGAATTCGTATGCTTGCAGAAGGATATCCTGACCATCTGCGCGCCATCGAACTGGATATCGCGGACGACCTGTCGGTAGCTCTGTTCACGGAGACATTGAAGCTGGATACGAATCATTTGGATATGCTGATCAATAATGCGGCTATACTAGGAAGTATTACGGATCATATCCGCGGGCCGTTGAATATGGCGGAGATGGCTGAAGTATTTAATGTGAACACCTTAGGTACACTGCGTGTGACTCATTCCCTGTTACCCCTCCTTCTTCAAGGACAGGTCAAGCTGATTGTTGATATCTCTTCCGAGGCTGGAAGTATAGAACAATGCAGTCGGGATGGGTGGTATGCCTATTGTATGTCCAAAGCTGCTTTGAACATACAGGCCCGTCTTGTGCACAATGGTCTGAAGGATGAAGGCGGACAAGTGATGCTTGTGCATCCCGGTTGGGTACAGAGTTATATGAGGGGCGAATTGGATGTTGCTGCGGATCTCACGCCCGAGCAATCTGCACAGCATATCGCAGTACTTATCGACCGCCATGAACAGTTTAAAGGAGATCAGCCCGCATATGTGGACTACAAGGGAGAGAAGCTCCCCTGGTAGTTGGTTTTATACAGTGAGGTGAACAAGAAAGGAGATTAATTGAATGGATCATCGTAAAAAAGCACTATTACTTGGCGATTATACACATCCGGATTGGCACCCGCTTCAGGGGGTGGATGCGGAGATTAGCCGAATTTTCCATGATACTATGACTGTGCAGTGCAGTGAGAATCGGAATATGTTGCTGCAAGAAAATATAACCGGGTTTGATGTATGTATCTCATACATGGACGATTGGAAGGGTAAAGTCTCTCCACAGCAGACAGCAGGTTTGTTGTCCTATGTAAGTAATGGGGGTGGACTGGTCATTATACATAACGGCATTTCGCTCCAAAATCGTTATGAGCTCAAACAGATGATCGGTGCCAAGTTCCTGCATCATCCGGCGTATGCACCGCTTGAATTCACTGTAACGGCGGAAAGCCATCCCGTGACGGAGGGCATTACGAATTTCACAATGGAAGAAGAGCCTTATCAGTTCGAATTTGGTTCTTTTGCCGAAACGAAAATATTGCTTGAATATCAATCCGAAGAAGGACCAAAGCCTGCGGTTTGGGCTCATCGATATGGTGTTGGGCGTATTGTTTATCTGATGCCGGGTCACCATGTGCCGTCTTTTGCACACGAAACGTACCGCAAGTTACTTCTGCAAGCAGGCAAATGGGCTGCGCGTTACGTCTGATCGGACTGACATTTTTGCATGCAGAGTATAAGGGGTATAATATAGAGATCAACGAAGAGGAGGATGACAAAAATGAGCGATTTGTTCAAAAAGGCGATCTCGTTAGGGCTTGGTCTTACTGTCGTAAGCAAAGAAAAAATTGAGAAAACCGTGGATGATTTGGTCAAGCGCGGGGAACTTGCGCCCGGTGAATCCAAAGCTTTGGTTGAACGTCTGCTGGAACGGGGCGATGAAGAGCAAGGCCAGTTCAAGAGAGTGATTCAAGAACAGGTCAAGCGTGTGCTTCAGGAAGCTGGTGTGGCATCCGAAAGTGATGTAACCAGTCTGGAACAGCGCGTTGCCGTTCTGGAGAAAAAACTTGCCGAACTGGGCCACTCACCACAGCTTCAACCTGATGAATCCCCAGCTCCACTTGAAGTTCCTCCTCCTCTCAAAGGAAACGAGATCGAGTAGATGGCAGTGCGAATCAAACATGTCGGCAGATACCGTGAAATTGCCATGGCGCTCGTGCGTCATGGCTTCGGTTATATGGTCGAGGAGCTGGGCTTGTTCCAGCTGCTGGCTCTGCCCAGACGGTGGATGTCGCGTGAAGCACACACCACCAAAACGCTGAGTGAACGTATCAGGCTTGTGCTGCAGGAGCTGGGGCCAGCTTTCGTCAAGCTGGGGCAACTCGCAAGCACAAGGGCAGATCTGTTGCCTGAGTCTGTCATTCGCGAGCTGGTGAAGTTGCAGGATCAGGTCCCACCGTTCTCTTCCGAGACGGCACGGGGTATTTTGGAACAGGAATTGGATACACCGCTGGAGGAGATCTTTTCCCGGTTCGAGGATACCCCTGTAGCTGCGGCCAGCATTGGACAGGTGCATCTGGGCAAACTTCGAAGCGGTGAGTCGGTAGCCATCAAGATTCAGCGGCCGGGCATATCGCGTATTGTGCAGCGTGACCTGGATATCTTGCGTGAACTGACAGCCATGGCCGAGAAGCGCTGGGACTGGGTGAAGCAATATCAGATTCCGCAAATGGTCGAAGAATATGCTCAGGCGTTGATGGCCGAGCTGGATTATACGGTCGAAGGCCGAAATACGGAAAAGATTGCACAGCAATACCAACAGGACAACAAGGTGAAAATCCCGACAATCTACTGGGATCAGACTTCGTCCCGTGTGCTCACTATGGAGTATATCGAAGGTATCAAGCTCAATGATCGTGAAGAACTGGTCAGACGCGGTCATGATCTGAATAACATTGCCGAGCGGTTGGTGGATTCATTATTGAATCAGATCTTTATTCAGGGATTCTTTCACGCTGACCCACATCCGGGCAACCTGATGGTATTAAAGGATGGACGTCTTGCTTTTATAGACTTCGGTATGGTGGGCAGTCTGAGTGATGAGATGAAACAACAGCTCGCTTCGCTTATTATTGGGTTAATGCGCAAAGATACCGACAGTATGATCCGGGCGATTGAGAAACTCGGCATGATGCCAGATGACATGGACCTGCGTGGTCTTCATGTGGATTTGGACAAGTTGCGTAGCAAATATTACGATATTCCCTTTTCCAAGATTAGTGTGGGTCAGGCGTTGAATGACTTGTTCGGCGTAGCCCAGAGGCACCGGGTTGTCATGCCTGCGGATATTCTGCTGCTCGGTAAATCGTTGCTAACGATGGAAGGTGTAATTGAACATCTCGATCCTTCCCTGAGCATTGTAGATATGGCCGAGCCTTTTGGGCGGAAGCTGATCAAGGAACGTTTTAGCGCTGGAAGAATCAAGAATCGCTTGTTCCGCAGTGCGGCCGATATGGCCGAGAGTGTCATTGGTCTGCCAGGGCAGTTAAGGCAATTATCATCCATTATTAGCAAAGGCAAGCTGAGGCTGGAGATTAGTGTCCCTGAACTGGATGCACTCATGCGCAGAATGGACCAGATCAGCAATCGGCTGTCTTTCAGTATTGTGTTACTTGCCTTCTGTATCATCATGGTGGGCCTGATTATCGGTTCGTCGATCAGTCATCAGTCCACGATGCTGTGGGATATTCCGGTCATTGAGATTGGTTTCCTGGTGGCGATTTTGATGGTGGCTTTCCTGCTCTATTCGATATTCAAATCGGGAAGGTTCTAGCAACAGCATTACATCACAAGAATACCCGTAAAGAGACTTTCTTCAAAGGATCTTTGCGGGTTATTTTTTGTGAATAGAGAATTGGTGAGTAAATTATAGAAAGATTAAGATAATAGAAGAAAAGGTTCTGTTTTTTCGTCTTAACTGTATTAGTACATATCCGGTCCTGTGACTATAATAATAGGTCAGTACATTAACGGACCCGGTTTTTCTGAGAGGGGAAAACCTATGGGCGTCAGGATCAGCTCCTGATGTCGCACGAGTAAGACAACTGAGGCAGTAATGGAACACCAGCGGTACACACTGGAACGGAAAAGACATGAGTGCATATTAACCCGTCAAGGCTATATGGATGGTAAATAATGATGCAACTCAGGGATGAGCATAGGTGAATGACGCGGAGAGGAATCCGTTGTTTTGTGCTGTCCTGGGTAGTTGGTTAGTGTGAACGGCTTCCGTTACTCATCAGCAGGATTGTCCATTATAAGGAATACACGTAGGAGGAACGGCAAGAACATATGAATACTTTAAAACAACAATGGTTTGGCAACATTCGCGGAGACGTGCTGGCAGGCATTACGGTAGCGCTGGCGTTAATTCCGGAAGCCATTGCGTTCTCCATCATTGCAGGTGTTGATCCGATGGTCGGATTATACGCTTCGATTACGATTGCGATTGTGATCTCGATTGCTGGTGGAAGACCAGGCATGATCTCGGCGGCAACAGGTGCCATGGCGGTACTGATGGTTGGACTCGTCAAGGATTATGGCGTGGAATATCTTTTTGCGGCTACGATTTTGACTGGCATTATCCAGTTTTTACTGGGCATATTTAAAGTTGGGAGATTTATTACGTTTGTGCCTCATTCGGTACTGACCGGATTCGTTAACGCACTGGCTATCCTGATCTTTATGGCGCAGTTAACCCATTTCACGGGAGCGAACTGGATCATGTATGCGATGGTAGCGGGCACGCTGGCGATCGTTTATATTTTGCCACGGTTTTTCAAAGGCATTCCAGCTCCACTGATTGCAATCGTCGTAATGACGATTATTACCGTGGTGTTTCACCTGGACGTAAGAACGGTAGGAAACATGGGAAATATAACGAGCACTCTGCCGATGTTCCACTTGCCAAATATTGCGTGGACTTGGGACACGCTGATGATTCTGCTACCTTATTCATTCACCATGGCACTGGTTGGATTGCTGGAATCTCTGCTGACCGCAACCATCGTGGATGAGATGACCGAGACCAAGAGCAGCAAGAACCGTGAAGTGCGTGGTCAGGGTATTGCGAATTTCGTGAACGGTTTGTTTGGCGGCATGGGCGGCTGTGCGATGATTGGGCAGTCGGTCATTAATGTGAAGTCTGGTGGACGTGGAAGATTATCTACGTTTACTGCGGGTGCGTTTCTCGCGATCCTGTTGTTGCTGTTTAGCGGTGTGGTGAAACAGGTACCGATGGGGGCACTCGTCGGTGTGATGTTTATGGTGTGTATCGGAACATTCGACTGGAGTTCTATCAAAAATATAACTCGCGTGCCGCGCGCGGAAGCCTTTGTCATGATCGTGACGGTGGCGATTGTGGTCTATACCCACGATCTGTCGATCGGGGTTATGGTCGGCGTTGTGCTCAGTGTGCTGCATTTTGGCTGGAAACAGACCAAGATTCGCGTACAGGCGAGCCAGGAACAAGGGCAGAAAGTATATTGGGTTCACGGACCGTTCTTCTTCGGTTCTTCGTCCCGATTCGTGGATGAGTTCGATGCAGAGGCCGATCCGGAGGAGATCACGATTGATTTCGGAGGTTCACATATCTGGGATAACACTGCGGTTGTGGCTATTGGCAAAGTGAAGTTCAAATACGCGAAGCTTGGCAAAACCGTGCACCTGCGCGGGTTGAACGAGGAGAGCACTCGCATTCTTGAACGGAGTGGGTTTGCTACAGCTGGAGGGCACGGTTCGTAACTTGGTTGCAACGAAGGTTGTTGTCCAAAGGTGCAATGTCTGATTATAGTTACGCGGACAAGGTGAAAAATGAACAGTTTATTAAATCTGGAATTAAGGATCTAAACAAGTAATAAAGTTATGAAGGCTACTGTCCTAAAGTAGTGTTGAGCAGACATGTGACAGCCCTATGTAGTAGATAACATAAAAATATACTTCTTATCAGCGGCGCACTTTTTCCCAATGTAAGTCTGGGAGAGGGCGTCGTTGTTTTTTTTTATTAGAGTGTGTGGTGTGTACAGTGAAGAAGAGAACAGAAAAAGAACGAAGAAGAAGTAGTAGTAGTTCTAATGGTGGTAGTGGTAGTTCTAGTAGAAGTTGTAGTTGTAGTTGTAGTTGTAGTTGTAGTTGTAGTAGCAGTTGTAGTAGTAGTTCTAGTAGAAGTTGTAGTTGTAGTAGCAGTTGTAGTAGTAGTTCTAGTAGAAGTATAGGTAGTGCTTGTTGTTGTTCCTAGTTCTAGTATTTGTAGTTGGTGTTCTGGTTCTAGTATATGTTGTTATTGCTGTAGGTGATGTTACTGTGTTGATGCTTGTGTCCTTCCCTATGTGTAAATTCTAACGAACTTAGCACGTCTTATATGGGGTTATTTCATGTTTTCGTTATTCTAACGAATCTTAGACATCTTATTTTGCTGATTCCACCTATACTGATGTCGTTTCGCGGGTATTTCCGAGTAATTAAGTGACTGGAGTTCGTTAGAAAATCCAAACGGCTTTAATTGGCGTAATAGGGTGCCCTGGATTCGTTAGAATCAGTGGTACGTGGGAGGTTCAGCGTTAGAGCTATTTTTGAACCACGAGAAATCTTGAATCTTGATCTCAATGTACGGAGTTATGTGAGGTACTCTTTCAATTCCTGAAACTTTTGCAAAATAGCTTCCTTTTGATCTGTTTCAGAATATCCTGTACAACAATTTATAGAATCATAGCAGCTATCTCAATCTCAACGAAATCTCTAAACTATCCAAGGATTATGAACATAACGATCCAATACATCTTTCTCAAGGAGCGCCATCAGACACTGTAGCCCGCATAACCTCCGCCTGACCATGTGCAGTTCAATCCTCAACCCCATTCTACAGAGTCAGGGTCATACTTCGAGCTAGCGCTTTAGCTTACTCCACTCATCATCATTCTCAGAGGGGCTCCTATAGTTACTCTCAAAACCAACCTCACACACTCTCTCATAACCGTCCTCAAACTCACTTGGTCGATACAAGTTACGCTGATCTTGGGGTTTTGTGCTACAAGTTGGGGGTGTAACGCTGTATCCCCTTTTGTTTTGCTTGACTAACGTGTAAACTACAGGGTATGGAGAAGAAGAGCAACGAGTGGATTGCTTTTTAAAAAATTCATTTCATAATCATGATTGATATAAGGAAAACTAGTCTTGATGGCAGATACTGATACTAAGGTCATTATGAAATGGACTTATCTAAATGAATATACAGAGGTGTAACGATTGGCAAACTTTGAACAACTGGGCATTCGCCCGGAATGGTGCGAGATCCTGAAACATCAGGGCATCGCCGTGCCGACTCCGGTACAGGAGCGTTCGATTCCGGTACTGTTGGGTGGACGCGATATTATCGCTGAGGCACAGACAGGGACAGGGAAAACGCTGGCATTTTTGCTGCCGATTATTCAGAAAATTAACGTATCCGACCGTTCTCCGCAAGCGCTGATTATCGCGCCTACGCGTGAGCTTGCGCTGCAAATTACGGAAGAAGCGAAGAAGCTCACGGCAAATGACGATAAACTGCACGTGCTTGCCGTATACGGTGGGCAGGATGTGGATAAACAACTGCGTAAATTGCAGAACGGTACCCAGATCGTTATTGGTACACCGGGTCGTCTGCTGGATCACCTGCGCCGTGGCACGTTGAAGCTGGATAATGTGAAAAAACTGGTGCTGGATGAAGCCGACCAAATGTTGCACATGGGCTTCCTGGACGATGTGGAGACGATTCTTAGCGAGCTACCACATAAACGTCAGACAATGCTGTTCTCAGCAACGATGCCTAAGGGCATTCGTAACCTGGCGAAGACCTACATGAAAGATCCGGAAGATGTAAAAGTATCTTCCCAATCTGTTATCCCGATCAAACAAATTCGCCAGCAAGTGCTGGAATGTACGGATCGTGGTAAATTAGAAGCGCTTCGCGGCATGATTGATACGTATCGCCCATACTTGGCGATTATTTTCTGTCGGACCAAACGTCGTGCATCCAAGCTGAACCAAGATCTGCGTGAAGCAGGTTATGCAAGTGATGAACTTCATGGAGATCTGTCCCAATCCAAGCGTGAGAACGTAATGAAAGCGTTCCGCGATGCCAAACTGCAAGTGCTGGTTGCTACAGATGTAGCTGCACGTGGACTTGATGTTGAAGGCGTTACGCATGTATTTAACTACGATATGCCGCATGATGCGGAAAGTTATATCCACCGGATTGGTCGTACGGGCCGTGCAGGCGGTACAGGTCTTGCTGTAACGTTTGCAACAGAGCACGACAGACCGGAACTTGCACGTATTGAACAAGGTATTGACCAAAAGCTGTCCCGTATCCAGTGGACAAGCGAAGGTCCAATTGCTTCAACTGGAGCAGCTAGACGTTCCATCAACAGTCAAGGGGATGACGAACGTTCAGGCGGACGCTCTTCCGGAACTGGTAGTGCCCGTCGCGGTGCAGGCCGTAACGATCGCAGAGATGGCGGACGTGGGGGGCGTGGTTCCCGCGGTGGCGAAGGTGGCCGCAGTGAAGGCGGACGCAGTGGTGGTCGTAGCGGTGGGCGCAGTAGCGACAGCAGTCGTGGTGCAGCGGGTCAAGGTGGACGCGGTGCGGGTCGCAGTGGCGACGAGCGCAGCGCAGGTCGTGGTTCCGCGCGTAGCAGCGACAGCAGTCGCGGAGCAACGGGTCAAAGCGGCCGCGCAGCTAGTAGCGGCTGGGCTGGCCGTAGTGCCGACAAGCGCACCTCCGGGCGAAGTAGCGAAGGCTCTCGCCGTCCGGAATCCGCAGGACGCGGACAGGCGAAGGGTGACCGTCGCGATTCTCGTCGCGGACGGTAAAGCCTTGGCGCAAGCGGCGATACAGCCGCAATTGCGCGGGCACCATGCCATGCCACAGGGTTTGGCATGGCACATATTAGAGGGTTCGGGTACAGATGTACCGAACCTTCAGATCAAGGGTCGCGACGGAACCACGTCGCGGCCCTTTTTCACCAGGACAGATGCTCATTTCCGCTTATTCTTTTTGTCATCTTCGAGTGCCTGTTGGCGCGCCTGCTTGATCCATGGAAGATGCCATTTAGATATTCCTCATCTAGTTTTTCTTTCTGTCCGTGTACTTCGCATAGCACGTGGCAGACTGCCATAAAATTCAAAACACCTCATCCTAGACCTAAGGATGGGGTGTTTTTGGATTAATTCTTATATCATTAGAAGCATAACCTTCGATCTGTGGTGCTGACGCGCATGCAGGGATGGATGAAATTGCATTCGTCTATATACAGGGAGTGAGTTTGCACTAAACTACGTTTTTCTTTCTCAATATATCATCCCTACAGCTGAACATCTGCATATTGATCCCGATATTTCTCGTTATAAACCCGACCTACCGACTCTGCCAATCCCCCTCGTGCCTTGCTCGGATAGCGTTCAATCGTGTGATAAAGTCTCATGAAGCGATCCTTGGGCATAAAGCGGGCGTAGCGGGTAATAAGACTAGGGAATAACTCAATATATTTGCTCTTGCGCACGGCAGCAGCAGCTACGGCTGTAAGTATCTGAATTCCATTGTGGAGCTGTAAAATGTTCACTTCATAGGTCGCGATATAACGAATCGCATCTTCACGGATCAAATCCGGCTTAAGCCGAGCAATCTCACCAATATATTCAGCCAGCAGCCGCTCGAAGCTGCGTAAGAGCAAGGGCTTGAGCTGCAGATCCATATCACTGCGTAGGACAAAGGATTGTAACAGCGCAACCTGTTGCAGTCGAATCCGGTCATTGTAGACGAGTGAGCCGATCTCGCGGAGCATCTCATAGGCAAGTGCTTCATCCTGCTTTCGAGCTTCGGCGACCAGAGCCCAGTTGCGGTTAATACCCTGGCGGATGAGTTCCTCATCCTGTTGCAACGTGCGCTTCAACTCGCGCTGCTGCTCTACCTCGAACGAACGTTTCTGCATGAAGATGAGTAAGGCCAGAAGCAGCAGGGAAACGCTGGCTGCCGCCATGGTCTGATCTATGGTTTCACCAAAATAGGTGGCAGCAGCACCGAACAATATGGTAATGAACAGGTCGCGTGCAATGCGGCGTTTCACACGGGAAGTCGCCTTCGACTGAACGGAGTTCAGGGTACCCCGGCCACAGGCCGTGCACTCCTCTTCCCACAGGCAGGTGTACTGTCCACAACGTGAGCAGACTTGCAACTTTTCATAGGCATAGGTCGTTCGATGAAATGGTCGTATGGATACAACTAGTTTAGTACTCATGCTTAATCACGCTCACCATTCAGAATAGTGTAGAGGGTACGATCCGTGTCTTCGCGGGAAATTGGTTTCCTCCGATGAAGCTGGAGTGCAATTACCTTTATGATGACAAAAAGAAACAATATGGCGAGGCATCCGTATGTAACCATAATCCGTTCCCTTCTATGGCTTGGTGAACAAGCGTTGTTATATTGCAGTTTGCTGGCAATAACTATATCATATTTCCATAGTTGGTACTTTTGTGCCAGTTCAAGGCATGAAATCGTCGATTTTTGTCAGTCATTACAAAACTGTAACTCAAGATAGGGGTGCTTTTCAGAATTTGTTAGTAGACTGTTAAGATTTCCTTAAGGCTTGACGCCTATAATAAACTATTCCCATTTTAATCTCAAACGTGAAGGAGTACATCCAATGCTGCGGACACGCAAAATACGCTGGCTTAGTGGAACGATGGTTCTGCTGACAATTCTAACGCTACTGTTACCTCAAGCGTTGCTGCCACAAGCTGCAGCGGCTCAGGCACAGACAAGCGGAATCGATGCGGTACTTGTAGCCGATGTAAGTAACTCAATGAATACAAGTGACCGTGACAAGATCAGTAATGAAGCCATGAAAATGTTTATTGATATGCTGCCCGTCCAGGGGGACAAGGTAGGGATTGTCGCTTATACCGATCAGGTGGAGCGGGAAAAGGCTATGCTGGAGATTCAGTCCGATGCGGACAAGAGCAGCCTGAAGGATTTTATTGATCAGCTTGGCCGGGGGCCATATACCGATGTCTCAGTTGGTGTCGCCGAAGCCGTCAACATACTGAATCATGGTGCAGACCCAGCCCACTCGCCAATGATCGTGCTACTGGCGGATGGCAACAATGACTTTAACAAAACCAAAGGCCGTACACAGGCACAATCTGATGCTGACCTGGCAAAAGCCGTGAAGGAAGCACAGGATCAGGGTATTCCGGTGTATACGATTGGATTGAACGCCGATGGCAAGCTGAACAAGAATGCACTTGCAGATCTGGCTCAGCAGACTGGAGGTAAATCATTCATTACCGATACGCCGGATGATCTGCCACAGATTCTGAGTGAAATCTTCGCCGATCATGCCAAACTGAATGTGGTGAAGCTGCCCTCTGTAACGGGAAACGGCAGTTATCAGGAAGTTACCGTGAATGTACCGAATGACAGTGTATTGGAAGCAAACATTTCGATCATGTCTTCGAAGCCGGTGGAAGTGCAATTGACGGACCCTTCCGGACAAGCTGTGGACCTGAAATCGGACGCAGCCAAGCTCTCGACGTCGAAGAGTTATTCACTCGTGAAGCTGTTGAAACCCCAAGAAGGTGACTGGAAACTTCGGGTAAAAGGGGCTCCGAAAGACAGCATCGATATCAACCTGTTGTTCAACTATGATCTTCAGCTCGTTGTGGACCCAATTAAGACCAAGTCCTATACCAAAGGGGACAAGGTAGATCTTGCAGCCAAACTGGAGAATGGCGGTCAGCCACTTCAGGATAATGATCTGTATACAGATATGAAGGCGACGCTGGTGGTGAAAGATGTAGATACAGGCAAAAGTGAAGAACAACCGCTGGAAAACACAGGTTCTGGTTTTGCCGGAACGTTTGAAGTACCGGACAATCATAACTATGAATTAGTCATCCGTGCGGAAGAAGACAGCTTCTACCGTGAAAGTGAGCCAATCACGATCAACGCGAGTGGATCAGCCGGAAGTGGATCTCAACCAACAACGTCAGGCGGTGAACAGGACAAGCCGTTTCCTTGGTTGCCTGTCATCCTGGGTGTTATAGCCCTGATCGTGGTTGGTGTTGGTGCCTGGTTCCTGATGGGCTGGCTGAAACGCAAAAACCGGGGATTTGTAGGTCAGATGGTTGTGGAGATTCGTGATGAGAACACGGGAGACAAGTCTTATCCGCAATATAAAAAGCTGGTATCCTTCCGGGGCAGATTCCATCTACATCAGTTGTTGCAACTGGACCCTGAGCTGAAGGAAACCGAAAAATATGTATTTACGCCCAGCAATGGGGATCGAATTATAATCCGTAACAGCGCAGGCGGTACGTTGGAGAAATCCGGTCGTGCAGTCGATGCAAGCTCAGGCGTTGAACTGAAGAACGGTGACCGACTGAGCATCCCGCTGCAACAGGCGGACAAGACCATTTTAATTGAGTATCTGGTGTAAGTTGATTGTTTGGTTTAAAAGGAATGCAAATTTAAGTTGGATATAATTGTTTACACGAGAACGGAGAGGACAGAGAAAACCTGAAGAAGCGAAGCGTTCGCCTTTATCCTCAGATTTTTCCCTTTAGAAAAGGGAACCAAAAAAATCTGAGGATAACAGCGATCGGAAGGTTACTCTGTCATCGGAGTGGCAAGTGTAATGAGTTTGTGCCCAACTGGTCTAACTAAAGGGAGGACATGGAATGAAACCGATTGTTAGAGAACATATTCAGCAACTGGATGTATCACTTGGCGGAGGTATTGTCAGTGAGAAGATCAGAGTTGATACGATTGATAATCCCATTCTGATTATTGGTCTGGGAGGAACGGGAATTGATGCGTTGCTGCGTCTCAAATATCAAATCAACCGTCGTTTCAAGCTGCCACAGGACCCGGTATCCAAGAAAAAAATGGACAAGCCGGACAATGTGGAGTTTCTGGCTTTTGAGACAAACGAACAGGATCGTGCCAAAAAGTATAAAGGGATCGGACTTGATCCGATCAATGAATTCGTATTGCTGTCCAATGCCGAAATTGGCGGACTTCTACAGAACCGTAGCGTGCTTGAACCGTATATTACGGACTGGCTGTCTCCCGAACTGAGCATTACGGACGGCATGAACGGCGCCGCAGGGGTGCGTCAGGCTGGACGTCTGCTCCTGTTCACCAAGATTAATCAGGTCGTACAGGCTATCGACAAAAAGATCAAAACCTTATCCGTAGGCACCAACAAAAAACTGATGGTGTTCCTGCTGACAGGTCTGTCCGGCGGTACAGGCAGCGGCTGTTTCCTCGATATTTCCTATATCGTGCGCGGCATTATCGAACGTGATCACGGCTCTGCCGGGATTGACCGCGTGAATACGCTGGGATATCTGTTCACGCCAGATGTGAACCTGTCCAACAAAAGCTTGAGTGAACACACTCGTGAATACATTCGTAAAAACGGATATGCTGCGCTCAAAGAGCTGGATTACTGGATGAACGTGGATAGCCGCGGTGAGCGGTTTACACAGAAGTACGGCAATATTTTAACCGTGAACTCACCACTGCCTCCATTTAACCTGTGTCATCTAATCTCTGCTACGAATACCGAAGGCAAATTGCTGGAGAACGCCTACGATTACTGCATGAACGTCACGGCCGAGAACATTACCAACTTCATGGCAAGTGAGGAGAAGCAGTCGGGTGAGGAGTTTGCGATCCATGACTATATCAGCAACATTCGCACCAACATTGCACAGATGAACAAGGTGTACCCGGCTAACTATGATTACAACATCATCGGTGCATCTTCGGCTGTCCTGCCGATTGAAGAGATGACCACTTATCTGGCGTATCGCATGTTCGATAAAATGAACACCATGTTCTCCAAAGCACCAAACCAGGAGGATACCGAGAAGTTTGCCCGCAAGCTGGGTATTGATCTCGAAAGTGTGGTCAAGTCCTTTGAAGCGCGCGTGCCAGAGCCACTGCCTGGGTATCAGAACAGTGAGCGTTTATCCTATGGCAACGTGGTGAAATCACAGGTTGTGAATATGGACACCGAACTGGAACAGAACTTCCTGGCTCGTGCCCGTGAAGAATATATCAAGGCGAAGAAACAACTGCCAGGCGAGATTGCCGGTCAGTTCACCGAACAGATCCGGCGTATGTTTTTGCATCCCGAACAAGGTCCGTTCTATGTCTCCCGTCTGATTTATACGGAAAAAGGTTTCTGTGTACTGAAGATGATTCAGTCGTACATCGAAACGTTGCGTGAGAATGCCTTCCGCATTCCACGTGATATTGAAGCAGCTCAGGAGCAGTCCGAAGAGAAACTGGGCGATGCGAAGAGTGCTTTTGTCTCCAAAGAGAAGAAAAAGAATGCTTATATTGAAGCAAAAATTCATGAGTACTGGCTGCACGCCGACGTGGAACGCAACGATCAGATGATCGAGTTCTATGAAGATCTGTATGAGTTGCTGAACCAAGAGAACAGCCGCATTTATAACGTATTTACCGAAACGCTGAACGCCCTTAGCTCGATATTCGCCAAGAACGGTGATCTGCTGACACGCGGCGAGGAACAAGCCGATCACAAAGGCAACAAAACATATTACTGGAACGTTGTGAGTGTACCGGATATCGTCAGTGTGGTGGACGGGCTGTTGGATAAACGTGATACAGATGATCTGATCCGTGACTTCTCTCGTGAATTGCTAGAAAACTCCAGCCAGTGGGTGAAAGAAAACGAGATTGATATCGTCAGCTCCATCTCCGACTTCCTGAGTGAGAAATTCGGTGATCTGATTACCCGTTCCATGGAAGATTTCCTGGTGATCAAATATGGTCAGGATGAGTCAGTCGAGAAATTCGTGGAACGTTTCATTGCTGGCAAGTTGGATGATGAGGCGGTTCCGGTGTTCAATCTGAGCAACAGTACAGGCAGTCTGCATTTCCCTTCATGGGGATTTGTATCGGTACCGGCACAGGCGCCAGGCATCTTGAAAGGGATTCGCAATTATCAGAACAATGCGGTAGGCAAATCTCATTTTACCGTTAAGGAAAGTGAAGTGCGTAACCGGATATTCTGGCTGAACACCCGCAACGGGGTACCCCTCTTTGTGTATACACCGCTCAAAGTATATGAGGAAAGTTATGAACGTACCATTTTGGACAAAGAAGGCATTGGTCGTCACTTGGTGCAAACGGAGAAAAACAACTGGACCTATCTGCCGTCTCCGATTCCGGAGAAATCATGGGGAGATGTGTACGAGAACGCCCGCGTGAAGCAGTATAACGCCCGTGTGCGTAACGAATTTGAGCAGGCGCTTGGATACAACATTGTGACAGCCAAATCCATTGATGAGAATACAAGCAATCGGTATGCGATTGTGACAACAGAAGCGTTTGATCTGTCTGCCAAACTGGGAGCCTACGACATGCGTCTGACGTCCACCACGCCGAACCTCGGCGAAGTGAAGCGGGCCGTGATCGAGCTGAAGCGTCTGCAAACCGAAGGGTTGCCGCGTGTAGGCGTTAAGGATATTTTCGGAAGTATTAATGAAGATATGGCCAAAGAAAACCTGGTACGCTCTCCGCAGCTGATCGCACGTGTCCGTGAGGAACTGGCAAAGATGAATGCCATCTCGGCCAAAGTTGCCGAACTCGAAGGCATTCTTGCCCAGTACCAGGACGAAGAGCAGTGGTATGACCGCTTCATCGAAGCGTTATATACTGACACCATCGTCAAAAAAGGTGCCCTCTACGTCTATGACCGTGACCCGGAAGAAGACGCATGGGAGCCGTTCGCAAACTTGATGAAGAGCCGTAACTTTGCCGAGTATGAAGTGTTTGGCAACTTCCGCGGTCTGGCGGAGAAGGATCGCAGTACATTGCTGCGCAAAGCCTCCCGTCGGGATAATGATCTGACGGCTTCAGAAGATATCACCCCACTGCTGACAAAGCTGGATGATCTGGCTGCGCTGTTCATGGAATCGCGCGATCGTCTCGAATACGAGCGGGTAGAACTGGCTAACGGAGAAGACATCTATCAGTTCTACAGAACAATGTCGTCCAAGCTGAACGACATTCGCAGAAGGCTGAAGTAAGATGGCGGCCGGGATGGAGTTCAATTCGAACAATACCCTGAAGCGTGATCTGGAGAAGTATGCAGCGCAGTATGCAATAGAGCAGGAGCGTCAAGGCAGCCTGGGTGATGGACGCAGCAGTATCCATTACCCGGCGCTGTTCATGTTTGTGGGTGATCTGGTTGCACCTGCAGTGTCTGCTGTGCAGGAGATCAATCGGCTGAAATGGGATAACGGAGACGGTGTGGTCTACGTTCAGATTGGTACAGAAGATCAGAAAGAGCATCCGGGTGAAAAGAGGAATGGTGGCTCGTCCGATGATGGTCAGGTGACTCGTCACCGCTTGCCTTTGTCCGTTGGGCAGACGGAGCGACCGTCCAAAACACGGCGCAAGGATGTACACCGCAGTTTCCACGAATCGGATCAGGCGCTCTACGATCTGAATCGTACGCTTCGTCGGGTCAGTAACCGAATTGCCGAATATGGACGGTTATACTCGTCATTTGATCGGATTTACGTTACGGTGGTAACCAGAGCGGATGATCCGTTGAATGTATTGTTGCCGGAGCTCACCAAGCTGACGGAGACCATTCTGTCCCAAGCCTTCAAGTCGGTGCAGACGGATCTGCATGTATTGGTCAGTGAGATGGAACAGGTGGATTCCTTCGGGTATGCCAGCGCAGCAGGTCTTGCTTTTCTACGGGAACTGGATTATATGCAGTCGCTGGACTACACGTTCAGCGGTAAACTGCTGGTGACGGAGGATGGGATCTCCATTCCGGTTACACATCCCGCGTCACCGTTGTTTGATCTGGTATATCTGTTGTCCGACAAAAATGAGCGTGGAACCGGCGTTCCCGGTGGCTGGATCGAAAATGCTGAGATCATCTGCCGGATCTGCCTGCTGAAGAACAGGAAGCAGGATGTAGATCACTCGGGTAGCGTTTCAAGCACGGGAGCGAACACCTACAACAATACATCCTTTAAAAACAATATTCGTACCACCTCTGATCAGCATGGTTATGCCAGCGCGGGTTTTGCCGAGATCAGGCGGCCAAACAAGCCGATTGCACTGGCGGTGTTATATCACCTGTATCGGTATCTGCTCGCACGCATGCGGCAGGAGCCGGATTGGAGCATTAAGGACAAGCTCGCTTTCTTTGGACTGGACGCAGCCTCAGTGGAACGCAAAGTCGAAGGCCTGCTGCCCAATGAAGATCTGGTTAGTGGCATGAGTGGCATCATGACGCATAACGTCAGTTTCTCTGATCTGAAGCCGCTCTCACTTCGTGAAGCGGAGAGAGCGTTGTTTGGACAAGGAGCTGAAGCGTACTTCCGCGATAACGTTGTCCGTCTTGTCGAAGAGCGTGTGCGTGAGCGCAGCTCTGGCGGCTCTCTGCGCCGTCAGGCCGAACAATCCCGCGCGGAGCATCCAGAGGTTGGCTACTTCCAGTGGGCGGCCTGGAGTGACAGTGAGCCTGGCAGTGTACGTGAAGCGCTGCTCGGACTGATTCGGGATAAATCGATGCAGCTTGAATCGGCACGTGCTCTGCTGGAGCAACGTCAGCAAGAGCGAGTGGAAGATCAGTCGTTCAAACGAGCGTTGTTCCGTGATAAACAGAATGTGCGCAATCTGATTGACTGCATGCTGGAGCGAGTGTATGTACCAAAGGTAGAATTACTGCGACTGGAAAATGAATTACATCTGCTGCGTATCTACGATACGGAGATGGAAGAACTTCATCGTTTTAGTCGTCACGTCACAGCAGCACTTGAAGCGCTGGAACGCACACTGCGAGAGACAGCTGCCCAAAGTATCGCTGCTGCCGATGAATACATCGGCCAGAACGTGATGGAGTACTACGGCAAAGTGACGGAAGAGCTAATCATCGACCTGGAAGCCAAACGCGGACGGGATGTATGGTTTGAGGACCGTTACATGGGAGACATGAACCGGCTTGCCACAGAAGGCGATGACCGTCTGTTGAAACGACTGATGGAGGTATGTCACTCGTTGCTGCTTACGGCCGAGCCATTGCGATTGCCATTTGAAGAAGAACTGTTGCAACGGGCGAATGTCACGATTGCCTACGGAGATAAAGATGTATTAACCCGCGATGATCTGTTCCGCAGGTTGTACCACACGCTGGAGGATCAGGCGGTTGTTCGGATCCGGGTATTCGATTATACGCAGGAACATCGATATGAAGAGAAGTATTTCTTTGGTGACCATCATAGTGCTTTCATGGACTACGCGGCACATGCCGAAGAGACGTCACGTATCTACAAGTTAGGTGTGGTGTACGAAGAACGCAGTAGTGGCGTGGAGAAGCTGAATCTGATGGGCGGTTTCCATCTGGAGGATCTCATGGTGTATCGGAACGGCAAGGTATATTATGACTCGTACACGGAGAATGGCTATGAACTTCACCCCGCTGGTCTGGTGGAAAAGTTGTCACCCATTCGTTAAGACGCCGGAAGTGTCCTGACACCCAGCACCAATCTTGTATTAACTCAGCCTGTTTACGGCTGGTATGGAAAGGATGCATGTAGACATGCAGCGAAAAATCAATCTTCTCCTGGTCCTGTTCAGCCTGATTGGCGGGGCAGTGGGCTTTGCGGCAGGAGAAATCATGCTGCGTCAATGGCTTGGGGAGATGCCACGTCTGTTGCTGATGGGATTATACTTTGGCGTACTGGCGCTGAGCGTTGGATTGTTCTGTTTGATCGCAGAGATGATCTCACCCAAGCTGAATGGCGCTTCATGGAAGCTCCGGTATCTGGGACTGTCGTGGAAATTGCTTGTTCCGGCAACACTGGCTCTGTTATTTGTTGTTGGACTCGCCCTGCAATTGTTGTATCAGATCAATCCGGGCGGTGTGAAGCAAGTGAAGGACATCGTACTGATGATCGATAACTCGGGCAGCATGAGCGAGACAGATCCGGATAACGGACGTTTTGAAGCCGCCAAGACACTAATCAGCCAGATGGAGAGTGACAAACAGGTAGCTGTCATTACGTTTGATGACCAACCGCAGTTGTTACAGCCGTTTATTGCGCTGGATAGTGAAGCGGCCAAGAATGAGGTTTATAGCAAAATCGATGGCATTGTCACGACTTCGGGCGGCACCAATTTTGATGCCGTGCTGCGGGAAGGCATGGAGCAGATTCAGGGCAAACAGGACCCGAAACGCGGTACCGTTGTCATCTTGTTATCCGATGGCTTCAGTGAAGCGGACACGACCGATATTTTGTCCCAATATAACAACGAACAGATCTCTATTAATACAGTCGGACTAAGCCTGGTGGACCCATCAGGTACGGATCTGCTACGTAATATTGCTCAGCAAACGGGCGGCATGTACTATGATGTACCAGATTCCGGTGGTCTGAATCTGGCATTCCAGCAGATCTACGATACGATTGATGAACGGACGCTGGTAACGGAGCGTACAGGCATGATGGAGCACAGCGTTTATCTGGCGATTTTCCGTGTAGCAGCAGTGTTACTGATTGGCGTGGCGCTGGGTGTGTCACTCGGACTCGTGTTTGATAACCGTCATCTCGCCCTCAGCTTTGGTATTGGTGGTGCGGTGTCGGGTCTACTGGCAGGGCTTCTGCTGGAGTGGGGACTCGACGGTTCGAACGTGGGGGATACATTCGTACGTCTTGGTGCGATGCTCATTTTGTCTGGCGTATTGACCCTCTTCTCCTGGATTGTTCCGATTAAGGAGAACACGCCGCGGAAGAGCAGGGGTCGTCGTGAAGCTGGCGGCGGAACTTCTTCTGCCGAAGGGTTTGGTCAGAGACCAAGAGATACACGCAGCAAAGGATTCTAACGTCGGGAGGTCAATGGAAATGCGGTTTACGGATGCAGACCCTTCGACACCCTTGATTCGAAAACTGACACTTGCGGTGGACGAAGGGCGTTGTACACTTCGCTGGCTCTGGCCGGAACGGGTAGAAGCTGTGTATGTGGAACGGCTGGAGCTGGATATGATGAGCGATGATCGTACCGGGGAAGAGCCTGCACAGGGCAAGCTGAAGCTGTACACGAGAGAGGAATATAAGGCGAGCAATGGTTACACGGATCGGATTACAGGTTTTGGTGCCATCAAGTACACCGTGTATGTGTGTCAGATGGAGGAAGAGGGACCTGTACTGATCCGTCAACGAGACGAGGACAACATGGTGATTGCAAGCGCAGGGAAGGCGGATATCCGCTTTTCCATTCGCTACAAGAGCGGTTTTTTTCAGAAACGAAAAAGTGTATTGATCACCGTCACAGCGGAAGTACCTGTTCCAAAGGAAGCCCTCTGTTATGTTCGCAAACAGGGCGGGGTTCCGCTGAATAAGGAAGATGGTACGGTGTATCCTTTTGTGAGTGATTTTGCTCCCGGAAGAAATGAGATGCCGCCCGTTGAAGTTGCTAAGGATGATTATGTGCGATTATTCTTCACGGACGGACCGAAATATGGAGCCGCCTATCGGCTTATATCAGACTAGATAGTTGCACTAGCGATTGGAAGGTTACTCTGTCATCGTAGTGCAAGTGTATATCACCTTAGTCTGACTGATCAGGGGAGGGGAGTGGCTATGAGCTTTTTTAGTCGGTTTTTGAAGAGACAACAGCCGGAGGAACGTCCGCTGTTTTATGATATTGTATGCCCTTATTGTTTCAGCAAGTTTTCACCGGAAGAGGTGGTGTTCCGCGCCGCACATCACCGCGATGATGATGAGGACTACGCACTCGGGGAAGATGCAAAGTTGAATCGGTATCGCGAAAGGTTCGGACTCGACACGGTATTTGATATGGAGGCCGTATTGGCTCCGCATGATGTACCGGAGGAACATCGTATTTATTCCGATAACATCGTGATGGGGCTGAACGATCGGTATGGTGTCGTTACACGTCGCCGGTTGTGTCCGCAATGTCATAACGAGCTGCCTGTTACGGCAGGTAAAGCACCGAGCAATATCATTTCCATTATTGGTGCATCCCAGGTGGGGAAATCCGTCTACATGACTTCATTAATTCATACATTGCAGCATTATACGGCCGATCATTTTGACGCGGCTTGCATGCCATTGAATGCGGAGATCAGCCGCCGGTTCCGTGCGGATTATGAAGAACCGTTGTTCGAACGGGGCGACCTGCTGGATTCCACGCAGAAGGAAAAGTTGCAGGAGCCGTTTATCTTCCAGTTTGTGTTCAAGGACGAAGATAAAGCGCCGCTGACACTGGTGTTCTTTGACGTTGCGGGTGAAGGTATGGTGGAGCAGGACTATCTCGGACTTCATGGGCAGCACATCAAGAACTCGGCAGGTATCCTGTTTATGGTGGACCCGCTTCAAATTCGTTCGATTCGGGACAAAATCCGCATTAACCTGGGCAACGAGCCGGGAGAGTGGACACCACGATACGATGAACCTCGAGATGTGGTGCTGACGATGTTTGGAGATTTTATCGCGTACCAGGACAAAGCCAAGACCAATATTCCAACGGCTGTTGTGCTCACCAAAAGCGACATGCTGCATTCCCTCAAGGATGAAGAGGGGGATTATATCAAATCCAACAGCAATGTCTTCCGCAACATGGTGCACCGCGATTGGTTCGACTTAACCGAGTTCGAGAATATAGACGGGGAGATCCGGCGTTTTATCGAGAAGGTGGATCGCCCATTCAAGGGCACGATGGATGTGTACTTCAAGGATACAGCCTATTTCGCAGTCTCTGCGCTGGGTAGCAATCCGGTGGATATGAAATTGCAGGGTGTGGTTAGTCCGATTCGCGTGGATGAACCCTTCTTATGGCTATTGTACAAGCTGAAGTACATTGAGGGGAGAGTGGGATGATGCGTTCTTCCGTAACCCCGCCCATTGAACAACAGTTGTATACCCGAGAGCGGCGCGGGGTGTTTCGCACAACAGAGGGGTTTGATACGGTTGCGGCATCGCCGGGACTGGACCCTTCTTTTATCAAAAAAGTGCTTCACCCCTACTGTGTCTATGATGCTCCAGCGGAGCTAACAGGCCGTAGCGAGAAGGACGAGACGAAGTTTCCGGCTGCCATTCACCTGCTTCATCTGGAGAGTGGGGAGACAATCCTTGGGCAAAATGTGTACCAGTCTGCGGACTTCACCGGGCTGCGCAGTGCCTTTTTTGCACATAATTACGTCTTGTCTCCCGAACGCTCGGAAGAGCAGATGAAACAAGGCGGCTGGCTGGATGCCGTGTTCGCCACGTCCTATGACATCGAACAAGGTACAGTTCTGCCAGCACTTGCTGAATTGCCTATATCACCTAGGAGCGGACAGGGTGGGGCGACCGATGCTGGCGTAGGATCACCCACCCAAGTGCTGAGCACCTTGAAGATGAACGAAGTGCTGTTCAAGCGCCTGCTCTATGCGGTAATGCAGTCTGTAGCGACACGCAGAAAAGTATACATTGCTCTGGACCTTCCCGCAGAGGAAGTGACCGCAGGGGCCAAAGGATTGTTACGTTTGCTGTACACGGCTTTACCCTACGCATTCCGGCGGCAGCTGGGATTCATGACGTTTGCCAAGGAGCCACAGGCCAAGAAGGGCATCCACGTCCAGTTTGTTGAGCGAGGAACGTTACGTCCGAAAGACCGGAATACGGAGAAGGATTTCACCTTTGATCTCGTATCAGGCAGAGTGACACATGCGGATGCATCTGTGGCGAAGTTACCTTATGCAGAATTCGCTTGGGCCTTATTGCAGGAACCTGCGGCGGCGGATGCGTTCTATACGTTTGCGGATGAAATGTTGTCCGGCATGGAACCTGGGCGGGAACTTTCCATTGAAGCCTATGGCGAACTTGCGGTGTTCTACGGTCTTGAACAAGGCATGGAAGACCTGTATCTGGATAACAAAAGTCATGTCCTGAGTGGCTTGCTGACCTATTTGAAGCCGGATGGTGGATTACAGCAACGTTCCCGTCTGAACGAGCTGTTCCTGACCTTGCTCAGCAGGGAACTGGACAGCGTGAAGCGTGAGAACGTACCCGAAGAAGACGTCGCAGCTCGCATTGGCGAATATTTCAGTGTTGCCGCGCCCGTGGTGCAATCCCGGATAGTGGACTATTTTATCTACGGTGTGAATAATGCCCGCGCCCAGAAGCGTATGCGTGCTGTGCAGGAATTGTATGCTGTGCTGGATCGGGATCCGCAGCTGAATCGGGCTTTCTTTGATAAAGTGCTGGCCAATGAATCGCTCACTAAGCTGTTGTTCGAGCCTTATCTGGACAATCAGCTGAAACGCACGGAATCGGCAGCGAACGTTGTGGAAGTGATCCGAAGATGGGTAACGTCCCATCCATCTGCGATCCACTACAGCTTCTTGCAGGAGCGGACAGCCAATGAGCTGCGTGAACGGTTATGTTCTGCGCCTAATCCGGTACAGTCTGCGAATGAAGCGCTTCAGCGTGTTAACATACTGGATCGAGTATCCGCTGATTTCACCTATGATACAGGCATTACGGCACGAATTGGTCAATCTGAAGCTACAGCCCGCCCTAATCGCAAAGAGGGATCTCCGTCTGCCAGTCAAGATCCGGCATATCAGGAAGAGTTAACCCGCCTTGCAGACAAGCTAGCTTATGTCATTAACCTGTTTATGATTCAGGATCTGGATCTGGAACGGGTTAACCGTGAACAGCTATTAAGCATTGATATTTTACAGCATGGCAATGAGGTTCGGGATTGGGCGGCACGTCAGGGCTCTGATGTATCTGCTCGAACGAACATGATGCTGGCTGCGAGAGTGTGGCTTAGTGGCGAGGGGAATGAAGAAGAGGCATTGGAGGCACTTTCCCTGGCAGAACGCAATGAACTTCAACGCTGGACGCGTCGCTGGCTTGCCGGAGAGCTGCAGGCTCATCCGGGGATAGCGGCATATGAAGCTTTGCCGATGGCTTTTTATCGGGGAGGAAGCGGTAGCAATCGGTTGGATTATCCTGGCCTGATTGAATTCATCCGCACCAATGCAAGTCGTGCTGAAGGGCTGTATCCATTCTTCGAATGGTCAGGAGATCATCGGATGTTTGTCCGGGGTTCCAATGCGCATAAAGGATATGCGGATGCCATCGTGGCGTATTTCAAAGCCCATGACCGTGAAGCTTTCAAGTCGAAGTCAGCTTTCAAACCGTATTATGTGAGAGCCAGCAAGACAATGAAGCCGGTCTATGACCGTGCGAAGACGGAATTGTCCTCTCCACTGGTGCGGATGCTAACGGGTAAAAGGAAAAATCTGTTTGGATTAATCCTCTTGATCCTGGTTCTGGGTATTGCTGGCGGTACATATGCATGGATGAAAGATTCTGTAGAGCCGCCAGCGGCATCCCCTCCTTCTACCCAGGAGCCTGTCATACCGGCTGAACCGGAGGTGCAGCTCGCGGAGCAGATTGCTTATATGATTCCTGCGAGTGAACAGGAGGGTACGCAATCACCTGCCCAACTGGTGATCCGTTTCAGGAATGATACGGGAAGCACTGAGTTTGAGCAAGGCCCGCTGCAATTGACGATGAAAGATGGCAACACGCAGGAGTTGGATGCTACAGGTAAGTGGGAGAGTTTTAATCGGAATGAGGAGCCAGATAACCAAGTTCCTTCCGATGGTGGTTCAGGAAGTACTTCCGAAGGAAGCACGGATGGTTCTTCAGCGGGAAACATAGAGCAGACGGAGGATGGCGATCAGCAGGCCGATCCTTCAACATCGGGTGATTCCACTTCAGATCCTGCTACCGATACAACAACGGATACAGGGACGAATGCATCGTCTAATGCTGCGAGTGGAGACACGGATCAAGGGACCGATTCAGATCAGGCTACAGGATCGACATCGCCTGACACATCAGTATCCAATGAACAGGATGCGAACACTCCTGCACAGATGTCTATTGGAGAGGTAGATCGTCTCTATCCGTATGGATTGCAGATCGATCTTCCAGCGAATATGGATGCCGAGAGTATTGCCAGTGTGAAGAGTATGCAGGGCAGTATGACGGTAATCCAATTGATTCCTCAGCCGAAGCTGTAAGTTATTTTATATGAGCATGTTGCATAGATTCATTAAGTGTCTTTTGATCCAATAGAAAATGCTGACTTCATACCTTATTAAACGAGCGTATGTGAGATGACCTTGAACTTTAGATTTCAAGGTCATCTTTTTTTTATTTGATATGGCGGCTGAATAGATTGAACTAACATTTACACAAAAACGGAGAGGACAGAAATAACCTTAAGAAGTGAAGCGTTCGCCTAAAAGCTTTCTAAAGGAAAGCTACATCGGAAGCATATGCTATCCCCGGATTTACCCTCTAAGAAAGGATAAAAAAATCTGGGGATAACAGCGATCAGAAGGTTGTTCTGTCATCGGAGTGGCCACATTCACAATTCAGACACAAAATTTGCGATTCAAGAGTTTGAAAGACAGTCAGAAGTGATAAAGTGCGCGGAATGAATGAGAAAAGATCTCATGTGTACTTGGGAAAAGAGCAGGATTTCTGCTACAGAAAGACCAAATAAAGCACGAAAAGAGAAGAAAATTTGGTTTTTTATGTTGACAAATGATAATGATTATCAGTATCTTTAGTGTAGAAGATATTTGCGTCGGAAATCACAGAATTACAATTTCGTTTTTGTTGTCATAGCCGGATTACATAACCGGGATAAATGAGAGAGGGATGATCGCATGTTTCGTCTGGAGACGACCAAGCTGGATATCGCTTATGAGGAAAGACTAATTGTAGAGGATCTGAATATTCAGATTCCCCAAGGAAAAATTACAGCACTTGTTGGAGCCAATGGTTCAGGGAAGTCAACCATCCTGAAAACGATGGCACGCATTATGGCTCCAAAAGCAGGTAATGTATTGCTCGACGGGAAGTCCATCCATAAACAGTCCACGCGTGAAGTTGCCAAGCAACTTGCGATTTTGCCACAGAATCCAACAGCCCCTGAAGGTCTTACCGTTACTGAATTGGTATCGTATGGTCGCTTTCCTTATCAAAAAGGATTTGGCTCCATGCGTGCGGAAGACAAACGTATGATTGAATGGGCTATCGAAGTGACAGCCATGACTGAATTCCATGATCGTCCGATTGATCAACTGTCCGGTGGACAGCGTCAACGTGCCTGGATTGCCATGGCACTTGCACAAGAAACAGATATCCTTTTCCTGGACGAGCCGACTACATTCCTGGATATGGCTCACCAGCTCGAAGTATTGCAATTACTGGAGCAACTGAATGCCACAGCCAACCGTACCATTGTTATGGTTGTGCATGACTTGAATCATGCTTCCCGCTACGCACATCACATGATTGGTATCAAAAAAGGTAAAGCCATCGCTCATGGTTCACCTGTGGAAGTTATGAACTCAGATGTACTTCGTGAAGTATTCAACATTGAAGCAGATATCGTGATTGATCCGCGTTCCGGTGTACCGCTCTGCTTGCCTTACGCTCTTGCAGGCGAACGCCAGCAATCGAAGACGCCAGAGCAGCTGGTCATGAACAGTGCGATGGTTCATGCTGGAGGACGGGCAGAACCACGTGTTCAAGCGACAGGAAGTTAACGAAATGGGCCATATGTGGTCCTTACATTATAGAATGAAGCCGCTGTGCGCTATCGCACGCGGCTCTTTTGCATTCATGGGGGATTTGCAATGCATGGGAGCAAAGGGAAGGGGTAGACCCGGGATTTGGTAATCGCATTGGATCAGGTCTATAATAATAGGACAGGCTGTGAGCCCGTTGGTTATGCCAACGTGCTCGCAACAGCCCAAACCAACATATGTCATGGGAGGAATCAGTCATGTCCGTATATTCATATCAGGCGGTAACCACCGCGAACCAAGAAGTCTCACTGGATCTGTATCAAGGTAAGGTATTGGTCATTGCCAATACAGCCAGCAAGTGTGGGCTGACCCCGCAATACGGTGAATTGCAAAAGCTTTATGATCGTTATCGTGATCAAGGCTTGGTTGTACTGGGTTTCCCTTGTAACCAGTTTGGAGGGCAGGAGCCAGGTACAAGTGAGGAAGCGGAATCATTTTGCCAGATTAACTATGGTGTGAATTTCCCGGTGTTTGCCAAGGTAGATGTGAATGGTGAGGACACTCATCCCCTGTTCCAATACCTGAAGGAGCAACAACCTGGCGTAGGTGAAACAAGCGACATCCAATGGAACTTCACCAAGTTCCTTGTTAACCGTGAAGGTGAAGTGGTAGGTCGTGTTGAACCGAAAGAATCTCCGGAGACAATGATTGCAGATATCGAGAAATTGCTCGGTTAATACATGAACGTTTGAGAAGCCTGTCCTTGCATAAACAAGGATAGGCTTCTTTGATTATTTTATATACGTTGCTTTTTCTCTTCACAGGTAGGAGTTGGATCCATGAAATCAACCCTGTATTGAAATTTGAAGTATTTAATTTTGTATAAGTCAAACATGAAGGCAGGAGACGCCTCTAACTTTATACGTCCACACTGTGTTCATACAGGGATCACGGAAGCCATTACATAGCATAAACCCGCCCAAATCCGGGGACAATGAAATCAATACAATGAAGGGAAGAAAGGCTTAAATACAGGGAAATGACCTCCTTCGACAAACTTTTTTTGCTCAACCTATTGCAATGTGAAAAATATCACATTATAATGAGTGTATAAAGTGAAATAAATCACATACACAGTTTCGAACAAGAAGTGAAATGTTTCACAACCATAACAACCTTATATTCAAACTCATTTATATATTTCGAGGAGGAACTTTTAATGAAAATCGCAGTTATCGGATGTACACACGCAGGAACCGCAGCCATCGTAAATACCGCCAAATTGTACCCGGATGCTACCATCACGGTGTATGAGCGCAATGACAATATCTCCTTCCTATCTTGTGGCATTGCGCTCTACGTAGGTGGGGTTGTGAAAGACCCTGACGGTTTGTTCTATTCTTCGCCTAATCAACTGGCAGAGCTTGGTGTTGAAACCAAGATGCTTCATGAAGTAACAGCAGTAGATGCCAAGGGCCATACCCTTCAGGCTAAAAACCTGCAAACCGGGGAAGAATTTGAAGATACGTTTGACAAACTGATCGTGACAACGGGGTCATGGCCTGTCGTTCCGAAGCTTGAAGGCATCGAGATGGACAACATTTTACTTTGCAAAAACTACAATCATTCCAACACGATTATTGAAAAAGCCAAAGATGCCAAACGTGTTACCGTTGTAGGTGCAGGATATATCGGCGTAGAACTGGTTGAGGCTTTCCAGATGAACGGCAAGGAAGTTACCCTGATCGACAGTGTGGACCGTATTTTGAACAAATACTTGGACCCTGAATTCACGGATGCGATTGAAGATACGTTGACTGGACGCGGCATCAAGCTGGCTCTTGGTCAAACGGTACAGAAGTTTACTGGTGAAGATGGCAAAGTAACTAAGGTGATCACGTCCAAAGGAGAGTTCGAAACCGATCTGGTTATTCTGTGCATTGGTTTCCGTCCAAATACAGAGCTGCTCAAAGGCCAAGTGGATATGCTGCCAAACGGCGCAATCATCGTGGATAAATATATGCAAACGAGTCAAAAAGACGTCTTCGCTGCGGGTGACAGCTGTGCTATTCATTACAACCCAACAGGCAAAGCAGCGTACATTCCACTGGCAACCAACGCCGTGCGGATGGGTACACTTGTAGCCCGTAACCTAGTTCGTCCTACAACACCGTATATGGGTACACAAGGCACATCGGGTATCAAAATTTATGAGCAAAATATCGCGGGTACAGGGATGACGGAAATGTCTGCTGCTGACGAAGGCCTGATTGTTGAATCTGTCGTACTGGAAGACAGCTACCGTCCGGAGTTTATGCCAACGGCTGAGAAACTGTTGCTTAAAGTGGTATATGAGCAGGCTACTCGTCGAATTGTCGGAGCACAGGTGATGTCTCAGGTTGATCTGACCCAATCGATTAATACGATCTCGGTCTGCATCCAAAACAACATGACCGTAGATGAGCTGGCCTTCATCGACTTTTTCTTCCAGCCACATTACAACAAACCGTGGAACTTCCTGAACACGGCGGGTCTGCAAGCACTGCCTCCAATTGAAGTAAAAGCACCAGCAATGGTGTAAGGAAGCAGAATAGATGGTTTAACAGCGATCTTGATAAACGCCATACAAAGATAAGTCATGCTTGTCCGTAAATAAGAGGTGTACGATAACTGCCAAGATTACGAAACAAGGCGGACGATTATAAAGGAAAGAGAAGACTGGCGAGTATATCGTCAGTCTTCTTTTTTGTTGTTTTAGCTACAAAAGGCCTTACTACACTCTTGCTGTCATAACTATTCCAAGACACTCTTAAAGTATCTTTTTAAGTAACATTGTGATAATTTGCACAAAGTTATGTTTAGGACCGAGATACAATTAGGATGTGGTATTCAACGCATAACTAATGAATTTCAGATGGTTTTATCCAATGATGAACAATGAAGGAGAGGATGAATGATATGGCAGCAAAAACACCTCTTGAGGTTGCACAATATACGGCGCAAACAGGCAAGAAGAAGGCTCAATATCCGGTGTCTTCTGTACTGGTGCTTAGTTTTCTGGCAGGGGCTTTTATTGCGCTGGGTTTTCTATTGGATATTCGGGTAATTGCTTCTGCGCCAGCAGAGTGGGGGAGTCTGGTCAATCTGATTGGAGCAGCAGTGTTCCCGGTTGGATTAATCTTGGTACTCATAGGTGGTGGCGAGCTGCTGACGGGCAACATGATGGCAGTTCCACTTGCAACGATTGCACGAAAATTATCTGTGGGTAGTATGTTGAAAAATCTAACCTTAGTGACGATTGGTAATTTTGTTGGAGCTTTGTTTGTCGCGTACGCGTTTGGACATGTGCTTGGTCTGACCGGAGAGGGTGTATATCTGGCAAAAGTGGTGGATATGGCTGGGCATAAGCTGCATGACGGCTTCCTGCAAGCTTTCATCTCTGGCATCGGCTGTAACTGGCTGGTCGCGCTGGCCGTGTGGTTATCTTATGCATCCGATACGATGAGTGGCAAAGTACTGGGCATTTGGTTTCCAACGATGGCATTTGTGGCGATTGGATTCCAGCACGTTGTGGCCAATATGTTCCTCATCCCGGCGGCAATTTTCGAAGGACATTATTCGTGGGGTCAATATGTGATGAATTTCATTCCGGTATGGCTCGGGAATCTGACTGGTGGTGCTCTGTTTGTAGCTGCAGCCTATTGGGTGGTGTACCTGCGCCAAGCCGAGCCAAAAGTGAAACCAGAGATGGCGACGTCGATCGAACCTATGGAGACGGAGGCTAGAGTAATGTTGAGCAAACAAGCATAGAGGGCACAGCGAGGTATGGATACACGTATATTAGAAGTGAAGACGATTCTGATCTTGCTCGGTTCATGGCGAATATGCTGTGATGGAGCAGGGTGGGATCGTTTTTTTGTATGGGGTTCTTGTTGGAGTTTAACGCAAAATAAATTCGCCATGACAAGGTTCGGGGGAACGAAACCTGTTCATGGCGAATTTCGGGAGTGGTCCATGATATGGCATGAGGAGGAAGTGGGGAAACACTAGCCTAATGCCTTATTTTTAATTTACCCCTGAATTCTGAAGTTGAATCAAACTCAAAAACATTTTTTTGAAAATAATTTAAAGCCGCCATAGCGGCGAATATGAAGCAAAAACATACTGTTCTCTTTGCGCGATAACCTCGAAGAAGATATGATATAGGGATAGCTTTTAAAGAGGGGAGCCTTACGATGATCGATCAGGAGAATGGTGTATTTGCGGCGGTGTGCCCGCTCGACTGTCCGGACACTTGTGGTCTGTTATTACATAAAGAGAACGGCAAAATTGTGAAGGTGGCAGGCAATCCGGATCATCCGATCACCAAGGGTGCCATTTGTAATAAAGTCAGAAATATGACCGAGCGGGTATATCACCCCGAGCGTCTACAATATCCGATGAAACGTGTAGGAGCCAAAGGCGAAGGCAAGTTTGAACGAATCAGTTGGGATGAAGCGATTCGTGAGATTACGACCAAATTCACTGCATTGTCCGAAACCTACGGCCCGGAGAGCATCCTGCCCTACAGCTTTTACGGTAACATGGGTATTCTCGGCGTAGACGGCATGGATCGGCGTTTCTTCAATGCGCTTGGTGCGAGTGTACTGGAGCAGACGATCTGTAACTCCGCTGGAAATACCGGCTGGAAATATACGATGGGCGCCAATCGGGGAACAGTGCCGGAAGATACGGAGCATGCAGATCTCATCCTGGTGTGGGGTGGCAATATCGTCAGTACCAATATGCATCAGGTCGTTTTGGCTGAGAAAGCACGCAAGAAAGGCGCCAAGATCGTCGTAATCGATGTTCATCGCAATCGCACGGCCCAATGGGGCGACTGGTTTATTCCGCTGTTTCCGGGCACGGACAGTGCACTGGCGCTAGGATTAATGCATGTGTTGTTCGAACGGGGACTAACGGATGAAGCGTTTATGCAAAAGTATACGATAGGTCATGAGGCACTACGTGATCATGTCCGCAGTTACACCCCTGAACGTGTTGCACGCATTACGGGCGTGCCGGAGGAAACCATTGTGGAGCTGGCCGAACTATACGGCAACGCACAAGCAGCTCATATTCACATCGGCAATGGCCTCCAGCACCATGATAATGGGGGGATGAACGTGCGTAGCGTTGCATGTCTGCCTGCCATTACAGGGCAGTGGCTGAAGCAAGGCGGCGGTGCCGTTCGCACTAACAGCTACGCGAGCACAAATAGCGACGCGCTCGAACGTCCGGAGCTGCGGCAGAATCCGGAGCCGCGAGTGGTAAACATGAACCGGATTGGTGAAGCGTTGCTGGAAGCAGCGCAGCCAATCCGAGCGATGATGGTTTACTGCAGCAATCCACTGGTGGTGGCACCGGATACCGAGCGGGTGGAGCGAGGTTTTGCACGGGAGGATCTGTTCACGGTTGTGCATGATCTGTTCATGACGGATACGGCGAAGTATGCAGATATCGTATTGCCAGCCACATCTTCATTTGAAGCGACGGACCTGTACACCTCTTATTGGCATCAGTACGTTCATCTGCAAGAGCCGGTGATTGCACCGATTGGGGAGAGCAAGAGCAATGTGGAACTGTTCTCACTGCTTGGGCAGGCTATGGGGTACGATCCTGCAATCTTCGGAGAAACACCGGAACAGATGATTGAGAACGCACTTCAGGGCACAGGCAACCCCTACATGAATGGGGTCACGTTGGAAGGACTGAAGGAACATCGATTCGTGAAGCTGGATATGACGCCACATGCTGCATATCTGGATCAGCTGCCCACACCTTCAGGCAAAATTGAATTGTATTCCGAGACGATGGAACAGAGAGGGCTTCCGCCGCTCCCTACCTATAGTGCTCTGGTTGAAGGATACGATGGGGAGAATCCGGCTGGACCTGCCGATACGTATCCATTGATGTTCCTGTCGCCGCCAAACCATAATTTCCTGAACTCCACCTTTGGTAATTCAGCCAAACATCAGCGTTTGGAAAAGATGCCTCTATTGCAGATACACCCCGAGGACGCCATCCGTAGAAACCTAGAGGATGGAGATGCAGTGGTCGTATGGAATGATCGTGGGCGCATTGAACTTACCGCCAAGGTGAGTGAAGCCATGCTGCCGGGAACAGTGATTAGCCAAGGCTTATGGTGGGATGGTGACGGCAAGAAGCAGCGAGCGAATTCACTGACGTCCAATCGGTTGTCGGACATGGGGAACGGGGCTACCTTCTTCTCGGCCACTGTTGAAGTGAAGCGTCAATGAGTGTGCTTGCGGCGTGATTTTTTTGAGGTAAGATGAACAAAGGCTAGAATTTGAGCAGGATTAAAGAGCAATTGATGTAACACTTCATAAAACCTTCGCTCTGGCTGGTTATGGTTATGCCGTCAGGGCAAAGGTCTATTTTTTATGGCCATTTGTATGTGCAGAGGTACTAAGGAGAATGAACTAGAGATGATGAGATGGCTGGATAACTATCCAAAAGAAGTGAGAATATTTTTGTTAGCAAGTCTGGTTAACGCAACCGGCAGTGCACTGATGTGGCCGCTGACCACCATGTATGTATTTGATGAACTTGGACGGACGATGGCCAACGCGGGTTTTGTAATCCTCATTCAGTCACTGGGTGGCATCTTTGGACAATTGCTTGGTGGTTCGTTGTACCATCGGGTGGGCGTGAAGAAGCTGATCATTGGTTCACTGGCGCTTAATGCGTTAGGTTTGTTTGCGTTGCCGTGGATTAGTGCGTATTGGGTCGTATTTATATGTGCCATGGGCTGGATTGGGCTGTTCAGTTCATTGTCGCTACCAGCGATTCAAGCCTTTATTGGCTTCCGGTTTGCGGAGCGACGCGGTGAATTATTCAATATTATCTATGTGGCGAACAATATCGGGGTGGCGATTGGTACGGCGTTGAGCGGTTTTCTGGCTGACTTTTCCTATCACCTCAGCTTTGTACTGAACGGGGTGACCTCAGCCGGATTTGCAATTTTCTTCTGGTATTATCTGTCGCGGGTTGAACCGGATCAGGGGGAAGTACATCTGACCAAACGGAAAACCGTCCCCGATGGGCCGGGCGTCTGGGCATTGCTGGGGAATACCCGACTATATCTGTTTATGAGCTTGGGCGTACTCTTCCTGTTATTCGGCAACTCCATCTGGAACACAGGTGTTTCCCCGTATATCATCTCTGAGGGTATGGAAAAAAGAATGTACGGTCTGCTCTGGACCCTGAACGGGGTGCTGATCTTTGTGGGCCAACCTTTTACCAGCTGGATGAAACGGACCATGGCCCGTACCTCCACTGCCCAGATGACGGCGAGTGCGGTATTCTATGGCATGGCCTACATTGTGATGATTACCATGTACAGCTATCCAGGCATGGTGCTTGCAATGGTACTGGCCACGTTTGGAGAGATGTTGATCTCCCCTGCAACACCTGCGTTTATCTCGGAGCATGCGGGCAGGGCGGCACCTTTTTACATCGGGATATCGGGTGGGATCGGTGCGGTTGGACGGGTTATCGGCCCCTATGCGATGGGGGTCATGTATGACAAACAGGGACTTATTCCGGTAGCGTGGCTGGCAACAGGCACAGCAGTTATTGCGGTACTTGGTTTTGTGTTGCATGCGGTGTTGAACCGTAATCGTGAAGTGAAGGAGTATGGAATGGACGCCTAACAGATCTCATCGGGTTGGATAGGATGCGGAAGGAAGAACGAGTTGGAGTGGACGGTAAATCCACTGTAATCTGTCTGCTCATTCGTAAATTATAGTTGACAAAAAAATATATTTATGCTATAATTTACATATAAAAATATTCCGTATATAATAAGATTCTCCTGGCCAGGGGAATCTTATTTTTGTTTGTACGGGAGGAATAAGTATGAAGCAAAATGAATCCAGTATCACATCATTGATTTCGACTTTTGGCCGAGCCTATCACAGCCAACATGACACACCCCTCATTTTCGATGATTTTATGGCGAAATTGCTGATCTCTCCTCAAGAGTTTTCAGATATCAGCAATAACATGGTTAGAGGCATTCATTTTTTCAACCCGGATATGGCTCACGAGCTCAAGGACGACCCGGAAAAGGTTCTAAAATGGATTACCCAGGTACAGTTATCTCCAATAACTCTGGCTCGGGCCGCTTACTGTGAGCATGTACTTTTGCATGAAGTCGCGTTGGGATTGGAGCAGGTAGTCATTCTTGGCGCCGGGATGGATACGTTTGCTTTGAGGCATCCGGAATTGGAGGACACGCTGGATATCATTGAAGTGGATTATCCGGCTACACAGCAATTCAAGAAAGAGCGGCTGAATCAGGCCGAGCTGACTATTCCGGACAATCTTCACTTTGTACCCATGGATTTTACGCGTGAGCTTTCGAATGACAGCTTGACTATTGAAGGTTTGAAGAAACGGAAGACGTTGGCTAGTCTCTTGGGTGTTTCGTATTATTTGCCCCAAAATGATCTGTTTAACGTGATTCGTCATGTGTTTGCGAACCTGCCAACCGGAAGCTCTATAGTTCTGGATTATGCAGATGAGCATCTTTTTGAGGAAAAAGGAATGTTTAATCGGGTTGAAAATATGGTTAAATTGGCTGCAATGGGTGGTGAGCCGATGCAATCCGGCTATGCATATGTGGAGATGGAGGCCTTGCTTGATGAAGCAGGGCTACTTATTTATGAGCATCTGACTCCCGAGGCGATTCAGGAACAGTTTTTCCAGGATCGAATCGATCATCTAAGGGCATTTGAAACGATACATTTCATTCACGCAGTAAAAAAATAAATCGATCCGGGCATGTAAGTCACCTATATAGCCCGCATTTGCATAGTAGCGGCAAACCTTCACCCTGTGGCAGGGTGAAGGTTGTTTGGTTTGATCAAAGGAACAGCACAAACCATGATTCTGTAGCCAATAACATCACACGTGATACAAATGTTCAACAATCAGACTTGTTAGTGTGCAATTCCATGTCATTCAATGTCCTCCCCTCTATTTGTGCATAATGCCCATATAATAGAATGGAACTGGTTAAAGGCAGGAGGATGCATACGATGTACAAGGTTTTGCTGGTTGATGATGAATTTATGATCTCGGACGGGATCTCCAGTGTGGTGAACTGGTCCAGATTAGGAACAGAACTGATCGGCATTGCTCAAGATGGATTGGAAGCGCTTGCTTCAATTGAGCGGCAACGCCCGGATATCATCATCTCGGACATCCGCATGCCGGGAATGGATGGGTTACAGCTGGTTGAAGCTGTGGCAGAGAAGTATCAGCATATCTCGTTTATCATGCTCACGGGTTTTACGGAGTTCGAATATGCGAAAACGGCCATGCAGTATGGGGTGAAGCACTATTTGCTTAAGCCCTGCAGCGAGGAGCATCTTGTACAGGCTATCAGTGAATTGGTCAGTGAGAAGCGAGAGTTAACCGATCAGGAGCGTTTTGTGCAGTCGATCCAATATAATCTGGAGCGTGTACTGCCGCATGCCAAGGAATATTTTCTGAAAGAGCTAGTCACGAACAGAACATACGGGGTCAAGGAATGGAAGTATTTCGAGGAATTATTCGATGTACAGTTTCAGGATCAGCGTGTGCGGTTGCTGCTGGTAGAGATTGAGGGGGATCATGAGTATTTGCACTTGTTCGCGGTGAAGAACATTGCCGAAGATATTTTTCACAATCCAATATTAAGTGCCACGGTTGGAAGGCATGTGCTACTAATCATGGAGGACAAGTTGTCTGAAACGCAGTTGTTCCATAATATCGATGAGATTCGCGCCACATTTACCCGATATTATCATGATGATCTCACGATAGCGCTAAGCGAGCCAGGAGACCTTTCGCAGGCACGCCATTTGTACATGCAGACGCTGGTTTATCTCAATTACCGCTTTTACCTCGGTGAGGGCAGTCTCATTATGGAACGGGATATTTACTCTCCCGGAGAACGCATTCTTCCTGAATTCGAATACGATCCGGAGCGGATGGTTACTGCAATCAAGGCGGGACACTGGCAGGAAGTTGGATCAGAGCTGAACCGGATGTTTCAGCTGCTTGCCAGCTTGCGATACGATATATCCCAAACGAAGTCCTATCTTATTCAGATGTTTATGGAGATGATTCGACTCAGTGGTTCTGCCGAGATGAAAAGGTATATGGACCAGTTGCCAGGCATGATTGAATCCAGCACCCTGCATTCTTTTCAACAGTTTCTGCTTGCCGTCGCCAAAGAAATCACCTTGCGCCGCTATGATCAACATCGCTCCAGACAATCGCAGATGGTAGGCAGTGTGAAACAGTTGGTAGAGAAACGCTACAAGGACGAGACATTAACACTCCAGTCCATCGCTGGGGAAATATACATGAATCCAGACTACATCGGCAAAATGTTCAAAAAAGAAACGGGTGAGAAATTTACGAACTATGTGTTAAGCTACCGCATCCGTAAAGCGTTGGAGCTTCTGGAGCAGGACGGGAACTGCACTGTATCCTCGCTTGCCGAACAGACAGGCTTTGGCGCCAACTGGCCGTATTTCAGCAAAATGTTCAAGAAATACACGGGTTTCTCCCCTTCCGAGTATAAAAAAGTACCCTAAGACAGCGTTGCTGTCGCTTCTACATAGCTAATCTTTATATCCGATCTACATCTAATCTGTGATCGGGCCCTGTACGCCATTCATCGGCAGCAGGGTCTTTTTTTGTCGGACGGAACTCGGTTTTGAACATCCATTTATCGGAAATGAGCATGGGAAGAAAAGGCGCTCGCTTCTATCATTAGAAGTGTCATGTTAGTGAATGAACATCGAGAGTGGAGGTTGAGTGGATGGAGCTGAATCGAAGCCGGGGGATTGAACCTGGGCGTTTGAAGCCAGCTGGCAAATGGAGTTCGGTGAAAAAGGAACTTGTCCGCAACAGATACGTTTATCTGATGCTCGTTCCTGTGGTAGCCTACTATCTGATTTTCAGCTATGGGCCAATGTACGGGCTACTGATGGCATTTCAGGAATCCTACAACCCAATCAAAGGAATCTTGGCAGGCGAATGGGTTGGATTTGACAATTTCACCATGTTTTTTGAAAGTTATTATTTCTGGCGACTGATTAAGAACACACTGATTTTAAGTTTTTACAGTATTGTGTTTGGTTTCCCGGCTCCGATTCTACTAGCACTGCTACTGAATGAAGTCCGGAAGAAGTGGTTCAGAGGTGCAGTACAGACCATCAGTTATATGCCGCATTTCATCTCGGTTGTCGTTGTGGTTGGAATGTTGAAAACGTTCTCATCTCTGGACGGTGGGTTATTTAACGTCATTCGTGACTTTTTCGATCTGCAGCCGATCATGTTTTTGGCGGAAAAAGATATGTTCCGTCCGATGTACATCCTGTCCAACATATGGCAGGGCGCAGGCTGGGCCTCGATTATCTTTTTGGCAGCACTAAGTGGTATTGATCCTCAGTTGTATGAAGCTTCCAAAATTGACGGCGCAGGCCGCTGGAGACAGCTGTTACATATTACACTGCCGGGCATTATGCCCACGATTGTGATCATGTTAATTTTGCGTATGGGGGCGGTCATGAATGCGGATTTTCAGAAAATATTGCTGATGCAAACAGCACCGACCTATGAGACATCGGATGTCATATCCACCTTTGTTTATCGATCCGGTATTTTGGAGGGGAACTATACGTATTCAACCGCCATCGGACTATTTAACGGCGTCATTAATTTCGCGCTGCTCATTATCGCAAACGCGATCAGCAGAAAGCTTAACTCAACCAGTCTATGGTAATCGGAAGGTGAAGCGATGAAACAGTCTATAGGGGAACGACTTTTTGATGTATTTAATACACTGCTGCTCTTGGTGATCATGGTTTTATGCTTGTACCCGATGCTGTACGTGTTCAATTCTTCAATCAGCGACCCGGACCAGATGCTACGTTCCCGTTCACTGATGCTCATTCCTGAAGGTTTTCAGCTGGGAGCGTACAAGTCGGTATTTCAGGATACTCGCATCTATACGGGATATATGAACACCTTGTTCTATGTTGTGGTGGGTACAGCCATCAATCTGCTCATGACTTCGCTGGCTGCATATGGGCTGTCACGCGGTGATCTGATGGGCAGAAAAACGTTGATGAAGTTGATTACGTTCACGATGTTCTTCGGCGGGGGTATGATTCCAACTTTTCTGCTGATTCAGAATCTGGGCATGGTGGATACCCGTTTTGCGCTTATTATTCCGGGTGCCATCAGTACGTTCTATTTCCTCATTATGAAAACAAACTTTGAGGGCATTCCGATCAGTCTGATCGAATCGGCGAAGCTTGATGGTGCCAATGACTTTCTGATTTTGTTCCGAATTGTACTGCCTTTGTCAAAGCCAATCCTGGCGGTCATGATGCTGTATTATGCGGTTGATCATTGGAATGATTATGTCGGACCTATGCTCTACCTGCGCAGTCAGGAGCTATATCCAATACAGATTATTATGCGTGATATTCTGATCAGCAGCAGTACAGAGGCCATGGGCGCTGGCGCCGATACCGGCTTTGCCATTGGGGAGAACATCAAATATGCGACTATTATTATCTCCACACTGCCGATCATGCTGGTATATCCGTTCATCCAACGTTATTTTGTTCAGGGCGCTCTAATCGGTGCTGTGAAACAATAAAAAATGTATCCTATGGAGGCGAATTACGTGAAAAAAAGAATGGGGTCCATCCTGTTGTCATCGCTACTTACCATGTCTTTACTGGCGGGCTGTACGGGTGATAATGAACCAGGTAACGCAGAGCCAGCAGAGGGAACGGAACCTGCGGTTCAGGCGTTGACCGAGATTCCGCTACCCATTACAAGTGAGCCATTTACCATTGATTACTGGCGCGCCAATGATGCCAAACTGACAGCTTCCTTGAACAATTTTGGCGATATGGCGGCTTATAAGGAAAAGGAGAAGCTGACAGGCATCAAAGTGAAGTTTACACATCCTCCGCTTGGACAACAGCGTGACCAATTCAATCTGTTGATCTCCACGAAAGAGCTACCGGATGTCATTTATTATAACTGGGCAGATGCCGTTGGCGGACCGGAAAAAATGATCAAGGATGGTCGAATCATTCGATTGAACGAACTGATCGACAGTTATGCACCAAACTTAAAGCGGATTATTGAATCCGATCCGGATGTGAAAAAGCAGATTGCACTCGACGATGGAACGATCTATATGTTCCCGCTGCTGAAGCTGGATGCATTGAAGCTGAATGCCACTTCAGGTTTAATTATGCGCCAGGACTGGCTTGATAAATTAAATCTCAAAGTACCTACCAACATTGATGAGTGGTATACGGTGCTTAAGGCATTTAAGGAACAGGACCCTAACGGCAACGGCAAGCCAGATGAGCTACCATTCACCGGAAACTGGGGACCGGGAAACCTGACCAAGCTCCATGATTTTGCCGCGGCATTTGGTGTCATTGGTGGTTTCCAGATGAATGGAGACAAGGTGGAGTTTGGACCGATTCAGCCGGGATACCGTGATTTCTTGGAGACCATGGCCAAGTGGTACAAAGAAGGGCTGATTGATCCCGAGATCATGACCAATGACGGTAAAGCTTTCGATTACAAGGTCACCAGCAATCTGGCAGGCGCATATCAGGGTGGTGTGTTCAGCGGCATGGGGAAATACTTCAATCTGATGAGAGATACGGATCCGAACTTTAACGTGACTGGTGTACCGTGGCCTGTATCTCCGGATGGAACTTCGTATGCAACATTTAATCTGGACGCTAAAGTGTTGACTTATGGTGAGGCTATTACAGCTTCCGCAGACGAAGACAAATTGAAATACATTGTACAGTGGATGGACTACAACTATAGCGAAGAGGGTAGTGATCTGTTCAACTTTGGTATCGAAAATGACAGCTATGTTCGTGACGGGGAAGGTGTCAAATTCACAGATACCATCATTAATAATCCGAACGGTCTGACGTATGATCAGGCACTGGCTTCCTATGCCTTATCCATTATGGACGGTCCGATCAATCAGGATAGTCGTTATCTGGATGCATTATTATTTGACGACGGACAGCGTGCGGCAAATGCGGAATGGATGAAAGCGAGCTCAGCATTAACGCTTCCTCCAATTCGTTTGTCAACAGATGAGGTGACCACAAGTACATCCATCATGAGTCAGGTGAATACGTATTTGAATGAGACGATGACTGCCATTATTAGCGGACAGAAACCGATCACCGAATTTGACAAGATGGCCGAAACAATCAAGAGCATGGATATTGACCGGGCGATTGAGGTTCATCAGGCTGCGTATGATCGATATCAGTCTAAATAATACGTGAGAAATCGAGCGCTAAAACTTTGGGGAAACCTTCCTGTATGTGATATACCTAGTAGTATCACGTGGTTCAAAGGAGCGCTTTGGTCATGACAGCCTACCGCAAACTCAGCATCAAAATGAAAATGTTTCTGATGATTATGTTCATGATGGCGTTTGTCATCATCCTCGCGTTTGGGTCCTTGTATTATACGTACTCGGTGTATGACAAACAGCTGTTTGATAAGTCGTCCCGACTTCTGAACCTTTCTTCGTCTACAGTGGATGTTGAACTTCAGAAGTTGGAAGCGTTATCATTAAACATGATCTCCGATACGCAGATTCAAAGAGCCTTGAAGTCGTTGCTGGATGACGATAGCGCATATTCAAGCTTTATTGAACGAAAAAAGATCACGGATCGGCTATGGGAGCATATTAGTGGGGCTGCACGATATGTGCAGTCCGTTCATCTGATTGATTCCAGGGGAAGAGTCAATAAATATGGCGAGACACTAAGCGTATCTCAGGAAAAATATGATCGGATGATTGCGGCTGCGGAGCAGGCCAATGGTGCAGTGCGCTGGTTATACCCGGATGACGATGACCCGATGCTGGTTATGGTGCGTCAAGTGCGAGCCTATGAACCGATGACCCTGGAACCGGTAGGCATACTGTTTCTGCGTATTAATATCGAGCGACTCGTCGAGGAGTATGCGGGCATCGATAGCCAGGACAGTGACATTATTTTAAAAGCAGGTAGTGATGTGGTGTATCCTTATCGCCAGCTTCCAGAAGCGGTGTCCGCCGGACTGAATCCACTTCCAGGCAGTGGGGGATATGAGATCAAGAATCTGGATGGGAGGGAGATATTTCTTTCCCAGAAGAAATCCGCATACACCGACTGGGTGTATTATAATATGGCCTCTTATGATGAAATTTTTGAACGCATTATATGGTTGAAAAATATACTGATCGTCGTTTATCTTATCGCCATTCTGGTTGTTCTCGCGCTTGGTATGGTGTTCGCACGCAGTCTGACAAGGCCGATCAGGCAGCTCATCAGTCAGATGAAGGAGGTTCAGTATGGGGATCTGGAGAACATAGACGCCAATCTCTCCATTCCAACGCACCAGCACATGGATGAATTGGGGTTACTACAGCGTACGTATCGAATGATGATTACACATATTAATAGATTGATCAAAGAAAATTATGCAAGCCAGTTGGTCATTAAAGAAACGGAGTTCAAGGCGCTACAGGCGCAGATCAATCCCCACTTTCTGTATAATGCGCTGGATTCGATCCATTGGCTCGCCAAAAAGAACAGGCAGGAGCAAATCTCCAGTATGGTGCTATCACTCGGATATTTGCTGCGTTCCTCCATCAGCTTCAAACAAAATATCATTACCATTGCGGAAGAGCTGGAGATCGTCAATCATTACATCACCATTCAGACCTACCGTTTCCGGCAACGGCTGGATTTCCGTATGGATGTGCCCGCTCCTTATCTGGGGTGTGCCATTCCAAAGTTGACCCTACAGCCACTCCTGGAGAATGCCATTCAATACGGTTTGGAACCACAGGTTGGATCATGTCTGATTCGAGTGTATGCCGAGATATCAGGTGGCAAGCTGGCTCTTATCGTGGAGGATCACGGCCCCGGCATGGAACCCGAATATGTGGAACAGGTGCTGCGCGGTGAAGTGAAGACCAGAGGCACAGGTATTGGTCTACTGAATATCAGGGAGCGGGTACGTCTGGCTTTTGGCGAAGAATATGATGTTCTGCTGGAAAGTAAGCCGGGGCTTGGAACGAGAGTAACAGTGCTGCTGCCACCCCCATCACCAGGTAAGGAGGAGAAGTTATGGGAAGATGGATGCGAATGATAGGCATGCTCTGCCTTATGCTGACTCTTCCTGGCTGCGTGAACCAGTTGGATCAAAGGCCAGGCATGATTGTGGAAGAAGAGCCGATAACGCTACGAATCGCTTGGTGGGGTGGAGAGTTCCGCAACAATGCAACGATTGCCGTTATCGACCTGTATGAGAAGTTGAATCCACATGTGAACATCGAATACGAATATAGCAGTTTCAATGAGTACTGGAGAAAACTTGCCCCACATGCAGCAGGCAATGCGTTGCCCGACATTATCCAGATGGACATCTCTTATCTGTCCCAGTACAGTTCGCTGCAACTATTGGAGGACATGACGCCGTACATGCAGAGCGGGCTGATTGACACGACAGATATTGAGAAGGAACAGCTGGAGAGTGGTAGCCTGAATGGAAAAACCTACGGTCTCAGCTTGGGGGTTAACGCCATGCTCAGCATCTATGATCCGGAAGTGTTAAAGGCCAATGACATTGAATTGCCAACGGATACGTGGACATGGGCGGATTTTGACCGGATGGGCGAACAATTGCTCGGGAAAGGCATCTATCTGGGAACCTATTTCACGCCGGAACAGTTTTTCGCGTATTACTTGAGACAGTATGGTTCCAAGCTATACGCCGAGGATGGCAAGAGATTGGGATATGAGGATGATGGGCTGTTTATTGAGTACTTTGGCAGGATGCAGAAGCTCGCGGAAAAGAAACTTATTTTTGCACCGGATATCTGGACATCAGACATTGGCCAGCCTGATAACGACCCGTTTTATCTGGGAGAGGCTTTGTTTAGCTGGGGGTATTCCAACCAATTTATCAGCACCGCTCAGCGTTATGGCAAACCCTTAACCATCTCCCCAATGCCTGGGCCAAACAGTCAGGATGGATTGTTCTTGAAGCCAGGCATGTTTTTCTCCATGGCGGGCAATTCCAGACATAAGGAAGAGGCAGCCAAGTTCATCAGCTTTTTTGTGAATGATTTGGATGCCAATCTGCTGCTCAAAGGGGAGCGGGGTGTGCCTGTCTCATCCAGTGTCAAAGAGCGGATGAAGCTGGTGGTTGAACCGGAGCTGGCGCAGGTGTTTGATTATATCGATTGGGTTGCGGATAACAGCACTCAGATGGACCCGCCTGATCCTGTAGGTGCGCCAGAGGTCACTGCGGTGTTACGTGAGTTGTACGATCTCCTGTTGTTTGGCAAAATTACGCCTGAGCAGGCGGCGGTGGAATTTCGTGAACGGGCGAATGCCATTCTGGGTGGGAAGTTATAAGAATGGACTAGATCATATATGTATTTAATGGGCTTGGGGCTGTTGTCGTTCACAAGCTCAACCTTCATTCTACTCGGGTGAGGGTTTTTGTTATGGAATGGTGTATATTTCCTCTAGTATAATGAAAATGGGTAGTTGTCCTATCTGTAGATTAGATAGATTCTATCCATATATTAATGGATGAGGAGTGTCAGGACATGTCCATACATCAGATAGGTCACAAGGTGTCTTTTGCCGATATGAAAACGAAGTTGCCTCAGGAGAGCTGGATGTACACTCAGAATGAAGCGCACAACGGTGAATTTGAAGCCGAGGAAGTATGGTTACATTCTGGTGATCTTCATATCAGTGAACTGTTGTTGGATGAAGGACCCTTTTTGATCTTAGTTGAAGGAAATCTGACAGTGGATCGTTATATTGGAAATACAAGTTCCGACGCGGCCAGTTCAAATCTGGTTGTACTTGGGAATCTCATAACGCCCTATATGATCGTGGGTGGGCAGGAAATATATATTACAGGTAATCTCTATGTGGAGGATATGTTCTGGGGGGATTATAACCATGGAGAATTGACAGTGAGAGGGAATGTAGAAGGTGGATTGCTGGTAAGTACCGATCAATATACGATTCAGGTTCAAGGACAGCGTAATGTGAAGCGTCAGCTTGAAGAATGGGAGGATCTCGGACCATGGCGGGGCTTTGACATGTTGGCGTTATTGGTTCCTGAATGTGTGATTGATGAAGATACAGAGCCGTTTCCTTGGCGAGAAGAAATGTTAAAGAGGCTGCAGCAAGGACAACCTGTAATCAACCGAAAGTACATTCATGCTGATGAATCAGAGCCAGATGTGCCGGATTGGTTCGAAGATCATCGAATTACCGCTGAGAACATAGAGCGTCTTACTCATCCATCTTTGTTGCCTGTAAGAGAGGAGGATGAGTTACTGAACAGCTATGAATTTTGGTTGGACGAGCAATTTTGCCGAGTATCGGTCTATGGAGATGAGCATACGGAGGGGTATTTCCGTAGTCTGTATTTTCAGGATGACCACAATTGTGCATTGTTGCTTAAGATGGAGCCATCAGATCAAGGTTCCAACTCTCCTGATAAACATATCGTACAACCGGGTGAACCTGTCTGGATGATCTCAGGAGCATATCGTTATCTAAACAATGAGAAGTCGGAATGGAACGTATTTTCGGAGAACTCACCTGCTGATATTCAGCAGTTAAGCGAGCAAGGATGGAGCACCTTGTTGCAGTCTGTATCGAATTATCAGTATGCCCGTTCCTTAATTTCGCACCAACTGATCCACGATTTATTAGCACTGCCTGTCGTGGAGCCATATGACGATTATTATGATGATGATCGGCACGGACTGTGGATTGGAGAGTTATATTATGCATTTCGACAAGCAGGTCAGATGTCTGATGGTTTTCCTCAGCCAGCTATGCTACGTATTGGAAGAGAGTATGTGGATGCTCAAGGGGAGACGCAGGTGGAGAAATACTATTATACCCTGCACCAACATGCGGACGGCTCGGAAAGTGTGTTGATCGAATACTCGGCTCAGAAGGACGAGGATGAGGAAGAAGAACCGTTGTTGCTTGAACTTCATTACATCGGCGGCTCTCAGTTACTGCATGCCGTTCACTTGCTGGAACATGGACGCAAAGTGCTCATTCAAGCGAATGAGGATTTACTGAATGGGGAGCTGCCTTACGCTGCTGAATCATTTGCAAAACGATTTTGGAAATCCAAAGGATACCTGAAATGAACAAAACAACCTTCACCTCTATTACAAGAGGGAGGGTTGTTCTGTCATTGCATTTAACCAAACTGGGCTTGATGCAGTCGGCTGTACGAGCCTTGACGCGCGAGAAGTTCTTCATGACTTCCTTGTTCAGCGACGGTGCCGTTCTCCACGACTACGATGCGATCGGCGTGTCTGATGGTCGCCAGTCGATGGGCGATCACCAATGTCGTACGTCCCTGCGCCAGCTCGGATAAGGCCAGCTGAATGGCGGCTTCCGTCTCGGTATCGAGTGCGGATGTTGCTTCATCCAGAATGAGAATTGGCGGGTTTTTCAGGATCATTCTTGCGATGGATAAACGTTGCTTCTGTCCGCCGGACAATTTCACGCCACGTTCACCGATCATGGTGTCCAGTCCATCTGGCTGGGATTGTACCAGCTCTTCCAATTGGGCCCGGCGAATGGCTTGCCAGATTTCCTCATCGGAAGCATTCAGTTTGCCGTATGCAATATTTTCTCGAATTGTTCCATCAAACAGGAAAATATCCTGCTGCACAATCCCGATATGGGAGCGCAGTGATTCCAGCGTCATGTCCTTCACCGGAATGCCATCGATGGAGATATGTCCTGCATCCACATCGTAGAAACGTGGGATCAGACTGCATAACGTCGTTTTACCTCCGCCCGAAGGTCCAACCAGAGCAACCGTCTGGCCTGCCTGAATATCCAGATTGACCTGAGACAACGTAGGTTTGTGTTCTCCATAAGAAAAGGTAACGTTATGGAAAGCAATATCACCTTTGACATCCGGAATCGGTTTTGCCTGTGGTGTATCTTCTACATCCGGTACAGCTTCAAGAAGCTCCAGGTAACGTCTGAATCCGGCGATGCCTTTGGGGTACGTCTCGATGACGGAGTTAATCTTCTCGATCGGTCCAAGGAATACATTGGATAACATCACAAAAGCGATGAACTCCCCGTAGGTCATACTGCCTTGAATGACAAACCAGGTTCCACATACCAGTACAAACAGGGATACAAATTTCATCAGAATGAAGCTGAGTGAAGAGTTCCAAGCCATAATGCGGTAGGTGATCAGTTTAGTGAGTCTGAAACGTTCGTTGTTCTCGACGAAACGTCCTACTTCATGTTTTTCATTGGCAAAAGCTTGTACCACACGGATGCCGCTCACATTGTTCTCGACCCGTGCATTATAATCGGCGATATCCGCAAACATGCGCTTGAACGCCTTGGACATTTTGCGACTGAAATACAGCGACAGGTAGATCATCAGCGGCACAATGATGAACGTCATCACAGCGAGCTGCCAGTTGATCCCCAGCATAATCCCGAAAGCTCCAGCGAGTGTCATGAGGGCAATGAATAGATCCTCGGGTCCATGATGCGCGATCTCACCAATATCCATCAGATCGTTGGTCATGCGGGAGACCAGATGTCCGGTCTTATTGTTATCGAAGAAGCGGAAGGACTGCTTCTGTACTCGCTGGAACAGTTCACGCCGCATATCGGATTCGATGTTAATACCAAGCTTGTGGCCCCAATAGGTCACTGCATAATGGAAAAAGGAACTGAGCAGGTAGATGCCGAGCAACCCAACACACGCCGCTAAGATCATTGACCAATTGCCAGCCGGAAGCAGTTGATCGACCACCCGGTTAACGGCGAGTGGAAAGGCCAGCTCCAGCAGAGCGGCAGCGATTGCACAGGAGAAGTCCAAGATAAAGAGCCTTTTGTAAGGACGATAATAAGACATAAAACGGCGAAGCATATGTAAGTCCTCCTCGATATGACACAAATGCCCGAGCAGGATGATTAGCCTTTCCGGACACCTGTATTCATGCTTATGTTATTTACGGTTTTGCTCGGCACGTTCTACGATCATATCGGCGAATTCTTCAGCCTGACCTTGAATCGCAATCGGGTCAAAGTACCAGTAACGGTCTTCCAGCAACTCATACACCTGATTGTTTTTTACAGCCGGCAGGGATTGCCAGATGGCACCACCTTGGTAATTTTTATTGTTCTCTCCAACGGTCAAGAAGATATGATCCCCTGCATAATCACCAACAACTTCACGCGAAATCTCTTTCCATTGGGTATCACCCATCAGTTCTTTTTTGGTGATTTCGAGTGGGGCAAGTTGCAAAGCACTGTAGACCGCTTGTCCTCCTCGACCAAAATTGTCTCCATATCCATAATAACTCTTGTCGGATACTTCAAGGATGGAGAAGGTTTCCTCCGGTTTGATGACTGTTTTCACTTTAGCACGAGCGGCTTCAATCCGTTCATCGTACGTTTTCAGCCATGCTTCGGCTTCTTCGGATTTGTTCATCAGCTCTCCGAATCCCCGGATTTCGTCGTGTACATTGGTGAAAGTACCATACGGAATGACCACGGTCGGTGCGATTTTTTGATAACTCTCAATTTCGCTGGCCTGATCGGAGTAGGTAATGATCAGATCCGGGTTCATGGCAATGACTTTCTCCATGGATACCGCCGCCCGATCACCGATACTTTCGATGCCCTCCACCTGATCTGCATAGAACGGGTTTTCCAAATAATATTGAACAGCACCAACGGGTTTCACACCCAGTGCGAGCAGATCACTTACGTACATATCGGTAACGATTCGTTTCGGTTCAGCCGGAATTTCAACATCTCCGCTTAATGACTTGTAGATCCGTGTAGCATTTGAATTGTCTGAACCGGACGACGTGTCTGTGTTCGTCTCGGAAGAGGCTGTTGTTGTTTCGGTTCCCGCTGCCGATGTCTGTTCAGTGGCAGTCGAGCCTGTTCCGCTACTACATGCAGCCAGAACCATAATGATGGCGAGCATAAGAAGCAAGCCGGAAAAGCGTTTTTTTGCAGCAAACATATTTTTGTTCCCCCTGTATATAATCAATAATGATTATTATTCTCATTAATAACATAGAGGAAGATGTGATATTTGTACATGGACAACTATGATCACTACTGCATGGACAATTATGATGTGAGGTGACGCATGATATGCTGCAATTGCTCCATAACGGACAAGGGATCAAATCCATAGAACATGTCGGCATCAATCTCGTATACACGTCCTTCACGAACGGCGGATAGGGTGCCCCAGGATTCCTGATTCAGCAGGTTAGCCAGCATTTCTCGTTTGGCAGGTTCCTCAGGGAAGGAGACAAACATGTGATCTGCGGCATACAAGTGAATCTCAGACAACGGAACATGAATGTATCCCGTGAGTAACTGCCCATCCTGCTCCATACGTGAGGGTGGAGTGAAGCCCAGCGATTGATACAGCACATGAGAGGCTCTGCCCCAGCCATGACCGTAGATATAAGCCCCGTCTTCTCCAATCATAAACATGCAAATGGCGGACCCTCGTGTTCCTTCCATCTGTTGGTCTAACGTATGATTGGCTTCTTGTTCCAGTTGATGATATTGATCTAACAATGCTTGTGCATTGGACTCAAGCCCGGTAATTCTGCCCAAAAGAAGAAGCTGCTCCTGCCAATCGATTTCCTCAAAGGGCATCAGAATGGTCGGTGCAATCAGACGTAGTTCATCGGAAGCGGGATGCGGTGCATACCCGACAATGACATCGGGCTGAGCGTTTGCAATCAGATCCGTATGTTTAACCAGCTCATATTCGGAATGTTGCTCGAATGGTTGATGACCATTTTGAACATGCTCACCCAGTTTCTCTTCCATCCAGCTGGCTATGGCACCCATGTGGGGAGTGTGACCCAATGCCAGAAGTGAAGCCGTATAGTTGTAAGTCAAAGAAACAATCTTTTTGGGCATTTTCCGGTAGTGTGTTGGTGCTGATCCAACCATCTGTTTGAATTTGCGGCTTAGATAAAAGGTGTCCCTGTAGCCTGTCAGTTGTGCAATCTCCTGTAGCGTAGGGTTCGCGAACAACAGATGCTCCTGAGCCATCCGGATCCTGAGACGGGTCACATATTCAACAAACGTAAGACCTGTATGTTTCTTGAACTCCCGTGAAAAATGCTCAGGACTCACATTTGCATCCCTAGCCAATTGTTCGCGGGTCAGCGGATGGGTATACATCTGATGGATATGTCTAAGCACGGCATCAAGCCAGGAGTGATCTTCATGAGCAGAATGAGCCACATGATCCCGTAAAATATCCAGTAACTCGTAAAAAAGCATATGTGGCCTGAAGGGGCTGGAATCACGGCCTGCCGTACTGGCTTGAACCAGCTCTACTGCCCTGTCGGTGAGAGTGCGACTCGCAATGGGAACTGGTATCCCGAACGGCCAGAAGAGCTGTTCATTTTCAGTGGAATCAAAAGCAATAGCAATGCCCTGTACTGGCGACAGGGAGCCGCGCTTGTTCTCGTGCTGAAGCAGGTTTCCAGCTTGCCGAACGACTGCACAGCCTGCATTTAATGTCAGTTTACCCTCTGTACTGATCAGCCTGGCCTGGCCAGCAGTAATGACGTATAACACATGAAGAGTGCTCCACATTTCATCTATGCGGGAGAATGCCTCGCGGTCGTGAAGCTGCACCAGATGGCACGGCTTGAAGTGGGCAACAGGTACGGACTGAATCTTCTGCAAGGAAATGGGACGGGACAGCGATTTTTTATGATAAATAGGCTTGGAAATATTCATTAGATAACTGTCTCCTTACATAAGTCAGCAGGGACAGTATTCGTCTCATGCCCCTGGTGTACTGGCGTAATTCTCGGATCTCGACTATTATGCAGTATATACTATAAACGGAGTGACGTGGATGGACAGATTGAACAAATCAACTTTTTATTTGAAAAATAGATAAAGTGGTTGAAATCGCTATCAACACCGACTATAATGAAAATGTCGAAACGTTTCAATCTGGCGTTTACTGCCAGTTTCATTGTATTAGGCACGAACTGTTTATAGAGCGCCAGATTGAAAGACGTGTCATGACCATCACTAATGGTATGGATTGGAACGGGACGCATTCAACCGTGGCCCTATAAGGATGGGAACGAGGATTTTTTTTGAGAACACCTCGAAACGTTTCGATTGACATCCATCGCTATGATATGTATAAAGATTAATAAACGATAATGAAGGATTTAGTGGTTGTTCTAACCATGTACCGTATAAAATGTAGATAACCTTAGAATTTGTTCTATATAAATTGAACTAACATTTACACAAAACGGAGAGGGCAGAAAGAACCTGAAGAAGCAAGGCGTTCGCCTTTATCCCCGGATTTTCACCCTTATAAAAGGGAAACAAAAAATCTGGGGATAACAGCGATCGGAAGGTTGTTCTGTCATCGGAGTGGTCAGTGTAAATATTCTGTAGTTCAATTTATATATAGTTTAGAAGGAGCGAACGTGGAATGGCAACGATTAAGGATGTGGCAAAGCTGGCAGGTGTAGCACTCTCGACTGCTTCCTATGCGCTGAGCGGGGATAGCAAGGTTAGTGCCAAAACCAAGGCTAAAGTGCTTGAGGCAGCACGAGAACTGAATTACCGCAAGAACGGCTTTGCCATGGACCTGAAACGGAGCCGGACAAACACGATCGCTTTGATCCTGACCGATCTGTCGGGCCCGTATTACTCGGAGTTGATCCGTAGTGTACAGGATGTAGCCCTCGCGAACGGATATGACCTGATTGCTTGCAGCTCCATGGGTGGACGGGATTCAACGGCAGTGCGATTTTTGCGTGAAAAAAGAGTAGATGGAGCCATCATTCTGGCGCATAACATTCATGATGATATTCTGGTAGAATCTGCCGGTCATCGTTTTCCGATCATTGTGATGGATCGTCAGCTGTCGAGTGACCATCTGGTCAACGTGCTGGTGGATGGAGAGCAGGGCGGTTACCTTGCAACCCGCCACTTGATCCAGGCTGGACATCAGAAGATTGCTTATATCAGCGGTCCATCCAACTCGTATGACAACGCGCTCCGTTACCAAGGGTATCTGCGAGCGATGCGGGAAGCGGGACTTGAAGAAAAGTCCAAATGGCGTCTGAGCGGTAATTTTGTACGTGAGGGCGGATACAGTGCAACCAAAATGATGATCATGCAGGGCGATCTTCCCTCAGCGGTATTTTACGGTAACGATGAGATGGCGATTGGTGGCCTGAAGGCATTGGAAGAGCGTGGTGTATCGGTGCCAAATGATATTTCAGTGATCGGTTTTGATGATATTCAGTTGTCCGAATATGTGCATCCACCGCTGACAACGATACGCCAGCCGAAGCATGAAGCCGGGTCGCTCGCCGGACATCTGTTATTCCAGATGCTCAATGGCGAAGCGGTTGACCCTTCATATACGTTAACGATTAATATGATCGAGCGCAGCTCTGTACGTTCGGTTTAGACCGAGTCTGAACAACAAAGAACTGCCTGCATGCTGAAGTAAAAGTTTAATGATGGGGTTATCGTCCGGACGGGCTTTAAAAAGCCGGTTTGAAGAGGCCCCTATTCTTTTTCAAATTTATCGAAACGTTTCGATTTTAACTAATTCAAGGAGTGAACCTTATGACAACGATGATTAATGAACCGATCCGGTTAAGTGCCGGAGAGTTATCCTTTACCTTTTTGAACAGTGGCGACCTATACCAGGCTACATCCGGTACAACGATGTTAAACCAGTTGCTCAGCAACCAGATTGATGGATCATTGAACAACCTGTACCTGCGTGTACATGAGGGAGAGAATATCAGCTCGTTCCCGTTGCTCGGTGTACGTTCGAACAGCAAGGTGATTACAAGCAAGGCACAATCCAGCAACCAGTTGATCTGGGAGGGCACAGTCCAGCTGGAAGGTAGCGAAAAAGGCATTGGCTATCAGGTCGTATTTACAGCTACACCTCAAGGTGTATGGTTCTGGGATGTGAAGCTCACAGGACAACAACATAACGTAGATGTGGTATACGGACAGGATGTTGGGCTTGCAGATCCAGGTGCGGTACGCAGTAATGAGGCTTATCTGTCACAATACATTGACCATACGGTGTTTGAAGATGAGGCGAAAGGTTATGTCGTTTGTTCCCGTCAAAACCAGCCTCAGGGCGGTGCATTTCCATATATGCAACAAGGTTCCCTGACCAAAGCAGTCGGTTACTCCACAGATGGATTCCAATTCTTCGGTCTGTCATACAAGGAAACGAATCAACCAGAGAGCTTGAATCGCCCAACGTTGGCGAATGAGACGTATCAGTATGAATTTGCCTATACGGCATTGCAATCTGAACTGCTGAATCTGAACGGAGAAGCTCAGGTGGTCTTCTATGGACTGGCGAAGCCTAATCATGCCGAAGGAACCTCTGCACTGGAGTTCGGAGATGAAGTTACCGCAGCATGGAATGAAGTACAGGCTCTGACTGTGGAAAATGGTGATACGTTGGAACAGGTGAAACTGTCCTCCTTCCTGGGTGAACCACTGGTTACACTTGATCTGACGCAAGATGAGATTCATGATCTGTTCCCTGATCGTCATCAGGAAGAGCACAGTGGTGAGGAACTGTTGTCCTTCTTCACAGGCAGCTATGAGCATATCGTTCTGAAAGCAAAAGAATTGCTTGTGGAGCGTCCGCATGGTCACATTCTGATGAGTGGTGGCAACGTGCAACTTGGAGCACAGGTTATTACGACAACATCGTATATGTACGGTATTTTCAACTCACAACTCGTTATTGGTAACACCAATTTTAATAAAATGATCAGTAATGCCCGCAATGCATTAAACGTGCCGAAAACGGCGGGACAACGCATCTATGTGGAAATGGACGGACAATATCGTCTGCTGACGATGCCCTCCCTGTTCGAGATTGGCTTCAACTATGTACGTTGGATCTACAAAACGGCATCCGATACGATCATCGTGACGAACTATACAGGGGCACACACCACCGAAGTGAGCATGAACGTACGCTCCACAAGTGGCACAGCATACCGTTACCTGGTAACAAACCAGATTACGATGAATGTGAATGAATACGAGTATCCGTTGCATATGACGCAGGATGGCGATACTTTGATCTTCAAGGCTGATCCACAAGCGATTAGTGCAGGGACGTACCCAGATCTGCAATACCGCATGTCGGTGGACGGCGCAGCTGTGAATGTAGGGGACGAAACGTTGCTGGCAAGTGGTATCCGCAGTGGTTCCGCATCACTGGTTACGCTTAGTCTGGAAGCGAGTGCTGAATGGACGCTGAAGGTACAAGGGGTATTGGAAGGTCAAGCGGACAGCGGAGTGGTAGCAGGTTCAAGCCTGACGTTTGAAGAGGAAGTGCAGGCATACCGCGAGTTCTTCGCAGGTGTGATGAACGGGTTCCGTTTGTCCCGTGGAGAAGGTCAGAGTGCAGAGGATCTGTTCAAAGTAAATGCGCTGGCTTGGTGGTACACCCACAATATGCTGGTTCACTATTCTGTGCCTCACGGTTTGGAGCAGTACGGTGGCGCGGCTTGGGGTACACGAGATGTGTGCCAAGGTCCGGTGGAGTACTTTATGGCAACGCAAAAATATGAGCAAGTTCGCGATATCATCAAAATGGTTTATACCCACCAATATGAAGATGATGGCAACTGGCCGCAATGGTTCATGTTTGATAAATACTTTGCGATTCAACAGGAAGAGAGCCATGGCGATATCATCGTATGGCCGTTGAAAGTATTGGCGGACTACCTGACAGCGACTCGCGACTATGCAATCCTGGATGAGAAAGTACCTTATACCGTCAAGCATAGCTTCGGGTTCACGGAAGAGACGGCAACGGTACTGGATCACGCGAAAAAAGAGATTGAATATATCCGTTCGCACTTCCTGCACGATACGTTCCTGTCTTCCTACGGAGATGGCGACTGGGATGATACGCTCCAACCAGCCAATGCACAGCTGAAGCAATACATGGTAAGCAGTTGGACGGTGGCATTGACGTATCAGTCCGTGAATGTGCTCTCGCAAGCGCTGAAATTCAAGGATGCGGACTTTGCACAGGAGCTTGATGTGCTGGCTCAAGGCATTCGTGAGGACTTTAACCGTTACATGCTGGGCACAGATGTGATTCCAGGTTTTGTATACATGGAAGAAGCGGACCAAGCGAAGCTGATGCTTCATCCAACAGACACAGAGACAGGCATTCAATATCGCTTGTTGCCAATGACGCGCAGCATGATCGGTGAATTGCTGAATGCGGAGCAAGCAGAATCGCACTATGCCTTGATCCGTGAGCAGTTCCTATGCCCGGATGGCGTGCGTCTGATGAATCGTCCAGCTCAATATGCTGGTGGTGTAAGCACACACTTCAAACGTGCAGAGCAAGCGTCCAACTTCGGACGTGAGATTGGTTTGCAATATGTGCACGCCCATATCCGTTACGTGGAAGCGATGGCGAAGCTGGGTAAGACAGATCAGGTGTGGAATGGTCTCGCGATGATCAACCCGGTTGGTATCGGCGAGGTTGTACCTAACGCGGAGATTCGCCAAGCGAACTCATACTTCAGTAGTTCGGACGGTAAGTTTAATACGCGTTACGAGGCACAGGAGCATTTTGACCAGCTTCGTAAAGGGACTGTACAAGTGAAAGGCGGATGGAGAATCTACTCCAGCGGCCCTGGAATCTACATGAACCAGCTGATCTCCAATGCACTTGGCATTCGTCAAGAGGGCGGCGATCTGGTCATTGACCCGGTATTGCCAGCTGAGCTGAACGGCATGCAATTCGAATTCGAGTATGCGGGTGAGCCAGTGACGTTCATTTATCACTTGAACGAAGGTGCTGTGAGCCGTGTAGCGGTGAATGGCAAAGACATTCGTACTGAGCGTACAGCGAACCGTTACCGTCAGGGCGGGGTCAGCATCTCACTGGATGAGTTCAGACAAGCACGCAGTGCAACTGAGCGCACGGTTGTTGATATCTATATGTAATTTCATAGCATGATGTACACCAAGGTCATCCTCCTTTATTCAAGGCGGGATGGCCTTTTTGGCATATGCTCATAATCCACTAGCGCAGCGGGACCGCCAGCAACGTGTACAACAGCTCATTATGCCGCACATGTTTTGTTACGTAGCCCTGTTGCTCCAGCCAGCCGCATAGCTCATCCAGCAGAGGGAAGTGACGCTCGCGTAAGGCGCGCAGCTGTTCCTCGTGTCCTGTGGTTTCTGCCTGCCGAATATAGGAATCACGGTGAGTCGCATCAACAAACATCAGATCGGTTAGGCCGATACGTCCGCGCGAGGTTAATACCCGCTGCATCTCCTGTAATGCCAATAGTTGCTGATCTGGACTCAGATGATGGAAAGCAAAGCTGGATACAACAAAGTCGAAGGAATGATCGGCAAAAGGCAGCGCCAGGAAATTACCAAGTTTCACATGCATCTCAGGATATTTGGTACGACATCTGCGTAGCATCTCCCGGGATTGGTCGATTGCAGTCATGTCTGCGCCGTGCTGTAGCAGTTTCCCAGCCAGATTACCTGTGCCTGTACCAATATCAAGTCCTTTCTCACCAAGGGCGGGAGAGATCCAATGAGCTGTCTGTTCGAGCGCTTCGTCATAGTTGTGATACAGATAAAAGGAAGACTGTACCGTATCATTGGAATCGCTCGGCGTGGAATGATCTGTATCCTGGTTTGGATGTGAAACTTCATTCTCATCGCTTATAGGCGAGGGGTTGGCCGAATGATGCCTGTCCTCTGAATTGGGATGTTCAGTACTGACTCTGCCTTCTGCCTGCACTCGCTGATCATGGATGGCTGCCTGCGTGTCATAATTCCACCGATCATGCCAGTTCTGCCGGGCTTCGCGCAGGCGACGGGCACTGTCCGCGAGATCGTGTAGATGGCTGACATCCAGCGGACCGTCCTGACGATTCAGGTCTATCATGCGCTGGGTTGTATCCATCATACGTTTGAGCTCAATCCACTGGGCATACATGACGGCCTGTTGCAGCTCCAGATATTCTTCCAGCCGTTGCTGGTTCCCCTGATCGATCTCTCCGAGCGCGTGTGTAATATCCTGCAACGACATGCCAATCTCACGCAGCGCAGCAATGGTCTGAAGCCGCCAGATATCATTCTCCGTATAGGTACGATACCCGTTACTGGACTGTTTGGCGGGGAGAATTAATCCTTTTTCCTCATAAAAACGAATGGCTCTCGCCGATATACCAAGCCTGCTTGCTGCCTCTTTGATGTTCATCATGCATCCCCCTCCTTATCGAATGAGTATAAACTATGACGTAACGGCAAGGTTAAGTGTTTATTTCATTTTGCGAAAAGGTTCAATACCGAGTGGAATTTTAGTCAAAGCTGAGGCTATGCTACAATATATAGAACAAAAAAACTTAAATAGTGGAGTAAACGAACAATGTCTTCCTATTCCTAAGTTTCTCAACGTTCTGAACTCTCTTAACTTTCCCGACGTTGTAACGCACAGCGTTGTCGACTATAGCACGAAAGGTTGAATCATTATGCTTACCAGCCATACATTTACGATTCGTCCATCCGAGATTAAAGATGCAGCCCAGCTAATGGAGTTGGATGCCCTGGTATGGGACAAATACACCTCTCCTGCACCGATGCAATGGCGTTCCAGACAACAATATCTGCAGCATTGCCCGCCAGGCAGTCAATTGATTGCGGTGCAGGGAGAGCGGGTATGTGGTTATGTGGGCTTTAATCCAGCCACAGGTATGCCCGTCAACCGTCATGTCTACGAGATTCATATTGCGGTTCATCCTCATGATCGGCGTTGTGGCATTGCCACAGCTTTGATGGATGCCATTAAGCAGCATGCGGCCCAACAAGGCGTTCGCAAGCTCAGGCTGCGCGTACTTTCCAGCAATCCGGGAGCCATCACGTTTTATACACAGTGTGGATTTGTGACGGAAGGCAGGCTGGTGTCCGAGTTTTATATCGGAGACAAGTATGTGGACGATATTCTTATGGGTTATTTTATCCAGACCAAATAGAAACTAGCTGAGGAGGAGGAACAACGATGGATATGGGACTTAGGGGTAAAAAAGCATTGGTGCTGGCTTCCAGTCGCGGGCTAGGCAAAGCGGTGGCTGCTCAATTGGCAGCAGAAGGTGCTGACGTCATGCTTGCCAGCCGGAGCGAAGAAAAGCTCGCAGCAGTGAAGCAGGAGCTTCTGGCGCTTGGTGGTGGCGGACGTGTGGAATATTGTGCAACCGATGTGACACGCAAGGAAGATATTGAGGCTCTGATTCACAAGACAGCAGAAATGTTTGGACAGATTGATATTCTGGTGAACAATTCGGGTGGCCCGCCATCGGGTTCATTTGAGTCACTGACGGATGAAGATTGGGAACGTGCATTTGAATTAAATGTGCTCAGTTATGTAAGGCTGATTCGTGGCGCTCTTCCTTATATGAAAGAAAGCGGAGGACACATTGTCAATATCGCTTCAACTTCGGTGAAACAGCCGATTCCGGGTCTGGTGCTGTCCAATACGTTCCGTACTGGCGTGTTTGGATTGGCGAAGACGTTATCCCAGGAGCTGGCTCCATACGGAATATTGATCAACACGGTGGCGCCGGGACGTATTGCAACAGACCGTATACGTGAGCTTGATGCAGCACGGGCTGAGCAGAACGGAATCAGTGAGGAAGAGGTATCTGACCAATTCCGTAAAGAGATTCCACTGGGCCGTTATGGTCAACCAGAGGAGTTTGCCAAAGCGGTGGTATTCCTGTTATCCGGAGCCAATACGTACATTACCGGAACCTCATTGATCGTGGATGGTGGTATGGTCCGAGCACTATAAAAGTCATTGATACAATAAAATACCCTCTGTCACCACATTACGTGGAGATCGAGGGTATTCGTGTTGATCCATTATGTTGGGAGAGATCACTCCCGATTCATTATGTAGGCGAATTAGCGCAAGAGTTCCCATTCATGCTGAAGCATGCCGTACACCGCATGGTTCACGTAACCTTTAGGCAGTTTCTCTGCCTGACGAATGACCCCCTCGAGAACAAATCCGAGTCTTTCAGGGATAGCGCGACTCCGTTTGTTATTCGTTGCTGAGCGAATCTCGACGCGATTCAGGTCCAGGGTCACCAGAGCATAATCAACCAGAACGCGACAAGCGCTTGTCATCAAGCCTTGACCCTCAAAACCTTTGCCAAGCCAATATCCGATGCTTACCGAGCGATTGGTCCAGTTAATTTCGTGGAATCCAATGACGCCGGCTAGATCCCCTTTTGACCATACTCCGGCGGTGAATCCGCCATTCTCGGCACCTTGTTTTAACGCGTTGGTAATAAAGTTCGAGGTGTGTTCCACTTCTGTCACATGATCCACCCACGGCAACCAATGTCTCAGTTGATCCCGCGAGCGATCCGTCAGTTCGAACAGTGGTTTGGTATGTTCCATGGCCAGTGGCCGGAGTTCGGTATATTCATCCAATGAATAGGTAAACATGAATGCAACCTTCTTTCTTTGTATAGTGTTGTTCAAAAAAGTCCACTTTTGATTACGAATTATGCCTAGCGGCATTATTAGCATCGAATATGAAAACCAGATTTTTTGAACACGTATTTGTAGTGGATTAACGTGAGGTCTTGGGCAACTTTTGCTCCAGTGCAAACAGGTCTTCTTCCATTGAGGCCATGCGTTGATTAACCGTTGTGCGTGCGTCACGGAGTGCCTGATTATATATGTAGGGAGCGAGCTGTGTCATGAACAGGTCGAGGACACCCCAAGCGGCCAGATCGCCGAGTTCTTCGCCACGTTCCTCTTCGAAATACGACTGGATGGTGCGAATGGCTTCATCCTGCTGTTCTTTGGTCAGTTTAAGCGAGTTCGATGGAATGGGAAACCCTCCCTTTAATTTGTTTTTACTATCATGCTACATGATTCGAGCGAACCCGTCAAAATGGTTTAGGGCCTATTTATGCACGGCTAATCCTGACTTTGGTGCCGTTCTTTATTGAACTCCTCCCCCGTTAAAGGTATATTTAAATGAAACGCGTACGAAACTTTCCAAGAAAATAGTTTTTTTCAGGAAATGACTTCGTTATTAAGGAATTATAGCCGGAATTGCTGCAATTCCCTAAGGCTCCAATCCATTCATGAAAGGTTTGATACCTGTGGACAATCGTACAACCCCACCTAACTTTATCAAAAATATTATTACCGAAGATCTCCGGTCTGGGAAAGTCCAGGAAGTTATTACCCGTTTTCCTCCGGAACCGAACGGTTATCTGCATATCGGCCATGCCAAGGCGATCTGGATTAACTTTACGCTGGGCGGCGAATTTGGCGGCAAAACGAATCTGCGCTTTGATGACACAAACCCGGTCAAGGAAGATGTAGAGTATGTTCAATCGATTCAGGAAGACGTGAAATGGCTCGGATACGAGTGGAACGAGAAACGTTTTGCCTCGGATTATTTTGACGAGATGTACAACCGTGCTGTCTTGTTGATTAAAAAAGGTAAAGCCTACATCGACGACCAAAGCGCCGACGAAATCCGTGAAATGCGCGGAACGCTGACGGAGCCGGGTAAGAACAGCCCGTACCGTGATCGTTCGGTGGAAGAGAATCTCGACCTGTTCACACGTATGCGTGCAGGCGAATTCAAGAACGGAGAGAAAGTGCTGCGTGCCAAGATCGATATGTCTGCACCAAATATCAATCTGCGCGATCCGGTTATTTACCGGATTTCACATGCACACCATCATAACACGGGCGACAAATGGTGTATCTATCCAATGTACGCCTTTGCTCACCCGCTCGAAGATGCAATTGAAGGTGTAACTCATTCCCTCTGCTCTCTGGAGTTCGAGGATCAACGTCCATTCTACGATTGGGTTATTGCCGAGTGTGAGATGGAGAACCAACCGCATCAATATGAATTTGGTCGCCTGAATCTGTCCCAGATGGTAACAAGCAAGCGGAAGCTGAAACTGCTTGTAGATGAAGGCCATGTGGATGGATGGGATGATCCTCGCATGCCAACGATTTCGGGTCTGCGCCGCCGGGGTTATACACCGGAAGCTATTCGTGATTTTGTATATGAGACAGGCATTTCCAAAAACTATGGAGTTATCGACCTGCAAACGCTGGAGCACTTTGTACGTGAAGACTTGAAACTGAAAGCTCCGCGCACGATGGCTGTGCTGCATCCGCTCAAAGTGGTCATCACCAACTATCCTGAAGGACAAGTGGAATGGCTTGAAGCAGAGAACAATGTGGAGAACCCAGAGATGGGTAATCGCCAAATTCCGTTCTCCCGTGAGATTTATATTGAACAAGACGATTTCATGGAAAATCCGCCGAATAAATATTTCCGTTTGTTCCCTGGCAACGAAGTTCGTCTGAAACATGCATACTTCATCAAATGTAACGATGTGATCAAAGATGCAGCAGGCAATGTGACCGAGATTCATTGTACCTATGATGTAGAGACGAAGAGCGGCAGTGGCTTCACTGGTCGTAAAGTCAAAGGAACAATCCACTGGGTAGAAGCGACTCAAGCGGTACCTGCTGAATTCCGTCTGTACGAGCCGTTGATCCTGGATGAAGCACCAGAAGCAGAGGTCGAAGTGGCAGTAGCTGGGGCTGAGGCTGAGGTTGTGGAAGAGCAACCGGAGAAAACGTTCCTGGATCAATTGAACCCGAACTCCCTTGAGATTGTTAATGGGTATGTGGAACAAGAGATGAAAGAAGCGAATGCTCAGGATAAATTCCAATTCTTCCGTCACGGTTACTTCAGTGTAGATCCAAAACATTCCGAACCAGGACGTCCGGTATTTAACCGGGTCGTATCCCTGAAAAGCTCATTCCAACTGCCGAAGGCATAAGGAAGTGAGAAGGAGGATTCCGATTATATTTTAAGATGCCTAGTATTCATTAAACCGCACAGGCTACAAGAGTTTTTTTACCTTGAGCATTTGGCTAAGTTTTTAGTGTAATCTCTTACAATTTGGTGACCAGTGGCTCTAAAATATGATGTAATAAGTATATGAAATACTGATGAGGAAAGTTTCTTATACAGTAATTTGAGATGTATATTTTTAGTATGTACCCTATAAGATGGTCACTTTGAAAAAAACCATCTTATAGGGTATTTTGCTTATGATAATAAAAGGATATTGGAGCGGAAGTGCTCTGACTAAAAGTTTACTGACTAAGAAAGAACAAGAGCAACTGAGACAAAATTCAAATGGAAATGGTAATCTGCCATGAGAAATTTTGAAGAAGCGGGCTTAGATTTTGAATGTATTGATTTGGAGCGTATCCGTTCTTGCGAAAACGTTGGGTTGCCTCATATTGTGGAAGCCGGCGTTAGAGGGCTTTCAGGATCAAGCGAAACAAAGGTGAATGGACACTGGAGGAGAAGATTAAAGGATTAGAAGCAAAGAACCAACTGTTACGAGCGGAAAACGAACTGTTAAAAACTCTATCTACTAGAAAGGTAGATGTTGAAAATGAAATAATCAGTGCAACAAAACTGAAATTTAAGGATTTTCATCACATGAATAAAATGTAAAACATGAAGCGTATTCGCCGGATCATGATGAAATTCGAGATCATCTGTCCCATTCCGCAAGCTAATCCAGTACGTGTAATCAAAAGCAACGAAAGAGCATCGTACATGTCCAAGCAAATTACATAAGCAAATTTTAAGCCAGCCCAAGCTGGAGCGGTGTTATTAACTGATATTACATATCTAACATACAAGCGAGGTAAACGCACGTATTTATCGACCATTAATGACACAGAGACGAAACTATAACTATCTTTAGTCAGAGAAATTACTGCAAAAAATGTTGATAATAAAAATGATTACTGTCGTTCTCTCCCCATTTAATTAGGGAGAGAACTTTTTTTAGATATGCTTCATGCATTTTCAGGTCGTATATTCTTCTAAATTGCTAAACTACTTCTTTGTCCGAGCCCGAATAATCTTCAAAACTCCTTCAGTTTTGGCTTTATGATTCCGTAAGATAATCTAGTATCTTTCTTAAAACCAATATTCTTTGCCTCTAAAACGAAATAAAAAAGGGAAAATATGATAAAAATGTGATATTGTTATTTACAAAATGAGATATATTGGTATAATAATCATCATGAGGTGTTAAACGTATAAAAAATTACTATTTTGTAAAAAAAGATAATATTTATAGAGGTGGATTAAATGGTGTACATATTTGATGTCATATTTTCTTTCATTTTATTAACGGCTCTTTATATGAAGGCGATTGACTATCAAGATTCAAGATATGAAGTTTTTTCTTATGGCTTTATATCATATAAATACACTGGAGGACTTCTAATTCTTGTTCTAATTGTTGAAGCTGTTTTGGCAATGTGTTTTATATTTGGGAAGTATGTAATACAAGCATCTTTATTCACAGCTTTGCTTTTTATCTTTTTTGTATTCGCTCAACTGTATAAGAAGCATAATAAAGCAAATAACAAATGTAGTTGTTTTGGTAAAGTGGCGTGGTTAAATAAAATGCCTATAACCAGAAATTTGATTCTTATTTGTTTTTTGATGCTTAGAGTTCCTATGGCAGAAAGAAGTGTGGACATTAGGTCATCGTTGATAGAATTACTCTTGATCATTGTCATAATTATGTTGCTGGATTTTGTACAGACTTTCGTTAACTCTAGTGAAAGAAACTTGATATTATGATGCTTATCTATTTTCTTTCATGCTTACTTGTTTTGATGGGTTTAATTAGAAAAAGAGTAAGCAGAATGCTGAATACTGAAAGAAAACAAGTGTTTCTACGTTTAAAACAAGATGGGTACATTGATTTTGATACGAACTTCCCGATAATCTTTTTGTCATTGGAAACGGATTCATTTGAGGAGATTTCAAAGGTATTAAGTGAAGGTGAGATTCCCTTAATTGTAATTCTTAATTCTCCTTTATGGTATGTAAGGATGAAGGAGAAACAATGGAGCAACCATATTGTAATCCCATATGCTGATTTAAAAGGTTGGCTAAAAGATGTTAAAAGCAATTTTGTTTTTTTTGAAAAAAAAGAAAAAGTAACCAAAATAAATAATGTTTTATCTTTTTTAGATGCTATTAAAATCATAGAAAGGAGGTGATATTCATGGCATGTCCTGGTGGAAGCACGGTCATTGATACTACATACGGCACTCCGTTTTGCGCAAATAACGGCTGGTGCACTTGGTATCCGTGGGATAGCTCAAGTTCGAGAGTACAGCACGTGTACGATGTTTGCAAAAACAACAGTACAGGTGCAATATCTCACGAATACGCTAATACCAAAAACCTTGATCAATGTTGCTAGTCGTTGAATTATTTTAATACTTAGTGTAACGATGTATAGGTTGATAGGGGTTTCTTTTACCTATTCAGCCTATACATTATGTCTTAGAAGGGAGAAACGATTATGGATGATGAACATAAAGACAAGCCACATATGAGGTTTCTCAAAAATAGTTTCATAAGTCAATTGGACATTGGACGTTACGTCCCGCAACCGATTGAAATTGAAAAGAGATGTTTTGATGATACAGTTTGGTCAAGTGAAGAATATAATGGTTCAGTAATTTTGATAACAAGTTTTTCATGTAACGTTTGTAATGCTGAGGTGGCTCGTGATCTTGCTGGTATCTTTCCTAATTTTCAATTTGTTCTTTTTACGGATGGAACCACGGAACAAGTTGAACAATTAAGAGAAAGACTTAGCGGAATAAAAGTAGTACATGCCAATGTCTTTATGGTGATTCGTCAGTTGGCGGTGCCTGGAGTACCTTTTGCTATTGCTGTAAATTCAGAAGGGCAGATCGTTTCAGGAGAAGCTTTCGATTCTATTGAAACTGTGAAGCTGGCAATACGCCCATTGCTTGAGGTTTATTATGAAGAAGCTTTATAAATCTGGATGCACCTTTCTGTTAACAGTCAAAGAAGTGATAATGACTATTTACCGATATAACAGATGGATAGTTATTATGGGGATATTATTTAGCCTTTATTTTTCTGTTGTGTCACTAACCATGGTACATACCTCTAAATGGTTAATAAATAGTTTGAATAGTGCAGATTTTAAAAGTTGTATTCAAATTTTTCTGTTAGTTACTTTTCTTAATTTGATTAAAAACATAATGAACGACTATCAACAACTTAAAAATGAGGAATTCTCCTTTCAAATTTCAATATTTAATCAGAAACGTCTAATCAAAGGTTTGGATGAGTATGAATTATATGAAAAAGAACATTCAGATTTTCAAAGTAAACAAAATATTGCTACTAGAGGAATAACAATGTATTTCGGATACTTTCGTCTTTCCATTCAATTGATCGAGAGTCTCCTTATTTCGGTGAGTTCTTTGTTTTTTTTAGTTAACTATTCCATTTATCTTGGGTTGTCTGTAATTTTAATATCACTTTTTAAGTTGATTATTATCAGTAAAATTATTAATAAAAAGGTTGATTTAAATAGGGAGTTGCAACAGCATCAACGTGAGCCGGATTATTTTTATAATTTACTTATAGATGTGCCGGTACAAAAAGAATTGAAATCTTATGGTATCACTGATTATTTCCTTGAGAAATGGAATCAAGCTAATAACAAAATGTATAGTATAAGAAAGAAATTACTTGTAATGCAATTGAAAAATAATGTTAGTCAAAATTTATTTTCACAATTAAGTTTAGCTGCTGTCATAGTTATGATTATTATCTTAGTGAGTAAACAAAGTCTAACCGTGGGCGACTATTTTGCTCTGACATTAGCCTTGAATCTCGCTGAAAGCAATATTACATCATTAGTTCGAAATATTACACAAGGAGCTGAGGATACGTACTATATTGACGATTTTAATAAATTTGTCCGTCCGAGAAGAAAGAGTGAAAATGGAACGACCTATCCTTATCAATTTAGAGATGGCATTGATATTAAAAATCTTTATTTTAAATATCCTAACTCGACAAAAAATGTATTAAACGATATTAGCTTTCGTATAGAGAAAGGACAAAAGTTGGTTATATTAGGGGAAAACGGATCTGGGAAAACAACATTGTTAAAATTGATTGGTGGTTTATATTCCGCTCCTGAGAATACAATTTTTTATGACGGCACAAGCCAGCATCTCCTAGACAAAAGCTCTTTGTTTAAGGGAATAACTACAGTATTTCAAGATTTTACTAAATATATGATTACAGTAAAAGAGAATGTTATTTTAGGTAATAACAGTGATCATTTAAATGATGAACTTATGCTGGAAGCTTTTAATATAGCCTCTTTTAAGGATTACAGAAATTTGCCAAATGGTATAGACACTCGTTTAGGTTATTTGACATCAGATTCGGTCAATTTATCGGGGGGACAGTGGCAAAAGTTAGCTCTTGCTAGGGCTCTATATAAGGGAGCTGATCTATTATTATTAGATGAACCAACAGCAGCTATAGATGCCGAGAGCGAAGTTCTTTACCTTGAAAATCTTTTCAAAGAGGTCAATAAAACGGTTGTTGTTATTACCCATCGCATTAATATTGCTTGTCTAGCTGATTATATTATATTCATGAAAGATGGAAATATTGTAGAGGCAGGATCTCACGAACTACTTCTGTCAAATGAAAACGGAATATATAAAAGACTTTGGGATAGACAGTCCAGTCCATTTCAATTAGAAGGAAGAGAGGTTGCATATGGATAAGCTTCCCGATATAGAACTTCTAAATCAAGATGGTCATTCAATAAAGACGATAGAGGCCTGGAGTGGAAAAGAACTTTTAATTGTTTTTCTATCTCTATACTGTAAGCGCTGCATTGAGTTGTTACCTGATTTAGAGAAAGTAAAGCAACATGGGTTACTACTAATAGTAGTTACGAATGGTGAAGTTGAGGAAAATCGTGACATTTCAGATCACTTTGGATGGGATATTCCTTTAATTTCTTTAAATAATAATGATATGGGAGAGTATTTCAAGGTTTTTGAGACACCAACAATACAAATTTACAGTAAAGAAGGAAGTTTGCTTAGTAAAGGAATTATAAACTATGCTGATGACATCACATTTTATGTAGACAGTATTGGCTCTAAAACTACATTAGGTGAGGTGCGTGAATGAGAGGGAATCTTATATGCTGTAAGAACTTAGATTTTAACAAAGACAGGTTATGTCACACACTCGGAGAAGTTATTAATCGAATTGAAATCTCTACTAGACCTAAGGTATTAGAAATATATGTACTTATTAAGTTATCAGGAATAGAAATAGATAAAAGTTATGAGGTGGAGGTGCAATTCAGGAATGAGGATAGAACAGTTGTTGGGTATACCGACAAGTTTATACTTTATAACAGAAGAGGAAATAAACAAGTGCCAGGAGTAGATTCCAGTATAAAAATGAAGGTTGTTATAACAAATACTGGTAATTTCACCATGGATTTGATGATCGACGGAGAAGATATAGATTCTTATCCCATATATATATTTGATCAAGGGGATAGCTGATGAAATTGAAAATATATTTTAAGCTGCTGTCTACATCGTTAATTAGAAACAAAACGGTTACCAGTATACTCACTTTACAAATGGCTATCTCTTTGATACTTGTCAGTATCATTGTTTCATTTTTAAATGCAGGATATCATACAATTAAGGATCAAGTGAATAGAAGTGTTGGGAATTCTGAAATTTTGCTTGGCATGCCAATTTCATTTGGGAAATTGGTGAAATATGAAGACGAATGGAGAAGTAAAGGCGAATTGGTCAGGTTTTCATATATTGTTTCTACAGATGATCTAATCAAATCAGAGCTAGATGAGGTTGTCCTACCAATTTTCGCTGTTAATAGAGACTATCCTTATTTCTTTGGGTTTCCCTCTGATGGGCTTAAAGAAGGAGAAGTGGTGTTAACAGTGAATGCTACAAAACGAATTTTTCCAAGTGTAGCTTCTAAGGATATTTATAATCAAAAGATTGAGATCCTAGGAAAAGAATATTTTGTGAAAGCAATAGAACAGAAGAGCCTTGTGGATAGAGTGTATATACCATTAGCTGATTTTCGCAAGGCTTACGAAGACTTGGGAGATGTTGTTGTTGGTTCGTTATCGGTAGATCAAACTTCATCAAAAGTAATTCTTAAAGATCTAGAGTCATTCAAACCGAAGATAATGTCTCAAAGCTCTCAATCCAAATATCAAAGTTTTATTAGTTTTCTTGTGTTGGCCAGCATAATAACTATATTCTTGATATTTTATTCGATTATTAATTTTGTCCAGTTGTTCAGCTATAAAGTCAATAAAGAAAAAGACAAGTGGGATATATTGTTTCTTCATGGTGCTACTCGTAAAGATTTAAAATCCTATTTATATATTGAAACAGGGATTGTGACTATTGTTGCATTAATAATCTCAGCTATCGGTGTCGTAACAATTGTGAAATTTCTAAATGTAGATGGAATTACATTTTTATTCAATTATACAATTTTATCTGTGATCGTGGTAATTTTGCTTATTATGGTCTTATTTAGCGTAGAGATGACTCTTCGCAAGTTAAGAAGAAACTTATTGAAGTGAGGTATAGCATGCTTGATCTATGGAAAGTTGCTGTAAGTATGCTTCGGAGCAATCGAAGGATGATTTGGTTAATACGTGTTCAATTTTTTTTCATGTTTCTCTTAACATTAATTTTATGCAGTATCCTATTTGAAAATCAATCGCAAAAAAAAGTATTAAATGAAGAAATAGGAAGAGGAAGCTGGGTGATCAGTCCTACTATTAAAAATAGTAAAACCTCTAATATCCAATGGACAGAAGAACAGATTAATTGGTTGAAAGAGGAATATGCTGACCAAGTAGGACTAATTTATCTTTCCAAACATCAGGAAGCATTAAATCAAATATATGTTAATGATGTCATTCATAAATTTCTTGTACAAGATGGAAAAAATCCATCAACTGAACTCCTAGGGTATCTTTTGAATGAATCTGTAGAGTCTGGTACAAAAATTATTGAGATGGATACCTTAAATAACTTATCTGGAAGTCCATTAGTTTTTTTAATTGGTGTTGAGGAAGCGCAAATTCAAATCAAAACTTTAAGCAATGAGTTGAGTGAATTAAACTCCGGCTATTACTACGATATAAGACAGGTAATCAAGTATAAAGAGCAAAAAACTGAGATTAATCTAATATATACCAAGTCCTTACTCTTTTTTACAACAATATCACTTCTGCTAATTTTGACTTGTATCATTAGCTTTATTTTACTACAAAATCAGTATCAAGTGGCAAGGGTGAATTTGTTCAGGCATTTTGGTGCTACGAAAAGAGACATATTAAAAATATTTATTCTGATTAATGTGTATCTTACAGGACCATCTTATATCTTAGCTGTAATTCTCTCTATGCTTGTTGGATGGTTTTTATTCAATGCAATGGCATGGGTAATCTCATTTTTTATAAGTATTGGCCTATTGATTGTGATCTTAATATTTATGACACTTCCATCGGTGACGATTAATGCTAAAACTATTTGATTGGAGTATTCTAAATGAGTCTATTGGAATTACATGATATCAATAAAACGTATATTGGGCGTAAAGTTGATTCTGTCGTATTTCGTTCCATAAATTTAACAATTGAAGAGGGGGAGTATATCGGTATTTATGGAAGATCCGGCTCTGGTAAGAGTACATTACTGAATATGATTGGCCTTGTTGACTTACCAACATCAGGTGAAATCACCTTAGAAGGAAAGAAACTCCGCTCATTGGACGATGAACAATACGCGTTTATCCGTAATAAATATGTAGGATATATATTCCAGGACTTTAAATTGGTCGAAGATATGACAGTTTATGAAAACATAGAAGTGCCACTACTTTTTTCCAAAGAAAAGCTACCCACTACTGAGAGGAATGTGCGCATAACTAATTTATTGAAAGATTTAGGTCTTGAGGGCAAGGGAAATGCTTTTCCTGAAGAGCTGTCGGGCGGGCAAAAGCAGCGAGTTGCAATCGCTAGGGCTCTTGTTAACAAGCCTAAGTTACTGATCGCAGATGAACCAACGGGAAATTTGGATAGTGCTTCCTCTGAGGATGTTATGAGGATGATAACTCGTATTCAGAAAGAGAACAGGATGACAGTCATTATAGCCACACATGATAACTATATCAAAGAATTTGTTAATCGTATCATTCATGTTGAAGATAACAATCTTAGGGAAGGATAGTTTTTAATCATAAATGAATAAAATCTTGGTGCAATCAGGCTAGGATGGCTTTCAGAATGTGATGGGTCGCAAAAGTTTGGAAGTTGAGATTGTCTAGGTATTCAATTTTATTGCAGCATTAAGAACCTTTCTCGTTGGCACACTTTCAGGAGCCTAACAAGAAAGGTTCTTTTGTCATTGATAGTATCATGATTGAATTTCGATACCCTTCAAGGGTTTAGGTTGATATTCTGGGTGCGAAAGTTACAAGATAAACACTAGTCTTAGCCCTCATCTATACTACCCATCTCTGTCAATACAACTGGCTGATAGCCGTTACGTCGATTCGATAACCACATGATGCTAAATCCAACAGCGCCGATGAGCGAGAAGAATACGCCAATGCTATACATGATTTCTGCACCGAAGCTCTGGAACAACCAGCCGCCGAACAGACCGGCAATCACGCCGGAGAGACCTCCCCAGGCCATCGTATAGACCGCTTGACCGGAAGAACGATAAGGTCTTGGAATGAACAGCATGGTCAGTTGCGTACCCACATAGAAGTACCCACCAAACGTAATGGAGTGCATCAACTGAATGAATACAATCTCCAGTGGGTTGTTAGCCAGTGCCATGAGCTGCCAGCGAAGTGCAAACAGCACACTGATCAGAATGAGAGATGCCAGGAGCATGCTCATTTTGCGTTTGAGTAAGCGATCGAGCAACAGGAATACGCCGACTTCGAGAATGGATGAGGTGAAGATGGCCCAGCCGACCATCTGTTTGTCGCCACCCATTTCTACTATGTATAGTGACATAAACGTACTGTTCATGGCATTAGGCACCGATACGAGTACACCCAGGCCGATAAATGCCATAAAATACGGATTGAACATGACTTTGCCAAACCGCCGAAAAGTAACCACCGGTGTATCCGAAGCGATCGGCTGTCTGGGTAGAAATACGGATAATACAAAGGCGGTGGCAATCATGCACGCAAATATAATGGATACACTGCCGATGCCAAAACGGTCAATGAGCGGTCCGGCTGCGACGGCAGTCAGCGCCCAACCGAGTGAACCCCAGAGCCGGAATGACCCAAATTTTTGGGTTGTACCATCGATATATCCGAGAATCAGACTGTTCGTTTGAGCAAATAATGGGCTTTGAAAAAAATAAAAGAAAATCATGGCTACATAGATCCACGTATACGTGGGCGCATAGAATACACCTTGGGCGAGCACAAATGTGCCTCCCATCATAATCATCAGAATGATGCGAATGTTGCGAGATTTATCGCTCCAGAAACCCCAGAACGGGTTGGCAAACAAGGATACAAAGGGTCCAATCGCTATCAGACTGCCAATCTCCAGTTTGGTCATACCAATCTCTTGCAGGTAAAGCTGCAGGAATCCGGCGAAGATGGAGATGGCTCCATATATGAAAAAGTTATATAGTTTCAGAGAAACCAATGAGGGATTGCCTCTTGAGGGTGCAGGTCTGTCCAATTAAGCCATTCCTTTCAAATGCATATTGTTCAATGTATCATTTGTTGAAAGGGGATTCAATGCATAGCGAACGTTTTGAAATTGATGTAGTCAAACACATATCGTTACCAGGAGGGAGGATAACAACATGAACACGCGTGAATGGACAGGCATCATATTGGCAGGAGGATTATCCAGTCGCATGGGGACCAACAAGGCCATGCTGGAACTGAATGGTTCCGTTGTACTGCAACATGTCACAAAAGCCATGAGACCCGCCGTATCCCGTATCATCGTGGCTGCCGGACCCAATGTGACAACCTACAGTGCAATGGGCTACGACTGCGTTCAGGATCACTATCCGGGGAAGGGGCCACTCGCCGGTCTTCACGCGGCGCTGGAAGCTTCCGATACAGACTGGAATCTGGTATGCGCCTGCGATATGCCGCTCATGCAAACGTCTTTCTTTGATGGAATAAAAAAACTGGTCGAATCGCATAACTCTTATTCTGCTATCGTTCCACGCGTGGATGGACATGTCCACCCTCTTGCAGGGGCTTACCACATACGAGTGCTCCCTGATCTGGAGCAGCGTCTGATACAGGATCATCTTCGAGTCATGCGATGGCTTGAAGAGATCGGATGCTGTTATGTCGAAGCGGAAGAGCTTGAGAGAGCTGGCGTTCATCAAGTAGCGATGCAAATGAGTAATATGAACACGCCGGAAGAGTACGCACGTATCCGTAATCAAGATTCTGGACTCGATTCCGATCTGTAGGATACAGGATCACCTGATGCATCTGCATGATGATTGCGATATTGAAGCGGGCTTTGGCCTGTCCAACGTTTGAATTGTCTGCTGAAATGGGACAGATGGGTGTAACCGAGCTTCCACGCAATTTCCCCGAGCGACAGCTCTGGCTGTTCGATCAGCACTTTGGCCTCCTGCAACTTCAAGCTGGACAGGTAAGCCCTGGGCGATCGCCCATACACCTTGCGAAAGACCTGCAAACCATATCCCGGGCTGATGCCAAACGAGGATATAATCTGCTCTACTTTGACCGTGGATACACTGCTTTCCTTGGTTCGAAGCTGGGCATGGAATGCCTGCTTGATCGCCTCCGCTATAGCTCCCGCATAATGCATGGCTGTTGGAGCTGGTGCATGTGAAGCAGCAACGGAAGTGGTGGACTCCGGTTCATTGTCAGCGGCTTGGGACAACAGGGCGAATAGTTCAAACATGCGGGCCTGCATGATCATTTTGTCAGTGGACGTGTAGGCTTCAGATACGTTAATCATCCCCATCCAACTCTCCAGCACAACGCGCATCTTCCTATTATCTGCCGTACCTGCTGCGTAGATTTGGCTATGCTGTGACATCAGCTTCAGGGTGAAGACGGGATCATCCACATTAAAGTGAGCGCTAAAATAAGTCATGCCTTCCGTGGATACACATTGATTTGTATGTTTGAACCCGGGAGGAATGAGAAGAATGGAACCTTCCTCCACGGTATAGGTATAACCATGAATCACACTCTCCTGCGTACCTTCGATGATCAACATAATCTCAAAGCCCGGATGTGATTCCTCCGGCATCGTCCATCCACAGGGTACTTGTTGACTGTGCGCACCATAGAATTTGATGTTACTGTCGATAATAGGCAGCCAGTGGGCCAGCGTATGGTGAGGCATTTCTCGGAGCTGTGATCGGATATCCATCATATTCACCTCGGAAAAGGGTAAAAACAACTTGCCTTATACAATCGGCACCCGTAGTATACTTCATTATAATCAGTTTAACGTAAGCATGGTTTATCCATTTAACACATCAGCGTTTGAAATGGTTGCTGAACAATCCAAGTTCTTCAACCGACATTAATGTAAACGCTACCATTATGGATTGGAATATGTCAACTCTTGCACACGTCAAGATCATTATATTTTCCACCTAAAAAGGAGATTAAATCATGGACAAATTATTATATGGCGTAGCTTACTATGATGAATATATGCCTTACGAAAGATTGGACAAAGACATTCAGATGATGAAGGATGCAGGGATTAACGTGGTCCGCATTGCAGAATCAACCTGGAGTACCCATGAACCGCAGAATGGTGTATTTGACTTCTCTTCCGTAGACCGTGTGTTGGATGCCATGCATGAGGCAGGGATTCAGATTATCGTTGGCACACCAACGTATGCTGTTCCAACGTGGATGGTCAAGGAACATCCGGACGTTCTGGCTACAACCTCACAGGGACCTGGCAAATATGGCGCAAGACAGATCATGGACATTACACACCCAACCTATCTATTCTATGCTGAACGGATCATCCGCAAGCTGATCTCTCGGGTAAGCACACATCCAGCGGTCATCGGTTATCAGACAGATAACGAGACGAAGCATTACAATACGGCCGGAGATAATGTACAACTGCAATTCGTCAAATACATGCGGAACAAGTTCAGTTCTCTGGATGAACTCAACAAGGAATTTGGCCTCGACTACTGGAGCAATCGAATCAATAGCTGGGAAGACTTCCCGTCTGTTGTAGGAACGATCAACGGTAGTCTTGGCGCTGAATTTGCCAAGTTCCAGCGGCAGCTGGTAACCAACTTTTTGGCTTGGCAAGTGGGGATCGTGAATGAATACAAACAGGAAGGACAGTTTGTTACCCAGAATTTTGACTTTGATTGGCGTGGATATTCCTACGGCATTCAAGGGGATGTGGACCATTTTGCCGCATCGAAACCTTTTGACATCACCAGTGTGGACATCTACCATCCTTCCCAGGATGATCTGACGGGCATTGAAATTTCATTCGGCGGGGATGTGGCACGTTCAACCAAACAATCGAACTATCTGGTGCTGGAGACCGAAGCGCAGGCGTTCTGGCATTGGGTTCCGTATCCGGGACAACTGCGTTTGCAGGCATTCAGTCATCTGGCATCGGGTGCTAACATGGTCGCTTACTGGCACTGGCATTCGTTGCACAATTCGTTTGAGACGTACTGGAAAGGATTGCTCAGTCATGACTTTGAACCGAATCCGGTGTACAACGAAGCGAAGACCATTGGCAGGGATTTTGCAAGACTGAGTCCTAAGCTTGTGAATCTGAAGAAAAAGAATCGGGTGGCTGTGCTGTTCAGCAATGAGGCACTGACATCCATCAAGTGGTTTGGTTTTAACTTCATCAGTGACAAGAACTACAATGACGTGGTGCGTTGGATGTACGATGAATTGTACAAGATGAACATTGGCTGTGACCTCATCGACCCATCGGTTGAGAGTTATGCGGAATATGATGTGCTCGTTGTACCTGCTCTGTATGCTGCTTCGGATGCATTGCTGGAAAAATTGAATCAATTCGTAGAGGATGGCGGACATATCGTCTACTCGTTCAAAAGTGGATTTGCAAATGAGCATATCAAGGTACGCTCTACCCGCCAGCCCGGGCTAATTAGTGAGGCATGCGGGATCAGTTATAACCTTTTTGTAGAGCCAAAACATGTTTCGCTGCGCGATGATCCATTTGTAGTTGGTGAAGAGCAGAACCAGATTCACACCTGGATGGAACTGATTACACCAACAACGGCTGAAGTACTCGCTTGGTATGATCATCCACATTGGGGTGAATATGCGGCAATTACCCAGAATGCCTATGGAAAAGGCAAAGCAACCTATGTCGGCTGTTACACCAGTTCTGCGGTGATCCGTAAGGTGTTGGAACGTGTCATGAAGGAAGCGGGCGTATGGGGAGCTGATCAGGAGCTGGCTTTTCCGATCATTGTGAAGACAGGTGTGAACGATCAGGGGAACACGATTCGCTATTATTTCAATTATGCAGATGAGGCAACATCCTTCGTGAATGCTTATCGAAAAGGAACTGAACTTCTGGCAGGAACCCCGATTGCTACGGGAGAGAAGATCGAGTTGGAGCCTTGGGGCATACGGATTATCGAACAATAATAGGAAATAATAAATATAGGTATATAAGTTGAATTCAACAAGTACACGTTAACGGAGAGGGCAGAAGAAACCTGAGGAAGCGGAGCGTTCGCCTTTATCAACGGATTTTCCCCTTAGAAAAGGGAATCAAAAAAATCCGGTGATAACAGCGATCAGAGGGTTGTTCTGACCACGTAGTGATCTCGTGTAACCATTCATTCTATTGTATAACGTGATATTTTAACATTTCTAAACGAATATAAAGACCAAAGCGCCCTCAGCTTCCATGCTGGGGCGTTTGTCTATTTTAGCTCAGGAGTGGATGCGCTGTGTTTACCGAATGTTATCGGAAGCTGATAGATCCTTTCAAACGCAGCATTCGCAATAAATTGATTCTTACCATGACGCTGCTGGCCGTTCTGCCCGTCATTGCCATGACCGCTATGGCTGCTGAGAATACCCGCTCTTCCATGGAAGAGGAGATTATGGAGACCAACCGAGCCAATATGAACTGGGCCTCCATCTATCTGGGTGAACAGTTCGCGCGCATGAACAACATTATCTATTCGATTCAGATCAGTGACGAATTGCATCAATATCTGGCGTTGAACGAGGAAGCGCCGGCGGCCAGTCGATTCGATGAACAGAAGGCCATGTTCAATATGCTGAACAGTGTATACTATTCTGCTGGCAATTATGTATTTGGCGTTGAACTGTACCTGAAGGAATTGGACACCTTGTTCACCTTCAACTCGATGGATTCTCGCATCAAAGCGGTATCGGAAATACCGGAAGGATATCATGAGCTTTTTGCACAACATAAAGATTTTACGATTATCAATGATCCGGACGATCCGCAAAAGTTTCACATGACCCGCAGCATGAACCGCTTCGAGGATCAGGCACAGATCGGGGCCATCAGTCTGGAGGTCAAGTGGGCTGAGTTCAACCAGACCCTGGAGCTGCTGGATAGCCGGGGTGACTATGCGGTATACATTGCTGACAGCACGGGGAGTCCGGTCTATCAGCCAAACCAGGATATTCAGCCTTCAGCGGAAGCACTGGAGAAATTGGCAAGCACAAAAGAAAGTTCGGGTTTCATTCGTACAGCCAAGGAATACGTATTTTTTCATTCCATTGAGCCGTCAGGACTGCGTGTGATCAAGATTGTACCTGCCCATGTCATTAACGAAAGTGCCTTGGAAACGATGAAATACGGATTGGTTGTGGGTGGTCTGGCAACCGTCATTTCTGTAGGACTAGCTGCGCTCGTAGCCTGGCGTACATCGAAACCCATTGTCAGACTGGCGAATTCCATGAAGGGTATTCAACTGATCAAGGACAGGGAAGTGGTGCGAAGCGGCCGGGTAGATGAGATTGGTCTGCTGGAGAAAAATCTGCACGGCATGGCTAGTCGTATTCGGGAACATATTCGCGACAACTACCTGATGAATCTGGAGAAGCAGACGGCCGAGCTCAAAGCACTGCAATCCCAGATCCATCCGCATTTCCTGCAAAATACGTTGCAGATGATTGGCGGCATGGTCTACTCGCAAAAACCGGCAGACAGTTACAAGGTCATTCGAGCCTTAAGCGAGATGTTTCGTTATATTGTGCGAGCGCCGGATGGACTTGTACCCCTACAGTCTGAACTGGACCAGCTGGAGCATTATATGCTGATTCAGAAGCAGCGTTTTGCCGGCAGGCTTGAATATACACTGGAGATCACCGGAGAACTTCGGGCGTGTTATATCCCCAAGTTGTCTTTGCAACCCATTGTGGAGAATGCATTTTTGCATGGTCTGGAGAAGAAACAGGGCGAATGGAAGCTGGGCATTGAGGTGGTCTGTGAACCTAGAGATGTAACCATTCGAATTTGTGATAACGGCGTGGGTATGGATGCTGAGAAACTAACGGAGATGCAGTCCAGACTGGAGCGGCTTACCCGGCAGGCTGATCGGGTGTGGAGTTCAGGTACAAGTATTGGACTGGTCAATGCGGCCTCACGAATGGTAATGCATTTTGGACCTGAATATGGGATGAGCATAGAAAGTGAATACGGACAGGGGACAAGCGTTACGGTACGAATCCCCTGCAATACAGGAGGCGAAGCCTTGTGAACAAGGAACTGTACAGAGTGCTGTTGGTGGACGATGAACCGTGGAACCGGGATATTTTGCGCAACCTGGGAGATTGGAATGAACTCGGCTTGACCGTTGCAGGTGAGGCAGAGGATGGTGAGCAGGCCATACAACTGGTCAAGCAGCATCAGCCTCACATTATCATTACGGACATGCGCATGCCCGGCACAGACGGTGTGGAGCTGTTGCAGACGCTTAGCGGACAATACCCACAGATCAAGGTGATCGTGGTGAGCGGATATGATGACTTCAATTATGCAAAACATGCGATCCGGCATCGGGCTGCAGATTATCTGCTCAAACCGGTGAATCCGGATGAACTGAATGGTGTACTTGCTAAATGTGCAAAGGAGTTGGAAAAGGTTGAATCAGCACCTGAATCGTGGGAATCGTACCCATCTTCGTTCGCAGGTGAGTTCTCCCTGTTTCAGCAGCAGGCTCGCTTGCGGTTTAATGACCTAAACGTTCAGAGTCTGCGGGAGTGGTTCCAGCAATTACAGCAGAAGCTGGAACGATGCGAGATTAACAGACCTCGGCAGCTTGGAAGGGTGGCTCATGAATTACAGGCTTTGCTGGACGAACTGTGCGTCTCCAATGGCTTGTACGAGCGGCCCGAAGCAACGGCGCTACCTCCTGCGGCTGCACTGGCTTCCATTGAATCCACGATCGCATGGATTTCGAGTCCGTACTATCAAGCTTTGGAGCAGCTGATTGCGCAGCGTAAATTCAAGAACAAGCTGAACCTGAATGAGGTGAAGCAATACATTGAGCAACACTGTATGGAGATGATTACGCTGGAGCAGCTCGCCCAGATCTTTTTTGTTAGTAAGGAATATCTCAGCAAGGTATTCAAGAAAGAGTATGAGGTGAATGTGACCGACTATGTTGTCCAATTACGTATGACGAGAGCGAAAGAATGGGTGATGGATGAACAGATTCCGTTCAAGCATGTTGCCGAGATGGCGGGTTATGAAGATGTGTCCTACTTCTATCGTGTTTTCAAAAAGCATTTCGGAGTTTCCCCAGGGGAGATGCGTAAGGGACAGCCTCGTATGTCAGGCAATTCAGCCAGTAGCACGGAATGAGTCGTTTGATAGAGCATTTGCGGCAGGATTAAGGTTTAAAATAATCCAATACACAAGTCTAATTTTGTCCAATGAAGCGCTTTCATTTACTGATATATAATGAGCCTATGAAAGACAAACCAGTTACACACCGGGAGGTCATAAGAGATGAAAGTATGGAAAAGCGTAGCAAGTGCGGTACTGGTCAGTGTTCTGCTCGCAGGTTGCGGTTCCAATGCAGGAACGGACAATGGGCAGGAGGAATCCGCATCAGGCAGCACGGTATCACTCAAAGTATTCGTTGCACAACCTCGGCTGAAAGAACATTACGATAAATATATAGAACAGTTCAAAGCCAAGGAGAAAGCAGAGAAAAACATTGAGGTGAACGTGCAACTGGAGATGCCGCCAGCGGACAATGCCCCTCAGATTCTGAAGACACGACTCGCCTCCAATGATGCACCGGATGTGTTCGCCTTGCATGCGGTCAATGAGATCCCACCGTTCAGCAAAGCTGGATATCTGGAAGACCTCTCGGGCCAACCTTTTGTTGATAAGCTGCTGGATTCGGTTAAACCTTCCATAACGGATGCAGAGGGTAAAATCGTAGCTATTCCATTGGAAACAGTATCATGGGGCTATCTGTACAATAAAGATATTTTTGAAGAGCAAGGGCTGGAAGTGCCAACGACGTTAACGGAAATGAAAGCGGTCGTGGAGAAACTCAAAGCAGCCAACATTACACCGTTTGAACTGTCCTACAAAGAAGCCTGGATTCCGCAATTATTCCTGCCACTTACCGTGGGTGCATTAACTCAGTCTGAGCACAAAGACTTCGTGGAGAAGATGAATCAGGATCAGGGCTCCTTCTCCGATATGAAAGCATTGTTCGATATCTTCGATCTCGTCAATGCCAATGGAACGGACAAAGCGCTGGAAGTGGGCGGAGATGATGGTTCAGCAGCCTTCGCATCTGGAAGCGCCGCGATGTGGATTCAGGGACCATGGTTTGCCGAAACCATTCTGAAGTCCAACCCGGACTTGAACTTTGGTGTAGCACCAATGCCGATCAATGACAATCCGGATGATACCAAAATCAATCTGAGCACCTCCACTTCACTGGCAGTATCGTCATCTAGCAAAAACAAAGAAGTGGCACTCGATTTCGTGAACTACATTCTCGATGACAAGGATTCAAGTGCATTCTTCGAAGCGCTCAAATTCAATCCGATTGCCAAGATCCATGACTTCAAGAGCTTCCCGTGGGTAGACGATGCCCAGAAATATGTGAGTGAAGGTAAAGCTTATGAGGACCCATCCCTCCCTCAAGCGGTGAAAGACGAGTCAGGCAAAGCGTTGCAAGGCTACTACTCTGGGCAATTAAATCAACAGCAGGTTATCGATGCGCTCGACAAGGCGTGGAAATCCTACAACAAAGTCAACAAGTAAGGAGCTGTGAGGAATGGAGTATCCGCTTTTGTTGGCAAATCTCAACGGTCTGAGAGTTTTGTCAACAAATTAGCGGTACTTTGTTTCGTCGCAGTCTCCAAGCAGATGATACGGCAGGCAGAACGTTCTTCGTTCCCTCGTTTACAATCATCCGCTTCGAGTGAAAAGGGGGAGAACCAATGGCTACGAATGTGTTCAAGAAGTATCTGTCACTGCTCGCGTTCACTGCGCCTGCCTTTGTCATCTATGCGATTTTCCTGCTGTATCCCACGTTTACTGGCATGTTCTATAGTCTGACGGATTGGAACGGACTTAATCAGGATTACAGCTTTATCGGTCTGGGCAACTTTGTGGAATTGTTCAAAGAAGATCCAGACTTTCTGAACTCTCTGTGGTTCACGATGAAATATGTAATATTTATGCTGATTCTGCAAAATGGAATTGCCTTGCTGCTCGCTGTGTTGATTGAGTCACGAACGCGCAGCAAAGGGCTTTTCCGGACGCTGTTCTTCATGCCTAACATGATCAGTACAATCATCAGTGCTTTCATGTGGACCTTCATCTTCTCTCAGGTGCTACCACAGCTCGCAGAGAAACTGGCCTTTTCGTTCCTCGACCAGCAATGGCTGGGTGATCCGAAGTTTTCATTTTACTCCATTCTGATCGTATCGCTCTGGAACGGTGTAGGGTATATGATGATCATCTATCTGGCTGCTCTCCAGGGTGTGCCGAAAAGTCTCAAAGAAGCGGCTGTTATTGATGGGGCCAACGCATTCCAGGTACTGCGTAATGTAGTGTTGCCGATGATAACTCATGCCGTGACCATCTGTTTCTTCCTGACGCTGAACGGAGCATTCAAAGTGTTTGAAGTGGTATATGGACTGACTGGTGGCGGACCGGGTCGGGCCACGCAGGTGATCACGATGAACATCTATGAAGAAGCATTCTCCAACAACTTCAGATACGGCTATGCGAGTGCCAAATCGGTTGTGCTGTTCATCATCGTACTCATCTTTACACTCATCCAGATCACCGTCATGAAGAAGAAAGAGGTGGAAGCATGAGGATGCAACGACTGAACAGTTATCTGATTCGACTGCTGCTGATTCTGGGCTCTCTCGTCGCCATGCTGCCGATCTACATGGCGGTTGTGAACTCTTTCAAAACACAGGGTGAGATGTTCCAATCCTTTCTCGCGCTGCCAACAACGTTGCACTGGGAGAATTATTCGGACGCGTTTAACAAAATCAATCTGTTGGGCAGTTCCATGAACTCGGCAATTGTATCCTTTCTGGGGATCGGGGGAATCGTCTTCTGTGCCTCACTTGCGGGATACAAGTTGTCACGTACCTCCGGCCGTTTGAGTAACCTGATCTTCTTCCTGTTTGTTGCATCCATGCTGGTGCCGTTCCACTCGATCATGATTCCGCTGACACGGGTAGCCAAAGGCATGGGGGTGCAAGGAAGCACGTACGGATTGGCCCTGATCTATATCGGACTTGGCGTGAACATGGCAATCTTCCTCTATCACGGGTTTGTGAAGTCCATTCCGCGTGAATTGGAAGAATCAGCTCAGATGGACGGATGTAATGAGTTCCAGACATTCTTCCAGATTATCTTCCCACTCTTGCTGCCGATCACAGTCACCATCGCGATTCTGGACTTCCTGTGGATCTGGAATGACTTCTTGTTGCCACTGCTCATGCTGACCGATGTGAATCGTTATACGCTGATTCTGTCCACAAACATGCTGTTTGGTGAATATAATAAGGAATGGCCATTGATTCTGTCCTCCCTGGTACTGACTGCGATTCCGGTTATTCTGATCTATGCGTTCTTCCAGAAGTTCATCATGGAGGGTATTGCAGAGGGTGCGGTCAAAGGATAGAACGTTCAAAGGAATCCCGCAGCGCATCTGGTGTTTGCCCGTTCTGTTATTCGGCCAAACTTTCGAAACTTACGCAAATAGCCTTGATCTGAAGGACGTGGTCCTTCAAGGTCAAGGCTGTTTTTTTTTGATTGTGAAATCAGGAAAAAGCATTCGTCGAAGTCAGGAGCCAGAATCCATAAGCCTGTGGACAGCCTCTGCCAGGCATTGTAATCCACGCTCCATCTCATCGGGGGATGCATAAGCGTAAGACAGCCGAATATGACTCGCATCTAACCGGTCATACAGATAACCCGGGTGGATAAGTACATTTTGCTCCAGACAGGTATGGAACAATTGGCGGATAGAGAGCGGAGAGACAGTGAATTGCAGCCAGATGTAAAACCCGCCAGCGGGTATTTCCCACTCCGCAATCCCATGGAAGCGACGTTGAAGCAGCTCCAGCATGAAGTCTCTGCGTCTGCGTAGTTCAGGGCGAAGGCGTTCCATATGTCCAGCGTGATGTCCTTCGGCGAACCATAGGGCAGCAGCTTCTTGGGCGAGTGAACTGGTGCCGTAATCGGTCTGCATCTTGATATCTGCGAGACGGCGAATGACCGGCTCTGGCCCAACCAGCCATCCGAGGCGCAGTCCAGGACTGACTGCCTTTGACAGGGTGCCCATATGCAGCACCCGTCCTTCCTGGTCACGCGCCTTCAGCGATGAGGGAGGAGGAGTATCCATCCACAGATCACTGTAGGCGGCATCCTCCAGTATGGAGATGCCTAGTGTTCGAGCCGTGGTCATCAGTTCTTCCCGGCGGTGATCACTCATGACATAGCCGGTGGGATTGTGAAAGCTCGGGATCGTGTAGAGAAGCGAGATGTGGTCTTGATCTTTGACATGTTGCGCCGCGTCCTCCAGACGTGCAATGTGTACGCCTTCGTTATCCATCGGGATACCACTCATTTTCAACCCTGCTGACTGAAAGGCGTGAATCGAATAGAGATACGACGGTTTTTCCAGCAGAACCGCTGATCCGCGAGGGAGCAGTCCGACCGAAATCAAATGCAGTGCCTGAAGAGAGCCCGATACGATCAGTATGGAATCTGGAGAGGCTTGAATGCCATTCGTCTGCAAATGGACGGATAAAGCCTCACGAAGCGCCAGGCTTCCTTGAGGTTCCAGGTAGTTGAGTGTACGAGAACGATGGGACAGGGAGTGCAGAATGTCGTTAAAAGCATCCTGAGGCATCAGTTCCGGGGCAAGCTCCCCTGTACCAAGACGTATGATGCCAGGCCGGAATTCAGCCTGATTAATCTGCTGGATCTCGGGCAGGTTGGGATAATACCAGCCCTCCTCGATGGCTTCGTTCCAGTTGGGCATCGCTCCGTGAGCCATGCCATGCCAACCGGAGCCGGAAATATATGTTCCACCGCCATGCCTGCCTTCAATCAGACCAGCGGCGGCCAGATTATCCAGGGCGGTGACCAATGTACTGCGGTTTACGCCCATGGACTTAGCCCATAATCGCTGTGAGGGGAGACGATATCCTGCGGACCATTCGCCCGTTGTGATTTTCTGCCGGATATAGGCTTCAATCTGGCGATATAAGGGCAAGTCGAGAGAAGGGTTCGGCTTCCACCCCATGCTTAGCCGAGAATCAGAACGTTCCATAACTGGCAGAATCACCTCCGTTTTTCTTTGTAACGAACACTATATCATTTGGTTGGGTCTGATGCCATCCAAGTGGTTGGTTACGTCAGCCATCATCTGCCCTACTATGGAATACAGAGATAAGGGGGAAGCGCGATGGAGGTTGTTATTCACGCAGTGGTTCTGGCGTTTGGCCTGATCTTGCCACTGGGTGTGCAGAATGTATTTATTTTTAACCAAGGCATGAGCCAGAGGCGTTATATACATGCCCTGCCTGCTGTAATAACGGCAGGGGTCTGTGATACGTTGTTAATCGGGGTAGCCGTTGGAGGTGTGTCGCTCATTTTGCTGCAATGGGCATTTCTGGCGAATGTGTTGTATGCAGTAGGAAGCCTGTTTCTGCTATATATGGCATGGAGTATTTGGAGGTCGTCCGAATCTGTGGAAGGTTCGCAGACGGTAATGTCAGCAGGGAGACAGATTGCGTTCGCCGCATCCGTATCTTTACTCAATCCCCATGCTCTGCTGGACACGGTTGCCGTGATTGGCACCAGTTCACTTCAGTATGAAGGGGTGGAGCGCATTTATTTTGCCCTAACAGCCGCGGCTGTATCGTGGATATGGTTCTTGGGACTTGCAGGCGCAGGCAGGGTGATTGGCAGAACGGATCGAACTGGACGCATCAGTCTGGTGTTTAATCGGTTGTCCGCTGTGGTCATGGTTGGGCTTGCGTGTATGATGCTGTGGAAGCTCATCTATTCATAGAAGGACCGTGATGTGGCTGGCACAACTTGTTAAAATAAAAAAAATCCCCGTGACGTTAATCGCACGGAGAGTTCAATGTGGATGCTGAATTTGGTAATCAGCATAGCCTGTTGAATTAGTTATTGAGTAGGAATATGTAGTGCTCGATAATGCATCGGTATTGCGTCTCTTATATATGGTTGGTCATTTGAATTAGGGTCATCGTAATCGGATCTATTCCGCCTTCAGCAACATGGATTCAATAAACACTTTCAGATCACGGCTTACACTGTTCAACTGATCAATGACCTCGCTGAACTCGGTTACCAGCACCGCTTGTTGGTTGCTAGACTGTGAGATGGATGTGATCTCCTGCTCCATCTGCTGAATGGAATGCTGAACATCTTTCAAGGAACGTTCGATATTCACCGTAGCTTCTTTGGTACCTGTAGAAAGTTTACGCACTTCAGATGCAACGACGCTGAATCCTGCGCCTGCTTCACCTGCTCGGGCCGCTTCGATGGCTGCATTCAGGCCGAGCAGATTGGTCTGTTCTGAGATTTCACGGATGAATGCGGCGACTTTGTTCACTTCGCCTGAGTTCTGCACAGCCATGCGGGTATTATCCAAAATCTGTGTGGAAGATGCCGTCAATTGCTCGGATTGGGCGGCTACCGTCTGCACCATATCTGTTAATTTTCCGCTGATACCACCGATCAATTCAGTGAAGTACTCCAGTTTTTCCTCGTTCTGAAGAGAGAAACCAATGGCAAGTGTGCCCACGATATTTCCTTGTTCATCTCGAAGTGGGGTGGCCGCCGAGTTGATTGATGTGCCATAGAATTTCGCATCAATACGGTTCGCTGAAGTTTCCCCATGTATAAGTGCCCGGCGTAGTGTAGGGTCATCGAGGGAAACGGGGTCTCCTGCCTTGATGCCCAGATCGAGTTCATTGCTCGGTACATAATACCAGAACTTCTCGGTATCGGTTACTGCAATCATGATATCGTGTTCTTTCAGCATAATTTTAAAATGTGGACTTGCTGCAACGAGTGCTTCAACGATGTTCAATAAGGTTCAGCTCCTATAATGTATGTGTATCATCTAGATGTATTGTATACATCGTCAGAATGAGGTTGATCTTGAAGGCCTGATAAGGGCATAACGTATATTAATTAAATTTTTAACAAATGAAACAGGGGAATTGATGATTTTCAGAAATTTATGAAAATATAACGAAAAAGCAGACAAGAACATGATGTTCTTGTCTGCTTTGGCTATCCACCTATGCCTTATGACACGCTCCACTTCACGTTATGAAAACTGATTTACGTAAGGGATCACCGCGCCAGCGTTACCTCATCCGTTGCGTGAAGAGGTCATCCTGACGGTAAAGATATATATCCATATGCAGGAATACGCGGTTGAGTTATATTGCGTACTGTTGTTATCCGCCAATCTGGGACATGCGGCGTACCGTCGGCGTGTGCGATTGCATTTTTTGTTCCAAAGCCAGAGCCATCTCATGATTCTTTGGTTTCGTACCCAGCGCTTTGAGGAAAAGTGCCGCCATGGCATTCGGATCATCCACGAAGCGGCGAACATTATACTCATCCGACCAGTAGAGGCAGGCTTTGATATGTCCGTCAGCGGTCAGCCGAAGTCGGTTGCAATTGTCACAGAAGTGATCGCTTACGGGATGAATCAATCCAAATGTGCCTTCGGAGCCCACAATTTTCATATTTCGTGATGGGCCATTGCCCGCAGGGCCTTTTGTATTTTCTACCGTCCAGCCTGCTTCAGCACATACATCAGTCACGGCTTCCAGCGGCAAATAGGATTTGCGCCATGAATCCGAAGCCTGTCCAATCGGCATATATTCAATAAAACGCACATGAAGAGGTTGATCAATCGTCATTGCAATAAAATCCTTGATTTCATCATCGTTGATACCCTTCATCAGCACAACATTCAGCTTGATCGGAGCAAGGCCAGTAGCTGTTGCAGCTTCAATGCCTTTCAGTACCTTGTTCACATCTCCGCCGCGGGTAATCATGGAGAAGCGATCAGCGCGCAGGGAATCCAGACTGATGTTAATCCGGTTCAACCCAGCATCTTTCAACGCCTGAGCTTGTTTGTCCAGCAGAAGAGCGTTGGTAGTCAGGGCAATATCGTCAATCCCGTCAATTGCCGAGATCATGCTGACGAGCTTGTGCAGATCCTTCCGTACCAGCGGTTCGCCCCCCGTGAGCCGAACTTTACGCATGCCCATCGGAGCAAGCACTTTCAGCACCTGTGCAATCTCTTCGTAGCTCATAATCTCATCATGTGGAGCAAACTCCATACCCTCTGCGGGCATGCAATACACACAGCGTAAATTACAGCGGTCCGTAACAGAAATACGGATGTAGTCATGTATCCGGCCAAATGAATCCTGAAGCAGTTCCATGCAGACCACCCTTTCATCGGTTCAGATTGGAAATCTTCTATTATAAATGATACGACAATTTCAAAAGGAACAGTTGCATCAAATTTTAGCTATTTCTCCAATCCGCGTCAACGATGACGTCAGATGACAGCATTTTTGGCGGGGTGATTCAGATGGAATTGTCCCACGAGTTGTTGCAGAAAAACCGTAATGGCTTCCACGTTATGCGAAGAATGCTGAACCTGCAACATATCCCGGATCAGCTCCATCATCTCTGCTTCTACCTCGGCGGAAGTCGCCCGATTCTGATGGCTGATTGCAGCAATATTCTCCATCAACATGACCACTTGATCCACGACTTGAGTGCGTTCAGGTTCTTCGGCGGTAGCATTTTGCAGAAGTTGCGAAGCGGCCTGAACCAGTGTTGTTCCTTCAGCCAGTACCTGATCACCCTCTGTGATCAATTGAGATGCAGCTCCTGCTGCCGTTGAGATTCGGTCCAGAATCTGATGAATATTTTCAGTTGAAGAGCGGGATAACTCGGCTAGCTTGCGGATTTCCCCTGCCACGACCGAGAACCCTTGGCCATGTTCGCCCACGCGTGCGGCTTCAATGGTAGCATTCAGAGCCAGCAGGTTGGTCTGAGCTGAAATTTCATCAATGACAGCCAGTGCACGGTAAATCTCTTTCATGGTATCCATGAAGGACAGGATGGTACGGTTAGTATCGGATACCGCTCCTGAAATTTGGGTCATTTTATCGCCGATTCGTTCCACTTCCTGCTGGGCCACGCTGATCTGTTCGGTAGCAGAGGTCTCCAGTTGTTGCAGCGTTATGCGCATGTGATCAGCAGCGATCTTGGCCTGGTCGAGATCTTCCAGTTGGGTGCGAATGGCCTGAATCATCGAACCAAGCTTGTGGTTCACACGTTCAGTCGTGCCTTGGGTTGTCTCTGTTGAGGTTCGCATCTGATACTGGTTGTCCATAACGTCTACCGTGGCAAGTTGTACCTTCAGCATAATGCCTTCGAGAGAATCAATCATGTTGTTGATCCACTTCGCCAGTTCACCTGATTCATCTTGGGCAAAAGCAGACGTGTTCAGGCGCTGGGTCAGATCACCCCTGCCTTCGGCGTTAATTCGAATAAATCGGCTGATGCGACGCAAGTCTTCATGAACTCGTTGATATTGGCTACGATGCAGCTGTAGTGCAGTGAAGAATCCAAATAACACGTTAAAAGCGGCCATTGCTGCCGCGCTCCAACCACTACCAGTGAAGGCATAGACAAGAGCTGCTCCTGCAACGCCTGACAAAAGCGTGAAGAGACTGTGTTGCTTGAACTGGCGCCAGCCGATGCTTCGTATCCGATACACTTCCTCCAGATCCCCTTCACACATCATGCCCCAGCGATCAGGACAGTGTGGCAGCTGGAAGGTGATGCCTTTGCCGATCACAGAAATATGGCGGTAATCCGAGTAGCCGGGAAAGGCTACGAACAGATTGGAACCATTCTGAATGGTGTTTGCTACTCCGGGGTGTAGTTCTCCGGTCGACGGGTCAGTGAACATGAGTTCCAACTCGGTATGCTCCTTAACGGAAACGATACCCCATTCGGTGGTGACACCATCTTTGAGATTTTCCCCATGTGTAAAAGTACGGTCCTCGAAGCGGCTTCGGGATAAGGCGGTGCCTGGTTGCAGATGGGGCCGTAATATTGACTCAGCCATAAAGAGGTAATTGTCACCAGAATCAGGATAGATATGACCAGATTCTCGTTGGATCAGGTCACCGAGTACATCCCCGGGAACACGGCTGCATAATGAACCGACATATCGACCTTCCTGCAGGATTGGGGAGATAAACAGCAAGGTGACATCATCGTGAAAAGCGGACGAGCGTGGACCAATATCCAACGTCAGTGGATCAGAATATGGGCCATATAAGCATTTTTTGCCATGACGATCTGCTCTGGAGTATTTCAATCCTGGTCCAATTAAAGCTTCGTAATCTTCATAGATCTGTCCAATATGTTTCTTATATGTAGAGAATACCACCTGATTCTGTTCGTTCAGCATGAATAGCTCCGCACTGTCTACGGCTCGAATATAACTGGATTGAAACCATGCATCTAGTTTGCTTAGTTGCTGTGAACCTTGTAATACATCCTGTAATTGGACCGACTGTATCTGTTGAAGCAAACGATCCAGGTGATTCCATTGTTCATCTGCCCAGTCCATCATAAGCTGTCGTCTCGTTTCGGCAATCCCCTCAAAAATCTGTTCCACATCTTCCTTTATATGTGCGTTCAACCGATAGGATCGCCACAGCGGCAATCCTTTTCTCCATCCCAGCCAATCAAACATCATGACCACCCCGATTTCTGGATTCTATATTCAATCTTTATACAAGAAAACGAACAAGAATACGAGGGGATATGTCATATTTTCCGAATATTTAATCAATAAATACAAATGATTGTGCGCTTGTTGTTAGGTGAAATGAATGTTAGCTATCTACGAAGAAAACTCACATGTATGTATCTGAGAATCCGTCTCATTTTACATTGTGTAACATGAACAGGTCCATACTCAAAACACACTGTATAATGTAATCCCCGCCCAAAGCGATATAGTATTATCTAACAAGCAAAACCTGTTACGTTTGTGTATATAAACCTCCCATTCAGCCTTGGTGTGTAATGAAAACAACTTCCCACAAAGGAGAATGCCCATGTCCTCCATATCCTCAGCCACAGTCCCCGAAGCCTGCCATATTGATGTAGATCATGTGTCCGTTGTTTTTGGTACAGGTACACAACAAGTGACTGCCTTGTCGGATGTTACATTCCAGATCCAGTCTAATGAGTTTGTCTCTCTGCTGGGCCCTTCCGGCTGTGGCAAGTCGACCTTGCTCCGGCTGGTGGGTGATCTACTTCAACCTACCTCAGGCACCGTTCGCATCGCAGGTCAGGAGCCTGAGCGGGCTCGACTACAGCGACAGTTCGGCATTGTCTTTCAGACACCCGCCTTGTTCGATTGGCGCACCGTTCGTCACAATGTGGAATTGCCCTTGGAACTGCTGGGTACCCGCCGGAAGGAGTGCCGCCGCATTAGCGGTGAACTACTTGAAATGGTGGGGTTAACCCGCTTCGCAGACCATTATCCATGGCAGCTCAGTGGCGGGATGCAGCAACGTGTATCCATTGCACGTGCACTTGCACTTGATCCGCCATTGCTGCTCATGGATGAACCCTTTTCCGCCTTGGACGAATTCACGAAAGAAAAGCTTCAATTGGAGCTGCTTGAGATCAAGCGCTCAACAGGCAAGACCTTCCTCTTTGTCACACACAGCATCCCCGAAGCCGTATTTCTGTCCGACCGGATCATCGTGCTCTCGGCACATCCGGGGCAAGTACATTCCATTCATTCCGTCAATCTGCCTTCCGAACGTCATAGTGAACTGAGAGAAACGGAAGCCTTCTACCACATGATTACAACCATTCGCAACTGCTTCTACGAGGAGCGTGATGAATCTCATGTCCCTGCGGTTCTTTAAACCGGGATATCGATCCTGGGTTGTCATCTGGATTATGACCATATTGGTGCTATGGGAAGGAATCGCCTGGATACTCCAACTGTTCTTGTCACCCCAGCAGGCGGCGTCTCGCCTTCCTTATCTGCACGAAGTCCTTGCAGCCTTGTTTCGTTACTCGAGTACGCTCGCAGAGCAGGGGGCTGTCACGTTTGGCAATGCAGCCATTGGTTTTGGAGGGGGAACGTTGCTTGGTCTGGGTCTGGCTCTACTCATGAGCGGGGCTGTCTGGCTAGAGCGCACGTTATCTCCATATGTTGTCTCCTCACAGATGGTTCCGGTTATTGGTCTCGCACCAATTGTGTACGGGATCATCCACAATGCGGAGTGGGCCCGAATTGTTATGGCCGCGTATGTCACTTTCTTCCCGATCATCATCCATACATTAAAAGGATTGAAAAGTGCAGCACCAGAGCATCTGGAACTTATGCGTTCCTGTGGAGCTTCACTGACTGCACGATATATCAAATGTCTGCTACCCTCAGCACTGCCGGGACTATTTTCTGGTATGAAAATAGCCGCTCCGCTGGCGGTGACCTCCTCCATCGTTGTGGAATTGATGGGCGCCCCCGACGGGCTCGGCGTCCTGATGGTCAGTTCGTTATATTACGGCCATGCCCAAGTTGGCATGTTCTGGGCCACCATCATGCTTAGCATTGGCATTGGCCTGATCTCGTATCTGGCCATCAGTCTGGCTGAACGTTGGCTAACCCCCTGGCAGCCTGAATTCAGGGCCAAAGGAGGCGATGCCACATGAGTGAAGGTAGAGTTTTGCAACGGAAGCGTGATGAAGGTGTGGCTATTGCTGCTGTAACTGGCGCGGCTACGCCCCTCACGGGTTCACAGATAACATCTGCTCCAGGATCAGAAATTCACGGACAACAGGGACAAGCCGAAAAGGCCAAATTGGGTACCAGCGTTCGCAGGCGCTCAATTGTACTGAGTATGCTTCCTTGGGGTGCGGGTGTGTTGTTTCTCACCCTCTGGCAGCTCAGGGTGTTTCATTGGATATTTTCGTTGGAAAGCTACCAACTGCCCGTGCCTTCCGCCATTGCGGCATCCATTCAGGAAAATGCCAATATGCTCTTTCGATATGCGATGTACAGCGGAACCGAAATGCTGGGAGGCTTTTTGCTCGGTTCATTGTTGGGTGCTCTGGCGGCAGCGGGTGCATCGTTCTTTCCAACAAGCGGCAGGGCCGCGGTTACGGTTCTGTCTGCACTTAATGCTGTTCCGATCGTGGCCCTTGCCCCGATTATGAATAATTGGTTCGGTGATGGGATCTGGTCCCGTATTGCTGTTGTCACGGTGATTACAATGGCCGCCATGGCCGTCAGCCTGTTCAAAGGCCTGACTTCCATTCAGCCGCAGTACAGTGATTTGCTGAGTGGCCTTGCCGCGAGCAGGATGCAGTTTTTTTGGAAACTGAGACTGCCTCACGCGCTGCCTTCCCTATTCGCCGGTCTGAAGATCAACATGTCGACCAGTATTATCGGGGCCATTGTGGGTGAATTTTTCATCGCCTCTCAGGGGCTCGGGTACTTGCTCTCGGATCAGATTCGACTGGCGAACATGCCTTTGGCTTGGTCCTGCATTGTCATCGCAGCCGCGCTCGGCATTGTGTTGTATGAAGCGGTTGTCCTGGCAGAAAAACGACTCATTCCGTGGAATCGTGCACGCATAAATCCTTAACTTACATCAGGGTACCAACCATAGATTCATAGATCGTAATACCTGATAGAGGTTGTTCAAAAAGTCCACGGTACTGAAAAGCAGACTTTTTGAACACGGACTGATGCTTGATAAATCGTATATAAACAGGGGGTTGTTCTGTACATGTACAAAACGTTGAAGCCGGGTTTGCTGGTATTGGTCCTGTTGGTTGTTATGATGCTGAGCGCATGTTCTACGAAGTCCGAGCCGGCGGCTGAACCTGCCGCTGCGAGTTCAGGAGGGACGGGAGAAGCAGATCAACCGTTAACCAAAGTGAAAATTCAGCTGAAATGGGTGCCGCAGGCGCAATTTGCCGGGATCTATGCAGCGAAGGAAAAAGGTTTTTTTGCAGATGAAGGCATTGATGCCGAGATTATTCCGGGTGGTCCGGATATCGTGATAGAGCAGCAGGTGGTCAATGGTGCGGCCGATGTGGGCATTACGGGTGTAGACAGTTTGCTGGTCAGCCGGGATAACGGTCTGCCGCTTGTCTCGCTCGCCCAGATCTCACAGAAGAGTAGCTATCGCTTGATTGCCAAGAAGTCCTTAGGTATTACTGATCCGGCTCAGATGAAAGGCAAGAAGGTCAGTACCTGGTTTGGCAGTCAGCAGTTTCAGGTGCTCGCGTTTATGGAGAAGAATGGCCTGGATCCGAAGAAGGATATTGAACTGGTGAAGCAGGGGTTCACGATGGATCAGTTTTTCAACGATCAGGTAGATGTGGCGACGGCAACAATCTATAACGAATTTCACGTGGTGCTGGAAAGTGGGATGAAAGAATCCGATCTGGATGTATTCAATATTGAAGATGCCGGTGTTGGGATGCTGGAGGATACGCTGATTGCCAAAAAGGATTGGGTAGACAGCAACCGTGAGCTTGCGGTCAAAGTGACCCGTGCCATTTTGAAAGGCTGGAACTACGCCATTGATCAACAGGATGAGACGGTGGATATCGTGATGAGTAATGTGACGGATGGCAGCACCACCCGTGAACATCAGGTCACGATGCTCGAAGAGATTGCAAAGCTGATCCGCCCGGAAGGATTTACGGAACAGCAAGTCGGCAGCTTTGTGGATGAGTCATTTACCCGAACTGCGGATATTGCACTGAACTATGGCTTGATCAAAAAAGCCGCCAACCTGGATGAAGCGCTGGAGAAAAGCATCTATGAAGAAGCTGTGAAATAAGCGCGTGGAGGAGGATGACGAATGAGTTCTGTGGATCAGCAGCCTCAGCCGCTTGGCAGTACGAAGGAAGAATGGCTGGAGAAGGATCGCAAATACGTATGGCATCACATCTCGCCTCATAACGATCATCCGATGATTGCAGTGAGTGGGGAGGGTAGCTGGATTACCGATCAGGATGGTACGCGTTATCTGGATGCGATGTCGGGACTGTGGTGTGTGAATGTGGGGCATGGCCGTGAGGAGATTGCGCGGAGTGCCTATGAACAGATGAAAGCACTCGCTTATGTACCGATGACACAGAGTCACGAACCAGCGATTTTGCTGGCGGAGAAGCTGAATGAATGGCTGGAGGGGGAGTATCGAATATTCTTCTCCAACTCAGGTTCAGATGCGAATGAGGTGGCTTTCAAAATAGCCCGTCAGTATCACCATCAGAATGGTGAGCCTACACGGCATAAATTCATCTCCCGTCACCGTGCGTATCACGGCAACTCCATGGGCGCACTGGGCGCCACCGGGCAAGCCGCTCGCAAGATCAAATACGAGCCACTCGGCGTAGGTTTCTCTCATGTTCCACCACCGTATTGTTACCGCTGTCCGTTTGGACGAAACAAGGATGGATGCGGACTCGAATGTGCAACCATCTATGAAGAGGTGATTCGTTGGGAAGGTCCTGAGACGGTTGCCGCAGTAATTATGGAGCCAGTGATTACAGGAGGCGGCATGATTGTGCCCCCGCCGGATTATATGCGCACCGTGCAAGAGATCTGTCAGCGCTATGGCGTGCTGCTCATTGTAGATGAGGTAATCTGTGGTTTTGGCCGCTCCGGGCAGAAGTTTGGTCATCAGAACTATGGTGTACAGCCAGATATTGTGACGATGGCAAAAGGCATGACCAGTGCCTATTCGCCGCTATCGGCAACGGCCGTGCGAGCCGATCTGTATGACACGTTCCGCGAACCCGGACCGGATGCCCATTTTCGCCATGTGAATACCTTTGGTGGTAATCCGGTGTCCTGCCGAGTTGCACTGGCGAATCTGGAGATTCTGGAACGAGAGAATCTGGTCAGCCGCGCGGAAGAACTGGGACATCTGCTTCGTGAGAAGCTGGAGCCATTGCTGGAGCTGTCCATTGTGGGGGATATCCGTTCATTCGGGTTCGCCTGTGGCATTGAATTGATTGAAGCAGACGGGTCTCCTGCGGAGGCGGACAAAGTAATGAAGGTACTCGCCAGTTGTAAAAGGGATGGCATCCTGATTGGCAAGAACGGCGATACCGTGCCGGGGTTTGCAAACATTTTGACGATCTCTCCGCCATTTGTCACGACCGAGGATGAGTTGGATCTGATCGCTGGAAGTTTGCTCATTGCGCTACGTAGTCTGGACGCAGGTTAGTTGCCATACACAGGTACGACAGACGTTTACGGTTTAGCAAGCAAAATGAAAATTTTCATATCATTACGCGAAAATAAGCGCAAGGAGGCGAGGAAGGATGCAGACCACAACAGGCAAAGTCATTAATCAGCTTCGGCTGAATGAGCGAATTGAGCAGTTGTCACAGATTGGCCGAATCGCGGAGACGGGTGTTTGCCGACTTGCCCTGACCCCGGAAGATATGGATGGCATCATACAAGTTCGTCTCTGGATGGAAAATGCCGGTCTGACGACACGACTTGATGCCTTCGGTAATCTGATAGGTCGTCTGGAAGGTGCGGATCAGTCGTTGCCGATCCTCATGATTGGTTCCCACATCGACTCTCAGCCTTATGGCGGTCGATATGATGGAGCGATTGGTGTGCTAGGCGCGCTCGAAGCCGTGCAGTGCCTGATCGAAAATGGCATTCAGCCCCATATGCCAATTGAGATAATTGCCTTTTGCGATGAAGAGGGTTCCCGTTTTAACAAAGGCCTGTTCGGCTCACGTGGTATAACCGGTCAGTTGGAAGAAGGCGAACTGGAGCGGCAGGATAAAAACGGAGTGACCCGTCGGGAGGCGCTGGAAGCCTTTGGCTGTTCTCCTTCGGATTTTGAAGAGGCGATCTATCCGCCAGGTTCCATAGGCAGTTATCTGGAGTTGCACATTGAGCAGGGGCCGGTGCTGGAAGCGTTGAATGCACCAGTAGGTCTGGTGACGGGCATCTCGGGTCCGTTGTGGCTTACGGTGACAATGAAAGGCATGGCGGGTCATGCGGGCTCCGTTCCGATGGGGATGCGGCATGATGCTTTGGTAGGCAGCGCCAAAGTCATTGCGGCTTTTGACGATATGGTGAGAGAAGACCCGGAAGCTCCAACCGTAGGTACGGTGGGAAGTTTGAGGGTGTTTCCAGACTCACGGAACATCATCCCGGAGGAAGTCAGCTTCACGGTTGATTTACGAGACATGGAGATGGAGCGCAGGAACCGGCTTGAAGCCCGATTGATGAACATTTTGGATGACGTGAGTTTCCGATATGGTCTAACCTACTCGCTGACAGAGGATACGAATAGTGAGCCGCGGTATTGTGCAGAGCCAATCAAGTCGGTGATTCGTTCATCCGCGGAAGAGATCGGGGTTACTTTGCCAGAACTGATGAGTGGTCCGTTCCATGATGCGTTGGCCCTATCGCTTGTGTGTGATTATGGCATGATTTTTGTCCGCAGCAAGGACGGCATCAGTCATCATCCCAGCGAATATTCCTCCCCGGAGGATATTGGACTCGGCACGGAAGTGTTATATCGCACCATTCGGAGGATGTGTAGTGGAGTGAACCAACCAATCATTTTACCTGAGGAGGCGTTGTGACGTTATGAGCAAAATCAGCATCGGATTAATCCAGGCTTCTCATGAAATTGAAGGTTCGGCTCCCGTTGAGGTACACAAAGAAGCTGCGGTTCAGAAACACATTGCGCTGGTCCGTGAAGCGGCTACAAGAGGCGCCAAGATCATCGGGTTGCAGGAAGTATTCTATGGGCCGTACTTTTGCACAGAGCAGAATCCCAAATGGTATGCATCCGCTGAACCGGTGCCGGAAGGACCGACGACCAGACGTTTTCAGGAACTGGCGAAGGAGCTTGCGGTGGTGATTATTTTACCTGTATACGAGGTGGAGGGCATTGCTTCGTATTACAATACGGCAGCCGTTATAGATGCGGATGGTACGTATCTGGGCAAATACCGCAAACATCATATCCCGCATGTGGAAGCAGGTGAGGGCACGAATGGGTTCTGGGAAAAGTATTATTTCAAACCAGGTAACCTTGGGTTTCCGGTATTTGATACGGCCTACGCCAGAGTCGGCGTGTACATCTGTTATGATCGTCATTTTCCGGAAGGCGCACGATTGCTCGGGTTGGCGGGGGCAGAGATTGTTTTCAATCCGTCCGCTACGGTTGCGGGTACATCGGAATATCTGTGGAAACTGGAACAGCCTGCTCACGCGGTAGCTAACGGCTATTATGTAGCGGCCATCAACCGGGTTGGCGTGGAAGCGCCATGGAATATGGGTGAATTTTATGGACAGTCGTACTTGGTGGACCCGCGAGGCAGAATGGTAGCGATCGGCAGCCGGGATCAGGATGAGGTCGTCATTGGCGAGATGGATACGGAGATGATTCGTGAGGTGCGTAATGTGTGGCAGTTCTACCGCGATCGCAGGCCGGAAACGTACGAACATCTGGTTAGTCTGTAAAAGTAGCTGGAAGCTGCGCGGATCAAACTTCAGGAGGTGCATGACATTGATGAACAGCTCAGGAACAACGTTATCCGATTATGGGTGGGAGAGTCGTTTTGCCGAGATGAAACCCGCCATGACAGGCAAGGAAGCGATGGAGGAATCAAACCGCTGTCTGTACTGTTACGATGCACCTTGTATCAAAGCCTGTCCAACCGACATTAATATCCCTTCTTTTATTAGCAAAATATCAACAGGGCACCTGAAAGGATCGGCCCGCACCATCATGGATGCAAATCCGGTTGGAGCCAGCTGCGCACGTGTCTGTCCCACAGAGGAATTGTGTGAAGGTGCATGTGTTCTGAACGAATCGTCGAAGCCGATTCGCATTGGTGACTTGCAGCGTTACGCCACTGACTGGGCGCGGGCGAAGAATGAGCCGTTATTCCAGGCAGCACCTGCCAATGGGAGAACCGTTGCTGTTGTGGGAGCGGGGCCAGCAGGACTGTCGGCGGCACGTGAACTAGGGCGTGTGGGTTATGAGGTGACGATCTACGAGGCCAAACCCAAAGGCGGTGGGCTGAATACGTACGGCATCGTATCTTTCCGTTTGCCCGAATCGGTTGCGCTATGGGAAGTGGAGCAGGTGGAGGCAATTGGTGTGCAGATTCGTTATGGGGTGCGCATCGGTGTGGATATTCCTGCTTCGCAGTTGCTGGAGCAACATGAAGCGGTCATTCTAGCCTGTGGCATGGGTTCAGTACCTATGCTGGGCATTGAAGGGGAGACACTCGAAGGTGTCTATGATGCGATTGAACTGGTGGAGTCTACCAAGCAAGGTGTTCCGCCCGCGCTGAATGGTCTGAAGGTCGCCGTTATTGGCGCGGGCAATACGGCGATAGATGCAGCAACCTGTTCGGTACGTCTTGGTGCCGAGCGGGTGCAGATGTTATATCGGCGCGGGGAAAGCCAGATGACGGCGTATGCGTTTGAATATACGTTTGCCAAGCAGGAGGGTGTGGAGTTCCGCTGGTTTACGATGCCGCAGCGTATCATTGGAGACGAGAACGGTCGGGTTCAGGCTGTGGAATGTGTGAAAATGGAGCTAATTACCCCGTCTGGTGGTGGGCGCGCGTTGCCTGCGCCTGTCGAGGGATCGGAGTTCATGATTGAATGTGATACGGTCATCCGGGCGATTGGGCAGCATCGGTTATTACCATTAATCGAAGCGTTTGGGCTGCGTCACCAATGGGGCGTCGTTGAGATCGAACCGCATACGTATCGTACCTCGCATCCTCAGATCTATGCGGCAGGAGATGTCATTTTTGGTCAGGGCCAGGGTGAGGCGATGGTTGTCTCGGCTGCACAGCAGGGTAAGCTGGCTGCCGCCGCAGTCATGAAGGCGTTGCCTGGACAGGTGGAAGAGACGGCGTGAATTGTGAGCGAGACAAGGAAAAGTGGAGAGTACACGGAAACCGTGCAATGAAAGGGTGTAAGAAGAGAGTACAAGGAGAGGCGAGGGTGGGAGGGCGCAAGGGACTGCTAGAGTGATATAGGTGTAGATCAGATCTGAGCAAGAAGTGTGGGTACATCAAATTCTCGTGTACCTGACACGCTAACGAACCCTACACACCTTATAGTGGCAATTACCGAGGATTGGAAAATCTAACGAATCTCACACGTCTTATGTTGACGAACACCTGTTGAAATGAAGCCGAAATGAGCTACTACAGCCAAATAAGACTTTTACGATTCGTTAGATTTTGAAATTGCCGATAATGAGCCCAATAAGAGCTGTACAGTTCGTTAGAATTTAGGTGCGTACTATCTAGAAACACCATTACTACGCAGAGATCCTGAGCACGACCAAATGTCCAGTGTAACTAGTAAGTTCAAACAACACCAAGGAGGGATCGTTATGGCTGACTTATCCATTAATCTGGCAGGTATTCGATCACCCAATCCATTCTGGCTGGCTTCTGCACCACCGACCAATACGGGATATCAGGTTCAGCGTGCGTTCGAAGCGGGCTGGGGTGGCGCGGTGTGGAAGACACTGGGTGAGCCAATTATCAATACATCCTCCCGTTTCGCGGCGGTCCATTTTGGCGGACAACGGGTGGCGGGGTTTAATAATATTGAGTTGATATCCGATCGTCCGCTGGAAGTGAATCTGCGGGAGATCACCGAGACCAAGAAACGCTTCCCGGACCGTGCGGTTATCGCTTCACTGATGGTGGAACCTACGCGGGAGAAGTGGCATGAGATTGTGAAAAAGGTGGAGGCTGTCGGCGTCGATGGCCTGGAGCTGAACTTTGGTTGCCCGCATGGCATGGCCGAACGTGGCATGGGAGCTGCCTCCGGTCAGCAACCTGACCTGGTCGAACTACAGACGATGTGGGTGAAGGAAGTGGCGACCACACCGGTGATTGTGAAGCTCACGCCGAATATCACGGATATTACGGCGACAGCCCGGGCAGCTGTACGAGGTGGCGCGGATGCGATCTCCCTGATCAATACAATTAACTCCCTGGCAGGTGTGGATCTGGATTCGTGGAATACCGTGCCCCATGTGGGCGGCAAAGGAGCGCATGGTGGATACTGTGGCCCAGCTGTGAAGCCAATTGCACTGAACATGGTTGCGGAGTGTGCACGTAATCCGGAGGTGGGTGTGCCGATCTCTGGCATAGGCGGCATATCTGATTGGCGGGATACCGCAGAGTTTCTGCTCATGGGCGCTACAGGGGTTCAGGTATGTACCGCAGCGATGCATCATGGATTCCGTATTGTGGAGGACATGATTGATGGGCTGAACGATTATTTGGATGAAAAGGGTCTGAGCAGTGTAGCAGAACTGGTAGGTCAGACGGTTCCACGTTACTCGGATTGGGGCAATCTCGATCTGAACTACAAAGTGGTCGCCCGCATCAACCGCGATGTCTGCATCAATTGCAACAAATGCCATATTGCTTGTGAGGACACCTCGCATCAATGTATTGATATGTTGACCGACCCGTCTGGCTCCTATCTGGAAGTGGTGGAAGAGGACTGTGTTGGCTGTAATCTGTGTTCGATCGTTTGCCCGGTGGATGGGGCGATTGAGATGGTTGAACTTGTACCTGAGCAGGAACCTGTAACCTGGAATGAACGGCAGTCTGCGATTGCGATGTTGCAATCCGTTAGAGATCAATCAACCAAGGAGGCGATATCATGAGTACCCGCAAATTGATTCGTAATGGTGTGTTGGTCACGGCGTCGGATACCTTTGAAGCAGATATTTTGATCGAAAAGGGTAAAATCACACAGATTGGCATTGGGCTCATCCCTGACGAACGAATGGAAGTCGTGGATGCAACGGGCTGTTACGTCATTCCGGGCGGGATCGACCCGCATACGCATCTGGATATGCCCTTCGGTGGGACGGTAACGGCGGATGATTTTGCGACGGGAACGACAGCTGCAGCTTTTGGAGGAACAACAACGATCATTGATTTTTGTCTGACACAAAAAGGCCGTCCATTAATGGAATCTCTCCAGGAGTGGCATGCCAAAGCCAAGGATAAAGCCGCCATCGACTACGGTTTCCATCTCATGATCGGCGAGATGAACGATCAGGTGCTGGAAGAGCTGCCGCAGATCATTGAAGAAGAGGGTGTGTCATCCTTCAAGGTGTTCATGGCGTATAAAAACCAGTTTCAGGCGGATGACGGGATTCTCTTCCAGACGTTGCAAAAGGCAAAAGAGTACGGTGCACTCGTCATGGTTCATGCCGAGAACGGGGATGTCATTGACCTGCTGGTTCGACAGGCGCTCGCCGAAGGGCGAAGGGAACCGATTCATCATGCGCTGACTCGTCCATCCATGCTGGAGGGAGAAGCGACAGGGCGTGCGGCGCGTCTGGCTGCACTTGCGGATTCGCAGCTGTATGTCGTGCATGTGACCTGTGCGGAAGCGGTGGAGCAGATCGCGCGTATGCGTGAAATGGGCTACCGGATCTGGGGGGAGACCTGTCCTCAGTATTTGACACTGGATCAATCGATCATGGATCAGCCGGACTTTGAGGGTGCAAAGTATGTTTGGTCACCTCCGCTGCGGGAAGTAGCGCATCAGGAAGTGTTGTGGAATGCATTGAAAAGTGGTCAGTTGCAGACGATTGGCTCCGATCATTGCTCGTTTAATTTCAAGGGGCAGAAGGACTTGGGCAAGGATGATTTTAGCAAAATTCCTAACGGGGGGCCTGTCATCGAAGATCGCCTCAGTATTCTGTATTCGGAAGGCGTAGTCAAGGGGCGGATTACGCTCAATCAGTGGGTCGATCTATGTTCGACAAGAGCGAGCAAGTTATTTGGATTATTCCCGCAGAAAGGGACTCTGGCTGTAGGGACAGATGCGGATATCGTTATTTTTGACCCCTCTGTAAACAGGGTGATCTCGGCAGATACGCATCATATGAACGTGGATTACAGTGCATTTGAAGGTATGCAGGTACAGGGATGTCCGGTGACGGTGTTGTGCCGCGGGGAGTATGTCATTCGAGATCGGCAGTATACCGGAACAGCAGGGGCAGGCCAATATGTGAAGCGCAACAAGTATGATGCAGGCGCGCCCATACCGATGAAACATCCTGTGACGGCAGTGAATGGAGGGAGAAGCTGATGTCGGATCATGATGTGTTTGAGACCGAGAGGATCGCCATAGAGCGAATGGTTGCACAGGGTTATCGGATCTATGCGGTACGGGAACATCTGGAGGGTGCTCACGTCATATGGGGGCACCCGGATCTTCCCGAAGAGAAACAAGAGCAATACGTAGGCACGGCGTCTGGACGGAAGTGGTTCAGTCACATCCTGATTCGCCAGCTTCAGGAGCAACGGGGAGCGTAGACCATACTGAAGCTCTTCATGCGATCGGGCCGTGTACGTACTCATAAGCGTAGATGGCAAGTTCGATCGCGACCCTTTTCTCGGGGAGGATATAGTCTTCTCCCAAAAGGGCTTCGATTTTGTCCAAACGGTGATACAGTGTCTGTCTGACGATATATAGTGCGGTGGCCGTCTCTTGCTTGGAGCAGCACAGGACCAAATATTGCTTGAGGGTCCGCAGCAGCTGACCTCCTTTCTCCACATCGTAACGAATGAGCGGCCCCAAATATTCTTCGATGAAATCATCCAGATTGCCACTCTGCTTCATACTAGCGATGATGCGGTAACAATGAAGATTACTGTAAAAGGGCTGCTGCATCACACCGATGTCCTTCTGAATTCGCAGTGTCTCCTTCGCGGATTCCAGACTATCCTTGAGACGGGAGAGGTCTGTGCAGTTATGACTGATACCGATCAAGCCTGAGAAGAGGCAGTGGGTCTGTTCCTGCTCGTGCTGCTGTAGCTGTTCGATGCAGCGCCAGAGACTACTTTTGCGCTGAGATCCAGGTAGTGGGTCGAGAATGATAAGAATGATCTGGTGGTTCAGAACGGTGCTGTAGAGGGTGAAGTTCTCCCGAGCGAACACGGAACGGGCGACGATGTTGCGTTGGATCAATAATTTCTGAAGTCTGAGGCTGTCTGTGTATGCGGGGTTGCTGTCGAATAAGATAATGGTGGCTTTGCTCGTTGCGAGAAGGGGATTAACGGTGGATACATATTCATGGATTTCCTTCGTGTAGTGATGTCCGTTAAGCCAATCAATGACCCACATATCTTCTTTGTAGCGGCGTTTCTCTTCCATGTATTTGGTTCGCATCCAGTCCTGAGCAATCGCGGCCGCGCATCGTTCCAGTGCCTGAATGACGAATTCATCCGAAGGTTTGATCGGTATGCTTGAATCTTGATCCGTCAGCATTTGATGCATCAGCACAAGGTCGGCAAAGGTGTAGTCCAACGCCTGAACAGGCATGCTGATCACATCCAATGTGTTATCTGACAGCTGCATTACATTCGGAATATCCTCTCCGGCCAAACTCCGCTGCAAAAACCAATCCTGCCGACGAGTCTCCAGCTGCTCTGGAGGGCAGTAGGGAACGGCACTTGCTTCCCCTTCAAGTGGGTATAACGCCACGGCATATCCGGTTGTTCGTGACAATAATCGAAGAAGGGGTTGTACCCCGTCTCCATTCAGAAGAAGTTGGTTAAATGAGGTGGTGAGACTATCGAGTTCAGCGATCATCCGCTGATGACTGCGAATCAAGGTGAAATGCAAGTCTTGCGTAATATCGATATAACGGACTTGTTCGTGAAACCAGATCAACGGAAAATCAGCTGCTACTGCAATTTCTTTCATAGCCCCGAGCTGTAACTTGGTGTGATCCCCCAGTTCCATACAGAGTCCGGCAGCCCCACGTGCAATTAACTGACGCAAAAAAGACAGGCCTTGCTGCTCACCCTCCTGCCAGCCAATGCCTGTTGTCAGCACCAATTCCCCGCCATTGAGCAAGTCCCCCACCTCGGGAACCTCCATGATATGAACCCAGCGAACATACCGCTCCAGCGCACGATCACTGGCCAGGACTTCTGCCTTGCGAAACACAGGACGTTTTAACATGTCTCTGACTTGAATATGAAGCGTTGTCTCCCCCACACAACCACCATCCTTCCCCAATCACATGTGATCTATCTGGAGTCTGGAATCCGTCAACTTACATAATTAATCCATATTATAAGTCTATTTACAGCCAATGGGCTGAAATCTAACGTTCATTTGTTTCAAATGACAAATGGGACTGTTCTTTTTGTGATTTTGATTAAAATAAAGAATTTATATGTCAGTCTATGTCTCGTGTGAATTACATAAAAAAAAGCCCCTTAACATCACATCGGAATTCAATCATTCCAATATGCGCTAAGGGGCGAGAAGCTAATATTATAGTCTGTATTTAAGTTGTACTCGAACCGTTACATGAGTACAATCAACGACTTCTTAATCTTCGATTCTTTTCTTTTTAAATTTCATCAGGAACTCATACACAATCGGTACGATAACCAGTGTGAGCAGCGTGGAGCTGATCAGACCGCCGATTACAGTGATTCCGAGTCCTTTGGAGATGATACCCGCACTCTCTTCGAGACCCGTTACCAGCGGCAACAGGGCACCAATGGTCGCGAGAGCGGTCATCAGGATTGGACGCAGACGAGTTGCACCGGCTTCCAGCAAGGCTTCACGGGTAGGCATACCCTCTTTTTCCTTGTGAATAACACGGTCGATCAACACGATAGCGTTGGTGACCACGATACCGATGAGCATCAGTCCACCCATCATGGCGGAGACGTCGAGCGTACCACCAGCGATGAACAGACCTACCATAATACCAATGACCGTAAATGGCAGGGAGAACAGGATTGCGAATGGTGCCAATCCGCCGCCGAATGTAACAACGAGCACGAAGTATACAATGGCGATGGCCGCCAGCATGGCGAGACCCAGTTGAGTAAAGGTATCATTAATCTGTTCGGTTGTACCGCCGAACTTCACTTCAACGCCATCAGGCAGATCCAGTTTGTCGATCTCAGCCTGTAGGTTACTCGAAGCTTTCGTTACATCCGAAGCCAGGATGTTGGCTGTAACTTGTACAACAACTTTACCATCAATTTGCATAATGGAGTTCGGGGACGTACCTTCTTCCACTTTGGCAACATCTTTGATTGGTACTTCAATGCCAAGCGGTGAAGTGACGGTTTCATCCTCAATCTCTTTAATGCTGCTGAATGATTTGTTGTCTGTCTCTACATATACTTTGTACGTTTTGTTATCAATATCGACTTCCGTAAGCACAGGACGTTCCCGTGCCGGGCTCAGCGTCATCGCCAGTTGGCCTGCAGTCAGGCCCAGGGAACTTAATTTCTCCTGATCCGCCACGAGCGTATACTGCCCGTAGGTGTCAGCAAGTGTTGTATCTGCTTTTTCAAAATTATCCTTATCCGCTTCAACCAGTTTCAGAATTTCATCCGATACAGGTTTGAGTTGCTCTACATTATCGCCATAGATGGAGAGACTCAGGCCGCTACCACCCAGACCGCCGGACATGTCGAGCTCATTCCAGGTACCTACGGTAACTTCTTTCTTCAGACCTTCTACAAGCTGTTCCTTCACTTTGGTAAAGTCTTTCGTGTCTTCGTTATATTCAATATAGAATAGAGCCGAGTTGGAACCACCGCCACCCATGCTGCTCAGTGGATTACTTCCGCCGATGGAATATTGCATTTTCTCCAGACCCGGTTGTTCCAGCAACCACTTCTCGGCAACAAGTGCTTCTTTTTCTACATCTTCACGCAAAGCTCCTGTTTGTGGGCTGTACGTAATGGTCACATATTTATCTTGTTGTTCAGGCAAGAAGCTTGCACCGATGAACGGGTACAGGAACAAACTGCCGACCAGCAGGATCACTGCAATACTGACCGTGATGAGTTTGTGTGACAGAGTCCAGTTCAGCAGGCGTTTGTAACCTTCCGCCATTTTGCCTGGTTTTTCTTCGTGATTCTGTTTGTTCTTCAACCCTCCACGGAACAGGGTGTGCGCAAGCATCGGCACAATGGTAATGGCAACGATCAGGGATGCCAGCAAAGCGAATACCATGGTCAGTGCAAATGGCGTGAATAACTCACCGACCATACCGCTTACCAATGCCAGTGGCAGGAATACAGCAATCGTTACGATGGTGGAAGAAAGAATTGGAATGAACATCTCGCGCGTTGCTTCACGAACCAGTTCACGGCCTTTCAGTTTCTCACCTTTGAGTGTTAATCTGCGGTAGATGTTCTCGATAACAACGATGGAGTCATCGACAACCCGTCCGATGGCAACTGTCATCGCACCCAGCGTCATCATGTTCAGAGTAATATCCATCATATTGAGCGCAGTCAATGCCATGAGCAAGGAGAGCGGGATCGAGATAATGGAGATAATGGTTGAACGAATATTACGCAGGAAGAGCAGGATGATCAGGATGGCAAACAAAGCGCCAAAAATGGCTTTGCCCAACATCGTGTTCACCGAGTCCTGAATCGGTTTACCTTGGTCGAGCAGGACAGTCAAATCAGCATTTTTGAACTGCGATTGCAACTCTTCCGCTTTATCTTTGACTGCGTTAACGACATCAACCGTGTTGGCATCGTTGGATTTTACAATGGAAATACCAATCGATTCCTTGCCGTCTGTCCGGGAAATGGATTCCGCTTGACCGATGACTTCGATCTTGGCAATTTCACTTAATTTCACTGTCGGGATACCAGCTGCGTTGGCAGCACCTGAAGGGCTACCTACACCGGCATTACCACCAGCGGCTTGGTCCGTTCCTTGTGAAGCACCTGGAGCGGTACCTTGACCAGCTTCACCAGTTGGTGCTCCAGAGCCTTGTGGGGCTACGTTTGAACCATTGCCTGCGGAAGCACCGGCACCGCCGGGTACAACTGGAATGGTAAGGTTTTTCAGATCATCGATGTCGATGATGTTACCATCTACAACAACGGCTTTCTGGGATTTATCCAGTTCAAACAGTCCAAGGGGCACACGAATGGATGAACCTTGAACGATGCCGTTTACCGTATCTTCCGTTAGGCCCAGCTCGGCCATTTTGGCTTGGTTAAACTTCAATTGAACTTCTTTCACATATTGACCGGACACCTGAACTTGAGCTACACCGTCAATGTCTTCGAGTGCAGGCTGAATATCCGATTCAACCAGTCGTGTCAATTGTTCCAGGTCACCGCCGTCCTTGTCGGACAGGCTCAGAGATACAACCGGGAAAGAGTTAATGCTGAACTTGGAAATGGTCGGCTTCTGCACACTGTCAGGCAGTTGAACTTCATTCAGTGCCTCACGAACGGTTGCAGTTGCGTTGGTCAGATCTGTTCCATAATCAAATTCGAGTGTGATCGATGCTGCGTTCTCCATGGAAGTGGAGGTCACCGTCTTCACGCCATCTACATTGCGTAGTTTTACTTCCAGCGGCTTCGTGACATCCTCAACAATTCCCTCCGGTGCAGCCCCCGGATCAATGGCAGTGACATTCAGAAACGGTACGTTGATGTTCGGAATTGTCTCTTGTTTCATCGTCAATCCGCTGTACAAACCTGCGAAAGAGATGATAATCGTCAGAATCCAAATCGCAAACTTGTTGTTCAGTGAAAAATTAATAATACCTTTCATACGATGGTTTCTTCTCCTCTCTGTTTCTCCTGTTTATGTGTGTGACGAGTCAGCTTGGATGAACCGGCTATACATGGCATCCAGAATATGCTGAAGCTCGGAGTGCAAAGATTGAATGGCAGTTACGTTCTCCAGATTGTGCATCATGCCCAGAATAATGGCACGCCGCGGTGTGAATTCCATCATCTCCTGCCGTAGAATGGCAATGGTCTCAAGTACATCATTCTTTGGTTGCCCAGCAGGCAATTCGGAGGCAGCAATATCCTGCATTTGCTTGATAATATGAATAGGATGCCGCATCACCGTGGAATCCGGATGGGGTTCGGTAATCCATGCAGGCCAGTCCTCCAAAGGAATCAAAGGCAAAGGTCGCTGCTTAAGGAATCCGTGCGCTGCATAATCCATCATTTGCAGTAAATTTGTTGCCATTTTGGTAACAGTAAGGGACGGCATCTCTGTAAACCAGATCTTGACGTAGGAAAGGAATAGCCCCTGTGTCAGCAAAATAAGGTCAATCGTATAAGGTTCAATCTCCGATCCGTACTGCTCCTCCAGCTTATCCTTAAACCAATGTAAGGTACGGACTTCCAGATCTCTTTGCAGCGGATGGCATTGTTCCTTGCGTTGCTGTTCATCATCCATCATCATGCTGCGCATCTGTACTCGCAAAAATTCCTTGAGCTCGGCAACATGGATCAACAGTGTCTCAATTTGCTTGTGAAGACGTTCACGCGAGGTAAGGCTGGTTTCATGCTCAATCTGTGTCATCTCGTCCATGAGCGTGTACATGCAGTACTCCAGAGTACTGGCTTCTAATTCCTCTTTGGATTTGAACATGATGTAGAGGCTACCTTTGGACATCCCGCATAATTCTGCAATCTCTTGCATGGATGTTGCAGCACTGCCTTTGGATGAGAATAACTTGAGTGCTGTAGTAATGATGAGCTTTTTCTTCTCATTCATCTCATGTATAGGGTTCATTAGAGATACATTCACCTCATCAGGGAACTTGTGAGTTCTTGAATTGACTTTAAGGTCAAAATAAGTATAAACGATCTGGTTAAAGGAATTCAAATGGGAGTAAATTGGAAAATGTATATGGGGAAAAGTGGCTGATCAAAGGGAAGGAGAGACGGCAAGTAACAAGGCGTAGCTTGTATGTACGATATGGATAAGGTATCAAGAACGTTTAAGTTAGTTTCCTCCAGTGAAGGCGTACAAGGCGAGTATAATAATGGCGACTAGAGCGATGAGATAGAAAATGGCCATGCCGATCAGAAGGGTATACCCTGTATAAGAGCCCATGCGTGCCAATAACTTTTTCATGATTTACGACATCCTTTCTTACGTGGCAAAGTATAAAGAGGTTCCCTATTTATATCATTCCCCAAAAAAGACGACTTTCTGATCGAAGTCGTCTTTTTTATATTACAGAATTTAATAGATATCATAATGGAAGCTAAGAATTACACGATAACGGAGATTGCAGAACTGACTTGAAGAAACGAAGTGTTCGCCTTAAAGCTTTCTGTAAGAAAGCTTCTTCGGAAGCGTATGCTATCACCGGAGATATAAAGTGTAACTTCATTTCGTTCCATTATGTGATCAGTTTCAAACCAACGGCTGCCACCAAAATCATCGCGATAAACAGGATACGCTTCGCTTCTTTCCGTTCACCGAACAGGAACATGCCTGTTAACGTACTGCCGACCGTCCCGATTCCCGTCCACACGGCATATGCTGTGCCCATCGGAATGGACGTCATGGCGTAGGACAACAACGAGAAGCTGAACACAAACGACACCAGCATAAGTACGATGTATGGCCATCCTTTTTTGGTGGAAGCACCATTAATACCGATTACGCCGAAAATTTCACATATCCCTGCACCTACAATTGCCATCCAAGCCATTATACTGCACCTCCTTTGGCTTCTTGCTGATCCGTTACCAGCTTCAGTCCAATTACGCCGCAGAGCAGCAACCCGATGAGCAATACTTTGGCCAAGCGGAACGGCTCACCAAACAATACCATTTCCGTAAGGACGGTACCCGCCGTACCAATTCCCGTAAAGACGGCATACACCGTACCCACAGGTAGCCTTTTGGAAGCGGCAATGATCAGTCCAAAGCTGATCACGATGGCAATCCCCGTTAAAGTCCACTCCCAGGCATTCGAGGCATGTTTCAGCCCGCTTACCCAGACAATCTCAATAATTCCGCCGATAAATACATATAACCAGTTGCGATTCATGTTGTTAAATCTCCTTCCGGCACAACGCTGTGCGCCTCGTCGTTCAAATGATGAATGCCATGCCAAAATACAGGCCAGGCTGCTTCCAACCGTCTCTTGTACCGACGGGAACTTCCATAGATAATTTCCACGGTAATACCGTCCAGAAACGTCATGAATGCAATGGCAGCCTGTTCCGCGGGAATGGCCGGAATATCTCCATTACGCATTGCCCTTTGCAGCAAACGAGTCAGTGCACGTTCCATACCATCGATAAACGGATACACTTGATCCATCACTTCGCCATACAGAGAAAGGGGGGGGTAAAAACAATTACGCAACATCAAACGAGCCGAAGCATGGGCATTGTATTCTTGTTCGAACCAGATCAACAAGCCTTTCAGCCTCTGCTCCAATGGCAGATCCGCATGATCACGGAAATATTCCAGTGTGTGCCGTGTTACCTCGTGAAATGCAAAGTCCAGTGTGTGTAAAAACAAGTCATCCTTGCAGCTAAAATGCGCATATATGGACGGTTTTTTAATCCCGACTTCATCAGCAATTGCTCTCAGAGAAGCTCCCTCATAGCCATCTCTGGCAAAATGGAACAGGGCTGCATCCCGAATGGATTGTGCAGTCATTCAATCACCTTCCTAACGGTCGTTAGGTAATTATATTTCCACACTTTACATCACCTGTCAAGATGAAAATATCCGCCTGCACAGTAGAGTACAGGCGGATATAACAGGTATGGATGTGGTTTCTGATCAAAAGGTCGTAAGACCCAGAATCAGTTGCAGCTTATATAGGATACCTTTCAAAAACGTAGTCTTCTCCTGGAACTCATCCAGGTCTAACGTGAACTCGGCATCATTATTATTCCATATGCGCTCAAAATAATTCGCGATATCGAGTGTGAACTTATTGTCTGGAGGTGCAGCAACCCATAGATCATTCTCCAGATTGTAGTCATTCATGTTTCGGGGGGTGAAATTGGTTGAACCCCCTAGGACAATATGATCTCCGGTTGCTTTGGCAAGATAGATCATCTTGGTATGGTATTGCTCCTTGGTGGTGTTATACCAGCGGATCTGTATTTTACCGTCCGATTTATCATGCAATTCAGCAGCGACAGGACGGTTCGGAATCCCGATCTTTTCCTGACCAAAAGCATTTTCATTTGGATCTAGTACAAGCCGGATCTCGGTTCCTCGTTTTGCCGCTTCCAGCAGGGCTTCCAATACTTTCGGAGAGGCCACATAGAACATGCCCATCCATAAGGTGTCACCTTTGCCAGCCTGATTGATCTCATGGAGTACAGCGTCATTCACTTTGCCTTCAGTTAAATAGCGTATTCGTATATCTCCCGTGTTTGAATTCGAGGAAGGAGCTGTGTAGGCAGGAACCTTGCCTCCGCCTGAGATGTCGAGAACAGCTTGCTCGGACTGAAGAATATCGCCAATGATTGGACCTGTTACTTCAAATGCAATATTTGAGTGATAGGCACTCGCATCATGGATATTGCCAGAAGAGACAATCGCTGTCTTCTCACTAACAACAACTTTGCGATGATTGGCCTTCACGTTGAGCAGCTTGAGATAGGAACGGACCGTTACATCCGGACCATCCGTGGCCATCAGGTTTTTGATCCAGCCATCTCCGGATTGGCCAAACCATTGGAAGAAGGTCCGCCAGACCGCAGAGTATACTGGAGTTGAATCACGCAAAGGGTCCACATCCGTGATGACCACATGAATGCCTGCTTGTTTCATTTGTTCCAGCAACGGATTGGGTGCTGAGTTATAGTTGGTATTTACTTCATCTGTAATGAACCAGATGTCCATATCAGGATGCTGATTTTTTTTGGTGACCAGCGCTTCGGTGAATTCAGTACTCACGGGAGGAAAGTTCTGTCCCTTATGTTGATAATTATTGAACAAGAACATATCCACCAGGACAAACTGCTCTGCTTCCTCGACAATCTGCATCATGCGCTGGAATATCTGTTGTTCATGCTGCATCTGTCCGTCGGAGGAAGGATAAGTGAGGTCATGCAGGAACTCGACTTGATCCACACGATACTCCGGACTTTCGTAGGAAATGCCCGCTGGTAATGGTTTGTAGGTCTGATAGAGCATGACGGCGATGAGCCATAGGACTAATAGGACAAGTCCTGTTCGTATGTATGGAAATTTGCCGCGTGAAGACTTGCGGTCTGATGTATGGCGGCGTAATGAGACCAACGGTGGACTCCCCCTTCTGTACTTGCTGACTTCTATTACCACACGGATGATAACGTTGACGCAGGAGAACCCGCTAGCATAACGAATGTAGCAGTAAAACGCATATGGCAAAATTGGCATTATGCAATCGACAGGTGTCTGAGCGTTGTGTATAATGAGTGTATTATTTTTGTAGAATGTTAGGGTTTTCATATGCCTGACAAGGACGGGGAACCAATGATATAACCTTTGAAATCTGGACATTTAGGAAAGAAAGTGGGTAATAAGGTGTATTCCATCAAACAAGTCGCTGCCATGCTCGGTATCCCGACGGTGACGCTCCGGGCTTGGGAGAATCGGTATAGTGCGGTCACCCCTGAACGGACGGAATCGGGTTATCGAATGTATACCGAAGAGAATGTTGCGGATCTGCGCTGGTTGAAAGAACAGGTTGAGCTACATCAGACCAATATTTCGGAAGCGGTACGGATGTTGAAAGTAAACAAATTAAATCCGCCCGAGGCTGTACCCACGCCGATCATGGCTCCGGTGCCTACGATGGAAGAAGCCTACGCACGCATGGCAGATCAGATCTATGACTCGCTCTACAACTTTCAGGGTGAACGTGCCAATGGTTTGATTGATTTTGGGTTCACCATGTATGGGTATGACTCGATGTTCTATCATGTGTTGGTGCCCATTCTGGTTCGGGTTGGAGATGCATGGGAGCAAGGTAGGGCTTCGGTGGCTCAGGAACACTTCATGACACAGCTGATATCACAGCGGTTTTATCAGTTTTTCCATCTGTTCCCGATCTATCCGCATCTGCCCAAAGTTCTGGCGTTGTGTCCGGAGGGGGAGCATCATCAGGTCGGATTGCTGCTGTTCTCTCTCTTTATGCGCAAAAATGGAGCGGAAGTACTGTATCTGGGTGCGAACACGCCAGAGGAAGGCATCTTCCCGATTATCCGGGAGCAGAAGATCAAGTTGGTCTGCCTGTCGATCACAAGTCCAGGGCTTCTTGAACGGTGTGATCAGCTCGTCGAGCGGATTATGAACGAGTTCCCGCATATTCGCTTTGTACTTGGAGGTAAAGGCTATGAGCGTGCAGAGCATGCACGTTATCCGCAATGGATTATGCCGGAGAGTTCTGCGGACTGGCAGTCGTGGATGGAGCGTGAATATCTCTCCGAGCGGTCACCTGGTGCACGGTTTGGACAGGCCAATAATTAAACATAATCTCAAATGATATGAATAGGTTAGTGTATAAAGGACATCCTTTGACGAAAGTGATCAAAGGGTGTTTTTTGTATTTATAAATGGATTACCAGGTATTTTGACCGACGGGTCATTTTTTGGTTTACAAGGTCGTATAATATTTGTATTATATTTGTATAATGTTTTTACTAGTTACCGCTTAAAGTGTTCTTGGGCGGTTTAATAATAGGTTAGGGGCTTGAGAACTATAGTAATTCCCTACATAGAAAGGTGAGTGGCATGATACCGAATCAACAACGCAAACGTGCAGCTGTCATTGGCGCAGGTCCGGGTGGACTTGCAGCAGCGATGTTATTGTCCGGTCAGGGGTACGAGGTAGATGTGTATGAGAAACAGCCAGTCATCGGGGGGCGTTCTGCCAGATTGGAACTGGGTGAATATCGATTCGACCGGGGTGCTACATTTTTGATGATGCCACAGCTGATCGAAGAGATGTTCGATGTGGTGGGACGCAAATTATCCGATTATGTGGATATGAAAGAGCTAACTCCGCTGTACGCACTGAACTTTGGTGATAAGGTGTTCACGCCTTCTCGTAATCGGGAAGATACAGCTGCACAGATTAAGGAATTGTTTCCGGGCAATGAAGACAATTACCTTCGGTTCATGCAAGAAGAAGAAGTGAAGTTTGGCAAAGTCATGCCTCTGCTCCGTCGTCCTTTTGGCAAGCTGACTGACTATCTACGCAAGGATGCGGTAACAGCTCTACCTAAGCTTGATGTCCACAATACAGTCTATGGAATCTTGTCCCGCTATTTTACAGACGAGCGTCTGCGCTGGGCATTTACATTTCAATCCAAATACCTTGGCATGTCTGCCTGGGATTGTCCGGGTACCTTTACCATATTATCGTTTATTGAGCATCACTACGGATTGTTCCACCCCATTGGCGGCGTGAATCGGATCTTCCAAGCCATGGCCGATGTCGTGGAAGAATACGGAGGACGCATACATACTTCCACCCCGGTGAAACAGGTCATCGTTCGCAATGGTCGTGCAGAAGGTGTGTTGCTTGAGAACGGTGAACGCATCGAAGCAGACCATGTGGTGGTGAACGCCGACTTTGCACATGCGGTTAACCATCTGTTTGAACCAGGCGTGCTTAAGAAATATACCCCGGAGAAAATGAAACGCAAAAAGTATTCCTGCTCTACAGCAATGCTGTATCTGGGCGTGGATGGTGATGTGGACCTGCCGCATCACTCGATCTATTTTCCCGAGGACTACCGGTTAAACGTTGATGAGATTACAAAGCATAAAATGTTATCAGCCGATCCATCTCTATATATTCATAACCCTTCCAGACTTGATTCGACGCTGGCACCGGAAGGGAAATCCGCTTTGTATGTTCTTATGCCTACGCCTAACCTTACCGCAGACATTGATTGGGAGGCAGAACGGGAGAATGTGCAGGAGGCCATGATGAAACGCATGGAAGGCATTCCTGAGCTGGCAGACATACGCAGCCGTATTGAAGAATGTATGCTGTTCACTCCACTTGATTGGGAGACTGAACTGGATGTGTATCGCGGAGCAACGTTTAATATGGCACACAATCTGGGTCAGATGATGTATCTGCGTCCCCATAACCAGTTTGAAGAGTTGAAAAGTGTATGGCTGGTAGGCGGCGGAACACATCCGGGTAGCGGGTTGCCCACGATTTTCGAATCGGCACGGATCAGTGTCAGACTGATTCAGGAAGAGGACGCACGCACACGTTCCAAGCCATCCTCTTATGTGAAGACGGCAGAAGCCAGAGGGCATTCATGAAGCGGGCCGCTATTGTAGGCGCAGGGATTGGCGGACTTACTTCGGCACTGTTATTGAACCGTCAAGGCTGGGATGTCACCGTGTATGAACGGGGTTCCCGCGTTGGCGGACGCATTGGATATGAGCAGGAAGGCGAGTATCGGATCGATCAGGGGCCAACGATCGTACTGCTGCCGGAGATGTTACTTGGCATAATGGAGGAAGCAGGCGTAGATCGTTCGAAGATTGAGTTACTTCGCTGTGATCCGTTATACAGAGTGCATTACCACAGTGGTCGTGTCATGACCAAGATGACCTCACGTGAAGAACAGACGGCGGAGATTGAACGTTTGTTCCCGGGAGAGAGCCGGGGATTCACACGATTCATGAAAGATATGGACACGTTGTTTCCGGCAGGCCGGGCAGCGTTTCTGGAAAGGGCTTTTCCGCGCAAAAGGGATTTCTTCACCCCTTCGCTCATGTCACTCATGGGCAGATTGCGTGCACACAAAAGTGTCCGGAAAGCGGTAGGCGATTATTTTGAGCATGAGGAATTGCTTGATGCGTACTCTCTGCAAAGTTTATACATCGGTGGATCACCGTTTGGAACGCCAGGTATCTATTCCCTTTTGCCTTACGCAGAGCATGAATATGGCATCTGGATGGTCAAAGGTGGATATGCAGCATTGCCGGCTATTCTGGAACAGGAACTGATATCACGTGGTGGGCGTGTCGTGCTGAATTCGGAAGTGACCGGACTCAAGATTAAAAATGGTGTGTGTGAAGGTATAGAAACGGCAGCAGGCGCAGAAAATGTGGATGCAGTTATCTACAATGGTGATTTCCCCCATCTATCAGGTTTGCTTGGACAATCACCAGAGGTAGCACGTAAAAGAAAACCGTATCGTCCCTCTTCCGGATGTGTATTGCTCTATGTGGGCGTGGACAAAACCTGGGAAGATGCAACGACGCACCAGTTCTTCCTGCCACCGAGTCTTGAAGGCAGTTTGCAGGAAGTGTTCAATCAGCGACGCATTCCGGCAAAGTCCTCATTTTACGTATTTAATCCGGTCGCATTGGATGAAACTGCAGCACCTCAAGGACAGAGTGTATTATATTTCCTCATTCCCGTACCAGATGCCGAAGGTGTCGACTGGGATCAGGAGAGTGAAGCATTGGCAGAACGTGTACTGGAAGAAGCGGAGCAACGTGGATTCCCGGGACTTCGTGCAGCGATCAAGTGGAAAAAGGTACGTACACCCGCTGACGCAGAGCGAGACGGGCTCTATGGGGGCGGAAGCTTTGGTATAGCACCTGTATTGTTCCAGTCCGGTGTATACCGACCGCAACCCAAACCATTTCCCAATATACAGGGATTATATGCCGCAGGAGCATCTGTACATCCAGGTGGCGGAGTGCCGATTGTAATGCAGAGTGCACGTATGGCCGTCAATCAACTCATGAAGGAGATGGGAACATGAATGAAGCGATTTTGAGCAGGTGTGAAGAGTTGATGCAAAAGGGTTCTTCCTCTTTTTATCAGGCCTTTAGAGGGCTGCCTAGTCCACGTCGGGAAGCGGTATATGTCATTTATGCCTTCTGCCGCATGATTGATGACAGTGTAGACGAGCCGGAACATTCGCCTTATACGATTCACGAGATCCATGATTTGTTTGATCGGCTAGACGACGCGGAAGGACATTTTATCTGGCCCGCACTGAGATGGTTGTTCAGCAGTTTCCCTCATCTGGATAAGGGGCCATTTTTCCGTCAGATGGAAGGGCAACTCACAGATCTTAAAGTAACGCATTATACAACGATGCAGGAACTGGAGCATTATTGTTATCTGGTGGCCGGAACCGTAGGCGAGATGTTGTTGCCTGTATTGAGAGATGATAATGGCGCAGAAGTAGCCGTGAACGGGATTGCTTTGGGTAAAGGAATGCAGATCGTTAATATTATTCGGGATGTTGGTGAAGATCGGGCCAGAGTGCGCCGGTATGTTCCGCTGGAGATCATGGAGAAGCATGGTTACACCGAGCAGGACTTTGAAGACGGGGTCGTGGACGAACGTTTTATTGCCATTGTTCATGAATTAAAAGCTGCAGCATTGAACTGGTTCCGTATTGGCATGGATCGTCTGGATACGTACCCAACGGAAAGTGCATTTTCCATCGAGCTGGCAGCAGCCTTTTACTCCACCATTCTACACGCGGTTGAACGCAACGATTATGACGTATATACCAAACGGGCATATGTTAGCGATGAATTGAAACTGGAGATGCTGGGTGCGATTGTGAAACGTTACCCGATGCTGGCCTATCAAGCCTCCCGAACGGCGGTATCCTGATGATTCAGTGGCTTTACTGGGCGTGGTATGTCATTGGAGCAACCTTGATGCTAACGATCGGTGTGCCTGACGTATTATCTTTTTCGAATGGTTTATTTCTAATCTTCTACGCATTGTATGTGCTGGATCTGATCTATCAAGGGCGTAATCGGACAGGCCTGTCCGACCAGTCAGTCATCTGGCTGAAACCCGGACTCTGGATATCCTCTGTGATTATCTGGCTTGGAGGTATGGGCGTAGAGTGGGTAGGCGTTCATACGCATTGGCCCTTCGGTGAGTATGCTTACTCAGACTTCTTCGGGATTCATCTGTTCAGTGTGCCAGTTACGCTGGGTTTCGCCTGGATCGCAGTGGTGGGTAACTCGGCGCTGTTAAGTGGCGGTGGTTCAACGTGGACTGACAGACTGCTTCGAGCAGTGAAGACCGGGTTCTGGGCGATTGTTCTTGATCTGGTACTCGACCCTGTTGCACATGCGAGAGGATTCTGGGAATGGCAGGCTCCAGGTGGTTTCTACGGTGTTCCGTGGACCAATTACATAAGCTGGTTTATCATGGGTGCATTCTTGTCCCTTTTCCTTCCGGCCATGCCTAATGACCGTAGCTCATTGCTGCGTGCAAAATGGTTGTATCAGCTGTTTATTCTTCTGTTCGGCCTGCTTGCTCTAAAGGAAGGGATTACAGGCAGTTTTATCATCGCCATTGCTGGTGTGCTTCTTGCCGAAGGGAGCTGGCTCTATGATTCGCGCCGTAAAATCAAAACCGTTTAATCGTATTTTTGCCTTATACAATCACTATTATCTGCTACGTCGGCGCTTCCGCTCCTTCACGCTCACAGGGTCACTGGACCCGCAGGTGGACATCAGGGACAACTCCCCGATTGAACCGACTCGTCCCGTGATCTATTTCATGAACCACAGCTCCTGGTGGGATGGTCTGCTGCTCTATCATGCGGCCAGGCAGACATCGCGGGGTGATCATTATGTGATGATGGAGGAGCAACAGCTTCAGCAATATGCTTTTTTTCGTAAATTGGGTGCGTATTCGATCAATAAGGAGAGTGCGTCCGGTATTCGGACCTCTCTACAGTACACCAGTGAATTATTGGATTCAGGTAAAAGGGTCTGGATTTTTCCCCAAGGAGAAATATTGCATCAGGAGGCCAGACCGATTCAGTTCCGTCCAGGCATCGGATTGTTACTTCGTCGTTCTCCAAATGCCATTGCTGTACCGGTAACCTTGTGCCATGGGATGGTCCAGCATGATTTACCGGAAATATCGATGCAGGCGGGCCCGGCTGTGATGGAAGACTGGAAGGCGTTGAAGAGTGAAGAGATTGCCGCCAGACTCGGCCATGTGCTGGAACAGCAGTTAGACGATCATAGATCAGAGCTTATACGGATGGGGCAGGGAAGTTTGCCAGATGCGATTCCACTGATTCGTCATGTACGTTCGACAAGTGAAAAATACGATGCGGCACGAAAGCGGGTGAACCGTTAGCATGAATGCATCTGAAATCTTCTGGATTGTGCTTACCTGCATATTGGGCATACAGTTGCTGTTCGCTCTATGGAATGTCTCCTGTCTGCCCAAAGTACGTTCATTCCGGGCAGACAAGATACAACCACCAGACCTGCTGGTCTCGGTACTGATTCCAGCCAGAAATGAAAGACTACATATCGAAGGATGTCTTGAAAGTGTACTCGCGAGTGATACAACAGGATTCCGGATGGAAGTATTGGTGCTGGATGATCGCTCCGAAGATGAGACAGCGGCCATGGTACAAGCGATTGCGGATCGCGATGCACGTGTGCGTCTACTTCATGGTGTTGATCTTCCCGAGGGCTGGATGGGGAAATCCCATGCGTGTCACAGGCTGGTTCAGGAGGCCAAGGGAGAATGGTATATGTTCGTGGATGCGGATGTGCGTCTGGAGCCAAGTGCCATTCGGCAGACGCTTGCGGCAGGGTGTGAGCAGAGCGGGGGTCTGGTAACCGGTTTTCCTTATCAGGTAACAAAGACATGGATGGAAAAGCTTGTTGTACCGATGATGGTCTTCACCATCATCAGTCATCTGCCCATTTTTATGATACGCAGATCATCCAGTCCGATGTTTGTGGCCGCTACGGGGGCTTTTTTGCTGATTCATCGCTCCAGTTACGAGGCTTCCGGTGGTCATGCTGCCATTCAGGCGCATCTGGTGGATGACATGAGTCTCGCCAAAGCGGTTAAGCGTGCAGGTCATCCGGTGATGCTGACAGACGTGCATGACGTAACGAATACCCGCATGTATCAGAACGGTGCAGAAGTATGGAACGGATATAAGAAAAACATGTACGAAGGTATGGGGCGCAAAGACGTGCTGCTGCTTGGCACGATGTTAATGTATACACTGATGTATATTGTGCCTCCACTAGGATTGATTATTGGACTCCTTATGGGCAGTTCGATATCCGTTCTGTATGGATTGTTAGGAACATTACTTGGTATGGCTGTGAAAAGAGTAGCGGATCATGCTGGCGGACAACCCTGGTGGCTCGCCCTTCTGCAACCGGTCAGCATGGTCTGTGTCATTGCCATCGGACTTGCTTCCTGGCAGGCAGGCCGCTCCGGCAAGGGGTATGTATGGAAAGGTAGGCGGTACAGTTGAGAGGTAACGTCATTATAATCGGTGCAGGATTTGGAGGTCTGTCGTGTGCGATCCGACTGGCTTCTCAAGGTGTGCAGGTAACCATTTTGGAACGGCAGCAACATGTAGGTGGCAAGCTGCAGCAGATTGAGCGGGACGGGTATCATTTTGACCGTGGACCGAGCACAATCACGATGCCATCGACCTTTCGTTCAGTCTTCGACCATGCTGGAGTAGCAATGGAAGATTACGTACAGTTATATGAGTTAGAGCCGCGCACGCGTAATATATTTGCAGATGGCACAGTGGTAGATTTGTCAGGTAATCGCGGGTGGATGAAGGAGCAGATCGCTGCGTACAGTCCGGAGGATGCAACTCGTTATGATGCATTTATGGATGAGTCTGCTGCACTGTATGCGGAAGCCAATCGTCATTTTCTGGGTAAGTTGCTGCTGTCTCCTTCTGACAAATACAATCTCCAAATGCTGCGCAGCTTGCTCCGCGTGCGGCCAACGGTGAAGCTGGATAAGCTGCTACGCTCGTATTTCCAACATCCGCATACGCTCGCTATGTTCGGACGGTACGCGACCTATGTGGGATCATCGCCGTATCAATCGCCTTCCATCTTTGCCATGATGGGTCATGTGGAAGCAGAAGTGGGCATCTACGGGGTCAAAGGTGGAACCTATCAACTGATCGAAGGTATGACCCGGCTGGCTCGGGAAAAAGGTGTACAGATCATTACCGGCACAGAGGTCCGGCAGATTGTTGTTCGGAATGGAAAAGTGGCTGGCGTGGATACGGATCAAGGCTTCCGCGAAGCAGATCAAGTGGTTGCGAATGGAGATGTGCTTAGCGTAAATCGACTGCTGCTCGCACCGGAACATCGGAAAGAGATGAGCGATGCGCGCATACGGAAGTATGAGCCGTCCATTTCGGGATTTGTGACGCTAGCGGGTGTGCGAAGGCAATATGATGCGTTGTTACACCATACGGTCTTTTTCCCGGAACGGTATGAACCGGAGTTTGACCATATTTTCCGTGATCGTAAAATGCCCGAAGATCCGACGATCTACATCTGTTATTCCGGTTATTCGGAAGCGGGCATGGCTCCGGCGGGAGCCAGTAACCTGTTCATTCTGGTCAATGCTCCCTACTTGTCGGATTCATGGAATTGGGAGCAACAGACGGAACGTTATGGAGCGTTTGTGCTGGAACAGTTGGCAGGACGGGGAATCACCGGGTTGAATGAATCCGATGTGCTGATCCGGTACACACCGCGAGATATCGAACGGGATACCTTGGCGCATCAAGGGTCGATCTACGGCATCTCGTCCAACTCGGTGAAGCAGACCTTTATGCGACCAGGCAACCGAAGCAAAGATGTACAAGGACTCTGGTACGTCGGCGGAACGACACATCCAGGCGGCGGAACCCCGATAGTGACGTTGTCCGGACAGCTTGTTGGTGAGCAATTGGCATCGGAAATCTTGAGATAAGTTTGTTGTGCAGATGATGGAGTGAAAATGTGTTTTGTTGATCTATGTGCGTGTGTATCGTCTCTGCTAATTAACTTTGAAGTTGCTACGGATGATCCGTGCTGTTGAGTAGGTATGAGATAGTGGTGCTCCGGGATTTAAGTGAGACATTTGGTGTCGGGGCATCCTTTCAATAGCCGGTTTGGAACGTTATACTGGATAGAGTTAAACTGCTGAGCTGCAATGCTTATAGGATTAATGTTTTTGTCTTTTGCAAAAGACGTATATACATAGAAGTAAGGAACGGGCAGGTTATCCTGTCGATCCGCACGATTCTCACATAGGAGGTCTCATCATGAATGAACAAGAGCGAGCCGGCGAACGGCTGCTTCCCGAAGTGGCTACGGGAGAACGGAAGCTAGAGCACGTGCGCCTCTGTCTTGAGGAGAATGTGGCAGGAGAAGGGGTAACCAGCGGTATGGAGCGGTTTGCGTTTCGCCATCACCCACTGCCGGAACTGGATTTTGAAGAGGTGCATCTGGAGACTTCGTTTATTGGCAAAAAAGTACGTACACCCTTGCTCATCAGTTCGATGACGGGTGGAAGCAAAACAACGGGCGCGATCAATGAGCGCCTCGCCCGAGTAGCAAACGCCAGAGGCTGGGCGCTCGGCGTAGGTTCGATCCGGGCTGCCGTAGAACAGCCGGAACTTGCGAGTACCTTCGATGTGCGGCGCTGGGCACCGGACATCCCGGTCATTGCCAACCTGGGTGCGGTGCAGCTGAACTATGGCTTCACCACAGCTGATTTCCAGCGTGCGGTAGATATTGCGGGTGCGGACATGCTCGTCCTTCACCTGAACACGTTGCAGGAAGTTTTCCAGCCGGAAGGTAACACCAACTTCAGTGGATTATTTCAACGGATTGAAAACTTGTGTCGTGAGCTAGACGTACCTGTTGGTGTGAAAGAAGTAGGTTTTGGCATCGATGGCGTGACGGCTCAACGCCTATATGAAGCGGGTGTCGCGTTCATTGATGTAGCCGGAGCAGGGGGCACAAGCTGGGTGCAGGTAGAGAAGTACCGCAACAATAACCCGGTACGCCGGGCAGCTGCTGAAGCTTTTGCCGACTGGGGCATTCCCACAACGGAGTGTATACAGGAAGTACGAGCGCTGAATCCTACTGGTGCCCTGATTGGCAGCGGTGGACTGTACACTGGCGTGGATGCGGCCAAAGCCCTCGCGCTCGGTGCGGACCTGGCTGGTTTTGGCCGATCTCTGCTCGAATCCGCAGTAGCTTCCGATGATGCGCTGAATGAGCGGCTGGAACAGGTTGAGTTTGAACTGCGTACTGTGATGTTTGGTATTGGTGCAGGGCAGATTGAAGATCTGAAGCAGACAACACGTCTTGTGGAACGGCGGTAGAGTGAGGGTGGAAATACAGGTGCGAACCCCAAGCTCACATGATTTCCCTGGGGGATTCGCACCTCGAATTTTGTCGAAAACATCGTTTTCGTGACCTTTTGGCAACACTTGTGTTCGTTGAAGGATGTTTTTTATCACAAATGTTTCTATAATTTGGTATAATGATTGAGAATACGTGATAATGTTTGAACTTGATGACGTTATTACGTGTGCTTTCGCTGTCGCACTCCGTATGGAGTGCGTGGATTGAAATATTTTGTTTTGAGGACTTAACCAAAACCCATACGGGTCGCACTCCGTATGGAGTGCGTGGATTGAAATACCTCATGACCACGATGATAAGCATCCACTAATAGTCGCACTCCGTATGGAGTGCGTGGATTGAAATTTGATGGCATTGATAACGATCTGCAACGGATCTTGTCGCACTCCGTATGGAGTGCGTGGATTGAAATAACTATCTGTTGGGGAACGCAAGCATCCGTTTGGAGTCGCACTCCGTATGGAGTGCGTGGATTGAAATTTGGACAAGTTCAAAGACAAAGCCAAGAAGGTTCGTCGCACTCCGTATGGAGTGCAATTTATCAAATCCTTAAAGCGCCTTAACTATTTCGTGCTTGTTCTAACATAACCAGAAGTCAGAAGTAAGCCAAACAAACCGTCCAAAGTAAAACATGGACGGTTTGTTTGTGTTTCTCTTTGAAAGTGAGAATTTGATGGCTTCTTTGAGAATGCTCAGCCCAGTTTGTTTTATTACACCTTATCATCGTCAGGTATGTACTCTAACACATCTATAAGAGTATAGTCGTTTCCTGTCATTGCCCGTAGAGTGTTCACGATGTTATTTAAGGTATCTAAATCAAGCCTTTTCGTTTTTCCTTCGCACAGATCATAGATAAGGTTCGGTCTAACTTTTGCTTCTCTAGCCAGTGCATTTTTAGTGACGCTGGCTGCATCTAAAGTATCGCCCAATCTTATTTTTATAGACATACCAATTCCACCTTTCACTTTAATGATAACCTAACGTTAAATATACTGGAGGGTTAGTCCTGGCTGAGCATATCACAGGAAATGCAAGAGAGATGCTAGAGTCAATCGTGGACAGATTGAGTGGTATGGATGCGATGACATTTCTCACGGATGTCTTATTGTGGACTCCCGACCGTGTGGATATGAATTTGATGCTTGATCGCATACTATGACAAGACTCTCCAGCCCTCTTCCAGGCTATTTTTTACAACATTTTAAGCAAAGCAGATAAATATCTTTATAATAAAAGTAAATTATTTACAAGTAAAATATTGATATTAAATTCAAAAATATAGTATTATTTAATTGACCATTGCTTAATTTTGCTTGGAAAGGTGGTGTACCTTTGAACTCAGTAGCCACAATACGTGATCATTTAGCAGACTACTTAAAAACGAACCATATGACACTCAACCAATTCTCTGAGATATCGGGAATCAACTCAGGGACGTTGAGTGGTACGCTGAACGGGCTGCGTACCATTGGCATGCAGCAGTTGGATCGACTAACTGCCGGGATGGGTTTAACAGAGGGTTACTTCTATGAATTATACATACATGAGTGTTTTGTACATACGAGCCCGGATTGGCGAAGACTGGGGCCTTTTTTATACCGTTGTGCCGAACTCGGTAAGGTCGATTATATGGAAGAAGCCGTTAATCTAATTATGGATAATCTTTCCTATGCACCGCTTTTGTTCGAGTTGGCTGAACAGTTATATCGTGAAGGGAAGTTAGAAGCGGCCAAGCCCTTGTATGTATGTGTAGCCGAGGGTGAGAAAATGCAACATTCTGAACGGTTGGCTCTAAGTCAGTATCGTTTGTTCACAATCGGGCTTTCCAAGGATCAGATGAGTAATCTTGCACTTGCTACCCAGTTCGAGTTTTTTGTAGATCGGCTAGACGAGCCTTACCAGCTGGATGGACTGAACGATCTGATGAATGTGTATGCTTCATTGCGCCGATGGGATAAGGTGAGGAGCCTTGCTGATCAGTTAAAGTTAAAAGCAATGATCCATTATGAATTGAAGAAAAAAGTAAATGTAGCGGAAGATAACCCTAAAAAGCAAATTATATTTTATGTTTTATACGCTTATTTGATGCTTGGAGAGGCTTGTTTTTATTATGAAGAATATGGAGAAGCACTTCAGTATGTTTCGTTGTACACCGATTATAGTTGGATAAATGATCCGAGCGAAGCGGAAACCGTTGTTATTCGTCAGTTCGAGGAATGGGCAGAAGGCAATCGATATCTATATGAACTAATGTCAGGTAAAACAGAGGTTATCCAAAGTTATATGAACTATATCTCGGAGAGAAAAAATGAGATCTTTCCTGCTTTATGTGCGATTGTAAATGCAGCGAATCGGTATGATATGAACATTTCTTCAATTCTTGAAAAGTATCAATCTTATTTCATGTATCAGGACCAAAGCAGTCGTATTGGAAAAATCAGCGAGCAATATACGAATGATCAATATGGTACTTTGCTTGTGGGCCTAGGTACATACTATTTAAAACATCAAGATTATAACAGAGGATTTGAGTTGATTCTTAACGGTTTGGATTTTGCAAATAAAATTAAGAATAAAGATAGTATTCTAGAGTGTATAAAAATATTTGAAGAATTTCGGTGTTTTGCAGTCGAAGAAGCTAAACTACGATACAAAAAAATGATTCGGGAGGTTTGATGACGAATGAAGATGAAATTGGCAATATTGATAGTTACATGCAGTATCACAGTAGGCGTTGTTTTTCCTACTACTCAACCCATCCCCGTTGAAAAAGACCGTCCAGTAATCGTGACAACTAATGGCCACGGCACAGGGAGTTAACCAGCATTTCTGAAAATACGCTTTTTGAATATGAGCTGCTCCCTCAAGTAGAATGGTGAATTGTCTACGTTGAAGGGAGCTTTTTCGTGTTGGAGTTCGCCTGATTTCCTACTAATTAGCAGAATGGACTAGAATGTTACAACAGGGAGGGGTGAATATGGATTGTGGTGAGCTCAAGTTGCAGATCGAAGCAGCGAGACAAAAGCTCTATCAACTCAAGATGGACTATGGAAATCTGCTTCATCCTCATGTTATACAGCAATCTATGGTCCTGGATGATCTAATTAATCAATACAATCAGGTTAAAATAAATAAGCCGATTGAATAATTCAATCGACTTTGGGCGAGAAACTTTGGCGGGTCGCTCGCCCCTATATTTTAACATAAGTCCACAGAGCGAAGTATCGCTATTACATACATTCATCTTTCACGGTGACATTCTCATTGGTTACAGTGACGTAGGAATTGCCGGACAAGTATTCGGTATAACCGCATACTGTTTTGTTATAGGTTTTTCCGCGGCTGTCCGTAAACGCCAAGGAGACGGCCCCCTCCCCGGAACGTTTCAGCTGCGGGGCGAATTTCACGTTTGCTCCGCTGGGAATATCTTTTTTGAATACGTAGATGGAGCCACTCTCATTGTTGTTAAATGAGTTTTCGCCTTGAACTAGACTAGCCTGAATATGGGTGAGGTCATAGTCGGACTGATTGTAGATCGTGATCCTTAAGTGGCGAAAGGGATCCACTGCATTCAGAAAGCTCATAAAAGCGACTATGGCGATTCCGAGTATGATAGCGGATAAGATAATTGTTTTCTTTTTGGAGAATCGGCGACGTGTGTTCAATATGATCCACTCCTTTCCTTCATGAGGTATAAACGATGGGAAGAGATCAAAAGTTATAAATAAAATGGATGAATATGAAAATTGAAGTTCGAATCGTCAGAATAACTTCATGCGCTTAATAGGAGAAAAGGATACAATAAGATACTAGTAGTGCAAAAAGGGCTGCACAGAGATCATACATAATCAAGATCATTCGAAATAAGGAGGGGGAAAAGTTGAAACTTTCTCCAATGAATCAGGAAGATTATGCGAGTTTTTGCATTCGATCGATTAAGGATTTTGCACAGGAAAAAGTAGAAGCGGGCACCTGGGCTGAGGAAGAGGCACAGCAACTGGCGGAGGAATCTTATGAACGTTATCTGCCAGAAGGCTTGAACACACCCGGAGCGTATCTCTACAATCTGGTGCATCCTGTGGACGGCAATGTAGGGTATATCTGGTTTAATATCACGGATAATCGTCGCGGGAAAGATGCTTTTTTGCTGGATATTGTGGTTGAAGAAGCGCACCGTGGTAAGGGATACGGAACAGAGACGATGCAGGCGCTTGAACAGACGGCCTTGAGTCTTGGCGTGGATCGCATTGGTTTGCATGTCTTTGGACATAATGTGCGGGCGAGCAGCCTATATCGCAAGATGGGATATGAGGTAACGGATCTAACCATGTACAAGGAAATCAAAGGGTAAACCTAATAGCGGATATTCTAGGCCAAACTTAAGATCTGCGCAAAACGAATTATCAGCATTAACTGGGGATTTCGGGAAGCGGAAGGGACTCTGGTCGAATTGGCGAAGATCCTTGATGCCTTGAGGTTTGTCATATATAATGTATAGGATTATCCATACCGAACAAGTAATCAATGAGGAGTTGTCATATACATGGCTTTGAAAGCTGGAATCGTGGGTTTGCCTAACGTTGGTAAATCTACATTGTTTAACGCAATCACACAAGCAGGTGCCGAATCGGCAAACTATCCGTTCTGTACAATTGACCCTAACGTGGGGATCGTTGAAGTACCAGATGAGCGTCTGGACAAACTGACAGAACTCGTTGTACCTAAGAAAACAGTACCAACGGCGTTTGAGTTTGTAGATATCGCTGGTCTTGTTCGCGGTGCGAGCAAAGGCGAAGGTCTCGGTAACAAGTTCCTTGCCCACATTCGTGAGGTAGATGCGATTGTACACGTGGTACGTTGCTTTGTAGATGAGAACATTACACACGTCGATGGCAAAATTGACCCGGTAAGCGACATCCAGACAATCAATCTGGAGCTGATCCTGGCCGATATCGAGAGTGTTGAGAAGAAAATCGATCGCTCCAAGAAAAACATGAAGGGCGGCAACAAGACTGCCTCTCAAGAAGTAGAAGTATTGGAGAGAGTGAAGGCTGTTCTGTACGATGACAAGCCGGCACGTAGCATGGAACTTACGGATGATGAGCTTCTGATCGTGCGCGATCTGCACTTGCTTACCCTGAAGCCTGTTCTGTACGCAGCCAATGTAGCTGAGGACGAAATCGGCGACGTGGCGAACAATGCTTACGTGCAAAAAGTAAGAGAATTCGCAGCTGCTGAGAACGCAGAAGTGGTGCCAATCAGTGCAAAGGTTGAAGAAGAGATTTCTGAGCTGGAAGGCGAAGATAAACAAATGTTCCTGGAAGAACTCGGTATCGAGGATTCCGGTCTGAACCTGTTGATCAAAGCGGCTTACAAATTGCTCGGTCTGTACACATACTTCACAGCAGGTGTACAGGAAGTTCGTGCGTGGACAATCCGCAAAGGTACCAAAGCGCCTGGCGCAGCGGGTGTCATTCACACCGACTTCGAACGTGGATTCATCCGTGCAGAAGTGGTTTCCTACGACGATCTGGTTGCAGCGGGTTCCATGAACGGTGCCAAAGAGCGCGGACAACTTCGTCTTGAGGGTAAAGAGTACGTTGTAAATGACGGCGACGTTATGCACTTCCGTTTCAACGTATAGGTTGTTACACCTTTATATGTAGATTTAATAACATGACCCTGCGACCTTCTCGTGAAGTTCGTGGGGTCTTTGACTTAGAGTTTTGCAGATGAGGAACAAGAAAAACCACCGGGATTAGGTTGGTTGCCTTGCAATCCGGTGGTTTTTCATTCGTTTGATTGAAATTCGCCGTGGTCGCCCACCGGCCTTTGTTAGAGAAGTCACGATGTTAGCGCATCGTGGCTTTTGTTTATTTTACATTACGGAACAACATCGAACAATAATTTCATTTTGTATTTTGCAGAACTGAAAATTAGTTCATCCGCATGCGGAACAGTTACTATTCAGAACCATAAGAATATGCTATAATTAAGAGTCGTATACCACGTTAAAATTCGCGCTGTAACAGATGAGCTTAAGCGTGTTTCATACAGGGTACGCGATTTCTTGATTTCACTTTAAAAGTAAAGGATTTGATGACGTTGTAGCGATGTTATACGTCGATCATACAGGAATGTGAATACATGCTGCGGTCAGGGGATTCGGTGAGAATCCTGTGCGTTGTGGAATATAGATTATAGATGTTATGAATAATGAAACCGAAATAATTATTAAAAACGATATTTGCATGGACAAAATAATGTGTGAGGTGACTATACATGTTGGATAAATTACAGGCGTTAGCCGACCGTTATGACAAGTTGAGCGAGCTTTTGTGTGACCCGGATGTGGCAAGTGACAACAAAAAGTTGCGGGAATATTCCAAAGAACAATCCGATCTGCAACCGACTTATGAAGCGTACAATGAATACAAACAGGTAAGTCAGGATCTCGAAGCTGCAAAGGAAATGCAGGGTGAGAAACTGGATGATGAGATGCGCGAAATGGTCAAAATGGAAATTGACGAACTGAGCACTCGCCAGAAGGAACTGGACGAATTGATTCGTGTGCTTATGTTGCCAAAAGATCCGAATGACGACAAAAACGTTATTGTTGAGATTCGCGGAGCAGCTGGTGGAGATGAGGCAGCGTTGTTTGCAGCAGATCTGTACCGGATGTACACACGTTATGCAGATGCACAAGGCTGGCGTGTAGAGCTGATGGACGTTAACACAAATGATCTCGGTGGGTTCAAAGAGGTTGTTTTCCTGATCAACGGACGCGGCGCGTACAGCAAAATGAAATACGAAAGCGGCGCACACCGTGTGCAACGTATTCCAACAACTGAGTCAGGCGGACGTATTCATACGTCAACTTCAACGGTTGCGGTTATGCCTGAAGCCGAAGATTTTGATATCGAAATTCATGATAAAGACATCCGTGTTGATACGTTCTGTTCCAGTGGTGCAGGTGGACAATCGGTTAATACCACGAAATCCGCAGTACGGGTAACGCACGTTCCAACGGGAATCGTGGCGACATGTCAGGATGGAAAATCACAGAACTCCAACAAGGAAAAAGCGTTGCAGGTTCTGCGTACACGTATCTTCGATATGAAACGTATGGAAGAGGAAGCAAAGATCTCTGTTGAGCGGAAGAGCAAAGTGGGAACGGGCGACCGCAGTGAGCGTATTCGTACGTACAACTTCCCGCAAAGCCGTGTGACGGATCACCGTATCGGCCTGACGATGCACAAGCTGGATCAGATCATGAACGGGGAGATTGAAGATATCTTGTCTGCACTGACGATTGCTCAGCAGACCGAGTTGATGGATAGAGGAGAATAATCTGTGACCCGCGCGCAGTTTGTCATGACGCCGGAACAGAGCTGTCGGGAAGCCTTCGTGGAGGCTTCCTCTTTTTTGGAGAAGTGCGGCGTGTACGAGCCGCAAAACAATGCCCGGCTGCTGTTGGAACATGTACTCGGCGTCTATGGCGCCCAGTACTACATGATGCAGCCGGAGCCTTTTCCCAGCGAGCATCGCAGCCGCTGGGAGGACGCCGTCACGCGCAAGGCTGCGGGTGAGCCGGCGCAATACATTATCGGCAGCCAGGAATTTTATGGGCTGCCGTTCGAGGTCACGCCGGCCGTGCTGATTCCGCGGCCGGAGACCGAGCTGTTGGTCGAGGCTGTGCTGCGCGAAGCCGACCGCGTGTTTCCCGACGGCGCTCCGCTCGCCGTCGATATCGGCACGGGCAGTGGCGCCATCGCGGTGACGATGGCTTCACTGCGCCCGCGCTGGCAGGTTGGCGCCGGGGATCTCTCGGGGGCTGCCCTGCAAGTGGCCGCGCGGAACGCGGCCGCGAACGGGGTACAGATCGACTTCCGTGAAGGCGATCTGCTGGCCCCGTTCGCCGGGGCACGGGTGGACATCCTGGTGTCCAACCCGCCATACATCCCGGCGGCGGATATCGCCGGGTTACAGCAAGAGGTGCGCGATCATGAGCCGCGCATGGCATTGGACGGCGGTCCGGACGGGCTTGCACCGTACCGTATCATGCTGGAGCAGTTGGCGCTGTTGCCTGCGCCGCCGCAGATCATTGGTTTTGAGCTGGGCCAAGGGCAGGCTCGCGACATCGCAGCTTTGCTTGAAACGGCGGGACATTGGCCGGAAATTATCATTGTACCGGACCTTGCCGGAATCGAGCGGCATGTCCTGGGTGTTCGTACTTCGGAACAGGTGACGAAAATGTAAGGTTCCGCGGGTTTTCTTTTTGCCGTGAAATCCTCTACAATGAGATATACCGAAGATTTCTGAATGCTTGGGGGAACATAATTACATGCTGCACAAATTTAAAAAGATAGACTATTCTATTGTCTTTATACTCGTTATTCTGATGGGTATCAGTATTTTATCGATTTACAGTACAACGTTTGGTCGTCCAAAGCTGGAGGGACTCCCGAAAAGCGCAGTGATCTTTTATATTTTGGGCTTCGTAGTCTTTTTTGGGATGTCGATGATCAACTATAAATTCATAATCAAAAATTATTTATATATCTATGGCGTGGGGATGCTCCTGCTCATATTCGTTATGTTCTTTGGTAAGGAGTATTATGGTGCAAAAGGTTGGCTGTCCATTTTCGGGGTCAGTTTGCAGCCTGCTGAATTGTTCAAGTTATGCCTGATTGTGTTTTTATCGGCCTTTTTGGCCCGAAAGAAGAACCGTCCGCTCTATTTTGGACGTGACGTTATTCCGATTTCGCTCTGTGTTCTGCCGCCGTTACTACTCGTATTGCTTCAAAATGACTTGGGAAATGCATTAAGCTATGTAGTCATTCTTGTGGGCCTACTGTGGATTGGTAACATTAAATTTACGCATGCCCTCATTGGCTTTATGATCGCAGTGGCTGCTTTTATCGGTGGTACACAGGCGTATATTCATTATCATGATGAGATTGTTAAATTTCTGAATGACATTGGACGTTCGCACTGGGCGGATCGTTTTGACCCTTGGCTTGTACCAGAGCTGACCTCAAGAGATGTACTCTGGCAGACGTATAATGCAAAGCTTGCGATTGGTTCTGGTGGGATTACAGGCAAAGGTTATATGGAAGGCACAACGATTCAGTCGAATCGGGTGCCGCTGGCCTATGCTGACTCCATCTTTGTGCAGATTGGGGAAGAATTTGGTTTCATCGGTGCCTCGGTACTGCTTCTCCTGTACTTTATCCTGATTCACAGGCTGGTGCTGATTGCACTGGAGTGTAAGGATCGCGCGGGGCCTTATCTCATTGTTGGGATCATAGCGATGCTGCTTTACCAGATCTTTGTTAATATTGGTCCATTCATTGGTCTGATGCCGTTGACAGGAATTACGCTGCCGTTTATCAGTTCGGGTGGTACCTCCATTATGATCAACATGATCAGCATGGGTCTTGTGATGAGTATTAAGGTCCACACGGAAGAGAACGAGGATATTCTTGGCTCTGCGGAACAACCGAGTATTACAGATCTGGTGAGGAAATTGCTAAGACGCAAGCCATCCCAGCAGGAGCAATAACGTTTTTGAGTCAAACCGTGAAATAGCACGTACGATTTATGTATATAAGCTAGATAACTATAGAACCCTGGAACAGACCAACCCAAGTTACATTGGGTGGATGTTTTGGGGTTTTTATTGTTTTTACGGCGTAATTCAGGCCGTTGAATAGTTCGTTTTTTAACCTGAAACGACCCTGATTTCCATTTTATTATCCAATTATATACAATGGTAATATTGAGTTCAATTGGAAATCATAGAATGCTAGATTTCAGGGGGATGGACAGAGTCATGTTGAGAATGTTGAAAAAGATGGACGGTGTTATTCTTTTTGTAATGCTGTTGCTCATGATTATTAGTGTATTTGCGATTTATAGCGGAACGCAGACAGATGCCAACCTGGCGAATCATCATGTCAAAACGATGTATTTCTATGTGGCCGGGTTCATTGCGGTGTTTGTGATCGGGCTTGTGAATTACAAGTTATACGTGAAATATGCGTTTTATTTGTATGGCTTGGGGATCATACTACTGATCCTGGCCAATGTCCTGGGAAGTTCAATCAATAACGCCAACGGTTGGCTGAAGCTGGGCGAGAACTTTTCTTTTCAACCGGCAGAGCTGTTCAAGATGATTCTGATTCTGTTTCTCGCCCATTTGATCGTGAAGAGACAACGAGGCACGCTGAAATTTTGGAGAGATATTGTGCCGATTGGCTGTTGGGCGTTTATTCCGTTTGCCCTTGTTATGGCTCAGAATGATTTGGGGAATGCGCTGGGGTATGTGGTGATTTTGGCTGCGGTATTCTGGATCGGGAATATGAGGCTGAAGCACGCATTGATTACACTGGCGATTGTGGGAGTGGCGTTCTTTGGTTTTGTTAAAGCCTATACCTTCTACCATGGTGAAGTTTTCACTTTTCTTGAAAAGATAAAACGTGAGCATTGGGCGGAGCGGATTGATCCCTGGCTTGTACCAGAAAAGGCTACCTCAAAGGCTTCCTGGCATACGAAAAATGCAGGTTTAGCCATCGGTTCTGGGGGCATCATCGGCAAAGGTTATTTGCAAGGAACATCCGTTCAGAGTGGACGAGTCCCCTATACGTATTCTGATTCCATTTTTGTTGTGATCGCAGAGGAGTTTGGGTTTGTTGGTGCATCCGTACTGATTCTGTTGTACTTTATCCTGATCCACCGCATGGTGCTGATTGCTCTGGCATGTAGAGATCGCGCGGGACCTGTCATCATTGTAGGTATTATCGGAATGTTGTTGTATCAGGTGTTTGAGAACGTGGGGGCGTTCCTCGGACTGATGCCACTCACAGGTATTACGTTACCGTTCATCAGTTACGGCGGCACCTCTTTGCTTATTAATATGGCTTGCATCGGTGTAGTCATGAGCATTAAGTTATACGGGCAAGAAGAGGAGGATGAACTTCTGATGGGGGAGCAGCAACCTCGGTTGTCGGAACGTTTATGGAATATGCTCAAGAAAGAGAAAAGTGCTGTGTAACTGTTGAGTCGGTGTAGTGAAAAGTAAAGCGGTGAGACGTATAACGTGATCGTTCGTAGGAATAAAGAGGTTGATTTGCCCTGTAACCAGGTGCGGATCAGCCTTTTTAACATGATGGGTGAGAAAGTGTGAATGAGAGATGAAAGAAGCAATGCATAGGTGTCTTCGAGCCTGCTGTAGGCTGAGGCGAACCTGAAAGAATCTGGAGCAGCGTATATGGGCATGATGTGAAGCTTCAAGTGCTAGCTGTTGGGGGTTAGGAGTTAAGAGTTAGGTGGTGTTAGGAGCTAACGAACCACACACGTCTTATTCGGGGATTTGAAGTGTCCGGAGAAAGCTAATGAATCTGAGACACGTTATATCAACATAAACAGCCTTTTGTAGCGTGTTGATTAGATGATTTTGGGAAATAACGTGCCTCATGTTCCTTACAATTTCAAAAGAAGACCTGAAGGGCAAATAAGACGTCCTCGGTTCCTTAGAGCATCGACTGGTCATTCGCGAGAGTTATTCGCCTAGGGTCGCCAGTACACTCTTCAAGGCTTCTTGGACGCTGACATTCTGTCTTCGTATAACTTGCCTGGGTTTAACCACACATTCTAGTAGTACGTGTTCAAATAGTTGGGTTTTCAGTACCGAGAAGATGGGATGAGGTTAGAAATGGAGTAGTGGAGCGTAGGATAAACTACGTGAGCAATCAAAATGGTTCTTTGGTAAACATACTCCGTAAGCCTCCCGCTTATTTCGGCTGAACCTCATATTCAACGTTGATGATGGAGCTGGGCATTCTTCGTAATCAAAGCGGACTTTTTGAACAACCTCTAGTAGATTTATTGCAAATGCTAGGTTTACTTCCGTCTCTACCGGGCATACTGATAGACATGAGAGAGTTGCAGGTAGCGTGATCAGAGAGCCGAGGGGGAGAACGGAATGAGCAGAAGAATTGTAAAGCAAATTGGACTTATTATTGTATGTCTTATGATGATTATCATGATGTGGGAAGGTCAGAAAACGGATGCAGCTGTGGCGGCCACAGCAATTCCGGAACAATCGATTCGCTTGCGTATTCTAGCAAACTCGGATGCACCGGGAGATCAATTGGTGAAACGTGAGATTCGGGATGCTGTCGTTGCTCAGATGGGCGAGTGGGTAGCCGAACTGGAGAATCCGCAAAGTCTGGATGAAGCGCGCAAGGTTATTCGTGAGCATTTGTCCGAGATTGAGAATAGAGTAGGAGAAGAGTTGGCCAGTCGCGGTTTAAATTATGAGTATCAGGTGGAGCTGGGTTCCGTGCCGTTCCCGACCAAACTATATGGTGGCACTGTGTATCCTGCCGGAGATTATGAAGCGGTTCGGATCACGCTGGGGGAAGGCAAAGGTCAGAACTGGTGGTGTGTGTTGTTCCCGCCGTTGTGCTTCATTGATGCAGGGACCGGGGATGCACTGGCGAAACATTCAACGGTATCAGCCGCAGCGGCTGAACCAGGAGATGTAGAGGCATCTGTGCAGGGAGACACACCGGAAGCGAGATTCTTTCTGTGGGATATGGCTGTGAAACTATGGAGTTGGGTGACTAGTTTGTTCGCATAACAACGTATTTATAATACAGTAGAGGGCGACTTCGATTCAGGGAGCTGCCCTTTTAATATGAATTAGTGGTGAAATTCCGAGCGAAGTATGAAGGGCATCCGAGTTGGGACAGGTATGTTATAATTACTTATAGTGCGTGTTCAAAAAGTCTGGTTTTTCAGTACCAAGAAGATGGAATGGAGCTAGAAATGGAGTAGCGGAGCGTAGGAAAATTACGTGAGCAACCAAAATGTTTCCTTTGGAAACATACTTCGTAAGCCTCCCGCTTATTTCGGCTGAATTTCATATTCGACGTTAATGATGCCGCTAGGCATCTATCGTAATCAAAAGCGTACTTTTTGAACAACCTCTTATATTGAATATGGATATGAACTAACCTACTTGAATTTAGGAATGATGATATATGAGCAGAGAAAACGAACCAGTGCAACACACCTCTGAGATGAGGGATGATAGAGAAGAACGTGATATGAAAGCTCCGGCAGAGCTGGTCACTGAGATGTGGGATGTACGCCTCTTGGTGAGCGCTGAGAATGATCACGGATTGGGTAATATTGAAATGTTGGATGTGAAAAAGGGGAGCGCCGATCAACAGGCGCTCGCCGACTTGCAGGCTGCCGCAGCCTGCATTCGTCAAGGTCAGACGGTGGCCTTTCCGACCGAGACGGTCTATGGCTTGGGTGCTGATGCGCGTAGCACAGCAGCCGTGGAGGCTGTATTTGTCGCCAAAGGCCGACCTTCCGACAATCCACTGATTGTGCATATCGCGCACCGTGACCAGTTGGATGCGCTGGTCACGGAAGTGAATGAAACGGCGGAAGCGCTGATGGCGGCCTTCTGGCCGGGACCATTGACGCTGGTGTTGCCGGTTAGGCTGGGAGCGGTGTCCCCACGTGTCACCGCCGGTCTGGACACGGTGGCCGTGCGCATGCCGGACCACCCGGTGGCCTTGCAGTTAATCGCCGCGGCGGCATGCCCTGTGGCTGCGCCAAGCGCCAACCGCTCCGGGCGGCCAAGTCCGACACTCGCGTCTCATGTACGCGAGGATCTGGATGGCCGCATCGGCGGCATTGTGGACGGCGGCCCCACCGGGGTGGGCGTCGAGTCCACGGTTGTGCAGGTCGGTGACGACGGTACCGTCACCATCCTGCGCCCTGGCGGCATTACGGCGGAACAACTGTCCGCCGTTGCCGCCCGTGTCGCCACGGACCCCGCGCTACTCGCGGAGGGGGCCGATGGCGTGGGTAGCCCGGCGCCGCGCTCGCCGGGCATGAAGTACACGCACTACGCACCCGCAGGGGCGCTGTGCGTGGTGGAGGGGCCGCCCGCAGCGGTGGCGGCCTGGATCAGCGCCGCCCTCGCAGAGGCGGCGCAGCGCGGAGAGCGCACCGCGGTGCTGGCGTTCGCCGAGCACGCGGAGCAGTACCGCGCCGATGCCGTGTTCTCGCTGGGCGACGCCAGCGAGCTGGAAGAAGCAGCGCGCCGGCTATACGCCGCGCTGCGCAGCTGCGATGAGCAAGGCGCCACATATATTGTGGCTGAAGCCTGCTCACGCGAAGGGCTGGGAGCAGCCGTCATGAATCGGCTGCTCAAGGCTGCGGGGAACCAACTCATACAAGTTGGCAACCAGCAACCCTCATAACCTCTCCTGATCATACAGTCAGGAGAGCTACGTACTCTTTTTCAAAACAATCAATAAACCACCATATCCACTTTCACGCCAAGCTAGCTTTATGCACCATGGATATCGAGTAGATCCGTCGCCGTTTGCCTTTCATCGGTCATGTTTAGGTCCTTGTCCGCATATCGTGTACAAGAACCTTTACGTGACTTGGGGGTATGGGGATGTGGGATGTGTCTGTCCATGTAGGGCAGTTGGTAACCATTTTGATCATGGCTATTGCGCTTGGCCTCGATGCGTTCTCACTCGGGATCGGAATTGGCATGAAGGGCATTCGGCTGCGGGATGTATTGCGAATCAGTATTGTAACGGCGCTATTTCATATCATCATGCCGCTCATCGGCATGTATATGGGCAAATACGTCAGCTCCCTGCTCGGTGACATTACGACGTATGCGGCAGGTGGATTGCTTGTTTTGCTGGGTGCTCATATGATTCTGAATGCATTCCGTGAAGGCGATACAAAGCTGGTGGACCACCGTTCCCTGCTCGGCGTTGTTTTGTTCTCCCTCAGCGTAAGTGTGGATTCATTCTCCGTTGGCGTTTCCTTAGGGATGTTTAGCAGTGATCTGATCTTAACTGTACTTGCTTTCGGTGTGTGTGGCGGGGTGATGTCGGTTATGGGTCTGCTATTAGGCCGTCGGGTGAGCCAGAATCTCGGGGATTACGGCGAAGCCATTGGTGGCGCAATCTTGCTTGCGTTTGGACTTTTGTTTATATTTTAGAATAAAACTTGAAATATCATATCATTCGCATCATATGTAAAATGGGGAGGCTAACACAATGAAACATATTTTATTCGTGTGTACAGGAAATACGTGCCGCAGCCCCATGGCAGAGGGGCTTTTGAGAAAACTGGCATCGGAGCGTGGCATTCAGGTAGAGGTTCGCTCCGCAGGTGTGGCAGCAACGTCGGGTATGCCGATCTCCCGACATGCTGAAGCGGTTTTGAGAGATCATAACGTTGAAGGTCCACCTCATTCCACACAGCTTAGCTCTAACCTGGTAGGTTGGGCCGATCTGGTTCTTACATTAACACGGAGTCATAAGCAGCATGTCATGCAGGTTTTTCCCGATTCAGTCCACAAAACCTATACATTGAAAGAATATGTGGAGGATGATGAACAGGTATTAAGTGATGTTCAGGAGTTGGACAGCCTGTTTGCAACGCTTGAGATGAAACGTGCCCTTGGCCAAGAGATCCTGGCATCGGAGCGTGAGCGAGCCATTGAGATTAGACAACGAATTCCAAGTTTCGACATCTCCGATCCGTTTGGAGGAAGTCGTGATGATTACAATATAGCTGCAGCTGAGATTCGGACGGCATTGGACCGGCTTTTGGATAAGCTGGGATAATTCTGATCCTGCGAGGCAGGTTATAGAAATAGGACACGTGATGTAAATTAACCGTTGATTTTAGCCGCGGGTTGTTTTATGATGAAGGGGAAAACAGGGATCCGGTGTAACTGGCGACGAAGTGGGCATAACCACGATGGAGCACCGGAACAAACGGCCGGTCGCCTGGGCAAAAGAGCAATTCTGCGTTACCCGCAGACTGCTCTTTTTTTCGTCTTTCATCTGATTATTCGCTATAATAGTACCTGAGATGCCGTGCAAGAATACGAAGGACAACCAAGAGACAGCGGGCATGATTTTATCGGGAGGCGATAATAGGATGACTATAGAGTTAGATTCGGAACAACCCGGATTGCAGGAACAGACCGCGTCTATTCTGCATGAACTGGCGCTTGCCGGACAGCTTGGGCCTGGACAGATCGTTGTGATCGGTACAAGCACAAGTGAAGTCGCAGGCGCTCGGATTGGTACGAGTGGTGCCATTGAAGTGGCGCAGCAGCTTCTTGCGGGTATACGCGAGGTGCAGGAAGAGTTCGGTTTTGACACGGTATTCCAATGTTGTGAGCATCTGAACCGTGCGCTGGTAATGGAACGTTCTGTGCTTACTCGACTTGGATTGACCGAGGTTGGTGCAGTACCCGTGCCCAAGGCCGGAGGTTCAATGGCATCCGCAGCATATCGTTCGCTGACCGATCCATGCCTGGCTGAACATGTGCAGGCCCATGCGGGACTGGACATTGGGGAGACGATGATTGGGATGCATCTCCGGCATGTAGCCGTACCCTATCGTACAGCGCTTCGCTATGTTGGAGATGCTCGTGTAACCACAGCGTTGACCCGTCCGAAGTTGATTGGCGGCGAACGCGCGGTGTATCGTATGGAAGAACAACCAGATTCGACATTTTGTGACTAACATATAAAGCGAGACTAATTGGGTTACACTCCTGACTTTGATTGCATCACCATCTTCCGAACGCTGTTATCCCCAGATTTTTTAATTCCCTATTTAAAAGGGGAAATCCGGTGATAAAGGCGACCACTTCGTTTCTTCAGATTGGTGTTGCACTCGCCGTTTTCGTGTAAACATTAGTTTCACTTTATAACTTCACTTATAACTGGGAGGAATTTAATCATGGAACAATTGCGCAAGAATGACCCGGCAGTACTGGAAGCGATGAATCTTGAACTGAAACGTCAACAGAACAACATCGAACTGATCGCATCCGAGAACATCGTAAGTGAAGCAGTAATCGAAGCAATGGGATCTGTTCTGACCAACAAGTACGCTGAAGGATATCCAGGCAAACGTTACTATGGCGGTTGTGAGCATGTGGACATCGTTGAAGACATCGCGCGTGATCGTGCAAAAGAATTGTTCGGAGCAGAACACGTGAATGTTCAACCTCACTCCGGTGCACAAGCGAACATGGCAGTTTATCTTGCAGCGTTGAAACCTGGTGATACTGTACTTGGTATGAACCTTGCCCATGGTGGACACCTCACACACGGTAGCCCGGTTAACGCATCTGGTTTGCTGTACAACTTTGTAGCATACGGCGTACAGGAAGATACATTCCTGATTGATTATGATGAAGTACGCAAAGCGGCTTTCAAACACCGTCCTCGTCTGATCGTTGCAGGTGCAAGTGCATATCCGCGTACCATTGATTTTGAAAAGCTGGCTTCCATCGCCAATGATGTAGGCGCTTTGTTCATGGTGGACATGGCTCACATCGCAGGACTGGTTGCTGCTGGTTTGCATCCAAACCCGGTTCCACATGCGCATTTCGTAACAACAACTACACACAAAACGCTGCGTGGACCTCGTGGTGGTATGATTCTGTGCCGCAAAGCGTGGGCAGCAGCGATTGATAAAGCCGTATTTCCAGGTTCCCAAGGTGGACCTTTGATGCACGTGATCGCTTCCAAAGCGGTAGCATTCGGTGAAGCTTTGCAACCATCGTTCAAAACGTATGCTGAGAATGTTGTGAAAAACGCACAGGTTCTGGCTGAAACACTGATCGCTGAAGGATTGAACATCGTATCTGGTGGTACAGATAACCACTTGATGCTGATCGACACACGCAGTGTGAACATCACAGGTAAGGAAGCTGAGCATGTGCTTGATTCCATCGGTATTACCGTGAACAAAAATGCCATTCCATTCGACCCTACAAGCCCGTTTGTAACGAGTGGTATTCGAATTGGTACACCTGCTGCAACTTCCCGTGGCATGAACGAAGAAGCGATGGTAGCCATCGGTAAGATCATTGCTAAAACGCTGAAAAATCCAAAAGATACAGCGAAGCTGGATGAAGCCCGTGCAGAAGTGACTGCACTGACAGACCAATTCCCGCTCTATACCGATCTTAAATACTAAAAAACGTTGCTCATGCTGTTTGTATTTGAGATGTTCTTAAAATGGGATACAAAAAAACGAAGCAGACAGAATGAGACCGCAGAAGCGAAGCGTTCGCCTTTATCCCCGGATTTTTCCCTTGTTAAAAGGAGAATAAAAAAAATCTGGGGATAACAGCGATCGAAGGATCATTCTGTAGGCGGAGTGCCATTGTATTCATCATTTTCATTTTCTTAACGACATAACAGCAGGAGCAAAACAGGACCGGATGGATCATTTTCCGGTCCTGTTTTTTATAGGATTCGGTAATCTGTAATGATTGGGTGCCCTTTGATGGTGTAATTCGTTGTTGGTGATGATATAATATACAGGATTTATCGAGCCCATGAATGGTGGCTAGGTATATTTGGAAATGCTGAACATGAAGAACTTACCGGAGGGACAAATTAGATGGGAAAATTAGTAATATGTGATCACCCTTTGATTCAACACAAACTGACGTTTATACGCGACATGCGTACGAATACGAAAGATTTTCGTGAATTGGTGGATGAAGTAGCAACGTTGATGGCTTATGAGATTACAAGAGATGTTGAACTGGAAACGATTGATGTACAGACACCTGTAGCTGCAACACAAGGTAAAGTTATCTCTGGACGTATGCTCGGACTGGTGCCGATTCTGCGCGCAGGACTCGGAATGCTGGATGGCGTAGTGAAATTGTTGCCAGCGGCAAAAGTTGGACATGTGGGTCTGTTCCGTGACCCGGAAACACTGCAACCGGTAGAATACTACACCAAACTGCCTACAGACGTAACAGAGCGTCAATTGATTGTAATTGATCCGATGCTGGCAACCGGTGGTTCGGCAATTGCAGCTATTGACGTGCTCAAAAAACGTGGCTGTACCCAAATCAAGATGATGAACCTGGTTGCGGCACCGGAAGGCGTAAAAGCTGTGCAAGATGCACATCCCGATGTGGACATCTATGTAGCAGCATTGGACGACCGTCTGGATGATCATGGTTATATCGTTCCAGGGCTTGGAGATGCAGGAGACCGTCTATACGGCACTAAATAAGCATATTGCATGCGGAGTAGAAAAGAGGCTTGCTCGAATGTCTAACAAAATTAAAGTCATGACGATCTTCGGGGTGCGTCCGGAAGCCATCAAGATGGCTCCGCTTATTTTGGAATTGCAGAAACACCCTGAGTCTATTGAATCTATTGTTTGCGTAACTGCGCAGCATCGCCAGATGCTGGATCAGGTACTTGAAGTTTTCGACATTCATCCCGATTATGATCTGGATGTGATGAAGGACCGTCAGACATTGAATGAAATCACAATTCGTGTGCTTGGCGGTCTGGAGCCAGTGTTAGCCGAAGCTAAGCCGGATATTGTACTGGTTCACGGGGATACATTAACTACCTTTGTAGCGAGCTATGCAGCATTCTTGCAACAGATTCAGGTAGGACATGTGGAAGCGGGGCTGCGGACATGGAACAAGCTGTCTCCATATCCGGAAGAGATGAACCGTCAGCTGACGGGAGTACTGGCTGATCTACACTTTGCGCCTACGGATTGGTCTTCTTCCAATCTTGCCAAAGAAAATAAATCGGAGTCTAGTACGTACGTCACAGGCAACACGGTAACAGATGTGTTTCAATATACTGTACGGGAGGACTACACACACCCGGTACTTGATTGGGCCCAAGGCAAACGCCTTGTGCTGATGACAGCTCATCGCCGTGAATCTCAAGGCGAGCCTCACCGCAACATTTTCCAGGCCGTCAAACGGATTGCCGACGAATTCGAAGATATTGCCATCGTGTACCCGGTGCATCCAAGTCCTGCTGTGAAGGAGCCGGCTCACGCGATCTTGGGGAATCATCCCCGTATTCAATTAATTGATCCACTAGACGTGGTGGATTTGCATAACTTTTACCCGCACACTCACTTGATTTTGACCGATTCAGGCGGTTTGCAGGAAGAAGCACCTTCGTTTGGTGTGCCTGTGCTCGTATTGCGCGATACAACAGAACGCCCGGAAGGTATTGAAGCCGGAACGCTGGAATTGGTAGGTACCGAAGAGGAACGTGTGTATGAACGGACCAAAGCTCTGCTTACAGACAAAACCCTGTATGCAAGCATGAGCCAGGCTGCCAATCCATACGGTGATGGACATGCTTCGGAAAGAATTGTCAATGCGATTTTGCATCATTTCGGTGTAAATAGTGAGCGTCCGGAATCATTTCACAGAAAATTCAAAAAATAATACATTTTTTCTGACGGATTTATAAAGGGCAAGCATACAGTTAAACTGTACGGTTTACGCGGGTTTATGGGCTTTGAGGGTCTGTATTCCCGTCGTTTCCCCCTTTAAAACGCTAAAATCATTCAATTGACAAAGGCTCTCATCATTCAGTAAAATTAACTGGGATTGCAAGGGTGGCGTGGAAAATGGCCGATTCGAACAAACCAAATTCATCCCGTAACCATGACGATAATGTATGGAAAGCGATGGGACTCGTGACAGCTTTTGGGATCGAGATTGCCATTCTCGCTGTTGCCGGATATTACGCTGGCTCCTGGTTGGACAAGACCATCGGAGGTAACGGAATATGGATCGCCGTAAGCGTTCTCTTTTTTCTTGCGGCAGGCGGTGTAAGCATCTACTTTATCGCGAAAAAAATCATGGGGGAAAGTGATGAGTGAACTAACCAGATACCGCAGATCGATGACTGTTTTCGTCATGTACTTTCTTATGATTTGTTTTCTCGCAGCGGCCTTTATGCCACGTGTGGAGACAATTGCTTTGGGACTGGCCCTGGGTACAGGAGTTAGCTGGATCAATGCATTTTACCTGGGCTACAAAGTAAGGAAAATGTCTGATGATGCGGCAGAAGGTAACTTGAAGCGTGTCAACTTGGGATTTTTGACAAGAGCGGCATTCGCTGTGCTCGGTATATTCATATCGATGCGCTTTCCGCAGTACTTCAATACATATGCGGTTGCAGGCGGTCTCGTCATTGCACAATATTCCTTATTGATTATAGGGATTGTCTATTCCCGCAGAGCAGAATGATGTTAAGGGCTGCAGCTTTCAAGTCGAGAAAGGGGTGAGAAAAATATGCATGAAGCTCCAATTATTATGCTTGGCGGATTTCGACTGGATCTATCGGTTCTGTTGATGCTGGTAGTTACAGGTGCAATTGTTTTTATTTTTGCTGTACTGGCAACACGGAGATTATCCGTTGAAAATCCCGGCAAGCTGCAAAATTTTATGGAGTGGGCAGTAGAATTCGTCCGCAATCTGATTTCCAGTACAATGGATATGAAGAAAGGTAAACATTTTATCTCTCTCGCTCTTTCCATGATTATGTTCATTTTTGTAGGGAACATGCTCGGCCTTCCGCTCGTGGCTGTATCTGAGGTAACAGATGTTAATCAGGCACAGGTATTCGGTAAGCCGATTGTTACAGCGGTGGAGGCGTTTGAAAAAGCGCATGCCAAGGACCCTGAAGCACACCCACACGTTGAACTGGCCTGGTGGAAATCACCAACAGCCGACTTGTCTGTAACGATGGGACTTGCTCTCGTAGCGTTCCTTGTATCTCATGGACTTGGATTGTTCCGTAACACGAAAGGGTATCTCCAGCATTACTTCAAGCCATTCGCCTTGTTCTTGCCAATCAACTTGATTGAGACGGCATCCAAGCTGTTGACACACGGTATGCGTTTATTCGCGAATATCTTTGCAGGTGAGGTACTGATCGCAACGATCCTGAAACTGACCACATTCAAAGTGTTTGGTGCTATTGCAGCGATTCCGCTACTTATGGTGTGGCAAGGCTTTAGTATCTTTATCGGCGCGATCCAGGCATTTGTGTTTGTTATCTTGATGATGGTGTACATTTCACAGAGCATCGAGACGCATGACGAGCATTAAGTTTCAAGCCCTACGAAGATTTCTTCACCAGGCTGAACAATAAAAAATTCGATTTATCATTTTAAGGAGGATATACAAATGGGAGCAATGGCATTAATCGCAGCAGCAATTGTTGCAGGACTGGGCGCGTTTGGCGCAGGTATTGGTAACGGTATGGTAATCAGCAAAACGGTGGAAGGTATTGCCCGTCAACCGGAAGCAAAATCCACTCTTCAAACAACAATGTTTATCGGTGTAGGTTTGATCGAGGTATTGCCGATCATCGGTGTGGTACTCGCGTTCATGTTCTACGGTATGGCTTAATCAAATTTTAAAGGTTTGGCGGGGAAGGCCATAGCCATCCGCGCCTTCTTTTTAGGTAATGTCCGTTCTAACGGATGACGTTTCAAGGATACCTCCAGGAAGGAGTGAACAGATTGAGTTTCATATGGGAAAATACGCTTCTTGCGATTGTTGCATTTGCAATTTTATATTGGCTGCTTAGCCGTTATGCCTTCGGGCCTTTGTTCTCCATTATGGAAAAACGTCGTGAACTCGTGATGACGCAGATGAATGAGGCTGCACAGACTCGGGAACAGGCCATTGCCTATGTGGAGGAACAAAAACAAGCTCTTGAACAAGCACGCCAAGATGCTTACGACATCATTGAACAGTCCAAACAAACAGGTGGCAAACAAGCTGAATCGATTTTGGCTGATGCAAAAGCTGAAGCTAATCGTCTGAAAGACGATGCAGTACGCGAAATCGAGAGCGAGAAGAACAAAGCAGTCGCAGCACTTCGCAGCGAACTGGGTACAGCTTCCGTTCAGATTGCATCCAAGTTGATCAAAAAAGAAGTTGAGAACGGTCCTGCACAAGAAGAGCTTGTGAACCAATACCTCAATGAGGTAGGAGGCCGACAATGAGCCGCGATACGATAGTTGCCAAGCGTTATGCGAAAGCATTGTTCGAAGTTGCTCTTCAGCAACAGCAGGTGCTTGAGGTTGAACAGGAACTGGTTGCAGTAGTCAGTGCATTGACCGGAGATGCAGATATCGAGAAATTTATCGTATCCCCTAACATTTCTGATGAAGCGAAGCAGAACGTGATTCACTCAAGTCTTGATGGCAAGGTATCCGATTCAGTCCTTCGTACAGTCTTGTTGTTGATTGAGCGCGGACGCGTTGAATTGCTGGGAGACTTGCTGAATGATTATCGGAAGATCCAAGGTGAGTCGCTGGGCATCGCTGATGCGCGTGTCTACTCGACTTATGCGTTGAATGATGAAGAAAAAGAAGCGGTAGCCCGTGAATTCGGTGGCCGTGTGAATAAAAAGATTCGTATCGAGAACATTGTTGATCCGACTCTGCTGGGCGGATTGAAAGTCGCCATTGGCGATACGATCTATGACGGCAGCTTGGCTGGCAAGCTCGAACGTCTTGAGCAGTCTTTTAACAGACGAGTACAGTAGATTGGGGTGAGGACACTTGAGTATCAAACCAGAAGAAATCAGTACATTAATTAAGAGCCAAATCGAACAATACAAGACCGATATCGATGTAGTCGAAGTCGGAACGGTAATCGAGGTTGGTGATGGTATCGCTCGTGTTTACGGACTTGAGAACGTCATGTCCAACGAGTTGGTTGAATTCCCAAGCGGTGTTATGGGACTCGCCATGAACGTCGAAGAAAGCAATGTCGGTGTCGTTATCCTGGGACCTTACTACGATATTCGTGAAGGTGACCAAGTGAAACGTACTGGTCAAATCATGCAAGTGCCTGTAGGCGAAGCATTGATTGGACGCGTTGTGAACCCGCTCGGTATTCCTGTAGATGGCAAAGGGCCAATCGCTACAACGGAATTCCGTCCGGTTGAAGGTAAAGCACCAGGCGTAATGGATCGTAAATCGGTTCATGAGCCGATGCAAACAGGGATCAAAGCCATTGATGCAATGGTTCCAATCGGTCGTGGACAACGTGAGTTGATCATCGGTGACCGTCAAACAGGTAAAACATCCATCGCGATTGATGCGATCCTGAACCAAAAAGGTAGCGGCATGAAGTGTATCTATGTGGCTATTGGTCAGAAACAGTCTACGGTTGCTCAAGTTGTGGAAACTCTTCGTCGTAAAGGCGCAATGGAGTACACAATAGTTGTAACTGCAGCAGCTTCCGATCCATCACCACTCTTGTACATCGCACCGTATTCCGGTTGTTCGATGGGTGAGTACTTCATGTACAAAGGCGAGCACGTTCTGGTTATCTATGATGACTTGACCAAACAAGCCTCTGCATATCGTGAGCTTTCCTTGTTGCTTCGTCGTCCACCGGGCCGTGAGGCTTATCCGGGTGACGTCTTTTACCTGCATTCCCGTTTGCTGGAGCGTGCTGCGAAGCTGAATGATGAACTTGGTGGTGGTTCTTTAACCGCACTGCCGTTTATTGAAACACAAGCTTCCGACGTATCTGCATACATCCCAACGAACGTAATCTCCATCACGGACGGACAAATCTTCCTGGAAGCTGACTTGTTCAATGCTGGACAACGCCCGGCGATCAACGTAGGTATTTCCGTATCCCGTGTCGGTGGTTCTGCTCAGATCAAAGCGATGAAAAAGGTTGCAGGTTCCCTGCGTCTCGACCTCGCTCAATATCGTGAGCTTCAAGCGTTCTCCCAGTTCGGTTCCGATCTGGATAAAGCGACTCAGGCCCGCCTGAATCGTGGTGCGCGTATGATGGAAATCCTGAAGCAAGGTGTTAACCAGCCTCTGCCTGTAGAACAACAGGTTGTCAGCTTGTACACTGCGGTTAAAGGATTCCTGGATGAGATTCCAACAGGTGATGTTACTCGTTTCGAGCGTGAGTTCCTCGCGTTCATGGAGAGCAGCCATCCGGAGATTCTTGCATCCATCCGTGATACTAAAGAATTGACTGCAGACAACGAAAATGCACTGAAAGGTGCAATTGAGAAGTTCAGAAAGAGCTTTGCTGTCTCTGTCTAAATAAATGATTGCAGGTGCGGAGTTGTCTAACCGATTCCGCATGTCTGCATGTAATACTTTGACTCTGTCAAAAAAAGATGATGCTTACGATGTAGTTTTGACTTTGTCAAAACTTTAAGGTGGTGAAATCATGGCAAAAGGCATGCGCGAAATTAAGCGGCAAATTAAAAGCGTACAAAGCACCAAGCAGATCACCAAAGCAATGGAGATGGTAGCTGCTGCAAAACTGCGTAAAGCGCAGGAAAAAGCGGAAGCAGCCCGTCCTTATTCGGAGAAACTGAAAGAAGTTGTAGCTAGTATTGCATCAAGCACGCAAGGTATACAGCATCCGATGCTGGAGAGCCGTCCGGTCAAAAAGACAGCTTACCTGATCATTACATCGGACCGTGGTCTTGCAGGTGGATACAATGCGAACGTTTTGCGTCAGGTTAATCAGACGCTCAAAGAACGCCACAACTCCCAGGATGACTACGAATTGTTCGTCATTGGACGTAAAGGACGCGATTACTTCAGACGTCGTGAAATTGCGATGGCATCCACAACAACGGATCTGTCGGATTCGCCTTCATTTGCAGACATCAAATCCATCGCACACGAGGCTGTTCATGGGTTTGAACTGGCTGAATTTGATGAATTGTACATTTGTTATAACCGCTTTGTGAATGCGTTGACCCAGATTCCTACGGTAGAAAAACTTCTTCCGATGGAAACACCTGAGGTAACTGCTGCGGAAGGACCAACGGCAAGCTACGAATACGAGCCGTCTGCTGAAGCTGTACTTGAGGTCTTGCTTCCGCGTTACGCGGAAACGCTGATCTATGGTGCACTTCTGAACGGTAAGGCAAGTGAGCTCGGCGCGAAAATGACGGCAATGGGTAATGCAACCAAAAATGCATCCAAACTCATTAACGACTTGTCATTGACATACAACCGTGCCCGTCAAGCGGCGATTACGCAGGAGATTACGGAAATTGTGGCAGGTGCCAACGCAGCACAAGGCTAACCGTTTTTTTATTAATGAAGGCTTGCAGAGCAAAGATAAACGAACGGTACATTATTTTTGCAAAAGTAGCAGGCTTGTAGGAGGGGAACGTTAAGATGAACAAAGGACGCGTTGTGAGCATCATGGGTCCGGTTGTTGACGTCGAGTTTGATCGCGGCGGTCTGCCGGAAATCCTCAATGCCATTACGATCACTACAGTAAGTGAGAGCGGCGTTAGTGTAAACCTTACACTCGAAGCTTCGAAACATCTGGGTGACAACCGAGTACGTTGTATTGCGATGTCCTCCACGGATGGACTTGTTCGTGGTATGGAAGCTTTAGATACAGGAGCACCAATCTCTGTACCCGTCGGAGAAGCAACACTGGGTCGTGTATTTAACGTACTCGGCGAAGCGATTGATACTGGCGGTGCCGTAGCTGCTGAGCACAAGAACCCGATTCACCGTTCAGCACCTGCATTTGATGAACTGACTACCCAAGCAGAGATGCTGGAGACAGGAATCAAAGTTATCGACTTGCTCGCTCCTTACGCTAAAGGTGGTAAAATCGGTCTCTTCGGTGGTGCCGGTGTAGGTAAGACGGTAACCATTCAGGAATTGATCAACAACATCGCACAAGAGCACGGCGGTATCTCCGTATTTGCGGGTGTTGGTGAGCGTACACGTGAAGGTAATGACTTGTATCACGAGATGAGTGATTCCGGCGTTATCAACAAAACAGCAATGGTTTTCGGACAAATGAACGAGCCTCCAGGCGCACGTCTTCGTGTAGCCCTCACAGGTCTGACGATGGCGGAATACTTCCGTGATGAAGAAGGCCGTGACGTGTTGCTCTTTATCGATAATATCTTCCGTTTCACCCAAGCGGGTTCAGAAGTATCTGCCTTGCTTGGACGTATGCCTTCCGCGGTAGGTTACCAACCTACGCTGGCAACAGAAATGGGTCAACTGCAAGAACGTATCACATCAACGAAAAAAGGTTCTGTAACATCCATCCAGGCCATCTACGTGCCTGCGGATGACTACACTGACCCGGCTCCTGCAACGACGTTTGCCCACTTGGATGCAACGACGAACTTGGAGCGTAAAATTTCCGAGATGGGTATCTACCCTGCGGTAGATCCACTGGCTTCCAGCTCCCGGATCTTGTCCCCTGAAGTTGTAGGTGAAGAACACTACAGCGTAGCTCAAGGCGTTAAACGTATCTTGGCACGTTACAATGAATTGCAAGATATCATTGCAATCCTGGGTATGGACGAGTTGAGTGAAGAAGATAGAGCGCTTGTATACCGTGCTCGTAAAATCCAACGTTTCTTGTCCCAGCCTTTCCACGTTGCTGAAGCATTTAACGGTATTCCGGGTAAATACGTTCCAGTTAAAGAAACGGTGCGCAGCTTTAAAGAGATTCTCGAAGGTAAGTATGATGATCTTCCGGAAGCAGCTTTCCTCTTTGTTGGTACAATTGAAGAGGCAGTGGAGAAAGCCAAAACACTGGTTTAGTCTGAATCCAGGATTGTCCTTATGAAGCGGGCTATCCTTCGGATATTTCAGGAGGGATGGAATTGAGCACCTTTTTGTTGGAAATCGTAACACCCGAGCGTTTGGTCTATTCAGAACAGGTGAATAGCATTACGGCTCGTGGTATTGAAGGGGAACTGGGCATTCTGCCAGGTCATATTCCTATGGTTACACCTTTGCAGATTGCACCAATCTATATCCATAACGGAAAAGAAAATAAACGAGTTGCTATCGGTGGCGGGTTTATCGAAGTTCGTAAAGATAAGGTTGTTGTACTCGCAGAGAGTGCTGAATTCCCGGAAAGCATTGATGTGGATCGTGCGCGTGCGGCGAAAGAGCGGGCAGAACGTCGGCTTGCAAGCCAAAGCAATCAGGACCACTTTGATCACCGTCGTGCAGAGATTGCGCTGCAAAAAGCGGTTAACCGGATTAATGTGTTCGGCAAATAAACGATTCTTTGAAGCCTGGCGGCTTAGTCTGCCGGGCTTTTTTGAGTTTGTTTAATAGAATTGTTTTATCGAATATATCAAAAGGGCTGACCACAAATCCATCCTATCCCTTCAGTAAACAGAAGTATTTTAAGCAAAATATTCACCGATTATGATTATTTGAATAGAATGTAGGACTAAAGTAGTGGGCGCATTTACCACTAAGAGAACCATTTTTTTCATGAGTAAATTTAAATTATTTCCGAGGAAATGACAGAATCGATATCGAAATAGCGCTCTTTTATGTCGTTTTAGTCACAAAATCCCGGCATTTTAAAATTAAAATATTTTAGAAGTGGAAATCAATGTAATTGACAATGTATGATGAAAGAGCCTATATTCCATAGAGTCAGCAGAAGCAGGAAGCTGCGTAGTAGATTCCATAGTCATGCACAGCCGCATTGTTGCTGCTCGGTGATTGGGCATCAGGAGATTCCTGCCTGGCAGGAGTAAATCTGACAGTACGCTCAGTATGTTGTGCTTAAGACATTCCAGTATACTAACAAGTTATGGGTGCCGGGCATATGATATGCTGATCGCTGCAACAAATGTGGAGGTAAAGAATATATGGATACTGATCTGACGAATCAGGTGAACCAAGCGTTAAGCACCAATGGCTTGGTCTCAATCATCGTCTCCCTGTTATGTATTGCGTTGTCTTGGTGGGCTTTGACAAATCTCAAACTGGATTTAATCATCAGGCAACCACGAGGTGCTCAGGGAAGACTGTTGCATTTGTTGCTCGCCATCATTTTGGGGCATGCCGTTGCTGGCTTTGTCATTGACTACTTGTCCTGGACTCAAATGTTGCGTAATTTGTTTTAATGTTGAGATGGTTGGTTAATCATCTGTTAGGTTCTTCAAGCTGCTCATTGTCGAATAACATCGATTAATTGTGTTAACAATTAGAGTATGAGTTGTCGGTAAAGAAATTAAGAAAAAAATGTGACGTAAAATTGGATGAATTTGAGATGTTTTATGTAAAAATGCTTGTATCGTACAATTCAACAATGTTATGATGGAAGTTAGGGAATTCACAATTGTTCACTTATTTTGTAGTTATAAACGGGATATCCGGTTCATGCCGGCTAATAACCATCCCACTCTGTCTGTTCTGATGCTCTGCTGGCTTGTAAGACACTGATTTTTACATGCTGAATAGCAAGATGCACGGCACATGGTATCATTGATATGGATTATAAAAACCAATTCTTTTCTGAACAGACATCTGTGGCAATATGCCAGAATATGTCGAAATTCCACACACAGCAACAGTCCTTTCTAGCATAGTGGGGCTTACGTATTCCGGAATGAAGAAAAGGGAATAAAAGCGCGGAGGGAACCATGATGAGCAAATTTATCGTCCGCGGTGGCAAAAGGTTGACCGGAAGTGTCAAAGTTAGCGGCGCTAAAAATTCTGTTCTTCCGATCATCGCTGCCTCTCTCTTAGGGGAAGAAGGACAAAGCGTTATTATTGACGCGCCTCCTCTAGACGATGTGATGACGATTAACAAGGTGTTGGAATCGCTGGGAGCGGGAGTTACATACCGGGACGAAGTGATTACCGTAAATGCGGAGAAACTTACTTCCTGTGAAGCCCCGTATGAATGGGTAAGTAAAATGCGGGCGTCTTTCCTGGTCATGGGGCCTTTGTTGACTCGTATGGGTCATACAAGAATCTCACTTCCTGGTGGATGTGCCATCGGTACACGGCCTATTGATCAGCATTTGAAAGGTTTTGAAGCCATGGGCGCAGAGATCAGCTTGGGCCAAGGTTATATCGAAGCTCGTAGCCAAGGTCGGTTGCGTGGCGCGAAAATTTATCTGGATGTGGCTTCCGTAGGTGCCACTCAAAATATTATGATGGCTGCAACATTGGCCGAAGGTGTAACTGTTCTGGAGAACGCGGCAAAAGAACCTGAGATTGTGGATCTTGCCAACTTCCTGAATGGGATGGGTGCCATCGTACGTGGTGCTGGTACTGGAGTGATCCGCATTGAAGGTGTGGAGAAACTGACAGGTGTTACACACACCGTTATTCCGGATCGGGTAGAAGCTGGTACGTATATGGCTGCTGCTGCAATTTCGGGTGGTGACGTGTACATTGAAGGTGCAATCTCTGATCATTTAGGCTCCGTTATCGCGAAGCTTGAAGAGATGGGTGTTACAATCCAACCGGATGAGAATGGCGTGCGTGTAATCGCAGATCGCCCTCTTAAGGCTGTGGATGTGAAAACATTACCATACCCAGGATTCCCGACAGATATGCAATCCCAGATGATGGCACTTTTGCTTGCATCTGAAGGAACAAGTGTCGTGACAGAGACTGTTTTTGAAAACCGATTCATGCATGTGGATGAATTCCAATTGATGAATGCGGAGATCAAAGTTGAAGGACGTTCGTCCATCGTCACAGGTAATGCCAAACTGAAGGGTGCCAAAGTAACGGCTACCGATCTGCGTGCGGGTGCCGCACTCATTATTGCAGGTCTTGTTGCTGAAGGTACAACGGAAGTGGGCGGTGTTCATCACATCGACCGTGGCTATGTACATCTCGCTGAGAAGCTTAATGGACTTGGCGCTGACATCTATCGGATCTCGGTTGATGAGCCTAAGCTGGAAGCAACCAAAGCACCTAGTGAAAAAGTGGAGAAAGAAGTACCGATGTTTAAGGTGCAACCAACTTTGGCTTAACACTGGATTGAATAGAAAAAATATGGTCCCTCTATTATAAGTCACACAGTTGTGTGGATTATGAATGCGATGGAACGTGATTGTCAAAAATGATAAAGCTAAGCCATCTGGCTTGGCTTTTTTTGTGTTTACTTTTAAGAAGACAACGAGATATTTGATACCTGATTCTATTAATAGCTGGTCCTAACTTGTATAGCATAACATCGTATTCTGTATCGATTCTGAACCAAATGAAAGAGCATACTTTATATGGGTGTCGGATCCAGCTAAACACCGGTATACAGCGACAGGTCAACGTTTCTAAGATGTAGATAGCAAAAGAAAACAAGAAATTGAACAGAACGAAAAGGGCCTCGTTTCTCTCAAATCAGGTTCTATCAGATCAAGCCAGCTCATAACCTAAACTATGGATTTGAACAACACGACCGGCACATGACCGGCCATAGATAACGGAGGGTTATATTCGAATGAAAGAAGCTCGTGTACAGGTAAAGGTACCCCTTGTCCCTCGTCCAGGTATGCAAGAGCCGGAGGGAAATATCGTTTCTGGAGTGGAAAAAGACAAGCCTGCCCCATTGAACCTGAGGACTGTTCCATCACAGCCTGCAAGATTATCCAATCCAGGACGGGTGTCGGCAGATGAACTGAACCGACAGACAACCGAGCATATTCATATACCTGTTATTGAGCTGGACCAGTTCCGCCGAGTGAAGCGTCGCCGAATGCGGACATTTGGACGAAAACCCCGATGGGGACGTAATACGACGCGATGGCAACCTGCTGCCGCTGTATCTGCCTTATTGGCAATGGCGTTACTGATTCCGGTAATTCTGGTATGGCCGCGGACAAGTGAATCACCAAAGCCGATCCCTGCTCCAACAGATTCAAGCAGTACAAGAACCCCAGCTCCTGCGCCAGCCGTTCCTGTTACGTACCCTGAACCTAAAGTGCGCGTATACCTGTCTGCAACGGGCACAACGATGAATCTGCCATTGGAAGACTATGTTACCGGGGTTGTGGCAGCTGAGATGCCAGCGGAATTCAGACTGGAGGCGTTAAAGGCGCAGGCAATAGCTGCTCGTACATTTATCGTGCGTAGGTTAGCTGCGAGTGATACAAGCGGTGTTCCATCAGGTGCGGCGGATGTGACGGATACGGTCAGCCATCAGGTGTTTATTCCGCCAGATCAGGTGGAATCGGATTGGACGCGTCTAGGGAAGGCGAAGGAATGGGAGAAGCTGCAACAGGCTGTGCGCGAAAGTCGAGATACGGTGATGACATATCAGGGCAAGGCAATCACCGCATCCTTTTTTTCCACAAGTAATGGGTATACCGAGAATGCTGAGGATGTATGGGGGAACGCCGTGCCGTATCTGCAAAGTGTAGACAGTCCGTGGGACAAAAACCTGGCACCAGGATTCAAGCAGACCGTCACCATGAAGCGTAACGAGATTCTGCAGAAGTTAAACTTGGATGCCATTCCGGTTACCGGCCAGAAGGGTGGATCGTGGATGGAAGTATTGTCTACAACCAAAGGACATCGGATTAAGGAAATGCAGATCGCAGGTGAGACATTCAGCGGACCCGAGGTTCGTAAACTGCTTGGATTAAGATCCAGCCAGTTCAGTTGGAAGACCACAGGTGACGAAATCCAGATTACAACGTACGGTTACGGTCATGGGGTTGGCATGAGCCAATGGGGAGCAAACGGCATGGCGCAGGAGGGACACACGGCCACCCAAATTCTCAAACACTACTATACCGGCATTTCATTCGGACAGGCATCCAAGATGCTTGCATCGAAGTAGGAGAGATGAACACGGATGGATAAAGCGAAACAATTCGAATGAGTAGGAGTATGTGCGAATGTATACAAATGTATGTGAATGAGAGCAGTTGCACGCTAACGAACCTGGGAGGCCTTATCAGGCGATATTACAACGAATGGAAATTCTAACGAATCTCAGACACGTTATATCACGACATACCACCGAATTGATCCGATAATAGCGCCCAAAAGAGTAATTAGCGTGTCTACGGTTCGTTAGAATTCCTAAGCCGCGATTTCCCCGCCCATAAGGCCGTCTGAGTTCGTTAGAAATATTTTATAATCTAATCATTAACAAAATTGAGGATACTGCCATTCACTACATGCTCATTCGCAATAAGCAAGCCGAACCAGAACCAGAACGTTGAAATTAAGTTTCCAAGCCCTAAGGTTAAAAAATTGATTTATGTTCCCTGTCTACCAAGCAACTTCTAACTATACTGTAACCATTCATGATCCAGTTTCTTTTAAATCAAGATGTTAGATGGAACATTCAGTATTGGCGCGCTTTGTCTATCTCTAATCTCACATCTCACTTTCAAAGAACCTGGGTGGTTTAAATCTGCATTATCCAGTCACATCCTATATCCTTTCTCTCACCGATAAATGCACTTCATAGAAAGATTGACCCCTACAGCCAATCCAGACCAGTCTACCAACACCCATTCCGGAGCTTTCGAGATTTGGCTATATATGCGGAGAGTGCTAGCCGTATGGAGAGCGCAGGGGACAGAAAAGACTTTAGAAACAAAGTGTCCGCCTTTACTACCGGATTTCACCATTCCGGAGCTTTCGAGATTCGGCTATATATGAGGAGAGTGCTAGCGTATGGGGAGCGCAGGGGACAGAAAAGACCTGTAGAAGCGAAGCGGCCGCCTTTATCACCGGATTTTTCCATTGGGAGAAATAATCAGGAAATCCGGGGATAACAGCCGGTCGAAAGGTTTTCTGGCCCCGAAGCGGCGCACGCACTAACCACTCACCCTTCACATATATAGCACTCTCTGAAACCTCCGTGAAAATAATTAGAGTCGCGCGTGTATAAAAGAGTTGCACCCGGTAACACTTGTTACTGAGGTGATTAACATGAATGAACAAAACAAAAAAACAAACCAAGAAGAAACTCCTAAAACAACTCAAGGAGTACCGGCTAGTCAGCCCTCTTCATGGAAAAGAGCAATGTCCAAACGCTGGGTCTTCCCGGCAGCCTACATCGCAGCAGCAGGCATTATACTAACCTTAGTGTGGGTCTATCAGGGCACAGGCGACAAAACGCTAAACTCGGACCCTGCTAGCGGGGTAGTAGAAACAGGCGCATCGGCGGGTACAGAAGGAACAGCAGTAGGTGGAGAAGAAGAAAGTGTGGAAGTTGTTGCAAAGTCGGAGAATTTTGTATGGCCGGTAGCGGTACCGTCCGAAATTTCGGTAGTGAAACCTTTCTATGATAGCGAAGCTTCAACCGAGGAACATGAAGCGGCAATGGTGCAGTACAATGATACATTCATCCCGAACACGGGTGTGGATCTGGCACGTGGGGATAACAAAACGTTTGAAGTCAAAGCAGCACTCGCCGGTAAAGTTACCCGGGTTGAGCAAAATCCGCTCACAGGTCAAGTTGTGGAAATCACACATAGCAATAACCTGAAGACGGTGTACCAAAGCTTGGCAGACGTCAAAGTGAAACAGGACGACGAAGTGAAACAGGGAGATGCGATTGCATCCGCTGGCGTCAATGAATTGGGTAAAACGCTTGGCAACCATCTTCACTTTGAAGTGTACGAAGACGGACAGCCGGTTAACCCTCAAGGATATCTTCCGGAAAAATAAATGAATTTTACCGCAGCAACATGACGGGCAGGGGGTTAAACCTCTGCTCTTTTTGTGCTTTTCAGAAAATAATGGGACCTTCGAAGCTTGTCACACCTCTAAACCGCGAATATATAGGCATGCTCCTCATATAATGTACCAAACTATCCACACAGTAGGGAGGCGGGAGCGTGCACGATTACATCAAGGAACGGACCATCAAAATTGGTCGCTGCATTGTTGAGACGAGGAATACGGTCCGTACCATAGCCAAAGAATTCGGCGTGTCAAAGAGTACTGTGCATAAGGATCTGACGGAGCGTCTGCCGGAAATCAACCCTGATCTTGCTGACCAGGTGAAACACATTTTGGAGTATCACAAGTCGATCCGCCATTTGCGGGGCGGTGAAGCGACCAAAATTAAATACAAAAAAACGAGTGGCAAGAAACGTGAGGTGTTGGCTTCCGCCAAATCGTAAGCATCTTCACAAAGACGTAGGCCAAAAAGCTCACACATGCATTGAATCCCTCCCCTGAAGTATGATATGTTAAATGCTGGTACAGGATCGAATTATGACATCTTATCAGCCCGATTTTTACATATATATGTTGCACTTTGTCGAACGAGCGGTGACGTGATAAGGGACTCTTTTTCACAGGATACGCTGACCAAATAATATCACTTTGGGGGCTCTTTTATGTTTAGCAAGGATATCGGTATTGATCTTGGCACGGCCAACGTGCTTATTCACGTGAAAGGAAGTGGGGTTGTCCTCGATGAACCTTCCGTCGTGACCATTGAAAGAGATACGAAGCGTGTCCTTGCTGTTGGGGAAGAAGCGCGTCGTATGGTGGGGCGTACTCCAGGTAACATTGTTGCCATTAGACCGCTGCGTGACGGCGTTATTGCGGATTTCGAGATTACAGAAGCGATGCTCAGACATTTCATTAATCGTGTGGGTGCAAGAAGCTGGTACAGCCACCCTCGAATTCTGATCTGTGCACCAACGAACATTACTTCCGTGGAGCAGAAGGCCATCCGTGAGGCGGCAGAACGCAGCGGTGCCAAAGAAGTGTTTCTGGAAGAAGAGCCGAAAGCGGCAGCGATCGGTGCGGGAATGGATATTTTTCAGCCGAGCGGCAATATGGTCGTGGATATCGGCGGCGGTACGACTGACGTTGCAGTCCTTTCTATGGGCGACGTGGTCACCGCCTCTTCTATTAAAGTCGCAGGGGACAAGTTCGACGAAGCCATTATCAAGTTTATCAAAGCCAAGTACAAGCTCATGATCGGTGAACGGACCGCTGAAGATATCAAAATTGCGATTGGTACCGTACATCCGGGTGGACATCAAACGGAGATGGACATTCGCGGACGCGATATGGTATCCGGCCTTCCTGTTACTGTAACGATATCGGGAAATGAAGTACAGGAAGCACTTTGGGATTCCGTACAATCCATCATCGTGGCAGCCAAATCGGTATTGGAACGTACACCGCCTGAATTGTCAGCGGACATTATCGACCGTGGTGTTGTATTGACTGGCGGAGGTGCGTTGCTGAACGGACTGGACGAGCTTTTGTCCAATGAATTGCATGTACCGGTATGGGTTGCGGAAGATCCGATGCACTGTGTCGTGAAGGGGACAGGCATAATGCTTAATAATTTGGATCAGGTGGTTAAGAAAAAGTTCTAATCTGCCGATATAAATAGCAAAGGTTCGCCATGCTCGGAAAGCAGAACGGACAAGCAGCCAACCTGTGACAGGTCAAGCGCTTGAGGAGAGGGGTTAATTCATGTTAAGAGGTCTGTACACCGCTACTGCGGGAATGATTACGCAACAACGCCGCCATGACACAGCAACACAGAATATCGTAAATATGAACACCACGGGATATAAACAGGTGAACAGCGTAAGCCGTTCCTTCCCGGAAATGCTCATTACTTTGGTAGGCGGAGATGCAAATCTTCCAACAAAGCGGCTGGGCAAGCTGAACACGGGGGTGTTCGCGGAAGAGAGTTTGTCCATGAATTTGCAGGGAACCATTATGGAGACTGGGCAGAAAAATGATTTTTCCATTTCATCCAATATGACTGTCAATGATCCGCAGACTGGACAACCTGTCCCGTTTGACGCATCAGGCAAATTTGTACGGGCCGACGGCACGGTGACTTACCAGCCTCAGGCGTATTTTACAGTTCAGGATGCAGAAGGTAACACCGGATACACACGCGATGGTCACTTCGAGATCACTGGAACGGGACAATTGCTGAGTTCAACAGGTTCACAAGTGTTGGATAATAATGGACAACCTGTAGTGTTGACAGGTTCTGTGGAGCAATTTAAAGTGGATGAGCAAGGCCGTTTGGTAGATGCAGCAACGGGTGCACCAACAGGGGTTACTCTTGGCATTAGTGTCATTGACCAGCCGAATCAACTGGTTCGTCAAGGTAATGGCAATTTCAGTCTCAGCGATGCAAACGGGGCAACGTCCCGGATGATGGCTGCTGGTGATAATGTGCAGATCCGTCAGGGATACCTGGAAGGTTCCAATGTTGATGCCTCACAGGCAACGGTTGATATGAACGCCGCATTCCGTGCGTATGAAGCAAACCAGAAGATCGTACAATTCTACGACCGCAGTCTGGATAAAGCCGTCAATGAAGTCGGGCGTGTATAACGCCGACGTTTAAATATAACCGCGCAGCGGAGAGCCAAACGCCCTTTGCGTAGCAAAGCAGAGAGGCTCACGCGAAGCGCAAACCAAACGCAGCCGAGCCTATGCGAGGAATGCGTAGCAGTACCTGAGCGCAGCGACGGTCTCGACAGTCCTTTGCCGAGCAAAGCAAGGAAGAGACCCCGCGGAGCGCAAGAGCCTAGACGCAGCCGAGCCTATGCGAGGAATGCGTGGCAGTACCTGAGCGCAGCGACGGTCTCGACAGCCCTTTGCGAAGCAAAGCAAGGAAGAGACCACGCGAAGCGCAAACCAATCGCATCCGAGCCTATGCGAGGAATACGTAGCAATACCTGAGCGAAGCGACGGTCTCGACAGCCCTTTGCGAAGCAAAGCAGGGAAGAGACCACGCGGAGCTACACGCCGCATAAAGAGCGTGCCCGACTATGATTCAGCCATGTGAAACGATGGCGGGAATCATAGTCGGGCAGTCGCGGCGAACACACACCACCGTCACTTAGCAAGATCGTACCCCACTTACCTAATCCGCCTGTTTCGGGAGTCCAGAGGGCAGCGCCATCTGGGGCCCTCCCTACTAGGGAGGGTTTGGGAGGGTGGACAGGACACAAGGGAGGGTATACCACCAATGAATAATTCCATGATTAGTGCCAAGGTTTCCATGACTGCCATACAGCAGCGTCTGGATGTCATTTCCGATAATATTGCCAACGTGAATACGGCAGGCTATAAGAGCAAGCAGGCGGCATTCGAGGATGTGCTGACCCGGGTTCAACAACAACCGGACAAGTACAAACTGGATGGACGTTCCACACCGATGGGATATAACCTCGGTTTTGGTGCTCGTTTGGCAGATGTAACGAAGGATATGTCTCAAGGCCCCTTGAACGAGACTGGTCTTCCGACCGATCTGGCCATTGAAGGAAATGCGATGTTTGCAGTTGAAGCGAATGGGGAGAAAATGTGGACACGTCAGGGTGCATTTCATTTTGTACCTGATACAAGACCTAAGCCTACTCCGAATTCACCTGATATGATGGTAATGGTCAATGGCGAAGGCCACTTTGCCCTGGATCGTCAAGGCAATCGTATTACGGCACCGAATAATAGCAAAGTTGCTTTTGATGAAAATGGCAACCTGTTAATCCGACGCGGTAATGCGGCAAACGCAACCATTGGAGCACAGTTGCAAGTGGTAGACATTGAACGTCCTGAGGGGCTGGTGCAGTTTGCGGATAACCTGTTTGGTCTGGATGCGGGATTAACCGAAGATGATGTATTTGGCGCTAATGCAGCTACACGTCAAGCAGCGGCCTTGATCCGACCAGGATTTCTGGAGCAATCCAACGTTGATCTGACACAGGAGATGTCTTTGCTTATGCAAGGACAGCGGACATATCAGCTGGCGGCAAAGGCGCTAACTTCAAGTGATTCCATGTTGGGTCTTGCCAACAATATGAGAGCGTAAAAGGTGAATGTGATGACAGAAACACAGCAGCAGAACAGTAAGCCGGAGAAAAAGGAAGTCAAGAAGAAGAAGAGTGGATGGCGCATCGCAAGATGGTTCCTGGTTCCGGTCCTGCTTGTTCTTGCCCTCGCTGGCGGAATGGTAGCTGGATATGTGGTACTGGGCAAACAGGATATCGGTTCCGTATGGCAATGGAGTACATGGGAACATGTATATAATCTGGTATTCGCTCCATAATGTAACGAGTTAAGCGAAAACTCCTGCGCAGGCAGGAGTTTTCTTTTTGACGTTGAAAACAGTATAATGATGGATGACGTTTGACGTCACAAAAGAGGCCTCCCCTGCGAAAGACATTCGTCATCGCGAAGAGAGACCCCTTATCTTAACCTTCACTACTGCAGTCATGAAGGATATAACTAGTGTTAACCGAAAATATGCTTTCCATACAAAATTTAAAATTAAAAACCTTTTATATGAGCTTCGACTTTGTCATAATCAGGTTTTCCATGTCCGCACTAAAGTCAGTGAAGGGAACGGAATCGTTCGAAAGAAGCGAAGCGCTCGCCTTTGTTTCCTAATGTTATCCATCTGAAAAATAGTTCAGAAACATTAGGAAACAACAGCGATCGAAAGAACGATCCGTAACCGTAACGGTCACCTATGCGCACATGAAAAATCCATGATGAAGAACGCTCATATAAACATCCCGAGAGGAGATTACACTGTGCTCGATATCAAACAGATTCAAGAAATCATCCCGCACCGCCCCCCGTTTCTGCTGGTGGACAAGATTCTAGAGATTGAGGATGGCAAACGTGCCGTTGGTTTGAAAAACGTAACCATTAACGAACCTTTCTTCATTGGTCATTTCCCAGAGTATCCCGTAATGCCGGGTGTACTGATTACAGAAGCGCTAGCTCAAGTTGGTGCGGTAGCCATTCTGAATTTGGAAGGCAACAAAGGCAAAATCGGCTTTTTGGCGGGACTGGACAACTTCCGATTCCGTGGACAAGTTGTGCCCGGAGATACGTTGATTCTGGAAGTGGAGATTACACGTCTGAAAGGTTCTATCGGTAAAGGTAAAGCAACTGCCCGAGTGAACGACAAAGTGGTCGCTGAAGGCGAGATCATGTTTGCACTGTCTGACCCAAGCTGATTACATACGTGAGCATTGACATCATGCAGGAACGTAGACGGACCGAATGATGCAAGATGTTGAAGTAACTCAGCACACCTGAATTTATATAGACGGAAGGGGTTTATCGGAATGGAACAGTTAAGCACAGCAGCAGCAGAGACGTTGCAGCAATGGTTGGAGGATGCTTCGATTGATGAAGCAACGAAACAGGAGCTTCGTGACTTGCAGGATCAGCCGAAAGAGCTGGAGGAACGTTTTTACAGAAACCTGGAGTTTGGTACAGGTGGATTGCGCGGGGTCATTGGTGCGGGAAGTAACCGGATGAACCGTTACACCGTAGGTCGGGCAACGCAAGGATTTGCGCGTTATTTGCTTGAGCAGCATGGTGACCAAGAAGGCAAACCTTCTGTTGTCATTGCTCATGATTCCCGCCATTTTTCACCTGAATTCACACTGGATGCTGCGCTTGTACTGGCTGGAAACGGCATTGTAGCCAAGCTGTTCCCATCCCTGCGTTCAACTCCTGAGTTGTCATTCGCAGTGCGTCATCAGAAGGCAACTGGCGGGATCGTTGTAACAGCGAGCCATAACCCACCGGAATATAACGGCTATAAAGTTTACAATCATGAGGGCGGTCAATTGGTACCGGCTGAAGCGGAAAAGGTCATTCAGTACATTCAGGAAGTACCTTCCCTTGCTGATGTGAAAAAACTGACGCAAGAAGAAGCAGAAGCTCAAGGGCTCCTGATCTGGTTGGGTGAAGACCAAGATCAAGCGTTTGTGGATACCGTAGCAAGCCGCAGTCTGAGCCGCGAACTGATCCAATCCGGCATAGGCCGTGATTTCAAAATCGTTTACACACCGCTGCACGGAACAGGCAACATCCCTGTACGTCGCGTACTGGAGCAGATCGGATTCGAGCAAGTGCACATTGTGGCTGAACAGGAACAGCCGGATGCTGAGTTCTCTACCGTGAAATCCCCTAACCCGGAAGAACGCGAAGCGTTTACGCTTGCAATGAAGCTGGGAGAATCCGTGGGCGCTGATATTCTGATCGGAACAGATCCGGATGCAGACCGTATGGGTGCTGTGGTGAAAGACAACGATGGCAAATATTTCGTCTTGTCCGGTAACCAGTCTGGTGCCATTATGGTACATTACCTGCTCAGTCGCCTGCAAGAGACAGGTACACTGCCAAGCAATGGTGCGGTTGTCAAAACAATCGTAACAAGTGAGATGGGTGCTGTTATTGCTGAACATTACGGTGCAGAAGTGATGAACACACTGACGGGCTTCAAATATATTGGTGAAAAAATGAACCAGTTCGAAGCAACAGGCAGTAATACATTCTTGTTCGGATATGAAGAGAGTTATGGCTACCTTTCCGGTAACTATGCCCGTGACAAGGATGCTGTCCTTGCCTCGATGCTGATTGCTGAAGCAGCTGCGTATTATAAGAGCCAAGGCAAGACGTTGTATGATGTCTTGCAAGAGCTGTACAACCAATTCGGATATTTCTTGGAGAAGCTGGAGTCCCGTACGCTGAAAGGCAAAGACGGCGTGGCTCAGATTCAAGCCAAAATGACGGACTGGCGTACCAATCCGCCACAAGAAGTAGCGGGAATTGCGGTACAAGATGTACTGGACTACTCCCTTGGTCTGGACGGTCTTCCGAAGGAGAACGTACTGAAGTTCATCTTGGCAGACGGTTCATGGTTCTGCTTGCGCCCTTCGGGAACAGAACCGAAGATCAAAGTATACTTCGCCGTGCGTGGAGAGAATTTGGAAGATGCGGAAAGCCGGATCGAGCGTCTGGTGACTACAGTGATGTCGCGTGTAGACGCACAATAATACGAATGCAACAATGAGCAAGAACATGAGAAGGCCTCTCCGCACCGTAAGGTTGGTTGGCGGAGGGGTTTTTCTTTGAAATAATATTACAGATGGATCTATATAAATTGAACTGAACATTTACACGAGAACGTAGAGGGCAGAAATAACCTGAAGAAGTGAAACGTTCGCCTTTATCACCAGATTTTCACCTTTATTAAAAGTGAATCAAAAAAATCGGGGGATAACAGCGATCGGAAGGTTGTTCTGCCATCGAAGTGGCGAGTGTAAATAATGCTTTAGTTCAATCTATATAGCATATAAGAAGGCTTGTTGACACAAGCTGTTTGTAACCTATTGTATGAATGTTAAATGAACGAATTACTTGAGCTGAACGTGCATTTGGTTCCAACACTTGAGGAGGTACATGTAGTGCGTCAAAAATGGCTTTATTGGAATAACGCTTCTCGGAAGTGGTTGTGGCTCGTCGTTATCATCGGTCTGGTTGCGTCCATCCCTGTAATCAGTGATCGGGTGCAGACAGAATCTTCTGCCAAAAAGGTGGAGCTTGTCTTCAACTATCGAGGTCTGCTGGATATTTCCGCCTATCAGGCACATCCGCAAGATTTCATGAATGAACAATTGACTCGTCTAAAAGACGCAGGCGTAACAACGATGGCTGTGTTCGAAAGTACATTGGACGAGCTGAGAAAGACACGCCGACTAATGGTATATAACGGCCAGGATCTCGCGAACCTGACCAAAGATGTGATCCCTTCTAATGCAAATTACACGTATGTGTTATTTACATCAGAGGAAAACGCACAGACGTATACCCCTATTATTGAACAAACGTTCGCTGATCGGCAGATTCCGGTAGTACCATGGGAATATGAAGGTCGTAGCGGCTTAATATTGCAGACTCCTCCGGAGAATGCCAACATGCAGCCTTTGCAACCCGATCCGGTTGCCGTGAAGATGCTGCGTGATAAAGGTTTCTACATTTTGCCGCGGATCTCGGACAGTGTGCCATACAGCCAAGAATCGATGGAGCGCTTGCTTACCTTCTTCGAAGAGAATGGCGTAAAGCGCATCTTGTTTGATGGTGATGCTGTGAAAGGGTACAATGATAATGCAGAGATGAAAAGTCTCGACCAATTCGCACAGTTGCTGAACAAGCACAATATTGGTCTTGCAGCCATCGAGAACTTGAAGAAACCACAGTCTGGTTTCCAGACTCTTGCGTATAAAACGGATTACAACGTTACGCGTCTGTACTCGCTTAGTGATGGAGATGCCAATCTGGACGTAGACACGATTGCTGACCGTTTTGTTCTCGCAACCAAGGATCGCAACATTCGTATGCTCTATATGAATGCATCACCAAGCCGGAATACAGCAAAGGCCATGATTACAGATCCAATTGAGAATCTGATCAATAGCCTGGGTGAGCCGGGTCATGCCGTAGAACGCATGGCGAAGCATGGATTCGAGCTAGGACAAGCTGAGGCATTTACAGTTAAGGATTCTTCGATTCAGCGTTATGCCAAGCTGGTTGCTCTTGTTGGTGCAATTGCCATGATTGCACTTATGGTTTCTTATTTTATCCCGCTACTGACCTTGATCGCATTTGTGGTCGCTTTGGTGGGCAGTGCAGGATTGTTCCTCTTGAAACCAATGCTGCTGGAGCAAGGAATCGCCTTGCTTGTGGCAATCGCCGCGCCGACCATAGCGATGGTGCTGGCCGTTCGTACAGTGAACTATCAGCAACAGCGTCAACCCGACGCATCTGCGGGTCGTCGTTTGAAACAGACATTAGTTTTATATGTAAGAACTTCGATTCTGTCATTCCTGGCGGTACCTTTTGTCATCGCATTGCTTAACAGTATTACGTACAGTCTGGTGATTAACCAGTTCCGCGGCGTGAGTCTGTTGCACTTTGCACCGATGGCACTGGTGGCGATCTATATTGTGTTTTACCGGGGTGCGGGATCGTTCTCTATTAAACAAATTAAGAATATTCTTCGTACACCGATTACCGTTGTGATGGTTGTGCTGGGACTTGTTGCTGCCGTTGTTGGATATTACTATTTGAGCCGTACAGGCAACTCGGGTTCGGTAACACCATTCGAGATGTTCCTTCGTGTTGTGTTGGAAGATACGTTCGGTGTACGTCCGAGATTCAAAGAATTTATGCTGGGACACCCGCTGTTTATCGTTGGCGTGTTCGCCGCTTTAAAATATCGTAAAGTCATCTTTGTGCTCATTATTGCAGCGATTGGACAGTTGTCCATGGTGGATACGTTCGCGCATATCCATACGCCGGCTGTATTGTCACTCATTCGTGGAGTGATGGGATTGGGACTTGGCTTAATCTTCGGTATCATTGCTGTGGGTGTGTGGCAAGTAGCGGAAGGATGTTGGAAAAAATGGTCACCACTTCTCAAAAGTTAGTCATCTCGGGGTATTACGGATTCCGCAATAGCGGAGACGAAGCGGTGCTAAAGTCGATTTTGACAGCGCTGGAAGAGGAAAGCCAAAGGTCGAACATAACCATTGAACCTATTGTTCTCTCAGGTGATCCCGAGTCGACAACCGCCATGTACGGTGTGCGCTCCGTGCATCGCATGAAATTGAAGGAAGTCCGTGAAGCACTCAAGGAGAGCGACGGGTTAATCAGTGGCGGAGGAAGTCTATTGCAGGATGCAACTGGACTGAAATCCATTCCTTATTATCTGGGTGTAATCAAGCTGGCCCAGTGGCTGAAAAAACCAACGTTTATCTATGCACAGGGGATTGGTCCTGTGAATCGTAAAATTTTTAATCCGATGATCAAATCGGTCTTTAAGGCCTGCACCTATGTATCCGTTCGGGATGAACAATCTGCAGACTACCTGCGTGGGCTCGGGTTACAGTGGAATCAGATCCATGTTGTACCCGACCCAGTAATGGGCTTGCCATTACCTGAAACAAATTCGAAGGCTGTAGCTGGCGCTACTTCAGCAGATGCTGCTAACCAGGCTAATCGAGTGGAACCTTCAACTGGAGGACATACGAAGCTTCCTGTGATCGGCGTTTCGGTACGTTTTTGGGAGTCAGACCGGAAGGAACTTACGGCTATTGCCGCCGGATTGAAAAAGCTGTGCTCCAAAAGAGCCGTGCACTTGCGTTTTCTACCATTTCATTTGCCAGTTGATGAACAGGCTTCACGATTCCTTATGGAAATGCTCGGTGATGTGACCAGTAAAGGCAGTGAGATTAGCATCACACAGGATATGACCGATCCTCAGCTTATGCTGGAGGAAGTCAGCAAGTGTGATCTCGTCATCGGTATGCGTCTGCACAGTCTGATCTATGCAGCTTCGCAATATGTGCCTCCGGTGGGTATCTCGTATGATCCGAAAATTGATCAATTCCTGCTTCGTCTGGACAGTGAACCAGCAGGAAATACGGATACACTCGATGGAGATAAACTCGCCAAGACTGTTGTTGGACTGCTGGATCAACGTTCACAGTGGTTGAAGGAACATGAAGAAGGCATCACCCAACTGAAGCAGGAAGCCAGAGTGCCTGCACAGCAGATTATTAACTATTTAGGCCGCAAAGGATGAGATAAAGATGAGTCAGACCGGATCAATACCTACCGTTTCGATCTACGGCATTCCTTTTTCCAAACTGACGATGAAAGAAACGGTAAAGGTTCTCCAGGAAGCTGTGCTGTCCAAACAGACACCACATCAGGTCATTACAGCCAATCCCATTATGGTTATGGCCGCATTGGAAAATCCCGCAATTATGGAAGTTATGCAAGCTGCGGAATTGATTGTTCCTGATGGAACAGGTGTCGTATGGGCTGCAAACTATTGTGGAGATCCTGTAGCTGAGCGAGTGCCGGGTTTTGAGCTTTTACATGAATTGCTGCGTGTTGGAGAAAACTATCGATGGGGCGTATATCTGCTGGGTTCCACCCCTGAGGTGATTCAAGAAACGGCAGTTCGGTTACAACAGCAATATCCGGCGATTCGAATTGTGGGTTATCGCGACGGTTATTTTGGTCCGGCTGAGGATGAACAGGTCATCGCTTCCATTCGGGAAGCGGCACCTGATCTGTTGTTTGTAGCACGTGGGGCGGACACCCAAGAACCGTGGATTCACAAGCACAAAGATGCACTGCAGGTTCCCGTAACCATGGGCGTTGGCGGAAGCTTTGATGTGATTTCGGGTAAAACCAAACGTGCGCCTGTCCTGTTCCAAAAGTTAAGACTGGAGTGGTTCTATCGCTTATTGCGTGAACCAAGCCGGGCTGGCCGGATGCTTGCGCTTCCGAAATTCGCTGTTAAGGTGATGCGTGACAAAGAAAACGTGACGAAAGTCCGTTAAAAACAGGTAATTGCGAGATAAATGCGTGTTTTTGCTAGAAATTGAGGATGGCTTTTCGGGTGTGATGAGCGTATAATTCATTCCGGATTACATGTGTGCCACTCCATGAAAAACGGAAGTTGTTGCATACGGCCACTTCGATGTCAGAATAACCTTTTGATCGCTGTTATCTCTGGATTTCTTTTATCCACCTTTACAAGGTTGAAATCCCGCGATAAAGGCGAACGCTTCGCTTCTACAGGTTATTTCTGCCCTCTCCGTTCTGGTGCAAATTGCATTTTTCATCAAAAGTGACTAACAAATAATTTTTATATATAAAAAGAGATCAGGGGATTTATAATTTCGTACAGGTATTATAATTGGGGGTCGAATGTTCAAATGGTAGCGATCTTTATCATTGGATTTATCGTGTCAATGGGACTGGCTCTTGCCCTGACACCACTTGTCAAAAAGTTCGCAGTCCGCATTGGCGCAATGGATACGCCGAATGCACGTAAAGTACACACACGGATCATGCCTCGTCTTGGTGGTCTGGGGATATTCCTGGCCTTTATTATTACAGTGGCTGCATTGCTTCCGTTTGTATCGGCATGGTTCACGACTCGGGATATGAGTTTTGTCAGCGCGTTTCTGATTGGTGGAACAATTATTGTACTGATCGGCGCACTCGATGATCGGTTTGAACTATCGGCCAAAGTGAAGCTGCTTGGTCAGATCGTTGCTGCTTCTGTCGTTGTATTCGGATTTAATATCCGGGTAGATTTCGTTAACATTCCGTTTCAGGATTCCTACTCTTCACTCGAAGCTTGGGTATCCATACCGCTGACGATCTTCTGGATCGTTGGTGTAACGAATGCGATTAACCTGATTGATGGTCTGGATGGTCTGGCAGCCGGTGTATCTGGTATTGCAATTGGTACCATTGCCGTAATGTCATTCCTCATGGGTAACATGATGATTGCCTTGATGTGTCTTGTATTGCTGGGTAGTATTATCGGATTCCTGTTCTTCAACTTCCACCCGGCCAAGATCTTCATGGGGGATACCGGATCACTATTCCTTGGTTTCTCTCTGGCAATGCTGTCCATGCTGGGATTCAAACAAATTGCTATCGTGTCCTTTATTACACCGCTGATCATTATCGGTGTGCCGCTCTCGGATACCTTCTTCGCGATTATCCGTCGTGCGGTACAACGGAAACCGATTTTCGCACCGGATAAAGGTCACCTGCATCACTGCTTGCGTGAACTTGGATTCAGTCACCGTCAGACGGTACTGATCATTTATGGAATTGCCGCATTCTTCGGAGTTCTGGCGATTATCCAATCTTCTGCTGCCATGTTTGAAGCGAATTGGGTAACATTTGTGGTCATCTGTATCATGATGTTCTTCCTCCAAGTGGGAGCAGAAGTTATCGGACTTGTTAGCAAAACGAGAAGACCGGTTATTAACTTCCTGATGCGCATGCGCGTTAAGCTGAATCCGGAGACCCGTTCGAAATCATAAATAGATAAATGTAATGGTTACAGTTATTCTTGAATATTATTCCAGACCCAACCTTATCCCTTGTGGATAAGGTTTTTTGTTTATTTTGAGATTTTTACTAAATAATTGGAACCTTTTGCCGATATATAAAGGTAACTGACTTAAAAGAGGAGAGATGATATTTAATGCAACAAAAGAAACGGCCGTTGGTCTGGATCATGTTGGTCACCATGGTGTTCTCATTGTTCCCACAAGGTCTATTCGGTGGTTCCGTTGCTTCGGCTGCGGATTCATTTACGACTTATTTTACGCCATCCGATCGAACGATTCGTGAAAGCTCTAGACTTTCGTTAGTTTCTAACAAAGGTGAGTTTATCACTCGGGATAATGTGTATAAAAGCCCAACGTCATCATTAACGATAACAGGCACATTTGCTATGGTTAATGGAACATCGCTTAAAGTGAAGGTGGAGCAGTTGAATCTTGCTCAGACTGGAGCTGTCCAAGAATGGAAAGTTGATGAAACACGTACAACTACGACTGCAATAACTGACAATGGTAACAATCGTTTTACAGCAAATAGTGTAGGTTTGTTTTCCGGATTTAACAAAGTTACATTTATCGGGACACAAGGACAGAGTACCGTGGAAAGCTCAGACACATTCTATGTTTTGTATGATCCTGCCCCATTCATTGAAAATTTCACTCTTTTCACAGATCCTTCAGCTGAGGGAGGTAGTGTAGCTTACAATTTAAATGAAGGTACAGAGACTGTAGTTGACACAGAACGGGTAGATTTTCAAGGTAATGTAAAGAATGCAACTCAAGTTATCGTGTCTGTTAATGGTAAGGACGACATTGATACACCTGTACGGCCAGATGGAAGCTTTTTTGCGGCACAAATGAAATTGTTGCCAGGAAAAAATATATTGAAGTTCAAAATTGTAAGTGAAGCAAATCAGATCGAAACAGAGCGTGTGGTTTATTATTTTGATAAAACTAAGCCGTTCGTTCAACTTAATGTAAATATCGGTAGTGAGACGAAATCGGTATTGAGCAGAAGCGAACCGGCAACGTTCACAGATCCAGATAAGACAACTGCAACATTATCTGGTGAAGTATTGATTCCGTATGAGGAAGGTAGTAATAATTTTGCTACAGATGGAAAAGTAACAATACAACCTGGAGGAAAAACAACCTTTGACGATTATGATGTTACGGTAACTGAAGAGAAACTAATTACAGGTCCCGACGGGAAATCTGTGAAATACAGAATGGTTAAGTTTCAAGGGGTTCCAACCTATGATTTAACACCTGATGGTTCCATAATAGCGAAAAATCAAATCCTTAAAGTTAACGTAACCCAAGGAACATTCAGTGCAGAATATGCAGCGAATTACGTATATTCATCGGATGCACAGGATATTACTAACATTTACTACCTACCTAATTACAAGGGTGGAGTTATCGACTCCAAGGTTCCAATTAACGGAACAATGTTGCAGGATGATGAAGTATTTATATTAGTTGAGTCCAGCAGACCAATCACAAAGACGCTAAAAGCTGTATATCTGCCTTCAGGGGCTAATGAGCTTGATATTACAGAATATACTGGCACTCCGGCTGCTAGTGGCTTAGAGTCCAATCAAAAAGTATACGTTATTAAGAAGCTTGCGAGCGGTAAACAACAGATCCGCTTCTCATTTGGAACGAATGTTTCACCAGAACTCTCAAAAGTTGTTGAGCTGACTTATGCTACAATCAGTTCGATCTATGTAGAGAGCCTACAGAATGGTAGAACATATACATTTGACTCATCTAAAGGCACACAAAACCTGACTCTTAAAGGGGAACTACTTGGTTTTAAGTCCTTGACTGATCTCAAGGCTGAGTTGATTGTAAATGGTCAATTAAAGGCAACGACAGATGTAAGTATGGTGAAAGATCCAGTTCTTGCTTTCCCTAAAACTAAAGACTTCAACTTCAGTCTACCGATTCAGAGAAATGGTCCTATCTATTATGGAGAGAACACTATCGAAATACGGGCTATTGAAGAAGATGCGGGTGGGCTACCGAGAACGATATCCACGATTTTGAAAATTAATGTAGTGGATACGAATAATTCAACGATTTCTACATTCATGCCTACATTGATTCCTAAAGACTCCAGAAGTGTTTTTGATAAAAACACAGTATCGACATATTCGGAAGATGAACTGACTAAAATCTTTGCCGTCACTCCAGACTTTGTGCTCAAAGATAACAAATACGTAACAAGTGAAAAAGAATATGATTTGGTATTCCGAGGTAGTGGTGCACAGAACATTAATGTGACATCTGGATCAAAAGTGATCTTCAGCAAAACCGTTAATACAACACCGGTTCTGGATATCATCAACAGTGGATCAGTTGGAGGAGAAACAACTGGCTCTGACTTTGCGGGTAATGAAGATCAGTTTATTGCGAGGATTCGCGGTTTGAAGTTCGATGCACCGGGAACCCAAGTTTATACACTCGAATTAATTAATAGTACAGGTGCCCGCTCTACACAGAGAATCGAGATTGTCCGTGAACCTGCGTCCTATCGAATTGTTGCACCTCAGCCAACAGTAGGTAATCAAATTGTCGTAAATAAAAACTTTATCCGGTTCGATATCGAGGCAGAGGGAGCAACGGAGGTTCTTATTGGTAAAGAAGCAGCGGTTAAACGGCCTGACTATAACAATCGTTTCATACTGGATTATGTGGGATTGAAGGCCGACAAAGAAAACAAAATCAAGATTAGCATTACGCGTGCTGGTGGGACTACGAATGATACGGTAACTGTGTATTACACCAGTGCGGTTACAACAGATTCGCAGTATATGGCTCCTAAAGTAGCCAATAAATACACGGTGTTCAATAAAGAATTAACGTTGTCCTTCCCTAAAGGGACGGTTCTTCAGTCGGAGAACTCGATAGGAATCACGAAATTTTATCCTAACAACAAACTTTTGTTTGGTATTGCAGAACCAGCAAAAGGTATTGTAGAGCGAATTAATGATTATGGAAATTCAATCGGCGTTGATTCGGATGAAAGAGGTACCAATGTTCAAAAAACACCAATACAAGTGTCTCCAACGATTTCTGGTAATTTCGCATCTACTTTAAGTACAGGTGATTTTGCACTGATTTCGGATATCTACTGGATCAATGGTGGCTTAGGAGAGCTAGGTAACAAAAGCGACAATGGATACAAACCTGGTACAAACGGTCTAGCTCCTTATAGCGTAGAAGGGACATTTACTAATTATGCTGCAGAACGTATCCTGACACCTTCACAGCGGGGAACATTAACTCTGAATTATGATCCATCTATTGTAGATGATGTAGGATCTACAATTACGGTTTACAAATACTCAGATAAAACAAATCCAGGTAACTGGGTATCCATTGGTGGTAAAGTAGATACGAAGAAGCATACGATTACTGTACCGTTTAATGAGTTTGGTTATTACAAAGTCATGAAGCAGAGCAGAAGTTATTCGGATATCACGAATCATCCATGGGCAAGAAATGTACTAAATGCGATGTATTCCAAAGGGCTGATGAAGCCGTTGAAGAGTAATTCATTCGGTGCAGATGATCAAACAACACGTGGGGAATTCGCAACATTGTTGGTTAAGGGAATGGATATTCCATTGATAAATCCAACCAAACAAACGTTCAGTGACGTAGGGAAAGGCACTGGAGCTGAGATTTGGAGCTATGAAGCCATTGAGACAGCAGCGCGTGTGGGGATTGTACAAGGACGCAGTGATGGATTCTTCCAGCCACAATTACCAGTTTCCAGAGAAGAAGCGGCTGTTATGATTGCACGTGCAATGAACGCGAAACTTGCGGCCAATGATAGCAAGTTATCTTCAGCGCTAGGTAAGTCGTTCCTGGATTCATCTTCAATTGAGTATTATGCTCGTCCAGCTGTACAAGCAGTGACAAAAGCGAAGATCATGGAAGGAAGCCCTGTGACTGTTCCAGGGGCTAAGAAACCTTCGTATCAATTCAATCCAAAGGGGAACATGACTCGCGCAGAAGCAGCGAAGATTGCTGTGGAATTGCTCAAAAAGAGCACAGGATTATTCCCTAAAACTTTGAGTTAATTCATTTGATACATGGAATCAATTTAGGAAGGACCTGTCCCTTACTCTAAAGGGGCAGGTCCTTTTCATGGCTGTCAATGAATTGACATAGAGTACTTTTATAATAGAAGAAACAGAATTTTTACCAATAACTATTTTTGTAATTTGCTAGAGTTTAAGATACAATAACGGTAAATACACAATGATCTAGAGGGTGAAGTTAGCTAATGAAACCGATTTATTCGAAAGCCCAGCTGGGCTACATGAAGGCAAAGACACAGTTTGAGAAGCAGGCAGTCATTCTGGAGAAGAAGTTGGAAGATACACGCAAGACTCAGGAGATCTCTCAGGAAGTTATGGAAGGGCTTGTACAGTCCACTGGCTTCCATGATGCGTATAACAATCTGGTTCTGGCTGAGAATGAGTTGATTGAATGGTCTCACACGACGATGAAGCATGAGAAAACGTACCGTGAGAACAGACAACCAATTGACGATATGTATCTGAGATTGAACAGTGATCCAAATATGCGTGCTCAGATTATTGAACTCGCGATGAAGATTAAATAACTTATATTTCCAGAACTGCACCAAAAGCATCCCAAAAGGGGTGCTTTTTTATTTTATTTTTTGTGAATTTTGTCGCTTCATAGGTTGAAGTTGCGGGTATAAATAAACGTTGGTAGCACAGACAAACCAGAGATCACAATTCCAAATTCACTGGTGTATCAATGGTTTGAAAAGGTTTTGATTGGCTTCAATACCCGCACTGTACCTATACATAAAAAAAATCAAAACTTTTTTTGTGCAATCCGCAACTTTTTGAAATCTACTGCGTTTAAAGTGTAGAGTCGAAAACATTGGGCCTGTTACCAAGAATGACCTCGTGAAGAATCTTGTCTATTTTTTAGAAAAAATTGCTTTACGGCACGAGAGACCCATTGTATAATACGTAAGGTAGGATTAGGAAACTACTCTATTTACGTGTGATTCTGTTTTACAAACTAGTTTACAAGTTTCTGTGATATGCTCACAGACATCATTTATATTAACTTGCTCACAACTCTGGAAAGGGGGTGCAACAATATATGAGGAATACGAGCGACCCTATTAAAAAAGAAAATTCAAATGTTATGAACGCCCAAGGAGGAGAAAAAAAGGTTATGAAGAAAATTTTATCCGTAGCATTGTCTACAGCAATGGCATTCTCAATGTTTGCATCTGTAGCATTCGGTGACACAGCAGTTTCCCCGCAACAACAGTTTGATGCATTGAAAGCAAAAGGTATCTTCAACGGTTATCCGGATGGTACAGCAGGTCTTGACAAAGACATGACTCGCGCTGAGTTTGCAAAAGTTATCACTAAATTGCTGGGTCTGAAAGAGATCACTGGAACTCTTTCTTACACTGACAAAAACTACACAGCTAAAAACTGGGCTGTACCTTACATCGAAGCAGTAACTGCTGCTGGTATCATGGAAGGTAAAAACGTTGAGAAGAAAATCTTCGACTTCAACGGTAAAGTGACTGTGTCCGAGATGGCTACAATCCTGACTCGTGCATTGGATCTTGAAATCCCAGCTGAAACAAACAACACTGCTCCAGCTTGGGCTAAAGGTTATGTTCAAGCAGCAATCAACGCTGGTTTGGTTGATGCGAACACTAACTTCACAGCTAACGCTTCCCGTGAATTGCTTGTAGGCGCTGCTTACGCAATTGACGAAGCACAAAGCTTGAAAGTATCTTCTTACACAGTAACTGAGGGTGGAAAAGTTGTTGAATTCAAAATCAGCGACGGCGAAACTGTAAAAGTTACTTTGGATAAAGCTCTTGAAGCTAACAAAGAAACTGAAGTGAAATTTACTTACAAAGAAAAATCTTTCACTGAAAAAGTTACTTATGTTGTAGAAGCTGCAACAAAAGTACAATCCGCTTCTTCTGTTAACTTGAAAGAAGTTGACGTTGCTTTTGATGGTAAAGTAGATAAAGCTACTGCAACTGACAAAAACAACTACTCTGTGGATAGCAATTCCAAAGGAATCAAATCCATCACTTTGTTGGCTGACGGTAAAACAGCTCGCCTGTTGTTGAACGAATCCAGCAAATTCACGCAAGGAACAACTTACAAAGTAGTTGTTAAAAACGTGAAATCTTCTACAGGTACTGTATTGCCACAAGGTGAAGTTTCCTTCACATCTGCTGACAATGTACTGCCTACAGTAACAGAAGTTAAAGCTTTGGGAACTAAAGTTATCAAAGTAACTTTCTCTGAGCCAATCGTTGCTCCTACAAGCAGCAACTTCCAATTGGATGACAAAGCGTTTGTTGGATCTGTAACTCCAGGTGCTAACCAACGTGAAGTGATCCTGCGTGATTACACAGGAACAATCTCCGAAGGTGCACACAAATTGACAACTTCTTTGGTTGAAGACTTCGCTGGTTTGAAATCTTTGGCAGCGACTACTGATTTCACTGTAGCTGTTGACACTGAAGGTCCTAAAGTGACTGAAATCTCCGCTACTTTGGAAAAAGTAACTGTAACTTTCGATGAAGAGATCGATCCAGCTTCTGTAACTAACGACAGCTTCTACTGGAAGAATGGTGATAGCAAAAAGACTGGTACTGTAACACAAATTGCTTCCAATGTATACGAAGTTCAATTCTCTTCTGCTAATCGTTTGCCAGGATATGAGTCCACTTTGTTCGTAGAAGTGAAAGACTACTCCGGTAACGTTAACGCTGTGAAAGAACACAAAATCAACGCTACAGTTGACTTGGTTCGTCCACAAGTGGTTGAAACAACTTTCGGTGATCGTACAAACACATTGACTGTACGTTTTGACAAAGCAGTAAACGCAACTGATAAAAAATACTTCACTGTTAAAAAAGGTGATGTAGTAATTCCTGTGAGCAGTGTAGTCGCAGTGGACTCTTCAAATAAAATCTTCGATGTTAAATTCTTTAACACACTTGCTACTGGAACTTACAACTTGAAAGTGGCAGATATTGAGGATCTAACTGCATTGAGAAACACTCTGGTAGAGTACAATGGTACTTTCGTAGCAAGTGATGTTACAAATCCAGAAATCACTTCCACAGATTACAATGAAGTTTCACGCAAACTCACATTGAATTTTGGACGTGAAATGGATCTGGCAACACTGGGTACTAAATCTAACTACTATATCAATTTTGCAAAAACAGGTGCAAATGCACAAAATATTGCAATTCCAAGTGAAGTTACTGTTAACCCAGTAAACGGTGGTAAATCCGTGGTTCTTCAATTCCCAGAAACGATTGATGGAACTAAGGTGACATTTGGACCATCTGGTTCTGTGTCAGCTGTATGGACTACAGGTTTGAAATCTAAAACTGGTCAAGTTGTATCTCTCTCTAGCAGTGGTTTGAAATCTGCTACAGACAATCAACTTAAATTCACTGGTGCAGTACAAAAAGATGCTAAAACTTTTGAATTGAAATTCAATCAAGTAGTAGCTAATGCTAATATCAGTGACTTCCAAATCAACGGTGTTTACCCAACATCCGTTAGCATCGATGATACAAAAGTTACACTGAAAACTGCTGATGCAGTTAATGGTGGATTTATCACATTGTTTGCGAATAACTCTCTTGAGACTTATTCAAATGGTAGAAGTAACTTGACAAGCAATGTTAATATGCCAGTGAGCAATACTGTTGCTCCTCGTGTTACTTCTGTTGATAGTGTTCGTCCTGCAAGCACTGGAACGCCTGCAACTCAAACGTTTGAGATTGCTTTCAACAGCCAACTTGGTGTAGTTACTGGCGCAGTGGCAACAGATATTGCTAACGATATCGTTATTAAAGATCTGTCAACTGACGATATTCCAGCTTTGACACCAAATGCTGATTATTCTGTTAATATTAAAACTGGTACAGAAAATGTGCTTCAAGTGGTTCTGAAAAAGGATTCTGTTCTTAACAAGCCAATCTCTGTTCAAGTTAAAGATGCTAAATACCTTGCAGCAAAAGGAACTGGAACTGGAACAGACACTAGTGGAGCAGCTGTTAAAGTTGCTAACTCTGATGTCTACAATGTTACAGCTCCATCAAGCGCAACTTCCGCTACAGCTGTAACTGCAACTCAAGTTACACCTTACAAAGCAGCAGTAAAATCTACTGTTGATACTAATGGTGTTAAACTGACTTCAGTTCTTGGTGGAACTGCAGGAAATGCTTTCACTGTTAGCTTTGTACAAGGCGGTGCAACTGGTGGTGTAACTGCTGTTAAAACTGGCAATGCCATCTTAGTAACTGTTGCTCAAGATGTTGCAAATGCTGATGCTGTTCAAGCTATCAAAGCTGCAATCAACACAACTCTGACTGATGTAACTGCTGATGCAGGTACTACACAATATGTTGCTCCAACAGTAACTGCTTCTACACCTGTAAACCTTGCTGATGGTGCGGCTGCAATTGATGGTAAAATTAAATTGACAATCAATGGCAGTGCGTTCAATACTTCAACTGCGGTTACAGAAGCTGAATTGGCACCTAAAGTAACTATCGGTTCTAAAACTTATAATGTATCCGTTACTAGTGACTTTAGTGCAACAAATAACAGCCCTGTAGTTATGTTTGCAGTAGAAACGGGATCTGACACCATCACTGGTGGTTCAGCAGCTGTAGTTTCTGTGACTGATAAAGCTGGTAAAGTTCACACAATCAACACTGTCATCAATAACTAATCTTCACAAAGTAAAACCAGAGAACCTAGTTCTCTGGTTTTTTTGTGTTATTAGGTTGTTATAAGAAATGAATTATAAAGTGAAATTACTAAATACACATTAAATAAGAGAAGCTTATGAAGCTGATGTGATAGTAAATTATGAATATGATTTTAATATGACTAGGGTCAAATTGGACTTAAAGGTAACAAGATCTAGTTATACAGACGAGTACGGAGCACAAGTGAAGATACGCTAAAACCAACAATATCGTAACTTTCTTTCCCTCTCAAACGTTTATACTATAAAGCAACAAGCAACTTATGGGAGGTTTGGAAATGGATAATAAAAATGCCGTGACGACTTTGTTGGCAAGCATGTTGTTGATCAGTTCAAGTGGAGTTATCGAAGCAGCTGCGAATACGAATAGCGTATTGGACGATTCATTACATAGTTGTACAACCTTGAGGATATCTGAGAACATAGCAAGAACCTATTCTGTGAGTAAGATCGCATCAAAGAATAAACCAAATGCAGAAAATGTTAACGTCGATGCATTAGAAGTAAATCTCCAAATTGGAACGAAAATTCCCCAAATTAATAAGCAGATAGAAATACCATTTACACAAGCATTGGATACAGTTAATCAAGAACAATATGCATATGACCTAGTGATCAGACAACTTGGAAAAACAAATACACCAACGTTGATTCCAATGATCGACTACACTACAGTTGTTGAAGGAAAGAGAATTATTGTATCTTTCTTAGTAGATTATACAGATGAATATGCTGTACAAGTTAGAGATTCTCTATTTATTCGCGCAAATGGCAACGCAGCATCACAGTCAGAGACGTACATTACAACACGAAACACACATGTGAATACAGAGCTCCCGAAGGTTAGCCTTGAAGTTGGAACAAAAATTCCCCAAATCAACAAACAGATCGAAATACCATTTACACAAGACCTTGATACAACTAATCAAGAACTATATGCAAATGACTTGATTATCAGGAAACTGTCCCAATTGAACGTTCCTATATTAATTCCAATGATCGATTACACCACAGTAGTTGAGGGCAATAGTATTATTGTCACTTTTCTAGCAGATTACACGGATGAATATGCGGTTCAAGTTAAGGATTCTAGTTTCATTCGTGCCAATGGAATCCCAGCTTCACAGTCAGAAGTCTTCACAACAACTAGAAATGTTCAGGTAATAGAGTAATAAAAAAGCAACTATTGCTTTGTAATAAATCCAACAACATCGTAACTTTCTTTCCTTCCCAAACGTTTATACTATAAAGCAACAAGCAACTTATGGGAGGTTTGGAAGTGGATCATAAAAAGGTCATAACGACTTTGATAACTAGTATGTTATTCATCAGTTCAAGTGGAGGCTTAGTAGCTGCAGCAAGTACACCAGCTAACTCAGGTAAACCTGCTACAAATAACAGCGCAACAACAAAGAAGCAACAGACAACAACCACGAATAAAGTCGTACATACCCTGGCTAAGGTACCTGCGGTCAAAGTAACTGCACGTAGTACCGTGAAGTTAACAGACGTCAATATCTTGTCGCAAGACGACGGAAATACGGTGACGTATACACTGACGTATAAAAATAATGACAGCACACCAATGATGATGCTCGATTATTGGAGCAAAGTGAAAACAAAAGGTGGAACAAGCTTCTCTCCGAAACTGATCGCCAAGGATCAAGAGAAGAAGACAGTATCACCTGGTTCCACGGTGGATCTCACATATGTTATGAAGGTTGGACGTGAAGTGAAATTAAGTGATCTGAACTTCCTGATTGTAAAATGGGATTTCAGTAAACCAAATTATGAAAGCACGTTGGGGAAATTCAATGTTCCTGCTTCATATAGCATCACTACACCTGTAGGCAAAACGAAGACGGTTCGTTTGAGTGATTCAGCCGTCAAGGTTAAAGTCTCTGGTATTAAAGTTTATCCGGGTGAAAATAAAAAGCAATACGTCAAAGTTGGCGTAAACCTGAATAATATCAGTTACAAGCTGTTGGATAATCCAAACATCAAGTGGATTCTACGTACACCAGGTGGTACGAATTATCCATTGACCCCGGATAAGGATAGTACAGGTGTCAGCATTCAGGCACAGGCCAACAAAACGTTAAATTTAATGGCTTCATTGCCTACAGCGTTGAAACTGGAAAAGTCTGAATTACTTCTTGTGGAAGAACAAGGTGAAGAGAAGACAGCTCTGCCAGTTGCTGCACTACAGCTGCCCGAAGCTAGTCAAACTAATGTAAACGTAGCAGCCAATCAACCGAATATCATCTCGATTGATGGACAACCTGTATCGACTCTTTTGGAATCTGCTCGTGTCCGTGGTGAGGACGAAGAGTTTGATCTAACGATGCAGTGGGTCATTAAGAACCAAGGGAAAAAAGAAGTTAAGGTTCCCAAATACGCATTAGAGATCCGTACAGAAGATGGTACTTCCTATCCGATCGAGACGAAGGCACTGGATGATCTGAAGTTGAAGCCAGGTGCGACTAAAACGATCAAACTGAGCTCTACGATTCAAGGGAATGGGGATACCAGCAAAATCAAATTATATGCGATGACACCTACAACCAAAGATGAGAGCAAAGAAGGGGAAACGTCTGGTGGAGGCACGAGTGGCTTTGAGTTCTCCTATCCTATTGGCATCTATGCTATTCCTGAATCCGTAACAAGTGGAGATGGACTTACGACAGAAACAGTAATTAAGAATAGTAAAGGTACATTCGGTGTATCTGTAGGCTCCTTGCAACGGCTCCCATGGACAGACAGTGATATTATTGCTGCCAAGGTCACCATCCGTAATGCATCGACCAAAACGGTTCAATTGCCTGAGCTGGAAGCAATGTTTACAATCGATTCCGCACGCATTGATGGAGATACGAAGCTGATTCGTGCAGAAGGCGGCAAATTACTAGGTTCTGGCATGGTCACCGAAGCTTATCTCTTGACGAAGATTCCATCTGAACTCAATATGAGCCGTCTGGAATTAACTTTGCAGGAGAAAGTAAGTGAAGAAGAAAAGAACGATTGGATTACTCTTAGTACGTCCGGTTTAATTCAGCCCCTCTCTTATGTAGGCGAAGGGAAAACCTATACTCAAGGAACTGCAGATAAAGAAACGGAGCTGGGCATACGCAGAACATATGTGTATCCGGGATCTTCGTCCGATATTGTATACACTGAATTCGAGATGACGAATAAGTCTCTGCGTCAGAGTGGCCTTGCGAAGTTGGTAGGATACTACAAAACAGCAGATGGTCAATACTACAAAGCAACAGCTAAGCAGGCAAACCGTGTACCGGGACCAGGTCAGAAGAGTATCGTTACGTTCTGGGCCAAAGTGCCGAAGAGTGTGAAAACATTATCTGATATGCGTCTGATTGTAGGTGAAGGGGTTGCTGACAACAAATTTGTCACCGGTGAAGGTGATGCAACGGCTTATGTTAATGCCATGTCATTTGAAGTACAGCCAAAATCATTATCTGTTCTATCTTCTCTGAATGATATCGACTTGTATCCTTTCAAATTCTCGGGCAGCAATATTAAAGCTTACCTTACAGGTGGAACGGCAGTACAGATCGAGATGATCTACTCCTTAACACAGGAGGAAGCTGTGGATAGTGGAGAGTACGGACACAAGCTGATTTTATCTATAACTGATGGGTCAGGAAAAGTGTTTGATAAAGAGCTCACACCAGGAACTGATCTGAAGACAGGTATTAATCAGACGCTGAACTGGAGTATTGATGATACGGTATTTGATAAAATACGTGGTGGATCATATCGCGTAGCCTTGTATGATGTTTTCGAAGGTCAACGAATTCGTCTTGCAGAACAAGGCTATAGTTACGATGTATCCAAACTGCCTAAAGAAGAACCGATCATCCCGGAGTTCCCGGAAGAGGGTTCTAATAATCCCAATAATAATCGGTAATTTGTACGCAAATTAAGATATTTTAAAGCTAAGACCTCGCTTCCACATCTACGGAAGCGAGGTTTTGCTTGTCGCATGTCTATTTTTTCTCTATAGTTAAAGTTAATAGATTACCAGAGGAGGAAAATGATTCACATGAAACCTTATATGAAAGTATCCCTCGCTGCGCTCGCCATTGGTGTTGGCGTCTGGGTTGGGTCGGTATACAGTAATACAGCCATCGGTGCAGGTACAAGCCAACCAGGAACAGCAGATGATCCGGTTGTAACAAAGAGTTATGTAGATCAGCAGATCCAACAGGCTTTGGGCGGTAAGATCCCGACTGGAGGAGGAAGTACCAATACGGGAACAGACAGCAATGCAGGAAATGGTAACAACACTGGCTCTACAGGAACCGGGAACTCCGGTAGCACAGGTGGAGATACATCACTTCCTCCACTGGTCTCAGGCGCTTCTGAAGCCGTTGAGATCGTAACCGTGAAGCCGGGTCAACAGCTGATCGGTAAGTCTGGCGCGGAGTTCATTGTACGTAGCGGCAAAGCTGTGATCGTCAGTGAAGGTACGAATGGCGTAGCTGATCTGACGGACGGGATTGATCTGACGAATGGACAGGCAGCGCCGACCAATCACCTGCTCTCTTTTCCAAGGGATGGACGGGGGATCACGGTATTGGAAGGAAACAAATACAGCTTAACTGTAATGGTTCGTGGTGGATATACTCTGAAATAGGATTTGTAGCTGTTAAAGGAATTATTCATTAGTCTTACATTTCATTTGCTCAGATTACCCAGTTCTAACAAACATTAATACGGCTAGCCAACCTTGTTCCTGCTCACTCTATAACTGTTGACAATCAATTAATGGAGGTGCAGGAATCATGGCTAGAAGCAATCGTAAAGTGGTACCCGAAAGTCGTCAAATGCTGGATCAGATGAAGTATGAGATTGCTGCAGAGTTTGGTCTCAATGTAGGTTATGGTGGTAGAGGTTTAGCTGGTGCGGATACAGAATTTGGATCTGAACTGGGTGAAGTAAGTGATCACTCCTATGGGCAATACAAAGGGTGGGGACATCTAACTTCCCGCGAGAATGGATCGGTTGGTGGAGAGATCACGAAAAGGCTAATTCGCCAGGCAGAACAGCACTTATAGGGCATTTTCCTTACCCCATTTCGTTTGACACGTCTTGACAAATACGTTAAGATGGCACTTGAGGTATGCAACCTTTTCCACTAGGGAAAGGTTGATTTTCGTTTGAGGCAATTACCTGAAAAATCCTTATCTTCGGTACTGCGGACTCTGCGTCCTTATTCCATTTTGGAAAGCTTCGAGGGTACAGTGAACGAATCGCTGTCATGTTTTGTTCGGGCAATCGCCATACTACTAGTTATGGGAGGTTGAAACTTCATGTCTGTTAAAGGCCGGCATCTATTTACATCGGAGTCTGTAACCGAAGGACATCCGGATAAAATCTGCGATCAGATCTCAGACGCCGTATTGGACGCATTTCTTGCAAACGACCCCAATGCTCGCGTAGCTTGCGAAGTTTCCGTAGCCACAGGCTTAGTGCTTGTCATCGGTGAAATCAGTTCAGCTTCTGAATACGTGGACATTCCGTCCATCGTTCGTAATACAATTAAGGATATTGGCTACACACGTGCCAAGTTCGGTTTTGATTATAACACTTGTGCAGTTCTGACTTCTCTGAATGAGCAGTCCGCTGATATTGCCCAAGGCGTTAACGCAGCGCTTGAGAACCGTGACCCGGAACAAGTTGCTCGTGAAACAGAAAACATTGGTGCAGGTGACCAAGGTTTGATGTTCGGTTTTGCAACGAACGAAACACCTGAACTCATGCCTTTGCCAATCGCACTGTCCCACCGTATCGCGCGTCGTCTGGCGGAAGTGCGTAAGAACGGTACATTGGAATATCTTCGTCCGGATGGTAAAACGCAAGTAACGATTGAATACGACGGTGACAAACCGGTACGTGTGGATACAATCGTTGTGTCTACTCAGCACGCTGAAGAGACTACGCTGGAGCAGATCCAAAAAGATATCAAAGAACATGTAATCTTGCCTGTCGTTCCAGCTGGATTGCTGGATGAGCAGACTAAATATTTCATCAACCCAACAGGACGTTTCGTCATTGGCGGACCTCAGGGAGATGCAGGCCTTACTGGACGTAAAATCATCGTAGATACCTACGGCGGTTATGCACGTCACGGCGGTGGTGCGTTCTCTGGTAAAGATCCAACAAAAGTAGACCGCTCCGCAGCATATGCGGCACGTTACGTAGCGAAAAACCTTGTAGCTGCAGGTCTTGCAGACAAAGTTGAAATCCAGCTCGCTTACGCGATTGGTGTAGCCAACCCGGTATCGATCAACGTGGATACATACGGAACTGGCAAAGTCAGCGAAGAGAAATTGGTTGAGCTTGTGCGTAACAACTTTGATCTTCGTCCGGCTGGCATCATTCGTATGCTAGATCTGCGTCGCCCAATCTACAAACAAACCGCTGCTTACGGTCACTTCGGCCGTACAGACCTGGATGTACCTTGGGAGCAAGTGGACAAAGTAGACCTTTTGAAATCTCAAGCAGGTTTGTAAGTTAGATTCAAAAGTAATGAAGCCCTTGATTCCGTTAAAGGAATTAAGGGCTTTTTTGTGCTTCCATCGATTTCACTGCTTGTCATAGACAAAGGAAAAATTATGGAATAAATCCCCAAATAACTAAATGAAATCCCTTCTCTAACCGAAATACATAATGAGGTCTGTACATCAGACAGGAGAAGAAATGCAGATAAGGGGGAAGATCAGTGAAATTGAAGAGAATTGCAAGAAAAGGCATGCTCGGAATCTTAATTGTTATGCTGACGGCTCAAGGATGGCTTACGGGTTGGAGTGGAGTCGAGCAGGAAGCATATGCTGCACACGCATTAAGTGCAAATGGAATAACGAATACTGTTCCTGCGGTGAAAGGAACGAATGTCGATAGTTCAGTACCATTCGTTATTGATTTTGATAAACCTGTTCAGAAGGCAACTGGTACACAAAGTTCAATCTTGATTAAGCGTTTGGATGACAATACAACGATGGGTTCGGTGCTGGTATCCAGTGACCAAGTTGTGGTTGATCCCACACCACCGATTACAGACCCTACGACACCCGATGCTGGGGACAACACACCTGTACCAGCTACTGGCCTACGAGTGACGATTACACTGGGCAAGACTCTACCGGGAGCAACATACTACGTAGAGATAGATAATAAATCATTTGTTTACGCGGACAATACTGCATTTCCGGGACTGACTAACAAAGAGTGGACCTTCAGTGCTCTGGGGCTAGGCTCAACTTCTCTTGTGAGTAGAGTTCCTGATAACGCAGCAATGGTATCCCTTTCAACTAAGGTAGTGATGACGTTCGATAAGCCTGTAACCGCAGGTAGAGGGAATCTCATTATTTATCAGGGAAGAGTTGGTGGTACTGTATTTGAGCAGATTCCAGTAAACGCAGGAGCACCTCGAATTACAGGTTTTGGAACCAATACGATTACGATCGTTCCCACGAATAACTGGAACAACAACACTACATATTACATCGTAATGCCAGAAGGTTATTTGCGGGATAGCAATGAGAATGATATCAGTGCAATTAATGGGAATGTTTGGGGATTCAATATCATATCCGATCCGACGTCCCTCATGGTATCTACTGTATCTCCCGCAAACGGTACTACCAATGCACCTTTGACGGGAAATTTAACAGTTACGTTCAACAAAGAACTTGATCCGAATTACATTCAGAATGTAACGCTCAAAAAATCAAATGGAGCAACCGTTGCATCCAAGACAGCCATTAATAGTGCAAACAATAGACAATTGCTGATTACACCTGCGAACGCATTGGACAGCAACACGAATTATGTGGTAGACATCCCAGCCAATACGTTTCGTGATAAAGCAGGAAATACATTCACAGGCCTTAATGGGTCTACATCATGGGCCTTTAAAACATTAAGTGCAGATACAACTGCACCTGTGTTGAAGAATGCTAAGATGCATAGCAATAACACCATTCGCCTGACTTATGATGAGTGGCTGTACAGCACTAATTCGCTGAGTAGTACTTATGCTGTAACTGTAAATGGTGAAAAGAGGAATGTCAGTTCCACTTATATCTCAGGTGACAGTGTATATGTTGTCTTGGATACGGGTGTAGCGGTAGGACAGGTTGTGCGGATCGCATATGCACCCGGTACTACAGGTAATCGTCTTACAGATCAGTCTTCCAACGCTGCGGCTGCTTTTGGCGCAAGAGATGTGGAGAACGGTTTAGACTCTGTCATGTCCAAGCCGCGAGAAGGTAACGTGTATTACAGTACAATGACGTTGTACTATCCTGAGACGGTATATATCACTTCAAGTGATGCAGCAAGACAATTCAGTGTAACTGCGGATCAGTCGGCTGTAGGCATCAATAGCATATCAATCAATGGCAGCTCTGTGGTTACATTGAATCTTAGTCGGTCGATTACGGATGGTGAAGTCGTTCGGGTTGCATACACGCCAGGTTCATGGCCCGTAAAAGATACACGTGGACAGGCTCTTGCTGGATTCAGCGGCTTCTATGTCCGCAATTCAATTGATACCAAACCACCTGAGTTTAAGAGTGCTGAGGTGAGTGGTAACAAGTTATGGATGCGTTACAATGAACCACTGAACACGACGAATAAACCGCTCAACAGCCAATATTCTGTTCTGGTCGATGGTAAGCCAGTCTTCGTTAATGATTCTGAGATCGAAAATGATCTGGTTACGTTAACGCTGGCTTCAGCGGTGAGGGATACACAAAATATATCTCTATCATATGTACCTGGAGCATTGCGATTAACGGATCTGAACAATAACCCAGCAGGATATCTCAATCTGACTCCAGTAACGTACACATATGGAAATGGCAAAATCCTGTCGGCTACGCTTCAGGGAGACACGGTTCAAATTAATTTCCGTGATTCAATCCAGTCCCAGACTGCACTAACAGCATCTCAGTTCAGTGTAGTGATTGGTAATTCAAACACAACTGTATTGTCTGCTTCAGCTTCTGGCTCTGTGGTGACGTTGAAAGTGGATACTTCAGCAGTAACATCGACAGCTACTCAGACGGGAACGGTGAGTTATGTACCTGGGGCAGTGCCGTTACGGGATGCGTCGAATGTCACGATAACAGCATTTGGTCCACTTACGTTACAACAGACGAATAATAGTTCGAACAATAATCAGTCGGGAAACCGTCCTTCCTGGTTGTCGGAATTGGATGCAGCGAGCTATGGTCAGTCTTTACTTGTGATGAATAATACTACGGCTTCTGCTGTGTCTGCGATGTCCCACTATAATCGGCCGACTCGTCAATTCAACGTGGATGCAACCAAGTTGATTCAGTCCTTTGAATACGCTGGAGCAAACGGGAAATTGACTCAGCCGGTGATATTTGAGATTCCGGACAGTGAATCGGCTGCGTATGTTGGATTCCCATTGAATGCACTGACTCAGATTGCTGCAAGTTATCGCACAGGCACTATTGGTGTGAAATATGGCGATCTTCTCTGGACGGTGCCACTGTCTAATTTAGATATGGCGGCTATGAGTCGGAGTGTAGGAACGTCAAACACAAGTACAACGACAGGAGCAGCGGTTCCATCCTTATACGTTCAGTTAGAGACGGTACCTGTGTCTTCATCGGGGACGATGGAAGGCTTGATTGCAGGTGCAGGAGCACAGAAGCTTGGCAACTATACGGACGTATATTTGTATGCCGGTAATGGAACAAGCGATCAACGTGTAGATCAGAATGTCAAAAGCCAACTGGCTATGCAATTGGCTGCCAATACCCCGAGTGTAACATCTGGATTTACGTATATTGATCCAGTTACATTTAGGTTATCCAATGTACCTAGTTCCTTTAAAAATACGACAGGTGGTGTAGTTGTTCAAGGACAGCTGAATGGCAATCAGTCGGTAGTCCCTGTTAACAACATCGTTAGTTATCCGGATACGGCGTCACACTGGGCTAGTGAGGTCATTAAGGAGCTCTCTGCCAAATGGATAATTAACACACCGGGTGGTTCCTTCTACCGACCGAATGAGAACATTACACGTGCGGAATTTGCTGAATTGGTCGCTAGAGGTCTAGGACTGAATGGAGAACCTACTGCAGCAAGTCGTTTCCAGGACGTTCGTAGCGGTAGTGTGACAAGTGCCTATATCGGTGCTGCTGCTGAAGCGGGAATCATTACAGGAAATACCGATGGTACCTTTAAGCCGGATCGTCCCATTACGCGTGAGCAGATGGCACTTATGATGGTACGTGCGATGAACTACGGTGGGAAAACAGTCTCTCTTCAATCTTCGGCTGCTACCACTCTATCCAAGTTCAAGGACAGCAACAAAATCCAGTCCAAGGATTCTGTTGCCAAAGCGGTGCAGGAGGGAATCATTCAAGGCATGACAGCCAGAACATTTGAACCTCAGGGAAATGCAACTCGTGCACAGGCAGCAGTGATGTTGAAGCGGGTTTTGGACAAATTAGGATATCTATAATAGTAATTAGCTCTTTATCTTAGTGAAGCGAAATCGATCAGGGGAATAAGTTCAACTGGTTGGTTTCGCTTCTTTATATTATAAAGTCATAAATTTCATGGATAGAGGGTGTAAATTTGCTTAAAAAAATGCTAGTTTTTGTCCTCGTTCTGGGGTTAATATCTATACCATCACTGGCGTATGCTCAAGATAATAAAGAATCCATACAACTGTACGTAAATGAAAAGCCAACAAATATTAAACTGATGACAAAATCAGGAACGGTGTATGTTCCGTTTCGAGAGTTTATTCAACTAATGGGGTACCAAGCGGATTACTCAGTGGTAGATCGAGAGATCTCAGTTAAGATCGGGAAATCAAAATTTATCTTTCTACCGGACGATGGTTACATTAGTGGATCGGGAGATTACTACGAATTACAAAGGCCAGGTATTCAGATTGATGGAAAATTCTTTTTACCTATCCGTTATGCCGCCTGGTTAACCAAGCATGCGGTTAAGTATGATAAAAAGTCGAATACGGCGTGGATGGTGCAGTATGGGTATGGTCAAGAGAAAGAGATACTTGATTTGATAACAACATATGATAGAGCTTTCACTGTAGAACTACTAGCTTCAGATCATATGCAGAGATCTTATTTGACGGATAGTAAGATAGCACCCCAAGTGAGCGAAATCCCTGATCGAATCTACAATGTCGATATCACAAGCATTACATATGAATCTGCGAACCAGGCATTATTGTACGTTACTTATATTCATAATAATCAGGTAATGGACGACCAGCATGAGATCGTATTCAGAATTAAGAAAGAAAATAATATGTGGAAAATACTTCAGGATCGATATCTTTCCAGTAATACTACGCTTCCAGAAGATATCGATAAATCTGTACATACGATAAAAGAGAATTTTAATGAGAAGCAACAAAATGTCCTATCTGACCTCAGGCAATATTATAGAGCGTTTAATCAGAAAGACTTTGATTTAACGTATAAATACACTTCGCCATTTGATATTGAACGAATGAACGCAAATGCAGTTGATGAATGGAGAACATGGGAGCACATTACAAGAGCTTCCTTTGAGTATGGAGACACTACGTATCATATGTCTAATGAACGAGTCGTGTTTCTTGGGGAGAACCAAGCTGTTGTTCATGCAACCTTGGAATGGAGCTACATCTCAGAGAACATAGAGCAGAACCATTCTATATATGAGTCGCTGATCTACCTCGATTACGCCAATGGGCACTGGAATTATAGTTATGATCATGACATTAGTGAGAACGAAGAGGACCCCAATCGAATGTTACCCGAAATTCATTTCCCAGAGTTAAATTGAAAATATAACGAATATCAGTATACAGATAAATTCCCATGTATGAGTAGCTAATTGCATACATGGGTTTCTTTTTGCCAAGAATCCCCTCAAAGTTAGCTGGGGGCGTAACTTTTTTCACAAAAAGTAGTCTATTAATAGAAGAGTATACTAGAGATCTCGCTATCGGCTGCCTACTTGGCAGTGTTCGTGATGTCTAAGATTGATATACAAGATGGGAGAGACGTTTCAGACATGCTGGGGAAACATGAGAAACAGCTGGAAGACGTTAAGGGCAGTAAGGTGAAGAAATGGGCGATTGTGACGCTGGCGGGTGTGATCTGGATTGCACCGGTGATGAGCGCAGGCGGGCAGATGTGGTCAGGCACTTCGTGGCAATCGGTGGCCGCTGCAGCATCTACGAATACAAGCAAGTTGAGTGAAGAAATTCTGACTTCGGGTGCGAAGCTCATGAAATACAGATATACAACAACACGTTCCGGTTCCAAGGTCAACGTACTGGCGGATGTAGTCCAGGTGGATCTGCAGAACCCGTATGTGAAGCTGGATGTAATGACAGGCAAGGGCGGTAATCTGAACAGTAAACAGAGCACAGGTGCCATGGCCAAGGAAAATGGTGCAGTAGCTGCTGTAAATGGCGATTACTTCAATGTATCCGGGGAACTCTCGCCAATTGGTGGACAGGTCTCCGATGGCGTGCTGGTCTCCACACCTTCCGAACTGTCAGGCATGTATGCCCTCACGGTGACCAAGGATGGCAAACCGATGATCGATGAGTATTCTTTTGACGGAACAGTGAAGGCACAGGATGGTTCAACCTTTGCTTTGCGTGGGATAAATAAAGAGGATTATACGGTAGAGTCGGGTGCGGTGAAGTATAGTCATGCCAACTCGATGTATATTTATACACCGGCATGGACATCAAGCAAACGACCAAATGATCCTTCCACAACGCCAACAGAGGTTCTCGTGCAGAACGGAGTAATCACCCAAATCTCGGATAAAAAAGCGCTAAACATGACGGTGCCGAAGGATGGGTACATTTTGCGTGCACATGGAACAGCGGCGACATGGATCATGAGCCATCTATCCGTTGGCCAAACCTTGGATGCGGATTACAAGTTAAAAGCCAAAACAACCGGGCAATCGGTTGATCCTAGTAACCTGGAGATGATGATTGGCGGTCATACCATTTTGGTGAACGGTGGAAAGGCAGCTTCCTTTTCCCGTGATATCGCATCTTCCGGCATTGGTGGCATTCGTGCCAGAACGGCAGTAGGATACTCCCAGGATGGTCGGTATGTCTACATCATCGCAGCGGAGAAAAACAGTAACAGCAGCGGGATGTCGCTGACGGAACTGCAATCCTTTATGACCAGTGTGGGTGTCTGGAAAGGCATGAACCTGGATGGAGGCGGCTCCACAACAATGGTAACACGTCCGCTAGGTGAGCAAACCGCTGGTCTGACGTTCAACACAGAGTATGGCACCGAGCAACGTCAGGTTGTAAACACGCTAGGTGTGTTCTCTACGGCTCCTGTAGGTAAACTGAAGGGCTTTGCCGTGAGTGGTAGCCAAACGTTGCTGGTGGGTCAAGAGGGCAAGTACACAGCCAAAGGATATGACACCTACTACAACCCGATCGCAACAGGCGATATCAGCATGTCCTGGAAGTCCAGCAACAACAGCATCGTGAGTGTCAGCAACGGTACAATCAAAGGCGTGAAGCCAGGCACAGCAACGCTGACGGCAACGAGCAATGGAGCTTCATCCTCGATTAAAGTATCGGTATTGGGTGGAAGTGAATTGGCTTCCCTGACAGCAGGATCGGGCCTCGGTTCGCTCCAAGCAGGCACAACGATGTCCATTCCTGTAACGGCAACAACGAAGAGTGGACAAAGTGTTACGGTTCCGGCAGACTCGCTGACATGGGAATTTATCGGGTTCAAAGGTAAAGTTACTGCTGACCAATTAACGGTATCTTCCGTTAATTCTGGTGCACAAGTAGGATATGCGATTGGTCGTTATGATGGTTACAGCACAGTCGTAGTACTCTCGGCTTCTGCAAGTGAAACGATCTGGGAGAACTTCGAGAACGTGAATTATCCGATTAACTTCACAACGAACGCAGCGGGTGTAACTGGTACGGCAACAGTCACAGCAGGAACTGGTGAAAAAGCCGGCTCCAATGTACTGCAACTCGGTTATGATATGACTGCTGGAACAGGCAAAATGTACGCTTATGCACAACTGAATGGCTCTACCGGTAGAGAGGTGTCTGCTGCAGCTACATCGATGTCGATGGATGTTATGGGAGATAAAAGCCTGAACTGGTTACGTGCCGAATTTACGGATGCCAATGGCAAAACGGTATATGCCGATCTCGCCAAGGCAATTGACTGGAACGGGTGGAAGAAGCTGAGTGTGGACCTGAACGGACTGAACATCTCCTATCCGGCGAAGCTGAAGCGGGTCTATGTGGTGAACGTGGAGGAAGGTCAGGATGAGCGTGCGAAATCAGGTACGGTTGCTTTTGACAACATCGCATTCACGATGCCTTCCAAGTCCAGTGAAGTCGGATTGCCTACGGGTACAGCTTCGCTTGTGCTTGGACAGAAATCGATGACGGTGAACGGAACGAAAAAAGTGATTGATGCAGCACCGGTCCTGAAAAATGGTACCACGTATGTGCCAATCAAACATGTTTTGGACGCTTTTGGTGGTCAGGCGAGTTGGGATAGCAAAAATCAGCGGATCACGGTATTACGTGGTGGCAAGCTGATTGATCTGGTTGTAGGGCAGAAAGAATTCATTCTGAATGGTAAAAGACAGAGCGCAACTGTTGCACCATACGTAACGAGTGGTAGGACTTTAGTCCCACTCAGACTCGTTTCCGAGCAACTTGGTCTGACTGTAAAATGGGAACAGAAAACGAAGACCGTTACCATCTCATCGTGATATGGTATGATATATACCGGAAACGATAGAAATGGAGTCGAACAAACGTGGATTTACAAGCCGATGCCATAGACCGCGTCATTAAAAACGCCATACAAGTCATGGAAAACAGCAAATATCAAATGTTCGAAATTATGGACGCAACTCGCGATGAGCTGAAAACACTCAACGAGGAGTTAAAGTCGGTGCTGAAGGAAACGGCGGAAACGATCGAGAAAGTAGATCAATTGGAGCTGAACTACCGCCGTTCCCGGATCCGGCTGACTGAGGTTAGCCGCGACTTTGTCCGTTATTCCGAACATGATATCAAGCAGGCGTACGAGAAAGCAACACAGCTGCAGCTGGATCTGATGATTTATCGTGAGAAGGAAATGTATCTGAAGGCTCGTCGGGATGATCTGCAGAAGCGTGCCAAAAATGTGGAAGCTTCTGTGGAGCGTGCCGAGACCATCGGTTCGCAGATGGGTGTTGTACTCGAGTACCTGTCAGGTGAACTGGGTCAAGTGACCCGGATCATCGAATCTGCCAAAAATCGACAAATGATTGGTTTGAAAATAATTTTGGCCCAGGAAGAAGAGCGGAAACGTATTGCTCGTGAGATTCATGACGGGCCTGCGCAGATGCTCGCCAATCTAGTGCTTAGGACGGAAATTGTAGAAAGAATGCTCATTAAGCAGGATTTTAAGATGGTCCAGGCCGAAATAGTAGATTTGAAAGGCCAGGTTCGTTCCAGTCTTGAAGAAATGAGAAAAGTTATTTTCAATCTGCGTCCTATGGCACTGGATGATCTGGGACTGATTCCAACGCTTCGGAAGTATGTGCAGGATTTTGAGGTAAAAACGAAAATCCGGTCGCTTTTTGAAACAAGAGGAAAGGAACATCGTTTATCTTCAGCCATGGAGGCTGCAATCTACCGCCTCGTACAGGAAGGTCTGTCGAATGCTGCAAAGCATGCTTATCCCACTTATGTTGTAGTGGAAATTACATACCAGGCTCAGCTCGTCAAAATTGTCGTTCAGGACAATGGGCTTGGGTTCAAACCGGAGCTTCTTGCGAAGAAAAGCAAGGATCATACCCACTTCGGTCTGATTGGGATGAGAGAACGGGTTGAACTGTTAGAAGGAAGAATAGAGATTGAATCCGGAGAAAATCAAGGAACCAAAATAGTGATTCATATCCCGACAAACGTGGATAAGGGAAAGGAGTAGCAGGATGATGGAAAACCGTGATACTGGTAAAGCATCGATTAAAGTTCTTTTGGCTGATGATCATCAGCTGTTCCGTGAGGGACTGAAACGCATTTTAAATATGGAGGACGACATTGAGGTCATCGGCGAATGCGGCGATGGTATTCAAGTGCTCGAATTCTGCAATCAGGATAAACCTGATATCGTATTGATGGATATCAACATGCCAATCGAAAATGGGGTTGAAGCAACGGAGAAATTGCGTGAGCTGTTCCCTGATGTCAAAGTGATTATCTTGTCCATTCATGATGATGAAAGTTATGTATTCGAGACGCTTCGTAAAGGGGCTAACGGATACTTGCTGAAGGATATGGAGGCAGAGTCTCTGATCAATGCGATTCGTTCCGTGCATGAGGGACATGCGTTCATACATCCGAAAGTAACAGGCAAACTGATCATGCAGCTGCGTCGTATGACGTATCTTAATGAAACAGGGGCAATGAGTGAAGGAGCTTCGAAGGAAGCAGGTGTTAAATTTGTTGCTGGCGACAATAACCCGCTCACACGACGTGAGGCTGAAGTGCTTCGCTTGATGGCAGAAGGTAAGAGCAACAAAATGATTGGTGAATTCCTGTTCATCAGTGAAAAAACAGTAAAAAACCATGTCAGCAGCATTCTGCAGAAGATGGAAGTGGACGACCGTACGCAAGCTGTTATCAATTCGATCAAATATGGTTGGGTTACGCTCTAATACCTTATGTTTTTCGTAAAGCAGTATTCTTATGGTAAGTCAGTCCATTGGTTGATTCAACCTAGACGAAGTATAGATTGGTGTTCACTCGCGCCCTTTCCAGAATGTTGGATTGGTCTGCGGGTTAATGGACTTTATCACTGCAAATGAGCAAAGTGTAAGGCTGTGCGGAACATATGTTCAAGCTTAGGCGTGAATGAATGACCTGGCCTGTCTTTCTTCGTCCGGTGTCGATCAGCGTGGAATATGAGTGATAGGAAATGCAAGTGTAACCCTTCAGGAAGTACAGCATATACTTGTTGTATACAGGGATGTTCGCCATGGGTGAGCATGACCTTCCGAGGAGGTGCAGTTGCCATGGTTGCTCATCTGACTATGATTCTGCTCATATACTTCCTGGCGGCAATGGCCGTTCATGCCATGCACCAGCGCCATCTTTCCCGTCCGGAATCTGAAGGTTTCGAGCAGATTCTGCTCATCCCTTCCAATCAGGCAGGGCGGATCGAAGGCATTGTAAGAGAACTTTGCCGGGAATTGTTATACCGTGGTAAGAGCTTCAGATTAACCGTTGTTGCTGATCGTACAGAAGCGGAAACGATTACGATTATTGAAAAGCTTATGCAAAGGCAAGGCATGGAGACATCTTATCTGCCTGCTGTCCCTGCTGATATTGAACGGGTAGCACAGACCGATCACACGTTTCGCCTGATTGATTTGCGTGAGTCAGAGCAATAAATCATCATGTGAACGGAAATGGGATTAGCATTTCGCAGATCTACAGTGAAAAGATTACAGCAGAAGCTGTAGTCTTTTTTTGTAATTGTAGCCAAGTCTGCTTTTAAATTAAAAATGGGTTTTTATGCAATCTATGGTTATTGTCTGGGTTTTGACGAGTTCATGAGTATTAATATAAACTTTTCGAAGTCAGAACTCTTAATTTAAAAGTATAGACGATTCAGATTGGAAAAAGTTTCGCAATTTTATAGAAAGATTCTGGTTATTAGCAGAATTGGTGTGATGGATCATGTTGTGTGACTAACCTTGTGATGTAAAGATTCAATTGGTATAGTGATAAGTAGATTGATCATACGAAGATGGAATATGGACATGAAGCACATGCTCCGGCGAACAGCCGGGTTGGCATGTGCTTTTTTTTGCGTTCAGGAGAAAGTACGATGGGGGAGGAGATTAAATGAAGGTTGCTTTGTATGTATGCCGTGTGGGGGAAGGGTGGAGCATGGTGTTATCACTCGATATTCGAGTGGATGTGGCTTGGTGGCTAGAGGGAGGAAGTGGGCGACATGTGCTGCGCTGGTTGCTTTTAGACAAGGCGTTACCGTTAAGTCAGGCGTCCTGGTTGGTTGAACATTTTGGGATGGAGCGAGGTATGGATCAGTGGGGCCAGCGCGAATGGCAGAGTTATCTTGCGCGGAAGCTGGATGTGTATGAATTGGCCTCGGGGGAAGTTGAGGCGAGAAAAGGTATAGCAGGCACAGCGGGGAGTGTCGCTGTGCGTGGTGCGTTGGTAGGCGGGATGCCAGATTCGTATCCCGCCGGGCAGTGGGCTCAGCTGGAGCGGGACGCGGCCCTGCTGGCTGAGCGGATCAGCGGCCGCCAATTACTGGCGGCCGAGGCGGAGGCGTTGCTGGCGGATACCGCCCAGCCGCCAAAGGAGTGGCGCGCGGCTGCGCAGCTCGCGCGCTTGCACTGGCGGCTGGGTATCACAGCCGCCCTCGAAGGGCCTGCCACGCGCCGTCGGCACGCGTGGCTTGGACGCGCGCGGAGCGCGCCCCGCTGCCACCGTTGTGGCAGCGAAGCCAGGCAGCGCGTGCCCTGCGCTGCCTGCGGCCTGGCGGCGTGCGCCTACTGCGAGGATTGCCTCGCGCTCGGGCGCAGCCGTGCTTGTGCGCTGCTACTACGCAGTGCAGCGCAAGGGGCCGTGCCACGACGCGGCGAAGCACCGCGTGGCACGGCCTTGGCCCCCACCGGCGGCGGGCTCGCCCGGTGGGGGCTTAGCGCAGCGCAGAGCGCGGCAGCAGCCGCGGCGCTTGCGTTTTTGGCCCGGCCGCCCGCAGGGGATGGGCCGGGGCGGTTCTTGCTGTGGGCCGTGACCGGGGCCGGCAAGACCGAGATGATTTTCCCCCTGCTCCAACATACATTGGACCGCGGTGGACGAGCTCTGGTCGCTACGCCGCGCAGGGATGTGGTGCTGGAGCTAGCCCCGCGTCTGGCCAAAGCTTTTCCGGACACCTCACTCGCTACCCTTTACGGAGGCAGTGACGAACGTTGGAAAGACGCTCAGCTCACGCTTGCGACCACACATCAACTGATGCGTTTTTATCAGGGGTTTGATCTCGTCATCATCGACGAACTGGATGCTTTCCCTTATCACAACGATCCCATGCTCGCTCACGCGGCAGCATCCTCCTGTAAGCCGGACGGGAATTTTGTTTATCTATCTGCCACACCGCCTGCTCGGCTCCAGAGGGAAGCAGCACGGGGGAAACTCAATCATGCCAAAGTTCCAGTACGTTTCCACCGTCATCCTTTGCCCGTGCCAAGATTGGTCAAGATGGTTACCGTTGCTGAATGTATTAAGAAACGAAATCTTCCTTCTGCCTTGAGGACTAACATCCAAATTTCATTGAAGCGTGACGCCCAGGTATTTGTCTTTGTAACACGTATTGCCCAGATTGAGGCGTTTGTGAATCTAATGCGTCGTACCTTTCCCGGAATCCATATCGAAGGAACTTCATCTCAGGACCCTGATCGCGCTAGCAAAGTTATAGCCTTTCGTGAACGTAAAATTCGTTTACTCGTAACGACAACAATTCTGGAGCGTGGCGTGACCATTCCGCGCAGTGATGTTTTTATATTGGATGCAGACAATGGTCTCTTTGATGAAGCGTCACTGGTCCAGATGGCGGGTAGAGCAGGGCGTTCCATGGATGACCCGGCGGGTAGAGTGGTTTTTGCATCATCTCGTCGGACACGTTCACAGGTGAAGGCCGTTGCCCAGATTCGGAAAATGAACGCTATCGCTCGTCGCAAAGGCTACCTGCATCCACCATCCAAGACATAATTTTGCCCAGTTCGTATCCACATATCACAATACATTCCCGAGACTGGAGGTATGCCCCCTATGTTCAACTGGCTCAGTAACATATCCGATCACGCGCAACACCTGACCCAGCGTCTCCATCACCTGCTCGCCCCACCGGGAGCGACTTGTCTGACATGTGGCACTCGAGCGATTCTGTCTTCAACCTATCCAGGCATATGCCCACGTTGTGTGAAGCAGATTCCATGGATCCGTTCCATCCGTTGCCTGCGTTGTGGTCGGGGTGTTGGGTGCCCGGACTGTGCTCGTCCACACATGCAAAACCGTTCTTTTATCGCCAACCGCAGCGCCGTACAGTACAACGCTCTTATGAGAGAATGGATTGGCATGTACAAATTTCGAGGCCATGAAAGATACGCGCCGCTCCTAACCGCGCTGTTGATTCAAGCCTTTCAAGCGATGAGTGAGGAGCAGAATTCTGCTTTGGCAAAAGAACCCCCAGCCCCCGTGGCTTATTCCGCCACACTTGCTCAACAAACGAAGCCGCAATGGCGGCCTGACGCGGTCACCTATGTCCCGGTGAGCAGCGAGCGGCTGGCCGAGCGTGGCTTCAATCAGGCGGAGCGGCTGGCTGCTGGGCTCGCCACCGCCTGCCGCCTACCTATCGTTGATCTGTTGCAGCGCCAGATCAACACCACCAAACAAAGCTTCAAATCACGTGGCGAGCGAATTGAGTCTATGAAGGAGGCATTTTCGATAAGTCCTGGGGCAATTGATATTTTGAGGGAGCTTTATAGGGGGATAATAGCTTCTAATATTGTAAGAGTACACTCATCCCCACTTTGTTTGGTGTTGATCGATGATATATACACAACGGGTAGCACCCTGAACGCGTGTGGGAGAGTTATCTTAGATATAGGATTGTCTAGGGATATTCCCATTGAGATCTATACACTGACCTTGGCGCGATCCTAGGAATTGAAACATAGGCTGAGAATTGTACTTAATAAATAAAAGGAGCCCATGGCGAAATTCAAAAATTAACCATGGGCTTATCTAATATTAATTACAGCAGACCTTAAAATGAGGTTTGCTGTACAGTAACTGTTTATATTTTAGTATGTTTGTCTTTCAATCCATCCTTCGGGACTTAAATTTTTTACTCCGAAGAATAAATCGAGCAGATCAGGTTGATCACCAAATTGCGTAATCATCATTGCATTGCATAACTGTTTGCGATGATCGGGATTCATAAGCTCTGTGTAGATATTTTTTGACATATTGGATTTATTTAATAGTTGATCAACCAGCAGTAGGCTTTCATAGTGCGCCGGCTTACTTAGTGCGGCTATAAAACTCGTAAGCTCCTGAACGCTGACCGGCAGCAGGAATCGAAAACACTGGTATTTATTATAAACCGCAGAGAATTTATGCATCGGGTGCTCCATGCCTTTTCTTCGGATCAGCCCCTGGGTGTTATGAACCATATAGGCAAGTGGATCAACACTTGCTCCTATTTCTTCTAATAATTGAATAAGCTTAATATAAGGGATTTGCTCAGTGAACAGCTTGGATTTGAAATACCGTTCCAAAAGCTTGCTCCACCAATAGCTATGATTGACAGGCAGCAGCAGTCCAAACTGTTCTTCTGCCATCTCGGCCAAACGTTGCTCTGCAGCAGACTGCAATTCAGGGAACAACAGACAGGTATTTATCAACCTGTAGCAATCCTCTCTAAAACCGTCTTGCTGCAGCAGATAATCCTCCGCACTAAACAAGGCGACACTAGGACGCTGTACATCCTTGCGGTTGGAGGCCAGTGTAGCCGCATCTACGTCGATCTTGACCTTCATTGCCCTATCCACATCACCGTGGAAGATAACCGCTTCTCCTTGCTTCAGACGGATCAGCTCCTCCATTTCATTTTCTTGGAGACCGATGGAATCACCAATGACCTGACGGTCGTCTTTGGCGAACAGGCGATGGGCAATTTTAAGGTTGGTATTCTTGATAACATCCTGCGAGAGCTTGTTTGGAATCTGATCGGCAATCAGCATGCCTTGCCCGTAGGTACGGATTTCCGAGAGCATATTATTAAAGGTTTCTACGGCTTTGCCCTTCATGTCAGCCTGCTCCTGATTGCCAGAGACTTGTACATTTGTGAGTAAACGGTGTGCTTCCTCGATTACCAGCAAATGCTGAAGATCCTCGCTGTGAAGACCTTCTGACACATAGTACTCATAGATTGAAATGAGTAGCAGTCCCATAAGGAACACCTTTTCTTGGTCATCTCCGATATGTTCCAGCTCAATGATGGTCGGTGTCTGCAGCAGCTCTTTCATGGATATTCCACTCCGGCAATTCAGTATGTTCCCTTTGGCACCACTCAACAGACTGCCAATCCTAACCTTCAGCGCGCCGCGAAGGTCACTGGATAATTCCACGGAATAACCAGCCGCTTCAATAGCGAAATCAATGGCTCCGTTTAAATCCTCCAGTGTAGGAAACAGTTGATCCCTATGTAAACCGGATTCATGAATGTTTCGTCCGGAAATGAAGTCCCATCCTGTACGGCGGTAAATATCATAAAAAGCTGTCTCCAAGATATACGGCATTGGCCCGTACATTGGAAATGCGGCGATAAACACCGACTTCAAATGGTCCAAATGTGTTTGGATATGAATATGTTCAGGAAAGGCAAAAGGATTGATCTTCAGGCTGAAAGCCCCCTCGATGCCGAGAATGTATCTTTTCAACATGGGAATAGCCGTGTCCAGATATTTGTACTCCGTCTTTGCAGGCTCCATAACCAGAAAAGGTTTCTTCTGCTCATAGACCTGTATCAGCATACTCTTGATCGTACTTGTTTTACCACTTCCCGTAACCCCTGCCACAAATACATGTCTTGTGAGATCGGCCAAAGGAAGGCTCACAGGGACTCGGGTTTCGTGCTCAAGGATGAGGCGGCCCAGGCTGATCCTATTCTTGGCATTATTTTCACTATCTGAGATATCCGCGCCGAAAGTCACTCTGCGGTTTTGTTTGAAGCCCGGGACGGGTCTCATTGGGAATGCTAGTAGTGCTGATAGGTTGTTAACATTGACATAGTTCAAGAACTCTACAGGGGAAGAAGTCTGTGCTCTTCGCAGCCTGTGTAACGACTGCGAACCGGAACGTCTCGTGAATGCCTCCATCTTGGAGGCAATTAACGAAGCTATCCCTTGTCCGGCATAGACCGTAAACTCAGTCGAGCTGAAGACCGCACCTTGGCTGTTCAAGGTATAGAGGTGATTCTCCAGAATGTCCAGTTGCTGCTTCACATTAATATTCACCAGTTCATAGGAACGGTTATCTCCACCCATTAACGTCTTCTTAATTTGATCAAACAGCTTATTCTGTTCCCCGATATGTACTGTTGCCTTCTGTGTCATATCATTGATCGTCTGCTCAAGCAGGTTGATCTGCCCGGCTATTGAATCGTTGTCTGCTACACCTAGCTTAATCTGAAGCAGAAAGGTCTCACGCGGTAGGGCACGAATCAACTCATCCAGCAGATTTTCCTCGCGTTCTTTCAAAACTAACGGAGAAGTGGAACCTCGAAGCGTCATCTTTTCTTTGGCAAAAGAGGTGTCTGGCGCAAAGTCTTCCTGCACCCAATCACAACGTGGGACCCAATGTTGCAGTATCGCCTGCATTCCATCTTCGTCCATATGAACAAAATAATGTAGCTGTTCTTCGTGATAATAAATTACAATCGAAGCCGGCCGTCCTTCAGTGCCTGCATAATGCAGGTACTCAAGCATATCTCGGACCGCCGAATATCCTTCGTTCAGTTGAACCTCGACCTCTTCTTTTCCCTGGTACACATAATAACTCTCTCGAGTGTCTTGTACAGCGAATTGTCTAATGCGATAGTAGGGCATGTGCCTCCAGCTCCCCCATATTCCAGAACAGGATGTATTCATCTTGACCAAGTTGATCTAAGAGGCTAATGCAAAGGTCGGTGAATTCTTCAGGAAGCTGATGGGCCTGATGTTGTAGCAGGTCCTTCAATTCAGCTTTATTAAACAGACCGTTCGAAAGCTTTGCACGGACAGACTCTGCGGACAACTGATTGATAACCGAATCCTCAATGAGTTCCACAGCTATGCCTTCTTCGGAGAGTGCTGCAATTTTCTGCTGTACTTTTTCGGCCCAGTCGCCCATGCTCTCAAGGATAGCCACTCTTTCTTCAAAAGAGATTTTCCGACTCACAGACAACGCTGCATATTCCTGGAATTTACCATATTGTTCTTTGAGCTCAATATCTTTACTTTTAACTACGAGGATGGTCATTTGTTCATTCACTGTTTTAGCTCTCCTTTAGCTCATAAATATTGCCAGTTGCACACTCTGGGATGGCAGTCCGGCAATGAGTTTACCGCCTGCTTCCTGGATCTCCGTAATCACCTGGGCCGCCAGATCCGGATTTTGAAACAGCGCTTTTGCTGTATTCTCATTAATTACAACAAAAGAATGGTCAGATATCTGCTTTCCTGCGGCAATCTGCTGCTGGAGTTCTCCGTTTAATAACTCGGACCTGAGATAGGGGAGCCCTCCATTCTTCACTTCGAAGGAGGCAGATTCACCTTTCATGAGGTCATAATTACGGTCGAGTGTGATCTCTCCGCCCTGAACATTCATCTCGACCTGCCTCAGGTTAGAATTGGACTCCATTATTTGCAGATCAATCCGGTTCCCTGAAGTTGCATTCTCAAGCTGGACAGGAATCTGGGAGCGCGTCTCACCGAATTGCGAGAGTTTTGCCTCCATCAGGCTTTCGCCCATCTGCCCCTTAAGATGCACATTGTTATATGCCTTCTGTATGGTATCTGGATTAGTCTGGGACAGCTCCCGGAATTCACTAAGCTTCCGATACTTCTCACTGTCCAGCAGCACGTTTAGCTTCTCCATCGTTACTGGGCTAGGTGCAAGTTCTACTGAATCGTTCCATTCCGCTGCTTTATAGCTGATTTCCAGTGGTTTTTGTATTGTCTCATGCAAGGCAGCTGATTCAGCGACCTTTTCTGTCAAGAATCCTGCAGTTGTCAGTATTGCTGGTTCCATTTAGTATTCTTACCTCCTCTTAATACGCAACGGTTGGGGCTGTCTTCTTGGGGGCCTCAATTTCAAAAACGACCCGCTGGACATCCGCTAGCTCGCTTATTGCTTCTTTGGTTAGTACACGGCTCGACAATACTTCCTCATGCATTTTTTTGATCCATTCACCCTTGATGTTTTGAAAATAAAACTCTGTTTTTACAGCTATTTTTCGGCTAACCAGCACATAATCAAAGATCAGACGGCCTGAAATAAATGTTAATTCTCCACGCTCCATCTCGTCCAGAATAACTTTGTCACTTCCTTCAGAATATCGGTCTGCCAGTTCATGCAGAAGGATAGGACTCACTCGTTTTCTTCTAAACAGTGCATAGGTGACCGTGACAGCAAGCAGCGCACTGCCAATGGCAATCACTTTAGTAAACACGCTTCCCACCCGCTTCCGGTTCTGTGAGTTCAAATTCAATTTGCTTCAACCGCTTAAGCTCACTCCTGCTGTCAAGCAACATGATATCCAGAGGCCTTGGCGCTGCCTGGTTTTTCTTGACGACCCATTCTCCATCAGGTCGCTTGAAGTAAATTTCCACACCGACCACATAACCAAGCTCATCATCTGTAATTGCGATATACAGCTTTCCGCCGACAAAGACGAGGCCTTCTCTGCGTACCGCGTCCAGAATCAGTTCATCCGTTTCTTTGTCATATAATTGCGCAAGTTCATCAATGGTACAATTCTTTTTTGTGTTGGCGAATACTCCCTCTACTAGTTCCCACACATATTTCTCCAACGGTTCTAACTGATCGATAATACTTTTACGAGATTTCTTCACAGGTTCCTGCATTTTTTCGCCTCCATCTACTCAAAATAATCTACCCATTTATATAACCAGCTTTAGTTCTTTCTCCAAATCCTGCGAGATATCGACCTCCTGGTTCATTCTCTTCGCTTTTGCTAGAATTTCCGGTGGCACCGCAGATTCCGGAACGGTTTTGGTTACGGTTGTCTCATGCCATTTTCCTTCCTCATCCAGTTGATAGCTCTTGGCAATTTCCTGAAAGCCCTCGGCTATCTTCTTGGCAAAGACCTTTACACCAATGACCGCGGCCTTGACTGCCTTCATCACTTTTTTGACCAGCGTATTCAACCATTTTCTGATATCATCCCAAAATGCGGAAATAATCCCTACCGTTGCTGCTACCCCAGCTGCGACTAACAATGCTGTAAATATCATGAATTTTGGCCTCCATGGATAAATTGATTGCCAAGCTGTTGCATCACATATGCCTCGCTTACCGGTGTGGTTTCAATCGTTACATTGTTGTTGGCCTGGATACTTTTCTTAATAGAGCTGAGTGCTTCGATTAAGTGATCATGTCTTACAATAAGTTCAGGAGTGCCAGCACCCTTGAATGCGGCCATAAGAACGGCATTGGAAATGTCACTGCCCGAGATGCCGTCAAATTGTCGGGCAGCTTCTTCAATCCGAATATCATTAGGCATTTGCAACGGAATCAGCTTCCGAAGCAATCTGGCACGTCCCTCGGCACCCGGTAATTCAAACTCGATATGAGCCAATATGCGCCGCATGAAGGCAGGATCGAAATTAGATATGTAATTGGTTGCGAATAGAATGATGCTCTTGTAATCATTAAGCAGGGTAAGCATTACAGAACGTGTTTGATTCACACTCGTATCTGTAGCATTGTTCATATTAGTGACTCTACGGCTAAGAATAGCATCTGCTTCGTCAAAAAAAAGCACACTGCCAGTTTGTTCAGCGGTCTGAAAAGCTTTGGTTAGGTTTTTGGGTGTATCGCCTACATATTTGGACTCTATGTCCGCATAATTGATTATCATTAGTGGCATATTCAAACGGTTGGCAATCGCATGCGCTACCATTGTTTTGCCTGTACCTGGGGGGCCGTAAAGGTTGATACCGATTTTTCCGGCATGTTTGTGCGTTTGGGATAGACCCCAAGTTCCAAAGACCAGATCACCTTGTTCTTTAATTGCCAAGGCATTTTGAATTGAATCCAGTGTTTTTTCGGGCAAAATAACATCGTTAAAGCTATACTTAGGAGTTACAGGAATAAAAGAGAAGGGGGTATTCCCCACTTGTCCGTTTTCTTGAACTGCCTTTGAAACATTTGTTACGGGATTTGCCTCAGAACTTGCGTAGCTCTCCGTATGGACTACTTGATGATCTAACCTTTTACCGATTGCCATATGTACAACTCCTTTTATTTTTGCTGAGGTAGGTTCATTAATCTACCATAAGATGTGTAGTGATGACGCCCTGCGGATAATCCCTTTGTTCGCTCCAGCGGAACAATATGCTACCTTCCAAACCGAACTCAATGAACTCCACTTTGCCCTGCTGATGTAATTGCTCCAGTACGTTCACAAGAGCCTGTCTGCTAGGAACACCCTCTACCTTGTTGAGGAGATCTTCCATTGATGCGATCTCATTCTCATGGAAAACTCGGGTTACGCGGTTTTCTAAAGTTTCCGGACCCAGATATCGGATTAGCCAAATCACCAAGACGCAGGCAACAATGACAATAAGTGTCCAAGCACCGATGACAGTAAACAGATATATGAAAAAAGCAAAAATCGCTACAGGAACCGCTATGATCAGGGCCCATTTCACAATGTAATACAGTGCAACAAACAAGAGCTTAACCAGAGAAATGACCAGACTGACTAGAAACACAATGAGTCCGATTCCTAAAATAATGCCTATGATACCAAGTATGATAGCCATTCCGAATTCCTCCTCTCATCATATTTATGTATGGAGCTTCGCTGCCAACTCGTTAGTTATATCCCGATCCACGCCCATTTGCGCCATTTGCCTTATTTCAGGCGGGACTTGATCCGCTGATACTTCCCGCGTAGTCACTGTTTCGTTCCAGCGGTCATTGTGATCTTTCACATAATGCTTTGATGTCTCTTGAAAGCCATTGCCCATCTTACGTAAAAACAGCTTGGTCCCATAAATCGTTCGTTGAATCCATTCTTGAACTTTTTGGATGGATCGCTTTAGCCACGAAATGGTTTCATTCCAGAAGGTTACGATCAACGTTCCTCCTACCAATAAGGTGGCTGCGACGATCAAGGAAGTTATAATCATCTGACTCTCTATCTCCTCATCTGGGCAATATGGGTGATCTATATTGCCTATATATAGTAATTCTTACCTAGTAATAATAATGAAACATGGACTATATTGGTAGTCTATATTTTTTAAGTTTAATATGATTATGTCCAATTAGTTGTTTGAATACGAAAAGATGATTTCGGCTAAAGAGTTTATTTCGAGATAAAGTCAATTTTTATATAGTTAAAGGACCTTATTATATTGCGCATACATGCATCCTTTCCACATGATGTATTGGTAAATAGACTATGGATTCATCAGAGAAAATAAGGTAATGTATAATTATTATCTATTCGGAAATGGAAGTTTGAGAGGGGCGTTTTAGCGATGAATCTAGGTAATTGTCCTCGCTGTGGTAAATTATATGCGTTGAATTTTCGAGATGTATGCTCGAATTGTATTAAGGAAATGGAACAGGAATATCAGATCTGTGTAGATTATTTGCGCGAAAACAAAGGCACCAATATCCAGGAACTATCTGATGCAACAGAAGTTTCGATCAAAACCATTACCAAGTTCATCCGTGAGGGACGGATTTCCATCGAAAATGCCCCGAATATGATGTATCCTTGTGAAGTATGCGGAACATTGATTCGTGAAGGTCATATGTGTGACTCTTGTCGTCATCGCTTGACGAAAGACTTGGCTAGTGCAGCTCGTGATGTAGGTCAGAAGGATAACGGCAATATAGGCGGACGAACCTACAATGCTGTCGACAAACTACGCGATTCGTAGGAACGAGGTCTTAAATACAGATCTTGCTATAACAAATGTTTTGAAACGTACCGATAAACTTATTAAAGATTATCGGTTTTTTTTATTATCCTAATCATTTCGATAACATAAAGATAAAGTAAGAAAAACGTATATCCATTTAAAATCTTATCTTGGAAGGAAGTGCAATTTAAATGAAAATCAATGAACCGAGTAGAATTGGCGCCATCAATTCATATCAGAGGAACGTTGAATCCAATCAGCAGGCTGATGCCAAGAAGAGCCGCCGTAAGGACGAAGTATCCATTTCTCCGGAGGCGATGAAGATGCTTGAGGAACAAAGTCGTACACAAGATGCAGGACGCATACAACGGATACAGGAACTGAAGGAACAGGTGAGTTCGGGAACGTATCAGGTAGATAGTAGCAAGCTTGCTGACAAGCTGCTGCCGTATTTTAAGTCTTTTGATAAGGAATAGGTGATCACGTAATGGCAGCACTGGACAGATTAATTGCAGTTTTGCAGCAAATGGAACAAAGTCACCGCGATATGCTGGCACTCAGCGAGGTCAAGAGACAGGTTATTGTCAAAAACGATGTGGATGAACTCATTGCCGTTCTGAACAAAGAATCCCGTTTCATGAAACAACAGGAGCCATTGGAGATTGAACGGCAGAGCGCAGTTCACGAATTGCTTCAGGAGCGGGGCATCAAGTCCATGCTGAACCTGAATATCACCGAGATCTCGAAGCTGATTTTTGATCCGGCTGACAAACTGCGATTGCTTGAAGTCCAGAAGAAGCTGGCGGGAACACTGCAGGAGTTAAAAGAAATTAATCAACTGAATCAAAAGCTGATCGAGCAATCGTTGATGTTTATTGATCTTTCAATGGATATCTTTGCTTCTCGGCCAGAACAGGATGCCACATATCAGCATCCTGCTGATAAGAACGGTAATCCAGGGCGAATCGGTCTGTTTGACACGCGTGCCTGATTAATTAGGGGGAAACCAGGTGACATCTACATTTCATTCAATCGAAACGGCTAAACGCAGTTTGTTCACACAGACGACAGCTCTTAGCACAACAGGTCATAACGTAGCCAATGCCAACACCGAAGGGTACTCGCGGCAAAAGGTAAACATGCAGGCATCCATTGCCATGGAGCCGTTTGCATTTCTGCACAGCACTACACCAGGACAGCTCGGTACAGGGGTGGAGTTCGATTCGATTACGCGTGTGCGCGAGAAATTCCTGGATGACCAGTATCGCAATGAAAATACCAACTTCGGGAGTTGGTCCATTCAACGAGATACACTTGAGAAACTGGAAGCCATTGTGAACGAACCTTCCAACACCGGATTTCGGACCGTTATGGATAACTTCTATAAATCCTGGTCCGATCTGAGTAAAAACCCTGAGGACGTTACAGCACGTCGTATTGTCAAGGAAACAACACTGGCTCTTACGGATGCGATGAATCAGATTAGCCGCCAATTGGGTGCGCTTAGCGAAGATCTGAATAGCAATATTGCTGTGAAAAGTAATGAGATTCAGGGCTACCTTGGTAACATTGCAAACCTCAATAGTGCCATTGTAAAAGTCGAGTCTCTTGGCGACAATGCCAACGATTTACGTGACCAACGTGATCTGATGACAGATAAACTGTCCAAAATCATGAATATTTCCGTTACAGATTCTCCACAAGGTTATCAGATTCAGATGAATGGAGAAGCTCTTGTTACAGGTGGAGCTGTAACGACGGAGGTAACTTCGGACTATCTGAACACGGCTTATACTGCAGGAACACTCACCAATGGTGAGGTTCACGGGATGATTAAGTCCAGAGACACCTTGGTGAGTGATTATCAGAAGCAAATGGATGAACTCGCCAACACGCTAGCTAACGGGGATATCAAAATTACGATTCCTGCAGGTTCTGTTTTACCTGAAAATACGGTTATAGATGGAGTTACTTACTCTGGGGATGACCGTATTCTTAAAACAGACTTAAAAGACGTTATTGTAAAAGGATTTAATGGCTTGCATCAGCTTGGTTACAGTTTGGATGGTGCCTCGGCTGCAGGGATTCCATTTTTCACAGTGGCAGGAACCGACCCAGCTAATCCGGTATCCACCGGCATAACAGCTGGTAATATTTCCTTGAATGCCGAGATTTTGGCCGATCCGAACAAAATAGCTTCATCTTTGCGCACTACGACGGATGCTTCTGGAACGGAAACGGTGGTTAAAGGGAATAACACCCTTGCTATACTCATTGCCAATCTAAAGGATACATCGATTAAATCTACGGATGGCCTGCGAAACGCCACAATTGGTGCACAGTTCAGTGCAATTGTAGGACAGCTTGGGGTTCAATCTCAGGAAGCTGCTCGTCAGACATCTAATACTGAGTTTCTTGTCCAGCAAGTAGAGACTCGTCGTCAATCTGTGAGCGGCGTATCTTTGGATGAAGAGATGTCCAATATGATCAAGTTCCAACATGCATACAACGCATCTGCTCGATTTATGACCACTTATGATGAATTGCTTGATAAATTAATTAATTCTACTGGAACAGTAGGCAGATAATAGAAAGGAGTGACATAACAAACCATGAGAATAACGAATAATATGCTCAGTTCACAGCTACTTTTGAACCTGAACCGAAATGCACAGCAGATGAATAATACGCAGACTCAGATGGCTTCAGGAATGAAAATTAACAAGCCTTCTGATGATCCGGTGGGTATTACTTACTCTTTACGTTATCGTGCGGAACTCGCATCTAATGAACAGTATCAAAAGAATGTGGATAGTGCGACATCTTGGCTAGATTTTAATGATACAGTCATGGATCAAGCAGGGAGTATCGTGCAGCGTTTGCGTGAGTTGACCGTACAAGCATCCACTGGCACGAACCCTCAATCTGCTCTAGATAGCGTCAAAGAAGAAGTTAATCAGTTAAAAGAACAGCTTATTGATGTAGCGAATAGTAAACTAAATGGTAAATATGTTTTTAATGGTGAAACATATGATATTAAACCATATCAATTTACCAAAGATGAGAATGGATCTTCCGATACGACGGATGCAGCTTCAGTCCTGACAGATACAGGAAAGATCAATTTTATTGTTGGCGAAAGTGTACAGTTGCCGATCAATGTAACGGGTAACGAGGCATTTGGGAATGACCAAGAAGATGATAACCTCTTTGTGGTTTTGAATACCATTATTCAAGCGCTATCAGATGGGGATCAAAAAGAATTGTCAAACCAATTGGGTTCCATAGACAGCAGGATGGATAAAATGCTGGCAATTCGATCGGAAATTGGTGCTAAAACGAATCGTATCGAATTAATGATGGGCCGTCTCGATGATCTGGGTGTGAACTTAACGGATCTTCAGGCGAAGGTTGAGGATGCAGATTATGCAGAGCTAATCATGAAATCTAAAATACAGGAAAACATATATAACGCCTCACTATCAGCAGGTTCGAAGATTATATCACCGTCTCTTGTGGACTTTCTGAGATAAAAGGAGGAGTGGTATGAATACTCTTCCTGTTGTTCAGATTAGAACGACACCATCTCTATTAAGCATAGATGCTGATCTTGGGCAATTCTCATTGCGTCAGCCTAAGGCGGATGTGCAGCTTCACACAAGACCTGCTAAGTTAACAGTTCAAAGTCATGCTCCAGAGCTGAATGTTGATCAATCTAAAGCATTCGCAGCTTACAATGGTGGAAATATGATTGATATGAATGCTCGGATTTATTCGGGTATTCAGCAGATTTTCTTACAAAACATTGCTAATCGTGTTCAACAAGGAGATCAATTAGCAGAGATTCATAAACCAGGTAATACGATTGCTAATATTATTGGTGAGGATTGGCAGGGGACTTCTTTTCCAGAGATGCGAGGACCGGCATCTATCGACAACGTAGATGTTCGTGTCAATGTTCGTGCTCCGGAACTTAATTACACACCAGCCGTTTCAGAGCTGAATGTTACGGTCAATCGACCTGAAATCGAGTATCAGCGAGGTAAACTCGACATCTATGTGAAGCAGTATGCATCAATACAGTATACGCCACCAGCTATTGATGTCGGAATGTAACAACTATAAAGTAGAGCTGTAGACAGTCTTGAAGCAGACATCTACAGCTCTTTTTGCGTAAAATCTTTGTTTGGGAGGCTTCGTTATTATGAAAATTCAGACAAGTATGTGGGGCGAGATCGAAGTGCAAGATGAGGTTATTTATTCCTTTTCCAAGGGTCTGCCTGGATTCGATGATGAGCACCAATTTGCATTAATTCCGTGGGAGGATACTCCCTTTGTATATTTACAATCTCTTCAGGAGCAAGAGCTTTCCTTCCTGCTTGTTAATCCATTCCTCTTCTCTCCTGGATATAGCTTTGAATTACCCGAGGCAGATCGAGATGAGCTTGAGATTCGTGACCAGGTTGAAGTGTATTCTATGGTCACGATTCATACACAGGTGAGCCGATCTACGATGAATCTATTGGCTCCAGTTGTGTTGAACCCAGAGAACCGAACAGGTAAGCAAGTCGTACTACATCAATCGGGGTATGAGACGCGTTGTCTGATCTGGCCAGAAGAACAGTTGAATTCCGCTAAAGGAGGTGTGTGAGATGCTCGTATTGTCGCGAAAAAAAGGCGAGTCTATCATCATCCAGGATCAGATCGAAGTTACGGTGCTAGCTGTAGAAGGAGATACGGTGAGAATCGGAATCTCTGCACCCAAACATATTGATATCTATCGTCAGGAGATATATGCGTCCATTCAGGAAGCTAACCGGGAGTCAGCTACGCCTCTTGCCGCCAATGTTGAAGCATTTATGGAACGCCTGCGTAACTCGGAATTGAAAAAAGATTAAAAATATTCCATTTTGCTATAAACAGTTGCACACCTCTCGTCGATATATAATTTAGACGCTGCTTCGGCAGGGCGGCCGACCTTAATGTCGCAGCGTTTACCACAAGGATGTGGAACTAACTTATTTTCAGGGAGGAAATTTCTAATGATTATCAACCACAATATCGCGGCGTTGAATACACACCGCCAACTGAGCACTAACACTGCTAACACGAACAAAAACATCGAAAAATTGTCTTCAGGCCTTCGTATCAACCGTGCTGGTGACGATGCTGCAGGTTTGGCAATTTCCGAAAAAATGCGTGGACAAATCCGCGGTTTGGACCAAGCTACTCGTAACGCTCAAGACGGTATCTCTTTGATCCAAACAGCTGAGGGTGCATTGAACGAAACTCACTCCATCCTGCAACGTATGCGTGAGCTTGCAGTTCAATCTTCCAATGATACAAACACAGGGCAAGATCGTGGTGAATTGCAAAAAGAAATGAACCAGTTGACTTCCGAGATCAACCGTATCGGTAACACTACTGAGTTCAATACAAAGAAATTGTTGAACGGTGACTTGTCTGATAAATTCATGACAAAAGCAGCTGTAACTACACCAGGAGCTAAAGTAGATGTAACGAAAGCTGTTGATCAAACGATTAAAGTTGGAGCTGAGCCAGTTTCATGGACTGGAACATCCAAAGCTGATGTCAATGTGAAAATTACAGGTACAGCAGATAATGGTTTTGATTTCGGAAATATTGACGAAACTGCAGCTGCAGGTAAAAACGAAATTAAAATTACACGTACCGGAGATAAATTTACCGTTGACTTTGACGGAGTAGACAAAGCTGGTACTGCTAAAACTTTGGAAATTAATGCTGATGATGTTGCGTTTGATCCAGCTACTAAAACGTACACCTACAACAATCAAGGAATTAACTTCTCCTTTACTCAAGAAGATGCTAAAGATTGGAAAACTGGTGAATCAGTAACGATTGACTTGAAAACAATTGGTAATGATGCTACGGGTGATCATAAAACAGTTGCTGAAAAAGTTGCATTGACTGTTACAGGTACCACAGCTGGTGCAGGTGCTGCTTCCGCAGTAGTTTCTGATATTGTTGTTGATGGTGACAGCAAGTCCATCATTGCTGGTGCTGATAAGCTTGACATTGAGTGGGATGAGACTAGTAAATCATTTACAGCTACGCTTTCTGCAGGTGGAACGAAGCTTTCTGAAACTAAATTCTCTTTGGATGAAGGCGAAACTCTCAATTATGATGCGGATGGTATCAAGTTCTCATTCACTGCAACAGGAGACACTGCTAATGATGGTAACATCAAAGGTTCATTCGCTTTGAAAACTGCTACAACCAAAGTAGAGACAGCTCCTGATGTAACTGCTCCTGCTGAGTATGAAGACAAATCTGCATCATTCCAGATTGGTGCGAACCAAAACCAATCCTTATCCTTGGGTGTTAACGATATGCGTGCTTCTGCACTAGGTATCACAGGCGCAGGTGCTGGCTTCTCTTCAGCAGATAACGTAACAAACGGAACTAACAACACAAATGCTGAGAAAGCTCTTGATTTGACTAGCAACACGAATGCAGCTAATGCAATCACAGTTGTAGACAAAGCGATTGCTTCTGTATCCAGTGAGCGTTCCAAATTGGGTGCTGTTCAAAACCGTTTGGAGCACACAATCAACAACTTGGGAACTTCTTCTGAGAACTTGACTGCAGCGGAATCCCGTATCCGTGACGTAGACATGGCGAAAGAAATGATGTCCCAAACGAAAAACAACATCTTGGCTCAAGCAGCTCAAGCAATGTTGGCACAAGCAAACCAACAGCCACAAGGCGTTCTGCAATTGCTTCGTTAATTTTAAATTATTCCTGGAGGAATTGGTTATCCAATTCCTTCGGGATTTTTGCAAATTTGCAAGTTGAAATAGATATCTTCTACGTGAGGATATCTATTTTTATTTACAAAAGGTGAATGAGAGGTAGACTCATGACAACAAAAAATCGAACCATTCTAGTTCCCGAGTATATGCAGGAATTTGCCTGTATAGGCTCAGCCTGTGAAGATTCTTGCTGTGTCGGATGGAGAGTTGACATTGATCAACAGACTTATAAGAAGTATGCCAAATCTCGTAATATTGAGTTAAGACCTTTATTTGATAAGAACGTCTCTAGACAACGATCAGAGCCTAATGAACATAGATATGGCAAAATTAAAATGGATGAACAAGGAAGATGTGGATTCCTATCTGAGGAAAACTTGTGTAAGGTTCAGCTCACTTTAGGTGAAGACTTCTTATCCAATGTGTGCAGTACTTATCCTAGAAGTATAAACAGCATCAATGGTGTAATAGAGAAGTCTACGACCTTATCTTGTCCAGAAGCAGCGAGAGTTACGTTGTTGAATCCAGCTGGCATTCAGTTTAATGAGATTGAAGAAAGCGAAGACAACAAAGTCTGGATTACCAAGCAGATTGTTACCGATAATCCGAGTGCCAAAAATAAATTAACAAAGTATTTCTGGGACTTAAGGATTTTTACGATTCAAGTGTTGCAAAGTCGTGATTACACAATATCAGAACGATTGATTGTATTAGGGCTGTTCTACCAGAAGATACAATCTCAGATCGACGATGGGAACATGGAAGAAGTTCTTGATACCATCACAACGTATTCAAGGATGATTGAAGATCCTGCTACTAAAGAGTCATTGGCAAATATTCCTGTAAATCAAACAGTACAGATGAAAATATGTAAGGAGCTTATGGATTTCCGTTTTGGACATGGAATGCATAACTCTCGTTATATGGAATGTGTAGTGGAAGCGCTGAACGGGATTATGTATACTGAGGACTCCGCAGAGGAAGAGATTGCAGAGAGATATATGGCGGCAAGTGAAAATTATTATACTCCCTACATGGAAGAGCATGAATATATCCTCGAAAACTACCTTGTAAACCATGTTTTCAAAAATCTATTCCCATTTGGACGAAGCCGGGTATATGATGATTACGTTATGATGGTCGTTCACTTCTCTATGATTAAGCTGCATTTGATTGGTATGGCTGGTTTCCATAAGGGCTTAAATGAGGAACTTGTTATAAAACTTATTCAGTCATTCGCTAAAACGATCGAACACAACTCCACATATCTCAATAATGTTCTTGAGCTATTAGAAGATAATGGATTCACCTCAATGGCATATATGTCGATCTTGATTAAAAATTAACCTATTTACTTGAGACCTTGGACAATCCGAGGTCTTTTTATACATATTTTTCATATTGCTCTAATCAGAACGTTAACGGGAGCCGATATAAAAAGTAAATATGCAGCCGGAGGTAGTGGTAAAGATGAATGTACAGTTCTCATTATCCGCTAAAACGTCATCATCAGTCAGTCAACAGGGAAACTCTTCTTCAGCATCTGAAGTACAACGAGCAGAATTGAACGCAGTTGTGAATCAAGGTTTGAGTTTGAGCCAATTGGAGAAGCAGGGGGCCTCTCTGTCCATTGGTCAAGAGCATTTGATCAAGACCATTGAGAATGCCGTAAAATCACTTCAGGGCCCGCAAACAACACTCGACATCAGCATTCACGAAAAAACACATGAAATTATGGTCAAAGTCCTTAATAAAGATACAGGAGAACTCATTCGTGAAATACCTCCTGAGAAAACACTGGATCTGGTTGCGAAAATGATGGAGTTAGCCGGAATTCTAGTAGATGAGAAGATATAATGTAGATCTGGAGGTGCAGAATGGTTACACGTGTTAACGGCTTTTCAGGCATGGATATTGATAGTATGGTCAAAAGTATGATGGCTACCAAAAATCTCAGGCTGGACCGATTAAATCAGGACAAGCAGGTTCTGCAATGGCAGCGAGAGAGTTACCGTGATTTAAGCAGTAGTTTGTACGATTTTCGAGTCAATAAACTAACAACGAAGTATGGTAATCCTGCTGCGTTGAATGCGAATAAATCTGTCGTTTCTGGCAATACGACCGCTGTAAAAGCGGATGCTACAGCTAGTGCAACTACAGCAGATATGAAAGTCACTGTTGAAAAACTGGCAAGTGCCAAAACGCTTGAAACGTCTGGTCTAGGTCAGGGTGTGAATAGAAATACAACACTCGCCTCTCTCGATGGAATGGATCTGTCGGCAATGAGCGATGCGGACCGTACAGATTACTTGAAGAAAGGCTTCGATATCACGATCAATGGAATGACCTTCAAGGATAAAAATGGGGATTCACTCTTTAACGGAAGTACAACCATTTCTTCCTTTATATCGACCATTAATTCAGCCTTATCAGCAGATGTATTTGCAAGTTACGATGAAGCAACCGGGAAGTTATCACTCGCTTCGCGCTCAGGTGGAGCAGCTGGAGATATCAAAATAGAGACACCAGCAGGCAAGAACTCATTAATCGCTCTCTTTTCCAAAAAGACAGTAATAGAAACAAACGGTGCGGGAGAGAGTATTACGGGGAGTAAGACATTAGGCGACCTTCAGAAATTAAAAGATGGGAAGGATCCTGAACCTGGGGCACAAATGAAAGGTTACAGCTTCGTGATTAATAATACGACCTTTGTTTTTAATGAAACAGATACCATATCTAGTGTGGTTAGTAAAATAAATAGTAAAACCCAACCTGGAGTTACAGCTTCATTTGATGATAAAGGTAAGTTAACATTCACTGCAGATGCAGGGGAAGAGATCAAGATGGGCGGGAATTCCTATGAGTTCCTTTCGCTTTTCAAAGGTGCAGTTCCTTTCGAAGAGGGTACAAATCCCCTGACTAAAGTACAAGATGGTGTGGACGCGATTGTTAAGGTGAATAATCAAAGTCTGGAGAACATCAGAAAGAATACATTTACAATTAATGGTGTGGTATTGACGCTGCAGGAAGAAACCATGAAAAATGGTGTCGATAATCCTGTTATCATCAAGAATCAAACGGACCCGGATAAAGCATTAGAATCTATTAAAGGGTTTATCGATGACTACAATAATCTAATTAAATCTTTGAATAGCACGATCCGTGAAACCAAATACAAAGATTTCAAACCACTTACGGACGAGCAGAAAAAAGAAATGAAAGAGTCTGAAATTATAACATGGACTGAAAAATCCAAAAGCGGATTGTTAAAGAACAACGACATCATTAAATCAGTTCTCTCGGATATGAGGTCAATCATTTCAGAAAAGTTAGGTCCTCTAAATGCCATGGGTATAACTACTGGCTTATACTCAGAAAATGGAAAACTTGTTATTCAGGATGAGTCCAAGTTAAGAACTGCACTCAGTTCAAATCCTCAGGCAGTAATAGATCTTTTCCAGGGTCCTGATAGCGCACCGAATGACGGGATTTTCGATAAATTATCAGATAAAGTAACTGTTGCGATCCAGCGGATATCCGATCGTTCAGGTACAAACCGGTTTACAACGGATGTCACAAGTACTTTCAGTGAAGAAAATCCGTTTGGAAGACAAATGAAACAATACAACAGTCGTATTGCTCTAATGCAGCGCAATCTGGCAAGTACTGAGGATCGTTACTATAAACAGTTTGCTGCTATGGAAAAAGCAATGTCAAACATGCAGGCACAGTCGTCCAGTTTATTAGCTAAATTAGGCTAATTAATTCTATAATAAAGGGTGAGACTTTTGATCACTTCTCCATATGATAAATATCGTCAATCCTCTGTCCAAACTTCTAACCCGGCGCAGTTAGTCATCATGTTATATGACGGAGCCATTCGTTTTGTCAAGACATCGATTGCCGCAATGCAACAGCAGGACATTGAGAAGGTTAATCTTAATCTGGGTAAAGCCCAGACTATTATTAGTGAGTTAATGAGTACATTGGATCAGTCTTATGATATATCGAAAAATCTATATTCTCTGTATGAGTACACGAACCATTTGCTTATTGAAGCAAATATTCATCGGGATGAAACAAAGGCTGAAGAAGCTGTAGGTTATCTGTCTGAACTCCGTGAGACTTGGATTCAAGCTTCAAAAATTGCGATGAGCCAGGAAGGTCAACCTTTGAATGCCAATGGATAGATCAGAATGTATTAGTCAACTGGAGAGTACGACTAATGACATTTTGAATAATCTATATGATTTGAATTACGAGCAACTTGAATCCTTCATAGAGTTACGACAGCAGATTGTGGATCAATTGATTGAACATTTCTCTCAAGAACAGGCTAGTAAACATGAGAAAGAAATCATTAATAACCTGTTAGATCAGGATCACGAGATTCTTGCTCGAATGAATACGCTACGACTTGAAGCGCAGGACTGGTTGCATAAACGAGGACAGGCGAAAGTGCAAAGAAACGCGTATGAAGCGGGATATACACCAGATAGTTTTTTAATGGATAGAAAAAAATAAGAATTCTACAAAAAAACCTTTATGCACGAACTTTGACTAAGGTAAGTATTCCACGAGTCAAAGGTGTGAAATAAGGTTTTTTTGTATTATTTGTCGTTATTCAGGAGAGGAATATTCAACCAAACAAAAAGAACATTTGCCTCCAAAGAAGGAAATGTTCTTCATGATTTTCTATTGAACTATTCTTACATGTACTCTCTCGATGTGGTTGCCACTGGCATCTACCACATTAACTTCACCATGGTCTTCCCAAGGCATAATTTGAAAATTATGTTTATATGCTGTGAGCATTCCATTACGACTAACACCAAAATAGTCTTGATTATCCGGAGCAATGTAATAAGTATAGTTACGGCCATAAGTCGGATTATACCCTAACTGATAAGATTCTCCGACCTTTAATGTGATGGTGTACTCTATGGCTTTAGTAGCCGCTGATGCAACAGTTGATTCAGCAGCACTCGCTACTCCTGCGCTTACTGAGAATAGTAGAACCATTGATGTAGCCAATAAAAGTTTTTTCAAAGTGTCATCTCCTTTTTATACTACCTATAGTACATCATAATTAAATTAAATTTAATATTTTTCCTTTAATATTAAAATAAAACTAAAAATAAAACATTTACTATATCCAATTGTATTTTTAGGCCGCTAATACTGTTAAATTAGGCTAAACAGTAAACTGTTAAACCTGATATATTCAAGTTATCCCACCTTTCAACACAATCCCCAATTAATCTACAAAAAATTCCAAGAAAACATTTACTTTTCCAATTGACAATGGATAACTTTGGATGGTATTATCTGAATTGTGGGCAGAGGTTAAGGCCGAAAGCTTCACTTCATTTGATGACGAAGGGAATGTTAGTGCATGCAAGGTAAAGTAAAATGGTTCAACGCAGAAAAAGGTTACGGTTTCATTGAGACTGAAGATGGCGGCGACGTATTCGTACATTTCTCCGCAATTCAATCCGAAGGATTCAAAACTTTGGAAGAAGGTCAATCCGTAGAATTCGACATCGTCGAAGGCGCGCGTGGACCGCAAGCAGCTAACGTAATCAAATTATAATCATCCGGACAATCCGACCTACATATATGGTTAGATGGTTACCAAATTGAATTATCGCTAGCATCAGACTCCGGTGATCCGGGGTCTTTTTTTGTTTCAATAGATTCGAGATTTGAGGTTCATCCTAGACACATTATTGAAGTGAATTTAATAGATTCAAGAGATAGATTGAAGTTCATTCTACATATTAGATTGAGCAAGCTCAAAAATGGTTAAATACATCATCAAGCGCCTAATAAGACATACCATGTAAATATACGATTAGGGCTGAATATGATGAAATATCGCGAAATATGGCGTTATGCCTACGTTGGCAGATGTGGCTTGAACAGATGTCATTATTCGGTCACCGGGAGTTTTTACATGGCGCTTACATTCGTGTTATAATGAAGTGGCAAAGGAAAAAGGAGGAGTGCCCTATGAATTTAAGTATTCGAGGTCAACAAATCGAGGTTACTGATGCTTTGAAGGATTATGTCGACAAAAAGTTGAGTAGACTCGAGAAGTATTTCGATGCACCCCTTAACTCTGACGGTGCTGTTACATTGAGCACGACGAGAGGTTTGCATACGGTAGAGGTGACGATCCCTTTGAAAGGCATTGTGCTCCGCGCCGAGGATGAGAGCGACGATATGTACGCATCCATTGACTCCGTGGTGGACAAGCTGGAACGTCAGATCCGCAAACACAAAACAAAAATTAACCGTAAGTTCCGCCAGGAAGGTAGCCTGAAAACACTCTTCGTTGAAGATCCAACAGGTACTGTAGCTACTGCTGAACTGGATACGGATACGGATGACGATGATTTTGAAGTCGTACGGACGAAACGCTTTATGTTGAAACCAATGGACGTGGAAGAGGCCATCCTCCAAATGAACATGGTTGGTCACAATTTCTTCGTATTCTCCAACATTGACAGTGAAGAAGTTAGCGTTGTTTACAAACGGAACGATGGTAAGTACGGATTGATCGAACAAGGTTAATATTAACGTACAGGATCATCGGAACGGACATGCGTATGAATATCTAATAATAATGAAGACAGGGACTGTAGTTTCCTGGATTGGACTTAACAAGAGCTTCCATCCCTTAGGGGATGGGGCTCTTTTGTGCGTAGAGAAGCTGGGAAATCACCTTTGGAAATAAAATGGTGAAACTATTCCCTATGCTGTTGCGTCTAATAGATAGTAAGAATAATTATAATTGGTACAAGTTTATCACCAGATTCCAATGCTTACGAAAATATTCGTATACCTACATTCGAGAACTGGATATTGAGATTTCCATCCAAATTTACCATCAAAATTCGTTGACAGAGCTGTCTATCCTGCAAAACGAAACATGACAATCGGACGCTTCCGCTAACGACTATGATTTTTTGCACTTAAACTCGGTTTGATATGTCTCAGAAGTTCAAAGAAGTGTGCCGTGGCGTGTTGCGGCGGCTCTTACAAACTGTTACAATTTATGCAAAGAGAATCATTGTCCTGATGAGGAATTGTCAACGAATGATCGCTAATCATAATCAATGACAGGCACAGCACCATGAACATGATTCGAAAGGCTCGGGCTTCGGCTAGTTTTTAATAACCGAATCCGTTTGAATACCGAATCAGCTTCATGAGGAACCCTTGGCAAGCCTGGAGTTGATTCATCTATATTACTTTTTATATTGTTTGTCACCCCCGGGCAAGTGGATACAACATCCATCCGATGGTGTCGCGTGGCGGCAACAGGGGGTCTATTCTGTTTTGCACGAAAGGGGTATACCATGCTAGGACTTGTCAAAAAGATCTTCGGCGACATGAATGAACGTGATGTTAAACGTCTGATGAAGACGGTCGATGTGATCAATAAACTGGAACCACAATTTCAGGCGTTGTCTGATGAACAACTGAAAGGTAAAACGGACGAATACCGTGCTCGTATTGAAAAGGGAGAAACAACAGATGAGCTTCTTCCAGAGGCATTTGCAACCGTACGTGAGGCATCACGTCGTGTACTGGGCAAACGTCACTATGATGTACAGATGCTGGGCGGTATCGCTCTGCATGAAGGCCGTATTTCCGAGATGAAAACGGGTGAAGGTAAAACGCTGGTAGGAACACTTCCAGTATATCTGAACGCGTTAATGTCCAAAGGTGTACACGTGGTCACGGTCAATGACTACTTGGCACAACGGGATAGCCAGGAAATGGGACAAATCTATGAGTTCATGGGCATGACGGTTGGGGTTAACCTCAGCGGTATGGACCATGCGTTGAAACAACATGCATATGCATGTGATATTACGTACGGAACGAACAATGAGTTTGGTTTTGACTATCTGCGTGACAACATGGTGCTTTACAAAGAGCAAATGGTACAACGTCCATTGTTCTTCTGTATCATTGATGAAGTAGACTCCATCTTGGTCGATGAGGCGCGTACGCCACTCATTATCTCTGGACAAGCTCAGAAGTCGACGGATATGTACTATGCAGCAGATCGCTTTGTGAAGCGTTTGGTGCCGGAAGAAGACTTTACGGTAGACATTAAGGTGAAATCCGTAGCGTTGACTGAGGCGGGCGTGGCAAAAGCAGAGAAAGCATTTGGTATCGAGAACTTGTATGATCATGCCAATGTAACTCTCAACCATCACATTGTACAGGGCTTGAAAGCTAATGCAATCATGCGTCGTGACGTGGATTATGTTGTCAGTGATGAGGAAGTCATGATCGTCGATGAATTCACAGGTCGTCTGATGTCTGGACGTCGTTACAGTGATGGATTGCACCAAGCGATTGAAGCCAAAGAAGGCATTGAAGTACAAAATGAGAGCATGACGCTTGCTACGATTACCTTCCAGAACTATTTCCGGATGTACCGTAAACTTGCGGGTATGACGGGTACAGCGAAAACCGAGGAAGAAGAGTTTAAAAAAATCTACGGTCTCGAAGTACTGCAAATTCCAACCAACCGCCCAAACAAGCGGGATGACATGGCAGATGTCGTGTACAAGAGCATCGATGGCAAGTTCAATGCCGTTGTAGAAGAGATCGTGGCACGCCACAGTAAGAATCAACCGATTCTGGTAGGTACAGTGTCCATTGAGAACTCTGAACGCCTGTCTGACATGCTTAAGCGCCGTGGTGTCAAACACCAGGTACTGAACGCCAAGTACCACGCGGAAGAAGCAGAGATCATCTCAGGAGCTGGTCAAGCGGGTGCAGTAACGATTGCAACCAACATGGCAGGACGGGGTACAGATATTATCTTGGGTGATGGTGTAGCTGAAGTAGGCGGCCTTCATATCATCGGTACAGAGCGTCACGAATCACGCCGGATTGATAATCAGCTACGTGGCCGTGCGGGACGTCAAGGTGACCCGGGTTCAACACAATTCTACCTGTCACTGGGTGATGAATTGATGAGACGTTTCGGTGCAGACAATGTATTGAACATGATGGAGCGTCTTGGTTTTGAAGAAGACCAACCGATCGAGAGCCGGATGATTACCCGTGCAGTAGAATCAGCGCAGAAGCGTGTTGAAGGTAACAACTTTGACGTGCGTAAAGTCGTTCTCCAATATGATGATGTAATGAACCAACAACGTGAAATTATATATAAACAGCGCCGCGAGGTACTGGAGTCCGAAAATATCAAACAAATCGTTATGGATATGATCAAGCCTTCCATTGAACGTATCGTTGAAGCACATTGTAGTGACGATATCCCGGAAAACTGGGAGCTTCAGGAAGTTGCTGATTACATGAACAGCAAATTGCTGGATGATGGTTCCATAACTAAAGATGATCTGTGGGGTAAGGAAGCAGAAGAGATCATCGAGTTCCTGTTCACGAAAGTTCAGAACAAGTACAATGCACGTGAAGAGCGAATTGGCGAAGAGATGGTTCGTGAGTTCGAGAAAGTGGTTGTGCTCCGTGCAGTAGACAGCAAGTGGATGGATCATATTGATGCAATGGATCAATTGCGTCAAGGTATCCACCTTCGTGCCTACGGCGGTACAGATCCACTGCGTGAGTACCAGTTCGAAGGCTTCGAGATGTTCCATCAGATGATCGCTTCGATTCAAGAAGAAGTAGCGACTTATGTGATGAGAGCACAGATCGAGAGCAATCAGGAGCGTCAAGCGGTTGTTGAGGAAAGTCAGATCTCGACAAGCGGTGAACCTGCTGAGAAACGTCCAGTGAAGGTTTCTGACCAAATCGGACGTAACGATCCATGCCCATGCGGTAGTGGTAAGAAGTTCAAACACTGCCACGGTCAAGAGTAGTTAAAGGGTTCATTTATACACGAATGACATGAATGGCTCCTTGCAGCCGGGTATTCCATAGGATGAAGTGAAGGATGCAAAACCGATTAATGGTGCATAGTTATAATAATATGACCATGATCACGGGGAAGAGATATACTGATACAACAGTAGTCTCAACACCAGGGTGACGCATCGGATACTTGATCTGGAGGAATGCCCTGGATGCGGGGAGCTTATCTTAATGAAAAGAGGAATTGCACATGATCGATCCAAACGTGAAGCATGACCTGCGTGAAATAGGCAAAAAACTAACCAACCTTAGGGGGTCTCTTTGACTTAGATCTGAAGCAAGAGATGATCGGCAACTTCGAAGTGAAGATGTCTGCTCCGGATTTCTGGGATGATAGTGACAAGGCGCAATCCGTAATCGCTGAGCTAAATGCGGTGAAGGGATCTGTGGATCAATACACCAAACTCCAACAGGACTACGATGATGCGGTGATGATGGTAGAACTGGCTGACGAGGAAGGCGACGAAGACCTCGCTGCAGAGATCGGTAGAAGCGTCACAGCGATCGTGAGCAAGGTGGCAGAGTTCGAACTTCAGCTGCTCCTGAACCAGCCGTATGATAAGATGGATGCCATTCTAGAGCTTCATCCGGGCGCAGGTGGTACCGAGTCACAGGACTGGGGACAAATGTTACTCCGGATGTACACACGTTGGTCCGAGAAGCGTGGCTTCAAGGTTGAGGTGCTGGATTATCTGCCAGGAGATGAGGCGGGGATCAAGAGTGTCACGCTATCGATCAAGGGGCACAATGCTTATGGTTATCTGAAAGCCGAGAAGGGTGTACACCGACTGGTGCGGATCTCTCCTTTTGACTCATCGGGCCGTAGACATACGTCCTTCGTATCATGTGATGTGGTTCCTGAGATTGATGATACGATTGAATTGGACATTCGAACAGAGGATCTCAAGATTGATACCTACCGTGCGAGTGGCGCGGGTGGACAGCATATCAATACCACCGACTCAGCCGTGCGGATTACCCACCTTCCGACAGGTGTAGTTGTAACGTGTCAGAATGAACGTTCACAGATCAAGAACCGTGAGCGGGCGATGAAGATGCTTCGTTCGAAATTGTATGAGCGTAAAATTGAAGAGCAAAAACAACAGCTGGATGAAATCCGAGGAGATCAGTCGGATATTTCATGGGGTAGCCAGATTCGCTCCTATGTGTTCCATCCCTATAGTATGGTAAAGGATCACCGTACAAGCGTAGAGACTGGAAATACAGGGGCAGTAATGGACGGCGACCTCGATGCATTCATCGATGGTTATTTGCGTAGCCAGATTAAAGTAGAAACCGATTAATATAAGTTCCTGTATGGACCCATACGTGTAGGCGTATGCTGGTGTATACGGGAGCTTTTTTTTGAATAATTTTATAGGATAGAAAAAATGAGCGAACAACTGATCAGTCACATAAAAGGAGAGCACGAGAACATGCAACAACGATCACAACTTCACAATAATCGCAAAAAGAGGATAACTAGCCTCATTCCACTCAATGGTCCATGGAGAAACGTCGTGGATACGGTATCTATCATTGTAGGTTCGTTTTTAATTGCAGTGGCCTTTAATTTATTTTTATTACCAAATCAGATCGCTTCGGGTGGGGTGTCCGGGTTATCAATTCTGGGCAAGGAATGGCTTAATTGGGAGCCGGCATATACCCAATGGGCAATTAATATCCCACTTTTGATTGCGGGTTTTCTGCTCATTGGCAAGCAGTATGGTGTTCGCTCGGTATTGGGCAGTATTGTCCTGCCACTGTTAGTTTATCTCACGAAGGATTGGGCCATTCCAACAACGAATCCGCTACTTGGTTCACTGTATGGTGGGATTGGTGTTGGTTTAGGGATTGGAATTGTATACCGAGGTAGAGGATCAACAGGTGGCATGAGCATTCTTGCCAGAATCGTACAGAAATACAGTGGATTGAGTTACTCGCTGTGTGTAGTCATCATGGATGCTACGGTTATTATTATGGCTGCTTTTGTATTGTCGTTGGAGCAGTCCCTCTATGCGCTGATTGGGTTGTATGTTACTGGTAAAGTGATCGATGCTGTTGAGATGGGGCTGGGCTTTTCAAAGGTGGCTTATATTATCTCCAACCAGACCGAAGCGATTAGCAAAGTGATTCTGGATGATCTGGATCGCGGATTAACGAAGCTGGAAGCCAAAGGCGGTTACACTGACGATCAACGAACAGTACTGATGGTAGTCGTTGGGCAAAATGAGGTGCCAAGACTTAAAGCGTTGATCCGGTCTGTGGACCCAGGAGCTTTTGTCATTATTAGTAACGCGCACGAAGTGCTTGGTGAAGGTTTTAAGCGGGGAGAACATGTGTGAACGGTGTGAAAAATAGCGGGTGAGCCGTGTAGGCTCATAAGTTTGGAATTTCAAGACAAGAAAAAAACAGGTACATCCTTCTCCGAAATGACGGGAGAGGATGTGCCTGTTTTTTTACTATAAATATTGACCGCTACAAAATCGGAGATAGCAGACGGGAAATGGCTTCTTTGAAGCGGATAATGAGACTACGTTTTTGGTATTCATCGAGCGTCATTTCTCGCGATACATGCAGGTCGTGCTCAAAGGTTTGTACAAGTGCTGTCGCAATCGCTTCATCGTACATAAAAGCATTAACCTCAAAGTTCAACCGGAAACTGCGGTAGTCAATATTGGCGGTTCCCACGGATGCAACCAAACTGTCAATGATAAGTGTTTTGGCATGAATGAAGCCATTATCATATATAAATACTTTGGCGCCCACCTTCAACAACTCACCAATATAAGATAACGTAGCCCAATATACAAAGGCGTGGTCGGGTTTATTTGGAATCATAATGCGAACATCAATGCCGGACAGACACGCGAGACGAATAGCTTCGAATACACTGGCATCCGGGATAAAATAAGGCGTTTGAATCAGAATCGAATGTTTGGCCCCATTAATCATCTTAAGATAACTGTTCTTGATATGTTCAGTCTCTGCATCCGGTCCACTGGAGACAATCTGCATGGCAATCTTTCCTGTGCCCTCAATATGAGGGAAATGCGCCGGAACATAAGGTGTGTCGTGTTGCTTGGACGCTTCATTCCAATCTAGGAGAAAACGGGTCTGCAGCGCATGAACGGCATTCCCCTGAATACGCAGATGTGTGTCACGCCAATAACCGAATTTGGAGTTCAAGCCAAGATACTCATCTCCAACGTTAAACCCGCCTGTGTACCCCAGGTTACCATCAATGATGACAATCTTACGGTGGTTCCGGTAGTTCATACGCAAGTTGATCAGACTGAATTTGGAGGGGAAAAAGACTTCAACCAAACCGCCTGCTTCGCGCAATTCTTTAAAAAAGCGTTTGGATACCCGCCGTGATCCGAGCGCGTCATACAGCAAACGAACTTTGATGCCTTCCCGCGCTTTGCGGATGAGTGCATCTCGGATTCTTTTACCCAGACGGTCGCCTCTATAAATGTAATATTGCACGTGCACGTGATCCTTAGCTGCTTCGATGTCATCCAAGAGCCGCTGGAATTTATCTGTTCCATCCGTAATGATCTCGACCGCATTATCTTCCGTCACCAGAGCTCCGTTCTGCTTCAGGTTCATATAGATCATATCCTGGCTAGTCTCGGTTGCTTGGTTGCGGAAAGGGGTGCGATTATCGTGCAACTGCGTGAGCTGGGCTTCAATACGTTCCTCTAGCCCGAGCTTCTTACGTTCTTTCCACTGGAAAAGCCGGTATCGGGTCAGGTTCTGGCCGGTTAAAAGATAAAGTACAAACCCAAACACCGGAATAAAGTTCAAGACGAGCAGCCAAGCCCAGGAAGCGCTGGCATCCTTCCGTTCGAAGAAAACGACTGCTGCGGCAAAAATAATATTCAGGCCAAGGAGTACAATAAGTAAAATGGATTCGATATGCACTATAGTCCCCCACGTCTCATAATGACCATCATGAATCTATTCATATGTCCTTGGTAGCAGGTTAGTTATGAATGAGACCCTGATTGTAATGTTTCCTACTAATAAGTATTTTAACAGATGTATACCTATTCGTCCCGGATGAGAAAAAAAGATATGTTCGGATTGGATGAAAATCCATGTGAAATTGATGATAGAGTGTTGTATTTATATAACCAGAGTCGTATAATAATACACAAATATGCATATAAGCGACGGAATTGCTGTGTTCAAGTATCCTTCAGGCAAGGACATAGCACAAGTAGCGCATACATCGAGATTGGGGGAGCGAGAGTGAATAACAAATTAAAAGTAGCAATCGTCGGTTCCACCGGCTACGGCGGGGTGGAGCTGATTCGTTTTTTCCAGAACCATCCGCTGGTTGAAATCACATCGGTGATCTCATCATCGAGCAGTGGTGAGTCCATCGCAGATGGATTTCCGCATTTGACGGGCGTGATTCACAGGCCACTCGACGGTGTAGATCCGGCTGAAATTGCGAGTCGTGCGGATCTGGTATTTACAGCGACCCCGTCCGGCGTAAGTGCTAAGCTCGTACCAAGCCTGCTGGCAGCAGGACTTAAGGTGATTGACCTGTCTGGCGATTTCAGACTTAAGGATGGAACAGTGTACGAAGAGTGGTACAAACATCCGGCGCCTCCAGCTGATTTGCTGGAACAAGCGGTATACGGCATGGCTGAGGTGTATGGCGAAGAAGTGAAGGGGCAGAATTTTATATCCAACCCGGGCTGTTATCCAACGGCTACACTTCTTGGACTGATCCCTGCAGTAGAGGCAGGCTGGATTGATCCTTCAACTATTATTATTGATGCCAAATCAGGCGTATCCGGAGCGGGACGTGGAACAAGTCTGACAAATCATTATGCAGAGATGAATGAGAATCTCAAAGCCTACAAACTGAATAAACATCAACATATTCCCGAGATCGAACAAGTGCTTGGCAGTATAACGGGAACGCCTGTAACGGTTACCTTTACAACACATCTGGTGCCAATGACACGTGGAATCATGAGTACGATGTATGCAAACCTCGTTGGGGAACACAGCGACCGGGAGATCGTGGATTTGTACCGCAAATATTATGAGAACCGACCTTTTGTACGTGTACGTGAACCGGGCATCTGGCCTTCTACCAAAGAAGTGTACGGATCCAACTATTGTGATATCGGATTTGCGGTGGATCCTCGCACAGGGCGTTTGACGATTATTTCGGTTATCGACAACCTGGTGAAGGGTGCTTCCGGGCAAGCGATTCAAAATATGAACCTGATGATGGGATGGGAGGAGAACCTCGGGCTGAACATGACACCGGTATATCCATAAGGGATTGGAATTCAGGAGGGCACTGGAACATTCGGCGTAAAAGTGCTCTCTCAGAGTCTTTTAGGGAGAACGGATCGGGTTAAGCAGGCGGATCATCAGCATATAGCTGAACGCATACGGGGGATATGATATGGGAACGAATGTGGAGCAACAGACTTTTACCGTGGTTGAGAACGGAACAATTGTAACCCCTGGGGGATTCACTGCTGGTGGACTTCACTGCGGATTGAAAAAGACATCTCGTAATGACATCGGAGCGATCCGCTGTGATGTACCGGCTACATCTGCTGCTGTATACACAACGAACGTGTTTCAGGCGGCACCACTTAAAGTAACGCGCGAAAGCTTGAGCAATGGACGCCTTCAGGCTGTTATCGTTAACAGTGGTAATGCCAATGCATGTACAGGGCAACAAGGGGAAGAAGATGCTTATGCGATGCGTTCGGCGGCTGCGCGTGAGTTGGGTGTGGCAGAAGAAGACGTGGCTGTGGCATCCACAGGTGTCATTGGTGAATTGCTCAAAATGGATGCTGTACATTCAGGCATTACTGGTCTTCCAGCGCATATGGGCAAGGAGTCGAATGAGGCGGAGCAATTTTCACAAGCGATTCTGACAACGGATTTGGTAAAAAAGGAAGCTTGCGTCTCCGTTATAGTTAACGGTAAGACGGTTACGATTGCGGGAGCCGCCAAAGGCTCGGGTATGATTCATCCGAATATGGCGACAATGCTCGCTTTCATGACCTCTGACGCGGTCATTGGTGCAGAAGCGTTGCAGCGCTTGCTGCGCCAGGCAACCAATCATACATTTAACATGATTACCGTTGATGGGGATACAAGTACAAACGACATGCTGGTAGCTATGTCCAGTGGTTATGCAGGCAATGAAGAGCTGACCACAGAGCATCCAGATTGGGACGCTTTTGCAGCCGGCTTCACCTATGTTTGCCAAGTGCTAGCCAAAGCCATTGCTCGCGATGGTGAAGGAGCAACCAAACTGGTTGAGGTAGAAGTTACAGGAGCAGTAAGTGATGAGTCCGCGCAAGCAATCGCGAAAACTGTCATCGGGTCCAGTCTGGTGAAATCCGCCATGTTTGGCGCAGACGCCAACTGGGGACGGATTATTGCAGCCGTAGGGCGTGCAGGACAGCCGGTGAACCCGGATACCGTAGATATCCGTTTGGGAGATATCTCGGTACTTGCGCAGTCCCGCCCAGTCGTGTTTGACGAAGAAGCGGCATTGGCCTATTTGCAGACTGATACAGTTCGCATTGTGGTGGATCTGCACCACGGCGAAGGGACGGCTACAGCCTGGGGCTGCGACCTGACGTATGACTACGTCCGAATTAACGCCGCATACCGCACGTAATAAGACTTAGCATTTATTCTATTGAAGCTAACAGCTTCCCTATGAGAAGCTTTTTAGTAAATATATAGAAAATCTATAAGGATTGAACTTTATTTGGTCTTTGAGATAACTGGCGAAGGCAGTGGAGGAGACGGAATCGATTCTGTAGAAGCGAAGCGTTCGCCTTTGTCTCCGGGTTTCCCCTTTAAAAAGGGAATCAAAAAACCTGGAGACAACAGCGATCAAAAGAACGATCCGGATTCGGAACGGTCAGCCAACGAATATCGCATCAATTAAGTGTTAAGCCTTTTAGAATATTTGAACGATAGGAGCTTGCCCTCATGAATTCAACAATGCCAAACGAGAGTACCGCAACGGAAGCGAGCACAGAGAAACAGATGTTTGTCATGAAATGTGGAGGCAGCACGCTGGCAGCATTGCCCGAGTCTTTCTTTGCGGATCTGCGTGATCTGCAGTCTCAGGGCACGCAGCCGGTAATCGTGCATGGCGGAGGTCCTGCGATCTCGGATAACCTGGCGAAGCTTGGTATCGAAACCGAATTCGTTAATGGCCTGCGCAAAACGACTGAACCTGTGCTGGACGTAGTGGAGATGGTGCTTGCGGGCAGTATCAATAAACAGATCGTGCGCCTGATTCAGCGTGTGGGCGGTCGTGCACTAGGCTTGTCCGGCGTGGACGGGGGTCTCATTCAGGCGAAGCCCGTATCGAACCACGCAGAGATCGGTTGGGTAGGCGATGTCACTGGTGTGAACGCAGAGATTATCCAAGGCATCGTGAACATGGGATACATGCCGGTTATCGCACCGGTTGGCGTAGATGCAACTGGACAACGCTACAACATTAACGCAGATACAGCTGCGGGTGCAGTGGCATCTCATCTCGGCGTAAGCCGGATGATTGTCGTGACCGACGTTCCAGGCATCATGAAGAACGTAGGCGGCGAGAAAAAAGTACTGCCATCCGTATCTGTACAAGAGATTGAGGACATGATCCAGACCGGAGAAATCTATGGCGGTATGATTCCCAAAGTACGTGCAGCAATTGCATGTATTCATGGCCAAGTACGTGAGGTCGTCATCGTAGACGGCAGCGAACCCCAAATCCTGAGCCGTGTGCTCGGCGGAGAAATCATCGGAACAAGAATCATCCGTATGCAATAATTTGCTCGATACGCTAGGGTCTTAATAGTCTTATTTAAATAAAAAAATATGTGCACGGCTTTTTTATATAAGAAATCTAATATTACACTCACAATAACGTAGGGTGCAGAACCAATCTGAAGAATAAAAATGCATAACGGAGAGGACAGAAATAACCTGAAGAAGCGGAGCGTGCGCCTTTATCACAGGATTTTCCCCATTGAAGGGGAATAAAAAAAATCCAGGGATAACAGCGATCGGAAGGTTGTTCTGTCATCGAAGTGGAGTATGCATACGTTCGGAAGATGGTTCCGCAATCGGAGTGATCTAGTGTAAATAAGAGCTCTTATATAATTGCCGTTGCACCAACCAATAAGGAGTGATAGGGTCATGGCAAAAGGCAACGAACAGCCAGGTTCTGGCACAGCGGTAGCGGGCGCAACAGCAACAGGTGCAGCGACACAGACGGAAAGCTCGCTTTTCCAAACGTATGCACGTTATCCAATCAGTCTGGTCAAAGGTAAAGGCAGCTGGTTATGGGACGATCAGGGGAACCGCTATCTCGATTTCATGTGCGGACTCGCTGTAACTAGCCTGGGCCATGCACCGGAGAAAGTTGGAGCCAAGCTGAAAGCTCAGATTGATGAGCTGTGGCATGTATCCAACCTGTTCCAGATTCCAGGCCAGGAGAAAGCAGCAGCATTGCTGACAGCCAATACGTGCGCTGATGCAGTGTTCTTCTGCAACAGTGGTGCCGAAGCGAATGAAGCAGCTATCAAAGTTGCACGTCGTTATCACCAAAAGGTGAAAGGCACAGATCGCTATGAAGTGATCACCTTTGCCCAGTCCTTCCATGGACGGACACTCGCTACACTGACAGCAACCGGACAGGATAAGGTGAAAGAAGGATTTTTACCATTGCCAGCCGGATTTGTAACTGTACCTTTGCATGATATCCCTGCACTTGAAGCGGCAATTGGACCCAACACAGCAGCTATTATGCTGGAAATGGTTCAGGCCGAGGGTGGTGTATATCCGGTTGAACCGGAATTCGTCAAACATGTACGGAAATTGTGTGACGAGCACGGATTGTTGCTCATTGTTGATGAAGTACAGACCGGAATGGGACGTACGGGTAAATTGTTTGCGCACGAACATTATGGCATTGAGCCAGACGTGTTCACCGTTGCCAAAGGTATCGGCAGTGGTTTCCCTGTAGGCGCAATGCTGGGTAAAGGTTTCCTGCGGGATGCGTTCACGCCAGGTAGCCATGCGACAACATTTGGCGGAACACCACTTGCTTCATCCGTTGTGATAGCAACAATCGAAACAATGCTGGAAGATCGCTTGCCAGAGCGCGCAGCGGAGATGGGTGAATACCTGATGAGCTCCATGCGGAATCGTTTGGCCGGCAATTCCTTTGTGAAGGAAGTTCGTGGCTTGGGATTGTTAGTCGGCATCGAATGTGCTGAGCCGGTAGGTGATATTGTACTTGCTGGGCAAAAACGCGGTATCTTGTTTGTCTCTGCAGGACCGAATGTGATTCGTTTGCTTCCGAACCTGTATGTGAGCAAAGAAGAGATCGACGAGGCCGTATCCCTGGTAGGCACATTGATAGAAGAGCACGTAGCGGCGAAAGCCTAACATAAAAATGAGAACCTTTCTGTCTCGGGGCCATTACCGGCCTCGAAGCAGAACGAGATGATGAATCCCTGTAGCCGCGCGGTGAACTCGCAGAAGGTGGAAATGAATAAATTTGAGAAGCACGAAGCCAAAGTGTCAATGTTGCTCTCTCTTCTGCCCATGCGGGTGCAGGGAACCGGAAATAAGGAGGACATTATACATGACAGCACAACAGACGGAAAAGATTCAGAAGATTGATCTGAGAGGCCGGGATTTTATCGAATTCACGGACTACACAGCAGAGGAAATTCGTTATCTGCTTGATCTCGCAATTGAGATTAAAGGCAAACAAAAAAGCGGTGTACCTTTTCAACCGTTGAAAGGCAAAACGATCGGACTTATTTTTGAAAAATCATCCACACGTACGCGTGTATCCTTTGAAGTGGGTATGTTCCAATTGGGCGGACACGCGCTCTTCCTGAGCAAAAATGATATCCAGCTGGGTCGCGGGGAAACAACACATGATACAGCCAAAGTATTGTCCCGTTACCTGGACGGCATCATGATCCGTACCTTTGGACACCATAATGTAACTGAACTGGCAGAGCATGCGGATGTTCCGGTCATTAACGGCCTGAGCGATGCAGCGCATCCTTGTCAGGTCCTGGCAGACTTCCAAACGGTGCTGGAGCACAAAGGCAAGCTGGCAGGTCTGAAAATGGCTTACATCGGAGATGGCAACAACATGGCGCATTCCCTGATGCTCGGTGCAGCGAAGATGGGTATGCATGTTGCTGTAGCAACGCCAGAAGGCTATGAGCCGGATAGCGCAGTTGTGGAGCAGGCACGCATTATCGCACAGGAGAGTGGTTCTGAAGTGACTGTAACGTACAGTGCACAGGAAGCAGCCAAAGATGCAGATATCGTGTACACGGATGTATGGGCTAGCATGGGCTTTGAAGAAGAGCAGAAGATTCGTGAGCAGGCATTTGCGGCATATCAAGTGGACGAGGAACTGATGAAAGGCGCGAAGCCGGACTACATGTTCTTGCACTGTCTGCCAGCACACCGCGGGGAAGAAGTGAGTGCCGGTGTAATTGACGGACCGAACTCCCTGATCTTTGATCAGGCGGAGAATCGCTTGCATGCACAGAAAGCATTAATGGCTGCATTAATGAGCGAATAGATGCTATTTGCCTTTATGGGTTGATTTTAGGCGCAGATTTCGCGATGATAGATTCATCTTTAATGTACTTTAAAAAGTTAATTAAACAAGAAGCATACACAAAAACGAAGAGACAGAAAAAGCCTGAAGAAGCGAAGCGGTCGCCTGAAAGCTTTCTGAAAGAAAGCTGCATCGGAAGCATAGGCTATCCCCGGATTTTACCCTTTATCATAAAGGGATGAAAAAATCTGGGGATAACAGTGATCGGAAGGGTTTTCTGGCTCGTAGGATTCAGTGTATGAAGGCTCTGTTTAACTTAACTGATCTTGGGGAGGACCATTGAACATGGCTAAGGAAAAAATTGTACTCGCGTATTCAGGCGGGTTGGACACATCTGTAATTTTGAAATGGTTGAAAGAAACATATGATGCAGAGATTATCGCTTTCACAGCGGATATTGGACAAAAAGATGAATTGGACGGTTTGGAGGAAAAAGCACTGGCAACAGGCGCTTCCAAAGTATACATCGACGATCTACGCGATGAATTCGCAAAAGATTTCATCTATCCGATGTTCCAGGCAGGTGCCCTCTATGAAGGACAATACCTGCTTGGCACAAGTATTGCTCGTCCACTGATCGCTAAACGTATGGTGGACATCGCTCGTGCAGAAGGTGCTACAGCCATCGCTCACGGCGCTACAGGTAAAGGAAATGACCAAGTTCGGTTTGAGTTGAACGCGGCTGCACTGACACCAGACATTAACGTAATTGCACCTTGGCGTCTGGAAGAATTCCGTAACCAATTCCCGGGACGTGCCGAGATGATCGCGTACGCTGAGAAACATGGCATTCCGGTAACCGCTTCTGCGGCTAAACCATACTCCACAGACCGTAACTTGCTGCATATCAGCTATGAGAGCGGTGTGCTCGAAGATCCTTGGTTCGATCCAAGCGCGGACGAGAACAAAGACATGTTCCTGCTGAGCAGTGCACCTGAAGATGCACCAGATCAAGCGGAATATGTTGAACTGGAATTCGAACAAGGTGACTGTGTTGCACTGAACGGTGAGCGCTTGAGCCCACTGCAAGTGATGGAGCAACTGAACGAGCTGGGTGGCAAACATGGTATTGGCCGTGTAGATATGGTTGAGAACCGTTTTGTTGGTATGAAGAGCCGTGGAGTATACGAAACACCAGGTGGAACAATCTTGTTCACCGCACATCGCAAAATGGAGTCCATCACGATGGACCGTGAAGTGATGAACCTGCGTGATAGCCTGATCACACGTTACAGCACACTCGTTTACAACGGCTTCTGGTTCGCACCGGAACGTCTGGCGCTGCAAGCACTGGTGACTGAAAGCCAGAAGAACGTTACAGGTACAGTTCGTGTGAAACTGTACAAAGGCAACATCATCGGCGCAGGTGTGAAAAGTCCTGTCAGCCTCTACAATCCGGACATCGCAACGATGGAAGCTGATCCAACGCAAGCCTACGATCAAGGTGATGCAACAGGCTTTATCCGCCTGAATGCACTGCGTTTGAAAGTAAACTCCGGCGTGGAGCAAAACAAAAACTAATTTCAACCTGCATCTATAGAGCTATATCAATATAAATGACAAGGCAGGCCGTTCTTGCACATCTGGCAGGAGCGGCTTTGTCCATGAGCGAAAGGGGAGTACTCACCGTGAGCAAGCTGTGGGGAGGACGTTTTACAAAACAAACCAATCATTTGGTTGAGGAATATACGGCATCGATCAATTTTGACAAGGCTTTGGCTGAGGAAGATATTCAGGGCAGTCTGGCCCATGTAACGATGCTGGGCAAATGTGGTATTCTTCCGGCGGAAGATGTAGAGACGATCAAAGAAGGATTGATGACTGTTCTGCACAAAATCCGTGCGGGCGAAGTGGAATTCTCCGTATCGGACGAAGACATCCACATGAATATTGAGAAAAACCTGATCGAGACGATTGGCCCTGTAGGCGGAAAATTACATACAGGCCGTAGCCGGAACGATCAAGTTGCAACGGATATGCACTTGTACCTGCGTGAGCGCGTCGTTGGATTTGTAGGCATGCTGCATTCCTTGCAGGAAGCACTGATTGGACAAGCGAAAGATAACCTCGATACAATTGTACCGGGTTATACGCATCTTCAACGGGCACAGCCAATTCTGTTCGCACATCACCTGATGGCGTATGTCTCCATGTTCCAACGGGATGCAGAGCGTCTGATGGACAGCTACAAACGCATTAACATCCTGCCACTGGGCGCAGGTGCACTTGCAGGCACAACATTCCCGATTGACCGTCATTTTGTGGCGGAACAACTGGGCTTTGATGGGGTTTACGAGAACAGTCTGGACGCAGTAAGCGACCGTGACTTTATCGTTGAGTTTCTGGCGGCAGCTTCGCTGATCATGACTCACTTGTCCCGTTTGAGCGAAGAGTTGGTACTGTGGAGCAGCACGGAGTTTGGTTTTGTGGAATTGGACGACGCATTCTGCACAGGCAGCAGCATCATGCCTCAGAAGAAAAATCCGGACGTTCCTGAACTCGTGCGTGGTAAAACAGGACGTGTGTACGGCAACCTGATCGGTTTGCTGACGGTACTGAAATCTCTTCCACTGGCATACAACAAAGACATGCAGGAAGACAAAGAAGGTATGTTTGACACAGTAGCGACGCTGGAGGGTGCGCTGCAACTGTTTGCTCCAATGATCGCGACAATGACAGTGAACAAGGATAGGATGCGTCAAGCGGTCAACCAGGATTTCTCCAACGCTACGGATATTGCCGACTTCCTCGTGGGCGAAGGCTTACCTTTCCGTCAGGCGCATGAAGTGATTGGTAAAACGGTACTGTATTGCATCCAGAACAGCAAGTATTTGCTGGATCTGACGATTGATGAATTCCGTCAGTTCTCACCACTGTTTGATGAACGGATCTATGATGTGCTGCAACCGGAAGCGGTAGTGAACGCTCGTAATGTTTACGGCGGAACTGCTTCGGGTCAAGTTGCTGAAGCCATTGGACGCAGTGAGAAGGTACTGGAGATCACCGAGCAATGGATTACGAACCGCGGTTAATACCACCGCTACCATAAGGTACCCTTACAGATACAACAGTACAACAAAGAAGCAGGTCAGAGAACTTTGTTCTCAACGGCCTGCTTCTTTGTGTTTTACAGCGATGTGCTCTAGATATATTGAACTCAACCGCGAACGGAAGTTAGGTTGTTCTACTATCGGAGTACCAGTTTAGTTACTCGCGGTAGCTCCATTGCAGTTCTCCACTAATCGCGCTTTTGTAAAGGCAACCATTTCAATACATCCTGAATCTTGGCATCCCAGTAGCCCCACTCATGTTCACCAGGCCCTTCCTCGTACGTCAGTTCGAAGTTCGTCTGTTCACAGGCTTGACGGAAGGTTTGATTATCCTCATACAGGAAATCTTCCGTTCCGCAGCATTGGTAGAGCAAAGGTCGAGGACTTTTGCTAGATTGGCTTTCTTTTAACAGATGGATCAGATCGTTCTCTGTACCTGCCACCTCGGGTCCGAAAATCCGCTGTAACTCCGTCTGTTGCAATGCTGAGGATGCGTTTCTATCCATATGTGCAGACATATCGAGTGCTCCAGACAAACTGGCAGCAGCCGCATATTGATCTGGTTTACGAAGGGCCAGCTTGAACGCCCCATAGCCACCCATAGATAATCCGGCAACGAAGTTGTCCTCCCGTTGATCTGAGAGCGGGAAGAAAGAACGAGCAAGTGCCGGCAGTTCTTCGCTGATAAAGCTCCAATAACGTCCGCCTTCTACCATATCTGTATAGAAGCTGCGGTGTACCTGTGGCATAACAACGGCGATCCCGAGGTTGGCCACATAACGTTCGATGGAAGTCCGGCGCAGCCAGATGGAATCATCATCAGACAGGCCGTGCAGCAGGTACAGGGTTGGGTGCAGTCCTTTGCCAGTCACATTCTCCATACCGATCTGATTGTGGGTTTGTTGCGGCAGAATGACATGCATGCTGGTGCTAAGCCCGAGCGTATCCGAGTAAAAATCACATTTAATAAGTGCCATGAGTATAAGAAACCCCTTTCATAAGTTCGTTAACCACGTGTTCTGACATGAGACGATGGGATGGAAATCGGATGCCTAGGCCTCCAAAGTGTTTATATGTAACAGGTTATACGCATTACGCTTCCATTGCAATAACAAGATCTACAGTAGAAAACAAAGAATTTCACACCAGTGGTTAAAGTGGAAATCTGTAATCTGATCATCGATTTTTCAATGTGGTTTACAACGTAACAATGTTATGTTACACTCATTTCAATAAAAAGGGGGACCATATATGACGGATGATTTGATCTCCAAGAAAGAATTGTTGGACCTGACAGGAATCTCATACGGCCAGTTATACCGTTGGAAGCGGAAAAATCTCATTCCGGAAGAATGGTTCATTCGGAAGTCGTCCTACACCGGACAAGAGACCTTTTTCCCCAAACAACAGATTTTACTGCGCATTGACAAGATTCTCAATATGAAAGACGGATTATCGCTGGATGAGCTGGCAGACGTGTTCTCACCTACGTTGGGTGAAGTAGAGATGTCTGCACAGCAACTATTAGAGCGAAACATTGTTTCACAAATCTCGCTGGATCTGTTAAAAGAAGCAGGTCGAGAACAACCGCTGTATGCTTTGGAGCAGATTATGATGCTCTACGTCCTTGATAAGCTGTTAATGAGCGGAGATATTACTCGGCAAGAGGGTGCGTTGCTGATCGAAGTGATGTCCGAACATTATTATCGTTTTACAGGCAAACCCAGCGAACTCGTGCTTATTCGTAAGATGGGTGTTCCTTCATTCATGCTGGTAACAGCAGGAACGGAGTTTTATTTTGACAATGGTGTGAAAGTGGTTCTTAGGCAGCCGATGGGAACATTTATGGAAGAATTAAAACTCAAATTGGGATAAGGAGAGGATCATCTATGGAAGAGCGGAATAAGCGGAATGATCTGAATGTGGCGGGCATAAGTCAAACGGCAGGCGGGAATTTTCACCGTGTATCTATCGATGGCATGGCTAAGGTGAACGGCAACCTGGACTGCACCTCTATGGAAGTGAATGGAACATTGAAGATGCACGGCGCTTTGACCTCCGAGAGTGCAGCGATTAACGGCATGTGCACGTTGAATGGACCTCTGACCAGTTCTCGTGTCCGGGTGGATGGCATGACGACGATTAACGGAGATCTCCATAGCCCTGAACTTGAAGTGAACGGAAAGTGTACCGTACGTGGAAGAGTAGATGGGGAACGAATTGATATTGGCGGTGTGATTGATATTGAAGGAGATGTCCAATGTGAGTCCCTGAATGTACGGGGCAATATTAAGATCAGCGGTTTACTGAATGCGGGAACAGTGGAGATCAGGCTGCATACATCTTCTTCGGCTAAAGAGATTGGCGGAGAGCGTATCGATATTCGTCGCAAAGAACAACAGAATGGCTTTTGGAAAAGTATTGGTCTGGGCGGGACCCCTTCATTTAAGACATCCTTAATTGAGGGTGATGAGATTGTGCTGGAAGATACCGAAGCTGACATTGTTCGGGGGAGTAACATTCTTATCGGTCGCGGCTGTAACATCAGACTGGTTGAGTATTCAGGTGAACTTGAGGTAGATCAGGATGCCAAGGTGGGCAGCAGTCAGCGAATTTAAAGTTTGGATATGGAGAGAAAGGGATGGGATCGACATGAATAACAATCCTGGGCGTTCATTGGACAAAAAAATGGATATCAGCATCGTTGGTGATGGCAGTTCTTCTGGTGGCGTGTACGGCAAGATCAAGGTCGTAGGGGACGCGTCCTTTAACGACAATCTATCTTGTGATCGATTCAAATGTACGGGTACATCGGTCATATACGGATCGCTTGAATCCACAGAGATTAAAATTACCGGAACCCTTACTCTGACAGAGCGAGAGGCCAGCAACGATGTTGAGGATGGAATCCAGGCATCTGGCCTGCGTGCCAAAGCTGAGCATATAAAAGTGGTCGGTGAACTTCATCTGTCAGGGGATTGTCAGGCGGAAAATATCAAGCTGAACGGCCGTTTGACGATAGCTGGGATGCTCAGCGCTGAACACATGACGCTCAAAATCATGGGTCCATCCGAGGTCAAGGAAATGGGCGGTTCCATCATCTCGGTGAAGAGTGGCCGGTTGAATGACTTGTTTACGGGGAATAAATCAATTCTCAAGGCACAGATTATCGAAGGTGATGACATTGAATTAGAGAATACGGAAGCCGAGATTGTCCGTGGCGATAAAATAAAAATCGGTCCTGGCTGCCGGATTGGTACAGTGGAATATCGTTCATCTCTGCAAATTCATCCGCAATCGGAAGTTTTGCTGCAAAGCAATCGGTCCTTGGACTGATTAACGCAGACTTCTTTTCGGATATACTAATGCAGTCATATGAATAGAGCGTGAATGGAGAGATTGAGTACAATGGCTGCACGTAAAAACAGTATTGGATTGGTGCTGGCAGGGTTACTGCTCAGCATACTAATGGCTTCAATGGATAATACCATCGTGGCAACAGCTATGGGGGATATTGTCGGGAAGCTGGGTGGGCTCGACAAGTTCGTCTGGGTTACCTCCGCGTACATGGTGGCTGAGATGGCAGGGATGCCGATCTTCGGTAAGTTATCCGATATGTATGGACGGAAGAAGTTTTTTGTATTTGGTATTATTGTGTTTATGCTTGGCTCAGCGCTGTGCGGAACGGCAACGTCTATTGTGGAATTGACGATGTACAGAGCGATTCAAGGTATTGGTGCGGGGGCCCTGGTGCCGATTGCCTTTACGATTATGTTTGATGTTGTTGCACCAGAATCTCGTGGTAAATTGGGTGGATTGTTTGGAGCCGTCTTTGGCCTCTCCAGCGTATTCGGACCTCTGCTCGGTGCTTACATTACCCAGTATGCGACATGGGAATGGGTATTCTATATCAACCTGCCGCTAGGCTTGATTGCATTTGTGTTCATTGCGTTCTTTTATAAAGAATCCCATCAGCATCAATCCCAACAGATCGACTGGCTGGGTGCTGTAACACTGATCGGTGCTGTTGTGTGCCTGATCTTTGGTCTGGAACTGGGCGGCAAAACATTTGCCTGGGGTTCCTGGCAGATTCTTGGCTTGTTTGCCGGATTTGTAGCATTAGCGCTGCTCTTCCTTTTTGCAGAAACCAAAGCCAAAGAACCAATCATCTCCTTCAGCATGTTCCGCAACCGGGTCTACTGGTCCAGTAACGTTATTGGTATGTTCAGTGGTGCGGCGTTCATTACAGCATCCGTGTACATTCCGATCTTCATACAGGGGGTACTCGGTGGTAAAGCGACCAACTCCGGTCTTGTGCTGCTGCCCATGATGCTTGGGTCTGTTGTGACGGCGTCCCTGGGCGGGGTGCTGATGACCAAAATCAAGTATCGTAATATTATGATTCCTACGTTAGCCTTGCTTGTCATTGGGCTTGGATTGCTGACTACGTTGGATGAGAATTCATCCCTTTGGACGATACGTATCTACATGGTGATGGTTGGTCTGGGTGTCGGTGCGTCGTTCTCTGTACTTAGCAATGCAGCCATGAACGCATTTGAACCGCAAAGGCGCGGAGCAGCGAGCTCCACACTTAACTTTTTGCGGTCCCTCGGCATGACGATGGGCATTACGATCTTTGGTATCGTACAGAGCCAGGTATTTACGCGTAAAATGAACGATGCTCTCGCTGGTTCAGCTGCGGAAGCAGGTGGTGCTTCAGCGGGTGGCGTGCCGCAGGGAGTGGATCTGACCGATCCACATGCGTTACTCTCACCAGAACTCAGACAGGCGATTCCGCCTCAGGTGCTGGATACCATCACACATGCCTTGTCTTCTTCCATCGTGCAGTTATTTGCCTGGGCTGTGATTCCGGCTGCACTCGCGTTGGTCGCTTCCTTCTTCATGGGAAGAGAGAAGATGGTTGTAGGCGAAGAGCAAGGCGAATACACTGGCGGTCACTAAACCGTAATGCAGTAAACTAACTATAAGTTAAAGGTAGTACAGCTGATTGTAGCTTGGTAAAACTCGAATAACATATCTTAAACCATAAAAAGACACACTTCTCGCGTATCCTTAAAAGGGACGGGAAGTGTGTCTTTTTGTTTTCGTAGGATCAGTTTATCCTAGAATGCATGAATTACGGATTGAACTCTTTTGGCTGCTTCAGAAAAGGAGCCTAAGGTTGCTTCGTATCGCTAATCCCGTCCTCGACCACAGAAGGCCCTTGTGGGTCAGGTAGGCTGCTATGACCGGAGCGGGCAATTAGACGATTCTGAGCTTTGTACGTGTCCCGTGTAATCGTTTTGGATTCGACCACTTTGCCGTCCAGCCTCTTGGTTCTTACCGTCTCCACAATATATCCAGGCTGTCCGTCTTGCAGCACCTGCTGTGCACCATCAGGCAGTACCGTACTGGACACATACTTTACCGGAACACTTAATGTTTCAATGGTGCGAGATTCAAGTGCATAGCTGACATTCTCCGGGAAGGTGCCGAAAAATTTCACCATCAATTGATGGTTCTTCACCTCTGCATGAATGAGTAAGGATTTTCCTGTATTGTTCTTGAAGCGAAAATTGATGGCTCCCGAGGCAAAGGTGGCATCCAGTCCTTTGGGCAAATATTTGACCGGCAGGGAATGGTTGCGACGCTCAATAATATCAAGACCCGTCAATAGCGCTGCGTTATACACCGTACTGGATACCTGACAGATTCCCCCGCCAATTCCGGGGGTTAGTCTGCCATTAACAATGACCGGGGCCTCACGAAACCCATACTCCTTTTCAGCTTGACGGACGACCTTCTCATAATCGAATGTGGCATCTGGTGGCAAAATCATGCCGTTAATCGCTTCCGCTGCTGCGCTGACATTATGTATCCGGCCTTCACTACTATTGCCCAGACCCGTGGAGAACTGGATGATCTTTCGGTCAATGCCTTCCTGGCGCAGCGAATCAAGAGTTACTTCAGGTTTCAGCGTATACAGTGGTATCTGGATCAACAATGGGGCGGGTTTTTCATCCGGGTTCAGTACACTGAAATCTCGGTGCAACTTGGTCTGAATGAGACTTGTGAGTGTATCCCAATCAATGCGGCGGACGCCCTTTTCCGGGATATACTGGACTTTGTCACTTGTGGTAATGCGGCGAACAGCGTCCGCAGGTGTACCGAAGGTTTCTTTTTCCCAGGCAGGGCTGAGATGTTCTTGGAGTGGTCTTGAGTTATAGGTCATATCGAGAGAGAACTCTTTCGGAAAATGATAACGTGCATAAGCGCGTTCCCACAGGTTACCTTCCTCCAGCTGCTGTATCGCGGACTCCAAGCTGTTAACGTTGTAACTCACCCCCACCTGAGCTGCGGTATACGACATCGTCTGGGGGTTGGGTTCAGTCACTTCAAAGGTGACAGGCCAGTCCTCCAGCTTTTGGATCTGCTCATCCAATTCATGCAATACGTTCTTACGATTCTTCCCCTCCACCAGCATCTCGCCAACATGAACGTTTTTGGGTAGGGCAGGCTGATTCACGTACATATACAACAATCCATAGGACGCGGAGCCGATCAAGAGGATGGAGAATAGAACAATGACCGTCAAATGTATTTTTTTCATAACCGTACGCTCCTTTATACTTCGGTTGTTCCCGACTTTGTAACACTTTCTATATATATGATCCAATGCAGGAAAACTTTCGGGTACTCAATAGGTAACAAATTTGTTACAATAAACTTCATATGCATCCATGCTTCACCATTGAAACAGGAACGAAGTGGATTTTTCCCTGATGAAATTCAGGTCTTTTTAAAGGAAATGCCGGGATTGTGTCGAAATGATAATGGCTAACTATGCGAGCAGGAAGTGATGATGTGATAGAAATGCAGGACGTGTGGAAGACCTACGCCAATGGGACCCACGCATTACAAGGGGTGTCGGTGAAGATCGACCGCAATGAATTTGTTTATATCGTCGGTCCGTCCGGCGCAGGTAAATCGACATTTATGAAATTGATGTACAGAGAAGAAGTTCCGACCAAAGGACAAATATCCATTAACGGATTTAATATTGGTAAGTTGAAGCCAAGAAAGATTCCTTATGTGCGTCGTAACATCGGCGTTGTGTTCCAGGATTTTCGTCTGCTGCCACGGATGACAGCATTTGAGAATGTGGCATTTGCCATGGAAGTTATTGAAGCACCGAAGCGTCATATCAAAAAACGAGTGATGGAAGTGCTCGACTTGGTGGGACTGCGGAGCAAGGCAAATCGCGAACCTTCACAGCTCTCGGGTGGAGAACAGCAGCGTATTGCCATTGCACGGGCTATCGTCAATAACCCATCGGTTATTATCGCGGATGAGCCTACAGGTAACCTCGATCCGGAGACGTCGTGGGGCATTATGCAACTATTGGATGAGATTAATTTCCGGGGAACAACCATTGTTATGGCAACCCACAACAAAGATATCGTGAATACGATGCGTAAGCGGGTAATTGCGATTGAACGTGGACAGATTGTACGGGATCAGATGAGAGGGGAATACGGTTATGAATTTTAGTACTCTCTTGCGCCATCTGCGGGAGGGATTCAAAAACGTATTCCGCAACGGCTGGATGTCTGTGGCCTCCATCATGTCCATCATTGTGTCGCTATTGATTCTTGGTGTGTTTATGTTACTGGTCCTCAATGTGAACTCCATGGCGAATCAAGTTGATAGCCAGGTGGAGATCAGCACGTTCCTCGAACTGAATGTGGACGAGAACCTGCGTAACACACTGGAGAAAGAAATCAGCGCGATGCCTGAAGTAAGTGAGATTCGTTTTGTTTCCAAGGAAGAAGGACTCAAGGAGTTCCGTGAGCGTCTTGGAGAGAGTGCAGATAACGTGCTTAGCGGTTTCGATGTGGATAACAACCCACTGCCGGAGACCATTGAAGTTGAGGTCATTGAACCGGAAACCGTCACTTTTGTGGCGCAAAAAATCGAAGCTTTGAACGAAAAACACGCGGAGAAGCCGATCATGAAAGTGAACTACGGCAAGGAAACGGTGGAAGTGTTGTTCAAATTTACGAAGCTTGTTCGTAACATCGGATTTATTTTTGTCGGGGGACTGGGTCTCATGTCCATGTTCCTGATCTCGAATACGATTCGCGTAACGATTCTGGCACGTCGCCGGGAGATCGGAATTATGAAGCTGGTTGGTGCAACCAATACCTTTATTCGCTGGCCTTTCTTTATTGAAGGTGCACTCATTGGATTTATTGGCTCGGTCATTACGGTTGGTGTGCTGTTTGTTGGATACAGCCAGTTGATGAAGACGATTGGTCAGGATGTCTTCATGCAGATGCTTAACTTGATTCCGCTCGGCGAAATCTGGGGGCTGTTTGGAACACTGTTGATCGGACTTGGTGTGCTGGTAGGTATTTTGGGAAGTACACTGTCCATTCGGAAATCACTCAACGTTTAATTTTGTTTTCAACGATCGAATTGCAGAATATGTCGAAAAGAATGGTAAAGCAGGTTCATTAATGGACGCTGTTTGACGATATGTAGGAAAGACGGAGTCTTTTAAGATTGAAGAAAGCAAAGAACATGCTGTTCACCACCTGTGCAGGTTGCTTTCTTGTGAAATCATAGGATGGGGGATCATCATTTTGAAAAAAACCGCTTCGCTGCTGGCCTTTACGTTATTGGCCAGTTTGACGCTTCAACCTTCTGACGGATATGCCAAGAGTAGCATCAGCGATATTGACCAACAGATTCAGCAACTGGAGAGCAAGGCGGCTTCTGCCAAGCAGGAGCAAAAAAAAGCGGCTTCCAACAAAAAGGAAGCACAGCATTACAAGAACAAAACCAACGCTTATCTGAAGGTTGTTATGGAACAGATCAATGTCGTTAGTGATGAACTGGCGAGTGTATCCTTGCAGATCGAGAACACGGAGGAAGATCTTCGTACAACGAAAAAAGATCTGCAAGCGGCAGAAGAACGCATTGTTGCAAGGGAAAAATTGTTGGAGTCACGCGTACGCCTGATGTATACGGACGGTGCTGTATCCTATCTGGATGTATTGTTGTCCTCTACTAGCTTCACTGACTTCCTGACCCGTGCGGATTCACTCAAAACGATTGTGGATCAGGATCAGCATCTGCTGGATGAGCACAAAGCGGACAAGCAACTTGTCGTGGACAAAAAGGCAGAATTGGATGTGCAATATGCGGAAGCCAAGAGCCTGTATGCACAGAAGAAACAGCGTAAGTCCCAATTGAATGAAAAAGAAGCGGAAAAGCAAGTGCTTCTCGCTTCATATGATGCTAAAATTGAAGAGTCAGAAGAGCTGACACAAGAGCAGGAAGATGTATTAATGCAGATTGCCAGCAAACGTTCGGCACTTCTTCAAGAGAAAAATAAATTGCGTGAACAGCAGGCAGCCGCCGCAGCCAAAGCAAAAGCCGCAGCAGCGGCTCGGGCGAAAGCTGCAGCCAAGGCGCCTACTAGAGTGAGTTCGGATAGCAGCAGTGAGGTTACGTATTCATCCGGGAATGGTATCTTCTCCAGACCGGTATCTGGAGGACGTATTTCTTCTGGATTCGGTCCCCGTACCCATCCGATTACGGGTGTAGTGGGTAAAATGCATGCCGGTGTCGATTTTGCTGTCCCTCAGGGAACTTCGGTTCACGCTGCTTCTGGCGGAATCGTGATCATGGCTGAATGGTATAGCGGTTATGGTTATACGGTTATTGTGGACCACGGCGGTGGACTATGGACGTTATATGGTCACTTGCGCGAAGGTGGATTCAAAGTCAGCAAGGGAGACACAGTAAGCAGAGGGGATACCATTGCGGAGTCAGGAAATACAGGGAACTCTACTGGACCTCACTTGCATTTTGAAGTGAGAGACAACGGTACTGCTGTAAATCCGATGAACTATTTGTAATTATTGCTCCATCGTTCGAATGGAAAAAACATATTCCGTACAAGCTAGACATATACTAAGCTGGCATGTTCAGGGAATGGATTCTGGCAACAATGGAATCGGACACGCTTCAAAACTAAAGGCGGTGACAAACGGATGATGAAGAAAAGATCGGCGCTACTGCTTGTCATTGTGGGTCTCCTTGGCGGTAGTTTACTAACCCTGGTATTAATGACGTATCCGGGAATAGCGAGCCAGGCCACACCGGGCGAAGGTTTGCTGGCCAGTGTAACCGGTAATACACAGCAGAAGAACGATTTAAAGAAGATTGAAACCGCGATGGATTTGATCTCAAGCAACTATTATAAAGATGTGGATCAGACCAAATTGATTGACGGTGCGATCAACGGCATGATGGAATCACTTGGTGATCCGTACTCCAACTATATGGGGCAGGAAACGGCTGCTCAGTTTGAAGAGTCGATCGAAGGTTCCTTTACCGGTATTGGCGCAGAGGTATCCTCACAGGATGGAAACGTTGTTGTTGTTTCCCCTATCAAAGGATCCCCTGCCGAGAAAGCAGGTATTCGTGCAAAAGACATGATTATGTCGGTCAACGGTGAATCCCTGCAAGGTTTGGAACTGAACAAGGCTGTTAACAAAATCAGGGGTCCCAAGGGCAGTGAAGCGAAGGTACAAGTTAAACGTGCTGGATCTTCAGAACTGATTGAATTTGTCATTGTACGGGACGACATTGATCTGGAGACCGTATATGCTCACATGGAGGATGGCGGAATTGGCGTTATTGCCATTACCCAATTCTCTCTCAATACAGGCGATCGCTTTAAGGAAGAATTGGCGAAGCTTGAGAAGCAGAACATGAAAGGTCTGGTCATCGACGTACGGAATGACCCAGGCGGTGTATTGCAAGTTGTTATTGATATTGCTGAACAGTTTGTTCCCAAAGGCAAGGTTATTGTGCAGGTTGAAGACAAGAACGGCAAAAAGGAACAAAGCAAGTCCAATGGATCAGCCAAAGCTTACCCAGTCACAGTCCTGATGAACAAAGGCAGTGCGAGTGCGTCGGAGATTTTGGCCGGTGCATTACAACAGTCAGCAGGTGCTAAGTTGATTGGTGAAAACTCCTTTGGTAAAGGAACCGTCCAGACGAGTTATGACAAGCAGATGGGTGATGGCAGCTTGCTGAAGATCACTATTGCCAAGTGGCTCACTCCGAACGGAGACTGGATTCATGAAAAAGGAATCAAACCGGATATTGCGGTAGACCAGCCGGATTATTTCTCGGTGGCACCGATTAACAAAGAGAAGTTACCACTGAAATATGACAGCAATAGCTCGGATGTGAAAAGTGCGCAGACGATGCTGAGAGGACTCGATTTCAAACCGGATCGTGTGGATGGATACTACGACCAGAAGACGGAAGAAGCGGTCAAGGCATTCCAGAAGCAAAAAGGCATTCAGGCTACAGGCCAGATTGACGAGAAAACCGCTGAATCACTGGAAGCGGCTCTGATTGAACGTATTGCCAATCCTCAATATGATGCACAGCTGAAACGCGCGATCGAAAATGTCTCAAAGGATATTTCGTCCGCTGTGTCGAAGCCATAAAGAAGGCTGATTTTCAGCCTTCTTTTTTTCTGAACCGGCTGAAAGAGAGGGGTGACCGACCACAATGGAATGGGTATGGCCGTGGTTAACTACATTAGGGGAAGCTTTGTTGCAGTTGTTTATTCAGCCGTTTTATTATATTGCGGTGATCCTGATTGCGCTGATCTATCATCGTCAATTACTGCAGGAGCGTAAATTGTTCCATGTTCGTTTGCAAAGCTCGATAACACAGACGATTCGGGCGGTGCTCGGAGGCATACTCATTGGTACCATCGTCTCGATTGTGTCCCTATTCCTCGGTGCACATCTTACACTGGGAAGCCTGATATGCATATGGGCTGCAACATTAATTCTATCCTTGTTCCGTATCCGGTATCTGTGCTTTGCTTATGCGGCCGGGTTACTGGGTGTGCTACAATTTGGTTTGAATGTGGCTTCAGGCTGGCAACCATCGGGTTGGATGGGCACTATCACGGAAACGCTACGTACCCTGGATATGCCTGCACTGCTTGTCCTGGCTGCCCTTCTACATATGGGTGAAGCCTTGTTAGTACGCATGCAGGGGGTATCGATGGCATCACCACTTCTCTTCGAGGGAAAACGCGGGAAACTGGTTGGTGGATATCAATTGCAGCAGTTCTGGGCCATTCCTCTACTGATTCTTGTTCCAGTCACAGGAGGTGGCGCGGAGCTGGCATGGAATCCACTGATGAATGCAGGTCATAGTTACATGCTGGTTGCGTTGCCGATTATGCTCGGATTTGGTGAGATAACGCAGAGTATGCTTCCGGGACAAAAGGTACAGATCTCATCCAAGCGGTTGATGATATACGGGGCAACTTTGCTTGTGTTCAGTTTGCTTGCTGCATGGTGGTCTCCACTTATGGTGGTTGCTGCGCTGATCGCATTTATTGGACATGAATTTCTGGTATGGTACAGCGCGTTTGAAGAGCAAAACCGCAGTCCGGTATTTGTCCATCCGCAGCATGGCCTGAAGGTATTGGCTGTTATTCCGGAGAGTCCTGCAGCGGATTTGGGGATTGAAGCAGGTGAGACATTGTACAAGGTGAATGGTAAGTTGGTTCATTCACCGGAAGAGTTACATCGTGCCCTGCGGATGAACCCGGCTTTTTGCAAACTTGAGGTGAGAAATCACCAGGGAGAAAGCAAGTTCATGCAACGAGCGATCTATGAAGGGGAGCATCATCAACTTGGGGTCATTATGGCACCGGACAATCACGAGGTCTGGGCGATTCGGTTACGTCCACTGACGTTGTTCCATATCATCAACCTCAAATTGTTTGCCCGTCTGAAAAAACCACAAAGGGACGAAGCTCCCTTGGCGTTACCGCCAGCCCCTGTGGCCAGTGATAAAGGGTCCATAGAGATGTAACAACTAAGCATACGTGATGAAGTATGTTGCATAAATCAAGCAATGAAAAAGGTATTTCTGAGCGCCGTCACAGGCAAGGAAATACCTTTTTTTGTTATTGTTTTAACATAAAGATGGCGATTTGGGTCCGATCACGCAAGCACAACTTACCGAGAATATCCGTGACATAGTTTTTGACGGTGCCTTCACTGAGGAACAGTTTGGCGGCAATTTCCTTATTCGACAACCCCTCCGATATGGCCTCGGCAACCGCCAGCTCCATACGTGTCAGTCCATAGGCTTCGATTGGATTCTGTGTCAGGGGAATTGCAGCAGGACGAAGAAGGCCTGCCAATTTGCGGGCTATATCCGGATGGATTAACATATCGCCGTTATGTACGGTCTTGATGCCTTGAATGATCCGCTCGGGGGGGACGTTTTTGAGCAAATAACCGCTTGCTCCATTCTGTAATGCCTGAATAATATACTCATCGTCGTCAAAAGTAGTTAGCATGAGCACCTGGATTTCAGGAAAACGTGCCTTGATGCGTTTGGTACCTTCAACTCCGTCACATTCCGGCATCCGAATATCCATTAAAACCACGTCCGCAGACGTCCCTGATTCAAGCAATTCCAACGCTTCCTGCCCATTTGAGGCCGTGCCTGTAACGAAAATGCCGGAGCCCAGTCCAAGCAACACTTTCAGGCTCTCACGAATGAAGTAATCATCGTCTGCGAGAATCAGCCGAATAAGTGGGAGCTGGCCTGAATCATTCTTGTTGTTCACATCATTACGTTCGGACATGAGAATATTCACTTCCTTTTTCAGAGTATATTCAACTGGTTCGTTATTGGAATGCGTGTAATCACTGTATACGGATAAGCCGATTGAATCTCCAAGGTTCCTCCCACCATTTGTGTGCGCAGAAGCATACCTTCCTGCCCTATGCCGTTTCGCTTGGAAGAAGGAGGATTGATTTTGCCATCATTACTTACACTCATACGGACTTCCTGATCCCCAAATACCAGCTCTACTGTGATTGAAGAAGCATTTCCGTGTCGCAGGGCATTGGTCAAGGCTTCTTTGGCATTTTTGTATAAGACAATCTGTATGCTGGGATACAGCACATGGGATGGGCCATGAACCTCATAATTTGTCTTCACGCCGGTATCTCTACCGACTTCCTCTAGGAGATGATCCAGGGCGTAGGCTTCGGATGCATAGGAATTAGGTTGCAGTTTGTGCAGTGTGCTGCGCATATCATCCATACTATCGGCCAATTGATCGCGAATCTGTCGCACCATTTCCGTTCCTTGTTCCATATCGAGGGGGATGGTCAGCAGGGCGGCTTCCGACATCATTTTGGTGCGAATCAGTCGATGCCCGATATCGTCATGAAGCTGTCTGGAGATACGGGTACGTTCCTCTGCCTGAGCCACTCCTTCAAGTTGCTTTGTAAATAACAGCAGCTGCGCACGAGTTTCTTGTAGCTCGTAATGTTTGCTGCGAAGTTCGTCATAGACTTGTTCCAGTTGTCCGCGGCTGCTCGCCGTCCTTGATCCCTGCCAGCACAGAGCCGCTGTGATGAGCAGAAGCAGGTTGCCAAGAACCATCGCAGTTGTCTCTGGGGAGAGTAATATAGTGGCGGTTGTATTTAGTGTGGTTAACCCTGGCTGCGGTGCCTGTGGGGCAGAATAATGCCAATGCAAAGCGACATTGTTAGCGACAAGCTGAATTGCAAACATCAACCATCTGCGACTTCCCTCCAGTCTGTATATATACACGTAGAGCACGGATAGAGAGAGGAAAAACATAAATGGTCCATACGAAGCAATTAGCCAGCAGCACCAGAGTATTTCGACCAGAAGCAACAGCCATTGCTGTGTACTTGAACGGTTAAAATCTTTCCACACGGAGAGCACAAGCGCGATGATGATATACAAGGTGTAGACGGCTTCATTTTCCAAGGGCAACATCAACAGGTACAGTACTGCTGGAACGATAATTAATCCATATTGCAGAAACCGCATTGGCATATGTAAATGACATCCTTTATATAAAAAGTGGAGTACAAAATCTCTTGGTAATGCGCCCTTGATTATACCATAAGCAGAATTCGAATCAGGAGATGACTTAAGTCACCTTCGATTCATGACTTTTTGTACCTTCGCTACAGATTGCGATCCGTTACAATAAAATTATGAAATCCAGCGGCGAAGGCCGAAACGGAAAAGGGGCGTAAAAGGGATGGGCATACTTGAAGTAGATCATGTAGTAAAACGATACGGCAGCAAGCTGTCCGTGGATCATTTGAACCTTAGTGTTGGCAAAGGCGAGATTTTTGGATTGCTTGGTCCCAATGGAGCAGGAAAAAGTACCACCATCAGCATGATTGCAGGGCTCCTGAATATGGATCAGGGTGAGATCAGATTAGATGGTATATCGGTCAAAGAGCGACCGCTTGAAGTAAAGCGCAAGATCGGACTGGTTCCGCAGGATCTGGCTTTATACGAAACCATGTCTGCTGCGGAGAATGTGACCTTTTTTGCCAGATTGTATGGACTGCGTGGTAAGTTGCTTAAGGAAAGAGTGCAGGAGTCCCTTGAATTTGTAGGGTTGCAGGATAAAGCAAAGGATGCCCCCTCGACCTTCTCTGGCGGTATGAAACGCAGGTTAAACATCGCATGTGCGATTACACATCGCCCGGATCTAATTATCATGGACGAACCGACAGTTGGCATTGATCCGCAATCTCGAAATCATATTCTTGAATCGGTACGGACACTCAACAAGATGGGTTCAACGATCATATATACAAGTCATTACATGGAGGAAGTGGCGGCGATTAGTCACCGGGTTGCGATTATGGACCGGGGGCGAATTATTGCCTGTGGGACTGAAGCAGAGCTGAGAGAACGGGTAGCATCGGAGGAAAAAGTAGTGCTCTCCACTTCCGGTGTCGGTCCCGACGTCGTGGAAGAACTGAAACTTCACCCCCGCGTACGGATGGTAGACGTTTCAGAGAATACACTGACCATTACGCTGCCTTCGGCACAGCAGGATCTCCAGGATCTGCTCTTCATTTGCAGCAAACATGAAGTATCGATTCAGTCGCTCAAGGTTGAAGAGCCGGATCTGGAAACGTTGTTCCTCAATCTGACCGGGCGTACGCTTCGGGACTAGGGGGAACAAGTGATGAATATATGGCATATTTGCATCTTTGAATTAAGGCGTATTCTTAAGATTCGATCTGTGGTGTTAAACCTGTTTATTTTGCCGTTGTTACTGATTTTTATATTGGGCACGGCACTTTCCAGTACGATGGGTACGGCGGAGGATGTTATTCCGGATACTGTACGTGTGGGAATCATCCATTTGAGTACTGAATCTGGGGGAGGATCAAGTACGGTTAATCAAGCACTGGATTCATTCGTTAAATCCCCGGAAGTGGCTGAGATGGTCAAGGTGCAGAACTTTACAACTGAAGAAGAGGCCGTTCATTCGCTGCGTACCGACAAGCTGGACTTTGCTGTAATGATTCCTTCGGATTTTGAGCAAAACGTGATGATGGGGAAAGAGGCCAGGTTACAGTGGATACGAGGAAAGGACAACACACTTAATACGTTGGGTGAAACTTTGTTCACACGTTTTACGGATGAATGGAACCGACAGATGGCGATTACCAAAGTGCTCGGTCCGGAAGTAATTGCTGCCATGGCCTCTGCTTCGGAGTCTGGTACGGCGAATTCAACCTCGATTGCTGTCACTAATCCCGGTAAGACAGGTACGGCGTATAGTGCCTCCCAATACTATGCAGCTTCCATGCTGGCGATGTTCATGTTGTACTCAGGCATGACAACCAGTACCAGCCTTTTTGGAGAGCGTGATAACAAAACGTTAATTCGCCTTCAGGCTGCGCCTATAGGTAATGGAGTTATTTTCGCTGGCAAAATTGCAGGTAATAGTCTGCTCGCTTTCTTACAAGCAACAACGATCATCCTTATGACATATTGGCTCTACGGTGTGGATTGGGGAACCCATCCTTGGTATATTGTGCTGACTTGTGTATTCATCACCTTGGCATCCATGACTTTAGGCGTGATCGTCGCACTGGTATGTAAAAGCACAGCATCGGCCAGTGCAACCTTACAAGGTATCATCATTGCCATGACATTCATTAGCGGTGGATTTAGGCCCATTCCAATTGATTTTGTACAACGGATTAGTGAATTTACGGTTAACCACTGGGCGCTCCAGAGCTTTCTGAGAATGATGCTGGATGCACCTGTAGGAGAGATTGTGTATAACATTTTAATGTTAGGCGTGGTATGCGCTGTATTGCTGTTCATCTCAGGATTGATCTATAGAAAGGCAGGATACCGATATGAATAGTCTACACATCGCCTGGTTGATGATTAGACGTACACTTGGCCGTAAAATGGGCTTCATTACGTTTCTGCTTCTGCCTTGCCTGGTGGTTACGGGAGCGGTTGCCCTTTTTGGAAGTGAGCAGAGTACACGGACGGTCATTCCCTACGTCAATGAGGATACAGGGGTAGCAGGGACATGGATGATTCATGAACTTGCTGACAAGGAGGAGTACCTGCTCAAGCCAATGAACAACGAAGCAGAAGTGAAGGAAGCTATCGCTCAGCAAAAAGGAAGTTCTGGCATTATCATTCCCGCACATTATACAGAGGATCTGTTACAGGGTAAGGCAACCGAAATTCAACTGGTAGAACTGCGCATAAGTGAAGGTTCCTATACCCTACGAGCGGCTGTTGAAGGTTTGACTAGGGGATTGCAACAATCTGCTTCAGCTGTTAAGGTGGCGGCAGGTCCTGTCTCAAGTGAGACGGATATACTATCGAGTATAGAGAAGCCATTTGAACAGCTTCTACAGGAGATAGGAAAACATCAGGTTGCTGGTGAAGTCACCGATCTGCAGATCTATCCCAAGCCAGGCCTGAACAATGTGACTGGATTTACAATCATGTTTATGATGGGGCTGCTGACCAGTGCAGTGGCTGTGATAATGGAAGATCGCAGGAAACGCACGATGGCCAGAGTATATACGGCGCCCGTTCGTGCATATGAGATTGCACTTGGCAATTTCCTGGGTAGCTTTATCATTGGCATGATTCAGATTGTTCTGGTTTTGGGAGTCAGCAGGTGGCTGCTGCATTATGATGCCGGCATTCCTTTTGGAATTCATTTCATGATCTTGGCAGCGTTCATGCTGGTCTCCATGGGCATCGCAAGTACGGTTGCTGGATTGATCCGTAATTCCAAAAATGCCAACATGCTGAATTCACTTGTCATTATGCCAACTTGCATGATAGGTGGTTGTTTCTGGCCGATCTCGTTGATGCCGGATTATATGCAAAAGCTCGCCAACTTTGTTCCACAGAAATGGGCGATTCAGGCAGTGGAGACGATCTCTGCTGGTGGTACATTGTCGGATATCACATTGCCACTATTGATTTTGTTTGGCATGGCTGCCATTTTACTGACTGTTGGCTCTGCGATTCTACGCCCTAGCCAGCCAGGAGTAGAGGCATAAGGTAATACGACATAAAAGAAAGCACGCTCTACTGAATTGAATTCAGTTAGAGCGTGCTTTCTTTGCATAAGGAATGATGCATTATGTGAGATATTGATGATTAAGGTTGGAGTTGACGCAGGACCGTTATTTCAACCCGACGGTTCTTTTGTCTTCCGGCGGCTGTGGTATTGTCACCCGTTGGGCGAGTATCCGCATATCCGGCATACTGGAATCCGTCCGGGTTAAGTTTCTCTGTATCCAGAAAAAATCGTAATACAGACAGTGCACGTTCCCCGGAAAGCTGCCAGTTATCGGTATAGGCGGAGTTTGCTCCCACAGGAACATTATCGGTGTGACCCTCAATGCTGACAACGGTGTTCAGATCACGGAACAGGCTGGCAAGTTTACTTAGCGTTGGTGCTGCACCGTCCTTTAGAGCGGCCTGTCCCTGATCAAACAGGAAGCGGTCACTAAGTGTAATGGATAGGCCCTGTGGCTTGTCCGCAACAAAAATCTGATTTTCCAGTTTATTATCCTCGATATATTGGGTAATCACATTGAACAGATTTTGCAATTCCTGCTCCTGTGATCTGAACTGTTCTTCCCGTTCTGTGAGGGGCTTGTTGTCATTATCTGGTGTTGCAGTCCCGGAATCGGAAGGGTTTCCTTCACCATCTGAAGGATCTTCACCCTGCACCTCGGATGGTGGAGTCTCTGTAATCGTTTGACCGGGTTTCTCACCGAGTCCCTCACCAAGCTCAAGGATTGAGTCGGACGCATTAAATGTATTTTGTAACGATTGAGTAACGACGTCATATTTACCGGAATCCAGATTGCTCATGGCATACATGATGACAAAAAAGATCAAAAGCAGCGTTATGAGATCGGCATAAGTAATCATCCAGCGATCCCGATGATCGATAGTTTCACGTTTTCCGCGCCGTTTACTGCGCCGACTCATCCAATCCCTCCTTTGCTAGGGGGCGTATATGCTGACGATGCGTAAGGGTGAAGGACTCCAGTCTTTTGCGTACAAGCTGGGGATTCTCACCGTTCTGAATGGCAAGTACACCTTCGAGAAGCATTTCCATGGTCTGCACTTCATCGGCACCTCTGGATTTGATCTTGGAGGCAATGGGCAAAAAGATAAGATTGGCACTGGCGACCCCATACAGGGTTGCGGTAAAGGCAACAGCAATGGCAGGTCCGAGTCCGGTTGGATCGGTCAAACTGCCAAGTACCTGAATAAGTCCCATCACGGTTCCGATGATCCCCATGGTTGGAGCGTACCCACCAGCGGATTCGAATATTTTGGCGTAACCCTCATGTTTTTGTTCAATAGAATCGATCTCCATCTCCAGGATCTGGCGAACTACATCCTGATCGGTACCATCAACAACCATCTGAATACCGTCTTGCAAAAATGGATGCGGATGATCCATAACCTTGCGTTCCAATGCAAGTACACCTGAGCGGCGTGCGATTGAAGACATCTCCACCAGTTCTTCAACCCACAAGCCTGACTCATTATTGTTACGTCCAAAAGCCATACGCAGGGCAGCTGGAATCGTACGAAGGCGATGCGCCGGGAAACTGGCAACCACAGCAGCAATCGTTCCACCGAATACAATTAAAGCAGCCGTTTTTTGCAGGAGACCAGACAATTGGCCGCCTTCCCACAAAAAACCGCTAATGACTGCGGCAATTCCGGCAATAATACCGATAAGTGTCGCAATATCCATAAATTAACCCACTCCTATCTTCATTTCACGTTTGCATCACTAAAACGAACGAGGTATAATTAAACGGGAACAAATATTCCTATTACTATAAGTTTTCCCATATGAAAATTCGGGGAACTTCGACAATATATAGTGACTATTATTTTAGACGATAGGGTGAGATACGGCAATGAGCGATATTATAATGAGCGACAAAACGTTCGAAATCGAGTCAGAGTTTTCTCCCCAAGGTGATCAGCCTGCAGCCATTATAGAATTGGTGAAGGGTGTTCAGGAGGGGAAGAGATACCAGACACTGCTGGGTGCAACGGGTACGGGTAAGACGTTTACGATAGCCCAGACGATAGCCCAACTGCAACGTCCGACGCTGATTATTGCACACAATAAAACGTTGGCAGCGCAGCTTGCAAGTGAGTTCAAAGATTTTTTTCCTAATAACATGGTTGAGTATTTCGTCAGTTATTACGATTATTTTCAGCCAGAAGCATATATCCCGTCCTCCGATACGTATATCGAGAAGGATTCAAGTATTAATGAAGAGATCGACAAACTGCGGCATGCAGCGACAAGTTCGTTGTTTGAGCGCAGGGACGTCATCATTGTAGCGAGTGTTTCCTGCATTTATGGTTTGGGTTCACCGCACTCGTATTCAAGCATGTTGCTGTCACTTCGGGTAGGCATGGAGAAACCGCGCAATCAGATTTTGTCTCGTCTGGTAGAGATCCAGTATCAGCGGAACGATATTAACTTTGTGCGGGGTACATTCCGTGTTCGTGGGGATGTTGTTGAGATTTTCCCTGCTTCCAAGGGTGAACATGCAATTCGGGTTGAATTGTTTGGTGATGAGATCGAGAAAATTACGGAGATTGATGTGTTAACCGGAGAACTGATTGGTGAACGTGAACATATTGCCATCTTCCCGGCGTCTCACTTCGTAACGCAAGAAGAGACAATGAAGGTTGCGCTGGTGAACATTGAGCGTGAACTGGAGGAGCGTCTTGAAGTGTTGCGTGAACAGGGGAAACTGCTGGAGGCTCAGCGACTGGAGCAGCGCACACGGTATGATATCGAGATGATGAAGGAAGTTGGATTCTGTTCGGGGATTGAGAACTATTCCGGTCCGCTGACTTTCCGCGAACGCGGCGATACCCCATACACACTGATGGATTACTTCCCGGATGACATGTTGATCGTGGTCGATGAGTCTCACGTGACTCTGCCACAGATCCGTGCGATGTACAATGGTGACCAGGCGCGGAAGACGGTATTGGTTGAGCATGGTTTCCGTCTGCCGTCAGCGCTGGATAATCGTCCACTCAAATTCGATGAGTTCGAAGGCAAGATGGATCAGATCATCTATGTATCGGCCACACCAGGCCCGTATGAGATAGAGCATACCGATACGATGGTGCAACAGATTATCCGTCCAACCGGACTGCTTGATCCAATCATTGAACTGCGTCCAACAAAGGGGCAGATCGATGACTTGATTGGTGAGATTAACGACCGGATTACCAAAGACGAGCGTGTGTTGATTACAACATTAACGAAGAAGATGTCCGAGGACCTGACGGATTATCTGAAGGAAGTTGGAATCAAAGTTCGTTATCTGCACTCCGAGATCAAAACGTTGGAACGGATGGCGATTTTACGTGATTTAAGGTTGGGCGTTTTCCATGTCCTGATCGGAATTAACTTGCTCCGGGAAGGTCTCGATCTGCCCGAAGTTTCCCTCGTCGCTATATTGGATGCTGATAAGGAAGGATTCCTGCGTTCCGAACGCTCACTGATCCAAACGATTGGTCGTGCGGCACGGAACAGCGAGGGTCGCGTTATTCTATACGGTGACAAAGTAACGGATTCGATGGATAAAGCGATAAAGGAAACAGAGCGTCGTCGTGCAATCCAGATCGAGTACAACGAGAAACATGGAATTACACCACAGACGATTCGTAAAAAAGTGCGTGATGTAATAGAGGCAACCAAAGTTGCCGAATCCAAGAAAGACTATCTCACAGGCGCAGCCGAGAAGATGTCGAAGAAAGATCGCCAGGCGCTTATTCAGCGCCTAGAGGTAGAGATGAAAGATGCAGCCAAAAACCTGCAGTTTGAGCGTGCTGCCGAGCTTCGCGATGCGTTGCTGGAACTTCGCGCTGAATAAGATACAGCTCATTCATATGCTCCAGTAAAGATGGATCTGTAACAAGAGAACGGCCAATTGGCCGTTCTCTTGTTGAGTAAGGAAATCGTTGATATCTACCGATAATAAGAGATGTTGAAATCTTGAATTCAGGTCTATACTGATAGAAATGTTGAAATTGGTTAAAAGGTTTATAGGAAAGCAATTGGGAGTCGAGAGTGCCCCAGTGTTGACCTCGGAGCCGAGCCGAAGGCAATGGCGACCTTGCCGCGACCAAGGCGAAGCCGAGAGCGTCCCGCCCTTGACCTTTGGAGCCGAGCCGAAGGCAATGGCGACCTGTCGCGAACGTGGCGAAGCCGAGAGCGTCCCGGTGTTGACCTTGGAGCCGAGCCAAAGGCAATGGCGACCCTGCCGCGACCAAGGCGAAGCCGAGAGCGACCTGGTATTGACCTTGGAGCCGAGCCGAAGGCAATGGCGACCTGTCGCGAACGTGGCGAAGCCGAGAGCGTCCCGGTGTTGACCTTGGAGCCGAGCCAAAGGCAATGGCGACCTGACGCGACCAAGGCGAAGCTGAGAGCGTCCCGTTCTTGACCTAGGAGCCGAGCCGAAGGCAATGGCGACCTTGTCGCGAACGTGGCGAAGCCGAGAGCGTCACCTCGCAGTAGAGCGGCCGTATAAGGTTCCGGCAATGAGCCGGAACCTTATACGGAGCCGCGGGCACACGACCACCCTTCACATAGCAAGACCCGACCCCTCACCGTTGCACCGCTTGTTTCGGGTGTCCAGAGGGCTGCGCCCTCCCAAACCCTCCCTTGGAAGGGAGGGTTTGGGAGGGATCGAAAAGCCTTTAAAGGTTTGGATTAACACACTGAGAGGATGAATACTATTGGCGAGCGATAACATTGTCATTAAAGGCGCACGAGCGCATAACCTGAAAAATATCGACATTACCATCCCGCGTGACCGCTTTGTTGTATTGACCGGTCTGAGTGGCTCAGGCAAGTCCTCGCTGGCTTTTGACACGATCTATGCTGAAGGACAGCGGCGGTATGTAGAATCATTGTCAGCTTACGCACGCCAGTTTCTGGGACAGATGGAGAAACCGGATGTGGATTCCATCGAAGGATTATCTCCTGCCATTTCAATAGATCAGAAAACAACAAGCCGTAACCCACGTTCCACAGTAGGAACCGTCACCGAAATTTATGATTATCTGCGTTTGTTATTTGCACGTGTGGGCCATCCACATTGTCCGGACCATGGCGTGGAGATCAGCTCCCAGACTGTAGAACAAATGGTTGACCGCATTATGCAATACCCGGAGCGTACCCGGCTACAAATATTGGCGCCCATTATCTCTGGTCGTAAGGGTGAGCACAAAAGTGTATTTGCCGATGTGTCCAAGCAGGGCTTTGTCCGTGTACGGGTGAACGGGGAACTGCGTGACCTGTCAGAAGATATTCAATTGGAGAAAAATAAAAAGCATACGATTGAAGTGGTCGTTGACCGGATCGTTGTTAAGGATGATGTACAGGCGCGTCTGGCGGACTCCATTGAAACGGCACTTAATTTGTCCGGAGGACAACTCCTGGTAGACATTATGGGTGAAGAAGAACTGCGCTTCAGTTCCAACTTTGCCTGCCCGGTGTGCGGATTCAGTATTGAAGAACTTGCACCACGGATGTTCTCATTTAACAGTCCTTTCGGGGCTTGTCCGGATTGTGATGGGTTAGGTGTCAAAATGATCGTTGACCCTGATCTGCTGGTACCAGATCGGACTAAGACCATCGAAGATGGAGCTTTTGATGCTTGGACAGGTGGTACATCCACCTATTATCCGCAGTTCCTGAAGTCGGTATGTGAGCACTTCAACATTCCGCAAAATGTACCTGTCGAAGATCTGCCGGCTGAGCAGATGAACAAGTTGTTGCAGGGTACAGGTACGGAGAAAATCCGTTTCCGCTATGAGAATGACTTTGGACAACGGAAGGAAGCACTGGTTACCTTCGAAGGTATCGTGAATAACCTGGAGCGTCGTTACCGGGATACAGCATCTGAAGGTATCCGTGAGTTTATTGAGGGTTACATGAGTGCGAAGCCTTGTGGTACATGTAAAGGTCAGCGTCTGAAACGCGAGAGTCTTGCGGTTACGATCAATGATCACAACATGGCCTATGTGACTAGTTTGTCCATTGGTGAAGCTGGCCGATTCTTTGATACATTGGAATTGTCGGAGAAAGAGCAGACGATTGCCAAGCTTATTCTGAAAGAAATCAACAGTCGTCTCGGCTTCCTAGTGAATGTTGGTCTGGATTATCTTACACTGAGTCGTGCTGCCGGAACATTGTCCGGTGGGGAAGCTCAGCGGATCAGACTGGCTACACAGATTGGTTCCAGCCTGATGGGTGTGCTGTATATTCTCGATGAGCCAAGTATTGGCTTGCATCAACGGGATAATGACCGTCTGATCTCAACACTTGCGCATATGCGAGACATTGGTAACACGTTGATCGTGGTTGAACATGATGAAGATACGATGATGGCTGCCGACTATATTATTGATATTGGCCCAGGTGCAGGTATCCACGGAGGTACCATCATGTCACAGGGTACACCGGAGGAGATCATGAACGATGAGAACTCCTTAACCGGTCAATATCTGAGTGGACGCAAATTCATTCCGATTCGTACTGAACGTAGAAGTGTAGGAGACCGTTGGTTGGAAGTACGTGGAGCCAAAGAAAATAACCTGAAGAATCTGAATGTGAAGATTCCTGTAGGTGTATTTACTGCGGTAACGGGTGTGTCTGGCTCAGGTAAATCCACATTGATCAATGAGATCCTCTACAAAACGCTGGCACGTGATCTGAACCGTGCTCGGGTACGTCCGGGTCAACATAAAGAGATTCGTGGTCTGGAGCATATCGATAAAGTTATCGATATTGACCAGTCGCCAATCGGGCGGACACCACGTTCCAACCCGGCTACGTATACCGGTGTCTTTGATGATATCCGGGATCTGTTTGCTCAGACGAACGAAGCCAAGGTACGTGGATACAAGAAAGGCCGGTTCAGTTTTAATATCAAAGGTGGACGTTGTGAAGCCTGCCGTGGAGACGGTATTATCAAAATCGAGATGCACTTCTTGCCGGATGTCTATGTTCCTTGTGAAGTCTGCAAAGGCAAACGATACAACCGGGAAACGCTTGAAGTGAAATATAAAAACAGAAATATATCCGATGTGTTGGAAATGACGGTTGAAGATGCAACCCAATTCTTCGAGAACATTCCGAAGATCCATCGTAAAATGCAGACACTGATGGATGTGGGATTGGGTTATATCAACCTGGGACAACCTGCGACCACATTGTCTGGTGGTGAAGCCCAGCGTGTGAAGCTTGCTTCCGAGCTGTATCGCCGCAGTACAGGGAAAACCATCTACATCCTCGATGAACCGACTACCGGTTTGCATGTCGATGATATCGACCGTTTGCTGAACGTATTACACCGTCTGGTTGATTCTGGGGAATCGGTGCTAGTGATCGAGCATAACCTCGATGTGATCAAAACGGCAGACTATGTTGTTGATTTGGGTCCAGAAGGCGGTAGCGGTGGAGGTACCATTGTTGCAACCGGAACACCTGAGGATATCGTTAAAGTGGAAGCTTCTTATACCGGCAAGTACTTGAAGCCGGTTCTGGAGCGGGATACCGAGCGGAGCAAGGCACTGCAGTTGGTGGACTAAGGTCCTCTAACCAGTAGTTATACCAATATGAAGTGGCAGTATTGGCCCTTCTTCTCGAAAAGGTAAAGACGTTGGATTACGATCTAATGTGCTCTGCTTCTGAGAAGAAGGGCTTTCATTATGAATTATGCACGGTGTTTCCTTCGGACTAAGGTTATTTCGTGAAAGTGTTTACATATGCATTGCGACGAGCGTTACAGGAATATTCGGCCAAATTGTCTTTTTTTCATTTTTATGGATGATAGGGCTTGCATTACAAGCAGGGTACAGATAACATAGAGGAAGATATTAGGGTATGCGTTAGCTGTTCAACTATGGTAAGGAGGTCTGTCTATCCATGCTGTTTGCAGAAGCTGCCACGGCGAGTACATCGAATTTTAATGCATTTGATATTTTTGTCATCTTATTTACGATCCTGATTTTCATCGGAGTAGTTCGGCTTCTTCGGGCACCGAAGAAAAATCTGTTTGCGATCGGATTTGCAGTAGTCAGCCTACTGGTATTTCTGATGACAGACTATGCGATGATAACGGGTTGGTTTGCTCAGTAGGAATGCTGCTGAAGTGAATGGAATTTAAGCCAAAAGAGATATGGAGGAACACTTTCCATGGGAGACATGGAGGGTGTTTTTTTTCGTTTATATGGAGCGATTGAACAAGATTCTATCTTCTCTACTAAAATAGGACTTAAAACAATTGTATATCCAGATTCTGTATGATACATTGAGGGATACCGGAATTGCAGATGAGAGAAAAAGAGAATAGATTCAGCGATGAATCCGATGTCGAGTCGCGCAAGAAGGATGTATAGAGAGGGTCAGGTGAGAATATGAGCGTGTTGGGTAAAAAGGGGATAGCCATACTGATGGCTGCTGTACTCTCGATTAGTGTAGCGGCAACGGCCGGTGCAGCTGAATCCAAAGCGGCGATGCAAGCGAAAGTGGTAGACGGTCAAGTCTATGTGAACACCAAGGATCTGCTCAAGGCAGTTGGTGGAAGTGGACAATATGATGCCAAATCAGGAACGTACACGTACAAGGGAAGTGAAGCCATTCCCAAAGTGATCGAAAAGGTATCTCCTTCCGTCGTAGGCATTATTGGGAAATCTACCGAAGTGCAGGACGGTGCAACATCAGACGACCGTTATAATCTTGCACATGGTACAGGTGTCATTATCCGGTCGAACGGATGGATTGTAACGAATGCTCACGTGGTCGACGGATTAACCAACCCCGTGGTCGTAACGACGGATGGCAATACATACAAAATTACGAAAACATACAGTGATGCACTAAGTGATCTGGCTCTAATCAAAATCAATGCCAAATCACTCAAACCGGCGAGCTTTGCCAAAGCTTCACAAACCACTGTTGGAGAAACGGTGATTGCCTTGGGTACGCCGATTTCCTTTTCTTTGCGCAACTCGGCAACCGTAGGGGTAATTAGCGGCTTGAATCGTGGTGTGGAGGCGACCTATCGGTTGATCCAGACCGACACGGCCATTAACCCAGGAAATAGCGGAGGACCACTGGTCAACCTGAAGGGTGAAGTGGTTGGTATCAATTCCATGAAATTTTCTGCGGTCGGCGTAGAGAGTTTGGGGTTTTCGATTCCAGTGGATACCGTTCAATATATCATCGATCAGTTTTTTAAATATGGCAAAATAAAACGTGCAAGTCTGGGGCTACAGCTGGAAGAAAGCTGGTCTGCGATTGTGGGCCTGCCTACAGATGATCCCTTAACGATTACGGGCGTACTGTCTCCTGAAGCCAAGAAAGCCAAAATCAAAGAGGGCGATGTCCTTTATAGTGTGGCAGGTACACGTGTCTCCTCAGTAGTAGATATCAATGAGTTGCTCAAAAAGTATCTGCCTGGGCAAAAGGTAAAGCTGTTGATGCAATCGGATGGCGATATCGTCACCCGCACGTTGGTGCTTGCTGATCGCGCAGACATCGTAGACGAGGAAGATGAAGCGTTCCTTGCAGATGAAGAACAATAAAGCCCGGCGATCAGCCCGGATGGAGAGAGGACGAAAGAACGGAATGAAAAAGTCATGGATACGTGTGCTAAGCACAGGTGTATTAACCGGGATGCTGACCATTGGCGCGGCATTGCCTGTATGGGCATCTGATCTGACGACAAGTGAACTACGTGTCAAAGCTGGGAGCACGAGCGCCTACATCAACGGCGATAAGCAGGCCATAGCCAAACCTTACAAGTTCAAGGGTGTTACGATGGTGCCTGTGGGAGTGTTCAAGAAAGCATTTGGCAGTGAAATCCGGCTGGAGAAAAATGATGTTGTCAAAATCAAGGAAGGTCCACACACGGTTACCCTAACGATTGGCAGTTCAATTTCCTGGGTGGATGGTGTTAAACATGAGATGGGTGCCGCTCCCAAGATGGTGAATGGTGTACTTATGGTTCCACTTCGTCCGGTTGTTGCCGGTATCGGGGCGACGCTAGCTCCAACTAGCTCCGGAGAAATGGTCATTCGTCTGTTGCAAACTGATGATTCGGTGGATGACGAGGATGGCATTCATCCGGATGAAGGCAAAACCAGAATTGGTAACAGTTTTTACGGTTGGTCCATTAACTACCCGGCAGACCTTATAGTTTTCCAGACCGGTGAGCAGGAGCGCATGATGACTTTTGGCACTGCGGACAACAGTTATTATCTTGAAGTGTATGTCAGCGATCAGGATGTGGCTCTGGATGCGGATGATTTGTTGCAGCAACTCGTCCAGGAGGCCAAACAATCGGGAGATACGGTGCTGGATCGTCAAGCGGTGTCGAAAGGCAAAACACCTTATGCACGGATTATCGTGAAGGATGTAGACGGCATGTTATGGGAGATGCGTCAGTATCTGAGCGAAGGCCGTCAATATGATGTGTACCTCGCGGATTACGAAGCCCTGAATTATAAAGATCTGGGCAAACGTGCAGCGCTACTCAATTCATTCCAGCCAACCTATGCAGAGTCGGATCGAACGATTAAGGATCTGTCCACCGTAGATAATGGCATGCGCTCCGCGTGGAACGATGACTATGGTATTGAATTGAAGATTCCAGCCGGCTGGTCGATGGATAACAATCAGATGATCTATGAAGCCAAGGATGGTGCGTATCTGCAATGGCGTGTCACTTCGGCGAAGGCAGGTACAACGTTAAAAGACTGGAGCGGCCAACTGGATAAGTGGATGCGCGAGACATTTACACCAGAGAGTTACGAGCCAATTGGTTCATATACGATGGATATCTCGGGAGAAACTGCCGAGGTGAATGAATTCCGTTATAACTTTGGCGGGGGCTGGCAGACCGAGTTCGATGTTCTTTTGCAGAAGAATGGGTATCGGTATTATGCAGAGTATACGTTCCCTGAGGAGCAAAGTGCAGATCGGGCATGGTTTGAACGGATTATGAAGAGTGTGGAGATTGATTTTGATACGGTTGCCGATAATTTCGGTCAGCTGGATGAAGATCCTTATTTGACAGACAAAACGAAGACACTTACACGTACGTCCAAACGTTATAAATACAGTGTAGATATTCCGCGTTACTGGACGCCGTATAGTGATCGATTCGAATATTCACCTGTGGTGTACACCTTTACTGGCGGAGAGTTCTCCATTGCGGCGAGCGAAGACAAGTCGATCGAGATGACGGTCAGCCAATTGAGAGAAGCCTATGCCGAAGCCACCAAAACCCGTAAGAACTTCAAGTTGCTTGGCAGTGAAGAGCTGACGTTTGCGGGTGTGCCTGCATTTTCCTTTACGTATCATGAGCTGGACAAAGGCGTGCCATATGCGGGTCGTCAGATCGTGTTTGAAAAGGACGGAACAACCTATACGATCACAAGTGGGCTGAATGATGCCAACAAGACAGAAGTTCAGGCGGCAGCCTTGGAAAAAGCAGTGAACTCATTTACTTTTATTAAATAAATGTAGTGGAGCCGGAGGGTCAAAAGACCTTTCGGTTTTTTTCGTTGTACTGGAAATGAAAATGGTAAACGGTTTTTTCAGGAAAACGTAGAAGAGTCGGTGCAGAAGTGGTACACTATACTAGTTCAGGAGTTATGACTACTGATCTGATGAATAGGAATGACTGTAAGCTTGGAGTTCAGGCAATACAGACATAATAGATAGATATTGTAATACCGTGACAATGCAGGTGTACCCGATAAGGTGCAGTCTTAGGCTTAGTATGTTCAGACGTTTAGGGATATAGGGATGAAATCCGGCGGATAGCCGGTTATGGGGAGGATCTACATGAAAACAGCAACAATACGAAGAGAAGACGTTGAACTTCTGGCACCGGCTGGTGACTGGGATTGTATGCGTTCGGCGGTAGCCAATGGCGCAGATGCAATTTTCTTCGGAGTCGAAAAGTTTAATGCACGGGCACGGGCGAACAATTTCCGTATGGACGAGCTGCCGGAGATAATGGCGTTTTTGCACAGTTATGGCGTAAAAGGTTTTTTGACCTTTAATATATTGATTTTTGAAAATGAATTGACGGATGCCAAAGAACTGATTGACGCTTGTGTCGATGCAGGTGTGGACGCTGTAATTGTTCAGGATTTGGGGTTGGTGAAGATGATCCGCGAGATCTCGCCGGATTTCCCGATTCACGGTTCAACACAGATGACGATTACGTCTCCGGAAGCGGTCGAGTTTACGAAGCCGTTTGATATGGAACGTGTCGTTCTGGGACGGGAGAACAACCTGAAGCAGATCCAGAAGATCGGTGAGCAAGCGAAGCTTCCAATGGAAGTATTTGTGCATGGTGCGCTGTGTGTATCCTACTCGGGGCAGTGTCTGACTTCCGAAATGTGGGGAGGACGTTCGGCGAACCGTGGAGAGTGCGCACAAGCTTGTCGTCTTCCATACGATCTGATGGTGGATGGGGTGCACAAACCGATGGGTGATGTAGCTTATCTGTTGTCTCCGAAGGATCTGGCAGCGATTGATCTGATGCCGGAACTGATCGAAGCAGGAGTAACTTCTTTCAAAATTGAAGGACGTCTCAAAACGCCAGAATACGTAGCAAACGTAGTAAGCAAATATCGTAAAGCGATTGACCGTTATTTTGATGGAGATAACACACCGCCAAGCAAGGAAGAAGTTCGCGAATTGCAACAAAGCTTCTCCCGTGGTTTCACGCATGGTTTCCTGAGCGGTACAAACAACAAAGAACTGGTGGATGGAACGTTCCCGAAAAGCCGTGGTGTCTACCTTGGTCGTGTGGATCAAGTGTTGCGTGATGGTGTGGTCCTGAAGCTGGATGCACCCGTGAAACGTGGAGACGGGATCGTATTTGACGCCGGAGATCCGACTCAGAAGGAAGAGGGCGGACGTGTATACGATGTACGTCGCAAAGGTGTAAAACTCGAAGGCGAAGCCGAAGAGGGCTGGATCGTTGACGTTGTGCCAGGCCGCAGTGACGTGGATCTGCGACGCGTGAAAGTTGGCGACAAAGTGTGGAAAACGAATGACCCGGCGCTGGACAAACGTCTGCGTCAAAGCTTCGAGACCGAGAAGCCGTACCGTGTATTCCCGGTGAAGGTGAAGGTCATCGGCAGCCCGGGGCAGCCGCTTAGCACATGGTGGACAGACGTGCAGAAAGGCACGACCGTCCGTATTGATTCCGAGATGGAACTGGACATCGCCCAGAAGCGTCCAATGACACATGAATTGCTCGAAGAGCAGTTCGGTCGTCTGGGAGGCACGGTGTTCCAGTTGGAAGGAATGGACGTCAATCTGCACGGTGACGTTATCATCCCGATGCGTGAGTTGAATAACATTCGTCGTCAGGCGGTAGAACAACTCGCGGGCGAGCGTCCTAAACCGCCCGTCTACGTGAAACGCGCGGTAGATGTGTACGGTGATTCGGTTAAACCGGCATCACCAGTCGCTCGTGGTCAAGCAGAACTGACCGCACTCTGCCGTAGCCTGCCACAAGTGGAGGCAGCGATTGAAGCAGGAATCGGTATGATCTATGCCGACTTCGAGTTTATCAAACAGTTCCCGGCAGCCGTGGAAGCTGTGCATGCCGCTGGTCGCAAGATCGCGCTGGCAACACCGCGTATTCACATGCCTGGGGAGAACGGATATCACAACAACATCTTGCGTCTGAAGCCGGATGCGGTATTGGTACGTAATACAGGCGCACTGTACTTCTACCTGCGTCACCGGATGGAAAACCCGGATGCGAAGCACCCGGAATTGATCGGCGACTTCTCATTGAACATCGCCAATCACAAAGCAGTAGAATTGTTCCTGGAAGCCGGATGTGACTGGATTACGCCATCCTATGACCTGAACATTCAACAAATGGTTGATTTGCTGGGCCACTCTCGTACAAGTCAAACCGAAGTGGTTATCCATCAGCATCTGCCGATGTTCCACACCGAGCACTGTGTGTATTGTACGTTCATGAGTGAAGGAACGGACTTCACGAACTGTGGCCGTCCTTGTGAGGAACAGCGTGCATCCCTGCAAGACCGGATCGGCATGTCTCACCCGGTACGTGTGGATGAAGGTTGCCGTAATACGGTATACAACGCAGTGGAGCAGTCAGGTGCCGAGTATCTGACCAACTTTATGGATCTGGGTGTATCCCGTTACCGTGTGGAATTCCTGGAAGAGACACCGGAGCAGGTACGCGAAGTTATCGATCTGTATAACCGTGCACTGCGCGGCGAGATCAGTGGTACACAAGTTTGGAAAACACTCAAAGCAACAAACCAACTGGGCGTTACACGTGGTCAATTGGTAAAATAATGTTTGTATGGTACAACTACAGTTACAAGCATGAAGGAACCCCAATCTCTGCTTCAAGGAGCTCTTGGGGTTTTTTTACATCATGATACAGGAGGCGAAGAAGCGTGGCGCCATTCACAATTATGGATATCAAATTGCTGTGCGGGGTCACGGCATTCAAGCGCGGAGAAGATTATAACCAATCTGGCAGGGTGACCAATCTGGTGGTCGGTGAGGATCAGCTTCATTATGAAGCTCAGGTACGTGGATCGGAGCGTTATCAGGTTACGGTGGATGTAGATGGATCAGGTGAGATTGTGGCAGGCTGCAGTTGTCCGGGTGACGGTAGGCATTATGACTATTGCAAACATGTCGCTGCTGTTCTGTTGGCTATTCACGAATGGGGTGAGCAGCAGGAGCGTAATGCCACGATTGCTTCGGGGAAGCCTCCTCAACCTGCTCCAGGCCAAGGAGCCAATACCAGTTCCAGTTCAGGTTCCAAGTCCAGGGTTGGGACGTTGGTCGAAGAGAGCATGTGGGAGCGACCGCAGTCCCCTTCACAACGAAAGCAACTGAATGATGCCCCAGAGCGTCCGCCCGTTCACTTTGCCCAAGCAGGTCGGCCAAGCTCAGCTTCGGGGTGGGGCCGCTCGGCAGATAAACCTTCTTACCGTACGGCGGATCAGATTCTGTCCATGTTTGCCAAGGATCGGAGACCGCTGCATGGAAATGATCGTAAATACACTGCCCCTGTCAGCCGTTCCTCCCTGCGGGAAGAATTGCAGGTTCAGTTTATATGTAAGCTGACACAGGTTCACAAGGGTGGTGGGAAACTTGCTCTTGAATTGAAAGTGGGTAACAAACGTCTGTATGTGGTGCAGAAAGTGAAGCAATTCCTGAACTGTATCGAGAAGGACGAGCCCATGTCATTTACCAAACTGTTCCACTATGATCCATTGATGCATGTTTTCACTCCGCAGGATCAGGCCATTCTCTCGATGCTTATTCGAATGAGACAGAGTGAGGAGGCCTATCGCCAATCCATCTCCGGTTATCTGGGAGCTTCGGACGGACGGGATATACTGATTGCTCCGCTCGTATGGAAGCCATTGCTGGAATTACTACTACAGGCCGACAGTCGGATGGAGGGCACGGGATTTGCCAATGGGCCACTCACACTAGGGGAAGGGGTACTTCCTTTATTTTACCGGATCGCCCAGGGAGCGAATGAAGGGTATCAGCTTGAAATTTCGGGACTGCGTGAGCTGATTCTTCTTCCTGCTTATGATGCCGCCGTGGTGGAAGGACAGTTGCATATGTTGGAGCCGATGCAGATGCGAAGTCTGGAGGACTTGAGTGGGGCGCTCACGTCGTATGGAATCAAGGAAAGCATCGATATATCGACTCAGCAGGTGGATGAATTCGTACAGCATGTCGTGCCAGAACTGCGTACGCTTGGACATCTGTCCATTGATTCGCAGGTGCGTGAACAGATCGCGGAACCGGAACTTTCACCGAAGCTGTACATTGACTTCTATCGTGAACGTATTACAGCGCGTCTGGAATTCGACTATGAGGTCATGGTTATTAATCCGCTTGCCGAGTATTTAATAGATGAAGAAGAGAAAAAGGTTATTTTGGTGCGTGATCGATACAAAGAGCGGAATCTGATTGAACGGCTTGATCGATCCTTTCTCGAAAGGGATGGTAGTGTTTGGGCGAGCGAACGGGAAGATGCAATATATGATGTAATGTATCATCTGTTGCCTGAGCTTGAGAAACAGGTAGATATCTATATGCCAAACGCCGTGAAGGCGATGGTGCAATCCTATCCAACACCGCCGAAAGTACGGGCAGATTTGGGAAGAGGATTGGACTGGCTGGAGATTTCATTTGAGATGGAAGGGGTGGACGAGCAGGAGCTTCAGGAACTCATGCGTCGTATTGTGGAAAAGAAACCGTATTTCCGTCTCAAGAGCGGTGTCTTTCTCTCGCTTGAAAATGAAGGTGCAGATAGCTTCGCTCACATGGCCGATTCACTTGGGCTGGGAGCAGGTGACATCAAGAGCAGCCATATCCGGCTGCCAGCTGTTCGGGCGTTACAATTGCCAGGCAGGGATGAAGTTTCCGGTCATGTGAAGTGGGGAGGCTCCCTGAAACGTTTCCTTGATGATCTGCGAGATCCCGAACGGATGGATTTTGCATTGCCAGAGACACTGACCCCCATCCTGCGGGATTATCAGAACAGCGGATACCAGTGGCTGCGTACCCTCGCTTATTATCGTTTTGGCGGCATTCTTGCGGATGATATGGGACTTGGCAAAACGTTGCAAAGCATCGCGTATATCACAGCGGTACTTCAGGAGAAGCCTGAGTACAACATTGAGCATACGAGCGGTGATAAATACCGGGAGAGCGGATCATTACGGGGTGGTGAAACGTTGGCGACTACCGACATCGATCCCGAAACTGGGCTCCCATTGGACAAGATGGCTTCAGTGAATACAGATGGCTTATGGTCTACGATGCAGCAGGATGGACTAACAATCCGAACGAGGGTCATTCATCCCCCGGTACTTGTCGTGGCGCCTGCCTCGCTAACATATAACTGGGCTAATGAGTTTGCGCGGTTCGCCCCGCATCTGAACGTACTGATTGCCGCAGGTCAGAAAGAAGAACGAGCCAATATGCTTTCAGGCATGGATGAGGCAGATGTGATTGTGACGTCGTATCCTCTGTTGCGACGGGATTTGGACACCTATCTCGGCCGAACCTTCCATACGCTCATTTTGGATGAAGCTCAGGCAATCAAAAATGCTTCTTCCCAGACCGCGCAGGCAGTCAAACAAATTCAAGCTCCGCGCCGTTTTGCACTCACAGGTACACCTGTGGAGAACTCGCTGGATGAATTGTGGTCCATTTTTGAAGCGGTATTCCCTGGGTTATTTCCAAGTTACAGAAGATTCCGCGACCTTCCTCCGGAACGGATCTCGCGGATGGTACGTCCGTTTATTCTGCGCCGTTTGAAGAAGGATGTGTTGGAAGAATTGCCTGATCGAATTGAAACGGTACAGCGGTCAGAGCTTACGGTTGAACAGAAGAAATTGTATGCCGCATACCTTTCCCAGCTTCAGGATGAAGCATCGAAGGACATGGAGGATAACGGATTCCAGAAGAATCGTATCAAAATTCTGGCTGGCATCACGCGCTTGCGTCAGTTGTGTTGTCACCCGGCCCTCTTTGTGGAAGGCTATCAAGGCGATTCCGGGAAAATGGAACAGTTGCTTGAAACGGTCGAGGATTGTTTGGCTGCAGGCAAACGAATCCTCATCTTTTCCCAATTTGCGAGCATGTTGAACCTGATTCGTCAGACCCTTGCGGCACAGGGAAGAAACCTATTTTACCTCGATGGTCAGACCCCTGCTCAGAGCCGGGTCGAGATGTGTCACAGATTTAATGAGGGCGAAGCTGAACTGTTCTTAATCTCCCTGAAAGCTGGAGGTACCGGATTAAACTTAACAGGGGCAGATACCGTTATATTATATGATCTGTGGTGGAATCCTGCCGTGGAAGAACAGGCAATTGGCCGTGCCCATCGCATGGGACAGAAACAAGTGGTGCAAGTCATCCGCTTGGTTACCGAGGGTACGATCGAAGAGAAGATTTTGGAACTCCAGCAGCGCAAGAAGGACTTGATTGCCGAAGTAATCGAACCGGGAGACGGGGGATCGACGACCTTATCCGAACAGGATATCCGCGAATTGTTGATGGTATAATGGAGTCCAAGCATCCTAGCAATAAGAATCATTAAATATATGAATCTATACAAGATGGACTAATCATTTACATGATAACGGAGAGGACAGAAATAACCTGAAAAAGCGAAGCGTTCGCCTAAAAGCTTTCTGAAAGAAAGCTGCATCGGAAGCATACGCTATCCCCGGATTTTCCCCTTTAAAAAAGTGAATTAAAAAATCTGGGGATAACAGCGATCGGAAGGTTGTTCTGTCATCGTAGTGTCAGTGTAAATAATCTTTAGTTCAACTTATCTAGCAAAAGGAGTGGGTTCGTGTGCGTATTCGCAAAGCGATTATTCCAGCCGCAGGGCTGGGTACCCGGTTTCTGCCTGCCACCAAGGCGATGCCTAAGGAAATGCTGCCCATCGTGGACAAGCCAACGATTCAGTACATTATTGAAGAAGCCGTAGCTTCAGGCATTGAAGATATCATTATTGTGACAGGTAAAGGGAAACGGGCCATTGAAGATCACTTCGATTATTCTTTTGAGCTGGAGCAGAATCTGGCGGACAAACAGAAGTGGGACTTGCTTAACGAAGTACGCAAACCCTCCGAGATGGCAGATATTCATTATATCCGTCAAAAGGAACCGAAGGGACTTGGTCACGCCATCTGGTGTGCCCGCAAGTTTATCGGCAACGAGCCTTTTGCCGTCCTGTTAGGGGATGATATTGTGGAAGCGGAACATCCCTGCCTGAAGCAGATGATCGATGTCTACGATGAACTGCAATCTCCGATTGTAGGTGTACAGCCTGTTGATTGGAGCGAGGTATCCCGCTATGGGATAGTGGACGGAGAGTTACTGACCCCTACCGATGATCGTGTCTTTCGGGCCCGCCGCTTAATTGAGAAACCAAAGACCGAAGATTCCCCTTCGAACCTTGCTATTATGGGACGTTATATTCTTACACCGGATATCTTTGAGATACTAGGTCAACAATCTGCTGGTGTAGGGGGAGAAATTCAGCTTACGGATGCCTTGTCCCGATTGAATGAACAGCGGCAGATTCTCGCATATCATTTTGACGGACTGCGTCATGATGTTGGTGAGAAGTTGGGCTTTATTGAGACATCGATTCACTACGCATTGCAACGCCCGGATCTACGGAAAGATCTCTTGAAGTATTTGGAACAGGTCGTAAAGGATCAATAAATGGTTTTCCGCATGCCCTTGAAGTCCAGCCGAAGAATGATATCGCGGCTGGGCTTTAATTTATTTTATGGAAGAGTAAATATGAGGGTTATACAGGCCAATGAACAAACACATACCCGACACTGTACATATACATAGTCAATATGAAGAAATGATGTCAACAGCAAAACGGAGGGATGTCATGAAGGTACTTCCGCTGTTTATGGATGGCGCTGCCATATTGGAACCCAAGGTTTATGGTGATCACCGTGGATATTTTATGGAGAGTTATAATGAGCAGGTTCTGCATGAACAGGGGATACAGCACGTCTTTATTCAGGACAATCAATCCTTGTCGGCTGAAGCAGGTGTTCTGCGTGGGCTTCATTATCAGCTTCAGCCTAAAGCACAGACTAAATTGGTGAGGGTTATATCTGGGGCTATATATGATGTGATTGTGGATGTCCGCACCTCATCCCCTACTTTTGGCCGATGGAAAAGTGTCATTCTAAGTGAATACAACCAGCGGCAACTGCTTGTTCCTCAAGGATTTGCTCATGGATTTTGTACCTTGGTGCCTAATTCCCTGGTAACTTATAAGGTAGACGCCTATTATTCGCCTGAACATGATCGTGGAATTCTGTGGAACGATCCGGCGCTGGCCATTGATTGGCCTGTGACGAAACCTATATTATCGGAGAAGGATCAGAAGCATCCTTTACTGAAAGATGCTGAACTGAATTTCGACTAATTAATCAGACTTTTCAGATACTTCTGTATCTGGAGGCAGAGGGAGAGAGACAGCATGAAACTACTGGTTACGGGTGGGGCCGGATTTATCGGCAGCAACTTTGTGTTATATATGCTTCGTGAACATCCGAGTTATGAAATTATCAATGTGGATGCATTAACGTATGCAGGGAACTTGGAGAACTTGCATACGGTAGAGTCCAATCCCCGATATACCTTCATCAAGGCAGATATTGCAGATGTACAGCAGATGGAAGCTGTTTTTTCTCAAGGCATCGATGTGGTTGTGAATTTCGCTGCCGAGTCTCATGTGGATCGAAGTATTTTGTCCCCGGATATCTTTGTGCGTACCAATGTGATGGGTACTCAGGTTCTGCTGGATGCGGCAAAGAAGTATCAAGTCACCAAATTTGTTCAGGTATCGACGGATGAGGTATATGGATCATTGGGTGCAACAGGGTTATTTACTGAAGATACACCTCTGATGCCAAACAGTCCTTACTCTGCAAGTAAAGCTGGCGGGGATCTGCTTGTAAGAGCCTATCATGAAACCTTTGGACTGCCTGTAAATATTACACGTTGCTCCAATAACTACGGGCCTTTTCAATTCCCTGAGAAACTGATTCCGCTGATAATATCCCGTGCATTAAATGATGAAGCCATTCCAGTATATGGTGACGGCCTCAATATTCGTGACTGGCTTTATGTTGAGGATCACTGCAGCGCGATTGATCTGGTGATTCATAATGGACAATCTGGAGAGGTATACAATATTGGTGGTAATAATGAACGTACTAATATTTACATTGTGGAGAGCGTATTGGAACAACTGGGTAAACCAGCGAGTTTGATTCAATATGTACAGGATCGATTGGGACATGACCGACGTTATGGTATAGATCCTACCAAGATACGTACAGAGCTCGGATGGCAACCTGCACACAATTTTGAGACAGGGATCAAGGAGACGATCGAGTGGTATCTGAAACATCAAGATTGGTGGACGAGAATTCAATCAGGCACATATCAGGACTATGTTCAGCTTCAGTACGGTAAGCGGATGGGTGATTCGTCCAAATGAACTATAGAGTTATGGTGACTGGCGCGGCAGGACAGCTGGGTTATGATGTGGTGAAGACCTTTCAAGCAGAGGGTCATCAGGTATTGGCCTGTGACAAAAACCAGATGGATATTACCGATCAACAGCAGTGCGCAGATATGATTACAACGTTCCGACCTCATATCATTATTCACTGCGCTGCTTATACGGCGGTCGATCAGGCCGAGGTAGATGAAGATACAGCATACGCAATCAATGCATCAGGTACTAGAAATATCGCGGTTGCCGCCGAGAAAGTGAAAGCAAAACTGGTATATATCAGTACCGATTATGTATTTGATGGGAGCGGGAGTACACCTTACCGCGAGTACGATGTAACGAATCCGCAGAGTGTATATGGCAAGTCGAAGCTTGCTGGGGAACGGCTGGTTCAAAGTTTGTGTACGCAATGGTTTATTATTCGAACATCATGGGTGTTTGGCGTGTATGGCAGTAATTTTGTCAAAACCATGCTGGAACTTATGGTGAAACGTCCACAACTGCAAGTTGTTCATGACCAACAAGGTTCGCCTACCTATACGGTGGATCTTGCCCGATTCATTCATATCCTTTCCATAAGTGAAAAGTATGGCATCTATCATGCCTCCAATTCAGGGACTTGCACATGGTACGAGTTTGCAGAGGCAATAAAAGAAGAAGCTAATAAGCAGAGTGGGTTCGAGCCTACAGCCGAACTTACGCCATGCACAACCGATCAGTTTCCGCGTCCAGCCCCCCGTCCTGCATACTCGGTGATGGATCATCTGGCGATTCGAACGAACGGTCTGGAACCTCTGAGACCTTGGCGTGAGGCACTGATTGCGTTTTTGAAAGAGTTGAGTGTACAGCAAAAGGACTGAGCATGTGGAGGGTCCGTGCTTTATTCCCAAACTGCACCCACCATTTAACAGCCGCCTCGGGCGGCTATTTTGTTTTACACCTTATCAATTCGGGTAGTTAGCTATCAAAAAGGTACTAAGGATGTGAATGTGATATGAAACGCATTGCCGCCGTGTTAATACTACTGATCGTTACCGTGGGCACACTCTTTTTCGCCTATGAAAGCGAGAGTGAGGAACAACGGGACGGATTTACCGCCTATAGATTAATCGCCCATGCGATGGGCAGCATTCGTGATCAACCATATACCAACGCCTATGAAGCGATGATTGCCAATTACGAGAAAGGCACACGTGTATTTGAGATCGACTTTATGTTAACCTCGGATCGCAAAGCCGTAGCCAGACATGAATGGACCGCTAATATGAGCAAAATGCTAGGACAGGACGAACAGCTTCCGGAGGATAGACAAGCCGGGGCACTGACACATGATGAATTTATGAATACGCCTATTTTAGGCATGTATCAACCCATGGATGCTGATGGCATTATAGATGTACTGGCCGAGTATCCGGATATGTATATCGTAACCGACACCAAGGAACAGAAGGATGAGGATATTCAGCAGGTGTTACAGTCCCTGGTGGATGCAGCTAAAGAACATGATCCCTCCGTGCTGGATCGGGTGGTTGTACAGATTTATAACGAACCGATGCTCGAAACGGTGAAAGAAGTCTATGCATTCCCTTCCATTATCTATACGTTATATGCCACACAGGATACAGAAGCTCAGGTTGTTGATTTTGTACAAAAGAATGATATTGATGCCGTGACTATGCCGGAATATAAAGTAAACCAGAATTTCGTCGCCAAGCTGAATAGTGCAGGTTCTGTCACCTACGTGCACACCATCAACGACACTGAACAGGTGGCTAACTATGAGAAATGGGGCGTGTACGGGGTATACTCTGACGTGCTGACGGAGCAGGAGTTGGATGAAATGAATACACGTTTTGCCTGGAAACCGTAAAAATACATGTTTTTCTGTTCCCCTTTTTATACGAACATTGACACTCGCTGCCTGCTGACTTAGACTTAGTTTACAAGCTTTCTAGGATGCAGAAGAACCTCTGGAGGAATGTTCGTTGATAGACATGATTAAGCAGTGGAGACATGTATTTAAGCTTGACCCAGACCGGGAAATTACGGACGAAGAACTCGATCTGGTCTGTATGTCGGGGACCGATGCAATTATCGTTGGCGGATCTTCGGGGATTACCTATGATAACACGGTAGACCTGATGTCCCGTGTGCGTCGTTATGAGTTGCCATGTGTGCTTGAAGTATCCGATCTGGAGGCTGTTGTTCCCGGGTTTGACGGATATTTGATCCCGATGGTCTTGAATGCAACGGACAGCAAATGGATGATTGGGCACCACCAGCAAGCGATAGAGCGTTATGGTTATCTCATCCCGTGGGATCTACTTATTGCCGAGGGTTATATTGTGCTCAATGCAAACTCCACGGTAGCTCGGTTGACTGGCGCAGATACGGATCTGACGACAGGAGCTGCGGTGGCATATGCCCAGGCTGCGGAGCGTCTACTCAATCTTCCAATTGTATACATGGAGTACAGCGGAACGTTCGGAGATATGGAGCTTGTTGGTGAGACACACAGACAATTGGATCGGGCACACCTTATCTACGGCGGCGGAATTGATGATTCGGAGAAAGCCGCGCAAGCTGCCCAGGTGGCAGATACTGTCGTGGTAGGTAACATTGTGTACAGCGATTTAACTAAGGCACTTGAGACGGTGTTGGCTGTAAAAGGAACCATTTAATCGGTTTAGTTTACCATTCCCCCATTTTCCCCTTATGATCTGTTAAAATAGAACTTTGCCCTTACTAATTAAGCAATTCGTATACAAGAGTAAGGTTTACACAGAAACGAAGTGTTCTCTCTTGTATTTTTACTACCTTTAAATATAAGCTAAACTAATTTTTACACGAGAACGAAGAGGACAGAAATAAGCTGGAGAAGCGGAGCGTTCGCCTTTATTACCGGATTTTTACCTTTGAAAAAGTAGATGAAAAATCCGGGAATAACAGCGATCGGAAGATTATTCTGTCATCGGAGTGGCAAGTGTAACCTATTAATTTTGCTTTATAGACCAACCAACGAAAGGAGCATGCATGCATGCAACCTGTAAATATACATGATGCCGTTGCACGGCTTAACACCCCTCAACGGCAAGCCGTCGAGGCGACGGATGGCCCGCTGCTGATTATGGCAGGAGCGGGGTCCGGCAAGACCCGGGTGCTGACACACCGGATTGCCTACCTTATTGCAACACGGAAGGCACCCCCGTGGGGCATTTTAGCGATTACATTTACGAACAAAGCCGCCCGTGAGATGCAAGACCGTGTATCCCAACTCGTAGGTGGCTCCCAAGGCCGCGACATTTGGGTATCCACGTTCCACTCCATGTGCGTGCGAATTCTGCGCCGTGATATTGAACGTATTGGTTTTACCTCCAACTTCAGTATTTTGGACTCATCGGACCAATTATCTGTAATTCGCAGCTGTATGAAAGATCAGAATATCGATACCAAGAAATTTGAGCCCAAAGCAGTTCAATCCATGATGAGCACGGCCAAGAATGAACTGATCAGTCCGGAGCAATATGAGAAGCAGTCGGGAGACTATTTCGAGGGTATTGTGGCGAAGGTATATAAGATGTATCAGAAAAAGTTAAGAGCCAACAACTCACTTGATTTCGACGATCTCATTATGCAGACCATTCAACTGTTCAAAGAAGTGCCGGAAGTCCTCGACTTTTACCAAAAGAAATTCCAATACATTCACGTGGACGAGTATCAGGATACGAACCGTGCACAGTACATGCTGTGCCGCATGCTCGCTGACAGTCACCATCACATCTGCGTTGTAGGGGATAGTGACCAGTCGATCTATCGCTGGCGTGGGGCGGATATCAGCAATATCCTGAACTTTGAGAAAGATTACCCTGAAGCAAGTACGATTTTGCTGGAGCAGAACTATCGTTCAACTTCCAATATCCTGAATGCAGCGAATGAAGTGATCGGCCTGAATACAGGGCGTAAACCGAAGAAACTGTGGACGGACAAAGAGGGTGGTTCGAAGATCAAGGTGTACCGTGCGGATTCCGAGCATGATGAGGGGTATTTTGTTACCTCTGAGATTAGTAAAAATGTGAAGAACGGCAAATCCTATCAGAACCATGCCATTTTGTACCGTACCAACGCTCAGTCCCGGGTTATAGAGGAAATTCTGATCAAGTCTGATATTCCGTATCAGATTGTCGGCGGCATCAAGTTCTATGATCGTAAAGAGATCAAGGACATTCTGGCGTATCTGCGCCTGTTATCCAACCCCGACGATGATATCAGTCTTACACGGATCATTAATGTACCAAAACGTAGCATTGGTGATACAACAGTAGCGAAGCTCGCGGCTGCGGCAGGAGAGCGTGGAATTTCTATTTTCCGTGTACTTCAGGTCGTAGATGATCTTGGTTTTGCTGGTCGTACGCGGAATGCGCTGGTGGAGTTCTATGACATGATCGCTGCGTTGCATCAGATGGTAGAGTATCTGTCTGTAACTGAACTGACCGAGAAGATTCTTGAGATGAGCCAATACCGTCTTGAGATGCAAAATGAAAACACACTCGAATCTCGTGCACGGCTGGAGAACATTGAAGAGTTCCTGTCGGTAACGATGGAATTTGAGAAAAATAATGAAGATAAAACGCTCGTGTCGTTCCTCACCGATCTTGCATTGATTGCTGACATCGACAGCATGAACGATGATGAAGAGGATCAGAGCGACGCGGTTACCCTGATGACCATGCACAGCGCCAAAGGTCTGGAGTTCCCGGTTGTCTTTATCGTAGGTATGGAGGAAGGAGTCTTCCCGCATAGCCGTGCCTTTATGGACAATGAAGAGCTGGAGGAAGAACGCCGACTTGCTTATGTAGGGATCACCCGTGCGGAAGAGCAACTTTTCCTGTCTTGTGCACAGATGCGGACGTTGTTTGGACGTACAACAGCGAACCCGCCTTCCCGCTTCCTGGATGAAATTCCGGATGAGCTGAAGGAAGACACCTCCATGGCTCGTGATCGTTACCGCCGTGGCAGTAGCGGAGGAGGCTCATATGGTGGACGCGGACTAGGTTCCAGTGGAGGAAGTAACTTCGGTGGTGGCACCAAGCTGTTCGATCACCAAAGTAAAAGCGGTTCATCTGCTACCTCATCCACGCCAACTTCGCGTGTGACCACAAGTGTCTCCCGCCCAACATATTCTACGCCATCCTCTGCTTCCAAGCCGGTAGCTTCTGATGGTGAAGCAGGATTCAAGGCAGGAGATAAAGTGCAGCATGGCAAATGGGGGACAGGCACCATTGTTGCGGTCAAAGGGACAGGTAATGATACCGAACTGCAGATTGCCTTCCCGGCTCCGGTGGGTGTGAAACGTTTGCTTGCCGGCTTTGCCCCTATTACGAAAGTAGAATAAGAACGAAACCTCCTTTTTGCACGATAACGGAGAGAGCAGAAATAACTTGAAGAAGCATAGCGTTCGCCTTTATCCCCGGATTTCCACCTTTTAAAATGGATTAAAAGAAATCCGGGGATAACAGCGATCAGAAAGTTATTCTGTTATGGGAGTTCACGTGCAATAGGAGTGTTCGTTCTACATAGATCAAATTAACGGAGGGATGGCCCTGTATGGACCCGATGCACCGGATGGAGCAACTCGTTACCGAGCTGAACCAGCATAATTATCAGTACTACACGATGGATCAGCCACAGATCAGCGATAAGGAGTATGATCTTCTGTACGATGAACTGGTTACGCTGGAACAGGAAAGCGGCATGGTTCTGCCTGATTCTCCAACACAGCGTGTGGGTGGCGAACTGCTAAAGGGGTTTACCCCGCATCGCCACTTATCCTCCTTATGGAGTCTGGACAAAGCACAGAATATTGAGCAGCTTCGGAGCTGGAATACCCGTGTACTGAAACTGATTAATGACTATAACAGTAAAAATCCCGATACGCCTTTACCGGAACCAGGTTATGTCATTGAGTTGAAGTTTGACGGATTGACGTTGAACCTGACATACACCAACGGTGAGTTGGTGCAAGCCTCTACACGAGGGAACGGTACCGTAGGTGAAGGTATTTTGGCACAGGTAAGAACGATCCGATCCGTTCCGCTCAAAATTCCTTACACAAGCGGTACGATTGAAGTACAGGGTGAAGGCATCATGAATCTGTCTGTCTTGGACCGATACAATGAGACAGCGGCAGAGCCACTCAAGAATGCGCGTAATGCAGCAGCAGGAGCGCTCCGCAACCTGAATCCGAAGGCGACGGCTGAGCGTCGGTTGAATGCTTATTTTTATAATGTAGGTTATTCGGATGACATTCAGTTTGCCAATCATCAGCAGATGATGGATTTCCTGCGTGAGAACCGCTTCAAAGTTAATCCATCCATCACGTATTTCCATGAGTTTGATGATGTGATGGAACAACTGGCCGCGATTCAGGAGAACCGAGGGCAGCTAGACTATCTGATCGATGGAGCTGTTATCAAAATTACGGACATGCGCACCCGCGAGGTGTTGGGTTATACCGATAAATTCCCTCGCTGGGCGGTGGCATATAAATTCGAGGCTGAAGAGACCACGACGGTTCTTAACGCTGTGGTATGGAATGTGGGCCGTACTGGCAAAGTAACTCCGCTGGCACGCGTAGAACCGGTTGAACTTGCCGGGGTAACGGTACAGAACTGTACTCTGAACAATGTCGGCGATATTGAGCGCAAAAATCTGAAGTTTGCTCTGGGCACACGGGTCTTTATCCGTCGCTCCAACGACGTCATTCCTGAGATTCTGGGTAAAGTGACGGAGGAGAGTGATGGTGAGGAGATCGTCTTCCCTGAGCAGTGTCCTGCATGTGGATTCCCACTGGAGCAACGCGGAGCGCATCTGTTCTGTAACAATAGACTTGCGTGTAAACCACAAACGGTGGCACGTATTTCCCATTTTGCTTCCCGTGATGCTATGGACATCGAGACGTTCAGTGAGAAAACAGCGATTCAGTTGTATGATGAATTGAACGTACGTGAGCCTGCCGACCTGTATACGTTACAGTTTGATGATCTGGTGAAGCTGGAGCGGTTTGGGGAAAAGAAAGCGAACAACCTTATCGCTGCGCTTGAGCTTAGTAAAGATAGAGACTTGGCTTCCTTCTTATACTCACTGGGTATTCCGAACACAGGTAAATCGACAACGCGCATGCTCGCTGATCATTATCGAGATCTGCACGCCATTATGAATGCAACCGTGGAAGAACTGGTTGAACTACCCGACGTCGGTGGTATTGTGGCAGAGAGCATCGTAAACTTTTTTGCAGATCCGTTTACACAGGCTGCAATTGAGAAAATGCTCAACTTGGGTGTGAAAGCTCAGGCACCTGAGGCACCAGCCGTTGCTGTTGTGGAAGATTCCTTCTTCAGTGGTAAAACGGTCGTCTTGACCGGAACGCTACATCAATTGACGCGGGAAGAGGCAACGCAAAGACTGGAAGCGCTCGGAGCGAAGGTGACTGGCAGTGTGTCGAAAAAGACAGATTTGGTTATTGCCGGAGAGAAGGCAGGTAGTAAACTAACCAAAGCCCATGATCTCGGCATTCCAACGATTGAGGATGAGGACGAACTTGTACGTCTTTTGAACCCCTAGGGTTAAAGTGTAATCAGAGAGTTCATAATGAGGAAAAAGAAAAAGGCCCCCGAAGACACGAATATGTGATCGGGGGCTTTTGCTGTTTATTGAATTATTTGCTACAACGATGAACGCTCACCAATCTTATCTTATCTCATCATGATCCACTTAAATTGTTAGGGATGCGCTGAGATGCGCCTGTAAGCCAAGCATCCTTATCATATCCTCGTTCTTCCCAGTAACCGATATGTTCGCTGTCGATGAGTTCAATGCGATTCAACCATTTTACTGATTTATAGGCATACATCTGAGGAATGACGAGCCGTACCGGACCGCCAAGATCAGCAGGGATAGGTTTGCCATCATGCATGACAGCGACCATAATATCTTCCATTTGCGCTTGATCCATCGTAATGGCATCCGTATACACACCATCACCGGAATAAAATTTCACACTGTGAGCTTCCGGTTTGACCCCGGCTTGTTTCAAAAGCTGTGCAAGAGAGATACCTTCCCAGGTATTCTTATATACAGACCAGCCCGTTACACAGTGAAAATCACTAACCTGTACGGTGCGCGTCAGCTTCACGAATTGTTCCCAATTCCAAACCTGTGCCCGTTCAACCAGTCCATCAATTCGGAAAGACCAGTTATCATTGGAGAAGGACGGTATAGGCGTAACCGTATATACGCGGAAATGACCTTCAGCTCCGCCTCCAATGGGAGGTGAAGAGGCAGACAGCGGTTGTGGCAGAGGAACCATACGGTTAGGGTCGTTCTCCAGCATGCTATCAATACTGTTATCGATTTTGAGATTTCGTCCTACCCAGGATATAAAAGTAGGACCAAGAGTCACGGCGAGACCAACCCCCACAGCAGAACGGATGAAAGCTCGTCGTGTATACAAAGGTTGAGGTCGCTCCTCTGATTTGAGGAGATCTCTCTCGGAACTGCGATCAAACTGGGAAGAAGATATAGCAGCCGGAGTTTCTTTTTCATCCGATATTGAATCAGATGGATCAGCTGTATTTTGAGTTCGTGTTGAAGTTGTAGTGGTTTTAACCGCACGACGTGCAGGATCCTTTAACCATTTGGTCCGAGTGATGGAGTGATAGATAATATAAGGTAAGCCCACCCAAGTCAGCAGGTCATGGATCAAAAGTGCAGCATTCGACCATCGAGGTCCAGCTAGCTTGAACTGCCATAATACAATACCCGAGAGGAGCCAGCCTACCAGCAGCGCAAGAACAAAGATGGTGTTCACCCTTTGCCAAGGTCTATTTCGAAGTTGTTTCCAGTGCTTTCCGGCCAAAATCAAGTAATATACTACGGGTGCCAGCATAGCTAGCCCAACGATGATATGTAGCCATTTTAACCAGACACGTCCAATTCCGAGTATCTCGCGCCAAAAGCCACCTACCAGCATAAGACCTGTTATAGCAAGGATCACAACAATCCAGGCATTCCACGCATGGATGGAAACCAACTTTTTGCCGTAACCTTTGCGTCTGTTCTTCAACCATTGTTTCAAGTGCGATCACCCCATATAGGTTAGTAATGAGTTTATTCAGAACTTTGATATGTAATAGCTAGCTGAGAATGGAGTACGTGATCTGTGTAAAGGTGCAATGCGAGATGGTTATACGATTGTTCATAGGCTACTTATGAAAGTAGTACACTTGACTGCTTAACCTTATCCCTATATCTATATACCTTATTATAGAGTTTTTGGATCACTTTCTTCAAACCAACAGAAGGGCAGGGATCGTTATCCCGATCGGTACTCTAACTAAAACTCATCTAGATCATTATTACTTGTGGTTATAGAAGGCAGTATTATAGAAATGAGTTATTTCTTTTATATGTAATGCACTTTAAGGGTAGTCCTTCACTTGTTTAGAGAATGTGCTAATCTGTCGAATACAGGTTGGAAACAAGACACCGTAGATGAAGATATCATGATATCAAAAGGTTGATTAAAAATGCTTGCTAAATAAATCACTACGTGATATATTATTTCTTGTCGCTTCAAACGAATGATTGTCATAATCATTTGAAAGATGACGAAAACAAAGTGTTGACAGTAAGTTAGTTAACATGATATGATAAGATTCCTGTCCGGTTGACAAACATCAACATAAACGGACATACAAGTTCCTTGAAAACTGAACAAATGGATAGTAATTTTTGATTCACAATGAATCGTCAGATTCAAAATGAGCTTATCGCTCTTTTCAATACTTTATTGGAGAGTTTGATCCTGGCTCAGGACGAACGCTGGCGGCATGCCTAATACATGCAAGTCGAGCGGACTTGAAGAGAAGCTTGCTTCTCGGATAGTTAGCGGCGGACGGGTGAGTAACACGTAGGCAACCTGCCCTCAAGTTTGGGACAACTACCGGAAACGGTAGCTAATACCGAATAATTGTTTTCTTCGCCTGAAGAGAACTGGAAAGACGGAGCAATCTGTCACTTGGGGATGGGCCTGCGGCGCATTAGCTAGTTGGTGAGGTAACGGCTCACCAAGGCGACGATGCGTAGCCGACCTGAGAGGGTGATCGGCCACACTGGGACTGAGACACGGCCCAGACTCCTACGGGAGGCAGCAGTAGGGAATCTTCCGCAATGGGCGAAAGCCTGACGGAGCAATGCCGCGTGAGTGATGAAGGTTTTCGGATCGTAAAGCTCTGTTGCCAGGGAAGAACGCTTGGGAGAGTAACTGCTCTCAAGGTGACGGTACCTGAGAAGAAAGCCCCGGCTAACTACGTGCCAGCAGCCGCGGTAATACGTAGGGGGCAAGCGTTGTCCGGAATTATTGGGCGTAAAGCGCGCGCAGGCGGTCATTTAAGTCTGGTGTTTAATCCCGGGGCTCAACCCCGGATCGCACTGGAAACTGGGTGACTTGAGTGCAGAAGAGGAGAGTGGAATTCCACGTGTAGCGGTGAAATGCGTAGATATGTGGAGGAACACCAGTGGCGAAGGCGACTCTCTGGGCTGTAACTGACGCTGAGGCGCGAAAGCGTGGGGAGCAAACAGGATTAGATACCCTGGTAGTCCACGCCGTAAACGATGAGTGCTAGGTGTTAGGGGTTTCGATACCCTTGGTGCCGAAGTTAACACATTAAGCACTCCGCCTGGGGAGTACGGTCGCAAGACTGAAACTCAAAGGAATTGACGGGGACCCGCACAAGCAGTGGAGTATGTGGTTTAATTCGAAGCAACGCGAAGAACCTTACCAGGTCTTGACATCCCTCTGATCGATGCAGAGATGTATCTTTCCTTCGGGACAGAGGAGACAGGTGGTGCATGGTTGTCGTCAGCTCGTGTCGTGAGATGTTGGGTTAAGTCCCGCAACGAGCGCAACCCTTATATTTAGTTGCCAGCACTTCGGGTGGGCACTCTAGATAGACTGCCGGTGACAAACCGGAGGAAGGTGGGGATGACGTCAAATCATCATGCCCCTTATGACCTGGGCTACACACGTACTACAATGGCCGGTACAACGGGCTGCGAAATCGCGAGATGGAGCCAATCCCAACAAAGCCGGTCTCAGTTCGGATTGCAGGCTGCAACTCGCCTGCATGAAGTCGGAATTGCTAGTAATCGCGGATCAGCATGCCGCGGTGAATACGTTCCCGGGTCTTGTACACACCGCCCGTCACACCACGAGAGTTTATAACACCCGAAGTCGGTGGGGTAACCGCAAGGAGCCAGCCGCCGAAGGTGGGATAGATGATTGGGGTGAAGTCGTAACAAGGTAGCCGTATCGGAAGGTGCGGCTGGATCACCTCCTTTCTATGGAGAATCGTTTCCTGCAACGGAAACATTCAAATACGCAGGTTCTTAGAACCTGCAACAGCAACACAGTTACTTATCCATTTGTTCAGTTTTGATGGAATTTGAGGGGCCATAGCTCAGCTGGGAGAGCGCCTGCCTTGCAAGCAGGAGGTCAGCGGTTCGATCCCGCTTGGCTCCACCAAACAATTTCATCTATTTGGCTTGTTCTTTGAAAACTAGATATCGAAACGAAACAAACGCGAATTAGAACATTCCTTTAAGCTGAACTTGTGCAAACAAGTCAAGTGTATAAAGGTAGTTAAATTGCTTTTGTGATGGTATCGGGTGAGAGCGACTTTTGGCTTTGCGCAAGCAAAACAAGGGAAGCGAGCGACCGAAACCGGAACAAAATGGTTAAGCTACTAAGAGCACACGGAGGATGCCTAGGCGCTAGGAGCCGATGAAGGACGTGGCGAACAACGAAACTGCCTCGGGGAGCTGTAAGCAAGCTTTGATCCGGGGGTGTCCGAATGGGGAAACCCAGCTGGGGTAATTTCCAGTTACTCATAACTGAATACATAGGTTATGCAGAGGCATACCAGGGGAACTGAAACATCTAAGTACCCTGAGGAAGAGAAAACAATAGTGATTCCGTCAGTAGCGGCGAGCGAACGCGGAGAAGCCCAAACCAAAGAGCTTGCTCTTTGGGGTTGTGGGACGTCTCACATGGAGTTACAAAGGAACCGGTTAAGCGAAGAGGTCTGGAAAGGCCCGCCAAAGAAGGTAAAAGCCCTGTAGTTGAAAGTCTGTTCCCTCCGAGACGGATCCCGAGTAGTGCGGGGCACGTGAAACCCCGTATGAATCCGGCAGGACCATCTGCCAAGGCTAAATACTTCCTAGCGACCGATAGTGAAGCAGTACCGTGAGGGAAAGGTGAAAAGCACCCCGGAAGGGGAGTGAAATAGAACCTGAAACCGTGTGCTTACAAAAAGTCAGAGCCCGTTTTAGGGGTGATGGCGTGCCTTTTGTAGAATGAACCGGCGAGTTACGTTCCCGTGCAAGGTTAAGGTGAAGAGCCGGAGCCGCAGCGAAAGCGAGTCTGAATAGGGCGACTTAGTACGTGGACGTAGACCCGAAACCGGGTGATCTACCCCTGTCCAGGGTGAAGGTGCGGTAACACGCACTGGAGGCCCGAACCCACGCATGTTGAAAAATGCGGGGATGAGGTGGGGGTAGCGGAGAAATTCCAATCGAACTCGGAGATAGCTGGTTCTCCCCGAAATAGCTTTAGGGCTAGCCTCGGAAAACAGAGTCGTGGAGGTAGAGCACTGATTGGGTGCGGGGCCCGCAAGGGTTACCAAGCTCAGTCAAACTCCGAATGCCATAGACTTACTTCCGGGAGTCAGACAGTGAGTGCTAAGATCCATTGTCAAAAGGGAAACAGCCCAGACCATCAGCTAAGGTCCCCAAGTGTGTGTTAAGTGGGAAAGGATGTGGAGTTGCACAGACAACCAGGATGTTGGCTTAGAAGCAGCCATCATTGAAAGAGTGCGTAATAGCTCACTGGTCGAGTGACTCTGCGCCGAAAATGTAACGGGGCTAAACACACCACCGAAGCTATGGCTTGATGCTTTGCATCAGGGGTAGGGGAGCGTTGTATAAGGGTTGAAGGTGTACCGTAAGGAGCGCTGGACATTATACAAGTGAGAATGCCGGTATGAGTAACGAAAAGATCAGTGAGAATCTGATCCGCCGAAAGCCTAAGGGTTCCTGAGGAAGGCTCGTCCGCTCAGGGTAAGTCGGGACCTAAGGCGAGGCCGAAAGGCGTAGTCGAAGGACAACAGGTCGAAATTCCTGTACCACCGTAAGCCGTTATGAGCAATGGGGGGACGCAGTAGGGTAGTGACGCGGACTGATGGATGTCCGTCTAAGCAGTAAGGCTGATGTGTAGGCAAATCCGCACATTGTAAGGCTGAGCTGTGATGGGGAGCGAAAATTATAGTAGCGAAGGTCATGATCTCACACTGCCAAGAAAAGCCTCTAGCCAGGTGATGGTGCCCGTACCGCAAACCGACACAGGTAGGCGAGAAGAGTATTCTAAGGCGCGCGGAAGAACTCTCGTTAAGGAACTCGGCAAAATGACCCCGTAACTTCGGGAGAAGGGGTGCCCCGGTAGTGTGAATAGCACGAGGGGGCCGCAGTGAAAAGGCCCAAGCGACTGTTTAGCAAAAACACAGGTCTGTGCGAAGCCGTAAGGCGAAGTATACGGGCTGACGCCTGCCCGGTGCTGGAAGGTTAAGGGGAGTGGTTAGGAGCAATCCGAAGCTGTGAACCGAAGCCCCAGTAAACGGCGGCCGTAACTATAACGGTCCTAAGGTAGCGAAATTCCTTGTCAGGTAAATTCTGACCCGCACGAATGGCGTAACGACTTGGGCGCTGTCTCAACGAGAGATCCGGTGAAATTTTAATACCTGTGAAGATGCAGGTTACCCGCGACAAGACGGAAAGACCCCATGGAGCTTTACTGCAGCTTGATATTGAATTTGGGTACGATCTGTACAGGATAGGTGGGAGCCTTTGAAGTGTGAGCGCCAGCTTGCATGGAGGCAACGTTGGGATACCACCCTGATCGTATCTAGGTTCTAACCTGGTACCGTAATCCGGTGCGGGGACAGTGTCAGGTGGGCAGTTTGACTGGGGCGGTCGCCTCCTAAAGAGTAACGGAGGCGCCCAAAGGTTCCCTCAGAATGGTTGGAAATCATTCGAAGAGTGCAAAGGCATAAGGGAGCTTGACTGCGAGACCTACAAGTCGAGCAGGGACGAAAGTCGGGCTTAGTGATCCGGTGGTACCGCATGGAAGGGCCATCGCTCAACGGATAAAAGCTACCCTGGGGATAACAGGCTTATCTCCCCCAAGAGTCCACATCGACGGGGAGGTTTGGCACCTCGATGTCGGCTCATCGCATCCTGGGGCTGAAGTAGGTCCCAAGGGTTGGGCTGTTCGCCCATTAAAGCGGTACGCGAGCTGGGTTCAGAACGTCGTGAGACAGTTCGGTCCCTATCTGTCGTGGGCGTAGGAAATTTGAGAGGAGCTGTCCTTAGTACGAGAGGACCGGGATGGACGTACCGCTGGTGTACCAGTTGTTCCGCCAGGAGCACCGCTGGGTAGCTATGTACGGACGGGATAAACGCTGAAAGCATCTAAGCGTGAAGCCCCCCTCAAGATGAGATTTCCCAGTATGTAAGACCCCTTGAAGACGACGAGGTAGATAGGCTGGGGGTGGAAGTGCAGCAATGCATGGAGCTGACCAGTACTAATCGGTCGAGGGCTTATCCAATAGCAAGTTGTAATTCGCATGTTTCGTTTCGAATCTAGTTTTCAGAGAACGATCTCTGAAATGAAAATTGGTACATCACAGAACGTGTGTATGATTTTCAGTTCCATATCTGATTTTAAGAAGCTATGCTTCGACAAATCGCGTTTGGTGGCGATGGCGGAGGGGTTCCACACGTACCCATCCCGAACACGACCGTTAAGCCCTCTAGCGCCGATGGTACTTGGACCGCAGGGTCCTGGGAGAGTAGGACGCCGCCAAGCGAAGAACCACTGCCGATGTTATTCGGTGGTGGTTTTTATTTGTTTATTTTAGGGGATGCGGAAGCATCTCTTATTTGACTTTGTAAGAATCCTCTGACACACTCTAAGGGGTACATATATCAGATATCAGGCCATGATTTGGATTGATATAACTCTAGCGAATGGGGTGTAGGACAACATGGAAATTCAGAAATTGACGGTAGATGATTTTGAACCGGCGATGGCACTCTCCGAATATGCTTTTCAAGTAGTAATGAGTGAAGAACAGAAAGAAAAACGGCGGAGTCAATTTTCGTCACAGGATATATGGGGTGTATATGAGGACGGGCAGCTAGGAGCCAAACTTCACATCATTCCTTTTCAAACCTATATTCATGGCAGATCGTTCGAGATGGGCGGTATTGCGGGTGTAGCCACCTGGCCAGAGTATAGACGCAAAGGCTGGGTAGCGGGTCTGCTGAAGCATGCGTTGGAAGAAATGAATCGTAACAAACAGAGTATATCTTTCTTGCATCCATTCTCTTTTGGTTTCTATCGAAAGTATGGATGGGAGACGTATGTTGAATTTAAACGTTATAAAGTACCTACAGCTCATTTGCCTCTGAAAAAAGCGACACCTGGAACAATTCGGCGTGGGGATCCGGGCCTCAGCATATTAAAGGAAGTATACAGTGCGTATGCTGAGCGTTATAACGGAACTCTGGTTCGGGATGATGCAAGGTGGGAGAATTCAGTTCTTGTTAATGGGACCAGCCAGAAGGCTGTATATTACGATGAAGCTGATGCAGCACAAGGTTATCTTTTATATGAGGTTAAGGAAAATAAGTTTACCATTAAAGAGATCATCTATCTGAATGAAGAGGCTAGGCAAGGGCTGTGGACCTTCATTGCTAACCATGATTCCATGATCCAGGAAGTTACGTTGCAGGCGCCTGCCAGTGATACGCTTGCCTTCCAATTGGATAACCCACGGATTCAGCAGGAGATTGTACCTTATTTTATGGCGCGTATCGTTAGTGTAGAGCAGTTTATATCCCAGTATCCCTTTGCAAGCCAGGACTCACCGGTGCAGATTGTTCTACAGGTAGAAGATGCCCACGCTCCGTGGAATGAAGGGGTATGGCAATTAAACGTGGCAATGAACGGAACAGCGTCCATATGGAAAACTTCGGAACCAATTACTGATGATCAGATCATTAAGGTGGATATTCAATCCCTTACCGCGGTCCTGATGGGATATCGCAGACCAACGGAAATGGCACGAATCGGAAGAATTCACGGACCGAACACAGCAATCAAGGCTTTGGAACAAGCGATTCCTGAACGGGAAACCTATTTGCTCGATTTCTTCTGATGACTATGCCCACTGCTCCATTTAACTCGATTAGCTTATATAGAAATACGGCGTGATTGAAAGACAAATGGACTTCTCCAGCAATTTTGGGGAGGTTTTTTTGTGTCTGGGGAATATTTCGTGTAAAATCGTAAAAAATGAATAGTGACCCCACTTGGCAAAACCACAAAATATGCTATAATGGTTATAAAGTCAAAGAAAGTCAAAGTCAACTAAAGGTTTAATACTTAAGTAGCTTTCTTTCTACAATCTGATGCATGATCGCCAATATACGGGATTCATTTCATCGGAGGATCAAGGGAATATTAAAGGACCTTCGTGCTTCCTTCGCTCTCCTGTTAACACTTGTGGAAGCAAGATTCGCTGTTTCCCTGATTGGTTAAATGGGTAGAGAAGGTGTACTCTGTGGGGGCGTGTGGGTCCTTATTGACTTAACGTTTCAGACAGTGGAGGATGATTGGATGCGTAATATCTCTGATATTATCGAACGATATCTGAAGAGTATTTTGCATGAAAGTCCCGAAGGAATGGTTGAAATTCAGCGTAATGATCTGGCAGATCAATTCTCATGTGTACCTTCCCAGATCAATTATGTCATCAGCACACGTTTTACACTCGAGAAGGGATACCTGGTAGAGAGTAAACGCGGCGGTGGTGGTTATGTTCGCATACAGCGCATTGAATTACCGGCCCAATCAGCTCTGCATAATCATTTGCACCATAGTATTGGTGAAGAGATCGGGCAGACAGCTGCCGAAGGTCTGATCTATCAACTGGAAGAAGCGCGCTTCTTGAACAAACGGGAAGCCGGGTTGATGCGAGCTGCAGTATCTAGAGAGGTTATATTGGTCAAACTTCCTTACCGGGATCAAATTCGTGCCAGAATGTTGAAGGCGATGTTAATATCTTTGCTCGGTAAATGAAAACTATCGGGGTCAAAGGAGGTACATCAATATGCTGTGCCAAGAATGCAATAAACGTCCGGCGACACTTCATTTTACGAAGATCGTAAATGGAGAGAAGACGGAATTCCATATTTGTGAGTCATGTGCCCGTGAAAAAGGGGAAATGATCCCTGGAACAGCAGGTGGGTTTTCCATTCACAACTTGTTGTCCGGATTGCTTGATTTTGATCCAGCCGGCAAAAGTGGATCGGCAGGAACACCACCTGCAAAAGCTCTTCAATGTGAAGAGTGTGGTATGACGTACGCACAATTTAGTAAGATAGGCCGGTTCGGCTGCAGTTCATGTTATAAATATTTTGACAGTCGTCTGGATCCTTTGTTCAAGCGGGTTCATGGTAATACGTCCCATGTAGGCAAAGTGCCTGCACGAGCTGGTGGTCGCATCAAGGTGAAACGGCAAATTGCTGATCTGAAGCGTGAGCTACAAGAGAGCATCGCACAAGAGGAATTTGAAGAGGCGGCTCAGATCCGTGACCAGATCAGAGGACTTGAAAAAGGAATAGCTCAGGAGTAAAGTTTGTCATTAGTAGGAGGGATGCGTAATGCCTAATCTGCGCTTTACAGAGAAGGCGCTCAGCGACTGGATGCGCAGTGATGCGGCTGATTCCGAAATTGTCATTAGCAGCCGTGTCCGGATTGCACGCAACCTTCAGCATGTTCCGTTTCCGATGCTGGCTTCCAATGAGCAATCGGAAGAGGTGCTGAATAAGCTGAGCGAAGTACTTCAATACGATGACGTTCATGCCTTTGGGGATTTTCATACGTTGGATCTGATCGATATTGACGAACTCGACAAACGGGTGCTGGTGGAGAAACATCTCATCAGTCCAAGTCTTGCGAATGAATCCAGGAATGGTGCGGTTATTCTCAGTGAGGATGAGTCTGTCAGTATTATGATTAATGAAGAGGATCATCTTCGTATCCAGTGCCTCTATCCGGGGTTTCAGGTGAAAGAAGCCTGGGAGAAAGCTTCCGCAATAGATGATGCTTTTGAAGCGCACGTGGATTATGCTTTTGATGATCGCAGAGGATACTTAACCAGCTGCCCTACCAATGTAGGTACAGGCGTCAGAGCATCGGTCATGATGCACTTGCCTGCCCTGGTGATGACACAACAGATTGGCCGTATTCTAACCGCAGTTTCCCAAGTGGGATTGACGGTAAGAGGGATATACGGTGAAGGTAGCGAGGCGATGGGTAACCTGTTCCAGATCTCGAACCAGATTACTTTGGGACAGACCGAACAGGAAGTCATCGAGAACCTGCATGGTGTTGTGTTACAGATGATTGGTCATGAACGTACAGCGAGAGAACGGTTAATTACCGACTCCAGACTTCGGATTACGGATCGGGTCATGCGTTCTTATGGCATATTGTCTCATGCAGCTATTGTTGATTCCAAGGAAGCTGCACAGCGCTTATCGGATGTACGCCTTGGCGTGGATCTCGGATTGTTGGATGGACTGTCCATCACGGTAATGAATGAATTGAATGTGATGACACAGCCGGGATTTTTGCAGAAAACATTCGGGGAAGATATGCGCACAGATGAGCGTGACATATACCGTGCTCAGTTGATTCGTGATACGATCAATGCAGCGAAGCAGTCCTAGTTTAGCCTGATATAGTATTGAATTATGGTTTCATGCCGCATTGCGGCTTTTATATAATAAGGCATGTACAAATGCCGAATGACTTTATTCGCAGCATGGCTGCAAACAAAAATGATATGAAGAATACGACGGTTATTTCATTATATGACCCTCGTTTTATCCAAAACCATGGAGGTGCAGGAGATATGATGTTTGGAAGATTTACGGAACGGGCCCAAAAGGTGCTCGCACTCGCGCAGGAAGAAGCTGTCCGTCTCGGTCATAATAACATCGGTACTGAGCATATTTTGCTCGGCCTCATTCGTGAAGGCGAAGGCATCGCAGCCAAAGCACTGATCGGCCTGGGACTCGGATTGGAAAAAATTCAGGATGAAGTAGAAACGCTAATTGGCCGTGGCCAAGAGCAACCTACCAACATTGCATATACGCCACGTGCGAAAAAAGTAATTGAACTGTCTATGGATGAAGCTCGTAAATTGGGCCACACTTATGTAGGCACAGAGCATATCCTGCTCGGATTGATTCGTGAAGGCGAAGGTGTTGCAGCACGTGTGCTCAATAACCTGGGAATTAGCCTGAACAAAGCACGTCAACAAGTGCTGCAATTGCTTGGTAGCAGTGAAGCTGTATCCAGCCATAATGGCACACCTGCCAATGTCAGCACACCAACGCTGGACAGTCTGGCACGTGACCTCACGGCATACGCCAGAGAGAATAACCTTGACCCGGTTATTGGACGTAGCAAAGAAATTGAACGTGTCATCCAGGTGCTCAGCCGTCGTACGAAGAACAACCCGGTATTGATCGGTGAGCCAGGTGTAGGTAAAACAGCGATTGCTGAAGGCCTTGCACAAAAAATCATTGCAAATGAGATTCCGGAAACATTGCGCGACAAACGGGTAATGACCCTGGATATGGGTTCAGTAGTCGCTGGAACCAAATATCGTGGTGAGTTTGAAGATCGTCTGAAAAAAATCATGGATGAGATTCGCCAAGCAGGTAACATTGTCCTGTTTATCGACGAATTGCATACCTTGATTGGCGCAGGCGGAGCTGAAGGTGCCATCGATGCTTCTAACATTTTGAAACCGGCTCTGGCCCGTGGAGAATTGCAGTGCATTGGTGCAACAACGCTGGATGAGTATCGTAAATACATCGAGAAGGATGCAGCGCTTGAGCGTCGTTTCCAACCGATTACTGTAGATCAGCCTTCTCCGGAAGAAGCGATTCAAATCTTGCACGGCCTGCGTGACCGTTATGAGGCGCATCACCGCGTGAAAATTACGGACGAAGCAATTGTGCAGGCGGTTAAACTGTCTGACCGTTACATTACAGACCGTTTCCTGCCAGATAAAGCGATTGACCTGATTGATGAAGCGGGTTCCAAAGTAAGATTGAACTCTTACACGATCCCACCAAACCTGAAACAACTGGAAAGCCGTCTGGAAGATATCCGTAAGGAAAAAGACGCTGCAGTTCAAAGTCAGGAGTTCGAAAAAGCAGCAGCTCTGCGTGATACGGAACAAAAAATCCGTGAAGAGCTGGATGTAACGAAGAACCAGTGGAAAGAGAAACAAGGTCGCACCGATTCCGAGGTTACTCCTGAGGATATCGCACAAGTGGTAGCCAGCTGGACTGGAATCCCTGTGAACCAACTGAAAGAAGAAGAGACACAACGTCTGATGAATCTGGAGTCTATTCTACATGAACGTGTCATCGGTCAGGATGAGGCAGTGAAGTCTGTCAGCCGTGCGGTTCGTCGTGCTCGTGCGGGACTTAAAGATCCAAAACGTCCGATGGGTTCATTCATTTTCCTCGGCCCTACAGGGGTAGGTAAAACAGAACTTGCTCGTGCTCTGGCTGAAGCGATGTTCGGCGATGAAAATGCAGTAATCCGGATTGATATGTCCGAGTATGGTGAGAAGCACTCGACTTCCCGACTTGTCGGAGCGCCTCCAGGATATGTTGGGTACGAAGAAGGTGGCCAGCTGACAGAGAAAGTTCGTCGTAAACCATATTCCGTAGTCCTGCTCGATGAAATCGAGAAAGCACATCCAGAAGTATTCAATATCTTGTTACAAGTGCTTGAGGATGGTCGTCTGACGGATTCCAAAGGTCGCGTCGTTGACTTCCGCAATACGCTGATCATTCTAACATCCAACGTGGGTGCCGAAGCGATCAAACGTAACTCTACACTGGGCTTCACTGCAGTTGTAGATGCAGGAGCAGATTATGACAACATGAAGGGGAAAGTGATGGATGAGCTGAAGAAAAGCTTCCGTCCAGAGTTCCTTAACCGGATTGATGAAATTATCGTGTTCCACTCACTTGAAGAAAAACACATCGCTGAAATTGTTACGCTTATGAGTGAAGAACTTCGTAAACGACTGCTCGAACATGAGGTCGATTTCGAACTCACTGACAATGCCAAGTCTTTCCTTGCGAAGTCAGGCTTTGATCCAGCTTACGGTGCGCGTCCGCTTCGTCGGGCAATCCAGAAGCATATCGAGGACAAATTGTCCGAAGAGTTGCTCACAGGTAACGTAACCAAAGGGGATTCATTGCTCATCGACGAAGAGAACGGTGCACTGTCTGTTACGAAAAAAGACGTGGTCGTTCCGTCCAATGAGGAAATCGAAACTAAATAATATTTAGCAAGCTTTGGAGTTAAACTTCAGCTTGTATTGATCCATAATCCTTAATCAAATCCTTCCCGGCTTCGGCCGGGGAGGATTTTTTGCACTTTGGACAGAAGACGGACATGATTATGTCAGGAACATGTGTAAAGTTTGCGATAATCCTTTACGAAAAATCTCAAACAATGGTAAACTTTTAGTAACCCTGCACGTCAGGGAGTTTGGGTGAAATTCGTCGAATAATGCAAAATGCTGTTATAAAATTAAATTATAGGAGTGCTGAAGTGGCCAAAGTTAAAACCAAGTTTCAATGTACGGAATGCGGCTATGAAGCCCCCAAGTGGTACGGTAAGTGTCCGGGTTGTCAGTCATGGAATTCAATGGTGGAAGAAACAGAGACGGTGGTCAAAACACAAGGGAGAAATTCTCCTCTGTTTGACAGTAAAGATAAACCGCTTCCTATCATAGATATAGATAGCGGTCAGGAACCGCGTGTACAGACTGGAATCGGAGAGTTGAACCGGGTGTTGGGTGGCGGAATTGTTCCAGGTTCCCTCGTTCTGGTGGGCGGAGATCCAGGTATCGGTAAATCAACGTTGATGTTGCAGACGTCCCATGCGTTGACGCACTCGGGTTTGCGTGTTTTATATGTATCGGGAGAGGAATCAGTCAAGCAAACCAAATTGCGGGCGGACCGTCTCGGGGCACTCTCTGCCGAGTTGTATGTACTGTGTGAAACCAATATGGAACGTGTAGAGGAAGCGGTGGATCAGATCCAGCCGCATTTTCTTGTCATCGACTCCATTCAGACGGTATATCTTCCCGAAGTTACCAGTGCGCCGGGTAGTGTAGCACAGGTAAGGGAATGTACGTCAAGGTTCATGCGGATTGCCAAAGGCAGAGGCATTGCAACGGTTCTTGTGGGGCATGTTACCAAAGAAGGTGCCATTGCCGGTCCACGTATGTTAGAACATATGGTGGATTGCGTGCTTTATTTTGAAGGAGAACGGCATCATACGTATCGCCTGTTGCGTGCGGTGAAGAACCGTTTTGGTTCCACCAATGAAATTGGTATTTTTGAAATGGGCGAAGATGGACTTCGTGAAGTGGGCAATCCGTCCGAACTCTTTTTGTCGGAACGTCCACTGGGTGTAGCAGGTTCAACGGTAGTTGCCAGTATGGAGGGGACACGTCCTCTGCTCGTGGAATTGCAGGCGTTGATCTCGACGACCCATTTTCCTTCTCCCCGCCGTATGGCAACAGGGGTAGATCTCCATCGATTAAATCTGATCATTGCAGTGCTGGAGAAACGGATGGGGATGTTTTTACAGACCCAGGATGCGTATCTGAACGTGGCTGGTGGAGTACGGTTGGATGAGCCCGCTGTAGATTTGGCGGTTGCTGTCAGCATTGCATCCAGTTTGAGAGATGTACCGACCAAGCCGGACGACGTCATCTTTGGCGAGATCGGTCTGACAGGTGAAGTTCGAGCCGTATCACGGGCCGAACAACGAGTGAAGGAAGCCGCAAAGCTGGGCTTCAAACGAGTCATTTTACCAGAAAAAAGCTTAAAGGGCTGGAAACATCCTCGCGGGATACAACTGATCGGTGTGAATACCGTGGCAGATGCACTAGCGGTTGCTTTAGATTAGGGGGCATAACAAGATGAAAGATATGAGCCAACTGGATAATATGAATGAATTGTTAAGGCTGATCGCACCAGGTACACCTTTCCGCGAAGGTCTGGAAAATGTGCTGCGCGCCAAGACGGGCGCACTGCTTGTTGTAGGATACAGCCCTGAAGTAATGGAAGTGGTGGATGGGGGATTCTCGATTAACTGTGATTTCTCCCCGAACTATCTGTATGAACTCGCCAAGATGGATGGTGCCATTATTCTTAGCGAGGATTTGAAGCGTATTCTTTACGCCAATACCCAGTTAATCCCGGACTCTTCGATCTCTTCATCAGAGACGGGGATTCGTCACCGGACGGCAGAGCGTGTAGCAAAGCAAACGGGTAAATTGGTCGTATCCATATCACAGCGCCGGAATATCATTACTTTGTATCAGGGAACACTTCGTTATTCCCTCAAGGAAATCGGGGTTATTTTGACCAAAGCGAATCAAGCGATTCAAACCCTGGAGAAATACAAAGCGGTATTAACACAGTCCCTTACGAATCTGAGTGCCTCTGAATTTGAGGAGCTGGTGACGATTCCTGAAGTGGTTAATGTGATTCAGCGTACCGAAATGGTGATGCGGATCAAAACGGAAATCAAACGATACATTCATGAACTCGGGAATGAGGGACGACTCATTTCCATGCAAATGGAAGAACTCGTGGGTACAACGGAAGAAGAAGCCTGGTTATTGTATAAAGACTATGCCCGTGACGACAGTGATGACAAAATCCGTGAAATTATCGTGGGACTGAAAAGATTGTCGGACGATGAGTTGCTGGATGCACATCATATTGTCCGTCTGCTCGGCTATCCTTCATCAGCGGCTACTTCAGAGGATTCGGTTGCCCCTCGTGGATTCCGGGTATTAAATAAGATCCCCCGCCTGCCCAATGTCATTATCCATAATCTGGTGGATCAATTCGAACAATTGCCTCATGTTATTATGGCTACAATTGAAGAACTGGACGAAGTGGACGGTATTGGTGAAGTTCGTGCCCGGACCATTAAGGAAGGCCTCAAACGTTTGCAGGAGCAAATGTTTATCGACAGACAGATGTAAGGGTTTGCCTATATAAAGGCTTGAAATGGATGAGGTGAAACAACGATGCTAACCAGATTCATTCCGAATCTCTTTACCCTGGGTAATCTGTTTCTTGGAATGATGGCAATTTTGCTTGCGATTGATGGAAATTACAGTTTGGCTGCCATTATGGTCATTGTAGCGATGCTGCTGGATGGTCTGGATGGCCGAGTGGCACGTGCACTCAATGCCCAAAGTGAATTCGGCAAGGAACTGGATTCCTTGTCTGACATGGTTTCCTTTGGTGCAGCACCAGCCCTGATCATATTTATGGTGTCGTTTCAAGATTCAATGCCGATCCTCGCCTGGATCGCAACAGCGGCTTTTCCGATCTGCGGAGCCATTCGTCTGGCTCGGTTTAATGTTCGTCCGGGAATCCCCGGGTACTTCACAGGTCTGCCGATTCCGGCAGCCGGCGGGGTGCTGGCTACACTGTCCTTGTTCAATAAGGATATTGGCCCGGTTAGCATGATGATTGCTACATTGCTGTTATCGTATCTGATGGTGAGTTCGCTTAAATATCCCAATTTCAAAAAGGTCGGTTTGCCACGCAAGGCAATCTGGATTGCGCCATGGGTTGTGTTATTTGCCATAGCTGTAGCCGTTATTTTCCCAGAGCAGTTATCCAAGTTGATCTTTATTCCGCTGGTGTTATACGCCTTGTATGGAATGAAGCATAATGTGCGAACAGCGGCCTCGCGTAGTCGGGCGAAAAAGCGCAAGGATGAGAAATCTTCCCGTCCTTCCGATCGTTAAGTCTCCTTGGGGACAGACACTATACAAAGAAAGCACGTACTCTCCTGAACTGGAGAATGCGTGCTTTTTGTTTATTGAGATCTATTTACGGTAAAAGAAACCCTTACGGACGACATACATATCTTCTTACGACAGATTAAACATCCCTAACGTTGAACACTTCTGTGATTCGTGATTTACGACCTCTTCCATGTTAATGTCCAGCAGATTGCAGAGAGCCGACATGTAGAACAGGTTCCGCCCTAGCTCAGAGCTGATGACCTCTCTGCAGTTCTCACACAACTCACCTTCCACATGCGTTTCCAGCAGGCCCTTGGTTTGAGCGATATCGCTCTCCGGGGCATATTTCTGCTTGGTGGCGTGCAGCTCGATGCAGCCGCATTCGGTAATGGCTTTGGACACGGCACGGTTAACAGACGCTCCGGCTTGTCCCGTTTTGGACAGTACATCAATCAGGCTGCGATGACGCAACAACAGTTCAGAAACTTGATCCTGGAAAGCCTGTAAACTTAGCGTACTCATTTTGCCACTCACCTCGGGATATGAATTGAATTCATTATATGCCAATAATTTACCTACTTTCAACTGACGATTGCAACATTTCCAAAAAGTTCTTCCAGATGGGATTAGCAATTCAGGAATTGGATCATACTGGATATAAAGATCAAGATACATTGAAGGAGGTGCAGGGACTAATGTGGAAAAAAGGCATTTTAACTTTTACAGGATTGTGCGGTGCATGGTTCGGCTACACGGCATATCATCTGGCAGGAAAATCGGTCCCATGGATGGCGGAGTGGATTCAGTCAGCAGGATTACTGGGAGCTGGTATATCGACGCTGCTGGGAGCTGTAATGTTTATGGCTGTATGTAATATTGGTGGAACATTGATGGCAGACAGGCTGCATAGTGGAATTGATTCATTGGCAAAAGTACCTATGAACGAATTGGCTGCAGGTGCTGCAGGTACCGTTGCAGGATTGCTCGTGGCCTTGTTACTTTACCCTGTTGTGGGATGGATGGGGACGGCAGGAGAAGTGCTACAAGTGGCGCTGACGGTGATTAGTGCTTATTCCGGTTATACCCTTGCCATGGCGAAGAAAGACGATCTGGGGGCCTTCTGGATGTCTGGACGATGGGGTCATCCCGAGGTGGACGAGGACAGACGGATGGAAGAACATAAAATTCTGGATACCAGTGTTATTATCGATGGGCGTATCGCTGATATATGCAAAACCGGATTTATTGAAGGTACGATCGTAATTCCGGAATTTGTTCTGGAGGAGTTACAGCATATTGCTGATTCATCGGATCTGCTCAAGCGGAATAGAGGACGGCGTGGACTGGACATTTTGAACAAAATCCAGAAGGAACTTGATGTAAAAGTCCTGATTTACGAGGGGGATTTCGAGGAAATCTCCGAGGTGGACAGCAAACTGGTTAAACTGGCTAAAGTGCTTCAGGGCAAAGTGGTCACCAATGACTTTAACCTGAACAAAGTGTGCGAACTCCAAGGTGTATCTGTGTTGAACATTAATGATCTCGCCAATGCGGTTAAGCCGGTTGTTCTGCCAGGTGAGGAGATCATGGTGCAGATCATCAAGGATGGCAAGGAGCATGGTCAAGGTGTAGCCTATCTGGATGATGGCACAATGATCGTTGTGGAGGGCGGACGCGAGTATATCGGCATGATGATGGAAGTGCTGGTGACCAGTGTGTTGCAGACTTCAGCGGGACGAATGATTTTTGCCAAGCCGAAACTGTTGGAAAAAGCCCAATAAAGCGGTATGATGGGTAGTGTATCGTTGAATGATATTGTATATCTTTGGGCGATAAACTGACAGACAAGGCAGGGATTGCGGCATGGATAAAGGGTGGGGCGTTGTCATTGTGGCAGCAGGTCGCGGAACCCGGATGGGGACGACCGAGAGCAAACAGTTTCTGTTGCTACAGGACAAGCCCGTTTTCATACATACGCTTGAGGTATTTGCTGTGCTGGACGAGATCCGCGAGATGGTGCTGGTCACAGGAACCGCAGATGTTGAACGCTGCCAGGATTGGGTAAAAGAATACCAACTGGATTCACGTGTCCGTGTTATCCCCGGAGGGAAAGAGAGACAACATTCTGTCCATAAAGGCCTTGAGGCACTTGGGACGGATTGGGTTCTCGTTCACGACGGGGTACGTCCTTTTGTGAACCATGAGCAGATCAAGGGATGCATGGCGGCCGCCATAGCCGGTGGTGGAGCAGCTGTACTGGCGGTTCCCGTGAAGGATACGATCAAACAAGTGAATGCGGAAGGAGTCGTTACGGCGACGCCAGACCGCAGCAGTCTGTGGAGCATTCAAACCCCGCAGGCTTTTCGTCTTTCTTCCCTGCTCTCCGCCTACGAATCAGCTGAGCAGGACGGATTTCTGGGAACAGATGATGCCATGCTGGCTGAACGTCAGGGAATGTCGGTCAAGGTTGTGGAAGGCAATTATACCAATATCAAATTAACAACGCCGGAAGATTTGAAATATGCTGCGTTTTTGCTGGGGGGAGAGAAGAAGCGATGATACGTGTAGGACAGGGATTTGATGTACATCAGCTGGTAGAGGGACGCCCGTGTATTATTGGCGGAGTAACGATTCCTTATGAAAAAGGTCTGCTGGGTCACTCGGACGCAGACGTGCTGTTGCACGCGATCAGTGATGCCATTTTGGGTGCACTGGCACTGGGGGATATTGGAAAGCACTTCCCGGATACCGATCCGGAATTCAAAGATGCCGACAGCCTGAAATTGCTGGAGCATGTATGGCAGCTTGTGAAGGATCGCGGGTATAAGCTAGGGAATATCGATTCAACGATTATTGCCCAGAAGCCAAAGATGGCTCCTTATATCCCACAGATGGCTGAGGTTATTGCCAAGGCACTGGAAGCGGATGTAACACAGGTGAACGTGAAAGCAACAACGACAGAGCAACTGGGATTCCCGGGACGGGGAGAGGGCATTGCCGCTCAATCCGTTGTTTGCCTTGTACGTGTGTGATATCATCAATCAATTAGTGACGGAGGGGATCATATGAGCACGGATATTCGTGTGCGTTACGCGCCGAGCCCAACGGGACACCTGCATATCGGGAATGCCCGTACGGCGTTGTTTAACTATTTATATGCCAAACATAATAACGGTAAATTCATTATTCGTATTGAAGATACGGACGTGAAACGGAATATTGCCGGTGGTGAAGAAAGCCAACTGAAGTACCTGAAGTGGCTCGGAATTGAGTGGGACGAAAGTATTGACGTGGGCGGAGAATACGGACCATACCGTCAAACGGAACGTCTGGACCTCTATCGTAAATATACGCAGGAATTGCTGGATAAAGGTCTGGCTTACCGTTGCTTCTGCACGGAAGAAGAATTGGAGCAAGAGCGCGAGGAACAGTCAGCACGTGGAGAAACACCCCGTTATTCTGGCAAACACCGTGACCTGACTCCAGAGCAAATTAGTGCGTTTGAAGCGGAAGGCCGCGTAGCAAGTATTCGTTTCCGTGTGCCGGAAGAGCGCACATATACGTTTGATGATATGGTTAAAGGCACAATCTCGTTCAACAGCAAGGAATCCGGTGACTTCGTCATTGTGAAAAAAGACGGCATTCCCACATACAACTATGCCGTTGCTGTGGATGATCACTTGATGAAGATCTCCCACGTCCTGCGTGGGGAAGATCACATCTCGAACACGCCGCGTCAACTCATGATCTATGAAGCGCTTGGCTGGGAGCCACCGCAATTCGGTCATATGACGCTGATCGTGAATGAAAATCACAAAAAACTGAGTAAACGGGATGAATCCGTTATTCAGTTCATTGAGCAGTATGATCAGCTCGGCTATTTGCCTGAAGCGATGTTTAACTTCATTTCCTTACTCGGCTGGTCGCCGGAAGGGGAAGAAGAGATCTTCTCGCAAGAGCAACTGATCTCCATTTTTGATACGAAACGTCTGTCCAAGAGCCCTGCGGTATTTGATACCCACAAGCTGGCGCACTTGAACAACCACTATATCAAACATGCTGACCCGGAACGTATTGCCGAAATGGCCATTCCGCATCTGCAAAAGGCTGGACGTATTTCTTCCGAGCTGTCTGCTGAACAAAAAGAATGGGCTTATACGCTGGTACACCTGTACCAGGAGCAGATGAATTCTGCCTCCGATATTGTCGAATTGTCAGAAGTATTCTTCCGTTCCAATCTGGAGCTTGAAAGTGAAGGAGAAGCAGTGCTTGCGGAGGAGCAGGTGCCAACTGTACTGAAGGCATTTGCGGATAAAGTACAGGCGAGCGAAGAGTTTACTCCAAGCAAAATGGCTGCATTGATCAAGGAAGTACAGAAAGAAACCGGCTTTAAGGGCAAACAGCTCTTTATGCCAATTCGTGTAGCCTTGACTGGACAGACGCATGGACGGGATCTGAACCAAACGATCGTGCTTCTGGGTCGTGATACGGTGATCGAACGTTTGCTTGCACAAGTAAAATAATCTTAGTCGAAGACATTCCGTTTATTTGGAATCTGAACACAGTCCTACGATGGATAGATTACGTAGGAGGCTGTTGTCAGTCTGAGGCCTTTTCGCTATAATAACAACACAACGAATAATTGATATGATTTATCTAATAGAACAGCAAAGATCGGGAGGAGTAGACTGACCCGGACAGATTCAGAGAGGATGGTCCCGTAGCAAAGATAGATTTCTTTGGATGCGGTGGCTGTGAACCATCCACTGTCCATCAGTCGAAATGCGCCCGTGAGCTGCACAGCCGAATCCGGCCCCGCCTTTGTCGATCATGACATGGGAAAACGTTAGGATAGGTTGTGACGATTGGTTTCCGTTACCAAACCGCTTGAGGGCTCATTCTATTTAAGAATGGACCGAGCAGAGTGGGACCGCGATAAACGCCTCTGCAGCTAAATGCTGCAGGGGCGTTTTTTTGTTTAGGCGAGTGTGCAGTACACTACCAAGGAACGCGCCGTCCGGTAAGCCGGAGGACGGGAACCTGAACAAGAGGGGAACGAGCATGTTCAAGAAGATCAGATCAGATATCCAGGCGGTGTTTGAAAACGATCCGGCGGCCCGAGGTTGGTTTGAGGTGGTATTCACCTACTCAGGGCTGCATGCGATATGGGCACACCGGATCGCTCATTTTTTATACAAGCGAAGATGGTTCTCGGTTGCCCGGTTCATTTCGCAGGTTAGCCGTTTTATGACAGGAATCGAGATACATCCTGGAGCTACGATCGGAAATCGGTTGTTTATTGACCACGGAATGGGCGTCGTTATTGGAGAAACATGTGAGATTGGCGATGATGTCGTTATCTATCAGGGGGTTACCCTGGGCGGAACAGGGAAAGAAAAAGGGAAGAGACATCCGACCATTGGTAATAATGTGGTTATCTCATCCGGAGCCAAGGTGTTGGGTTCATTTAGCGTGGGGGATCAATGTAACATTGGTGCGAACTCCGTTGTGCTTAAGGAGGTCCCTTCCAATAGTACCGTGGTAGGTATACCGGGTAGAATTGTTAAACAGGATGGCCGACGGGTAGATCGCCTCAGTCAGCAATTGCCCGATCCGGTCGTTGACTCCTTGCGCGGTATGCAAAAAGAACTCGAACGATTGCAGGAAGAAGTACGTACACTGCAAAATGCCCGTGAAAATGAGACTGTGCGTGATACGTGATACAATAAATAAAGGCAGTATAGGATGAAAGGATAAGTGACCATGACGCTTCAGATTTATAATACGATGAGTCGTACCAAAGAGAAATTTGTTCCCCAAGAGCCAGGGAAAGTGAAAATGTATGTCTGCGGACCAACGGTATATGACTACATTCATATCGGGAATGCGCGCCCGGTTATCTTTTTCGACACGGTTCGTGGATACCTGGAACAGACAGGACATGATGTGAACTATGTGGTGAACTTCACGGATGTGGACGATAAGTTGATCCGCAAAGCAGAACAACTTGGAACAGACGTTCCTCACGTGGCTGAGAAATTTATTGCTGCCTATTATGAAGACATTGAGGGATTGGGTATTCCCAAGGCAAGCAGCAATCCGAGAGTAACGGAAAACATGCCGCTGATCATTGATTTTATCCGTGAGCTGGTTGAAAAAGGATTTGCGTATGAAAATGGCGGTGACGTCTATTATCGCACAGGCAAATTCAGCGAATATGGCAAACTTTCGAAACAAAACCTGCAGGAGCTGCAATTTGGAATCCGTGTGGGTGTGGACGAGCGCAAAGAGCATCCCGAAGATTTTGTGCTCTGGAAGGCTGCCAAACCAGGTGAGATCTATTGGTCCAGTCCTTGGGGCGATGGTCGACCAGGCTGGCATATTGAGTGCTCCGCCATGGCTAGGGAGTATCTTGGGGATACACTGGACATTCACGGGGGTGGACAGGATTTGCAGTTCCCGCACCATGAGTGCGAATGCGCCCAATCCGAAGTATTAACAGGTAAACCACTTGCGAACTACTGGATGCATAATGGATTCATCCGGATTGATAACGAGAAGATGTCGAAATCACTCGGTAATGGTGTTCTGGTTAAAGACTTGCGCAATCAATATAAACGCGAAGCGATTCGTTATTTCATGTTGTCTACCCACTATCGCAATCCATTGAACTTCACGGATGATACGATGGAGCAGGCACAGAACAGTGTGGACCGGATTGCAAATGCGGTAGGTAACCTGAACCATCGTCTGAATGCAGTAACTGTTGATCAGGACATCACAGCAGAGTTTGCGGCAAGACTCGACCAAATTCGTCAGCAGTATCACGAGAAGATGCAGGATGATTTCAATACTCCTGATGCAATTACTGCGATGTTTGAGTGGGCAGGGGAAGCCAACCAACTGTTGCAACAAGAAGTGGTTAATGCGGCAGACATTCGCGCACTCCTCGAGTTGTTCAGTGAATTGAATGCTGTACTGCGCATTTATACTGACGCAGAGCCAGAACTTCTGGATGAGGAAGTAGAACGTCTGATTGAAGAGCGTGTAGAAGCGCGCAAGTCCAAAAACTGGGCAAGAGCGGATGAAATTCGCGATGAATTGTCTGCACGTGGCATTCTGCTTGAAGATACGGCGCAGGGCATGAGATGGCGGCGCAAATGAGCGAAGGACATCCAAATACACCAAAACAACAGGACCAGGTCACAGAGGGAGGGTGGTTCCCTTATCCTCCTTCCAGACCTGCGAGGTTGATTCCACCTATTGCACTGGCCTATATTGGTGATGCGGTATATGAGGTAGCTGTTCGTCAATATCTGTTGTCGAAGGCAAACATGCGTCCCAATCATTTGCACCGTAGTGCAACCGGGTTGGTATCAGCGAAGGCACAGAGCCGCATACTTACAACGATTGAGGATGAACTGACAGAGGAAGAACGGGATATCGTCCGGCAAGGGCGGAATGCCAAGTCGGGTAGTGTACCCAAAAATGCAGATGTATTGGAGTACAGACATGCTACGGCTTTTGAATGTCTCATTGGTTACCTCTATAGCAGTGGTCATCATGATCGCATGATTGAACTGATCGGGCTTGGCATTGAGCACGCGGAACAACAATCGCCATCGCCGACAAAAAAATAGAAATTTCAACAAAACAATGCATTACAGAGAGGATCGAACAACGATGGAAGAAGAATGGATCGCCGGTAAACACTCCGTGACGGAGGCGCTGCGTTCAGGCCGGACCATTAATAAAATATGGATTGCCGATACAGCACAGAAACATCTGACTCAACCTATTATCTCGGAAGCTAAAAAACTAGGTATTGTCATTCAACACGTGGACAAGCGTAAGCTGGATCAAACGGTACCAGGCATTCAGCATCAGGGGGTAGTTGCTCAAGCAGCACCTTACGCTTATGTGGAGGTAGAAGACATTCTTGCCGCAGCAAAAGCGAAGAATGAGCATCCTTTCCTGATTCTGCTGGATGAGATTGAAGATCCTCATAACCTGGGGTCTATTTTGCGGACAGCAGATTGCACGGGTGCGCATGGCGTCATTGTACCGAAACGTCGCTCGGCAGCGGTAACCGTGACAGTATCCAAAACATCAGCAGGTGCTGTGGAGTACGTGCCAGTGGCTCGTGTAAGTAATCTTGGTCAGACCATCGATCGCCTCAAAGAGGAAGGTGTATGGGTTGTAGGGACAGATGTCACCGCTCACGAAGGTGTCTTTGGTAATGGAGTCTTTACTGGCCCTGTGGCATTGGTAATCGGAAATGAGAACAAGGGGATGGGACGACTTATTCGTGAGAAATGCGATGTGCTTATCAAATTACCAATGCAAGGTCAGATTAATTCCCTGAATGCTTCCGTGGCAGCGGGGGTTGTCATGTACGAAGTGCTCCGCTCGCGTCAAGCGCAGGAATAGAAGGTATGGCTGATTCCCGTGATGTGCTTCTTGTAGACGGGTACAACATGATTGGCGACTGGCCGGAATTAACCAAACTGGCGGAAAGTGGGCTCGAAGAGGCACGTAACAGGCTTCTCTTTCGTCTTGCAGACTACCAGGCTTTCTCCGGCCGTCGAGTCATTGTTGTGTTTGACGCCTACCTCGTGCCTGGACTCGGTAAATCCTTTACTCAGAGCAAAGTGCAGATCTATTTTACAAAGGAAAAAGAGACGGCAGACGAATGCATTGAGAGACTCGTTCGGGAACTAAGCATGCGAAGACGCCAAATCTATGTGGCTACGAGCGATATGGTAGAGCAACATGTCATTTTTGGACAGGGAGCGCTACGTGTATCTGCAAGGGAGTTGCTAATTGAAGTTGAGCAGAACGAAAAAGAATTAAAAAAACGACTGGAAGAAGATCAGGCGAAGACCACGCGTAACACACTCGGGGGTAAGTTAAGTCCCGATGTATTGAAAGAGTTTGAGCGATGGCGCCGGGAATAACAGCACGTTTTTACAAAATTTAGAATATTGAAACTCTTGACATTTATGTTATTGATGTTCTTTTTTAGGCAGAGCGTGGTTGACGGTGTGAGGTACCATCATATATACTGATCCTATATTTCATAGAGTAGAGTAACGGGGTACCTTGCGTTGCAGCCGGAGGGATTGTCTGTGAGTGTCGACCTCAAAGATATCATGTTATCTAAGTATGATTACCAAAGTGACGAAGACATTGTCGAAGCTTTCCGTGAAGGCGAAAGCGAAGCGTTAGAGTTTCTAATTAACAAATATCGTAACTTTGTACGCGCCAAGGCAAGATCTTATTTTCTGATTGGGGCAGACCGGGAAGATATTATTCAAGAAGGAATGATTGGCCTCTACAAATCCATTCGAGATTTCAAAGGGGACAAACTGGCTTCGTTCAAGGCTTTTGCCGAACTGTGTATTACAAGACAGATCATCACGGCGATTAAGACAGCAACACGTCAGAAGCATATTCCGCTTAATTCTTATGTATCTCTGGACAAGCCTATTTATGACGAAGAGTCTGATCGTACGTTACTCGATGTGATTTGTGGAACCCAGGTCAGTGATCCGGAAGAACTTATCATCAATCAGGAAGAGTTTGTGGGCCTGGAAGATAAAATGTCCGAGATTCTGAGTGATCTGGAACGTAAAGTATTGATGTTGTATCTGGACGGGAGATCTTATCAAGAGATTGCAGTAGATTTGGACAGACATGTGAAGTCCATTGATAATGCACTTCAGCGCGTCAAGCGCAAACTTGAAAAGTACCTGGAAGTTCGAGATAATTAAACACATGTTGTCGTTGACGGAAAAGGCTCGGTGTTTGAGTCTTTTTTTAGTGTCTCAAGTTTATAAAATCTAAGAATGTTTATACTAGTAATCGCTCGGTCCAAGCAGGAGAAGAGAAAAACAGAGATGAGAAACGAATGTACGTTGTACGGAAGTAATACCCAATGAATGAAAGACTATTCTTTCATTGACATGGTTATACCCTTGTGATAAAGTGTTTTAGGTAGGCCTAAATTTATGGCTTTTTTTCAGGATCAATTTAGAGACTCTGCTTGAATGTGGAAGTCTTCGGGAGGTGTACATCATGCGGGTAATTATTACTTTGGCTTGTACTAACTGCAAACAAAGAAATTACACTACGACAAAAAACAAGCGTAATCACCCCGACCGCATGGAGATGAAGAAATTTTGCAAGTTTTGTAACGAGCAGACTTCTCATCGCGAAACCAGATAGTTTTTGGAGGTGTCGGCGTGAAACGAAGTTTCAAATCTCTGATTTCCTTTTTCTCAGAAAGCTGGGCTGAACTTAAAAAAGTTCGCTGGCCTAATCGTAAAGAGCTGACCAACTACACATTGATCGTACTTGGTACTGTTGTGGTTATGACGCTGTTTTTTTGGGTCATTGACATTGGCATCTCCTTTGTGATCGAAGCGATTATTTAAGAAGGGTTCCGGTGGCTTGATATGGAAAAAAGATGGTACGTCGTTCATACCTATTCAGGGTATGAGAACAAGGTCAAAGCCAATTTGGAAAAACGCGTAGAGTCTATGGGCATGGAAGACAAGATATTCCGCGTTCTTGTTCCTATGGAAGAAGAAGTGGTAAACAAGGACGGTAAGAAAAAAACCGTTATGCGTAAAGTTTACCCCGGTTATGTCTTGGTGGAAATGGTACAGACGGATGATTCTTGGTATGTTGTTCGCAACACACCAGGGGTTACAGGATTTGTCGGTTCGACAGGTTCTGGGTCCAAACCAACTGCATTGTTGCCTGAAGAAGTGGAACAAATTCTGAAGCACATGGGAATGGTTGAACCTAAGCCGAAAATTGAGTTCGATATTAAGGAATCCGTGCGTATTAAAGTCGGTCCTTTTGCGAATTTCGTAGGCTCCGTGGAAGAAATTTTGGTAGAGAAAAGCAAGTTGAAAGTGCACGTGAACATGTTTGGACGGGAAACACCGCTTGAGTTGGAATACACGCAAGTGGAGAAGATATAGTTTCTTCAAGTTTCTTGTGGGAGGGTTGAAAAACCCGTTAACCACTATTTTGCAAGGAGGTGTCAATCATGGCGAAAAAAGTTATTAAAATGGTAAAACTGCAGATTCCAGCAGGTAAAGCAAACCCAGCACCACCAGTAGGTCCAGCTTTGGGTCAAGCAGGTGTCAACATCATGGCATTCTGTAAAGAATTCAACGCTCGTACAGCTGATCAAGCGGGATTGATTATTCCAGTTGAAATTTCTGTATTCGAGGACCGTTCCTTTACTTTCATCACTAAAACTCCACCAGCAGCAGTTCTGTTGAAAGTGGCAGCTAAAGTTGAAAAAGGATCAGGCGAACCGAACAAGAAAAAAGTTGCTACTGTTAAACGTGATGCGGTACGTCAAATCGCAGAAACAAAAATGCCTGACCTGAATGCAGCAGACGTTGAGTCCGCTATGCGTATGGTCGAAGGTACTGCCCGCAGCATGGGTATCACCATCGAAGACTAATTTTCATAAGAAACATGGCTTCGTAAAACCGGTCGATTCGCGACCGGTTGATGTGGGAGGTATATCCGCTAACACCACAAAGGAGGAATAAAACATGGCTAAACACGGTAAAAAATACCTGGAAGCTGCTAAGCTGATTGACAGCGAAGCAACTTACGAGCCTTCAGAAGCTGTAGAGCTTGTGAAAAAGGCAGCTACTGCAAAATTCGATGAAACAATCGAAGCAGCAGTTCGTTTGGGTGTAGACCCTCGTAAGCAAGACCAGGCTGTACGTGGTGTTGTTGTCTTGCCACACGGCACAGGTAAAACACAACGCGTATTGGTATTTGCAAAAGGTGACAAAGCGAAAGAAGCGGAAGCGGCTGGCGCGGACTATGTTGGTGATGCAGACATGATCAACAAAATCCAACAAGGCTGGTTCGAATTCGACGTCTGCGTAGCGACACCAGATATGATGAGTGAAGTAGGTAAATTGGGCCGACTGCTCGGCGGTAAAGGTCTGATGCCTAACCCTAAAGCCGGAACGGTAACTTTCGATGTAACTAAGGCTGTTCAAGAAATTAAAGCCGGTAAAATCGAATATCGTCTGGATCGTGCAGGTCAAATTCATGCACCGATTGGTAAAGCTTCTTTCTCTTCTGAGCAACTTAATGAGAACTTCAAAGCTCTCATGGAAGCTCTGAATCGTGCTAAACCAGCGGCAGCAAAAGGTGTTTATCTGAAGAATGTTAGTCTTTCTTCCACGATGGGCCCTGGCGCACGCGTGAACGCAGCAGCTTTTAGATAATATCTCTTGACAGGCTTGTCCTGTTTTTGATAAGATATAAAAGTTGTGAGTCCGAGTGACTGACCGTTGACATTTGAATATGCTTGCCGTAGACAGTAGGTGCCATTTGGCTTAATTTCCTGCCGAGGTGTGATTATAGAACTTAGAACGATGCAAATCGATGATGAGTATATATCAAGCCTTCGTGATTCTACGGAGGCTTTTCTTAATGGGATAAATTTGATCAGGAGGTGTACAGATTGGCAAACGCAAAAGTGATTCAAGCAAAACAAGAATCCGTTGATGCAGTAACAGCAAAATTGCGCGAGAGCGTTACAACTGTTGTTGTTGACTATCGCGGATTGAACGTTGCCCAAGTAACTGAGTTGCGTAAGCAACTTCGTGAAGCAGGGATCGAATTCCAAGTGCTGAAAAACTCGTTGCTTCGCCGTGCAGCTGCAGCAGCAGAACTGACAGAACTTGAAAATGTTCTTACAGGTCCTACTGCAATTGCATTCAGCGTAGATGACGTTGTGGCTCCAGCTAAAATTCTGAACGACTTCGCGAAAAAGAACGATGCACTGGAATTGAAAGGTGCAGTCGTAGAAGGTCGCGTAATCGGAGTAGAAGAAGTTAAGGCATTGGCAGAACTTCCATCCCGCGATGGACTCCTCTCCATGCTCCTCAGCGTGCTTCAAGCGCCAGTGCGCAACTTCGCGCTTGCGGTTAAAGCAGTTGCAGAAAAAGAAGAACAAGGCGCGTAAGCAACTTGATCTGAATGCTGCTTAGGCGGCAAATGAAATAAAAAAAATAATATTATATATGGAGGTTCACTCATGAGTAAAGAGCAAATCTTGGAAGCAATCAAAGGCATGACTGTACTGGAATTGAACGATCTTGTTAAAGCAATCGAAGAAGAATTCGGCGTAACTGCTGCAGCTCCAGTAGCTGCTGCAGGTGCAGTAGCTTCTGCTGAAGCTGAGCAATCCGAGTTCGACGTAATCTTGACTAGCGCTGGTGCTTCCAAAATCAACGTTATCAAAGCAGTTCGCGAAATCACAGGTCTTGGCCTGAAAGAAGCAAAAGAATTGGTTGACAACGCTCCAAAAGCATTGAAAGAAAAAGTTGCTAAAGAAGAAGCAGAAGCGGTTAAAGCTAAGCTTGAAGAAGCAGGCGCTTCAGTTGAAGTTAAATAATTTAGCTATTACAAGCTAAATGAACAAAACAACAAACCCCTTGACTTATATCAAGGGGTTTGTTGCTGTAATTGTAAATGGAAAGTGAGTGAGGGCATGTCCAATCATTATTATTCGGACAAACCGCAAGTGGCGCATGATCGCAGAGCAACTGAAGCGGTTCTTCGCGGATTCAGTCTGCGATTCGTGACGGATGCCGGTGTGTTTTCCAAAAACGGAATCGATTATGGCAGCAGAGTATTGATTGATGCGATAGAGTTGCCATCAGGGGCTCATGTTCTCGATGTGGGCTGTGGATACGGGCCAATGGGTCTTACAGCAGCCAAACTTGTACCGGATGGGCATGTCACCATGATCGATATCAACGAGAGAGCCGTTGAACTTTCCAGGGAAAATGCAAAAGCGAACGGAATTAACAATGTTACGGTATTGCAAAGTAATCTACTGTCTGAAGTAAAAAAACAAGATTTTGACGTTATCCTAACCAACCCGCCTATACGGGCTGGGAAAGAGACGGTTCATACTATTTTCGAACAGGCACATCGCCATCTGAAGGTAGGCGGTTCGTTGTGGATTGTCATTCAGAAGAAACAAGGAGCACCGTCAGCGAAAGCGAAATTGGAATCTTTGTTTGGAAGAGTGGGAGAAGTGACGAAGGATAAAGGATATCGGATTTTCAAAGCGGTGAAATCGGAATAGGTATCTACTAAAAGCTGAATCCGAGTTTGTAAAGTAAGCAGGGGATCATTTTTTTTGCAATAGGACTATTGACTTGAAATTCAGGTCGTGGTATAGTTGTAAAATGTCAGTATTAAGATGCCCTACTTGGCTTTAGCTAACTAAAAATGTCAACCTTTTTTTACGCCGAACGGGCTTATTATGCCTACGTTTGGCGTATAATATGTACATTTTGGGCAAACTGGGGATAAGAATGATTTGGAAAGACATCCGCCGATCAAAGTTGCTCTTTTTTCGAACGACATTTCGAGTAAGGGCTTTTCTTTATTTGTGGATGCATTGCTTTGCTCTGTATGTGTACCATTATAAGGTTACAAACAGAGGTTCGCAACGAAATTTTTAAAGTGAGTAGACATTGAGGGGTGAGTTTAAGTTGGCAGGACATCTTGTTCAATATGGTCGACGCACTCGGCGCAGTTATGCACGAATTAACGAGATACTCGAAGTTCCGAACCTGATTGAAATCCAACAAAAATCCTATGATTGGTTTTTGGAGGAAGGGTTGCGCGAAATGTTCCAGGATATCTCGCCGATCCAGGATTTTACAGGTAACTTGATTTTGGAATTTATCGATTACAGTCTCGGTGAACCGAAGTATACAGTAGACGACGCAAAAGAGCGTGACGTTACGTATGCAGCACCGCTTCGGGTCAAAGTCCGGCTCATTAATAAGGAAACCGGCGAAGTCAAAGAGCAGGAAGTATTCATGGGAGATTTCCCGCTGATGACCAACACTGGCACATTTATTATTAATGGTGCGGAACGGGTTATTGTCAGCCAGTTGGTTCGCTCTCCTAGCGTTTACTTCAGTACCAAAGTAGATAAAAACGCCAAAAAAACGTATACCGCTACAGTTATTCCTAACCGCGGCGCTTGGTTGGAACTGGAGATGGACGCGAAGGATGTTGTTTATGTCCGGATCGACCGTACACGTAAAATACCGGTTACGGTTCTCCTGCGTTCACTTGGTTTTGGCACAGATGCTGAGATTCTGGATCTGCTCGGTAATGACGAATATATCCGCAACACACTGGACAAAGACAACACGGATTCCACGGAGAAAGCACTCATTGAGATCTATGAGCGTCTTCGTCCGGGCGAGCCGCCAACGCTGGATAATGCGAAAAGCTTGCTCGTAGCACGTTTCTTTGATCCAAAACGTTATGACCTGGCTAATGTAGGTCGTTACAAAATGAACAAAAAGCTTCACATCAAAAACCGTTTGTTCAACCAGCGCTTGGCTGAGTCACTTGTTGATGCTGAGACTGGTGAAATCATTGCTGAAGCAGGTCAAATGGTTGATCGTCGTTTGTTGGATGAAATCATGCCGTATCTGGAGAAGAGCGTTGGATTCCGCACGTATCACGTGGGTAACGGCGTTTTGGATGCCAATGATATCCCTATGCAAACGATTGATGTGTTCTCACCAACTGAAGATGGTAAAGTAGTCAAACTGATTGCCAATGGAATCATTGACAAGTCCGTTAAAAACGTGACGCCGGCGGATATCATTTCGTCCATCAGTTATTTCCTTAACCTTCTGCAGGGAATTGGTAGCACGGATGATATTGACCATCTGGGTAACCGTCGTTTGCGTTCGGTGGGTGAACTCCTGCAGAATCAGTTCCGTATCGGTTTGTCCCGTATGGAGCGTGTGGTTCGTGAGAGAATGTCCATTCAGGATGCTAACGTAATTACACCACAGGCTTTGATTAACATACGTCCTGTTATTGCATCCATTAAAGAGTTCTTTGGTAGCTCTCAGTTGTCACAGTTTATGGATCAAACGAACCCGCTGGGTGAGTTGACACATAAACGTCGTTTGTCCGCACTCGGACCCGGTGGTTTGACGCGTGAGCGCGCAGGTATGGAAGTGCGTGACGTCCATCCATCCCACTATGGCCGTATGTGTCCAATCGAGACGCCAGAGGGACCAAACATCGGTTTGATCAACTCCTTGTCTACGTTCGCTCGTGTGAATGAATATGGCTTCATTGAAGCTCCATATCGTTGGGTTGATCCGAAGACAGGTATTGTAACCGAGCAAATTGATTACCTGACAGCGGACGAAGAGGACAACTACGTTATCGCGCAAGCGAATGCGAAGCTGAATGAAGATAGTACATTTGAAGAAGAAGCGATCATTGTACGTTATAACAAACAGTCGGATAACATCCTTACGATGCCGAGTGAGCGGGTTGACTACATGGACGTATCTCCTAAGCAAGTTGTATCCGTCGCTACAGCGCTGATTCCGTTCCTTGAGAACGATGACTCCAACCGTGCGCTCATGGGATCAAACATGCAACGGCAGGCCGTTCCACTTTTGATTCCTAAAGCACCACTTGTGGGAACAGGTATGGAACACAAAGCCGCGAAAGATTCCGGTGTATGTATTGTCTCCGATTATGACGGAATTATTGAACGATCTACTGCGAACGAGATTTGGGTCCGTCGTGTTGAAGAAGTGGACGGTCAGGAAGTTAAAGGCGATATCGTTAAATATAAATTACACAAATTTATGCGTTCGAACCAAGGAACATGCATTAACCAGCGTCCGATTGTTAAAAGAGGTGCCGCTGTCAAAGCTGGCGATATCCTCGCTGATGGTCCTTCAACGGAAATGGGTGAATTGGCTCTGGGACGTAACGTTGTTGTTGCCTTCATGACTTGGGAAGGTTACAACTACGAAGATGCGATCTTGCTCAGTGAAAAACTCGTTAAGGAAGATGTATACACATCCATCCATATCGAGGAGTATGAGTCAGAAGCACGTGATACCAAGCTTGGACCTGAAGAGATCACACGTGACATCCCTAACGTTGGGGAAGAAGCGTTGCGTAACTTGGATGAGCGCGGTATTATCCGCATCGGTGCTGAGATCAGTGCTGGCGACATTCTGGTTGGTAAAGTAACACCTAAGGGTGTAACAGAGCTGACAGCAGAAGAACGTCTCTTGCATGCGATCTTTGGTGAGAAAGCACGTGAAGTACGTGATACTTCCTTGCGTGTACCACATGGTACTGATGGTATCGTAGTAGACGTGAAAGTATTTACCCGCGAAAACGGTGATGAGCTGCCTCCAGGTGTTAACCAACTCGTTCGTGTATATATCGCTCAAAAACGGAAAATTTCCGAGGGTGATAAAATGGCTGGACGTCACGGTAACAAAGGGGTCGTGGCCCGCATCTTGCCGGAAGAAGATATGCCTTTCCTGCCAGACGGTACACCGGTTCAGATCGTTCTTAACCCACTGGGCGTACCTTCCCGGATGAATATCGGTCAAGTACTCGAGGTTCACTTGGGTATGGCGGCGATGCAACTGGGTATTCACGTAGCAACTCCTGTATTCGACGGAGCGAAGGAGTATGACGTCTTCGATACGATGGAAGAAGCAGGTATGCAACGTAATGGTAAAACTGTCCTGTATGATGGTCGTACAGGTGAAGAGTTTGAACGTGAAGTTACCGTAGGTGTCATGCACATGATCAAACTGGCACACATGGTTGATGATAAAATCCATGCCCGTTCCACGGGTCCTTACTCACTTGTTACGCAACAGCCATTGGGTGGTAAAGCCCAATTTGGTGGACAGCGTTTCGGGGAGATGGAAGTATGGGCGCTTGAGGCATACGGTGCTGCTTATACACTGCAAGAAATCTTGACTGTTAAATCCGATGACGTTGTTGGTCGGGTTAAAACGTATGAATCCATTGTCAAAGGTGAGAATGTCCCGGAACCAGGTGTTCCTGAATCATTCAAAGTATTGATCAAAGAGCTGCAAAGCTTGGGTATGGACGTTAAGATTTTGAGCGAAGATGAGCAAGAGATTGAAATGAGAGAAATGGACGATGAAGATGACGCTGCGAGCGATAAGCTCAGCCTCAACCTTGAGGGTACAGAGGTCGGAGCGGAATAAACCGCTTCGAGCGCATGATGACCGGCGTTTTTCATCAGGCTCACGTCTTGCTCCGGCTTCGGCCGGAGTGGGCGTAACCTAGAATCAGGAATTGGTTAAGGAGGGTTGCTCCTTGTTGGACGTCAACAATTTCGAATACATGAAGATCGGGCTTGCTTCCCCAGAGAAAATTCGTTCTTGGTCCCGCGGAGAAGTGAAAAAACCGGAAACGATCAACTATCGTACGTTGAAACCGGAAAAAGAAGGGCTGTTCTGCGAAAAGATTTTTGGCCCTACAAAAGACTGGGAATGTCATTGCGGTAAATACAAACGCGTCCGTTATAAAGGCGTTGTCTGTGATCGTTGTGGCGTTGAAGTAACACGTGCAAAAGTACGCCGCGAACGGATGGGCCATATTGAGCTCGCTGCTCCGGTATCGCATATCTGGTACTTCAAAGGTATTCCGAGCCGTATGGGTCTTGCTCTGGATATGTCACCAAGATCTCTTGAAGAGATTATTTATTTTGCATCATATGTTGTAACTGATCCAGGAGAAACTCCACTGGAGAAAAAACAGCTGTTGTCCGAGAAAGAATACCGCAGCTACCGTGAAAAATACGGCTATGGTTTCCATGCTGGCATGGGCGCAGAAGCGGTTAAAAAATTGCTTCAAGACCTTGACATAGACAAAGAGCTCGAGTTCCTGAAAGAAGAGCTCCGGACTGCGCAAGGACAACGTCGTAATCGTGCAATCAAACGTCTGGAAGTTATCGAAGCATTCCGCAACTCCGGCAACAAGCCAGAGTGGATGATCATGGATGTACTTCCTGTTATCCCGCCGGAACTTCGTCCAATGGTACAGTTGGATGGTGGACGTTTTGCAACGTCTGACCTGAATGACTTGTACCGCCGTGTAATCAACCGGAACAACCGTCTGAAACGCCTGCTTGATCTGGGCGCGCCAGATATTATCGTGCAAAATGAAAAACGGATGTTGCAGGAAGCTGTTGACGCATTGATCGATAATGGTCGTCGTGGACGCCCGGTAACGGGTCCTGGTAACCGTCCATTGAAATCTCTCAGCCACATGCTGAAAGGTAAACAAGGACGTTTCCGTCAAAACTTGCTCGGTAAACGGGTTGACTATTCTGGTCGTTCCGTTATCGTTGTTGGACCTTACCTGAAAATGTATCAGTGTGGTCTGCCAAAAGATATGGCACTTGAATTGTTCAAGCCTTTTGTTATGAAAGAGCTTGTAAATAAAGGGCTTGCCCACAACATCAAGAGCGCAAAACGTAAAGTTGAGCGTGTAAGTCCTGAAGTATGGGATGTTCTTGAAGAAGTAATCAAGGAGCATCCGGTTCTGTTGAACCGTGCCCCTACGCTTCACAGACTCGGTATTCAAGCATTTGAACCGATTCTCGTTGAAGGTAAAGCAATTCGTCTTCACCCGCTCGTATGTACGGCATACAATGCCGACTTTGACGGTGACCAAATGGCCGTGCACGTTCCGTTGTCCGCTGAAGCTCAAGCGGAAGCACGTATCCTGATGCTTGCATCGGGTAACATTTTGAACCCGAAAGACGGTAAACCGGTTGTTACTCCTTCCCAGGATATGGTGCTTGGTTCTTACTACCTCACTATGGATAACAAGGAAGAAAAGGGCACAGGTATGATCTTGCGTACAGTTAACGAAGCTGTATCGGCATACCAACGTGGTACTGCTGGTCTGCATGCGCGTGTAGCTATTCCTGTTAAGGCGCTTGGTAAAACAAGCTTCACGGAAGAACAACAAGAAGGAATGTTGCTGACAACTGTCGGTAAAATTATCTTCAATGAAATTTTCCCGGCAAGCTTCCCGTATATCAATGATGCGACTCGTGCTAACCTGTACCAAGGTACTGCAGATCACTCATTTGTATATGAAAAAGGTGCTGATCTCAGAGAAGCTATTATGAATGCTCCTCTGGCTGGCGGTGTCGGTAAAGAATACCTCGGCTCCATCATTGCACGTTGTTTTGAAATTTATCACACAACGGAAACAGCCGTTATTTTGGATAAAATTAAACAACTTGGTTTCACATACTCTACACGTGCCGGTATTACGGTTGCGGTATCTGATGTTATCGTTCCGCCTGAGAAGTTTGAAATTCTTAGACAATCTGAGGAAAAAGCACAAATCGTTACGAATCAGTACCGTCGTGGTCTGATTACGAATGAAGAGCGCTATGACCGTATCATTGATATCTGGTCAAAATCCAAAGATGACATCACTGAGATTCTGATGAAGTCCATGGATCGTTACAACTCGATCATGATGATGGTAGACTCCAAAGCACGGGGTAACAAATCGCAAATCACTCAATTGGGCGGTATGCGTGGTCTGATGGCCAACCCATCCGGTCGAATTATCGAACTCCCAATCAAATCGAACTTCCGTGAAGGTCTGACGGTACTCGAGTACTTTATCTCCACTCACGGAGCGCGTAAAGGTTTGGCGGATACAGCCCTGCGTACAGCCGATTCAGGTTACCTGACTCGTCGTCTCGTAGACGTAGCCCAAGACGTAATCGTGCGTGATGATGATTGTGGTACAGATAAAGGCTTTACGGTAAGTCGTATCCAAGATGGTAAAGAGGTTATCGAAGACCTCTACGACCGTATTGAAGGCAGATACTGCTTCGAGACTCTTCGTCATCCGGAAACGAAAGAAATCATTGTAGGTCGCAATGAATTGATTGACTCCGATAAAGCAGAAGCGATTATCAAAGCAGGTATTACTAAATTGCAAATCCGCTCCGTTCTCAGCTGCCGTGCAAGTCATGGTGTCTGCAAGAAGTGTTATGGTCGCAACCTCGCGACTGGTAAACACGTGGAGATTGGTGAAGCAGTTGGTATTATCGCAGCACAGTCCATTGGTGAGCCAGGAACACAGCTTACAATGCGTACGTTCCATACTGGTGGTGTAGCCGGAGACGATATTACGCAAGGTTTGCCACGTATCCAGGAGTTGTTCGAAGCTCGTAATCCTAAGGGTCAAGCAACGATCAGTGAAATCGATGGTGTGGTTAAAGAGATTCGCGAAGCGAAAGATCGTCGTGAAATCGAAATTCAAGGTGAAGCGGAATCCAAAGTATACGCCGTTACCTACGGTTCCCGTGTGCGCGTAAGCGAAGGCGCGGAAGTTGAAGCGGGTGACGAGTTGACAGACGGTTCCATTGATCCAAAAGAGATGTTACGGATTAAAGGCATACGTGGTGTACAAAACTACATTCTGCAGGAAGTACAACGCGTATATCGTAACCAAGGCGTAGAAATTAACGATAAGCACGTTGAAGTTATGATCCGTCAAATGTTGCGTAAAATCCGTATCGTAGATGCAGGAGATACAACGCTGTTGCCAGGATCGTTCGTGGATATGCATGAGTACGAAAGAGCTAACAAAATTGCGATTCTTAGTGATAAAGAGCCGGCGGTTGCTAAACCAATCCTGCTCGGTATTACGAAAGCATCCCTGGAAACAGACTCCTTCCTCTCGGCGGCTTCGTTCCAAGAAACTACACGTGTATTGACAGATGCAGCGATCAAAGGTAAAGTCGATCAGTTGCTCGGTCTGAAGGAAAATGTAATCATCGGTAAATTGATTCCTGCAGGTACAGGTATGCACCGTTACCGCAGCATCAAATTTGCTGAGCCAGAAGATGGCCAATCTTCAGTAGAAGAACTTGAGCCAGTTTCGGTTGATTAAATATATTTCTCCTCATTAGAGGAGAGTGAAAGTTTTGTGCGTCAGGAGACGGACGTTTGTATGATACAGGCGGACGAATCCTGATGTACGTAAACTTTTAAAAAATGTTTTAGGATTAGCATTGACAATGCTTGCGCTAGATGCTAATATATCAAAGGTGCGTGGGCAGCTGATTGTACATGGTTCTATTCGGAGGAATACACAATGTCTAATGAAAAAGCCTTGCAAGATGCTCATGTCAAAATAGGTACCAAACAGACCATGCGGATGGTGCAGACAGGTATGGCTTCTGAAGTCTATGTCGCAGAAGATAGTGATCCGCAGCTTACTTCCAAAATCATTGCTTTGTGTGAACAACACAATGTGAAATGCACGAAAGTGGATACAATGAAAAATCTCGGCAAGGCTTGCGGGATTGGAGTAGGAGCAGCTATGGCTGCTGTCGTAAAATCATAGGGTAAGGAACGTTTTTGTCCGAGAACTTTTAAGGATTCTCCAAGGCAAAAACTTTTCATTTGTCTTTTTATGAACCGCCTGGGTCTGTGGACTTAGTGCAAAGAGGTTTATAAAGAAACATGAATATTTGAGGAAGGGGGTGGCAATCACATGCCAACTATTAACCAACTGGTTCGTAAAGGACGTCAAGCAAAAGTTGAGAAGTCAAAATCTCCAGCTTTGCAAAAAGGATTCAACGCTTTGAAACGTGAATCTACTAACATCAGTGCCCCACAAAAACGTGGTGTCTGCACTCGTGTAGGTACAATGACTCCACGTAAACCAAACTCTGCACTTCGTAAGTATGCCCGTGTTCGTTTGACGAACCGTCTCGAGGTTACTGCTTATATCCCGGGAATCGGACATAACCTTCAAGAGCACAGTGTGGTATTGATCCGCGGAGGTAAAGTTAAAGACCTTGCAGGAGTTCGTTATCACATCGTTCGTGGAGCTCTCGATACTGCTGGTGTAAACAACCGTATGCAAGCTCGTTCGAAATACGGCGCTAAACGTCCAAAAGCTAAAAAAGCCTAAACTATTATAGGCAGATAGCCTGAAAGCCTTCTGGTCTAAGTCTGGAAGGTACAGGATCTGCTGAACAAGAAAGAAAGGGGGATATCCATGCCACGCAAAGGTCCAGTTACGAAAAGAGACGTTCTGCCTGATCCGTTATATAACAGCAAGTTGGTTACTCGTTTAATCAACCGCATCATGATCGGCGGAAAACGCGGTGTTGCTCAAAGCATTCTGTATAATGCGTTCAAGTTGATTCAAGAACGTACGGGTAATGACCCTATGGAAGTATTTGAAGCAGCAATCAAGAACATCATGCCAGTCCTGGAAGTTAAAGCTCGCCGTGTCGGCGGTGCCAACTACCAAGTACCAATCGAGGTGAAACCAGAGAGACGTACTGCTCTGGGATTACGTTGGCTCGTGAACTACTCCCGCAACCGCGGTGAGAAAACAATGGAAGAGCGTTTGGCGGCTGAGATCATCGACGCTTCCAACAACACAGGCGCTTCCGTTAAAAAACGTGAAGATACGCACAAAATGGCTGAAGCGAACAAAGCGTTTGCTCACTACCGTTGGTAGGATTCAGTTCACAATAAAAAAACTTCAATTTTGAAGGGAGACCCATTTCATGGCTAGAGAGTTCTCCTTAAAAAATACACGTAATATCGGGATCATGGCTCATATTGATGCGGGTAAAACCACGACAACTGAGCGGATCCTGTTTTACACAGGACGTACGCACAAAATCGGTGAAGTACACGAAGGCGCTGCGACAATGGACTGGATGGAACAGGAACAGGAGCGCGGAATTACGATTACTTCCGCTGCAACTACCGCTGCTTGGAAAGGCCACCGCGTTAATATTATTGATACCCCGGGACACGTTGACTTCACTGTTGAAGTTGAACGTTCCCTTCGTGTATTGGACGGAGCAGTTGGTGTATTCAGTGCGAAAGAAGGCGTTGAGCCTCAGTCCGAAACCGTATGGAGACAGGCTGACAAGTACGGCGTACCTCGTATCGCATATGTAAACAAAATGGATATCATCGGTGCTGACTTCCTGAACGTTGTATCTGACATGCGTGATCGCCTTCAAGCGAACGCTGTTGCGATTCAACTTCCAATCGGCGCTGAAAATGATTTCAAAGGTATCATCGATATCGTTGCACAAAGAGCTCATATGTACAAAGATGACCTTGGTCAAGATATCGAAGAAACCGACATTCCTGCAGAGTTTGCAGATCAAGTTGAAGAACTTCGCAACGAGTTGATTGAGCGCGTTGCTGAACTGGATGAAGATTTGACAATGAAATACCTGGAAGGCGAAGAAATCACAATTGATGAGATCAAAACCGTACTCCGTAAAGGTGTTGTAGATGTTAAGATCTTCCCAGTTATCTGTGGATCCTCATATCGTAACAAGGGTGTTCAACTGATGTTGGATGCTGTTATCGACTACTTGCCAGCTCCAACAGATGTTGCATCGATCACGGGACATCTTGAAGATGGAACTGAAGCAATTCGTAAGTCATCCGATGAAGAGCCATTCTCCGCATTGGCATTCAAAATTATGACTGACCCTTACGTTGGTAAATTGACATTCTTCCGCGTATACTCTGGTGTTCTTCAATCCGGATCATATGTATTGAATGCCACTAAAAACAAACGTGAGCGTATCGGTCGTATCCTTCAAATGCATGCGAACAGCCGTCAAGAAATCACTGTAGTTTACTCCGGTGATATTGCAGCTGCCGTAGGTTTGAAAGATACAGGTACAGGTGATACACTATGTGATGAGAAAAATCCGGTTATCCTGGAGTCAATGAACTTCCCTGATCCGGTTATCGAAATCGCTGTTGAACCTAAAACCAAAGCTGACCAGGATAAACTGGGTGTTGCTCTCGGTAAGTTGACTGAAGAGGATCCAACTCTTCGTGCTCATACTGACGAAGAAACAGGCCAAACGATCTTGGCAGGTATGGGTGAGCTTCACCTTGATATCATCATCGACCGTATGCGTCGTGAGTTCAAGGTTGAAACTACTGTGGGTAAACCACAAGTAGCTTACCGTGAAACATTCCGTGCTCCAGCGCGCGTTGAAGGTAAATTCGTACGTCAATCCGGTGGTCGTGGTCAATACGGTCACGTATGGGTTGAATTCGAACCTCTCGAGCCGGGTACAGGCAGCCAGTTCGAAAGTAAGGTTGTCGGTGGTTCCGTACCAAGAGAATACATTCAACCTGCACTGTCAGGGATTGAAGAGCAAATGAAAAACGGCGTTATTGCAGGCTTCCCGCTTGTTGACGTTAAGGCTACAATCGTAGACGGATCTTACCATGATGTCGATTCCAATGAGATGGCATTTAAAATTGCCGGATCTATGGCGCTTAAAGCGGCTAAAGACAAGTGTAAACCAGTTCTGCTTGAGCCTATCATGAAAGTAGAAGTAACTGTTCCAGAAGAGTACATGGGTGACGTAATGGGTATGTTGAACTCCCGTCGTGGCCGCATCGAAGGTATGGATTCCCGTAGTGGAGCTCAAATCATCCGTGCTAAGGTACCTCTGTCTGAAATGTTTGGTTACTCTACAACTCTTCGTTCCGGTACTCAAGGACGCGGCGTATTCTCCATGGAACTCTCTCACTATGAAGAAGTTCCTAAGAGCATCGCTGAAGAAATCGTTGCCAAAACAAAAGGCACCGAGTAGTTTTCTCACACTGGATGCAAGTGCATAAGAATTAAATTCGGAGCACTTCATTCAGTGAAAACATAAAATTATAATTTTAAGGAGGCCACGTTCAAATGGCAAAGGCTAAATACGAACGTAATAAACCCCACGTTAACATCGGTACTATTGGTCACGTCGATCACGGTAAAACAACTCTGACTGCTGCAATCACAACTGTATTGTCCAAAACTTACGGTGGTGCTGCAATTGCATTCGACCAAATCGACAAAGCTCCAGAAGAGCGCGAACGCGGTATCACAATCTCCACATCACACGTTGAGTACGAAACTGACACTCGTCACTACGCTCACGTTGACTGCCCAGGTCACGCCGACTATGTTAAAAACATGATCACTGGCGCGGCTCAAATGGATGGAGCTATCTTGGTAGTATCCGCAGCAGACGGCCCAATGCCACAAACTCGTGAGCACATCTTGCTCTCCCGTCAAGTAGGCGTACCTTACATTGTTGTGTTCTTGAACAAATGTGACATGGTTGAAGACGAAGAGTTGTTGGAATTGGTTGAGATGGAAGTTCGCGACCTTCTTAACGAATATGAGTTCCCAGGTGACGATACTCCAATCACTCGTGGATCCGCTCGTGAAGCTCTGGCAAACCCAGATGGCGAATGGGCTCAAAAAATCGTTGAGATGTTCAAAGAGATCGACACTTACATCCCACTGCCTGAGCGTCAAACTGACAAGCCTTTCTTGATGCCTGTCGAGGACGTATTCTCCATCACTGGTCGTGGTACTGTTGCTACTGGCCGTGTAGAGCGTGGTACTGTTAAAGTCGGCGAAGAGATCGAAATCGTTGGTATCACTGAAGAAACTAAAAAATCCGTTGTAACAGGCGTTGAGATGTTCCGTAAATTGTTGGATTCCGCTCAAGCGGGTGACAACATCGGTGCATTGTTGCGTGGTGTTGACCGTACTCAAATCGAGCGTGGTCAAGTACTTGCAAAACCAGGTTCTGTTAAGCCACACACAGAATTCACAGCTCAAATCTACGTTCTGACTAAAGAAGAGGGCGGACGTCACAAACCATTCTTCACTGGTTACCGTCCACAGTTCTACTTCCGTACAACTGACGTAACAGGCATCATCAACTTGCCTGAAGGTACTGAAATGGTAATGCCTGGTGATAACATCACTGTTACTGTTTCCCTGATCTCCCCAATCGCGATTGAAGAAGGAACTAAATTCTCCATTCGTGAAGGCGGACGTACAGTAGGTGCCGGTTCCGTAGCATCTATCCAAAAATAATTCGGCTTAACGCTGAATAAAGCATATGTAACAGTGTACTGGAACGAGTAACATTGTATTGTAACGAAGCTTCGGAAGAGTTCTTTATCCGACATCGGATAGAGAACTCTTTTATTATGTTTAAAGTTCGGAACCTGCGTCATACGAAATGAACATCATTTACGTGTTTAGAAGGATTGGCAAGGCAGCCTGGATATTGAAGATTAACACTGCAATAAACGAAGTCATTTCATCAGAAAAGATAAGTTTAAATGTTTTTCTTAAATATGCTTGCAATACGCCTATCTTTTCTATATAATAATGAATGTTGTTCTGTGACGTTGCGATGATGTGAGAGGTTACTGGCACACCCGGCCCCTTTGCCATGGGAGAGTGGCTAGAAAATTTTCACGGAGTATGTCCGATAAAAAATTGGGCGATAGAAGGAGGGACTAAAATGGCAAAGCAAAAAATTCGTATTCGTTTGAAAGCTTACGACCACAGAATTCTTGATCAATCCGCGGAGAAAATTGTTGAAACAGCAAAACGTTCGGGTGCTGGTGTATCCGGTCCGATTCCGCTTCCTACTGAAAAACAAATCATTACTATTCTTCGTGCGGTGCACAAGTACAAGGATTCTCGGGAACAATTCGAACAACGTACACATAAACGTTTGATCGACATCGTTAACCCGACTCCACAAACTGTGGATGCCTTGATGCGCTTGGATCTGCCGTCCGGTGTAGATATCGAAATTAAATTGTAATATAAGCTACAACAAAGACCATGTATAAAGGAAAAGAGGTGTCAACATGAAAGCAATCTTAGGAAAAAAACTCGGAATGACTCAAGTATTTACTCCTGAAGGTAACGTCGTTCCAGTAACGGTTATCGAAGCAGGCCCTTGTGTTGTTTTGCAAAAGAAAGACATTGAGAACGATGGCTACGAAGCAATTCAAATCGGTTACTCCGATAAGAAAGAGAAAAATGCTAACAAGCCAGAAGCAGGTCACGCTAAAAAAGCGAACACTGCCCCTAAGCGCTACGTTCGTGAAGTTCGCGGTATCAACATCGCAGAATATGAAGTTGGCCAAGAACTGAAAGCTGACATTTTCGCTGAAGGCGAATTCGTTGACGTAACGGGTATTTCTAAAGGTAAAGGTTTTGCCGGCGTTATCAAACGTTGGGGACAAAGCACTGGACCTATGTCACACGGTTCGCGTTACCACCGTGGCCCTGGTTCAATGGGTTCGATCCAAGCTAACCGCGTTCCTAAAGGCAAACGCCTGCCAGGACACATGGGACATGACACTATTACAATTCAACGTCTTGAAGTAGTTAAAGTAGACGCTGAGCGTAACGTGTTGCTCGTGAAAGGTTCCATTCCTGGACCGAAAAACAGTCTCATTAGAGTTAAAGAAACGGTGAAAAAATAACCACTGAAGAAAGGAGGAACACAAAATGCCAAAAGTATCAGTTTACAATGTAGATGGTAGCCAAGTAGGCGAAGTTGAATTGAATGATGCGGTTTTCGGAATTGAGCCGAACCAACACGTTCTGTACGATGCAGTTCTTATGCAACGCGCTTCCCTTCGTCAAGGTACCCACAAAGTAAAAGGACGTTCTGAAGTTCGTGGCGGTGGACGTAAGCCTTGGAAACAAAAAGGTACAGGTCGCGCTCGTCAAGGTTCAATTCGTTCACCACAATGGAAAGGCGGCGGTATCGTATTTGGTCCAACACCACGGAGCTATGCGTATAAACTGCCTAAAAAAGTTCGCCGCTTGGCGATCAAATCAGCCCTTTCATCCAAAGTGCTTGACAATGACATTATCGTTTTGGACGCTCTCACGTTGAGTACGCCTAAAACTAAAGAATTTGCAGCCATCTTGAGTAACCTCAAAGTGGGACGTAAAGCTTTGATCGTAGCTCCTAGCTATGATGATAATGTAGCTCTTTCCGCACGGAATATTCCAGGCGTGAAATTCGTAGCTGCTGACGGTATTAATGTTCTTGACGTGCTCTCGCACGACAAATTGATCATTACGAAAGAAGCAGTTCAGAAGGTAGAGGAGGTGCTCGCGTAATGAAGGATCCTCGTGATATTGTAAAACGTCCGATTATTACGGAACGTACTGCTGACATGATGAACGACTTGAAATATGTATTTGAAGTCGATATCCGTGCAAACAAAACCGAGATCAAAAAGGCAGTAGAAGCTATTTTCAATGTAAAAGTGAAAAACGTGAACACGCTTCGTGTTCCAGCTAAGCCGAAACGGTACGGACGTTATTCCGGATATACTAGCGAATGGAAAAAAGCGTTTGTAACGTTGACAAAAGACAGCAAAACGCTTGAGTTCTTTGAAACTGTATAATTGAATTTTTGAAGTAAGGAGGGAAACCCAGTGCCAATCAAAAAGTATAAACCAACATCCCCGGCAAGACGGAACATGTCCGTTTCTACATTTGAGGAAATCACCACAAATCAGCCGGAGAAATCGTTGTTGGCCCCGTTGAGCAAACAAGCAGGCCGCAACAACCAAGGTAAAATTACAGTTCGTCACCATGGTGGTGGACACAAACGTAAATACCGTATCATTGACTTCAAACGTACTAAAGATGGAATACCGGGCCGCGTTGCTACGATTGAGTATGACCCGAACCGTACATCCAACATCGCTCTGATTCACTATGCTGATGGTGAAAAGCGTTATATCATCGCTCCTAAAGGTTTGAAAGTTGGAGATCAAGTGTTCTCCGGACCTGAATCAGACATCAAAATCGGTAACGCACTGCCACTCGAAAACATTCCAGTAGGTACCGTTATCCACAACATCGAGTTGAAACCAGGTAAAGGCGGACAATTGGTTCGTGCTGCTGGTACAGAAGCTCAATTGCTTGGTAAAGAAGAAAAATACGTTTCCGTTCGTCTCTCTTCCGGAGAAGTTCGTCGTATTTTGAAAGTTTGCCGCGCGACAATCGGATCTGTAGGTAACCAAGACCACGAGCTCATCAAAATCGGTAAAGCCGGTCGTAGCCGTTGGTTGGGTAAACGTCCTGAGGTTCGTGGTGTAGTAATGAACCCTAACGATCACCCACACGGTGGTGGTGAAGGTCGTGCTCCAATCGGACGTAAATCGCCAATGTCACCATGGGGTAAACCTACACTTGGTTACAAAACGCGTAAGAAAAATAAAGCTTCTGATAAATACATCATTCGCCGCCGCACGAAGTAATACACACTGTGCATAACTTCGTGAGGCATCTGCGGATGCATAATAGCTATGTTTGAAGGGAGGATCTCCACATGGGTCGCAGTTTGAAAAAAGGGCCATTCATTGATGGCTACATGCTTAAAAAGGTAGAAGAGATGGAAGCTTCAGGTAAGAAGAATGTGATCAAAACCTGGTCCCGTCGTTCTACAATTTTCCCGCAATTCATCGGACACACATTTGGCGTTTACGATGGTCGTAAACACGTGCCAGTGTATGTAACTGAGGACATGGTCGGACACAAACTGGGTGAGTTCGCTCCAACCCGTACGTACAAAGGCCATACTGCTGATGATAAGAAAACAAGAAGATAAATGAATATCTTTAATGTTTGAAAGGAGGTTACACAATGGAAGCAAAAGCACATGCTAAGTTTATCCGGATTGCTCCTCGTAAAGCTCAACTCGTTGTTGACTTGATTCGTGGCAAGCAAGTAGGTGAGGCGGTTGCCATTCTCCGTCACACTCCGAAATCTGCTTCTCCAATCGTTGAGAAGTTGCTTAACTCCGCTATTGCGAATGCGGAACATAACTATTCTTTGGATGTTAACAAATTGGTTATCTCGCAAGCTTACGTGAACCAAGGACCGACAATGAAGCGTTTCCGCCCTCGTGCAATGGGACGTGCAAGTCGTATTAACAAACGTACTAGCCACATTACTTTGGTGGTATCTGAGAAGTAGAAGGAGGGGAAATGTGTGGGCCAAAAGGTAAATCCAGTCGGACTCCGTGTCGGAATTATCCGTGACTGGGAATCTAAGTGGTATGCAGGCAAAGACTTCGGTGATCTTTTGATGGAAGACGTGAGAATTCGTGAATTCCTGAAAAATAAATTGAAAGACTCCGCTTTATCTCGTGTAGAAATTGAGAGAGCGGCTAACCGTGTAAACGTAACGATTCACACTGCTAAACCAGGTATGGTTATTGGTAAGGGTGGTTCGGAAGTTGAAAATCTTCGTAACCAAATTACGAAAATTGCTGGCGGTAAAAAAGTACACATCAACATTTCTGAAATTAAGAACCAAGACTTGGACGCTGTTCTTGTAGCTGAAAGCATTGCACAACAATTGGAACGTCGTGTTTCTTTCCGTCGTGCTCTGAAACAAGCAATTCAAAGAACTATGCGCTCCGGTGCTAAAGGTATCAAAACTCAAGTAGGCGGACGTCTTGGCGGTGCTGAGATCGCACGTTCTGAAGGCTACAGCGAAGGAACTGTTCCACTGCACACACTGCGTGCTGACATTGACTACGGTACAGCAGAGGCTCATACTACTTACGGACTTATCGGCGTAAAAGTATGGATCTATCGTGGAGAGGTTCTTCCTACGGCTAAGAAACAAGCTGCTAAGGAAGGAGGCAACTAATCATGTTGGTACCAAAACGCGTAAAACACCGTAAGCAACAACGTGGACATATGAAAGGCCAAGCTAAAGGCGGAACGACTCTGAACTTTGGCGAATACGGTCTGCAAGCTACGGAACCGGCTTGGATTACGAACCGTCAAATCGAAGCGGCTCGTATTGCGATGACTCGTTACATCAAACGTGGTGGTAAAGTTTGGATCAAAATTTTCCCAGACAAACCAATCACTCAAAAGCCTCTCGAGGTTCGGATGGGTAGCGGTAAAGGTAACGTAGAAAAATGGGTTGCAGTAGTGAAACCAGGTAAGATCATGTTTGAACTTGCTGGTGTACCGGAGGAAATTGCACGCGAAGCAATGCGTCTTGCCGCTCACAAACTGCCAATCAAAACGAAGTTCGTGAAACGTGAAGAATTGGGTGGTGAAGCAAATGAAAGCTAGTGAATTTCGCAACCTAACCTCTGCTGAAATCGAGCAAAAGATTGCCGGATTTAAAGAAGAACTCTTTAACCTCCGCTTTCAATTAGCTACCGGTCAGCTGGATAACCCGACTCGCATCCGTGATGTGCGGAAAGAAATAGCTCGTGCTAAAACCATTATCCGTGAGAGAGAATTGGGAATCGGTTAATTAGGGATAGGATGGACAATCCGTCCGTAATCAGGAAGGAGGCCAACAATGAGCGAAGAACGTAACGCACGTAAAGTGCAAACTGGTAAAGTGGTCAGCGATAAAATGGACAAAACGATTGTTGTTGCTGTAGAAACTTACAAAAAACACAACTTGTACCATAAACGCATTAAGGTTACTAAAAAATTCAAAGCGCATGACGAAGAAAACACTGCGAAAATCGGTGACACGGTGAAAATCATGGAGACTCGTCCGCTTTCGAAAGATAAACGCTGGAGACTTACTGAAATCGTAGAAAAAGCGGTTATCATCTAATGCATCAGCAGCATTGCTGAAAGGAGGAATACTAAATGATTCAACCATTTACACGTTTGACTGTGGCCGACAACTCCGGTGCGAAGGAACTGATGTGTATCCGCGTACTCGGCGGTACGGGACGTCGTACAGCTCAAATCGGTGATCTGATCGTTTGTTCTGTTAAACAAGCAACACCAGGCGGCGTTGTCAAAAAAGGTGATGTAGTTAGAGCGGTTGTCGTTCGTACGAAACGTTCTGTACGTCGTAAAGACGGTTCCTACATCGGTTTTGATGAAAATGCAGCGGTTGTTGTAAAAGACGACAGAAGCCCACGTGGAACACGTATTTTCGGACCAGTTGCTCGCGAACTTCGCGATAAAGACTTCATGAAAATCGTTTCCTTGGCTCCAGAAGTTATCTAAAGCTTAATCTCGTGATGTTAGAAACAGGAGGTGTACGAAATGCCAAGAGTGAAAAAAGTTCTGGAATCCCATAACAACAAACTTCACGTTAAAAAGGAAGATACGGTTATGGTGATCAGCGGTAAAGACAAAGGTAAAAAAGGCCGTGTCATCGCTGCTTATCCTCGTGAGAACCGCGTCCTTGTGGAAGGTGTTAACATGGTGAAAAAACACCAGAAGCCTAACCAGCAAAATCCGCAAGGCGGCATTATCGAGAAGGAAGCTCCGATTCACGTTTCCAACGTAATGCACATCGATCCGAAGAGCGGAAAAGTAACCCGTGTAGGTTACAAAGTTTTGGATAACGGTAAGAAAGTGCGCGTTGCTAAACGTTCCGGAGAAATTATCGACTAATTGAACCGAATGAGAAAGGAGGGCTATGATTCATGGCATCAAGAATGAAAGAACGTTACCTGCAAGAAATCGCTCCTGCTTTGATGCAGAAGTTTAACTATACAACGGTAATGCAAGTGCCGAAAATCGAGAAAATCGTTATCAACATGGGTGTGGGCGACGCTGTCCAAAACTCTAAAGTGTTGGATTCTGCAGTAAACGATTTGCAACTGATCGCGGGTCAAAAACCTGTAATCACTCGTGCTAAAAAATCTATCGCAGGTTTCAAACTGCGTGAGAATATGCCTATCGGTGCGAAAGTTACATTACGCGGTGAGCGTATGTACTTCTTCCTAGATAAGCTGCTCAACGTAACGCTTCCTCGTGTCCGCGACTTCCGCGGTGTATCGAGTAATGCTTTCGATGGACGTGGTAACTATACACTGGGTCTGAAAGAGCAATTGATCTTCCCGGAGATCGAATACGATAAAGTTGATAAAGTCCGCGGTATGGATATTGTCATTGTAACAACGGCGAAAACAGACGAAGAGTCCCGTGAATTGCTTACGCAAATGGGAATGCCTTTCGTTAAGTAATGTTGGCATAACGTTTCCGGGTGTCTGGAAAGACTCCCTTTTCTCCGAAATTATTTAGGAGGTGTCAGGCTAAGTGGCAAAAACTTCGATGAAAGTTAAACAACAACGTACACCTAAGTTTAAAGTACGTGCATATACACGCTGTGAGCGTTGCGGACGTCCACATTCGGTCCTGCAAAAGTTCAAAATTTGCAGAATTTGTTTCCGTGAATTAGCTTATAAAGGCCAGATCCCTGGCGTGAAAAAAGCAAGCTGGTAAAAAGTCCTGAACGGGAAGGAGGTTAACTCACAATGACTATGTCTGATCCAATTGCAGATATGCTTACTCGTATTCGTAACGCGAACACTGTTCGTCACGAAACGGTAGAAATGCCTGCTTCAACAATGAAAAAACAAATCGCCGATATCCTGAAGCGTGAAGGTTTCATCCGTGACGCTGAAGTTATCGATGATAACAAACAAGGGATTATCCGTGTTTTCCTGAAATACGGTCAAAATAACGAGCGCGTTATCACTGGTCTGAAAAGAATCAGTAAACCTGGTCTTCGTGTTTACACGAAAAGCAACGAAGTACCTCGTGTACTTGGTGGCCTGGGAATCGCGATCATCTCGACATCTAAAGGTATCATGACGGACAAAGAAGCTCGTCAATCGAAATCCGGCGGAGAAGTCGTTTGCTACGTTTGGTAATATAACGTCACAAGATAGGAGGTGCAACATATGTCTCGTATTGGTCGCAAACCAATCACAGTACCAAGTGGTGTAGACATCACCCTGGACAACACCGTTATTACGGTAAAAGGACCTAAAGGAACTTTGACTCGTGAGCTTCATAAAGACATGAAGGTTACAGTTGAAAATAACGAAATCACAGTTGTGCGTCCTTCCGATAACAAAACTCACCGTTCTTTGCACGGCACAACGCGTAGCGTTGTAAACAATATGGTGAGCGGCGTTACTGAAGGATTCGCGAAATCTCTGGAATTGGTTGGGGTCGGATATCGTGCAAGCAAATCCGGAGATAAAATCGTTCTGAACGTTGGTTACTCTCACCCGGTTGAAATTACACCGGAAGCGGGAATCGAATTCGAAGTACCTTCGAATACAAAAATCATCGTTCGCGGAATTGACAAAGAGCGTGTAGGTGCTTACGCTGCTAAAATCCGTTCCGTACGTGAACCTGAGCCGTACAAAGGTAAAGGTATTAAATATGAAGGCGAGCGTATCATCCGTAAGGAAGGTAAAGCCGGTAAGAAGAAATAAGATTTCTCTTACCGCCTTTGCGCGGCTTTCGGCTTGCTTGCTTCGTGTGTTTCTAATATACCCCGTGGCTTCTGCTTTGAAGCCAGCGAGGTAACCTGAAAGGAGTGAATCTTTGAGATGATTACGAAACCAGATAAAAATAAGGCTCGTCTGAAAAGACACCTTCGTGTTCGTAAGAAAATCCAAGGAACGGCAGCACGTCCTCGTTTGAACGTATTCCGTTCTGGTAAACATATGTATGCTCAAATCATCGATGATGTTGCTGGTGTAACAATCGCTTCCGCGTCTACCGTAGACAAAGAATTGAGCACTGACATCAAAAATGGTGCATCTGTTGAATCAGCTCGTAAAGTTGGCGAACTCGTTGCTAAACGTGCGAAAGACAAAGGTGTTTCCAACATCGTATTTGACCGTAGCGGTTATCTGTACCATGGTCGTATCGCAGCATTGGCTGAAGCGGCTCGTGAAGCAGGACTTGAGTTTTAAGATATTTTTCAAAAGGAGGTTAACGACTTGCGTGTAGATCCGAATACTTTGGAACTGACTGAAAGAGTTGTAAATATTAATCGCGTAGCTAAAGTAGTAAAAGGCGGACGCCGTTTCAGCTTTAGCGCACTGGTTGTAGTCGGCGACGGCAACGGCTGGGTTGGAGCTGGTATCGGTAAAGCGGGCGAAGTACCTGATGCAATTCGCAAAGGTATTGAAGACGCTAAGAAAAACCTTGTACACGTTCCACTCGTAGGAACATCGATTCCTCACTTGGTAACAGGTAAGTTCGGCGCAGGACGCGTGCTGTTGAAACCAGCATCTGAAGGTACTGGTGTTATCGCTGGTGGTCCTGTACGTGCGGTTCTCGAACTTGCTGGTGTAGGTGACATTTTGACAAAATCTCTGGGTTCTTCGAATTCCATGAACATGGTCAATGCGACTTTGGAAGGTTTGTCCCGTTTGAAGCGTGCTGAAGACGTGGCTAAACTGCGCGGAAAATCCGTCGAAGAGCTTCTGGGTTAAGGAGGGAATTCTCATGGCTAAATTAGAAATTACCCTCGTCCGCAGCTTGATCGGACGTCCGGAGACGCAAAGAACAACTGTGAAAACATTGGGTTTGCGCAAAATCAATAGCAAAGTGGTACAAAACGATAATCCTGCCATCCGTGGTATGATTAACAAAGTAAGCCACTTGGTTGCTGTTAAAGAAGTAGAAGCTTAATATCGGGTTAATCCCACAAATCTTTAAGGAGGTGCAACGAACGATGAAGTTACATGAGCTTTCACCATCTCCTGGATCCCGCAAAGAACGTAAACGTCTTGGTCGCGGTCCAAGTAGTGGTACAGGTAAAACATCAGGTCGCGGTCACAAAGGACAAAATTCTCGTTCTGGCGGTGGAGTACGTCCAGGCTTCGAAGGTGGACAAAATCCATTGTATCGTCGCTTGCCAAAACGTGGTTTTGTAAACCCAACTCGCAAAGAATATGCAGTTGTGAATACTGAAGACCTGAACAGTTTTGCTGCGGGTACTGAAGTAACTCCAGAATTCTTGATGACGAACGGCGTAGTTAAAAACGCTAAATCCGGAATCAAAATCCTGGGTAACGGTGATGTCACTGTGAAGCTGACTGTTAAAGCTAACAAGTTTTCTCAATCTGCTATTGAGAAAATTGAAGCTGCCGGCGGTACAACCGAGGTGATTTAATGTTCAAGACCCTAAAGAATATCTGGCGGGTTGAAGATCTGCGCAAAAGGGTATTATTTACCCTTTTTGTACTGATCATTTACCGCATCGGCTCCTTTGTTCCCGTACCGGGAGTTAACAAAGACGTGTTCGAAGCGACAAATTCTGCGGGTAAAGAAGTTTTTGGACTTCTCAATACGTTCTCGGGTGGAGCGCTCTTCCAGTTCTCGATATTTGCGCTCGGGATCGTGCCTTACATCACTGCGTCTATCATAGTACAGTTGCTTTCCATGGACGTTATTCCTAAATTAGCGGAGTGGGCAAAGCAAGGTGAACAAGGTAAGAAGAAATCTGCACAATTGACCCGTTATTTAACGATTGGCCTGGCATTGATTCAAGCGTTTGGTACGTCGATCGGATTCAACCGCTTGTACAATACAGACATGATTCCTAACGCTACATTTGCAGATTATATCTTGATCGCGATTGTACTTACGGCCGGTACTTCATTCCTGATGTGGCTTGGTGAGCAGATCACCGAGAAGGGCATAGGAAACGGGATTTCGATCTTGATCTTTGCGGGTATCCTATCTACGGTGCCTAACATTATCAAACAAACGATCGAATCCGACTTCATTCAACCTGACCAACTGTTTATGAATATTCTTAAAGGTGTTATCATCGCAATTGTTATTGTGTTGATCATCATAGGGGTCATTTACATTCAGCAGGCGATTCGGAAAATTCCGGTACAGTACGCTAAACGTGTCGTAGGTAACAAAATGTACGGTGGACAGAATACACATATCCCGCTGAAAATTAATGCAGCAGGTGTTATCCCTGTCATCTTCGCATCATCGTTGTTGATGTTCCCGACGATCATCGCCAACTTCTGGGCAGATCGCCTTTGGGCACAGTGGATCGGACAGAACCTGACTACACACAAACCTCTGGGTATGTTGTTGTATGTCGTGATGATCTTCGGTTTCACATTCTTCTATACTTTCGTACAGATGAATCCACAGCAGATGGCTGATAATATGAAAAAGAACGGCGGTTACATCCCAGGCATTCGCCCGGGTAAAGCAACCGAGAAATATCTGACCCGTGTCATGACTCGTTTGACAATGGCCGGTGCCATGTTCTTGGCAGTCATTTCCGTTCTGCCTGTAATCTTGGGGGCACTGTCTGGTTTGCCTCAATCTGCGCAAATTGGAGGAACATCCCTCCTGATCGTTATCGGTGTTGCGCTGGATACGATGAAGCAAATCGAAAGCCAATTGATCAAACGCCACTACAAAGGTTTTATCAATAAATAGGCAATAGGTACCGGTCGAGTGAAGATTTACTTGCCGGCACCTATTGTGCTGTTTGTTGATGTAGGGTAGTCTTGGAGGGAGTGACATAACGTGAACATCCTATTCATGGGCCCTCCGGGGGCAGGAAAAGGAACGCAAGCAGACGTCATCGTGAAAGAGTTCGGTATTCCCCATATTTCAACAGGCGATGCATTTCGTCTCGCGATCAAACAGGGAACTCCCATTGGCATGAAAGCCAAGGAATATATGGATCAAGGATTGCTTGTACCAGATGATGTAACCATTGGCATCGTTGAAGAACGTTTGCAGCAGCCTGACTGCAGAGAAGGTTTCCTCTTGGACGGATTTCCAAGAACCCTTTCGCAAGCAGAAGCGCTCGATGGCATTCTGGATCGATTGAACTCAGGTCTCGATCATGTAATCAACCTGAAAGTGGATCGCAACAAATTGCTCGCTCGTTTGACGGGTCGTCGAATTTGTAAAAACTGTGGTTCCACTTATCATGTGGTATTCAATCCGCCTAAGCAGGAAGGTATTTGTGATAAATGCGCTGGTGAGTTGTATCAACGCTCTGATGATAATGAAGAGAGTGTAGGTACACGACTGGACGAGTATATCAACAAAACAGCACCACTCCTCACGTTCTATGAGACTAAAGGTCTTCTTCGTCAAATGAACGGAGAACAGGATATCGATCAAGTTTCTCAAGAAATCGTGTCCTTACTGAGAGGTTAATTGATGATCATTGGTAAGTCCGAAACGGAACTGGGCTTGATGAGGGAAGCAGGGAGAATTGTTGCGGAAACGCATCGTCTCTTGGCAGAGCATATCGCTCCCGGTATTACGACTGGAGAACTTGACCATATGGCTGATCAATATATCCGCAGTCAAGGAGCTGTGCCGTCTTTCCAAGGTTATAACGGTTTCCCTGCCAGTGTGTGCGCTTCAGTCAATGAAGAGTTGGTACATGGATTTCCCGGCAAACGCAAGTTGAACGAGGGCGATATCGTTACGTTTGACATTGGCGCGCAGTACCAGGGGTATCATGGAGATTCCGCCTGGACTTATCCGGTCGGCCGTATTTCCGAAGAAGCCCGTCGTCTTCTGGACGTTACCGAGGCTTCGTTATACGCAGGTCTGGCGCTGGTAAAACCGGACGTTCGCTTGTTTACAATATCTCATGCGATTCAGAAATATATTGAAGATGAAGGGTTCTCCGTAGTTCGTGAATATGTCGGTCACGGCATAGGCGCAGATCTGCACGAAGAACCACAGATTCCGAACTATGGTCTTCCCGATCGGGGACCACGGCTTAAAGCGGGCATGGTGCTGGCCATAGAGCCGATGGTTAACGTAGGTAGACGGTATGTGAAAACGTTGGAAGATAACTGGACTGTCGTCACGGTTGATGGTAAGTTATGTGCACACTTTGAACACACCGTAGCAGTTACACCAGATGGTATGGAAATTTTCACGAAACTGAATGCGTAGGTGATGAGGCATGAACAGTCAGTCTAATCCGCAGCTCGGTCAACTTGTGAAGATCCGTAAAGGCCGCAATGCGGACCAAGCCGCAGTAATTGTTGCTATAGCGGACGGTAAGTTCGTATATATTGCGGATGGAGACAAACGTAAGTTTGATCAACCAAAGAAGAAGAATCTTCTTCATCTTGAGCTCCAGCCCATGATTAGCAGCGAGGTTGTGAACAGTTTAAACGAGAGTGGTCGGGTGACAAATGGAAAGCTCCGTTACGCGGTTCATTCATTTCTGGAATCCACCAACATTCAATCTGAAGAGAAAGGAGACTGACTAATGGCTAAGGAAGATGTCATTGAAGTGGAAGGTACGGTTCTCGAACCGCTACCGAATGCAACATTCAAGGTTGAGCTTGAGAACGGTCATCAAATTCTCGCTCACGTTTCCGGAAAACTGCGGATGCACTTTATCCGTATCCTGACTGGAGACAAAGTAGTTGTTCAGTTGTCGCCTTATGATTTAACAAAAGGTCGCATAACTTACCGTAAATAGTAGTAGACAGTTGCAATGAACTGTGAAGCTTATGTAGCGGGTTTTGCCCGGCAAAACTTGCGAAAGCTTCGAAGCCGGTTTTACAATAGTAGAACAAGGTCAATGCTTACGAAGAGGGTTTTGCTTAGCAAAACTTTGAGGAGGTAATTCACATGAAGGTAAGACCTTCGGTCAAGCCGATTTGCGAAAAGTGCAAAGTCATTCGCCGCAAAGGGAATGTTATGGTTATCTGTGAAAATCCGAAACACAAACAAAAACAAGGTTAAAGAAGGGGGTGTAGCGTAAAATGGCACGTATATCTGGTGTGGATTTGCCACGTGATAAGCGCGTTGAGATCGCCTTGACTTATATTTTCGGAATCGGTAAAACGACTTCCCAGAAAATTCTGAGCACAACAGGCATCAATCCGGACACTCGTGTTCGTGATTTGACGGAAGATGAAGTCAGCAAATTGCGTGAAAGTATCGATAAAGAGGTCAAAGTAGAAGGTGACCTGCGTCGAGAAATCTCTTTGAATATTAAACGTTTGACGGAGATCGGTTGTTACCGTGGAGTTCGTCATCGTCGTGGTCTGCCTGTTCGTGGACAACGTACGAAAACGAATGCTCGTACTCGTAAAGGTCCTCGTCGTACAGTAGCGAACAAGAAGAAATAATAAGGGGGGATAAGAGAAAATGGCTAAACCGAAAAAAGTCGTACGTACTAAACGTCGTGACCGTAAGAATATTGAATCTGGCGTGGCGCATATCCGTTCCACTTTCAATAACACTATCGTTACTATTACGGATCCTCACGGAAACGCAATTTCGTGGGCAAGCTCCGGCGGCCTCGGATTCAGAGGTTCCCGTAAATCGACTCCGTTTGCTGCACAAATGGCTGCTGAGACTGCTGCCAAAGCTGCAATGGAACATGGGATGAAAGCCGTTGAGGTTATGGTTAAAGGACCAGGCGCAGGCCGTGAAGCAGCGATCCGCTCTTTGCAAGCTGCTGGTCTTGAAGTTAACCTGATCAAAGACGTAACTCCAGTCCCGCATAACGGATGCCGTCCTCCAAAACGTCGTCGTGTCTAATGAGATTTGCCCCTGCGTGTGGTATATTTCCGGCACAATCTGCTAATAATGGTTGTTTAGGCATACTACTACATGTTTTCGCAAGAGAAGGTAAATGTTTCATAGAGGACCGACGTTTTGAAGGAGGGGTATTGCAGTGATTGAAATCGAAAAGCCGAAAATTGAGACGGTAGACGTCAACGATGATGGCACCTATGGGAAATTCGTAGTAGAACCGCTTGAGCGCGGATACGGTACGACGCTTGGAAACTCGCTTCGCCGAATCTTGCTCTCGTCACTGCCGGGTGCGGCAGTGTCTTCGGTTCAAATCGATGGCGTTCTGCATGAATTTGCTACAGTTCCTGGCGTAATGGAAGATGTAACGGAGGTTATTCTTAACCTGAAAGCTTTGTCGCTTAAGATTCATTCAGACGAGGAGAAAGTGCTCGAGATTGATGCTGAAGGCGAAGGAGCAATTACGGCTGGAGATATCCGTGCTGACTCCGATGTGGAAATCCTTAATCCGGATTTGCACATTGCTACGCTCGGACCAGGTTCGAGACTTCACATGCGTATTTTTGCCAATCGCGGTCGCGGCTACGTCCAGGCAGATCGGAATAAACGCGATGACCAGCCGATCGGCGTCATCCCAGTCGATTCCATCTTCACCCCGATCAGTCGCGTTAACTACGCTGTGGAAAATACGCGTGTCGGTCAAGTGACCAACTATGACAAGCTCACGTTGGAAGTTTGGACTGATGGAAGTATTCGTCCTGAAGAGGCTGTAAGCCTCGGCGCTAAAATTTTGACTGAGCATTTGATGCTCTTCGTGGGTCTTACAGACGAAGCGAAAGATGCAGAAATCATGGTCGAAAAAGAAGAAGACAAAAAAGAAAAAGTACTCGAAATGACGATCGAAGAGCTGGATCTCTCTGTTCGTTCCTACAACTGCCTCAAACGTGCCGGTATTAATACCGTGCAAGAGCTGACTACGAAAACGGAAGAAGACATGATGAAAGTCCGTAACCTCGGACGCAAGTCTTTGGAAGAAGTTCAAGAGAAGCTTGAGGAACTTGGTTTGGGACTCCGTACAGAAGAATAGACAGCCGAGTGCTTGAAGTGAAGGAGGGAAAACAATGGCATACCAAAAGTTGGGCCGTAATTCCAGCGCACGTAAAGCTTTGTTCCGTGACCTGGTAACCGACCTGTTCTTATACGAACGCATTCAGACAACTGAAGCGAAAGCAAAAGAGGTTCGCTCTATTGCTGAAAAACTGATCACTAAAGCGAAAAAGGGAGATCTTCATGCCCGTCGCCAAGTGGCAGCTTATGTTCGCCGCGAAACTATCGATGGTGAGCAAGATGCAATCCAAAAACTGTTTAGCGAATTGTCCGGTCGTTACGCTGAGCGTCCAGGTGGATACACTCGTATCTTGAAACTGGGACCTCGTCGTGGTGACGCAGCGCCAATGGTTTACTTGGAACTGGTAGACCGCGCGTAAAACAGATGAGATGAGGAAAGGGGACAGAATCAACGATTCTGGATTAACCCTTTTTTTCTCTTCATTTCGGAATTCGTGCTGTAATAGAAGCTCCGTAAGGGGCTTCTTTTGCTGTTCGGGATAGGGATATGTATAGTATGGAACAAAGGTGTGGTAATAATGCGAAACTTATGTATGACGTTAACTTATGATGGCACTGCCTATTACGGCTTCCAAGTACAGCCGGGTGGGAATACCATTCAGGATCATCTTGAAGATGCGATTCGTGCTTTAACCGGTGAGAAGGTTAAAATTACAGGTTCAGGCCGAACAGATGCAGGTGTTCACGCCCGCAGACAAATCTTCAATTTTCCTACGGAGTCCCAGATCCCGATTGAACGTTGGTGTATTGCACTCAACTCCAGATTACCCTCCGATATTGTCGTTATTGATGCGATTGAAGTTTCGGCTGATTTTCATTCTCGCTATGCAGCGAAAAAGAAAACGTATCGTTATACAGTCAATGCGAATCAATTTCCGGATGTATTCAACAGAAGACTGCAATATCATCATCATGCGAAGCTTGATATTATGGCAATGCAGGAGGGCTTACGACATTTCATAGGGACGTATGATTTTACCTCTTTTGCTTCACGCAAGTCTCAGAAAGAGAATCATGTCCGTTCGGTGTACGAAGCATGGATGGAAGTGGACCGATCAATGTGCAGAGACCATCCGCGCGATCAGGGTGTCATTCACATTTATGTGAGTGGTAACGGCTTTTTGCAGCATATGGTTCGTATCATTGTAGGGACACTGCTGGAGATCGGAGAGGGCAAACGGAAAGCCTCTGATGTACCAAATATGATTGCTGCATGTAATCGATCTGCTGCAGGACCTACTGCAGTTAGCTGCGGTTTAATGCTCTGGGATCTTGAATACAAAAAAGATTGAATTTGGTGAGTGAAAAGCTTAATTAACACTTGCGATTTAATCGCCTATCATGTAATATAAAAGTTGTGTTTTCTTAATGGCTTTCCCACAGCCCCAATTAAGAGTTTCACATCAAATTTACAATCCATCAACACCTAAAGTTATAACTTAACGAACGAAGATAAATGAAAATGATGATTTTGAACATTTTAAGGAGGAACTTTTCATGCGTACTACGTACATGGCGAAGCCTAACGAAGTTGAGCGCCAATGGCACATCATTGATGCTGAAGGCAAAACCCTCGGACGTTTGGCGAGCGAAGCAGCAGCTTTGATTCGCGGCAAACACAAGCCACAATTCACTCCACATGTGGACACTGGCGATTTCGTTGTTATCATCAATGCTGAGAAAATCGTATTGACTGGTAAGAAAATGCAAGGTAAAAAATACTACCGTCACTCAATGCACCCAGGTGGTTTGAAAGTAACTACAGCTGAAGAGATGGTTAAAAACAAACCTGAGCGTATGTTGGAATTGGCTGTTCGCGGTATGCTTCCTAAAACTCGCATGGGCGAGAAAATGAAGTTGAGACTTAAAGCGTACAGAGGCACTGAGCATCCACATGCAGCACAAAAACCAGAAGTTTACGAACTTCGCGGTTAATTAAAAGGAGGACAGTTTCATGGCACAAGTACAATACTATGGGACAGGTCGTCGTAAACATTCGGTAGCACGTGTTCGCCTTGTACCGGGTGAAGGACGCATTGTCATCAATAAACGTGATATTAATGAATACTTCGGTTTGGAAACACTCAAACTGATCGTAAAACAACCACTGAACTTGACAGAAACGCTCAACAACTATGACGTTCTTGTTATTGCTCATGGTGGCGGAATCTCCGGTCAAGCCGGCGCAATCCGTCATGGTATCTCCCGCGCTCTGCTCAAAGCAGATCCGGAATACCGTGCATCCCTGAAAAAAGCAGGATTCCTGACTCGTGACCCACGTATGAAAGAGCGTAAAAAATACGGTCTTAAAGCGGCTCGTCGCGCACCTCAGTTCTCCAAACGTTAATATTAAAAGCCTTTGGCCTCGGTCAAAGGCTTTTTTATATATTCATGAATATTACGCCATATATTATATTAGTTTGTGCGATAGCTCTCATATCTCTGATGTCTCTCCCCGTGCTTGTGCATTTTTCCTTCATTGCCTTTTCATTGTGCTCTTAATGTCCCTCAATACAGTCCTATAATCTGTACGTTGATACATCTACATATCACTGAACCTCTCTAATCGTTTAGATCATTGAATACTCTCATACCCATCGCTCACCACACATTTTATAACAGCTCCTATAAAATCATCGATTAGAACTCACGCCGGATTTTTTGAATGCACTAGGCTTAATGTTTTTGCACTTAATTCTTTATTGCAAACCTTATCAGTATTTCTTATGGAAACGATAAAAGTCCCTTACATATCAACAGCTAAAATCCGCAAAGCTGCTCCCCTTAAAACTTTAGCTTTTCTTCCTTCAACTTCAATCGCCCAGTGATTTTTTGATGTTGTTCTTGACGACAAGAACTGTCCAAACCCAGTAACAGCAAAGGTTTCCCAGGCTAAGCGTTGTATTTTTACCTGTCTAATGACCTGGGCCAATATCATTGTTTTTATCTCATTAACAGAGAAATGGATAAATTGAACCAAAATATTGTGTAATAGCGGCAATCAAAAAGGGTTAAAAACTGATTTATTTTACCATATGGCAGGCATTGACATCCCCAATGAAAGATTTATACTAAACATAATTCATATTAGATTAGTCGGCTTTAGGTGTATTGAAATGCAGAATGGGGGAAATTCACAGATGAACTTGTTGGAGAAAGAAGATTTGGCACGGACGAAGGCAGAGGAACTGGAACATGCCAGTCCAGAGGATATTATTCGGTATGCTATTGAAACATTCCCAAATATCACTTTTGCATGTAGCTTTGGTGCAGAAGATGTTGTACTTGTAGATATGGTGCAGAAAATCAGCCCATCCACAGATATTTTTTATCTGGATACAGATTTTCACTTTAAAGAAACATACGAAACACGTGATAAGATGCAGGAGAACTACAATCTTGAATTTGTACGTGTGTCTCCTAAGATTACTCCGGAAGAGCAGGCAGCTGAGCACGGTGAAGAGTTGTGGAAGTCTGATCCCAATGGGTGCTGTAACATTCGCAAAGTCGAACCGTTAACACGTATTCTTTCTCAGTATGATGCATGGATCACAGGTATACGTAGAGATCAAGCACCAACTCGTGCAAACTCAAAGAAGGTTGAATATGATTCCAAATTTGGCCTGATGAAGTTTAATCCGATTGCACACTGGACGACTGAGGATGTATGGCAATATATTCGTGACAATAACGTTGTATATAACCCTCTTCATGATCAGAACTACCCAAGTATTGGTTGTGAGCATTGCACACGTCAAGTGATGCCTGGAGAGGACCCACGTGCCGGACGCTGGTCTGGTAATGATAAAACGGAATGTGGCCTTCATAAATAATAGATATACAAGGAGCTGACAAGATGACATCGATTCTGCCTCATGGAGGTACGTTGGTTCAACGTATCGTACAAGGAGAAGAACGGGAGCAATTGTTACAAGACAGTAAAAACTTATCCTCTTTGCGTATTAATACCTGGACAATATCAGATTTGGATCTAATTGGTGTAGGTGCGTTCTCACCACTTCAAGGTTTCTTGAATGAGGAAGATTACCTTTCGGTGGTGTCTCGCATGCGTCTCGCCGATGGAACAGTCTGGAGTATACCGATTACACTTGCTGTTGACGATAAACAAGCCGCATCCCTACAGATTGGTGAACGTGTGAAACTTGTTGGTGACCAAGATGGAGTCACTTATGGATTGCTCGAAGTCCAAAGTATATACCAGGTGGATCAGGGTGAAGAAGCCCGGCGTGTATTCAAAACAGATGATCCCGAGCACCCGGGCGTTAAAAAACTTTTGGAGCGTCCTGCAACATACGTAGGAGGTCCAATCCAAGTGTTGAACCGTCCAAAACCTTCGAAATTTGAGGAATTCTATTATGATCCTGCAGATACCCGGAAGATTTTTCAGGAGAAGGGTTGGAAGACCGTAGTTGGTTTTCAGACACGTAATCCGGTCCATCGGGCTCATGAATACATTCAGAAGAGCGCTATGGAGATTGTAGATGCACTCTTCCTGAATCCGCTTGTTGGAGAGACAAAGTCGGACGATGTTCCCGCAGATGTTCGGATGAAGAGTTATCTGGTATTACTGGAGAACTATTACCCGGCTGATCGTGCGTTTCTTGGTGTGTTCCCCGCAGCCATGCGGTATGCCGGTCCACGTGAAGCTATTTTCCATGCGATGGTTCGCAAAAATTACGGGTGTACCCACTTTATTGTTGGTCGTGACCATGCGGGTGTTGGTAATTATTATGGAACATATGAAGCACAGGAGATCTTTACTAACTTTACAGCAGAGGAACTGGGGATTACTCCGTTGTTCTTCGAACATAGTTTCTTCTGTACCAAATGTGGAAACATGGCATCCAGCAAAACTTGCCCACATGATAAAGAACATCATATGGCGCTTTCCGGCACCAAAGTACGCGGGTTGCTCCGTGACGGCCAGTGCCCTCCACCTGAATTTACACGTCCTGAGGTAGCTGAGGTACTGATTGAAGGAATGGCGGAGCAAGTCCGCTCCTAGCGGTATAATTGTCCATCTTGTCCCATATAGATGATTAGAGTCATTTATAGGGACGAGGTGGTTTTTTTATGCGTAAAAATATGGGGAAACACTTTGTAGTCTGGATTAGGCTAAAAACAATCAAAAGGGTCATGCTGAGTCTCTGTCTACTGGCCATGTTAGTGGCGGTAATGTCCTATGAACTGCCTTCCGCTAAGACGTCAGGTTATTGGAGTTTGCCGATGGCGGGTAAAGTCATTGCCATTGATGCAGGACACGGAGGTCCAGATGGAGGAGCGGTAAGTAAACAGGGGGTTATTGAAAAAGATATCAACCTGTCTATCGCCCTGTATGTGAGAGATTATTTGCAACAGGCAGGGGCCTTAGTGGTTATGACACGAGAAATAGACACTGATTTGGCGGAATCGGACACCAAGGGGTACTCCAAACGCAAGACGGAAGATCTGAAACAAAGAGTACGACGGATAGAGGATAAGCAAGCAGATCTCTTTATCAGCATTCACATGAACAGTGTCCCATCCAACCGATGGAGTGGAGCGCAGGTTTTCTATACAACTAACCATCCGGATAACGAAGGTTTGGCTAATCTGCTTCAACAAGAGATGGTTCGTAATCTGGAGAATACAGATCGAATCGCCAAAACGGTGAATACGGTTTATCTGTTACAGGCTCTGAAGATCCCTTCAGCGCTGGTAGAAGTGGGTTTCCTTTCTCATCCGGAAGAGGCACGTATGCTTGCTGACGAAGCTTATCAACGCAAGGTAGCTGCATCGATCTATAATGGAATTCTCAGATATTCCTCAGGAGAACGGCCTAAAAGTTAGTCAGAACAAGAAAGGTAATGATATAATTGGATCAGCATACCTAATTACATGCCAATAGATAAAGCTGAGGTGCTGTCTGATGTTATCAAAAGAACAGATACTTGAACTATTACAGCCATTACAAGAACCACAATTGGGAGTAAGTCTGACCGAACTGGAATGGTTTCGAGATATTATGGTGAAAGAAAATCATGTGGCTCTGACCATAGTGACACTCGAAAATCGACCTGAGGATACAACAGCTTTGAGTGATGCAGCGCGTAATCTGTTGTCCCAGCACGGACTGAAGGATGTACATATTCGTGTGCGTGCAGCTTCTGAGCATGATCGTGAGAGCCTGAATATGGGACAACCCGATAATGAGCCAGATCGGGACGAAGTGCTCGTAAAAGGTCACGCAGCGGGTCTGGATGGACATGAGCTGTTAAGTCCTGAATCAGGTGTTCGTTTTATTGCTGTGGCCAGTGGTAAAGGTGGCGTTGGTAAATCAACGGTAACCGTTAATCTGGCTGCAGCCTTGGCACGTCAAGGCAAGAAAGTGGGCTTAATTGATGCGGATATCTATGGCTTCAGTGTACCCGACATGATGGGGATTGAAGAATATCCGGTCGTTGAGGATGGCGTTATTCAACCGGTTGAACGTTTTGGCGTCAAAGTCATGTCGATGGGCTTCTTTATTCGGGAGAACAACCCGGTAATCTGGCGTGGACCCATGCTAGGTCGGATGCTTCGTCAATTCTTTACGGATGTCCAGTGGGGCGAATTGGATTATGTATTACTGGATTTGCCACCAGGTACGGGAGATGTTGCTTTGGATGTGCATCAGATGTTGCCACAGAGTAAGGAAATCATCGTTACCACGCCGCATGCAACGGCAGCTTTTGTCGCAGCACGTGCGGGTGCGATGGCCATTCAGACCGATCATGAGTTACTTGGTGTGGTTGAGAATATGGCGTATTATGAGTGTGGCAGTTGCGGAGAGAAGGATTATGTCTTTGGTCGTGGAGGCGGGGGAAGACTTGCGGAAAGTCTGCATACAAGCCTGCTTGCCCAGATTCCATTAGGCACGCCGGATAATCATCCTTCCGAGCCTGATTTCTCACCTTCGGTTTACAAAGCAGATTCCCGTATAGGGGCTATCTACGATGAAGTTGCCCGGTCCATTGAATCCAAATTCTAATGGTATGAGTGTTATAAATACAAATAAAGCCTGCGTCCATTTGGATGCAGGCTTTTCAGTATCTGTGGTGCGTATTAACACCTACTGTTTATGATCCGCCGCCCGAATCTCCACTGCTTCCACCATCTCCGCCATCACCACCACCTTCGCCCTGACCCTCTTGCTGTCCGCCTTGCTCTTGCCCCTGTTGTCCGCCACTTTCTACTTTGGGTTGTAATTCCTCCTGCACAACCTTTTTAAGCAAAGTGAGTACTTCCATACGGAACAACGGGTTTTGCATCACTTCCTGCATGACAGTCATCGTCTGTTTACGATAATCGGGAGTCTTCGTCATATCCATGAACATCTTGGATACCTCAGGTGACTTCATGATGTCTTCAACAGACTTTTGATATGTGGGATCTTTAATCAATTGCATATGAAGTTGTTTACTTTGTGCGTTGATCACTTTGGCAAATTCACCCGCAAACTGCGGATCGGTCATGATCTTTTCGAATTCCTTCTTATATTCGGGAGCTGTGATGGTATCTTTTACTGCAATACGTATTTGTTCCGAAGATTGCACAGGCATTAACATTTTCATACCAATGGATCCTGAAGCACCACCCGAACCGCCGCCTTCTTCAGAACCGCTGCTTCCGCTGGATGAGCTTTGACCTGTAAGAGCTTCCTCCACCGCTTTCTTGCCTTCATCACTTTTCAAAATATCTACAACCATTGTTTTCATCTCTTTATAACTGCCCTGAGGAGGCGAAGAACTCTGATCTGAACCGCAGCCGGCAAGCATGACGGATAGCCCCAGTACGACACAGCATAGCTGCCACAAAGGCCGTTTCATGTGTACAATCCCTCCTTGATTAGATACTGGATGTAGTATGTGATGGGAAAGGGGGAAATATGTTGAGCAATGATGGTTTTTTGCTGAGAAGGTTGGTAAAATAAACACTCGGGGGTGGAAAACTTTTGAATTTACGTAGATGGTTTTTCCTGTTTTGGACAGCCTTGCTTATTGGGGCAGCGGGAGCATTGGGTACAGGATTGATTATGATGCTGGTGAACGGGGAGAAAACAAATGGATTGAATGATTTTCTTCTGTATCTTTTGATCTTATTTGGATCAGGGGTTATGATCAGCGTGTATTCACAAATGGGTTTCTTTGCATATCTGATATTGAATTATATGGGTAAAGGTGTATTTCCAAAGCGCGGTTGGCAGATCGTGCAGATTGTACTAACGGTGTTAGCCCTGCTTGACGTGATGTTTTTACGCCTGTTTGTTGGGGGAGACCGGGAGCGTATATCGGATATTGTGTTAGGTATCATTATTTTGGCAGCTGCAATTGTTACCGCTTACGTTAAAGTAAAGCTGACTCATATCTCCGCGCTTGTACCTACACTCTTTTTCATGATTGCCGTCACCATAGTGGAGACGATCGGCGTATTACGTATTGATGTGAATGCTGCAACCATATTTATTGTGGTTCCCTTGCTCCTATGTAATGCATACCAAATGCTGATATTACACAGGCTGGTGGATGTATCGACGAACCGGAGTGTAAGTGGAAAGGCAGAACAGTTGAAAGAAAGCCGAGCATAGAATTCATTTTGCATAAAAAACATACCAAAAAGAGCTAACCTGGTTAGCTCTTTTCAACTTTTAAGCACCTATTTGAGCTATAGCTCATAATTGAGTAATCATTGACCGCTGGCTTGGTCACGAACTTCCTTACCTTCCACACTGGAATGGTTGAGCAACTCAGACACGGTAACAAATTCATAGCCCTGATTTTTCAACTTGTCGATAATTACAGGGAGTGCTTCATGCGTTTGTTTGGAGGAATCGCTTGCATGCAGCAGTACGATGTCCCCTGGATGTGCCTTGCTTACTACGCGATCAACAATGGTCTGTACACCAGGGTTTTTCCAATCCAAGGAGTCGGTATCCCACTGCACAACCTGATAATTCAGACTATTGGCTACCTGAAGCACTCGCTTGTCAAAGTCCCCGTTGGGCAGACGTAGTAATTTCGGTTCTTTTCCCGTTAAATCGGTTAAAATGCTATGAGCTGTCGAAATTTCTTTGCGAATTTCTTCTTCAGTCAGGCTGCTGTAGTTCTCATGTCTGTGACCATGGCTGCCAATTTCATATCCTGCCTCTTTGATGGCAGTAACAATTTCGGGGTGTGTCTTACTCCAGGGGGAGGAAAGGAAAAAGGTTGCCTTCTGCACTTTATTCTCCTGAAGAACTTTCAGAATTGGCTCCGTCCGTTTATCCCCCCAGCTAATGTCAAAGGTGAGTGCGATTACCTTCTTCTCGGTTGGAACGCTGTAGACGGCGGATGGTGCTTCCTCCGAGAATACGGAGACATTGCCTCTCTCCAGATAGATAATACCGATCGCAAAGATGGCAGCAACGAGGACAATCAGGTACCGTTTAATCTTTTTGCCGCTAAATACATAGAACGAGTTCATTTCAATAAGCGCCCCTCTCCCATAAGAAATGCTTGTTTACTCTCCAATGTATGCTCGTACTGCCCAGTTATTCGTCACTGATCCTTGTTTGTCCATCATTTTAGATTCTACAGGAGGTTATTATGTTAAAATTCAGTACATTTCTTAAAGATCTTGGTGCCATCCGCAGTGCATTAATCTGGTCCGTAGTTTTGTTTGCTGTTGGTATAGGGGCAGGGTGGGTGAGTACAGGGCCGCTGGAAGAACTGTTGTTGAACCAAATCGGAGGATTACGTGAAGTCAGTGAACGGCTGGAGCAGGGGGGCAATGTGCAATGGAACTTCTTTCTGTTCATCTTTTTCAATAATGCCATCAAAAGTGTACTTGTCATCTACGCCGGTATATTCTTCGGAATTCTGCCTGTCATCTTCCTGCTGATCAATGGGATGGTCCTTGGATTTGTGGTGCACACCACGATGAATTATGGAGCAAGCTTCTATGATATTGTGGTTAAAGGTTTACTTCCGCATGGAATTATTGAGATTCCGGTCATAATTATTGCTTGCGCCTTCGGACTGAAGTTTGGTGGTCTGGTTATCAAAAGCCTTGCACAACTTGGAAGTGACAAGCGAAATATGATGGGTACCCGGTGGAGAGCATTCATGAATAGGACGTTAACGGCATCCTTCTGGGTTGTCATCTTGCTTCTTGTTGCAGCAATCATCGAAAGCACACTTACGTATACTCTGGTGAGAGGATAAAATTTTGTGATGGTTGGCATTCATAAATTTTCAGAAAGTTGACCATAACAATAAAACGGGTTTCAGCAGCACCCACAAAAGCGAGAATGCACGGGGTGTTGCATGAAACTTGTGTAAGTGTGATAAAGAGGCTATGCACAAAAAGGAGAACTCTAATGCTGGGTATGTTGTTTAACGAGAAGGAATGCAAGGAACTAGACTATGTGCTGCGTAAAGAATTAGATGAGATGCTTTTCGATCTAAGTGATAATCGTCTTGACCAAGAGATCAAATATGCTATCGCGAGCCGATATAAGACTGTGTTCCGCATGTATGCACGCTTTGCCCCGCCAAAAGAGTTGTCCAAGTACGCCAGAGGTGGGAAGCTGAAAAAGTCGAAGCCATAATGCTGAAGCTGGTCATATATTCGATTTACAGTAGTGGAAGGGAGGTGCGGCTCTTCATAGCGGGTGCTGTACCTCTGAACTATGAGAATGTGAAATTGCTGAGGGGTTCATACTTTTTGTCGAAAAAGGGTTGACCTTTCTAATTTCATATGGTAAATTAATTTTCGTTCCTTTTTTAGGAGCGGTTCACGGAAACAAGCATGAAAATAAAGCGATTGAAAATAATCGAAAAAATAATGCTTGCAAAGAGAACTTCAACATGATATATTATAAAAGTCGCCGCTGAAACGACGACAACATGAAAAACAGCAATAAATTGAATGTTTGATCTTTGAAAACTGAACAACGAGTGAGTAAACATTCTGCTTGCAGAATGAATGCGAAAGTTTGAAACAAGCCTTGGCTTGAATCGACTGGAGCACAAATGAGATTTTTAATCTCGTCAGATTCAAAATGAGCTTATCGCTCTTTTCAATACTTTATTGGAGAGTTTGATCCTGGCTCAGGACGAACGCTGGCGGCATGCCTAATACATGCAAGTCGAGCGGACTTGAAGAGAAGCTTGCTTCTCGGATAGTTAGCGGCGGACGGGTGAGTAACACGTAGGCAACCTGCCCTCAAGTTTGGGACAACTACCGGAAACGGTAGCTAATACCGAATAATTGTTTTCTTCGCCTGAAGGAAACTGGAAAGACGGAGCAATCTGTCACTTGGGGATGGGCCTGCGGCGCATTAGCTAGTTGGTGAGGTAACGGCTCACCAAGGCGACGATGCGTAGCCGACCTGAGAGGGTGATCGGCCACACTGGGACTGAGACACGGCCCAGACTCCTACGGGAGGCAGCAGTAGGGAATCTTCCGCAATGGGCGAAAGCCTGACGGAGCAATGCCGCGTGAGTGATGAAGGTTTTCGGATCGTAAAGCTCTGTTGCCAGGGAAGAACGCTTGGGAGAGTAACTGCTCTCAAGGTGACGGTACCTGAGAAGAAAGCCCCGGCTAACTACGTGCCAGCAGCCGCGGTAATACGTAGGGGGCAAGCGTTGTCCGGAATTATTGGGCGTAAAGCGCGCGCAGGCGGTCATTTAAGTCTGGTGTTTAATCCCGGGGCTCAACCCCGGATCGCACTGGAAACTGGGTGACTTGAGTGCAGAAGAGGAGAGTGGAATTCCACGTGTAGCGGTGAAATGCGTAGATATGTGGAGGAACACCAGTGGCGAAGGCGACTCTCTGGGCTGTAACTGACGCTGAGGCGCGAAAGCGTGGGGAGCAAACAGGATTAGATACCCTGGTAGTCCACGCCGTAAACGATGAGTGCTAGGTGTTAGGGGTTTCGATACCCTTGGTGCCGAAGTTAACACATTAAGCACTCCGCCTGGGGAGTACGGTCGCAAGACTGAAACTCAAAGGAATTGACGGGGACCCGCACAAGCAGTGGAGTATGTGGTTTAATTCGAAGCAACGCGAAGAACCTTACCAGGTCTTGACATCCCTCTGATCGATGCAGAGATGTATCTTTCCTTCGGGACAGAGGAGACAGGTGGTGCATGGTTGTCGTCAGCTCGTGTCGTGAGATGTTGGGTTAAGTCCCGCAACGAGCGCAACCCTTATATTTAGTTGCCAGCATTTCGGATGGGCACTCTAGATAGACTGCCGGTGACAAACCGGAGGAAGGTGGGGATGACGTCAAATCATCATGCCCCTTATGACCTGGGCTACACACGTACTACAATGGCCGGTACAACGGGCTGCGAAATCGCGAGATGGAGCCAATCCCAACAAAGCCGGTCTCAGTTCGGATTGCAGGCTGCAACTCGCCTGCATGAAGTCGGAATTGCTAGTAATCGCGGATCAGCATGCCGCGGTGAATACGTTCCCGGGTCTTGTACACACCGCCCGTCACACCACGAGAGTTTATAACACCCGAAGTCGGTGGGGTAACCGCAAGGAGCCAGCCGCCGAAGGTGGGATAGATGATTGGGGTGAAGTCGTAACAAGGTAGCCGTATCGGAAGGTGCGGCTGGATCACCTCCTTTCTATGGAGAATCGTTTCCTGCAACGGAAACATTCAAATACGCAGGTTCTTAGAACCTGCAACAGCGATTCATTTCGGTCCGTCACTTCGGTGTGGATGAAATGAAGAGCACAAGCAACTCACTCGTTGCTCAGTTTTGAGAGCTCAAACTCTCAAACGTTTGGTGGCGATAGCGAAGGGGTTCCACACGTTCCCATCCCGAACACGACCGTTAAGCCCTTCAGCGTCAATGGTACTTGGACCGCAGGGTCCTGGGAGAGTAGAACGCCGCCAAGCGTAACCCATTTTGGGTTCAAATAGTATATATAATGTGGGCCCTTAGCTCAGTTGGTTAGAGCGCACCTCTGATAAGGGTGAGGCCGGTGGTTCGAGTCCACCAGGGCCCACCATCTATACCTTTAAACTTTATATGGGGCCATAGCTCAGCTGGGAGAGCGCCTGCCTTGCAAGCAGGAGGTCAGCGGTTCGATCCCGCTTGGCTCCACCAAAATGATTTACAAGTTTGTTCTTTGAAAACTAGATATCGAAACGAAACAAACGCGAATTAGAACATTCCTTTAAGCTGAACTTGTGCAAACAAGTCAAGTGTATAAAGGTAGTTAAATTGCTTTTGTGATGGTATCGGGTGAGAGCGACTTTTGGCTTTGCGCAAGCAAAACAAGGGAAGCGAGCGACCGAAACCGGAACAAAATGGTTAAGCTACTAAGAGCACACGGAGGATGCCTAGGCGCTAGGAGCCGATGAAGGACGTGGCGAACAACGAAACTGCCTCGGGGAGCTGTAAGCAAGCTTTGATCCGGGGGTGTCCGAATGGGGAAACCCAGCTGGGGTAATTTCCAGTTACTCATAACTGAATACATAGGTTATGCAGAGGCATACCAGGGGAACTGAAACATCTAAGTACCCTGAGGAAGAGAAAACAATAGTGATTCCGTCAGTAGCGGCGAGCGAACGCGGAGAAGCCCAAACCAAAGAGCTTGCTCTTTGGGGTTGTGGGACGTCTCACATGGAGTTACAAAGGAACCGGTTAAGCGAAGAGGTCTGGAAAGGCCCGCCAAAGAAGGTAAAAGCCCTGTAGTTGAAAGTCTGTTCCCTCCGAGACGGATCCCGAGTAGTGCGGGGCACGTGAAACCCCGTATGAATCCGGCAGGACCATCTGCCAAGGCTAAATACTTCCTAGCGACCGATAGTGAAGCAGTACCGTGAGGGAAAGGTGAAAAGCACCCCGGAAGGGGAGTGAAATAGAACCTGAAACCGTGTGCTTACAAAAAGTCAGAGCCCGTTTTAGGGGTGATGGCGTGCCTTTTGTAGAATGAACCGGCGAGTTACGTTCCCGTGCAAGGTTAAGGTGAAGAGCCGGAGCCGCAGCGAAAGCGAGTCTGAATAGGGCGACTTAGTACGTGGACGTAGACCCGAAACCGGGTGATCTACCCCTGTCCAGGGTGAAGGTGCGGTAACACGCACTGGAGGCCCGAACCCACGCATGTTGAAAAATGCGGGGATGAGGTGGGGGTAGCGGAGAAATTCCAATCGAACTCGGAGATAGCTGGTTCTCCCCGAAATAGCTTTAGGGCTAGCCTCGGAAAACAGAGTCGTGGAGGTAGAGCACTGATTGGGTGCGGGGCCCGCAAGGGTTACCAAGCTCAGTCAAACTCCGAATGCCATAGACTTACTTCCGGGAGTCAGACAGTGAGTGCTAAGATCCATTGTCAAAAGGGAAACAGCCCAGACCATCAGCTAAGGTCCCCAAGTGTGTGTTAAGTGGGAAAGGATGTGGAGTTGCACAGACAACCAGGATGTTGGCTTAGAAGCAGCCATCATTGAAAGAGTGCGTAATAGCTCACTGGTCGAGTGACTCTGCGCCGAAAATGTAACGGGGCTAAACACACCACCGAAGCTATGGCTTGATGCTTTGCATCAGGGGTAGGGGAGCGTTGTATAAGGGTTGAAGGTGTACCGTAAGGAGCGCTGGACATTATACAAGTGAGAATGCCGGTATGAGTAACGAAAAGATCAGTGAGAATCTGATCCGCCGAAAGCCTAAGGGTTCCTGAGGAAGGCTCGTCCGCTCAGGGTAAGTCGGGACCTAAGGCGAGGCCGAAAGGCGTAGTCGAAGGACAACAGGTCGAAATTCCTGTACCACCGTAAGCCGTTATGAGCAATGGGGGGACGCAGTAGGGTAGTGACGCGGACTGATGGATGTCCGTCTAAGCAGTAAGGCTGATGTGTAGGCAAATCCGCACATTGTAAGGCTGAGCTGTGATGGGGAGCGAAAATTATAGTAGCGAAGGTCATGATCTCACACTGCCAAGAAAAGCCTCTAGCCAGGTGATGGTGCCCGTACCGCAAACCGACACAGGTAGGCGAGAAGAGTATTCTAAGGCGCGCGGAAGAACTCTCGTTAAGGAACTCGGCAAAATGACCCCGTAACTTCGGGAGAAGGGGTGCCCCGGTAGTGTGAATAGCACGAGGGGGCCGCAGTGAAAAGGCCCAAGCGACTGTTTAGCAAAAACACAGGTCTGTGCGAAGCCGTAAGGCGAAGTATACGGGCTGACGCCTGCCCGGTGCTGGAAGGTTAAGGGGAGTGGTTAGGAGCAATCCGAAGCTGTGAACCGAAGCCCCAGTAAACGGCGGCCGTAACTATAACGGTCCTAAGGTAGCGAAATTCCTTGTCAGGTAAATTCTGACCCGCACGAATGGCGTAACGACTTGGGCGCTGTCTCAACGAGAGATCCGGTGAAATTTTAATACCTGTGAAGATGCAGGTTACCCGCGACAAGACGGAAAGACCCCATGGAGCTTTACTGCAGCTTGATATTGAATTTGGGTACGATCTGTACAGGATAGGTGGGAGCCTTTGAAGCATGAGCGCCAGCTTGTGTGGAGGCAACGTTGGGATACCACCCTGATCGTATCTAGGTTCTAACCTGGTACCGTAATCCGGTGCGGGGACAGTGTCAGGTGGGCAGTTTGACTGGGGCGGTCGCCTCCTAAAGAGTAACGGAGGCGCCCAAAGGTTCCCTCAGAATGGTTGGAAATCATTCGAAGAGTGCAAAGGCATAAGGGAGCTTGACTGCGAGACCTACAAGTCGAGCAGGGACGAAAGTCGGGCTTAGTGATCCGGTGGTACCGCATGGAAGGGCCATCGCTCAACGGATAAAAGCTACCCTGGGGATAACAGGCTTATCTCCCCCAAGAGTCCACATCGACGGGGAGGTTTGGCACCTCGATGTCGGCTCATCGCATCCTGGGGCTGAAGTAGGTCCCAAGGGTTGGGCTGTTCGCCCATTAAAGCGGTACGCGAGCTGGGTTCAGAACGTCGTGAGACAGTTCGGTCCCTATCTGTCGTGGGCGTAGGAAATTTGAGAGGAGCTGTCCTTAGTACGAGAGGACCGGGATGGACGTACCGCTGGTGTACCAGTTGTTCCGCCAGGAGCACCGCTGGGTAGCTATGTACGGACGGGATAAACGCTGAAAGCATCTAAGCGTGAAGCCCCCCTCAAGATGAGATTTCCCAGTATGTAAGACCCCTTGAAGACGACGAGGTAGATAGGCTGGGGGTGGAAGTGCAGCAATGCATGGAGCTGACCAGTACTAATCGGTCGAGGGCTTATCCAATAGCAAGTGATAATTCGCATGTTTCGTTTCGAATCTAGTTTTCAGAGAACAACTCTGAAATGTAAGCTACGCGTTTGGTGGCGATGGCGGAGGGGTTCCACACGTACCCATCCCGAACACGACCGTTAAGCCCTCTAGCGCCGATGGTACTTGGACCGCAGGGTCCTGGGAGAGTAGGACGCCGCCAAGCGAACTCTTTCATCATACATAGAAAACAGGCTCTGCATGTGGACGTTGTACGATGAATTGCATTTGCCCTGCAAATGCATATTATTCCCTGATAGCTCAGTTGGTAGAGCACTCGACTGTTAATCGAGTTGTCACAGGTTCGAGCCCTGTTCGGGGAGCCATTTGCTCTCATAGCTCAGTAGGTAGAGTGCATCCATGGTAAGGATGAGGTCACCGGTTCGATCCCGGTTGAGAGCTTTGGAAATGGGGCCCGTTGGTCAAGGGGTTAAGACACCTCCCTTTCACGGAGGTAACAGGGGTTCGAATCCCCTACGGGTCATATAGTTGGAGGCTTAGCTCAGCTGGGAGAGCATCTGCCTTACAAGCAGAGGGTCGGGGGTTCGATCCCCTCAGCCTCCACCATATTTTTATTGGGGATTAGCCAAGCGGTAAGGCAACGGACTTTGACTCCGTCATGCATAGGTTCAAATCCTATATCCCCAGCCATTTTAGTATGAGTCATTAGCTCAGTTGGTAGAGCACCTGACTTTTAATCAGGGTGTCGAAGGTTCGAGCCCTTCATGACTCACCATCATATGCGCGTGTGGCGGAATTGGCAGACGCACTAGACTTAGGATCTAGCGTCTTTGACGTGGGGGTTCAAGTCCCTCCACGCGCATCCTTTATTTGCGGAAGTGGCTCAGCGGTAGAGCATCGCCTTGCCAAGGCGAGGGTCGCGGGTTCGATTCCCGTCTTCCGCTCCAATATTTTTGCGCCCTTAGCTCAGCTGGATAGAGCGTTTGACTACGAATCAAAAGGCCGGGAGTTCGAATCTCTCAGGGCGCGCCATTATTTTTTTAGTATCGGGATGTAGCTCAGCTTGGTAGAGCACCTGGTTTGGGACCAGGGGGTCGCATGTTCAAATCGTGTCATCCCGATTTTTGTTTACGCGGGTGTAGTTCAATGGTAGAACTTTAGCCTTCCAAGCTAATAGCGTGGGTTCGATTCCCATCACCCGCTTACAGAATGTAATGAAAGAGCCTTTGCAGATGCAGAGGCTTTTTTATTTTATTTAACGAAATAATCAGCAGTTATTTTATATAATAATTTATGTAAAGTATAATACAGGTTTATTTAAAAAAAGAGCCAAGACCTCCCTATTTCAATAGTAAAGGGGTCTTGGCTCTTCTGTTTATCTTTGTGGATGAGCTGCCTCTAAGACGCAGCAGCTATTGTATAGTGAAGAGCGCACAATTTAACGTTCGTTGTGGTCCGTCACTCTTTTACGCATGCCAGCTAATCCAAGCAGTCCCAACAAACCAAGCCAGCCCCAATCCATGCCGTTGTCACGGTCGGTTGTTGTGGCGTTTGCCCGAACATTGTTGGTACGATAGTCACCATTGTTGCGGTAGTTTCCATCCATGTTCATATTCATGTTAGAATTAGTGTTTGTGCGGTCCATATAGTTGGTGTCCTGATAAGACCGGACACGTGAGCCGGTTGTATCCATTCCTTTGGACATATGACCATCAGCAGCAGCAGGGCCAGCCATCGCGGCCACCAGAAGCACAGAAGCAATAATTGTTGTACCTTTCTTCATCATGTGGATTCCTCCTTTTTAGTAAGAGCTACAGATTAATCTGCCCAAGAAGACAAGTACAATATGTAGAAATAGTCTGTTAAGATATACCTTTGAGTCCAATTGAATAACAACATACATAAGAAACTTGCCTAGTAAGCAGACTGTAGTGGGAAGAAAATTATAATTACATCTTTAATTTATTGCGTCACTGTGGTAAAGTATACAAAAGCTTGCTTTGCCGGTCATGTTTCTTTGTATATCATCTGTTCTCAAACAATGAAATTATGCGGTTTAACCTTAATATCAGGTACATGGGATCATATCTAAAAGAACTGTATATTTATGAATTTTTAAGTATAGGTATGAGACATATGATTTATGTAAAGTACGTGAAAAAGGTATCATGCGACAGCATATGACCATTAAATGAAGCAGAACAAGAAAATGAATAAAAAAGCGTGTTTTTATGCTGTAAATCGGGGATAATCCCCATTTTTTCTAGTAGAAAAATAAAGATTTTCGTACCATTTTATTGTATGATGTTATGAAGGTGTCAAATTTACGTGTACGAATGGAACGATCAGATGGGAGGATAAGCATGACTGAAACTATGGTAACCGCCAGCAAAAGCCAATCCAACAACCTGCTTCGTAGAGACGTGCGGTTCCTGGGCAATATACTCGGAGAAGTTCTTGTCCATCAAGGCGGCACGGAGCTTCTAGATATCGTTGAGAAGATTCGGGAAACGAGCAAATCGTTACGTGCAGAATTTTTGCCAGAACTGTATGCAGAGTTCAAAACGATGATCCAGGAATTAGACTCGGACAATCGTCATCAGGTTATTCGGGCTTTCGCTATTTATTTTCAATTAGTTAATATTGCTGAACAAAACCATCGGATCCGGCGTAAACGGGATTATGAACGTTCTGCAGGGAACGCTGTGCAGCCAGGATCGATTGAGAAAGCAGTACAGGATCTTAAGGAACGTGGATTGTCTCATACAGAGGTGGAAGAGATTCTCGACGATTTGTCGTTGGAACTCGTTATGACAGCTCACCCAACCGAAGCCATGCGCCGGGTTATTCTGGACATCCATAAACGGATATCTGAAGATGTCATGCTTCTTGATAATCCTACGCTGACGTTGCGTGAACGTGAACAGTTGCGTGAGAAACTGCTGAATGAGGTTATTACACTCTGGCAGACAGATGAACTTCGCGACCGCAAACCGACTGTACTCGATGAAGTGCGGAACGGGATGTACTACTTTCACGAAACGTTGTTCCACGTACTTCCGGATGTATATCAGGAGCTGGAACGTTGCCTGAACAAATTTTATCCTGACCATGACTGGCATGTGCCGACGTATTTGCGGTTCGGTTCCTGGATCGGTGGAGACCGGGATGGAAATCCTTCGGTAACTTCAGATGTAACATGGCAGACGTTGTTGATGCAACGCAAGCTCGCTTTGCGTGAATACCAACGGATTATGATTGAACTTATGGGTCATCTCAGCTTCAGCACAAACATCATTCATGTATCGGATGAGCTGGTGCAGTCGATTGAGCAGGATCGCAATTCTGTTACATTGAAAAAAGTAGATATCTGGCGGAATGAAAAAGAGCCATACCGCATCAAATTGGCTTATATGATTGCCAAGCTGAACAATGTACTGGATGAAAACAAATTAGGTCAGCCTGACCGTTATCATAGCGCACAGGATTTGATTGATGAACTGATGATTATTGATCGAAGTCTGCGCCATCATTTTGCGGATTACGTAGCAGATACGACCATTCGCAAAATGATTCGTCAAGTCGAGTTGTTTGGTTTCCATACCGCAGCATTGGATGTGCGTCAGCACAGTAAGGAACATGAAAATGCGATGTCGGAGATTTTGGCGAAAATGAACATTGTAGAGGATTATGCACGTCTGACTGAAGACGGTAAAATCGATCTGCTTGCTCGTTTGCTGGATGATCCACGTCCGCTTACTTCTCCTTATCATCAATACACGGAGGGAACCAAAGAATGTCTGGATGTCTTCCGTACCATTAAGCGTGCCCAGAACGAATTTGGGAACGGCTGTATCACAAGTTACCTGATCAGTATGACGCAGGGCGCAAGTGATTTGCTGGAGGTTATGGTATTTGCCAAGGAAGTGGGATTATTCACCAAAGGACACAATGGTGACGTTGTATCTACACTTCAAGCGGTACCGCTGTTTGAAACGATTGATGATCTACATGCGGCTTCGGACATTATGCAGAAGCTGTTCAACCTTCCTGTATACCGCGCAAGCGTAAAAGGACGGAATGAACTGCATGAAATCATGCTTGGTTATTCAGACAGTAACAAGGATGGCGGCGTGGTTACAGCCAACTGGGAATTGCGCGTAGCAATGAATGCCATCACGGCTGTAGGTAATGAACACGGCGTTAAGCTGAAGTTCTTCCATGGACGTGGCGGGGCTCTTGGACGTGGCGGCATGCCACTCAACCGCAGTATTCTTGCTCAACCACCACATACGATTGGTGGGGGCATCAAGATTACGGAGCAGGGAGAGGTTATTTCTTCCCGTTATTCCCTTCAGGGGATTGCATACCGCAGTCTGGAGCAGGCGACTTCGGCTCTAATCACAGCAGCACTTAATGGGCTTGAGCCGCAAGAGTCAGCATCCGAACGTCATTGGGACAGCATCATCAAAGAGATTTCGGAAGTATCTCTGACGAAATATCAGGATTTGATTTTCCGTGATCCGGACTTCTTCACCTTCTTCAAGGAATCCACACCGCTTCCAGAGGTGGGTGAACTGAATATTGGTTCACGTCCGTCCAAGCGGAAGGGTAGCGACAAGTTCGAAGATCTGAGAGCAATTCCTTGGGTATTTGCTTGGACGCAAAGTCGTTATCTGCTTCCGGCATGGTATGCGGCAGGAACAGGATTGCAAAGTTACTATCAGGATAAAGAGGAAAATCTGGTTGTCCTGAAAGAAATGTATGCAAGCTTCCCATTCTTCCGTACATTAATTGATACGGTACAGATGGCCGTAGCCAAGGCAGATCTGGTCATTGCCAAAGAATATTCAGCCATGACTTCGAACAAGGAAGCCCGTGATCGCATCTACGGTCAGATTGAAGCCGAATTCAAGCTCACAAAAGAGCTGATTCTGAAAATTACGGGAGAAGCTGAAATTCTGGATGATGTACCGGTTATTCAAGAATCCATTCGCCTTCGTAACCCTTATGTGGATCCGTTGTCCTACATGCAGGTTCAACTTCTGAGCGAGCTCAGAGATATGCGTGAACGTGGTGAGGATGATACGGAACTGCTTAGAGAAGTGTTGCTGACAATCAATGGAATCGCTGCAGGACTTCGTAATACAGGTTGATTATCAATTTGTTGTGACTGATGATTATATGTAACAAAGTACCCATTACTTTGTTAACTAAAAAGCTCCATTCTCTGCTCTACGGAGTAAGAGATGAAACGGGACTCCTGCGGGAGTTCCCGTTTTTACTGTTTTTGGCGGATATTTGTCATACAGTCTTGATTTTTGACCAAAGTTGATTTACGATTTGATTGGTGAATTACAAGTGTGGACGGGTATCAGAAGACGGAAGACCCATCAGCATGTCTGGGGGAATAAGGGTGGACAATTTGGAGAACAGGCTTATTAAACTGGTGCTCAAGGGCGACCAGAGAGCCTTTGCAGAAATCGTTGAACTATATAAGGACAAGCTATTTCATTTGGCATATCGGATGCTGAACAATCGTCATGAAGCTGAAGACGTTGTGCAGGAGACGTTTTTGCGTGTGTTTCGTAATATGGAGAAGTACGATCCGAACCAGAAGTTTTCAACCTGGATCTACCGGATCGCAACGAATCTGTGTATTGACCGACTGCGCAGGAAGAAACCTTCATACTCATTGGATGCTGAACTGAATGATCAGGAAGGATCTGATGGTTATGCGATGCTCCCGAGTGATGATCGTACACCGGAGAGTGAAGCGCTCCTGTCAGAAACGCAGACACTCATTCGTGAGGCCATTGACAGTTTGCCAGCCAAGTATAAGTCCGTTATGATTCTGAGATATTTACAGGACTTGTCGCTACAGGAAATCAGTGATGTGACAGGTATGCCCGTAACAACGATCAAGACACGCGTTCATCGGGGCCGTGATTTTCTACGTAAAAAATTGGAGTATAAGTTATAAATGTTAAGCGCCTTTAAATATGGGCGAAATTATTTGAAACATATCCGAAACGGATGCGTATGTAATGTATGCAAGTCTTATGCGTGCTTTTTAATGGCACATGGACTAAGTGATTTAAGAAAGGATTGGCTCTCATATGGATTGCAACTCGGCCGTCTCTTTAATGCATGAATGTTTGGATGAGTCGTTGTCCCCGGCCCAGAAGGTTGAACTGAAAAGTCACCTTGTGATCTGTCCGGATTGTCGCATGCGCTTTAAAGAGTTGGAACAGACGGAAATGTTACTCTTTGCCATGAAACACTATTCACCGTCTGCCTCTGATGAGCTGACCAATCGAATTATGAATGCTCTGCCCCAGCCCAAGAGACAGCAAGCATGGCTCAAATGGGTCAAAGGACATCCCGCGCTGACGGCGGCAGCCTTCTTTTTGGTCGTGATGCTCTTTAGCGCCTTGAATTTCTGGAATCAGAATAACGAAATGGTTGTTAAGGGAAATAATCTGGACCAGATCGTGATTCAGGGTAACACGGTTATTGTTCCTGAAGGTAAGTCAATTGCTGGCGATCTTACGATAGAAAATGGAACCGCACAAGTATATGGTGATGTGAACGGCAATCTGACGGTTATCGACGGACAACTGTTTCAGGCTTCAACGGCGCATATTTCAGGTCAGGTGAAAAGTATTGATCAGGCGCTGGACTGGTTCTGGTACAAAATAACCAATATGGTAAATGAAGTGGCTTATCGCTAGAACAGGGTAAAATTCTTCAATGGTATATACCAAGCAGGGTACCTCCAGATTGCACGGGGTACTCTTTTTTTATACGCAAACTTTGTAATTCATGGTAAATGTGATGTTTATGTGCAGTTTGAGACTGCCGTAACTTGCAACCTGAACGTTAACGTTATAACCTAGATACTAAAGAGAACATACTACTACATATAGATAAGCATTTTGCACAAATCAAATAATGCAAAAATGCGGAGACAAAGGATTATATAAAATCCTAATGGGTTAATATGAGATCAGGGTTTACTCATCAATGGGGATAGCGGGGGCTGGCTTATGAATTATTTTGCTGACTTAACGTGGACAGAGTCCATTAAGGACGTTATCGATATATTGATCGTTACCTATATTATGTACAAACTGATTTTGCTTGTGCGGGGGACACGTGCGGTTCAGCTCCTAAAAGGGATTCTGTTCCTTGTGCTGATCTGGGCATTAAGTACGTGGCTAAACTTGTATACGCTCAAATGGTTAATGAACCAGATGTTTACGTTTGGTGTCGTTGCGGTCTTCATTATCTTTCAGCCGGAACTACGTCGTGGTCTGGAGCAATTGGGACGCGGTAAGCTGTTTGGACGTTCAGCGGCAGCGAGTGATGAAGAACTAACCGTGTTAATTGGTGAGATTATTAAGTCAGTTAATTATTTGTCACGGCGTAAAATTGGCGCTTTGGTCGTATTTGAACGTGAAACAGGTCTGAACGATTACACGGAATCGGGCATTAAGATGCACTCTCTGGTCAGCTCGGAGCTGATGATTAACATCTTTATTCCAAATACACCGCTCCATGATGGAGCCGTTATTATACAGGGAAAACAGATTTCGGCGGCAGCTTGTTATTTGCCATTATCAGAGAATCCTTTTATCAGTAAGGAATTGGGAACACGTCACCGTGCAGCAATCGGGATTACCGAAGTTGCAGATGCGATCTGTTTGGTTGTCTCCGAGGAGACTGGACAAGTGTCACTTGCAATGAATGGACAGGTCGTTCGTGATATTAAGGAAGAATCGCTGATTGCCAAACTGTATGAGGAGTTGCGCCCTACATCCAATCTGAAAAAGAATGGCTGGACAACCTTCTGGAAACGGAAGGGAGGACGTAACAATGGATAAGTGGTTTAACAATAATAACTTTGCCAAAATACTTGCGCTTGCGGTGAGCCTGTTGCTCTGGTTCATGATTCATCTGGATGAAGTACCAACCACCCCTACGATTACAACAGGGACAACCAACAAGGTTGTGGAACGTACGGTGCCTGTTCAACCTTATGGATTAGACAGCAACAGCTATGTGCTCACTTCATTAAGTACGGATGAGGTCCGGCTGGAGATTAAAGGACAGCGCTCGATGCTAACATCGATTTTTACGAATGACGATTACAAGGTACTGGTCGATCTGAGTCAGGTGAAAGATGGGTCCAATACACTGCCACTTGTACCTGATTTGCCTTCCGGGGTAGAAGTGGTCAGCATGGAACCTTCCATGGTTACGGTGAACGTAGAAAAATTGGGCACCAAATCCTTCAATGTGAATATTGTACCCGAAGGGGAACCATCCGCCGGATACAGCGCTGGAACGCCCGTAACTGAACCTTCGACGCCGGTTAAGGTAACTCTGCCCGAAGGGCAACTCGAGGCTGTAGCGAAGGTCCAGGGCAGTGTGAGCGTGAAAGATGCCAAGGAAGATGTCATACAGAAAAAAGTGAAACTTCAAGCATACGATGCTGAAGGTAAGGTCCTTGAAAATGCGATTATAACGCCTCAAACGGTTGAAGTCCGAGTTCCGGTCAATCAGCCCTATACATCTGTACCCTTAAGAATCAAATATTCGGGACAGCTTCCGGAAGGCCTGGTACTCTCCACGGTAGAGCCAAACGTGAAAGAAGTCTCGGTTTATGGATCAGAGGATGCGCTTGCAGGTATACAGTCCTACGACCAAGTAACCCTTGATCTTACACAGTTTGATCAGTCGGGTACATCGACAGTTAACGTGGACTTGACGCCGCCTTCCGGTTTTGAGAAAATCGAGCCTAGTTCGATTCAGATCAAGGTAACCATATCACCATTTGACGAGGCAGAGGAGACAACCAAAGTCTTTCCGAACGTCCCCATCACACTTACCGGTGCGGGGAATGGACTGGAAGGGACGCTGGTTACGCCTCGAAGCGGCGGTCTGAACCTCACACTTACAGGCTCAGCAAGTATGCTTGAGGGTCTGAGTAGTGATGATCTCACGTTAACTGGGGATCTTGCTGGACTTGCGGTCGGAACGCATGAGATCAAGCTTGAAGCCGACCTGCCCCGTTATGCCAAACTGGATGAATCATCCACTGCATTGAGTGCGACGGTCAAAATTAGCGAAAAGGCTGAAGATACCACGACCACTCCTGGCGAAGAACCGACGGACGAGGGAACGGTAGCACCTGACCCAACACCAGCAGAGGTTGAAAATGGGGAAACAGAGCCTGTTCCTGATGAAGAAGAAACGGAATCGAATACGGATACTCAGGATCAGGGTCAACAGGGGAGCACAAGCAGTCGAGGTAATTTAAATAATAATAACAGCGGTACTGGCAGTAAAAGTGGCGCGAATCCGTAAACGTTCTAATTTTAAAATTCTCAAAAAAATAATAATAGTGCTCGTATATGATGCGAATAGAAGGAGTTAAATCATGGGGAAATATTTTGGTACAGATGGTGTAAGAGGGGTTGCCAATAAAGAGTTAACGGCAGAGCTGGCTTACAGCATTGGACGTTGTGGTGGTTACGTGCTTGCAGGTGGTGTGGAAAGACCAAAAGTGGTTATCGGCATGGATACTCGTATCTCGGGATTGATGTTGGAATCCGCACTGGTTGCAGGTCTGTTGTCCATTGGCGCTGATGTGATCCGTCTGGGCGTGGTATCCACTCCGGGAGTGGCGTATATTGCACGTTTGTTGAAAGCTGACGCGGGCGTGATGATCTCGGCTTCCCACAATCCAGTTGAGGATAACGGAATCAAGTTCTTTGGTGGAGATGGCTTCAAGCTGTCTGATGAAACAGAGAACCGGATTGAAGAACTGATGGATGCGGAGACAGATCAATTGCCACGGCCAGTTGGTGGCGGGCTGGGTACTGTAACGACAGATGAAGAATCCCGTTATCGTTACCTTGATTTCCTGAAAACGACTGTAAATGAATCGTTCTCTGGACTTAAAATTGTTTTGGACTGTGCAAACGGAGCAGCTTATGAACTGGCACCAAAATTGTTCAGTGAACTAGGTGCAGAAGTCATTGCCATTGGCGCTGAGCCTAACGGCCTGAATATTAATGAGCAATGTGGATCAACTCATCCAGAGAACCTGAAACAAGAAGTGCTCAAACATAAAGCAGATCTGGGTCTTGCTTTTGACGGGGATGCAGATCGTCTGATTGCTATTGATGAGACAGGCGCTGAGGTGGATGGAGACTTCATTCTGTGTATCTGTGGTGATGCGATGAATCGTGCAGGCAAGTTGAAGGACAGTACTGTTGTATCGACCGTTATGAGTAACATCGGATTCTACAAAGCAACAGAGAAACTTGCACTGAAAACAGCTAAAACGGCAGTAGGTGATCGTTATGTGATGGAGGAAATGCGTCGCGGCGGTTACAACTTGGGTGGAGAACAATCTGGCCATGTTATTTTCCTGGATTACAATACAACTGGAGACGGTATGCTGACTGCGATTCAACTCGTGGATACGCTCAAGGCTTCCGGTAAAAAACTGAGTGAACTAAAAGCGCTAATGACCCAGTACCCACAAGTATTGGTGAATGTGCGTGTTGAAGATAAGAGCAAATACGAGGGCAATGCTGCAATCGAGCAAGCTATTGCTACAGTAGAACAGCAACTCGGCGATAATGGACGTGTACTCGTTCGGGCTTCAGGTACTGAATCTCTGATCCGTGTTATGGCGGAAGGACCAGATAAAGACGAACTTGAACAATTTGTGTCTCAAATCGCAGATGTGGTGCAAAAAGAGCTGGTATAGGACTGGAAGATGTAAGAGGCTTAATATAACATGATTTAGGACTTATGCATGGATATTCCTGCATCCCGGCCTGATGAGACCATAGGTCCGTTTATCCGGTCGGGATTGTAGGTAAATATGCTAAAATTGTCACAGGTACTTTGCTCCATTGCAAAATGGACCTGACGTGCATATAATGAGTGGAGTCGTCATTCAGACACAGAAAGTGAGGAACGTAAGGTTACAGTTATACAAGCGCCAGAGCTTGGAGTTGCGCGGGATGATGTTGATCAGGATTTCTTCTAGGTTGAAGAACGCTGATTAAGATCAAACGGCAATCAAGCTGACGAGGTGGAGGTGTTCGGATTGTTCGGCGGGGACCTCCCGGTGAAGCACCAGAGCCGTAAACCGGATTGCGGAAAATGGATAGGTGACTGTCCACACAACGCGCCGGTGCAGGTGCAAGAGTTAAACTAAAAATTCAAATGAATGTGCGTGAAGAGCGTAAACAGTACGCGGACGGGAAAATGATGTACATTCATGATTGCATTCATTACAGCTTATGATGACAGCGGGGCGACACGAGGTCGCTCTGATCATTGATAATTGAATAAGTACCAAGTATTCATGAAACGCTAGGCAATCACTCATTTTTCCGATATGCCGCCTCTGCCTGTTTCTCTTCGTGACACAGTATTCATATACAAACGGAGGAAATAAATTATGTGCGGTATTGTTGGATATATTGGTAATAAGAACACTCAGTCGGTATTGGTCGAAGGATTGAAGAAACTCGAGTATCGTGGTTATGATTCTGCAGGTATCGCAGTATTCACACCGGAAGGTCTGCAAATCACGAAAGCTCTTGGTCGTCTTGCGAACCTTGAAGCCAAGCTGGATGGTGCACCACTGGTAGGTAATGCCGGAATCGGACACACACGTTGGGCAACTCATGGTAAACCATCGGATGAGAACTCTCATCCACACACAGATGGAAGCCAGAAATTCTCTGTTGTGCATAACGGTATTATTGAGAACTACCTGGATCTGAAGGACGAATTGATGGCTCAAGGTCACACGTTCACTTCCGAGACAGATACTGAGGTTATCTCTCACCTGATCGCACGTGAATACAATGGTGATATCGTCAAAACAGTACAAAAAGTGATCACGTTGTTGCGTGGCGCATTTGCACTGGGTGTATTGACAGAGCATGAGCCAGAGAAACTCGTAGCAGTGCGTCAAGCAAGCCCATTGATTATTGGTATTGGTGAAGGCGAGAACTTCATTGGTTCCGACATCCCGGCAATTCTGGAACATACACGTAACGTGTACATTCTGAATGATGGTGAAATGGCTGTATTGACACATGATGCTGTCGAATTGATGACGATTGAAGGTAACTTTATTTCTCGGGAAATGATTCGTGTCGATTGGGATGCTGTAACCGCAGAAAAAGGCGGATTCGAGCACTTCATGCTGAAAGAAATTCATGAGCAACCCAAAGCATATCGTGATACTATGCTGGGTCGCATCGATAATGAAGGCAAAAAAGTTCAACTTCCTGAGTTGAAAATGACTGAAGAACAAATCAAAAATATCCGTAACGTTCAAATCATTGCATGTGGTACAGCGTACCATGCAGGTCTAGTTGGACGTACAGTGATTGAGCAATTGGTGCGTATTCCGGTTGAAACAGATGTGGCTTCCGAGTACCGTTACCGTTCCCCAATCGTGCACAAAGATACACTTGTAATCGTAGTGAGCCAATCCGGTGAAACTGCCGATACGCTTGCTGCATTGCGTGAAGCACAATCCAATGGTGCACATGTACTGGCAATCACAAACGTAGTGGGTAGCTCCATTGCACGTGATGCAGATGATGTTATCGCAACATTGGCAGGTCCTGAAATTGCAGTAGCTTCTACCAAAGCGTATACTTCGCAATTGATCGCGTTTAACTTGCTTGGTCTGTACCTTGCACAAGTTCGTGGTACTCAATCTGCAGAAGAGATTGAACACACGCTGGCAGCAATGCAAGCATTGCCTGAGCAAGTGGAATCCATGTTGGAGCAAGCGGAAGCAATCAAAGGATATGCAGAGCAAATCTCCAAACATGAACATCTCTTCTTCATTGGCCGTGGTCTTGACTATGCAGTAGCTCAAGAAGGATCTTTGAAGCTGAAAGAGATCTCTTATATTCACTCCGAGGCGTATGCTGCGGGTGAGTTGAAACATGGTACGCTTGCATTGATCGAAGACGGTATCCCTGTTATTGCCCTGGCAACGCAGGAGAACGTACTTGAGAAAACAGTGAGCAACATTAAGGAAGTAAAAGCACGTGGCGCAGATGTATTGGCAATTACGTATGAAGAGCACGTAGCACCATTGCTGAAATCCGTAGACCAAGCGTTTGCGATTCCTAAGACGCTGCCACTGCTTAGCCCTGCTTTGTCTGTAGTTGCGCTGCAATTGCTGGCATACTATGCTTCCCTGGCACTGGGTCATGATGTAGATAAACCACGTAACCTGGCGAAAAGTGTAACGGTTGAGTAAGGTAAGGAATTCAGTAAACTAATAAAGTATGGTATGGACAAAATAATGGTCCTGATGACTCTAAGTCATCAGGACTTTTTTGATGTTTCCGGAGGGTGGTTCTAAATATTAGAACCACCTTATTTGTGTTTTTGCATTGTAAATTGCGGTCATTCATTGGACGAAAATCCATCAGATTATAAAGTATCTTAGGAAGAGTATCCTTTTGTAATTCTCACATTTGAAATATTCTTCGTGCACGAATGTAATCAACTTCTTAAAGAGAATCATTAACCTTCGCAACTCGTAAGTGCAAATATATCCCCAAGAAGGATGCGGATCGGGCATAAAAGATCATTTGAATGGTAAAGGAAGATGACTGAACGTGACGGGTACATCTTTCAGCAACTCACAAAATGGTATACCAAGAAGCAACAATGCGCTCGATGAAGAAGCTTATTACGCGAAGTAAAATTATTGACCGTTCAATTCAGACTCAGAACGCGATTGTAATCTGCATGTAAATGAGTGAAGGACATCGGAAAGCGTATAAGGGAAAACCTCACCTACGGTTTGACGAGGAGGAGCAGAATATATTTACCCTTTACTCTAACAGAGGCGTAGAGAAGAAGGCGTGATACAAAACGATGTCGGCTACCATCCGTGCGGACGCTGTGACCAGTTTCCAGCCAGGCTTTCAGAAATTGGTCAGGTAATCATGTTGAAAATTACAAAGTGCAAGGAATCGGAACACCGGCAAAGAATATTTAAAGGGAATATATACCAAATTTACCTGTTAAATGACTGAATGTCAACACTCGTCGAATTCCTTGATTGATGTCAAATCATGCCCAACGTTTCTTCTCCATTCACTATTTTTAACGAAAAATGTTAACACATAATGTTTTATAAACCAAATTTAACAGTATAATGACTATATTTAACAAAAATTTCACTATACATTCTTGTAAATTTTGATATAATTCAACCTAGGTCTTATTCCCTATTATTCTAATAAATGGAATTGTAGGGTTTTTTATACCCATCCAAGCTGTGTGCGAGAGACCAGTATACTGGCTTACCAACAAGCCGGCATGTGGGGACCAACAATTGTGGAAAATGACAGCCTAGAATATGTTGCTCCATGACGTCAGAAGGTTTAGAAAGGAAGGTTCGGAAAGATAGAGCCAACCTTATCCCAATTCCGATGGAGGATGAAGCGAGTGAGCATTTTTGAAAAGCTGGAATCCAACGTAAGATCTTACTGCAGAAGCTTTCCGGTGGTATTCGACCGGGCCAAGGGAGACCTTTTATATTCTGAGGACGGAAGAGCATATATTGATTTCTTTGCAGGTGCCGGGGCACTCAATTACGGCCATAACAACGATTATATTAAAGACCGGGTTCTCGATTACTTGACCTCCGACCGGATTATGCACGGTCTGGATATGTATACAATGGCCAAGCGTGAATTCATCCAGAGCTTCTCCGAGCGGATCCTGGAGCCGAAGAAGCTGAATTACAAGCTTCAATTCTGCGGTCCAACAGGGACGAATGCGGTGGAAGCGGCCCTGAAGCTCGCACGCAAGGCGAAGAAGAGAAGTGGAATATTCGCATTCATGGGTGGCTTCCACGGCATGTCGCTCGGCAGTCTGTCGGCGACAAGCTCCAAGTCCATGAGAGAAGGGGCGGGGCTTCCTCTGGACGGAGTTACGTTCATGCCGCACCCGAGCGGGGCTTTCGCAGAAATGGATACGCTCGGTTATATCGAGAATATCCTGACTGATTCGCACTCCGGAATCGACAAACCGGCCGCGATCCTGCTTGAAACGGTACAAGCCGAAGGCGGAATTCACGTTGTCGACGCGCAGTGGCTACGTGAGCTGCAGCAGATTTGCCGCAGGCACGATATTCTGCTCATTACAGACGAGATTCAAGTAGGATGCGGCCGGACAGGCGAATTCTTCTCCTTCGAACGTGCGGGGATCGAGCCGGATCTCATTACCCTGTCGAAGTCGATCAGCGGGTACGGCCTGCCAATGTCCCTCCTGCTGCTGAAGCCCGAACTGGATATCTGGACGCCGGGCGAGCACAACGGCACCTTCCGCGGCAACCAGCTGGCTTTTGTGGCCGCGAAGGCTGCTCTCGAGTTCCGGGACAGAACCGAACTGGAAGCTCAGGTGAAGCAGAAGGAAGAATATGTGCGCTCGTTCCTTGATCAAGAAATTAAGCCTCTGCATCCGTCCATCGCCATCCGCGGACTCGGCCTGATCTGGGGCATTGACGTCTCGGGGTTCATGGATGAAGCCGGGGCGAAGCGGGTGACGGATATCAGCTTCGAGAACGGGCTCATCATTGAAAGAGCCGGCAGAGGAGATTGTGTGCTGAAGATCATGCCTCCGCTGACCGTCTCGATGGAGCATCTGGCCGCCGGCTGCGACATTATCAAGTCCAGTATGCAGCAGGTGATCTCTCAGGAGACCAAGGATTTACTAGTAACGACCTAAGCTTGGCCAAGCCGATGGTCGCCCCCGGCAAGAGGCACGAAAGTGCCTTCCGGAGGGCGTGCGGACTTGATGTTAAGGTAGCGCTTTCACCTCATGCTACCTGCGGTAACGTCAATCAGCATGGAATTCTCCGGCAATCCAAACGCAGTCCCGTTCGTGCCATACGGAGCATTCTTTGAGCCTCATGCAGTACCCTCGTTAAATTTAATCGTCAGGAAAAGCTCACTACCCCGCAGCCGAATCTTTACTTATCCACACCAGGGCTGTGGGGGAAAAATCAAATCGTACATAGAGTGTATCAATACCCCTTAAACATAGGCTTCGTCAAAGGTAGATCGGGTACCAAATCAGGAGGTACGATCGACTTCCTGCTAGACGGCCGGAACCCTGCGGCAAGCCTTACATCGACAGGAGGAACATTCCTTGTCGTCTATCCCCAAATCCAATTCCGAACCCAAGTTAAACCAAATCCCGTCTTCGGGTGGCTCGTCCGCAGCAATCTTATTGTAGCAGAGGAGTCCGAAGTAGCCGCATCTCTTGCGTAGAACGATGTTTGTTGTCCTCTACGCATGGGAGCCGAGCGGTACAGCTGCTAGGCAGAGGATTGCCGTATGCGATCAACCGGGCAATCGAAGCGTGACGTTGCGCAAGCCATTGATATTGTTGTCAGATGTTTGAAAAAGAGAGGAGCGAGGCTGGAGCGTTGCTTCGGCATATGCTCCGCCGGATTGCTTTTACCGATGAAGAGAGGGGAACGATCCAGATGGCTTTTGAAAAAGAAACGTTGTTTTGGAACGAAAAATTCGGTAGTGACGATTATACCTTGACGCGGTTGCCTTACAGCAAAGCTCCAAACTCCCTGGTGCCCAATGTGAAAACCGTTGGCGGTTCGCTTTCGGAGGAAGCGGCGCAGCGGGTCCTTCAAATGAGCAAGGGTGCTCCGCTGGCTGCTTTTATGATTTTGCTCGCAGGTGTTCAGGCACTCTTGCATAAATATACAGGTGCTTCAGACATTCTGGTTGGCATGCCGGTTGTGCCGAAAAAGGGGGAGACGCGTCGATCCGTTAATCATACGGTCATTTTGAAAAACTCGCTTTCGGTGGGGGCAACTTTTAAGACGCTTCTGAGCGAACTGAGGACTTCCTTGCCGGAAGCCATTCAGCATCAACATATTCCGTTCTTGAAAATGACGGAGAAGCTGGATCTGCAATATGCAGAAGGGATACCCTTCGTCCATACGCTAGTATCCCTTAAGGAGTTGCATCTGGACGAAATTGGGCAAAACGTGGTCACGGACTGTTCCTTTGAATTCAGTTTAGCCGGCGGGACGATACAGCTAGCGCTGTCATATAACGAGCACTTATATGACTCCGAGTTCATGGATCGGGTCGTCGGCCATCTGAATCGCCTACTGTCCGTGGGGCTTCATGAGTTGGAGCTGGACATCGTACGAGCGGACATGCTGTCGGAGGACGAAAAATTTCAATTAATACAAAGCTTCAACGATACCGAGAAGGACTATCCTCGTGATCGGACGATTCATCAGCTTGTGGAGGAGCAAGCGAAGCGTGTGCCCGAGGCGACGGCGGTTGTCTTTGAGGGGCAGCGGCTTTCATACGCAGAGTTGAACGAACGGGCGAACCAGCTGGCGCGTACGCTACGATCGGTCGGTGTGCTGCCCAATCAGTTGGTAGGCTTGATGGTTAGGAGATCGCTGGAGACGGTCATTGGCATTTTGGCGGTTCTGAAAGCTGGCGGTGCCTACGTGCCGATCGACCCGGAGTACCCGGAAGAACGTATTCGCTACATTCTGGAGAACTCGAACGCGCAGCTGCTACTGACTCAAAGAGAGCTTTTACAGCAAGTCCCGTTCGAAGGGACCGTATTGGCGCTAGATGACAAGCAGGCCTATAGCGACGATGGCTCGAACCTGGAGGCGGCCAGTGGTCCACATGATCTTGCTTATGTCATTTATACGTCAGGTACAACGGGCAAACCCAAAGGGGTCATGCTGGAGCATCGTGGTTTGGTCAGCTTGAAGTTGATGTTCGCAGACAGGCTGGGCATTACGGAGCATGACCGGATCGTTCAATTTGCGAGCTTGTCCTTCGACGCATCCTGCTGGGAAGTTTTCAAAGCACTCTATTTTGGCGCGGCTTTGTACATCCCGACGGCCGAGACAATTCTCGACACTCGTCTGTTCGAGAGTTATATGAACGAGCATGCGATTACGGCGGCGATTCTGCCCCCGACGTACAGCGCTCATTTGAACCCGGACCGTCTTCCCAGCTTAACAAAGCTTGTAACGGGAGGTTCGGCGGTATCGGCCGAATTCGTGCAGCAGTGGAAAGCGAAGGTTCACTATTTCAATGCTTACGGCCCTACCGAAGCTTCGATTGTTACGACGCTTTGGGATGCGGATGAGCAGCAGCCGGAGCGTAGAGTCATTCCGATTGGGCGCCCGCTGTCTAATCATCAGATTTTTATTTTGGATGCCCACCTGCAACTTGTGCCTCCAGGAGTGGACGGCGAGCTGTGCGTTGCAGGCGTGGGGCTTGCGAGAGGTTACCTGAACCAGCCGGAGCTGACGGCAGAGAAATTTGTGGAACATCCGTTTGCGCCGGGAGAACGCCTTTACCGGACAGGAGATCTCGCCCGCTGGCTGCCGGACGGTAATATGGAGTATTTGGGCCGGATCGACCATCAGGTGAAAATCCGTGGATTCCGAATCGAGGTCGGTGAGATTGAAGAGCAGCTTCTGAAGATCGACTCGGTGCAGGAGACGATTGTGATTGCGCGGGAAGGCAAAAGTGGGCAAGAACTGTGCGCTTACCTGGTCGCTAGTCTCCCTCTTACGCTCGGCGAGCTGAGAAGCGCGCTGGCGCAAAAATTGCCGAATTACATGATTCCGGCACATTTTGTTCAGCTTCTGCAGATGCCGCTCACCCCGAACGACAAAATCGACCGCAAGGCTTTGCCTGCCCCGGAAGGAAACGCACTGACCGGTGGCGAGTACGTAGCTCCACGCAATGAAGCCGAGCGGACACTTGCCGATGTGTGGCAGGCGGTATTGAACGCCGATCGCGTTGGGGTAACGGATCATTTCTTCGAGCTGGGCGGAGATTCGATCAAGTCCATTCAAGTATCTTCGCGGCTTCATCAAGCCGGGTACAAGCTGGAAATTCGGGATTTGTTCAAATATCCGACGATCTCACAGCTTAGCCTGCATGTGATACCGATCGGACGTACCATTGATCAAGGCGAAATTACGGGTGAAACGGCGCTGACGCCGATTCAGCATTGGTTTTTCGAGAGCTCCTTTGCGGACCCGCATCATTTCAACCAGTCGGTGATGCTGTACCGGAAGGAACGCTTCGACGAAGAGATGGTACGTCAGGTGCTGCAAAAGCTGGCCGAGCATCATGACGCCTTACGGATGGTGTTCCGCAAAACGGAACAAGGGTTTAGCGCACGGAACCGCGCGATTCAGGAAGACGAGATGTTCACGCTGGACGTGTTCGACTTCAAAGATGCGGAGAATCCCACGCAGACTGTGGAAGCGAAGGCAACGGACATTCAAGCGGGCATCGATCTGGAGAACGGGCCCCTCATGAAGGCGGGACTGTTCCAGTGCGCGGACGGTGATCATTTGCTGCTCGGGGTTCATCATGCTGTGGTAGATGGCGTGTCTTGGCGCATTTTAATGGAGGATTTCGCTCTAGGTTACGAGCAGACTGGCAAAAGCGAAGAAATTCGTTTCCCGGCGAAAACAGATGCGTACCGCACTTGGTCCGAGCAGTTGGCTGCTTACGCGCAAAGCCCGGAGATGGAGAAGGAACGGGCCTATTGGCAGGCCGTGGATCAAATGGAGGTTCCGGCCGTGCCGAAGGATATGGAGGCGGACGTTACGACGCAGCAGGACAGCGAATCGCTGTTTGTCCGTTTGGCTCCCGAAGAAACGGAGTTGCTACTGAAGCGGGTTCACCGTGCCTTCAACACCGAAATGAATGATATTTTGGTAACGGCGCTCGGCATAGCCTTACGCAAATGGACGGGGCACGAACGGGTGCGGATCAATCTCGAAGGACACGGACGTGAATCGATCGGATCGGATATCGATATCACGCGTACAGTCGGCTGGTTTACGACCAAGTTTCCGGTCGTCCTAGAGCCGGAAACTGACCGGGATTTGACCTATCAGATTAAACAGGTCAAGGAAAACTTGCGCCGCATTCCGAACAAGGGGCTTGGGTACGGCATATGCCGCTATCTTTCGAAATCGGAGGAAGGCTTGGTTTGGGGCGCAGAGCCGGAAATTAATTTTAACTACCTCGGCCAGTTCGACGATGATGTCAACCAGGGCGAGATCGGCATATCTTCTTATTCCAGTGGCAGCCCGGCTAGCGACCGGCAGGCCCGCAGCTTTGTGCTGGATATCAACGGTATGGTGCTGGACGGTGCTTTATCGCTCGATCTCAGCTACAGCCGGAAGCAGTATCGGAAGGAAACGATGGAAGCCTTCGCTCAGCGGCTTGAGCAAAGTCTCCGAGAGCTCATTACCCACTGCGCAGGCAAAGAGAACACCGAAATGACGCCAAGCGACGTGCAATTTAAAGGCTTGACCATCACAGAATTGGAGCAAATCGCCCAGCGCTCGAGTCATCTCGGGGAAATCGAAAATATTTACTCGCTGACGCCGATGCAAAAGGGTATGTGGTTCCACAGCGCACTTGACCAGCAAACGGCAGCTTACTTTGAGCAGACTCGGTTTACGATGCGGGGAGCGCTCGACGTCCAGCTTTTTGAGAGGAGCTGGATGGAGCTTGCAAAACGTCATCTGGTGCTGCGGGCGAATTTTGTGAATGGACCAGCGGGCGAGCCGCTGCAAATCATATACCGCGATAAGCCAGTCGGCTTTGAATATGAAGAGCTGCTTCATTTGCAGGTACACGAGAAACAAGCTTACTTGGATGAAAAGGCCGAGGTGGACAAGTTTCGTGGCTTCGACATGGAACATGATGCGCTCGTTCGGTTTACGATTCTGCGCACCGAAGAGCAAAGTTATCACGTTCTGTGGAGTTTCCAGCATATTTTAATGGACGGCTGGTGCCTGGCTCAGCTGACGCAGGAGTTGTTTGAGATATACTCGGCCCTGACCTCTGGGAAGCAGCCAGCGGGAGGTAAAGGATCGGATTATGGCGATTATATCGAATGGTTGGAGAAACAGGACGATCAGGCGGCATCCGGCTATTGGACGGCGTTCCTGGCAGGCTACGAAGGGCAAACCGTACTTCCGGGGCAAAAGGAACCAGCGCCGAGCGGCAGATTTACGGCTGATCACGTCACCGCCGAACTAGGCAAGGACTTGAGCAAACGGATGGACCGGGTGGCGAAACAGCACCTGGTTACAGTCAATACGCTGCTGCAAGCCGTTTGGGGCGTAATGCTGCAAAAATATAACGGAACAAACGATGCCGTATTCGGCAGTGTCGTTGCCGGAAGACCGGCGGAAATCCCGGGCATTGAGTCTATGATCGGGCTGTTCATCAATACGGTGCCGGTCCGCGTCAATAGCGAAGTGGACACCGTGTTCGCCGACCTGATGGCGAAGCTCCAAGAGCGGGCGCTGGATTCCGGGCGTTATGATTACTATCCGCTGTATGAAATTCAAACTCGTAGCGTGCAAAAGCAGAATCTGATCAACCATATCATCGCTTTCGAGAACTATCCGGTGGACGAGCAGATGGAGCAGGCGGGGGACCAGCAGCACGGCGGCCTGACAATTGCTGACGTTCAGATGGAGGAGCAGACGAACTATAACTTCAACGTGACTGTGATGCCGGGAGCCGAGATCGAAATTCGATTCGACTTTAACGCCGAAGTGTTCGATAAAGACAGCATCGAGCGGCTCAAGGGGCATCTCGTGCATCTGCTGGAGCAGGTAACGGATAACCCGGAAATTACCGTGGGCGAGCTGGAACTTGTGACGGAGGCAGAAAAGGCCGACCTTCTCGGACGTTTTAACGACACCACGACGGAATTTCCGCGCGGGCAGACGCTCATTCAATTGTTCGAAGAGCAGGCGGAGTACATCCCGGATGCAGCCGCCATCTCCATGAATGAGCAAGAGATGACTTACCGGGAGCTGAACGAACGTGTCAACCGCCTTGCCCGTACCTTGCGCAGCCACGGGATATCTCAAGGACGTCTGGTCGCCATTATGGCTGAGCGTTCCATCGAAATGGTTATAGGTATACTGGCAACACACAAAGCCGGAGCCGCTTACGTACCGATTGACCCGGAATATCCAGAGGAGCGTATCCGTTTCTTGATAGAGGATTCAGGAGCGCAGGTCATGCTGACACAAAGCCGCTTGCGCGAGCGACTGGCGGGTTTGGACTCGGTGATCTTACTGGATGAAGAGTCCTTCTATCACGAGGACGGAACAAACCTAAATCCAGGGATTGAAGCGACAGATCTGGCCTGCGTGATCTATACGTCAGGCACGACGGGCAAGCCAAAAGGAAACCTTGTTTCACACCGCAACATCGTGCGCGTTGTGCAAAATACAAATTATATAGACATCACCAATCGCGATCATGTCCTCCAGCTTTCGAGCTATTCGTTCGACGGAGCGATTTTCGATATTTTTGGTGCTTTGACCAACGGGGCGCGGCTGGTGCTGGTTCCCCGCGAGACGTTGCTGGAAATTGGTCTACTGGCGGATCTCATCCAGCGCCAGCGCATATCGGTCATGTTTATTACGACGGCTTTCTTCAACGTGCTTGTAGATGTGAATGTCCATTGTTTCCGGGATGTCCGGGCGATTTTGTTTGGAGGAGAGCGTGTCTCGGTTGGTCATGTACGTAAAGCACTCGCCCATCTTGGAGCGGGTAGGCTCAACCATGTTTACGGACCGACGGAAAGCACGATATTTACCACGTACCTTCCGGTCGACTTCGTTGATGAGTCGGCGCTTACCGTTCCTATCGGACGACCAATCAGCAATACGACGGTGTATATCGTCGACAGCCGGAATAAGTTGCTGCCGATCGGCGTGGTCGGGGAGCTATGTGTCGGCGGAGAAGGTTTGGTACGGGGCTACAATAACCGGCCGGAACTGACGGCGGAGAAATTTGTGCACAATCCTTTTACGTCAGGAGAGCGCATGTACCGGACGGGGGATTTGGCGAAATGGCTACCGGACGGCACGATTGAATATGTGGGACGAACGGACGACCAAGTGAAAATCCGTGGCTTCCGCATAGAGCTGGGCGAGATCGAAGCTCAGCTTCAGAAAGTGGAGGGAATTCGGAAAACGACAGTATTCGCGCGGGAAAACGTGTCCGGCGAAAAGCAACTTTGCGCCTATTATGAAGCGGACTGTGAGCTTCCGGCGGCCGAGCTGAAGAGCGTGCTGTCTCAGGAACTGCCGACCTATATGATCCCGGCGTACCTGATCCAGTTGGAGCGTCTCCCGCTGACGACGAACGGCAAGGTAGACCGCCGTTCCCTCCCGGCGCCGGAGGAGAGCTTGCAACCGGGCGAAGGACATACTCTGCCTAGGACTCCGCTCGAAGCCAGCTTGGCTGAAATTTGGAAAAGTGTGCTTGGATTGGAGCACATCGGGGTTCATGACAACTTCTTTGACTTGGGCGGCCATTCCCTGCGGGCAACGACACTGGTGAGCAAGGTGCATCAGGAGTTGAACGTCGAGTTGCCTCTGCGCGACGTATTCCGCTACTCAACGATTGAACAGATGGCTCTCGCCCTCTCCCGGATTGAACAGCAGTTGTTCTCGGCGATTCCGATGGCAGATGAAAGAGCGTATTATCCACTTTCCTCAGCTCAGAAGCGGTTGTTTATCCTGAATCAGCTGGAAGGAGCCGATCAGAGCTACAACATGCCGGGTGTGCTGCTGCTCGAAGGATCGATTGATCATAGCCTGCTGGAGAAAGCTTTCCGCGGACTGATCCAACGTCATGAAACGTTGAGAACCGGATTTGAGGTCGTGCAAGGCGAAGCGGTACAGCGTATTTACGAGAGCGTTGATTTTTCCGTCGTGTGTCGACATGCGAACGAGGAAGAAGCATCTGCAGTCGTGCAGGCTTTTATCCGACCTTTCGACTTGGCGAAGCCACCGCTGCTGCGTGCCGAGCTCGTAGAGCTGGCCGCCGATCGTTATTTACTGATGTTTGACATGCACCATATCATCTCCGACGGGGTTTCGATGGACGTGTTCGTTGAGGAACTCGTTCGTCTGTATGGCGGTGAGTCATTAGAGCCTTTGCACATTCAGTACAAGGACTATGCAGTATGGCAGCAATCGGACGAGCAAAAAATTCAATTGAAACGCGAGGAAGCTTACTGGCTGGACCGTTACCGGGGCGAGATGCCGGTTCTGGAAATGCCAACGGACTATCCGCGTCCTGCTGTACAGAGCTATGAGGGACATACGCTGACGTCCTTCGTGGACGAGGCAACGAACGAAGGCTTGAAACAGCTGGCCGCTCAAAGAGGAACGACGCTATATATGGTGTTGCTTGCCGCATATACCGTGCTTTTGCATAAATACACAGGTCAGGACGATTTGATCGTCGGAACGTCGATTGCGGGCAGAACGCACGGCGACACGCAGCCTTTGATCGGAATGTTCGTCAACACGCTGGCGATCCGCAATTATCCGGCTTCGGAGAAGACCTTCCTGTCGTATCTGGAAGAAGTGAAAGAAACGACTTTAGGCGCTTACGAGCATCAGAATTATCCGTTCGAAGAACTCGTCGATAAAGTGCAGGTTAGCCGGGATTTGAGCCGCAACCCGCTGTTTGACACGATGTTCTCCCTGCAAAACCTGGAGGAGTCAGAGTTTGAGCTGGAAGGGCTGAAATTGTCCCCGTACCCTAGCGAATATGGTATGGCCAAGTTCGACCTGAGTGTGGATGTTACGGAAGAAAATGGCGGACTGGAGTGCAACTTTGAATTCGCAACGGCTCTTTATAAAGAAAGCACGATCCGGCGGCTATCGATTCATTTTGGACATTTGCTTGCGGCGATTGTAAGCCATCCGAATGCAAAGATCGCTGAGCTGGACTTGCTGACGGAAGAGGAAAAAGAACAAATTCTCGGCGCGTTTAACCCGGCGCAGCCGGAAGCGGCTCCGGCGGCCGCGTTCCACCGACTGTTCGAGGAACAGGCGGAACGTACACCGGAAGCGGAAGCCGTTGTCTACGAGAACGTTCGGCTGACGTATGCGGAGCTGAACGTACGGGCGAACGGCTTAGCGGCCACGCTGCGCGCAAGTGGAATCGGCCGGGAGGAGATTGTTGGCATTCTCGCCGAGCGCTCGGTGGACCTGCTGGTGGCCGTGCTGGCCGTCTGGAAAGCAGGCGGGGCATATGTACCGCTTGACCCGGATTATCCGGCGGACCGCGTGCGGTTTATGCTTGAAGACAGCGGAGCGAAGGTGCTGCTGACACAAACGCTACTGAGAGAGCGTGCTGAAGCCTGGCTCAGCCAAGAGGAACTGGCACTTGCAAAGGTGTTGTACCTCGACGACGAAATGTCATACAGCGAAAACCGGGAGAATGCACCGCTTGGCTCCAGCATGGTTTCCGGTAAAGTCTCCGGCGAGCTGACGGGTGCTGTGAACAGCGATGATCCGAGTCATCTGAAGGTTGCTGGCTTGGACAGCTTCCATGAAGCTCGTCCTGAGGACCTAGCGTACGTGATCTACACGTCGGGGACAACAGGCAAGCCGAAGGGTGTAATGATTGAGCACCGCAGCTTGGTGAACACGGCAGCGGGCTACCGGCGGGAATACCGGTTGGATCAGTTCCCAGTCCGGCTACTGCAACTCGCCAGCTTCTCGTTTGACGTGTTCGTGGGTGATATCGCACGCACGTTGTATAACGGAGGCACCATGGTCATTGTACCGAAGGATGATCGGATTGATCCGTCTCGCCTGCACCACTGGATAGAGCGGGAGCAAGTGACGATCTTTGAATCAACACCAGCACTGATCGTACCGTTTATGGAATACGTGCACGAGCAAGGGCTGGAGTTGAGCGGGATGGAGCTGTTGATCACAAGCTCGGACAGTTGCAGTGTGGCGGATTACCGGACCTTGCAGGAGCGTTTTGGCTCATCGTTCCGCATTATTAACGCCTACGGCGTGACGGAAGCAGCGATCGACTCCAGTTTCTATGACGAGGAGTTGGCGAAGCTGCCGCAGACAGGTCATGTGCCAATCGGAAAAGCATGGCTGAATGCGAAGTTTTACATCGTGGATGCACATCTAAATCCTGTTCCAGTCGGTGTGCTGGGCGAATTGGTTATCGGCGGAGTTGGGGTAGCACGTGGGTACTTGAACCGTCCAGAGCTGACGGAAGAGAAGTTTGTAGACAGTCCTTTCACCGCTGGTGAGCGGTTGTATCGCACGGGAGACTTGGCGCGGTGGATGGAAGACGGCAACGTGGACTTCATCGGCCGGATCGATAACCAGGCAAAAATCCGGGGCTACCGGATCGAGACGGGTGAGATCGAGTCGCAGCTGTTGCGTGTGGAAGGTGTGCGCGAAGCGGTGGTGCTGGTTCGAAGTGACGCGAACGGGCAGAAGGCGCTATGCGCGTATTACACGCCGGATACCGGAGTTGAGCTGGTAGTGAACGATCTGCGCAGGGCGCTGGCACAGGAGTTGCCTGGGTACATGATCCCGTCGTACTTTGTGGAACTGGAGCGTCTACCTCTGACACCGAACGGAAAGATAGACCGGAAGGTGCTGCCAGCGCCGGAAGGGGAAGCGGGAAGCGGAACGGAGTACGTCGCACCGCGCAATGAGCTGGAAACGAAGCTGGCGGCGATTTGGCAGGAGGTGCTGGGGCTTGCGAAGGAGATTGGTGTTCACGATAACTTCTTCGACATCGGTGGCCACTCCCTGCGCGCGACAACGTTGGTCAGCAAGATTCATAAAGAGTTGAACGTGGATCTGCCACTGCGCGACGTGTTCCGCCATTCCACGATCGAGAGCATGGCTACCGCCATTTCTCGGCTGGATCAGCAGATATTTGTTTCCATTCCGGTGACGGATGGCCGAGAGGTGTACCCGCAATCTTTTGCTCAAAAACGTCTCTTTATTCTGAATCAGCTGGAAGTTGCGGAGCTTAGCTACAACATGCCGGAAGCGATGCTGCTGGAGGGTGCTTTGGACCGGGCAAGGTTCGAAGAAACGTTCCGTAAGCTCGTGGCGCGGCATGAAATGTTGCGCACCGGGTTTGAAATGGTGGATGGAGAAGCATCACAGCGGGTTTACCAGGACGTGAATTTTGCGGTGGAGTTCTATCAAGCGGATGAGCAAGAGGTCGAAGCGGTGGTTCACGGTTTCGTCCGTCCGTTTGACTTGGCTAAGCCACCGCTGTTGAGGGTAGGCCTTGTTGAGCTGGCTCCGGAACGCCATATTCTGATGTACGACATGCATCATATTATTTCTGACGGCGTTTCAATGGAAATCTTTGTTGAAGAATTCGTACGTTTGTATGGTGGAGAGCAATTGGAGCCGCTACGCATTCAGTACAAAGACTACACCGTTTGGCAGCATTCGCAGGAGCAGCAGGAACGGCTTCAGCATCAGGGGGCGTATTGGCTGGACATGTTCCAGGGCGAGCTTCCAGTGCTGGAAATGCCGACCGACTATCCACGTCCGGCTGTACAGAGCTACGAAGGTCAAACGCTGGAGTTTTCCTTCGACGCTTCAAAAACCGGCGGCCTGAAACAGCTGGCTTCGGAAACGGGCACGACGCTGTTTATGGTGCTGCTTGCGGCGTATAACGTGCTTTTGCATAAATATTCAGGTCAGGAAGACGTAATCGTTGGTACGCCGATTGCCGGAAGGAATCATGGAGATGTGCAGCCGTTGATCGGGATTTTCCTAAACACGCTGGCGATTCGCAGTTATCCGTCTTCGGAGAAAACATTCCTGTCATATCTGAACGAAGTCAAAGAAACAACGCTGCGTGCCTTTGAGCATCAAAACTATCCGTTCGAACAATTGGTGGACAAGGTGCAAGTCACCCGTGACTTAAGCCGTAATCCGCTGTTCGACACGATGTTTACGATGCAAAATACGGAGAACGAGCAATTTGAGCTGGAAGGGCTTCGCCTGATTCCTTATCCGAGCGTACTTGATACTGCGAAGTTTGATATCAGCTTGGATGTGGGCGAGGAGAACGGCGGCTTGGATTACAGCTTTGAATATGCGACAGCTCTTTACAAAAGGGAGACGATTGAACGGCTGGCAAAACATTACGAGCAGTTGCTCCTGACAATTGTAAACCGTCCAGATGCGAAGATTGCCGAGCTGAACTTGCTGACAGCAGAGGAAAAAGAACAAGTTCTCAATGCGTTTAATCCAGCGCAGCTAGAAGCGGCTCCTGCGGCTACGTTCCACCGTCTGTTTGAGAAACAGGCAGAGTGTACGCCGGAAGCGGAGGCCGTTGTGTATGAAAATAACCGCCTAACGTATGTGGAGCTGAACGAGCGAGCGAACCGCTTAGCGGTCACGCTGCGTGCAAATGGCATCGGCCGGGAGTCAATCGTTGGCATTCTCGCCGAGCGTTCGGTGGACTTGCTGGTGGCCGTGCTGGCCGTCTGGAAAGCCGGCGGGGCGTATGTACCCCTCGACCCGGATTATCCGGCGGACCGCGTGCGGTTTATGCTCGAAGACAGCGGAGCGAAGGTACTGCTGACACAAACGCCGCTGCGAGAACGTGCCGAGGCCTGGCTCCGCGAAGAGGAGCTGGCGCTGATGTCGGTGCTGTACCTCGACGACGAAGTGTCGTACAGCGAAGATCGGGCAAATGCTCCGATGTGCTTTGATCAAGGCTCCAACATGGCTTCCAGCCGGGTCTCTGGCAAACTAACGGGGGCTGTGAACGGTGCGGATCGGAACCATCTGGATGTTGTGGATGATATTGATGTTGATGTTGTTGGCATGGACAGCTTCCATGAAGCCCGCCCAGAGGATCTGGCGTACGTGATCTACACATCGGGAACGACGGGCAAGCCGAAAGGTGTGATGATCGAGCACCGCAGCCTGGTGAACACGGCGGCGGGTTACCAGCGGGAATACCGATTAGATCAGTTCCCGGTGCGGTTGTTGCAGCTCGCCAGCTTCTCGTTTGACGTGTTCGTGGGCGACATTGCCCGGACGCTGTACAACGGAGGCACGATGGTGATTGTGCCGAAGGACGACCGGATCGATCCTTCTCGTCTGCACTACTGGATAGTGCGGGAGCGAGTGACGATCTTCGAATCAACACCGGCGCTGATCGTGCCGTTTATGGAATACGTACATGAACAGGGGTTGGAGTTCAGCGGGATGGAGCTGTTGATTACAAGCTCGGACAGCTGCAGTGTGGCGGATTACCGAACCTTGCAGGAACGATTCGGCTCGTCGTTCCGCATCATTAACGCTTACGGTGTGACGGAAGCGGGTATCGACTCCAGTTTCTATGACGAAGCGCTGACGAAGCTGCCGCATACAGGCCATGTGCCGATCGGCAAAGCGTGGTTGAATGCGAAGTTTTACATCGTGGATGCACATCTGAATCCCGTACCCGTCGGTGTGCTGGGCGAGCTGGTCATCGGCGGCGTTGGCGTAGCACGTGGGTACTTGAACCGTCCAGAGCTGACGGAAGAGAAGTTTGTAGACAGTCCGTTCGCTGTGGGCGAGCGGTTGTACCGCACGGGAGATTTGGCGCGGTGGATGGAAGACGGCAACGTGGACTTCATCGGGCGGATCGATAACCAGGCAAAAATCCGGGGCTACCGGATCGAGACGGGTGAGATCGAGTCGCAGCTGTTGCGGGTGGAAGGTGTGCGCGAAGCGGTGGTGCTGGTTCGAAGTGATGCGAATGGGCAGAAGGTGCTGTGTGCGTATTACACGCCGGATACTGGAGCGAAGCTGGCAGTGAATGATCTGCGCAGTGCCCTGGCACAGGAGCTACCGGGTTACATGATCCCGTCGTACTTCGTGGAGCTGGAGCGTCTGCCTCTGACACCGAACGGGAAAATAGACCGGAGGGCGCTGCCAGCGCCGGAAGGGGAAGCGGGAAGTGGAACGGAGTATGTCGCACCGCGCAATGAGCTGGAAATGAAGCTGGCGGTGATTTGGCAGGAGGTGCTGGGGCTTACGAAGGAGATTGGCGTTCACGACAACTTCTTCGACATCGGCGGTCACTCCCTGCGGGCGACGTCACTGGCAGGCAAGGTATTTAAGGAACTAAACGTCAACCTCCCGCTGCGCGACGTATTCCGCCACTCGACGATTGCGGCGATGGCCAAGGCGATCGCCCGGATGGAACGGCGGGAGCATGAGGCCATTCCTCAAGCGGAGCAGAGAGAGTATTACCCTCTGTCCTCCGCGCAGAAACGGCTGTTCATTCAGCACACGCTGGATGGAGCAGATCAGCTTTACAACATGCCGGAACTGGTGCAGGTGGAAGGTGAGTTTGATTTAGACCGGTTGGAAGCCGCCTTGCGGAAATTGATAACACGGCATGAATCGCTGCGCACCGGTTTTGAAATGATGAAGGGCGAAGTGGTTCAGCGGATATACCCACAGGTCGATTTTGCTATCGAGCACCATCAAGCGGATACAGAGGATTCAGATCAAATCGAGCAGATCGTCCGCAACTTCGTTCGTCCGTTTGATCTCGGCCAACCGCCGCTGCTGCGCGCCGGGGTCATCGAGCTGGAGCCGCACCTGCGTATTCTCCTTTTCGATATGCACCATATCGTGTCCGACGGTGTATCGATGGCGATTGTGATGGAGGAGTTCTCGAGTTTCTACGCCGGAGAACAGCTGCCACCCCTGCGCATTCATTACAAGGATTATGCCGTTTGGCAGCAGTCGAAGGCCCACCGAGAGCGAATCGGGCGGCAGGAAGCGTACTGGCTACAAACCTTCGAAGGCGAGTTGCCCACGGCGGACCTGCCGATGGACTACGAACGGTCTGCCGTTCGTAGCTACGAAGGCGCGCATGTGGAGTTCGACGTCGAAGCTTCTCTCTCTGCGCAGTTACGCGAATTGGCTGCCGAGTGTGAAAGCACACTGTTCATGGTGCTGCTTGCGGCCTATACTGTGTTGCTGTCCAAGTACAGCGGTCAGGAAGACTTGATCGTGGGCACCCCGGTGGCTGGAAGAACTAACGCCGATTTGGAGCGGGTCATCGGCATGTTTGTTAATACGCTGGCGCTCCGCAATCGTCCGTCTGGCGACAAAACGTTCTTGTCCTACCTGGAAGAAGTGAAGGAAACGGCTTTGGGTGCTTTTGAGAACCAGGATTATCCATTCGAAGATCTCGTGGAACGTTTGAATGTGAAACGGGAGCCGGGCCGCTTCCCGTTGTTCGATGCCGTTTTCGACTTGCAAAATATTGAAGAACGAGACGCCGAACTGGAAGGGGTCAGCCTGAAGAATTACGAGCTTGACCCATTGGAAGAAGCGAAGTTTGATCTGACGCTGTTTATGTATGAAAACGAAGGGGCGTTGAGCGGGGGCTTCTTCTACGCCACCAAGCTGTTCAAAGAAACGATGATCCGCACCTTGACTGAGGATTACCTGCGGGTACTGTCTCAAATTGCGGAAAATCCACAACTCGAGCTAAGCCGAATTGAATGTCATAAACCGGCGGCAGGCGCAAAGAGTGCCGTCGATACGATCGAATTCGCATTCTAATGTTACAAGCGCGCTTCCGTCATCAAGCGACAGCGCGTGTATCCCAAGGAAGACGCGAACAACATGCAAGCCCGTAAACGCGCAGGTCGAAAGCAAGCCTTTCCAGACCTGCGTCGGGGTATGCGGTCACTTCATTTTTAGGGGAGGTACGAATGAAATCTTTATTTGAAAAGGAAGAACGGTACTGGAGCGGCAAGTTTGACGCAGATGATAGCCTGAGCTTCCTTCCATACAGTCAATCCTCCAAATTATTCGAGGGCGGTGAATCTGCGGCTGAGCCGGACTTGCTTCACCGTACTCTGCCGAGCGAACTCTCGGAGAGAATCATTGGCCTCGCCAGCGGTTCGGATTTGGCTCTGTACATGATTGTTTTGGCAGGAGTCAAAAGCCTGCTGTTCAAATATACCGGGCGGGACCAAGTGCTTGTCGGCATGCCTTCGTATAGCGCAGACCAGGGCGAGACGCCGCCGCATGACATCTTGGTGATCAAGACATCGGTAAGCAGCCAGACTACGCTGAAAACGCTGCTTGGGGGCATCAAAGGCTCCATCGGCGAGGCGCTGGAGCATCAGCACCTGCCTTTTCGAAAAATGGTGGAGCCGCTCCATTTGGACTATACGGGGCATGGCCTCCCGGTCGTCAACACCATCGCATCCTTCGCCCCGATTCATCCGGGACCGCTGGGTAACCGTGTGGCGGCTGATACCGTTTTTCGCTTCGACCGCCAAAACCACTCCATCGAGCTGGAAATAAGCTTTGACGGACAGCGGTACGAGCGGGCATTTATGGAGCAGGCGGCCGACCATCTTGTTCGTTTGCTGTCCATGCTTTTATTTCAGCCAGATCTGGAGTTTGGACAAGTCGATATGCTGTTCCCAGTCGAGAGGGAGATGCTGCTCAAGGGATTTAATGACACCGAAACCGAGTTCGAGCGGGGGAAAACGATTCATGGCTTGTTCGAAGAACAGGCGGAGCATCGCCCGGATAACGTGGCCGTCGTCATGAACGAGCGGCAATTGACCTACCGCGAGCTGAACGAGCGATCCAACCGCCTTGCGCGGAAGCTGCGGGAAAAAGGAGTAGAAGCAGATCAGCTGGTAGCAATTCTGGTCGAACGCTCGCTTGATATGGTCGTCGGCATTCTGGCAATTCTTAAAGCGGGCGGAGCCTTCGTGCCTGTCGATCCCGACTACCCGGAGGAGCGCATCCGCTTCATGATCGAGGATTCAGGCGCACCGTTATTGCTGACTCAAAAACATCTGCACGAGAAAACCGACTTTGAAGGAACACGCCTTGAATTAGACGATTTTGTTTGGGGCGATAGCGGGGCGGAATCCACTGGTGTGCTGGATGCTTCGAATCTGGAGCCGGCCAGCGGTCCGAATGATCTGGCTTATGTCATCTATACATCAGGTACGACGGGCAAACCCAAAGGGGTCATGCTGGAGCATCGTGGTTTGGTCAGCTTGAAGCTGATGTTCGCGGACAGGCTGAGCATCACGGAGCATGACCGGATCGTTCAATTCGCCAGCCTGTCATTCGACGCGTCCTGCTGGGAAGTGTTCAAAGCGCTCTATTTTGGCGCGACTTTGTACATCCCGATGGCCGAGACGATTCTCGATAACCGCCTGTTCGAGAGTTATATGAACGAGCATGCGATTACGGCGGCGATTTTGCCTCCGACGTACAGCGCATATTTGAACCCGGACCGCCTTCCCAGCTTAACGAAGCTTGTAACGGGAGGTTCGGCGGTATCGGCCGAATTTGTGCAGCAGTGGAAGGAGAAGGTCCACTATTTCAATGCTTACGGGCCTACCGAAGCTTCGATTGTTACGACGCTTTGGGATGCGGTTGAGCAGCAGCCGGAGCGCAGAGTTATTCCGATCGGGCGCCCGCTGTCCAATCACCGGATTTTCATTTTGGATGCCCACCTGCAGCTTGTGCCTCCTGGAGTGGACGGAGAGCTGTGCGTGGCAGGCGTGGGGCTTGCGAGAGGTTACCTGAACCAACCGGAGCTGACGGCAGAGAAGTTTGTGGAACATCCGTTTGCGCCGGGAGAACGCCTTTACCGGACGGGAGATCTCGCCCGCTGGCTGTCGGACGGCAACATCGAATACCGGGGGCGGATCGATCATCAGGTGAAAATCCGCGGCTACCGGATCGAAATCGGCGAGATTGAAGAGCAGCTGCTGAAGATCGCCGCCATGCAAGAAGCGGTGGTGCTCGCCCGCGACGACGCAAACGGCCATAAGCAGCTTGTTGCTTATTACGTTGCGGAAACGAGGCTGGCGGCGCATGAACTCAAGGAGCAGCTCGCCAAGCAACTTCCGAGATATATGATTCCTTCGTACCTCGTGCAGCTTTCGCGGATGCCGCTGACTCCGAACGGGAAAATCGACCGCAAAGCGCTACCCGCGCCAGAGGAAGCCGCCACTGGAAGAACGGAATATGTCGCGCCGAGAACGCTGCTCGAGATGAAGATTGTCCGTGTCTGGCAGGATACACTTGGCATTCCACAGGTTGGCGTAAAGGATAACTTTTTTGAGCTGGGAGGCAATTCCTTAAGTCTGATTAGGCTCGTTCAAGCCGTTTACGATGAAACGGGCATCGAGATACCGCTGAATCGCCAATTCCATCATGTAACCGTTGAAGCCATGGCTTTTGGAGAGGAGGATCTGGGTCTGGATAAAGGGGGAGACTCCTTCATTAAGCTAAATAAAACAGGGGATCTGAACGTGTTCTGCTTCCCTCCAGGCAGCGGCTTCGGCATCGGTTACCGAGAGCTTGCAAGCAGACTAGACGGCCGATTCGTGCTTTACGGCATTGATTTTATCGACGATGTCATCGATTACGAGGCCATGCTGAACCGTTATGTGGATGAGATTGTTCGTATCCAGCCTGAAGGACCTTACGTGTTGCTCGGTTACTGCTTCGGAGGCAACCTGACGTTCGAGGTAGCCAAATCGATGGAAAGAAGAGGGTACTCCGTAACGGACATGCTCATGGTGGACTCGTGGATTAAGGACACACTCACACCTTATGAAACGTCTGAGAAAGAGCTTGAAGAGATGCTTGCGGATTTCGACGAAGAAGAGAAGGAATTAATGAGCAATCCGCTCGTGCGGGAGCGTGTTCATCGGAAGATCAAAGCCACATTGACGTACGAAGCGCAGCTTATTAATTCAGGAACGATAACTGCCCGAATTTACGAACTGATTGCGAAGGACAGTGAAGCGTTCCGCCTGGAGCACCAGTTGCCGTCTTGGCAGAGGGCAACGACGCAAGCTTACGCCGATTACCGGCTGGAGGGCGCACACGAGGAGTTACTGGAACTCGCGCGCGTGGACGAAACGGCCGTTGTCATCCGTGACATCTTAGTGCAAATCAAGCAGCAGATCGAAGCGGAGGCAGGGGTCCTGCATGGGAGCTGACCGGCAGACGTCTGTTCAAGGACAAGGCACAGCGGCGCCTTCCAAGCGCCGAACCGCTTATGCCACCTGGAAAGCGTTCCGCTGGCTGATGTCCTATGTAAGCCGTCACAAAGGCTGGATGATCGTCGGTATCCTGTCCGCAATTGCCGCCGCGGTTATTGAGATATGGACGGGACGTTTGGTCGAGCAGTTGACCACACAGGCCGAGAATGGGGCGGGGCCTATCGTTCTGCAGATCGTGTACACGGTCTTTGTGGTCATCTTGATCGGTGTGCCGGCGAAGTTTTTCATGAGCTTTGGTGTGGAGCGAAGCAGTGCCTCTGCGGTGCAGGATATCCGCAACCATGTCATGCGTCATATCGGCAAACTCCCGGTCCCCTATTTGGAAAAGCAGCACTCCGGCGACGTGTTGTCGCGGATCAACAACGATCTGCAGCTCATCCAGCAATTTATGATTCGGGACCTCGCCCAGTGGTTTTATCATCCGCTATTATTTATCGGCTGTTTCGCTTATTTGATGTATCTCCAATGGGAGCTGATGCTGTACAGCCTGCTGTTATTTCCCGTAGCACTGCTGGTTTCCCAATGGATCGGCAAGCAGTTGGAACAGTTGACGGAGGAAGCCCAGGCGAACATGGGCCGAATGAACGTCAACCTCCAGGATACGCTTGGGGGGATGCCTATTGTAAAAAGCTACCTGCTATCCGGTATGTTATCTCGCTCCTACCAAGTGCTGCTACAATTGACGGCTCAAAAAAAGCTGGCCGTGAAAAAGCGGGAAGCCTGGGTCAACCCGCTGCTTTCTACGCTGATGATTAGCCCGATCATTTTCGCCGTCAGTTACGGAAGCTATTTGATCTACAACGGGCAGCTAGGCGCGGGAGAACTGATCGCCTTCCTGTACTTGCTTAATCTGTGTCTGGAGCCGCTGGAGCATATTCCCGAGCTCATTACGCGCACGTTCGAAATGACCGGTGCCCTGAGAAGGGTCTCCGAAATCGTCGAGCAGCCGACCGAAACGGAAAATGGCCGTTTGCTTCCAAAAGCGAGCGCCGCCCCCATCCAGTTTCAGAACGTAACCTTCGGGTATGAAGAGAGTTCCCCGATTCTGCGGAATGTTAGCTTCTCGGTGCCGGAAGGCAAGACGATTGCACTTGTCGGAGCGAGCGGCGGAGGGAAGAGTACGGTGTTTAAGCTGGTATGCGGCTTTTATCCACTTCCGGAGGATCAGGGCGAGATCCGCGTGTTCGGAAGCCTGATCCACGGTGCAGATCCGGAGCAGCTTCGGTCACATTTTTCCGTGGTAACCCAAGATTCATATTTGTTTAGCGGTACGATCGCCGAAAATATCGGCTATGGGCGGCAAGAAGCGTCGATGGACGAGATTATCGAAGCCGCCAAAGCCGCTCAGGCTCATTCTTTCATTATGCAGCTTGAGGACGGTTACCAGACGTATGTCGGAGAGCGCGGCGGGTTTTTGTCCGGTGGGCAACGCCAGCGCATTGCAATGGCTCGGGCGTTTCTGAAGGATGCTCCCGTTCTGCTGTTGGACGAGCCCACATCGGCACTTGATCCGGAGTCGGAAAGCGCGGTTCAGGAAGCGTTGGGCGTATTGATGAAGAAGAGAACGACCATGGTTATTGCCCACCGGCTTTCTACGGTACAAAACGCCGATGAAATTTGGGTTATGGAACAAGGAAGTATTGTCGAAAAGGGCACTCATGAACAATTGCTCGAGAGGAAGGGACTGTACGCCCAGTCGTATTACCAGGAGTTTACCGAGTCTGCCGAACGCAGGGAGGTGTCGTACACATGAAAAAGGGCGGAAGGCTATCACAAGTGAAAGAACTCGGCTACTTGCTGACGTTTATGAACCGCAAGCGCAAAACCCAGTACGCGATTGGCCTTGCTGTAACGGCGCTCACCCAGACATTGTTTCTGATCGCCTTCAGCTTGGTCGTACATAACTTGGTTGATTTCGCCGTGTCCCGAGATACGTCCCTGATGGTAGAAGCTTTTGTTATTTTGGGCGCGGCCCTGTTCCTGGAAAATATAATTTCTCCCTGGTTCATTTACTTATACCAGCGCAGTGTCGAGCTGACTGTGCTGAATATCCGCAAACGTCTTTATGACAAGCTGTGCCGGGTGCGGCCGAGATTCCTGGAGCAGAACCACCATGGGGACTTGCTGTCGCGAGTGAACAACGACGTAACGACCGTTGAGTTTACATTCTCGCAGGTTTACTTCGTTTTGCTGCTTCAAGTTGTCTTCTGCATCGGCTCCATTGTCTCTATGGCGGTGATTGATTGGCGGTTTGCTGGCGTATCCTTCGTCATTCTGCTGCTGTCCTCTCTGGTCAGCCTGAAATTTGCACGGGATATCCGCGCTTTGTCCGAACAAGGCTTGCGTACGCTCGGTAAAATGACCGAAAAATTTAAAGATTTTATGGGCGGCATTCAAATTGTGAAGCTGTTTCGCATCCGCACGATTTACGGCCAGTACGAGGCGTTGAACGAGCAAATGACGCAAACGCTTCGGCAAACGGCGAAAAAGAACGGTATGCAGGCTGCGGTGAACCATTTTATCAGCTACGTCACGTTCTGCGGCATCATCGTCATCGGCAGTCTTCTTTATGCTTACGGATTGATGGGAATGGGAAGTGTCGCCGCTCTGGCAGTTTTGCAAGTGAATCTGACGCACGCCTTGTTGAACCTGGGGATGGTTCTGTCGATGACCCAAAATTCGCTCGCGGGTGCTCACCGGATTCAAGAGGTACTAAGCGAGGAAGAGGAACCGGAGCGTTTGGGATCTTCTCATAGCGAGCTTGTATCGGAGGCTGCGGTGGAGTTTCGCGATGTGGAATTTTCCTATCAGACAGATAAAAAGGTGCTTGTCGACATGTCCATGCAGGTGTTTCCTGGTCAGGTCGCTGCGATCGTGGGAGCCAGCGGCAGCGGCAAAAGTACGCTGATCAAGCTGCTGCTCGGTTTTTATCCTGTGGACAGCGGAGATATCCTGCTTCAGGGTAAACCTTTCGGCCATTACACGCTGGAAGAAATCCGCAGGCAGATTGCATACGTTCCGCAGGAACCGTTTTTGTTTACCGGCACGATTGAGGAAAATATCCGCTATGGCAACCCGGATGCAACGGATGAAGAAGTGGTGGAAGCGGCCAAAGCGGCGTACGCTCACCATTTTATTCAGGAACTTCCTGAACAGTATAAAACGCCGGTGGGAGAGAGGGGAGCGTCATTGTCAGGTGGACAAAGGCAGCGAATTGCGATCGCCCGGGCGATTCTCAAAAACGCCCCGATTCTACTGCTGGACGAAGCGACTTCTGCATTGGATAACGAATCCCAGCATTGGGTACAGCAAGCTCTGAACGTATTGATGAAGGGGCGCACCACCATTCTGATTGCCCACCGTCTCAGCACTGTGGAACATGCGGATTTGATTACGGTCATGAATCAAGGAACGGTCGTGGAACGGGGCCGCCATCAGGAACTGCTGGCGCTCGGAGGTTACTACGCGCGGCTGTACGGCTAGACCCGCTTTTCGGCGGGCGGCTTCCTGCTGATATTCAGGTATAAAGCCTATCTACAAACAATCTCTAATACGGGAGTGTGTCGATGTGAGAGAGAATACGAACAAGCAATATGGATTAACGCAAGCCCAGCGCCGGATATGGTTCATGGAAATTATGAATCCGGGCACATCCATCACGATGCTTTCCGCGACCTACCAGATTACGGGCGAGATCGACACCAAGCTGCTTGAGCAAGCGGCGGCAGAGATTGTCAAAACCTATGACGCTTTCCGAATCCGCATTAGCGGGGATATGCAAAATCCAACGCAGTGGTTCGAAGAGCTGGAGAATGTCCAAACCAGGATAAGCCACCTCGAAATAGGCACAACCGAACAATTCTATGCTTGGGTGAAAGAAGTAACCGAAAAACCGGCGAGTGTGTTCGACGAACACCTCTATCAATTTACGATGATCCATTTTGCGAACGGCCAAGTATGGCTTAATTTGACTATAAATCATATTATCGCCGATGGCTTGTCCGTCACTGCTTTGCTGCATGCGGTGATGGAAAAATACCTGGAACTGCGCAATGGCATCTTCAGCAGTTACCAGGCCCCATCCTATCTGGATTATATTTCAACTGAGCATGAATATGAGCAATCGCAGCGTTATCAAAAAGGCAAGGAATACTGGCTGACCAAGTACAACACTTTGCCTGAAACGAGCGGCATTAAATCGGTTCCGCCATTCTCGATTGGCAGCGAATCGAATAAACGTTCCATCACTTTGGATGGTTCCCGCTATGACCGCATTCTGGCTTTTAGCGAACAATATCAGGTTAGTTTATATACGTTATTTTTGTCCGCCATGTACGTCTTATTGTATAAGCTGACCGACAGCACCGATGTTCCAGTCGGCACGGTGTTTGCCAATCGCACCAGCAAGAAGGAAAAAGAAACGATCGGTATGTTCGTCAGCACCGTGGCTACGCGGATTAGTCTGAATCCAGTTGGGTCCGTGCTTTCCTTGATCCAAACGGTTTCCAAGGAAAATACAGCGGATCTGCGGCATCAGAAATATCCTTATAACCAATTGATTCAGGATTTACGCGAACAACACGGCCGCAACGATCTTTCGGAGTTGTTCCGCACGTCTCTGGAATATCTACCTTTGAAAATCGTGGAGTACGAAGAAATCAAGGTACGTCTGGAGGCTCACTTTGCTAGACACGAGATGGACGATCTACTGCTGCGCTTCGACCATATGCTGAATGAAGGCCATGTCATTCTTCATGCTTCCTATCGTACCGGCCTGTTCGAGACGACCGAGATTGATCGCATTATGGAACAGTATGTAACCGTTTTGGACCAGTTTCTTGAGACTCCCGAACTGCGGGTGCGCGAGATTTCTCTGTTGAGCGATGAGGAGAGACACCGTATTCTGGACGTGTTTAACCCGCCGGTGGCAGCACTGAGCGAGGGAATAGCGTTTCATCGGTATGTCGAAAAGTTTGCCCGAGACATTCCGGATCACCCGGCAGTTGTTTACATGGACAAAAAGCTGACTTACGGCGAATTGAACAAACGCGCTGAGCGGCTGGCTGCGCTCCTTCGTGAACAGGGAGTGGGGAGGGAGACGATTACGGGGATCTGGGCAGAACGTTCGGTGGAACTTCTGGTCGGTGTGCTCGCCGTATGGAAAGCCGGTGGAGCTTATGTACCGCTGGACCCCGATTATCCGGCGGAGCGGATTGAGTACATGCTCAGCGATAGCGAAGCATCGGTGTTGCTTACGCAGCGTCATCTGTTGGAGGGGGCCGGAGGTTGGCTGGCCGATGACCGGCTGAAGCTTCAAGCTGTCTATGCGATGGACGATGAACAGATGTATAACGGGGATACCTCAGCCGAGGAATTTGAATCCGCTGACAGTGCCCCACATGACTTGGCTTATGTGATTTACACCTCCGGTACGACGGGACGCCCAAAAGGAGTCATGATCGAGCATGGTAGTCTCGTGAATACGGCGGATGCGTACCGCCGTGAGTACCGGTTGGATCAGTTCCCGGTGCGGTTGTTGCAACTGGCGAGCTTCTCGTTTGACGTGTTCGTTGGAGACATCGCGCGGACGCTGTATAACGGAGGAACGATGGTAATTGTGCCAAAGGATGACCGGATTGATCCGAACCGCTTATACGGCTGGATTCGGGAGCAAAACATTACGGTATTTGAATCGACGCCTGCGCTTATCCTGCCGTTCATGCAGCATATTTATGAAGAAGGGCTGGACGTCAGCTCCATGCATTTGCTGATTACCAGCTCGGATGCTTGCAGTGTCACCGATTACCGATTGCTGCAGGAAAGATTCGGCGGACAATTCCGCATCATCAACAGCTACGGCGTTACCGAAGCGGCCATTGACAGCAGCTTTTACGATGAGCCGCTGGACAAGCTGCCATCGTTGGGTCATGTGCCGATCGGCAAAGCCTGGCTGAACGCCCGGTTTTACATTGTAGATGCCGGGTTAAAGCCGGTTCCTGTAGGGGTTCCGGGGGAGCTTGTCATCGGCGGCGCCGGGGTGGCGCGCGGGTATTGGAACCGTCCGGACCTAACCACCGAGAAGTTTGCAGACAGCCCGTTTGTGCCTGGAGAACGTCTGTATCGGACAGGAGATTTGGCCCGCTGGCTGGAAGACGGCAACGTTGACTTCATCGGCCGGATCGACTATCAGGTGAAAATTCGCGGGTTCCGGATCGAACTCGGCGAAATTGAAACGGCCCTGCTCAGTTTCCCGGGGGTCAAGCAGGCTGTGGTGACTGACCGTACGGATGAGCAGGGGCAAAAGTATTTGTGCGGTTACGTGGCGGGGGATGTTTCCTTGCAACTGAGCGATCTGCTGTCCCAATTGAAACAAGAGCTGCCTGCGCATATGGTTCCGGCCCGGTTGGTGTCTCTTGATCAGCTTCCGCTCACACCGAACGGCAAGATTGACCGTAAAGCGCTGCCTGAGCCGACCGGAGAGATAGAAGCCGGCCGTGAGTATGTGGCTCCTCGCACAACGCTGGAAACAAGACTTGCTCTTATTTGGCAGCAGGTGCTGGGTATTGCGCGAGTTGGAGTCCAAGACGATTTCTTTGACCTGGGTGGTCATTCCTTGCGGGCCTCCGCGCTTGTTTCCAAGATTCGAAAAGAGCTACAAGTCGAGGTTCCGCTGCGGGACGTTTTCCGCTACACCACGATCGAACAGCTTGCCCAAAGAATTAGCGGTTTAAAGCAGCAGGAAACCTATGAGATTACAAAGGCGGCAGAGACCGAGTACTATCCGGTTTCATCCGAGCAAAAGCGTCTGTACGTCCTGCGCCAGCTTGACGCGGGCGAGCGTAGCTACAATATGTCGGCGGCGATTCTTCTCGAAGGCAAGCTGGACCGCACGCGCGTAGAGTACGCATTCCGGGCGTTGATTCAGCGTCATGAGACGCTGCGTACCGGGATCGAGCAGGTTCAAGGCGAGCTTGTGCAGCGCATCTATGACGAGGTGGAGTTTGCTGTAGACTATTTCCAGGCGAGCGAGCTAGAAGTGGACCATGTGGTGGAAGCATACTATCACCCGTTTGATCTGACCAAGCCGCCACTTCTTCGCATCGGCCTGATCGAAGTCACCGAGGATCGCCACATCCTGTTGTTTGATATGCATCACATCGTCTCGGATGGCATCTCGACAGCATTGCTTTTCGACGAGTTCAGCCGCCTGTATCGTGGTGAGGAGCTGGCTCCGTTGCGTATTCAATACAAAGATTATGCCGTTTGGCAGCATTCCGAAGCCTACGGGCAGTTGATTCAGCCGCAGAAGGAGTACTGGCTGGAACAGCTGTCGGGCGAGTTGCCTGTATTGGAACTGCCGACGGACTTCCCGCGGCCTGCGGTGCAAAGTTTTGACGGCCGGACCGTGAAGTTTGATATTGGGAAAGAACGGACGGAAAAGCTGAAAGAACTGGCCGCACGGACGGGCACGACCCTGTACATGGTGCTGTTGTCTGCGTACTCGATCCTTATGCATAAATATTCGGGTCAGGAAGATCTGATCGTGGGAACGCCGATTGCCGGAAGAACGCAGGAAGAAGTGCAGCCAATCGTAGGTATGTTTATCAACACGCTTGCCATTCGCAGCCATCCGGAGCGTTCCAAGCCGTACCTTAAGTACCTGGAAGAAATGAAGGAAATCACACTCGGGGCTTTTGAACACCAAAATTATTTGTTCGAAGATTTGATGGAAAGTCTTCATATTCCGCGCGCGACCGGCCGGAATCCGCTCTTTGATACGTTCTTCTCCCTGCAAAATACGGAGAATGAGCAAATTGTCATCGAGGGGCTGGAGCAATCGTTTTATCCGTTGGAAAACCGAACGTCTAAGTTCGAGCTGCTTCTGGACATTTCGGAACTGGATGGCCAGCTCGAATGCCGGTTGGAGTACGCTACGGCTTTGTATAAACAGGAGACCGCGGAGCGGTTCGCCAGACATTATGACAACCTACTCGAAACTATCGCAGCAGCGCCGGAAGGGGATATTGCTTCGCTGGAAATGCTAACCGAGCAGGAAATCCGTGAACTGGTGCGCGGTTTTAATGATTCGGAGGCAGACTACCCGCGTCAGCAGACGATTCATGGCTTGTTCGAAGAGCAGGCGAAGCTTTACCCGGATAACGTGGCCGCCGTCATGAATGAGCGGCAGCTGAGCTACCACGAACTGAACGAGCGATCCAACCGCCTTGCGCGTAAGCTGCGGGAGACAGGAGTCGAAGCGGATCAGTTGGTAGCGATTCTGGCCGAACGTTCACTTGATATGGTCGTCGGCATTCTGGCGATTCTCAAAGCGGGCGGAGCCTACGTGCCTGTCGATCCCGACTACCCGGAGGAACGCATCCGCTTCATGATTGAGGATTCGGGCGCACCGTTATTGCTGATTCAAAAGCATTTGCATGAGAAGACCGATTTCGCAGGAACGCGCCTTGAATTGGACGATTTCGTTTGGGGCGACAAAGGGGCGGACTCCGCTGATGCACTGGACGCTTCGAATCTGGAACCAATTTCTGGCCCGGGTAACTTGGCTTATGTCATCTACACATCGGGAACGACCGGCAAACCGAAAGGCACGTTGATTGAGCATAAAAACGTCGTGCGCCTTTTGTTCAACGACAAGAACCTGTTCGACTTTGGGGCGTCCGACACGTGGACGTTATTCCACTCGTTCTGCTTCGATTTCTCCGTCTGGGAGATGTACGGAGCACTTCTGAGTGGAGGAAAGCTGGTTATCGTACCGCCGCTTACGGCGAAAAATCCAGCCGAGTTCTTGGCACTGCTGAGCCGCGAACGGGTCACGATTTTGAACCAGACGCCAACATATTTCTACCAACTGCTGCGTGAGGTTTTAGCGGACCATCCGTACAATTTGCGGATTCGCAACGTCATCTTCGGCGGCGAAGCACTCAGCCCGCTGTTGCTCAAGGGTTTCAAGACGAAGTACCCGGAGACAAAGCTGATCAATATGTACGGTATTACCGAGACGACGGTTCACGTGACGTATAAGGAAATTACATGGATAGAGATGGAGGCGGCAAAGAGTAATATCGGCAAGCCGATCCCCACGCTGAGCGTGTATGTTCTGGATGAAAACCGTCGTCCTGTTCCGATCGGCGTAGCAGGCGAAATGTACGTGGCCGGTGAAGGCCTGGCAAGAGGATACCTGAATCGACCGGATTTGACGGCGGAAAAGTTCGTTGATTCCCCGTTTGCGGAGGGGGAAAAACTGTATCGCTCAGGCGACTTGGCGGCCTGGTTGCCGGACGGCAACATTGAATACCTCGGCCGGATCGACCATCAGGTCAAAATCCGCGGGTACCGGATCGAGCTGGACGAAATCGAGACGCAACTTCTGAACGTGGAGGGCGTGGAAGAAGCGGTGGTGCTCGCCCGTCAGGACAACGAGGGAGAGAAGGCACTTGTTGCCTACTTTGTTGCAGACCGGACGCTGACAGTCAGCGAAATGAGAACCTCGCTGGCACAGGGAATGCCGGGATACATGATCCCGTCGTATTTCGTGCAGCTGGAGCGCATGCCGCTGACGTCTAACGGCAAAGTGGACCGCAAAGCGCTGCCGGAGCCGCAAGGTAGCCTGCAAACGGGCATCGAATACGTAGCCCCTGGTAACCTTATTGAGTCCCAGCTTGTGCAGATCTGGGAGGAAGTGCTGGGTTACTCCGGCATTGGAGTCTTGGACAATTTCTTCGAGCTCGGAGGGCATTCCTTGCGGGCGACAAATCTTGTCAGCAAGATTCGGAAGGAAATGAACGTTGAACTTCCGCTGCGCGATGTGTTCCGCTATATGACGGTGGAATCTATGGCAGAAGCTATTGCCAGCTTGGAAGAATCACAGCACAGCTCGATTCCAAAAGCGGAAGAGAAAGCGTACTATCCAGTTTCCTCTGCGCAAAAAAGGCTGTATGTCCTGCACCAGCTAGATAGCTCGGAGCTGAATTACAACATTCCGAGCGCCTTGCAATTGAAAGGGAATTTGAACGAGGCCAAAGTGGAAAAGGCGCTGACTACTTTGGTGGCCCGACACGATATGCTGCGCACGGGTTTTGAAATCGTGAATGGAGAGCCGGTTCAGCGTATTCATCCGCTCGTAGATTTCAAGGTCGAGAAGCTTCAAGCAAGCAAAGATCAGGTCGCGGCCATTCTGGAAGGCTTCATTCAGCCTTTTGACTTGACCCAGCCGCCTTTGCTGCGCGCTCTGCTGATCATACTTGAGAAAGAGAAATTCCTGCTTGCGCTGGATATGCATCATATTGGTTCCGACGGTCTTTCCATGGACGTGCTGCTACGCGAATTTGTGGGGCTTTACAATGGGGAAGAATTGCCGGAGCTGCGGATTCAATACAAGGATTACGCCGTTTGGCAGCAATCCGACGAGCAATGTCAGCGTATCAAACGGCAGGAGGAATACTGGCGCGGGGTATTCAGCTCCGAGCTTCCGGTTCTTGAGCTGCCTCTCGACTTTTCCCGCCCAGCCGTCCGGCAGTTTGACGGTCAAACGCTCACGTTTGCGCTGGATGCGGAGAAAAGCGAAGCTCTAAAACGGCTTGCCGGAGATTCGGGGGCGACGCTGTACATGCTTCTGCTGGCTGCTTACTCCGTATTGCTTCATAAATACGCGGGACAGGAAGATATCGTAGTTGGCACTCCGATTGCCGCTCGTTCTCACGCCGACCTGCAACCGATTATCGGCATGTTTGTCAATACGCTGGCCCTTCGCTTGGGTCCGACGGCAGAGCAGACGTTCCTGGATTACTTGCAGGATGTGAAGGAAACGACGCTTGGAGCCTACGAGCACCAGGACTATCCGTTCGAGGAGCTGGTAGAAGCTCTTCAGGTGAGCCGGAATTTAAGCCGGAATCCGCTGTTTGACACCATGTTTTCTTTGCAAAAGCACGAAAGCCTGGATTTAGCCCTGGAAGGCTTGCAATGGTCGCTGTTTGACATCGAGGAAAAGAGAGCAAAGTTTGATCTTAGCCTGGATATCGTGGAAGAGGGTAACGAGCTGGTTTGCAAGATCGAGTACGCTACCTCGTTGTTTAGACAGGAAACGATGGTACGGCTGGCGGGTCATTACGAGCAACTTTTGGCATCGATCCTGGCTCAGCCGGGTGCGAGGATCTCGGATTTGAACATCTTGAAGGACAGCGAAAAGCATGATTTGCTGGTCGGGTTTGCCGTGTCGTCTTCGGCTCTGGCGAAGCAATCCGCCTCAGAGGGTCCAAGCTTGGAAGCGGATGAGTCGTGGAGAGAGAGAACAATCCACGAGCTGTTCGAGGAGCAAGCAGAGCGAACGCCGGAGCAGGTGGCCGTTGTCTATGAGGACAGCCGCCTGACTTACCGGGAGTTGAACGAGCGGGCGAACCGGCTGGCGCGATCCTTGCGTGCCTCTGGCGCGCAGGCCGATCAGCCGATCGCGATCATGGCCGAGCGCTCGCTGGAGATGATTGTCGGCATCTATGCGATCTTGAAGGCCGGGGGCGCCTACGTGCCGATCGACCCGCAATTCCCGCAGGAGCGTATCCGCTACATGCTCGAAGATTCGTGCGCTAGGCTGCTGCTGATTCAAAGCCATTTGCGGGAAAGCGCGTCATTTGCTGGGACCGAGCCACTTGGTGATCTATCGCTCGTCGATCTGAACGATCCATCCGCGTATGACGAAGACGGCTCGAATCTGGAGCTGGCCAGCGGACCGGAGCATCTGGCCTACGTCATTTACACATCGGGCTCGACAGGCAAGCCCAAAGGCGTCATGGTGGAGCACCGTCCGGTGATCAATCGGCTGCTGTGGATGCAGAATGCATACCCGATCGACTCCAGGGATACGATTCTGCAAAAGACGGCGATCACCTTCGACGTTTCCGTGTGGGAGCTGTTTTGGTGGGCTTGGACGGGGGCCAAAGTTTGCTTGCTGCCGCCGGGCGGAGAGAAGAATCCCGAGACGATTCTGGATACGATCGAACGGCAAGCCGTCACCACGATGCACTTCGTGCCGTCGATGCTGCACGCCTTCCTCGAATATGTCGAGCGTCAGCCGAGCGAAGATCTGGGTAACAAGCTGTCTTCGCTGAAACGGGTGTTTGCAAGCGGGGAAGCGCTGGCGACGTCGCATGTGAGCCGGTTCTGGCAGTGGATTTCGTCATCCGTGAATCAAGCGCAGCTGATCAACCTTTATGGGCCTACGGAAGCGACGGTTGATGTCTCGTACTACGATTGCGGACCGGAAGAGGCGTATGTATCGGTGCCGATCGGCAAGCCGATCTCGAACATCCGGCTGCATATTGTCAAGGAAGGGACGACAGCGCTGCAGCCGATCGGCGTGCCGGGCGAGTTGTGCATCGCGGGCGAAGGTCTGGCTAGAGGCTACTTGAACCGTCCCGAGCTGACCGCGGAGAAATTCGTAGAGTGTCCGTTCGCGCCGGGCGGGCGGATGTACCGGACGGGCGATCTGGCCAGATGGCTGCCGGACGGCAACATCGAGTATATGGGCCGGATCGACCATCAGGTGAAAATCCGCGGGTACCGGATCGAACTCGGCGAGGTGGAGGCGCAGGTCCTGAAAGCGGCGTCCGTACAAGAGGGGGTTGTCATCGCCAGAGAGGACGAAGCCGGTCAGAAGCAGCTCTGCGCGTACTTCGTGGCGGACAAGCCGCTTGCGGCGAGCGAGCTGCGAAGCGCGCTGGCGGAGGATCTGCCTGCGTACATGATTCCGTCCTACTTCGTGCAGCTGGAGCGGATGCCCCTCACACACAGCGGGAAGCTTGACCGCAAGGCGCTGCCCGCACCGGAAAGCAGTATGCTCGTTGGAACGGAATACGTGGCGCCCCGGACGGCGGCGGAGCAGACGTTGGTTGCGGTGTGGCAAAAGGTGCTGGGAACGGGTCGTCCGATCGGCGTGATGGACAATTTCTTCGAACTCGGCGGGGATTCAATTAAATCGATCCAGGTGTCGTCCAGGCTACATCAGGCCGGGTACAAGCTGGAAATTAAGCATTTGTTCAAATATCCGACCGTAGCGGAATTAAGCCCGTATCTCCAGTCGGTCTTAAGACGCGCCGATCAGGGGGCAGCTACGGGAGAGACGGGGCTGACGCCGATTCAGCGCTGGTTCTTCGAGCAGTCGTTCGCCGAGCTGCACCACTTTAACCAGGCGGTGATGCTGTACCGGGAGGAAGGCTATGACGAAGCGGCGCTTCGTCAGGCCGTGCGGAAGCTGGCCGAGCATCACGATGCGCTGCGCCTCGTCTTCAGCTGGACCGAGAGCGGGTATGCGGCATGGAACCGGGCCATCGAGGAAAGTGACGGCGAGCTCTACAGCCTAGAAGTGATCGATTTCCGCGGAATGACGGACTGCGCGCAGGCGATCGAAGCCAAGGCGAACGAGCTTCAGCGCAGCATTGACCTGCAGGCAGGGCCTTTGCTGAAGCTCGGCTTGTTCCGTTGTGCGGATGGAGATCATCTGCTGATCGCGATCCACCACTTGGTCGTAGACGGCGTATCCTGGCGGATTCTGCTTGAGGATTTTGCTGCCGGCTATGAGCAGGCGCTGCAAGGGAAGCTGATCCGTCTGCCGCTCAAAACGGACTCATTCCAAACGTGGGCGAAACAGCTCGCTGATTATGCGAACGGACCGGCGATGGAAATCGAGAGAGCGTATTGGCAGCATATCGAGCAATTGACCTATGAGCCGCTTCCGAAAGATTTTGAACAAGGCACATCCAAGCTGAAGGACAGCAGGCTCGTGACCGTCCGCTGGACGGCGGAGGAAACCGAACAGCTGCTGAAGCAGGCACACCGTGCTTACCATACGGAAATGAACGATTTGCTGCTTGCTGCGCTTGGCCTCGCGATACAAGCTTGGAGCGGTCGGGAACGCGTGCTGGTGAATCTCGAAGGCCACGGTCGGGAAGAACTTTTGCCGGATGTGGACATTACGCGGACGGTAGGCTGGTTTACAAGCCAATTCCCTGTCGTTCTGGAGCCGGGTCACGTCCAGGCTCTCGGTCATCAGGTGAAACAGGTGAAAGAAAGCTTGCGCCGCATTCCGAACAAAGGAATCGGCTACGGCATCCTGCGTTATTTGTCGGCGCCGCATGACGGCGAGCGCTTTGCTTTAGAGCCGGAGATCAGTTTCAACTATCTGGGTCAGTTCGACCAGGATTACGAAAGCAGCGGCTCGCAGCCGTCTCCGTTCAGTCCGGGCTCCGATTCAAGCCCGAATGCTGTGATGAATTATGTCCTCGATATCAACGGTGTGGTATCGGAAGGCGTGTTGGAACTTACGATCCGTTATGGGGAAACCCAGTATCAACGGGAGACGGTTGAGCGCCTGGGCACCCTACTTCAATCGAGTTTGCGTGAAGTCATCAGCCATTGCGTATCGAAAGAGCGGCCGGAGCTTACGCCTAGTGACGTACTGCTTCAAGATGTGACGGTGGAGGAACTGGAGCGGCTGTCCGAACATACGGCGGCACTCGGCCAACTGGAGAATGTATACACCCTGACTCCGCTGCAAAAAGGGATGTTGTTCCACAGCTTGCTGGATGCCGATTCGGAAGCTTACTTCGAACAGGTGACCTTCGATCTGTATGGAAGCCTGAATGTGGAAGCCTTCACCCGCGGATTGGATACGCTGGTACAGCGAAATGAGGCGCTGCGGACCAATTTTATTACCGGCTGGAGAGACGAGCCTATTCAAGTGGTATTCCGCGAGCGGAAGTGTGAAGTGTACTTTGAAGATATTCGCTCGGCAAGAGATGAACACCCGGAGAAGACAATGGCAGATTTTGTCAGCGCGGATAAAGCGAACAAGTTCGATTTGGCCCAAGGCTCTCTGATGCGCGTTACAGTTTTGCGTACGGGCGACGAGTCCTACCAAGTGATCTGGAGTCACCATCACATTTTGTTGGACGGCTGGTGCATGTCCTTAATGATCAAGGAAGTGTTCGACACCTACTTCGCGTTCCAGGAGCAACGGACGCTGGAGCTTCCTCCGGTTACCTCGTACTCTCGGTATATCGAATGGCTGGAAGCTCAAGATGCCGCGAAAGCTTCGCGTTACTGGTCCGAGTATTTGGCGGGTTATGATCAGCAGACCAAGCTGCCTCGGGAGAAAACAGGGCTGAAGCAGGGCGCTTTTGAAGCAGCTGAGATCGATGTGGAACTCAGCAAGGAACTGACTGGGCAAATCGAGCGGGTGGCGCGCCAGCATCAGGTGACGCTTAATACATTCATGCAGACCGTATGGGGACTGGTTCTGCAGGTATACAACAACAGCGAAGATGTTGTATTTGGCTCCGTCGTATCCGGGCGTCCAGCAGAGATTCCGGGTATCGAAAGCATGATCGGTCTGTTTATTAATACGATCCCCGTCCGTATTCAAGGCAAAGCCGAGGAGACGGTAGCCGATATTTTGAGAAAAACCCAGGATCAAGCGCTGACATCGGGAGCTTACGAAACGTTCCCGCTGTTCGAAATTCAGTCGCTGAGCGAGCAAAAGAGCGACTTGATCAACCATATTATGGTCTTTGAAAATTATCCGATGGAAGAACAGATTGAGCAGGTTGTCGGCGGAGGACAAGAAGCGCTGAAAATCGCTAATATCCAATCGCCGGAACAAACGAACTACGATCTGGACATTACCGTCATTCCGGAAGAGCATATTTTGCTGCGGTTTACGTACAATACACTGACATTCAGAGAGCAAGACATCAGGCAGATCCACGGTCATTTTGCCCGTGCATTGGAGCAGGTTGCGGCTAATCCGAATGTTCGTGTACATGAGTTAGAGCTTTTAACGGCGGCGGAAAAAGAAGAAATTGTCGGCGTGTTTAATCCGGTGCAGCCGGAAGTGGCTCCTGTGGCAGCGTTCCATCGACTGTTCGAGGAACAGGCGGAACGCACGCCGGAAGCGGAGGCCATCGTATACGAGAACGATCGGCTGACGTATGCGGAGCTGAACGAGCGGGCGAACCGCCTGTCGACCACGCTACGTGCAAGCGGAATAGGCCGGGAGACCATCGTTGGCATTCTCGCCGAGCGTTCGGTCGATTTGCTGGTGGCCGTGATGGCCGTCTGGAAAGCGGGAGGGGCGTATGTACCGCTTGACCCGGATTATCCGGCGGACCGCGTGCGGTTCATGCTGGAAGACAGCGGAGCGAAGGTACTGCTGACACAAATGCTGCTGCGAGAGCGTGCCGAATCCTGGCTCGGCGAAGAGGAACTAGCACTGGAGAAGGTGCTGTATCTCGATGACGAAACGTCATACAGCGAAGATCGAGCGAATGCACCAATGGACTTCGACCAAGGCTCCAGCATGGTTTCAGGTCTGATCTCCAGCGAGCTGACGGGTGCTGTGAACGACCGTAATGAGAGCCATCCAAAAGTTGTGGGCATGGACAGCTTCCATGAAGCCCGTCCGGAGGACTTGGCGTATGTCATCTACACGTCGGGAACGACGGGCAAACCAAAAGGCGTGATGATCGAGCACCGCAGCCTGGTGAACACGGCAGCGGGTTACCGGCGGGAATACCGGTTGGATCAGTTCCCGGTAAGGCTGTTGCAGCTCGCCAGCTTCTCGTTTGACGTATTCGTGGGCGATATCGCGCGGACGTTGTACAACGGCGGCACGATGGTCATTGTACCGAAGGACGATCGGATTGATCCGTCTCGTCTGCACTACTGGTTAGAGCGGGAGCAAGTGACGATCTTTGAATCAACGCCGGCACTGATCGTGCCGTTCATGGAATACGTGCATGAGCATGGACTAGAGTTAAGCAGCATGGAGCTGTTGATTACAAGCTCGGACAGCTGCAGTGTGGCAGATTACCGGACCTTGCAGGAACGGTTTGGTTCGTCGTTCCGCATCATCAACGCCTACGGCGTGACGGAAGCGGCAATTGACTCCAGTTTCTATGACGAGGAGTTGGCGAAGCTGCCGCAGACAGGCCATGTGCCGATTGGCAAAGCGTGGTTGAATGCGAAGTTTTACATCGTGGATGCACATCTGAACCCGGTGCCAGTCGGCGTGCTGGGCGAATTGGTTATCGGCGGAGTCGGTGTGGCGCGCGGGTACTTGAACCGCCCAGAGCTGACGGAAGAGAAGTTTGTAGACAGCCCTTTCACCGCGGGTGAGCGGTTGTATCGCACGGGAGATTTGGCGCGGTGGATGGAGGACGGCAACGTGGACTTCATCGGCCGGATCGATAACCAGGCAAAAATCCGGGGTTACCGGATCGAGACGGGCGAAGTCGAAGCAAAGCTGCTGAGTGTAGGTGGCGTGAAGGAAGCGGTCGTTGTTGTCAGGGAAGATCAAGAAGGGCAGAAAGCGTTGTGCGCTTATTATACAGTGGAAGAAGGCTTGACGGCGGCAGATTTGAAACGGGCGATCTCCAGCGAGCTACCGGGATACATGATTCCGTCGTATTTCGTCGAACTGGAGCAATTGCCTCTAACGCCAAATGGGAAAATTGACCGGAAGGCGCTGCCAGCGCCGGAAGGGGGAGCAGGCGGAGGCCGCGAATACGTGGCGCCGCGCACCGAAATGGAGGCGAAGCTGGCCGCCATTTGGCAGGAGGTACTAGTTCGGGATAAGGCGGTAGGCGTAACGGACAACTTCTTCGACCTCGGAGGACACTCCCTGCGGGCGACAACACTTGTCAGCAAAATGCATAAGGAGCTGGGCGCCCAATTCCCGCTTCGCGACGTATTCCGCTACTCGACAGTTGAGGAAATGGCTGTGGCTATGGAGCATTTGGAGATCGGCTCGTTTATGGCTATTCCGGCTGCGGAACCTAGCGAGTATTATCCGCTCTCTTCTGCGCAGAAACGTCTCTATATCTTGAACCAGCTGGAAGGAGGCGAGCTGAGCTACAATATACCGGGAGCTATGCTGCTCGAAGGGCAACTCAACCGGCAGCGGTTTGAAGAAGCGTTCCGCGAGCTTGTAGCTCGTCATGAAACGCTGCGTACCAGCTTTGAGATGGTTGAAGGCGAAGCGGTTCAGCGGATTTACGAAGAAGTCACCTTCCAGGTGGAATATGTGCAGATCAGCGGGGAGCAGGCGGAAGAAACGGTGCGCCAATTCGTTCGTGCGTTTGATCTAGCCAAGCCACCACTTCTGCGGGTGGGCATTGCCGAACTGGCGCCGGACCGGCACATCCTGATGTTCGATACACATCATATCGTATCGGACGGCGTTTCAATGGACGTACTGATCGAAGAGTTTGTGCACTTGTACAGCGGGGAGCCGCTCAAGCCACTCCGCATTCAGTACAAAGATTATGCAGTATGGCAGCAATCGGACGAGCAGAAAACGCAGCTTGCCAAGCAGGAAGCCTACTGGATTGACATGTTCAGCGGAGAACTGCCAGTTCTGGAAATGCCAACGGACTATCCGCGCCCGGCTATGCAGAGCTACGAGGGCCGTACGCTGCAATTGTTTATGAATATTGAGAAAAGCGAAGGTCTGAAACGGCTTGCAGCTGAAAACGGCGCAACGCTTTACATGGTTCTGCTTGCGGCGTATAACGTGCTTCTGCATAAATATTCAGGTCAGGAAGACGTGGTGGTTGGTACGCCGATTGCGGGCAGAAATCACAGCGACGTTCAACCGCTGATCGGGATGTTCGTTAATACATTGGCCATCCGCAGTTACCCGGCTGCCGGTAAAACGTTCCTTGACTACTTGAAGGAAATCAAGGAGACAACGCTTGGTGCTTTTGAACATCAGAATTATCCGTTTGAGGAACTGGTGGATAAGGTAAACGTGACTCGTGATCTACGCCGTCATCCACTGTTTGATACGATGTTTGCTTTGCAGAATACAGAAAATGTGGAAATTCAGCTTCCGGGACTGCATCTGTCGACGTATGCCAGCGAAGAAATTGTTTCCAAATTCGATCTCAGCTTGGACGTCACCGAGATTGAGGACGGCTTGGAATATCTGTTTGAATACGCCACAGCTCTATACAAAACCGAAACGGTGGAGAAATTGGCTGTTCACTACTTGCAGCTGCTTGAATCCATTCTCTGCAACCCGTCGGCGACTATTGCCGAGCTGAACTTGTTAACGGCAGAGGAAAAAGAGCAGATTGTCGGCGCGTTTAACCCTGCGCAACCGGAACAGGCTCCTATGGCAGCGTTCCATCGACTGTTCGAGGAACAGGTGGAACACACGCCGGAAGCTGAAGCTGTCGTTTACGAAAACGATCGGCTGACGTATGTGGAGCTGAACGAGCGGGCGAACCGCCTGTCGACCACGCTACGTGCAAGTGGAATCGGCCGTGAGGAGATTGTTGGCATTCTCGCCGAGCGTTCGGTGGACCTGTTGGTGGCCGTGCTGGCCGTCTGGAAAGCAGGCGGGGCGTATGTACCCCTCGACCCGGATTATCCGGCAGACCGTGTGCGGTTCATGCTCGAAGACAGCGGAGCGAAGGTGCTGCTGACGCAAACGCCGCTGCGAGAGCGTGCCGAAGCCTGGCTCGGTGAAGAGGAACTGGCACTGGCGACGGTGCTGTATCTCGATGACGAAACGTCATACAGCGAAGATCGAGCGAATGTGCCAATGGACTTTGGCCAAGGCTCCAACAGTGCTCCCGATCGAGTCAACGGCAAGCTAACGGGGGCTGTGAACGGTGGTGGCGAGAGTCATCCAAATGATGTTGATGTTGTCGGTATGGACAGCTTCCATGAAGCCCGTCCGGAGGATCTGGCGTACGTCATCTACACGTCGGGAACGACGGGCAAGCCAAAAGGCGTGATGATCGAGCATCGCAGCCTAGTGAACACGGCAGCGGGCTACCGACGGGAATACCGGTTGGATCAGTTCCCGGTGCGACTGCTGCAACTCGCAAGCTTCTCATTTGATGTTTTCGTGGGCGATATCGCACGCACGTTGTATAACGGAGGCACCATGGTCATTGTACCGAAGGACGACCGGATTGATCCGTCTCGTCTGCACCACTGGATAGAGCAGGAGCAAGTGACGATCTTTGAATCAACACCAGCACTGATCGTGCCGTTTATGGAATACGTGCATGAGCAGGGGCTAAAGTTAAGCGGTATGGAGCTGTTGATCACAAGCTCGGACAGCTGCAGTGTAGCGGATTACCGTACCTTGCAGGAGCGGTTTGGCTCGTCGTTCCGCATCATTAACGCCTATGGTGTGACGGAAGCGGCAATCGACTCCAGTTTCTATGACGAAGAATTGGCGAAACTGCCGCAGACAGGCCATGTGCCGATTGGCAAAGCGTGGTTGAATGCGAAGTTTTACATCGTGGATGCACATCTGAATCCCGTACCCGTCGGTGTGCTGGGCGAGCTGGTCATCGGCGGCGTTGGCGTAGCACGTGGGTACTTGAACCGTCCAGAGCTGACGGAAGAGAAGTTTGTAGACAGCCCTTTCACCGCGGGTGAGCGGTTATATCGCACGGGAGATTTGGCGAAGTGGATGGAGGACGGAAACGTGGATTTCATCGGCCGGATCGACAATCAAGCCAAAATCCGGGGCTACCGGATCGAAACGGGTGAGATTGAGTCGCAGCTGCTGCGGGTGGTAGGTATACGCGAAGCGGTGGTGCTGGTTCGAAGTGATGCGAACGGTCAAAAGGCGCTGTGCGCCTACTACACAACGGATATCGAACTGACGGCGGCCGACCTGAAACGAGCGATCTCCAGCGAGCTGCCAGGTTATATGATCCCGTCGTACTTTGTGGAGCTGGAGCATTTACCTTTGACACCAAACGGGAAAATCGACCGGAAAGCGCTACCGACGCCGGAAGAGGGAGCAAGTGCAGGGCGTGAATACGTGGCGCCGCGCACCGATCTGGAGACGAAACTGGTCTCCATCTGGCAGGACGTGCTTGGGTCAGTTACGATTGGTGTGACGGACAACTTCTTCGACCTCGGCGGTCACTCGCTGCGGGCGACGACGCTGGTCAGCAAGGTGCACAAGGAGCTGCACGTGGACCTGCCACTGCGCGATGTATTCCGGTACTCGACTATTGAAGCGATGGCTGAAGTGATTAGCCGACTGGAGCAGCAGGAATTCCTTTCCATTCCGGTTCTGGATAAAAGGGAGTATTATCCGCTTTCCTCTGTGCAAAAGCGGCTGTACATCCAGCAGCAGATGGAAGGGGCCGAGCTTAGCTACAACATGTCCGGCATGACGGTTCTTGTCGGGCGCTTGGATCAGAATCAATTCGAGGCGGCGATCCAAGGATTAATCGCTCGTCACGAAGTTTTACGAACTGGCTTCGAAATGGTCGACGGCGAACCGGTACAACGGATTTATTCGGACTTGGAGTTTGCCGTCGAGTATACAAAGGCGACGGAAAGTGAAACGAAAAGCATTGCAGATGCCTTTGTACGTGTCTTTGATTTGGAGCGGCCGCCGCTGCTGCGTGTGGGCTTAGTTGAATGGGAAGCGGAACGTCATCTGCTTATGCTGGACATTCATCATATCGTCACGGATGGCATGTCCATGGGTATCTTCATCGAAGAGCTGCTGCGCCTGTATAACGGTGAGACGTTGGAACCGCTTCGGATTCAATATAAGGAATTCGCCGCTTGGCAGCAGTCCGAACCTGTAAAAGGACGGCTGAAACGCCAGGAAGCCTACTGGCTGGACATGTTGGAAGGTGAACTGCCAACGCTTGAGCTGCCTACGGACTTTGTCAGACCTGCCGCTCGTAGCTTTGAGGGAGATGTGCTGCCTTTCAGTATCGACAAGAAGATGACCGACAGCTTGCAGCGCATTGCCGATGAGAACGGTGCTACCCTATATATGGTGTTATCGGCGGCCTATTCAATCCTGCTCAGCAAGTACTCGGGACAAGAAGATTTCATTGTAGGCACACCGGTTTCGGGCCGCACACATGCCGACCTGGAGCCGCTCATCGGAATGTTTGTCAACACGTTGGCGATTCGTCATTATCCATCCGGGGAGAAGACGTTCCTTGTTTACTTGAACGAAGTCAAAGAAACGATGCTGGGGGCCTACGACCACCAGGATTATCCGTTTGAAGAGCTTGTGAAAAAGCTGCAGGTGCCGCGAGATCAAAGCCGCAATCCTGTATTTGATGTCATGTTTGCGCTGGAAACGAAGGAAGATAACGTTCAAAACTTCGGGGATATCCAGATCGAATCTTATCCGGAAACGCATGCGGTTTCCCAATTTGACCTTACCTTGGTCATTTCGTTGCTGGATGAGGGAATGAACGGGCAGTTTGAATATGCAACGAAGTTGTTTACGCGCAATCTGATCGACAATTTCGCTCAGGACCTGCTCGTGATCATCACCCAAATTGGCGAACAGCCTTCGGTGCTGCTCAAGGATATTTCCCTGAACGGGCAATCCGAACAGGAGCAAGATGAGCTAGAGGCTATTGATATTATTTTCTAATCCTTTACCCGGCTTGTGTGAAAATGGATCATTTAAGCACGTTATATGCGACATTCAGTATATTGAGGAAGTGGTAATGAAAATTTGTGGTGGTTTCACGACTTTTTTATTACCTGACAAAAGTATTTAAGTTATGTAACAAAGGGTCCTGATGACAGTTGTCATCAGGACCCTTTGTTTATGAACGTATAATTAATGTTCCTATGTCCAAATCAGTATGAGGTTATTATAATGAAAGCCTTTAACTGATATAGGATGAGTACTCTGGTATTATGGAATGCACAGTAATTTTATCTATTTTTCAGACTTAGTATTTACTTATAGTTGTTATATTCACTTAACTATTCAATACAAGAGATATTACTTCATTGAGAGTAGCTGTTGATTATGCCCAAGTTGTAATCGTTTCAACCGGGAGACGATAGGAAGGATAGCCATCTTTGACTGCTTTACCTATGGAGATCAACATCACGGGCTGGAACCGTTCTTTATCCAGGCCGAATGCTTCGGCGATCTGACCTTTGTCATAACCAGCCATAGGGTTCGTATCATAGCCATGAGCACGGGCAACGAGCATGAGTTGCATGGATATGAGGCCTGAGTCAATGAGGTTCATGTCACGCAATTCGGATGCGTTTATGTTCGCATAATAAGGTTGTACCTGCTGCATCTGCATATCCATGATGTCTTGTGGCATGTATCCAAGTTCCACTGATTTGCTGAAAATCTCTTCCATGTATTCAACGTTGTAGGCATCGTAAAACACGGCAATGACAGCGGAAGACGTTAGTGCCTGTGTCTGGTTAAAAGAGGCCAGTGGTGCAAGCTTCTCTTTGCCTTCAGCACTGTCGATAACAAGAAAACGCCAAGGTTGCATGTTAATGGCCGAAGGGGCACGGGAAGCTTTCGCCAGTATTTCGGTCATCTCCTCGCGACTGATTTTCACTTCAGGGTCGTAGACTTTAACGGAATGGCGCTCCAAGACGATGTTATCAAAATCATTTGTTTTGTTGAATTGACCGGTAATTGTGTTCATATTGAAATCTCTCCTCATATCTATATTGGTGAGAGTAGGGTATAAATTATATCTCCATCTGTCTCACTATGAGGATTGTAAACTATGAAGTATACTTTATAGCAAGAAGAAGAAACGGGGGAAATCCATATGAAGATTAGTGAAGTAGCGAACCATGTAAACCTTCCGATATCCACGATTCGTTACTACGAGAAAATAGGTATTATCCCGGATGAACATATGCTGAGAGATCATAATAACTATCGAATATATGCGCAGAGCATTATTCAGCATCTGGACGTGGTCAAACAATGTTTAGCTGTTGGTTTTACGATCCATGAGATCCAATCTATGATCTCTAAACATGGGTTTTCAAGTAATGATCAAGCAAGCATTATCCAAGCGAAAATATCAGAAATTGAAGAAACACAAAAACAATTAGAGAATTCCAAACAAAATCTGTACGAAATTCTTAAATCGGATATCACGTGTGAGGATGGTTTTGGTAAGTATTAAGCCGGAAGTCCCTCTTAAGGTTTTCATTCAGTACGTTCTTACATCATATCGATTCAATCGAGTACATATCGTCCTGTATACGCAGATTACCGGGCTGCCCAGTTTCCACCTTCAACTCCGTAGCAAATACACCAGGCATGCGTCCGTCTGGGAACCAGGGCTTCTGTTTATCAATGACAATAAACATGCCTTCTGCATCACCCGTGGGGGAGAATTGTTTTCCGTCTCCGGCAAATGGTTCAAGTTGATAATGCTCATTCAATGTGTTCATCATCTCAGGAACATCATCGACAGGCAGACCGATTTCACTAATACATAACAGATGCTTCGCTTCGAAAGCTTCATCAACTGCATTATCGAGTGAATGGTGAGCGATAAATTCCATCAAGTTGCCGCTTGGATCATAAAAATAGAAGGCTGTTGCATCCCAGTAGGGGAAATAAAATTCATCTTGTCCATCTTTGGATAGCAATGAAATGTTACGGTCTTGAGCCCATCTTTTTGCATCAGCAAGTTTATTCGTTGGAATCGTAAATGCTACATGATAGTAGGGCTTTTCTTGTTCTGGTGCCTTCTTGAAAGATAGGACCGAGTTCCCCGCACGGAATGAAACGCATGTTGCATTATCCTCCACAAGATTCAGTTCCAGTAGTGTACCGTAAAACTCTTTTATGGCCTCGACCTGATGTGTCAACAAACCAACTTCTCTTATTATCATTTCATTATCCTCCTTTAATCTCACCTTTGATTGAAATACTCAATTGTTTTCTCAATAAATGCCTTGGCCGATTGCGTCAGGTAACGGTCGGACCGATGGATGATCTCAAAGTGCCGGTATGGCGGATCGTCTGTAATTCGGATGCAACGTAGCGTGGGCTCATTCATGGCTTTGATCAGAGGATAAGGCAGCAGTGTTCCTCCAACGTTGGCTTTGACCAGGCTAATGATGGAGGTTGCCGAACTGGTCTCCATGATGGTATTTAGGGTGAATCCATATTTACGGCAATAGCCATCGACCAATTCTCTGCCTGTAAATCCTTCGGGGAACATCACCGTTTGGATATCACGCAACTCCTGAATTTCAATTGTGCTTCGTTCAGCCCAATCATGATTCTCGGATACGACCAGTACATATTCTTCACTGCACAAAGGAATGCGTACAAGCCGCCTATCAGGGGCAGACGTGATCTCGATGCCGATGTCGACTTCATTTTCCAACACTTGATTTACGACATAGATCGAAGAGATAACCTTCAATTGCACCTTGGGGAATCGGGCATGAAAATCAACGAGTAACGGAGTGATACGGTAATCCAAATCCGACGGAAGAACACCAATAACCAATCGTCCCCGCTGATCATTCCGAAATTCAGCTAGCGCATCCTGGGTATTCTGTAAATGCCGGATCATCTGTACACAGTGCTCCAGAAACAGAGTACCTGCCTGGGTCATCACAATCTTTTTGCCGACGCGGTCAAACAAAGGAACACCAAGTTCATCTTCCAACCCACGTATTTGTTGACTCAACGTAGGTTGAGATATGCCAAGTTTCTCAGCTGCCCGTGTAAAATGAAGCTCCTCACACACTGTAATAAAGTTTTCCATTTGACGAATCTCCATGAATTCACCTCTAATCATTGGTTTTATTAATCATTTTAATAGAAACAATAGTATTGTTCAATCATTATAATGATCCTATACTTAATTCGTGCACCACTCGAAGATCTTGTCATTAAAGAATAGGATCTTTGGTGAAGGCAACGAGACTACTCCCATGAGGTGATTCATAATGAAACTTTTTTATATTGTATTGGCGCTTATTCTGGCTTCACTGAACTTAAGACCGCCGATTACTTCCATTTCTCCTCTGATGAGTACCATACAGAATGATCTGGGTTTGAGCGGCATGACCGCCAGTCTGTTAACTACACTACCGGTATTATGTATGGGCATATTCGCTCCATTCTCTGTAAGACTAAGTAGAAGGTGGGGGAATGAAGGAGCCATTGTGCTGGCTTTAATCCTCATCGGGATAGGTACGGGTTTACGATTGTTCGTAGGCGCAACTCCGTTGATGATGTTCACTTCTTTTCTGTCAGGTGTAGGGATTGCATTGGCAGGGCCACTGTTGTCAAGCTTCATAAAGCAGTATTTTCCTAACCGAGTGGCAGCCATGGTCGGCATCTACTCTACAGCAATGGTGATGGGGGCAAGCATTAGTGTGGGATTATCGGTTCCGCTTCAGCAGACGTTGGGTGGATCTTGGAGAGGTTCTTTGGCTACATGGGCATTACTCGCAGCCATTGCATTGCCGATCTGGTTAAAATTAGCTTGGTCTGCGCGTACAGAGAGACAATCCGGACAAACTTCGGCTGTCATTCATGCACCACTTCCGGTGAAGAACAGGCGTGCATGGGTGCTGACACTGTTCTTCGGACTGATGGCCGCGATCTTCTATTCATTAACCGCCTGGCTTGCGCCAGCCATTCAGAGCCATGGATATAGCCAAGAGACTGCTGGCAACATCCAAACGTTATTTACATTGATATCACTGCCCTCAACGTTATTCATTCCCATGCTTGTACACCGATACCAAAGGCGTGTCTTCTGGCTTGTTGGATGTGCGATGTTGGAGTTAACAGGTGTCCTGATGCTGAATCTCTCTGTCAGTCCGTGGCTCGCGGCGATCCCGCTCGGTATTGGTGCAGGTGGACTGTTCCCAATTGCACTCATGTTGCCGATTGATGAGACAAACAATGCTCAGGAAGCGAGTAGCTGGTCCGCTATGACTCAATCTGGGGGTTACATTCTTGGAGCACTTGGGCCGCTGGCGATTGGTTGGCTCCGCGATCTAACAGGCAGCTTTGTGCAAGCATTTTATGGTTTGGCTATCATCATCGTGTTGCAGATTATCGTTCAAGTTGCTATTGGCAATAAAAAAAGTTTAAAAGTTAGCCAGGAGCAGAGCTAAAAGGCATGTAAAGTAAAATGGCTATAGAATTATGATCTTTATACATGATCCAACAAGTCCAGATAGTACTGCCTTAATGCTTTCTGTAAGATGATGGGCTCCATAATCTTAATCGATTTACCATAGCCTGCAAGATATCTCACTATGAAATCAAGCTCGTGAGGTTCGTACGAACCGACAAGATACATGTGTCCCATCTTCTCGATGATCTGCATAGATGGGAAATGTTCTTGCTGGAATAGCTCCATCCCGGCTTCGTCAATCAGGCATTTGAATGGAATTGCTTGTTCCGATGGTTTCCATAGGGATTGGGCATCCTGTGAATAGAGTTCCTTTACATGAGTTAAAGGTTCAATCTCCGTTGTTTCGGCTGAAATGATGCGGTCGCAGCGGAATACACGATAAGCTTGTTTTTGCAGATCATAGGCCTGACAATACCAATAGCCTTTCCTGGCATAGAGCGCGATGGGTTGAATGGTGCGGATGGTGTTTGCAGAAGATGACCTTTGATCAGAGGATCTACGCTGATTAGCGTACGTAATCTGGATCACTATACTCTGAACAGCAGCCATCAACAGAAATTCCAAATGTGCACTATCGCGGATCTGCTCCGTATGTTGGAAGTAAACCCGGTGTTGGATGTTCTCAATATCCTGTCGTTGCTTGTCGGATAACGCGCTCATAAATTTCTCATGAATGGTCCGGAAAGAGACTTGAAAGGGTAAGCTGGAGAAGCTACGGAGAGCCTGCATCGCAAAATAAAGGGCATGAAGCTCACCCGTATTAAACGAAATGGGAGGCAGCTGCATCTGTTGCAGCAGTCGATATCCGCCGTAGCGTCCATATTCGACATAGATGGGCGCACCTAACTCTTCCAATGAAGCGATATCTCTTAACGCGGTTCGTTTGGATATCTGGAACTCCTGCATGAGATCTTGCAGGGTGAACTGTTGTTTTTGGTTAATAAAGCGCAGCATCTGGTTCATACGTTCTGATTTTTTCATATCAAACCCTCTTAATGGTGCCATAGATTGGCACCTTTCGTTGTTATAGTGATAAGTGTAATCCAATAGGAACAAGGAGGCAATATAATGAATTTTGAAGTGATACCATTTTTGTCGATGAACGGGGATGCGGCGGAAGCCATTGCTTTTTATGAAGAGTTTCTGGGCGCCAAGGTGATATTCAAGAAAAGTTATAAAGAGATGAAGGAAATGAACCCAGGTTTCGAGTACCCTGCCGGTCAAGATGAGTATATTACACATTCGGTGCTGGAGATTGGGGTTAACAAAGTCATGATTGCGGAAGAAGCAATGGACACGGAGAGAGCGTGGCAGCTGGGGAACAGCACGTCACTATGTATTCAGTCCAAAGATAAAGATACAATCGATCAACTGTATCATTCTCTGATGCAACATGAGGGTGTGAAGGTACTAGTACCGTATGAACAAAATGAATTCAGCCCAGGATACGGTATTGTACGGGACCCATTTGGCATTGCGATTCAGCTGTGTGTCACTGTGCATGATTTTTAAAATGAGTTCAGGCCCTCGGTTAAGCACTCGGTATGTAAACCTGTAACTAACTTAAAAACATCAAAAAAAGAAGAGCCATGGATATCATGCGCTCTTCTTTCTTCGGTTTCTATACAAGGTTGTTCGAGCAACCGATGGTTATAGCGGACCCCTTTTCGTGTAAATCATATAGGTACGGATGTCGCTGTGTACAAGCAAGTTCAATGGATAAAGGAAAGAAGGGATAACATGATTACGAGAGGAATTGACCATATTGGAATAACTGTACCGGACATGGAGCAGGCGACACTATTTCTACAACAGGCGTTTGGAGCTCAACTTGCCTATGACCATATAACGCCGGATGATCCCCCACAGGAAGGACCCGAGGCAGAGCTTAAATTAGGACTGCGTTCAGGAGCAAAGGTTATTCATATTCGGATGTTATCGCTCGGGGAGAGCGCTAGTATAGAGTTATTTCAGTACGCGAATACAGCGCAATCGGAGCCAGTTAGGGCATCAGATTACGGATTGCAGCATATGGCGTTGTATGTGGACGATATGCAAGAAGCTGCACGACACTTCAAGGAAGCGGGCGGGGTGTTGCTAACAGAGCCTGGGGCATTGACCGGTCATATTGAAGGTGGAGAAGGCAATCAGTTTGTGTATGGAAGAGCACCTTGGGGGATGCTGATCGAGCTGATCTCCTATCCTGCGGGCATTCAGTATCCAAATCACAGTGAAACAAAGCGCTGGACACCACGAAAAAAATAATAAAGATGAGACTGGATAAGAAACAGAACGACGCATGACAAATCGTTCTGTTTTTCTTGTATATAGGGGTTAAACGGTTATTAAAAAACAGAAATTATGTTACAAATACGTTACAAATACAGAAGTGTATACCTCTTTGCCTTATGTTACGATACGTACTAGTAGATACAGAGATATTTTACGGATAAGATAAGTTATAACGTCTCTTTTCTGGACGATGAATATGCTCCGAAAGTATGTTGATGGAACCCTTTTATCCAGAATATTGAAGAAGCATTGAAACAAAGGAACAACTATATATTTTGACTTCACAGGGTTGCAATAAAAATAAATAACAACAGGTGATCCAAAATGCTGCAAATCGGGTATCCATAGTAGAGCCATCTAGAACCTGATGGATACATATGTTGTTATGATTGTTTTTTGCTAGTTAAAGGCTGTCTATTATGGAATGAACTGTGGGGGTTATCAAGTGTCTATATTAGATATGGAAAAGAAAGATGTTGTCACCGATGCAATGGTCATCAAGGCGATGGAGAAAAGTCTTGCTATCATTCGATTCGATCTGGATCGCCGGGTAACCTACGTGAATGAAGTCTTTGCCCAGACGATGGGATATACGGTAGATGAGATGTACGGCATGAAGCATCAGCAACTGTGCTTCGGTCAATTTGCAAATACTCCGGAATATGATGCTTTTTGGAATAGCATATTTAATGGTGTCAGCTTCCAGGACAAGGTTGAACGCAAGGATGCAAGGGGGAATTCTGTATGGCTTGAAGCGACATATATGCCGGTGTACGATGAGACGAATCAGAAGATACTGGGTGTCTCCAAAATCGCCACCAACATTACCAACCGTCAGAACAACATTTCGGTCGTAGTGAATGAGCTGAAAACGATGTCCCATGAACTGAATGGGCAGGCAGATGTAGGCATTGAACGGAGCCAGGAATTAATGTCCAGTATCTCCTATATCTCAGAGGTGTCAACTTCTAACCGTGCAACGTTGACTCATTTGCAGGAACAGGCCGGATCGATTCAGGGCGTGGTACGAACGATACGCGAGATTTCGTCTCAGACGCAACTGCTCGCGTTGAATGCTGCCATTGAGGCTGCACATGCAGGAGAATACGGACGAGGATTCGATATCGTGGCCAAGGAAGTTAAGAAACTATCCGCAATGGTGGAGAGTTCGATTAATGAGATTCGTGATAGCGTGACCGGAATAACAAAGGAGATTGGTAATATCACAGGTGGTACCAAAAAAGTAGAAGAATATGTGGAGCAGAGCCAGAAGCAGATTGAGATTGCATTGAATGATTTTACAGCAATTGCTGCTTCAGCTCACTTGTTGGATGCCAAAGCGGAGCATGTGACCAGAATCGTATAACAATATATAGTAATAGCGGTTCCTTGCACAGGAACCGTTTTTTTGTCGTTCAGTACTCAAAAAAACGGGAATTATTGTGATCAAACGGGGACACAATACTTGGGAATACCTGCAGCTATGTCATGCAGAGAAATGTTGGGGTGGGAACATGTGGTCAACAATTGTATCCTACGTGCCGGATTGGTCCATATGGATTCAGGCATTCTTGGTCTTCATCATTCCAATTGGTATTACATTGAGCATGCGCTGGATCAATGCTGCCATTAAGCGCGGAAGCTTCTCTCGTTCGAAGCCATCGTCCATATCCTCGAAGGATATCTCGCCAGCAGCCAAAGGGCAGGGTGAAGGGACCGAAACTGGTCACTATGCCAATATTAAATTAACGGAAAAGTACAGCATAAATCTGACGAGTGTGAAAGAAAGCTTTGGACTCAATGCAGACGTGCATATTCGGGAATTTATTATTAGGGGAACGAATACACGGGCTGCGGTCATTTATACCGAAGGCCTGGTAGATCAAGACTTAGTTGATGATCACTTGATTACACCGTTGATGTTCGAAGGTGTTCCCCTACTTAAGCAGGAGGGTTTCCTTCATCCAGACAACGCACACTTACTGTCGGCATATCTGCAAGATCAATTACTTCCTGTCAGTCTGGTTGAGGAGACGAAGTCCCTCCAAGAACTCGCAGTTGGTGTGTTGTTTGGGAAAAATGCACTGCTGGTTGATGGTTTGCCAGGTGCTTTATTAATTGGAGCTCATAAGATCAAAACAAGAGGTATGAATGAACCCTTGTCAGAGGGACTGCTTCGTGGGCCTCGTATTGGTTTTACAGAGCAATTAAGCGATAATACAGGCATTTTACGTCGTTATGGAAGTGATCAGAGCCTGTTTATTAAGAAGTATGAAGTGGGTTCACGGATCAAAAAAGATTTGGCGATAGCCTATATTCAGGATATTGCCGATCCAAATCTCGTTGCAGAAGTATGCAAGCGAATCGAAGAGATGGATATGGATTCAATGCTCGAATCAGGTTATGTGGAACAACTCATCGAAGATAATACGCTGAGTCCTTTTCAGCAGGTACTGAATACTGAAAGACCTGACCGGGTGATGGGTGCCCTTCTGGAAGGCCGAGTGGCAATTTTGTTGGATGGAACGCCATTTGTATTAATTGTACCGGTGACCTTTAGCATGTTGCTTCAGTCTCCAGAGGACTATTATGAACGCTGGATTCCCGGAACATTTTTGCGAGTGCTGCGTTTTATGGCCGCGATGCTGGCATTGCTTGCTCCTGCGCTCTATATCTCGTTTATCTCGTTTCATCCGGGTCTTATTCCAACCAAGCTAGTATTGACGATTATTGAAACGCGTACTGGAGTGCCATTCCCCTCAATTATTGAGGTACTCATCATGGAGCTTTCAATTGAAATCTTGAGGGAGGCCGGGATACGCTTGCCCAAACCGATTGCGCCAGCGATGGGTATCGTAGGAGGTCTGATTATTGGCCAAGCAGCCGTGCAAGCGGGAATAATAAGCCAATTTCTGGTCATTGTCGTTGCGGTAACAGCCATCTCTTCCTTTACGATTCCGGTCTATAGTGCGGGATTAACGCTAAGGATTCTACGATTTGCCGCTATGTTCAGCGCAGCCGTACTCGGATTGTTTGGCGTGGTTATGTTCTTTCTGCTTGTGTGTACACATCTGGCACGACTCTCAAGCTTTGGCGTACCTTATGTTGCACCAGCCGTTCCCTATCACATGAATGAATGGAAGGATTTTGTTATCCGTGCACCGCTAAATATGATGAGAATGCGTCCCAAAATGACTAATCCGATCGATGATGATCGGAAAAAATAAATGGAATTCCATCTACTGAAGGTCTGGAGGTGAACTAAGTGAATGGCTCCCAAGGAAAGCTAACCACGACACAGGCCGTTGTAATTATTGTCAATTACATGCTTGGTGCCGGGATATTGACACTACCTCGAACGACCAGCAAAGCTGTCGGAACACCGGATGTCTGGATTTCCATTATCCTATCTGGATTCATTATCATAGGTGTGGGAATAATTCTGGTTACCCTGTGTCGCAGATTTCCGGAGAAAACCGTCTTCCAGTTCACCCGTGAGATTACGGGCAGCTGGATTGCTTACATACTGGGATTGTCTATGATTATGTATTTCATAGTTATTGCCGCATTCGAAATCAGAGTTATGGCTGAAGTGACTGGGATGTATCTGCTCGAACGCACCCCCACCTGGGCGATTGTGATGGTCTTCATGTGGATCGGTGTATATATGATTTCAGGCGGGCTTGGCGTTATCGTACGTGTGTTTGAGATCATCCTTCCGATTACGATTATTATATTTGTGATTGAAATTTTGCTTAGTAATCAGCTATTCGAGATTGGCAATCTGAGACCCGTCCTCGGTGATGGGATTATGCCCGTTTTCCAAGGGTTGAAGCCTTCACTATTATCTTATACGGGCTATGAGGTGATGTTAATCATGACTGCCTATATGAAAAATCCGAAGAAGAGCAATAAAGCGATGACCTGGGGGATACTCATATCCACTATTATCTACTTGATCACGGTGGTGATGGTTATAGGCAGTTTATCGCTCGATGGCATCAAAACTCGAACCTGGCCAACGCTGGATTTGGTAAGAAGCTTCGAAATCCAGGGTCTGATATTCGAGCGTTTTGAATCCTTATTGCTGGTCATCTGGATTATGCAAATCTTTTCGACTACAGCAATTACACATTACTGCGCTTCGGTGGGTATTCGTGATTTGTTTCGTTCCCAAAAAATCAAAGGCATCATGTACGGCCTGCTGCCGTTCATTTATCTGACAGCAATGATACCCAAAACAGTGGATGATACCTTCGTACTAGGAGATATGCTAGGCAATGTGTCCGTATTTTTGTTTGGCATTTTACCTCTGGTACTACTGTTGTTAAGTCTGATTCGCAAAAAAGGAGGCAAGCATGCATGATTACATTCCGCATGTTGTTACGCTTAGCCACTGTATTATGCATTCTCTTAACGATATCCGGATGTTGGAGCAGTCGAGAGATAGAGGATCTAAGTGTCTACGTTGGTCTTGGGATCGATATCGGCAAAGAGACGGAATTTGAGGAGAACATCGCCAATCAGGGAGGAGGGTATTCCAAGCAGAACAATGTGACAGCCACGGTACAGATTGCTCCCGGTAATTCCAGCAGTCAGAAGAGCCAACAATCCGGTTCGCCTGCTTCTGGTAAAACGTCCTATTCCAATGAACAGCTTACCGGAGATTCCTTGCTGCAAATCTTTCGTCAGTTTGCACTGAGACGAGATCATCCGCTCATCGGACATCATCTGAAGGTTATCGTTGTGTCCAAGGATATCGCCAAAAAGTATGGTCTGGACCAGCTGCTGGATTTTGTACTTCGGGATAACGATATTCGTCCTAACTGTCTAGTGTTGATTAGCCATCATCGCGCTGTTGATGTACTGACTTCAGATGATCCTTCCCGGATTCCAGCATTTTATCTTACAGGTATTACCGGTAATTCATACTTGTCCAATAAAATCCTGGACCCCGTTCTACTCTCCAAATTAGATGCACAAATGCAATCCGGTTCCAGCTTTTTGCTCCAGAATGTACTGAACTTCAATGGAGAGGACAAGTTCTCCGGTGCCAGTATCTTTGATGGGAAAACAACCAAATTCATCGGGGAACTCAGCCAAACGGATCTAGAAGGGCTATCTTGGCTTAGACCTAAAGAAAAAGGAGGTATCTTGAAGACATACAATAAAGAGGGGTTCACTGTTGTATATGAAATGAAGAAGAAAAAAACAACAATAATTCCAAAAGTGGTTGGCGATGATATTTCATTCCATGTGAAAACTGAATCCGAAGGCTGGTTGATGGAGGATTGGCGTGCTCCCGAGGAAGAGGAAAAAGGTGCGTATCTCAGTGAATTGGAAAAAGAATTTGCTGAACTTGCCAAACAACAGATTCGACAGTTGTTATACAAACTGCAGCATACCTATAAAGTAGATGTTGCGGATTTTCGGGATAGCTTGCGTATTAAAGAACCTAAAACATGGAAAAAAGTCAAAGACGATTGGGATAAAATTTTTAGCACCGTGCCGATCACCTATGAGGTAAAGACCACCATCACGAATCCGGGGTCTTCCACCGAATAGCGAGGTGTGCCATATATTATTTAATTGTTGACACATTCATGATAGATCGCTATATTAGTAAAAAATCATTTTCTTATCCAGAGAGGTGGAGGGACTGGCCCTTAGAAACCTCAGCAACAGATCTGAAGGATACTGTGCTAATTCCAGCGGGTGAAAGCCTGATAGATAGGAGCGTTTGTTTTTATTTGTCAGTAACGGCGCACTCTTTAGGCAGAGTGGGTCTTTTTTGTTTTTTCTGGATGAAGAAGTAGGGGAGCAGCAGGTATGGAGAACAACAACGACAAAGGGCATTTTCAGCGGAAAATGCAGGCACGGCATGTGGTCATGCTCTCTCTCGGAGGAGTCATTGGAACGGGATTATTCCTCAGCTCAGGTTACACCATTCAGCAGGCGGGACCACTGGGAACCATTCTGTCCTATCTGATTGGAGCCATCGTTGTGTATCTGGTGATGCTCTGTCTTGGTGAACTGTCTGTTCATATGCCAGAGACGGGAGCATTTCATAGTTATGCAGCCAAATATATCGGACCGGCAACAGGTTACACGGTGGCTTGGTTATACTGGTTAACCTGGACTGTTGCGCTTGGCTCCGAATTCACAGCCGCCGGATTGCTTATGCAGCGCTGGTTCCCATCGGTAAACGTATGGATATGGAGCGCGGTTTTTGCACTGATGATCTTTCTGTTTAACGCTCTAACGGTGAAATTTTTTGCGGAATCCGAGTTCTGGTTCTCATCTGTAAAAGTAGTGACTATCGTAATCTTCATTATTATCGGTGGTGCAGCCATGTTTGGTATCATTCCCATGGCGGATTCTGAACCGGCTCCATTTCTATCGAATATTACCGCATCCGGGTGGTTCCCTCATGGGGCTACAGCGATATTGATGACCATGCTTGCTGTAAACTTTGCCTTCTCAGGCACCGAGTTAATCGGCATTGCCGCCGGTGAGACGGAGAACCCGGAAAAGACGATACCAAAGGCTATTCATACAACGCTGTGGCGTTTGGTTATTTTCTTCATCGGAACGATTATTATCTTGTCGGCCTTGCTGCCCATGTCGGATGCCAGTGTACTGGAAAGTCCGTTTGTAGCGGTAATGGAGCGGGTGGGTGTACCCTATGCAGCAGACATTATGAACTTTGTTATTCTGACGGCGATTCTCTCTGCTGCCAATTCAGGCCTATATGCATCTTCACGTATGCTCTGGTCTCTGGCTGACAAAAGAACGATCTCTCCGTGGTTTGCCAAATTGACCAAAAGCGGAGTACCGCTGAATGCACTTCTGATTAGTATGGTGGGTGGTGCGTTGGCATTGCTGTCCAGTATTATTGCGCCAGGTACGGTGTATATTACGCTGGTTTCCATTTCAGGTCTGGCTGTCGTTGCAGTATGGATGAGTATCAGTGCCTCCCAATACATGTTCCGCAGACAATATATCCGGGAAGGACATGCGGTCAAAGATCTGGTCTACCGCACACCACTGTATCCGGTGGTACCAATTGTTTCATTTATATTATGCCTGGCTTCATGTATAGGTATTGCCTTTGACCCGACACAGCGGATTGCGCTGTATTGTGGGGTTCCGTTTATCGCAGTATGTTACGCTGCTTATTATCTGACAGAACGTGTGAATAAGAAAAGAGGACAAGTACATGACGCAAGCACAACAGAATAACCCCATAGAACAGATCCTTCGTGAACATCCGGTCATGATTCTGGATGGAGCGTTGGCAACGGAACTCGAACAGCATGGATGTGATCTCGATGATCCACTATGGTCTGCTCGTGTGTTGCTTGAGAATCCGGATGTTATTGTTCAGGTCCATGCAGATTATTTTCGAGCAGGAGCCGACTGTGCGATTACATCCAGTTATCAGGCGACGGTGGATGGTTTCCGCAAGAGAGGGATCGATGAACAGTCAGCACTGGAGCTGATCCGGAAGACGGTGGAACTGGCTGTACAGGCGAGAGATGACGTGTGGGCAGAAGTGCAGAGTAGTTTAGTAGGGAGAGAAAGCTCGACAGGTCAGCTTGTAGAAGCTCCTTCAGTACGTTCCGAAACTGAGGAGAATGAGGAGCATATAACAGATCGTACAGTAGATCGCGAAGGAGACAGTTTTCGTCCACGTCCAATTATTGCCGGGTCCGTTGGTCCGTACGGCGCCTATCTGGCGGATGGTTCAGAGTATGTGGGACATTACGGCGTGTCGGATGAGACGCTGGCCGCATTTCACCGTCCGCGTATGGCGGCGCTGCTTGAAGCGGGTGCTGATATTCTGGCGTTTGAGACGATTCCTTCCTTGCAGGAAGCACAGGTGCTGGTTGATGTACTGAAGGAGTTCCCTCATGCGTATGCTTGGTTATCTTTTTCTTTAAAAGACGGGACAAGCATCAGCGAGGGCACACCGCTTGAGGTATGTGCACAGAAGTTTGGCTCCGAGCCGCAGGTTGCGGCGATTGGCCTGAACTGTGCTCCGATGGAAGTGGTGACGGAAGCAGTGGGTATTCTCAGCAGTGCTAGCGACAAACCTGTTATTGTGTATCCGAACTCAGGTGAGACGTATGATGCAGTGACGAAGACGTGGAGCGGACAGGGTACTTGTGGCAGCATGAGTGATGCTTCGGAGCAGTGGGTTGCTACGGGCGCGCAAATTATTGGCGGCTGCTGCCGTACTACGCCACATCAGATTGGTGCACTTGCGAAGAAATGGCGGAATTAGTTCATATCATGATAACAAGCCCTTCCACATCCTGTAGAGGTATGGAAGGGCTTGTTTTATTGTGTTAAGGCATTCTGATTACATTATTCGATAACCAGTATACGTGGCGATGCTTCCCGAATGATTCTCGAAGAGAACCACGAGCCAAGACTGGCTGCAATGATGCTTAGACAGGTGAACAGTACCATTCCACCCCAATGCAGGATCAGTGGAAGCTGTACGATACCATAACCGGAAAGGACCATTTCGAGTAGAAGAGGCAGCAGGTATACGCCGACGAAAATACCCAGTATGGCTCCCACGGAGGACAGTATGAACATTCCCATGGTGAGCGACAACCGGATTTGGCGAGATGTCATTCCCAGCGATTTGTATATCCCGTACGTTCTGCTTTCTTTACGGATATTGATTCTACAGGTACTGAAAATAATGATGAACGTCACAATGATAAACAGAAATCCGATCAGGCTCATCGGATAGATCAGGATGTTAGCGGCTTCCGCGTAAACCGAATCAAGCAAAGTCTTCTGAGTGAATACCGAAGCAAAATCTTTAAATTGCTCATTTAATTCAGAGGCAACCTTACCCGCTTGTGCCATATCGTTCACATTGATGAAGATAACATCAAATTCACTATAATCCGGGTTCACACTTCTCATGGCATCAATGGTGATTCTGCCTGAAACAGACATGTTGGCGAACGCCTGATAGATGCCTGTGATGAGGAATGTACGCTTTTCTCCTTCAATATAGATATCGATAAGATCACCGAGATCTTTATTTGATGTTTTGGCTACACTTACACCAATGGCAATTTCATTCGCATGTTGTGGGTTAACCCCTTTTAACGTTTCGAATCCAAGTTCCTGATAACTCCCGTCCAGTACACTCAAGTTGAGACTGATGGATTGGCCCTCTACTGCTGCCAAAGACTCCGGGCTAATTACACCCGTTGTGTTCCCTTGCCAGCCTACATTGCTGATCCTCGAATCCTGCGCTAACACGTGCTTTAGTTCAGCCTTGGGGAAGTTACTTTTGTTCACTACGACTGCTGCGATATTGGCATTGTCATACCCCCATTTAGCTGCGGTCTGTTCAATTCCGTTTATACTGGTCAGCAGAACATACCCCAAAACTAGTACGGAGGAAGCCATGGTAGTCAGCAGGATTGTTAGAACAGAGCTTTTGGTGTTTTTGAACACATGTCGGAATCCAAGCACGGCGGTCACAGGCAGTCGTGTGAACCCGATCCAGTGCGCCAATGGCGAATTCATTTTGCCAGCCATCCGGCTGTGATCTGTCTCCGACATACCATAACGAATAGCCTGCACGGGCTGTATGCTGCGTGCCTTTTTGGCATATAACACAGTGAACAGAATCACTAGAGTAAATAGTAGTACGCCGGCCAGTATGGCCGCATCCAATCCTTGGACTGGAATGTTCTGATTCCCCACTCGAAGAGAGGATACAGAAATATTAATGATCCATTTGGATATCCATATACTGAGTGCAAATCCTGGGATAATGGCTACGATGGATATCAATGCATATTGAATAACATAGGTGCCTATCGTTTTTCGGGAAGTCAGACCTAGTGATTTGAGGATTCCTATCGTTCTGTAATTGGCCAGGATGGCATCCGCAATCGTAAATCCGATGGTCATCAGGGCGATAGAGAGCATGACAACACCCATGAATATCATGATGAATCCAATAACCTGATTGATGATCAGATAAAAAGAGGCAATGGCCTCGAACTCCATTTTGGATTCCAGAAACGGAATACCTGTCTCACGATTGTACCGTTCCCAATACACCGAATTCATGCTGTAATCGTTAAAATGGATGCCCATCATACGATTCTCGTTGCCAGCAAGTGTAGCGAGATCATGTTGATAATCGGTAGGATTCATCCAGACCCGTGCTGTATTGGAGAAGGGTGCCCCGTATGGTACATCGATGACAATGCCCGATACATTCAATTCAAGTGTGCTTGAGCCGGTTTTGAAGCCAATGGTATCACCTACCGAGATATGATAAGCATTCGCCATGGACGTTGGAATCCAGACGGAGCCTTGTTCGGGAACTGTGTGGGGCGTCCCGCTTGAGAAAATCAGTTCATCCACACCCCATGGCGGTGGAGGCGTATTAAACATGTACAGGTAGATGTTAGGGATGTGAGTTTCATTCAAAATGATGCCTGAAAATGTACGATACGTTAGCAAAGGGGACACCTGAACTCCATCCTGAGAAGCCCACCAGTTGTGCACAGCGTCAGGGTCATTCAGTCCTTTTTCAAACGTCAGGATCTGATGAGATCCATGGGTTCGGGTATGCATTTCATAAAACTGATTGCCGGTGTTCGCCAGAATGACAGTAGCTGTAGATACAAGAAGTGTCGAGAGAAGCAGGAGCAGCGCAATCAACGCATTTTGTATTTTGTTCCTACTCAGATACGACAAGCTAAGTTTAAATATGACAGCCATCGTTATTCCTTCCCCGTAACCAAAGCGAAGATAATCGCTTCACGATCCTGAATTTGATGTTCGTCATAGGTGTCAAACTCAAGGATTCCGCCAATCTTGCCGTCCAAAATGTAGATCAGGCGATCTGCCCGACAGGCGGCCTTGATATCATGCGTCACCATAACAACGGACTGTCCTTTCCGGTGGAGGTCTGTAAGGATATCAAGAACAGCTGTGCCGTGTTCCATATTCAAGCTTCCGGTCGGTTCATCGGCAAAAATGATATCCGGCAAATTGATCAAAGCCCGTGCAATCGCAGCTCGTTGCTGCTGTCCTCCGGAAGTTTGGGATGGGAGGCGGTTACGCTGTCCATCAATATCCATGGCATTCATCAGCTCAGCAGCGCGGGATAGGATGTCCTTCTTTTTGTTTCCTGCAATATATCCCGGTAAAGCAATGTTCTCTTTGATGGAAAGGTCTGGGACCAGATTGATACTTTGATAGATATAACCGATCCGGCGGGTGCGGAAGTCGGACATTTGGCGTTCACTGTAAGCGTCAATCCGCTGGTCGCGAAAATAGACCTCACCTGCTGTAATCTGATCCAGTCCGCTTAGCAGATATAAGAGGGTTGATTTGCCAGAGCCAGAGTTACCCATGATGACCGTGAATTCCCCTTCATAGATGTCAAGATCAACATTACGGATGGCATGATGTTGTTCACTTCCGCTGTTGTACGTTTTGCACAGATTCTGTGCACGGATAATCACCTTTTTGGACAAGTCGAATCACTCCCGAGTGCAATATAGGATTCATTCTAGAGGAGGGATGTTGAGGAAGCCTTATCAAATTATGAATAAAGTATTACAGCTGTTGAGTGTGGGCTCAGCAGATCGGCAGATAGAACCGGAAGGTTGTACCTTGTCCTTCTTTACTAGTAAAGGAAATATGGCCTCCATGTGCTTCAATAATGCTTTGGCAGATAGAAAGGCCCAGCCCTGTACCTTCCTGAACACGTTGTTCTGCATGACTCGCCTGGCCTCTGAAGTAACGCTGAAAAACAAACGGCATGTCCTGTACACGTATTCCCTGACCCGAATCGGCAATCGTCACATTCAAATGCTCAGATTCCAGTTCCATATCTATACGTATCGTGTCTCCTGGAGCTGTATGCTTGAGGGCATTGGCGGCAAGATTGGAGATCACCTGTTCAATTCGAATGGGGTCAATAGCGATTAACACATTGGGGATGTAGTTGGGTCCTTTATAGATAAGCCCCTTTGTTAGAGCAACATGTTCAATAGGTTTCAACATCGTCTCCAGTATAGGCCCACTGTACAACTCACGGGTTTCCACCGAAATTTGCCCCAATTCCTGAAGTGCATGAACTAGCAGATCCTCCACAAGGCGGGCTGTTTTATCCGTATGGGTTCGCATCACTCCCATATATTCCATCAGCGTCTCCTGATCGTTGCATAGTCCTTCCTCAATAGCTTCTATGTATGCTTTTATCGTGGTAATTGGTGTTTTAATGTCATGAGATATATTGGTGATGAGTTCTTTTTGTGCTTGTTCCTGCTGAATACGCTGCTCGCTCATATGTTTAATCTCTGTGCGCATGAGATCAAACATAGCATATACTTCGAGCAATTCATCGTTCCGGTTGTACTGGATTTTTTCTTCATAATTGCCTTTAAGCATGGATTCCGCATGTTGCTTCAATTGATGGATGGGAGAGAGCAGGTGTTTGTCCAGTTTTCGTTTCATCCAGAATAGAAATAAGCTCAGAATCAGTGACAGGAGCATGAGTGCGCTAATCAATATAACCGGAAAAGTCATCGATTGCTGAACCGTAACCATGGCTTGGGGGATGGAAAAGATGGCATTGCCGATCTGACTTCCCGTGGGTCCGTCCATCACAGGAAACGCCATATCAAGCAAATCGTTACCATCCGCGGCCTGCGTGGCATGATGCAGATCATAATGGAGAGCTGAACGCAGATTAACTTGCGTCCCTTCAGAGGTGGGGTCGGAGGACAGAATGACTTTTCCATCCAAGTTTAGATAGGTAAGCAGAACCCCGGTCTCTCTGGCGGTGGAACGTATGACTCCACGAATATTTTGTTCATTAAGATGCTGATGATTTTGCTCCAAAGCGAGTAAGATCGGATTGACCTTGAGTCGAACCTGATTCAAGGATAGATTGGATTCGCCTGAATTTCGATCTTGTAACAACATCATCGACAGTGCAAGGATACTTAAAACGATAATAATGAGAAGCCCAAGTGTTGTTAACAACCAGCGTTTGGACCAGCTGTTCAATGACATGTGGGAGCCTCCAATCTCACTTATTCGTAATTGAATTTGTAACCGACACCCCATACCGTCTTCAGAACGGTCGGATGCGAGGCATCTGCCTCGATTTTTTCACGCAGTCTGCGAATGTATACGGTTACGGTATTTTCATCACCGTAGGTTGCATATCCCCAGATGGCGTCGAGCAACTGGGCTTTGGAGAATACCTGATTCTTATGGCTTGCCAAGTAATGAAGTAATTCGAATTCCTTGGCAGACAGAGAAACTTCCAATCCGTTTAATGTAACTTTATAGGCTTTTTTATCAATCACCAGGTTTCCAAGATGCAACAGATCTGTTCTGTCTCCAACGGATGTCATACTGTCATAACGCCTGAAGTGGGCATTAATTCGTGCTAACAGTTCGCTCAGCGAGAAGGGCTTGGTCATATAGTCGTCTGCTCCAAAGCCAAGACCAAGTACCTTATCGGTATCACTGCCTCTGGCACTTAGAATGAGGATGGGGATATTGTTGCGCCTTCTGATCTCTCGACAGACCTCGATCCCGTCCATGTCCGGAAGCATAATGTCCAGAATGATATAGTCTGGTTGAATAAGCTCCATAACCTGAAGTCCATCTTGTCCAGTGGCTGCCACGGCGGTTTCATATTGATTTTTGGTTAAATAATCTCGCAGAATGCGCGAAATATCTGATTCATCCTCGATGATGAGGACTTTGCGCTGGTGGGTTAGCATATGTATCGCTCCAGTATGATAGATATGGATTTAATGGATATGTATGAATTTGTAAAAAAACTGTCTCTATAATTGTACAGTCTTGTTCTGTGGGAGTCACATGAAAAAATATTGAAGTGAACTTCATTCTTATAAAAAACGTTCTGACTTCCAGTCGTACTGAAAATCGATTACAGTTCAATGTATCAAAATAACCCATGAACCTCTTTAAGGTCATGGGTTTCTGATACTGAACATCATACATGCTCCAGATCATCGATAGGCTCATGCTGTCTGGATTTGAGATACTCCGCCGGAGACACACCGAAGTGCGCCCGGAATACCCGGTGGAAATAGGAGTAACTTGCAAAACCGCAGGATTCGGCAATATGCTCCAGTGTCATTTCACTGTATTTCATTCGTTCCAGCGCCGCATTCAAACGGATCTCAATCGCATATTGAATCATGGTCTGATTGTAGTGCTCCTTAAATAAACGGACTGCACGTGACAGGCTGAGGCCCGCATAACGAGCCGCTTCATCAAGCTTGAACGTAACCGTGGCATGCTCCTCAATAAAACGTTTTAACTTCAGCGCAGAGGAAACTGCCCGATCGGTCTGAATATTCTCTTTAATTGCCCTGTCGATATAAAGACATAATCCGCGTAGTAACGCATCCTTTAGCTCCGCATTTTCCTCAAGAGGTCCGCGACGTTTCTCAAGTAACATATTTCTCCACAGGCTGATGAGCTTGTCATCAAGTCCAATCCGGCTCACGGTAGATCGGTGCTGCCGTTTCCACCAGTTCTCGATCCAGGTGCCCTCGCAGAACAGATAATAATCTCCGCTAGACAAGCGTCCTTCCTTATGTGGTTCATCGACCACGAGATGATAGTCGTCGCCAGGCTTTAAGAGCAGCAAGTCCCCGCTAGTCATCCTGAATTCTTCATCCTGTACATACACTTTGCACGAGCCTTCGGTCTGCAGGCGGAACAGATAAGTTTGCAGCTCGCCCTTCATATTATGAGTAAACGCCTTATAGTGGTATGAGTAGTCACAGATCAGTACAGATGTCTCTAACGTATCCAAAGATAAAATCCCCCAATATGTACATCCTGCATGCATTCAAATGGGCTACATTCAATTGATGCAAAATGATGGAAATAAAATTTGATCAGATAGTTCATGTTCTGACTATATTGTATATGTTCATTCTAGCCTGTTTTGCGTTAGGATGATACCAGATAGAGCAATGAAAGAAAATTTGAGAACAGAGGTGTATCCTACATGAAAAAACTTAATATTGGTTTGCAATTGTTTACACTCCGTGATGAAACTGCAGCAGATTTTCGTGGTACGTTGCGTAAAGTAGCGGCCCTTGGATATGAAGGTGTGGAGTTTGCCGGATATGGCGATATTCCAGCTGAGGAAATGAAAGCGCTACTAGATGAACTTGGACTGAAAGGATTCAGCAGCCACGTTTCACTACATGCAATGCGCGAAGACTTGCAAAAACAAATCGATTACCTAAAAACAATTGGTGCACAATATATCATTTGCCCTTACCTGATGCCAGAAGATCGTCCTGAGAATGCAGAAGGTTGGACCAAGCTATTCGCTGAGTTACAACAATATGGAGCTGAAGCAGCGAAACAAGGATTGATCTTCGGATACCATAACCATGACTTTGAATTCCATGGCCAGGTTGGCGATGCCAATGCCTTTGATGCCATGTTCGCTCAAACATCACCGGAAGCGGTAAAAGTGGAAATGGACGTATGTTGGGTACAATTTGCGGGACAAAATCCGATCGAGTATATTAATAAATATGCGGGTCGCTTGCCGCTGCTTCATCTGAAGGACTTCAGCAAAGACGAACAGGGCCAGATGAAAACACTGGAATTGGGACAAGGTTCGGTTGACCTGCCAGCTGTTATTGAAGGCGCTACGAATGCAGGCGTGGAATGGCTGATCGTGGAACAAGACGTATGTCAGAATCCTCCGCTTGAGAGCGTATCCAATAGCTACAACTGGTTGAAAGAAAACTACTTGAATCAATTCTAATGGACCATCGAACCATGAAAAATGCTAATCTATTTGTCAAAGGAGACTTATGTACATGAGTAAAATTAAAGTTGCTGTATTCGGCTGTGGAGCCATTGCCGAGCGCAGACATATTCCAGAGTACGCTGCCAATGAGAACGTAGAACTTGTCGCTTTTGCCGATCCGGTTGTGGAGCGTGCGGAGAAGATGGCCGAGACTTACGGCGGTAAAGCGTATTCCAGTTACGAAGAATTGCTTGCAAACGAAACAGTGGATGCCGTTAGTGTGTGTACACCAAACTATCTGCATGCGCCAATGGCGATTGCTGCTGCAAATGCAGGCAAGCATGTATTGGTTGAGAAACCAATGGCAGTATCCACTGAAGAAGGCGAGCAAATGATCGAAGCTGCCAAGAAAAATGGCGTGTATTTGATGGTTGGACACAACCAACGTTTGATGCCTCCTCACGTAAAAGCAAAAGAAATTCTCGAATCCGGCAAACTCGGTAAAGTCCTGAATTTCCGTACATCATTTGGTCACCCGGGTCCGGAAGGATGGAGTGTGGACGGAGCTGAAAGCTGGTTCTTCCGTAAAGAAGAAGCGATTATGGGCGCAATGGGCGATCTGGGCGTGCACAAATCCGACTTCATCCGTTATCTGCTGAATGATGAAGTATCTGAAGTGGCTGGTTTCATCAGCACACTGCACAAGGAAGGCACTAAAGTTGACGATAACGCAACTTGTTTGCTGCGTATGAAGAGCGGAGCGATCGGAACGCTCGTAGCGAGCTGGACACAATATAGAGCTGGAGACAACAGTACAGTGCTGTGGTGTGAGAATGGTGTTATGAAGATCGGAACAGTGGAAGGCGATGAAGTTATCGTTGAGCTGACCAATGGTACAGTTGAGACGTACAAAGTTGGTGCCATGGCTACCAACGAGAAACAAGTGCCGAGTGGTGTAATTGACGCATTTGTAGAGTCGATTGTCACTCAAACACCTCCAGCGATTTCAGGGGAAGAGGGCTTGCGTTCTCTGCAAGTGATCTTGGCAGCATTCGAATCCGAGAAAACAGGTCAGATCGTTAAACTGTAATCCAACCGAATGACAGTGTAATTTCTAACATTCTAAATGGCTTAATCTATGATATAAGGGACTTATCTTCAGAGAAGTGTTCTGGGGTAAGTCCTTCTTTATTTGTTCCCAGACAAGTGGGGGGAAAGTGAACAGGGATACGGTAAGTGTGCAATAGGGTTTACAATAGTGGATCGCTTTTGCATAACAGAAAAGGCTGATATTATGCGCTATCGCGGAATATCAGCCTCTTGGAGTCATTAAATTGAATGATAGAATGTTTAACTCTCTTTAGATGCCAGCTGGCACATTACTGCCCAGATCCAACCATGCGATTTCAGCAGGAGTCAGCGTGATGCGGGCCCCCTCGTCACAGGACAGCAGCTCCGCCTGATTCTGGGCACCGATCAGCGCACAGGTTGGGAACGTCTGATTCAATACATAAGCGAGTGCAATCTGAATGGGTGATGTTTTCTTCGAATTAGCCAATTGTTCAGCCCGACGCAAGCGTTCCCAGTTATCATCACTGTAGAATACACGCACCAGATCTTCGTTATCCCGAACTTCAGGTGTGAATCTTCCAGTGAAGAAACCACGCGCTTGGGAGGACCAGGATAGCAATGGTAGTTTGGTTTGCTCATGCCATGCCAGCGTCTCTGCATCTGCTGACACACAGCCTTCCCAGAAAGGTTCGTTTGCTTTGGCGAGACTGAGATTTGGGCTGCTGAATGTGAAGCCCTTCAGTCCATTTGCCGCAGCGTATGCATTGGCTTCCTCGAGCCGCTGCCAGGTCCAGTTGGAGGCGCCAATTGCGCCGATTTTGCCGGATTCAATATGTTCGTTCAGTGCTTCAAGAATAACACTGACAGGGGTATTGGGATCATCGCGGTGCAAGGCATACATCTCTACGTGATCTGTCTGAAGACGCTCCAGACTTTCCATCAAGTCACTGCGGATGGCATCAGCGTTCACACGTGGCCCATTCTGGTCATGATGCGCGCCTTTAGTGAGAATGACGATCTGGTCGCGGTTACCACGTTCCTTCATGTAACGACCAAGGACTTCTTCACTCTGTCCACCACAATAAATATGTGCTGTATCTACAGTGTTACCGCCAATCGACAGAAAAGCATCCATGTTCGTAGCTGCTTTATCGTAGGCATTATGCACGAAATAATCGGTTCCTTTAATCAATCGGGAGACACGTTTACCTGCACCAGCAATTTCGATATATTCCATAAGTCAGTTCATCCTCTCAATTATAGTGTAATTCGTGTACGTTCTTCCGCTGAACGAAGGCAAGCTTCCAGTACTTTCATATTAGCTACCGCATCGGAAGGGGCGAAGCGCAGATCCTTGCCCTGAAGTACAGCACGTGCCATATCATCTCCCTGTAGAGAGTAGTGGTTCACTTGCGGGACTTCAATCTCTCTGCGTTCACCACCAGCCGTTACATAGAAGTTGGAACTGCGGTCCTGTCCGCTGATAAATGCCGAAGGGACTTCAATAATACCGTTGGATCCCAATACCTCCAATGTGTTGCGGAAGGCTGCCCACATGCTGCTGTCAAAGGTCACACCAACGTGATTATCGAATTCCAGCAGTCCGGAAGCCATCATATCGACTTGATCATGCTGTGGGGAGAACATGCCAATAACAGTGGCTGCACTTGGTTCTTGACCAAGTAGCAGACGTGCTACACTGATGGAATAACATCCGATATCATACAGTGCACCTCCGCCCCAATCCCGCCGAAAGCGGACATTGCCGGATGCATTGGAGTTATTAAATGAAAATGTGCTGTGCATACCACGAATCTCACCAATCTCACCGCTGGCAATGATATCTCGGATCTGCTCATATCTTGGATGATGGCGGTACATGAATGCTTCAGCCAGATGCACACCTGCATCTGCACAAGCTTGAACCATCTCCTGAGCTTCCTGTTCTGTCAGAGCCAGTGGTTTTTCGCACAAAATATGTTTGCCTGCTTCAGCAGCCCGGATCGTCCATTCCCGATGAAGATGATTCGGCAGTGGGATATATACGGCATCAATGGAATCATCAGCGAGCAAAGCTTCATAACTGCCATAAGCCTTGTCGATCCCAAGTTGTTCGGCCGTCTGTTTGGCTTTATCTTCGTCTCGACTGGCAATCGCGGTTACTTCATTTAACTCGGATTGCTGCAGGCCTGGAATGACGGATTCCACAGCAATGCTAGCGCTACCAAGAATGCCCCAACGCAATTTTTGAACTGAATTCATGTATTGTATCCTCCCGTTTATGAATGTATATTGTGATTATAAAGAATAGATCAATGAATTAAAATGATAATATATTGAAGTTAGTTAACACAATATTGTTGATCAAGGAGAACCGGCTATGATGAGACAAACCGTATTGCTTACCCTGCAGGATATTCCATATTTTTGTTATCCCGAGTCCGTTGGACATTATATGGACCACGTCCAGCATGCCGTGTTGCGTGAGGCCGGCGCACTGAACAATTTTAATATTCACTACGTCGCTTCGGGCAAGGGATATGTGGAAGTGGACGGGGTGGTGCATGAGCTTCGCGCAGGTCAGGCGTTTCTCTATTTTCCGCAACAGCGGCAGCATTATTATAGTAGTGAAGATGATCCATGGGATGTACGATGGGTTCATTTTTACGGTGAACGTCTGCATGATTATATGATCGAGCGGGGGTTACATCGCAATCTATTGTGGACACTGCGGCAACGCAGCTCTTGGGAAGAGGCTCATCTGGCCTTGCTCACTGAAGCGGAACAGAACACCATGCTGCGTCCAGCTCAGCTATCCACACTGACCTATGCCGTACTTGCCGAGTTCGTGCAGCATGCAGTACCTTTAAAGAGCACACGTACCACAAGTAAGGCGGAGAGTCGGGTTCTTGCACTTCTTCCACAGATGCAGCAAGAGGCCTGTCAACCTTTCCTGTTACAGGATTGGGCGGATCTCGCAGGTGTGAGTTCGTATTACTTTTGCAAAATGTTCAAGAGTGCTGTGGAGATGACGCCTATGGAATTTATCACTCGTTCACGACTACAGATGGCGAAGCAATGGTTACTCGAACGGCCTACGGCCAACATTGGACAAATCGCGGAGGAAGCGGGGTATCCCAATGCCAGTTATTTTAACCGCCAGTTCATGGCTCATGAGGGGATGACACCTACGGATTACCGCGGATTGTATCACAATTAACCCGTATCCTTTCGATGTTGCCAGCGCTTGAGGTATAGTGGTTTGACACAGAGCTCAATCAAGTCTATTATGGATAAATTAAATCCGTATATAATGAGGTGCCCTCATGAAATATTCAAAAGCGACAAATTATGCTTTGCATACGATGCTTCATCTTGTAAGTACTGCCCCTGAGCAGCTTGTTAGTGTACACCAACTTGCAGAATTGCAGAAGGTATCACCAACATATCTGTCCAAAATTTTGACCAAATTGGTTAAGGCGGGCATGATCGAATCGACTTCTGGCGCCAATGGTGGCTACCGGCTTAGTCGTAAAAATCCTGATCCTTCTTTCCTGGAGATCATTCATGCGATTGAAGGTCAGGCGTCCCTGTTCGAATGTTCCCAGAATCATAACGCAGGCTGTTTGATCCAGCAGGTGATGGTGCAGGCGGAAGAAGAGATGGAGAGTTTTTTGAACAATAAGAAAATGTCGGAACTGGCTTCCCAGATGAAGGGTGCACATTCCCTGTAACTTGCATTAGAAGTGATCTTTCCCCAACCTCGTGAGAGGTAAGGAAAGATTTTTTTGTATCGTTGTACCTAATAGAAGGCGAATGGTACAATAAGGAAGGTATAGTATGCATACATACATGATCCTAATCTTACATCACATTTTACATCTCTGGAGGGACAACACATGAGCCAATCAACGATTACAGGACTGGAACAATTGCTCGCGCTGGAAAATATTCGGAATACCAAGGCACGTTATTGCCGCTATATTGATACGAAGCAGTGGGATACCTTGGGTGATGTGTTTGCTCCGGATGCAGTGGCCGATTTCAGCACGGAAGGCAATCCAATTCCGGTATTAACAGGCCGTGATACGATCGTACAAGTATTCCGTGATCTGGTGGATGTTGCCGTAACCGTGCATCATGTTCATAGCGCCGAAGTTGAATTTGTATCTGAGAACGAAGCAAAGGTCATCTCCCCAATGGAAGATTGGGTTACGTTCCCGGAGGGCAATGAGAACAAATCCTTCCACGGATTTGGGCACTACCACGAAACTTTTGTCAAAATCGACGGCCAGTGGTACATCAAACATACAAGTCTGAAACGTCTTCGTTTGGACCTGTTTGAATAGTAGATAAATTATTAGAGAAGAAAAAATTATTACTAATAGAAGCCCTAAGGAGCACGATGATGCGTCCTTGGGGTTGTTTTGTATTTTGCTTCTGTGTGAAAGGTCAGTGGAATGAATACAAAGGGCGACGAGCCCTAGAAGGCACGCTCCCAGACGGGCTCTCGACCAATTGGGCTTCGTAGTTCGTCATCTTCCACTGGGAAATGTCCTATGTATGGAATTAAGTTATTTAAGTGGAAGCTTACGCTTTTTCGTTATATGATTCACGTTATAAATGTTAACAAGTTTTAATTCGAATTTTCGAGGGTGATATTTATAAAAATTTTCATTGAAGTAATAGACCACACAGAAGAAGAGGAGATCCGCATCAGGTGTCACCAAGTAGACGAAAAAATACATGAGCTCGTTAATAAAGTAAAAACCGAAACGCTCATGATACTTGGCTATCATGAAGATAAGATTAGCCGCATCAAAATTAGTGATATTTATTATTTTGAAGCTGTTGACGGAAAAGTGTTTGCGTATTGTAAGAACACCGTTCATGAGGTCAAACAAAAGCTTTATGAACTGGAGGAACTTTGCCAAGAGAAACATTGTTTTCGGGCCTCCAAATCCACCATTCTAAATATAGCTAAGATTTCCAGTGTTCATCCGTCCATCAGTGGCCGTTTTCAAGCAATATTGGATAATGGGGAGAAGGTAGTCATATCACGGCAGTATGTGCCAACGCTTAAACACATACTTGGATTATAAAAGGGGACCTATATGAAGTATTCCGAGCTCATAAAAGAAATGATTAGAGATTTCTTAATTATATTCGCTTCTATAATGATAATCATCGCTATTTTACGGCAAATCTATGCTCCTGATGCAAGTTTCGAATTACAGACTATTTTTACAATTATGGCTTTCTCTTTTCTGGGAACTTTGACCGGAATTATTTTATATACGCCGCATGCGATTAGCGAGAATAAAATGCGCCTCCGAGTGATTTTACATTTCTTTTTTCTGGAAGCCCTATTAATTTCTCTGGCTGTCATATTGAATCTTGTAAACGGTACTTTCAGTATACTATTATTGGCTTTGCAAATTGCCACAGTATACGCTATCCTTCGCCTACTAACGTATAAGAATGACAAAAAGGAAGCTGAAAAGATCAATGAAAGACTACAAACATTTAAAAATAAGGTTTAGAAGATATACACAAACTGCTCCTAAATAAAGTCGTATTTGCAGCGTAAGTACACTTCATTGCGTTGTTTTTACAACTTATTGGCTCTCAGCTACAGCTTATCGTTTATGCGTATACACCTGCTCTGCCATTTATTATGATGAACTCATAAAAAGTTGGAGGAGGAGTAGAGAAGCCTTATGGAGATTTTAATACTTGTCGTTACTTTGGTCTCTGAGCTGGCAATTGCGGTTTATTCCATTGCAACCAAGCAAAGCCGCAGCAAGATAAAGAGTTGGACGAGAATCGCAATGTTTATAGGATTCATGATGCTAAGCCTGGGGAAGGTTGTCGTATGGGAGTACACTTGGGGGCTGTTTGCATGCTTGCTCTTTATATTAGCGTTCAAGGAAATAGTTGCACTTCTGCGCAAACAAACAAACCCAGCACGTTACAAAGCGTTCTCTACGATATGGAAGTCCCTTCTGTTAACACTGACCGTAGTTGTTACCCTTGTTCCTGTTTTACTTTTTCCACAGTTTAGGTTGCCGCGAGTGACAGGTCCGTATGTAGTGACTACTGCCACATACAGCTATATGGACAAGAATCGAATCGAAGAATTTACGGATCAGAAAGACAAGCGGTCTGTTAACGTGGAATTTTGGTATCCTGAACAGGCAGACGTAACCTATCCTTTGCTTGTGTTCTCCCATGGAGCATTCGGTATTAAAGCAAGCAACACTTCTACCTTTACAGAACTTGCGAGCCATGGTTATTTCGTCGTTTCGATTGACCATCCCTATCATTCATTTTATACCGTTTCCGAGGATGGAAAAGTCGTGACGATTAATCCCGAATACATGCAAGAAGTCAACAATGCAAATAAAGATGGGGTTTATTCACTTGGTGAGTTTTACGAGCTTACTCAAAAATGGATGAAATTGAGAACGGATGATATGAGTTTTGTCATGGATACGATTCTGGAACAAGCCGAGCAAAAGAAAGATTCTGTATATGGACGCATCGATACACAGAAAATAGGTGTCTTCGGTCATTCTATGGGGGGTGCAGCAAGCGTGGCACTGAGCAGAGAACGCGATGACATTAACGCCGTAGTAAATATAGATGCTCCGTTCTTTAGCGAGCTTGTGTATGATAAAGTTACGAACGAAATAAATGCAAAATCCGAAGCTTTCACCATCCCGCTTCTAAACGTTTATTCGGATGATGTGTGGATACAGCTCTACAGCAGTCCTCCGTATATCGCGAATCGTATTTCGAATGAAAATTTTAAAGATGCATACAACGTTCATTTTAAAGGCGCAAAACATTTAAGTTTAACCGATCTACCTTTATTCTCGCCTATATTGGCAGACCTGTTGCATGAAGGCAGAAAAGCAAATATAGATAAATATTACGCGATTGAAACTCAAAATGAACTCATCCTTCGTTTTTTTGACTATGCTCTAAAGAATCAAGGTCAGTTTGCTCCAAAAGCGACGTATTGAGTACTAGTTCAATAAAAGACAAGAAGGAAGCCGGTCAGATTGATTAGCAGAGCTGTTGTCAACTAGAGGAGTGACAATACGGATCGTTGCAGAAATGCTGACGATCCTTTTTGATATACATTGAAAAACCAGGTCTGGACCGTCGTGGCCCTTACCTGGTTTCTTGTGTTTGATAGCGATATAACAGGTTAGGATGAAATTCTAGATCTGATGACTTGTTTTCGTGACTTTCCGTGACTGCATTCTCAGATACACCTGAGAGAAAATAACGGATGCCAGTGCGACCACAGTCATGCCCCAGAAAATATTGGTGTACGCTGAGGATAGTGGCATGTTTTGCATCGCCGTTAATGCTACGCCGGTAACAGCAACACTGAAAGCACCGCTGAAGAACTGACTAAGTTGGAACAGCCCCATACCTGCGCCCACCTGATCCATGGTCAGATTGCCAGACAATTCATTGGATACGCTGGTGGTCAGGGATGAGAAACCAACGCTGAGCAGGACATACACGGCCATGATGGCGTAGATGTTATTGTCTGCAAATAAGGCGAATAGTCCGGCAGCTGCCAGTAGTAGCCATGGTGCAAACTTCAGCAGCAACGTATTGCCATGTCGGTCAATCATGCGGCCGATCCGGTTGGACAGCAGCATGGACACGACTGCACCCGGGAAGATGACGAGTCCCGATTGAGCAGGTGTCAGTCCATATAGATGCGCCAAAATTTGAGGTAACAGGAACAACGTTGAGAAGTTATTAATGTACGATACAATTCCCAGCGAGCTGAGCATCATATATTTTTTGTCTTTGAACAAAGCAGGTTGAACAAATGGATCTGCCGCGCGCCGAATTCGGAGCCAGAACAGAAGCAGTGCCGCAGCACCGATAACAAGCGTGTACCACTGACGGGAAGTCAGGAATAACAGCACACCGGTAGTACCGATGGCAAGAAGCACGGCACCCAGCAGGTCAAATGAACCTTTTTGCGGTGTTTCCCGCGGAAGCAGTTTGAAGAATACAGGAATCAAGAATAACGTTAATCCCGTAACGATAAACAGATCATGCCATCCCAGAAACTGAGTAATACTTCCGCCGATGACGGGACCAAGTCCAAGCCCCAGTGAACTCGCGGACATGATGACAGCCATCGATTTACCCCGGCGATCATGTGGAATGTACCGGGTAATCAGCACAATGGCAAGCCCCGGAACTGATGCAGCACCCGCAGCCTGGATCAGACGTGCAATGAGCAAAATGATGAAATGATTACTGAAGAACCCGAGAACGGATGCCGCCCCAAGTAACGTAAGCCCGGTCGTGAATAATGTACGAATAGGTATGAAATCCGATAGACGTGAGAACGTAATCGAGGAAATGGCAAATACAATGGAATACCCTGTAACAATCCATGAGGAAGCGACGGATGTAAGCATAAATTCGGCTGCAATTTTGGGTAGGGCCAGATTAAACATCATTGTATTCATAACAACGAGTACAACGGTGAAGCCAAGCAAGCTTACAATTAATCCTTCCTGTATTCCGGTCCGTTCCCCTGATGATGCGGTTGCGGTGTTGTTCATAAAAACCTCCTAGAGTGATGTGTATTTCGCAACATTTCAGAAACGGTGTGTAACATTTGCAAAATGTAGTATGATGTCAATCCCGTGCCTAACAGCAGGGGTTACATAACGAAATCATTAAAGTTCGATTGGTGTCGAACATTAGAAATATATCATGGATCTGTGTTAAAATACAATGGATAGTCTGAAAAAAGGAGACTACAATATGAAGATTTTACATCATCCACAAGTATCAGATATTGAACTTTCCTCCGTATTGTACGCATTAAGCGACCCGACCCGTCTTGGGATTGTTGCCGAAGCAGCGAGAAGCGGGGAGCAACCGTGCAGTCATTTTCATGCACCTGTTGTGAAGTCAACGATGTCGCATCACATTCGCACTCTGCGGGAAGCCGGAGTTATTCGGGTCAGAGTGCAGGGCACACAGCATTTTCTCACCCTGCGATCCGATGATTTGGAAATGCGCTTTCCAGGACTCCTGCAACCGTTATTGCAGGCCGCAGCTCAGTCGAGCACAGGTCTTTCCTAAATGTTGTCCTTTCTTCAGGTTGAAGAGGGGACATTTTTATTTTCTGAAATACCTCTAATACTGCTGCGACATTCTGTGTCGTACCATGCCCTATATAATAACGGTGAACACACAAACCATATCGAAAAGAGGTTCACAACCATTGGCAAAAACTAAAAGAGGACGCGTTTTGTGGAGTCTTCCTTCCAGGGGCCGGGGAACATGCCCGGTGTGTAGCAGTACCCGAATTAAATTGTTGTATACGCAAACAAAAACAGACGGTACAAGTCTGAAAGTATGCAAGAAATGCTCCAAAGCCGTGCAATCCAGAGTGGATAAGGCACATGTATAACATAACTGGCCTGTTCTTCGGAACGGGCCATGTCTTTTGATATAATCGAATATATTAGGAATGGATGAGATGGGGGCGGGAAGATGAGTAACATGCATCGGATTCACTGGTTTGACGAACAGATTCGGGGTGGACGTTTTCCGAATAGCAGCTGGCTTGCCCGTGAATTTGAAATCTCCCGTCGTCAGGCTCAGCGTGATATTGAATATATGGCAAGTTCCTTGCGAGCCCCTTTGGTGTATATGGCAAAATATCGGGGCTATTGTTATGAGGATCAGACTTTTCGATTGCCCCATTTGTATATGACCGAAGAAGAGCAGCGTGTGCTGAAATATCTGGCGCATCGTTACCGGCATTACGATTATGATCAATCGGACGCGGTGAAACGTGTAGCGCATTTGCTGGAGCGTTTTACGTTGGAGGAACAACAGATGGGAAGTAGTGAACTCCCAGTATTTTCGGCGCAACCGAAGCAACTGCAATTCTTTGAATTGTTGTCCCACGCCATAACTGACTTGCGCAGAGTACATATTCATTACAGGGATCACGATGGAGAACGGCAGTTTTCCTTGTGTCCATTAAAGATGATATCCCAGTTTAACGCCGATTACGTGGTGGGTTATGAAGCAGACCCTGTACAGCAAGTGGCCATTCGCTTGGAGGGCATTGTTCATGTATCGATCTTGAATGAGAGATTTGAGTACAAGTCAGATGCTCTTCTAAGTGGATGGGAAGAAACACTGCCTGTGCGTAAACCGTTTGTAGCTGAGATTCGCTTGAAGGAATTGCAGCAAATGGACCTATGGGAAGGGTATCGTATTCGGGCTAGGCAAGATCAGATTTATTCAATTGAATTTTATGACACGGACGCTTTCTTGCAGCATTTGTTTGTTAGTGAATGGGAGGAACTTTTGTCTCCTGGGTGGCTTAGACGCAAGCTTCAGCAAAGCGCAGAAAGATTAATTGACAGGCTCGCGATACAAGGTAAACAAAACGTGGAATAAACCAGTGTAGAGAGGAGAAGATCCATCCTTGGCTGAGAACATTCTAGATAACCTCATCATGAAGCGGGAGTCCAAATCGTACGTGGATAGTCTGCATGCGATACTAACCCATACAGGCCAGTTTCAAGGTTCCAAGGTTGTACTTGCCGGATATACGGGCATGGCTTTCAAGCTGTCGGTACATCGCAGACTACTTCCCATGTCGGTTACAGCGTATGGACAATGGGGGGAAGCACATCGTCCCGGAGTCGATAACCTGGGGATATTCACGATCTGGGATGGGGGACGTACACGTCATTCCACGTTCGGTTATTATCAGCAGGATGCAGTGAATTGGGTGAGACGGAGTATTGATGAAGGCACTGGTGTGATTTACTGGATTCCTGAGTTTGGTGTTATTCATGGATATGATGACAGTGACCGCATCTTTTATGTGCAAGACGGATGGAGCAAGGAACCGCAGATTTTGTTGTATGACAATTTTGGCTTAAACTTTACCGGATTTTGGTATTGTCAGGTGTTTGGTGATCAGATCCGCATCCCTGAACAGCAGATGCTGCTGGAATCCCTGCGACTGGCGATTGAGGATTGGGATATTCCCTATCGTCTGTTACCAGATCAGAATATTACTTCAGGTAGAAAGGCATATGATGTGTGGGTGGAGGCCCTGCGGAGTGGGGATTTCGATGAAACCGGTGCAGGTTATATTTTGGAATCCTTCTGCCATTCGCGAACCGAAATAAGGATGTATTTGCAGGGTGTTCGAGGGATATGGAACGAACTGGACCAGGCTTGTGCATGTTATGAACAACTTGGGACGTTAATTGACCAAATGAAAGGATATATGGTTCAGCAGGAGAATAGACGTGTCTTGCGACCAGACACCACAGAAGATTTAGCACAAGTACTCGTGAAGGCGAAAGCACTGGAAGAGCAGGCCATTGATTATTTTCGAGTAATATCCAGGAAGTATCCTGACCGTAAAAGGTCCACTATACCACGGTGGGGAGCGCATTCCGCACGATAGGATGAGAGAGGAAGGGAGTGAAGGATGATGGCGACAAAAGTAGTACTGCAGGACTGGATTCAATCCCCGCAAGCTGTGAATTTTGCTGATGAAGATAGATCATGGAGCGGTGTGAGCGCATATACAGATGCGTTGTTTCGCATTTTATTACATAAACAGTGGACGGTTTTCCCACACCACATGATTGCAGGCATGACAGCAAGTGCATTCCGATTAGTGGTGGATCGGCGTCTGACGTCAGAGTCAATCTCCGCATACAATTGGATGGCAGAGAACTTTGTCGCAGCAGACTTCATTGGTGTGACAACGGGACAACATGGTGGATTTTCATTTGAACCGACTTTTCCGCTCTATCAGAAGCAGGCTCTGCTGGATATCAAAGCTTCCATTGACCGTGGCGTAGGTGCGATTCTCTGGCACGATCAATTTGTCATTGTTACTGGATATGATGATGTGGAACGGGTCTTATTCATCTGTGAAAGTCAAGGTGATGAAATCATTCGTCTGCCCTATGATTCGTTTGGGAGGAACAGTACACCCTACTGGTATTATCAGGTTCTGGAAGCCTATGCACCTATCGATTTATGGGAAGTCTGCAAGGAATCGTTAATCCAGGCCGTGTACAAATGGGAAACCCATGACTATATGCTTCCGCCCCAAGATTACGCCTGTGGAGCGGCTGCGTATGCCGCTATTGCTGCTGCTTTGCAGTCAGGAACATATGACGCAGAACAAGCGGCAACTGTACTTCGCTATTATGCCAAATCAAGATTGGATATTGCCTCTTATGTTGCAGGACTTAAGCATCTGTCCATTCAAATGGACCAGGTCATAGACGAGTATGAGCTACTCGCAAACCTGTACACAATGATCATTGAGGAAATAGACAACTCCATCTCTTGGGATTCGAGAGAACCGGAATGTGTGCAAAGAGTAATTGAGCTTATCCGGAAGGCAGGGGCTACGGAACAACGTGCCATTGATGCGATTAAACGTGCCTTTCCAGAGACGATAGGCAATCGTTTTAAGGATGTTGGATTAAGATGAATGGAGCATGATAGAGAAAATTGAAAAACTCAGCAGGAATAAAACCGGACAGGCGCAGCCGATCCGGTTTATTTGTATTGAACATATATGCACATCAACTCATGTGATCCACGCTAATCATAACTTTTACAAGAAAAAATAACCAAAATTTTAATTTTGGGGTAATCCAAATCACCTCTTGTTCCGAATATTATATTAGATGGTCTTTTTTGGATGATGATATTCAAGGACAACAGGGGGCGGGAGTATGGTACATAATCCGGAAACCATTCAGGAATGTATCGAACATGCACGGCAAAGGCTCTACCAGATTGCAGCTCAATACCCGGAACTATGGCATCCGGAGGTTATTCGCCAATCCATGGTGCTGGATGAGTTAATTAATGAATATAACAATGCAACTCGCGGGAGAACGATCTCGAATCAACTGAAATCATGATCTTTCTGAACAAAGAATTCCAAGAAGGGATTCCGTGTGTTTGCCTTACTCTTTTACCGCCCCGAGCACAATCCCCTTTACGAAGAAACGCTGCAAGAACGGATATACGAGCAGAATCGGCAGAGCCCCAATAAAGATCTGAGCCGCGTTCACCGTACGTTGAGACATGTTCTGGAGCTGCGTTGCATCCACGTTCATGTTGGAGAAATCTTGCTGTACAATTATGGTCTGCATTAACGTGGCGAGTGGATATTTGGAAGCATCATTCATATAGATCAAACCGTCAAACCAGGAATTCCATTGACCTACCATGGTGAATAAGGAGATCGTGGCAATGGCGGGCATGGAAACAGGCAGATAGATTTTGAACAGGGTTGTGATATGGTTGGCTCCATCGATAAATGCGGCTTCTTCCAGCTCTTTTGGCACGTTGCGGAAAAAGTTCATCATGAGAATCAGGTTCCAGACAGCCACCGCTCCCGGCAAAATGAGAGCCCACATCGTATTCATCAATCCAAGCTTCTGGATCAAAATATAGGACGGAATCAATCCCCCGCTGAACAGCATCGTGAAGATGAAAAACCACGCATATAACGAACGTCCTTTAAAGTGCAGACTCTCCTTGGATAACGGATAAGCCGTCAGGAAAACAAGTGTCATACTGAGCAGTGTGCCAAGAACGGTACGTTGGACTGAAATCCAGAGTGCGCTGATAAAGTTACTGTTACCAAATGTTTTGGTATAGGCGTCCACCGTAAAATCAATCGGCCACAGTGTTACCAGATTGGCGGATGCTGCCGCTTTACCACTGAAGGAAACCGCCAGAATATGGACCAGCGGCAGGATGCACAGGATCGAGACGGCCGCGATGAATATCAGGTTGAAACCATTGAATATACGGTACCCGGTTGTTTTGTGATACACCTTGATTCCTCCTTAAAAAATACGGTAATTGGCGATTTTGTACGCCATCCGGTACGCAGAGATGACCAGGAACATCGCGACAAATGATTTGAATAGTCCAACAGCGGTCGCAAAGCTCATTTTGCCATTCAGAATTCCCATCCGGTAAACAAAGGTATCGATAATATCGCCTTTCTCATATACCAGTGGATTGTACAGGTTAAAGATCTGGTCAAAACCTGCATTCAGGATGTTGCCCAGCGATAACGTACCTACCACGATAATCATCGGCACGAGCGCAGGCAGGGTAATATGTAATGTCTGTCTAAGCCGTGTTGCCCCATCCACCTCCGAAGCCTCATACAATGCCGGGTTAATACCCGCCAGTGCTGCCAGAAATACAATCGTTCCGAATCCAAACTCCTTCCACACATCACTGACAACCACCGTTACACGGAACCAGTCGCCATCTCCCAGAAAAAAGATCGGTTCAACACCAGCCGCGGCTAAAACCTGGTTTACCAGCCCACCTTCCGGTGATAACATATCGAGCAGAATGCCGCCCAGGACAACCCAGGACAGGAAATGGGGCAGATACACCAAGGTCTGTGAGAAACGTTTGAACGTAGAGTTCCGAACCTCGTTTAGCAAAATGGCAAACACCACGGGGGCCACAAGTCCGGCCACAATTTTCATCGAAGCAATTAACACCGTGTTCCAGATGACCTGAACGCTATCGGGATATTCGAACATGAACCGGAAGTTGTCCCAGCCCACCCATTTGGATCCAGTGAATCCCAGCCACGGTTTGAAGTCTTGAAAAGCAATAATAATGCCGCCCATGGGCACATAGGCGAACAGTAAAGTGAGCAGTACAGCAGGCAACAGCATTAGATGCAGCGGCCATGTGCGTTTGAAATTCCAGCGGGTACGTTTGCGTGGATGGGGTGACATTTTTCGCACCGGCGTATTGGTTGTTAACGGTTGTTCCATAGCCATCAGGGTCCCTCCTTTATCTCGTCCAGCCCTGAAAGTGAGGCGAATAAGCCTCTGTACAGAGTGGAGCAACTGAATTATAGCAACGGAGAAAGGTCGACTATAGAACAACATTTCAATGCGGATGTTGAAATATTAACTTGTTGAGGAAACAGAGGTCTTCAAGTCACAGGAAAACGGGAGAACAAAAAATCATATAGAATTGTAAGGGCTTTCAATATAAAATAGGACTTCGGTGTAGAACGACTCCAAATTTAGGGACAGGGTGAAACGATGAAATTCACAGTATTTACGAAGACGGTCATTCTCTTAATCTGCCTGCTCGTACCCATTCTGCTGCTGTATACATACGCGAACCAGGCAAATGTGGACATGGTCGTTGAAGAGAAACAACAGTCGAGTCTGAACCAGTTCAATTATTTCAGTTCGCAGGTGGATAAAAATATCGAGCAGCTCTCGCTGTATGGCCTGACATTGCTGCGAGATCCGAGTATCCTGCATTACCGTTACATGACGGACTCCACCAGCCAATATGAGAAGAACAGTATCTATCTGGATATTCTCGACAAATTATCGTTGTACCAGTCCACCAGCCGCTGGAAGAACGATATTACCATTGTCCTGCCACAAGCGGAACTTGTGTTATCCACCATGTCCAGCCGGACAGTCTACGATGAGAAGATGTTGACGTTCCCGCAACCTGGCCAATGGCAGCTGGAGAAGGGGAGTTTCACCTACTTTTTCACGGATAACTACGAGTGGAATGAAAAACCGATGAATACAGGCGTGCGAACGGTGATGGAGATTAATTTTGACCCGATGAACGTGGTTGCCATGTTGGATGATTTCAAAGAGACACAGGGAGGAGATCCCTTCTTGCTGGTACCAGGTAACGATCCGTTGCTGAACCGTACGGCGGACCCCGAACTGGTCGAAGCGATCATGCGTGATATGCCTTTTAACGGGCCGGAGAGGGAAGGCAATCATCAATTGGAAGTGGGCGGTAAACAATATCTGGTCAGTTACGTGCACTCCAAACAACTGCAAGCGGTATACGTGAACCCTGTGGTATTGGATGATTTGCTAACCCCGATGGACAAGAGCCGAAATATGTTTATTACCTCCATTCTGTTACTGCTCGTGCTAAGTATTGGGGCTGCACTGCTTTTGTATCGAAAAGTTCAGGTGCCCATCCATCGTTTGATGAGAGGGTTGCAACAGATTCGCAAAGGGCAGCTGTCCACGCGGATTCCTGTCGATCACTCTCGGGATGAATTCGCGTACCTGACCCAGAGTTTCAACCATATGGCAGAGCAGATTCAGGAACTGATCGAGAAGGTATACGAGGAACGTATCCGTTCAAGGGAAGCCACATTGAAACATCTGCAATCACAGATCAATCCGCATTTCCTGTACAACTGCCTGTTTTATATCAAAAATATGACCCAGCTCGGCAACCGTGAAGCCGTTATTGCCATGTCGCTAAGTCTGGGAGACTACTATCGCTACATTACGCGGGGCGAGAATGATATGACGACAGTAGAGGAAGAAATCCGGCTGCTGGACCATTATTTGTCCATTCAACAGATGCGGACCAACCGGCTGACCTACGAGATTGCCGTACCGCAGCAACTGATGTTGCTTCACATTCCGCGACTGCTCATTCAACCCATCGTAGAGAATGCGGTGATCCATGGCATTGAGCCGATGGAGGGCAGTGGGCATGTCGTCGTAACGGGGATGGCGGTACCCGAACATATTGAGGGTCGGAAATATACAAGATATAGCCTGTTTGTAGACAATGACGGTGTCACGCTGACAGCGGAAGAGATTGCGGAATTGGAACGGGAGATCAATGAACCGATGGGTGAGGAGATTGGAACAGGCACGTGGAATGTGCACCAGCGTCTCGTTACGCGATATGGGCTGTCGTCGGGGCTTCATTTTGGAGCGATTCCCTATGGTGGACTTAGTGTAGAAATTCGATGGTTTGAGGAGGAACAACCGCATGATGAATCTGATGGTCGTGGATGATGAACATTCAGCAGTAGAGTCGATCGCTGTCTCGATACCGTGGAGAGAACACGGGATTGGTCAGGTATTCAAAGCCTATTCTGTCAAAGAAGCCTTGGAACATATGGCATCACATCAGGTCCATATTATTATCACGGATATCCGTATGCCGGGTATGTCCGGTCTGGATCTGGTCAGGCACATCCGCCAAAAGTGGGAACAGACAAAATGTATTATTTTATCGGGGCATGCTTCCTTCGATTATGCGAAGCAGGCACTCAAACATGGGACAGTCAGTTATCTGCTCAAGCCGGTCCGGGACGAGGAACTGATCGAATCCGTGCAACAGGCTGTAGTGCAGATTCGCCTGGAGGGTGAGAAACAATTGCTGCATCAGCGGGCCATGTATTCGGTAAGGGAACATTTGCCTGAGAAGCGAGCGGAGCTGATGAAGGATGTATTGTTAGGGCATAAATTTGCGGATGCTGAACTCGAAGGCAAGCTGGAGCAATTGGAGATCGGGTTCCGTCCACAGGATAAAATGCAACTGTTGCTCATCCGGTATGATGACCATCAACCTACACATAAAGCGTTTCGACTGATGAAGTATGCCATCTCGAATGTAGTGGAAGAGATCTGCGGCAGTACCTATCATCTCTGCCATACGGATGATGCCTATGATGATCTGGTCTTCATGGCCAGTCCCAAACAAACTCAGGCCGAACCAGAAATGTTAATGGGCCGACTTGGAGAGCGGTTGATCCACAGTGTGAGGCAGTATCTGAACGCGACCATTTCCCTGTCCGTTAGTCGTATTGGGCGTTTCCCAGATCAGGTGCCGCAGCTATATCATCAAGCTGTGAGTGCACTTCGCAAGCAGGCCGAGGCGGGCAAAGGATTACATCTGAATGCGGCGGCAGGAACCAATGGGGCCACGTTGAAGTCTCTTGCAGCGCTGTATGAACCACCGGGTCTGACGACATTACTGGAAGCCGGGCGCATGGAGGATGCACACCGCAAGATTGATCAGATCTTTGCCGAACTGTCGAACAGTGTGTTCCCGGAGCATGTGTATGTGGCATTTCATTATCTGGCGGCAGCATTCTCCTATATGGCTCATCGGGAAGGAAGACAGTTAGCCGAAGTGCTTGGCGAGCAATACCAGCAGCTGCTCAAGGATGGTTATGGCATCTCGCTGCGTAGTCTGGAAACGTGGACTCGGTCTGTAATGCAGCAGTGGGCAGAGAGCACAAGCGATGCGGGACAGGATGCCGGATCAACGCTGATTCGGCAGGTACAGCAATGGATTGACCATCATCTTGGCGAGGATTTATCGTTACAAGTCATTGCAGGAGAGGTGCATCTGCACCCCGTATATCTGTCGAAAATGTACAAACAATCCACAGGTGAAGGCATTAGTGATTATATTATCCGTTCCAGAATGGAACGTGCGGTTCATTTGCTGAAGCATACGGCGATGAAGATCTATGAAGTCGGTCAGGAAGTGGGGTACAATAATACACCTTATTTCATTCAGGTGTTCCGCAAACATTATGGACTGACCCCGCAGGATTTTCGGAACGGTTGACAAATCGATATGAACATTGAAATTGTGATATATGTTTGCCTCCCCGGCTGCACTATCCTTTTCATGTAAGGTGCATTTGGCACATAAGGGTATCCAAGTTACCTGAGGAGGGGTTAGTTCATGTATAGAAAAATGATGACGGCATTGCTCGCAATCACGATGGTTGCTGTAACGGCATGTAGTTCGGGGGCCAAGGAAGAACCGGCGAAGGAAGCCGCTGCACCACTTGCTCTGCAAGATGGGAAGTATGAACCGGCGGTACAGATGAGTTATTTGCGGGCCTGGAATGATGATACGAAATTCAAGAACGGGGAAACAGCCCAGAACAATGTGCATACCAAATGGGCCAAGGAACGGCTTGGCATCGATCTGACTACGCCATGGGCTGTATCGGTGACAAATGATGCATTTTACACGAAATTGCGCTTGTCCCTGTCCGCTAACGAAGAACTGCCGGATATTGTCTCCATTCGGGGAGACTACAATCTGGTCCGGGAATTAATTGAGTCCGGCAAATTTGCCAATGCAGGCGAGTTGTTTGACAAGTATGCTTCGGACACATGGAAACAGGCATCTGAATCGGCACCCGAGGAATGGTATCCATACATGTATGAGGGCGAGCGTTACGGTATTCCGATCTTCGATTATGCGTACAACGGCGATTCGGTCATGTTCATTCGGGAAGACTGGCTGAAGAAGCTGGGACTGGAAGAACCAAAAACCATGGATGAGCTGGTTACGGTCATGGATGCTTTTACAAATCAAGACCCGGATGGGAACGGCAAGAAAGATACGTATGGTCTGACCGTGGGCATGAAAAATGCGCTCAATACCTGGATGACGGAATCCGGCTGGATCTTCGGCATGTACAACACGATGCCTGGACAGTGGAATGATGCTGGAGACGGCACACTGCAATATGGCTCCATCCAGCCAGGGGTGAAGGAAGGTCTAGCAACGATGAAAGATTGGTTGTCCAAAGGTTACCTGCCCAAAGAAGCGGGTGTCTATGACGAGATCAAGGCAGCAGAACTGTTCACCGCAGGCAAAGCTGGCATTATCGTGGGACCACACTGGATGCCAAACTGGCCGATTGATGATGTGAAGAAAAATGTGGACGGTGCCACGTACAAGGCCATTGCTTTACCTACAGGACCAACAGGTGAGAGCCACCAGCATGGTTCTGGTGCAAGTAACGGCGTTGTACTGATTAACAAAGACATGGCGAACCCGGAGATTTTCTTCACGTACCAAAATTATCTGTTCGACAACTTTGCTAATCCGGAAGTGGGCAGCGAGTTCGAACATGGCTTCGCACAAGGATATGATTATGACATCGTGGATGGCAAAGTCGTTGGTGAAGCTGAAGTGAAGGACGGCGTATCACCACTCAAATATACGATTACGTATGATGGTGCACGGATTCCGAATCTCATGATGGATACGCTGGCGGAACTTGCGAAGGGCAAGGAACCGGAGACTCCTTTTGAGAAAAATACGAAGATTGCCAACAAACCGGAAGTATTTGTAGCCGCTGAGGTGGTCGTTGCGAATAAAGATAACGCGATCAAGAACAAGTTCACCGGGGCACCAACCGAAACGATGAAAATGAAGAAGGACGCAATCGACAAGTTGGAGAAAGATACGTTCAGCAAGATCATCTATGGTCAGGTAGGCATTGAGGAATTTGATGCGTTTGTGACAAAGTGGAAATCCATGGGCGGGGATGATATTACCGCCGAAGTGAACGAGTGGTATAAGACAGTCAATTAATTTAAAAAGCAGGGGAGAACTGATGAATTCATCAGTCTACCCTGCTTTTTTTGTCTCGAATAACATTTATGGAAAAATAGAACCTTTGGAGTTATAACTATTAATCTATATCGTACAGATCGATTATGACTCGCAGCGGACAAAAGTTACTTGTTTTCCTAGAATCACATTCTCAACCTTCCATCCGGCATTTAACCAGGATAGTGCCTGTGTATGATTATTGGAATTATTCACCCACCATTGTTCGCGATTATACGCTGTAGGGGGTAACGTAAATCCAAGAATCTCCTCAAGCTCTGCATATGTAAGGGTGATTGAAACTTGATTCAAATAGTTTTCCAAGGGGAAGTATTTGCTGTAGCTCATTTAGTCAGACCTCCTGAAAAGGAATACAATGATTATACAACGTGGGGATGATGATAGCGAGGGCATACCGAGAGCGTACATAGTTATGAAAAAAAAGGAATCCGTAGATCTCTTTGACCAGCAAACAACCGTGCATAAGCCTTATTGTTCCGGGTGTACTTGAGAGAGTAAAATAATAGGTAATATACGAACATCAATACGTATTTATAACATAGATGCCCCGGATTAATCCGGGATTCATAGAGGTTCAAGTGTGGTTGATGAACATCATAAGATGCATGGGAAGGCAGGAGATCAGATGAGTACACTTTATGATCAGGCGATGGAAGAGATGATGACGACGATCCATGAATGGTTTGATGAACAGGAAAAGCGGGATGACTTGGAAAGTGTTGTGAAGCGAACTACACTGCAAATGGGTATTTTTAATGATATTGTACTGGATTACAGACCTGGACGGACCACGGTAGACAGCCTGGATCTGGGTTTGGATGATGATGATGTAAAATTAAAGCAGGCAGGAGCCTTTACCGAGGAACAGGTACGGAACGAGATCGGGCCTAAGCTTGCAGAGGTTGTTCAGGAAAGATTGGACAAGCTGGCAGATACTCCGTTGGTTGACTACCGCTTCACCTTGCGAGGGAAATTCCCAACAACTGAAGGCAAGCTGCAACTGACTTTATTGGAATGGATAAACGAAGAGAAAAGACAGCTACTCCTTGAGCGTATTCATACCTATGTAGACAAGAAGCTGGAACACGGTACATATCCAACGAAGCCATTGGAATCCTTCTTTTTGACGAGCCATCTGCTCGATCCAAAGCTGTTCCCGGAGTTGGATGTAGCATGGACCATCGGGCAGTATGACCGGATACAAGAGTTGAATCAGGGGCGTCAGGAGGCACTTGCAGAACATCGTGGTGAGATAACTCGTGCGGTGACGGCATGGGCGGAGAATCAGTTTTTGCCACAGTATTATGATGTTCAGTCTTCGCCTTATCGTACCAATGAATATTCACTAAAACCTGGAGCAACGCTGGAGTCGAACATTGAGACACAGGCAGGCCAACATTTGAACGAGCCTGGGAAGGAGCAAACATCCGAAACTCAATCAATCGATCTGCTATTATATGCGGCGGTCATGATTCTACGTTTTGAACCCAGTTATAGCAAATCCAAAGGTCTGACTTTCTTGGAGCTCGCGAAGCAACTCGGTAGCAAACGTGCTGCACGTATGATGACAGAAGGTAGCGGAACGTATGCGAAGGACGATATTCATGTGAGAACGGAAGAAGTGGAATGCAAAGCAAATGATGTATTTGCTTTGATGACCATTCACATTCGTAAGGAAGAGGCTGGTGCCTATCAACAGGCACTTACCTTTATCACTCGTTTATTGAAACAGGGCTTTCCGAAAAGTTATAAGATCAAGCTCAAGTCCAGCGTAAAGCAGTATTTGCCGATCAAGGGACTCGCGAAGTCGGATACCTACCGATTCTTTGCCAATGCACTGGAGTACCCGGAGCTGCATCCGCTTCTGGAAGAGTATGCGCGTGAGGCTATCCAGGAGTTTGAGTTTTATGAGGATACCGAGGGAGAGAAAAGCTGTATGCCGGGCAGTTATGCAACTTTTGGGCTGGGGCTCGTGGATGAGCGGTATTTCCCGCTGGTTGAATATTACATGGGCGAAGTGGATGATGAGCATCAGTTGATTCAGGATAAGTTCATTGCGGCATTTGTAGAACAACAGGGTGTAACGGCTCAATCCATACCTACGTTAGTCGCCAGCTTGCGTCGTTCGACCGATAGTCTGAAGTTGAAGATTCAGCCCGAGCTGGAGAATGATGAAATACTCGAACTGTTGGTTAGGCAGATTCAAAAACTTGAGTATTATGAAGCGGAACGTGTACTCTATCCGATCTTTGGCAAGGTGGAGAAGCTCTCAACGCTTGCTCGCAAAGCGGAGGGAAGACGGAAGGAATTATTACTGGAACTGTTGCAGGCCGCAGGGAAATAAAAATGTAAACAAGACAAGTGAGATTGCTGTGTAAGTAAAGCATTTCAGAGAAGTGAAAGTGCATAAGGAAAGGTGGGGAGAGTTATGGAAGCGTTGAGTCGAGAAATGTGGCAGGCGTTGAATGCTCAGGACAAAGAGGCATGGATGCGTAAGCTTGTCCGTCAGTTACCAGATGATATGGTATATGAGGGTATCGAGACTTTTGAACGATTTGGTCAGCGGATGGAGACAGGTGTATTTACGGAGGATGGGCTAAGATTTGTGTTTGTGCCTGGGGATCGGGTAACGCTCGGCTGGGATCGTTGGCAGCATGGTATGAACGAAGAGACATCAACCGACCTGCATGAAACGGTCAGTGAGTATGGTGTGGAGGACGTGGATTCGTTTCTGGCGAGTCAGATGTCACCTGTAAGAATGGTCAACATTGCGCCGATGCTTGTTGAATGCGAAATGATCTCACTTGGCTGGATTGAAGTGTCCAATGAGGAAGCATTGGCACAGGAAAATCCTGATTTCCCCGCAGCATTGGAGCAGTTTAAGCAGTCGGAGATCCGTGAATATGAATTGCATCAACAGTTTCGTCTGATTCGCCAAAGTGAGAATGAAGTCCGAATCCTGTGGTTCAACGAAGGAATAGAGTTGGAAGACGTTGTGAGGGAGGAAGCCGCGGCGGGCTTTGGTTTGCTGACCGAAGACGAATGGGAGTATATCTATGGCGGCGGTTGTCGCACGTTATTTCCCTGGGGTGACAGCTTCGACTATACGATGAGATTGAAGCACTTTGGAAGTCTGGAAGGCGTGGATGAGATTGTGGATGGATCGGCAGAGACGGCCTCTTCACGGGTTGAAGAAAAGGATGATTGTCCTTATGATCTGGAAATGCCAAATTTCTTCGGGGTGCAATTTGCTGGTGATCCCTACAAGTATGAGCTTACGCTCGATTCGTCTGGGGATGTGATGCCCAAAGGCGGAGACGGCGGGAGCCTGATATGTGGTGGAACAGGGCCGCTGGTTGGTTTCTTGCCTGCTGCTGCGGTCTATTATCGAGACGTTAATGCAAGTGAACTTGACTGGGAGGATTTGATGGATGCGATGATGTATCGCAGGGTTATTCGTTTGGCTGAACTAAAGGTTTGATGGGTTAACCGAAACAGCTATTAAGCGGTAGCATCCCATACGTAGAAAGAGATTTAGTGAATTCTAAAGGGCAGTTGACAGATAAATGAATAGATCTGTCGCTGTCCTTTGGAATGTTCCATTAGGGCCAGAAGATGGAAGAAAAAGTAATGAATATCTAGATCAAAAGTTCTATACTTAACGAGTCTCAACCAAATCCATTACACAGAGAAGGAGTTAAGTATGTCCAGAATATCCAAATGGCTCATCGTCAGTTTAGTTTCAATTTTTATACTCAGCATGTCGCAATTCACAGTCTCAGCGTCCACTTCAATAGTTCAAACCACACAGAACGCAGAGCGATCCATTTCATCCAAAGATCGTGTGCAACACAACATTCGTTTTGCAGTCAGAGGAACGGAGGTGGCCGTGACTACGCTTCGAACAAGTTTTGATACTGGTGAAATCAAAGAAAATGAGCACCATTTTACCGATCCAGCTATTCTTCCTCGGATACATACTGGTCTGACGACAACTTCCCATCATTATGATCCTATTGTTAGTGACACACCAGCAGGGTTAAAAGGCTACATAACTTATTATGCCACGGATGATAAGCAGCATTATTACGTTTTGTACGAGTATGACTATAGCTCGAACACACTTCGCAAGGTCCATGAGGGCGAAAACCGTATCCACTTGGAACCTCAAATCGGAATATATTATACGATCTATGAGAAAAACGCACCTAAATCCAACTACTATTCCATGGTCACAGGAAAAAAAGTATACACTCGCGGAAAGCTTTTGCTGGAAAGGGATTTTACAGATACCAAATATGTGATATCACCGATTCCACAAACCCGTAATTTTGGGGTTTATTGCACAGATACTTTAGATTGTCACTACCTTGAATATGGCGGTATAAAGGGGAAGAAGGCCAAAGTAAGCGACTTGTGGATGAAGCCCGACCAGAAGACGGGCTTGTCTACTAAAGCTTTTCAGGTAAGTGCAGATGTTCATCTAAATGTTTCTCAAGGCAACACGAGGGATCGGAAATCAGACTGGACTGTGGTTGTAACCAAAAATGGCAAAAAAACTACACTGATTAAAGAGCGAGTGGGCTATGTGCAATCATTTATCTCACCCGAAAGAAAAACATTGGTTCTGGTCACAGAGAACGGTCTGGATAGTAAAATGGAGTCGTCCAAGGTACAAGTCTATGATTTGAAGACCCTTAAACGGATTCGTTCCTATGATTCTCCTTATCGCGCTCGTACCGAAAGTATCCAGTGGATTACTGAGGATGAGTATATTATTGAACAGTACTTTTCCAACCCGGGCTCTTATCCGCCATCCTTATATGTTATTTCAGAAAATAAACATCTTAAATTGAATTATAGTACATACAGTGACTGGAAAAAATATTGGAATTCTTTTCAGTTCTTTAATGTGTTTTTCCCGATGGAACCTGTAGCTATTAAGTCTGATCAGGGTGTATTGGAGTATAAAGGGCAACCCACCTTCTATATGGAAGGTCAGCATTATGTTCCTTTAGAAGAATTCACTCAAGCATTTCATATTCAATATAATCTCGGGAAGGATCGGCTCACCTTCACTCGTGGTCAGCGTTCTTCCAGTGTGAATCAACCTTCAAAACAATTGTTGACGCTATACAATCAGACATTTATTCCTTTAGGTCAGTGGAGTAAGGACTTGGGGCTCAAAGTGTCGGAAACAAAAGCAACTGGTTACAACAAACAATTAAGCATGAGCGATGAAGAAAAGGGAACTGATCTAGCCATGGATTCCAAAATTCTTCCTTTTCATGCAAGAGCACGATGGATGGATCGGGTAGGGGACAGTTACCAATTAGATCCGGTAAATACAAGGCCGATGGAATCAGCTGTGCCAGACCGAATTGATGGTGTGGTGCTGAATTTTGATCGAACATTGACCATTTCCTCCTCTAAAGATTCAATTACAGAGTTGCTGTTCATCAATCCAGACTACACTTCGGTGCTCGGGAAAGTATCTTTAACGGACATACCTGAGAGGAAGTGGGGATTTAGCACAGCCAAGATTCCAGAAAACATGTTACAAGATGGTGTGCTTAACGTGATTGTTCCCGTGAAAGAAGGAAAATCAACGATGGTGTACTCCTTGAAGCTTCCAGAACCATTTGATAAAAATAAATTCTAAAGAAAATAAGCAGTTCCGGTACAGCATCATTTTTGCTGTGCCTTTTTCATTTTTTTGGGTAAATATAATCAGGCCTAATGGCTTAAGATCAGGAGTGGGGGCGCATTGAGCCCAGCCAAGGTTCCTTTTACAATAAAAGAATAGAATCTTTCGCCGACCTCTTTAAATTGACAGCATGGAAAAGGGGAATGACTTTGCCTTCATATACATCGTTTCAGTGTTGCGGCCGGGAGGCCTTGTTGCTGTTCCAACTGATGAATATTCCGGAAGCGGATCAGCTTCTCATGGATCTGAAAGACCCTCCATTACAGGGTGAACAGGCCAAGCATAGCTATGAACAAATTCTCACAGGTCTTGTTGAAGAAGGTATTATTGAATTGGACAATCAACAGATCACCATAGACCCGCAAATATACAACCTGCTTACAGGCTGTAAGCTCAGTAGTGCAATAACCAGACTAGATTTGCGTGCAACAGATGGGAAATCATCGGTGACCTATGGATTTTTGTCAGGCATGCAGATGGTTGAGTGGGTCTGGGAACCTGCACAAGATCAGGCGCTACTCACTTCTTTTGACGAATTCGAAAAAATGTTTCAGGTCATTGGGAATCGGATTGAACTACCTGATCCATTAGCTTCCAATGTGAACCCTCAATCACAGGATACAATTCGTACACCCATGCAGGTAGAAACGTTGCAGCGTCTGTCTGCGTTGGCGGTCGATTCAGCGCTGGAGATGATCGAATCTATTTTGCAAGAGGACCGGCATCTGGATCAGACTTTGATGCAGACATTGGCTAAAGGCTTTGCCACGCTGGAGAAGTGGGGGCAGTATGAAGTGTACACCCGAGGACAGGAAGGACAGCCGCAAACCATTTATTTTATAGGTAGTATCCACGGTAATTGGTTGTTCCTTGAGGGGGAAGAGAAGGGTCTATTTACAGCTTTCAAGATAACGGAAGAAGAACTGGTGCAAAGCCTGTTTCTGCTAACGACGCGTTCATTATCCGTACTGTCCGGAGTTTAAGTCCGATATGAGTCATACATATATGTAAACTAAGGGGGAATCCAGTTGACCAAAATTGTCATGAAGTCAGACTATCTGAATTCACTCGCACAGCAGATTGAACAGGTGACGGCACAACTGCAACAGGTGGACAGTGTTCTCCAACATGCCATTCAGGGAGCTGCCTGGCAGTCGGGGAATCGACAGACTATTATTGGTCTGTACCAGACACATCAGCATCGGTTTCAGACGGCTGGACAGAGCATGCAGCAGCTGGCTGCATATGTAAAGACAACCCGTGAGAAGATGGAACAGGAGGATCAGTCAGGGGGGACATTTGGGCTTACGGGTATTAATCCACTCGCTCCTTTTGATGGCCCTGGGAGCACGGTAGGAACATTGACAGGAGCAGCGGCAGTTGCCAGATTGGGTTATCGCGTGAAGAACGGTTATATGATCAAGGCTCAATTGGATCGGAATTCTCCTCGCGTTCTGGTCCGTGAGAGCTATGATTCAGTTAAAGACAATAAGGTTGCGAACGGCAGACCAAGGGATTACAAAATCCATTATGTGCGTGATATCGAAGCCAAAATTGCCAATGGAACGGCTACTCCTCAGATTAAAGAAGTAGCTTCTATGATCAAGCCTGGTTATGCCGTAAAATCGGCCTTGACAGACAAGCTGGGCTGGGCAAGTGTGGGAATAGACGTGTTTACAGATACCCAAGAGAACATCAATCAGAACGCGGGCAGTGACAAAATTGCTGGTGATATCATTGGGAATGTTGTCGTAGGCGGTGCAACAACGGTAGGTGCAACGCTGTTGACTGCGGCCATCTTGCCTGCGGCGGCACCTGTGCTTGCAGTAGGTGCAGTGGGGTTGGGAGTTTCCGTAGGTCTGACTTACCTAGCTGAAGGGGTTACGATGAATATGGATTTGGACGGTGACGGGAAGGATGATTCGGTGAAGGATGTTGTTAAGCATGGTGCGAAGAAAGCCTGGTCCACAGTGGCGGGGTGGTTTAAATAAATGGCGAACAAAAAACGTTCAAAACCCTCGGCCCGTGACGTCGTTGTTTCTACAATGTATGAAGGCACTCTTTACCCAAGGGAAACATTTGAGAACTATCTGGTCATCTATGCGGCAGATGGTATTCGACTGAGTGTAGGTACGCTGGTTCTGTTTTTTCTTAACGTATTTCTGCTCATTCCCGTGTTCAGTGTCCCGTTCCAATCTATGTATGCGTATATTCTCGTGCCACCGCTAGTCTTTATGAATATATGGGCGATTGCCCTTATTGCTGCCCCACGCAGACTCCAACTGAATTATGTATTGTTCCGAGGGGTATTTGGCATCGTTTGTTCTGTGGGATTTATGGTGATTATACAGAAATTTGCCTACGGGACACTTGCTCTGACGACACCTTGGTACGCCATTGGATCATTTGCAGTATATGGTTTTGCCTTGTTTCAATACGTGAAGTTTCGTTTGCGTAAGCTACGGCAGCCCCCTCAGCGGAAAAAAGGGGATAAAAGCCCGGGTATGCCTGTTGCCACATTAACGATGATTACGGGCGGAGCATATCTTCTGGCCAATATTTCACTGGCCTTTGTTACGCAGCAGACTGTGGCTGTTGTGCTGATGTGTGTATACATTATGCTGGCCTTTGTCGTGTTTCACTTCATTATGGACTTGCATCGGTATTACTGGCTTCGCCAGGTTATGAACAAATCAGAGGGGTAATTGCAGGATAGAGACATAATTAAGGAGGGCGATCATTTTGGAAAAAAATATAGCTTCGTTTCTGCCGAATGGGTCTGTTATTCGTTTAAAAGAAGGCACCAAGAAGCTTGTCATCTATGGACGCAAGCAGATGTTAATGACAGAACCACCCCGTCAATTTGATTATATTGGCTGTCTATACCCTGAGGGTTACATTAATCCGGATTATACGTATGTATTCAATCATGAAGATATCGAAGAGATCATTTTCAGAGGGTATGTGGATCAGGAGGAAGAGACATTTGCGGCGGAACTGGAGCGTAAGTAGCCCGAGTTGTAAAGGTCGGTTCTACATATGAGGAAATGAAAAAAAACGGATCAGTCCTAACGTGACTGATCCGTTTCGCGGAAACGCGTCGCTGTCTGTTGAAGACTGGTGCTGGTTTCCTGTAACCCGCGCAAATAATGACCGATGTTTGTCATGCTGTCATTCATACGCCCGAGAAACTCTCGCTGGCGTTCCCCTTCCCACTGTCCCTCAGACTGATCAATCATCGTTTTGAGTTGGGTAAGAATATCATGTCCGTTCTGGGATGCCTTATTGAACTCACCCGCAAGTTGTTGCAGTTCTTCTGGGGACAGATCAATACGCTGGTTCATGAGGTCCACTCCGTTTCTCTTCTTGCATAAGATAATGTATATTCCATTATAACCCCATCTTTTTCAAAATGAAGCTGGACAAAAGCCTTGTTTTCAGATCAGTGTAGCGTGTCTTACATAGGACAAAACACACATCAAATCAGCCCCAGCTCATAGAGCGGGACCGAAATGATGTGTGTTTCTTTTTTTGTTTATTTCACTTTTTGTACGGATACCGCCATTTGCTCCAGTTGAGTGTGAGTCAATTGGTTATTCGGCGAGCTGATGGTTACATAACGATCATCCAGCTTGAATGTGAGCATATCCGTTTGGTCTGGTGTATACCATTTGGCTGATACGCCATTAGGCAGTTTTACCGTTTTGCCATCATAGCTGAACGAGTAATCTTTAGGGGATACCGTTACATTCATACGATTAAAAACTAAGTTTACACCATCACCACCCGCACCTACGCTTTTGAACGTATCTCCAGCAACCATATGTTGTGGGGCATAGGCTGTTGTGAACCCGTCAAACTTCGCAAATGCTTTGCGAATGTTATCCAATTGTTGTTTGCTATAGTTCACATCTGCGAATGCAGTGATCCCTTGATCATTGTTACTGTTGGCTTTTTGAACAGAGACAGCGACTTGTTGCAACTGAGCTTGGCTCAGCTTATGATCCGGGGAGCTAAGGGTAACGTAGCGATCATCCAGTTGGAATGTGAGCATGCCCGTTTGATCTGGTGTGTACCATTTGGCAATAACACCATTGGACAGTTTCACGTCTTTGCTCGTATAACCGTCCGAATAATCTCTTGGAGACACATCCACTTTCATATGGTTGAAAACAAAACTGACGCCGTCGCCACCCGCACCTACGCTTTTGAACGTGTCACCTGCGATCATCTGCTGAGGTGCATAAGCGGTCTCGAACCCATCGAATTGTGCAAAAGCTTTTTGGATCGCCTCTTTTTGTGCTGCGCTATACGTTACATTTGTCAAAGCTGATGGATTGCTTGTTGCTTGGCCGATAATGACCTGTCCTTTTTTGCCGTCATAGGATACAGGCACATGCAGTGCATCGGCAAGCGCTCGTACGGGCAGATAAGTAGAGTTGTTATAAGTAATTGGCGCAAGTTTGTTGCCATTGCCATCCGTTGGTGAGTAAGCCGCGCCATCGACATTAAAGCTGATTCCATGGTTAAGGTATGCAGAGATTTTCTCCAGTTGCGTTCCGGCAAATACACCCGTTGCTCCTGTTAATGTCATGCCCAGTACCATCATCGTTGCTACGGATTTCTTCATGTTTTTTTTCATCATATATCTCTCCTTCAAGTTGGGGGTTAGTTTTGTTTAATGGGCTCGCTGTCCCTTATGGCTTTATATTAAACCCCGAACATATCCAGAATAATTCTGAATTATCTCCAACTTGTAAACATGTGTATATATACGGAGAATGTAGAACAAAAACTGAAGCTGCTTGGCGTGTTTGAACGTATTCTTTGCCGAATCGAAACATTTTAGTTAAAAAGATAGAGGATTAGTCCGCCAAAACCAAGGACAATCGCACCAACGTATACATAGGAAAGTTTGCTAAGGTTTTGCTTTGTGCGGCGATCATATTCGGGATTGCTGGTCTGATTGGCTTTGGAATTTCCGATGATCATGGTAGCAATACCTCCAAACAAGGCGATACCCACAATTAAAACATAAGGCAACCAGGTCATGAAAGGACCTCCTTCGCGAATAATATGATATGTCTTTATTGTACTTCAGGATAACCTTTGATGTAAGCTTTAGTTGAGAAATAAAGGAAAATGAAGTATCTATATTACAGTATGTATGTGGTCTTGGATCGGAAAGATCACTACAATTTTATATTTTTTTAATTCAAAAAAACCTTGATACAACAGGCGTTCGCAGCTTTCTTCACTGAAGGCTGTGAATTTTTTTTGCCCACAGAGTGATCCAGAATAGAGAACCCTGCGTTACACCCTATGAAGACGACGACAAGGAAAGAAATTATACACACAACATAATCGAGGAGTGAACACGTAATGAAAATGAAGATGAAGAAGTTTATCGCACCTGTACTTAGCTTGACACTGTTGATGCCGGGGATCGCTGGAGCAGCTGCCGCACCACAGACACCAATGACCATGATGAAAGCATCCGTGAACACACCTGCGGCTGACCTGAGAGCAAACCTGGACCACCTGTTGTCCGAGCACTTTGCACTCGCAGTAACGGCAATGGCCAAAGCATATGACGGAGCAAAAGATGCAGATGCAGCCTACAAAGCACTTGACCAGAATGCACTGGATATGCAACCAGCAATCGCTTCCCTATACGGTGACGCAGGTGCCAAAGAATTCGAACGCATCTTCCGCGCTCATAACAAATACACAGATGATCTGGTGAAAGCAACCAAAATGGGCAACCAGGCTGGAATCAAACAAGCACAGGCAAACATCAACGGTTTCGTGGATGAGTTCTCCACATTCCTGAGCACAGCAACCGAAGGCAAATTGCCAAAAGCAGCAGCCAAACAGGCGCTGAAAGTACATGAAGATCTCGTGCAAAAAGTATTTGATGAGTATGTAGCTGGAGATTACGCTGATGCATACAAGGCTTACCGTGAAGGTTTCAAAGAAATGTTCGACGTAAGTAAGGCACTCTCCACGGCAATTACGACACAAATGCCTGAGAAATTCGAAAATACCAAAGCGGATACAAAAGCAGCTGATCTGAGATCTGCACTCAACCACTTGGCTTCTGAACACTTTGCGCTTTCGGCTCTGCAAATGCAAGAGCAATTTGATGGACGTACAGCCGCTTCCAACGCACTGATTACAACTGAAGCTGGAAACACAGCTGACTTCAAAGCGGCAATTGCTTCCGTTTTCGGTAACGATGGTGCCAATGCTTTCGAGAAAATTTGGGTAACGAACCACGTTAACGCACAAAGCGACTATGTAAAAGCCGTTAAAAACAACGATGCTACTGCTCGTGCAGCAGTAGAGAAACGTATTGCTGGATTCACAACAGAGTTCGCTACATTCCTGGATTCTGCAACAGCTGGTAATCTGCCAAAAGCAGCAGGACAACAAGCACTGACAACACATGAAAATCAAGTACAAAACGTATTGAATCAATATGCAGCAGGTAACTATGATGCTTCGTACACAACGAATCGTGAAGGCTTCAAAGTGATGTTTGGTGTAGGTCAAGCCTTGGGTAACGCAATTGTGACTCAATTCAACGACAAATTCCAAGAGCCAGCAACACCTGCACCAGCGCCAGAAATGACAACGGTGTGGATGCAACTGAACAGCAAAATGCTGAAAATTAACGATAAAACAACCAACATGGATACCACACCAGTGCTTTGGAAAAACACAACATACATTCCATTGCGTTTCCTGAGTGAAGGTATCGGTGCAACGGTGAAATGGGACAAAAAAGCACAACAAGTAACGGTAATGGCTGGCGATGATACCCTTGAATTCTGGGTGAACAACAACGTTATGGAAGTGAACGGTGTGAAGAAAAACGTGGGTGCAACGGTATTTGTAAATAAAGATGGACGTACGCAAGTGCCTCTGCGCTTCATTGCTGAACTTCTGAACTGGGACGTGAAATGGGCACAAAAAGATGGCTCCATTACGCTGACGAAATCGATGTAATAGTAGAGTGAAACAAGATTAAAACAAAAAGAGCTGCCCCATACGGCAGCTTTTTTGTATTCACCCAAAAGTTCAAATATTTGGTATAATCATCGAGTAATGACCTACATAACAGCTTGAATAGCCGATGGAGTCTAGAATGATGTATGATAATTTGGTATAAGCAAAATGAAGAGGGGGACAGAGGAATGAGTACATCATCAAAATCGGAGCGTCCAGCGAGAAATGTGGATACCCGGTTATTTGTCGCTTGGGCCGTTTCCGTTATCGCAACAGGGGGGAGTCTCTATTTCAGTGAGATCAAGGGCTTTCTTCCATGTGATCTGTGCTGGTACCAGCGCATATTCATGTATCCACTAACGATTTTGCTGGGCATTGCCTACTTTAAGGATGACGTGGGCATCACCAAATACGTACTCCCACTGAGTTTCGTCGGTGGCGGCATTTCGTTATATCATGTAACGATCCAGCGTATTTTTTCGGCTACAGGTAATGCCGTCGCATGTGGTAAGGTTCCATGTTATACCGACTATTTGAACTGGTTTGGTTTCATCACGATTCCATTACTGGCACTGATCGCCTTTATTATCATCATCGTGATGCTGTGGGGTATCGGCAAAACACCAAAATCTTCTTAATAAGAAAGGATAGATGGTGATGAGCGGACAAGCTCGTTGGTTCATGCCCTTCGTTATTCTGCTCCTCCTGACGGTGGGATGCTCTTATGAAGAACAGTCACAATCGGGCGAGATGCCGGAGATGATCAAAGTGAAACTTGACGTTCCAGAGAAAGCTTCTCTTCATGAACCAACACGGTTGCAGGTGAAGCTTACACAGGGAGATGCACCGTTAAGTCATGCTGACCATGTGCAATTCCAGATCTGGAATGAGCTTGATGATCCGCCTTCTGTATCTCCGGAACAAGGTATGATGACAGCGGACGAACTGGAGAATCAGGGGGCTATAACTGCCAAGGAGGCAGAGGAAGGGCAGTATGAAATCCAGCATACCTTTGAAGAACCAGGTACGTATGTGGTACAGGTCCATGTTACGCACGGAGCTATGCATAGCATGCCGAGAGCGAGAATTGTAGCGGAATGAAGTAGCAGGCGGGTACCAAGGCTTTGGTTCAGGTTTAGCAATAGGTTTATAATGTTAAGGGTATGAAGAATGTTGTAGGAAAAGAGGCTGTTATGGCAACTATTCATGATGTTGCACTCAGGGCAGGAGTTTCTGTAACTACCGTCTCGCGTGTATTAAACAACCGGGGATATATCAGTCAGAAGACTCGGGACAAAGTGTATCAAACCATGGACGAACTGAACTATCGACCCAACGAAATTGCCCGTTCTCTTCTGCGTAAGCAATCCAATGTGATAGGCTTGATTATTCCCGATGTATCCCATCCGTTTTTTGGAGAACTGGCTAGCTATGTTGAGTATCATGCTTACCAGAATGGATTTAAAATTATGTTATGCAATTCCCACATGGACCCTTCCAAAGAGCGTGAATATGTGGAAATGCTCAAGGGTAATCGCGTGGATGGCATTATTATGGGAAGTCATACACTGGAAGTTGATGAGTATATGAATCTGCATTCCCCAATCGTGACCTTTGATCGTAAGATCGGTGAAGACATCCCGTTTATCTCATCTGATAACTATCAGGGAGGGGTTATGGCTGCTGAATTGTTGCTCTCGAAGAACAGACGACATTTGGCACATATCTGCGGTAATTTGGAATTGCAAATGCTGTCCAATCGCCGGACGACAGGTTTCGTTGATACATTGCAGGCTCATGGAGTCAAACCGGTCATGATTCATGAAACCGATCTGAATGTGTTTGATCAGCATCAGTATACGGAATTGGTGGATAAGCTGCTTGCACAACACCCCGAGGTGGATGGGCTCTTTGTAACGAGTGATCTGATGGCGGTGCATGCGCTGAAGCAGATCGTGTTAGGTGGGCGCAAGGTACCCGACGATATTGCTATTATAGGTTATGATGACAGTCGTGCGGCAGCGTATACGGTGCCTGGCATTACAACGATCAGGCAGCCTGTGGAGGCCATGGCTAAGCTGGCGATTGATCTGATTCGGCGCCAGCTCGCACAAGAGAAGATCGGAATGGAGCATATTTTGCCAGTTAACATCGTGGAGAGAGAGACGACCTGATACAGGTCGTTTTTTCCTATTCCTCCTTTTACCACGAAGAAATGAAGTCGAGAAAAAATTTTTTTGAATGGTATGTCAAACGATTGACATGTCAAACCTTTGACATTATAATTCGATTTGTAAGCGTTTCCTTTTAAACTATTGATCGGGGGCCATAACAAGATGAAAAGAGAACAGAGATGGATGAAATTATCGGTATTGTCATTGATTATGATGCTTGTATTGTCGGCATGTGGAAGTAAAGCAGCGACGGAGTCCAACTCCTCCTCAGAGGGTAGCAGCAGTGAGAGTGTCAAAATCACCTTGCTTAATTCCAAGTCGGAAATTAACAGTCAGTTGGAACAAGCAGCTAAAGACTTCCATGCCGAAAATCCAAATATAACACTCGAAATTGTACCTGTAGGCAGTGGACAGTCTCCGTTTGAAAAAGCGTCTGCTCTGTATGCCTCCGGCAGCCCTACAACGATGATGATGCTGGATACAGGAGATGTCGAGAAATTCAAGGATCGTGTTTTGGATCTCACATCCGAGTCTTGGATGAAGGATGCTGTGGAGAACAGTACAGCGGCTACAACGTTTGATGGCAAAAATTATGCCTTCCCGTTCTCTATTGAAGGATATGGATTCATCTATAACCAGAATGTCTTGGATCAGGCGGTAGGTTGGACATTCGATCCAAAGTCTGTACAGACCACTGCACAGCTTGATGAGTTGTTCCAAAAGATCGCTGCTACTGGAAAATCACCTTTGATTGTATCTCCGATGGATTGGTCGCTTGGTGCGCATTATCTGGGGCTTGCATATGGTGGGCAGTCTTCAGACCGTGCGAAGGTGGATCAATTCATTACTGATCTGAAGGCAGGTCAAGTGGACCTTGCTTCCAATGCCGTGTTTAATGGCTTGTTAGATACATTTGATCTGATGAAAACCTACAATATTGACAAGGCTTCTCCACTGTCCGGAACCTATGAGCGTGGACCTGAAGTGCTTGGCAAGGGTGAGGTAGGTATCTGGTTCCAGGGCAACTGGGCATGGCCACAAATTTCAAGCTTTGATACAGCAGATGGAAAATATGGCTTCCTCCCGGTACCTGTGAGTAATAATCCAGATGATTTCGGTAATACGCAAATCTCTGCTGCCGTATCCAAACGAATATTGCTGGATAAGGAAAAGAGCACACCAGCGCAGCAGGAAGCAGCGAAGAAATTTTTGGACTGGATCGTTTATAACGAAAAAGGTCAGGATTTCCTGGTGAATCAAGCCAGTATTATTCCGGCATTCAGCAACATTACATTGGAGCCAACCGATCCACTTGGCAAATCCATTAGTGAATACATCAAGGCAGGCAAAATCGAGGAATCAATGAGCACACTTCCTGCGGATCACTGGTCCAAACTGGGTGCATCCATGCAGAAATATTTGGCTGACGTCATTGACCGTGCCGGACTTGCCAGTGAAATTCAGGCATACTGGAGCAACGTGAAATAAAGGAATTAATCATAGCCCTGTGCAGCACATAGAGAGAGACTTGCGGTACGCCGGAGATGGTGAACATACAGCTTCCACACGAGGTCTGTTCGACTTGTTTCCGGTATAACCGCCAGGCTAATCATTTGGATAGAGTGGAGGTTGACAATGCTGACCGAAAAAGGATTATGGACACGTCTGCGCACCCGCCTGATCTTTACTGGCCCGACATTATTTGCGTTTGCTACGGTGATGATTATTCCATTTTTGTATGGTATTTATTTGACGTTTACGAACTGGGATGGCATTGCCATCGATCAAAACTTTGTTGGCTGGGATAATTACATCGGTGTGTTCAAGGACACCGTGTTCTGGAAATCATTTGGGATGACGCTGGAGTACGTATTTATTACCGTTGTGCTGACCAATGCGGTTGCCTTCCTGCTCGCTTACGTTGTAACTCGGGGAATGAAGGCACAGGGCTGGTTTCGGGCTGGATTTTTCCTGCCAAATCTGGTGGGCGGAATCGTGCTTGGTTTCATCTGGCAGTTTATTTTTAATCAGGTACTCGTCTTTGCAGGACAAAAAATGAATCTCACGCTGTTCTCCACCTCTTGGTTGGCTGATCCGGATAAAGCGTTCTGGGCTCTTGTTGTGGTGACCGTTTGGCAGTATGCCGGTTATATGATGGTTATCTACATTGCAGGACTGATGAATGTGCCGAAGGATGTTATGGAGGCAGCCAGCATTGATGGGGCAAGTAATCGCAAAATGCTGGCGCGCATTGTATTGCCACTGATGGTTCCTTCGTTTATTGTATGCATCTTTTTGTCACTGCAACGGGGATTCATGGTGTATGATCTGAACGTCTCTTTGACCAGTGGCGGGCCCTTCAAGAGCACAGAGATGGTATCCATGCATGTTTATGAGCAGGCCTTTCTTGCTCGTGACTACGGATTGGGTCAGGCAGAAGCCTTTGTTCTGTTTATCCTTGTAGCCTCCATTACATTGCTCCAGGTCTATTTCAGCAAAAAACTGGAGGTCGAGGCATGATGGCTGGACAATCGCGCATTCTCAACTGGATGAAGTTTATTGCATTAATCATTGTGATGATTTTGTTTGTATTTCCGTTTGTGCTTCTAATCGTCAATTCGTTCAAGGCTAACCAGGCAATTACCTCCGATCCGCTGGGCTTGCCAAGCTCCTTTCAATTCGATAATTACGTCAATGCGTTTGACAAAATGGGATATGTATCCGCATTCAGCAATTCGTTGCTCATTACCATTGCAGGTGTATTACTGATTGCTCTTTTTGCGGCGATGACAGCCCATTACTTTGTTCGTCACAAAAGCAAGGTGAATCAGTATCTCTTTTTCCTGATGGTAGCTGCGATGATTATTCCGTTTCAGGCAATTATGATTCCATTGGTTAAAATATACGGCTCGCTCAGCCTGCTGGATAACAAGTGGTCGCTGATCTACATGTATATTGGCTTTGGCAGTCCGCTCGCCGTATTTATCTACCATGGCTTTATCAAAAGTATTCCCCTGGAGCTTGAAGAAGCGGCTCTAATGGATGGCTGCGGCAGAGTGCAGACCTTTTTCCGTATCGTACTGCCAGTGTTACTGCCAACAACCGTAACGATTAGCGTGCTGAATGTATTGTGGATATGGAATGATTTTTTGCTGCCTTCTCTGGTACTGACTTCATCCGAGCAGCGTACGCTACCGTTGTCCACGTTTTATTTTTATGGGACATATACAGTGGATTACGGTCCATTGATGGCTGGTCTGGTGTTGACCCTGCTACCTGTCCTGATCGTTTATCTGTTTGCGCAGAAGTACATTATTCAGGGGGTCATGCAAGGGGCAATCAAATAAGTTCAGTCGGGTGATATAGAGAGAGACAGGAGTGAAGGACATATGAACCAGGAACGACACGAGAAGCAGGAAATAGACACAAGGCAAGAGACAGACCTTGGACTGACGAGTTCTTCGGCTCAAACAAAGGAGAGGTATACACTCGCCCGGGCCAACGCATATATCAAGGAGCATCGACATCAGGTTGATCCAACCTATCGAATGGCCTATCATTTGATGCCAGAGGTGGGCTGGATGAATGATCCCAACGGCTTCATATACTTCGGTGGGATGTATCATTTGTTCTATCAGCATTATCCCTATGAACCGGTATGGGGGCCGATGCACTGGGGCCATGCGGTGAGCCGTGATTTGGTTACGTGGTCTTACCTGCCTGTTGCACTGGCGCCTGATCAGAGCTACGACAGTGGAGGCTGTTTCTCCGGAAGTGCAATCGTGCAGGATGGCAAGTTGGTGCTGATGTACACGGGACATGTCGTGACTGGACCTGACAAGGATAACGATTACTTGCAGACACAGAATATCGCTGTCTCGGACAATGGGATTGATTTTGTCAAAAGCACGATGAATCCGGTCATTCGGCTGGATCAGATTCCGGAGCATACGAGTACGAAGGACTTCCGTGATCCGAAAGTGTTTGAACGAAACAGTGTGTACTATTGCGTCCTTGGATCAAATGATGCTGCGGGTAAAGGTGTCATTCTGTTATACCGCTCAACGGACTTGCTGGATTGGAGTTATGTCAACATTATGGCCCAGAGTGACGGGACGCTTGGCGACAATTGGGAATGTCCCGATCTGTTCACACTGGATGGCCGAGATATTCTGATCATGTCTCCGCAACGCATGCCTGCTCAGGGAGATAACTATCGCAACTTGCATTCGACCGTTTATATGATGGGAACGCTGGATGAAGACCAGGGTGTGTTGAAGTACGAGCAGTACGTTCCGCTGGACTGTGGCTTCGACTTTTACGCACCTCAGACGATGGAGGATGCACAGGGACGACGAATCATGGTGGCCTGGATGGATACGTGGGAAACGGAAATCCCGACACAACAGTCCCATGCCTGGGCTGGAGCGATGACGTTGCCAAGACAATTGATTCGTAGGGGAGAACGATTGATATTCCAGCCTCTTTCCGAACTTATACAGTACAGGTCGGAAGGCACCGAGCAGTATGGTATACATTTAAATGGTGATGAACATGATTTAGATCTAGGAATCAGTGGAGACCGTTACGAACTGTATGCTGTATTCGAAGCGGAACAGGCACAACACTTTGGGTTAAAGTTGCGCACGGGTGAGGATGAAGAAACCGTGATTTCCTATGATGTAGAGCAGCGTCGTTTATGCTTGAATCGCGAGCAGGCCGGACAAGGGCCGGGCGGAGAACGAGCTGTAACAGTGGAACTGCTTGACGGGAAACTGGAACTTCATATCTTTATAGATGTCAGCTCCATTGAGGTGTTCATTCAGCAGGGGGAGCAAGTGATGACAGGACGGATCTATCCTGGGCCGAACTCAACAGGTATCAAGGCTTTCTCGTCCGGAACGTGTACGTTGACCGAACTTCGCAAATGGGATTTACGAATTCCTCGATAAAATCTTTTCTAAAATACAGCCTTGACCTTGAAGTATACTTCAAGGTTTATTCTTTTTTTATCAAGAAATATTGGAGGCTGAATAATGAGAATTTTAGAATGGATTTTGGTATTGGTAACCGTAGCTGCTACGGTACTCATGCTAGTGTTTCCGAAGCGCCGGGCAATAACAGTGGGCATACTCACAGCTCTGGTTCTGTCAGTACTTCTGCATGGCTTGATCAATTCATTTCGCGTGCAGGTGATACCAACCTATATCGTTACACTTGTATTATTCATTACGTTAATCATTCAACTAATGAAATCATACCGCGGTGATCGTTATGTTCAGAGCGTGCGGAGACCCAACCGTCTTTCAAGAATAAAGATGACGCTGATATTGATTCTGCTTCTGGCCTTCAGTGCAGGTTCAATCATACTGACCTGGCTCTTACCTGCTTTTACGATGCCTGAACCAACCGGCACATATGCCATTGGCACGTTCTCTGAGCACCTGGTGGATGAATCTCGCGAAGAGACCAAAACACCCGAGGCAGGAGATAAGCGGGAACTTATGATTAATGTGTGGTATCCGGTGGATCAGAAAACCGCCCAAGGGCTGCCGCAGGAGCATTACCCTAGTGAACTGGGAGAAGCGATCAGTCTGGTGTTTGGCATTCCGTCTCAGGTGTTCAGTTATCTGGATACCATTCCAACACATGTGGTGCAAGGAGCTGAGATGTCCGCCGTCCAAAGCAAGTATCCGGTTTTGCTATTCTCGCCGGGTATCCGCTCAGCCCGTTTTCAGAGCATGACGATGATTGAGGAGCTGGTTAGCCACGGTTACATTGTGGTGGGGATAGATCACCCTTATACGTCAGCACAAGTGACATTCCCCGATGGACGTGCAGTCTCCTATCAGGCTGACCCTGAATTTGCAACGTCAGGAGAACTATATCAATATAATATAAAAGGTATAGGTATTCGTGCAGAGGATGCAAGCTTTGTACTGGACACTCTCACACAGTGGAATTCACATGATCCGAATCAATTGCTCGAAGGCAAGCTTGATCTGGATTCTGTCGGTATCTTGGGTCACTCCTACGGCGGTGCAACCACGGCGGAAGCGCTGGCTCAGGATGACCGTTTCAAAGCAGGACTTAGTTTGGAAGGCGGTTTCTGGGGTAAAGTATCCACAACAGCCTTGAAACAGCCGTTTATGTATATCATGTCGGGTGGGACAGCCAAAAGTCTGGACCCGGAGGCCACTGCCAAGGATAAAGTATTTTATCCCGAGTTTGAGCCTGATTTGGATCGGGTGATGTCAAACAGTCTTAATGATACCTATTATCTGACGGTGGAGAATTTCTTCCATCAAAGCTTTACGGATATATCGTTGATTTCACCGAAACTATTTGCCAGAGGCATGACGCCAGAACATAATGTGGATATAACCAGATCCTATGCGCTGGCATTCTTTGACCGTTATCTGAAAGGGAAAGAGCAGCCATTGCTGCAAGGATCTTCAGCACAATTTCACGAGGCCACCTATGATGCCACATATACTAAGATACGCAACGAACAAACACAATAAATCTGCAGAAGGATGGAGGCGTAGGCATGGAAACCATGACAAGAGGAATGTTGGCCAAGCGTACCGGTGTAAGTATGGCAACCCTCCGTTATTACGAAGATAGTGGAATTCTGCCTGCTCCCCGTCGTTCCTCCAACGGATATCGGGTGTATACCGAGGATTATCTGGTCAAAATTAAGTTCATTAAGGATGCCCAGTCGCTGGGTTACTCTCTAAAGGAAATACAGGATACGTTACAGTTACTCAGTCAGGAAGACATGGAAAAGGATACGTTAAAAACCCTTGTACGCGAACGCATCGCTGACATTCAGACACATATTGACCATCTGGAACAGATGCAGATTCATCTGGCACGACTGTTGCATACACCGGAGGACGATATCGATAATTATATTCAATCGTTCAGGGTGCAGAAGAAAGAGCCGTAATCGCGGCTCTTTTCCTGTTTAGGAGAAAACAGGCGTGGACTATTGAGCAGGGAATCGGAGATTTAGAAAGAATACATAGTGTAGTTTGCCAATACATAATGGTGGTTAACGTGATTTCAACATTCCAATAATGAAATTCACACCATAAAAGGAGTAACATTTTCTATGATAGAATTACAAGGTTTTGTATCCGATTACATCAAAGGAAAGAAACATCTGCACCTTGAGATTGGCGTTATTACGAAGGAAGATATCGAATATCATTCATTAGGCAATCCCCAAAAGAAGAGCGTGGCTGCTCCCGAACACAGATTGTTCGAAATCGGCTCTGTAACCAAACTTTTTACATCGATCCTACTGTTAGAATTGGAACGTGAACAGCAGCTTTCCGCGGATGACACGGTTGGCAAGTACATACACAACGGTAAAAACGATTATTTGAATAAGGTTACCTTAAAAAGTCTTGCTACGCATACCTCTGGATTACCTAGACTTGCCACAAATCTGAACCCCACGAAAAACCGATTGAATCCGTATTCAGATTATACCGAAGATGATTTACTTACTTTTTTATCGGATGCTGACTTTGCGGATCAGATGGGTTCATTTGAGTATTCCAATACCGGCGTGGGCTTACTGGGCTATATCCTATGTAAAGTATCAGGCAGTACATATGACGATCTGCTGAAAAAATATATCACAGGTCCATTAAACATGACGGAGACAGCAGCTATGCTGAATGCAGAACAGAATGGCAGATTTGTAGATGGACATACGTCAACGGGGAAAAAGATGCCTCACTGGGATCTTAGTGTACATGCAGGGGCTGGGGCGATCAAGTCATCTGTTCACGATATGAGTTTATTTGTTCAAGCCAACCTTAATGATGATCATCCGATAGCCTCTGCAATACAAAAAAGTCATGTTCCTATAATGATTGGAGATTCGGACTTATATTTAGGATGGCATAAGGATAAGTTCTTAGATCAGAATATTCTCTGGCATAACGGGGGGACATTTGGTTTTAGCAGTTATTTGGCTATAAATAAGGAACAGAGTATAGGTGTTGTATTATTGTCCAATTATTGTTTTGGATCAGCCTCCATTGTGGATGAGTATCTGGATGCGATATTCAAGTTTATAACTAAAAAAGACCTTTATCCACTCATGCCGCTGGATCCCGTGGGTAATAAAATACTGGAAGCCATGATGCAGAGATAAAAAAACACCTCGAACAGAGAGCACCTGAGGATGTACTTCGGGCGGTCTTTGTTCGGGGTTCTTTTCGTTCTATCTTAATGGTCTTGCTCATGACATACCCGCTTCACGCAGAAAATGGTGCACAATCTTCGTCTGATACTTGATACGGGTCGAGCGTTTCAGACTCCAACAGGTCTCCACTGTGACGGAACGGGCTTGTAATAGTCTTGAAGCCGCTGTACGGGCAGATCCCGGCAATTCATGCTGCTTGAGGTTAAAATGACGATCATGAATGGCAATCGACCGATTCATCCGTTCGATAACTCTTCTGCAAGCTGGAATCGTCCGACTGCCGGGATTGGTGATCAACGTCTGTCCAAGCACTCGTGAACTCAGTTGAGACAGACCGTTAGCTTCATGCAGATCAAGCCACCAGTCGGCCCGATGTTCACGCGCCAGTTGAAAAACTGCCGCAGCGAGCGGATGCTTGGCCTTGCCTGACTTACGGCGTGGAAACGTACGATTCAGATCTGGCTTGCCTCTGATTTTCTTTGCGTAGGCTTGCTGGTTCACGCGTGGCACGATAATTAACAGCCCTCGCTGAATGGCGTGACGACCTGTCGCAATATCATCTGCGAGTTTTTGCGCAGCGGCCTTACTCGCCGTTTCATTCCCGTGAACCCCGGATGTAATGAACATCACGGGTCCCGGCATCATGCCACGTACAATGAAGTAGGGAGTAGCGTGTACGGTGGATGCTAGAAGGACATGTTTGGTTACAAGCATGACGCTTCACCTCCGTTATTACAGTACGCCATGTCCCTCTTTCATGTAACGGCGTAAGAACAGGTCTTTATCCTATTTCCTCACAAGAAGGGCCTACTAATACACCCGATGAATGATATCTTCAAAATCGGGTTCTTTCATCTCAACATCTTCAATCTCACCCCAGTGCTCCAACTGTTTCAGAATGTCCATTGTGCTCCATTCCTTCCGGTTCACTTCCACGGTGACAATTTGCCCTTCCACTCCTGTAATATGTATCGCGGACGACACAACATCCGGGATGTGAAACGCTCCTCGGAACGTTACCCGAATCAGCGTAGGTAGTCCGATGGTTTCGCGAAGTGACGAGATCGTGCCGTCATATGTCAGTTGACCATGGTTAATCACCATGACCCGGCTGCATAACTGCTCAATGTCGTCCATATCATGTGTGGTCAACAGAATCGTTTTGCCAAACGTTTCATTTAGTGTACGTAGAAATTGACGAATGTTCCGCTTTGCGTTCACATCCAGTCCAATCGTTGGTTCATCGAGAAAAAGCAGTTCGGGATCATGCAGCATGGAAGCTGCGAGATCGGCACGCATGCGTTGCCCAAGCGAGAGCTTGCGGACAGGCGTGGCCCAGAACGATTCAAGGTCCAGCAGCTCGGCGAACTGGGACAGCCGTTTCTTTTTATCCTCGGCACGGACACCGTACATCTCGGCCAGAATATCATATGAATCTTTCACGGGCAGATCCCACCAGAGCTGACTGCGCTGTCCAAACACAACGCCCAGTCGACCAACGGTCCTGCGCCTGTCCTGATGAGGGTTCATACCGTCAAGCCTTACCTCACCCGAGGTTGGGTGCAGAATACCTGTCAGCATTTTAATCGTGGTAGACTTGCCAGCCCCGTTCGGACCGATGTAACCCACAAATTCCCCTGGGCCGATATCAAAACTGATATCGCGTACCGCTTCCTTGGACACATACTCACGTGAAAATAACGTACGTAGACCGGAGAAACGTCCTTCGCGAATAACAGGAGTTTTGAATTCCTTTTGCAGATGCCGTGCTGTGATCATGTTCATGATTCGTTACGCCTCCTTAGCTACCTGTACTTTGATATTTGGTCATGCCGAATTGCCAGAAACGCAGACTTGTAGCCAAACTCAGTACGGCAACCGCCGCAACAGCAACAAGAATCCACGCTCCTCCTTCACCCCGTAACAGGTAAAGTGACGGAATGTAGTTGACGAATCCTACCGGAATCACCGTTAACAGAATGCCAGACATCCATTTGGGATATAACGTTAGCGGATATTGGGCAGCCGTTCGAGCGGCATCTTCAGTGATCGTCTGTAATTCCTCGATACGTGTGGTCCAGAATCCCAGTGTGGCGGTAGCAAGTCCGATGGAAAAGAGAATGACTGCACCGGTCAGGATAATGAACAGGGAGGAGGGAATGGCTATCCAGCCAATCTGTCCGCTATGCATCATGCCTGCCAATGACCAGCAGAGAATGAACCCGCCTTGCAGGACTTCCCCAGCCATGATGCGGAAGTTTTGCGGCAGCAGTGCCAGCAATACGGGCATGGGACGTGTTAACAGTTGATCAAGCTCACCATTAACCAGATATTTTTCCAGATGGTGAACTTCGTTTCCGAACGTTCGATACAGTGTTTTGGATAACGTCATGATGGCAAAGAGATAACCGATCTCATGGAGGGTCCAGCCTTTAATTGCTCCGAATTTGTGCAGCACGAGCGCAACCATCAGAAACTCGGAGATCTGAATTAAAGCGGCCAGTACGGACGCCATGATGAAATTGAACTTGTATTGCATCCGACTGCGGATGCTTGTTCGAATGAGCATTTTATATAAATTGAACCAGGAAGTTCGCTTCATCCGCCTTGTACCTCCACTTTACGACGTAACACTTGGGTGATGGCAAGACAGATCAACGTCATAAAGACACACCAAAGCAAGGTTCCCCATAACAAGGAGCCATCTTCGAAACCAAGATAGATTCGGGTAGGTACATAGAGCAGGAAAGGGTAGGGTGATATCCAGGCAAGTTGTTCAAGCCAGTTCGGTAGCCATTCCAGCGGAATGAAAAAACCAGCCAGCAGATTCATCATCGCGTGATTGCCCCAGTGAAGCCAAGAGGACTCCGTGGTCCACATCGACGTAGCACCAATGATGTAGTTCATACAGATGGATAAGTATGCGGCGCCGGCAAGACCAAGTGCGGCATAGAATAGTGTTGAAACGTCTGAGGGCCAATGCAGGGAAAAGACAATGGAGAAGAGCAGGTAGATCGGAATACTTTTGTACACGAACTGGTAGGCAATCTGCCCCCATTCGCGTGCCATCAGGTGGGTGAACAGATGAACAGGCCTCATCAGATCCAGTGCGATCTGCCCTGTCCTGACGGATAAGGGAATACCCAATCCGTTCGTGAGAAAACCCGAGATCCAGAGAGAGGATTGCGTGAACGCAATGTAACTGATCATTCCCTGTGTCCCATATTCTCCGAGAGTATGGTCGGCCCCGATGCCGATCCAGAGGCAGGCATACATGTAACCAAACATGGCGCTTGCCAAGTTATGTACCATGTGTGCCCCGCGGTATTGCAGATTCCGGGAGTAGGCTTTGGAAGCCAGAGTGAAATAAAGCATGTGACACCTCCGATAAGTGGATTGAACGGCGTTTCCGTTCACTTCAGTCAAGGCGAAAAAGAGAGAAGGACAACAGCATACCAATTTATTCCTTCACAGGCAAGACATTTTTTTAGCTAATAATGGTATTAACAGGGGTGTTCATGATTGCGCCACAAGACAACGGTCTGTCCGTTCATTTATAATTGAGAGGTAGTATCGCAAACGTTTACAATGTGAAATATTCAAATTTTAAATAAACCGCCGGGCTTGTGCTTGACGATTGAGGATACAGAACGAACAATCCGGCAAGAGAGAAGGATGTCATGAAGAAAATTGCATGGGTCACCGATAGTACCAGTACACTGGATCCCGTTTTTGCGGAGCAAAATCATATCTACATCGTACCGCTGCGCATCGTATTTGGAGAGGAATGTTACCGGGAAACCGATGACATTACATCTGAAATGTTCTATGAGAAACTTGCGGAGGCTTCACGTGCGAGCAGTTCGCAGCCACCCATTGGCGAATTCATTGAACTGTATGAGTCGCTCAAAGACAAGTACGATGAGATTATTACGATTCATTGCTCTACAGAGCTTAGCGGAACGCTGCATACGTCCATGCAGGCTGCAGAGATTGCAGGAGTGACGGTGACCGCAATTGATTCGAAGGCAGGTGCCTATCCTCACCGTGAGATGATTATGCAAGGACTGGAATGGCAGAAGCAGGGATGTTCAGCTGCCGAGATCAAAGTAAACATTGAACAGATGATTGATAACATGTCCTTTTACCTCATTCCGGCCAGTCTTCAGCATCTTCACCGCAGTGGCCGGGTGTCGGGCACACAGCTGATCATCAGTCAACTGCTCAAGATCCATCTGCTGCTTCGATTTGAAGAGGGCAAAGTGGTTGTGAATGAGAAGATTCGCACGTTCAAGCGGACAAAAGAGCGCATGCTGGATATGCTCAAGCTGGATGTGGAGAAAGTAAAGCATGTGTGCATTATGCATGCGAACAATCAGGAAGAAGCCGTCACGATCAAGAAGCAGATTGCCAATCTGCTCCCTAAATTAAAGACCGAAATCATGCCGTTTATCCCTGTGGTGAGTATTCATGCAGGTGCAGGAACCATTGGACTGTGCTGGATACACAGCGAGAACGGATATAGAGACTAGAAGCACCAGCATTGATCTACAGGCACTCATAGACCTGGCAGGAAACACACTTATACCAAAGTGGTGCTCCTGTCAGGTTTTTTCGTATGTCATTGCCAATTCAAACAAACTGTGAGGTAATAAAGAAAACTGTTCATGTTGGAGGGAAGCATGTGTTAAGTCACCGCTTGTTGCTTGTTGAAGATGATCGTTCAATTAGTGAGATGGTCGGGCCGTACTTGGAAAAAGAGGGCTACGACGTCACTTATGCATATGACGGCTTAGAGGCAGAACGTCAGTTCAGCCAGTCACAACCCGGGTATGATCTGGTTATTCTGGATCTGATGCTGCCCCGCAAAAGTGGGATGGATGTGCTGCAAACCATTCGGGCAGTCAGTCTGGTACCTGTGCTCATTCTGTCTGCGAAGGATGGGGAGGTGGACAAAGCATTAGGTCTGGGGTTCGGTGCAGATGATTACTTGAGCAAACCTTTCTCGTTAATAGAACTGACTGCCCGCATCAAAGCTGCGATTCGCCGCGCCAATTATACTACTCAGCCTGTGGCTGAAGTGGCTAAAGATCAACGTATTCACATTGGAGGACTCGTAGTTGACATGGAGACGTACGAGGTGGAACGTGAAGGTACACCCGTCAAGCTGACATCCAAGGAATTTGGAATTCTGAAGCTGTTGGTTACCCATCCTGGCAAAGTGTTCACCAAGGCTCAGATCTACGCTTCCGTCTGGAACGATCATTATTATGGAGACGAAAATATCATTAACGTACATATGCGTCGTCTGCGTGAGAAACTGGAGGCAGACCCTTCGGCTCCCCAGTATATCAAGACACTCTGGGGCATCGGGTATAAGCTGGAGGCGGAGCAGGGATGACACTGATTTTTGCCACTACAACAGCTATTTTGGCCATTGCCGTCATTGGATTGTGGATAAGCTTGCGGAAACGCACCCAACACCTGTCTTATATTCATCAGAAAATATCCGCTATTCTGGATCAAGGCACCTTTGAGCGTTTACTTGTATTCAATAGTGACGACCAAGTCAGTCAGCTTTTGAAAGACATGAACCAGCTGCTGGATCATGCGCACCATGCTAAGGCCGGTTATGCTAACCAGGAGAAGGAGATGCGTAATATGCTCTCCAACATTTCGCATGATCTGAAAACGCCACTCACCGTTGTGCTGGGTTATAGTGAGACCTTACTGCACAGCCCATCATTGACCGATCAGGAACGGAAGATGATGACGGAGAAAATACAAGATAAGGCGCAGGAAGTGCTGCGTTTGATCCATTCCTTTTTTGATCTGGCAAAGCTGGAATCTGGAGACACGGAGCTAGTACTTAGTCGGGTGAATTTAAGTGAATTATGCCGGTTAAAGATGCTTTCCTTTTATGAGATGTTGACGAATCTGGGATTGCATGTGGAGCTAGAGATACCTGCGGGTGATCTCTTCGTGCAAGCGAATGAAGAAGCATTGGACCGTGTACTGGATAATCTCATTACCAATGGAATGAAATATGGAGCAGAGGGTAAGGTACTGGGACTTTCACTTGATCATTCGATAGGTGGACCTGTGACGCTACAGATCTGGGACCAAGGAAAAGGGATTCCTGAGAGCGAGCATAGTCGTGTGTTTGAACGCATGTATACACTGGAGGATTCCCGCAATCGACTCTATCAAGGAAGCGGCCTGGGTCTGACCATTACGAAACGGCTAGTTGAGCGGATGGGTGGAAGTATTCACTTGCATAGTGTGCCACATCAACGGACTGTATTCTCGGTTACCTTAAAGTCTTGGTAAACCCTGCGTTGGCGTGTCCGGTCAGACTTAAGGTTTTTGTAAGATTTGATTAATAAAAAAGAAGACTTTTCTCTTTACAATATAGATATAGGAACCCGGACAGGGGACGTAAAGGAGAACAAGGACGATGAATTATATCGCACGAACAATAGATGTGACTAAAGTATATGAAGGGGTGGAGGTTGTATCCAACGTCAATATGAATATTAAGCAAGGTGAGATCTATGGATTCCTCGGTCCAAATGGTGCTGGTAAAACAACCATCATGAAGATGCTCACCAATCTCGTCAAACCAACCACAGGGGAGATAGAACTGTTTGGGGAGAAGCTTACGCCGACCTCTTATGAAGTGCTGAAGCGAATGGGCAGCATTATTGAATATCCTTTTTTCTACGATAGGCTGTCTGCTCGCGAGAATCTGGAGCTTCACTGTGAATACATGGGGTTTCACAACAAAAAGATCATCGACAACACGATGGAAATGGTAGGGCTGAAGGATACGGGCAAGAAACCGGTCAAAGACTTCTCCTTGGGCATGAAGCAGAGGCTGGGGCTGGCTCGTGCACTTATAACCACACCTGAACTGCTCATTCTGGATGAACCGATCAACGGATTGGACCCTGTAGGGATCCGGGAGATGCGAGATTTGTTTAAGCGCCTTAGCAATGAGTATCGCATTACCCTGTTAGTCTCCAGTCACATTCTTGGCGAGATAGAGCAGATTGCGGACACAGTTGGTGTCATTCGCGGCGGTCGTTTGGTGGAGGAAGTATCGATGGAGAGCATTCGTGGAAGTCAAAATGAGTACATCGAGTTACAGGCGGTGGATATCCGCAAAGCGACCTATGTCATTGAACACCAGCTTGGTTTGAGTAATTATAAACTGGTTGATGACCAAACGTTACGCATCTATGATCCGGGAATCATTCCATCGGAACTGAACACCAAGCTGATCCAACACGGCATTGAGATCGAATCGATATCCAAACGGGCTCATTCCCTGGAAGAACACTTCATGAAGCTTGTGAAAGGGGATGAAGACGTTGCTTAAACTAATCAGACTTGAGATGCGGAAGCACCGTTTTGCACGTAATTTTGCAGGGGCAGGTATTGCCAGTATAGCCATTCTTCTTTTCCTGATCATGATTGGATTCGTGGATGTGGGAGCAGAAGATTATGCCTATGCCGATTACCAGACCGCCTTTATGATTATTGATACGTTTGTGAGAGCGACCTTTATCATATTTGCAGGAGCTTTATTATCCAAGCTGGTGATCAGTGAGTATAGAAATAAAACGATGAACGTCATGTTCACCTATCCCATCCAGCGTCATAAAATCATTGCTGCCAAATTGATTATCGTGTTTGGTTTTACATTTGTGATGATTATGGTTACCGATCTGTTGATGGGTTCACTGCTGTTGATTGTTAATCATTTCTACTCCTTCATTCCTGGATCATTGACAAATCAGGATATATTGGGACTTCTGGCGAAGTACAGTATGAGTTCTTTATCGGCTGCGTGTATGGCACTCATTCCCCTATTCTTCGGTATGCGTAAGCATTCTGTTACAACTACAATGGTCTCGTCCATTTTGTTGGTTTTGATTGTCTGCTCCGGATTCAACGGGTCGGAAGTGTCCATTCATTCGCTTATTATTATCCCTCTGACCCTTGGAGCAATAGGGATATGGATTGCTTCGATGTCCATGGTTCGTCTGGAGACAAAAGATGTGAACTGAATCATTCGGAAAACCATGCTCTGTATGGCTTCAGATGCCATTGACATCCGCTCGTACAAGGGATAGGATAATGTCAACTGAGACACGAAGGAGAATGCAACTACCATGACGATTCCAAAAACATTAACAATAGCTGGTTCGGACACGAGCGGCGGTGCAGGGATTCAAGCTGATTTGAAAACTTTTCAGGAGCTGGGTGTGTATGGCATGACCGTACTGACTACGGTTGTGGCAATGGAGCCCGAAACATGGGATCACCAGGTCTTTCCTGTTGAATTAAATGTAGTTGAAGCGCAGCTTCGCACTGTTCTGGACGGCATCGGTTTTGATGCAATGAAGACAGGTATGCTCGGTTCTGTAGATATTATTGAATTGGTAGCAAAACATATTCGCCGCAGCGGTCTGCCACAGATCGTTATCGATCCGGTAATGGTATGCAAAGGTACAGACGAAGTTCTGCAACCGGAAAATACGGAAGCGATGATCGAATTCCTGTTGCCAGGTGCCGATCTGGTTACACCTAATCTGTTCGAAGCATCCCAACTGGCGAAGAGTGGACCGATTCGCTCCAAGGAACAGATGGAAGCAGCGGCAGCAGCAATTCATGCCCATGGCTCGAAACATGTCCTGATCAAGGACAGAGGTGTCATTAGCCCGGGTAAAGCAATGGATCTACTCTATGATGGAACGAACTACGAATGGTTTGAAGCCGATGTTGTCGGCTCCGGATATACGCATGGTGCGGGCTGCACGACGTCTGCGGCGATTACCGCAGGATTGGCTCGTGGTCTTTCAGTGAAAGAGGCTGTTCGTGAAGGTAAAGCCTTCGTGACCAAAGCGATTGCCGGCGGATTCCCGCTAAACCGTTTTGTTGGCCCGACACTGCATGTGGCACACCGTCTGGAGCAACAACGTTAAGTGTTGCCAGGGAGCGCGCAGTAGCGCATCAATTCTGGATAACACACTTCGATTTCATTCAAGTAGCTGTCAATGAGCAGGAGCTTGCTCGTTGATGGCTTCTTTTTTATGCGAATTTTTATAAAAATTAGTAACTTTTGGCTTATATTAGTCGTATATATCATGGGAGCATTCCAAAACATGTGTGGACACATGAACGACACATGGAATAGGTATGTTATCATCAGAAATCTAAAAGGAGAGTCGGCCATGATCAGAACAGTGCTTCTGGTGGAAGATGAAAGCCGCATTCGTGAGATTGTGGCCGATTATTTCATAAAAGAACAATGGAACGTCATAGAAGCAGAACATGGAGTACAGGCACTGGAACTGTTGGCTCTGCATGAGGTAGATCTGGTTATTCTGGATGTTTTGATGCCTGAAATGGATGGATGGACGTTATGTGGGCATATTCGATCCCAATCCACCGTACCTATTATCATGCTGACTGCACGGTCCGAGGATGACGATAAAATTCATGGATTTCAGCTGGGCGTAGACGATTACGTTACCAAGCCGTTTAGTCCACGTGTGCTGGTTGCACGTGCAGAGACATTAATGAAGCGTGTTGAAGGTGCATTTGGACGAGAGCAGGGTGTGATTCGCTTCGGACAGGTAACCCTTGATCCATGGGCCAGACGCCTGGAGAAGGACGGAATTGAAGTGGAACTTGCACCAAAGGAATATGATCTGTTGCTTTATTTGGTGCGTAATGCAGGCATTGTGTTGTCCCGGGATGCCATTTTGAATCGGATCTGGGGATTTGATTTTGAAGGGGACTCACGTGTTGTGGATACCCACATCAAGAAGTTGCGCAGCAAACTGGGTGATGAAGCCAAGAGTATCCGGACGGTGATTGGCACTGGATATCGTTTCGAGGCAGAAGCATGAGAAGAAATGGCGTAACGATGAAGCTTTTCCTGGTCATGGCAGGATGTCTGGTTCTTCTATATGGGACGACGGTTTTTGCCCAGTTGTTCTGGTTCCCCGACTTCTATCAGCATCAAAAGGTCAGCAGTATGAAGAAAAAGCTGTCCAAGTTCGAACAGCAATATTCCAATGGACATTGGAGTGATTTACAGCTAGCCAAGGAGACCGGGAAGTTCATGCGTCAGAATCAATCACATCTGGTCATTTTGACGAATACCGGAAGATTGGTTAATGACCCGTTCCACATTACGTTGCTTCAAGAGGATGGAAGTCACATGAAAGTGTCCTTGTCCTTGTTTATCAATAGTGAGAATGCTGGCTGGATCACATCCCATCTGAAATATGGGCAAGAATTGACGGTGAAAGGTCCGGCCAGCGAATCCATGGTCTATCCATTCAAAATCCAGGATGCCACTTCTGCCGCATGGGGAACAGAAAGTTTTCAGGAATCGATTGAACCGGTAAAGGAATGGTCAGGCGTATTGACCGAGGTCGTTCTTCCCAATCTGGCAACGTGGAGTCAAAGGCAGGGACTGCTGGTGCAAGCACTGGATAGCCGGTTCCCGTTGTCCACCGAAGACCAACTTACGTTGGCGAATGGCAAAATGCTCAATGAAGAATGGATGGATAGCTGGAGCGGTGTTCGCAATGTCATCACCATTGCTCCAGTGCATCGTTCCGGACCCGAGCAACAACTGATCTTTTCGCTCACCTCTCTACAGGAGATGAGGGAAGCGAATGAGGCAACACGTTTGTTCTATGCGTATTTTGGCATAGGGGCATTTATATTGATTCTGTTGCTGGCGTTGCTCCTGTCCCGAATTATAACGAAGCCGCTTTTGGCCTTGAACCATGTCGCCAAGAAAATGTCTACGCTGGATTTCACGGTGAAATCACCCATCCGGCGTAATGATGAGATCGGGAGTCTGTCTAACAGCCTCAATGCCTTATCGGGAACCTTGGGTCAGACACTGGAAGAGCTGAGGCAGGCCAACACGCAGATGCGTACAGATATGGAAATGAAGCAGGAGATTGAACAGCGTCAGCGCAAGTTTTTTGCCGATGCATCACATGAACTTAAGACACCAATCAGCATTATTAAGGGATATTCTGAAGGGTTGAAGGATGGCGTCAGTGAGAGCAAACGGGAGCGTTACATTGAGATCATTGCCGATGAGACGATCAAAATGGAAACGATGGTTGAAGAGATGCTGGATCTGGTGCGACTGGAATCCTCAGCGGTTCAATTGAATACGGATGCTGTTGCACTGGCTGACATGATTGAAGATATCGCTGGCCGTCTGGGTCCGCAACTAAAGGACAAAGGATTGGATGTGGTGCTTGTATCCACAACAGAACAGACGGTTGAGGGTGACCGAAGCAAGCTGGAGCAAGTTATTTTTAATATCATGATGAATGCTATACGTCATGCGATACCACATACCGATATAACTATTGAGATTAGCAGGCGTGAAGGTTTTGTCCATATTTCCATTGAAAACAAGGGTGAGCACATTGCTGAAGCTGAGCGGCAGTATATATGGGAGAGGTTCTATCGGGTAGAGCGCTCACGTAATCGTAAAATGGGGGGGACCGGGCTTGGTCTGGCCATTGCGAAGCAGATTCTTGATCTGCATGGGTGCAGTTATGGAGTGGAGAATACACCGGATGGAGTCCGTTTTTATATTATTTTTCCTAAAGCCTAGTACGAAAGGGAGTCAAATATTATGAAGTCTTTACCATCGATTTTAACCTTGGGGAATCTAAGTTCAGGCATGCTGGCAGTCATTATGGCTATTCATGGTGAATTTGCCCTGGCTGTGATGATGATATGGGTAGCGATGTTCTTTGATCTGTTTGACGGGTATGCGGCTCGTAAATTGCATTGTGAGGGTGAGTTCGGCAAGTCCTTGGACTCGCTTGCGGATGTAGTTTCATTCGGAACAGCACCCGTGCTGATTCTGTACCTGAATTCCATGATTGAAGTGAGTGTGCTGGGGATGGCACTGACTGCATTGTTTCCGATTTGCGGTGCTTTGCGTCTGGCCCGTTATAACTGTCAGAAGACAGCAAGCAGTGGTTTTGTCGGAATGCCGATTACATTTGCGGGAGGTCTGATGTCCTTTTTCGCACTCTGGAGTCCTTATTTCACACATGGTGTAGCCTATCTTGTCATTATTGTATTATCCGGTCTCATGGTGAGCCAAATCCGATTCCCGTCTCTAAAACAAGTGTTAGCCTCACATGAGAAGGATATTGTGGAACCGAAATAAGGAGCGAGTCAGTATGGAATTTGCAAAAGAATTTATTGGTCAATATGGTTATTTCGCAATATACGGACTACTGGCTCTTGGCGTTATTGGCATGCCGATTCCGGATGAGGTGATGATGACTTTTGTCGGTTATCTCGCCTCCATCTCGGTATTGAATTACTCCGTATCCATCGCCGTCAGTTTCGGTGGCGCATTTACCGGAGGGCTGCTTAGCTACATGATTGGCAAAAAAGCGGGCAGGCCGCTGGTTGAAAAATACGGCAAGTGGGTCGGCGTTAATGCCAAACGATTCAGCAGGGTGGAGTCGTGGTTCCTCAAATATGGGTATTGGTCCATCATCCTGGGTTACTTCATTCCAGGCATTCGTCATCTGATGTGTTGTTTCTCCGGAATTAGCAAGATGGCCATCGGCAGGTACGTAGTTGTATCGGGCATTGGTGCATTCGTCTGGTGTGTTGTCTTTATCTCGATTGGTTTTTATGTTGGCGTGTTAACTTAAAATAGGACAGCCTGTTGTAACAACAGGCAAGGATGGAAGACCTCTTGAGTGTAAGGTGGTCTTTTTTTGTTTTTCTATATATGGTCGGAGACCTCATTTTAAGTGATTTAATCGACTACAAGTTACTTACCCCTGGAACTGTAGGCTCCCCCGCAAGCTATTTCAAGTAAATTCTAGCTCAGAGCTATTCCTCCGTGTAAATCTCCATGTAAACTCGATATTGATGAAAGTATCTGACACTCCAGTATCTAAAGTGGTTCGCAATTAGGTTTAATAGTAGTAACTCCAAAAGTTATAATAATAACTCCAAAAGTTTCGGAGTCATTTCTAAAATTCTAACGAACTCAGTTGAGCTTATTATCGAGATAAGAGGCATGTTGGAATTCTAACGAATCCCAGCAAACTTATTTCACGAAAAGGCCCGAAAAAGTGCCCTGATCTACTTCATATCATCACAATAAGATGTCCTGAGTTCGTTAAAAAATGGATATGTACGATATCGGCGAAATAGAGTGTCTCATGTTCGTAAGATATACGTTCGATATCGTTGAGCGCCACTAGCGACATGTAATACTTGTTGATCAATCAGGCTGTGAAGAACTCTTCGAGCATGCTGATCCGTGATTCGCAGGTGTGTTGCTAGTTCCGAGGGGGCAAATGGACGAATGATGCGTCTGGCATAACGAAGAGTCTCGGCTTCAAGCCAATTTAAGGATGTCGGAAATCCGTAGCAATGAATTTTCCCATAAAAGAGAGCACAAGCTGTTGGCACCGTTTCGGTTCGTCTTTAATGGAGAGATAAGCGATCGGCAGAAAAATCCAATCATCAAGCGTTAGCAGACAATGCCGCCAGCATAAATCTTTAAAGCGCCGTACATCCAGATCACGGGCATGTGGCCCGTATCCCTGAATCTCAATACCTCCTTTAACGCCGTTACCTGGCAGATAAGCCAGATCCAGATACCGATAGCCGTTATGAAAGTCTCGAACTTCCCATTCGGGTTGCAAATGGTTAAAGTTTTTCATCACCGGAAACCAGACTGTACGCAAAAATTCCAACGTGCCATGTTCAAGTCCATTTTCTAGTCTGGACAGCACTCTGGGGTTCGTTTCCTTCTCCAGAAGGGAGTGCATCCAAACTTCGTAAGCCTCCTCAAAATCAATGCTCATCGTCTTCATCTCCTCTAAAAATAAAATAAACGAACGTGAACAGGCTTCAGGTCGTCATGTCAAAATACAAAAAGCCGCTCTGACCATTTCCAACCTTCGCGTTGAAGGGGAGAATGGATCAAAGCGGCGTGTGCTTCACGACCAATATGTTACATTTCTAGATCAAGTATAGCTTTAAATATGGAATGATTTCAATACCTTTTCCAATAGAGGATATCTCAAGCCAAGGTCTGAATGCCAGAACGAGACTGGACGTATTCCGAGCTAGTAGGTGCTACACTTTAAATGTGCGAGAACGCGTCCCTTAATGTGCGAGTAAGCGATATAGACGCTGTAAAAGTAGATTATTCTCGCCTTCAAGGCTGTTTACATTTAAATTAAGTTCTTCGTACCGCGGGTATGCGTCTTCTCTTGCTCATGCTTGGAAAGAAGCGTAGAGCGGGCAATAAGAGCTAAGGAATCTGAGACGTCTTATTCAGGGAGTTGAAGCACTCGCAGAAATGTAAGGAACCTGAGAAACGTTATTTCGGAATGTACAGCCATTTTCAGCGTTTTGTTATGAAAATTTGGGAAATAAGGTGTCTGATGTTTCTTACAATTGAAAAAGAGAGCCAGAGGACCAAATAAGACGTACTGGGTTCCTTAGAAAAAATGAAGGGTTATTCTTAAGGCGCAGCCGGCCTACATTTCAGGAATTTTACGCCCGTTGATGCTTCAAGACCGTGTTAGTATGTGTGACGACTGGATGCCTTGGGTGTGCCAAATGCGAAAAGCTAAAAGTGCAGCATATCATCAAGACACAGCTTACCTGAGTCGCAAGACACTCATAGTAATTCTAGGGACACAACTGAAGTCTAGAGTTCAGAGTGCCACAATGGAATCTTTATTGTTAAGTTTTGAACTGAGACATATCTCACCCGTTCAAATGAGATTCTTCAATTCCTCTTTCAACTTGCTTTTCCCCTTTCTTGCGTGCAAAGGTGATTTTGAGGAGTGGTGGAGTGACTAGTGTAGTTACAATGACCATGATCACAACGCTGGTAAAATACTCCGAATCAAGCAATCCGGAAGCAAGTCCCGTTGAAGCGATAATGAGCGCAACTTCACCTCTTGATATCATTCCTGAGCCAATGGCTAATGAAGATGACATATTAAATCCGGTCAGTCGTGCACCAGCTCCACCACCGATAAGTTTGGTAACAATGGCGATAAGACTGATAACGACAATAAACCAGATTTGTGAACCGACACCATCAAAGGTGACATTTAAGCCGATACTGACAAAGAAAACTGGAACAAAAATTCCGTAGGCGATTGGTTCCAGTTTGGTTTCGACTTCATATTTGAAGTTAGTTTGGGAGATGGCGATACCAGCGGCAAATGCACCGATGATTCCAGCAACACCCATCCACTCTGCAAAGTACGAGAAGCCAAAACAAATAATCAATCCCGCAGTAATGACGGTCTCGGTTACTTTCAGTGGTGCCATCCACTTCATGATGCGTGGAACAAGGAACCAGCTGGCAGCGATGATGATCACAAAGAATAACAGCTTTTTACCAATAAGCAGAGAAATCGAAGTGTCTCCTCCACCAGTACCCAGCAAGCTCATCATAACGGCAAGAATGACAACGACCAGGACATCATCTACGACAGCTGCCCCAAGGATTGTTGTACCCTCACGCGAGCTGAGTTGATCCATATCTTTCAGTGTCTGAACCGATATGCTGACGGAAGTGGCACAGAATAAAAGTCCAAAGAACAGCGCATGTGTCTGTGACATACCAAAGGCTACGGCCGAACCGTATCCTCCGATAAAAGGCAAAATAATACCGCCGACTGCTACGGCAAAGGCCGCCTTCCAGTTCTTCTTCAACTGCTCCAGATCGGTTTCCAGTCCGGCAATGAACATTAACAGCAAGACCCCGATCTCAGCCATATAATGCACGAAATCACTTTGCTGAACCCAACCGAGAATTGCAGGCCCGAGGACGACACCGACAATCAGTTTCCCCAGAACCGATGGTTGACCCAATCTTACGGATAGATCACCAGCGAGTTTGGTAAAGATTAAAATAAGTGCAAGAACCAAAATAAATTCCATATCTGTGCTCCCCTCCAGTAGTAGCGTCTATAGGTTAACCAACCCAAGGGCGATCCATCCTCCGCTTCAAACAGACAAAAAGGCACAGAAAGGCATTAGGAAAGTGCCGTTCTGTGCCTGAAAAAGACAAAGAGGGGCCCTTGGTGACAGGCTCCTCCAGTTTCAACGCGTATGTGATTAATTGCGTTAATTATACCACAAATGAAGGATTCGGTAAATGGGAGTCGGATTGGATTTGAGTGAAAATGGCCGCAAAGGGGCATTTTATAGGGAAGTGCAGCGGCTTTTGTTCAGAGTGTTGTCACTTAACAGCCCGGAATTGGCGAGATATAATGATATAGAACATAGAAGTTAGGATATGAGGAGGATTTTGCATTGGGCAAAAATAACAAAGGGGAGCCGAACATTCCATCCCCGACGAGTAATAAAAATTTCGCAGGCATCATTATCACGATTTCCATTCTCGCTAATGTCATTATTTTATTATTGTTCTTCGCACCGTCAATTGGTTACAAAGGTGATGTAACCTTTGATATTACGGTGTTGCCGCGTTTTAATGCCGTGTTTAACAGCTTTACCTTCATATTCCTGCTCGCAGCGCTTATTGCGATTATCAAGCGGAATGTGAAGCTGCACAAACGATTTATTCTTGCTGCATTCTCAACAACACTGTTATTCCTCGTGACCTATCTGACGTTTCATTACCTCTCACCAGAGACGTCCAAATACGGCGGCGAGGGCATCATTCGTTCGATCTATTTCTTCATTCTGATTACCCATAGTATACTGGCAGCCCTGATTGTTCCATTGGCGTTGTTCACACTTGTGTGGGGTTGGACGAATCAATTGAAGAAACACCGCAAAATTGCACGTTGGACTATGCCAATCTGGCTGTACGTCAGTTCTACAGGTGTCGTAGTATACCTGATGATGGCACCATATTATTAATGTGATGAACGTTTCACTGTGCTAATTAGTTTGACTTGTGGGTAATGTTTCCATGGAAGGAGGGTTCACGTTTATGTACAGAGTTGTTTTGATTCGCCATGGACAGAGCATGTGGAATGTAGAGAATCGTTTTACCGGATGGACTGATGTGGATCTGACGACGGATGGTTACGCAGAAGCACGTAAAGCAGGGAAGATCATGAAGGAACAGGGATTTGATTTTGATTACGCCTATGCATCCGTGCTGAAACGTTCTATCCGAACACTCGATATTGCGCTGGATGAAATGGACCTCATGTGGATTCCCATTACGAAGACTTGGAAGCTGAATGAACGCCATTATGGTGCGCTGCAAGGACTGAATAAACAGCAGACTGCTCTGAAGTATGGGGAAGACCAAGTAAAGGAATGGAGACGATCCGTGAACGTATCTCCCCCGGCACTGGACGAAACCGATGACCGATATGTGCAGGATCTGGACAAGTATAAGCGACTCGGATGCACCATCCCTTTTACGGAGAACCTGATGGATACCTCGAAGCGTGTACTGGAGTACTGGAATACGGAGATTAAACCGATGGTGTCTGCTGGCAAAAGAGTGCTGATCTCTGCGCATGGGAACACGCTCCGTTCACTCGTCATGCATCTGGACCAATTGTCCGAAGCAGACGTGATGGCGCTCAATATCCCGACAGGCATTCCGCTTGTCTACGAATTGGATGAAGATCTGCATCCCATCGGACACTTTTATCTGACCGCCGATGGTTCGACCTACAAACATGAAGAAATGACCCATGTGGCAACGCCATCTGATTAATTGGACATGGACGTTTGTCTTGATTGTACGAAAGCTTGTATGAGTTATCTCGTTCGGTTGATGTTTCAACAGGACGATTGGAAGATGACCGCTGAATTGAATTCGGAGGTCATCTTTTTTCTGCGATCAAGCCTGTACTTCGTTTCGTTTTGTTCCCACAGGGTAATTGTCAAACAAGACACGATGTACATTTATCCTGAAGGAGGAGAAGCACATGTCTAAAAGAAGAGGAATACTCATGACGGCTATCGGCGCAGGTGTGACTTATCTGATGAGGAACAAACAAGCAAGAGATAAGCTGTTTAGCACTGTCTCGGGTATGATGAAAAACTCCAATTCGTCCAATGGAACAAGTAAAACCAGACCACGTGTGGAAGTGAAATAGATTGCGATAGTTCGTTTATCGATTGAATTTAAATGATGATCACGAGAAACCTGGAGATGAAGTCGTTCCAGGTTTTTTTTGTGCAGTTGAAAACTACCTTATGTTTCGGTGAGGCATGCGATTTTTGCCAGCAAGAATGATACAATGGATACTTGCAGAACGTATGGAGGGAGATGCACATATGAAGAAAAATCGTCTGGGTACATCCGAACTGATGGTGTCTGAGATTGGGCTGGGATGTATGTCACTTGGAACTGAAATGGAGCACGCTGTGGGCCTAGTTCATGAGGCTCTGGATCATGGGGTCAATCTGCTGGATACAGCCGATCTGTACGACGAAGGGCGTAATGAAGAGATTGTAGGACAAGCTATTAAAGGGCGTCGGGACCAAGTCATTGTGGCAACCAAAGTAGGTAATCGGCGTATCCCCGGCAAAGAGGGCTGGTCATGGGACCCGTCCAAAGCCTACATTAAGCAGGCTGTACATGAAAGTCTGAAGCGGTTGCAGACCGATTACATCGATCTGTATCAGCTGCATGGCGGGACCTTGGACGACCCCATCGAAGAGACGATCGAAGCGTTTGAGGAACTGAAGAAGGAAGGACTTATCCGATATTACGGAATTTCCTCCATTCGTCCCAATGTGATTCGGGAGTATGTAAAGAGGGCATCCATCGTCAGTGTGATGAACCAGTACAGCATTGCTGACCGCAGAGCGGAAGAAGAAGTGCTGCCTTTATTGGAACAAAAGGGGATCAGCGTAATTGCCCGTGGACCAGTAGCTAGCGGTGTGCTTGCCGATTCCGGATCTGCCAAGGCAGACAAAGGTTATCTGGACTATACGCCAGAGCAACTATATACCATTCGGCAAGGGCTAAGTCGTCTTGTTACAGACCAACGCAGTATGGCTCAGACGGCTATTCGCTACGCGTTATCCCATCCTGCCGTAGCAGCTGTTGTCCCTGGTGCCAGTTCAAGAGAACAGTTGCTGCACAATATTGCTGCTTCGAATTCGCCTGAACTCACCCCTGCGGAAATTCAGGAAATACGAGAACTCAGTCCCGCTAATCTGTACAAGCAGCATCGTTAACTCCATTAAGCCTATTTTCAATTGTAACTATACGAGGTACAATGAAGATCAGCCAAAAAAGGAACATATAAGGGAGAGAAGACATATGGAAAGAATTCAAAGTGAACAGCAATATTTGGATACAATTAACTCTGATGGTTTTACCGTCATTAAATTTGATACAACCTGGTGTCCGGATTGCAAAAACCTGGATCGTTTTATCGGGGATGTTATCGACCAACATACGGACAAAACCTTCTATGCCCTGGATGCAGAAAAGTTCCAGCCGTTTGCCGAAGAGAATGGTGTACGCGGCATTCCAAGCCTGCTCGTCTTCCAGAACGGCAAGAAAATCGCACATCTGCATAGCAAATGGGCTAAAACACCTGCTCAAATCTCCGAGTATCTGGAGACGCTTGAATCCAAAGTTTAAGTGTACGAGACTCAGCAGCTTGTCTAATTAATTTAGCTAAGGAGACCTCTTCTTGTCCTGCGACAGGAAGGGGTTTTTCTGTTTTATTCCAGCCCGCATGATGTGCATTCAAATGTGCATTTGAATAACTGAAGTTGAGAAACAACGCTTGTTTAGAATTTGTTCAGTGCTCCCATGTATACTGTGAGAACAAACTGAATATTTGGAGTGAACAAGATCCGTATGAAGAATGAAATTTTTGAAGAAATGCACCAATTAAGTCACAATGATGACCGAAGATACCGATTGTTGATGATCGGGGTGAAGCAATTGCTGCAGGAACAAAAGGAGAATAGATATAATCTGCGTGAGAGATTGAAGAGTCGAAAGAAACACCGGAACTTTCAAGTAAAAGAGTGGTATTAGACAGGCTGCTTTTCAGAAGTGAACATAAATATGGTTGTCCATGATACATAGTAAAAAGTAAACCTAGTCGGCATCACAAGTGAACCAACCCAGCAAAGAAGGAAGTAATGAAGAATCAGACTTCTTCTAATTACGGGTATTGCTGTCTCTGAAGCAGTAACAGAATCGTGAAGCAACAGAAACATGAAGTAACGGAAGTATAGCAATATAAAATATGGCGGCCTCGCTTCCCAAGGGAATGTGAGGCCGCCATTGATTTTGCCTGTCTAATTACTTGAATTGTAATACTTACATCAAAATAATAAAGAACACGGCTGCCAAGACAAAGCGATACACAGCAAAGACGGTCAGGCTCAATTTTTTCAAAATGGACAGGAACGTCTTGATCGCAAGAATGGCGACGATGAAAGCAGCGATGAATCCAATCGCAAAGATTGGGAAATCACTGCCGTTCAGGTGATCGATACTTTTGTACAGGTCATATCCCGTAGCACCAATCATAATTGGCACAGACACGAGGAATGTGAACTCCGCAGCGGCTACACGGCTTACCCCTGCAAAGAGACCGCCTGAGATCGTTGACCCGGAACGGGAGAAGCCTGGCCACAACGCCAAGATCTGAAATATACCCACCGCGAATGCCTGTTTGTAGGAAATATCATCGACATCATGGGTAGTAATCCGCCCACTCTTCCGGCTCCAACGTTCGGCTACGATCATCAATATACCACCTATAACGAGGCTGTACAGCACTGTTTCCGGACCAAACAAATGTGCTTTGATCCAGTCGCGGAATACAAGTCCGATGACTACGGCAGGAACCATCGCCAGGAAGATATGTCCCAGATTGAGGCGGCGGGAGTAAGGTCTGCTCCCTCCGGTGAAGCGGAACATATCAATGAATTTGTTCCAGTACAGTACAACAACAGCAAGTACAGCTCCGAGTTGAACAACCACCTCAAACGTTTTGACTGACTCGTTGTCCTCCGATAAACCCAGCAAGTGGGCAGTCAGAATCATGTGTCCAGTAGAGGACACGGGCAAAAACTCAGTCAAACCTTCGATGATGCCCATAATAATGGATGATATAATGTCCAATTCTCTTCCTCCTTGAAATGCAGGTGACAGCACAGGCTGTCCTGCTTGACCATGCCTGTTCATTTGAACAAGGCTATCACCTATTATGATCACAAATGCACTCAACTTCAACTTATGCTTGTAACCATTTGTTTAAAACTATATTGACAAAAACCTAGTTATCCCATAGGATATAACTTAACTGACTGACTGATCAATCGGGAGGGTTACATGAATGACCAAAATTAACGGTTTGGAACCCGGTGAAGAACGCCGGGACCAAATAATACGCATAGCGATGGAGCGTTTTGCAACCCAAGGTTACCATCAGACGAAAATTTCCGATATCGTCCGCGAGGCCGGTGTGGCGCAAGGGACATTCTACTGGCACTTCAAGAGTAAAGAAGCCATTGCTTCGGAGATTGTCTTAACGGGCAAGGAGGAGTTACTTGAGTCGATTGGACAAGGGTACCGCAAGGATGCCGGATCAGTAGAGGATATGGTGAAAGCATCGGAAAGGCTGTTCACTGACTTGTTTTTGTTTGCCGCGCAGAATCGTTATTTTATGGAACTGTTGCTCAAAGGCATCGTGACGGAAGAGTCCGTACAACGCCTGGTTGAGGAGACACGTAATGCTGTGGAAACTGCGTTTCGTCACAATATGGAACGTGCCATCGAACTTGGCATGTTGCCTAAGGGCATGGATGTTCCACTTCGAGCAGCCCTATTGGTAAGCATGATTGAAGGCATGATATCACGCTGGTTGTTCGGTTCCGATGAGTTACACAGCAAATTTTCAGCCATGACAGCTTCATCGCTGGCAACTGAAGCAGCAAGCTTTGAGTTTTACGGACTATTGGGCACATAAGATTCACATGATTAAACAAATAGCAGGGAATAATGGGTACAACTGCGGTTTAGTCACAATAAAGTAACCCAATGTACATCCAGATTAATACACGACTGAGAGGAAGTTAACGTAATGAACAACACATATGGATCGAAAACTCGTAAAGGCTGGTCTTTGACAGCAATTCTGCTGATGACCGTGCTGGTACTTAGTGCTTGTGGAAGTAAGGCAACAGATGGTGGAAGCACAAATGGTGCACAGGCAAGTAATGAACTGGAACAGATCAAGTCGGCTGGCGTTATCAAAGTGGGCATGATGGGCACATACGCACCGTACAACTTCCTGAACGATAAGAAAGAAATGGACGGCTACGATGCCGATATCGCACGTGAAGTTGCGAAGCGTCTTGGGGTTGAGGTTGAATTTGTATCCCAAGAGTTCTCCGGTTTGACACCAAGTCTGCAAGCGAAGAAGCTTGATGCCATTATCAGCCAAATGACGATTACCGATGATCGTAAGAAAGTACTGGATTTCAGTGATCCGTATATTACGAACCAAGTTAAAATTATTGTAAAAGAAGACAATAACGATATTACCAAACTGGAAGACTTCAAAGGTAAAACGATTGGCGTAGGTCTGGGTACAAATGATGAATCATATCTGCGTAATGAAGTGTTGCCAAAAGTGGGAGACTTCACGATCAAAACCTATGACGATGTCATCTCTTCACTCAAAGATCTGAATGCTGGGCGGATTGATGCAACAATCAACAATATGTACGCTCTGAAACCGATTGTGGATGCCAACGGATTGAATATCAAAGCTGTAGGTGAAGCTATTAAGAGTGACCAGGCAGGTATTGCTGTTCGCAAAGACAATCCGGAACTCGTAGCAGCACTGAATGATGCTCTCAAAGGCATGAAAGATGATGGCACGTACAATACCATTTTCAAAAAATGGTTTGGTGAAGAGCCTGCGCAATAATGAACCTGCAAGGCGAAGGGAAGATTTGACCCATGGAACTGGTATTTGAGAATATCCCCTTCTTTCTGAAGGGGGCTTATTATACGCTGTATGTAACTGTGATCTCCATGTTTTTTGCGTTCATCATCGGGGTGCTTGTTGCGATTGCTCGTCTGAAGGGACCGATGTGGCTTAGGTTGATCGCAAGGTTTTATGTATCCATCATGCGGGGGACCCCGCTGCTGGTGCAATTATTCGTTATTTATTACGGATTGGTCGATTATGGAGTGACCTTGGGATCACTCACGGCTGCATGTCTGGGATTGAGTCTGAATGCAGGTGCATTTCTGTCGGAGACGTTCCGTGGAGCCATTCAGGCTGTGCCTAAAGGACAGACAGAAGCTGCATATGCAACGGGAATGACACCGGCTCAAGCGATGAGACGCATTATCTTCCCGCAGGCTGTGCGCATTGCCATCCCGCCGATGGGGAACACGTTTATTGGCATGTTGAAGGAAACATCACTTGTGGCGGCGATTGGTGTTACCGAGTTGTTGCGTTCAGCACAACTGCTGGTATCGCAATATGCATTGAATATGCCTTTTTATCTGGCTATTGGTGTGATCTACTGGATTATGAGTATCGGCTTCTCGGCCATTCTGGAACAAGTGGAGCGCCGGTTGGCCCGGGCTTACTGATGGGAGGAGAGAACCGATGATTACAACAACTGGACTTACCAAACGTTTTCAGCAAAATGAAGTACTTACGAACATCGATCTTCATGTCGATGCCAAAGATATTGTTGTATTGCTCGGCCCAAGTGGTTCAGGCAAGAGTACCTTGCTGCGCTGTCTGAATGGACTCGAAGAGTTGTCCGGAGGACAGATCGAAGTGAACGGCATTGTGGTTAACAGCGCAGATCCGCTGCGAGTCCAACGTGCCCGGGTACTGGAGATTCGTCGCCAGACCGGCATGGTATTCCAGCAATTTAATCTGTATCCGCACAAGACAGTGCTGGGTAATGTGATAGAAGGTCTTGTTACGGTGAAAAAAATCAAAAGGGACGAGGCGGCTGAACGCGGCCGGATTCTTCTGGATCGGGTCGGCTTGTCGGACAAGCAGGATGCGTATCCATCCCGATTGTCCGGTGGACAACAGCAGCGGGTCGCCATTGCGCGTGCACTCGCGATGGAGCCGGAAGTGATGCTGTTTGATGAGCCAACTTCAGCTCTTGATCCTGAACTGGTCGGAGAGGTACTTTCCGTCATGAAGGAACTGGCAGAGGAAGGCATGACGATGCTGGTTGTGACACATGAATTGAAGTTTGCCCGTAATGTGGCAAACAAAATCGTCTTTATGGCGGACGGGTCAATTGTGGAAGAAGCAAGTCCACAAGCCTTTTTTGAACATCCAACGCAAGAACGCACCCGTCGTTTCTTGCAACAGATTACTGAATTTTGATGAAGATAACAGCGATCGGAAGAACGAACGTACTCCGAGCGGGTATTTAAGGTCATGAACGATATCAGTTCAACTAAACTTTTTGCACAAGAATGGAGAGGACGGAAGAAACCTGAAGAAGCGGAGCGTGCGCCTTTATCCCCTGATTTTCCCCTTGAAGAAGGGAATCAAAAAAATCTGGGGATAACAGCGATCGGAAGGTTATTCTGTCATCGGAGTGGCAAGTGCAAACCTTTTTCGCTTGAACTTAAACTATTGTAAGAAAGAAGGATAACATCATGAATGTAACAACCGTATGGAAAGGCAAACGTGCGTTTACTTCCGAAGGACCCTCTGGCTACGCGGTTGGCATGGATGCCACTGCTGCTTATGGTGGTGACAGCAAGGGTGCGACCCCGATGGAATTGTTACTGGCGGGTCTCGGGGGCTGTATGGGAATCGATATTACGATGATTCTGGACGCTTTCCTGGACAAAATTGAGTCGATTGAGATTGAAGCGCAAGGCACACGCAGTGAAGAGATGCCCAAAGGCTTCACATCCATTGATCTGATCTTCAAAGTCGATGGCGATATCCCGGATTATCGCATCTGGAAAGCCATCCAGATGGCTGAGGAAAAATATTGTGCAGTTTCCGCTTCGCTGAGCGCCGATATTCATCCTAAACTGATCCTCAATGGGGTAAGTACACCTCGTCCTTAATAACAAACGAACAGATTCTATACTAAGCTGGCACTTCCAATCGTGGGAGTGCCTTTTTTTACCGTTCTAACACTTCAACAGTTCGTAGGTTTAAGTCAGGCTGAATGTTGAGCAAGGTTCCAGATGCCCATGAATTCCGTGATAGCCTGATCGATCGTTGCATGAGGAACACCGTCGCGGGCTTGTGTAGAGATGCCTTGCATAAAGGTATCAAATACGGTGGTTAGCATGGCTACATTCGTGGAAGCAGGAATTTCACCGACATCCACAGCACGCTGGATGCAATCCTGCAGGCGGTTGCGAGTCAGCTTTCTTTTATCAGCGGTAATGTCACGGATATGATTGTTTTTGGAAGAACATGTGCTGGCTGACAGCACAATTAAACAGCCGGATGGATGTGCACTGTCTGTTTGCATTTTTGCTGTGCTTCTTAATGTTGTTTCGATCGCATCTCTTGGTGACAGCGTAAGATCCGAGAAACTTTCCGTGACACGTCCAAACGTATCCATATATCGTTCTACTGCTTCTTTATACAGCGCTTCTTTGGATTCAAAGGCTGCATAGAAGCTGGCTGCTGAAATATCCCCCATAGCTGCTCGAAGCTGAAGTAATGAAGTGGCCTCGAAACCTTGCTCCCAAAAGAGCATCATCGCTTGTAATAAAGCTTCATCCCGATCGAAAATGCGCGGACGTCCCGTTCTTGCCATAAGAGTTCCCCCCTCTTTTTTCTTAATTATATACTAATCGATCCAAAAGTCATTGACAAGGTGATACAGTCTGAATAATATAAGGAATGATCGATCCATAATTTGATTACTTGTTTTCACTATATTAAAAGGAGCTGCACAGATGTCGGATATATCTTCTCATCGTTTTCCGTGGCTGGGGTTACTGGCCCTGGCTATGGCGGGTTTCATAGCTATTATGACCGAAACACTTCCTGCGGGGTTACTGCCGCAAATAAAAGAAGGGCTGCAGATCTCTGAGGCAGGGGCGGGGCAGCTTGTCACCTTTTATGCTGTTGGATCGCTGGTTGCTGCCATACCTGTGGCCGTGCTGACAAAGGGCTGGCGGCGGCGTCCGCTTTTACTTCTGTCTATTATTGGTTTTCTTGTCTTCAATACCATTACTGCCCTCTCTTCAAACTATGTGCTGACACTTTTCGCTCGTTTCTTGGCCGGTGTTGCAGCGGGGATCTCCTGGGGCCTGATTGGCGGTTATGCATTACGCATGGTACCTGATCATCTCAAGGGAAGAGGCATGGCTGTGGCTATGATTGGAACGCCGATTGCCCTATCATTCGGTGTTCCGGCAGGTACATTACTGGGTTCATTTATGGGCTGGCGCTCGGTATTCTGGCTGATGTCGTTGCTGGCGTTTGTACTGATTTTCTGGGTGCTCTGGAAAGTACCCGATTATCCGGGGCAGTCAGCGGATAAGCGGATCTCCGTCAAGCAAGTACTGTTCACCCCCGGTATCATTCCCATTTTGACTGTCGTCTTGGCCTGGATGTTGGCTCATAATATTTTATACACGTATATTACTCCTTTTCTCGCCGATGCCGGTTTGGAATCCAAGGTTGGACTCATTTTACTTGTATTTGGTCTGATGGCATTGGTGGGCATCTGGATTACAGGTATTTTCATTGATCGGTGGTTGCGTATGCTGGTTCTCATGAGCCTTGCGGGCTTTGCTTTGATTTCCCTTGTATTAGGTCTTTGGAGTGAGCACGTTGTTGTGGTCTTCGGTTCTGTTGCGCTGTGGGGTCTGACATTTGGTGGTGCGGCTACCCTGTTACAGACTGCACTTGCTCAAGCTACTGGGGAACAAGGTGTGGACCTCGTCATGCCGATTAATACAACCGTTTGGAATCTGGCTATTGCCCTTGGGGGAATGGCGGGAGGTGTTCTTCTGAATCAATGGGGAGCTGCATCATTTAACTGGGCCATCTTGGCTTTAACATTGGTGGCTTTGATTGTTGCATGGTGTGCCAAAGGATATGGATTTCGCCCATCTAGGAGTCACTAAACTTCTGTCAGTAGAAAAAAATTCGGTAAGCCCGGTCGCCATGTTAATGGCGGCCTCTTCTACTAGATGTAGCCTAGCTTGCAGCCTGGCAATATAGTACCCATTGCAATGACAATCCGAATTCTGACGGTTATGTGGTATGATTAATTCTGAGGACAGAACATCCTGATCCTGCTGTTTATATGTAAGCGCTTATACAGATGACGGAAGGTGCAGACATGTTGAAAAGGTTGATACGAACCACTAATAATCTCAAATTAAAGCATAAATTGCTCATTTCCTATGTACTGGTTGTCATGATTCCGGTCCTGATTGTTGGTCTTGCTGTGACCAGTTATTTTCGCCAGCAAGCCCTGGACAATGCGATAGGACAGACGATCATCAATGTGGACAAAATCAAGAGCCAGACGGCGACCATGCTTCGTGTACCAACCGATATATCCAATCTATTAATGTTTAATGCGGATCTCAAGGAGATCGTGAATAAACGGTACAAGAGCGTTGTAGAGCTAACCTCAGCGTATCTTGCATACAAAGACTTTCAGGAGTACAGGCGTTTGTACCGTGAGATAGCAGGCATTCGTTTTTACTCAACTAACCCAACATTGATCAACAACCTCGAATTCATCCCGGTAGACAAGCAGACGGAAGAGAGCTACTGGTACCAACAGGCACTGAAAACAACCAGCATCGGGTGGTTCTACATTCCGGACAAGGAAGATAATCCTGTACACAAGCTCAGCCTGGTGCGCAAAGTACCTTTTGCCGAGTATCGGACCGAGGGCGTGTTGATGATTGTGATCAATCAGGATGAGCTGAATGGATTGTTGCGTCAGGAACAGTTTGAGACGATGATTACGGACGAGCAGGGGTATGTGGTTGCGGCCAAGAATACCGAGCTGGTGGGTAAAACGCTGGATGAGCTTGATTTTGGCGTTGATCTGCAGAATCAGGCGAAAGGCACCATAGAGGGGGATTTCCGAGGGGAACCATCTAATATTGTTATTGATGAGCTGGGCCCTGGATCGAGTATGAACAGCCTGAAGGTGATTTCGGTTTTTGCCACCAAAAATATCGTCAAAGACGCCAACACCGTCAGCTTGATTGGCATGATTTTTATTATCCTTGTGCTGGTGATCGCCCTATTATTCGTATATATCATCTCGTTCCTCACTTCGAACCGATTGCTCCGGCTGAGTAAACACCTCAACAAGCTTGCATTAGGAGACCTGAACGTGACTTCACGGATTGATGGAAACGATGAGATTGGACAACTGTCACGACAGTTCAACTATATGGTGAAAAGTATCAATGAACTCATGACGCAGGTGGTAGAAGCGACAGAACAGAACAATCAATTGGAAATCGCCCAAAAAGAGATTAAATTGAAAATGATGGCGAGCCAGATCAATCCCCATTTCTTGTTTAATGCACTGGAGTCCATTCGGATGAAAGCGCATATCAAGGGAGAAGCAGAGATTGCCAACATCGTCAGGCTGTTGGGCAAGCTAATGCGCAAGAGTCTGGAGATTGGCAGTGGAAAAACAACCTTCCGGGCTGAACTTGAAATGGTACGTTCCTATTTGGAAATTCAGAAATTTCGTTACGGCGACCGCCTTGCATTCCAGATCCATATCGATCCTGAGGTGGAGAAGATGTACATTCCGCCTCTAATTATTCAACCTTTGGTTGAGAATGCGATTGTCCATGGTCTGGAGAACAAAGAGGGCACAGTCCGTGTTCATATAAGTATTCGTTTAGTAGAGAACATTGTGCAGATCCGTGTGGATGACAATGGTGCAGGCATAACGCCAGAACGACTGGCTGAGGTGATGCAGTTTATCTGTGGACCGGAGGAACAGGAGAAGAGTCGGATCGGCATGCGTAATGTACATCAACGCTTAACCTTGACGTACGGGGAGCCATATGGGTTACAGATTACGAGTGTATATGGGGAAGGAACAGAGGTTTCTTTCACTTTGCCAGCAGGAGGGGACCAACATGTATAAAGTGTTTTTGGTGGATGACGAACCGAGCATACGTGAGGGACTGACAACCATTATCGAGTGGGAAAAATACGGATTCCAGGTTATCGCTACAGCTGCCAGCGGGCGTGAGGCCATCTCCCGGTTTGAGGAATTGGAGCCTGATCTGACGATTATTGATATTCGCATGCCCGGTATGACCGGGCTGGATGTGATTGAAGAAGTGCGCCGGAATCATCCGGATTCGCACTTTTTGATATTGAGTGGTTACGCGGATTTTGATTATGCCAAAAAAGCCATCAGTTTTGGTGTGGATGGTTATCTGCTCAAACCGGTGGATGAAGAAGAGATTATTGGTGAACTGGAGCGTATTGCTACAATCCTGACCCGTGAACGGGAGACAATGGCACGTCATGCTGGTGAAGATATCGTCTTTCGGGAGCATCAGATCGAGGCTTTGCTCTTTGACAGTCTGGAGGGTGCGGGCAACATGGAAGAAGATAGTCTGGGGCTGCATTGGCCTCACTATCAGATTGTGCTGCTTGAGATGCATGTAACCCCTGACCTGCAACGGGGAAGTGTTATGAAACGCAAACTGATTGAAGCATTTGACCATAAAGACCGAGGCATTGTATTCTCGTTCCATTCTGGTCTGGGACTGTTAAGTAAGGAAATAATCACATCCGAGTCATCTGCAAGAAATCTGTATGATGAGCTGGAAGGACTGCTGGGAGAATGGAAGGTTCACATGTATGGTGCTGCAGGAGAACCCGTACATTCCACTTCTGAAATTGCGCAGTCATACACGCAGGCAAATCGTTTACTCGGGGAACGCTTCTTGTTCACGGAGCAACGCATCATTCTGTGGACTGAAGGCAGCGAAGGCCAAAGCGTTGTTAAACCAGAAGTTGAAGCTGTGGACGGAGCACATGAGCCAGTTGAGGACGAACTCGCGGACAAGCTGTATTATGCGTTAGACATCCGCAGTAGTGAGTCCGTTATGCGGGTGCTGGGTGAGATGGAAGAGCGCCTGGTTCCATATCACCGAACAGAGCAAGCGATTAAGACGGCGTTCTCACAGGTATTTTCCCTGGCGTTCAACAAACTTGCAGCGACGAATCAACATATGCACTCCATTATGCAGGAACATTCGGTTCTGATTAATGAAGTCTATCATCAATTTACGATGTCTGATCTCAAAGTCATGGCATCGGAACATTTGAATCGACTTATTCAACGTATGGGTGGGGGAAGCAAGGATACTGTATTGAAACAGATGATTGAATTTATCCAGCGTAACCCTGGCGAAAATCTCAAACTCGAAGTGCTGGCAGAAGTGTTTAACTATAACAGCAGTTACTTGGGTAAGTTGTTCAAGAATCATACTGGAGAATATTTCAATGCATTTCTGGACAAGGTTCGTATGGAAAAGGCCAAGGAATTGCTGGACGAAGGACTGAAGGTCCATCAGGTCGCGGCGAGAGTGGGATATGCTAATGTGGACTACTTCCACGGTAAGTTCAAGAAATATGTAGGGGAATCCCCATCCGCTTACAAACAGGCCAGAACCCAATCATCAATTAAAGGAACGGCTACGGATATAAACGAGGAATAAGTACGGAGTGCTGGGCTTTGCCCCTACCTATTGTGTAAAACGTTTTCGGTATTCCTGAGAAATTTCCATATTCATCATATTGTCCATGCACTTCCCATGATAAGCAATGGTCACCGAATGCTTCACATTTTAGACTGGATTTACAAGTATCCAGATGAAGGGATGGCTATACGATATGAATTTGTCTGATATAGGCGCTGTGCGTCATACATTGAACTTAAATGGAACATGGCAGTTTTGTTTGGATCTGGAGTCCGATATACTCGTTGAACAAGAGATATTACCGCCATCACAGTGTGAAAATACATCATGGGAGACCATTCAGATTCCCGGTTCATGGGAAGAGCAAGGATACGGAGATGAGCCTGAATACGAAAGGCTCGATACTTGGACCAAGGTACGCGAATTTGAAGGCTCAGCCTGGTATGCTCAGGATGTTCATGTTCCATCAGACGATCCCGGATGCCACTATGTATTCAGATTGGAAGGTGTCCGATGGACAACGCATCTCTGGATCAATGGACAGTATGCCGGGCAGCAGGATAGTCTGGTGAATCAACAGAAGTGGGATGTTACCTCTCTGGTGAAGCAGGGAGAAGTGAATCGTGTGGAGATGCGCGTGGATAATACGATGAAACTTCCGCTGGCGGGTAGCCATATTCATTCATTGCATACGGCCACAGCCTGGGGTGGAATCACGGGTGGTGTTTATCTGGACAGTCTGCCCCCATGCCGATTACAGACGTTACGTATTCAAACAGATGCTGAGAACGGAACCATTCTGGTTGATTGTACTGTAAGCGCTCCCGCAGATGATTCCGCTAGATCGATGCAATTACATGTGGATATCCAGCAACCGGACGGCACATGGCTTGATCGATATAGTTGTCATGTGGATATGAGTGTTCCAGCGCATGTGGATATAAGCTCAGTAGGTGTAAATGAAAGCAACGCTTTAATAGATCAGTGGCGATTGGAACTTGGGACAGGAAAGTCTGTCGCAAGATGGTCAGATGAATCCCCTGAATTATACAAGGCAGTGATCCGTCTGCATGACGGTGAACGGGAACTGGATCGGCTGGAGCAATCATTTGGTGTACGCTCCTTTGCAACAAACGGGAAGCAGCTTGAGTTGAATGGGACACCAGTATATTTGCGTGGATACGTCGATTGCTGTATCTTTCCACTGACGGGTTATCCCGTCTGGGACAAGGAGCATTATCTTCAGCAATTTCGAATCGCCAGATCGTATGGCTTCAATCATGTCCGACTGCATGGGTGGAGCGCGCCGGAGCCTTTCTGGGATGCTGCTGATGAAGCAGGCATGCTGGTGCAGGCAGAACTTCCCCATTGGTCTCGTTTCTTTGAGCAATCGGATCAGTCTGCGCCAGCTGAAGTATTGTCCTATCTGACACAAGAACTGGACGGGTTGCTTCAGTCGCTGCATAGGCATCCTTCATTCGTCATGTTCTCCATGGGGAATGAACTCATTGGTCCGAACGGCCACCCTGAACTCAATGCATTAGTATCGAGGGCAAGGGATATGGACCCGACCCGGTTATATACGGACAATACAGGTTTTGGACAGCTTCCGACGCAAGGGCGGGAAGGTGATTATTATATTCAGTCGTTGAACTGGCATCCCCCGTTGGAATCCGCATATTCTGCTGTGCCGGATACCACGCTGGACTATCATGCAGTCACTCGGCTCGCGGAGCATCCCGTCATTGGGCACGAACATGCACAGTACACCATGTATGTGCGGCCCCAAGAGCGAGCGAAGTATACTGGCGTATTGCGTCCTAGCTGGTTACGACCGATCGAAGAATCGTTAACAAACAAAGGTATGATCGAGGACCTGGAGCATTTTCAACAGGTCAGTGGTACCCATCTGGTACGTTCCTTAAAAGAAGCTATGGAGCGAATTCGGCGAACACCGGACGCTGCGGGCGTACAGCTTCTGGACATTCGTGATTTTCCAGGGCAGGGACATGCTACGACGGGCATTCTGGATGTATTTTGGGATGACAAAGGCATTACAACACCAGAAGAATTCATGTGTTTCAACGCAGATGTGGTGCTGTTGTTAAGCTGCAAGGAGCGTACATTTTACGCCGGAGAACCCATTCATGTCGATGTACGCATCTCTCACTACGGTAAGGAGCCGCTTGAGGACGCGGTCACTCAGTGGAGGTTAATAAGCGATGATGTGATACTTACTGAAGGGGCATGGAAGACCGGAGATATCCAATGTGGGTCTGTCATGTCACTGGGAAGCATCGTCGCTACCGCTCCTCATGAAGGGGCAGCAGCTTTTCGGATCGAAGCGGAGCTGATATCAGGCGATTCGGAAAGAACTGTAGCGAATGTATGGCATGGCTGGTCGTTTCCTTTTTATCAGTCTCATCCGAGTTCAAATCGGTTCTGGAATACCGTGGCAGAGTTGAAGCCATTATTGGGTGAAGCGCATGATGATTGCGTAGATCGCATCGATGGATTCCAGTTGTTGAAAAATCGGGAGATTGACTTGGTTATCGTTCAGTCGTTAACACCCAATGTCGTTGATTATGTGGTCAACGGGGGGAGTGTTTGGCTACAGCCAACCGCAGAAGGGTTATATGATTCAGTGGAGACCAAGTATCTGCCTGTATTCTGGAATTACCTGATGTTTGCTACACAGCCTGGTGCAACGATGGGTATGTATTTGAGAGATCGGCCAGCACTACTAGGCTCCTTCCCGCATGATGGGGCTTCGGACTGGCATTGGTATCACTTGGTGAACGGTACACCAGCGATATGTTTGGATACGTTGCCCGGGGTGGAACCGCTGATCGAAGTGGTGGACCATTTCCATCGGGCCAAACGACTCGCTTATGCCTTTGAGGCAAAAGTAGGGAAGGGCAAGATTTTGATATCCTCACTTCCGTTTGCCAATCTGGCTGTAATGAAGCGTCCGGAAGCCGCCTACTTATTTCAGGAGATGCTTGCGTATCTGAATGGAGATCAATTCCGTCCAGCAACCTCCATATCCGTAGCGCAATTACTCGGCATCGTTAAACTGCAAACCATTCAATTTACATTGTAATCAGAGGGACCCGAAAGGGTCCTTTTTGTATGCCATGTAATTGAAGTAAACGATTACTATAAAACGTTTTCGATATTTACCACTTTAGATAGTATTTTACCTTAATATTACTTTTATATCATTTGAAAGTAGAATTTATCACTGATTTTAACGAATTAATGTCTGATTATATATGTCTATATCTAATTTTTATATGATTTTCTCTAAAATCCAGATGGTATTTTGAAAACGCTCTATCGAGTATGATTATTTTATAAAACAGAGGAGGGGGAACGGAGATGGAAACGCTAACAAAAAAATCCGCTTCCGCGAACAGAAGCAGTGACCCCAAACCGCCTTTAAAGAATCGGCGGAACGGAATTTGGGACAGAATGAAACAGCAGAAATATCTCTATCTCATGTCATTGCCATTCGTAGCTTGGGTTTTCGTATTTAACTATCTGCCACTATGGGGATGGACGATGGCTTTCCAAAATTATAAACCTGCCAGATCGTTTGGTGATCAAGAGTGGGTTGGTTTTAAACACTTTGTAGAGCTGTTCAGTGATGATCGTTTCTATCTGGTACTTCGAAATACACTTGCAATGAGTTTGATGGGACTGGTTGTCGGTTTTATCGTACCGATATTCTTCGCTATTCTCCTGAATGAAATGAGAGGCATGTTCTTCAAACGTGCCGTGCAAACGGTATCATATCTGCCTCACTTTGTATCCTGGGTTGTTGTAGCCGGGATCATTACAAAGATGCTCTCCACCGATGGAGGGATTATCAATGATCTATTGGTAGGACTGAACATTATCGATCAGCCGATCCAATTCATGGCCAAGGGGAACTTGTTCTGGTACATTGTAACCGCTTCAGATATGTGGAAGGAAACCGGTTGGAATGCCATCATCTATCTGGCGGCGATTACAGGTATCGACAATGAGCTGTATGAAGCTTCCCGTGTAGATGGAGCCAACCGCTGGAGACAGATGTGGCATATTACGCTGCCTGGCATACGGACCACGATTTCCGTACTTTTCATCATGTCAATTGGACATCTGATAAGTATCGGTTTCGAGAAGCAATTTTTGCTGCAAAACAGTCTGGTCACAGACTACTCGGAAGTACTTGATCTATACGCGCTCAATTATGGTTTGAATATGGGACGATTCTCATATGGTACAGCCATAGGTATATTCAACTCCGTTGTCAGTATCATCCTTCTGTTTACTGCGAACGGCTTGTTCAAAAAATTCACAAAAGAAAGCATCATGTAGGGAGGGGACGACATTATGGCGAACAAAGCATTCAATGCTACTCGAGGCGATAAACTGTTCGATATATTCAACATCCTCGCGATGACCATGGTGCTGGTTGTAACACTTTATCCATTCCTTAACGTACTAGCCATCTCACTCAATAACTCGACAGATACAGTACGTGGCGGAATTTACTTGTGGCCTCGCGAATTCACATTACAGAACTACAAAACGATTTTCCAATATGATGGATTGTTACAAGGTTTGCAGATATCCATTCTGCGTACACTTGTAGGTACCGTGCTCGGATTGATCAGTTCATCTATGATCGCCTTTACACTGAGCAGACCTGACTTTGGACTTAGAAAATTTGTATCCACAACACTCGCACTCACGATGTATTTCTCCGGTGGTCTGATTCCGGTATACATCCTGATGCGTGACTTGGACCTGATCGGTACATTCTGGGTATATGTATTGCCTGGCATGATCAGTGCATTTAACGTGTTTATCATCCGTTCATTCATTGATGGCCTGCCATACTCATTGCAGGAATCCGCGAAGCTGGATGGAGCGAATGACTTTACAATCTATTACAGAATCATCTTGCCACTGTGTAAACCAGTGCTTGCTACCATCGCATTGTTCCTGGCTGTAGGTCAATGGAATGCGTGGTTTGATACGTACCTGTATAATGGTTCAAAGGCACATCTGACCACGCTCCAATATGAGCTGATGAAAGTATTGCAAAGTACACAGCAGGGCTCAGGTGCTGGACGAAATGCCAATGATATGGCGCAGCAAATGACACAGATTTCACCGGAATCGATCAAAATGGCGATTACGATCGTTGTGACGGTTCCAATCCTCATTGTATATCCATTCCTTCAGAAGTACTTTGTTGGTGGTATGACACTGGGCGCAGTAAAAGGTTAAACAATAGGGTACAGGCTGCCACATAGAGCGGCCGTACATCTACAAATGAAGCATCAGGATACCCGAAGCGCAGCCATTTGGTCTGCGCTTCACCGTATAGGGCTGCGGTGTGGTATTCATGAAGCTATAGACAGGGACAAAAAAGTCCCGGACAAACAGACATATGAAACAGGGAGGATTACCATTATGGCAAGTTCCAAAATGAAGATTGCACTGGCACCAGTGCTTGCAATGTCTTTACTCGCAGGTTGCGGTGGAGGAAGCGGCAGTGATACGTCGTTCAAGGATACAAGCGCAGAGACAACTCCACTTACTTTTGATTTCTTCAGCGTTGACCCCAGTCCGAACTGGAATGGCATGAAGGATGAAGTAGGTAAAGTCCTTACGGAAAAAACAGGGATAACCCTTAACGGTGAATTTGCCGTTAGTGGTGGTCAAGATAAAATATCCTTAATGGCGGCGAGCGGAGACTATCCGGATATTGTCTCCCCCAAAGGAGAACTCAGCAAACTGGTGGATGCCGGAGCAATGCTCGATCTGACAGATCTGATCGACCAATATGCTCCCAATCTGAAGAAGCTGTATGGTAATTACATGGACCGGTTGAAATACAGTAATGAAGATCAGGCTATTTATGTGCTGCCAACGTATTATGCGGTAGACCAAAAGTATTTTGATGCAGGTGGTGGATTTGGCATTCAGCACCGTGTACTGAAAGAACTCGGATATCCGGAAGTACGTACACTTCAGGATTACGAGAATGTATTGAAGGCGTACAAAGAAAAACACCCAACAATTGATGGTCAGCCAACCATCCCGTTAACACTGGACGCGGATGATTGGAGAATCATGATTACCGTAACGAACCCAGCCTTCCAGGCAACAGGAGCTCCGGATGATGGTGAATACTACATCGATCCAGAGACGTATGAAGCAAGTCTGCATTACAAACGTCCAGAGGAAAAAGAATACTTCCGCTGGTTGAACCATATGTACAACACTGGATTGCTGGATCAGGACAGCTTTATCCAGAAAACAGACCAATACAAATCCAAAATTGCAAGTGGACGTGTTCTGGGTGTCATTGACCAGGATTGGGGATATTCCGATGCAGAAAATGCATTGAAATCCGCTGGTAAGACTGAAGCAACGTATTCACACTTTCCAGTAACCCTGTCCGAGGATATCAAGGATCATGCCTACCAAGACCCTGGTTTTGTATCCGGTTGGGGTGTAGGGATTACAACATCGAATCCTGACCCGGTTCGTACGATCAAATTCTTCGATTACCTGGCTTCTGAAGAAGGGCAAGTGCTGATGAACTGGGGAATTGAGGGCAAACAGTATGAAGTGCAGGACGGCAAACGTGTCATTCCTGCCGACATTCTGGATCAGAAAACCAATAATGCAGCCGTATTCCAGAAAGAAACGGGTATTGGACTGTACACCAATATGTCCGGTCACTATGGAGACGGTGTGAAGGATTCAACGGATAACTACTACACTACGAATTTCCCTGAACAGATCGTGGCAGCATATTCCGATGCAGAGAAAGAAACACTCAAAGCTTACGGTGCTACGACGTGGAAAGATCTGTTCCCGAGTGAAGATGAATTCCCAATCAAACCATGGGGAGCAGCATACAATCTGCCAACACCAGGTGACTCCAACTACAACGTCATCTTCAAGAAAACACAGGATATCATTCGGAAACGTATCCCGGAAGCCATTCTGAGTACTCCTGAACAGTTCGATGCGATCTATGACGGCATGATTGCAGAAGTGAACCAAGCAGGAGCAGAGGATATGGAGAAACAATATACAGAACTCGTTCAAAACCGTGTTCAATTGTGGAGCGGTGAAGAGGCTAAATAAACGATTAGCAATTCAGATCTAAAACGAAAAAGAACCCAGAATATTTGGGTTCTTTTTTTATCTAAAACGTTTTCTAAAAAACGTTTTCAATTTTATAAATTCACTATTGACAAGGGATATAGGAGCGATTATTATTCAAGTATGAAAGCACTTACATTTGCTTGTACAACACGTGGCATACACCTGAATCTCAAAGTAAACATTTGCAGAATGAAGAGGAAATAAGGAAAGAAGAACATTTTTTTATTTTTTAAGAAAACGCTTCTAATGTTATAAAAACAAGAAAATTACATTTGTTTCATCTGGTCACGGTATGTGCAGGTCAGCCTGTTATACAAATATACAGCTTCATTAATATCCATAAGGGGGATTACACATGAAGGGCAAAACACCAAAAACATTCGCAATGCTTCTGTTAGCCAGTGCTCTTGCAATTACAGCAGGATGCAGCGGCAGTGGAGGAGGAACTAACGCTTCAGAGAAACCGGTTGATTCCGGAGATACAACCAGTCCAGTGACCTTTACATTCTTTGGTGCAGACGCGAGTCCGAACTGGAATAACATGAAGGATGCTGTCGGTCAAGAAATTACTAAGGCAACGGGAGTTACAATTGAAGCTGAGTATGATGTGAATAATGGCGGTGACCAAAAGATTCCTTTGATGGCTGCCAGTGGTGATTACCCTGATATTATCTATCCTAAAGGCAACTTGTCTAAGCTTGTGGATGCAGGCGCGATGCTGGACCTGACCGATCTAATTGAGGAGCATGCTCCCAACTTGAAAAAAATCTATGGTGATCAGATGAACCGTCTGAAATACAGTTTGGAAGATCAAGCCATTTACACGATCCCGACCAACATGGGTGTAGATAACGTTTCATTTGACGCTACGGGCGGATTCGAAATTCAACAAAGAGTATTGAAAGAGCTTGGCTACCCTGAAGTAAAAACGCTTGAGGACTACGAGAACGTACTGAGAACGTATTATGAAAAACATCCAACGATTGATGGTCAACCGACGATTCCGTTAACATTGAATGCAGATGACTGGAAAATTATGATTACGGTAACGAACCCTGCATTCCAAGCTACGGGTGGACCGGATGACGGTGAGTATTATATCAACCCTGAGACGTATGAAGCCGTTCTACACTACAAACGTCCTGAAGAAAAAGAATATTTCCGTTGGTTGAACAAAATGTACAATGAGGGTCTGCTTGATAAAGATACATTTGTTCAAAAGGATGACCAATACAAATCCAAAATTGCCAGTGGCCGTGTACTTGGTCTAATTGACCAAGAGTGGAACTATGGTGAGGCGGAAAATGCTTTGAAATCATCTAGCGGTGGCGACAAAACATATGCCCACTTCTCCGTATCCCTGAACAAGGATATTGTGGATCATACGTTCCAACCGACAGGATTTGACGGTTATGGTATCGGAATCACAACTTCGGCCAAAGATCCGGTACGTATCATCAAATTCATGGATTGGCTTGCTTCCGAGGAAGGTCAGGTCCTGAGAAACTGGGGTGTTGAAGGCCAACATTACCAAGTAGAGAATGGTAAACGCATCATTCCGGATGACGTACAAGATCGCAAAACCAATGATAACTCTGCTTTTACCAAAGAATCAGGCGTAGGCATGTATAACGTATTTAGCGCCAGATACGGTGATGGTGTGAAAGATGCCACAGATAACTATTACACAACGAATTTCCCTGAACAGATTCAAGCAGGTTACACTGCCGCTGAGAAGGAAACGTTGAAAGCATACGGTATTACAACATGGAAAGATTTCTATCCTTCCGAAGATGATCTGAAGCTGAAAGATTGGGGCGCAGCATACAACATGCCTGTACCATCTGACACGGATTACAACGTAACGTTCCAGAAAACACAGGATATCGTACGTAAACGTATTCCAGAAGCGATCCTTGCCAAACCTGAGAACTTCGACAGCGTATATGATAGTCTTCTGGCTGAACTCGATAAAGCGGGTGCAGTGGAGATGGAGAAACAATACACGGTTTGGATCAAAGAACGTGTAGCTCTCTGGACTGGAAAAGATGTGAAATAAGCTTGAAAACCAAGCATTAAAGTTAAGGATTTTCATAGCAAAAAAAGCCCTTTCTCAAGGGCTTTTTTTATTGTTGACGTGAGGTGATGGATAGCCTATAATCTATCATGTAAGCACTTTCAGTAAGCGGTTTATCTAATTTCCGAAAACGTTTTACGTTTGTTAGAAGAAGAATCTTTCTTTTTGCAGAATCGAAACGTCAGCTTTAGTGAACACGTCGGAATAGACGATACCGAAAGCGCATTCAAAAAAAGTGGTATCCTCAGGCATAAAGCCTGTTATACAGATAAAACCTTCATAAATAATAGGGGGAACTAGACAATGAGAGGCAAAATGAAAGGCAATACACCCAAGACGTTTGCAATGTTGATGCTCGCAAGTGCAATGTTGGTTACAGCTGGTTGTGGGAATTCGGGAACCAAAGAGACTACAGAGTCCAGCGGTACCGAACCAATTACAGTTACGTTCTTCGGGGGGGATGCTAGTCCGACCTGGAACAAGATGCAAGATGCTGTTGGTAAAAAGATTACGGAGCAAACAGGCGTGACAATTGAAGCTGAATATGATGTAAACGATGGTGGTAACCAGAAGATTGCACTGATGGCTGCCAGTGGTGACTTTCCTGATATGATCTACCCTAAAGGTAACTTATCTAAGCTTGTGGATGCAGGCGCGATGCTGGATCTCACGGATCTGATTGAGGAGCATGCTCCCAATCTGAAAAAAATCTATGGGGAACAGATGAACCGTTTGAAATACAGTTTGGAAGATCAAGCGATCTATACCATTCCAACCAATATGGGTGTTGATAATGTTACGTTTGACGCTACAGGTGGATTTGAAATTCAGCAAAGAGTATTGAAAGAGCTCGGATACCCTGAAGTGAAGACACTTGAGGATTACGAGAATGTACTCAGAGCTTATTATGAAAAACATCCAACCATTGATGGTCAACCAACCATTCCATTAACATTGAATGCAGATGATTGGAAAATCATGATCACGGTAACGAACCCGGCTTTCCAGGCAACAGGTGCACCGGATGATGGTGAATATTACATTGACCCTGAAACGTATGAAGCCAAATTGCACTATAAACGTCCAGAGGAAAGAGAATATTTCCGCTGGTTGAATAAAATGTACAATGAAGGCCTACTGGACAAAGATGCCTTTGTTCAAAAGGATGACCAATACAAGTCCAAAATTGCCAGTGGCCGTGTCCTCGGTCTGATTGACCAAGAGTGGAACTATCAAGAAGCGGAGAACGCGCTTAAATCATCTGGTAAGGATGATGCCACATACGCTCACTTCTCTGTATCACTTAACGATGAGATTGTGGATCACACGTTCCAACCAGCCGGATTTGACGGTTATGGCATCGGGATTACAACTTCGGCCAAAGATCCAGTGCGTATCATCAAATTCATGGATTGGCTTGCTTCCGATGAAGGACAAGTTCTGAGAAACTGGGGTATCGAAGGTGAACATTACAACGTAGAAGATGGTAAACGCGTGATTCCAGATGACGTACAGGACCGCAAAACGAATGACAACTCCAATTTCAGCAAGGAAACAGGAATTGGGATGTATAACATATTTAGCGCAAGATACGGTGATGGTGTAAAAGATTCTACGGATAACTATTACACAACAAACTTCCCTGAGCAGATTGTAGCTGGTTACACGGCTGCAGAGAAAGAAACGCTGAAAGCTTACGGTATCACGACTTGGAAAGAGTTCTATCCGGCTGAAGAAGATCTGCCAGTTAAGGATTGGGGCGCAGCGTATAACATGTCCGTACCTTCCGGTACAGACTATGAGGTAACGTTCCAGAAAACGCAGGATATCATCCGTAAACGGATTCCGGAAGCCGTTCTGACTACACCAGCAAACTTTGATGCAACCTATGATGCTTTACTGGCTGATTTGGACAAAGCGGGTGCAGTTGAAATGGAGAAACAATTTACGGTTTGGGTTAAGGAACGTGTCTCTCTGTGGACAGGAAAAGACGTAAAATAATATGGATTGTCTGTGATCCATGGTTACACAAGGAAAGGGCCCTATACGGGGCCTTTTTTTTGTGGAATGATGTGATGATTTGCATTGACGCAAATTTTGAAATCACATATAATTTTATTATTGTAAGCACTTACCGAAAACGTTTTATAACATAAGAAATATACAGCTTATTCAGGAACAGGAGCTAATCATGTCCCAACACAATAACCAACCTAAAATCAATCGTCTATGGTATCAACAACCGGCAAAACGCTGGGAAGAAGCATTGCCCATCGGAAACGGCCGTCTTGGAGGCATGGTGTACGGTGGCGCAGCAGATGAACGAATTCAGCTCAATGAAGATACATTATGGTCAGGGTTTCCACGGGATACGATTCAATACAGCAGTCAGCGGTATTTGAAGCAGACGCGAGAGTTGATCATGTCTGGGCAGTATGGTGAAGCTGAGGATTTGTTGAACCGTGAAATGCTTGGTCGTGATGTGGAGGCTTACCAGCCGATGGGTCATTTTCTATTGCACCATGAGGGTCTGGAAGATCTTTCATATGATGCATTTGAACGGGAGCTTGATCTGGAATCGGGTATTGCAACCACAACCTACTCATTGGAAGGAACTCAATACGTACGTGAAGTGTATTCAAGTGCTTCGGATGATCTGATGGTCTGCACATTAACTGCTGATCAGAAGGGCGCTGTGAGTGTAAGTGTTACGCTAGACAGTCCCCATCCTTATCGCGTTGAGACTTCGGGAGATGCTCTAACCATGTTCAGTCGGTGCCCAAGTCATGTGGAGTCCAATTACTTCGGAGATCACCCGGAATCCGTTCTCTATGAAGAGGATCGGGGAACGGCTTATGCTGTCCGTCTAGCATTTACGGCATCTGGTGACCAGGTGAAGGTCTCCAATCTGGAAGGCAAGTTACATATTCTGGGTGCTGATCAGGTTGTGTTTTATCTGGCAGCGGCTACCTCCTTTGAGAGTTACGATGTGTTACCTGTGAAGGATCATCTTGTATTGGAAGAGGAATGCAAGGAGATGATCTCCAAAGCGACCACACATGGCGCGGAAGCGCTTCGTGACCGACATATTCAGGATCATAGCGCGTTGTTTAACAGAGTCTCTATTGATTTAGGGGTATCGGCTAACGGCGAATTACCTACAGATGAGCGGCTGCAGGCTTATCAGGCAGGGCAACAAGACCCTGGACTGGAGGCACTTTATTTTCAATATGGAAGATATCTGTTAATGGCTAGTTCGCGTCCGGGCAGCCAGCCTGCCAATCTGCAGGGAATCTGGAATCATCAGGTAGAGCCGCCATGGCACAGTGACTACACGATCAACATCAACACGGAGATGAATTACTGGCCAGCGGAAGTCTGTAATCTCAGTGAATGTCATGAGCCACTGTTTGATATGCTGACCGATCTCAGTGATACAGGACGAAGAACGGCGCGGATTCTGTATGGAGCCCGTGGATGGACTGCCCATCATAACGTGGATATCTGGAGAACCTCTACACCGACAGGTGGAGATGCAAGCTGGGCTTTTTGGCCGATGGGTGGCGTGTGGCTGACCTCGCATCTATGGGAGCATTACCAATTTACCGGGGATCAGCGTTTTCTTGAGGAACGTGCGTATCCCATCATGAAAGAGGCGGCGCTGTTCTGTCTCGATTGGCTGGTGGAAGGGCCCGATGGTTATCTGGTTACGATTCCATCCACTTCACCAGAGAATAAGTTTCTCACAGATGCTGGGGAGGCACGCAGTATATCCATGGCTTCAACGATGGATATGACGTTAATTCGTGAACTGTTCAGCCGCTGTATTGAGGCCTCGAAGCAACTAAATATAGATGAGTCGTTGGCAAGCGAGTGGAGTGAGGCTCTGGAGAAACTCTATCCATTCCGAATTGGAAGCGAAGGACAATTGCTGGAGTGGTTTAAGGATTTTGCCGAATCCGAGCCAGGGCATCGTCACGTCTCCCATCTGTATGGACTGTATCCGGGAGAGCAGATCAATCGAGTGCACACACCAGAACTTGTGGAAGCTGCAAGGGTATCGCTTGAACGTCGTATCTCACAAGGTGGTGGGCATACAGGATGGAGCTGTGCATGGTTGATCAATCTGTATGCACGACTGCTGGATGGCAGCCAGGCACATCAGTTTGTGCGCACCTTGCTGGCCCGATCCACACATCCGAATCTGTTTGACGATCATCCGCCGTTCCAGATCGATGGTAACTTTGGAGGCACGGCTGGAATAGCCGAGATGTTGTTGCAGAGTCACTTGAACGAGTTACATTTACTGCCGGCACTGCCTGAACTCTGGACTCAAGGTCGAGTTGAAGGGCTTCGTGCAAGAGGTAGTTATACAGTGGGAATAACATGGGCGGACAACAAGCTTGCGTCAGCAGTCATCAAAGCAGAACGAAGTGACACGCTGACCGTTCGCAGTGCTTATCCGCTGCGTGTGGAAGGAAACGAACAAGCCAAGGCAGAGCTTACGCCTCAGGGCGATTATGTAATTATTTTAACCATGACCGCAGGACAGACGATCCGCGTGTCATTATGAGACGGAGGAGCCAACCATGACGATTTTTAAATTTCCGCAAGATTTTCGCTGGGGAACAGCAACAGCTTCCTATCAAATAGAAGGAGCTGCACAGGAAGGTGGACGCGGGGTATCCATCTGGGATACGTTTGCGCGCACACCTGGCAAGGTATATAACGGAGACAATGGGGATGTCGCATGTGACAGTTACCACCGTTACGAGGAAGACATCGAACTAATGAAGAAACTCGGGATTAATACGTACCGGTTCTCCATTGCGTGGCCGCGTATTATTCCTGACGGAGATGGTGAGATCAATCGGGAAGGTCTGGACTTCTACCACCGCTTCGTGGATGCATTAATCGCAGCTGGAATTGAACCGTTCCTCACACTGTATCACTGGGATCTTCCGCAAACGCTGGAGGATGACGGAGGCTGGGGCAACCGCAGAACTGTGGATGCTTTTGTGAAATATGCGGAAGTGATTTTCAAAGAATTCTCGGGCAAAATCAACTTCTGGCTGACATTCAACGAACCATGGTGTATCGCGTTCCTGTCGAACCTTCTGGGGATTCATGCGCCAGGAAACAAAGACCTGCAAACTTCTATTAATGTGGCACATGGATTACTGGTTGCTCATGGTAAAGCCGTTCAATCTTTCCGTCGCTTGGGAACAACCGGTCAGATTGGTATTGCTCCGAACGTGTGCTGGGCTGAGCCGTACAGCAAATCTCCCGAGGACCAAGCTGCGTGTGACCGATCAATTGCGCTTAATACCGATTGGTTCCTTGATCCAATCTACAAAGGTTCATATCCGCAGTTTATGGTGGATTGGTTTGCAGAAGCGGGGGCTACTGTGCCAATTCAGGAAGGCGATATGGAGATTATCTCGCAACCGATCGATCTGCTCGGCATTAACTATTACACGATGGGGATCAATCGCTTCAATCCGGAGGCAGGTGCTCTGCAATCGGAAGAAGTTGATATGGGCCTCACCAAAACTGATATTGGCTGGCCCGTAGAATCACGTGGTTTGTATGAATTTATGCATTACTTGCAAAAGTACGGCAATGTGGATGTATATATCACAGAGAATGGTGCCTGCATCAATGATGACCTGGAAAACGGAAAAATTAACGATGATCGCCGGATTTCATATTATGAGCAGCATTTGGCTCAAATTCACCGCATCATTAATGACGGCATTAACCTGAAAGGGTACATGGCATGGTCACTGATGGATAATTTCGAGTGGGCAGAAGGCTACCGTATGCGTTTTGGTCTTGTTCATATGGACTATCGTTCACTCGTGAGAACACCGAAGGAGAGTTATTACTGGTATCAGAACGTTATCAAGAATAATTGGTTGGAGACACGGAACGAACATAATCCCCAATAGTTTGGGTGGCAGGTTTCAAGGGTAAAGCAGGTCCTCATTATATATGGTTCCCTTATTAAAGCTGAGAACGACGGTAACATTGGAGTATTCCAATGTGCCGTCTTTTTTTGTGTTTTTACCGTTGGAAAGGAGTAGTTCATAAAGGTTTCATAAGGTCAAGTGCAGTTCCTGTTATGAAGAGACGTTTTTTGGGTTATAAGAAGTATGAAAGAATTTAATAATGTTTTGTCAATGGTCGAAATGAAAATAAAGTGTCCAAATTGCGAATAAAATTTGAACATTTGTTGACTAAAAATCATACTGATGTGGTATATTGGTATAAGGAAAGCACTTACAAAAAGGGAAAAGGAAGTGTTTACTATGGCATCGAAGACAGCAATGGTTAGCCAATTGGAGCGCAAAGACAAAAATATGCGGCGCGCCGTCTTGACGATGACAGTTCTGGCATGGGTCGCACTCATTACGGGAGTGATCATGTGTCTGATCAATCTGAACGAATTTAATGATCGTAATCTTGGCTTGATGGTTGGTATTGGATTCCTTGTAGGTAGTGTGTTTATTTACGTTATTGCCAAAGCGATTGGCCTTGTTCATACACGCCGGGAAGACGAAGGCGCTGATTGATTATAATCCTGCGTTAATTCGTTCATAATAAGACTGGATGAGTTCCCGGAATCCAGTCAATAAAGCCCTTTGCGGATTCGTTGACACTGTTCAACGGGACTGCAAAGGGTTTTATTTTGTGACTTGATGTGTAAAGATTACGAAGTACAAATATCAAGCATGCAAGCGATTTGTGAGAAAAAATTCACACATTTAAGGTGTAAAATCGACAAATTTGTTAACAAGAACAAAAAAGTTGTTCATTTCTGATATCTTTAGTAGGAAGAGAGTAGTATACTGATTTTTCAGTATGAGCGAATTTAAGGAGAGGGGATCAAAATGAACAAGAAACCTAGGTCGCTAATCCGGATTATCATTCCGGTTGTCCTGACGTTGGTTACAATTGCATTGATTGTCTGGCCAATGCTGGCAGGCGGACAGTACGTTGTTCTGGATCCGAAGGGGCCAATTGGCGCTTCGCAGAGAGATTTGATTGTCATCTCGACAATTTTGTGTGCTGTCATTATTGTGCCAGTACTCATTTTGGCTGCCGTAATCGTATGGCGTTACCGTGAGAAACCGGACAACAAAGCAGCATATGAACCTAACTGGGCTCATAGCACCAAAGCGGAGGTTGTATGGTGGACCATTCCAATTATTATTATTGGAATACTTGCAATTGTAACGATTCGTTACACGTATGTTTTGGAACCTTCGAAGCCGTTGGCTCACGAGAAAGCACCAATTACCATCCAAGTGTCTTCACTGGACTGGAAATGGCTGTTTATGTATCCAGAACAAGGAATTGCAACGGTTAATACGTTGAATATTCCGGCAGACCGGCCCGTGAAATTTGAACTCACTGCGGATTCACCGATGAACTCATTCTGGATTCCGCAACTTGGAGGACAGATTTATACGATGTCGGGTATGGCGATGACCTTGTATCTGCAGGCAGATCATGAAGGCAAGTACTGGGGTTCAGGCGCTAACTTCACAGGTGAGCATTTTGGAGAAATGCGTTTTGATGTGAATGCTACATCGGACGAAGATTTTGACAATTGGGTAGCTGAAGTGAAACAGAGTTCTCAGGCGTTGACTACAGAAGGTTACAAAGCACTGGCTGAGCCAGGCACAAGCAACGTTGCTTATTATTCTGCCTTCCCAGAAGGATTGTTCCAAAATATTGTGACCAAGTATGTAGTAGATGGTCAAAGTGCTCACAGTAAGCATGGAACTTCAAAAGAAGCTTCTGGAGCCATTCAAAATGCAACTGATACGTCCAATCAAGACGAGGACGAGAGTGCTAACTAAAGATTCGAAAGGAGGCCCCCAATGTTAGAGGGACTTAAAGAGTTTGCATCGGAGTTTTTCGTAACCGGTGATCCGCTCATTTATGGTGCGATGGTAGCTATCGGAATTACCATGATTACTATTGTAGCGGTGCTAACTTATTTCAAAAAATGGGGCTGGCTCTGGCGTAACTGGTTAACGACTGTCGATCACAAAAAGATCGGTATCATGTATATCATTGCTTCCATTATCATGTTGTTCCGTGGTGGTGTGGATGCGCTAATGATGCGCCTTCAGCTAGCTATGCCTAACAATGAATTTCTGAATCCTGAGCATTATAATCAGGTCTTTACAACTCACGGTACGATCATGATCTTGTTCATGGCGATGCCATTTATGTTTGGTCTATTTAACGTTATCGTGCCATTACAGATCGGAGCAAGGGACGTTGCGTTCCCGTTCCTGAATGCACTGAGCTTCTGGTTATTCTTCCTGGGAGCAATGCTGTTTAACCTGTCATTTGTTATCGGTGGTTCACCGGATGCAGGATGGCTGAGTTATCCGCCTCTATCGGAGCTGTCACACAGTCCGGGGGTAGGACAGAACTTCTATATATGGGGTATACAGATATCGGGTATCGGTTCCTTGGCTACCGGTATCAACTTCCTGGTTACCATCATTAAAATGCGTGCGCCAGGCATGAGATGGATGAAAATGCCGATGTTCACATGGTCGGTATTCTCCACTTGTATCATTATCTTGTTTGCTTTCCCGATCTTGACTGTGACACTTGCATTGTTATTCCTCGACAGGTTTGCCGGGGCGCATTTCTTCACACTTGATCTGGGCGGTAACCCAATGATGTATATCAACTTGATCTGGATGTGGGGTCACCCTGAGGTATACATTGTCGTCTTGCCGGCATTCGGTGTGTTCTCCGAGATTGTAAGTACCTTCTCTCGGAAAAAACTGTTTGGCTACAAATCGATGGTATTCGCGATGTTGATCATCAGCTTCCTGTCCTTCTTCACATGGGCGCATCACTTCTTCACGATGGGTTCCGGAGCAGACGTGAATGCATTCTTCGCCGTAACTACGATGTTGATTGCTATTCCAACAGGGGTTAAGATATTCAACTGGCTGTTTACCATGTATCGAGGAAGGATTCGCATGGCGACTCCGATGATGTGGACACTTGCCTTTATCCCGTGCTTTATTGTCGGGGGTATGACAGGCGTTCTGTTATCCGTTGCTCCTGCTGACTTCCAGTTCCACAACAGTTACTTCCTGATTGCCCACTTCCACCAAGTATTGATCGGTGGCGTTGTCTTCGGATACTTCGCAGGTCTGTACTACTGGTGGCCTAAAATGTTCGGTTTCCAACTCGAAGAGAAACTGGGCAAATGGGCATTCTGGACTTGGAATATTGGTTTCTATGTCTGCTTCATGCCGCAGTACGCTGTCGGTCTAATGGGTATGACACGTCGTCTGAGCACATACGGCTGGGATACTGGCTGGTGGGAACTGAACTTCGTATCCACAATCGGGGCATTCCTGATGGGTGTCGGATTCCTGTTCCAAGTTGCACAAATCGCAGACGGTATTCGCAAATACAAAACACTTAAAGCTTCCGCCGATCCATGGGATGGCCGTACGCTGGAGTGGTCAATTCCTTCACCAGCTCCTGAATACAACTTCGCCGTTACACCGCGCGGAGATGATATTGATGAGTGGTGGGAAGAGAAAGAACGTCGTGCCAAAGGCATCTATCCGGCAGAGCAACCGCTTGAGCCGATTCATATGCCGAAGAACTCTGGAATTCCGTTCATCATGTCTGTCTTCTGGTTCATCGCCGGTTTCGGCTTTGTATTCGGATGGTTGTGGATGGCAATTCTCGGACTCGCTGGCGTAGGGATCTGTATGATCGCCCGTTCATTCTCATATGATACGGATTATTACATTCCGGTCGACGAAATTAAACGTACCGAAGCGTCGTTAAGGGGGTCGGTATAGATGGCTCAAGCAGCCGCTAAGCACGGTGAGAATCATGCACATGGTCACGACCATGGACATCATGATCCACAGGAAATGAAAATTCTCGGTTTCTGGTTCTTCCTGATTTCCGACGTTATCCTGTTCTCCGTATTGTTCGCAACCTTCATTGTGTTGCGTGACAATACGGCGGGCGGACCGATTTTGTCTGAATTGATCAAAATGCCTGGTGTTATTGCCGAAACGTTTATCTTGCTCACAAGTTCATTCACGAGCGGACTAGCCGTACTGGCGATGAATCAAGGCAAAGTAAAACAATTAATCAGTTGGCTGGCAGTTACAGCCGTTCTGGGTGCAAGCTTTATCGCACTGGAAGTATATGAGTTTATTGAGTTGATTCACGAAGGGTTCAGCTTTACAACGAGTGCTGCTTCTGGCGCATTCTTCACCCTTGTGGGAACTCACGGACTTCACGTATCGCTTGGTCTGATCTGGATGATTGGACTTATGTTACAACTGAAAAAACGTGGTATTACTGATGTTACTCGCGGTAAAATCAACGTCATCAGTTTGTACTGGCACTTCTTGGACGTCGTATGGATTTTCCTCCTGTCGATCGTCTATCTCATGGGGGTGATGTAGATGGCAGAGCACAACTCACATGATTCCCACGGCCATGAACAACATGGCTCACTGAAGTCTTATGTCATCGGCTTCATTCTGTCCGTCGTACTGACAATCATTCCACTTGTGGTGGTTTTGAACGACATGATGGGCAAAACAGGAACACTCGTTGTGATTCTTGGTACAGCAGCACTTCAGTTTGTGGTTCAACTCTTCTTCTTCATGCATATCCGTGAAACAGGGAAACCACGCTGGAATGTGATGGCACTTATTTTCGGATTACTGATTATGATGACTATCGTGATTGGTTCGATCTGGATCATGCTTAACAACGCTGTTGCACATTAATTCACATGATGAAGAGCTTCACGACCTTGGAATTCAAGGTTGTGGGGCTCTTTTTTTCGAATCAGAAGTTATCGCATATTTTAATGAAAAAGTTGTATTATATCTTAATAAGTCGTTTATGAAATAATTTACCAGTGATACTATTGTCATACACTCTGGAAATATATTCAATATTTTAGTTAGAGAAATTTTAGAAAAATTATTTTAGGAGATGTACCAATGAAAGCAAGGGTAATCCGTTATTATCGTTTTGGCGAACCAAGTGAAGTGTTATGTATGGAAGAAAAAGATGTGATACCCCCTGGACCCGGTGAATTAGCAGTGAGGATGTATGCTCGGCCTATTAATCCCTCCGATATTATTCCTGTTCGAGGAGCTTACCCGCATCGTACCCGATTACCAGCTGTTCCCGGGTTTGAGGGTATGGGGATAGTAGAAGCAGTAGGATTGGGAGTATCCAATCAAATGTTGGGGCGCCGCGTCTTGCCACTAAAAGGTGAGAATACTTGGCAGGACGTCGTGAAGACTTTGGAGCGACATACAATTATTGTGCCGAATGATATCGATGATCACTCAGCCAGCCAGCTCTATATTAATCCGGTTACGGCTTGGTTGATCTGTACAGAGGTGCTTAAGCTTACGTATGATGATACCCTGATTGTGAATGCAGGGGGATCTGCAATCGGGCGAATCTTTGCACAGATCTCAAAAATTTATGGATTTAAATTGATTGCGCTTACGAGAGATGATCGTCATACTGCTGAACTGTATCGTCTTGGAGCAGTTTCTGTTATCAATACGACGAAAGAGTTGCTACAGTCTAGAATTACGGAATTAACAGAGGGATACGGTGCTGATGCAGCCGTGGATTGTATTGGAGGGACAGACGGGGAACAATTGGTGAGTTGCCTTAAACCAAATGGGACGGTCATCAGTGTAGGACTGCTTTCGGGGATCACACCGTTATGGCATGAAGTAACCCGGGGAACACAAGTTCATGTGAAACTTTTCTGGTTAAAACATTGGGTGGAACGCTGTTCGCAAGAACGCTGGGAACAGGTATTTCATGAGGTGATGGAGCTGGTCAGAGCAGGGAGACTTGTCATGGCAAACATTGGGGCGACGTATGAACTAACGAATGTACAACAGGCTATTACAGCGGCTGAATCGGGTATCGAGGGGAAGGTTCTCTTAATACAGTAGTACATAAGACTTGGAAAAAAGTCTTAAGCTCATTATCACATAAATTACTTTTTCAAAAATAAAGGTACACAAAAGATACATAATGAACTAAAATGAACTTATATGAACATTATCAAACTCAATCCCAACTAATTTAAATGACGAAAGGAATGGATTAATAATGGAAAATCGTTATGCTGCACATCCCAATGAAGTGAAAACGTATGATACATCTCGCCTGCGTGAGGAATTTTTGATGGAGCAACTGTTTGCAACCGATGAATTGGTAACGGTGTATTCTCATGTGGATCGTTATATTGTGGGAACGGCTGTACCTGAGAGCAAGGACATTACCCTTGAAGTGAACCTGAAAGATATCGGAACGAACTTTTTCCTGGAGCGTCGTGAAATCGGTATCATTAATGTCGGTGGTCACGGAACAGTGACAGCGGACGGACAAGGTTATGAGATTGGAGCGAAGGAATGTCTCTACATCGGTAGAGGTGTGAAGGAAGTTGTGTTCACAAGCAGTGACAAGGCTCAACCTGCCCAATTCTATTTTGTATCCACACCGGCTCATCACACCTATCCAACAGTAAAAGCAACACAAGAACAAGCTCAGCCAAATCATCTGGGCAGCATCGAAACTTCCAATGAGCGTACGATCTATCGTTACATTCACCAAGGAGAAGGCGGAATTCAGAGTTGTCAGTTGGTGATGGGCATTACCGAACTCAACAAGGGTAACATGTGGAACACGATGCCTGCACATACCCATAACCGCCGTTCCGAAGTATACTTGTACTGGAACTTGCCTGAAGACGGTGTTGTATTCCATATGATGGGTGAGCCAAACGAAACACGCCATCTGGTTGTACGTGATCGCCAGGCGATCATTTCCCCAAGCTGGTCCATTCACAGTGGTGTGGGTACAAGCAATTACACCTTCTGTTGGGCGATGGCTGGTGAGAACCAGACGTTCGAAGATATGGACGGCGTAGCGATGAAAGACCTGAAATAATAAATTACAGATGTCTGAGTTAAATTGACAGGGTAGACACTAGAACGGAGGGTACAGAAAGGACCAGAAGAAGCGAAGCGTGCGCCTTTATCACCAGATTTCTCCCTTTAAATAAGGGATCAAAGGAAATATGGGGATAAGAGTGATCGGAAGGTTTTCTGTACCCGAAGTGTAAGTGCGAAACTACCATTTAACTCAGGTAATATAGGAAGTTGATTATGATGAATCCATTGAAAAGACATGAAAAAATTATGGAGGCTCTGCTGGAACGCCAGGAAGTAACCGTCAGTGATCTGAGTGAGTTGTTGCAGGTGACGGGGAAGACTGTGCGAGAGGATCTCGACAAGTTGGAGAGTATGGGACTGCTCGTACGTGTCCATGGTGGTGCTATGCTGGCTCAGAATGACCAGTATGGCATCTTGAATAGCCGCGGAGTTACCGAGAAGCATCATTCGGAGAAGACGGAGATTGCTGAACGTGCCCTTGCTTACATTCGACCTGGAGATATCGTTGCTCTCGATGGTGGCAGCACTACGCTGGAGATGGCCAAACGTCTCGATAATCAACCTCTGACGGTGGTGACCAATGACCTGTTCATTATTGCGGAGTTGACCAAAAAGGAGCAAGTGCGACTGGTTGTGCCTGGCGGGGCGCGTGTACGGAATATGCTGGTTGGGGATGATACGGCTACGTTTATATCCAGTCTTAACATTCATAAAGCCTTTATATCCACCACAGCCCTTCATCCGGAATTTGGATTATCCATATACACGGGAGATCTGGTTCCTTTGAAAAAAGCAATGATATCTGCCTCGCAGCAAGTATACGGCGTTGTGGATCATTATAAATTCGGACAATTTGCACTGCGAACTTTCGCCCAGTGTTCGGAACTGGACTACATTATCAGCGATAGTCGTTTGGATGAAGAGACGGTTGCCTTATACGAGCAGAGCGGTGTCACAGTGGATTATCAAAGTTAACCTCATTCATCATTCATGGGATTAAAGAACGGACGGATCTAAGAATTGCATATCAAAACCATGCGGAGGAATCATTCATGAACCCATTTGATTTAAGCGGACAAGTTGCACTGGTGACAGGTACCTCGGGAGGACTTGGACAAGGGATGGCCATTGGTTTGGCAGAAGCAGGTGCTGATGTGGTGCTGGTCTCTTATTCCAAGCCTGCGGCAACGGCAAGTGCCATTGAAGCACTCGGACGCAAAGCTTATGTGATTGAAGCGGATTTAAGTCGTGAAGATGAGTTGTCGGCTGTGTTCGAACAGGCGCTTGCGTTCCAGGGCAGAATTGACATTCTCGTCAACAATGCCGGAATCATTCGTCGCACACCTGCGGCTGATCATGCAGTTCAGGACTGGCATGATGTAATTGGTCTGAACCTGAACACTGTATTTTTCCTAAGCCAATTGGCAGGCAGACATATGATTGAACGTGGAAGTGGCAAAATCATTAATATTGCATCCATGTTGTCCTATCAAGGTGGGATCAATGTGCCAGGGTATACAGCCAGTAAACATGGCGTTGCCGGATTAACCAAAGCACTCGCCAATGAATGGGCAGGTAAAGGAATCCAGATTAACGGTATCGCACCTGGTTATATGGAAACCGATAATACTACCCAGATCCGTGCGGACGAGAATCGTTACCGGGATATTACAGCCCGTATTCCTGCTGGGCGTTGGGGAACACCTGAAGATCTGAAAGGCCCGGTTGTCTTTCTGGCATCTGCCGCTTCGGATTATCTGAATGGTCATGTGCTGAATGTCGATGGCGGCTGGATGGCACGTTAATCACTTGATAATCGGATTAGCATAAGGAGGCAGTGAGATGAAACTTGGTATTCTGGCGCATACATTTGGCAAACAGCCTACAGCACAGCTTGCGCAGACGATTGCGGATAACGGATTTAATTCCGTACAGCTGGCGCTGGCCAAAGCATTATCAGATGTGGACTCATCGAATGGCAAGCTGAGCCCAGGGCTAGCGAATGAGATCGGAGATCAATTTGCACAGCGCGGGGTGAAGATTGCGGTACTGGGCTGTTATATTAATCCGATTGACCCTGATCCGGTAAGACGACGTGCGGACATTGATCGATTCAAGGAGCATCTGCGTTATGCCCGGGATTTTGGTTGCAGCATGGTAGCAACGGAGACCGGCGGCTTGGACACCTATCAGGATACACATCCGGATGGATATGAAGAGAAGGCGTGGAGTGTGCTGAAAGAAACGGTTGAGGAGTTGGCTGAGGAAGCGGAGAAATGGGGCGTGCATGCGGCGATTGAGCCTGTGTCGACACATACTCTTCATACCCATGAACATATGACACGTTTGTTTGAAGAGATTCCTTCATCAAATCTGGGGATGCTGTTCGACCCGTGTAATCTGATCAAGCAACCACATGTAGCAGATCAAGGGGCTTTCTTGCGCGAGGTGATGGAATCGCTGTATCAGCGCATGATTGTGATCCATGCCAAAGATGTAGCCTTTGATGCACAGGGAGAGAAGTTTAATCCGGTACCTGGGGCAGGAATACTGGATTACCCGTTATTTTTTGAATTGTTAAAAACGTATAAGCCACATATCGATATTTCACTTGAAGGCGTAACTGCGGAGGAAGCTGTACCTGCGGCCAAACATTTGCGTGAAGTATGGAGTGCAGTTCGGGTCTAACCAAACCCAGGATGAGGTATTGCATACCGAAGCCAAAGTAGCTGAAAAACCTTTGCGAGTGCAAAGGTTTTTTTTGGTACAGAAATCGATAATGTACATATTTAATATTTCTTATCGGAACAATCGGAAATAAGTCTTTTCAAATGCGACATCTTGTGAGAGAATATGGAAAACATACGCCACCATGCAAAGACATCAGGAACTTAAAGAACGTATATATTGAGGGAGGATTCAGATTTATGTCAAACGAACGTGAGCTTTCATTTGAAACATTGGCAATTCATGCAGGCCAGGAGATTGATCCAACCACCAACGCACGAGCTGTGCCCTTGTATCAGACAACATCCTATGGATTCAAGGACACCGAGCATGCAGCTAACTTGTTTGGTTTGAAAGAGTTTGGCAACATTTATACCCGTCTGATGAATCCAACAACCGACGTGTTTGAGCAACGAATTGCGGCGTTGGAAGGCGGAGCTGGAGCGCTGGCTACAGCTTCTGGTCAGGCAGCCATTACGTTTTCACTTCTGAATATTGCTGGTGCAGGTGATGAGATCGTATCTTCGGCGAGTTTGTATGGAGGTACATACAATCTGTTCTCGACGACTTTGCCGAAACTGGGTCTGGACGTAAAATTTGTGGATTCCAGTGATCCTGAGAATTTCCGGGCAGCGATTACGGAGAAAACGAAAGCATTGTATGCCGAAACGATCGGTAATCCAAAGGGGAATGTACTGGATATTGAAGCGGTGGCAGCCATCGCTCATGAACATGGAATTCCTTTGATCGTGGATAACACATTCCCAAGTCCGTACCTGCTTCGTCCAATCGAACATGGCGCAGATATTGTCGTTCACTCTGCAACGAAATTTATTGGCGGTCATGGTACATCCATTGGTGGCGTTATAGTGGACAGCGGGAAATTTGACTGGAAAGCAAGTGGCAAGTTCCCTGGGTTGACGGAGCCGGACTCCAGTTATAACGGTGTGGTATATACGGAAGCGGTTGGACCGATTGCTTATATTATCAAAGCTCGTGTACAACTTCTGCGTGACTTGGGTGCAACGATCTCTCCATTCAACTCCTGGTTGTTGCTGCAAGGACTCGAGACATTACATCTGCGCGTAGAGCGTCATAGTAGCAACGCCCTTGCGGTTGCAGAATTCCTTGAGAAACATGAGGATGTGTCTTGGGTAAGTTATGCAGGTCTACCGAGCCACGGTTCTTATGAGCTTGCACAGAAGTATCTGCCAAGAGGGCAGGGTGCGATTCTAACCTTTGGAATCAAAGGTGGTGCGGATGCAGGCCGCAAATTGATTGAAAGTGTCAAACTGTTCTCTCACCTTGCAAACGTGGGCGATTCCAAGTCACTGATTATTCACCCGGCAAGTACAACTCACGCGCAGTTGACCGAAGATGAACAAACCGCAGCAGGGGTTAATCCGGAGTTGATTCGTCTGTCTGTGGGTACGGAGAACATTCAAGACATTATCTATGATCTGGAGCAAGCCATCAAAGCAAGTCAGGGAGCAAGTGTAGGCGCGTAAATGGCATTTGGGTGGATGTGTAAACAATCACTTAAGTGATATGCCATAAACAGGTCATATGAGTATCAATAGATGGTTAAAGCCGTTGTCCTCCGGGACAGCGGCTTTTTGTCTTTTTGAACACGCATGTATGACTATCCATCGAAAAAAGCCCATTTACAAATGTGGATCGCAGGCATATACTGATTAAAAGTTGTATTGAGTAAACACAATTGCATAAGTGCAAAAATGATTATCATTCTCATTCGAGATTATGTCAAAATCATTCACAAAACCATGCTGCTGCGGGATTCCCGTAGCAGCATGTGTCATTTTTAGGGCATTAACAATGGCTCTCATTCTCAATACAACTTCATTTTTGGGAGCGGAATTTAGCAGACTCTTCATCCGCAAACCTACCATTCGAAAGGAACGTGATTCATATGCAAGCGATACATCAACCACTACACAGACAGAAACAAGCGGAACAGCGCTTATCCCAAACACCAGGCCCAAACCGGGGACGTAAGCCTGAGTTTCGAGCCATGGTGCAGAATAAAGAGATGCAATCTGCATTGGGCAGCGGGCTGTTGATGCTGATTGCCTGGGGAACTGCACCTTATTTTGGTACCTTATCCATCATGCTCTACATTGTGGCGTATGCCGTTGGCGGTTGGACCAAAGCGAAGGAAGGCATCGAGACACTGGTGAAGGAACGTGATCTGGATGTAAACCTGCTGATGATTGCCGCATCCCTTGGGGCAGCAGCCATCGATTACTGGAATGAAGGTGCGATGCTGATCTTTATTTTTGCACTCAGTGGTGCATTGGAAAGTTACGCGACAGAGCGCAGTCATAAGGATATCTCATCTTTACTGGCGCTCAAGCCAGAGACTGCACTGCGTATTGAGGATGGACAGATGAACCTCGTGGCTATTGATGATCTGGAGCCGGGTGATCTGCTGTTGGTCAAACCGGGAGAACTCATCCCAGCAGATGGCGTGGTGTACCGTGGGAGTTCTTTTATCAATCAGTCATCCATCACCGGAGAATCCCTGCCTGTGGACAAAGTTGCGGGGGATGAAGTCTATGCAGGTACGGTAAACGGGGAGGGTGCATTATACGTAGAGGTTAAAAAATCGGCTGAAGGGTCACTGTTTGGCAAAATCATTAAAATGGTGGAAGAAGCGCAGTCCGAAGTGCCGGATTCCCAGCGTTTCATGGAGCGGTTTGAAGGAATTTACGCACGTATTGTTGTAGGGGTGACTTTACTTGTGATTGCAGGAACTCCACTACTGCTTGGCTGGACATGGAATGAGGCATTTTATAAAGCGATGGTGTTTCTGGTGGTTGCTTCACCTTGTGCATTGGTGTCTTCCATCATGCCTGTTATGCTGTCCGCGATGTCCAGCAGCGCCCGCCGAGGCATTCTCTTTAAGGGAGGTGCCCATATGGAGAATATGGCTCGCACGCGGGTCGTGGCTTTTGACAAAACAGGTACATTGACCATGGGCACCCCGCAAGTGACCGATATTATTACGGCTGAACATGTAGATCGTGCCCAGCTGTTAGCTGCAGTAGCGGCGATTGAGAACCTGTCCATGCACCCTTTGGCTCGTGCCATCGTAGATCAGGCGAACAAGGAGAACATTACACTTCAGGAAGCGGAGCACGTACAGGCTCTAACAGGCTGGGGCATCGAAGGAACTGTGAACGATGTGGTCTGGAGCATTGGCAAAACAGATGTACTGAGATCTATGCAGTCAGAGAAGATGACAGGCAGCAACGTTGATCCAGATGAACATGATGTTAACCCTGTGAAGGTATCTTCTGAGTGGGGCGATGTATGCTCTCGTCTTGAAGGGGAGGGAAAAACCGTATCCGCTGTTATGGCTGATGGTGAATTAGTCGGGCTGATCGCGATGCGGGATATGGTACGGCCACAGGCAGCAGCTGCAGTGAAAAAGCTTGAAGCGATGGGTGTAAAAGTTGCCATGTTAACAGGAGATCGAGCCAGATCAGCTTCTGTAATTGCGCGTGAAACTGGAGTAAACATGGTCTATGCAGACTTGTTGCCTGGAGATAAGGTGAAGCAGGTACAAGCACTCCGCAAACAGTATGGTCCTGTGCTGATGGTAGGGGATGGTGTCAATGATGCACCGGCACTTGCAGCAGCTACTGTGGGTATGGGGATGGGATTGTCCGGCAGCGGGACTGCACTGGAGGTCGCTGATGCGGTACTGATGAACGATAACATTGAAGAGATCGCTTGGGTGATTGGGCAGGCTCGTCGAGCACAGCGCACGGTGAAACAGAATATGTTTTTTGCCATTACCGTTATTCTGGCTTTGATTGTTGGTAACTTCCTCCAAGACGTTGCATTGCCTCTGGGTGTGGTAGGTCATGAAGGCAGTACAATTCTGGTTATTCTGAATGGGCTTAGACTGCTACGGTAATCAGATTAGAAGAGGAAAATGGCTAATTGGTCTCGCTAGTAGTATGCGGCTGGTTGAACAGCTTACGTTTGAACCTTGGGTCAGCGGGTAATGATTCGAAGAGACGATTCGATACTAAGGGAGCTGTGAAATATGGGACGTTATGTACAAGTGGAACCAAATGTAAAAGTATATGTTGAAGATATTGGCGAAGGAACCCCGGTTGTCTTTTTGCACGGCTGGCCTGTTAATTATAAAATGTTTGAATATCAATTGAACGTACTGCCGAACCATGGCATTCGTGCCATTGCGATAGATTTTAGAGGATATGGCTTATCGGATAAGCCTTCCACAGGATATGATTATGATCGCATGGCAGACGATGTTCGTGCCGTTATTGATGATCTGGAGCTGAAAGACGCGGTACTCGCAGGATTCTCTATGGGTGGAGCGATCGCAGTACATTACATGGCTCGCCATAAGGGACATGGCGTCTCCAAGCTGGCCTTGTTATCTGCGGCAGCACCTGTGTTCACACAGCGTGAAGGTTATCCGTATGGATTGACTCCAGAGCAGCTGAACGAGCAGATCATTGAGCCAATCTTTGCAGATCGTCCGAAGTTACTGGAGACGTTTGGCGGCATGTTCTTCGCGAAGAAACACAGTCAGCCATTCATGGATTGGTTCCACGCCCTCGGCATGGAAGCTTCATCTTATGGTACCATTCGCAGTGCAATTGCGTTGCGGGATGAGGACTTGCGAGGTGACCTGAGTTCCATTCAGGTGCCAACAGCCATTTTACACGGGAAAAAAGATGAGATCTGTCCGTTTGAGTTCGCCGAGCAGATGCACCAAGGCATCGCTTCGTCTCAGCTGATTGCTTTTGAAGAGAGTGGTCATGGTGCATTCTATGATGAATTGGAAAAATTCAATTCGGAATTGATTCGTTTCATCCAATCCTGATCAGGAGAGGGCCTAATACCTCTGACAGACGATCCCAGTAATTTCATGGAATCTTCATTTGTGGCTAAACAAAGAACCCGGTTGACAGTCTTGGACTGTTCGCCGGGTTCTTTAGTCTTCAATTAAAACAGTTCGGTCAGACCAATCATCGTGATGAGCCCGAGTAAAAAGGACATCGTCGCCACACGTGCATTGCCATCGCCGTGACTCTCGGGAATAAGTTCCTTATAAACAATGAACATCATCGCACCGGCTGCAAAGGCCAGACCATAAGGCACAAGACCAGCTACGAGACTGCTCAAGGTGTAACCAATCATAGCTGTAATAATCTCTACCGCTCCGGTCAGGGTGGCAATACCCAGCGCTTTGAAGCGGCCAATGTTCTGGTTTACTAGGAAAAGGGCCACCAGAAATCCTTCCGGCGCATTCTGCAATCCAATGGAAAAGGCAATGAGATTGCCCAGGTTCTCATCCGAGCTTGCATAGCTGACGCCAACGGATAACCCTTCCGGCAGATTATGCATGGTGATGGCTGCAATAATCATGAAGGCTTTGGTTTCAATTTTAAAAGGCATTTTCTCGGGATTCTCCAGATCGACGTGTGGAATCTTCATCTCCAGCACCAGTAGAACCAGGCTACCAAGCATAATACCAAATGCAAGTACAAAGAGATTCGATTGGCCAAGTGCTTCCGGAATGAGATTATACACCGAGGCCGAGGTCATAATACCTGCGGCGTATGCCAGCAAGATATCACGCAGACGGTGCGATATTTTGCGCATAAATAGAATCGGTACGGCCCCTAGGCCGGTAGACATGGCTGATATAAAACTGCCAATGAGTGCATCGTTCATGCTTCCATTTTCCCTCCTGATGAAGACTTCTTCATAATCGCTGCCGAGCATTGACACCGTACATAAAAGAGATCATAATGAACAACAGATTAGAATGATTATAAATTAGAATTCCGTTTCTGCATAGGGCCATTGTCATATCACAGGCAGGTCTTGTGGACATGATGTGGGCTTTTCGTTCTAGTGTATGCAAAAGCCTAAGCTTTTGATGCCGGAGGGTCTAACCTTTTTGCAGAACCCGGGGGAGGAACTATACATGTATAAATCAATTATTATTGGAACAGGCCCTGCAGGGCTGACAGCAGCAATCTATCTGGCACGTGCCAACTTGAACCCACTCGTTATTGAAGGACCACAACCTGGTGGCCAACTGACAACAACGACTGAAGTGGAGAACTTCCCAGGTTTCCCTGATGGAATTATGGGTCCTGAACTGATGGATAACATGCGTAAACAAGCTGAGCGCTTCGGTGCTGAATTCCGTACAGGCTGGGTTAACAACATCGACATGAGCGAGCGTCCATTCAAGATTCAAGTTGAAGGTATGGGTGAACTCGTATCGGAAACATTGATCCTGTCTACAGGCGCATCTGCTAAATACCTCGGTATTCCTGGCGAAGAAACAAATGTAGGCCGTGGTGTCAGCACATGTGCAACATGTGATGGATTCTTCTTCCGTAACAAAGAAATCATCGTCATCGGCGGTGGCGACTCTGCTCTTGAGGAAGCAAGCTTCCTGTCCCGTTTCGGTTCCAAAGTAACGTTGGTACACCGTCGTGAAGAACTGCGTGGCTCCAAAATCATGCAGGATCGTGCACGTAGCAACGAAAAAGTAGAAATGGCTTTGAACCGTACACCACTCGAAGTACTCGCTGGCGACAACGGCGTAACCGGACTGAAAGTGTTGAACAACGAAACAGGTGAAGAAGAAGTGATTTCGGCAAGCGGCGTATTCGTAGCTATCGGTCACACACCAAACACTGGTTTCCTTGGCGGACAGATCACTACGGACGAACACGGTTATATCCTGACTACACCAGGTACATCCGAGACAAACATCCCAGGTGTATTTGCATGTGGTGACGTACAGGATACACGTTACAAACAAGCGATTACAGCTGCAGGTAGCGGATGTATGGCTGCCATGGACACAGAGAAATACATTGAGAGCTTGGAGCACAGCGCAGTTGTTCTGTAATAGAATGAGCTGATTCCAACCAAACTATAGATTAATATAAAACCATATGAGGTGAATTAAACATGGAAAACGTAATTGTATATACATCAACGAACTGCCCTAACTGCAAATCCGTAAAAACGTTCCTGGCTGACAAAGGTATCTCTTATGAAGAGCGCAACATCGAAACTAGCGATGAATTTGCACAACAAGTATGGGACATGGGTGTACGTGCCGTGCCATTGACTGTAATTGGTGAACACCGCATTCTGGGTATGAACAAAACCCAATTTGCCAAAGCATTGGACGCTTAAATCAGGCTGATTATCTGAATCATCATGTGTTGAAAGAAATTTTCGATTCATATGCAATTCCGGTTTTCGCGAGCCGTTAGGATATAGAAAGAACCGTACCTGGAAGGGTGCGGTTTTTTGTGCGTTTTCTATGAGTGAATCGGATAGATTGGTATCTGGTCACAAACATCATTCGCAATTGTCCGATGTACAGAAGTGCGATATCATTTTCTTAAGTCGCAGAGCATAATTGAGGTGAACAAGCAGCATGATTATAGATCAGGAGGAGCATTTTCGCTTCTGGGAGCAGGCGAATATACGAGATATCCATGCTCACATACTAGTTAAAACAACTGGAATTAAGGCCATTATAATAATAACTGACATTACTTTTTTATTAGTTCGGGATTTGATCATTAGTTTTCGTGAGGTATACCAATTTCCAAAATTATAAAATCTAGAATGAATAAGAAAAGTTATCAAAGAATTAATTACAAAGAATATCAAAATATAATCTTTTGGATTAACACTCATCATAGGATAAACTTGCAGTTCTATACCCCATAGTAGGGTTATACCAATAAAATAAAGAATAGAACAAAGTATAAAATCAAACAGGAAACCAGATGTCTTTTTAAGCATATTAAAGCTCCTCTCTAATCTAGTGGTAAATCCAATATTAATTTCCAACCAACAATCATTTTACATTGAAAAAGTAAAAAAAACATACTGGTTTGACTACTTTTGTTCCGTTAACTAGGATTAAAGAGTAAGTCAAAAAACTCCATTGCTTATCTTCTGCAGAGGTCAGATCTCAAAACAACGTAAACGTATTAAATATATAGGTACTCAATCCAGAATATCGTTTATATGATTGAAGAACGATTTAAAGAAAGTTCGAATTGTCCATAATTCAGCATCGATGTTAAGAATGGGCAAAAATATGCAGAAAAATCCCCTTGCGTCTGTAATTCAGAGTACATGATAACGTGTACCCATGAATTACTGCGAAAGGGGATTTTGCATGAAAACAAATAATTACATCTAGAAAAAAATACTCATGAAAGTCTGAAATACAACATACACCAGCAATCCTGACAGCATGTACATGAAACCAGCCTTCTTTTTGCTCTGGAACAATCGGAGTATGCCAAGGCTGAACAGGGGCGCAAGCACAATCAGGAACAGGAGGACGGTGACAAACATTTGCGCCGAGATATCTGAAGTATCCACGTAGGTCACGCTTTTTTTCACTCCGTTTCGTTATCGGAATTAACACAGCTTGATTCACACAGCCATGACAAAAATCACATAACCCCATTATACATCTGGATTTCTTTAACAAAAAGGGAGGAAATGGGGCGAAATGATGTCAATTTTCATCTGTTATTAGACAGACACCCTAATTTTACCTAAAAACTGGGATATCGCAGAGTAAGCGGCACCAACGCGGGTGGAACGGCTGCCCAGAGCTGCCCATTCAATCTGCAAACTGCGGCGGTGATAAGGTAATGTACGTTCCTCGACAACTTGTTTTAACGCTGTTTCAATCCAGGGACCTGCTTCAGAGAGCGGACCGCCAATGATAATACGTTCCGGGTTGAAACTGTTAACGATATTGGTAATGCCAATCCCCAGTTTGCGTCCAATCGTGTTGTATAATTCTTGAACAGCATCGTGGCCTTGCTCCGCATGATGAATAAGCTCTCGTGTGGTATGAGCAGGTAATTTTAGCTGGTGATCCGGGTGCTCGTAGGCTTTTTCCGATGCGTACAACTCCCAGCAACCACGATTACCACAGGAGCAGGGCAGACCTTCCGCTTCAATGGACATATGGCCTGTTTCTCCTGCGTAGCCCCACGCGCCTTTGTATAATTCACCATCTACCATGATGCCTGAACCAATCCCCATGCCTGCACTGATGTAGATCATGTGACGTACACCGATACCTGCCCCAAAATTCAACTCTCCATGGGCACCAGCATTGGCTTCATTATCAATCGTTACAGGCAGTTGAAATTCTTCTTCAAGCATGGAGCGCAGAGTTACCTTCTCCCACCCCAGGTTGGGTGCAAACAGGACCGTTCCTGCCTCATCCACCATGCCGGGCACGCCGATGCCAATACCAATGACTCCATGAGGGGAAGCAGGAGCTGCTTCAATGAGTTGCTTTGCTGCCAATTTCAATTGCTCCAGTACAGAGGACACGTCATGATGTTCCAAGGTCACTGCGTACTCTGTAATGATGTGTCCTTCCAGATCTGTAAGCACGCCTTTCAAGTGGGTCACACTGAGTTCCAGACCGACTGCATAGCCTGATGTCCCTCGAAACAGCAGCATGAGTGGTTTACGTCCGCCGCTGGATTCCCCAGGGCCAATCTCCTGCACCAGGTCATCACTGATCAGATCAGCAACCAGGTTGGATACCGTTGCTTTGTTCAGCCCCGTAACCTCGGACACTCGTGCGCGAGAAAGAGGGGCATGACGCCGGATCGTATCGAGAACGATCGACTTGTTTATTTTTTTGACCAGCATCTGGTCTCCGGTAATTTTCATATGGTTAAGGCACTCCTATTCTTCTGATAAAAGGGTTCTGACCCACATCCGAAACAAGTTATTCGACTATTATAGCGTAAACAACCGTGTAAAAAACATTTTTATTTTTACTTTGTTTAACCAATAGACAAAGTAAATTCGATGTGATAGGATAACGGTGTAAACGATTTCTTAAAACTATTGAGGAGGCATTTTACACATGGCCTATTTTGAATCCGTTAATAAAATTGCATTCGAAGGTAAAGATTCCAAGAATCCTTTTGCTTTTAAACATTATAATCCGGAAGAAGTGGTAGCCGGCAAATCGATGGAAGAACATTTCCGTTTTGGCATGGCTTACTGGCATACATTAACTGCGGGCGGCAGTGACCCGTTCGGTGCGGAGACAGCTGTTCGTTCGTGGGATAAATACTCGGGTCTGGACCTCGCGAAAGTACGCGTGGAAGCGGCATTTGAATTTTTGGAAAAAATGAATCTCCCGTTCTTCTGTTTCCACGATGTGGACATTGCACCAGAAGGCAACAACCTGCGTGAGTTCTACAGCAACATTGATACGATTGTTGATCTGATTGAAGATCATATGAAATCCAGCGGCAAAAAACTGCTCTGGAACACGGCGAACATGTTCTCGAACCCACGCTTCATGTTTGGTGCGGCTTCTACTTGCAACGCAGACGTGTACGCTCACGCTGCAGCGCAGATCAAGAAAGGTCTGGAAGTTGGTAAACGTCTGGGCGCTGAAAACTATGTATTCTGGGGCGGTCGTGAAGGTTACGACACATTGTTGAACACAGACATGCAACTGGAGCAAGACAACATTGCTCGCATGTTCCACATGGCTGTAGACTACGCGAAGGAAATTGGCTTTGATGCACAATTCCTGATCGAGCCTAAACCAAAAGAGCCAACGAAACACCAATATGATTATGATGCAGCAACTTCCATTGCTTTCTTGCAAAAATACGGTTTGGACAAACACTTCAAACTCAACCTGGAAGCAAACCACGCTACACTGGCTGGTCACACATTTGATCACGAAATCCGCGTTGCTCGTACAAACGGCATGCTCGGTTCCCTCGATGCAAACCAAGGCGACATGTTGATCGGTTGGGATACGGATGAGTTCCCGGTTGATATGTACGATGCTACGTTGACAATGTATGAAGTATTGAAAAACGGCGGTATCGGCCGTGGTGGTGTGAACTTTGACGCGAAAGTACGTCGTGGTTCCTTCGAAGCTGATGATCTGTTCTTGGCACACATCGCAGGTATGGACACGTATGCAAAAGGTCTGAAAGTAGCAGCGAAGTTGATTGAAGATCGCGTATTCGATGACTTCATCGAAAAACGTTACAGCAGCTTCAGCGAAGGTATCGGTGCAGATGTAGTTGCAGGTAAAGCAACACTGGCTTCCCTTGCTGAGTATGCACTCAACAACGAAAGCCCACGCAAAAACCAATCCGGACGTCAGGAATTGCTGAGAGCACAACTCAACCAGTACATCTTGGCTGACTAATAGCGCATTAGGCAGGGTTGGTGCACGTCGACCACCGATGGTTACTCAACTTATATGTGTTGGACATTAGTATCCAAGCTTGCCTATGCACAAGATTAGCTTGTACCATGGAACGCCTGAACAAGCATGACATTCGGACCGTCCCCGACTTTCCCTTGGGAAGACGGGGGCGGTTTTTTGGTTAAACAAATAACATGGTTTTTAAGATTTTTGATATAAATGTATCTTTAAGATGGTGCATGCAAAACGGAGTGAGCAGAAAGAACCCGAGGAAGCAAAGCGGTCGCATTTATCCCCGGATTTCTCCCTTGTCAAAGGGATTAAAGGAAATCCGGGGGTAACGGCGATCCGAGGGTTTTCTGATCACGGAGTGACCACATGAGCATCAAGGTTTCATTTATAACCAATGACGAATCAAGGTTATTGGATCAATCTTCTGCTACAAAAACGAGTATGTTTTTACTGTTTTGATATAAATGGTTGTCTAAGATGGTGCATGCAAAACGGAGTGAGCAGAAAGGACCCGAGGAAGCGGAGCGTGCGCATTTATCCCCGGATTTCTCCCTTGTCAAAGGGATTAAAGGAAATCCGGGGGTAACGGCGATCCAAGGGTTTTCTGATCATGAAGTGACCATATGAGCATCAAGGGTTTCATTTATACAGTCCTGTTACAAACGAGAGGAGTTAACCTATGAGTTACGTAATTGGCGTCGATCTTGGAACCAGCGCGGTCAAAACCGTGTTGGTCAATCGCGAAGGAAAAGTGGCATTTGAAGCATCCGAGGCATACCCGTTGTACCAGCCTAAGGCTGGATACAGTGAACAAAATCCCGAAGATTGGGTAGAGCAGACGATTGTTTCCTTGCGTAAATTGCTTGAAGTGTCTGGCGTGCAGCCTTCGGAAATCGAAGGATTGAGCTTCTCGGGCCAGATGCATGGACTGGTCTTGGTGGATGCAGAAGGTAAACCGCTGCGTAACGCAATCCTGTGGAACGATACACGCACAACGGCTCAGTGCCGTCGCATCGAAAAAGTGCTGGATGGCAAGCTGTTAAGTATTGCCCGGAACCGTGCACTGGAAGGCTTTACCTTGCCAAAAATTCTGTGGGTTCAGGAGAACGAGCCTGAATTGTTACAGCAAGCATCCTTGTTCCTGTTGCCTAAAGACTATGTGCGTTATCGCCTGACCGGGGATTACGCTATGGATTATTCTGATGCAGCGGGAACTTTGCTACTGGACGTTGCAGGCAAACAGTGGAGCGACGAGATTGCAGAAGCTTTCGAGCTGCCAATCTCTCTTTGTCCACGTCTTGTGGAATCGTTTGAGGAAGTGGGCACGTTGCTGCCTGAGATTGCGGATCAAACGGGTCTAGCGGCTGCAACAAAAGTATACGCAGGTGGTGCGGATAATGCGTGTGGTGCCATTGGCGCAGGCATTCTGAGTGAAGGACAGACGATGTGCAGCATCGGAACGTCCGGGGTTGTGCTTTCCTACGAAGAGCGTAAAGATCTCGACTTCGAAGGCAAAGTACACTTTTTCAATCACGGGGAGAAAGATGCCTTCTATATTATGGGTGTAACGCTTGCCGCGGGATATAGCCTGTCCTGGTTCAAGGATACGTTTGCAGCGGATAAATCATTTGATGTGCTCTTGCAGGGCATTGATCAGATTCCGGCGGGCAGCAACGGATTGTTGTTCACACCATATATCGTTGGGGAGCGTACACCTCATCCGGATGCGAATATCCGTGGCAGTTTCATCGGTATGGATGCAGGGCACAAGCTGGAGCACTTTGGACGTGCGGTGATGGAGGGTATTACCTTCTCGCTACGCGAGTCCATTGATATTCTGCGTGGTGCAGGCAAAACCGTCAATGAAGTCATCTCCATTGGTGGCGGCGCCAAGAACGAAGCTTGGTTGCAAATGCAGGCTGATGTCTTTAACGCCACGATTGTGAAGCTGGAGAGCGAACAGGGTCCAGCGATGGGTGCAGCGATGCTGGCTGCCTATGGCTGTGGCTGGTTCCCGTCTTTGCAAGAATGTGCAACAGCGTTTATTCGTCCAGCGAAGTCCTATGAGCCGAACCCGGAAACGGTTGCCGTCTATGATGGACTGTTCGCACTGTATCAGGAAGTCTATGGACAGACGCGTAGTCTCAATGATCGTTTGGCTGAATACCGTTAATTCATTTATTTCACTACATTAATCTTATGATTACATTTAAAAGCATCCGCGAAGGCGGGTGCTTTTTTGTCGTTCATCAAGATTAACCCCATGAAAGGTTTACTCGGCCTGCATATCCGCATTCAGGCTCTGCATAGATTGGAAATAGAGGATTGTGATTCGTCCAGGCATCGTGTGCCCGAAATTTTAATAGGTAGAAGTTTGAGCAAGGGGGTGAAGCTTTGGATGGACATGAGGAACATGGAAGACCACATATTACCTTGTCGATGATCGTTCGTAATGAAGAGAATCGTTATCTCAGGCAGGCACTGGAGAGACATCGTCCCTGGATTGATCGCGCAGTAATCATTGATGACGGAAGCACGGATGGAACGGTCGGGCTGTGCAGGGAACTTCTGGACGGTATTCCACTCGTATTAGTGGAGAACGCTGCTTCACGTTTTGCAGACGAGGTAAGCCTGAGAAAACAACAATGGGAAGAGACGGTGGCGACCAATCCGGAGTGGATTTTGAATCTGGATGCGGATGAGATTCTAACCAGTGACTTTGGGTTGGTACGGGATCTGTTGCTCAGTGGCAATGAAGATGCGATCTATTTCAGATTGTTTGATATGTGGAGTGAGACGCATTACCGGGAAGATGAGTTCTGGCAGGCGCATGCCTATTATCGGCCATTTCTGATTCGTTATCACCCGGGGATGAACTATGAATGGAAGGAGACACCCCAGCATTGTGGTCGTTTTCCGTTAACGATCCAACATTGGTCCTATGGATGTCATGCTCCCCGGGTGAAGCACTATGGTTGGGCGCGGGAAGAAGACCGTATCCGCAAATATGAACGCTATCAAGCACTGGACCCTGAAGCAAGATACGGTTGGAAGGAACAGTACGAATCGATATTGGATCAGGAGCCACGACTGTTGGCATGGTTCGAATAAGGAGAGGGGGAGTGAGCACATTGAAGAAAGACCCTTTACGCAAATCGGAAGAAGAATCCCAACCTCAAATAGAGTTGAATACACATGAGAAAGAGAATCAAAAAGAGAAGCAACATGAGAGCCAGAAAGAGAGCCAGAGTAATCATCGACCGCCCAGACTTTCTGATAAATCGCTGGAAACCCGCCAATCGGAAACGCTTGAAGCGCCTGGCCAGGAAAGAATACTGATCGCCAGCCCGGTTCGCCAGACAACTCCGGTGCTCCGTGAATTTCTGGATTCTCTGCATGCACTGGAACGAACAACAGTGAAGACGGATTATCTGTTTGTTGACGATAACGTGGAAGAAGCCGCATCGAATATATTGCATGAATTTGTGCTTCAGCATGAAGGGACGGTTATTCAAGCAGATGAACATGGTAGCGGTAGTCCTGACAACAAAGGGGTGTACAGCAAGGATGAGGGAGGACACTATTGGCAGGATGAGCAGATTTGGCGTGTAGCCGGTTTGAAAAATCGCATATTGCAATATGCACGCGACAATCACTACGATGCGGTGTTCCTGATTGATTCTGACTTGGTGCTGCATCCACGGACGCTGGAGCAACTTGTATCGAGTGGCAAAGACATTGTATCCAATATTTTTTGGACCCGCTGGCAGCCGGATGCCAGGGAAATGCCGCAGGTATGGCTGCAAGATGAGTATGCTTTGTTTCGCCGCGGTGGCAAAACAGTAGACGGAACCGAGACGGAGGACGAGGGCACGCAAACGACTGCTTTTCTAAATCAGCTACGGATCCCGGGTTGTTATGAAGTTGGAGGGCTAGGGGCATGTACTCTTATTCGCAAAAATGTTCTGGCAGCAGGAGCTTCATATGACCAGATTCCCAATGTATCCTTCTGGGGCGAAGATCGTCATTTCTGCATCCGTGCTCAAGCACTGGGTTTTCGTTTGTTCGTTGATACTCATCTCCCCGCATACCACATCTATCGATTGTCCGAACTTCCGGGGGTTTCCGCCTTTAACCGCAGGGCGAGACGAGGGGAGGAGACGATCAGTATTACCCTGTGTATGATTGTGAAAAATGAAGAAGCTTCCCTTGCGAGATGTCTGGACTCGGTCAACGGTATCGCCGATGAGATTGTAATCGTGGATACCGGATCAACGGATCGTACCCGTCAGATTGCTTCCAGATATACGGATCGTATCGTTGATTTTGAATGGGTGGATGACTTTGCAGCAGCACGCAACTATGCCTTCGATCAGGCAAAGAGTGAATATATTCTGTGGCTGGATGCAGACGATGTGTTCGAACCGGAAGATCGGGCGAAACTGATCGCCTTGAAACGTTCGCTGGACCCGGATGTTGATAGTGTTACAATGGATTATAATCTGTCATTCACAGCAGATGGCAAGGTAGCCTACAGCCTGCGCCGGAATCGTCTGGTGCGTCGGGATCGGCAATTTCGCTGGATTGGCGCGGTCCATGAATATCTGGCTGTAGCGGGCAATCTGCTGCATAGTGATATAGCGGTTACCCACAAGAAAGATAAGGTGTATACCGATCGTAATCTGCGGATCTATCGCAAAAGGGAACAGGCCGGAGAGGAATTCGGGCCGCGTGACTTGTACTATTTCGGTAATGAGCTGAAGGACCATGGACAGCATGAGGATGCGGTGAAGTACTATGAGAAGTTTCTGGATACCGGATTGGGCTGGGTGGAAGATCAGATCGCTGCTTGCCAGAAAATTGCGGATTGTGAAGCTGCACTTGAACATCCGGAACAGGAAGTCACGGCGTTGTTCCGATCATTTGCCTATGATTTGCCAAGAGCCGAGATTTGCTGTCGATTGGGTGGTTATTTTGCCGACCGTGAAGATTATCGCAAGGCCCTGTTCTGGTACGAACAGGCGACTCGTGCTGTACGTCCTGATGACCCTATGGTAGTGCTGAATGAAGCAGCTTGGACCTGGATGCCGCATCTGCAACTATGTGTGTGTTATGACCGGATGGGTAACCGTGCCAAGGCCCGGGAACATAATGATATCGCACTCGCCTATCATCCAACACATCCAAGCATGTTATATAACGATCGATACTTTAAAGATTTGGAGAAGGATAACGTATTGGAAAATGCCTAAAGCATGCATATAGATTGGAACTGTAGGTATAGATATTGCTGGAACAGTTGTTTGTAACAAGAGCCTCCTCTGATAAAAGAGTGGACGCAATGTGCCACTTTTATGAGAGGGGGTTATTGACGTAATTGTATTAAAGGAGTTATTGTAGATATATTAAGTCTTTTATTAGGGAGGAATGAGATGATGAAGTATTCCAAAGCTACCAATTACGCCCTGCACACGATGCTTTTTCTTGCGGCATCCAATTCAGATAAACCTGTGGGTGTGCAGCAACTTTCAAAGTGGCAGAATGTTTCACCCACATATCTGTCCAAGATTTTAACCAAATTGACGAAAGAGGGGATGATTCATTCTTCATCTGGTGCCCATGGCGGGTATACACTTCAGGAGAAGTGGGAGGATCTTACGTTTTTGGACATCATCCAGGCCATTGAGGGTACAACCTCTCTGTTTGATTGTTGTCATCATAAACAGGGATGCTTAATTCAAGAAACCATGATCACTGCCGAAGGACAGATGGAAGAAGTGTTTAAAAATCGAAAATTATCTTCGATTGCCGGTAAAATATCAATGATGCATTAAGTATTTTTTTGTTTTTTTAATAGATATAATTTGTCTTTTATATCTATTAAAAAAAACTCAACAAACGAATATATCCAGAAGATTTCACACACTATTCTTTTGAATAAAGGAGACTGAAATGAATTCATTTATTATCTATTTATTGGCTTTAGGAGCCTTTGTTGTGGGAACAGCCGAATTTGTCGTATCTGGTGTTTTAGATATCATTGCCCGCGATTTACAGGTTTCGATCTCATTAGCGGGACAATTGGTCACCGTATATGCACTATCTCATGCATTGGGAGCCTGGGCTCTGGTCATGCTGACTTCCAAGTTACAACGTAAAAAAGTACTTCTGTATTCCATGCTTATTTTTATCTTGGGAAATATCATTGCATTCTTCAGTTTGAACTTTGGCATGCTTATGTTCTCACGCATCGTATTGGCCATGAGTGGTGGTCTATATTTTGTCCTAGCCACGAACTATGCTGCAAGACTAGCTCCTTCTGGCAAACAGGGTAGTGCCATTGCAACTGTCATCACAGGATTCACCGTTTCATTGGTATTAGGAGTGCCGATTGGTACCTTCATTGCTGCCTACATGGATTGGCACTACGTTTATATCATGATTGCAATTATCGCATTTATTAATTTCATGCTGTTGTACAGATTTATTCCTCGAATGGAGGGTAACCCGTCTCTCTCCCTGAAGCAACAATTATTGATTATCAAAGATAAAAAGGTTATCACCGGATTATTAACGACTGTTTTCTGGATTCTGGGCTACACCATGGTATTTGCTTATATCGCTCCACTTTTAAGTTCAGTAGCCGATTTTTCAATAGAAATGATTAGTACGGCGTTACTTGTATTGGGTGTATTTGCATTCATAGGTTCCCGTCTTGGTGGCTATGCGGTAGATCGATGGGGACCTGTTCGCACGATTCCAATCAGTTTGATTATTCATGCTGGTGCCCTCTTTATTTTGCCCATCACAGCAGGTTCCACAATAGGTATTCTTCTGACCATCATGATTTGGGGCACAGCTGCCTGGATAACAACGCCCGCGAATCAGTTCTATTTGATAACATTGAGACCACAGTCTTCTGAAACAGTCCTGAGTTACAATACGGCAGTAATGAACATAGGTATGACTTTCGGTGCCGGATTGGGAGGTGTAGTTGTGAAATACAATTCCGTTCAAAATTTGGGGTGGATTGGTGGTATGGTCCTGCTGTTGGCTTTGGCGATTGCCCTTGTTTCCTTCAGGTTGACTACAAAACCAAGTTGAATTCAATGTCTTTTTAAAAGGAAGAAGTGAATATTGGATCAAATGATTTCATCCAGGAGAGGATATGCCTTACAATAATGAATAACGGAAAAGCGGTGACCATGATTGCCTGTCTTCGGCTGCCGAATTGATGAAGCAAGGGGAACTGGATATGAATTTGACGGAAGTACTATTGGAGTCAAGGCTAGTTGCGATTGTGCGCGGTATAAGCCGCGAAGCGGCAGTAACAGCTGGACAAGGTATGACAGGTGGCGGCATCCGACTAATGGAAGTCACACTGAACACACCTGGAGCACATGATATTATTGCAGACTGGCGTGAGCGGCATGAAGGAAAGGCTTATGTTGGAGCGGGTACGGTACTGAATGTGCAGATGGCGAAGGAAGCCGTCGCTGCAGGAGCACAATTTCTGGTATCTCCCAATGTCGATCTGTCTGTCATTGAATATGCTGTAGAACATGGTGTCGAGATCTGGCCTGGAGCCATGACACCTACGGAGATTGTCGCTGCCCATGAAGCGGGAGCACGAGTTGTGAAGTTGTTTCCGATGGCGAGTCTGGGTATACCGTATCTGCGGGAGATCAAAGCTCCACTGAATCATATTCCACTGCTGGCAACAGGTGGTGCCACACTGGAGAATATTGCTGATTATTACGCAGCAGGCGCTGCTGCAGTGGGTCTGGGAAGTGCACTTTTACCACGAGAAGCTCTTGTGGCAGGAGATCATGAGCAGATTGCAGCATGTGCACGGAGATTTGTGGAAGCAGCTGAAGCCTAGGATTCCAGCATCAGATGAGGAATATGTATATTTGGGTATATATATGATGGTTCCTTTAAATTAGTTGTTGGATTAATCTTTATCATAAAAACCCATGTCGCTTAACGTGCCGTTCATTCTATTGTTTTATGATGGATGTATGCCGGAATTCGGAGAGGAGAGATGCCCTGTGAAAGCTAAAACAATGATAGGCGGCATGCTCGCCGTGGCCGCAGTAACGGCAGGTGGATTATGGAAGGCAGCGGTAAAGAGCCAAACCCCCAAGAAGATTCCAATCACACTCACACCCCCAATGCCATTTGAGGATGTGACCTTTGACAGTGGGGGAGGTCGGGTGCATGGCTGGTTCATCCCGGCCAGAGCCGACATTCCGAAACCATGGCCGCTCGTTATTATTGCACATGGCTGGGGCTCCAATCGCTCCCGTGTTCTTCGTTACGCACGTCCGATCTGGGAAGCTGGATATGCCTTATTTATGTATGATGTGCGTAGTCATGGGGCTAGTGATCCGGTTCGTGCTGCATCTGCCTACTTGTTCCGGGATGATCTGCTCGCGGCGTTGCAGTATACGACTGCACGACCAGAGATTGATGCGGATGCCATCGGAGTGCTTGGTCATTCTTTGGGGGGATTGGGTACGATTCTTGCAGTGACGGAGGGAATTCCTGTATCAGCAGTGATTACGGACTCGATGCCATCGCAATTTGAAGTAATCGTCAGTGCAGAGCTGAGACGCCGGCGTCTGCCCTTGTTTCCACTGGCCCAGTTAATTCCGAGAATCTGGTTCTGGCGACTGGGTGAATCTCTGAAATCTTATCGTCAGCGTGATCCGGTGATGATGCTGAATGAACGGCGCAGGGGGATGCAACTGCCGATGCTTATGGTGCACTCCAAGGGAGATAATTTCATTCCCCCGAGTGAGCTTGAATATTTTATGTCCAAAGCCGATCCGCCTGTTGAACATCTATGGGTCAACAGCGGAGGACACAGTTGTTCTGAGGAAGATCCCACCTTCTGGGACACCGTTATTCCATTTTTGAAAACCCATGTCCAAGGTCAGGCGAAGTTGAACGATTCGTCTAAAGCGAGTAGTTGACAAGGTAGATTCAGCCTACATAAGAGTGCAGGCTAACAGATAAAACGCCAACGTAATTGGCGTTTTTTTTGCTGTTACTAGCAATATGCAGAAATTCACATTTGTAAAATTGCCCGGAAAACGACGATTAAAAAGGAAGCTTATGGTATCATAGAATAGACTGGCAATATTCATGCGAGGTTATTTGTTATGCTTCTTTGTATGAAATTGAAGGGAGAGGTCCAGATTTGAGTTTGAATTGGAAGTTTAATCTACGTTTGAAAATGTTCGCAACCAAAGCAACAACCGCAGCGATGGCAACACTGCTGCTTGCTTCGCAAACACCAGGTTTTGCAGGCAGTGCATCAGCCGCGCAAGCAGAGCAGTTGACCGCAGCGACAACGGGGGAAAATGAACAACTAGACGCAACGAGCAATGACGTGCCTGAGGGAGCGAAAATCTCATCCAGGCAAGCCAGTGAAAATATACTGAAATTATTTCCATTATTAAAAAAAGCAACGATCTCATCTGCACGATTCGATTCACCTAATTCCTATCCACCGCCAGACTACAAGGCGTGGGAGATCGGGTTCCAGATTACACAAGGTAATCATACGTCGGGATTCAGTGGAACTGTACATGCAGGCACAGGGGAAGTGTTAAGTGTACATTTGCCGTCGGATATCCTGGATAAACATGTCTCGGAATCAGATGTGAAGTTAACCAAAGCTCAAGCTGAAGAAAAGGCCGTGACACTGTTGTACCAAGCGATTCCGGGTCTTAAGGACAATGAATATGCTCCGCTTGGAGATCTGTATTCTTCCATCGAACAAGAGTCATTGTTTGGCAGAACAGAGTATCGATACGGGTACCAGTTAAAACATGATGGATTGTTATCTGACGCAGAGACAGTCTACATTAATGTGGATGAAAGTGGTTTGGTGACAGGTTACTCACGGGGTACTATTGAAGCCAAGTATCCCTCATCGAAACCGGCAGCTTCAGAAGAGAAGGCCAGACAGCAGTTTGAAGAACAGTTCGATGTGGAGCTGGCTTATATCGCCAAAGATCGTCTATCTTCCAAACAGGGTCAGCAGTATTACCTTGCATATACACCAAAAAATATCAGTATCATTCCGATTGAAGCCAATACGTTGGAACGGATTAATACATTAACAGGTAAAGCTGTAGATGAAGATTCTTTGCAGCAGGATACGAAGTTAAAAGGTGATGTAACGCCTTTTGTCCCGGCCAATGGTACGAGGTTAAATGTGCAGCAGGCCGCCAATCGGGTCGCAACAAACTTTGATATTCCCAAGGGATATAAGCTGGAGCATAACCAGTTGGGCAAGGGATATTACTCAAGTCCGAACAATCAGGTGTGGAGTCTGAGCTGGAGCGATCGAAGTGCCAATATGTCCTATATGTTCATGCGGGACATCTCAGCACAGGTAGATGCAGTTACCGGGCAGATCTACAGTTATACGATGATGCAACGAATGGGACCGGAGATGGAACAGGAGAAGCCGGCTGAGGAGAAGGCAGGCAAATTGGTAACCCGGAAGCAGGCTGAGAAACTGGCGATGGACACGGTGATTGCGCTAGTTCCAGACGCAACGGAGCAGTTCCGACTGGCTAACGTGATTGAGGTGGATGATGCTCGCACATTTTTGTTCCAGCGTTATCTGAACGGAATTCCGGTTAAGGAAGATACGGCACAAGTACAGGTGTTGAACAACGGGACGATTAACGAGTTCTATACACGTATTGCGGCAACGACTGAACAACTGCCGGCAGATGTTAAGCCAGCCATCAGTTATGAAGAGGCCAAGGCACTCTATCTGGAGGAATTCAAGCTGATCCTCGCATATTCCCGTTATGGCGGATATGGTATGAACGGTGGTCAAGTCATCCCAGCGGGGGTGAACCTTGCTTATATGCCTACACGTGATGAGAATTCGATCTATGGCAACTATGAAGCGCTGGATGCGAACACAGGGGAGTGGAAGCTTTTATACGGGGACACAAGCTCTGCAACCAAGGCTGAACCTACGGATATCTTGGGTCATGTGGCCGAAGCAGCTCTACGCAATATGACACAGCATGGCGTATTGCTTGCTGATGAACAGGGACGCGTATTCCCGGATCGTGTGATCACCCGAGGAGATTGGTTTAACTATCTGGCAAGAGCGATTAATCCAAATATGGATCTGTACTACAGTGGGGACGGAGATGACAAGTTATACGCTGATGTGACACCTGACAGCCCGTATTATAAGGCAGTTCGGGCATTAATTGATCAGCGCTGGCTTGCCGGAGCGGACCCTGAACAGAATTTGAATCCGCAGGAAGAGATGACACGTGAAGAATTGGCAGTGCTACTTGTACGTATTTTACGCTATGAGAAGCTGGCCGGATTCTATACGTTGCCATCGGATCTTCCCAACATTGCGGATGCCAGTGCCATTACGAGTAAGGGAGCGGTCTCCCTGAGTCTGAAGCTGGGATTGCTTCCTTCGATTGAAGGACGATTCATGCCTGCACGTAAAGTGACGGTAGCTGAAGCGTCACAGGTATTGGAACGGCTGGCGAAGCTTCAAGGTAAAACAGATACGTTTATGAGTGGTAATCGCCTGTATTAGACGAGGAATCACTCATATCGTGACCAAACGAAACATAGGATGAAGATAACGGGTAATCGTGATTCAATGAACTAAAGATCAAAGGGACCTTCCATAGAAGGTCTCTTTTGATTTAATTTTTACAAAACTAGAAGAATGACGACAGAGCCTTTTGTGATACAATAGGGCGTGAGAACTTTGCAAAGAAGGGTGGGTTCCTTTCATGGGTAAGAACGGGAAACGAATTATCACCATACTGCTGGCAGGCTGTCTGATTGCTGTAGCGTTACCACGTACGGTTGATCTGGATCAACTGTATGCTGCATCAGGAACATCAGATATATCCACGGCAACAGATTTGCGCCAGACCTTGCTTACCGCAATGTCACAGCGAACGGAGGAACTTGTTTTTACATACAAAGGCAATGTGAAAGGCCTCAAAAAACAATTACAAACCTCCATCGATGAGGCAATGAAGAGTGACCCCTATATCCAATACACCGTTAAAAGTTATGCATTTAATTATAAAGGCTCCAATGTGTCGGCCGAGGTGCATGTGACTCTCTCCTATCGGGAGACCAAGGAGCAGACCGATTATGTGAATCGTAAAGTCACAAACGTGTTGAAAGAAATCATCAAACCAAGCATGACGGATCATGAGAAGGTCAAGGTCATCCACGACTGGATTGTGCTTAACCTTTCCTACGATACCTCTCTGAAGAAATATACGGCCTACGACGGGCTTGTTACAGGCAGTACCGTCTGTCAGGGATATTCACTGTTGGCATATCGGATGCTGGAGCGAGTAGGTATCGATAACCGGATTGTGGAAGGTACAGCGGGCGGGCAGCTTCATGCCTGGAATATCGTGAACCTGGACGGCAAGTGGTATCACATGGACACCACCTGGGATGATCCTACCCCTGACCGCAAAGGTAAGGTTAGCCACAGCTACTATTTGCTGAGTGATGATGAGATGGCACGTGACCATATCTGGACAGGCAAAAGCAAGTACCCCGCTGCGCCTGCCCCATATCGAGAAGCTTTATTAAAGCTGGTGAAGGCCGGAGATAGCAAAAAAGCCGCTTATCAGAAGCTGTACCACGCTCTGGACTATTCCCTGTATGATGAACAGGATGCGGTTAAAGGCCATGCTGCGCTGAAGACCAAAGTTCAGAGTAAGCTGAAGGAAGGCGGAACCTCGCTGACATTCAGGTACAAGGGTACGGAGGCTGGACTGATTGAAGATTTGCAGGATTTGTACCAACTTGGCATGAAATCGATATCTTATTATGTGTCCAAAATGGAAGGTACTACGGATCTGCGCGTCAAAATTAACTGGACACTATAACAACCGTTTGAACAGGATGCTCCGCTTGAGGAGTATCCTTTTTTGTGTTCAATTTTGTGTTCAAAAACGAGGATTTTAGTGTTGTCTATTTTTTGTATATGTCGCTTTGCTATTCTAATCTTCGGCGTATGCCAACACTACGTACGAGGAGGATATGCAAACAATGAGGAAAAAAGTGAGCATAGTGATCATTGCTCTGTTACTGGTCACGCAAATGATGCAGGGTTGGATATTTACACCAACAATGCATGCTCAGGATGAATTAACTAATTTGCCAGCCAGTGCAATCAGCGATACAGCATCAGAAGAAGGTTTGGCAGGTTCGGAAGAGGTCAACAACGTTGACGTTGCTGCCACTCCGGAAGAAGAGGGGGAGGGAAACCTCAACCAGAGCAGTTTAGCAATCGCAGCTGCAGGCCCGGTAATTACAGATCAATTGATTACCAGTGTGCAGATGTACAATCAGGCACCAGATGACAACGGGAATGGCACGATTGAAGTCAAAGGAGATAAAATCGAGGATATTCGACCACGAATCCAGGATGAGGTGGCTGTAGTCTTTACATGGGGACTTGCAGATGACAACCACAACTACAGTGATGGCTCTACGTTCACCTTTAACTTGCCCGATAAATTCATCATCGGATCGCAGCTTAAGGGTAATCTGGATGGCGGTGTTGGGGAGTATGTGGTGAATCCAGATGACACAATCATCTTTACCTTTAATGAACTGATCGAGCATGCGAAGCTGGAAGGCAACTTCTACGTGTGGATTAAGTTCGATGAAAGCAAGATGGAAGATGGCTTGAAACAACAGATAGACTTTAGTTCCGTGGGGCAGGGCATCATTGATGTACATTTTGCCAACACAGCCGTAGATAAGTTGAAGAAATCGGGAAGCGCAAACAAAGAGAACTTCAACTCGGATGAAATTAAATGGACTGTAGATTTTAACCAAGGCGAGAAGGCTATGAAAAATGCTGTTCTTGCAGACACGTTCCCAGCAGAGCTTGAGCTCAAGGGCAATATCGAAATTCGCGAATTGGAAGTGCAATTGAATGGATCTGTTAAAGAAGGCCCAGTAGTTCAAACGGAACCACAGTTTCCAATTCAATTGGGAGATACAGATAAGGCCTATCGTGTAACCTATACAACAAGTGTTAAAGCACCAACCACTGCTCCGTTCACCAACGTGGAGTATCAAAACCAGGTTGCGCTTACAACGGATCAGAGCGAGCACAACGAAACAGATATTGGCCGAGTTCGTATGAGTTTTAATGAGCCTTTGAACAAATCAGGGCAAGATAGTGCGTATGATCCGGTGACACAGACGATCACATGGAAAGTACAATATAACTACAATCAGCAAGAAATTATGCAAACGAATGCATGGATTGAAGACCGCTTTGATACGGCAAAACAGCAACTGATCAACAATTCCGTCAAAGTGTATCAAGTGGACATTAATGCAAGTGGAGCGGCTTCCAACAGAACACTGATCAATCCGAATGAATACACACTCGAAGCGATGGGTACAGGGTTCGATGATGGATTAAAATTACATTTTAAGAATGATATTACAAAGGCCTATGAGATCGAATATGATACTCAATCCATTCATCGTGTTTATACAAACGACACCATTACGAACACAGTGAACATGTATGATGGTACTTCCAAAACAGGCCGAAGAGACATTCAGGAAGTCATTTTTGCAAAGAGTGTAAAAAGTGAAAACTTCAACACAAAAGAAATCGAATGGCAGATTGTTTTGAACCGTGATTTGCAGGACATGACGGATATCGTCATCACCGACAATTACGAAGGCAGACATATGAAACTGATTCCGGGTAGTCTTCAAGTGAGTGGTGTTAACAATGAGGACTTTGAACTGACTCCAGACCCGGCTGATCCAACGTATGAAAAAGGATTCTCACTTCGCTTGAAGGACGGCGTAACGCTCAGTACGGAGCATGTTATTACTTATAAGACAAGCTTTGATCCCACAGCGGGTATGCCAACGAATGATGAATATCGCAACTCAGCCAAGATCGATTGGGAAGAGTCTGATGTAAAACAGACTGCGATTACCAAAACTGCTGCGGTCGAACCGCAAGACTACACGATTCAAAATGGTAACAAAAAGGGTGAATATAGCGCCAAAGATAAAAAGATCACCTGGACAATCGATGTAAACTACAATTTGTTTGATATTCAGGACGCAATCCTTAAGGATGCTTACACTGGAGACCAATCTTTCGTAGACGGCTCATTGAAAGTTCATGAGTTAGAGTTGCAGGGAGCCAATAATGTTACTGCTGTGGGTAGCGAGGTTCTGCTCACACCTGGTCAATTCCAGTTGAACCCGGACGGTAAAGGTTTTGCGTTGGATCTGGGTAACATGGGCAAAATGGCTTATCGCATTCAGTACCAAACAAGTCTGGATGGACCATATTCTGTCGCAGGCGCATATGCCAACCAGGCTGTTCTGACGGATGGTGAGGGTGGTGCAATACGATTTAATAGATCAGCCAGTGTTACACCTGCCAACGGTGGTGTATACGTGCGCAAAACAGGGAAGCAAGAAGGTACAACGGATAAAGCATCATGGACGGTAAATATCAATCCAAGTCAATCTTTCATTCCTGCGGGTAACCAATTAACAGATACCTTGTCAGAGAACCAGATTTTATTGGCTGATTCATTGAAATTATATGCAACCAATTTACCTGCCAACAATTCAGGCAATGTATCCACCAAAGCTGGACTTGTTGATCCGGCTGATTATGAATTGGACGTGGAGGGCAATACATTTACCTTCACCTTCAAGAAAGATATCCATACTGCATTCATTTTGGAATATCAGTCTTATATTAATGCCGATCATGGCGCCCGAATTGAGAATAAGGTTGAATTTGCAGGCCAATCTTCCTCGGTAATCGGAGAAGGTAATCAGTCGGGAATCAAAGTTTCCTTGGCTGGAGCTGGTGGAGGAGCCTCTACAGGTCTGGGCAAAATCAGAATTCACAAAGTCAGTGATACAGGAGTTCCGCTGGAGGGTGCAATATTTGCAATCTATAATGCGTCTGGAACTACGCTTCTGGAAACATTGAAACCAACGGACGAGAATGGTGTGGTTGAAAGCTCCAGAAACTATCGATTAAACAATCTAACCAACGGTGTACCTTATAAGTTAAAAGAATTATCTGCACCGGCAGGATATTTGGTTGATCCTGAATATGGCTCTGCCTCAGGTCAAACGATTGAATTTAAGGATGCGGATATTGCTTTTGAAATTGAAAATAAAAAGATTCGCCAAGGGTTTGAATTAACCAAGGTAGATGCGGTGGACTCCTCCAAGACACTTAAGGGTGCAACTTTCGAATTGTACTCCAAGGACGGCGCAACGCGAGAGAAAATCGATGAGTTAACGACAGGGGAAGATGGGAAGATCGCCAAAGGTGGACTGTCGCCAGGGGATTATGAGCTGGTAGAAGTCGTGGCACCTGAGTTTTATCAATTGGATGCTACACCAATTCCGTTTACCATTGTAGAGAATCAGACGGAGAGTATTACCTTGACGAAGTCTAATGCAATGGGTGCAGGTGGTAAACTTGTCGTTACCAAAGTAAATGCCAAGGATAAGTCTGTATTAAGCGGAATCGAATTCGAATTGCGTGATCGTTCCAACATTGTCATCGATACAAAAGTAACCGACCTAAATGGGGTCATTGAATTCGATGGTTTGGATTATGGTTCATATACATTGGTAGAGACCAAGGCAGAAGGCTTTGTTATTGAACAGCCGGAGACCCTTGTATCTATTATCAAACCAGAAACTCAAATAACCATTGAAAATAAAAAAAATGATCGTTCTGTTAAATTGATTAAAACCAATGCGGGCCGAACTCAGCACCTTCAAGGAGCTGTATTTGAATTACGAGCTCAAACTGCATTGATGGATGCAAATGGGAATTGGGAATTCCACAAGGTAACAGGTCTAGATGAAGCTTCACTGACAACCAATCAACAAGGTGAAATTGTACTTGAAGGCTTGGATATCAATAAATATCAGTTGGTTGAAATAAAAGCGCCTAACGGGTACATGTTGGAAACAACACCAGTACCATTCGAAATTACGAACATACAAACCGAAGCTGTAGTTGTGGAAAAAACGAATCAGGCTATCCCGGTATCGGGTGGTGGGTCTAGTGGACCTTATAATCCGGGAACACCTACTACGGGTGTAACACCAGATCCAGAGAAACCAGTAACTCCGGAACCAGGAAAACCAAATCCGTCGGTTCCAGGCACGGTTGTAACTGAACCTACAGAGTCTGGGGGAGGAAGCGAAAGTCCGACAGATGAAGATTCCGGGGTAGTGACACCGACACCAGGCGATTCCAACGGTGACGATACTGCACCTCCAGTTGGGGATACAGATGCACCTGATGGGGATGGTGCACTTGCACCTCCTGCTGGAACGGATACAGATGGATCACAGGGCAATGGAAATTCCGCATCACAGCCAAACGGAAATTCTGGATCTCAGGGAATGCTGCCACAAACAGGTGAAGAGAGCACAATGGCTTACACTGCTGTGGGCATGATGCTGATGGCGCTAGGTAGCGCGGGATTCATGTACTTCCGCCGCAGACAACAGCTTCATCGCTAGATCGAAACACGCAGTATCTAAAATTCATCGTGTGAGATAGAAATACCCTCTAGCAATCACTACGAAGACTTAGCGTCGACGTGTGAATATGCTAGAGGGTATTTTTTGGTGATATTTAGGGAGGATCAGGTCCCCGTAACATTTGGTTTCACTGCAATAGCTCTTACAATTAGGCGATGTGTTGGATTGACGAGTGGATCACAGGTAATCAAGGTAAGGACCTGTCCAAGCCCAGGATCCTCCAGCACAGATAAGTCAGTTGGCTCCACAACGGATATCTGATCTACCTTATATTGGATAATCGTTCGATCTGCCAGGGTGACTTCCATTGAATCACCAATCTGGAGTTCTCCCAGACGATTGAACAGTCGTCCTTTTTTGTGGGCGCGATGAGCGGCTATCGCAGCATTACCTTTGTTCCCGATACTGGTGGTTTCAACAAGATGGGTTGCAGCTACCTTCATGTTGGCTTCCGTTGCACCCTCCAGAATCGGTAAGCGGACATCAATCTTGTCAATCGATAACACCCCCAACGTATCCGATGAGACCTCTTGCACTGTACCTGTATTGTCAGTAGTCGGCTCGGCAGAAACTGCATCCTGTATGCCTTGTTCGAAGGAGTGATTAAGCTTAGACAAGCCGTTTTGCAATTGCTCCAGATCGTTCATGACACGGGTTTGCTGCCAGTCATAATACGTTTCCCGCAGGAAAGGAAAGCTGATGATCAGGATGCCCAATAGAACGAGCAGAATAGAGAATTTTTTCATTATACACCAACTCCCGTTGTCCAAGAAAAATAGTATACCTTTCTCTATTTTACTTACCGACCTATACAAAATATGGACAGGGACGAAAGGATGTACAGAAATGTTCGAAGGGGGAGGCCGATCCAAAACAAAACCTCCCCGTTTCGCTACAGTAGGAAAACTGCAACGCCACGGGGAGGTTTTATTAAATAGCCACTATTTATCAGCTGGTGAATCCGTAGGTGTGAAGTCACATTCCTGCAACGGCACCACTTTGGTCTTTTTGATCCATTTGTAACCGAGCCACAACACCAGGAACAGGGGTACGCTCAAGTAGGCAACGATGGCTCCACTCCAGTCGATCTGATCACCCGTGAATGCCTGGTAGTTCTGTCCAATGATCACAACGATACACAGGACAAAAGCGAAGATGGGCCCAAACGGGAACCAGCGTGCACGGTAAGGCAGATCGCTCAGATCCCTGCCTTGTGCAACGTATGCACGACGGAAGCGATAATGACTGATAGCGATACCCAGCCAAGTGATAAATCCGCACATCCCGGATGCATTCAGCAACCAGGTGTACACAATCCCATCACCGAACAGCGAGGCAAGGAATGCCAACATACCAACGGCTGTTGTAAGCAAAAGTGCATTCATTGGAATACCCTTTTTGTTCAACTTGCCCAAGAAACGAGGGGCTTTACCGTCACGGGCAAGAGCATAGAGAACCCGGCTTGAAGCATACATGCCTGAGTTACCGGCAGAGAGTACAGAAGTCAGAATAACGGCATTCATGACGGAAGCCGCAATGGCGAGGCCAGCTTTCTCAAACACCAGTGTGAACGGGCTGACACCGATATTTTCCAGGTCACCTTTGAGCAGATTCGGATGAGTATACGGGATGATCAGACTGATCACGGTAATCGCCAAAATGTAAAAAATCAGAATGCGCCAAAATACCTGACGAATTGCACGAGGGACATTCTCGCGAGGGTTTTCACTTTCACCGGCAGCTACTCCGATAAGCTCGGTACCTTGAAATGAGAATCCAGCAGCCATGAACACACCAAGTACAGCGAAGAATCCGCCATGGATGGGCGCATCACCGATGGTGAAGTTGCTGAAACCAACGGCTTCTCCGCCCATAATACCAAAGATCATGAGCACACCAACGGCCAGGAAGATGATAACAGTAGCGACTTTGATAATGGCGAACCAGTACTCGGACTCTCCATAACCTTTAACGGACAACACGTTCAAGGAAAAGATCAGCACGAGGAACAATAAGCTCCATAACATGGATGAACTGTCGGGGAACCAGTATTTAATGAGTACAGTAGCGGCAGCAAGCTCTGCTGCAATGGTTACCGCCCAGTTGTACCAAAAGTTCCAGCCCATGGCGAACCCGAGAGCAGGATCGACAAAACGTGCGGCATACGTATTAAATGAACCGGAGTCCGGCATAAAGGTAGCAAGCTCACCAAGGCTGGTCATTAGGAAATAAACCATGATGCCAACGGCCACATAGGCAATTAATGCTCCACCAGGGCCTGCGGTTGAGATGGCGGTACCACTTGCGAGAAACAGCCCGGTACCAATTGAGCCACCGAGGGCGATCATCGTCATATGGCGTGCGCGTAATCCTTTTTTCAGGGAAGGTCCAGTTGTTGTTGTTGGGTTACTGCGGTCTTGCATGGAAACACTCCTTCATTCGGTATACTGATGTTTGCGATACTTGAATTCATAAACAAAAGACCACAGGCATCAGCCTGCGGTCTTTAATATTTCAATGTCCGCACCATGTCCCAGATGATTAAGATAGCTCAACACAGAAGAATTCATACCTTTATATAAAGGAAATGTACTTCCGTGACAGTTCTGCGCCTTTCGACAGCAGCCCCAGCTCACTGGACCGTATAAGGAACGTCCAGCGAGCTTCGGCGGGTACACCTTTCGGCTGATCTCATAAGCGGCTCCTTAGCGCCTCCATCAGCGTACTGATCGCACCCGCGACCTCTACCTCACCATCAATGGATGAGGTGTATCTATTGTCTATGAAATTATGAACAACACAACTTAACACCGTGTGTCCTGTTTAGTAAACAGACAATCAGTATAACGCGCATGGTTTTCCAGTGCAATAACAATTGTTGGATGTGAGGTCTGAGAGACGACTATTCCTCTTTTTTATTACGGCCAGCCATCTGCTGCCATACCGTTCCAGCAGCCTGTTCGCCCGATTCGATCCGCTCCAGAGCCATCTTGGCCTGCAGGCTGACTTCAAATTCAGGATCATCGGCTGCAACGCGCAACGCTTGCTCTGCTTCTTCAGTTCCGACCTCATAGAGAAAACGTGCTGCACGCCAGCGTACAAGTTTACTTTTATCGGATAACGTAGCTGTCATGGCTGGAGTGGCGGCAGGATCACCGATATCCGACAAGGTATCCCCGGCAGTCCGGCGTACCGCAGGAGAACTGTCCTGAAGTGCTTCATACAGCAGTTCCATCGCTTCAGGTGTACGAATGTCACCCAGGTATACGACAGCCAAGCGACGTATCTGCATTTTGTTGTCATGCAAGGCATGGGCTACGAGAGGCAGTCTTTCTGCCGTAGGCTCCATGCTGTCAAATGCCGCATAGCGAACATTCCAGTCTTCGTTTCGCAGAGCCTCTTCAAGTTCGGCTCCATCCAATTCACGGCGGCGCTCGACGAACTCTTCGGATTTGGTACCATGTTCAATGGCCTGTTTAATGACTTGCTCCAGCCGTTCCGGCGGGTAAGCGGCTTCCAATTCCTGCTCGACTTCACGTGCAATATCAGGCAATTCACCATATCGAACCCCGTAATCACTCAGTTTACGTTCCTTGATCATCGTTGCACTGGCGACTTCTGTTACGGCTTTGACAAAGCGGTCTGACAACGAAATTCGTTCTTCCTTGACCCCGGCCTTGACCCTAATTTGCATCGGTACACCTCGGAAGAATTGTACAAATACCTGTGCTTCTCCGAAGTGCTCGCCTGAACCATCTTCGGATTCAATCCAGTCCAGATCGATGCCGTGCTGTCCAAGGCGATTTTGGACTTCGCCCAAGATAACGGACCAGTCGGCATTCCCTTTACGATCAAGTGCGACAAAGTCTGTTGTGTGGAACACACTCTTTACACCGGGAATATGAAGCATCTGGCGAATGAACGCCGGAGCAGATCGTTCGTTGTCCAGTGTATATGTTTTGCGAATTCCGTCCTCCAGACGTTCATCGAGATGTAACATCATCGTATTTGGACTCGGTGTTGGTTCAATGGAAACAATATTCATCAATGTAACCTCCTATAGTACCAGATTCATCTTTAACTTCCCGTAAATTAAATCACACGGGTATTTCTCTATTTTACATCAATGTGTGGAATCTGCGAAATCATCCAGAAGTGAAGTGGACGTGTCTAACACTTAATGTGAAGAAGTACGAAATTTGTTAACACTTCTTTCATGTTCACGCACAAACATTTTTAAACGAAAATTGGCACAATAAAGATAAGAATCAACTGGAGGTATACCTATGGAACCCATTACCGTGCTCTCGGATGGAAAACGTCGTATTGCATATGAGAATATTATTCAATTGTTCAGGAACTGGATTGAGGACTCAACATCTGGTTCTGCGATAGAAACACATCGGGGAAGTTGGGAAAATGCCCGTTATTGTATTGTTGATTATCAGATTGCCGAAGAAGCGGTGTCAGCAGCAAATGCCATTCGGGCTTTTATGCCACAACTTCCGTTACTGGTCATTACGGATTTCCAATCCCTTATTCGGAAGCGTCACCTGCAAGAAATTACAGGTACAGGTGAGATGAAGATGATTCTCTGGAACGAGCAAGACCCGAATCAACTAATCAAGGATATGGAAAATTGGTTGCATTCGTCGTCTGTCCATAAATCAGAAATAGCCATACCACCCATCTTATCCATGAGATAAAAGAGGGATATGGCCAAAGGTGTTTAACTTTCAAGCGTTACGATCGTATTAGATCACATATTTATAGCCTGTTCCCCAAACCGTTTTAATATAACGTGGGTTCTTGGGGTCAGGCTCAATTTTTTTACGTAGACTTGAGATATGAACATCAATGGTACGATCCAGATAGGCGCGTTCGGAGCCTTTGATCCGATCCATCAGTTCATTGCGGGTGAACACTTTACCCGGATTGCGGTACAATTCCTTCATAATCTCAAACTCAATATGAGTGACCTCGATTTCAACGCCATCCACAAACAGGGTTCTTCTGTACTCATTCACATTCACATGTCCAGTAACCTCTGCCTGCTTGTCTTCTTTTACCGGTTTATCCTGATAGGAAATGATTGATCTTCGCAGCAGTGCTTTAATCCGGGCATCCAACTCTTTCAAACTAAATGGTTTGCACAGAAAGTCATCCGCACCATTATGCAATGCGCGAAGTCGATCATTCAGCATGGTGCTTGCTGAGATCATCAGAATGGGCACAGTGGAGTGCTGGCGAAAGGCTTCTACTAGATCATTTCCATCCATTTCAGGAAGCATGAGATCCGTTACAACAATATCCGGCTGGAATTGTGGAAACAATTGAAGTGCCTCGCGGGCATGATGAACCCGTTCAGTGATGTATCCTTCCTCCTCAAGAAAGAAAGCAATCATGTCGGCTAGATTTTTCTCATCTTCTATAAGAAGTACTTTGATAGTCATAGGGTCACACTCCTGGTGAAAATAATATGTTAAGAAAATGCTAAAAAAACAAGGTGAATTGCGAATAAATGCCGCAAATTTTTTAATGTTTCTATCCCAAAATATAGGATGTATATGTAGAGAAAGAATACGCTTTTTGAATGAACTTCAATATTCTAGCATGAATGCAGTTTGGTTGCCGATCAATCAGAATTTCCCAAAGCTACACCAAGTATTAATTACAGTATAATGGATCAGAACAAGTTAAGGGGAAAAAAGTAATATTGTATCCGCTTAAGTTTATAGGGGGAACCAACGTTGTTGTTGAAAACAGAAGAAAAAATGATCCATGAGGGCAATTGCCTATGGATCGTATAAAGGCAAGACAAATGCTGGATTGGGTCGTGTTGAAACTGAGAATACCCTGGATTGGGACCAGCATTCTGATCATTCTGGGCTCACTAAGCACTATTTTTCCGTTTACTTTATTCTATGGTGTACAGTTTATGATTGGTAGCGCCGCAGCACTCATTGCTCTTCGTTTGCATGGGGCCATCTATGGATTTGTCACCCTTACAGTTATCCATCTCCTGAATACCGTCTTTGTCGGCTTTGTGCCGCACAATTTAACTGTCATGCTTGCCCACTTCATGGAATTAATCTGGATGCTCGTTTGGCAGATCCGCTGGAAGAATGGCAGCTTAATCAAGGCTAATGCTGTCTTTTGGGTAGTCATGTTACTTCCTGTTATCTATGCCGGGCATTTTATGTTGGGTTTAAATATAGACGATTTGAAGTATGAGTATATGTATATTGCTGTGATTGGTATGGTGAATGCGCTGATTGCGGGAATTGTAGTTGATTTTTGGATCACCACGGGTGAACACAAGTCAAAACGCATGGGAACCATTCCATTAACAAGAATTGCGTTTAAATACGTAGTCGCCTTTGTGGTATTTGTTTCTCTCGTACTGTTATCCGCAGATAGCCGCAGACAATTGGGTCAAATGAATGATGCCATATTACGTGATATGAAATATGCAGCAACTGCGGTTGTTCAGGATATTGATGAAGAGTATGTTACCTCCGAGAATATGGATCAGAATATGGCGCGTTATCATCATCTACTGGGTGTGAATGTGATTCTGCTGGATCGCAATGATACAGTCGTCGCTTCTGGTTTGAATACACTACAGGTGGGCGAGTATCTGGACATGGACAGATTCCGTCTTCTGAAGTCGAGGGATAACCTCATTCTGTTAAGTTCCGCAAATATCCATTACAGCGATGTATTGAATCACTGGAAACAAGCCTCTTTTATCTATGAAGCAGAAATGACAAGGTTAACACCTTATCGGGTATTCATTGTGGCCGACTCGTCCGAGTATTACCCCCGCATCGAATCCATTTATCTGACCACGCTGCAATCCCTGTTCATCATCATCGTGGCTTCCATGATCGTAGCGGCTCCTCTCAGCAGTAAGGTTGTTAGCCCGCTGTTAAGACTGACCCGAATGACAGGCTCTCTTCCGAGACTGCTGTTTCGAAATGGGAAGATGGAGTGGCCAACCAGCCATGTAACCGAAGTACAGATCCTGATTGGTAATTTGCGCAAAATGGCCGATGTGCTGCTGGAACAATTCGAACAGATTCGTCACGACAAGTTAACGCTGGAGGACAGGGTTATTGAGCGTACCAAGGAACTCAAGAATAGTGAAGAGGTCAAACGTGCCATTATTGAATCCTCTATTGATGCGATTATCGCTGTGGACTCCAATGGGCTGATCGTTGAGTTTAATCCAGAGGCTGAAAGAATGTTTGGATTGCGTCGGGAAGAAGTGCTCCTGCACAAGGAAGCACCATCTCTTTTTCAAGGGGCCAGCTGCAAGGAGATCAAGAATTTGCTGGAGCGATTTGAATATGTCGAAGGTAAAAGATACACCATCGTTGAAGAAATTTCAGGTATCCGGCGGGATGGTTCCGTATTTCCGATTGAGTACAAAATTGTTGAGATCCAGTTGGGCAAAAATGAGACATTATATAACCTGTTTATTAAGGATATTACGGAGCGGACCAGAGCAGAAGAAGATCGTGTACGTCATGCCCTTGCGCTGGAGAAGCTGAACTCGGAGTTGTTCAATGAGAAGATTGCGATCCAGGAACAGCGAGATATCAGTGAGCAATTTATTGAATCCGTACGAGAAGGGCTCGTGATGTCTGATCGATCAGGGACCATAACCATCGTCAACCGAAGGATAGAAGAGATGTTTGGTTTGGGTGATTTTATGGGAAGATCCATTGAGGATTTGGCGCAGGCGATTGATACGATGGTATTAACGGACAACTTCAATCTGATGGAACAGACGAGAGCATTCCTGAATGGAGAAACGGCGTTTATCGAGACCGAATTTATATTCAATAATGTGGATAAAAGTGTATTTTCCTTGTACATGAAGCAGATGGATGTCCCGGGTAAAAACCATGGGTTTCTGCTGGTGTTCCGTGACCGGACAGGAGAAGAACGGCTGGATCGGATGAAAAATGAGCTCATCAGTGTGGTATCTCATGAGCTTCGAACGCCTGTAGCCACCATTATGGGATATGTGGAACTTATGATGATGTATGACCTTCCTGCAGCTCAACAGCGTGAATTCATGCAGACCATCTCTTCGGAGGGCAAGCGGCTGAGCAGTTTGCTCGATGATGTACTGGATATTCAGCGCCTCGACAACGAAGGTATGACTTACCACATGACGTATGTACCGCTGGTGGAGTTGGTAGAAGGGGTTGCTGAACAGTGGAATATGAAGTCTGCCCAACGTATCTACGTGCATACGTTTAATGGAGACTTCTTTGCTTATGCGGACCAGAACAGGATGGTTCAGGTTCTGCATAATCTGGTGGGCAATGCAGTTAAGTATTCTCCGGGAGCCGATCGTATTGATATTACGTTATGGGAAGAAGAGGAATGGTTATGTCTTGATGTGCGTGATTACGGAATAGGTATTGCGGAGCAAGAGAAGGACATGCTGTTTAACAAATTCTATCGGGTCGATAATTCGGATCACCGGCAGATTGGTGGAACAGGAATTGGGTTGTACATTTCCCGTAAAATTGTAGAGGATCACAAGGGTACGCTGACCTTTATATCTGCACCGGACAAAGGAAGTACGTTCAAGGTACGACTGCCCAAGCAGGACGTATTGGTCTGAATTTAATGAAGAATGAAGAAATGTATTCCACTTTTTTTATGAATAATGTTTATGTACGAGACCTACGGATAGAGCCTTTGCCCTTCAGCGCGTGAGCGTGATAAGGGGAAAGGCTTTTTTGTTTTTCAATTTCCCCGGATAAAAAAACAACTTCTTTTGCAAACTGTCTATAGAGCCATAATTTGCATCCCATGCAAAAGGAGGACGGCAGGTATATGTTCCGTAAACAAGAGAAAACACTCATTATCGTCTGTCTGGTTGCAGCTGTGGTTGTGCTGTATGCCGTTGTGAAGAGCATCATCCGAATCATGAGTTATTGAGATACACGTTCAAGCAGAGTAACTGCTGTCGTACATAACGATTATGTGAAAGAGGAGTGTAACCATGTCATCCCTGGACCCTGTTTTGCTCAGCCGGATACTAACCGGCCTTACCCTGTTTGTACACATTATTTTTGCCTCTATTGGTGTAGGTGTTCCACTTATGATTGCCTTGGCCGAGTGGCGAGGACTCCGAACCAATGATATGCATTACACCTTGCTGGCACGCCGGTGGGCGCGAGGTTTTGTCATCACCGTTGCTGTTGGCGTCGTTACAGGCACCTCGATCGGATTACAGCTCAGTCTGCTGTGGCCGATGTTTATGCGGGTAGCGGGTCAGGCAATCGCCCTGCCGCTGTTCATGGAGACGTTTGCCTTTTTTATAGAGGCTATCTTTCTTGGGATTTACCTCTATACGTGGGATCGTTTCAAAAAGAAATATACGCATATGCTGCTGTTAATTCCGGTAGCTCTCGGCTCATCTGCATCTGCGATCTTCATTACAACGGTGAACTCCTTCATGAACCAGCCTCAGGGATTCACCCTGATTAATGGCATCATGAAGGACATTCATCCGATTGCTGCCATGTTGAATCCGGCAACGCCAACCAAAGTGTCCCATGTGCTCGCCTCATCCTACACCTTGAGTGCAGGTATTCTGGCGGGGATCGCCGCCTTCAGTTTGCTTCGGGGACGGGATCATGTGTATTACAAAAAAGCACTGAAACTCACGACGGTATCTGCGCTCGTATTTGCCATTAGTACCGTCATGATCGGCGATTCCTCCGGTAAATTCCTGGCGAAATATCAGCCGGAGAAGCTGGCTGCCGCAGAATGGCATTTCAAGACGATGAAAGAGGCACCGCTCGTTTATGGCGGTATTTTGGATGAGAATAATGAAGTGAAATACGCGATTGAGATTCCCTATGCGCTTAGCATTTTGGCGGGTAATCGTCCAGATACGGAAGTGAAAGGTCTCGAAGAATTTCCGGCGGATCTGAGACCACCACTATCCATACATTATATGTTCGACCTGAAGGTCACCACCGGAGTGATCATCCTGATGATTCCTGTGTTATATGTACTGCGGCGCTGGTTGCCAGGGCGCAAGCCCTATCCCAAGTGGCTGCTGCTTGGCATTGTCTTGCTGGGGCCACTGGCCATGATTGCGATCGAGTTGGGGTGGATGTTCGCTGAAGTTGGCAGGCAACCTTGGATCTTACGCGGATATATGAAGGTGGCGGAAGCGGCCACGACGTCAACTTCGGTAGGATGGATGTTAGTGTTGTTCATATTGCTGTATCTGATCCTGTGTTTCTCGTGCATTCGGGTACTCAGCAAGCTGTTCCGTAACAAGGAAGCAGAGAAGGAACTAGAGTCTCTGGGGCTTGAAGGAGGGATCGTGCATTGAGTTTCGAAATTGCAGGCATCGCAATATTGTGGACGTTTTTGTTCGGTTACCTGATCGTTGCTTCGATTGATTTTGGCGCCGGGTTCTTCAGCTTTTATAGCATTTTGACCGGGCATGAGAACAAAATTCATAACATCATTCAGCGCTACCTGTCTCCCGTGTGGGAAGTGACGAATGTGTTTTTGATCTTTTTTGTGGTCGGACTGGTCGGGTTTTATCCGGACAGCGCCTTTTATTACGGGACGGCCTTGCTGGTGCCGGGTTCCCTGGCCATTGTACTGCTTGCGATCCGGGGCGTGTATTACGCCTACAATACCTATGGCAATCATGGGCAGAACAGCCGGATCTATATGGCATTGTACGGGGCGACGGGATTGCTGATTCCGGCGGTATTTTCCACCATTTTGGCGATATCCGAAGGCGGGATCATTGAAGAGGTGGGCGATCAGGTGTTTTTTCGCTGGCGTGAATTTTTGACGAATCCCTATACATGGTCGGTTGTTTTGCTTGCACTGGTTAGTGTGCTGTACATCTCGGCGATGTTTCTATCTTATTATGCAAAACGGGCGGGGGATGAGCCGGCATATGAGGTGCTTCGAGAGTACGCGCTGCTCTGGAGTTTGCCTACCATTTTTGCAAGCTTTCTGGCTTTTCTGCAGATTAACAAACAGAATCCCGAACACTTTGAGCAGATGGTAAATATTTCGTGGATGTTCATCGCTTCGTTTATTTGTTTTGTCATTGCTGTGTCGCTGGTGTGGAAAAGTAAATATCTGGGTTGGTGTTTTGTTGCTGTCATGCTTCAGTTTGCCTTTGCCTGGTATGGTTACGGGCGATCTCACCTTCCGTACATATTGTATCCTTACATCAATATTTACGACGGCTTTACGAATCGCACGATGGGGATTGCGCTCATTACAGCGTTTAGTCTGGGGCTACTCGTGCTCATTCCTTCGCTTGTGCTGATTATGAAGCTGTTCCTGTTTGATGCCAATTATGTGCGCGGTAATTCTGGTAAAAAGAAAGGATGAGTCTGTTCATGCACCCAAACATGTTCTTACTCATGACTCCCTTGCTGGATCCACTATCTACTGAGGGAGTCACGGGGATACCCGGTATAACCGGATTGAGCTTTTTTGAAACATTCACCATTATGTACGCCCCTCCACTGATCATTGCGGCTGCTATTGTCTTTCTGTTTATATATCTGGCCGTATATAAGAACCCAAAGGATTGATTGGTTGGTACGTCCATTCCCGTTTGGGGTAATCTGTTGTTAAGAAATGAGGAAGGGAGGAGGGCCCTTTCATGCCGAAAATCCGTTATAACAATATCGATAATGTAAGTACGGACAAAACGCTGAAGGAATTCAAACAATGGAGGGAGCAACGGCGGAGCAAAGTGAAGGACTACACCTACACCGTGCCCAAACACCCGCCTGAACTGGATTATCTGCATGCCAACCGGGATGACACAAGTATTACCTGGATTGGACACTCCACGTTTTTCATTCAATATTATGGATTGAACATCGTGACTGACCCGGTGTGGGCCGAAAAAATGGGATTTCAACGAAGGCTCGGTGCCCCCGGCATTCCGATTCAGGATATTCCACCGTTGGATGTGATTCTGATATCCCATTCCCACTATGATCATCTGCATCTGGCTTCCTTGCGTAAGCTGATTACAGCCAAGACGTTGCTGATCGTACCCGATGGTCTGAAACGCAAGATGATTCGCAAAGGATTCCATCGATGCCAGGAGATGAAATGGTGGGATCATATGACACTTGGCGGAGTCAAAATAACTTTTGTTCCTGCACAGCACTGGACGCGCCGAACGTTGTTTGACACCAATACGTCCCATTGGGGCGGTTATGTATTGGAATTGGAATCGAATCATTCGGCAACGACTTCAGCAGCGGAAAGTGTTGCAACAACGAGCAATCAGGATGAGTCATCCACGGAATCAGGGAAGAACGATACATCCGGCGGCCCGCCTGTGTTGTATTTTGTGGGTGATACAGGTTACTTCCAGGGTTTCAAAACGATTGGAGAACGCTTTGACATTGGTGTTACCCTGATGCCCATCGGTGCCTACGATCCGGAATGGTTCATGACTTCTCAGCATGTGACACCCGAAGAAGCGCTGCAGGGGTTCGTTGAATCCGGCTCACAGCTCATGGTGCCAATGCATTACGGCACATTCAAGCTGGCGGATGATACGCCCAAGGAAGCGCTGGATCGGCTGGAAGTTGAACGTGAACGTTTAGGCATTGGTAAAGAGCGGATTCGGGTGCTTGGTCATGGCGAAACACTCCGCATTCACCACGAGGAAGGTAAACAGGGCTAACAAAAGTGAGCCAAATATGTTAATGTAGGGGTATGCCTGCATGAACAGTACATTTACCAAATCTTTAATAAGTAAAAAGCGGCCAATTTTCGAATTTGCCGCTTTTTTGTGTTATAATATGGTGCCAGAATAGGCATCGGGATATTGAATCCATGATTTACGCAACTTGCTATTCATGCAGTATGCAGATTAACCAATAAAGGATGGTATGCTTAATGATCAGTACAAGCGGCATCACGCTCCGCTACGGAAAACGTGCACTTTTTGAAGATGTAAATATCAAATTCACGCCAGGGAACTGTTACGGCCTGATCGGCGCCAACGGAGCCGGCAAATCAACATTCTTGAAAATTTTGTCTGGTGAGATTGAAGCCAACTCGGGAGAGGTGCACATCACCCCGGGCGAACGTATGGCCGTTTTGAAGCAAAACCACTTTGAATATGATGAGTATCCGGTTCTCGAAACGGTAATTATGGGTCATAGTCGTCTGTATTCCATCATGAAAGAGAAGGATGCTTTGTATGCGAAGGCAGACTTCACAGAAGAAGACGGTTTGCGTGCAGGTGAGCTTGAAGGGGAATTCGCTGAGCAAAACGGCTGGGATGCTGAACCAGATGCAGCGGCGCTCCTGATCGGTCTTGGCATTGTTCGTGACATGCATGACAAAAAAATGATAGAGCTGAGCGGAAACGAAAAAGTCCGTGTATTGCTGGCACAAGCGTTGTTTGGCCGTCCAAACAACCTGTTGCTCGATGAGCCTACCAACCACTTGGATCTCGAATCCATTCAATGGCTGGAGAACTTCCTGATGGATTATGAAGGTACCGTTATTGTGGTATCCCATGACCGTCACTTCCTGAACAAGGTATGTACGCATATCGCAGATATTGACTTCGGTAAAATCCAGATGTACGTAGGTAACTATGACTTCTGGTATGAGTCCAGCCAATTGGCACTTGCTCTGCAGCGGGATGCCAACAAGAAAAAAGAAGAGAAGATTAAAGAGCTACAAGCCTTTATTCAACGTTTCTCTGCGAACGCTTCGAAGTCCAAACAGGCGACTTCCCGGAAGAAAACACTCGACAAAATCACATTGGATGACCTTCGTCCATCCAACCGTAAATACCCGTTTATCAACTTCAAGCCTGAACGTGAAGCAGGTAAACAATTGCTGACGGTAGATCGTATTGACAAATCCATCGATGGTGTGAAAATGTTGAATGATGTGAGCTTTGTGGTGAACAAAGGTGACAAAATTGCATTTGTTGGCCCGAACGGAAATGCCAAATCACTGTTATTTGATATTCTCATGGGTGAAACCGAAGCAGATAGCGGCGAATATACTTGGGGTATAACGACGACTCAGGCTTATTTCCCGAAAGACAACTCTCAGTATTTTGACGGTGTAGACATGACTCTCGTGGATTGGCTCCGTCAGTATTCGAAAGATCAGGATGAAACGTATCTGCGTGGATTCTTGGGCCGTATGCTGTTCTCCGGTGAGGAGTCCCAGAAGAAGGCTAGCGTACTCTCCGGGGGGGAGAAGGTTCGTTGTATGCTGGCAAAAATGATGCAGACAGGTGCAAACGCACTGATTCTGGATGAGCCAACGAACCACTTGGATCTTGAATCCATCACAGCACTGAATAACGGTATGATTGACTTTGACGGCACAATGCTGTTTACATCCCATGACCATCAGTTCATCCAAACGATTGCTAACCGGATTATCGAAATTACGCCAACAGGCATTATCGATCGCCAAATGAGCTATGACGAATATCTGGAAAGTGATGAAATCAAAGAACTGCGCAATAAAATGTATCCGGTAGAAGCTTAATCTAAGCATCATCTGCGGCACATGATTATAGGAACACCAAAGAACCGCAAGCCTCTTTGAAGAGGGCTTGCGGTTCTTTTTGTAATTCAATGGTTTCTCGGCGGCTTTAAGACCTAAGATCCACCAGTACGGCGACGTTGGTTGTTAGGCTTTTTGTTGTTTTGACTCTTCATCGCTTTAGGTCCGCCTTCAAAGTAGGCGCTGGATTGGTTACCAGAATTTGCTTGTTCTTTCTTTTGCGCCAGTTTTTGGCGTATAGCATCCTGCAAACTGACCTTTTTCGGTTCGTTATTTTCGCTCATCGTTATTTCCCTCCCGGTCTTACAGTGAGCCGTCCAGATTGGACGGGATGTACCTATTTTATACGTTTTATAAAAGCCCCACAAGGGCAACCTGATAAAATGCTCAAAACCTTTGGTTTTACCCAGGCCAACATTTTTTCTCAATAACTACAGCCCTGCCGTCTGGCAACTTTGTTTCGGCTTGCCTACAGCAATGCAACCTGGCAACACTGTTTCTGTAGACCCACACGCTCCGCATTTGGTAACATGGAAAAACCGTAATACGAAACGTTAAAGGGGTGTCGCCCGGTTTGAACGCTTATGAAGAAATTCGAAAAGGGGAGCGAGGGGCTTGGGTTAGTATCGTAGCCTATCTCGTCTTGTCCGCTTTTAAGCTGATCTGTGGATATTTATTTGCTTCCAGCGCCTTGCTGGCCGATGGTTTTAATAACCTTACAGATATTGTAGCATCCATTGCTGTACTGATTGGGCTTCGGATCTCCCAGAAACCACCTGATTCGGATCATGCCTATGGTCATTTTAGAGCGGAGACGGTTGCTGCTTTGGTAGCTTCATTTATTATGGCTATGGTTGGGCTGCAAGTATTGGTTGAAGCCGTTCGCTCCTGGTATGAAGGAGCCTTTGTTGCTCCAAACCTGTGGGCGGCAGCGGTGGCTGTAGTCTGTGCTGTGGTGATGTTAGGCGTGTACCGTTACAATCACCGTCTGGCAAAACAAATTAATAGTCAGGCTCTGATGGCTGCGGCGAAAGATAATCGTTCCGATGCCTGGGTCAGCATAGGCGCTGCAATTGGAATTATAGGTGCGCAGTTTGGACTTCCATGGCTGGATAAAGTAGCTGCCATTGCTGTAGGTCTGTTGATCTGCAAAACGGCTTGGGAGATTTTTCGGGATTCTACACATCGTCTTACCGATGGATTTGACCAGAAGGAACTGACGGATCTCAGATCCTCCGTAGCACGCGTTCCCGGTGTTGAGATGATCAAGGACGTGAAGGCACGTGTGCACGGCAGTCATGTACTTGTGGATGTAGTCATTGAAGTGGACGGAGGCCTAAGCTTGATTGAAGGCCATCAGATCTGTGACCGTGTTGAAGAGCGGTTGAAGCGATCGCATAACATCATGCATGTACATGTACATGTGGAACCAAAGACGGAAGAAGTCACAAGGAACCCTTGAACAGGGAGTGAACATCTTGGAAAATGAAAAGAGGACAGCCGCAATTGTGCGTGCTGTCCTCTTTACTTATCATTAGAACGATTATACGATGTTATTGAATGGCAACGTGGATCCACGCTTTGCCTTTCCAAGTGTATACTTGTACCCACTCGCCGCCATCGAATCCATCAACCACTTCACCTGTTGTATCGATGACTTGGGAACCTAATGCACCGATTGGTTTACCGTTAGGTGCATCATAGAACCAAGTGCGCTCCAGAAGGTTCAGCAACATCGTTGGTGCCAGTACTTCATCACCTGGTTTTACGAGTGGCTCTTCAAACATTTTCTCATCTGTAGTCGTAGCTGGCGTTTCAGTTGTAGTTGAAGTACCTTCTGCACCTGTAGTGTCTACTGTTGTACCTGTTACAGTCTCAGCAGTACCTTCTACTGTTTCTACAGCAGGTTTGTTCACTTCAACAGCTGGAGTTGTTGTGGTCGTTGTCTTTGTTGTAGCCTCAGTTCCTGTTTCCGGATTTACCGTTCCAGTAACCGCTTCCTCAGCACCCGCAGCGGCAGCCATCGAACCCATCAACGTTAAAGCAGCGGCAAAACTTACGATTTTTTTCATTTTGTTTTTCCTCCTCGGTAGGTATGTAAAATGTTGTCCTGATTACAAGTAACCAAGCAAGCACCCTTATGAATCACAAATTATAACAATATTTTCTTGCATTCTCCAGTGTCAACTGGCTCATATGTGGGTATATAGCAAGCCTGTAAATATCATACTTCAGTGGGATAAAACCGGGTTGGCTATCTCAAGAAGGTCCTGTTTTTTTTGGGATTCATACGAGAGCGGATTGGAATAAAGCAGAAGGGAGTGCAATACATAATATAGAAAAGTTGACCTATGCCTGAACGCACAAAAGCCAATCGGCTTGGGAGCACGATCGGCTTTTGTATGTATTTCGTTTAGTAAACACTCAGTCATATCAGAGCCTGAGGTTATCGCATTCGGCTACGTCCCGTAATCAGGGAGATTACGAACAGTACAACAAAGATGAAGAAGAGTACTTTCGCGATTGAAGCAGCTGCTTCAACAATACCGAAGAATCCAAAAATACCTGCTACCAGTGCAATAATTAGAAATAATACAGACCATTTCAACATAAGTATTCATCCTTTCGTATAATTGATTGTGGAGTGAGTTGTGTTCACCTCACCGCCTTGTGTAGTCTAACTTTAACCGAGTGCTAACCGCTTGAAACATTGGTTTTTTTTCCAAGCGAAGGCATATATGAAGGGATATATAATATTGTTTCGTCCGGGAAATCGCCGGGTAACTATAGCAATAACAAACTGATGCACATATGGAAAGAGAGGTTCTTCTATGATCTATCAAATTAGCGTGGCCCTGATTGCAGTGGCATTTGCAGTACTGGTATTCTTTTTAATTCGTACCTTGAAATCCGCTCAGGGTTCTTTGGACAATGTCTCACAGACATTGCAGGAGGTACAGAAAACCATTGACGAACTAAGTTATGAAGTGAAGCAGACGGTAAGACATGCCAATGATATTACGGTGGATGTACAACACAAAATGAAAAAAATTGATCCTGTTATGGAATCTGTTGAGAATCTGGGAGAAGTGTTGAATGAAGTGACGGCAGCAGCCAAACAAGTCTCCACAACGCTGATGGCGAAATTTCAGACCAAACGTAACAACGCTGAACAGACCAAGCATGCTGAAGCGGTTCATGTAACTGCACCGCCTGCTACATCAACGGATCGTACCCTGCAAGCCTATGAAGCTACATATAATGGTGAAGCTAAGGGCGGGAAAAACTGGATGAAGTATATTGATGTTGCAGCGAATGTATGGCAACGGATGCGCAAGTAACATGACCGCTTTGTAACCCATGAAGAAGCCTTCAGAGCGGTGATGAACCTGATGAAAGGGTGAGAATCATGATGAAACTACTGCTTGTGATGTTTAGCGTAATTTCTCCCTTTTCCGTTCAACCGGCAGCGGTACCCGCTGCTCACGATATGCAATGGACGGCAATGGAAGAGAAGGCGTCAGAGGTAACTCTGGCTGTTGATCGATCCGAGACTTTCCAGCATTTTCGGACTCTGAATGGCATTTCTCTGGATGACACCATGGATGATTTGTTGGCCAAGAAGGGCCAGCCGGGGTATAAGCAGGAAGATCCTTATCTGGGGTGTCCTGAATATCACTTTCATGATGTGAAGGTTGGCTTGTGTGAAGATACGGATGTCATTCAATATGTGCATATCGATGCATCTGAGAATCACATCATGTTAAACGGAAAGAGAATTGAGATGAATATTGAAGCGATCCATCATGCTCTAGGGAAACCTTATTATGTGGCAGAGGACGGAGAAGTGTTTCTCCGTGGAGACCAGGCTCTGAAGGTATATATGAAGTCAGGCTCTCATCAGATTGAAGGCATTGATCTTTTTGATGACACAGTTTCCTAGGATTGGTTATTACCAAATCGTTTCAAACCCATATAGTATGGTTATATACTAAGTAGCTCGATACAGAAGATTAAATCAGAGGAGAGTGGAAACGATGAATTCAACCAATGAGCAAGCTTATGCAAAAGTGGTAGAAAACGGAGTCCAGGCGGTAGAAGCGGTGAAAGAATTGCAGATTACCGGATACCTTGCTGATCAAATCTTTGTTCTCGCCCATGAGAAGGATCGTACAGATCGAATTGCCGATACAGCAGATGCCAAAGAAATTGGCATAAAGGAAGAGGGCGTATTTGATTCCTTGGCGAATCTGTTCCGCTCACGTGGTGATGAACTCCGGGCCAAAATTGTTTCGATGGGCTTTACCGAAGCCGAAGCGGATTTCTACGAGAGTGAACTCGACAAAGGTAAAGTACTCGTTATTGCTAAAAAGAAAGATTAACTCGATAAGTTGAAGTTTGCTGAACATGGACAAGCTTCTGAATCATTTATGTAAAATGCTTAATCAAAAACATAGATAAGGAATGGGGAAAACCCCATTCCTTATCTATGTTTTTGCAAGTTTGGAAGCGGGATCAGGACGCTGCAAAAACAGGGTGAGTCGCGGGGATATTCCCCTACGATGGTGCCATTTACTGATAGAAGTTTTTTGTTTTTACGATTATAGTTATACTAGGAATTATTATGTCTACTGCCGTTTTGTATGCAAAATTTGTATAATCAACGTTTGTTTTAACCTAATAAGAATCGACAAACCCGGACGCCACAGATAAGGAGATATCAATGAGAATACTTATTGTTGACGACAATCCGACGAATGTCATTATCATTCGAGAAATTCTGAAAAAAGAAAACTATCGTGACATTGTAACGGCGAGTTCCGCCATGGAAATGTTTGAAGTGTTAGGAATTGGGGAGGAAAGCAACGAACTTCGTCCAAGACCGTCGGATATTGACCTGATTTTGCTAGATATGATGATGCCTGAGATGGACGGTATCGAAGCCTGCAGTATTGTGCAGAAATTTGAGAATCTGAAGGATATACCGATTATTATGGTGACTGCCATCGGAGACTCCAAGAAACTTGCCGAAGCATTGGATGCTGGTGCATCTGATTATGTGACCAAGCCGATTAATAAAGTCGAACTGATGGCCAGAATTCGACTCGCACTTCGTTTGAAACAGGAGAAGGATTGGCATAAAGAGCGTGATCAACGTATTCAGGATGAGCTCAAGTTGGCAGCGATGGTCCAAAATGCTGTATTAAGTCCGGCAATTAGGGACCCGTTGTTCCAAGTGCATGCCATCTATAAACCATCCTTTGAGCTTGCGGGTGATCTGTATTCTTGGTACCCCCTTGGGGAAGGCCGTTACGGAGTACTGCTGCTCGACATGATGGGACACGGGATATCTTCATCCCTGTTTACCATGTTTATCGCTTCTGTGTTGAAAGATACGGTTACCACTTATGTGGATCCAGAGAAGGTCATTCAAGAGTTGAACCGTCGTTTTAACCAGCTCCATCTGGAAAAACAATTGGTGCAGTATTATTTCACGGCAATTTATCTGGTCGTTGATACACGGATGAAACGTATTGATTATGTTAATGCAGGGCATCCACCTGCTTTATTTTTCCGAAACGACGGCAGTGTCACCACATTTGACAGCGTCTGCTGTCCTGTTGGTTTATTTGACAAGATGGATATTGAACCACAAACGATCCATTATGAGGGTGACGGGCATATTGCACTCTATACGGATGGATTATTGGAAGCTGTTCAGGGCGGGCAGGAAGAACAACATGAATTCCTGATCGAAAAACTGACCGGCTCACATCAGTGGAATGAAGCTGCTATGCAGGCCATGTTTTTTGACGACGAAATTCCCCAAGAGCGGGATGATGATAAATGTCTGGTCTGGATTACTTTGAATAAAGGGGCGGGGGATGAATGAAGATCAGGAATAAACTGCTGATTGGTTTTACCGCTCTGATGGCCATTTTGATCGTGCTCACGTTTGTGAGTTATGAACGGTTAAACAGCAGTAATCAACAGATTGATCAGATGTATCAGGAACGTTATCTCAAAGTAAGGTTCACTTCTGCTGCACGTGGAGAGGTCAATGATATAGCCAAAGTGCTGGCTAACTTGTTATTGAATCCGAACAATTCGATTAATGCTGCTGAGGGTGATCTGAAGGAGATGAAGGATCGGGGGGATGGTTACCTCGCAGAAGTGAGAAACCGGGCAGACAGTGCACCTGAACATCAACTGGTGGATCGTGTGAATACGGCGTGGACCGCTTATACATCTTATGCAACGAGACAGATCAACCTGATGTCCCAAAACCGGGTAGAAGATGCGAATAACTACCGCAATTCAACAGGACTCGCGGTGCAAAAAGAAACTGTGGATAGTTTGAATGCTCTTTCACGTTATCAGGACCAAGAGATTGATGCTGAGATCAAGAACGCTAACGAAGCGTATACGAGAGCAGTACAGATCACGATAAGTATCATGATTGCCGGGTTGTTGCTTGCATTGGGTGTCATTCTGTGGGTGCTGCCGAGTATTACACGGGGTCTGAACACTGTATCTATGATGATTACCAGCTTTGGTAAAGGGCGTTACCGCACAATTAGACGCATACAGGTCAAGTCCACGGACGAGATTGGTCAGATTGCCAGTGTGTTCAAGGATGTATCCAGTGATCTGGAAGAAAAACTGGAGATCGAGAGGGCTTATGTGCAGGCTCAGCAGGATCAAAACTGGATGAGTTCGAACATCGCAAGAGTCCCGGAGCTGCTTCGGGGGATTGGCTCCATTCGCCAAATTTCACAGATGTTTATCAGTGAGTTCACACCTGTGCTTGGTGCTCAGTTGGGTGTCGTCTATCTGATCGATGAGGAGAAACATCCCGACGAACTGAGACGTTACGGTGCATACGCATTTGAAGAGAACGAAGATGTTGGTAAGGAAATGTATCGCATCGGGGAAGGCCTGATTGGTCAAGCCGCGCTGGATATGACACCGATTATTCTGGAAAATACGCCCGAAGATTACGTGCATATTGGTTCAGCTTCAGGCTCAACACGTGCTGCGGGTATCATGATCTATCCTGTCGTGTTTGAAGATGAACTGATTGGTGTAGTTGAAGTGGCTTCCTTTGAAGGTTTCAATGAACTGCACAAGCAGTTATTCACACAACTGATTATGAACCTGGGCGTAATTTTGAACAACGTTCGACGTCGTTTGCGTGTGGAGGAGCTGCTGCGTGAATCCCAGGCACTGACTGAGGAACTGCAGGTTCAATCGGAAGAATTGCAGACACAGCAAGAAGAGCTTCGTCGTTCCAATGAGAATTTGGAGGAGCAGACAGAGGCACTTAAACGTTCCGAGGAATTGCTGCAGCGTCAGCAGGAAGAATTGGAGCATTTCAATACGGAGCTCATTGCCAAGACGCGGGCGCTTGAAGAGCAGGTGCGTGAAGTTGAAGAGAAAAATGACGAAATTGAGAAAACGAAGACACAGTTGGAACAGCAAGCTACACAGCTGTCGATGACAAGTAAGTACAAGTCCGAATTTTTAGCGAATATGTCACATGAACTCCGTACACCATTGAACAGTCTGCTCATTTTGTCCCAATTATTGTCGGAGAACAAAGGTGGAAATCTGACTGACAAACAGCAGGAATATGCGCAAACCATCTACATGTCAGGCGCGGATCTGCTGAAGATGATTGATGAGATTCTGGATCTGTCCAAGGTGGACGCAGGTAAGATGGATATCAATTATGAGACCGTACGAATGGAAGAGCTGACCAGCTTTGTTCAGCAGAACTTTGGACCGATGGCGAACAAAAAGGAACTGAACTTGAATATTGATTTCGACAGCGATCTACCGGAATGGGTGTACACCGACAGCCATCGCGTCAAACAGATTTTACGGAATTTGTTGTCGAACGCATTTAAGTTCACCAATCGAGGTTCGGTTAGTCTAATTGGACGACGGATGAAACCGGAAGAACTGCCGGGTTATATGAACACCAATCAGGAATATCTCGGATTCAGTGTAAAAGACACCGGCATTGGTATTCCATCGGACAAGACGGATCTGATCTTTGAAGCGTTCCAGCAAGTAGACGGGACCACAAGTCGGAAATACGGTGGAACTGGTCTGGGATTGTCCATTAGCAGGGAACTGGCACGTTTGCTTGGTGGTGCAATACAGGTGGAATCATCCGAGGGAGAAGGTAGCTGCTTTACCTTATACCTGCCGGATAATCATGAAGAGGAAGCCTTGGCGGAGGAAGGTGCTTCAAGAGAAGCGGCTGTTTCCTCAGAGGATCTTTATGAAAAGTCCATCGAAGCACGGACCATGCTTTCAAGTCATCAGTCCATTCTCTCTCCTGATCCGGAGCGTAGCGTGGGTACAGATCTTTCTCCTTCCCATACTCCAGATGTCACGCAGATCGAAGATGATCGGGAGAATCTGATGGAAGGTGACAAAATCCTCCTCATCATTGAGGATGACGTGAACTTTGCACATATTTTGATGGATATGGCGAGAGGAAGAGGATTCAAAGCACTTGTTGCCCTTCAAGGTGATAAAGGACTTGAAATGGCACGTCAATATTTGCCGGATGCCATTATCCTGGATATTCAATTGCCGGTGATGGATGGTTGGACCATTCTGGGCGAGCTGAAGAGCAGTTCGGCAACACGCCACATTCCGGTTCATGTGATTTCAGTCATTGATGATATGAAGCAAGGTCTGATGATGGGCGCCATTGCCTATCTGAAAAAACCTTCGAGCAAGGATTCACTGGATAAAGCATTCTCGCATATCAAATCATATACTGAGAATCAATTAAAACGACTGTTGATCGTCGAAGATGACGAAATTCAGCGTAAAGCCATTATTGAATTGATTGGTCATGATGATGTTGCAATCACCGCTGTATCGACAGGTAGTGAGGCATTGAATGAATTACACAGCCAGCGTTATGACTGCATGGTACTGGATCTGATGTTAACGGATATGACCGGGTTTGAGTTGCTCGACCAGATTCGCGATGATGAATATCTGAACGATCTGCCGATTATAATTTATACAGGCAAAGAACTGGATTCCAAGGAAGAAATGAAGCTGCGCAAATATGCGGAATCCATCATTATCAAAGATGTGAAGTCACCGGAACGTCTGCTGGATGAGACCACTTTGTTCCTGCATCGGGTAGAAGCCAATTTGCCGGAAGACAAGCGTCGAATCTTACAGAAACTACACAACAAAGAAACGTTGTTTGAAGGCAAGAAAATATTGCTTGTAGATGACGATATTCGTAACGTATTTGCCCTTTCAAGTGTTCTTGAAGGCTATAGGATGGATGTGACGTTTGCTGAGAACGGCCGAGAGGCTTTGGAGATTTTGGACAAAAATCCGGAATTTGATCTGGTACTGATGGATATGATGATGCCAGAGATGGACGGTTATGAAGCGATGACACGAATCAGACAGATCCCGCAGTTTGAAAAGTTGCCGATTATTGCGCTTACGGCCAAAGCCATGAAAGAGGATCGCGGCAAATGTATTGAGGCTGGAGCATCTGATTATGTGAAAAAACCGATCCAGACAGATCAATTGTTATCCTTAATGCGCGTATGGCTGTATTCGTAAGTTCATTATTCGTATGTTCATTGTTTGGGTAATGAAAGACAATACGACGAATACGCAAGTAACAAATGAAGAAGTGGAGAGAACTTATGACACCGTGGGAACCTACCGAGACGGGGGCAGATTTGGTCCGTATGCCGCAAGATGAAGAACGCGAGCTGATCGAGATTGAGTTGCTGTTGGAAGGCATGCACCGTTTATATGGATATGATTTTAGAAACTATGCACTGCCATCCCTGAAACGAAGAATCTGGCATCATGCACATGCTGAAGGTGTTAAGAGCATATCCGGCTTGCAGGAGCGTGTTCTTCATGACCGTTCCGCGTTTGAACGTTTTGTACAGAACTTATCCATCCCTGTAACGGAAATGTTTCGAGATCCTTCGCTTTTCCGAATGTTTCGGGAACAGATTATTCCTATCCTGAGAACCTACCCGTATATCCGAATATGGCATGCGGGATGTTCTACAGGAGAGGAAGTTTATTCCATGGCCATCATGTTGCATGAGGAAGGACTGTATGACAAGGCAAGAATCTACGCAACGGATATGAATGATCGCTCTTTGCAACAGGCCAAAGAAGGCGTATATGGTATTGAGAAAATGAAACTATTTACTACAAATTATTTGGAGGCAGGGGGTACCAGAGCCTTCTCCGAGTACTATACAGCGAAATACAATTCGGTGATATTTCATCCTTTTCTAAGGAAGAACATCATTTTCGCCGAGCACAACCTGGCAACAGACCGGTCATTTAACGAGTTTAATGTTATCTTTTGCCGTAATGTCATGATTTATTTTAATGATGAACTGCGGAACCATGTGCATGGGCTGTTTCATGAGAGCTTGAGCCACTTTGGTATTCTGGTTCTGGGGTCGAAAGAATCGATACATTTTACAGAGTTCAGTGATACCTATGAGCCGTTAGACCGGACCGAAAAAATATACCGGAAGATCAAATAGGGGGTTAGGGTTAGCCATGGGGCTCAATGAACCAATCCACATATTATTGGTAGATGACCGCCCTGAGAACTTGCTTGCTCTTGAAGCAGTTCTGGAATCGGAACAATATAAACTCGTTAAGGCAACTTCCGGAGAAGAGGCACTCCGCTGTCTGCTAAAAGACGAATTTGCGGTTATCGTTCTCGATGTGCAGATGCCTGGAATGGACGGAATTGAGACAGCAAAGTTAATTAAGGCACGGGACAAGTCCAAGGATGTGCCGATTATATTCATCTCTGCCAATAGCAGAGAAGCGGAGCACTTGTTTGCCGGATATTCAGCCGGGGCCATTGATTACATGGTTAAGCCATTTATTCCTCAGATTTTGAAATCCAAAATCGAGGGCTTTGTGGAGATGTTTATCACCAATAAACGTTTGAAGACACAGACCATGCTTCTTCACCAGAAGACACAGGAACTGGAGAAGATGAACCAACAACTCATTCAGGCCAAGGAAGAAGCAGAAATTGCAGCCAATGCAAAGACTGAGTTCCTGGCAATGATGAGTCATGAGATTCGTACACCGATGAACGGAGTTATCGGTATGGTTGATCTGCTGATGGAAACGGAACTGAGGGAAGATCAGAAGGAATATGCAGACATCGTTCGTCGCAGCGCAGATGCACTTGTCACGGTCATCAACGACATTCTTGATTTTACCAAGATGGAATCCGGCAAAATGGAACTGGAAGAGCATCCTTTTGAAATTGTCTCCTGTATTCGGGAAGTGTTGGGATTGTTTGCTGCAGAAGCAGGCAAAAAGAATCTGGAACTGGATTATTTCCTGGAAGATTCTGTACCTGAATTAATCTATGGAGATATGGCAAGGCTCCGTCAGGTTCTCTTGAATCTTATTGCCAATGCGATCAAATTTACCGATCAGGGTGGAGTTTATCTGATCGTGTCAGTTAAGGAAGAAGAGGATGGAGAAATGGCATTGGAGTTTGCCGTTAAAGACACCGGGATAGGTATCGCTTCAGACAAAGTTGATCGCCTGTTCCAGCCGTTTTCCCAGCTGGATACATCCATGACACGTAAATACGGTGGAACTGGCTTAGGACTGGCAATATGCAAGACTCTGGTTGAAATGATGGGTGGACAGATCTATCTGGATACAACAGAGCAACGGGGAGCAACGTTTGTATTTACAATTCAGGCGAAACGTTATGTAGAAACTGAACTGGTCCAGGGGAACGGGGAAGAGAAACCAACGGATGTGAAAAATGAGAATAAATATCCTACGGTATTAATTGTGGATGATCATCCGATCAACCAGAAGTTGATGGCGATTATGCTTGGTAAGCTGGGGTTGCTCTCAGACATTGCTGAAGATGGACAGAGCGCACTCGATATGGTAAACGGCAGCCGTTATCCCTATGACTATGTGTTTATGGATCTGCAGATGCCTGTGATGGACGGTTTGGAATGTACACGGCGGATTCGAGAGAGTCTGTCCCAGTCTAATCAGCCAATCATTATAGCCATGACTGCTAACGTAATGGAAGGTATTCAGCAGCGCTGTATTGCTGCCGGCATGGATGATTATATTAGTAAACCGGTGAAAATGGGCAATGTAAAACAGAAAATAGCCCAGTTTCAGAAACAACGACAAATGTTAGAACCAGGCCCTTCAGCCATGAATCAGGCCAATTGAAACATTTTCCAAACTTCTTTCTGATTCACTCATGCTGAAGTTGGGTTATTAGGTAAGGAAACCATTGATCAGGAGAGAGATGTCTAATGAATACAAATAAAAATGAAAAATTCAATGCAAGAACTGAAACTCAGGACGGCGTGTGCACGGTGTATCTGACTGGCGAACTGGATTTGTCGGTTGCTCCTGACTTCCGCTTGGTGATGGAGCCGCTCGTGGATAACAAGGAACAGGATCTTGTGATTAACATGAAAGAATTGAAGTATATCGATAGTACAGGGATTGGTATCCTGTTATCTGTTCTGAAGGCCAGACATGGAATGGAAGCTCGCTTTGAAGTACAGGAAGTTCCTGCGCAGATTCAGAAACTTTTTGACATGACGGGCATCGCCAAATTCTTTGTCACACAGAAGAATTCCCAATAGGAAAGGATCGAAAAAGGAATGAATGCAGAAGTTCAAAGAGTCACCCTTAATTTACCTGCGACAGCTGATTACGTTGATATTGTAAGACTCAATCTCTATGGAGTAGCATCCAAAATGGGATTTTCCTACGAAGACATTGAGGATATGAAAGTTGCTGTATCCGAGGCCTGTAACAACTCTGTATTGTATGCCTACTCACACGAAGGCGGCATGGTTGAAGTTGTATTCGAAGTGGATGGCGAAACATTGTCCATTATTGTCAAGGACGAAGGTGCCAGCTTCGAGAACATGAACCCTGCTGTGTCACGTGCCGGTCTACACGACAAAGAACTGACGGAAGCACAGATTGGCGGACTTGGGTTCTACCTGATGCAAGCCTTGATGGATGATGTCAGTGTGGAAAGTGAGACGGGCAAAGGTACGAAAGTAGTACTCGTAAAACGTCTTGCAAGAAGTGAGGAGAAAGTATGAATGAAAAAGTGACTCCCCCAGAGTCCATGTCTGAAGCTATAGGTTTGATCTGGGAATACCAGCAGACCCTAGATAATGAAATTGCAACAGTTCTCATCCGTAAATATGAACCAATGGTCAAGATGGCAGCAGGTAAAATCGCTCGGAATCGCCCCGATCTATACGAAGACTTGTATCAGACCGGGCAGATGGCTTTGATTCGTTTGCTTAAGCAATACGATATCAACCTGGGTATTCCGTTTGAACCTTATGCCATGAAGAGCATGATCGGTCATATGAAGAACTACTTGCGTGATAAATCCTGGTATATTCAGGTGCCCCGGAGGATTAAGGAAAAGGGAGCCCTTGTGCAACATGCCATTGATGAGTTAACCGTTAAGCTGGAGCGCTCACCCGGTGTGAACGAAATTGCTGAATACCTTGATCTGACTGCAGAAGAGACAATTGAAGTTCTGGCTGGTCGGGAATGTTACCACTATGTATCACTGGATTCTCCTTTATCTCAGGATGACAGTGCAGCAACATTGGGAGAACTGATCAGTGCAGATGTTAATGACTATGATTCGGTCGAAAAACGGATGGACTTGCAACAGGCATTGGGACAATTGAAGGAACAAGAACAGCAGGTACTTATTCTAGCATTCCAGGATGGCCAATCTCAGCGGGCAATTGCCCAGAAGCTTGGTGTTTCACAGATGAGTGTATCTCGGATTCAGAAGCGAGCTACAGAGAAACTGAAACAGATCATGTCTAATGCTTCAATGTTATGACAAATGGAACCCTAATGTTGTTGAGTACGGCATAAAGAAGGACACGTCAATGCGCTGAAATGCATACGTGTCCTTTTTGGGATCAAAAAGATGGGCATGCAATGAAGAACATGAGTGCAGGAGTGGATAAAGTGATTATGAACCAAATCAAGTTGGAAGCTCGCCGTGACAAGTTATCTTGCTCGGACCATTGGCAATGGTGGGATTGGGTTGCACCTGACACCGATAGCATGAACGATGCGTTGGAGGAGCTGACAGAGGCGTTTCCGGATATGCGGTATTGGCTTCATAAGATTCCGGAAGTGGAATCGAATTATTTGTCCGTACGTTTCGTGAATGGTAAAGAACCAGTCATATTTGGTTCATTGTTGTATGCTGTCAAGAATGAGAGAGATGACAAACGTCAAGATAATCAGATGTTTTTCTATGTCGATCGCAATAACCTGGTTACCTTGAATATGGATGACAATACACGAGGTATTATGAAGACGGATGAACGTGCCCATATGTTACAGCAATGTAGTGAAGCCAGGGACGGGATGTTTGTACTTTTTCGAGCTATACTGCATTACTACCATGTGGGGATGGATCATTTTGAGATGAACCTGCGTGATCTGGAACGGAAGATGGAATCCCGCAATGCCCGCACCTTGATGGACCAGATTCTCGCCGCTCGATTTGAATTATTGTATTGGAGTAATCTGTTCATCCCTTACTCGGAACTGATGGCTGCTTCACATGAGGCTTACCTTGATGAAATAAATGAAAATCGATATTTCCAGCAACTCCAACATCGGGTAGAGCGAATGGAACGTTTGTTTAGTCACTACGAGAAAGAGATCGATACGTTAATCTCCATTGATAATGCGATCTCCGGTGTACGTGGCAATGAGATCATGAAGACGCTGACCATTGTCACTGCTGTGTTCATACCTGCCACGGCAGCTGGCGCGATCTGGGGGATGAACTTTGAGAACCTGCCCTTTATCGACAAATCATGGGGAGTTGTACTGGTCCTTGTTGTCATTATCTTAAGCATGATCAGCATGTATGTATGGCTGATGATGAAAGGCTGGACAGGAGATCTGCTCAAAGTGAAATCTTCACAGCCTTCAGCTGAAGAGACAGAGAAAAAAGGAGCTATGGAAAAACGTAAGGGATAGCCTACTGGTGGTTAGTCCTCTTAGTTTCTTAGTTTTTGTAATCTTCAATATAACCAAGCAAGTCAGCGATATATTGGCCCACAATCGGCATATTCACGAATTGGCTGAGAATGAATGCCAGCAAACCGAGAACAACAAAGGTACCCACAGTCAGACCAAGACCTCGTGCCATGCCCGCTGTAAAATTGGTAATAATCCGCTTTTTGGGACTGCTGTAATTCTCAATAATATCCTTGATCTGTGCTCTCTCCAGGCTGTCCGCAATCTGGTCCAGACGGGTGTTCAATCGCTTTACCTCATGACGTAATTCAAAAGGATGCTCGCTTGTATCATACTGCTGGGCCGGTGTTCCTCCTGTAATTGGAGTATTACCGTTGATTGTAACTTTACTCATATTATTTGTCCTCCTCAACTCTCATTGGATAAAAAATAGCCAGCTGGAGTGCAGCTGGCTATTGGTCACTCGATCTGTATCGCCTTACAGGCTAGTCGAGTTAAGTTCTTTACGTGCATCTTCCTTCGCTTCAACGGAAGCGGCAGCCACTTCATCAGATGCACGGGATGCTTCGTTAGCCACATCAGCGGACGCTTTTCTCACAGAGTCCATTACATCATTGCGGCCTTGATTTACCGTTTTTGCAATATCGGAAGTTTTGGAAGAGACCGTTTTAGCCAGTTCAGTGGCTTTGTCACTTACAACAGTTGCCACTTCTTTGGTGCGGTCAGTAACGATGCCCACTTTCTCGGAAAGGTCACCACGCAATTCACGTCCCGGTTTAGGCGCAAAGAGTAGTGCTGCTGCAGCTCCCAGCAAACCCCCGATGAAAATACCTTTTGCGAAAGTTGAACCCGTCTGTACAGGATATTGCTCTTCTGCTTTATTCATGTCTAATCACTCCTTCTTCAATTTAAGAAACAAATACGAAACAACGAACACCTTGTTGCCCGAATCAGGCAGCCTGTCTTAGCAGTCTGGACACAAGCCCCAGCAAGAAAACAAAGAGCGCTGTACCAATGATGGCAGGGATAATGGCAAAGTTACCGATAACTGGTCCCCAGTTACCAAGCAAAAGTGCTCCCAGCCAGGCTCCGGCAAATCCGGCAATCATCGCACCGATTATGCCTCCAGGCATGTTGTGACCGGCAAGTGCATCTCCGATCAAACCGATGATGACAGCCATCACAATGCTGATAATGATGCCCCACATAACAACCGCCTCCTTTAAACTTGATGTAGGATGTTGTCTGTTCGCGTTTGCTTACTTCGTATATAAACCCCGTGCAACCCTGTGAAACAATAAAGATGAGGATGAATGAACTGGAAATTAGAGGAATTCATTCTTTAGCGGCTTTGTTTAATGCCTTTAACCATGCAGAAGATCCATGCCAAACCAGCGGCAAATCCAGTAAATACATCCGTAGGATAATGAACGCCCAACATGATCCGGCTGAGGCCAATCAATAAAATAAAACTGATACCACATAGAACAGGAAGCCACACACCGGAAGTGTTATGTCGCTGCCGTTCAATGGCCCAGATTACAAAGAGCATGCCGTAGAAGCCCATGGAGATCATGGCATGTCCGCTGGGAAAGCTGTACCCGTGAACGACCAGCAGATGATCCAGTTCAGGTCTGCTTCGTCTGAAAAATTCCTTCAATAACGTGTTCAGAATCCACATCATGGCAAAACTTCCCGTGAGCGCATATCCATATACAACAAACCTTGGACTGCGTTGAATGAAGAAAAGAAGAGCAAACCCTCCTGCAGCCACAGCAGAGATTTTGAATGAACCCAGTGCGGTTATGAATGCAGTGTAAGGGAATAGATGAAGACGTGAATCTGAATTCAGATAAAATAATTGCTGAATTTGATCATCCAGACGAATAATAACATCAGCACCCAACCAGGCACCGAGACCTGCCAGGATAAATACGACCGATGCGCTGAGGGCCAGACCAGCCATACCCCAGTTGAGGAGTGGACGTAATAACGTACCGGAATTTGGACTGAATGAGGCTGGTGAATACGTTTTGCGCGGCATAATGAGTTTCTCCTTCAGTTATTGTAGTAGATGAACATAGATGATAAAGCTATACCCGAAATGCCTGTCGAAAAAACTGTAAAAACGTCGCTTTTGTACTATACTATTTAAGATATCCCATGCGGCGTCATGACGCAAAGCAGAGATGAAATCGGGAGCACAAAGGAGAGAACTCGCATGGAGAGTGCCTTGTTAATTAAAGAATACCGTGCAGGCGTTATGGAATGCGCCCATTACGGACACATAAGTATTACGGATGAGTATGGACGAATCGTATACTCGGCTGGTGACCCTCATTTTAGAGCGTTCACTCGTTCATCTGCCAAACCTTTTCAAGCCATTCCAGGTATTCGGGCAGGAATTGCCAGTCACTATGGCCTATCAGCACAGGAGATTGCCATTATGTCCTCTTCGCATCGTTCGGAACCGGAACACATTCGGGTGCTGGAGCAGTTATCCGGTAAGATCGGATTGGGAGAAGAATGCCTGATCTGTGCACCAAGTTATCCGCTTAATGAAGAAAGCCGTAATCAATGGTTACGTGGACAAGGAGAGAAACGGCGCATCTTGCACAACTGCTCCGGAAAACATCTGGGAATTCTGGGGTACAGTCAGATGAAGCAGGTTGATCTGGGCAGTTACGCTGAACCGGATCATCCGGTACAACGAGAAATTCTTGAAACCTTTGCCGACCTGGCAGGTATTGAGGAAAAAGAGATTAAGCTTGGGACGGATGGCTGCGGCTTTCCGGTATTTTCTTTGCCGTTGTCGGCATTGTCGAACGCCTATCTGAAGCTCGCTTGTCCAGATCTTATCGCTGATCCTTCCACAAGAACAGCTGTAGAGACCATAACATCAGCTATGAATGAACATCCGTTGATGGTTGGTGGCACGGAGCGTGTAGATTCAGTGCTGCTGGAAGACGATAACATTGTAGCGAAGGGTGGATTCAAGGGGGTATTCGGTTTTGGTCTGAAAAAAGAAAGACTGGGAATCACCTTCAAGGTGCTTGATGGTTCCGAGGAAGAGTGGGCCTTCATTACCCAATCCATCCTGAAACAGATTGGTTATTCCAATGAGAGAACCATTGCACGATTGGCTGAAGTGTTCCCTTCTGACATCCGAAATGATGCGGGTACCCTTGTAGGTCATGCAGATAGTGAGTTCATTCTCCACTCACTTGAAGATAGCGTATAACCTTAAGAAGGGGCGTGATTAGAGTTGCCGGACCCCGGGTAAAGATGACATACCAACTGGTATTCATCTATACAATTCATATACACGCATGGACTGCCGCGGTAATGTGGCAGCTCTAAACCCTTGGAGGTGGATGAACATGATTAAAGTGGTGACATCGGAAGAAAGGCACACGTCGGATCGAGGTTGGATACACAGTGAATTCAGCTTTTCCTTTGCGGATTATGATGATCCAAGCAACGCCCATTTTGGCTGTCTGTTGGCTCATAATGAAAACACGCTGATGCCGCAAGAAGGCTTTAAGAAACATCCACATCATGATCTTGAACTTGTCAGTTATGTCATATCAGGTACACTCAAACATACGGATAGTATGGGAACAGAACAATTGCTTGAACCGGGAACGGTCCAGGTGATGAGTGCGGGTACGGGAGTGGAACACTCCGAGACCAATCCGTCAGCGGATGAACCGGTACGTTTCCTCCAGATGTGGTTTTTGCCATCGGAGCGTATGCTGAAACCTTCCTATACGAATCGGAGAATAGAGCCGCAGGAGCATTTGAATCGTCTATGTCCGATTGTATCCGGGCAAGGGGGCGAGGGAAGCGAAGGCGCATTGCCTATTTCCCAGGATGTAACCTGTTACCTGTCCCATTTGGAGTCCGGAAAGAAGTTGATGTACCCGCAACACGAAGATCGACGGACACATCTTTTCCTGATCAGTGGACATGTAGAGATTCATTGTTCGGATGGCAACTTCAACCTCAAGCCGGGTGATGCCGCACGAATTCGCAAAAGCTGTGATCTGCAAATCACGAGCACAGACAGTGAACCTGCTGAATTTGTTTTGGTTGACCTGCCTTAAGGATGGGATGTATTCCTTAAAAGATAGTCTGGAAATATAAATATGTGAAAAAGGACCTGTTCCCACGGTGATGTGGAAAACAGGTCCTTTTTTGGCTTAAGATTTACGAAGATTACCCAGTTCCGAAGCGACAGCTTCCACTTCAGAGATACTGAGATGTTCCTTGCTCAAAATCATTTCATACAGGTCAAACAGATCTTCATATTTCTCAAGTGGGAATGAAGAAGCTTGCATGGCGGCACCGCTTGCCATACGAAGTTTGGTTTTGATCGCTTCAATCATATATTCCATATTGGCTGCTGTTGCTTGTGATAAATCCATCGTTAAGTTCATCCCTTCCGTATCGGAAACTCTTGTTATTGTATCATGATTGGAAGCGCTCAGGCTAATGCTTTTGCGAGGAAACCAAGCATCGGTTACAATGATGGATACAACAACAGGATTTAACGGAAACCTGAGTGTACTGGAGGGAATACAGTTTGGCAGCGTATAAGCGAGAAATGGTTCGCCATCAAGGAAGGGAAGTCCGCAAAGGCGTGCCTGCAGAGAATCTGGTTTTATTTTTCAAAAACATCGTTCAACTTCATTCTCCAGCTGAAATCACGTTTGTCTGCATCGGTACTGATCGTTCCACCGGGGATGCTCTGGGTCCAATGACAGGAAGTTTACTGCAAGAGAGCGGAATGGAGAACGTGATTGGCACGCTGTCTTCCCCTTGTGATGCAGATACGCTGGAAAAGAAATTGGCACTTATTCCTGCACACCATGCCATCATAGCGATTGATGCATGTCTGGGTCCAAAGCAGGCGGTAGGTACATACTATCTCTCGAATAACCCACTCATTCCGGCCCAATCGGTCGGAGGCAAGCTACCCCCTGTTGGACAATACAGTGTAGCAGCTGTGGTTAATGCGAATGGACCAAGGCCCTATTCCATTTTGCAGATGACCTCGCTTCACTTGGTTATGGGGATGTCCCGAACGATTGCAGATGCCGCAATTGAAGCATGGAAATGGAGACAAACGTTTCATTCATGATATGTAGGCTTAATAATATACAACCTGAATTATTTAATTCGCGCAGAGAGAGGGATTCATATGGAAAAAGTGATGTGTGATGGAACGACGATTTGTTATGCCGAACAAGGTAAGGGAGAAGCACTCATTTTGCTCCACGGATACTGTGGCAGTTCATCGTATTGGGATGAGGTCGTACCTGAACTGGCACGCAGCTATCGCTGTATCGTACCTGATCTGCGTGGACACGGAAAAACAGATGCACCTGTAGGAAGTTATACCATCGAACAGATGGGCAACGATGTATTACAGTTGATGGATGAGTTGAATGTGGAAAAAGCGGTCCTTCTGGGACACTCGATGGGGGGATACATTGCGCTCTCGATTGCACAACGTCACCCGGAGCGTTTGAATGCATTTGGTCTGATTCATTCGACAGCCTATCCGGACAGTGAAGAAGCCAAGGAAAAACGCCTTCGTGCTGTATCCACCATTCAGACCGAAGGTATCGTGAATTTTGTAGATGGACTGGTTCCCGGACTGTTTGCACCGGAACATGTGGAATCGTTATCTAAGCATGTAACACGTGTGAAGGAAATTGGATACCAGACTGCTCCTCAAGGTGCTGTTGGTGCTGCACTTGCTATGCGAGAACGCCCGGATCGCCGCGATGTGTTATCGGCTACACCTTTACCTGTATTGCTGGTTGCAGGAGAGAAGGATGCTGTTATCCCGCCAGAACGTACATTTACAAGTGACAAGCCACATATCGTGCAAGCCGTGATTGCGGGTGCAGGTCATATGAGCATGTATGAAGCTCCTGAAGAGTTAATTCAGGTCATTAAACAATTTATGGCTGGATTATCGAAGTAATTGATGAAGTGATTAATGTTGATATCTTTAGAATATAGTTTGGTTTCTGGATGATTCAACCTCTTGTGGAGGAGGAGTAACCAGTTCCATTTCAACCGAGCCCCTGCCACGTCCCTTTGGGATAGGCAGGGGTTTAGTGTGTTCATGGCCAGAGCAAAGACACGTGTGTCTTGTTTTTGGCTTTTTGTCATGGCATGAATTAAAATAAATATAAAGGAACGATATGAGAACGATTGAATGTATAGGGTCGAATGATGAGGGGGCATACAGCATGTTCAGAAAAGATTATCTGCTCCGCATGATGGAGGAAATGACTGAAGCAATAGGCAAAGTGTTCACGCTCAAACAGCAGCGTAAGCACACCGAGGCATTGTCTGAACTGGATGAGTTGATGCGCAGGCAGTTTGGGTTGAACTTATCTCTACTGAACTCATTGCCAGCAGAGGATGTTATTGAAATGTTCCGTTTTCGCGGAATGATTGAGGTAGACAATCTGCAGCAAGCCGCGAGGCTGATTGAAGAAGAGGCTTACATCTATCAAGAGAAGGCCAAAGTGGAAGGCATCGATGATCAGGAGAGAATGGACGCAGAGGATGAGGCTGTCATTCGATTGATGAGATCACTTCATTTTTACCTGTATGCATTGAATCATGGCGCTAATCCTAAGTTATTGGACGCACTGGAACGGGTGGAGGGTGTATTAGGGCTTACGAAAGAATATGAACTTCCTGCTCGAACCGAAAGACAGCTTGCCCTGTATCGTGAACAACAAGGACGTTATGACCAGGCAGAGAACAGTTGGTACAGGCTGCTACAGCTTGGTGCTGAATTCCCGGTGAGCTACCGAGATGATGTACAGGCGTTCTATGAAAGGTTGAGCCCACTCACAGATGAACAACTGGAGCAGGGCGGTCTGCCACGGAACGAAGTTGAAGAGGGACTAGCTGAACTAAGTCGTCAAGAGATGAACTCATAAAATATGGATTGGATCAAGGCCTGTTACATGCCTTTACTTGGAGAGGGAACGGAATTGTGGTATGGTAACGGTTGACCAAACCAAATCGAAAGTGAGATGTACCCCGTGGATTCATTGCGAAAGCTTATACAAGACATCTTTGAACAGAATTCGCTGATTACAGCGACCTGGAGCCAGCTGCGCAGACGGGACAATGTCTCGTATACCAAAGTGCAAGTCAAGCCGGTGACACTGAAGAATCAGCTGCATTATCAATTTGCATTTCATTATAACAACAAAGTGCTGCACGAGAATTTGACTCCGGCTGAAGCGGCTGAGCGCATGACTTTGTTATGCGAAGAGACGTTTCGTCAAGGGCTGCTCTGTACGACCGAGGCAGACTATCAAATTTTGATCAGCAAAAAATATAAAGTATCCATTCTGACCAAATCTGCTTCCAAAACTGCGGTGGATCTGTCGCATAATCGCAAGAAACAATATGTATTAGAAGAAGGCGTACCTGTATCGTTCCTCGTTGAACTTGGTATTATGAACGAAGAAGGTCGTGTGCTGGCCCGCAAGTATGACAAGTTCAGACAGATCAACCGTTTCCTCGAAATGGTGCAGGATGTCATTCCACATCTGCCGGAAGGACGTCCACTGACCATCGTTGATTTTGGTTGCGGCAAGTCTTATCTGACATTTGCGTTATATCATTATCTGTCTGTACAACAACGGCGTTCACTCAAGATTATTGGGTTGGACTTGAAGGCAGATGTAATTGAACACTGTAATGATCTGGCTAATCGATTGCATTATGGCGATCTGAAGTTTCTGGTTGGAGACATCGCGGATTACGATGAATTAAATGAAGTGGATATGGTTGTCACACTGCATGCCTGTGATACAGCTACCGATGCTGCTTTGGAGAAGGCAGTTCGTTGGGGGGCTTCTGTTATTCTGTCTGTTCCTTGCTGTCAGCATGAACTGTTTGACCAAGTAGAGGCTTTCGTGATGAATCCGTTGTTGTCCCATGGCATCCTCAAGGAACGTTTTTCCGCACTGGCTACGGATGGGATTCGTGCCAAGTTGCTTGATCTGATGGGATACAAGACACAATTGCTTGAATTCATCGATATGGAGAATACGCCTAAAAACATATTGATTCGTGCTGTTCGCGGTCAGGCCGGCGAAGTGACGGAGATGTGGAATGAATACACAGCTTTCCGTGATTTCATTCATGCCGATCCATATTTGGAGCGGGCTTGTGCCGATTTGCTTCCTGGCGATGGCAAGCAGGCCAACGGGAAATCAAATTCGAGCAAAGAAACCGTTCAGGATTCCGCAAATTGCGACCTTTGCTGAGTGTGCCAATGACAATCCAGGGACATACTGCAATTAGGGTCCCTGAATGTAAAATGATATTCTATGCACATACTTCGTAGCAATCAACATTATAACTTTCAGATGTATATCAGGCAGAAGGACCCGTTATCGGGATCTTCTGTCTTTTTGTTATGCATATGGAGTGCTGGAAGGAAGGAGGGTGTATAAGGATGAAGAATAGGACAATGCATAAGGGAGTTGTAAGGTATAGACGAGGGTATGCGGCGAATGAGGAAGTGATGGAACAGGCGTTTGAAGGGTCTCACCATGCAAAAGGTACAGAATCTGTAGATAACAGGGACTTATGTAATGGGGACAATAAGGGTAGTAAAGATAGTACATATAATAGGGAAGATACATACAACAAAGATGATACGTATAAAAAAGATGATAAAAATAATCCAAATGGAGCTATTCAGACCGATGCATCAGGGAGTTTTTCTCAAAGTTTGAGGTGTAAACGTTATTCAGGATGGGGTTGGACTGTTGGGGTAGGCATACTCTCCATTCTCTTGCTGCTTGCAGGATGTCTGAGTCGAGGGCTGTACTATTCAGCGGATCTGTACCCTGTCCTTTTGATCGCAGGAGGAAGCATATTGATTATGTTTTTGCTTTTCCTTGTAGGTATTCGTCCACAGAAGGCGAGTGAACGAATACCCATATCATTGGGACAGGGTCGGGGGAGACTCGAACGAATCGTTGAGAAAATTTTTCGATTTCCAGGAATGTGGCGGGTATTATGGCCGCTGGGGATGATGACATGTTTTGGGCTACATGCATGGGTAGGCTCGGTGAGTAAACAGGGCAGCATGGATGAGATGCTGCGGTGGAGCTTGCTTGCGATGTTTACTCTGCTCACCGCAATACTGGCTGTGCGCATGGATGGTGCGCGTTGGTTAGCTTGCGGTTGGCAGATGGCAGGAGGCTTGCTTGTGCTAAGCGGCATCCTTGCCGTATGCGGGATATTGCCGCTGCCCTTCGGGGTGATGCGAACTGCTGACCCCGAGATCAGCTCCGCCGGAGCAAGGCTCGGCGGACTATTGCAGTACCCGAATGCGTACGGTGCCGTTGTTGGCATGTACGCATTGGAGCGGCTGACAGCCGCCGCACGAGTCATAGCCCGGCCTGTGCCGGCCGGGCGACTCATCGCGGCAGTGCTGCCGCTCATGCCCGCGCAAGCCGCGCTCCTGCTGAGCGAGTCGCGCGGCGCTTGGCTGGCGACCGGCTGCGCCGCGGTCGCCGCCTTTGCTTTGCAGCGGCGCGGTGCCCGCCTGCCGCTGCTGCTGGCCATGGCCGCGCCACTGGCGTGCGCGGCCTGGCTGTACCGCCAGCTGGCTGCTGCCCAGCTGGCGCCTGCACCCGTGCCCGGCCTGCTGGCACTGGCCGGGGCATGGGCAGCTGCGCTGCTCGGCACGCTGCTGCTGTGCCGTCTATGGCACAGCGGCGCCGCCAAGGCTCCACGCACCGCTGCCCTGACGGCCATTGTGCTGGCGGGAGCCGCCGCCGAACTGATGGCCGTGGCCTCCACCGCCGATCGCCTCGCGGCGGGTGTCGGCACTGGGGTGTCCCGCCTACAGATGTGGCGGGACGCCCTCCAGCTGTGGACCGAGGCCGCATGGCTCGGCCACGGTGGGGATACATGGCGCAACATATTCCGCGCCATTCAATCCTCGCCTTATGTTGGAGGCGAGGTTCACAACGGCCTGCTCGATCTCGCCCTGGACACGGGCATGATCGGCATCCTGCTTGTCACAGGGTGGTTTCTACTCACCCTGCGAAGCATCTTTCATTTTGCACCGCAGCTCATGCCTTCCGTGCTTATTTTTGGCCTGCATGGGGCGATGGACTTTGACTGGAGCTTTACATTATTTTGGATGCTCTTCATCTGGCTCGGTGCTTGGGCAGTCGCATTGAAGACGGAAACAGAGGGGGTCCAGCGATCCGGCGTAACTGTGAAATACACTCCTGTCAGATCCAAATCGGGATCTAAATTGAGATCTAAATCCAGATCTCTTTTCTTGCGATATTTATCAACCCAATCCCACCCATCAGCTGTCGCGATGCGTTCCTTCTTTCATATTTTTCAGCGAGTAACTGCTCGGCTAATAAGGGGATCCACAGTGATGATCATCCTTTTCTGGATTGGTGGAACAGTCTGGCTGACCTCTCGATATGCCGTAGCAGAAGTGCAGTACCGTCAGGCGATGTCTGAACCGGATGGCACTCCAGCACAGAAGGTGCATCTTGTGGCTGCCCTTCAGTCTAACCCGAATCGACCGGATATCGTGATATCCCTTGCACGATCTCTTCCGGGACGAGAAGCAGAATCACTCCTTTTAAACAGCTTGTCCCATTCCCCGATGCACCCTCAGATTTACATCGAACTGGGACGATTGGTAGCCCAATTCGGCGAAGGACAGCAGGCTGGAGAATATTTTGAACAAGCGATCGCATTGAATCGGTATGATGGCATTGGCCAATCCTCGGCTTTGTATTGGATGGAGCAGGTAGCGAGGCGGGAATGGAAGGCAGGATTCACGGATCGAGCCCAACAGACTGCCGCCGCTGGTGTTCAGATGTATGAACGGTATCAACTGCTGGCTGAGGAAGTGGAAGCAGGAAACGTTCGCAATGATCGTCGTTTTGTACTGGAAGAACATGCTCCAGGCTATGGAGAGAACCTGCGCAGGCTTGCTTCAGCTTTTTCTCATCCGTTTACTCCAGAGTTGACCAAGCGGAGCCCTTGAATCACTGCTGGATCTTGACGTTTACCCAAGCTATATGATGATGGATGTCAACGTCTAAAAATTCTGGGAGTCCAAGCCGGTTGCTCCTCGCGGATGGGTATGCGATTTTCTAAGGAACACAGGACGTCTTATTTGGCCTTTAGCTCCTCCTTTTAAATTGTAAGGAACATCAGACACGTTATTTCCGGAAATTCCCTAACAAAACCCTATAAAAGGCCAAAAATTCCGATATAACGTGTCTCAGATTCCTTAGATTTCTAAGAGTGCTTCAAATCCTTGAATAAGACGCCTCAGATTCGTTACCGCTCATGAGTATGAGTATGAGTATGAGTATGAGTATGAGTATGAGTATGAGTTATGAGTTATGAGCATGAGCATGAGCATGAAAATATACTCTCAGCTTATGTTCATACTCCCCATGGTGGTCGGCTTCATGCTCTGCTCGATCCGCAAGCCAGAGGACGCCCTGCATTCCACCTGGAGCGAAGCTTTACATCATAAATGAGCAATTCCCATTTATGTTGTCTCATTCGCTTGCTCGTACGTGAAGAAGGCATTAACATCACACGTTAAGGACACAGTGCCCGTGCCCTTACCCATTCCTAACATGTTCCTAACATGTTCAGATTCGCTTCAACCATTGCTCCGTTTTTCAGTAGGTTTGAAGACACAGCTATCTGCCTCATTCCTCCATAATCTACAGACGATAACCGCCAAATGCGTGCTGAAACGCATCTTTTAATGGTTCAACGTCTACTTCCCACATCGTGGCGATCTCTGCACTGACATCTGTGTTCCACCACTCACATAATTTCTTGCGGTTGTCGCGATTCTCCCCAATCCAGAGCAGATTTGTAATCACCTTACCGTAATAATATTCTTCCGCCTGTTTCATTCGTTCGGGAGAGACATATACTTTTAGCCTTTTGGCTGTCCGGTACAATTCCTTGCTGCATGCTCTGCGAATTCCTCTGGCGGAAGGAAGGTTTTGACCAGATTGCTTATGTTTGACCGGCGGAGAACCGGGTATTGACTTGTGTGACATCTTCTCACGCTCCTCTCCCCATACCATATGCGGACTGTTACGAACGGGACACTATCCTAACCTCGTGATGTAGCAACGTCCACAGCCCTGTGATAAAATAGGGACGAACATCCATGGTGCGGAGGGGCACCGCCAATCAGGATGGAGAAAGAGGGTTGAGATGGACTTTATTCATAACCTTGTTGGCCAATTGTTCGATTGGATTCAAAGTCTTGGGTACTTTGGAATCATGCTTGGATTAATGTTGGAAGTTATCCCAAGCGAAATTGTGCTGGCGTATGGAGGTTTTCTCGTTTCACAAGGTAATATCAACTTCTTCGGTGCTATGATTTTTGGTACTGTGGGCGGTGTGATTGCCCAGTTATTTATTTACTGGATTGGCCGTTATGGCGGCAGACCTGTACTTGAACGCTACGGTAAATACATACTCATCCAGAAAAAACACATCGACCATTCCGAGGAGTGGTTCCGCAAGTATGGTACAGGTGTCATTTTCACAGCGCGTTTTGTTCCGGTGGTAAGACATGCAATCTCCATCCCGGCTGGCATCACGAAAATGCACACAGGCAAATTCATCTTGCTTACTACACTCGCTGTTATACCTTGGACTGCATTGTTTATATATTTAGGGATGATTCTTGGAGATCAATGGAAGCATATTGATGAGAAAGCGGCACCATATGTTATGCCTATTTTGCTTGTCGCTCTCGCCCTTATGATCGTTTATGTACTTATTAAATGGATGAATGTTCGTAAAAAGAAAGGAAGTGTCTAGTCATGGGTAAACCCAACTTGTCTCACAAATTCGGTAAAGGTCTTCCACCGAAAGATTTTATCGAGAGTATGACCAAGAACCAAAGTGAATTCCAGGCCAACTATGATAGCTTTACTTGGTCGAACGAAGAGGATCGTGAGTTCTTTGAGAGCCTGAACCATCGCGATGATCTGCGTGTGTTAATTTTGGCTGCTGACTGGTGCGGGGATGTTGTCCGTAATATTCCGGTTGTGTTCCAGGCGCTTGAAATCTCAGGAATTCCAACAGAAGTTCTGATTATGGAGAACCATCCGGAAGTGATGGATGAGTTCCTGACGATGGGTGGCCGTTCCGTGCCAGTCGTTATTTTTGCAGATACAGGTGGTCATGTGTTAGGTCAGTGGGGACCTCGTCCGCAGCATGTACAGGAAGTCATGATTGAATTCAAACGCCTTAATCCGGATCGTGAAGCAGCAGATTATCAAGAAAATTTGGCTGTAGCGCGTCAAGAGATTGGTAAACGTTATGGGGAAGGAACGGAGTCACATGCGGCCATTATCCGTGAGCTGCGTGAACTGATTTCGGGTTACTAAGCCGATATGCTTAACATTCGTACGTTTACACTAGGCCCGCTTCAGACCAACGCGTATCTTTTACAAGGAGATGATCCGGGCAAAGCCGTCATTATCGATCCAGGCATGAATCCAGGGCCGCTGCTTAAGGCGATCCAAGACTTGGAGATCGAAGCCATTCTCCTCACTCATGCTCACTTTGATCATATGGGTGGGGTAGATGAGATCCGTAAATTGAAGGGATGTCCCGTTTATCTTCATGACTTGGAGAGTGACTGGCTGACCACCCCGAAATTAAATGGATCTTTGAATTGGCCACAGGCGACACCACCGCTTTCGACAGATCCTGCTGAATATGCCATGGACGAAGGGCAGAAGCTGAATCTGATTGGTCATACGTTTAAAGTGTTCCATACACCTGGACATTCACCAGGCAGTGTAAGTTTGCTTTGTGATAACGACCTGTTTGCCGGTGATGTGCTGTTCCGCATGGGTGTGGGCAGAACGGACCTGACAGGAGGGCGTGAACGGGATCTGATTGATTCAATCCAGAACAAGCTTTACACCTTTGCTGATGAAGTGAAAGTATATCCAGGTCATGGTCCCAAAACGACCATTGGTTATGAGAAACAGAACAATCCTTACGTGTCCGCAAGATAATCCGACATGATATGTGAAGAAAGTCTGGACAAGTGACAACTTTTTCATTAGAATAGCAATTAGTTGTTACAAGCGTTAAGGCATCATCTAACTGAAGCATTACCAAGAAACACCCAACCTCGCGAAGCACGCAGACTGTGGTCTATACCCGGTTTGCGTTCTTTTTTTGTTTTCAGCCCCTTTTTATCACAGAATTAGCCTTTTTTACGCTACATAGAGATGCAAGATGCGCTTCATCACAAGCCAGTTTTAGACCAATAGCAAGTACAGATTGATTTAGAAATGATGAGTTTAAGAAAAATAGTATATAAGTTGAACTAATCATTTACACAATAACGGAGAGGGCAGAAAAAACCTGTAAAAGCGAAGCTACAAGCTTTCTGCAAGAAAGCAACTTCGAAAGCATAAGCTATCACCGGATTTCCCCTTTAAGAAAAGGGAATCAAAAAATCTGGGGATAACAGCGATTGGAAGGTTATTCCGTCATCGTAGTGTCAGTGTAAATAATCTTTAGTTCAACTTATATAGATCATGAGAGTGGGGAATATCAAAGTGGAGAAAACAAGAGTTATTCCGTTGAATCAGCGTGTCGAGTATCCGATCATTGAAGAAAACCGTCGCATATTGGAAAGTGGGAAAAGAGAAACAGGTACTGAGCGAGCTTTAATACATAACCCTAGCGTGACCAATGAAGTGGTTAAGTCTCAGCAGAATATATGGGCAAGCCGTGTTTTAAGAAACGGAGCCCGCAACCAACCGTGGTTCGACAAGCTGCAAGATTACCGGAATCAAGTCTGATTGCCCGGGAAATTGTCGGGTTTAAATTTTTTTTTGATTTCATTGAACGTTTTTGCAGAGCCTGTCGTATTAACTCCAGATTGAACGGGAAGCAGGTGATTTCATGATAAAGGTAGCTGAGCTTGAAGAGGTACGCAGAGCAGTATCGGGAGACGATAGCGCACTCGCAGCGTTGTTGCAACGTCACTACACGTTTGTGTATAAGTATCTTGTGAAAGTGACAATGGACGCTAACCTCGCAGAAGAGACGGTGCAAGATACGATGATTCGTTGTATGGAAAATATCCATCGATATGATGGCACGTCTGCCTTTTCATCATGGATGATCACCATTGCGACCCGCATCTATATCGATAAGACAAGACGTAAGAAGAGAGAACAGAACTGGCTTGCTCTCATTCGGGATCAGGCTGTACGTCGATTCCGCTGGCAGCTTGAGACTCGGAATGAAGAATGGACAGATGTCATGGATGCGATGACAAGACTGACACCCGAACATCGTGTTGCAGTGTTACTGAAGCATTATTATGGATACGGATATGACGAGATCGGGGAAATGCTGGGTATTCCTGCGGGAACGGTGAAGTCACGCACAGCTTATGGTCTCCGTCAGTTAAGAAAGGAGCTGGAATAAGGATGAGCAGATCAGATGATGCACAAGAACAAGAAGTTGTAGAACGATTGCAGCAACACATGAAAGTGCTCGATGATGCATTTGAGCCGACAAGTATTCCTTCTTTGGGTGCACTTGAAGCCCAAGTCAGGGAACGGAGACAGATTAGACGTCGAGCCAATTGGATCGAGATGATATGTTTCTGGTTGGTTGGATTGCTTGCCATAACCTTTGGGGCATTATTTTTTGTATCTGCTCCAGCTCTTTATCTGGGAATCCAGGCTCTTGGTACAGCTGTTGCGGTGATTTTGGCTGTGATTTGGGCCGGACGGCGCCGGAAGGAGGTTCATCATGAATAAAATACATTATTCATTGGATGAGATTTCTCCACTGTGGCTGGCATTGCTTGGCATTTTCCTTCTGGTTCAGGGCACATGGATCTTTCAGGACGCACGCAGACGTGGACGTTTCCCTTGGTTATGGGGATTATGGGGCATCACAGGATTTCCCACGCCGCTCATAATATATTGGTTTGTCGTGATTCGATCACAGCGCAAGCCAGGTGCACGTAATCGGAAATAACATCATTTTAAAAATGGAAAAAAGATTTTGCACAAATATGTTGTTTAATTCTAGTATTCCTAGACATCGTTATTCTTTTCTAGTAGACTATACAAATAAATATTAATGATAGACTACCAGGAGGTTAGACGATGCTGCGATTAGGAGAGAAGGTTGTCATCGTCGCGGATGCGTTTGAGCAGAATCTTCCTGTGGGGGAATATGGTTTCATCATCGCTTATGACCGGAATCCGGACAATGCGTTCGATTACGTGCTTCGAGTGCCGCAGGTAAACCGGAACTTTTTTGTTCCATCCGGCGACGTCGATCTGGAAGAGGTTCTGCTGAAGCAGGAAGCTGAGCGGGTCGAGCGAGAAGCGTTGATAGATTACGCCCTTGCGACACACAATGAGAAGCTGTTTCATCATCTGATGAACGGAGATTTTCAAGCTGTGGAAGAGGAAGAGGAAACCGCGAACGATGTTATGTCACAGGCGGATTTTATAAAGCAGGTTAATCTGCGTGCATGGATTTAGAATTTTAAGAGTCGGCTGATGCCGGCTCTTTTTTATTTTATAAGTTTGATTTTAGCTTCCCGGAAGCCTGTCAGGTCATTTGCATTGAATTGTCGAACTATCTCACCTATAATGAAAAAAGTTATCTTGAGACTTTAGCCCGTTAAACGAGCGATTCGTTTCAGATCGTTTCGGGAATCAGAACGAATGAAGGAGGCATCCGCTAATGAGTATTTCGAATAATGACGTTCAGCATGTGGCCAAGCTGGCCCGGCTCAACTTGACTGCTGAAGAAGAACAGACCCTGACAGGTCAGCTGAACGCGATTTTAAAATATGCAGAAAAGCTGAATGAGCTGGATACGGAAGACATCGAGCCCACCACTCACGTTCTGCACGTAAGCAATGTTATGCGTGAAGATGAGACCAAAGAAAGCCTGTCGATTGAACAGGTGATGCGCAATGCACCGGAAGAAGAAGACGGGCAGTTTAAAGTGCCTGCAGTAATGGAATAACGGATAACCGGAAGGAGGACAAAAACTGTGAGTTTATTTGAACAATCGTTGCCTGAGTTACATAACAAGCTGCATGCCAAAGAGCTGTCGGTCAGTGATTTGGTGGATCAGGCGTATCAGAACATTGGCGCGCATGACGATAAAGTTAAGGCATATTTGGCACTGGATGAAGAACAAGCACGCGCTCGTGCACGTCAACTGGATGACCGTCTGGTTAGTGGCGAGGAGAAAGGTTTGCTTTTTGGTCTGCCTGTAGGCATTAAGGATAACATCGTTACGAACGGACTGCGCACGACGTGTGGTAGCCAATTCCTTCGTAATTTCGACCCGGTGTATGACGCGACAGTTGTCGAGAAATTGAAAGCTGCGGACACCGTAACTATTGGTAAACTCAACATGGACGAATTTGCCATGGGCGGCTCCAATGAGAATTCAAGTTTCTCCCCTGTACGTAATCCATGGGCACTTGATCGTGTTCCAGGAGGTTCCAGCGGTGGTTCTGCAGCAGCTGTGGCTGCGGGAGAAGCGTACTTCACACTTGGATCAGATACAGGTGGCTCCATCAGACAGCCTGCTTCGTATTGCGGTGTTGTTGGATTGAAGCCGACGTACGGACTTGTTTCCCGCTTTGGATTGGTTGCATTTGCATCATCCCTGGATCAGATTGGTCCTTTGACGAAAAATGTTGAAGATTCTGCTTATGTATTGCAAGCCATTGCTGGTTATGACGCCAAAGATTCGACATCTGCAAAAGTAGAAATCCCGGATTATTTGAGCGGACTGACAGGTGATGTCAAAGGGCTTCGCATTGCCGTTCCGAAGGAATACATCGGTGAAGGCGTAGATCCACAAGTGAAAGAGACAGTTTTGTCTGCATTGAAAGTTCTTGAAGGGCTCGGGGCAACATGGGAAGAAGTATCCCTTCCGCATACCGAATATGCGGTGGCTACGTATTACCTGCTGGCATCTTCAGAGGCTTCTTCCAACTTGGCTCGATTTGATGGTGTACGTTATGGCGTGCGTGCTGACAATCCGGATAACTTGCTGGATCTGTACCATCAGTCCCGCAGTCAAGGTTTTGGTCCGGAAGTGAAACGACGTATCATGCTCGGAACGTATGCACTCAGCTCGGGTTACTATGATGCCTATTATCTGAAAGCACAGAAGGTACGTACATTGATCAAACAGGATTTCGACAATGTATTTGCCAAATATGATGTGATTATCGGACCAACTGCGCCAACTACGGCGTTCAAACTGGGTTCACAGGTGGATGATCCACTTACGATGTATCTGAACGATATTTTGACTATTCCGGTTAACCTTGCTGGTGTACCTGCTGTTAGCATTCCATGTGGATTCTCGGATGGATTGCCTGTTGGCCTGCAGATTATCGGTAAAGCCTTTGATGAAACAACCGTATTGCGTGTAGCGCATGCGTTTGAACAAAATACAGAATTCCACAAGCAGCGTCCGCAGCTGTAGACTGCCCGGAACGGAGGAATATAGAAATGTCCGCATCTAAATATGAAACGGTCGTTGGACTTGAAGTCCACGTGGAGTTGCATACCAACTCCAAAATTTTCTGTGGCTGCTCCACAGCTTTTGGAGCTCCGCCGAATACGCATACCTGCCCGGTCTGTCTCGGACATCCGGGTGTACTGCCTGTATTGAATCGTCAGGCGGTAGACTACGCCATGAAGGCAGCGATGGCCCTGAATTGTACGATTGCTGATGTCAGCAAGTTTGACCGTAAAAACTACTTTTACCCCGATTCACCAAAGGCCTACCAGATCTCGCAATTCGATCAACCGATTGGTGAGAACGGCTGGATTGATATTGAAGTAAATGGTGAAACGAAACGAATCGGCATCACGCGTCTTCACTTGGAGGAAGATGCAGGGAAGCTTACACATATTGATGGCGGATACGCTTCTTTGGTGGACTTTAACCGTGTCGGTACTCCACTTGTGGAGATTGTATCCGAACCTGAGATTTCTTCTCCGGAAGAGGCACGTGCGTATCTTGAAAAAATGCGTGCAATCATGCAGTACTGTGATGTGTCGGACGTGAAGATGGAAGAAGGATCACTGCGTTGTGACGCCAACATCAGTTTGCGTCCACATGGACAGGAGAAGCTGGGAACAAGAGCCGAGCTGAAGAACATGAACTCCTTCCGTGGTGTTCAGCGTGGTCTGGAATATGAACAATACCGTCAGGCTGAGATTCTGGATGATGGCGGTGAAGTGGTTCAGGAGACGCGTCGCTGGGACGAAGCTCAAGGGAAAACACTGTCGATGCGTGGTAAGGAACAGGCGCATGACTATCGTTATTTCCCGGACCCGGATCTGGTGAAGCTGCATATCGATGAAGCCTGGAAAGAGCGGATCAGAGCTACCATACCTGAGCTTCCAGACGAGCGTAAGGCTCGTTACACGGCTGATTACGGATTACCTAGTTATGATGCAGAGGTTATTACTTCATCCAAGGCTATAGCTGATCTTTTCGAAGATAGCTTGAAATTCACTCAGGATGCGAAGTCCGTATCCAACTGGATCATGGGCGACTTGCTGGGTTACTTGAATACGAGCAACCTTGAAGTGACTCAAGTTCCACTGACAGGTCAAGGTTTGGGTGAAATGATCGGACTGCTGGAAAAGGGCACTATTAACAGCAAAATCGCCAAAACGGTATTCAAGGAAATGCTGGAGAGCGGCAAGCTTCCACAGCAGATCGTTGAAGAGAAGGGTCTTGTGCAGATTAGTGATGAAGGCGCCATTCTTGCCATCGTTGAGCAGGTTGTAGCGAATAATCCTCAATCCGTGGAAGACTATAAAGCTGGTAAACAAAAAGCCATTGGCTTCCTTGTTGGTCAGGTTATGAAAGAAAGTAAAGGCAAGGCGAATCCCGCTCTAGCCAACCAACTGCTTGCAGATGTACTGAACCGCTAATCCTTCCGGTGAGGCCGGACAGAAAGAGGCTCGTCCCTGTGACAGCCTCTTTTTGGTATTGATAGATACAAATGTATTTCGGACGGGGGAACGGATATGAACATTCAACCATTGTCACTGAGTGATCTGGAGACGTTGGGACAGTTATGGAGACTACAACATGTAGCTTATCGATTGGAAGCTGAAATCATCGGATTTCAGGAGATTCCTCCTTTGATGGATACGATGGAGACACTTCGGGATTGTGGAGAGAGTTTTTATGGTTGTATCCATGATGACGGAGATCTTATCGGGGCTGTCGCTGTAGCGGAGGAAGAGGAGAACACACTGACCATTACACGAATGATGGTGCACCCGGATCACTTTCGCAAGGGAATTGCGGCATCTTTGATGACGTATGTGTTGGAACAGCATGCGGATCTTCCGCGTTATATCGTCTCCACAGGAACGCTGAATCAACCCGCAGTGAATCTGTACACCAAATTTGGTTTTACGCCTGTGGAAGTCACACAGATTGCACCTGGAGTGGAATTAACGACTTTTCACAAGAATAAACTTTAATAATATTAACAACTTGAGGAGGAATACCGACTTTGGGCGATCCCTGGTTCATTGATGAGTGGCACATTTTATTACGATTATTGCTGGCTATGCTGCTTGGAGGGCTCGTAGGCCTGGAGCGGGAACGGTCCAATCATGCTGCCGGTTTGCGTACCCATATCCTGGTATGTCTTGGCTCTGCACTGATCATGATGTTATCTGTTTATGGCTTTAAAGATTTTGCTAATGAATTAAATGTAAGGATTGATCCAGCGCGTTTGGCTACTGCTGTAATTACTGGTGTCGGATTCCTGGGAGCAGGGACAATTCTCTTCACGGGAAAATCCATTACCGGACTGACTACAGCTGCTTCAATCTGGGTTGTTGCAGCCATTGGGCTCGCAGCAGGTGCGGGATTCTTTTTTGCCTCTATCGTATCCACCGTTCTGGTATTGCTTAATCTCTGGGTATTTAACAAATTAGAGCTAAGGTATCTACGAGGGAACAAACTGCATGTTGTTACACTTCATACCTTGTCAGAACCCGGTTTTCTCGAACAACTGTCTTCATGTATGGAGCAGGAGAAGATCAAAATTCGTAAAATTACCGTGAATGAACAAGACTTGGCCTACGCAGAGATGGTGTCGGTTGAACGTAAAATTGAGATTGTGTTACATGTCCAGGTACCGCATGATTTCCAAACGGTAGGCTTGGTATCCAAGTTAAGACAATGGGAACACGTTACCAAGGTGTCGATCGAATAATGAATTACAACCCTCCCCAGGCCAGTAGTGCCGGAGGGTTTTTGGTCATATCCATATTTCTTCCAGTTACTCTCCTTGCTCTTTAGGGTACTATCTAACCAAATGCATGAAGAGCGGAAGGTCAGATCAGAAGAGAGGAGTATGTTATGAAACGGAGACGTCAATTGAACCAAAAGACTCGTACAGTTCAGACCAAACCGGTCAGAAATAGGACTCACAAGTTTATTGCGGGATTACTGAGTGCCATTATTCCTGGTCTGGGTCATATTTATCTGAGATTGTACATGAGGGGTTTGACCTTTATGCTGCTTGTTTTGCTTGATCTGTCAGCAGTGTTGTACTTCTCATCTATTGGTATACAGATCAATGTGCCATTGCTCATCTTGCTGGCTTTGTGTATTCCGGTTATTTACTTTTACAATGTATATGATGTGTTGCAATCTGCAGATTGGGTCATGATGCGCAGACGTAGAGCAGTAACCCAGGCAACTTCGGACAAGCCGATAACCAATGAACGTTCTACACGAGATGCAATGATGGTCTGGGAGAGAGGCATATCGTTTGGATTACTTCTGATTGTGGGCGGATCTTTGATGGTACTTTTTTTCCGCAAACCACGTTGGTTTCAAGAGCTTCTCGCCATGTACGGCGGATATTCATTTGCGGTTCTCATGATCGTAGGCGGTTTGCTTCTGTTTGGTCGTGAGTTCTGGGTGATGTTGAACAAGAAAAAAATGTAGTGGAAACAATACAAGGAGGGAACGTGATGAACCGTAAAGTCCGGGTTGGCCGCTATACGGCTGCCGCCTTAATCATAGCGGTCGGTGTGCTGTTGATTTTGGATAAACGGTGGGGAACGGACTATGTATATGAGATGGTGGACTGGTGGCCATTTTTGCTCGTTGTTTTGGGTGTTGAATATATTGTGCTGTTCCTGTGGACACGCAGAAGAAACAAGGTGCAATCGGATAACCCGAGCAATCCTGATGAGCAAATCAAAGTACGTTTTAGACCCGATGCCAAAGGCATTCTAACCTCACTGATTTTGGCAGCTTCCGTATTTATCGTCACCGAGCAGGATCATTACATGCACTTATGGAATAGAGTGAGTCTAAATCTCGGAGCGGCATCCATGGACTACAGTCAAGCGGCAGGATATATGGAGGATAAGGGCACGATTCGTGTACCTGTTCGCATGGATACGTCAGACCTAGTGGTTGAAGGTGTCAACGGAGATATCTCGGTACAACGCGGAGATACGGATGAGATTGAAGTACGGACGGTGATCTGGGTAGATCAGACGACGGAAGTACAGGCAAAGGCCGTTGCAGCAGCCTCTTTTGTAGAGGCCGATGGTACAAAAGTAATTTATATCAAAGCTACAGGCAAGACGTATGGAGACAATGAAAAAACGCAGCCGCGTATGAATCTTACCATAACGATCCCGGATGATCGTCGTTTTAATCTGGATATTCGAACTTCCAATGGAGCCATATTATTAAATCGTCCGGAAGCCATTAGTACCATACTGGCCGAAACGGGTAACGGACGTATCCGGATTACCAATGCTGTTGGAGATATCTCCGGGAAAACGTTGAACGGAGATGTCATTGTAGCCAACGCCATAGGTAATGTCGATCTGGACAGTAACCGTGGAGATATGAAGGCTCGCGGTATTTCCGGCGATGTAGATCTTGCTACACAAGTGGGAAGTATCAGTATTGCGGACTCCGTTGGTGAATTCATCGCAGAGACACGCAACGGCAATATTACGCTGGATGGAGCCAATCTGGGAATCAAAGCCCAATCGCTTAATGGCAGTATTAACATCGTATCTACCAAAGTCGGAGGGGACTGGGATGTGTACAGTGCGGTGGGAGCCATTAACGTATTACTTCCTGATCGTGGAGACTACAGTCTTGCGGGTTCCAGCAGTTATGGAGATCTAAGTACGGATCTGCCGTTCAAAGTACAGAATAAAACCATAGAAGGCCAGCTCGGTGAGGGCGAGTACAGGGTGAAAATTGAAGGCAACAGTGATCTCACCATTCAGAGTAACCCGGCTGTATCTACGCCTGAAACAGTTACACCTGATTCTGAAGATACGGCTGAGAATCTGGAACAGACAACCGAAGACGGAGCAAATTCCCAGGAGGATTCTACAGAGATTCCTTGACTGCCGCGTTGACAATAAACTTGTAATCGCCGTACAATAAATGTACACTGGCAAGATTACACGGCATGAAAGATGGATTGTCGTTCTTAATGGCCGGGAATCAACTCTGAGCGAGGAGACGGTAACTTACTCTTCACCAGAGAATGAAAGGTAAGGCGGTGGGTTTTATGGCAACACGTGTCCAACATGCGTTGGAGCATCTGAAAACGACCGGTGTCCGTATTACACCCCAGCGTCATGCCATATTGAACTATCTGATGGAATCCATGGGGCATCCGACAGCCGATGAAATTTACCGAGCCCTTGAACCCCAATTTCCCAGTATGAGCGTGGCAACGGTATATAATAATTTGAAGATGTTTCTGGAAGCTGGCATGGTCCGGGAATTGACATACGGAGATAATTCAAGTCGCTTCGATGCCAATGTGACGGATCATTATCATGTTATCTGTGATCAATGCGGCAAGATTGAAGACTTCAGCTATCCTTCACTCAAAAGTGTAGAGCTTCAGGCGGAGTCTAGTACAGGATTCGAAGTACACGGTCACCGATTGGAAGTATATGGCGTTTGCAAAAGTTGCAGGGATTAAGAGAGTTGAATTACAATATTAACGTGCAGAATTCAGTATGGATTCTTCACGTTTTTTTTTAGCATTTATGCAAAATGCTCATCTTTATAACAACTTATGCGCACATCCTTATGATCAGCATAATTAACGGAGGTAGACGTTTGGGTAGAAAAAGCAGATATACACGTCAGAAGCGACGTTCATTTTGGCCCGGTTTTCTCGGGGCTTGTCTGATCGCCGGGGGGGCTTACTGGCTTATAACAAATGTATGGTTGAACCAGACCCATGAAGACCCCGACTGGGTAGGAAGAAGCCAGCCTATTTTTGTAGATGGGCAACTGATGGATGGAGACGCTCTGGGTACAGGAGATCAACTTAAGTTGCCTGTAGATGTGCTGCAAGAAGCGATTGATGCAGGCATACGTTATGAATCAGAATCGGGAGATATCATTATTGCCTCTCCTCAGCGAGTCCTTCATATGAAAGATGGAAGCACACAAGCAGAACTTAATCACAAAGATTATCCTATGACAGTTAAGCCTGAGGTTAAGGGCGGAGAAGCCTATATTCCGCTCAAACCTTTGAAAGAAGTATATGGCATAACCGTACAGGAAGATTCAGTAACAGGTGCTGTGCTGCTGATGCGTGGTGGAGACATGATACAGTATGCAGAGATCGATACGTTATCATCCAAAGCCGACAAAACGGTGCCGTTATATAAACGTGGTGGAGAATCCTCACCAATCATTGCCGACATGGAAAAGGATGCACGGGTACGTGTATGGCAGACGGGTGATAAACAGAGTTTTGTTCAACTCGATAATGGATATGCCGGATATGTAGATAATGATTATATTGTCCTCACCGAGAAAAAGAAGGTGGACTTGCCCAAGTATACGCTGACTGCAGCAGAGAAGAAGTGGCAGAATAAACCGGTAAATCTGGTTTGGGAAGCCGTGTACAATCGTCAGCCTGATGTGGGCTCTATCGGTAAAATGCCAGGTGTGAATGTGGTCAGCCCCACATGGTTTCATATTACGGATGGACAGGGCACTGTGAAAAGCAAGGGAAACCAAGCTTATGTGAACTGGGCTCACCGTTCGGGTATGGAAGTATGGGGACTCATGGATAACAGCTTTGATCCGGACGTTACAAAAGAAGCTGTAGCTTCTTACGAGACACGCACTCATATTATTGAGCAGATGTTAGAGTATGCACAGACGTATCAACTGGATGGTATCAACATCGATTTTGAGAACGTGTATACCGATGACGGGCCGAATATTACGCAGTTTGTGCGCGAGATCAAGGCGATGGCTCGTATACATGGATTGATGTTATCAATTGATGTAACACCAAAATCAAACAGTGAGATGTGGTCTGCCTTTCTGGATCGCCGTGCATTAGGTTCTTTTGCAGACTATGTTATTGTGATGGCTTATGATGAACATTGGGCGGCCAGTCCCAAGGCAGGTTCGGTAGCATCTCTGCCTTGGACCGAGGCTTCCATGAGACGCATACTTGAGGAGGATGAAGTCCCTTCTAACAAGTTGATCATGGCGGTTCCGCTCTATACCCGGATATGGACGGAAGAGACGAATGATCAGGGTGAGGTTAAAGTGTCTTCCAAAGCGGTGGGCATGAATGCCATTGTGGAGCTGATTCAAGAGAAGAAACTCAAACCTGAACTGGATCAGGCAAGTGGACAGAACTATGTGGAATATAAGGAAGACGGAGCTACCAAGAAAATATGGATCGAAGATGCCGTGTCCCTTCAGGCGCGTGTGGATTTGGTTGCTTCGCTGAAGCTGGGCGGAGTAGCAGCATGGAATCGAAGTTTTGCTAATGCTTCTGCATGGGAGGCATTGAAGCAGGCCGGATACCAGAAATAATTTACTCGAACTCAGAGTGTCTGCTTGCTCCAATTTATTTTCACTAAGTTCAAATTTTCTCATTGGATACCATCATACGTACAGTCTAGCGTTTTATTGGTCGTAGAACTTATAACTTAACTTCATATTTTAGCTATCGATAACAGCAATAAGGGCTCACTTATAAGCCAAGTCCAAAAAGGTCCGGTAAACATACCGGACCTTTTTTTTGTTCTTCAATGAAATTAAGGTAAAAGACATTTAACGGTTGGAGACCATTTTGTGCTAACCATCGGTGGGGGGAGCTTGTGTAGAAGGCGCTTTCAGTTGTTGACTGGTCATGTTGGCTTTATTAGGGTCCAGGGTGAGGATGGTATGACAGAACATACAACGATCCGTTTTGCCAAGCATTTTGGTTAACTTCCCGCATTCCGGACAGTCGACTTGTACTGCACTGGTGGAGAGCATACCCGCCCAGAAATAAATGGCTAGACTGGCCATCATGGCAATCAGGCCGATGACGAGTCCTACAGCTGCGAAGACCTTGCCTGCATGTCCCCAAAAAACAATCCCGGCTGTTCCCAGTATCATTAGGCCCATACCTAGCATGGTCAGTAGTAATCCCCAAGTGCGAAAAGCATTAATTTTTGCTGATTTAAAAATCATGAAAAATGCTCCTATCGTATGAGTAGTATTGGACCTGGAAAAGAAGGAAACTTCAGTCTGGATGTAGAATTACATTATAACTGACTTGGCGCTTATCTGCCATGAAATGTATGGAGGGAATCGTGGAATTAAAGAACCTTGCTTTTTTGTCCGAACAGTCGGAAGAGACAGGGGCAGTTGGGGCTATCGCTTATTCCCACCCGGGAGAGCGATTCCACGGCTCCCTAATTCAAGATTTCGAATTATTAGTACTTGTTGTTCATAATGATGATCAATTGAAGTCGACGGTCGGACATTACAGATATGGTGATCTTCGTTATCAGATGATCTATGCGAGCCGTCATGAATTAAAGAGTAGTGTAGTAACCGGGAATCATAATAATCTCACCCAGTGTCTGATTGAAGGTGAGATTATCTGGGAAGCGGACAGCGCCTTAAGTGATTTGCGAGAAGAACTGTCTACCTTTGGGGCAGAATTGCGTGAGCAGAAGCTGCTTCATGAATTCACCAGTTTCTTGAGAATGTATGTGGAGGCCAAACGTCATATTCAGGAAGGTCATGTTGTAGACGCCTACTACAATGTATTAGAGGCTCTGGGGAACTGGGCAAGAATTGTATTGATTGAACAGGGGATATACCCGGATCATGCCGTCTGGACACATGTGCAGAATCTGGATCGCGCTTTATGGAAACTTTATCAAGAGCTTACCGTAAGCTCGGAGACGCTGGAGCAGCGAGTAGAGCTTGTCCTGCTTGCCTGTGAGTTTTCAGTAATGTCCAAAATGAGTGAATGCTCAGAACTGCTGTTGCGTGTGTTAAGAAGTCGCAAGGAGCCGTGGAGCATGAATGAACTTGTTCATCATCCACAGTTAAGATTTGTTCGAGAAGATCTGCCTTTGGTAATACGTAAGCTGGTCTTTCGTTCTATTGTAAAAGAATCGGCAGGATGGCCATCAATCGGAGGAGAGGGTCGGGAAATTCGGTATTGGATTGAGGCATAACCTTCTCCAGAGGCCTGACATTATATTGATCACATAAGGGAGGGGAAACCTTCCTTTTTTGTTTGTCTAATAATTTATAAAAAGATGTTGACTCTCATTCACGATATATGATACATTATATTTCGTTCCTCAAACGAGATTATCGCCAACAAACGATAAATTCTTCAGAGGAAAAGTGAAGAACTAAAGCTTCAAAAAAGAAATTAAAAAAAGTTCTTGACGAAAACAAACGAAATGTGTTACATTATTTAAGTCGCCGCCGAAACTTGGTTGAGACGAAAAAAAGTAAAACAAATCGTGTTTGATCTTTGAAAACTGAACAACGAGTGAGTAAACATTCTGCTTGCAGAATGAACGCGAAAGTTTGAGACAAGCCTTGGCTTGAATCGGCTGGAGCACAAATGAGATTTTTAATCTCGTCAGATTCAAAATGAGCTTATCGCTCTTTTCAATACTTTATTGGAGAGTTTGATCCTGGCTCAGGACGAACGCTGGCGGCATGCCTAATACATGCAAGTCGAGCGGACTTGAAGAGAAGCTTGCTTCTCTGATGGTTAGCGGCGGACGGGTGAGTAACACGTAGGCAACCTGCCCTCAAGTTTGGGACAACTACCGGAAACGGTAGCTAATACCGAATAATTGTTTTCTTCGCCTGAAGAGAACTGGAAAGACGGAGCAATCTGTCACTTGGGGATGGGCCTGCGGCGCATTAGCTAGTTGGTGAGGTAACGGCTCACCAAGGCGACGATGCGTAGCCGACCTGAGAGGGTGATCGGCCACACTGGGACTGAGACACGGCCCAGACTCCTACGGGAGGCAGCAGTAGGGAATCTTCCGCAATGGGCGAAAGCCTGACGGAGCAATGCCGCGTGAGTGATGAAGGTTTTCGGATCGTAAAGCTCTGTTGCCAGGGAAGAACGCTTGGGAGAGTAACTGCTCTCAAGGTGACGGTACCTGAGAAGAAAGCCCCGGCTAACTACGTGCCAGCAGCCGCGGTAATACGTAGGGGGCAAGCGTTGTCCGGAATTATTGGGCGTAAAGCGCGCGCAGGCGGTCATTTAAGTCTGGTGTTTAATCCCGGGGCTCAACCCCGGATCGCACTGGAAACTGGGTGACTTGAGTGCAGAAGAGGAGAGTGGAATTCCACGTGTAGCGGTGAAATGCGTAGATATGTGGAGGAACACCAGTGGCGAAGGCGACTCTCTGGGCTGTAACTGACGCTGAGGCGCGAAAGCGTGGGGAGCAAACAGGATTAGATACCCTGGTAGTCCACGCCGTAAACGATGAGTGCTAGGTGTTAGGGGTTTCGATACCCTTGGTGCCGAAGTTAACACATTAAGCACTCCGCCTGGGGAGTACGGTCGCAAGACTGAAACTCAAAGGAATTGACGGGGACCCGCACAAGCAGTGGAGTATGTGGTTTAATTCGAAGCAACGCGAAGAACCTTACCAGGTCTTGACATCCCTCTGATCGATGCAGAGATGTATCTTTCCTTCGGGACAGAGGAGACAGGTGGTGCATGGTTGTCGTCAGCTCGTGTCGTGAGATGTTGGGTTAAGTCCCGCAACGAGCGCAACCCTTATATTTAGTTGCCAGCACTTCGGGTGGGCACTCTAGATAGACTGCCGGTGACAAACCGGAGGAAGGTGGGGATGACGTCAAATCATCATGCCCCTTATGACCTGGGCTACACACGTACTACAATGGCCGGTACAACGGGCTGCGAAATCGCGAGATGGAGCCAATCCCAACAAAGCCGGTCTCAGTTCGGATTGCAGGCTGCAACTCGCCTGCATGAAGTCGGAATTGCTAGTAATCGCGGATCAGCATGCCGCGGTGAATACGTTCCCGGGTCTTGTACACACCGCCCGTCACACCACGAGAGTTTATAACACCCGAAGTCGGTGGGGTAACCGCAAGGAGCCAGCCGCCGAAGGTGGGATAGATGATTGGGGTGAAGTCGTAACAAGGTAGCCGTATCGGAAGGTGCGGCTGGATCACCTCCTTTCTATGGAGAATCGTTTCCTGCAACGGAAACATTCAAATATGCAGCTTAGCTACAAAACACTCACTCGTTGTTCGGTTTTGAGAGCTCAAACTCTCAAACAGCTTGCTTTTGCATGGAGCTTGTTCTTTGAAAACTAGATATCGAAACGAAACAAACGCGAATTAGAACATTCCTTTAAGCTGAACTTGTGCAAACAAGTCAAGTGTATAAAGGTAGTTAAATTGCTTTTGTGAGGGTATCGGGTGAGAGCGACTTTTGGCTTTGCGCAAGCAAAACAAGGGAAGCGAGCGACCGAAACCGGAACAAAATGGTTAAGCTACTAAGAGCACACGGAGGATGCCTAGGCGCTAGGAGCCGATGAAGGACGTGGCGAACAACGAAACTGCCTCGGGGAGCTGTAAGCAAGCTTTGATCCGGGGGTGTCCGAATGGGGAAACCCAGCTGGGGTAATTTCCAGTTACTCATAACTGAATACATAGGTTATGCAGAGGCATACCAGGGGAACTGAAACATCTAAGTACCCTGAGGAAGAGAAAACAATAGTGATTCCGTCAGTAGCGGCGAGCGAACGCGGAGAAGCCCAAACCAAAGAGCTTGCTCTTTGGGGTTGTGGGACGTCTCACATGGAGTTACAAAGGAACCGGTTAAGCGAAGAGGTCTGGAAAGGCCCGCCAAAGAAGGTAAAAGCCCTGTAGTTGAAAGTCTGTTCCCTCCGAGACGGATCCCGAGTAGTGCGGGGCACGTGAAACCCCGTATGAATCCGGCAGGACCATCTGCCAAGGCTAAATACTTCCTAGCGACCGATAGTGAAGCAGTACCGTGAGGGAAAGGTGAAAAGCACCCCGGAAGGGGAGTGAAATAGAACCTGAAACCGTGTGCTTACAAAAAGTCAGAGCCCGTTTTAGGGGTGATGGCGTGCCTTTTGTAGAATGAACCGGCGAGTTACGTTCCCGTGCAAGGTTAAGGTGAAGAGCCGGAGCCGCAGCGAAAGCGAGTCTGAATAGGGCGACTGAGTACGTGGACGTAGACCCGAAACCGGGTGATCTACCCCTGTCCAGGGTGAAGGTGCGGTAACACGCACTGGAGGCCCGAACCCACGCATGTTGAAAAATGCGGGGATGAGGTGGGGGTAGCGGAGAAATTCCAATCGAACTCGGAGATAGCTGGTTCTCCCCGAAATAGCTTTAGGGCTAGCCTCGGAAAACAGAGTCGTGGAGGTAGAGCACTGATTGGGTGCGGGGCCCGCAAGGGTTACCAAGCTCAGTCAAACTCCGAATGCCATAGACTTACTTCCGGGAGTCAGACAGTGAGTGCTAAGATCCATTGTCAAAAGGGAAACAGCCCAGACCATCAGCTAAGGTCCCCAAGTGTGTGTTAAGTGGGAAAGGATGTGGAGTTGCACAGACAACCAGGATGTTGGCTTAGAAGCAGCCATCATTGAAAGAGTGCGTAATAGCTCACTGGTCGAGTGACTCTGCGCCGAAAATGTAACGGGGCTAAACACACCACCGAAGCTATGGCTTGATGCTTTGCATCAGGGGTAGGGGAGCGTTGTATAAGGGTTGAAGGTGTACCGTAAGGAGCGCTGGACATTATACAAGTGAGAATGCCGGTATGAGTAACGAAAAGATCAGTGAGAATCTGATCCGCCGAAAGCCTAAGGGTTCCTGAGGAAGGCTCGTCCGCTCAGGGTAAGTCGGGACCTAAGGCGAGGCCGAAAGGCGTAGTCGAAGGACAACAGGTCGAAATTCCTGTACCACCGTAAGCCGTTATGAGCAATGGGGGGACGCAGTAGGGTAGTGACGCGGACTGATGGATGTCCGTCTAAGCAGTGAGGCTGATGTGTAGGCAAATCCGCACATCATTAAGGCTGAGCTGTGATGGGGAGCGAAAATTATAGTAGCGAAGGTCATGATCTCACACTGCCAAGAAAAGCCTCTAGCCAGGTGATGGTGCCCGTACCGCAAACCGACACAGGTAGGCGAGAAGAGTATTCTAAGGCGCGCGGAAGAACTCTCGTTAAGGAACTCGGCAAAATGACCCCGTAACTTCGGGAGAAGGGGTGCCCCGGTAGTGTGAATAGCACGAGGGGGCCGCAGTGAAAAGGCCCAAGCGACTGTTTAGCAAAAACACAGGTCTGTGCGAAGCCGTAAGGCGAAGTATACGGGCTGACGCCTGCCCGGTGCTGGAAGGTTAAGGGGAGTGGTTAGGGAGCAATCCCGAAGCTGTGAACCGAAGCCCCAGTAAACGGCGGCCGTAACTATAACGGTCCTAAGGTAGCGAAATTCCTTGTCAGGTAAATTCTGACCCGCACGAATGGCGTAACGACTTGGGCGCTGTCTCAACGAGAGATCCGGTGAAATTTTAATACCTGTGAAGATGCAGGTTACCCGCGACAAGACGGAAAGACCCCATGGAGCTTTACTGCAGCTTGATATTGAATTTGGGTACGATCTGTACAGGATAGGTGGGAGCCTTTGAAGTGTGAGCGCCAGCTTGCATGGAGGCAACGTTGGGATACCACCCTGATCGTATCTAGGTTCTAACCTGGTACCGTAATCCGGTGCGGGGACAGTGTCAGGTGGGCAGTTTGACTGGGGCGGTCGCCTCCTAAAGAGTAACGGAGGCGCCCAAAGGTTCCCTCAGAATGGTTGGAAATCATTCGAAGAGTGCAAAGGCATAAGGGAGCTTGACTGCGAGACCTACAAGTCGAGCAGGGACGAAAGTCGGGCTTAGTGATCCGGTGGTACCGCATGGAAGGGCCATCGCTCAACGGATAAAAGCTACCCTGGGGATAACAGGCTTATCTCCCCCAAGAGTCCACATCGACGGGGAGGTTTGGCACCTCGATGTCGGCTCATCGCATCCTGGGGCTGAAGTAGGTCCCAAGGGTTGGGCTGTTCGCCCATTAAAGCGGTACGCGAGCTGGGTTCAGAACGTCGTGAGACAGTTCGGTCCCTATCTGTCGTGGGCGTAGGAAATTTGAGAGGAGCTGTCCTTAGTACGAGAGGACCGGGATGGACGTACCGCTGGTGTACCAGTTGTTCCGCCAGGAGCACCGCTGGGTAGCTATGTACGGACGGGATAAACGCTGAAAGCATCTAAGCGTGAAGCCCCCCTCAAGATGAGATTTCCCAGTATGTAAGACCCCTTGAAGACGACGAGGTAGATAGGCTGGGGGTGGAAGTGCAGCAATGCATGGAGCTGACCAGTACTAATCGGTCGAGGGCTTATCCAATAGCAAGTTGTAATTCGCGTGTTTCGTTTCGAATCTAGTTTTCAGAGAACGATCTCTGAAGCATATTCCCTGATAGCTCAGTTGGTAGAGCACTCGACTGTTAATCGAGTTGTCACAGGTTCGAGCCCTGTTCGGGGAGCCATATGGAGAGGTGTCCGAGCTGGCCGAAGGAGCACGATTGGAAATCGTGTAGGCGTCACAAGCGTCTCGAGGGTTCGAATCCCTCTCTCTCCGCCATAATATTAAGGCCCGTTGGTCAAGGGGTTAAGACACCTCCCTTTCACGGAGGTAACAGGGGTTCGAATCCCCTACGGGTCATAATAACTTCAAAAAAAGAAGTTGATTTTTACAACAAGATTATGGTATGATCATAAATGTGTTGTTCGGAGGCTTAGCTCAGCTGGGAGAGCATCTGCCTTACAAGCAGAGGGTCGGGGGTTCGATCCCCTCAGCCTCCACCATATAAACTTTATAATGACGCGGGGTGGAGCAGCCCGGTAGCTCGTCGGGCTCATAACCCGAAGGCCGCAGGTTCAAATCCTGCCCCCGCAATTATACTTTCCTTTGAGAAAGTGATCTGGAACCGTGGTGTAGTTGGCCTAACATGCCTGCCTGTCACGCAGGAGATCGCGGGTTCGAATCCCGTCGGTTCCGCCATTTAATCTTTACATGAGGCAAACTGTTCACTACATCTGCTGTATGGCACTGATGCCCTATATAAAGTGTAAGGAATTAAGATTAGACTTTATTATGGCTCGGTAGCTCAGTCGGTAGAGCAGAGGACTGAAAATCCTCGTGTCGGCGGTTCGATTCCGTCCCGAGCCACCATTTTTAAAATAATTTAATATGCCGGTGTAGCTCAACTGGTAGAGCAACTGACTTGTAATCAGTAGGTTGGGGGTTCAAGTCCTCTCGCCGGCACCATGTAATCCTGGAGGATTAGCGAAGTGGCCAAACGCATCAGACTGTAAATCTGCTCCCGTACGGGTTCGGTGGTTCGAATCCATCATCCTCCACCAGTTTTTAGGGGCATAGTTTAAAGGTAGAACAACGGTCTCCAAAACCGTTGGTGTGGGTTCAATTCCTGCTGCCCCTGCCAATTAACTTTTTAGAAATTAACCTTTTATGGCGGTCGTGGCGAAGTGGTTAACGCACCGGTTTGTGGATCCGGCATTCGGGGGTTCAATTCCCCTCGATCGCCCCTTTGTTTTTTCATTTTTTATTGGGGATTAGCCAAGCGGTAAGGCAACGGACTTTGACTCCGTCATGCATAGGTTCAAATCCTATATCCCCAGCCATTATGCGGACGTGGCTCAGCGGTAGAGCATCGCCTTGCCAAGGCGAGGGTCGCGGGTTCGATTCCCGTCGTCCGCTCCAAAATATGGCGCCATAGCCAAGTGGTAAGGCACAGCTCTGCAAAAGCTTTATCCCCAGTTCGAATCTGGGTGGCGCCTCCAGCATATGCCGGCGTGGCGGAATGGCAGACGCGCTCGACTCAAAATCGAGTGGGAAACCGTGGAGGTTCGAGTCCTCTCGCCGGTATATTGAATAGCCCTACATGTTGCTTATGCAATGTGTAGGGCTATTTTTATTTTATATGAAACGATTTATGTGCAGTAAGAAAATCTAGAGTAAGAGAAGATGGACGTTAATAAAGATTGACGTATGATTATATTGAGTATATTGTAGATAAGTAAAGTCTTTAATATGGAGGAGTGAAGTAGAGTGACTAATGGAAAAAATGTATCGGATACCGATCTGTTATTTGATCTTTCTGTATGGGAAGAGGCATGGAAGAATCGTCCGAGAAGTTCAAAATATAAGAAGAAAAGCGTCCCCTCTAATATAGAAGAAGCTTTTGAGCGATGGGCCAGGGATTATCATGCACAGTCGTTCACTGAAGAAGGAAAGCAGCGTTCTGAACGCATTATGGGCTGGATTGAAAACCAGGGTGTGGAATTCGCAGGGTTATCCATTTTGGACATTGGAGCAGCCTCAGGCATATTTACCATTCCTTTTGCGGAAAAGGGGGCAAGTGTGACCGCAGTTGAGCCTTCTGAGTTGCTTGTCTCCCTTATGAAAGAGACGATACCTCCAGCTCTGGAATCCAAAATCGAAATCGTAAACGAACGATATGAAGAAATCTCCATTAAGGATAAAGGCTGGGAGAAGAAATATGACTTTGCATTTGCATCCATGTGTCCGGCGATGTCGGATTGGGAAACGATTGAGCAGGCGATCAATTGTGCCCGGAAGTATGTGTATATAAGTACTATGGCGGGACATAAGGAACACACACTAATGGATGAACTTAAGGATGTACTGGGTGTAACTTCTTCACACCAGGTCGGTGATATGGGGTATATCCAACAGTTGCTGTATTTGAAGGGCTATTCTTATACGATGATCATTACGAGAGAAGTTAACTCATTTGAAGTACCGGTGGAAGAGACTATCGAGAAGCTGCCAGAATGGCTTAATACGTATGAGTTACCATCGGATGAAGATTCTCTCAGACTGGCTGAAGAGTACATTCTGGATACGTACAAGGATAGTACGGTGACCTTCTCACGTGGAGGAAGATTTGGTAAGATTCTAATTCAACTTGAACAGCCCAATATGAAAACAGTTCGCACTAAGGATAAGCGATAAATCGCATAAGCGTGGCACGTGTACTGATAATCAGGAATTGAGACTGAGACAATGTAGTCTAACGTCTAAGATAACACTAGGAAGCATCACAACGCTGTGCCAAAAGATGAACGGTTGAAACATATGAAGTTAAGATTGCAGAAGTGAAGGTGTAAGTGAAGGGAGCAGTTTATGTGCTCCCTCTTTTTTGAAGCCACTAATTCATCGACCGCTTTGAACCAAACCCTCGTTTATTTAGAGATGTTCGATACTTCTGCTTTCTGCTTACGCTCCCGATACTGGCCGGGGGTGATTCCTTCCCATTTACGGAATGACCGGATAAAGTTTTGCGGATTGTTGTACCGAAGTCGTGCTGCGATATCTTTAACGGTTAGATCACTTTCGTCCAGCCATTTTTTAGCGATGTTAAATCGGTACTTGGTCAGATATTCACTAAATGCACAGCCTGTCTCTTTGCGGAAAACACTACTTAAGTAGTTGGCATTGTAGTGAAGCTTCAAGGCACATTCCTCAAGCGTCAGATCCTTATCATAATCTTGATGAATCATGGCAATCATTTTCTCAGATATATGCTGATACTGGGCATATTGTCTCGCTTTAAAAACCTGAATGACGGGCAAGATGACTTGATATTTAAACCAATCCTCAACTTCAGCAGCGTACTGCAAACTATGAAGTTCATGAAACATCGAACCACGACCTTGGGAGATCTGTCCGAGTCGTATGCCGGATTCCTGAGTCATTTGCAAAATATGCGTGAGTAGCCTCGTAAGAGCCACCTCATACTCCTCCGGTGTAACCTCCATACCAAAGATCACTTCCAGCAGTTGTTTCAGAAGAGCAGAGGCCTGGACTTCGTCCGCACTTTGAATAGCTTGGATCAACGAATATTCCAATGATTCCGGGTAGGTCATGGACCAAGTGGGAGTGTGATGATCTATGTTCTCATATTGAAAAATAATGCCTGTTCCCAGCTTCATCCGATGCCTCAGTGCTTCCAAGGCTTCTGTGTAAGCTTGAGGGATGTGATGTAGAGAGCTGTGCGACTGGCTGAACCCTATACTGACTTGAAGAGCCAGAATCTTATCCATCTGTTGTTGTAACTGGTCTGTTAATACATATAGCTGCTGTGAAAAAATAAACTGATCCTGTTCAACGGTCCCAATCACCGTGACTACCGTATGTTCCAGCACAATGGGAAGCAATTGTTGGTTATGCACAACCGTTTCCTCCAATATATTTTGAATAGCGAATAATAAGAGATCACGATCACTAGCTCTATATTTTGTATGATTAACGAGATCGGCCTGTAGTGTAATAACAGCAATTTGTTGCCATTCCCGAACCTGATGCGTGTAGCCATATTCATTCAGGGCGTCATGAAGAGTATGAACAGGGATCTTACCCTGGAACAGATTCATCATAAAATGATTGCGAATCTGCAATAGATGCACATTAAGTGTGTTCTCTAATTGGGAGTGAGAGGCAGATAATTGTGAGACCCCTGCTCTGATCTGTTCGAACTCATCAGAAAATGGTGGTGATTGCTGAGCTACCGTGTTTCCTTCTTTGGACAGGTGGTTGTCACCAAGTTGGGTTAAAAGTTTACGAATCGGGACATGCATTCGCTTGGAGCCGAGCCAGGCGAGTAATAATGAAAGTAAAAGTAAGCAGATACTGATATACAAGGTGTGTAATCCGATATCGATATATTCTTGTGTCAGAATATTGGTAGGTGAGATTAGCACATAAGTCCATCCCTTTAAGGTAGAAGGGCTATACGTCAGGGAATAATGTGTATCGGCGATCTTAACTTCCCGTTTTTCAAAGCCTGTTGAAAATGTGATGGGTGATAGTTTGGTTATGTTGGCTTCCGTATCCCGATCCTGTAATCCAATGGCAGACAACGGTTGTCCAATGTATACAGGATCGGGATGGACCAAGATACGTTGTTCCCGATTCAAAATGATCAGTCCTGAGGTAGCATTGCCTAAGGAGGCTTCTCCTAGTGTATTTTGCAAAGAGCATGCAGGGATTCCGGCAATCAGGGCAGCATCGGAAGATGTATTCAGATTCGGAATAGATCTCGCAAGGGCAATATGATAGATACAGCCTGTACCTGGTGAACGCTCATCATTACTGAACACCGATGAAGGGGAGAGTTGCCATCCAGAGGTTAGCGTATCCGATATCAATTCCTTCATGGGAAGAGCCAGTGGGAAATCCGTATTACGGTATAATCCGGCATGGTCAATAAGCCAATTCTGAGATTGGTTCACCAACGTGATATCCAGCAAAGGTTCCCATGACCTCATATTCTGAAATTCGCTCTGTAGTTTGTCGGCAAGTAATGGTCCATTCCCTTCTATTGAAGAAGAAGCAGACAGGGAACGGAGGGTTACCGGAGAGCGAACGGCCTGATCAAGCATATAACTGACTGTAGCAAGTTTGTGCTCTACGTTGGATTGCATTTGTTCCAGCAACTGTCTGTTGGCCTGCATACGATGCAGCTCTGTTTGGTTTGATGAATAGATAAATGCGGCAATTCCCGTTAACAAAATGGGCAGGGTGCTTAACAGGATTCCGAAGATGATCATTTTATGGAGATAGCTGATTGGTCGCACAGTTTCAGTTCCACCCCTGACATTAGAAATAGTAACACTTTCTATTTTAGTAAACGCTTACATATAGAACAATCTAAATTTTGTTTATTTGGATAAATAAGTAATTTTACAAGAGAGTATAGAAGTAGAGATAAGGGATTGCTGATAGATGATTTTGCAGAAAAGGTTAGAGAAACGGCTTGGAATGACTATCCAATACGGAATCATGAGAAACGAAATTGCAGTGTGAACGTAAATAGAGACATGGACATCATTCTCTCTACAGGTCGATATCGGCTAAAGTGTAGCCTGAATACGGGTAATAGAAGGTATCTGGAGTGCTATTCAGCTTAGGTGGAACGTTGGTCTTATATAGGGACAGTCAAAGGTCCAACTAGATCCCCGACCTGAGTCTAGGATGAAAAACCGTCCACGGTCTGTTTTGAAAAGTCGCGGAATCCCCTAGAATAAGGACATAAGGTTAAACAAGAAACACAGAAACAAGAAACAAACGAACAAACGAACAAATGACTCAACACATTAAAAGGAACGAATGGAAGGGCGGTGAACAACAATTATGAGATTGAATAAGGGAAATGGCTGGGCGATTGTATTGATTGCGCTGGGTGCACTACTCCTCTTCGGAAAGTTAACTCCACTTCTTGGACACTTAATGGGTTATCTGATTCCGGTCCTGATGATTGCACTGGGATACTACGGAGTTAAACGAGGGAATGTGATGCTTGGCTGGATTGTTCTCATCATCGGTATCATCTCACTGATGGGTAAACTGGCATGGTTGATCGGACCGATCATCGCGATCGGGTTAATCATCTTTGGTATCTCAATGCTAAGCAATAACCGCAGTCGTCGTGGTCGGTACTAAGCTTTCACGATTATGAAAAGGAGGGACAGAACATAATGAGTGTATTTCGTCGAATGCGGGATATTACCGTAGCCAATCTGAACGAACATTTGGAGCAAAGTCAGGATCCAGTCAAACTGATTGATCAGTTCCTGGTCTCGACCCGCCAAGACATCGGTGAAGCCGAGAAACTTCGTCATCAATATGCAAGCCATACCAGACAAATGAAACAACAAGCCGATCAGGCAGCAGGTATGGTGAACAAACGGGAAGAACAGGCATCCATGGCTCTGAAAGCAGGGGAAGAACATCTTGCTAAGCTGGCCTTGCAGGAGAAAATCCTCCACGAGGAAAAAATGGAACAGTACAATGAATTGTATGCACAAAGTTATGCGGCATTACAGGAGCTGGATGAACAGATCGATCAGCTGAAGGTTGAATATCAGAATGTATACAGCAAACGCCAATATTACTACGCTCGTATGCAGACGATTCAGTTACAACAACGTATGAACCAGAGAGGCAATCACAACGGTCAGAATGTACCCCGTATGTTTAACCGACTGGATGATCAAGTCTCTGATCTCGAATATGAAGCACAAAGTCTCCGCGATATCCGGCGGATGAATCAAGATGGTTCAGGAGTGACTGGCAGCATGTCATCCTCTACGTTGGATAAGGAACTGGAACGCTTAAGACAAAAATTGAACAATGACAGAAAGGAGTAGTCACAATGAGTAAATTATACCGCTCGGCGCGTAATCGAATGCTAACAGGTTTGATCGGTGGCATTTCTGAAAATCTCGGATTGAGTACCACGCTGCTACGTATCATTTTCTTCATCAGTATTTTCGCTACGGGAGGTACATCATTGTTGATCTACTTCATCGCTGCGTTGGTGGTACCAAAGGAATCCAATCACGTTGATCCATATGCTTATGATTCCAACGTAAGAGGATACAAGTAAACGAAAGGAGCAAGCACATGAGCAAATTATACCGCTCAACGCGTGACCGGATGTTAACCGGCTTGTGCGGCGGAATTTCCGAAACCATCGGAATGGATTCCACCCTGCTGCGTATCATCTTTGTTATCAGTATCTTCGTAACTGGCGGCACGTCGTTGTTAATATACTTTATTGCAGCACTGGTGGTACCAAAAGAACCGTATCCGCCTTATGATCCATATGGCTACGGTCCGGGCCAAGGCCCTGGTCCTGGCAGAGGATACGACAACTATGATCATCAGCCACCAAGAGGTCCTTTTCAAAATAATCACAACCAACAAGGTCCTGGTAACTTCGGTCCCGGCCCTGGATTCAACGGCAGACCTCAATCTGGTCCCCGTTCTTATGACAACAACGCCTACGGAGCAGGAGCACCGCAAGAAAGTGAACTTGATTCCATGATGAAAGATATCGAGAAAAAAGCACTGAAAAAAGAAGTTGAAGAGCTTCGCCAAAAATTATCTCGTTACGAGAAGGGAGAAAAGTAAAATGGGAGTATTTAAACGGATTAAGGATATGACGAAAGCATCGGTAAATGATATGTTGGATAAAGTAGAGGACCCGATTGTAATGTTGAACCAGTACTTGCGTGATATGGAGGCTGAGATTCATGAGGCAGAGGTAACTGTTGCTAAACAAATGGCAAATGAGCGCCGCATGAAACAACGTTTGGATGAAGCGGAGCGTACTTCGGTACAACGTGAGTCCCAAGCAGAAGCTGCTCTGTCTAACGGTCAGGAAGAAGTGGCACGCAAATTGTTGGAAGAGAAAATCTACTTTGATCAAAAAATTACGGAGTACAGCGAACTGCATGCACAGTCCGAAGCACAAGCAAAAGATCTGTTGCAACAGTTGCATGATATGAAAGATGAGTTCTACAAAATGCGTAACAAACGTAATGAACTTGTATCCCGTGCACAAATGGCAAAAGCCAAAAAACAAATGTCTTCTATCAACAGCTTGCATTCGATCGAAAGTGGCGGCGCATCACTTGGATTCCACCGCATGGAAGAGAAAATTATGCAGCTGGAAGCTGAAGCTGACGTAGCTCGTGCACCTTATCGCAACACATCATCCACGTATACGAATCCTGTAGATGTGGAAAAACAATTCAAAGTGGATCAGCAATTACAAGCCCTCAAAAATAAAATGGGCAATGGTTCCAAGAATGAAGCGAACGGAACTTCAAAAGAATAACTGTTCGCTTAGTGGACAATATGATATTCTATAAATCGTGTATAATGTACGGTTGGTAGAACAAAAGTTAAGCCATACAGGACTTCATTGCCTGATATGGCTTTTCCGTTGAATAAAGAGAGATTAACTTACAGAGGAGGTGCGGCGGGATGAATCAAAAGAGTAAATGGCTTGCAGTTGTCATTATGATTATTGGCACAATGATGTTATTGAATGACAATATTAACTTCCTGACCGCTGCCGCACTGATTCTGTTAACGGTTGGAATGCTTCAAGTCCGCAATGGGGATACCCGCAAAGGTCATCGGTATCTTGGCATTGGTGCGGCACTGTTATTGCTGGATAATTTAATGATTGTATTTTTGATTGTACTTGCTTCTTTAGCTTACTTTTATTCAAAAAACAAAAAGATTCATCTGGACGAAGGCGTTATGAAGAAACAGAATTTCATGGCTCGGTACTACTGGGATCAATCATCCTGGACGTTACGTAGTATGAGTCTGTGGCATGCCATAGGTGAGGTTAACACGGATCTATCTCTTTCGATTCCGGAGGAGAAACAAACAATTGTGCTGCTGCAAGGAGTTATGGGTAATGTTCGCCTTACACTACCAGAAGATTATGGTGTGGAGATTGAAGCATCGGTTCTTTTCGGCCGGATTAATCTTCTTGGAGAACAAGATAGCGGCATGATGAACAAATTAGTATGGAGAACGCCTGGATATGAATCCAGTGAACATAAAGCAAAATTTGTCATTTCTTATATTGTTGGCGACCTAAACATCAGTAATCCGTAGTAAAATAGATGAAGAGAAGGAGGAGACCCCGATGAAGACAAAACGACATACCGACATGGTAACCCGAAGTATGGGTGAAGGGATCCTCCTGGTTTTCATTGTGCTCGCTGTTATTTTGTATGTATTGTATACATATGGTTATCTTGCTCCGTTTACAGGTTGGCGTCATCTGATTCAATCGGGTCTGGCCTTATTGCTGCTTCTGATTGGAATCGGTGCGGTCTTTGGGTTCTATCAGAGTTACCGGGTTAAACGCCGGCTCGAACTGCTGCGGGAAACACTTCTACTGTGGGAGAAGGGCTCTCTATCACGCACTGTACCTGATCTGGGCGATGATGATGTGGGCCGTTTAAGTGAGCAACTCGGACGAATCGGCAAAAAGTGGGAAGATCAGATATCTACGCTCCAGCGGTTGTCTACTCATAATGCACAGCTTGCTGAACAAGCCAGAATTACGGCTATTGTGGAAGAGCGGCAACGTTTGGCACGGGAACTACATGATGCGGTATCGCAGCAATTGTTTGCGATATCCATGACAGCAACGGCCGTTGGACGGAAGATGGAGAAGGATTTTGAACGTGCTCAGCGGCAGGTGGCTTTGATTGAGGAGATGGCTTCGGTAGCCCAGTCCGAGATGCGTGCGTTACTGTTACATCTGCGTCCAGTCTATCTGGAGGGTAAACATCTCGAACAAGGTCTGCGTGATCTGGTGATGGAACTGAAAACAAAAGTACCCATGGACATTGTGCTCGAAATGGACGAAGACATTGATCTGATCAAAGGCATCGAGAATCATCTGTTCCGGATCGTTCAGGAGGCTATGTCCAATACGTTACGGCATGCAAAAGCGGAAAAAATGGAGATACGGATCCAGCGCCGTACTGATGCGATCCGGGTATTGATTCGTGATGATGGGCAAGGCTTTGATCTGGATGAGAATAAACAAGCTTCTTACGGTCTGGCTAACATGCGTGAACGTGTTACGGAGATTGGCGGGGCCATACATTTTGTAACAGCGCCTGGTAAGGGAACGCGGATTGAGATTACGATACCTTTGATGAACGATGAAAGCGAGGAAGAACATGTCAATGGAACCGGAAGTCGAAACGGAGACGGAAACGTCGATCAAAGTATTGCTCGTGGATGATCATGAGATGGTACGTATTGGTCTTGCAGCGGTACTGGATACCGAAGATGGAATTGAAGTTGTTGGTGAAGCAGGTAGTGGAGAGGAAGGCATTCGGCTTGCACAGGAATATAAGCCTGATGTTGTTCTGATGGACCTGGTTATGGAAGGAATGGACGGCATTGAGGCTACTCGTCAGGTACTTAAAATGTATCCAGAGTGCAAAGTCATCGTATTGACCAGTTACCTGGATGATGAAAAAATGTATCCTGTCATTGAAGCAGGCGCATTCAGTTATCTGTTGAAAACATCAAGAGCCAATGAAGTGGCAGATGCGATTCGCGCAGCAGCTCGCGGGCAATCCGTTCTGGAGTCACAGGTGGCTTCGAAAATGATGAATCGCTTCCGGCAGCCACAGGCAGCAGCTCCTTTGCATGATGAATTGACTGACCGAGAAATGGATGTGCTCCGGTTGCTCGCCAAAGGTAAATCGAATCAGGACATCGCTGATGATCTAATCATCGGCATTAAGACGGTCAAATTCCATGTTACAAACTTACTGGCAAAATTGGGCGTAGACGACCGTACACAGGCTGCGATCTATGCTTATAAAAACGGACTTGCAGAGTAAGAAGAATCATATGTACTATCCATAATTAAGCCAAAGAACCGTGCTTTCATGTGCGGAAGTTATAGATAAGAGATGATTTATATAAATTGAATTAAAGATTTACACAAAACGGAGAGGACAGAAGGAACCTGAAGAAGCGAAGCTAAAAGCTTTCTGAAAGAAAGCTACTTCGGAAGCATAAACTTCGCCTTTATCCCCGGATTTTTACCTTGAAAAAGGGAATCAAAAAATCTGGGGATAACAGCGATCAGAAGGTTGTTCTGTCATCGGAGTGGCGAGTGTAAATATTGTGTAGTTCAATTTATATAGAAAAGATGAATGGAAAGCTCTGATCTGCCATGCAAGTGGCGGATGGGGCTTTTTTGTTGTGTGCAGAAGAAGTATAGCAAATATGCGAAAGGGGCATGCTGTTGATAGATTCATAGAATGCAAGAAAGAAGCGGGGGATTCAAATGTTAAATCGATGGATGACAGCAGGTATCTTGGCAATAGTTATCATAATTCTTATTGGTGTGACACAGGTATACGCAGAGAAGAACGAATCCAAAGCTACCCAACTGGAACAGTTAATCTATACTGCTGACAGTGTGATTGATAATGTGGATCGTCTAGTTATTAAATGGCAAGGAGAAGGCAAGGGAGATGCACAAGCGCAGGCCGTGTTACTGGCAAGTCACTTGGGACTTGAACCACCTGTGCGGGTAAGCCAGACGGGTCATGATGTTTACCGCAGTGAAGAGATTGTCGATACGGCTACTGGAGGTGCAGGCATGTTGGTCAATGTCGTCGATACAGGAGACAATGGTTACTATGCCATCGTACAACTCTCAGGGGATGCACACACGGATCGGAAGGCATTAATGACATTACATGAAGAGGTCGATCAACTGCTTGTAGACTCAGGGATGAAGGCAACCTGGAATATGTCTGTGCAAGGTACAGCAGTTACTGCTATTGAACATGATGCGAGTCAGCAACTGGAACTGATCGAAGAACAGCTGTCCACAAAGGTGGATATCGCCTCCGTTGAACGATATACGGATGTAGCCAGCGCAAGTGTCTCTTATGAGGCGGCCGAGCTGCCCTTGTCGATCAAGAGTGGCTCGCACATGTTGAATATGCAACTCGCAGTTCACCAGGTTGGGGACGAGGTCGATAATCGAATTACAGTGGGGTTTCCGGTGATTACGATTGAATACTAAGGGATGGATTTTTCATGAATTGGGACCCAATATTGAGAATCTTTATCAGAAAAATGAGTTTGAAATAGTGCATCCATTCAGTTGATATGCTAAAATGGCATCACATCCAAGAAGGAACTTGCTGGTAATTGACAGTTGTATGTCGTGCATATATAACACCATTACATAGCTCGGGGAGAGCGTGAAGGTTATCTTCCCGGAAGAAAGAGGAGCCCATGGTTGAAAAACAATTGCAAGATGAAGTACAGACACCAGGCGCAGTATTTTTCATTTTTGGAGCAACGGGTGATTTGGCCCGCCGGAAGCTGTTTCCGGCTATCTACAGTCTTTACCGTGAAGGCAAGCTTGCCGAAGACTTTGCGGTTATTGGCGTAGCACGTCGTCCGAGGTCCCCAGAAGAATTCCGGGAAGACATCTATGAATCCATTAAAGAGTTCTGCCGTTATCCAGCGGGGGAACCTGATGAGTGGAACGCTTTTGTCGATCATTTTGAATACAAAGCACTGGATATCAATAATGTGGAAGGATTCAAAGAGCTGCGTGCGCAGACGGAACATCTGGAATCAAAGTTTAACACGCCGGGGAATCGACTGTTCTATCTGGCACTGGCACCTGAGCTGTTTGGCAGTGTCTCGTACAGTTTGCGGGACGGTGGTATGTTGGAAAGTCAGGGATGGAACCGTTTGGTGATCGAAAAACCATTTGGTTATGATCTGCAATCGGCCGAACATCTGAATGAGCAGATTCGTGAGGTATTCCGTGAAGAGGAAATCTATCGGATTGATCATTATCTGGGCAAGGAAATGGTGCAAAATATCGAAGTGATCCGCTTCGGAAATGCTTTTTTTGAACCGCTCTGGAACAACAAACATATTGCCAACGTTCAGATTACGCTTGGTGAGACGGTAGGCGTGGAAGAACGTGGCGGTTATTATGATCACTCCGGAGCACTCCGTGATATGGGGCAAAACCATATGCTTCAGATGCTGACAATGATTGCGATGGAACCGCCGAGTCGCCTATTCCCGGAGGACATTCGGGATGAGAAGGTGAAGGTATTGCGTTCATTGCGAGCCTTTACTTCGGATGAGGAAGTGAGCAACAACGTTGTGCGGGGGCAGTATGCCGAAGGGGAGTACCGTGGCAAGCAGCTTCCGGGGTATCGCCAGGAAGACAAGGTTGATCCGCAGTCGAATACGGAAACTTATTTTGCAGCACGTGTATTCGTGGATAATTTCCGCTGGGCGGGTGTGCCATTCTATATTCGGACAGGCAAACGTCTGCCGGTAAAAACGACCGAGATCGTAGTTGAATTCAAGTCGATGCCAAACAACGTGTACCTTGGGAAAAAGTATAAATTGGAGCCGAATCTGCTGGTCATTCGGGTGAATCCGATGGAAGGCATATATATCAAAATCAATGCCAAGAAGCCAGGCTCGGATTCTGAGATTCAGCCACTCGCAATGGATTTCTGTCAGAGCTGCATGATTGGAATTAACTCGCCTGAAGCGTATGAACGTCTGCTGCACGATGCAGCAGAGGGGGATTCTACGTACTTTACCCGTTGGGATGAAGTGGCAACAGCCTGGTCTTTTGTCGATCGGATCGCAGCAACCTGGGGAAAAAATCAAGGAGAGCTTCATACGTATCCTGCTGGAACTTGGGGACCAGAAGCGACAGATAAGCTGCTGGAGCAGGACGGATTCCACTGGTGGCCGGTGAATGGTCAGGACGAGGACAGTGTGATCTGGCAAGTGAATGGTTAGGGTAGGGTAAGGGCATTAACAACAGTATTAACAACATACACAACATGACTGAGCCTGGGGAAATCGCAAATTTTGCGGTGTACCCAGGCTTTTTAGCGGGGAAAAGGTAGGTATCCATCATAAGGAAATAAGTAATTTAAATTAAGTTGTTGACAAAAAGTAAGTATGTAACTTATACTCAACACATGAGTTAAAGAGTTACGCAAATGACAAACTTCATTCGGGCAAACGTTTCGGATAAGTTATCATTCATGAGATAAAATGTAAACCATTTGAAGGGGTTTACGTCACAGAGAATCATGAAGAAAAAATGTGCATAATATCTTTAATCTAAGAATACTATTTTGTATATATCGAATGGAGGAAAAAGAAAATGATGTTGGATGTAGGGTTGTTGTTGATTCGTTTGGTGATTGGATTGTCGTTCATGGCGCACGGAGCTCAAAAGCTGTTTGGTTGGTTCGGAGGTTACGGGATCAAGGGTACAGGCGGCTGGTTTGAGTCGATGGGCATGAAGCCAGGTGCATTGGTGGCGTTACTGGCTGGACTCGCGGAATTCGGTGGCGGATTGCTGCTGGCCCTGGGTCTGCTTACACCGGTAGGTGGCATTCTGATTGCATTGACGATGGTCATTGCGATTGTGAAAGTCCATGGTGCGAACGGATACTGGTCCACACAGAACGGATTCGAATATAATCTCGCGATTCTGGTGATTGGTGTAGCGCTGGCCCTGACTGGTGGCGGACAATACGCGCTGGATGCATTGATTTTCTAAAACCGATAAATAAAAATGAATGAGGAGTGCCTGGATGCCATGGAAACGGCTGAAGGGTGCTTTTTTTTTGCAAGTGAAAAGAGAAGAATCTGCGGTAGTAATCGGTTATTTTCGGTACAGATTATGGTACAATAGGAGAGTTGGGTTAAGAAGCAGTTCACGGTATACATGAAAGCACAGATTTGAGGAGGATGAACTCCATTGTAAATGTGTAAAATTAATCTAGTGTGTAAATACCTAGTACGTAAAAACTCGTGTACAATCAACCGGCCTCGCCGGATTGCATAAAGATTGAATGATGGACCGGCCATGCCGGATTAACGTGAATGAACGGACGAAAGGGATTAAACCTATGAGCAAAGCTGCAAATGAAATTCTTCAACAGGAAGTGGACAAACGCCGGACGTTTGCCATTATCTCTCACCCTGATGCGGGTAAAACTACATTGACCGAGAAACTGTTGCTGTTCGGGGGCGCGATTCGCCTTGCGGGAACGGTAAAAGCTCGGAAAGCCAGCAAACACGCAACAAGTGACTGGATGGAAATTGAGAAACAACGGGGGATCTCGGTTACCTCTTCCGTAATGCAATTTGATTATCTGGATCATCGCGTCAACATTTTGGATACACCGGGTCACCAGGATTTCAGTGAAGATACGTATCGTACACTGACGGCTGCCGATAGCGCGGTAATGTTGATTGACGTGGCAAAAGGTGTCGAGGCACAAACGATCAAGTTGTTCCAGGTATGTGCGAAGCGTGGCATTCCAATCTTTACGTTCATCAACAAACTTGACCGTGAGGGTAAAAGCCCATTTGACCTGATGGAAGAACTTGAAAATGTACTGGGTATTCGTTCGGTTCCGATGAACTGGCCTATTGGTACAGGTCGCGAGCTGTGTGGTGTCTATGACCGGATGAAAAATCAGGTGGAATTGTTCCAAGGGGACGATCACTCGATGATTAAAGTACAAAAGGTAGATGGCTACAAAGATCCGATTATCCGTGAGATGGCAGGAGAATACCTGCATGATCAATTGTGTCAGGATCTGGAGTTGCTGGATATTGCGGGCGACCAATTCGACATGGAGAAAGTTCAACGCGGCGAATTGACACCTATTTTCTTCGGTAGTGCGATCAACAATTTCGGCGTACAGACCTTCTTGGAGAATTTCCTGGAACTGGCACCGAAGCCTGAACCACGTCGCAGTACGGCAGGAGAGATTCAGCCAACGAATGAGAAATTCAGCGGTTATGTGTTCAAGATTCAGGCAAACATGAACCCGGCACACCGGGATCGTATTGCGTTCCTGCGTATTGTGTCAGGCAAGTTCCAACGTGGAATGAGTGTGAAGCATACTCGTGTGGGCAAAGAAATCAAGCTGTCACAGCCACAGCAATTCCTGGCACAAGATCGGGATATTGTCGAAGAGGCATATGCTGGCGATATTATCGGTTTGTTCGATCCGGGTATCTTCCGGATTGGCGATTCACTGAGCCAAGGCAGCGAGGTTGTCTTTGAGGAGTTGCCAACGTTCTCACCAGAGATTTTCGCCAAAGTTACCGTGAAAAATGCGTTGAAACATAAACAGTACCAAAAAGGAATTGATCAGTTGACGGAGGAAGGAACCATTCAGGTGTTCCAGACGGCAAGTTTCGACGAGACAATCCTCGGCGTAATTGGTCAACTTCAGTTCGAGGTATTTGAATACCGGATGAAAGGTGAGTATGGGGTAGATGTGCAATTGCAGCGCATGCCTTATCAGTTCGCTCGCTGGATCGTGGACGAGAATCTGGACCCAAGCAAATTCCGGATTAACTCTGCGCTTGTAAAAGATAAAAAAGGGAATTATGTGGTGCTCTTCGAAAATGAGTATGCAATGAGAACGGCTATGGATAAAAATCCTACAGCTCAATTCCTGGAGACTGCGCCTTAAGTGAAGACAGAAGTATTTCGTGGGAATTGTTAAAAAATTAGTTAAACGTGACAAGCTCATGTGATGAGATAGAGCTTGTTAAAAATAAGATCCCTCCGCCAATTGGCGGAGGGATCTATTGCTATACACCTTACCTGGAGGCGGGTATGATCCAGCCGAATAAGGGAAAGCTTTCTTTTGCAGACAGAACAAACGTAATGATGGTTACCTTACCATCCACTGCTTCGATTAGCTAAGCGGTTGGACGGGAATGGTGTGCAGATGCTCTTGCGCGATTTGAATCAGTTCTTCCTGCTTGGCAGGTTCTGTGTTCTTCCAGATCATCTCGAAAATGGCGCCAAGTCCAGGTAATGCAGCTTCCGGTCCATCTACTGAACCTTCAATCATCTCCCGGAGCTGATCATCACTCTTGTCATGAACTTTATGAACAATCGCTTCACGCAGGCTTAATGTAATGGGCATCGCAATTCCCTCCTCGTATATTCGGCTGCTCTAATACTGTTCCCTGGGAAGCGCGAGCGCATTCAAGTTTATCGGGCTTTGTGGTATACTACGAAGGATTATTTACGTTAGCATGGGTATCCGTAATGATGCGTCATGCTGAAGAGCAGCGGGAGGTTAAGACCCTAATGGCCAAGAAACAGTATGCCGTAATTGGTATGGGACGATTCGGATCAAGTGTTGCCAATGCACTGAGTGGCATGGGATTCGACGTGCTGGCAATTGATGCGGACGAGCAGCGGACTCAGGAAATGTCCAATGTGGTGACCCATGCGGTATCGGCAGATTCAACAGATGAAGAAGCGCTGCGTGCGCTGGGCATACGGAATTTCGACGTTGTCGTTGTGGCGATTGGTGAAGATATACAGGCGAGTATTCTGACAACCCTGATATTGAAAGATATGGGTGTACCCGTTCTGATCGTAAAAGCCCAAAATGAGCTTCATGGTAAGGTATTGCAGAAGATTGGGGCGGATAAAGTCATCTATCCTGAGCGGGATATGGGACTGCGCGTAGCCCATCATCTGACCTCGCCTAATATACTGGATTACATCGAGTTATCTGAGGATTACAGCATTCTGGAGATGAGAGCCTCCGAGCAAATGATCGGTAAAAACCTGATGGAATTAAACATCCGTGCACGTTTTGGTTGTAACGTGATGGCGATTCGCAGTGGAAATTCGATGAACATCTCGCCGTACGCGGAGGACCGGATCGAAGCTGGAGATGTGCTGATCATTGTGGGTCACAAGGATCATTTGACGAAAATGGAGCTTGCGTATCCGAAGTGATGGATGCAGATGGGAAGGATGGAAAGATGGATATTGTATCACCGCAAAATACACGTGTAAAAGAATGGGCGCAGTTGCTGGAGAAAAAGCATCGTACCCGTCAACATAAATATATCATTGAGGGCATTCATCTGGTACAGGAAGCATTACGCGCCGGAGCAGATCTGGAGTGCATTGTGTACGACGGAGAGCAAGGTGTACCTAGCGAACTCGCCGGGCTTGAGAACGCGCTACAGCGTGTGGAGTGGGTTAGTGTATCTCCTGCGGTTATCGCCAAATGTACGGATACGATGACACCGCAGCCTGTATTCGCAATTGTGCGTAAAGGCAGTGAGCCACTGGAAAGCCTGATCGCAGGAGCACGTGGGCTTGTCGTGGTGCTGGATGGTGTGCAGGACCCAGGGAATGTGGGGACGATCATCCGTAGTGCGGACGCAGCTGGAGCCGCGGGGGTTGTACTTGGCGCGGGCTGTGCTGATGTGTATAACCCAAAGACGATTCGTTCGACGATGGGGTCATTGTTTCATTTACCCATTGTGGAGGGCCAGTTGGAATCTTTGCTTCCCGAAGCGAAGGCTGCGGGCGTGAAGCTGGTCAGTACTTCTTTGCAGGCAGAGCATTCATGTTATAGTTATGATTTTACGCAGTCGGTATGGCTTGTGATCGGTAACGAAGGCAAAGGTATCTCGGACGCTACAGCACGTTTGGTGGATGATTCGATTACGATCCCGATGCAGGGACAGGCAGAGTCGCTCAACGCGGCAATGGCGGCGACGATTTTGCTGTTTGAGGCGATGAGACAGCGGATGTTGTAGGTAGTGATATAACTCAAATTTTGTGGTTTATATCATCGAATGAGACAACATAAATACGCGGATAAATATATTCTCAAGTTCTGTTAATCGTCTAATTAAATTCTCTTGTTTTTATATGATTTAGTAAGATAAACCTCCTGCTGATAACAAACCTAATAACTAACACGAACAGTCCCCATGAATAGTAATAATTCTTCGGGGACTGTTTGTACTTTATGGACAGAAGGTGACAGTAATAATGAAGAGCATAGGGAAAAAATGAAATATGTTATAAAGTTGGACAAGCTTAATCAAACTGAGTTTTCTCAGATAATTGGTGTGTCTCAGGGAGCATTAAATGATTTAGAAAAAGATAAATATAAACCCTCTTTGGAAACGGTAGTTACCTTGAAGGAAAAATTTGATGTTGATCTGGATTCGTTTCTTTTTGATCAATGTGCGATAGTTTCAAACTCAGAAAGATTTAATGTGAGATTAAATGAGATAGAATCAAATTTAATTTCAGGCTTTCGAAGGCTTAACGTGGAAGATAAACAAGAAGTAGAGGGGATTTTAGAATTAAAGTTAAAACGATATAATGCTCCATAATAATCAAATGATTTATTACCTTTTTACTGTTGGATCATGTTCAGAGTAGAGTATTAAAAAGCTAGATATTACACTAAATTGCTGTTGTAGAGTATTCAGCGAAAAAAAGGATAATACAACAAAAAAAGTCGCTGTAATAGCGACTTTTTTTGTTGTATAAGTATTAGTAATTGTAAGGGTTGAAAAAAGTGCAAGAACCAAAGGTTTAAATAAAACATTAAAAAGTAGCTATTCTATCCTAATAGTAAATAGCGATGGAGCCCTTAATACACTTGTAGTGTAAATAATTCTACATTCATTTTGTTGAAAATGAATGTAGAATTGGAGACCATATGCTACCATCGCAGGAACGTCCTATCCCTTTATTTTATTATAGCTATAGAATCTCTTAGTTATGAAAATGGTTATGCAATAAAATTACTATTTAGCGTCTTTCAGTAATTATAAAAAAACTTAAATGTGAGAACTCTGGAAAAGTTCTATGAATTTTCTGGCGGCTGAGCTTAGAGGGAAATTATTTTTCACAGCTATGCTTAGATGCCTCTTTGGGATATTTTCCTTCACAGGTATGATAAATAATTCTTCGCGTTCTACATATTGATGAATGAAATCTTCGATGACACATGAAACACCCAATCCCTTTCTTGCAAACTCAATTAGCAATTCCATCGTACTCAATTCAGCTTTAGGAGTTACTTTTAACTTATATGAAGCAAGAACATTTTCAATGTAATTTCGAGTGTTTAGTCCCTTTTGAAGTAAATTGATGGGATGATTAGATACTAACCCCTGAAGTGATATTGCCTTCTGACTTAGTTCTCTAAACCGCTCTCCGACCACAAAACAATCTTGTATTTCTATTTTTCCGATCACAGATAATGAATCTTGTTTTACATCTAAATTAATAATGCCAATATCGACTTCACCTGATTCTAACTGTTTAACCGTGGTATACGTAGATTGGTCTTTAATGTATATCTCAATGTTAGGATATGACAAAGAGTAGGATTCTATATATTTCATCAAAAAATTACTACAGGCGGTAGTACTGACAGCTAATCGAAGTTCGCCAGCATCCAAATTATTAAACTCCTCAAATTTTCGTTCGGCTGCTTGTAACAGTTCGTAGCTTTGTTCCACGTATTGAAAAAGAATTTTCCCTTCAGAAGTCAAAGTTACACCTTGAGCCTTTCGGTGAAATAATTGTCTTCCCATTTTACTTTCTAAAAGTTTTATCGACTGGCTTACGGCCGACTGGGAAGTAAATAATTCTTTTGCTGCATTAGACATACTCCCAGCTTTAACAGTGATATAAAAAACCTTATACAGTTCAAAGTTTATATTCATATAAGTATACAGTATACCTCCCATACTATTTATTAATTTTACTTATTCTTATCTCTGGATTATACTCGGATTGTTAGAAAATAATCAATGGTTAAATCAATATCAATCACTCCAGTATAGTCCTGAGATTACACGGGTTATCCATTAATCAATAGATATTTGATTTCTTTCTTTAAGGAGTAAAAAGTGCTACTCGAGTTGTGAAAGTATGAATGAATGGATATTATTGAGAACGTTTAACTTGTCCCGATGCTGGAGTGATTCATTCTCTGAACGAAAGGAAAACACAATAATGGCAATATTTTTTATGATATTTGCATTACTGGCTGGCATGGCATTGCCCACCCAGTTCAGTGTGAATTCTCAGTTAAGAACTGTTGTTGGTTCACCCATTACAGCTTCAGCCATTTCATTCACAGTAGGAGCAGTTTCTCTAATAATTATTTCTTTTTTCACGAGAGGGCCATTGGTAAAGAAAGAATGGTTGGAAGCTCCCTTGTGGATGTGGACAGGGGGACTCTTAGGAGCCTTTTACGTCTTGGCAACAACAATCCTTATGCCCAGAATCGGAGTGGCGGCTACTGTGGGATACGTATTGGCAGGGCAGGTTATTATCTCTATTATTATTGATCATTTCGGATTAGTCGGAGCTACAATGCATGCCATAAATCTTCCCCGAATGGTGGGAGCTTTGTTGGTTATTGCTGGAGTTATAATTGTACAAAAATTTTGAATTAGTATTGTGAGGGAAGTGTATGAGAGATATAAGAGAAGATTTTTTATGGGGAGGAGCTATTGCTGCTAACCAAGTCGAAGGCGCATTTCAGAGAGATGGAAGAGGTCTAAGCACTGCTGACATTCAACCATTTGTACCTGGTGCTAAGCCCACCGAGTTGCATTTCAATGAGATGGATTCAGAAATGTATGAACGCTATAAAAACGGCTCTTATTATTACCCTAAACGTCAAGGGGTACATTTTTATGATCGCTATCAAGAATATATCGATGTGTTAGCTGAAATGCATGTGAAAACATTACGATTATCCATTTCATGGAGTAGAATTTATCCGAATGGGGATGATGAATTCCCAAATGAACAAGGTTTAGCCTTCTATGATCAATTGTTCGATTATATGAAACAAAAGAATATTGAGCCAATCGTCACCATGTTCCATTATGAAATGCCGTTACACTTGGTTGAGCGATATGGAGGTTGGGTGAACCCCAAACTCATTGATTATTTTGTGAAGTATGGACAAACTTTGATAGAAAGATTTCAGAATAAAGTGAAGTACTGGATCATTATTAATCAGATTAACTTAGTACACAAAGAAGCTTTTGCTTCACTTGGCATACTGAAGGATAAAGTCGATCACTACGAACAGGCAAAATTCCAGGCTATTCACCATCAGTTTGTTGCTTCATCAAAAATAACTCAGTATGGGCACAAAATAAATTCAAACCTTCAGTTAGGTGTGATGTTAGCGGACACGTTAACCACAGCGTACTCATGTGAGCCTGAAGATGTGAAGTTAAGCTTTAAACGGAACCGGATGCAATATTTTTATAGCGATGTCCTCATTCGAGGAGAATATCCTGATTACGCATACGCTTACTTTGAAGAAAATGGTATTCGGTTGAATATTGATGAAACAGAGAAGGAGCTTCTCAGGAATAACACAGCGGACTTCCTTGCTGTATCCTACTATTGGTCCAATACGGTCAAGGCAAGTGAAAATACAATGGATCCGAATACAACCGTCAAGAATCCCCATCTAAAAGCGAATCGTTGGGGCTGGTCTATCAATGCAACCGGACTTTATCTCTGCATGTCTAACTATTGGGATAGATATCATGTTCCGATGATGATCGCAGAAAACGGTATTGGTTTCAAAGATATATTAACGGAAGATAATTTTGTTCACGATGACTATCGTATTGAGTATCATAAGGATCACATTTCCGCCATGATAGAAGCAATACATGATGGCGCAGACATATTTGCTTATTGTTCATGGGCACCCTTCGATATCATCAGTGCAGGTACTGCAGAAATGAGTAAACGTTATGGCTTCATTTATGTGGATTACGATGATGAGGGAAACGGTAGTGGACAATTCCATCACAAAGATAGTTTTTACTGGTATAAGCAGCTTATTGATTCAAACGGTAAAGATTATTCCCATCCAAGTGTGAATAGTTTAAATGACAATAAATCAAAATGATTAAGACATCCCGGATCATCTTTGTTTAATGGAATAAATAAAGATGATCCGGAAAGTTGAACTGGGGGGAAAACAATGAGTCATCAAAAGTCGGCAAAAGAAATCCTTGAGGGCGTAGGCGGTAAAGAAAATGTGAATGCTGTTTGGCATTGTGCCACAAGACTACGTTTTAAACTTAAGGATGTCAATGCTGCAGATACGAAAAAAATTGAAGAAACAGATGGAGTCATCACTGTTGTAAATAGTGCAGGGCAATATCAGGTTGTTGTTGGTAACTCTGTGGCTCAAGTCTTTGAAGAACTTACTTCGTTGCCAGGAATGGATACACATATTTCTTCTAACTCTGAAAGCGCTTCAGAGGAGGGGGGTAAAAAATTCAATCCAATAAGCCAATTGATGGATTTCGTTTCTGCTGTATTTACTCCGTTCCTTGGAGCATTAGCGGGTGCAGGGATTCTGAAAGGAATCTTAGCTTTGGTGATAACACTAAACTGGTTGTCTAGTGAAAGTGGCGCATATAAAGTATGGAATGCAGCAAGTGATGCAATTTTTTATTTCTTACCTATATTCTTGGCCTTTACAGCGGCCAAAAAGTTAAGAGTGAATCAATTCGTAGCTGTTTCCTTAGCTGGGGCACTGATTCACCCCTCCTTGGTAGAAGTAGTTACAAAATCACAAACACTTGATTTCTTTGGTATACCTCTTGTACCGATTACTTACACAGCTTCCGTATTTCCCATTTTGTTGTCTATCTGGGGCCTTTCCTACCTGGAACCATTCTTGAATAAAATTTTCCCGGAGTCAATTCGTAATATGTTGACTCCACTGGCTTCGTTAGTAATGATGTTACCATTAACCTTGGCCCTTATTGGCCCCGTAGGAACACAAATTAGCGATGTATTTGCGTGGATATTGCTTGCAGTTTATGGTTTTTCTCCACTGTTGGCTGGGTTAGTATTAGGTGCTTTCCACCAATCGATCGTAATCTTTGGAGTACATTGGGCACTTATTACGCTTATGATTAACAACGTCGCTAACCAAGGATACGACCAATGGTTACCTATTGTCTGTGCAGCAGTACTTTCTCAAGCTGGAGCAGCACTCGGTGTGTTCTTGAAAACCAAAGATAAAAAGCTAAAAGGTTTATCGGGCTCTGCTGCCCTCACAGCTATTTTTGGGATCACAGAACCGGCAATCTACGGTGTAACTTTGAAATTAAAACGCCCATTCTACTGTGCCATGATAGCTGCCGGTATTGGTGGAGCAGTGATTGGTTCTTTCGAAGTTCATGCATCCACGTTCACATTTCCAAGTTTGTTAGCGATTCCAACCTATTTGGGAAATGGTTTTCTAGGAGAGATAATTGGATTAATTATTGCTTTCTTTGGCGCTGTTATCCTAACATACCTTTTCGGGGTATCTAATAAAAGTGAGATCATGCCCACTGTAAAAGCTCTTCCGAATGAGGTATTGGTGCCCGTGGAAGGTCAGGTAGTTTCTTTAACTAGTGTAAACGATGAAGTATTTGCTTCTGAAGCAATGGGAAAGGGAGCAGCAATAATACCATCAAATGGAGTAGTGAGCGCACCTGTCAATGGTAAGATAAGTAGTGTATACAAAACAGGGCATGCGATCGGTATTGTTTCGGATTCTGGAATTGAACTTTTGATTCATATTGGTATAAATACAGTGAAACTAAAAGGACAGCATTTTAAACCCGTGGTGAAGGAAAATGATCAGATTAAAATTGGGGACAGATTGGTAGAGTTTGATCTGAAACAAGTTGTAGATGCAGGCTACGATCCAACTGTAATGATTGTAGTTACAAATTCATTCAATTATGATCAGGTTCAAGTCAATTTGGATAATCCAAACTCAAATCAATTGCTACTAATAACTTCACCAGAAGCTAAAGAATGATTTAGTGTATTAATGAAATATGATATTATGGGAATCGTATAAAGCTAAGAAGAAATTGCACATTCATTCAAATTTAATTCTTTTTTGAGGGTTTGGCGTGCTCCATTATCTATTGACGGAGTTCTCGTCGAACAAGTAAATGATAATAAGAAAAGAAGGACTGCGTTTAGCACTCCTTCTTTTTATTATATTGATTTTCAAGTCATTCATTGATCTATCTAGTTTAACTGTTACAGTTATAATAAGTGGTGGATAGATTTGTTGGTTGAGATTACACAATAAAGTAGTAAACAAATGACAAGTATACAGCTAGATAGCTGAGAAAGGGGTAACGACATGGAATTAAGGAGATTCATATCCAGGCATTTAAATACTAGTCATCAAGTATGCCGTTGGATTGATTACGATGCTTAAGAAGAGTTTGTGCTAAAGAACAAATCTATATTGATCTACAAGACTAGCTAAGGTAATTTATTCTCAAGTGGTAATGGCGGATAAAATTGCGATAGTTCCGACGATACAATCCTTTGGCTAAATCCAGTAAGATATGTATGAATCGGGAGGACAAGGAATAAAGATATCCTAATCAACTTGATTAATATTTTTTCACAGACAGAGCCTAAGCACACCGAGTTTTTTTTATAAACGCCTGAGTAGGCGTTTATTTTGATTCCGAAACTTTCGCTTTAAAAAATAATGGATGATATCAGACCGATTATATTGACTTGTTTTAAGCTAATAGCTACTATCTCAAATCCTAATCTCCAAGAAAGGTAAATTGTGAATTATAGCTTTTTTCACTTTTCAATAAGAGATTTCAAAAGGAGGTTTATATATGAAGGAATTATTCACGATAGGTGACTTATCAAAATTATTTCAAGTTAAAATTTCCACACTTAGATATTATGATGACATTGGTCTCTTGAAACCGGAATATGTGGATGAAAAAAATAATTATCGGTATTATTCAACTCAACATTTTGAAAGATTAAGTACTATAAAATATTTAAGAGCTCTCGGTTTGCCGATAAACGAGCTTTTAGAGTTTTTCGATTACCGTGATACGGATCGGCTAATTGAAATGTTAAAAAAGCAACAAATAGAAGTTGCTAATAAAATTAGAGAACTCGAGTTAGTAGATAAAAAAATTAAGCGACGATTGGATCAGATAGATGATGCAATAAACAAACCACTAGGCACGATTGTAGAAGTGAAGCTTCCCAAACTAAGAGTTGCCCATTTAATTCATGAATATAGACCTGGTGAAGATATTGAATATCCAATTGCTGAATTGAGAAAAAACTTTAACATTGAAGGAAGCATATTTTTAGGTAAAATTGGTATATCGGTTGCTTTACAAGACATTCAATCAAATAAATTTGACAGATATAACAGTATTTTTATGATTTTAGAGGAAGGCGACATAATCCCTAAGGCGGTGACCATTCCTTCTCGGGAATATTTAAGAGTGCGTTTTAGAGGAACTCATGCCAATGCTTTTTTATTTTATGAAAAGCTACTTCTTTATAGTCGGGAACATCATTATAATATTTTAGATGATTCTATCGAAGTGACATTAATTGATTACGGAATCACTAATAGTGTGGAAAAATACGTTACAGAAATATTATTACCTTTTAGTCGCTAACAAAATTACTTGACCCTCTAGTAACTAGAGGGTTTATTTTTTTTATAAGCTGATTATTAAAGGAGAGAAAAATAATGTTTGGAACCGTCTTTAATGTACTAATGATTATTTTAGGTAGTTGTATTGGGAGTGTTTTTAAAAAGGGGATAAAAAACGAATACCAAGAAATCTTGATGAACTCAATGGGATTAGCTGCGATAGCGCTTGGAATTAATTCGATCGTACAACATATGCCTTCTAGTATATATCCGGTTTTGTTTATTGTTAGTCTGGCTTTAGGTGCATTAATTGGTCAGAGGTTTAACTTGGAATTGAAGTTTTCCAAAATTGTTAGCAGATTTTCGAAAGGGAATTTAGCGGAGGGATTATCTACTGCTATTTTATTATTTTGTATAGGTTCCTTATCGATACTCGGTCCGGTTGAAGCTGCTCTAAATGGTAATATGACATACTTATTTGCTAATGGAATGTTAGATTTTATCACTTCTATTGTTTTAGCTTCCACATTTGGGATAGGTATAGCATTTTCAGCTCTTGTATTATTTTGCTGGCAGGGCTCCATTTATTTAATTGCCACTTTAATAGAGAATTCTTTGAATACAGATCTTATGAATGAGATATCAATCATTGGGGGGATCCTGATATTGTGTTCTGGATTGAGCATTTTAGGAATCAAAAAGTTTAAGACGTTAAATCTGTTGCCGGCATTAGCTGTTCCTCCACTTATGTTCTTAATTCTGTTTGTTTTTAATTTGTAGAATACTAAAATAAATAGATGTAAGTATACAAAAAATGAAATTGGAATCGTAATTACTTTGCCTAAAGGTGTTGTTTATTGGGTTCAAAACGCAAATTTAGAGAAGAAGTTAGAATGGTGTATACTAACGCTGGAGTGATCTAAAAAACTACAATTCCATTTTATGTAAATGTGACAAGGGCTGAGGTGTACGATGAATCGCTGATTACTCATAGAAGATGATGAAAATCTGGTTTCGGTATTCAATATACATTGTCCAGTGAAGGATATGAGGTCGTTGTGGCAGGTAGTTTTGAAGAAGCCAGGCAGGCACTGCAGGCAGAGTCGATCGATCTGATTTTGTTGGATGTCAATTTGCCAGATGGATCGGGATATCAACTGTGTAGTGAAATCCGGGTATGATATAGAAACACGTTATTTCACGTGATTTTATTCTCAATTGATGATTACTCACATCCAATTTAAAATTAACTGTCCCCAAACCACCAAAGACTGGAGCCTGGTTGATGATTGTCTCAACCATTGTTCCAGTCTTTTTCTCTCCTCTTAAAGCAGCACGGCAGGGATTTTACATTCAAATCCCGAATAGGTGATATAGTTTCTATTTCTAAAGCTGATGGGCAGGTGTATAAATTGGAAATGAATAATGGAAAAGGAAAAACTCACCTTAGGGAATTTATGACTTGGGCCGGGGAAAAGGGCTGGGACATAATGAGTAAACCCGGTTCGCAGTCACATGTAAACAGCAACGTTACTTCAAGATATAAAGGACTTCCAGATGAATATTTAGAATTTCTAAATGTAGTTGAAAAATGCGTTGCACCGGATGAAAAAACCTGGTTTATTTGTGAGGCTGAGTTCAACAATAGCACGGAGACCGCATTCCAATGGAATGAATTTGAAATGCTTAGTTTGGAGGCAGCAGAGGGTGATTCTATTTGGCAGTCAGAGATAACGGCTTGGTGGGATCATCACTTGCCGATCGTAATGTCTGTGGAAGATGGATATTCCTTCTATGCCATTGACTTAACAACCGACAGTGGAGCTATTGTCCGTGGATGTGAGCCTGAATTTGAAGAGGTTGAAAAGGTATCCGATTCGTTTGGAGAATTTCTGGCATGGATGATGTCGAATTCAGATTAGCGTAGCTAGGAAAGGTTGATGGTTATACTTGTGGCCATTGGCCTGACATTAGATTAACCAATGAAAGAAAAGTTAGTTCTGCTTAAATTGAAGGAGTGAAACGATATAGGAATTCTTAATTTATGATATAAAATGGTTTATATAGCGTTTCTCTTCTCATTTAAGTAAGTTCCAAGCATGTGTTTTACATATAAAATAATTCTTTACTGTTCGTTCTAGAAATGATATGCTAACAGCAAGTTAGATCTAACTACTTTTTTTTACACATTTAAGAACGATCGTTCTTAAAACTAAAATTACACTAATCTAAAGAATATAAGGGAGAGAATATGATGAAATACACAGTAATCACAGGAGCAAGTTCAGGAATTGGATATGAAACAGCATTGGCATTTGCAGCACGGGGTAAAAACTTGATTTTGGTAGCTAGAAGATTGGATAAGCTTGAAGAACTTAAATCGACTATTCAGGATATCGACCCTAAAGTAAATGTTATCGTTCATACAAGCGACCTGTCTGTTAGCGCAGAGGCGTACACGCTATATAACGATTTGAAGGAATATGAAATTGAGACTTGGATCAATAATGCAGGGCTTGGAGAAGGCTCGTTCATTGCTGAACAGAATTTGGATAAAGTGGAGACCATGCTGCGTGTTAACATCGAATCTTTGACCATTCTATCTACACTGTATGTGCGAGATTATGCGAATGTGGTTGGCACTCAATTGATTAACGTCTCATCCGCACTCGGATATGCCATTGCTGTAGGCAGTGTTGCTTATTCTGCATCGAAATACTACGTTAGTGCCTTCACAGAAGGTCTTGCCAAAGAACTGGAACTGAAAGGTGCAAAACTGAAAGCGAAGGTGCTTGCACCAGCGATCACGGAAACAGAATTTGTACAAAAATCAATAGATGCTGAAGGATTTGATTACAAAGCAAACATGTCTAAGTACCACACTGCTAAAGAAATGGCAGGCTTCATGATCGATCTGTATGATCACCACGAAGTGGTTGTAGGCATTGTAGACCAGAACTATGATTTTCAGCTGACAGGCGCAATCTACCCGGTCATTTCAGAATTGAATTAATACAGCAGAATCTAGAGGATACATCTACAAAATCTCAAATAAGAAGAGGAGTACATCCAAATGGAAAAGATATGGAGTAAAACGAAGATTGGTAACATGGAATTGTCTCATCGACTAGCGATGGCACCTATGACACGCAGTAGAGCACAAGAAGATGGTACACCTGGAGAGTTGGCGGCACTTTATTATGCTCAGCGTGCGACCATGGGACTCCTGATTACAGAAGGAACACAGCCTTCTGATGATGGACAGGGTTACTTATGGTCACCGGGCATCTACACCGATAAGCATATTAAAGGTTGGAAAAAGGTAACGGATGCGGTGCATGAAGCTGGCGGATATGTATATATCCAATTAATGCATGCGGGTCGCATGTCACATCCGGATAATACCCCGCATCATCGTCAACCGGTTGCTCCATCTGCAATCGCACCGGGTGTAGAAATGTTTACGGCTACAGGGATGCAGGATATCCCTGTTCCCCGGGAATTGAGTCAGGAGGATATTCAAACGACCATCTCCGATTTCCGAAAAGCAGCTGCCGCAGCGATCAAAGCGGGGGCAGATGGCGTCGAAATTCATGGAGCCAATGGCTATTTGATCAATCAATTTTTAGGAGAAAATTCAAATACACGCACAGATGAGTATGGCGGATCTATTGAAAATCGTGTTCGTTTTGCGATTGAAGTAACGAAAGCCATCGTGGAGGAAATAGGCGCAGAACGAACAGGCTTCCGTATCTCACCAGGGACACCGCTGGGTGGAATTCAAGATGGTGAACAAGGTCCGCAACTCTATCGCTATCTAGTAAAAGAATTGGCTCAATTGGATTTGGCTTACCTTCATGTTATGCATCTTGGAGATGAGAACTTACTCCAAGACATTCGTTCGATCTGGCAAAATCCACTGTTGGTCAATCGGGCTGGAAGAACGTTGGATGATCTTAGTGTCGATTTAGATCGTGGTCTCGCTGATGTGGTACCTGTAGGTGTATGGTCCTTGGCTAATCCAGATTTGGTGGAACGACTTCAACAAGGTGCGCCACTCAATGAAGCAGATCCGACAACATTCTTTGGTATGGGAAGTAAGGGCTACACGGATTACCCTACGTTGGAAGAATTAAAGTCGCAAGAGGGGCTACACTAGCACAAAGCATGGAGCATGGCGTACAACTGAACATTGCGCGCCATGTTACTACATAAGTTGAACTAATCATTTACACATTAACGGAGAGGACAGAAAGAACCTGAAAAAGCGAAGCTAAAAGCTTTCTGAAAGAAAGCTACTTCGGAAGCATACACCTCGCCTTTATCACCGGATTTTTCCTTTAGAAAGGGGATCAAAAAAAACTGGGGATAACAGCGATTGGAGGGGTGTTCTGTCATCGTAGTATCAGTGTAAATAATCTTTAGTTCAACTTATGTAGTCTATAAGCAAAGGAAGAGGATAAATGATGAGAGCAGCTCAAATACAGAAATACTCTAAAAAAATCCAGGTGGAAATTAATGATATTGCGACACCTCAGATCCAGAGCCATGAGGTTCTTGTCAAAGTGAAAGCTGCGGGTGTAAATCCGCTGGATATCTTGAATATGAATGGCAGTGTTCGGATGATTGCCGACTATACGTTACCTTTAACTTTAGGGAATGAATTATCGGGTGTCATTGAAGCTGTCGGTGATGATGTTTTGAATTTTAAAGTGGGGGACTCGGTTTATACGAGGTTGCCACTAAATAAAATTGGTGCTTTTGCTGAATATGCGGCTGTACATGAGGATGCTTTATCCATTATGCCTGAAAATCTGTCTTTTATCGAAGCTGCTGCTGTACCCCTGACTGCCTTGACCGCGTATCAAGCATTGCATGATGTGCTCCGAGCGGAACCGAATAAAAAGTTGTTTATTCCTGGCGGAACCGGGGGATTCGGTGCGATGGCTATCCCAATTGCCAAGTCCATGGGATTAACGGTTATTACAAGTGGCAGTGAGAGGGGCAGAGCACGTAGTTTATCCATTGGAGCAGATCAATTCATTGATTATAAGACTGAGCAGTATGCTGACATTCTGTCCGATATCGATTATGTGATCGACACCTTGGGTGCGGATGAGATCAAAGCTGAACTGAGCATTTTGAAACCACATGGCAAATTAGTTTCTTTGAAGGCAGGACCCAATTATCGCTTTGCAGTGGACAGTCAATTCCCGTTGTGGAAAAGAGCATTGTTTGGTCTCGTAGGTGCACGCCTGGATTCTTTAGCGCGTAAGAATCAAAATGAATATCGTTTTTTATTTGTGCATTCCAGTGGAGTTCAATTGCAAGAGATTACAGCTTTTATAGAAAAAGAAGACATTAAACCTTCGATCGATTCTACGTATACGTTTGATGACATTGAAAAGGCATTGATCAAAGTATCCACGGGTCACTCTCAGGGCAAAGTCATTGTTACCTTTTAAAGGCTCGTTAAGATCATCCTTATGCTATTCAATATTCGTTTTCTGAACAGGAGGGAAGCCAATGGCGAGAAGCAAAGAGTTTGAAGAGTCTGTTGTACTGGATAAAGCGATGAGACTTTTTTGGGAACAAGGTTACGAGAAGACGTCTATGACGGATCTGGTTAATCATATGGGAATTCATCGTAAAAGCTTGTATGACACATTTGGTGATAAACATACCTTGTTTCTAAAGTCAGTAGATCTGTATGATCACAAAATCAGCTCCGCTCTTGCAGCAGGCGTAAAGCGTTCTAAAACGGCAACGGAAGCACTTCAGTTTATATTTCTTTCTTTAATTCATGGAGAGGAATCTCCAGCATCAGGCTGCTTCATTGTTAATTCGACGGTAGAATTGGCGGCACGTGATAAAGACATGAACCACCGATCGACGGAGATGTTTGCAAATACGGAGAAACTAATCAAGGACATTATGGTGTGGGGACAGCAAGAAGGTGAATTCACAACGGAGTACAACGCCGAGGTATTGGCGGAATATCTGCATAACGTAAGCATTGGGTTAAGGGGGATGGCCAAGACTTCGATGACCAAGGAAAAACTGCTTCGTATAGCGATGCTATCCATGGATCTCATACTAAGGTAGTCTATTTGTTACTATTATAGAATGTTCATTCTAATTGATGTTCCAGATGAAACATATTTTATAGAAAAGAGAGGCAGGTCACGATATGAGAAAGACAGTTCTAATCACAGGGGTATCGGGTGGGATCGGTAAAGAGTTAGCAAATCGGTTTGCCAAAGGTGGACATCATATTGTGCTGGTAGCACGAAGCGAGGGTAAAATACAGGATCTAGCTCAGGAGTATCGGAAAAAGTATGGCATTCAGGCGACGGTTATTGCCAAAGATGTAGCAGCACCTGGGGTACCACAGGAGATTTATCATGAGCTGAAGGAAAAGGGCATTGTTGTTGACTATCTTGTCAACAATGCAGGTTTCGGTCTGTTCGGGACGTTTATGGAAACGGATATGGAACAAGAAGTTAATATGATTGACGTGAATATCAAGGCTTTAACCGTCATGACAAAGCTATTCTTGCCGGATATGATCCAACGTGGGCACGGCGGTGTGATGAATGTGGCCTCGTTGGTAGGTTTTTTCCCTGGACCGATGATGTCGGTATATTATGCAACAAAGGCATACGTGCTATCGTTCACTGAGGCTTTGGAGAATGAAGTAAGCGGAACTGGGGTTACGGTGACAGCACTGTGCCCAGGCCTGACATCTACCGGATTTGTTGATCGTTCGGGTATGGGTGTCTCGAAGATGTTGCAGGGTCCGATTATGGAAGCTGGACAGGTGGCCGAAGAAGGGTATCGAGGCTTCTTACGTGGCAAGACGTTAATTATGCCTGGAGCTCGGAACCGATTCATCGCGTTTATGCCGCGGTTGTTGCCGCGTAAGATGATGACTCGCATAATTAGATCCTCACAGGACAAGACAGGACATTAAACATATAAAGAGGATAAATCAAGTCCTCCTCAAGTCGATCGATACACGTTGTCCTTCATCTTGTCTTTTACGACAAACATACACAAAAACAGGAGGGAAGCTGAAAGGCACAAATTGAATTTTCTCCATCTCAAATAACTCAGCTAATTGTTTCCTCATATGAAGGGAGTACTGGTATAAAACTAACGTGCCTCCAGGTCGGAGCGCTGTATGGATCTGTGACAGGATGTTTTGTCTCATTTCTCTGGAAAAATTAAAAAAGGGCAGTCCGCAAATGATGCTATCCAACTGATGGATATATTCTTGATTGATCCTTTTTAATAGATAGGATGCATTGGAATGGAACATGAATTCAGGATATGTTTTCTTCAGATTACTTCTCATTTTGGGGTCTCTTTCAAATAAAAACACGGTTGCAGATTTCGGTAAATGTGCTCTCATGAGATGTGTGACGGCCCCTGTTCCTGGCCCCAGCTCAGCAATGGTTCTTACCTCATCCCATCGTACAGACTGGACAATTTTCTTAGCCAAATATTTGGAGCTGGGGAGGACACTGCCTACTCGTTTGGGGTTCCTCAGAAATCCTTGCAGAAAAAGAAGTGGTTCGAATGTTTTCATCGCGGTATCCTCCATTATCAATGCTATTGATGTTTCACTGGATGTTAGAAGGCAAGCTTAGTTGGAATATAAATACGTTACGCGTATGTTTTAGTGTTAAAGTCCCCTGATGTAAATCTGCAATGTTTCTCGCAATAGAAAGTCCCAGACCAGATCCTGATTGAATACCTTCGCTATTCCTCGAATAATCCACCTTATAAAAGCGATCAAACAGTCTATTTTTTTGTTCTATCGTTAGTGGTATGCCTTTATTCTCTACTTCAATGGTAACGTGATTATGCTGCACACTCATTCGAACATGAATCGTGCCCGGTTTAAAGGAATACTTCAGTGCATTCATGAGGAGATTGTCGATGGCTCGAGCGATCTTATCACTATCCAGGGAAACCATGATTGGAGCATTACCGAGTGTTTGTTCAATACGAATCCCATGCTCCTGAGCTAAAGGTTCGAATTCAAACAACAATTGGTCCAATAGCTGACAGAGGTCAATATTTTTCAAATCCAATTGGGTGTTCACTTCGTTAAGACGCGTATATTCAAATAAATCATCGAGTAACTTCTTCAAATGCGTTGCTTTGTTATAGGTATTTTGGATGAAACGATCATACTCTGCTTTGTCTTGAAATGATTCTGATTTGAGAAGCTCAATATAGCCAATTATGCTGGTAAGCGGTGTACGCAGGTCATGTGAGATACCAGTGATCATGTCCATCTTGGATTGCTCCAATTCACGTTCTTTAGCAATCTGTTGCTTTAACTGTTCTGTCATATGATTGATGTTGGAAGCAACGCGTCCAAGTTCATCTTGTCGATTAACGGGCACCCTATAATTCAGATTTCCTTCAGATATGATTTGAAGCCCTTGCTCTAATGTAATGAGATCTCTCACAATTTTTCGTGTGGAAAACAAAAAAATTAACGTGAAAATTACGATGAAGATTGGTGTTAGAACATAAGGAAAAATGTAGAGGAGCGAAGGCCAATTAAATCTTTCACTAATTTTTGCGGCAGCGATGATCAACATATTATTGACACCCACAGAGCCAACAAACGAAATCAATAAACTGATCAACATTTGATATAGGATGTTAATCTGTATCTTTTTTTTAAACTGTGGTAATCGTTTAATCAATTTTATATCCCACTCCCCATACCGTTTTAATGTAATGAGGTTCCCGCGGATTTACTTCCAATTTCTCTCGCAGGTTACGAATATGAACCATCACCGTATTATCTGAATACCCGTAAGGTTCTTTCCATACGGTTTCGTAAATTTTCTCGGAGCTAAATACTTGTCCAGGATGGCTGGCAAGCAGCACCAGAATGGAAAACTCCAGTGGTGTAAGCGAAATGTCCTTTTCTTTGAGCTTCACGGAATGTTTATTTGTATCAATGATAAGGTCCTTAATTAAAATAAGTGAGTTGGATTCTGGTTTTCCGATCAGTGTTTGACGTCGTAACTGAGCTTTAACGCGAGCAAGTAACTCTAATGGATTAAACGGTTTGACCATGTAATCATCAGCCCCGGTAGTCAGGCCAGTGATTTTATCAATGTCTTCTTCCTTGGCGGATAGCATTATAATCGGAGTGGCTGATACTTCTCTTATTTTGAAGCAGGCTTTGATTCCGTCCATGATGGGCATCATAACATCCAGTATTACGAGTTGGACCGATGTTGTTTTGATAATATTTAGTGCTTCCTCACCATTGGCTGCTTCAATGACTTGATATCCTTCGTTACGTAAATAGACATGAATGACATCCCGGATATCGGGTTCATCATCAACAACAAGAACGGTATTCATAATTCAACACTCCTTAAAAATTAGGATAACATCAGTGTAAACGATCGTCCGGAATGTTTAAATTGTTTCCTTTTTGCGACAGACATAAACGAACGCAGAAGGTATATTCAAAGGCACGAATTCTATTTTTTCGATGATAAAGTGTTCGGATAATGTTTTTTTCATTTGAAGTGAATATTGAAAGGCGATGAATAATCCTCCAGGTTTGAGTGCCTTATGGATCTGGTCTACCAACGTATTTCTTAATTCAGGTTCAAAGTTGAAAAACGGCAATCCGCTAAAAATGTAATCCAGTTGCTGAATGCCCTCTTGATTCATAGATTCTACCAATCGAGCGGCGTCTGGATAACAGGAGAACTCCGGGTATGTCGTCTTAAGAGTGTTCCTCATCGTTTCGTTCATCTCAAACAATAGGACTTTGGTGGAATCCTGTACTTGTTGATGAATATAACGAGTGATCGGACCTGTACCCGATCCAAGCTCGGCGACTGTTTTTGCCTCTAGCCAAGAGGCTTGCTTCACCATTTTGCTGGCGAGAAACCGGGAACTGGGTATGATACTGCCGACATGTTTAGGGCTTTGCAGAAAGCTTTTCAAAAATAAAACAGGTTCATTGGAATTCATAGGGTTCCTCCATAATGTGATGGTATGTTATCCAAACCAGTTAGAAATGTAATAAATGAAGCGTAGATAGAATGGGGCCACCGAAGTAAATTCCCGCTGTAAAATACGTTATGGTCCATAACAAAGCACTGGAATAGGAGATAAGAGCAAATTTTCTATACTGCACGCCACTGAGTCCCATCACTAAAGGGAGAATATATCGCACGATTGGAATGAACAAACCGATGCACATCGCCCAATTGCCACTTTTATTCAGAATGAGTTCAGCCTTAACGAAGTGTCTATGATGTTGGAATCTGTGTTTTATCTTGGGTCCAAATAACTTCCCTGCAAAATAAGCAAAGGTAATGGCTGTTAATAGTCCTGATAAAATACAGAAGTATGTGATCCATGAATTGATAACTCCTGTATGACTCAAAATGGCACCGCTGATAATCGTGATTTCATTTGGGATTGGAATACCGAAAGGCCCTAATGAGAAGGCAAAATAAAAAATCAGATAACCATACTGATGAAGTAGCTCTAAGATCGTATTACTGATCATTGTTTTGCCTCCTCTCTTGTTGATATAGCAATCTTAATTAAAAAAACTAAGGAATTAATGAGCATAAATCTGAAGAAAATCTAAAGAATACATAAGCAAAGCCAAACAACTTATGTTTAAGAGAAAAAAGCCTTGCCAACGTACTGGCAAGACTTGAACAGGTAGAACTATTCAGAAGCGGTGATCAAGTGATATGAATTTCTGAATATCAAATAAAGTTTGCCTCAAAAAGGAACGTATAAGCTAGCTCGAGTTGATTACCTATATCTTTATCTGTAAGGAAGAGGATGATCAAAGAAGAGCCGAGACGTCATAATGACGACTCAGCTCTTTTTTGATGTCCCAGGGGATCAGACTTCTTTGAATCAGCTTATTGTAGGAAGTAGAACCATCTGAATTTGGTACCAGCAACAATAAACAAAACAATCCATCCCCATAAAAACAACAAACGTAGAGGTCGTGGAATCAGGAGATATTCTGAGTACAATTTGCTGAAAAGTTTCATTACAGTAGTGACCACCCCTGCTAAGTTACTCCCTTATTTCCGCTTTCGAAAGAAAAAGAGACGATAAGATAACCAATATCCCAATAAGTCTGTATACCGTGGCGTAGGCCTCGAAGTAAATTCTGGATGCAGAACCTCCAATTATATCAAAATTAGGTATATTATATCATGATAAACACCAGAGGACCTTTTTGTATCAGATTCAGCCATACCTACTCATTCAATAAATAAATCGAACGATATGATGCTGGCATGCCAATATATAGTGTAAGGAGGAGGGGGATGGATAATGAGTGAGCAAGATGAGTACATAGAACTTGTAACGTTAATACGGGCGGGGCATGAAGAAGCTTATGGAGAATTATATGAGAAAACAGTGACGAGGATATATCAAACTGTGCGATTTCTCATCAAGGACAAGTCTGACGCGGAGGATGTGGTACAGGAGATTTACATTCAGGCGTATCGATCATTGGCGCGATATGATGCGGAGCGTGCTTTTCGTCCCTGGTTGATGGGGGTGACGATGCGACAGGTTCAGAGTTATCGACGCAAAAGATTGATGCAGTTTCGGTTTAGCAAGCGGATCGAAAAATCTGACGTTGGACTAGAATATGATTTTTCCACTGATCTGGTCAACAAACTGGCAAATCGTCCTCTGCTGGAACAGGTGCACCGTTTGCCGTACAAGCTGCAGCAGGTGGTTACACTTCATTATTTGAATGAATACACGCAAGAGGAGATTGCTGGCATATTGGAGATTCCGCTTGGAACCGTAAAATCGCGTATACATGCGGCGCTGGCGAAGTTAAGACAGAAAGAAAAGATGAATCCAAGGTTGCGGGGAAAGGTGGAGGATCTGCATGAAACTCGATGAACAGTTGCGAACAGCCTACCAGGAAGAGACCAAAGACTGGTCCGTTCCTACGAGGATTAAAAATAAAATGATGGATGGTATTCGAAATGATTCACACATCGGAAGAAATCGAAAAAAATGGCTGGTCACTGGACTATTAGCTGTTGTGCTCATTATTCCCACCGGAGCCTACGCAGGATACACCTATCTCGCAGACGGAATATATGGTTCACAGGAGAATATCAAAGCTATGGGGGGAACAGCTGATGATTATATGAGGTTGGAAGCAAAGTTGCAGACGGCCAAGGCCCATTTCAGCGAAGAAGAATTTGTTCAATATATGGACTTGCTGAAGCAATTAGGGCAAATGGCCGTGAAGTATGCCGATTCTCAGGGCAATATGCATCCAGAGCAGTGGAGTACAGTGGAGCAGGAACGATATAACCTTCTTGTAGCCGAGCTGGAACCGTTTTTCGAGAAGCTGGAAGCTGTGAGTACTGCTTCACAAAAGGATCCTATGAATGAGCAACAATTCTGGACGGAGCAGTTGGCGCGGGCGGAGGAGATGTTAACTAAAGAGGAGTTTACCGAGTTCAAATCTGTGTATGAACAAATGAAGGCTTATGAAGTGATGGTGGTAGATAAGGATGGAAGCATTCATGATGAGCGCTTGTCAGTGGAACAGAAGGATGATTTGAGGCAATTAAGAGAGCGACTTATTCCGTATTTGGAGAAGTTGGGGCTTGATGTGCGGTGAAGCAAGTGAAATCGGTTTGTACGAGAAGAAGCGGAGAAGTGAATTCTTTCGCTTCTTTCTTGTTGTTGTGATCCATTACTTCCTCCCCTGCACCTTCAGCCGATATTGATGTGGTGTAGATCCTGTGGCAGTACGGAATACTTTGCAAAAGTAGGAGGGGCTGGTCATACCAACACGGTGACCGATTTCGGGAACGGTGAGCGAGGAACGGGTGAGCAGCACACAGGCATGACGAATGCGGGTGGCTTGAGCATAAGCAACGATTGTGGTTCCGGTCGCTTTTTTGAAAACATGAGACAGATGATAGGGAGATAAATGAAGTGTATCTGCGATATCCTCCAAACGAAAAGGCTCATGGTAATGCTGTTCAATCCATTGCATGATGGTTTCGGCATGAGGTGGAAGAACGCTTGCACTGGACGAGAGTACATCCTGGGAGCGGCGCTGTTGCCCATCTTGCCACAGATAGCGAAGCTGTGCGAACAGATCCAATAAAAAGAGGTGTGTATCCTCTTCTACTTCGTGGGGAAGCAGACCTGGATACGTATCTGCATATTGCTCCATTCGTTGAACGAGTGGGGAAGTGTCAGCAAGTCGGATCGGCTGAATGGGGGATTGCTCTCCCAGCAGATCCTGTATGAAGTGGTGAGTCGCCACAAAATGCGACCAAAGTGCCTTCAATATATCAAGCTCAACCATGAGTACATTTCGAATGAAAGGCTGCTGTCTGGATACTTGAATCTGGACGTGATGCAATTGAAAAGGTCGAAAAATCATGAGCATACCAGGTTCAAGGGAGAAAACCTGACCTTCGGTTATCAACTGCCCATATCCTTCATGGATATATGTTATCTCCATCTGCGAATGAGCATGAAACACTTCGCGAAACGTAGTGTTGGATGCACGACGACAGACCAGATTAAATTGTTCTCCCAGAAAGATGGACTTCATGAATGCCTCCCTTATCATGCGCAAGATAGTTTTATTTTAGCACAAGATGAACGCATAAAAGCGCTTTATTATTGTGTATTGTGAAGGGAATAAGGGAGGTATGCAACGATGTTAAAAGTGGCTATTATCGGAGCAGGTGCAATTAGTGGAGCACATATCTCAGCATATATGGCGTTCCCTGAGCGATGTCAGATTGTTGCTGTGGTCGATATCTACGTGGAAAAAGCACAGAAGCGAATTAATGAATATGGTCTGGAAGGTGCACAAGCTGTCACGGATTACACAGAGTTATTTGCCGAAAACATTGATCTGGTATCAGTTTGTACGCCGCCATATACGCATGCTCCCATTGCTTGTGATTTCATGCAAGCAGGTGCGCATGTGTTGGTCGAAAAACCGATGGCATCTTCCCTGGAGGAAGCGGATCTGATGTTGAGAGCAGCGCAAGCAAGTGGCAAGTTGCTATCCGTAGTAGCACAGAATCGGTTTACGACACCAATGATGAAGCTAAAAGGTGTGCTGGACAGTAAACGGATGGGACCGATTGTACATGTGCAGGTTGATTCGTTCTGGTGGCGGGGCCACAATTATTATGATCTGTGGTGGCGCGGGACATGGGAAAAAGAAGGCGGAGGCTGTACCCTTAATCATGCGGTGCATCATATTGATGCCATGCTCTGGATGATGGGACCTCCAGTGGAACTACAGGCGATGATGGCAAATACGGCACATGATAATGCCGAAGTTGAGGATATATCCATGGCAATGCTTCGCTTCCAGGAAGGGGCGCTTGGCATGATTACCAGTTCCGTCGTACATCACGGAGAGGAGCAACAGTTAATTTTTCAGGGCAAAGAAGCCCGGGTATCTGCACCTTGGAAAGTGGTTGCTTCTACCACGCGGAATAACGGATTTCCGGAACCGAATCGAGAGTTGGAACACCAGATTCAGAAGCTCGCTGACGAATTACCGGATGTTACTCATGTGGGTCACGCTGGGCAAGTTGAGAATGTGTTAAACGTTATTGAGACAGGATCACCCCTTCTGGTAGATGCCCAAAGTGGTCGGAATACGCTTGAACTGATTGTGGGTATCTATAAGTCGGCGAGTACGGGAGAAAAGGTTGTTTTTCCACTAGGGGCGGAAGACGCGTTTTACACAAGAGAAGGAATTATGCAACATGCCGTACACTTTTATGAAAAAAAGACGACGGTGGACAACTTCGAGGATTCGAGTATTACACTCGGGAGGAAGTTGGATTTTTAAAGAATAAGGTGTTATTTCATGATCATTATGAAATAATACCTTTCTTTAGTTAGAAAAGGTTTGTGCTGTGCTATCTAGCATCTTTAAAGGTATTTATCCAATATAATAAAGTTAATTGATGATACAATGACTAGATAGACTAGGGGGCAATAATCGTGGATATCGAGCAAATTAAGCTTGTTTCGTTTAGAGGTAGAGTAGCCTATGGAATTAGTTGTTTCGAGAACATACTTATGGTCTTAAAATATAACCCTAATGATTGGAGGGGGGGATTGGAGTACTTATGGGGATTTACTAGTACACAATATCTAGATGATTGGATTGATGTTATTGTCGAGTTAATTCCTGAAAATTTGATGGAGTTTAGTTTATATGATGAGAATGAGTTTGAACGACTGAGTGAAGATGAATTTGTTTATTTGTCTAAATTATATTTGAACATTGATAATACGATTGTTATTATACTGCGAAAAATCTATGAATTAGGTATTAGCCATGCTTACTCTGTGATTGAAGGATATGGTGAAAGTAGTTTGAATTCCTTGCAGAAGATTATCTTTTTTATGAATCAAAATAATTTTCCTTTACCAGATATTCAGTCATTTTTGATTTACTCTATTAAAGAAAATAGAGGATGGGGTGATAAGTTTGACGGTATAAAAGTATCGAAAATAATAAATTAGTTGATTTTATCGTACGTGTCTGTTTCTCTTGATGTTTTAAGAGGTGATTTGAAGAAAGCAATAAAATTGTTTAGATAGAGGAGTTAGTGGTCATGAATAAAAAATCGGAAGAATTCTTTAGAAGAATGTTAGAGTTCTTACCATCAACTGAAGCTGCCTATAGAAAATCAATTGCGACTTACGGTGAGGTGCTAGAAACTATCATTATTGAAGACATCTTTATGCATGAAATAATTAAACTATTAAGAGAGGAAAGAAACATCGAGCTGTTAGGAAGTATTTTTAAATATTTTGAAGAAATATCTAATGATGAAGATGCTCATTTAATTAATATTTTTTCAATTACGGTATTGGAAATACTCGGTAATGATAGATCCATTCTACGAACTGCACGGAATTATATGGGACCTAAAACGATAGAACTACAAATAGAAGCTGATAGAGATTTAGGCAGAAAAATCTAGTTAGTATAGACTCGTGAGATATTGACGGTAATACTATAAAAAACTAGATGAATATAGCGAAGGATCAGGTGCTGATTTTATACCCGAGGAACAGTTCCCGGTGCGGAACAAGGGAGAGATTAGGGATTATTATTAAAGACTATACTAGATTATATGAATATAACTCTATAGGTAGGGAGATTAGCAAGTTTGAGGTATTTAATCAATCAAGTTTGCTTGAGATTGAACTTAGAGAATTAAAAAAAATGGATTTTGATGAAGAGGAATTAAATAATTTAGTTCATTTAAGAATTACTGGTTTTAGCGATCTTCCTTTATTAGATATAATCTTTAATAAATTCAGTATAGTTTGCTTTTAGGCTCCTAAATCGAGATGTGATCCGTGGAGGGGATTTAGACTTGGCAGTTGAACTTTTGGATGAAAATAATTTTTCTGAAAAATTAACAGACAATCAGTTTGTCTTTATGATGAAAGTCTAGATTTCACCTTAACTCACTCAATGTAATTTTGTTAAGGGATGTGATTATGGTACGCAAGGATGGATCGTATAAAATATAAGATTAGAAGATATTAAAGATTTTCAGCAAAAGGCAGACTAAAGAAAAAATACATAGCATGAAGGATTCAAAGAAAAGAAAAGAAATTAAAATTGGAGTGTGAAAGATTTGAAAAAAGTAACACAACTCATATTAAGCGGTGCGTTGGTATTCGGAATGTTCCCTTTCACTGACAATACGAGCGAGGCAACGGTTGCTTCATTTAAAGACGTGCCTGCAAACCATTGGGCAAAAGCTTCCATAGATGCTGCCGTGACAAAAGGTTATCTCAATGGATATAGTGACGGTACATTTAAGCCTGGGGCGACGGTGACACGTGCGGAATTTGCAGCGTTGCTGGCGCGTGTGTCCAAAGGAACGCCTGAGGTAGAACAAGCAAATGCATTTAAGGATTTGACGGGTCATTGGAGTGAGACAGAGGTGAACCTTGCGATATCCCTCGGTTTTTTGAATGCTTCAGATTACCCCAATGGGTTTAAACCAGGCACATTATTGACACGAGAGGAAATGGCGAAGTGGCTCAGCTCTGGACTTGCAGCTCAGGATGAAGATTACAGGCAAGCGTTGAAGGATACAGAGAATACGCTAGTGCCTGTTGCAGAATATTACAAGGGTGGGTTGAAGAAAGCGGCATATCCCTATGTGTCGGTGGTATTGGGAACCGGATTGATGGCTGGATATCCAGATGGGACCTTTGGTCCAAGTAAAACAACCACACGTGCAGAGGCGGCAGTTATTTTATCACGTTACGAACAGGTGCAGGTGAGTAAGGCAACTTCGTATAGAGATCTGAATGAAATGCGGGAAGTAGGTCTAACAGGAACGAATCTGACTTCTGCTACGCCATTTGTTTACAGTAAATATGAGAACGCAGACTATTTGAATAGTTTTGACTTGATAACGGAGAAACCTTTTTCACTTCGTAACAATCTTGGAGAAATGATAGTCCATCGAATGATCATAGCCGACGCCCCTACCTCGTCCACTGTGAATAATATGTATGGGAAAATGTTTATCGATAAAGATTTTGACAGATTCATTGATGAAGATCGCTACATGGTTTTTATGGAAGTAACAGTTACCCCTAATGGAAATAATCTTAGCAATCTTGCCTTAGCTAACTCGACTGGATATCGCTTAACTAGTGGTGCAGCTAGTAATTTTACAAGTGGAGCTGTAAAAAAATATGGCATAACAAACTTGCCAAGAGTAGATTATGTGAAATCTGGTTTTTTCAAAAAAGGGGTTTCTAGGCGATATTGGATGGCCCAATCTATCAATCGATATCGTTCTGAGGATGTTACTTTAAACGTTTCATCGATAAAGGTTGGTAACTCCCTTACGTCATTCTATATACCAAATTGATTAGAGGATGTACATATCGAATTTAGAGGTCTGCGAAATTGTTTAGTAATATTATCTGTATTTATTGTATGTAGTAACTATCAGGTGATATTGGTTTTTTCTACTCCGGGTAATTCGACTAAATTTATTGCTGTGAATTCTAATCGAGAGTAATAAGCGATTATTATCGAAATCTAAAGATGCCGCCTCACATCACAGTGAGATCGGCATCTTTTTTTGTTTTAGGTCGACTACACCTACATCACCACCAAAATCAATACACCCGGTGCTTCCAACCATTTAACTTCGCAACCGCTTCCAGATAATAATAATCTCCATAGATTAGAGAGACATCGATGAAGGAATTGCCGCTACCTGTGGCGTGTAGCAGAATGGATTCATGCTTGGGTTGATCCCAAACGGCATAGTTCTCGGTTAAAGAACGAAGGATACGTTCAGCGGCACTTGCGTAAAGGCGTTTCTCGCCTTCGGGAACGACGGCGGCCAGCTCTAGAAGACCGGACGCAGCAATGGCTGCGGCGGAACTGTCGCGGGACTGGCCTTCTAGCGTCGGAAGTCTGAAATCCCAATAGGGGACATGATTCTCTGGTAGCGCAGCAATAAAGTAATGTGCGATCCGTTTCGCTGTGTTCAGGAATCGTTCATCCTGGGTATACCGATACGTGTTGGCGAATCCATAGAGACCCCATGATGTACCTCGACTCCATGATGAATCCGGGGCATATCCTTGACCACCAAAACATTCAATATATCGTCCATCTTCTGGATCAAAGGAGATGATATGTTTGGTTGATCCATCTTCCCGGACACCATATTGCATGGTTGTTTCGGCATGATTAATGGCAATGTGTCTGTACCGAGGGTCACCTGTCACCTCAGAAGCCCAGAACAACAGAGAGATATTCAACATGCAGTCAATGATAGCCCAACTGTATTTATCCTCATTCCAGGCTCGAATGAATTTCCCTGCCGGATTGTAACGACCTGCGAGGAAATTGGCTGCCTCCAGACCACGTCTGAGCGCATCCTCGTCGCCTGTGATCTTGTGTTTGATAACAGCGGTGGAGAGGAACTGGAAGCCCACATCATGATGAAGCTCCACGGTAGGTTTAACAAACCATTGCTCCAGCGTCTCATCCCACGACCATGCTGCATCCCGATAGGATTGTTCTCCCGTCAAATCATACATAATCCATAACATGCCAGGCCAGAAACCGGAAGCCCACCAGTCTGTATTGATGTTATCATACTTGCCGTCTTTCCCTGCAAAATGAGGGCATTTATCTCCAATATGTTCTTTCATTTCACCTACTTTTCGTTCCAATCTCTGCATTACTTCTTGCCAATATGTGGTTGTAACAGCCGATCCTGGTTTAATCATATTCATCCTCCTGAGTGTAGAACTAGAAAGTAAGATAACGCTTTCTCATGTGCTCAGTATATCTTTTTCTATTCGCACAAAGTTGTGTTAGGATATGAAGAAATGTTGTTCTGTTGTCATCATATGGGAGGGTGAACAGGGATGCTGGAGCGTTGGAATTTGGAGGATCTACGTTAGCGTGGGATTATCAAATCAAGTCTGTGGATCATTTCAAAGGATATTATCATTGGCATCAATGTGGAGAATTTCTATACGTTCATCAAGGTGAGGGCATAGTAGTCGTTAACAATCATACCTATCCGATTCGCCAAGGCATGCTGTTCTTTTTCCAACCCTATCAATTGCATCATGTCTATGCGGAAGTTCATCCCAATACCCCGTATGAGCGAAATATCTTCTATGTAGAGCCGATAGTCATGGATCGTTATCTAGAAGCGTTCCCACATCGGCGTTCTTTTTTTTTGAGGTTGTGGAATGGGCGCAATCAGCAGCAAGTTTTTGACCTGAGTTCCCATATGGATCAAGTGGATTGGATGTATGAGAGCTACAATCAGTCTCGGAGTCGTGTTGGGGGAGAATGGGAAGAATCAGTGCTGTTTAGCTTCAGCTTTTGAGCGTGTTGGTTCAACAGAAAGAGGGTGCAAATGTAGCGCCCTAACAGTAGCGGATTCACGTCATTTTAGACACTTGGAGAAGATGATGTGGTGGATTGAAAAGCATTTGGATTATGAGATGAGATTGGATCAGATGGCGGCAGATGTTCACCTGTCCAAATCGTATGCTTCCCGCATTTTTCATCAAGAGACAGGTAGTAGCATTACGGATTACGTCACAGCTCGAAGGTTGAAGCAGGACTACTTACGCCTTGATATAACAACATTTTCGGTGGAGGAGATTGGCAGACGTGCCAGATTTCCGAACGGATGTATTTCATCCAATTATTTCGCAAATCTGCCGGACGAGCCCGTTGTATTATAGGCAACAATTTAAACGGTGCAGCAAGCATTATTTTAGTTTGCAAAATAATAGCGTTATTACGTCTCTATATACACAATTAGTATTTACCGTTTGAAGTAAATAAATCCCGGCTGTGGATTGCACTAGCCAGTTGCTAAATGCGATACTCACCTCCGGGATGCACATCGGTAACCTTCAAGCTAAATAAACATTAAGGATTCCTCAAGCTGTTACAGCCACTTATCAGCCCAACGTTCCACGGCGCTTAGCGCTCTCCCCAGTTCCGTTCCTTTTCGTGACAACATATATTCAGTCCGAACTGGACGTTCCGTGACCACATGGCGAACCACAAGTCCTTCTTCCTCCAATTCCTTCATTCGCTCATTTAACACACGTTTGCTCAAGTCAGGGATATAAGCGTGAATCTCACTGAAGCGTTTGGGTTCCTCCATCAACGCATGGATAATGAGGGCTACCCATTTTCGGCCAATGATCTGATAAGATTGTTCCACTTTTGTACATATTTGCTTGGCATTCTCATCATCGCTCATGATTGTACTCCTTTGGTTTAGTATTGCTTGTAATATCATTAGTATACTTATTGTAACCTACTTGTCCACAGGCCATATGTGTAAAATGTCACATACCAATTGTTCTTAATGTTACCACATAAAGCGTTATCATCAAATAAAAACCCTATAAACACTGGAGTTCACAGGTTCGACACGATTATTGACGAATTGTGACGACAGGTGTAATATGGGTAACGTTAATTCAAATGGTTACAATTTATAACCTAAACACAGGTTGTGGAGAGAAGGAATGTTCCATGGTTGAATTCAGGCTTGTTATATAAACGGAGGCAAGGCGGGGAACACACCCACTTATTCCGTCTTTTGTCATGCTTGGATTTGAACATTTTGCAACATCATATACTATACTGCACAGATCACAGGAGGCACTCCAATGGATGCAATGACATTTGTCCTGTTCGGGGCAACAGGCGATTTAGCCAAACGCAAGATTTACCCTGCATTATATAACTTGTACATGGATCAGAAAATGCCGAAATCCTTCTCCGTTATCGGATTGGGACGACGTGAATTGTCGGATACGGACTTCCAGGCAAATGTTGAAAAGTCACTGCATGAATTCTCACGTCAGACGCCGGAAGAAGAATCACAAGTTCGTGATTTCATTGGAGCTTTCCGTTATTGTTCTTTAAATAATACGAAGCTTGAAGATTACACCAAGCTGTTGGAACTGGTTCAACAGCGTGAACAAGAGCTTAACATTCCCGAAAACCGCATGTTCTACATGTCGGTGGCACCGGAATTCTTTGAGCCAATCGCATTAAACATTCAAGAAAGTGGCCTGGGTAACACCAAAGGCTGGAAGAAACTGATTATCGAAAAACCATTCGGACACGACCTGCAATCAGCTCGTGATTTGAACGAAAAACTGAGCAATACCTTTGCGGAAGAAGAAATCTATCGCATTGACCATTTCCTCGGTAAACCGATGGTTCAAAATATTGAGACGCTCACCTATGCAAATCCGGTGATTCAGGCGTTGTGGTCTAACCGTTATATTGCCAATGTACAGATCACGGCTAGTGAGACGGTGGGTGTTGAAGAACGTGCCGCGTATTACGACCAAAGTGGAGCTCTTCGTGACATGTTCCAAAACCATATGCTTCAGTTGCTGATGATGATTGGTTTGCATTTGCCAAAACGCTGCACACCGGAAGAAATTCAATTCAAAAAGCAAAAAATTGCTGAGGCACTTCGTCCGTTGACAAAAGAAAATATCGCTTCTGAAGTTGTTCGTGCGCAATATGCAGCAGGTGAGCTGCAAGGTTCCTCGGTTGTTGGATATTTGGACGAGCCTGGCATTCCAGCCGGATCTCAGAACGAGACCTATGTTGCCGCAAGACTTTGGATCGATGATCCATTCTGGAGCGAGGTTCCATTTTATATCCGTACAGGTAAACGCCTGGCTGAGAAATCCACCCGAATCGTTGTTGAGTTCAAGGCACCACTGAAGACCGGTCATGAATCCGAAAATACAACGGAACCTAACCTGCTGACGATTGAAATTGGTCCGGGAGAAAGCATTTCCCTTCAATTAAATGCGAAGAATCCATTGAACCATGGTGAAGTGGAACCAATGCATATGACCTTCAACTCAGGTAAACGTAACATCCCTGAAGCTTACGAGAATCTGATCTTTGATGCGATGCGTGGAGATTCCACCTTCTTTGCACACTGGAACGAAGTGGAGCTGGCATGGCAATGGGTACAACCGATTCAGGAAGCATTCGAAGCGGGCAGCGTGCCACTGGATACGTACAACGCAGGTTCGCATGGACCAGAGTCAGCAGATCGTCTGACCGCAGCAGACGGCTACCGTTGGTGGTAAGTGAAACGAAAAAGTGAGCATAAGAGAACACAATAGTAAAAACAACAGTTCAATCCGTTCTGCTCACAAATAATCATTTGCACAAATCCAAACAAACCTTTTCAAGTCAACAGGATATAGAACGAAATGTTTTATTCCCCTAGAGCTTGTACTCAGGAGCAAGTTGGATCGAATGTGCAAGATGCTGATATATACAGTATCTATTGTGAATTATACCGTTCCAATTTTGCATAAGCCCTTCCGGTTATGTGGCCGGAAGGCCGTGAAAATTTTTGAATATAGATTAGCTGTTCAGTTTTGGAAATGGTTGGCTTGAACGCTGAGAATGTAGTGTAGGGGACGAAATCGATTCTGTAGAAGCATAGCGTTCGCCTTTATCCCCGGATTTTCTCCTATATAGGAGATTCAAAAAATCTGGGGATAACAGCGATCAAAAGAACGATTCGTGACCGGAACGGTTACTTCGCCAAACGTTAAGCACTTATTTTTAATTTTGAACGCAAATAAAAATTAAACATTGTTCATAACAGGAGGATTTTGAAATGAAACTTGGACTTGTCGGATTAGGAAAAATGGGATTGAACCTGGGTAGAAACCTGATTGATCACAAACACGAAGTGGTTGCTTTTGACCTGAACGCTGAAGCAGTAAATGAAATGAAAGAATACGGCGCTGAAGGCGTATCTTCATACGCAGAGATGGTGGCTTCACTCGAATCCCCACGTGTATTGTGGATCATGGTCCCTCACAACGTGGTAGATGCTGTGCTGGCTGAAGTGAGCCCATTGTTGTCCAAAGGCGACATCATTATTGAAGCGGGTAACTCCCACTACAAAGAATCCATCCGTCGCTACGAAGAGATGAAACCTAAAGGCATTCACTACATGGATGCAGGTACATCTGGCGGTATGGAAGGCGCACGTAATGGCGCATGTTATATGATCGGTGGAGACCCAGAAGCTTGGGCAATCGTTGAACCGGCATTCAAAGATACTTCCGTGGAGAATGGCTACCTGTATGCTGGTAAAGCGGGCAGCGGTCACTTCCTCAAAATGGTTCACAATGGTATCGAGTACGGTATGATGGCATCCATCGGTGAAGGTTTTGACGTATTGGAGAAAAGTGGATTTGATTTCGACTTCGAACAAGTAGCACGCGTATGGAACAACGGTTCCGTTATCCGCTCTTGGTTGATGGAGCTGACAGAACGTGCCTTCTCCAAAGATGCAAACCTCGATGAGATTAAAGGCGTAATGCACTCTTCCGGTGAAGGACGTTGGACGGTTGAAACGGCATTTGACCTTCAAACCGCTACACCGGTTATTGCGTTGTCCTTGCTGATGCGTTATCGTTCCCTGGAAACAGATACATTCACAGGTAAAGTGGTAGCAGCATTGCGTAATGAATTTGGCGGTCACGCTGTAGAGAAAAATTAATTTTATATATAACTGTTAACATATGATGAGAATCGGGTAATGACTTATATCGTGTTTACGAATTCATCAAGTGGAGGGAACATATCATGAAATTTTTCTTGGATACAGGGAATGTGGAAGAAATCAAACGGATCGAACGTCTGGGTCTGGTGGATGGAGTCACGACTAACCCGTCTTTGATTGCCAAAGAAGGTCGCGTATTTAAAGAAGTCATTCAGGAGATCTGTGGCGTTGTTAAAGGCCCGGTCAGTGCTGAAGTCATCGGTCTCAAAGCCGAGGATATGTTGAAGGAAGCTTATGAAATTGCAGAATGGGCACCGAATGTAGTCATTAAATTGCCGATGACCGAAGATGGGCTGTACGCTTGTCATGAGTTGACGCAAAAAGGGATCAAAACCAATGTAACGCTGATTTTCTCCGCAGCACAGGGTCTGATGGCGGCGAAAGCCGGTGCAACCTACATCAGTCCATTCGTTGGTCGCCTGGATGATATTGCGGTGGATGGTATGAAATTGATTCGTGATCTGCGTCTGATTCTGGACATGTATGATCTGCCTTCCGAGATTATCGCAGCAAGCATTCGCAATATCAAACATGTAGAGGATGCAGCCCTTTCCGGTGCGCATATCGCCACCATTCCGGGTTCGCTTCTCCCGACACTTTGGAAACACCCACTGACGGACAGCGGGATTGAACGTTTCCTGAAAGACTGGGAATCTGTTCCGAAATAAAAGGATAGACATGGCCTGAATCTTTGGGTGGTCTGAACATAAAACCTTTTGCCTTGCAGAGTAATCTGCGGGTGAAAGGTTTTTTTATCTCTGTTTATGTAGTTTCCGATTCGAGGTTAGTTTAGCCAATGAGGAGTACTTGTCCCTTTCATGTTGTTGTTACTTTTTATCCAGTGTCCATGTGCTGTCCTTCTTTTTCGGGACAACGGTGCATAAGGTTAACATATAGCCTATAGCTCATCCCGTAGGGGAGGGACACTTCGATGATGAGAAGAAAATGGCGAAGCCGGAGACGCCGTAAGCCGCCAAGCGGCAAACGCAAAATGTGGTTGATCATTTTATTGGTCACCGCGTTTTGTTTGATGCAGGGCTTTGCTTATGTGGATAAAAAGATGAAGCCCCCCATCATGCACTTGGCCAAGATCAGAGTGAAGCAGATTGCGACCGAAGCGATCAACAAGGCGATTACAGCACAGGTTGCCGATGGCAAAACCAACGAAGGATTGATTGACTGGAAGACGGATACCGCCGGGAAAGTGTCCGGTTTCATGCTGAACTACAATGAGCATATGCGAATCACTGCAAGTACGATGAATATTGTGCAATCTACGTTGCAGAATGTACACATGTTAAAAGAAAAAATCCCGCTGGGGCAGGCGCTGGGCAGTCCGGTGTTGGCTTCATTTGGCCCGAGTATACCGGTTCGTATTGAGCCCCAAGGTGCTGTCAAAGTGGATCTGAACACCCGTCAACAGAATGCGGGTATTAACATGATTTTGGTGGAAGTGTACATTCACATCATTGCTGAGGTCGCGGTCGTGGTGCCCTTCGACATGGAACCCGAAACGGTCGATACGGAAATCCCGATTTCCTACCTTTTGGTTGTCGGGGATGTGCCAATGTATTATTACGATAATCAGGGCAAGCCAGTGGGCAGTAACGGCAGTAATGCCCCAGCTATTGCGCTGCCATCAGGTCATACGGGTGTATCAAGCGGTAATGGAGTAACTACGAATCCCCCTGGCCAGAATCAGCAACAGACGCCGTCAGACCATTTGCAAGGGAATGAACTTGAAATTGAGCCGGATGATCTGCCTGATGTGAATGGGGGATTGCAGCTCAATAAGGACGCGCTCCCATGATACACACAAATTTGAATTGCAAAGCAAAGAAAGGGGCCTCTATTAAAGAGGTCCCTTTTTCGCTTTGCTGATCGTGCATATCCTCGTCTCACTTGCTTTTCTTGCTCTTTTGTTTGCGTTCATCCTGTTCCCAATGTTTCAGCTGTGGATAAGGATCAAACGACCATTCGTGCAGTCCGCTGTCGCGATAGATCCCATAGTGCAGATGTGGAGGGAATTTGCCCTGTGTTCCAGGTTTCCCGTAACCCGAACTGCCAACCCAACCTACGACCTGACCGGGGATCACAACTTCACCGATGCGTGCACTTTTGTCAAAACCCGAAAGGTGGGCGTAATAGTGATAATGATTGTTCAAATCACGGATTCCGATGCGCCAGCCACCAAACGGATTCCAGCCTTTGATTTCCACGACCCCGTAACAGGTACTGCGCACAGGCAGGCCATGTGGAGCGAAAATATCTGTTCCCTCATGAATGCGATAACCGCCCCAGCTTCTTTTTGTCCCCCAGGTACTGCGATAGGAGTAGTTGGTTCCGAGCGGGACCGGAAAGGCATGTCCGAATAGATCCAGATTGTCAAAATGCTCATATAACTTCGCGAATTGCTGTATCCGTTGCACAGCACGGGAGTTGTGATAATATTCCCACAAGGCAATGTTGAAGTCCTCTTGTTTGTTTCCGTAACCTTGAATAACAGAAGCCATGCTGTACAGCACATCCTGATCATTGTTGGCATCCGCTATACCGTCTCCTGAACCATCACGTCCATATCCTTTGAAAAAAAGAATGGATTCCGGATGTTGATCCGTCTCATCGGGATTTAGCCATCCTCTCCAGGCCGGAGGGGTCATGAAGATACCCGTAAGCCGCTCCGGATGCTTGCGATCCTTTGGATGTGCACGAGTAATCGTTCGTTCATACTGATCAATGGCAGCAAGCCTGTACCAGGGAATCTGGGTCATCTGACCAATGGTTTCATATAAATGGCGACGTGCAGCGAAAATTTCTGCGGGTTTTAACTCGGCAGCCTGTGGTTTGGGAGCGGCCTGGGCGGGTTCACCGTAAACTTCAACAGGCAAGAATGGGAGAAGCAGAGTACCTGCAAGTAATGTTTTGATCCAAAAGCGGTACGTGTGCCTGAAGGTCAAGCGTTGTTGCACTGGGAAGCAACCCCTTTCCATTAGAATGATACAAGGTACCCGATGAACCAAGCTAAAGGTTAGCGTTCTTCAAAAGTTCTCATTTTATCCATGTAAGCTCTTGGGGGGGGAATCCAATTATACAAATTGTCCATATCGGGCATGAATGCACAAGATGTGACAAATGGGGGTTTTTCCAGCGCTTTCATGGTATAATATGTTCCGAGCAACAGCCTAACTTCAGTAGAAAGAAGGTTTATGCATTGGCTAAACGTGTTAAAGAACCGAAGCCGGATTGGATTCGGATCAAATTGACAACCGGCGATAACTATCAGGAAATGAAAACGATGATGCGTTCCAAAACGCTGCATACGGTATGTGAGGAAGCACGGTGTCCGAATATTTATGAATGCTGGGCCAATCGAACGGCCACTTTTATGATTTTGGGCGACATTTGCACAAGGGCATGCCGTTTTTGCGCGGTGAATACAGGCTTGCCAACGGAGCTTGATTTGCAGGAACCAGAACGTGTGGCGGAAGCAGCAGAGCAGATGAATCTGCAACACTGCGTAATTACAAGTGTAGCCCGTGATGACCTGAAGGATGGGGGAGCTACGATTTTTGCAGAGACCGTGAAGGCCGTAAGACGACGGTTGCCATTGTGTAGCGTTGAAGTACTCATTCCAGACTTTCTGGGCGATCGGGAATCTTTGCAGATTGTAATGGATGCCAAACCTGACATTCTGAATCACAATATTGAGACGGTTGAGCGGTTGTCAGACAAAGTGCGTGCCAAGGCGAAATATAAACGTTCACTGGAATTGCTTGCTCGTGCCAAAGAAATGCAACCTAACATCCCTACGAAATCAAGCATTATGCTTGGTGTAGGTGAGGAATATAATGAAATTTTATCAACAATGGATGATCTTCGTGCGGTGAACTGTGATATTATGACGATTGGTCAATATTTGCAGCCATCGGAGAAACATCTGTATGTTGAAAAGTATTATCCGCCAGAGGAGTTTGCTGCATTGAAACAGGAAGGATTAAAACGTGGGTTCAGCCACGTCGAATCCGGCCCGATGGTACGCAGCTCCTACCATGCGCATGAACAGGTGAAATCGGCTACCAAACATGCTGAACAGGCGGCAACACACGCGTGATGGAGGATACCGGATTGGAAGAAGAAAAAATCACAGAACAGATTCAGGACCAACTTCAGGAGCAGATCCAGGAGCCGGTTCAGGAATCAGTTGTTGAATCAGTTGAGGAAAAGCCCAAAGAACCGGTCATTGTACAGATCGGCGGCAAAAATTATGAAATCGTCCAGAACCACAAAGAGGGCTGGAATCCAGAGGTTTTCCGTGATCGTTACAGTGAAGTGCTGGAGCGTTATGATTATATTATCGGAGACTGGGGTTATAGCCAGTTGAGGTTAAAAGGTTTTTACCGTGATAACCATCCAAAAGCAACGAAGGATTCCACGATTGCCAGTATGGTGGATTATATCAATGAATATTGTAACTTTGGCTGTGCGTACTTTGTGCTTCAGAAGAGCAAGGATCAACCTCAAGCCAAAGCAAAAAGCGGTTCCTGAGAAGGACCGCTTTTTTGGTGTGTTTATTTTAGTCAAGAAATGCCGTGCGAACCCGGTTCCAGAATGGATAAGGGCGGAAACGTGCGAAACTGACCTTGTGACTGGATACCTGACAACGGACGGAGATCAGATCCTCCACCATCACATTCACATGATCAATCGTCATCAATAACCGCTGATCCTTGCGGGAGAAAATATCACAATGATGATGCTTGGGCAAAATAACCGGTGAACCAAGTGTACGATAGACCCGGTTATTAATCGATGCAATCTCCGCAATCTGAATCGCCTCGATGGTTGGATGAACCATGGCACCGCCAAGGGCCTTGTTGTATGCCGTGCTGCCTGATGGCGTGGATACACAGATGCCATCCCCACGGAACATCTCAAATGTCACATCGTTAATATCGACCTGGGCTACGACGGTACCGTCTACACCTTTTAACGTAAATTCATTAAGGGCGATGTAAGAGGAATTCCCCGACTTTTTACGAATCTCAAGCTCCAAGAGTGGGTATTGTACAATACGTGGTTTGAGACGCTCCGGATCTCCCTTGCCACTCATCAGCCTGACTAACTCCCGTAATTCTTCCTTCTTCCAATCGGCGTAAAAGCCGAGATGGCCTGTATGAACCCCAACAAAAGCAATATCCGGAATACGGTCGATGAAATTGTGAAATGCCTGTAGCATCGTACCATCGCCCCCGATGGAGATAACAATCTCCGGCGATTCTGCATCCAGCTTGAACCCTTCTTCCTTCGCCAGCGCGTGAAACTGCTGACTGAGATCAATCGATAACTGGTCTCCGCGGTCTTGAACATAGTATCTCAAGATGAAAGCTCCTTTGTGGTCATTATACTACCGATGATAATCAATTCCGCGGAAGAACACAACGTTTGGGCGCATATTCAGTTAAATATAGATGAATCGTTCACTTATTTTTTGGTATGTCGTCTAGGCTTGAGAATGGAACTTAATATCGCAAGGAATAACAACAACACGATGAGGCTTACAAAAACAATCATTCCGGATAAGAAAATCAGTCCCCAGTCCGGTGTATACGTTGATAACGATGGGATGAAACCGGGCTCCATGAGAACGGGTGAAGAGGAACGTCCCATCATGGGTGTCCACAAGAGCAGGACCAGCACAGGTGCGATTAGCGCATGAATGGCTCTGGCAAATAGAAAGGGACCATATCTCATGGGTGTGTTGCTAAGGACACTCATAATCTGTGCATGGACGGATAATCCGCCCCAGGAGAGAACAAAGGCTGCTGCTGCTACTTTATAGACGAGAGGGATGGATGCCCCGGCACTCCCAGCCTCTTTGTTCCCCAGCGTTACTTCAAATAGTCCACCGACCAAGCTAGGAGATAAAGATGGAGGCAGTCCGCTATGTCGTAACAATTGCTCGGTTATGCCGTATAATCCGCCAAGCCAACCGGTCTGGACAAGCAGCTCCATCATGACCGAGAAGAATACAACCAGCCCTCCTACGATAATAATAAGGCGAAGGGATGAGGAGACTGCCTGGCGCAGCAGTTCACCAAATGCCCGTCCGTCAGCTTTTCTTGCTTCGTGCATCGCATAGATGGCCCGGACCAGTCTGTTTCTAGGTATCTCCTCCGATGGAGATCCAGAAGAACTGTCTGGGTGTGAGCCTTTGGCTGTACCCCCGTGAAAACGCATGAGCATACCCACCAGAAAAGCTGCAGCGTAATGGCTCGCAACCAATACTGGAGCAATGGCGACATTATGGAAGAACCCAACCGATACCGCTCCAATCATGAAGATCGGATCGGATGATGTAGTGAAGGCAACGAGCCGTTCTCCTTCTTCCCGGGTAACCAGCTTTTGTTCCCATAACTGAGCGGTCAGTTTCGCCCCTGTAGGATAACCGGATGCACAGCTCACGGCAAATACAAAACCACCGCTTCCGGGAACACGAAACAATGGACGCATCAGTGGATTCAGCAAGGTACCTAGAAAATGAACAATGCCAAAGCCGAGCAGCAGCTCGGACAGCACCAAAAAAGGAAAAAGGGAGGGAAACAATACGTCCCACCAGATGGACAGTCCACGTACACCTGCATGCCAGGTTTCCGCTGGATACAAGACCATTAACACACAAAGGATCAGGAGAGCGAGTGTGACCAGGACATGGGTGAGTCGTTGTGAAGCAGCCATGAATTCTTCTCCTTTATATTTGGAATGGTCGGTGTGCAGAAGTCTGTGATGTTATTGCCATCAATATATGAAAAAAAGTGGACAAACAGTACAAAATTATACGCAGAAAGCGCTTGCAAAAGTGGCTGTGTTTTTGAGTGATGTGTGCTAAAATGAGAAAAACGCCTGAACGTCACCTAATTGTCTCCAAGGTGGAATTCAATTCGGATGGAGTGATGATCATGAGTCTTGTCACCGGAATCCTGGTCTGTGCTTTTGTATATGTGATACGTGCCTCGCTGGTACGCTCTGAGGAAGAGGACTGGCGGAGTTATTAATGAAATATCTAGTGCGCCAACCCAAGCGGTTGGCGCTTTTTTTGTGTTATGTTTCGAATAAGGTCCTATATACAGATGGCAGGTTACATGTCCTGATGATTTCATGTTATATAGGACTTTTTGGTTTTTTTTGATAGAATGGAGATAAAGGCTTTTGTGGCCTGGATATTGTTACTGTTTTCACAATGTTCACGGAACGTGTAATATATGGAAAAATTCGACATCAGAAAGGGGAATCAGACGAATGAATCCCAGTTTGAGTATTTATGATAATCTTGGCGGTGAGAAAGGTGTTCGCGCACTGGTCGAGGCTTTCTATCCGATCGTTCAGCAGAATGAGCAGCTGGCTCCGCTTTTCCCGGAAGATATTCAGCCGGTCATCGACAAGCAGTATATGTTTTTGTCTCAGTTTTTTGGAGGACCAGGGCTGTTTTCCGAGGCGTTTGGACATCCGATGATGCGTGCCCGTCATATGCATTTTGAAGTGACGGTTGAACGGGCTGAGGCTTGGCTTGCATGTATGGATCAAGCCTTAACACAGATTGGTGTGGAGGAGCCCTTGCATTCGTTTATCCTGCAGCGTTTATCCGGGCCTGCACATCATTTTGTGAATACACCGTAGATCCGAATATGATTATAAGCGTACGGGAGAGGGATGGAAGAGATTGGAATTAGAGCCGCTGTATAGGGTGAAAGTGACCTGCCATTATTGCGAAACCGAGTATGAAACCTCACGGGTAAGACCGAGTTTGAAAAGGCCCTACCGGACGGATTCGGATTTTTGTGCTTACTACAAGCTGGAGAATCCAGATTTTTATGTGGTTCGCATCTGTCCGCAGTGCGGGTTTGCCACGACGGAGAACGCAACGGAGCATTTAAATGATGCTCAGCGCAAGGCTTTTAAGGAACAGATCGGTAACCGCTGGGTTAAACGTGATTATAGCGGAGCACGAACATTGGAACAGGCGTTGGCAACGTACAAGCTTGCCTTGCTGTGCGCACAGGTTATCCGGGAGAAAGATCGTGTCGTCGCTGGTCTGCTGCATCATATAGCTTGGTTGTATCGTTATATGGAGGACCATGCACAGGAACATCGTTTTCTTGAATTTAGCCTGGAAGCCTATGTGAAGGTGTTCGAACGTGAAGGAACGGGTGGCAATGAAGCCAAACTGTTGTATTTGCTCGGGGAATTGAACCGCAGGGTAGGACGGTTTAATGAAGCAGTGCAATGGTTCAGCAAGGTCATTCATGACAAGCGGATCACAGATGCGGCCATGATTCGTGCTTCAAGGGAACAGTGGGCCGTGCTGCGTGAGCAGATGATTTCAAGTAAGTTGGAACTCCCTGAAGAGATGCTGGAAACAGACAAAGAGGCTGCAAAGCGCAGCCCCCTCTAGGTTGATCTTACATTAGTTACGGACAGGACGGCTGGATAACAAATAGTCACTGTCGTTGTCGATCACGGTCATGCTTGTATTACAGCAGGGAAAGACCAGTAATTTCTTTTTGCCTTCGCGAATGAGCACAAGCTCTTTGGGTTTGAGGGGGAGCAGCACGTTGCTTGCGTGACAGTAGGGACATTGCTGTACATAGATGTCTCCCATCACAATATCGTAAGGCCAGCTGTTCTCAAACGGAATCATTCTTGTTGGCCTTCTGGTGCGGAAGGTTTGGAGGTTTCTTGTTTGGCGAGTTCCGCAATCTTCTGCATCAGGATATGTTGGGGCATGTGCATCAGGTGCTCCAAAGGTACGCCCAGGGATTCTGCTAATTTGACGGCTGTATCAGCCGATACTTGTAAAGGTTTCATACGTTTACCTCCTGAAGGTTGCTATAAGTATTTCTCTAGTATAGAGATATGGCTGACAGAAAACCAGTTTTTAATTCAATCCTAACCATCCAATTTATAGAGAGAGGTGCCTTATTAAATGAAAACGCCATTACACCCCGTATGGGACCTGGAGTCCATTTTTAGTGGAGGTTCTTCCTCCGAGACATTTGCTGCGTATCTGATTGAACTGGAAGAGGATGTACGTAAACTGCAACATCTGTTGAACGAAACAGCTGCACCGACTTCATTAGAAGAGACGGCTGCATTTGATCCGATTTTGGAACTGCTGCAAAGCTGTTATATCCGCATATCGGAAGGATCTGCGTTTGTATCCTGCCTCTCATCGCAAAACCAGAAGGACAAAAAGGCAACGCAGCTTCAGGGCGCCATCAGTTCTATTGCAGCGATGCTGAACGGCAGCAAATCGAAGTTTGATAATACACTCAGTCAGACATCGGATTTGGTGTGGGACGCTTGGGTTGCTCGGGAAGATATTCAGCCGCTGGCATTTGTACTGAACGAGAGTCGCACGCTGGCTCGTGAGAAGCTGTCGCCTGAACTGGAAGGCCTTGCACTGGATCTGGGTGTGGATGGTTACCATGGTTGGGGCAAATTCTATAACACGATTGTCAGCAAGGTGAACATTCCATTTGAGCAAGATGGGGAAACGGTGATGCTCTCCGCAGGACAGGCTGCCAACAAGCTGAGCGATAGTGATCGGAATGTACGCGAGACGGTATTCGCAAACTGGGAGCAAGCTTGGACTGATGTCGAAGATTTCTGTGCTGACACGCTGAATCACCTCGCGGGATTCCGTCTGAAGTTATATGAGAAACGTGGCTGGGATGATATCCTCAAAGAACCTCTGGCCATCAACCGGATGTCACGTCAGACACTGGATACGATGTGGGATGTGATTAATGGTGCCAAACCTGCACTTGTTCAATATCTGGAGCGCAAGGCAGAACTGCTGGGGGTAGACAAGCTCAGCTGGAGCGACGTAGATGCACCTGTAGGTAAATCGAGTGGCAAAATCACTTACGATGAGGCAGCCATCAATATTGTTGAACAGTTTGCCAAGTTCAGTCCTAAACTTTCCTCGTTTGCAGAGATGGCTTTTGAGAAACGCTGGATCGAAGCAGAAGACCGTCCTGGCAAGCGTCCAGGCGGATTCTGTACGTCTTTGCCACTTAGCAAAGCAACCCGAATTTTCATGACCTTCTCCGGGACACCATCTAATGTGTCGACTCTTGCGCATGAACTTGGGCATGGATATCATCAACACATTATGGAAGAGTTGCCTGCATTGAATCAACGTTATGCGATGAATGTGGCTGAGACAGCGTCCACGTTTGCTGAACTGATTGTAGCAGATGCCCTGGTGCAGGCGGCAACAGATGAGCAAGAGAAGCTGGCTTTGCTGGAAGACAAGATACAGCGAAGTGTGGCTTTCTTTATGAACATCCATGCCCGGTTCCTGTTTGAGAATCGTTTCTATGAACAACGCAAAAAAGGTCTTGTCAACGCGGATGAATTATCCAAATTAATGGTGGAGGCGCAGCAGGAAGCGTTCTGCGGTGTACTTGCATCAGATCATCCTCATTTCTGGGCATCCAAACTGCATTTCTATCTGACGGGTGTGCCATTCTATAATTTCCCATACACGTTCGGTTATATGTTCAGTGCGGGAATCTATGCGAGAGCACAGCAAGAAGGAACGGCATTTGCAGATAAATACGATGATTTGTTGCGGGATACAGGGCGTATGACGGTCGAAGAACTTGCTCAGAAACATCTGGGTACGGACCTGACACAACCGGAATTCTGGCAAAATGCTGCGGACTTGGTTATTGCCGATATTGAGCAGTTTCTGCAGATGACAGCAACCGAAAAATAGGTTAAATATATATGAAAAGGCTGTAATTCCGTGTTAACAGACACAGGATTGTAGCCTTTTTTTTGTACAGAATCCTCATTTTCGATTCTCGAAGATTTTGTCGTAATTAATTGAAAAAGCTCAGTTTAAGGGAGCGGAATGGCAATTAATTGTGCAAATCATAGTTAGAAATACCCAACTTTTCCGTTCTTTGTTGAATGAGCACATATGATGTCATATAATGAGTCGTAAGTCCTTGCTGTATAGGACTATAAGCATATAAGGAGAGTGTTAATATGAAAATTGATGAGCTTTCATTAGCGAGACAGTTGGATCTGGTATTCAAAGAACTTGATAATGAGTTATCAGGGTTAGATTCAGGGGTAGTTTTTGTGCAAATACGAAACAACGTAATTGGGAAGTTCGGTATTCGACATAATCCGATAGCTGGACGAGATGGGCAGATGGATGTGGAGGAAGGGGGGCTAAACGTAACCCAGAGAACTTCTTTCCGGGCGATGGCGCTGGAGACGTTGAAATTCAAACGTAATTGGACGCATGGCGAAATATCGTACGACTTCACAGTAAGACAAGGTATGATTTTGGTAGATGCAACGATGGAGTCTAATTACAATATGGCGAGCCTGATGATTCGTTACCCTAGAACCAATACATACAAGGATTCAGATATGGAGTCGACCTCCTAATTAGTTGCACAAGAGAAAGCGGCACTTCCGAAGAAGGCCGCTTTTACTTTTGGATTCTGCTTAGGCTCAAGCAATAATTACGAGCTTACGAACGACCCGATAATTGCTGCTCAGCGATTTGCACCAGACGTTTAGTGATGTATCCACCCAGAGAACCTGTCTCACGGGAAGTATAGTTACCGTAGTAACCATCTTGTGGAATAGTTACACCCAGCTCTTGAGCAGCTTCAATTTTCAATTGTTGCAATGCTGCTGTTGCTTGGGGAACGACCAGGTTGTTGGAGCGGCTACCGCTACCTTGGTTTTGACTTCCGTACATATGTGTCACCTCCTTATGGGTTGGTGATGTTAGTATGGTTAGAGAATACGGAAATATACATGATATGGCGTCAGGGAAAATATGGATAACTATCAGTGCACAGGACACATAAAAAAGCCGACCCAATGCGGGTCGGCAAGTTGTATTTGGATATCAAAATATAGGGTGATATGCGTAAAAGCAAAGTAGAGCATGATCAGCTCGCTTAGTCTGTAGGAGGTATAACCTCAATACGTGTAAATAACTCAACAGGCTGTTCCGGTTCCAAGCGAATCAACCCGGTTTGTTCATCCGATAAAGCCAAATTAGGTGCATCCGGGAGCCAAGTGTACGGTTCAATGCACAAGAACTGATCGGATTCACCTTTGGTAAAGAGAACCCAATGTTTGAAAAATGCTTCATCTGCTGAATATTTCAATGTATATCCATCTTGCCTGCGTAAGTAAGCCGTAGCCGGTTCACCTTCGGTAGCTTTCAACAGGGTATCCCAGTTACGTCCCTGCAAATTGATGCCTTCGTTCAGAGCAGACCATTCACCCAGGGATTCCAGTTCACCTGTCGGTAGTTGTTCTTCATTCTGTCCGTATATTCCGGAAACAGGAAGTTGCAGTGTCCAGTCGGCAGGTTTGCCGTCTAACAAAAACCATGTATGATATCCCATCCCAAAAGGAGCAGGCGTTGAGCTCAGATTGGTGACTCGCAGACGCTGGCTAAATACAGCGTTTTGCAGACTGAACGTCATCTCAAGTTTTAGGGGAATCGGGAATTGGGCCATCCAATGCTCTTCATTTTTGGTCAGTAATTCAGTCGTAATTGCACAGCCGTCTTCATCTTCCTCAATGTCACTGACACACCAGGATTGGGTACGGTGGAGACCGTGAATATGGTTGTCATTCGCCGTGTTCTGATCAAACTGGTAACGAACGCCTTCATATTCGAATTGTCCACGATGAATGCGCCCTGGTGGAATCAGGAGAGGAACGCCAAAATGGTACGGCTTCTGCAGATAAAAGGCAAGATCGTCTTCATCCGGACGGCGGACGACATCTCTGTCCTGCACTAAATCGCGAATAGAAATAATATTATTTCCAAGACGCGGCAGCAGGGTGATTTCCAATTCACGGCTATGTAGGATATACGTGTCGTAACCATTCCATTGGCCTTTGGTCACTTGTTTCATATCGATGCTCCTTTTCCCACTTGAAATCTGTCTGCAAGCAGTTGTGATGAAGCTACTGCTACAGGCGTGTCGTTGTGTACATGCCAGCTATTTCCTGCGCTATTTTGTGTGAAGTAGGCAACAGGATAAGCAATTCCATCATAACAGATTTTGATGTCTCGGGTAAAAAAGTTCAACTCATTTTGACATTCACGCCTGTGCGCATTAAGATGGAACTCTGAAAGCATTTATTAGAATTAAATGACATGAAATCGATGACAGGGATAAGTAGGCCAAGAGAATCCTCTCCAGAAAGCCGGTGGTTGATGTGAACCGGTGTGAGCTCTTTACCGAATGGACCCTTGAGTGTAGGTTTGAACAGGTTAAGCCAGAGATGGGCTTGCCCCACTAGAGTCTGCCGTATAATCCACGTTACGGAACAATGAAGGCATTTCTTCAGCTTGACTTGATTTCAGGGTCAGGAGCAATCGAAGAAAAGCGAATAAGGGTGGCACCACGGTCTCACGTCCCTTGCGGATGTGGGGCCTTTTTGCGTTCGCAGAGAATGGCAGGAGTTTTTTATATACAATCAGGGAGGCGTTATGTGTAATGAAAACAGTACTTTCAGGTATTCAGCCAAGCGGTAAGCTCACATTGGGTAACTATATTGGTGCAATCAAAAATTTTGTAAAACTCCAGCATGACTATCAATGTCATTTCATGGTGGTTGATCTTCATGCCATCACCGTGGCTCAGGAGCCAGCAGCATTGCGTGAACAGTCGGAAGCGGTAGCTGCGCTGTTTATTGCAGCAGGCATTGATCCGTCGAAATCTAACGTATTTCTGCAATCCCATGTACCGCAGCACGCGGAATTGGGCTGGTTGATGACAACGCTGACCTCCATGGGTGAGCTTGAACGCATGACTCAGTTTAAGGATAAATCATCCGGTAAAGATTCCGTTGGTGCCGGACTGTTTGTGTATCCATCATTAATGGCGGCTGATATTTTGTTATACAATGCTGACCTTGTACCAGTAGGTGAGGACCAGAAGCAGCATCTGGAACTGACACGTGATCTGGCAGGACGTTTTAACCACCGTTATGGGGAGTACTTCACCATTCCAGATCCGTATATTCCGCAGGTGGGTGCACGGGTAATGTCACTTGATGATGCCTCTTCGAAAATGAGCAAAAGTAACCCTAACGCTGGCAGCTATATTGCCCTGCTGGATCCGCCGGATGTGATTCGCAAAAAAATCAGCCGTGCCACTACAGATTCGGGACGTGAAGTCGTATATGATCCGGCAAACAAACCGGAAGTCAGCAATCTGATGAGTATTTATGCTGAATGTGCAGGTATGACGCTTAAGGAAGTAGCTGAGCGTTATGAAGGCAAGATGTATGGTCCGTTCAAAAAGGAACTGGCTGAAGTGGTTGTATCTGTGATTGAACCGCTGCAACAACGATATAATGAGATTCGTGAGTCTGGCGAATTGGCGGATGTTCTGGATACGTCAGCCCGTCGTGCAGAAGAAGTTGCTGCTCAAACGTTGGATGCAGTGAAAGAACGTATGGGATTTGTTCCGAGACGTAAACAGTAGCCCTGAACAAGATCTTCATTTCATGCAATGAATAGTTAACATAAATAAAGAGGAGCCCTATTGAAGGACTCCTCTTTATTTGTGCGTTCATTATTGAACTATCAAATGACTTAATCAAGAAGTGGGCTCTGAAGCAGCCGAACGAACTTCCTGACGTTCTTTTTTGGCACGAATCACAAATCCCCAGCCAATGTTGGCAATGGACAGGACAAACAGTAGTGCAGCAAACCAACCGGAGTAGGAGATCATAATTGCTGAAACCGTTAACAAGATAATCGAAGAGAATGCGAACCATAAAGACAAGCCTTTACTCATTGGGAAAAACCTCCATCTACAAATTTAGTAAAACTCCGTATAACCTGTAGCCTACGAGCCATAATAATCTTGCAAGCTTGCAATTACATTACAGACACAGATTGAAGGGAGATTATAAATATGGCTCAAGGATCTCGTTCTAACAACTTGGTGGTACCTCAGGCAAATTCAGCACTGCAACAATTGAAAATCGAGGCTGCACAGGAACTGGGTGTAACTATCCCACAAGACGGTTACTATGGTAACTACACTTCCCGTGAAACAGGATCTTTGGGTGGATATATCACCAAACGTCTGGTACAAATCGCTGAGCAGTCTCTGGCTGGGTCTGGCAAATAATTTATTTTAACCAACAGCAACAAAACAGGATAAACGGAAAGCCCGGAGCGGAAACGCTCCGGGCTTTCTCGCGTATCAGTTCCTATGTCTGATTGTGCCTTGCCATGCTCACTTCGTCAAGGGCGTGCAGATAAAAGTTTTTTATCCATTTTCTCATCGCTTAACCAGCCTACATACGTATCAATCGTCTCAAAATTCCGATCCATCACAATCACAGCGACAAATGGATATTGTTTCCGGTGTCGATAACGTACATCTGCCCAGCGGACCTTGTAACCAGCAGGCAGTTCTTCAACCTCTGCCACCGCATAGGAGGTGAAATAGAGGAAGGCACTGACTTCCGGCGATTTGCGTGAAGCAGCAACGGCCGCGTGAGTAGAAGACGAGGCGTGCAGACTCCATACCAGATTAGAACCATCCATTTTACCGATCACATAACTGCCGTCCTCAACTCGTTTAACCACATGCCAGCGGTTCCAGGATATCGTTGGAATGACGATGTATCTTGCCTGCTCTGGGCTGTTGTCGAGACGTCTAACTTTTCTGACTGCTTGTGCACGAGCAATCGTTCGCCATATATAATATAAACCGGTCAAACTATACAACGTAACGAAGAGTGGTGCAGGGGCGATCAGATCAAAGGCCCATAACAGGATAGCTATGACATGTGTAGTGAATAGAAACGGATCAAAAATATGAATGATGTTCCAGGCGATCCAGCGTTCCGTAAAAGGCCGGGCGGCTTGGGTTCCATAGGTGTTGAACAGATCGGTGAATACGTGAAAGCCTACGGCCACAGCGGTCCAGGTGGCAACGTGTCCAATAGGGACACCAGGGAATATCAGTGCAATGACGCCGGTGATGAGCAAAACCCATAACAGGAGAAATGGCAGAGAGTGTGACAAGCCCCGATGATTCCGAATGTAAAGCGAATTGCTTTTGAGACGTAACGCAGTATCAATGTCAGGGGCCTGGGAACCGGCGATCGTGCCAACCATTACCGCAGCTGCAAGCATGGGACTCGCCGCGACGACAGGATCGACATAAGCCAGACCGGCTAGACCAATCCCCATGACAAAATGTGTAGAGGTATCCATAAACGTCTCCTTTGTGTGGTATATCGTTCTAAGGCATATTACTTCTCTATCTAGGTGATACCCATATATAGTGTATAATATCCGTTTGTCAGGATGCAAAACATCCCTAATTTCAAAGTTATGACAATTTCCTGTGCCATACCCAATAAATGTACGTAGTTTGTCAAACTATTTTGGCATTTCCTATGATAAACTTTATATCGGATACAGTGAGAAAATCGCCAGAGAACGTACGATACTATTCGAATGATATACAATGCTAAAATAATTTATGGGCATTGTTCCTTTAAACCGTTACAATAATATAGAATCTCATAAAAAGTAGGTTTCTTTGAATACATATGTCACAGTAGATGGATAAAGCGAAACGGACGTGATTTTGGATTCACATATGTATGCGTATTCATAAGAAAAGATGCAGAAGGGACGAGGAAGATGCTGAAAAAGTACAAATGGACATGGATGCTGCTCGGGCTCGCACTGATTATGGCTGTGTATCTGATGTGGGGCACCGTATTTGCCAGTAAGGAAAAATTACCCGAGATTCGTGAAATCCAATCCTTTTCTATGGAAAATGTAGATGGCAGTACAGTATCGCTGGAGGATACTCAAGGGAAAGTCCGCTTGTTCTACTTTTATTTCACCAGTTGTCCGGATGTCTGCCCTATTACGACCTTTACGTTATCCCAGGTGCAGGATCTGTTGAAAGAGGACGACACCTTTGGTAAAGATGTCTCATTTGTATCTATTTCATTCGACCCGAAAGTCGATACAAGAGAGAAGATTAAGACGTTTGCGGACCGCTTCCACGCGGATTATTCCGGATGGTACTTCTTGCGAGGGGATATGGACAAAACAAAACAGTTCGCCAGGGAATCATTCCAGATCCTGATCGATGGGGAGAGTAAGGATGATTTTGCCCATATGAATATGATTGGTCTGGTGGATGAGAACAACCAGCTACGCAAGGTATATAATGCATTTAATACAGAGGACGTTGTGCCTGCTGTCATTGCCGAGGATATTCGCAATCTGATTAAGGAATAATCATCTGATCATCATACTGTAAAGGCTGCCTCTGGTTGGATATCAATCCAAAGGCAGCCTTTTGGTATTTCATTTTAATAGGAAGGATGTTCAGGGTATTGGATGTATGTCTCTAACCCGGCCTTCTCCAGCTGGGCAATGATATACTCATCAGGTGTTCCTTCCACACCCGCATATCCTCGTCGTGTATACATCTGTACTGCATCCGGGAAAGCATCCCGAAGTACACCTCTAATTTTTTTGCCGGAACTGTCATTATCCATAAATAAAAAGACTTCATCATAACCGACCTGCTTGCGCAGAGTCTCCAGCTTGAGGGAATTAAGTGTTCCAAACGTACATAGAATGTTGATTTCGGGTCCAACCAGACGTTTCAGTTTGCTTCGGTCATTCTTACCTTCCACAATGACATGAATAGGCATGATATTCACCTCTTGTTCGAGAGCTTATGTCGACATTCCCCGGGAAATGTTGCAGCGAAAATCGACTGATTATATAAAATGGACTCCTTTCTTTACACGACTGCTAACTGGTTAGAACAAAACATCAAGTTTGAGGTCTTATTTCATAAATGCATCATTAGGTCAGTAATAGCTTTAGTGGCCGTTCCGGTTACGGATCGTTCTTCCGATCGCTGTTGTCTCCATATATTTCTGATTTGCTTTTATAAAGTTAATATTTGGAGACAGCTTATGCTTTCGAAGCAGCTTTCTTACAGAAAGCTTTTAGGCGAACGCTACCGCTTCTTCAAAATCGATTCCGTCCCCTTCACTACTTTTGGCTAATTGTTCAACCTTAATGATCTTCAATAAGATAAAACCTTCGGTGATTGTAAAAGATAGATTTCCCAGTTAGCTTTTATTAACGTGTAAAACGTTAGTCCATTTTATATAGTTTAGCTGTAAATGGGGGAATGATGCAAAGCTAATGAAAATACTGGCCTAATTGATGCCATTACGGTAAGGACACAGAGTCTGATCGGAATTTAATTCAATATACTTTTCGGATCGGACAGGGGAGCTTCGCGTCTGGATGTATAGTATGGAAGCAGCAACATACCAATCATTAACAAAAGAAACGCGATGAAATAGGGTGATAACCCGACACGAAGTTGCCCGGCTGTGATGGGGCCGATGAAAGAGCCGATGGAGGTGGCAATGGATTGCAACGAGAAAATGCGGCCCAACTTGCTTCCTCCGCTCAGACGGATAAATAGGGTTGCCATAGCTGGAAAGATGATGCCTTTGGACATCCCAAGTACAAATAATACAGTAGACAACGGAACTTGCGGAATGGCTGCCATCACAAAAAAACACAAGGACATTAACAGCACGCCCGCAACCAGACGCAGCTTGGGGGAATACCGGTTGAGGAATAACATGCTGAGTGTGAAGAGTGCCCCAATACTTATTATAGAGAACAGCAGTCCGGTAGACATGATGGACGATTGTCCTCCGCCCCGCAGGGGTAATTCGAAGAAGAGAATCCCTTGGGCACAGGCAATCACCAGAGGCAAGGCGAAGTATCGCCAGGACACCGGCAGGAATGCGCTTGTGGCATCTGCTGGTGAAGCGTCAGGTTTAGCAGGTACCGTTACTTTCTCATGCTGTTTGACGATACCACGAGGCATGGTCATGAAAGCAATGACACCTGTGAGAATAAGCAGATAGCCCAATCCTGAGAATGTAGCAGAAAATCCCATGGAACCCACAATGATCGCACCGGCTGCTGGTGATACGACAGACGCGAGGGTATGCACTACCCCGTGACCCGACATATACTTCCCCTGTTTCACCGGATCGCTGGATAACTGTGCAAGCAGAGCGAGACATGCAGGAGACAGGAAGGCCAGTACAAAACCGCTGATGGAACGCAGCGCCAGCAGTTGCCATGGTGTCTGGACATAGGCTTGCAGGAGCAGGATGAATCCTGCACCGAGCAGACTGAATACAATGTAGCGGCGACTGCCATGTTTATCGATTTGTGTTCCAGCAATCAGATTGCCAGGAAGATGTGTTAAGGAATAGATGCCCATCATCCAGCCAATGAAAGTAGGGGCGGCTCCCAGCGAGATGGCAAAAGGGGTCAGAATCGGATACTGGGCGTGCAAATCAAATACGGCAAGGAACAAAAACAGGTATAGCCAGATGGCCGTTTTCACATAAGCCCCTCCTTGTTAAGCGATGCATGTTCAAACTACAGGTCTTGAACGTGTTCCCCGTTCGCCCGGCAGAACCTCATGGTACTACTTGTACGCCCGGCGGGACGAACTTAGACCGTTTATTTTTAAGGGAGAGGGCTTAGCTGACAGCAGCTTCGGAAATCATGTATAATATTCGGGAGTGTTACGAATGAATTCTAATACGGAAGGTGTAGTCATGAACATAGAAGTAATCAAAGAGTTTGTGATGCAGAACTGGCTGGTGATCGTGGTTGCATTGATCATATTGTTCTTTGTTCTAAATGTGGTCAAAACCGTATTGAAATGGGCGATTGCCATCATCATTATTGCGGCTCTACTGATATACAGCGGCATCTCCATTGATCAGATCAAACAGACAGTGACAGACGTACAATCCAGCACGATGGACACATTGAAGAAGGAAGCAACCAGCATGATGCTTAAGGAGGCTTCCAAAGCGAAATACGTCAAAGGACAGGATGGAGCGTTCACCATCACAAGTCCCAATGTGGAGATTAAGGGCAGAACTCAATCGGATAAAGTTGATGTGACCTTCCGCGGAATTTCACTTGGCGAATGGAAACTCGACAATGAAACTATACGTACGTTTGTCGAACAGGCACAGGAGAACAAAACAGCACCAGCATCGTAGTAAAGGGGGAATCGGTACGTGCTGCAGAATTGGCTGGACAGCCTGAAGGAATTGAATGGCATCACGATTATGCTGTTGCTGATTGTGGCTGCTTCATTATTGCAGGGTTGGTCCAGAGGGGCTTCGCGTTCAGCAGGCAGACTCTTTGGGTTCCTGATGGATGGCATTATGGCGGTCATTGGTATTCTGTTGTCGATCGGTTTAACGTTGTGGCTTGCGCCATATGTACAGCAGTGGCTGTCTGAGTATGCTTCAGCCATGCCTAACCGTGAGTTGAACCGGTGGGAACAGATGTATTATACGTTGGTTACGGCGATTGCAGATTTTCCGCTGATGCGGTTCGCTGTATTATTTGTACTTAGCTATGGACTCATCCGACTGATTCTCGGGTTTCTCTCTTCATTTATTTTTAGTAGCAGGCAGAGGTCAGCCGAGGAAAGTGCGCCTAAAGGTATGTTTAGTCGCTTGACGGGTGCATTCATTGGCACGATCATAGGCTCCGTCCGCGGAATGATTGTCATCGCAGTTTTGTTCATGATTGTCAGTCTTTACCCTGGAAGCATGTTCAGCCGATATGTGGAAGCATCCCCGATCTATATGCAAGGGGCCAAATCAGTCATCGAACCGTTGTCCGGCACGTTCATTAAGGACAAGCTACCCGTATTTACGCAGGCTGTGCAGAAGGAACTGGGCGGCATCCTGCAACGCAAATATGAAGTCATCGACCACAATATTCCGACGGATATTGAATCTGCAGCGAGTGAGATTGTCAAAGGCCAATCGACAGATGAAGCCAAAGCAAGAGCGCTTTACGACTGGGTAGGTTCACGTATTCAGTATGACTATGGTAAAGTGGATGACTATGAGCAAAAGGGCATATGGCATGAACAAAATCCACAGAATACATTTGATACACGCAAAGGCGTATGTATTGATTATGCCCGTCTTTATGCCGTGATGGCCCGTTCACAAGGACTTGAAGTCAAAGTTGTTACAGGACTTGGTTATAACGGCCAGGGAGGGTACGGTCCGCATGCGTGGAATGAGGTGTATTTGAGTGGTTCCGAGAGCTGGGTTCCGCTTGACCCGACATGGGCGATCAGTGGAGACTGGTTTAATCCTCCGAATTTTGCCGACACCCATCTAAAGGATCAATCAGCTTAGCAATACAACGGACATGGGTCCGGAATATGACGACGTTGCCAGGTTATCATGCCGCGGAGAATCAGTTTGAGTGGTATGCATCAAGTCATGAAAGAGGTAGGATGGATGAAAAAACATTCCAATGAGAAGGATGAACTTACGGACAAACGGCGCTTCAGTTACCGAATGAACGTATTTTTCTTCGCTTCCTTTGTTATTTTTAGCGTTATTATTGTACGCTTGGCCTTTTTGCAATTCGTGGAAGGGCCTGAACTTAGCCAGGAAGAAGCAAGTAACATTACCAAGGATGTACCACTTCCTCCTGTGAGAGGCACGATCTATGATTCTACAGGTGAGGTGAAGTTGGCTTACTCCAAGCCCATTCAGTCTCTCTACCTGACACTGTATAAAAACTATGGGGATGTTGATGGGAAACCGAGTCCTAACATAGGGGAAGTGCAGGATATTGCAACCCGGTTGCATGATGTGTTTGAACAGTACAAGCTGAAGGACTCAGAGCCACTTACGATGGAGAAAATTATTGAAGAGATGGACTTGAACTCCCGCAAAGCGAACGGTTTTATGCCACGTCTGATCAAGAGTGATCTGTCCGAGGAAGAAGTTGCTTATTTCCTACAGCACAAGGACGAGTTCAAAGGTATTCAGATCGTCGAGGAGAGTGTACGATTCTACGATCCGGATACGGTAGCGGTTCAGACCATCGGTTATCTGAAGAAGTTCAGAAGTTCGAAGTCCTTGAACAAATACAAAGAGGTGGACGAGGCCAATAAAACGCAAACGGATCCGGGCCTGGTGTATACAGAGAACGAATTCGTTGGTTTTGATGGACTGGAACTGCAATATCAGGATGCTCTCCGCGGCAAAAGCGGATATACATCCGTTGATGTTGATTTGCGTAATTTGCCTGAAGGTGTAGCAGGCTCTACCCCGCCGCAGAAAGGGTACGACCTGATTTCCAGCATTAACAAGAATGTTCAGGTGAAAACAGAACAGGCCATTCTGGATCAGTTGAGTTGGCTTCATCGGAATCCGGTTTCCGGTAAATTGCATCCGAATGCAAAGACCGGATTTGCAGTTGCAATGGAAGTGGATACCGGGAAAATCGTATCTGCTGCGAGTATGCCGGATTATGATACCAACGTATGGAGAACTGGCGGTATAAGTTCTGAAGATTACGACAACATAAAATATATTTATCAAAATGGTACCATTCGTGGATTCCCGCCAGACGATTCAGGTAAACGGGCGGAATCTGTTGTATTGCTTGGTTCTACAATTAAACCGCTTAGTGTATTGATCGGTTTGAAAGAAGGTTTCTTCACTACAAATACCGTATATTCAGATAGAGGTTCAACGACCTTTGGTGGAGACAATCGCAGAGTGCAGAATTCATCAGGGCATGTGTATGGTGCAATGTATCCTCGTGATGCGATTCGTCATTCCTCGAACGTGTTCATGATTGACGAAATTGGTAAAAAGCTTTACTCCAAGTATGGTGCAAAGGGTGTCGACGTGTGGGACGAATACATGGAGAAATTTGGGTTAGGTATCTCCACAGGTGTTGACCTGCCTAATGAATATCTTGGGCGCAAAGAATATGGTAAGGAGAGCATCGAGAGTTCTTTGACCAAGCTGGTGTATGCCTCCTTTGGTCAACAAGGAAAATATACAACGATGCAGCTTGCTCAGTACACGACAATGCTGGCGAACAAAGGAAAGCGGATGGAGCCACAACTGGTTAGAGAGTTCCGGGATTCTGAAGGCAACGTGGTCGAGAAGGTAAAACCGAAGGTACTCAGCACGGTAGAGTTTAACGATGCCTACTGGAATGAAGTGCAACGAGGCATGGCCACCGAAGTTTCGGCATTTAGCGGATTCCCTTATGACTTTGCCAGAAAAACAGGAACATCGACACAGGTAGTAGGTGGCAAACCCGTTGATAATGGGGTGTTCATTGCCTATGCACCACGTAATAATCCAAAGCTTGCTGTCGCTGTGGTTATCCCCGAAGGGGGCTTTGGTTCCAGTAGTGCGGCTCCGGTTGCACGTGCGATCTTCGATGCCTATGACGAGGAGTTCGGTCTCGACGGTGTACCGAAAAAGGACAAAAATAAAGATTCAGATTCGGAATCAGGCACACAGTAATGTGAGGCATTGGTTACAGAGGGGACCCTTCGTGGGTCCTCTTTTTTGTTTTTACGTGGAGAATGGATTGTAAGAGTGAACTAATTCGTTGCATTAATATGTAACCATATGAGCTGTACCACGTTTATATAAGGGAAGGGTAAACGCGATCTGGAGAGCGGGACAACGTTGATATGTCAGTGTTTACATTGAAACCGGTAGATGGGGTAGTGTAAAAGTTCTGTTTACGAAAATGTAACCAAATATTGAAAGACGTGACAGCTAACCTTTGGTAGACTTGTATGAGAAAGGATTAAAAATCGGATTGAACGCGTTCACAAGACGGATTAAATATTTTATTTTTATAGAGGAACGGGAGAGGCTTAAAACATGTTTAACCGATTGAGGAAGAAACCCATGACTGAGGAAGATACACCCGTCAACAAGCCTTCCACCGCAAGGCTGAATCTGTTTTTTTTCGCGGCATTTGTCATATTCAGTATCCTTATTTTCAGATTAGCCTTTGTGCAGTTTGTGGAGGGTCCTGAACTGACGTATATGGAAACGAGTCGTAATACCAAAGACATTCCACTCGCACCTGTTCGTGGTCCCATCTATGATGCGACAGGGGAAGTCGCGCTCGCTTATTCCGAACCTGTACAGTCCCTGTATGTGCTGTTATATGAGGATTATCGGAATGATGAACGTAGACAGGAAGCAGAGGAACTGGCTCATGATCTGGCGGCTGTGTTTAAGCAGTTTAATCCAGGGGACAAAGAGCAGCCGGACGGGGAAGAGATCATCAAACGATTGGATCTGGATTACCAGAAAACGTTTGGGTATGTGCCGAGGCTTGTGAAGTCGGATCTATCGACCAAAGAAATTGCCTTTTTCATGGAGAAAAAAGCGGAATATCCAGGCGTTATGGTGCTGGAAGAAAACATAAGAAAATATGACCCGGATGGCGTAGCGGTTCAGGTTGTGGGTTACACAAGAGAGTTCAAGCGAGCACCAGATTCCATTGCCAAATATAAGGCCATCCGTGAAGGAGCAAGTACCCAGCGTGATCCAGGGCTTGTCTATCATGAGGAAGAGAAGGTTGGCTTCGATGGGCTGGAGCTTCAATACCAGGAAGAACTCCGTGGACGAAGCGGTTACCAATCCATTGATATTGACGCACGTAATCTGCCAGATGGAACGATGTTACAAACTCCACCTGAGAAAGGCTACAGTCTGGTCTCCACCATTAACAAGGAAATTCAGATGGCCGCACAAGAGGCGATAACGGACGAATTGCGCAGACTTCCGAAGGCAATTACCGGATACGCAGTAGCCATGGAAGTGGATACAGGTAATGTGGTGGCTATGGCAAGTATGCCGGACTATGATCCGAACGATTGGGATTATGACAAAATCAAATATGTGTTCCGGAATGGAACCACCGAGTCGTTCCCACCGAATGATGCCAAGCCTAGTCGGGCGGAATCCGTTGTACTTCTTGGATCAGTAATCAAGCCGCTAAGTGTGCTGATTGGATTGAAAGAGGGATTATTTACAGCAGGAGAGACCTATCATGATCAGGGATATGCGGTTTTGGGAAAAGACGGACGACAAGTGAAGAACTCGCATTCTGCATATAATGGTTCTATTACGGCGAGAAGAGCGATTGAGAAATCCTCCAATGCCTTCATGATTGATATGGTGGGTAAACGTTTGTTACGTAATTATGGCTCAGAGAAAGGCATCGATGTCTGGCACAAACACATGCAGGAATTTGGCTTGGGTGTGTCCACTGGTGTAGATCTGCCTAATGAATTTCTGGGTAGGCTAGAATATACTAATGAAGACGAATCAGCTCTAACACGTTTGGCATTTGCCTCATTTGGGCAACAAGCCAAGTACACTACGATGCAACTCGCACAATATACCACCATGCTTGCCAATAAGGGCAAGCGCATGGAACCACATCTGGTGAAGGAAATCCGTGACGCGGACGGCAATGTGGTGAAAGAGATCAAACCTAAGGTGCTTAATGAAGTTGATTTTGCCGATGCGCACTGGAATGAAGTGCACAAAGGAATGGTTACCAAAGTAAGTGCATTTGACGGTTTCCCTTACGATTATGCTCGGAAAACAGGAACATCAGAGCAGGGAACCGGACCGAACAAAAAAGAGAATGGTGTATTTATTGCCTTTGCACCACGAGATAATCCAAAGCTTGCTGTCGCCGTTGTTGTACCGGAAGGTGGATTCGGATCAGTCAGTGCTTCACCAATAGCACGGAAAATTTTCGATGCATATGATGAAGTGTATGGTCTCGATGGAACGCCGAAAGGTAAGAAAGGCGAAGGGAAAGACAAAGAGTAATGCAAAAGAACCTCGCGGAAGTTAGCTCTTTTAACATCACATCTAACAGGTTAATGAAGTGAACAACATATGAATTTGGACAGGCAGGGGAAATAATCCCTTGCCTTTTTTTTTGGCTTCGGATAAAATTTGCACAAGGGAAACATTATTAGTATTGATTAAAAATTAATGCCTTGTACAACAAAATTAGATGTAGACAAGTATTTTAGGAGAGGGAAAGGGGACGGTTGAATTGTTAATGGTGAAAATGAGGAGTATTCAGAGGGGGTTCATTACGCTAGCCGCTCTGGTTCTGATTGTTGTACTTACGGCATGTTCCAGTGATGCAGAGACGAGCAGTGGTGGCAAGCTACAAGTAACCGCTACAACGGGAATGATCGCTGACGTAGCACGTGAGGTAGGCGGGGCATATGTTGATGTTACCGGGCTAATGGGCCCGGGAGTTGATCCCCACTTGTACAAGGCATCCCAAGGTGATATTCGCAAGCTGGAACAAGCAAAAGTCATTTTCTATAATGGACTGCACCTTGAAGGCAAAATGACAGACATTTTGGAGAAAATGTCCTCAAGCAAGCTGGTTACTGCTGTTACAGAGACTATTCCAGTTGAGGAGTTACACTCAGGCAAAGATACAGGCGGCACCGAATATGATCCACACGTCTGGTTTAACGTCAGCCACTGGATGCATGCGGCAGAAGCCGTACGCGATACGCTCGTGGAGGCGGACCCGGACCATGCGGAAGAATACAAGGCTCAAGCAGAGGCGTATCTGGCGAAGCTCGAAGTACTGGATGCCGAGGTGCGTGAGAAGATTCTGGAGATTCCGGAAGCGAGCCGGGTATTGGTTACGGCGCATGATGCATTTGGATATTTCGGTCAGGCATATGGCATGAAAGTGATGGGGCTTCAGGGCATCAGTACAGCAGCCGAATACGGTGCAAAAGATGTTAGCGAACTGCGGGATTATCTCGTAGATAACCATATCAAAGCAGTATTTGTTGAATCGAGTGTACCCGCAAAAGCGATGGAAGCCATCATTGCTGGAGCAGCTCAAAAAGGACATACAGTCAGCATTGGTGGCGAACTGTTCTCGGATGCCATGGGGGCTGAGGGAACGGAAGAAGGCACATACATCGGTATGATTCGCCACAATGTTGAGACGATTGTAGAAGCCCTGAAATAATGAATCACATGAAGAGAGGAGTTACAGGATTATGGAAGATACAACTTTATTGGAACAAACTCCTACGAAACTGAACAACAGTCACTTGCAGGGAACGCAGCCAACATCGGCTCCTCTTAGTGTGAGGGATCTGGCTGTTGCATATCACAAAAAGCCTGTGCTTAGCAGCGTATCCTTCGATATTCCGGAAGGACAGCTCATCGGAATTCTCGGACCAAATGGTGCAGGAAAATCCACCCTGATCAAAGCTGTTCTGGGACTCGTACCGAAGATGCATGGAGAGGTACGGATCTTTGGACAATCGTACAGGCAACAACGTCGCCGCATCGGTTATGTGCCCCAACGGGAATCGGTGGACTGGGATTTTCCAACGCATGCACTCGATGTGGTGATGATGGGACGGTATGGTCATCTAGGATGGTTCCGTCGTCCGGGGAAAAAGGAGCGAGACCTGGCGGCACACTGCCTGGAGCAAGTCGGCATGGGTGATTACATGTACCGCCAGATCAGTCAGCTGTCCGGTGGACAGCAGCAGCGTGTCTTTCTGGCGCGGGCACTCGTGCAAGACGCGGATCTGTATTTCATGGATGAGCCATTTGCAGGTGTCGATGCCACCACGGAGAAAGCGATCATTTCGCTTTTGGAACAGTTGAAGAAACAAGGCAAGACGGTACTGGTCGTTCACCATGATCTGGCGACAGTCGAGGAATACTTCGACCATGTGCTGCTGCTCAATGGACGACTGGTGGCAGGTGGGCCGACAAGTGAAGTATTTGTACCGGATACATTGCAAGAGACGTACGGAGGCCGGATTGCGATGATCGGAAGCCGGACGGAGAAAGGCCAGGTGTAGTGCATGTGGAACTGGATCGTTGCCATCTTAACTGACCCCAATACACGTTGGATATTACTTGGCTGTCTGTTGCTGGGATTCAGTAGCGGAATTATTGGCTCCTTCACCTTTCTTCGCAAGCAGAGCCTGATGGGGGATACCCTCGCTCATGCTGCTCTGCCTGGGATCTGTATTGCATTTATGTTGACGGAAACGAAGTCGGTCGGATTATTCCTGTTCGGTGCTCTGGTGGCTGGCATTGTTGCTACCTTCGGAATCTCGTGGATTACGCGCTACTCCCGAATCAAGCAGGATGCGGCGATGGGAATTGTGCTGACCGTCTTTTTCGGGGTTGGTGTAGTGATGCTGACGCGCATCCAGCATGGGGCGAGCGGAAGTCAAAGCGGACTCGATAAATATTTGTTTGGGCAGGCGGCATCCATGGTCATGACGGATGTGTATGTCATGGGTGGTGTATGTCTCGTATTGCTGATTGCCTGTCTGGCTTGGTTCAAGGAATTCAAACTGGTGAGTTTTGACCCAGGCTTTGCAAGAGGTATGGGACTGCCAGTTGCCATGTTGGAGCAGCTCATCCTGCTCTTAACGGTAATCGCGGTGGTGGCCGGAATACAAGCCGTTGGTGTCGTGCTTGTTGCGGCCTTGCTGGTAACCCCAGCAGCAGCGGCACGTTGCTGGACCGACTCACTCGCACTGATGGTGGTATTGGCTGGCATATTTGGTGCATTGAGTGGTGCAACAGGGACTATCTTCAGTACGCTTGTACCTAATCTGCCGACAGGACCTGTAACCGTTCTTGCGGCTACGGTGTTGTTTGCCGGGTCAGCCTTACTGGCTCCGCGTCGTGGATTATTAGCTCGACGTTTGCGTAGTATTCAGGCAAAATCGGCGTATATGCGTGAAGAGCGGGCCACACTCCAGACTCTCGCCACACAACGAAATCAGCAGGAACGGGGGGAGATGTAATGGCAACGTTTTGGATTATCTTAACGGCCGTATTGGTTTCTTCCGCCTGCGCCATCCTCGGTTGTTTTCTGATTCTGCGGCGAATGGCTCTGGTCGGTGATGCGATCAGCCATGCGGTCCTCCCTGGTATTGCGATTGCTTTCCTGTGGAGTGGTTCCAGAGATTCGTTATGGATGCTACTTGGTGCAACGGTGTTTGGACTACTGACGGTGTTCTTCATACAGAGTTTGCAGGCGGGTGGACTGTCGTCTGATGCCTCGATCGGAATTGTGTTCACAGCACTCTTCGCAGTAGGGGTCATTCTGATTAGTCTGAACGCCCAGCATATTGATCTGGATCTGGACTGTGTTTTGTTTGGTGAGATCGCTTATGTACAGTGGGATACGCTAACCCTTGGAGGTACGGATGTCGGGCCGAGGGCGGTCTGGATGCTGGGTATCACTTTGCTAGTCATCCTCGTCGTTATTGGGCTGTTCTACAAACAGTTCAAGCTATGTGCCTTCGATCCGGCGCTGGCTGCGGCCTGCGGCATTCCAGTAGTGCTGTTCCACTATCTGCTCATGGGACTCGTTTCGATGACGTCCGTAGCTTCATTTGAAAGTGTTGGTTCGATTCTCGTTGTGGGCATGCTGATTGTACCTGCGGCGGCGGCTTACCTTCTCACTGATCGTCTGGGCAAAATGATTCTGTATGCCGTCCTAATCGGAGCAGCATCCTCGGTTGGAGGTTACATCATGGCATATGCCCTGGATGCTTCCATTGCGGGCTGTATGGTAGCTGTTGCTGGAATTTTGTTTCTTCTCGCACTGCTGCTGTCACCGAAACATGGCATCGTATTCCGTTACGCTCGTCGCAAATTCGCGGCAAGGTAATGAAAGATTAAGTGAATAACAGGTGAATAAATAAAATTATAAGAAGCCGTCTGCATCGCAGGCGGTTTTTTGCGTGTCTGGTCGTATTACTTTTACAAGGGCAACCGGATATAACATATGCAATATAAATTGATAATGTAGCGTCATCCTGCTGATTACGGGTTATTTTGTTGCATACAGATGATCTGTGGTAAAATGTCGTTAGCTGTGACGTCCGGAGCGTCCATTTTACGGATGCCGGGCGATCTTGTTGTGAAAGAATGTTTAAAATTAGGGAGAAATAGAGAGACAACCTAGGAGGAACTACTGTATGAGTGAACTGAAATACAAATTGCTTGCATTGGATATGGATGGAACATTACTTAACGATAATCATGAAATTACACAGGAGACCGCCAAGTGGATTCAAATTGCCATTCGTCGGGGTGTACATGTGTGCCTTTCTACGGGAAGAGCGGTATTCCACGCCATGCCTTATGCGGTCCAGCTTGGGCTGGAGACACCGATGGTTACTGTTAATGGTAGTGAGGTCTGGAAAGCCCCGCATGATCTGCATATGCGTCATCTGATGGACCCGGCATTGATTCGCAAAATGCAGGAAATTGGTGAGAAATATAACAGCTGGTACTGGGCATACTCCGTGGAAGAACTCTTCAATCGGGACCGCTGGACGGACAATATTGAAGGTCTGGAATGGTTGAAATTCGGCTTCAATACGGAAGTGGATGAAGTGCGTCACCAGATCATGATGGAACTGCAACAAATGGGCGGTCTGCAAATGACCAACTCCTCACCCGTTAATATTGAGATCAACCCTGCCGGCGTATCCAAAGCCAGTGGTGTAGCTGAAGTCTGCAAGCTGCTGGGCATCGAGATGTCCGAAGTTGTTGCTGTCGGAGACAGTTTGAATGATCTGGCTGTCATTGAGGCCGTGGGTCTGGGTGTAGCAATGGGCAATGCGCAGGAGCAGGTCAAGGAAGCGGCTGATCTGATCGTAGCGAGTAACAATGAAGACGGTATTGTTGAAGTGATCCGTGAACATATTTTGAAGGGGGAGTAACCTTTGCTCGCAACCGTTGCCTGGATTTTGATTGTGCTGCTGTTTGCAGTGGGGATGGCTGGAACGGTATATCCCATACTGCCTGGTGCTGTAGCGATTTTCTTCGCGTTTCTGGTCTACGGCTGGTTCTTCAGCTTTGATCCGTTTGGTGTGTGGTTCTGGATCATTCAGATTCTGATTGTTGTTGTGTTGTTTGTGGCTGATTATGTCGTCAGTGCATGGGGCGTGAAGAAGTTCGGTGGCTCCAAGTTATCAACAACGCTGAGTACCATTGGTGTTATCATTGGCCCATTTGTCATTCCGGCATTTGGATTGGTGCTGGGACCATTTATCGGTGCATTTATCGGGGAACTGATCGGAGGTTCTTCACCTTCCAAAGCGTCGAAAGTTGGATTTGGTTCCGTTGTGGGGCTATTTACGAGTACTGTGATGAAAATTATTTTGCAAATCGTCATGATTGTTCTCTTTATTATCTGGGTGGTAAGATTCGCCTAAACGTTCAGGATTAGCTTCAACGGGATGCACGTCCGGTGTGGAGGAAAGAAGGGGAATTCGTTTGTCTAAGAAAGAAACATTCATTAGGGGTACGCTCATACTGGCGGCCGCTGCACTGATCGCAAGAGTACTCGGATTGGTTCAACGGGTGCCGCTGGAGCATATCCTCGGCGATATCGGTAACGCATCGTTTACCATCTCCAATACGGTATATTTAATGCTGTTAACTGTAGCAACGGCGGGCATACCGAGTACACTTAGTAAGATGGTATCGGAACGTTATGCGCTCGGACGCGCGAGTGAAGCCCAACAGATCTACCGTGCAGCCCTGATCTTTGCCGCTGTGGCCGGGGTAGTCATGTCTGCTTTGTTGTGGTTCGCGGCACCTTATTATGCTACGTATGTGTCCAAAGTACCGGAGTCGGTCAGCGCCATTCGCGCCTTGGCTCCAGCGTTACTACTTTTCCCGGCTATTGCGATGATGCGTGGATATTTCCAAGGACGCGGCAACATGACAGCGGGTGGTATTTCACAGATTGTTGAACAGTTCGCCCGTGTAGGTACAGCCATTATCGTGGCTTATGTCATGCTGCAATGGAATTATGATGACCAGACGATTGCTGCAGGTGCTTCATTTGGTGGGGTATTAGGAAGTGTGGGTGCCTTCGGTGTCATGCTGTACTTCACCTTGAAGCTACGTCGTAGCGACCGTGCGGCCCAATTGAATTACGAGCGTGCAGAGCAGTTACCGATGCGAGGTATCTACAGTGATATCTTTAAGCTGTCTATTCCAATTGTGCTGTCTTCACTTGCGGTTCCAGCCATTAACTTCATCGATTCATCCCTTGTGGTACCACTGCTTAGTGGCCAGATCGGACTCGAAGAAGCGACTGGTGTACTTGCGATCCTGGGTGCGAAAGCCCAAAGTATTGCGGGTATTCCTCCGATTCTGGCTATCGCTTTGAGTCAATCATTGGTGCCTGTCATATCGGCAGCATTTGCCCGCAAGGATGAAGCGCATCTGAAAAGTCAGGTTACACTTGCCTTGCGCATTTCGATTCTGACTGGTATGCCGATTGTCATTGCACTTTGTGCGGCAGCGTATTCGGTCAACGGATTGCTGTTTACCAATCTGGATGGAACGCCGATCATTGCCTTGTTAACATTCGGTACCATTTTCCAGATTACGATGATGACCACCAACTCTATTTTACTAGGGGTAGGGAAACCGCGGATTACGATGATCAGTGTCGCAGCAGGTGTTGTGATCAAACTGATCGCAAGTCTGATTCTGGCGCCGATCTTCGGCATTTACGGCATCATTATTGCAACGGCCCTCTGCTTCTTGGTCATCACGTACCTGAATCTGCGGGTCCTTCGCAAAATCGTTGATTTCTCCATCATGGGAGATCGTTGGAAAGGATTTATCATTACAGTGTTGCTTGCAGCAGGTGTAGGATTTGCAACGAACTGGATTGGCAATACGATCTTTGGATTGTTCCTGCCAGCGCGTGTATCCTTCTTGCTTACCTGCCTTGTGGTTGGTTTGCTTGTTGTGGTGGTGTATCTGGTTCTCATGGTTGTGCTGCGTGTACTGCGCAAGGACGAGCTGGGCGGTTACCCCCGTATTCTGCAAAAAATTCTTCGTCCACTTATGCGTCTTCAACGTGGAGCTGGGCAAAGAGGTTAAACATGCAAGGAGCATCATCCATGCTCCAATATTTTGTGAAAATAGGATACAGGCTCTGTCTGCTGTTTAGCGGACAGGGCTTTTTGTATAGTTAAGGAGAGTTGAGCGACTGAACTCGACATTAGCCCAGCAAGCGAGGATTAGCGGTACATCGGGTATCACATCATCCGTCTTTGCCTGCTCTATATGATTTTTAGCATTAGTGTGTGATGGCCTTGGCATCATGAGCCAGTGCTGTTTTCAGCATGCCATACCGGTGTTCGTGACTCATCTCAAACAGCCATGGCCGACGCGGTGCCGTCAGATAACCGAGACAATCCCGAGTCTGAAGCCAGTCCTGTCTGGTGATCGGTTCATAAGGCGTGTCCCCCCATACGGAGAGCAGTTCCGGACTATATAATCGTTGCCCTTCTGGAAGCCATTCTTCATCCATTAGCTCCTGAGCATAAAGTGTATGTTCCCCTGCCTCGTCTTCACGATTGGTAAACAGCCCAGGCCAATATTCAGCGCGCGAGCCACGATGGGGAACCAAGCGTGCGAACTCCAACACTTGTGTGTGTACTTGCTCCACGCCAAACAACAGGGCATATAGCCCTTTGCCAAACATGATTCGCTCATCCAGTTTGCCAAAATGTTCAATGACGCGTCCTGCGAGTCCTGCTCCCCGTCCAAGAGGAAAGACGATATGATTCAGACCGGCCAGATTATGCAGATGGAATGCGGGTTTGGAAAGTACTTCTTTTTGAAAATAAGGATGTTGCACCACCCGGCTCTCGATATAGTTCTGCTCATTAATAATTAATGCCACACTTAGCAGTGAACTGCATCGTTCCAGCCAAAAGCGTTCCCAAAACGGGGTCATAAACGCCGATACGTGAAAGTGCGACAAGAGATGGAAACAGCTACGTCCGATCCGGCGACTGTTCATATACAGCAGAAGCTGGGGATAGGCATCCTGGAAAATGAGTGCATTGCATCGCTCCAGCAGCCGATACATATGCTCGCGATCGCTTTGATTCTGTAGATTATGCATTAAGTCACTCTGAAGATCTGTCATGTGATATCCGCCGTTGCGAGAGACCATATGGGCCAGTAGTGCCCAATGCAGTTCGGGATATTGCTCATAACATTCCAGATAGGCTGCCGTGCGGGTGATATTACTCCGATTGTGCTCCTGAGTCAGTGTCTTAATCTCTTCCAGAATGATGCAATCTTCTTCGCAGACGAGTGCGCTTTGAACCTGGTCCGTGCGTGTAAAAGATTTGTTGCTGGTAGGTAACAAACGCTCCAGCTCAGACTGTAAGGCAGCTGCTGTATCGGTATCCCACTCGATGTCACGCAATGGGTGACGAAGCTGTGCTGAAGCTTGCCATGCAGCCTGTTTGCCACGCCAGATTTCACGGGCAACACCCGGAATGGAACGGACCATCTGAAGGAGGGACCCGTGATGTTGTTCGCTGGAAGAATCGGTTCTGGTGGAAGTCATGATGTGACATCCTTTCATGATGTACTGGGTTTATTTTCACAGACCATGTGGTTATTCTAAGTATGCGCTGATTATTTGACTTCCACTCGCCAATTTGCTTCACTTAGGGTAAGACAAGGTACAGAAAGGGAGATGAACCGAATGGAACAGATTACTTCCAAACCGGCTTTTGATGTAGCCATCCAATCCCCACGTTTGACGATTGCCGTATTCAAGGCAGACTGGTGTGGTGACTGCAAATACATCGATCCGTTTATGCCTGAGGTTGAAGAGAAATATGCACGTGAACTGACCTTGATTGAGGTCGACGTGGATCAGGTTGGAACCGTTAGTGAAGAGCAGAATATTCTTGGCATTCCAAGCTTTGTGGCGTATACAGATGGCCGCGAACTCGTACGGTATGTGAACAAGCTGCGCAAGTCGAGAGAAGAGATTGAGCAGTTCCTGGATCGCGCAGTTGAGGTGTACAACACGATCCATAAATAATGTTATACAAGCTCAACTTTTACACAGGCACTCCGATGACAGAATAACCTTCCGATCGCTGTTATCCCCAGATTTCTTTGATCCCTTTTATAAAGGGGAGAAATCCGGGGATAAAGGCGAAGCATATGCTTCCGATGCAGCTTTCTTTCAGAAAGCTTTTAGCTCCGCTTCTTCAGGCTATTTCTGTCCTCTCCGTTATTGTGTAAATGTTTCATTGAACTTATATAAAAGTATGACAGGTTCATGTTGTAAAAGGGTATAATAAAAAGAACGCCATTTCTCTTGAAATAGGGAAATGGCGTTTGTGTGTTCGACACGTTCTATGTAAGAAACGTTTCTGTACATATCCTCAATGACCTGTGGGTCATTATTTCACCAGACGTTAACATTTTGTCACAAAGCGCGACGTCAATGAACATTTTATCCGGTATAATGAATTTAGTTGTGAAATAAGTGTCAAAGTACCGAAACAAGCGGAGAATAATTCTTCGCCATCTTAAACCAACAGCGGGTGAGAAAAAATTGAAACACTTAACTTTGTTTAAATGGTTAACCGTATTAACCTGTCTTGTCATGTTTCTGGCCACTTTTGGTGGAGGCATCGTAACCAAAACGGAATCGGGCCTTGGCTGCGGAACAGAATGGCCTTTATGTAACGGAAAACTCGTTCCCGCACATACTGTGGCTTCACTCATTGAATATTCCCATCGCGCTGTAAGTGCACTGGCTGGACTGTTGTCCATTGCCTCGTTTGTTGCTTTTCTGCGGTTTGGCAAGTCACGCCGTGACCTGCAATTGTTTTCTTTCTTAACTCTGGTATTTGTTATCGTCCAGGGAATCATGGGGGCTTTTGCCGTTGTCTTCTCCCAATCTTCAGCAGTCATGGCACTGCATTTTGGTTTTGCACTGATCGCTTTTGCGAGTTCTCTAATGATGGCGCTGGGCATAAGGCAGGAGGCCAAAGATGGCGGATTGGAGCGCCTGAATAAATACCCTCGGGTTAGCAAAAAATTCAGGAATCTGGTCTGGTTCTCCACCATTTACACATATCTCGTGGTATACACAGGTGCATTTGTGAGTCACACGGATTCTGCCGGCGGATGTTCTGGATTTCCGCTTTGTAACGGTCAGATTATTCCTGAGCTTTCGGGTGGGGTAGCGGTTGCTTTTGCTCACCGTGCAGCAGCTGCGTCGCTCGTGATTGTTATCGCAATCCTGGGTCATTTCGCTTACCGTAATCATCCGGACAACAAGGAAATGCGTACTCTGGGTGTGGTATCCGTTGTTCTTATTCTGATGCAAGTAGTCATTGGTATTTTCATGATGGTGACAATGAACCGTCCGGAAGTATACATGTTCGTAGCTCTTGCTCATATGCTGGATATCGCCATATTGTTCGGAGTCTTAACGTATATGAGTTTCTTGGTGTACAAGCTACATCGCCCGGCTAATCGTTTCTAAGATATAGATCCATTCTTTTTCAAAGGTACTTGGGCTAAATATGAAAGTCCACCATCCAGTGATGTACATCATTGGACAGGTGGACTTTGTTTGATGTCAGGGGGATCAGGGCAACCTATGCCAAGCAGCAATTACACGGAATGGATGATGTGTTACGTATACGGTGATGAATTCTTGTTGATTTGGAAAAGAGGAGGTTAACAATGCTGCGAACGTTGTTGGGGGAAAAGCCACGTATAAACGAAGGTAAATTGAAGGCAGCGATGGACGCAATGGCGCATACGCTTGAGCTATTTCAACGACAAATGCATGTGGACCATGATCCCACGCATGACTATCGGAAACTGTATGTGTGGACTCAGGGACTCATCTCCTCACTGGATGAACTGGAGCAAAGCTGTTTCGCTGCTGCTCATTTTCGCAAAAAGGTCGTTGCAGGCTCAACGGATGATATGACGGCGACTGAAAAAGCCGAGTATGCACGTTATGTGTATTTCTACAAAGATGGCTTTATCCGCTGCTTTGCCATTCTGGATAAAGTCGGCACAGTATTAAATGAAATATTCCAGCTGAATACTTCCAATACCAAAGCGCATTTTTCTTATTTTACTGTGTTAAGGCAGTTCGACTATGCAAGGGAGCATCATGATCTTGCATTGCAATTAATACAGATCAAGGACTCTTATCGTGAACCGATGAGCAAGCTGCGCAAGCGACGTAATATGGAAATTCACTACATGAACTCAGAAATGCACGATGACCTGTGGCAGTTACACCAGACCTTGCAAGGTAAAGTGAAATTGGAGGATCTGAATCAGCATGTGCAGGAAATGCGTCAGGGCGTGGATATGGTCTGTGAAACGTTAACAGCCTCTTATAGTTATATCAATAAAATATGGAAAAGAAATAATTCCCTTTGACAAATCGGAATACTTGGAATATACTGAGTTTCAATCGAATGTTACATGGATATAACTGATATTTCGGAAGTTACGTTCACATTATAAAGCATAAACTACATGAACTTATAAAATCCTACAACAACATATTTCTTATCGAGAGCGGCGGAGGGACAGGCCCGATGAAGCCCGGCAACCGATTTGTAATGACATGATACATGTATCATTCGTTATAGATGTTAGGTGCTAATTCCTACAAAATGGTGCAAGACACGATTTTGGCAGATGAGAAGGTATATTCTTTCACGTGAAGAGCCCTCTTTGTATCTGCAAAGGGCTCTTTTTTTGTACTTTAAGTGGAGTTTTCCTTTAGATCGGGTAAAGATACATGTAGGTGTTTGGAAAGGGGCAAGTGCGATTGATTGAATTAAAAGGTTTAACGAAAACGTACGGCAAAGGGGCAAAATCTACAACAGCGTTATCCGAGCTGAATTTGAGCATCCAAAAGGGTGAAATCTACGGTGTGATTGGCCATTCCGGAGCTGGAAAAAGCACATTGATTCGCTGCATTAATTTGCTGGAACGGCCTACGGAGGGTGAGGTATGGGTCGACGGAATCAACCTGACTGAACTGAGCAAAACCGAATTGCAGCAACAGAGACGCAAGATCGGGATGATTTTTCAACATTTTAATCTGTTATCTTCGGCAACGGTATATGACAATGTAGCTTTTCCACTAAAGCTTGTGAATACACCCAAGGAAGCCATTGATCGCAAAGTGAAGGAAATGCTTACATTGGTTGGTCTGGAGCACCACAGCAGCAAATATCCGGCTCAATTATCGGGCGGCCAGAAACAACGTGTAGGGATTGCGAGAGCACTTGCAAGTGACCCAAATGTTCTTCTCTGTGATGAGGCTACTTCGGCACTTGATCCGCAGACGACAAATTCAATCCTGAAGTTATTACTCGACATTAATGAAAAGTACAACCTTACGATTGTGCTGATCACACATGAGATGCATGTCATTCAGAACATCTGTGACAAGGTGGCTGTCATTCATCAAGGTGGCATTGTGGAACAAGGACCTGTAACAGACGTGTTCCTGAAGCCGCAGCATGCGATTACGCGGGACTTCATGATGCGTGACCATGAAGCTGGACTTGCTCTGGAAGAGACCGCTCTGGCAAATGCAGGCGTTGAATTGCAGGCAGGTGTTGCTTCCAAACTTGTGAAGATATCCTTTCTGGGTAACAAAACGTATGAAGCGATTTTGTCTAGAACGGTACGTAAAACAGGCGTGGATTTTGCCATCCTGCAAGGTACAATCTCTACGATCAAACAGGTTCCTTATGGGCAGCTGACCGTTCGGTTCGAGGGTGATTTAAATGCGATTGATCGGACGATATCAGAATTAACCGCTGAGGGACTTGATGTGGAGGTGCTTCGTTAGATGGATTTTTCAACCGTACGTTGGGAAGAGGTTGGTAAAGCTTCCATAGAGACACTGCAAATTTTGGGTGTATCAGGCTTGTTTACCGTTATCTTAGGTTTACCGCTCGGAGTACTGCTGTTCATGACAGCCCGATCTGCTTCGATTAAGTCACGGGCAGTGTACACTATACTATCCCTGATTGTGAATATTTTGCGCTCAGTCCCATTTATCATATTGATTGTTGCTCTTATTCCATTCACTCGTATACTCGTCGGTACAGCTACGGGGGTGCTCGGCGTTATACCTCCTTTGGTGATTTCAGCAGCTCCTTATTTTGCTCGTTTGGTGGAGACGACGTTGCGAGAAGTTGATCGAGGTGTCATTGAAGCGGCACAGTCGATGGGTGCATCGACCGGACAGATTGTAAGACGGGTGTTACTGCCTGAGGCACTGCCTGGACTGCTTGCTGGTATAACGATCACCATTGTTACGCTCGTCTCCTATACGGCGATGGCGGGCATGGTTGGCGGTGGAGGTCTGGGAACATTGGCAATCAACTATGGATACTTCCGTTATCAAAATGAAATTATGATCATATCCGTAGTGTCGATGATCATTCTAGTGCAAATTCTCCAGATGGCTGGAGATCGCTTGGTTACATTTTTCACCAGGAAATAACACATAGATAACATGATGGATATGCATTAATGCAGATGCCACATGACAAAATGATTAGAGAAGGGGTTTTACACATGAAAAAATGGTCTTTTGCTCTACTTAGTCTTATGTTGATTGCGGTTCTCGCAGCTTGCGGAAACAACAAGGACGCCGATAGCGGCGCAGACAATTCAGCAGGTGCACCTCGTACAGTTGAATTGAAAGTTGGAGCTTCACCTACACCACACGCAGAGATTCTGGAAAGCATCAAGCCTGAACTGGAAGCACAAGGTATCCGTCTGCAAGTCGTTACGTTCAATGACTATGTACAACCCAATCAGCAACTTGCTGATAAAAAATTGGATGCGAACTTCTTCCAGCACCAGCCTTATCTGGACACAGAGAATAAAGAACGTGGATTCAACCTCGTTTCTGTAACACCTGTTCATGTTGAACCTTTTGGTGGATACTCCAAGAAGATTAAGTCTTTGGATGAATTGGCTGATGGCGCAAAAGTAGCAATTCCAAATGACCCATCCAATGGTGGACGTGCACTGTTGTTGCTTGCGAAGGAAGGTATCATTACGCTGAAAGACAACACGAATATTACATCTACGATTCAAGACATCACAGCCAATCCGAAGAACCTGGATATCATCGAGCTGGATGCAGCCATGATGCCTCGTCAATTGGATGAAGCGGATCTGGTATTCATCAACGCTAACTATGCGCTTGAAGCGAACCTGAATCCGGCGAATGATGCTTTGCTGATCGAAGATCTGCAAGGTAACCCATACGCAAACATCCTCGTTTCCCGTGAGGACAACAAGGATGCAGATGCAATCCAAAAACTGGCTGCTGCTCTGCACTCCGAAGAAGTGAAAACATTCATCAAAGAACGTTATAAAGGAGCAGTTGAACCTGCAACTGAATAATTCACGATATGTATGATATGATGTGAAGCTATTAAGAATAAGCCGTATATCTCTTCTGAAGAGATATACGGCTTATTTTATGTTTCCTAATCTGTACTGACGTGGGGATCAACATAAGTCAAAGTTTTTCCGGTTTATCCACGTCAGAATGATGCCCAGATTGGAGGTAGTAGGATAATTCATTCTGATCAGCATACTGCTGTTCATCGGCTTCTTGCAGGTACGTCCTCTCGGAGGGAGAGAGTTTCTCTTCTTCTCCGTGTGAGCTTTTGATTTTGTATCTGATCCAACCGATTAACCCAAGGACGACAACGAGGATCAAAGCCCATCCTTTTTTGAGCAAAAGAAGAGCACTGAATTTTTGGGAAGCCGTGTACCCGATCCCGCCCATCAGAAGACTGTTGAGCCCTATGGTGGATGTTTTGTCAGTCGAAGCATTGTACTCCTCGTAGGTATATCCTGCATTGATGCTAAGTTGATTAAGGACAGTTTCCTCGAATACCTGGCGGCTCTGTTGAAAGTTGTCCGTATCGGTAACCAGAATGGCTGTGATGTACCCTTCGCGTGTCAGGAGTTTTACATTGTAATTGACCATGGCTTGCTGATCAGCATTCTTAAAACCGAGGGAGTAAACCAACTGATGTTTGGTACTGTCATATGTCGGTTCGATCTCCCACCCCGTTATGTACGTTCTATATTCAGGATCAAATTCTCTGTTATCTTCTTCTGTGCCTCGGATATAACTGCTTAACAGCTCTTCGGCACTTAAATTTTGATCGTCATCATGGATATGACCTGTCTTCACGTACTCGAACACAACATACCACGAGCCGAATTCACTATTGCTGGTTAGGCTTCCGATTTCGTTCCCATTAGGCTTTCCATCACTGTTAAGTATCGAGCGTTGGGTATTGGGCTTATCCAGATAGGAATGGCTTTCAGGGACTTCCAGGGTGGCCTTACCGTCCAAAGAGACAGATGCTGGTCCAGTAATCCAATCGTACTCATCTGGTGCTGGCTCATTCTCACTTGCCGCTGATACCTGTAAGGCACTAGAGACTGTGAATAAACTCAACATTAAAAGTGTAAGAAATAATATCCATCTTTTGTTCTTCATATTCGTGTAGAGGTCCTTTCAGGTTATATCCTCGACAGTACCATAGGTGTTTAATTTCAATCAAGATATATTTGGAATTAAAGGTGAATAATCCCTTGTGGATAAGCGAGTTGTAGGAGGACGATAAATCTTTTATACTGGATAGTGACTGCTCTTTGAAGAGGGGGATGAACGTGAAGGGAAAGATTGCCCTCATAACGGGAAGTGCCAAAGGTCTTGGTAAAATGACGGCCCTCAGTCTGGCAGATCAAGGGTGCCATATTGCCCTGAACTATGTACACAGCAGAACAGAAGCTGAGGCTTTAAAGGCTCAGATTATAGCCAAGGGTGTGCGGTGCATTGCCATCCAGGCTGATATATCCAAGGTGGAAGATATCTCTTCATTGGTTGAGCAGGTGGAAGGTAACCTTGGCAGCATTGATATTTTGGTGAATAACGCAGGTCCATTTATCCGTGAACGACGATTATTTGCGGATTATTCTGAAGCTGAGGTCCAGATGCTCGTGCAGGGAAATCTGTTGGGACCGATGTTACTGGATCAGCGTGTATTGCCAGAGATGAGACGCAAGCAATGGGGACGCATTATCCATTTTGGCTTCAGTCATGCTGGAGAAGCGAGATCTTGGCCTCATCGCGCCGTATATGCGGCTGCCAAGGTGGGTCTGGTATCTTTTACAAAGACACTCGCGGTTGAAGAAGCCCCGTATGGAATTACGGTTAACATGGTATGTCCAGGTGACATTCGTGGTGCGAACAAAGAGAAAACGATTGATGAAATGGCAGGCATCATCGACGAGGAAACACCAAGAGGGCGTCCAGGCAGCGGTGAAGATATTGCACGAGTGATTACGTATCTGTGCCTTGATCATTCCGATTTTATAACAGGTAACATTATGGATGTATCTGGAGGACTTGATCCGATTCGTCCGACCATACAGCGTGAGGATACTTAAAAGGTGAATTGAAGGATTGTACGTGGAATCTGGTAAAAGGGACAGATGAAATGGACTCTCTGCATATGCACACAAAAAAAGAGCCCTCCGCTTCATGCGAAGCGAAAGGCTCTTGAGGTTTATTTCGTGAAGGATTGATTAGAATACTTGTACGACTTCTTGTACACCCTCAACTTCTTCGAGAAGGGCACGTTCAATCCCGGCTTTTAAGGTAATGGTGGAGCTTGGGCAACTGCCGCAGGCACCGACCAGTTTCAGCTTAATAATGCCGTCTTCCACGTCGACCAGTTCCACGTCACCGCCATCGCGTTGCAGAAACGGACGAAGTTTGTCAAGCACATCAATTACTTCATCATACATGGTGCTTTGTGCGTTTTCGCTCATTTTTTTCAACTCCTTTCCCCTATATTATATTACAAATGGCCACAAATTAAAATGGTCAAACAAAGCAGGTGAACCTATATGAGACCGATTATTGAATTTTGTGCCAATAATATGCATTTTGGCACAGATGAAGTCATGGATCAACTGGAAGAAAATCCAGACTACGACGTGATTGAATACGGCTGCCTCACCAACTGCGGCCAATGTTCTATGACTCCATTTGCACTGGTGAATGGCGAAGTTGTCATTACGGACAAAGTGGAAGATCTATATAACGCCATTCTGGCCAAAATTGGCGAAGCCGATGCCTGGGACGAGCTTGATCTCGACTAACCGAGATGGCGCTTGGACATCCAGAGCACACCACTTTTCAAAATACGAGGTACACGTCCCATCATGGACGTTTTGCCCATCAGCCCAAACCCAGACTTCTTGCCGAGTGCACCCAGTGTGCCACGAAGCTTGAGTGGATGTGGATTGGGCTTTTCGCCTTTCCAGAGGGCATGCTGAATATGGGCGATCTGCTCACCCTGTACTTCCGCAGCTTGACCGCTAGGTGCATAAGGTACACTGGCACAGTCACCAACGACATACACATCGGTATATTCCGGGATTTGGTAGTATTCATTCAAGACGACACGTCCCTGAGGATCTTTGGTTACGTCCAGATCCTGTACCACTTTTACTGGCTGAATGCCTGCAGTCCATACGACAGCATCTGTTAGAATCTGTTCATCCCGGTTATAGATGGCATTAGGTTCAACGCGTGAAATGGCGATATGCCCGCGTGTCTCTACCTGATGTTCGTTGAACCATTCATGCACATACACGGATAGACGTTGCGGGAAAGCGGATAATACACGTTCACCACGATCCAAAATGCTGATGTTCAGATCCGGTCTGCTCTCACGAAGTTCGGCTGCTATCTCGACACCACTTAATCCGCCACCTACGATATGCACATTGCCATAGGCTTTGACTTCATTAAGGCGCAGGTAGGTCTCGCGTGTTTTGCTAAAGCTCTGAATGGTACAGCTGTAGTCTTCGGCGCCTGGTGTGTTGTGGAAACGGTCTGTACAACCAAGTCCAATGACAAGTTTGTCGTACACGAGCGGGTCTTGGCCTTCAAATTCAATCTGACGCTGTTCCAGGTCAATCGAAGTAACTTCTCCATAACGGTAAGTGACTTTATCGCTCACTGGAAATTGGATACGCAGGTCATAATCAGATACGGTTCCTGCTGCGAGTGCGTAATATTCTGTCTTTAATCCCTGAAAGGGGCTGCGGTCCACCAAAATAATTTGTGTATCGGATGGAATTTTACCTTCCAGAAGTTCCTTGATGATGGTGAGGCCGCCATAACCGCCTCCAAGAATGACGAAATTTTTCATGACTCGGCTTCCTTTCTGCATCAGTCCCACCGAAATGGGGCTGTAAACTGTGGAGCAGCTATGCAATAACATAGCTGCTCCTTTTGTTATGATTTGAATAATTGAAAAGTAGATATTGAAAATTGAAGATATTAATCAGCAGTTTGCACCACTCGAATTCAAACGTCTCCCTATAATGAAAGCTGCGTTCTGGAGTGGTGCCGGTGCAATATTGGTTGTGGATGGAGTTATATCCTATTCGTACACTTGAATTTCATTGTAGAACGTATCACGTTCTACCGGAATACGTCCTGCACCTTTAATGAGCCATATGAGCTCTTTACGTGTAAGACCTTCAGGTGTGAGTGCACCTGCCGCATGACTAATCCGTTCGCGAACGATTGTGCCGTGTGCATCCGAAGCACCAAATCCAAGAGCAACTTGAGCCAGCTGTGGACCGATGTTAATGAAGTATGCTTTGATATGATCGATGTTATCCAGCATCAGACGGCTGATCGCAATTGTTTTGAGATCCTCATAAGCCGAGTTACGACGCATAATGCTTGCGTTTTTACTTTTTGGCTGCATGGAAAGTGGGATAAAGACCATGAATCCGTTGGTCTCGTCTTGCAATTCACGGATCTGCACCATATGGTTGACGCGGTCCTCATAGGATTCAATTGATCCATACAGCATCGTTGTATGGGTACGCATGCCCAGGTTATGAGCAGTACGGTGCACCTCAAGATAACGATCTACGTTCGCTTTGTCTACACGCATTTTTTTGCGATATTCATCCGACAGAATCTCAGCGCCGCCACCAGTCAATGTTTTCAAACCTGCTTTTTGCAGCTCCTGCAGAACTTCCTTGATACTGAGTCCGCTGATGCGAGTGAAGAAATCGATCTCGGCTGCCGTGTAGGCTTTCAGCGTAACATCCGGATATTTCTCGTTTAAAGCACGCAGGGAATCGACATAATACTGAAAAGGAACATGGTTGTTATGTCCGCCTACGATATGGAACTCACGTACGCCCGGATGAATATGCTGTTCTACATAATCGATCATTTCCTGACCGGATAATGTATAGGAGCCTTCTTCACCCTGGTCTTTGCGGAAATTACAAAAAGCGCAGTGAGCTTCACATACGTTTGTAAAATAAAGACTCATGTTTTCGATGAAATATACTTTCTTGCCATTTTTCCGCAAGTTGGCCTCATTGGCCAGCTGGCCCAAAGTTAGCAGATCATCTGTTTCATACAGATATACGCCGTCTTCTACGTTCAGCCTTACGCCGTTCTGCACTTTCTCAACGATTTCAGCCATTCTTTTGTCTGTGAACGGTGTTACCAATGTAGACATACTGTTTCCTCCTGTTCTTAACCGGATTTGAGTTGTGTGTAGGATCTGCATACAGAACTACATAGCAAAGATGCGGTCAACTGCCGCCTTCTTATATGGACTAACTCTTATTTACCCGGTGCAGCGTGTGCTGCGTACGTAAAGCTAATTTTTTCATTAAAGTGAGTCTTGTGACTCTATATGCATTGGGGACTGCGGACAGTCTCGAAATGTGAAAAAAATTACAACTCTATATATGATCGTCACCTGAATAAGTCATGACAAAATATCGACATTTCAGTGCGACCACCTATTCATTATAAACCTCGTATCGCGGGGGTTCAATACACTGGGAAGAAAAAGGAGTTCAGGGGGAACGCGGAAAGAGGCAAACATGACTTGAGACCCTTGACGGGGTGGAGTATAATTTAAAGAAGAGTTAATGAAAGGTTGTTCAGAAGTACGCTTTTGATTACGAAGGATGCCTAGCGGCATCTCAGCGTCGAATATGGGATTCAGCCGAAATGTCCGTTGCTCACGTAGTTTTGCCTACGCTCCGCTACTCCATTTCTATCTTCATCCCATCTTCTTGGTACTGAAAAGCGCCCTTTTTGAACATGATTTTATATGAAAAAGGAGAGTGACCTGGCATGATTAACATCAGCGAAACGGCTGCTGACAGATTGAAAGAGATGCTTGCACAGCAAGAGACACCTGGTATGTTCCTGCGTCTTGGCGTAGCACCGGGCGGTTGCACCGGATTTTCGTACGCCATGGGCTTTGACGATAAAGAGTCCGATGAGGACCTGTATATGGATATTCAGAGCATGAAGGTTGTAGTCGAGAAGGAAAACCTGAAGTATCTGGATGGTCTCGAAATTGATTTTGAAGAGTCCGGTATGACGGGTGGGTTCACCATCCATAATCCGAACGCGGTAGCCACTTGTGGCTGTGGATCTTCTTTCCGTACGAAGGAAGATGCGGGTGTGCCTGATAAGGATTGTTAAGAACTGAGTTGTACTGCGGTTTCCCAATCTTGTTTTAAATAAGCAGTTTGCAATCCCTTTAATAGATAGCCTCTGAATTGTATCCGTTCTGCACGGGCATGATATCAGGGGCTTTTTTGCGTATACTGATGTGCATGGTTGACAAACTTAGTTGTAACAACTATAGTTACATTATAAAGTTCAAACATAAACAATATCGCAAAAACAATATCGATAATTACAAAGGAGAGATCATGATGAACATTGCAATCATTGGTGCAACAGGCAAAGCAGGAAGTGTAATTTTGAAAGAAGCAGCAGACAGAGGTCATAAAGTAACGGCAATCGTTCGTAATGCATCCAAATTGGAAGATAAAAGCCTGAATACGCTGGAGAAAGATGTATTCGATCTTACAGCTGAAGATCTTAAAGCGTTCGATGTGGTTGTAAATGCATTTGGTGCTCCAGCGGGTAAAGAAAACCTGCATGTGGAAGTAGGACAAGCGTTGATCAACATCCTGAAAGATGCACCAAACACTCGTCTGATCGTTGTGGGTGGAGCAGGAAGCCTGTTCACAGACGAGTCCAAAACATTGCGTGTCTTTGAATCCCCAGGATTCCCGGATGCTTACAAAGCAACTGCAACGAACCAAGGCCAAAACTTGCAGGATCTGCAAGCATCTTCGGGTATTCAATGGACATTCTTGAGCCCGGCTGGATTCTTTAATCCAGAAGGTGTACGCACCGGCAAATATCAAGCAGGCAACGACGTTATTCTCGTGAATAGCGAAGGCAACAGCTACATCAGCTATGCAGACTATGCGATTGCTTTGGTTGATGAGATCGAGAATCCACAACACAAAAACGAGCGCTTTACCGTTGTTGGCGAAGTGAAGTAATACTTTGAAATTATAATATGGAACATACAAACGGACGCTGATCTCCACAGATCGGTGTCCGTTTTTTTTTGTTATCGAAGAGGGAAGTTCTGCAATAACGTTAGATAGGTTAGATGATTATTGTTCAACTTCCAACTACTCCTTTGAATCTATGTTATATTATTCTAAAGATGGGAAGGAAATGTGATTATGTGAAAACCATCTTCTCTTCATTGGAATTGCTGCGAGTTCAAAAGTACAAGGGAGTGAACAGTTCTGAAGATGTATTCTAAAGGAGTTATATTATTGATCTTTGCGGTTTTTATGATTAGTGTATCGAGTGGTTCAGGGTTATCCCAATATACAAACGTTAAAAATACGATGAATCAATTTCACATCACTTCTTTTTATCCGAAAAATAAGAATGGACAGACATATGGTTCTGCCGCATATGCGACTTCTCCAGAAACGGAACCTGATTTAATCTTGGCTACTGGTGTGGATGGTACAGACGGATATCTGCTGAAAAAAGACATGGATGGCGAGCAACCCAAAACACCTGAAGAAGCTATTGCGATACAGAACAGCAGATCACCAGATGGTCGTGATATTCCACTGTATGAAAAGGATGGTAAAACCGTAATCGGTGTGTTTCATGTTGGAGGAAAGTGAAAGGAACCAAAATAGGATCAAATGTGACGTTACCATACATAGAAGATTCTTTTCTGAATGGCTTCCTACTACAGGATATGAACAGGTCGACGGAATGGAATTTGAAATTACTGGAGTTAAAGATGGACTGAATTTTGTTGAGTTATGGTTTGCTGTAAGAAAAATATCTTAGTTTTATTTCTTTTAGATTAGTCTTGAATAATAACTTAATAAAGACAGGAGCAAACAAATGTGTCCGATTGGTTGCTTCTTTGTTCATTCATCTAACGGCCAGGGAAAATGCAACATTTTTCCTGTTAAACAGGTCAATAAAGATGTACCAATTAACATTATGAGAAGAAGGTGGAAAAACTGAAGCTTCGTATATTCACGTTTATATTTTTTATATCTAGCGTGTTTTTTATCTCAAATGCACAAGATGTTAACGCTTTGTCATGTGCTGTATCGGGAAGCCCCCAAGAAGAGTTAGAAATATATGATGGAGCTGTTTATGGTGAAGTAAAGCAAGTAAAGGTCGACTTGAAGCAAGAGGGGTTTACGGGAACCAAAGAGAAAATTAGATATATTTTAGTGGAAGTTGAGAGGAGTTGGAATACTGAAGTTGACTCTCAACTAATTATCGCAACCAACTTCACATGGGGATTTGATTTCAAGGAAGGTAACAAATACTTAATATACTTTAGCGAAGTGGATGGTGAATTAAGTAGTAGTCCGTGCAGTTCAACCATCGAAATGAACAATATTAATCAAGCAACTGAACTATTCGGGGAAGGCTTTCCACCAAAACAACAAGTGAACGTAGAACACAAAATGTGGTTTATGTTTGAGCAAGATGTTGATTTGTTTATCGTAGGTGTGGTCGTATTTGCGGCGATCTTTACCTTCATCATGAGAGTAAGAAAGAAAAAGCGCAAAGCATAATTTGGTAGCGCTAAACGTGAAGCTTTTGCTCAAACAAAAAGTCATTTGAACTAGGCATGGATTCCTGTATGACCTATTACCCCCTTTACTTAAACGAGGATCGAGGCGTATAATCCGTTGAGATATCAGAGCAATAAGAGGGGATACAGTTATGAATAGTGGATTAATCAACGCGATCATTGCGTATATCATGTGGGGAGTTCTCCCGCTGTATTGGAAGTTGTTTGAAAATGTACCGGCAGGCGAGATTTTATCGCACCGGGTTGTCTGGTCATTTGTCTTTATGGGGATTTTCGTTGCCGTCCAACGTCGTTGGAGTGACATGAAGCGCATTCTGACCAGTCGTTCGACCCTGCTGTCCCTTACCGCGAGTGGGCTGCTAATTGCTATTAACTGGCTTATCTTCATCTGGGCGGTTAATAACGGTCATGTCGTTGAGACAAGTCTGGGCTATTATTTGAACCCGTTGCTGAACGTGTTACTGGCGGTTGTCTTTCTTCATGAAAAGCCAAACCGTGGACAGTGGCTCGCGATTGCCATCGCTGGTGTCGCGGTGCTTATCATCGCTATCGACTACGGACGTTTCCCATGGGTTGCGATCTCATTGGCCGTGTCATTTGGCTTGTACGGTCTAGCGAAGAAGAAGATCAAGCAAGACGCTTCAGTGGGCTTATTTTCGGAGACAGCTGTAGTTCTGCCCGTCGCACTCGGCTACTGGATCTACTTGGCCGTTGTAGGAAAAGCAACGGCATGGACGTTGCCTGCACCGATGTTCTTCGAACTGTTACTTTCCGGTGTGGTGACGGCGTTGCCGTTGCTGTTCTTTGCACGGGCAGCTGCTCGAATGTCATTGTCCACACTAGGCTTCGTACAGTATATTGGGCCGACAATCATGCTGATCCTGAGTGTGTTTGTGTTCAAGGAAACGGTCTCGCCAGTTCTGCTTGTTGGTTTCGCTCTCATTTGGACAGCGCTTATCGTATACGCTACCGCATCGATACGTGCTACGAGACTCGCTAAGGTAAGCTGAAGGCATACATATCCTTGTAACAGGTGAAGTTCTAATGGCGTTCACCTCCAATGGATGGGGAGAGATTCGAACACACCAAGAAGGCAGCCGATCAAGGAGATCGGCTGCTTTTGTTTAACCAAACGAGCAGTTCAGTGTAACGAGATATGAATTATTCATTTACAACAGTAATTTATGCAGTGATTATTTTTAGCTATGAGGGTCCGTAAGAATGACACAAAACCGGATTGTGATGGTTGTGAGTGTTTCTATAACACATAATGATAAGATACATATGATTAAGGAAAACAAAGCATCGGTTAAACATACATGGAATTTCCCCTCAGGCAGAGTTAAACATGGTGAAGATATTTTAGAAGCAGCACGAAGAGAAGTCAAGGAAGAAACTGGTTTTGATGTGACACTTACAGCTACTACAGGGGTTTACAATTTTATTAGCAGTACCAATCATCAAGTTGTTTTGTTCCACTTCAAGGGTACAATTGTTGGTGGTGCTCTTTGATTAGATACAACGGAGATCATAGATTCGATGTGGGTAGCTCCTGAGGGTTTGTTGATTCAACTTGCTAAAGTTACGAGATCCGGGAGCCATTCGACAGATTATGGAGCATATAGTCTCCCAAAAAGAATATTCCTTAACTCTATTCCATAAACAGCTGTAACATGGATTATAGAATGGTTTTCGATGGACTGTAATTTTGTTTGTATATAATTGCTAAGAAACGGAGAACGATTGTTCATGAAATCATCCTATTTAACGCGTCCTTTCTATTTCCTGTGGACCACGCAATCGGCTGCGAATGCAGCCGACGTACTATATATTATGGCGCTTACGGTAATGGTGCTTAACCAGACCGATTCGCTAATATCGGCAGCGCTTTTGCCGCTGATGCGAAGCGGGGCACAGATGCTCAGCAGCTTGATCGCCCCTTTGCTGATTCAACGTTTCAAGTTGTCTAGGCTTCTGCTACTGTCACAAACAGGGCAATTTCTGCTGTTCGCTTGTCTGGCTTTTTATTTGCAGCTCAACGGAGAGGCAGCATCCCTGGTGTTCGTATTTTCACTCGTATTTGTCATGTCCTTTCTCGACGGCTGGACAACTCCGGCTCGGAATGCCCTTATTCCACGTCTCGTGACACACGAGCAAGGTCTTCTTAAGGCGAACGGACTTATGAGTGTCAGCGATCAGGTTGTACAGTTTGCAGGTTGGGGTCTAAGCGGTGTTGTGGTCGCCCTGATCGGGGCTAGCCCGACGCTGCTGTTGACGGCCGCTATTTATGGTTTGGCCGCAGCGTTTACGCTTGGCGTCAACGAACCAACGGAGAAGCAAGCTGGAGCAAAGGAGTTGCACATTTTTTCTGATGTCTTGCCTGTACTTAAAACAAGCAGGTGGCACACCTTAACCGAAGGCTGGAAAATGATATGGAATACGCCTCGTCTACGGGTGCTTACGTTTATGGATATGATCGACATGCTTGGCGGTTCAATCTGGGTAGGTGCCTTTACATTGGCTTTTGTTCAAGTCGCACTGGGACAAGGGGAGCAATGGTGGGGATTCATTAATGCTGCATATTTTGCTGGAACCATAGGTGGAGGCTTGCTGGTCCTTGCTCTGGCACGAAGAATTGGCAACCGTTATTTCGCCGTGATGATGATCGGCATGGCAGGTTATGGAGTACTGACTGCATTTTATGCACTGAACACAGAGCCTTTCATTGCGCTCATATTCGTTATGCTGATGGGGCCGTTCGCGGAGCTTTCCATGATTAATCGGCGTACCTTGATTCAGAGTAGCGTGGCCAAACGTTTGCTGCCCAAAGTATTGTCTGCCCAGGCATCTCTTATGCATCTGGTCTTTTGCATTTCCTTGCTCGGTATGGCTGGGCTCGCCGAATATATCGGCATTGTGAACCTCTACCTGTTTGCGTCCGGATTGACTATATTAGCGATCGTTGTGGGCTTGCTGAATTACCGGGCTTTTCGGCACAAAGCCACTCCTGAAGCTACGGTGGATTAGTACGAGGGATTAGATAAAGCTTTTCTATCAATAAATTTTTTTTGAAGAAGTAACTAGTATGAATTATGAGATGTATTGGGAAAGGGAATCCCGACTCTGTGAGGAGCCATTTCCGCATTTACCAGATCCTTGTCTCACTAACTTGAACCGCTCCAAATTACCATTAATGCCGTGAATCCAGGTCCAACGGATTAGAGATTTATGAATGATGAAATCAGAGGGGATCTGTTGCCAAAATTTCCGATGGGACGTATTGGGACACCTGATGATGCCACACGTTTGATTGCTTTTCTTGCGAGTGAGGAAGCAGAGTGGATCACGGAGCAGGTCCTCAACTCGGAAGGCGGATTTATTCGAGAATAATACGGAATGTCGTGAAAAGCTGATTCCTATATTTTAATATTTGGAATCAGTCTTTTATTATGTAGCAAAACAATATGCGTTCTGCTTTTTTTGTTCCTAAACGGTGTACCACGGTCGCACTTAAGACAGCGACTGGTCTGCCGCTTATATCTCGGGGGCCAATAAGCAAGGTTTAGCTGATATCCGTGGAACCCACAGATTCCGAAATATCCACACCTTCAGCCCCATCAACTGCATCAATGACACCGACAGCGAGTGTTGTTACCGCAGCAGCAGCTAAAAGATTCTTGGCACCAAGCTTCACTCTGTCCTTATCTTCCTCTTTCATGCCCACAACAACATCTTTACCGCTGTTATATACGTACTTGGCTGATATCGCTACACCTTTTGCAGTATTGGTTACAGCACCTCCAATATCGGCAAGCCCCGCGTCTATGGCGGTATCATTTTTTCGAATTGCACCACTGGCAAGATCATATGTCCCGCTAGCCAGTTGTCCAACGGTTTTGCCTGTATTAATTGTGGCTTTCTCTACGCCGTTCCCGATTTCTTTGATAAAGGGACTTCCTGCAATTTCACCAACAACCCTCACGCTGCCGCCCAACACTCTCCCGGTAACTTCCCCAGCTAACTGACCGAACCCTTTTAAAAAACTCATCCTTATGCCTCCTCTCCAATTAGAAGTTGATCCTATGGGTTATCTCAATAAACTTATTATATTCATATGTAAGCCAAAAGAACATCAGTCTCCAGCCCGAGTGATGCACCCCTCCTCGATTGATTGCGACACGCTTTAGAGTGCCCGATCCGCCCGCGGAACGCCGACCACGCTACCCCCTCAACGCACTTCATCACCAAAAGGCGCTAATCCCCCCGGGAACAGCGCCTCAAGCTCTTGTTTTACCTTACTACTTACCATTTGACTACACACAGTTTTAGAAGTGCCTCATAGAGCAGCAACGTAGTGGAGGGGGCGGAATCGATTCTGAAGAAGCGAAGCGTTCGCCTTTATCCCCGGATTTTCCCCTTATCAGGGGAATTCATAAAATCTGGGGATAACAGCGATCATAAGAACGATCCGCCCCCGGAACGCCCACCACGCTGCCCCCTCAACGCACTTCATCACCAAAAGGCGCTAATCCCCCCGGGAACAGCGCCTCAAGCTCTTGTTTTACCTTACTACTTACCATTTGACTACACACGGTTTTAGAAGTGCCTCATAGAGCAACAACGTAGTGGAGGGGGCGGAATCGATTCTGAAGAAGCGAAGCGTTCGCCTTTATCCCCGGATTTCCCCCCAATAAGGGGAATTCATAAAAATCTGGGGATAACAGCGATCATAAGAACGATCCGCCACCGGAACGCCACCACGCTGCCCCCCAAAGCCCGCACTTCTACCCAACGTACCTAGTCAATAAATCCTTCCATGACAACAGTTGGCATCATATTCGACTGCCAAGCACCCTTACCATATCCACTGTTATAACCTGGTGTAGCCTGAGGCTCCCAGTAGAATACACCTTTACCTTTGCCATTTGGCAGACTGCGAATTTGGTTTTTCATCGCGGCAACAAAACTTTTGCCAGCTGCAGCCTGGTTATTGTCCATGCCAATTTCGGAGATGATGATCTCTTTGCCATAACGGTTGATCATATCCTTGGCGTTGTTTACCGTATTTGTCACAGCAGTGTTCCAGCCGGAAGCTGAAGGATAGAGGGACATGGCGATCATGTCAAAGTTAGCTCCGTTATTAATCAGACCACCAATATTCCATACATAGAGGGCGTTATCATCCCCACCTGCCAGATGCACAATGGTTTTGGTGCCGCTGCTCAGGGATTTCACTGCGTTATGGCCTGTATTCACCAGCCACGCATAGTTTTTCATGTTGGTGGATGCTTTGCCATCTTCCCATAACATACCGTTGCTTGTTTCATTACCGATCTGTACCCAGTCAGGGGTAACGCCTTTGCTTTGCATCGCCGTCATAACTTCACGAGTGTGGTTCCATACCGCATCCATGAGCTGTTGGAACGTATAGTTTTTCCAGGCAGCAGGTTTGGTTTGCTGACCAGGGTCTGCCCAGGAATCGCTATAGTGCAGGGTAAGCATCACACTCATGCCAGCATTCTTGGCACGTTGTGCGAGTGCAGCCGCACGATCCTTATTCATGTAACCGTTCCCATAATCATTCGAAGGATTAACAAATACCCGAATGCGAACGGAATTGATTTGATAGTCTTTTTTCAAAATATCAATGATGTCGCGCTGTACGCCGTTTTTATCTTTCCATTTGTAACCCTGGGCTTCCATTCCGGGAACCCAACTGATGTCGGCTCCTTTGGCGAAACTTGGTGCTGCGCTGGCATGCTGACCTGCGGGCAACATGATGGAGGTGAATAACAAAACAAAAGCCAACATGATGGATGTCTTGAAACCCCTTACATTTTTGAACATTACAAGATGCCTCCTCGGATTTAGGTTGAGTTGCATCCTAATTATAGCCATCCTGGTTTACTCTACTAAAGGGTCCATTTCCAATATTTTGGGTGTTTTATCAACCTCTCTACAGAAAATGAGAAAACAAAAAGCCGTCCGAAGACGGCTTTTCTACCCGTGGCGCTTTTTGAAACATTGATCCGTATCCCGCGCCTCCACCAGACTCTTTTAATTTGAGCTAGTGGATCGGGTAAGGGACACGTTCAACATGACATTAGAAATGTTGACGCACCTCCTTTCCTTGTGGCAAGAGTATACAACACCTTGTTTCGGAAAGCTAGTCTTTTTTACGTATTTACGAAAAATTATTTTTCAGTCTGGAACATCGTGATATCTCGTGCATAATGGCTCTTGGTTCCGTCATTGTTTCGGATGCGCACACTGTCTTCACTGATCCGCTCCACAATGCCACAACCGACCTCGCAATAGACGCCAGCCGGGTCTTCCTGCCATGCGCTTACCATACATTGGGATAGTGCAGCCGTGAAAAACTCTATATTTTTTTGTAACGTTCTAGGTTTGTTGGATTTCATTATATACTCCTTTAATCAACTATATTTGGAATGAGAACAAGCAACCGGACCAAATCACACTGTACTTCACTTTACTCTGTCTATTGACCTTTGTAAAGGGATGGAAAAAGTTGCGGCCATGAGGTATCATTTACATAAATTTTACGTAGCGTTTACACTGCGCTGACGCTTGATGTTGATTACGAATAGTACAATTATATGAGAACTTCTAACCAAGAATAGATATGCAACACATTCGGAGGCCATACATGCATAGAGACGTCAAAACAGGCAACTACGTTAATCGTGATTTGAGTTGGGTTGAATTTAATCGGCGCGTACTTCAGGAGGCCCAGGATCCAACAACGCCTCTGCTGGAACGCATGAGATTTCTCGGCATTGTCGCTAGTAATTTGGACGAGTTCGTCAGTGTAAGGGTGGCGGAGACAAAAGAGAAGATCAAGGCCGGATTCACGCAAAAAGATTTTACAGGATACACGCCTTCGGGATTGTACCGCAGATTGATCAAACGAACCGGGACCATGGTCGCCGAACAGTATAAAACGTATCGTGAACTCATTCGTCTACTCGCCAAGAAAGGCGTGAACATTCAGGAATATACAGATCTTAATGTGACACAGCAGCGCGCAATGGACCAGTACTTTCATGAAATTATTTTTCCGGTACTCACACCGATGGCGATTGACCAGAGTCGTCCGTTCCCACTGGTACACAACAAGTCTGTCTATCTGTCCGTGATGTTACAGAAGGAAGGGGAGCAAGAGGGCGAGCCGTTTATGGCTATTGTTCAGGTGCCTTCCAATCTGCCGCGGGTAGTTCAGGCTCCCATTCGGGCGAATAGCAAAAAGAAAACATTCATACTGATTGAAGATCTTATCAAACATCATATCCATACGCTCTTCAGCGGATATATCTCGCTTGCTGCACAGGAATTCAGAGTGACCCGTAATGCGGATCTGTTTATTAATGAAGAAGAAGCGGAAGATCTGCTTGAGGCTATTGAAAAAGAATTACGCCGCAGACGCCGCGGGGCTCCTGTAAGACTGGAAGTGTGCAAGGATTTTCGTCCGGATGCCTTATTGGAATTGCAGGATGAATTTGATATTCAGGACCCGGTATATGAAATTGATGGACCACTTGATCTGAGTTTTCTGGCGGGATTCGTAGACAGTCTGGAAAGTTTCTCACATCTGAAATACAGTCCGGTGAAGCCAGTCTACCCACTTGAGTTTCTGCCAAGAGAAAGTCATTTTGAGCTACTGCGCAAACGCGATGTACTGGTGCATCATCCGTACGAATCGTTTGAACCAGTCACTGATTTTATATTGGAGGCTTCGGAAGATCCAAGAGTTCTGGCCATCAAGATGACATTATATCGGGTCAATGGCGATTCACGCCTTATTCCGGCACTTGCACTTGCAGCTGAGAGTGGTAAGCAGGTCACGGTGGTGGTGGAACTGAAAGCCCGGTTTGATGAAGAGCGCAACATTGCTTGGGCGCGTAAGCTGGAGAAAGCCGGTTGTCACGTGGTATATGGACTGGTTGGACTGAAGACCCATGCCAAAATCATTCTTGTTGTACGCAGGGAACAGCAGGGGCTGAGACGTTATGTTCATGTAGGAACCGGTAACTATAATGAGAGTACAGCCAAAGTGTATACGGACGTGGGACTGTTCACCTCTAATCCAATTATTGGGGAAGATGCATCCGAATTGTTCAATGAGATTACCGGATACTCCGGTCCGAAGGCATTGCAGGCGTTCCGTGTAGCTCCGGATGGTATGAAGGATGAGTTGTTTGCACTGATTCGTAGAGAAACAGAGCACGCGCTGAAAGGCAAACCTTCCAGAATCATTGCCAAGATCAACTCCTTATCCCATCAGGAAATGATTGATGAATTGTACGAGGCTTCTCAAGCAGGCGTGCAGATCGATCTGATTGTGCGTGGTGTATGTTGTCTGCGTCCGGGGGTAGAGGGGCTCAGTGAGAATATTCGGGTCATTAGCATTGTGGATCGTTTTCTGGAGCATTCACGGTTGTTTTATTTTGAAAATAGCGGCAACCCGGATGTATTCATCTCCAGTGCAGACTGGATGACACGTAACCTGAATCGAAGAATTGAACTGATGTGTCCCGTATTTGATCCAGAGCTGAAAAAGATGCTGGTGGATATCCTTAATCTGTCCCTTATGGATAATGTCAAAGCGAGACAACTTATGCCTGGTGGCAATTATGTATTTGTAGAAAATGAAAAGCCCCCGCTGAGAAGTCAGACGGAGGCCATGGGTATTATCCCTTGGAAGCCTGCTGAATGGAGTGCGTTAACGTAACTCCCCAGGCTTCCTTCAGATCCTTGACGGCCTCTTCCAGGCCATCAAGTTCCAGTAACGGCTCAGCTGTACAGGTGAATTGCACCTGCAGCGAGTCGTTTTCTTTTGTTGCTTTGATCGCAGCGATGCTCTCGGATCGATTGATGGCTTCAGCTACGCGGAGCAGAGAGCCTAAACGATGAGCATGCCGCTCATCCGAGTTTTTCAGAATGTCCCGGTGCTTATTCAGCAGCTGGGGCGTTCTTTTTTTGGGATGATAATCAGCTGCACTGGCACTTAGAATGGTCTCCCGATGAGAAAGTCCATAAATGCTCGAATTCATGATCCAATAGGCCGAGTGCTGTGTATAACGGAAATAGTTAATCTGCTTACCAGCCATGTGCAGCATGGAGGATGCATACAGGATTCGGGCATCTGCTTGATCAGGAGGGGCACCTTGTAATGCTGTATACAGGGTAACCATATCCTGATGAATCCGTTGCAGACGTTTCTCTGGAATAGGCGGACCAAAATGGATAAAGTTGCGGATACTGTCCTTCAGCGCGTCTGGAACGACCGGCTGCCCTCCAGCCATGTAATCCCGTAATAACCCATCCCGTAAACCCGCACCACTAACCACATAACGATCTCCCTGTATTATCTGGAAGACAGTTCGTAGGATCAGTACGCCGGGCACAATGATGTCTGCGCGATCTTTGGCGAGCCCAGGTACCTTTTTGCGCTGTGCCGAGGTGAGATGTGGTAAGGAGCGAGCGATGTTCTCCATCGCTTCCTCACTGATCTCATAATGATGGCTGACAGGCAAAGAATACTGGGTGCGCTTCTGTTCCACTTTGGCGAGTGTACGCATTGTGCCGCCAAGTCCGATGAGTGGCAGACCAGGATGCTCACGAATCCAATCCTGTCCACGGAGAGCCTCAGTGACTTCGTTGCATAATGCATTTGCATTCTCCTCAGTCCACTGATCTTCGCCCCCGTAACGGGCATGTGAATTCACTGCACCAATAGGGAGGGAGATGCTATGTAACCTTTTCCGATCCCGAAAGACCGTGATCTCTGTACTGCCGCCTCCAATATCCACGACGTAACCGTCTGCCAGATCAATGGATTGAGTGACACCAAGGAACCCATAATAGGCCTCCCGATCTCCCGATACACATTCAATGGTAAGCCCCGTCTCGGTCTCCAGCCATTCAATAATCTCAAGGACATTGTTTGCATTACGAATAGCTGCGGTAGCTGCTGCGCGAATCAGTTTGGTCTGATACGCTTCACAGGTCGCTTTGAATTGACTCAAGATGGTGATGGCTTTATCCAGAGAATGGCGCAGAATGGTTCCATCGGACTCAACAACGCTGCTTAGACGAGCGGCGTATTTGTCTTCATGAATGATGCGATAGGCTTCGTCCTGGTCCAGTTCATAGATAACTAGACGAATGGAGTTCGAGCCGATATCAATAATTCCTAAGGTTTCATTAGTACGTGTCATAAGCATCTCCTTCTACAGAGGTTCAACTACCCGAAGTGAAGAAGGGCAGCCATGGCTTCCGGTGAACCCGGCGGTGTGGCAGAGAAGGGCGTAGTTAACATAACAACAATGATAAAGACGATGAAACAGGCAAATATAAGACAACTCACGGCAAAGCCGCGATTACGCTTTTGCATAAACAGTCGAATACCTGTGACAAAGAGAAGTACCGTAACAGCTACCAGAACGATCGACATTGCAAAATAGGCTACGCCATAAAGTGATTTGAAAAATGCTTCCATTTGTTCTTAACGCTCCTTAGATCCTCATATTTAAGCCCTTCCAAGCCATTCCTTAGTAGCATACGACAGATTGACTTGTTTGAAAAGTAAACCGGGCGCTTGTTCCCGTTTCCGCCATCACCCCTGGGACAGGTTACATGGAAAAGGGGCCTTTGCCGTGGACAGACATCCAAGAAAGCAAGGCTTCTGTTGAGTATGTATAAGGAAGGACTATTGTTTCAAGGAAGGAGATCAACCCATGTCGAGACAACTTGCAAGCAAATGGCGGAAGACAGCGGCTCTGATGAAATATCCGGTAGCTGCTGTCCATATCCCACAGACCAAGGCATTCAACTCGGGTAATCTGCTGCAAATGCTCAGTCGTTATGGAATGGTGTATGTCAAACCTATTGTAGGAGGCGGAGGTTACGGTGTCATCCGGGTATCGGCCAGCGGTGGGGCTTATCGATACACCCATATGAAAACGACCCGTTCTTTCGCCAGTTTCAGCCAGATGTATCGCTCTCTGGTGCGTGTAAAGGCTAGACGCAAGTACTTGATCCAGCAAGGCATTCATCTGGCAACAATTCAAGGGAGACCTGTTGATTACAGAGTCAAAGTTGTCAAAACCCAACGAGGCTGGGTATTCCGTTCATTAGTAGGACGACTCGCTCGTCCCGGACTCTGTGTGACGAATCTGAGCAAGGGTGGCACCATGTTATCAGGAAGGCGAGCTCTTGGTTTATCCCTGCCACATATATCCGGTCGGCACAAACGCCGGGAGATGCGTTCACTTACAATGACATGTACGTACATTATGGAAAGTCAGTTCCCTGGTGTAGGTCAGCTTGGATTTGATTATGGACTGGATTATTCAGGCAAGATCTGGATTCTGGAAGTGAATACCAGACCCCAATAGAAAATGAATGGGAAAACTCAAGAAAATTCAAGAAAAACCGATAATATATAAAAGAAAACGGTATGAAAACCGTTTGAAATTTTACATTACCGGGTAATTTACTCGCAACAAGTCTTGAAACTATGAATTTATTCCAAAAAAAATACGCTGATAAACGTTCTGACAGTAGTACAAACTCCCTGTGCATAAATATTGTCCACACTATACACGTTGATTACTCTATATATTTTCCATTTATCAACAAACTATGCACAGGATTTCCACATATCGTTGTGGATAACAAGAACGCTTGTTCTCTATATGAATCTCTGATATGATAGTTTTGAGGAAAAAAAAGGAAAGGTTGTGGCGGGAAATGGCTATGTTATCCGATGAGATGTTGTTGGATTCCTACCATAAAGCGATTGAGTTGAATCTCGAACGAGATTTCATCGCACTGCTGTTGGCAGAAATCCATAAGCGCAAACTGGGTACCGACGTATCTGCCATTCTTCACTAGAGATCCTCATTGCAGGCAATGTTACAGGTTTCCGGACAAGTCCCATAGTGAGACTGGCCATGGCGTGCTCGTCTGACAATGGTGACAGTACATCACATGATTGCAAACGTTTTCGACTTCGTCTGCTGTGTCAGAGGAAGGTTGGAATACGTAGGGGCTGTATGGTCCGGTGTAATCATCCAATTTGCCGCATTCTAACAGTCCCTGAAGGCAGTGGGGGCAAGCCTGCTCCGGTACAACCAGACCGTTACACAGCGGGCATATATAAGACAAGGGTATCCCTCCTGATATTGATTCACTCAGGAGTAAGATACCCTTTTTTGTATCAATATATGTTATTTCAGCAAAACTAGCGTTTCATGTTACTGCTGTGTCCTGGGGACAACTTGGCATCCGGATCGAAGTACACCTTCGCATTGTTGACGGCTGTTGGAGCTTCGCCGAATCCGACAGCGATCAGCTTCAGTTTACCCGGATATGTTGTGATATCTCCGGCAGCGAAGATTCCTGGAATAGATGTTTCCATGCGGGAATCAACAACGATGGAGTTACTGTCAATTTCGATACCCCACTCGGCAATCGGTCCGAGAGAAGAGACAAATCCGAAGTTAACGATCACGTCATCTACTTCGATTTCCTGAGTTTCTTTGGTTTTCACATGAGAAAGGGTTACCTTGGTAATCGTGTCATCCCCATGAAGTTCCGTGATTTCGGTCGGTGTAACGACATTCACCTTGGAATTCATCAGGTTTTCGACACTGTGCTCATGTGCACGGAACTTGTCCCGGCGATGGATCAGTGTCACTTGCTCAGCGATAGGCTCTAGCATGAGTGCCCAGTCTACCGCGGAGTCACCGCCGCCACTGATCAGTACTTTTTTGCCAGCGAAGGCATTCAGATCACTGATGAAGTAGTGCAGGTTGCTCTTCTCGAACTTGGTAGCACCTTCAAGCTCCAGGCGACGTGGTTCGAATGCACCTACACCAGCTGTAATAATGACGGCTTTGGCATGATATTCATTCTCATCCGTCTTCACGACGAAATGTTGCTCATCCTTTTTCTCCACCGATACAACCTTTTCTTCAAGCCGGATGTTCGGGTTAAAATGATTCATTTGCTCAACGAGGTTATTCACCAGTTCCTGAGCTGTTACTTTCGGGAATCCGGCTACATCATAGATGTATTTCTCCGGGTAAAGAGCGGCAAGCTGTCCACCAAGCTGTGGCATACTTTCAACCAGTGTAACGGATGCCTGACGCATCCCACCATAAAACGCGGCGAACAGACCCGCAGGGCCTCCACCGATAATAAGTAAATCAGTCATATCATGACTGGAATTTTGTGCAGTCAAGAATCAACAACACCTTTCATATTTTAATAGGTAGTTAACAGAAAGAATGTGCAGGCTACGTATCGTAACCGGCATGGGTGCTGAACTGTCTTTCCTATTATAAACGGTGTATTCAGGGTTGCAAAGTTAGCGGCGTCACGAAACTGGGAACAATTGATGAAGATCAGATGAGAATAGGATGAAATTGGAAATGAAAGGTTATGAAAAATAACAAAAAAAACCTTGATCTTTACTAGAAATACAGATATCCTTGACCTGTACTATGTGTTTTTTTGTCTAATTTAGAGTCAATATGTAATATGAAGACAGATCCCGTGTTTTGTAGAATCTTGTGGTTAATTTCACAACTTGAAACGATAACTTGCGTGCAAACGTATCAATTTCATAAACCCTTTAGTTGCTTCAATCAAGTCTAGATATAGATCAAAACGGTTCGATACGTCGATATCTAGTTTCATAAAATCCATTTTTAGTGAGTTATGAAATTGATGCAAACGTTTAAATAAATTCGCGAAGTTAACATTTGTCGTCATAATGGGCAAGACCTCATCAATATTTGTAAGTATGTGCATTTTGCATCTCACCCAAGATCGGGTTGATGCAAGTGAAACCGGAAGGGGTATAGACATGAGCAGTATTCCCAAAATCGTCATCCTCGGCGCGGGCTATGGCGGGATTCTGACAGCCCAGCGGCTGCAGAAGGAATTGAACTATAACGAGGCCGACGTCACACTGGTGAATCGGCATGATTATCATTATATTACTACACATCTACATATGCCGGCAGCCGGCACGGATACCATTGAGCATGCAAGAGTGCCCATTTCCAAGCTGATTGATGAGTTCAAGATTGATCTGGTCAAGTCTTCCGTGAAGGAGATTCGTCTGCAGGATCGGAAGATTATTCTGGAGGACGGCACGTTATCCTATGATTATCTGATTATTGGACTAGGCGGTGAGCCTGAGACTTTCGGTATTCCAGGGATGCTCGATCACGCCATGACAATCCGCAGCATTAACTCGGTCAGACTGATTCGAGAACACATCGAATATCAATTTGCGATGTACAAAAACGATAACAAACGAAATCGTATTCGGTTTGTCGTAGGTGGAGCGGGTTTCAGTGGTGTTGAATTCGTAGCTGAACTTGCAGATCGTATTCCACAGCTGTGCAAGGAGTTCGACGTGAATCCGAAACATGTGCACATCTATAATGTAGAGGCAGCGCCTTCGGCCTTGCCTGGATTTGACCCGGAATTGGTAGAACATGCAATGAATGTGCTCAAGAAAAAGGGTGTTACTTTCAAAATTGGTGTTCCAATCAAGCAATGTCTCCCGGACGGGGTTATTGTGGGTGAAGGTGAAAAGCTCGATGCAGCTACAGTCGTATGGACCGGCGGTATTCGCGGTAACTCACTGCTTGAACAGGCAGGTCTTGAAGTGATGCGAGGACGTGTGAAAGTAGACGACTACTTGCGTGCTCCAGGGCATGAGCATGTCTATGTCATTGGTGATAATTCACTTGTCTTCAACGCGGAAGGACGGCCTTATCCGCCAACAGCCCAGATTGCGATGCAGCAGGGTGTGAACTGCGCTAAGAACGTCGTGGCATCCATTCGCAAGAAACAGCCACAACCTTTTGTATTTACGAGCAAAGGCACGGTTGCATCACTTGGTAAAGGTGAAGCTATTGCCGTTGTGGGCGGCAAGAAATACAAGGGCTGGAAAGCGGCTCAGTTGAAGAAGCTGGTAGATCTGCGTTATCTGTTCATCATTGGTGGTATTCCGCTAGTCCTGAAGAAAGGGCGGTTTTTTGGATGAGACATTGCAGTGTTCAGGTCCGGGGACTATTAACACGTGAAGAGCTGGATCGTTACAACGCCCTGATGCAGGTCGGTGGTTATCTCGAGGAACAGGATCAGTATGATCTGGCCTACATCGTGCAGAAAGAAGTGGATATTCTCATTATGCCTGCGATTGAGCGGCTTAAAGAGAAGGGGCGTGACCGTGATCGGGCCACAGCCGAGTTCCTCGAATCGCTGAAAGCGGTAGATGATGAGGACGAGGATTAGAGACGATATAAGTTGAACTAAAGATGTTTACACATACACTTCAATGACAGAATAACCTTCCAATCGCTGTTATCCCCAGATTTTTTTGATTCCCTTTTGTTAAAGGGAAAATCCGGTGATAAAGGCGAACGCTTCGCTTTTTCAGGTTTTTTCTGTCCTTTCCGTTTTTGTGTAAATAAATAGTTCAAACAATATAGATCTAAATCAAGCTTGAGGTAGTAGAATATAGATAGATAATAAAGCACCGCAGACAGTATCCTTTACAGGAGATGTCGCGGTGCTTTATTGTGCTTTGTGCTGTTTCTACAGCTTAAGCATGTCTTCCAGTGTTCCTTCGTTCAACAGACTTCCCACATAGAACGAACCGAATTCGCCATAACGGGCGCTAACTTCATCGAAACGCATCTCATAGACGAGTTTTTTGAACTGAAGTGCGTCATCCGCAAATAGCGTAACGCCCCATTCCCAATCGTCGAAACCGACAGAGCCGGTAATGATCTGTTTTACTTTACCCGCATAGCTGCGGCCAATCATGCCGTGACTGCGCATCATGGTGCGACGCTCGTCCATGGACAGCATGTACCAGTTGTCATTCAGCTCACGTTTTTTGTTCATCGGATAGAAGCAGATGTATTGCCGTTGTGGCAGAACAGGTTTCAGACGGGCGATAATATCCGGATTCTGCATCGGGTCTTCGCCTTCTTTGCCAAGATAGTTGCTCAGTTCCACTACACTGACGTAGGAATACGACTTAGTTGTGTATTGGGCAAACATCGTTTTGTTAAACGCGTTCTCAACAGCCTTCAGATCTTCCAGCGTTTCACGCAGGTGCATCATGACGAGGTCTGCTTTTTGACCTACAACCGTATATACAACGGTACTTCCTTTGGATGAATCCTCGACTTCTTTCCATTCTTTCCAGAATTCCTGAAGCTCGTCCAGTGCTACAGCGCGTTCTTCATCATCTGCTGCTTTCCAGGCGGCCCAGTTAATCGAGCGAAAATCATGCAGGGCATACCAGCCCTCCAGTGTTGATGCGGCTTCGTTCATTGGTTGTGTTCCTCCTGCAAGGTATATTTCCAAATCCCTATAAGAGGTTGTTCAAAAAGTCCGCTTTTGATTACGAATCATGCCTGGTGGCATCATCAGCATCGAATATGGCATTCAGCCGAAATAAGTGGATGCTTACGAAGTATGTTTCCTTCGGGAACATTGTAGTTGCTCACGTAGCTCTATCTACGCTCCGCTGCTCCATTTCTAACTTCATTCCATCTTCTCGGTACTGAAAACCAGTCTTTTTGAACACGCACTATAAGGGACGGGTGAGTGCTTTATCGTTTACATTGTATCCCAACATGAAGCAGAAGGGCAAATGAACAGAGTATAAATATAGGGAAATTTGTCCAGAAAGTTCGTTGCTTCGCCACATTTTTTGCGGTACACTAACTACTATCCAGAAGTGAAACCTGAATGTGTGAAAGAAGAGGTGAATGTCGCCCGATGCAATTTATACCTGTGTTAGTATTGATGGTATTATTTTTCGTTATGATGTTTGGTATCGGTTTCATTCTGAACATGCTGATGAAGACAACCTGGTTTCCTTCCTATCTGTTCATTATTGTAATTCTGCCTATTGTTGTGTACTCTCTATGGGATCAGTCGTCATCTCTGATGTCACATCTGGGTTCTTTCCAGCTTGTAGACTATATGACGGGCATCGCTGGACTGGCTGGTGCGATAATCAGTGGCTGGACGATCCAGAAGTTGCGACTGGGTGGGTACAGAATGTTTTAGATTGTTGGAAAGAGGCAACACATGCCACTGTAATCGCGTGAAAGTCTTGTCTTTGTCGTAAACGCTTACGAGTACAAAGGGAAGGCTTTTTTGCTATTCATTTATATTAGAAGGATTATTGTACACTTGTACTTCATATACATCTGGAGAACATTCTCTTTAGATATTCCCTTGTATTCTGCGGCTACAGCTTTTATAGTATTCTAGCGGCTCTCGACATTTTATTTTAGAAATTTGCTGAATTCGGCGAAAACGTGAATGATGTCGACCTAGGACGAAACGGAACGAGAACAGGCCATCTTTTTACCTGTTTTTGAGCATTTGAGGATCAGACATTTATGATAGAATAGATAAACATACTTTTGGGGAGAAGGAGATCAGGCTATGCGCATGAAGAATCTGCACCATTATACTGAACATCATCGCTACTGCGTATACAGGGAGTTTGGACTTAGCGCCCTGGATGACCGTATGCTTACAGGAGCATATCAGCCCATGGTAGGTGCTTTTGCGGTTGGCTTGTATCGGCTGTTGTTTCAGCATCTTCCCGGTGAACAGGTCGGTTATTCGCCGCTTGAACAGCAACGGAGGCTGTTCATGACACTTGGCTTGGAGCCAAGTGAGAAAGGGCGCAAATATTTGTTAGAGCAGACATCCAAGCTTGAGGCAGTGGGACTACTTCAGACTTCACGGCTATATATACCGGAAAATGATGATTACATCTACGAATATGAGCTGCAACCGCCGCTTTCTCCGGCAGAGTTTTTCCGGACACAGCATTTGACACTGTTGCTTCGTGACAAGATAGGCAAATTCGCCGTACTTTCCTTGCGTTCCGGTTTCTCGGCAGTGGAAAATGGGGACGCGCCTTATCCGGCAGCCAATAAAGAGAATATTTCCGTTCCCTTTTACGATATATTTGAATTGAATACCCATGTAATTGATTACGAGTTGGAGCAAGCATTGTCGGAAGTATCAACTACGGCCCAGCGGACAGGCACGAATGATACAGCGGAAGAAAATAGTTTGAACTATGCCGACATTATTTTGCGTTTTCCACGGGAGTCGGTCAATCGTCGTCATGTAGAACAGCTGCGGTTCGATCATGAACAACTGGGCATTGTAAATTATGTAGTAAACAAGTTTAACCTCAGTGTGCAGGATGTATGCCGTCTGCTGGATGAAGATGATATCTTCAGTCCACAGGGCCAGCTGATTCTGGATGATCTTCAGCATAAGGCGAGCATGCAGTTCAGGCAGACCAAGAAGCGCCATGAGCAACAGACTGTACAGGCAGCCAAGGTCGTGGCACTGAGACAACATATGGAGGAGCCTGAACGGAAAGAGGACTCTGGTGAACCACCTGTTGAGCATGGAGTGCAGATGGAGTACTACGTCGAAGTGCCTCCACAATTTATGACCAAGTGTGATATTCATCAATACAATATGATGTTGCGGAATGAGCCGTATACGCGTCTGCTGCAGACGTTCTTCCCTGGTGCAGTACCGGACAATCTGATCGATATATTTGAGAAAATTGATCTGAGTTACAAGTTGCCTGGTGAAGTCATCAATGTATTGATTCATTATTTGATGGCATTGCTTGTATCCGGCGGCGAGCAGCGGATTAACCGTAACTTCGTTGAGGCGATCGCCTCCAACATGTTGCTCAAGCAGGTTAACTCCTACGAGAAAGCTGTTCAATATATTCGTGATCAGGCCAAGGTCAAAGGCAAACAGGCTGCTGGTGCAGCTGGAACCCGTACCCGTACATACGGCAAAGGAACCAAAGCCAAGCCCGAAATTCCGATTGTACAAGACATAAGCACCGATGGAGATGCCGTATCCGAGGAAGAGTTCGAAGAGATGATGCGGTTTGCCCAGCAGATGCAGGCGAGTAAACAAAAAGGAACTTCTTAAATATTTATTATATAGCAAAAAGGCGAGTCCCCCGATTAATGGAGACTCGCCTTTTTGCTATATAAGTTGAACTGAAGAAACGTATTTTACGTTTAATCCATTTTTTTTATTATTTTGTAGGATATTTATCTAATTTAAACCACTGCTGAAATTCCTTTTTTGTGATTCTTTTTACAGGCTTAACTTTTTTGCTTCCTGTATCGTATCTGAAAAGAATCCATTGATCTGAAGGATACTCACTAATATAATCAATATTTTTTCCGTTCTTATACCATAAAATTAGACCTGTGCTAATATAGTTGGTTGCCCGAGGGAGATAAACAACACTGTCTTTCTTAGTGTCGTATATTGCTAACGTGCTTTTATCCGTACTTCCATAAGAAAATGCAATGATGTCTTCTTTTGGTGACCAATTATATGATGAAATGGTTTCTACATTTTGTTTACCTGCTTTTTCAAGACGTTCGTTTATAATTGTGTAATTTCCTGTTTTAAGGTTCACGAGAATGAGGTTGCTGCCGGCACTTTTTTCTACTTGGATAGCAACCCATTCATTCGATGGAGATTCAGCAACACTACTTATATCCAATAATTTCACTTCAAAATCTCCTGTTTGTAGGGTGTGCTTTTCTTTACCATGAGTAACTACAATGGTGTCAATGATGTTTTGCTCAAAATCGGCAGCAGCATCTAGCTTTAAGGTGTTCGCGGTTATCGTGATGTTGTCACCTCTCCAGACAATTTTGTTTGAGCCTTTTGTTTTTTCAAACTTAGATATACTCTGGTATGTCGAAGAGTTCACAGATGTTGAGTTAGCAACAATATGTGCTATTTTATCTGAAGTATGAAGTGAAGATGATGCAGTTGATAACGTGCCTAAGCTACCTAAAACAATGACGCTTGATAATAAAACATTGGTGTATTTCATTATTATCTCTCCTTCATTTTGGGAAGGCGGTTACATGATGTGATTCCCTCCAGAACTATTCCAATCTTTGCTTATCATTATAAATTTGTAAAGATATGAAATCATAGAGATGATATGAAGTGAGATTTCAAAAAGGGTGATTAGTCCTGTAAGTAACAAACCTGAAAGATTGAATACATATTTATTTTATATTTATGTGGCCTTCTGACTCTCTCTGGTGTCTAATTCATTGTAAATCAAGAGGAGGTTCTTACCATGTCAGGAGCTCATGACACAAAACCTGTTTATCCGGATAAACAGGAAAGTATCACTAACTTTGAAAACACTTATGAGCTGTATCGTCAAAGAATTTGCAACTACTTTTCCCTGAAATTGAACCCGATGGTTGCAGATGATTTGACTCAACAGGTGTTTTTAAAAGCAGTCGAGAATCTTCACCGATTCCAAGGGAAATCAAATTTATTTACATGGATATTCAAGATTGCTCAGAATACAGTGAAAAACGAATATCGAAGATTATCGCGAAAAAAAGAAACGCCGTTTGATTTTACGGGATATGAATCACAGTCGATCTCCCTTGAATTTACGAAGTATGTTGATTTTCGAATTGATATCGGAGTTGCGCTGAAAAAGTTAAATGAAACCGACCAGGAAATCATTGCATTACGCTTTTTTGTGGACTGCACATTGCTTGAAATTTCTAAGATTGTCGGGATGCGTGAGAGTGCAGTAAAGAACAGACTCTATAGAGCTTTGGAAAAACTTAAAAAGGAACTGAAAGAATGGGGAGGCGTTACGATCATGTCTATTCAAGATTTGATTTCAATTGTTAATAAGGGTGAAAACGAGGGATTGAACAATACGCCTAATAAAGTACACCATGATTTGTTCAATGAACTAAGTGATCATATTGAACGAATCTCGTTAAAGTACAATTATCATCCATCGCGAAAAGTAACGATTGAAGTATATCCTAATATGCCATCGTTTCACCAAGCGGTCGGAGAAGCAGATGCTCCGAATTGGTTCATGGGTACCTATGAAGGGAGTATTCTTAAAATTGTATCTCCATTAAATCCAGGACCGGAGCATACCTATCAATCGATTCTTAAAGGTACGGTTCACTTGTTCACCATGTGGCTAATAAGTGAAATCAATCCGAAGGCTCCGAAATGGATAAGGCAAGGAATTGGTGGATATGAAGCCAAGCTGATGACTCAGGACTATATTGAAGGTACAACAGAAGAGGCTATCCACAATTTAGAGATCCCAACGTTCGAACAATTAGATAATGATACCTGGGATTTCGAAACGATGAAGGGTTTTCAGTTTTCGTTCCTATTTGTGGAGTTTGTTGTTCAACAATATGGAATAGACCAGTTAAACAAATTGATCCGTAACCCCCAGGATTTTAATGGTATCTTTCAATGTTCCGAGAAAGAATTACATCAGAAGATGGTAGAATTTATAAGTAAGTAACCCATACAAAAATGTAAGTCGCCCGGGGGGAAGAACCGGGCTTTTTTTAACGTGGTTAGAGTTATGTTAAAGGTACTATCAATTAATTGGATTATTTTGTATAATGCATATAAAAAGAGGTTGTATATGAATCCTATGGATGAATGTAAATAATACATATGGAGGTAATTAAGTTTGAAAACTCACTACTATTTCAGTTGGTTTAATCATTTTTTTCCTGAGAAGCTGGTCCATTGTTTACAGGAGGATATACAAGACAGAAAATCGCTTGTTATGATTAGTGCTAATCCGTCTGGTTATAAAGATGAGCAAGTTAACTTTGATGATGTTTCTGAATGGACATGGTTGAATCAGGCTAACATTATTTTTGATGAATATCATTTCATCGATTACCGTATGCAGAAAGAAGATGCTCAGCGATTCATTCGGAACGCTTCTGTCATTTTTTTATGTGGTGGATATCCTGTTTTACAGAACGATTTTTTGTTGGATTATGAATTATCGGATGTTATTAAGAATAGCAATGCCATTATAATGGGTGCCAGCGCCGGTGCGTTAAACATGGCTGCAAAATGGTTAAGCTTGAATAACACTGATGAAGTTGAAACAAGTACTATTTATAATGGTATTGGTTTTGATCATTTTGCCTACGAATCTCATTCTCAACGCGACTACGCCACGTTTGTTCAAGGCTACCTGTCCCCCTTGTCTGAAGCGATTGATGTTTATGCGGCAGAACAGGAGAGCGCTATACGTGTAAAGGACGGCAAAATAGAAATAATGGGACCTGTATATTTAATTTCCCACTCAAAGATTCAGAAGTTGGTTGAGACGCTCTAATTAGGGTGAGTGGCTGTGACCTTACATAAGTAATTCCTTATAATGTATAAAATCATGGCTAACAGGTGATCATCTCAGATCTCCTTTTTATAATTGGAATACTGTTTGTAAACAGATGCAATCTTAATACTCCTAGGGCCTATAGTCGGCAGGGTTTCAAAGTGATCATCTGCTGTTTTCAACTAGCGGACGGACAATAGGAGCGTTGCAGAAATGCTGAAGCTCCTTTTTTGTATACCTTTACAGAAAGTAGAGAACAGGAAAATTATATTAGGATGATGAGCACCTCATTAAGCTAACGGGCAGGATAGTTTAATGATTGGGGCTATAAGGCTGTACTAGATAGAACATGTATAGTGTACTGTTGAGCTACGGGAGACCATAACAAAACCACCTTTTCGAAGGTGGTTTTGTTATGGTCAAATACTAGTATCAAAATTTAACATAGCCTAGATTTTAAATATTGCACCCACATCCCGTGCAACTCAGCTTCCGATACTTGAAATGCGCCTTGAAAATCAGTGGCATCGCGTATGAATTTGTTGAGCGCATCTAAACTGTATGAATGGATGAGATATTCTACGATCAAGTGCGAGAATGCATATCCCCCTATCTTCTCGAAATCCCAGGTATCATTAGTTAATGCTTGAAAGCTAGGGACAGCGTTATTTTGAATCGATTCGGAAGTTCTATACTGGATATATTCTTGTGACGTTTGTTTGGCTTCATGCCCGCCGAGACCGTGTGTAAGCCATTTCGGTGCCAACGGATTAATATCCTTCACTAACCACATCGTAAACAAGCTTAGAGTGTGCCGTAGTACCGATTGATAGGTATGTTCAGGGCCTGGGTTGAGTGGGGATACGATTTTAATTTTATTGTCTTCATAGGTTCCCATAAACCAATTGGGCGCATCCGGCTCGTTTATTGCTTGATGAAAAGTGGGCAGATCCGGATAGATCTCAATAGCGATTTTCTGAGAAGGTCGATGACGATAGGTTATAATAATTCGATCTACATTGCTTTTCAACTCTTCAAATAAGTCATGGTATACCTTGTTCATACCATCATTCTTGGAGGGAGCCTCGTTTTTATCCACAATTGATATCAATTCTTTAATAGACATGATTGTAATGTCACCCCATTCTTTTAATTCTTTTTTTAGTTTGTTTAAGGCACGATAGAGTCTATTCTTGACTGCGCTTTGAGGCATCCCGATGATTTTGGATATTTCCAATAAAGTGCAATCGACGAAAAAACGCAATGATATGATTTGTTGATCTAATTCATTCAATCGGGCTAATGCAGCACTAATATCAAGACGAATATCGACATCTCTAGCAATATCGAGGGATATCGATTGGGACTGAAAATCGATTACTTCGTGCAACATTTCTTTATTTCGTGATTTCGTGCGATACTCGTTTTTCACAATATTTTGAGCGATTTTGAATAGCCAAGTAAATATACTGGAGTTATAGTTAAACAAATGAAAGTTTTCCATTGCTTTTAAAAAAGCTTGTTGCGTTAAGTCATCGGCAGTTGCCGAATTTGTCTTTACTGCAATATAATTTCGAATTCTATCTCGATATTGATTATAAATGGCTTCGAAATGCTGGATGTGCTCCTGATCCTCCGGAAGAACAGGGATTTTCTTTTTGTCTTGAGCTCGTGACACCAGTAATACCTCCTCCTGAACTTACAATTCATTAGACACCGAAGGGAGGTAAAAAGCCACATCGTTTTAAAATAATTTTACACGACGCCACTCCACTTTTTTTAAACCCCGAAAAAGCAAAGCGTAAGGGCAATTCGGCTATGTGGTATTAAGTGAGGATTATCAATGGAGAAAGAGATGCAGGAGCTAAAAAAACGTATTGGCTTTCTGGGAAAGCAAGTTGTGGAGCATCTGGCCTCTCACGGTTGATTGCGGACAAGAAAGATAAAAATCGTAAGGTAAAGGAGAAGTCTGGCAGATATGATTCCGATTAAAAACTACCCATGACGCATATGCGTCATGGGTAGTTTTTAATCATTTCCATACGTTCAGGAGGGGGCCGTGTGAAATAGCGATGACCTAATCACTTCGTTGGACAGACAGAGTTTTGTGTAAAAACGGCCACCGTCCGGGAACGACTATTCTTCGTATACATTTCCGAACCTACTTACTTGACCGGCCCCATCCAGGTTGAAATCGTCTTCTGCTGGTGCGGCAACGGCGGTTTTAACTTCCCGTTATCGATCAAATGCTTCAAAATATAAGCGACAAGCCGGCCTCCGCCGGTGTTGCCTCTCACCATGTAAGCAAGCTGCGGCTCCAAATGCTTCGGCTGATTTTGCAGGAACAGGTTGAGCATTTTGTCGTAGAGCTTGCCGACAGCAGGCGCATACAGAGCGGACAAATCCGGCATTGCTTTGTTCAACCGATCCAACGTTTGCGGAGAGTCCATCCAGACCGCATTGAACTTGTACCCCTCCTTCGTCTTGCGGATGTACCCCTTCTCCAGCAGGAACGAATATTGCTCAGCGTTCTCTTCGTTGTCGGGCAGTTCCCCTTGTTGGAACGCATGACAAATCTCGACATTCCGATATTCCAGCAAACGCCAATCCATCTGGCGGTCGCTCCAGTACGTATTGAATTGCCACAAGTATAAAGGAGAGTCTTCGACGTAGCGGAGCGACGGACCGAAGGTGACGTAACTACTCATATCAAAACCCGGATCGGCATAGTGGCTCCGATTTAACGCCGCATAGGCAATATATTGACCTCCGTCCTTTCGCATTGGTGCGACCGCATCGAAGTTTTCGCCAGCCGGCATGCTCCGCCAAGATTGCTCCTCGACGTTCTTGGGCAGCAAGGTCCAGAGCAGGAAGTTATAGTCGCCGTCCGGAACGTACACTCCGCTATCCTCGACTTGCCGGCGAACTTCCATTAACGCGTCGAAATGAACATCGGCCACTTCGGCGGCGCAATCTTGCCAGAATTGATGACCAGCTACGGCTAGCTCGAAGAGGTCCCAGACGATGGTATTGCTTTGATATTTGCCGGGAGAGGTTTGGATGAGAAAATTGTAATCGGCCAGGTGCCGGACTTCGCCTTCCAGCAAAGACGGCGGCATTCCGAGCTCCTCCGCGATTTGATGTACGGTACGCGCCTTATGATAAGCCGCGTAAACGATATTTTGCGCCAAGGCGCGTCCAAGAAAATCGTTGGTTTCGCCCAGGCTGCCGGCCGAACCTGAATGGCCCATTTCTCCCATGCTGATCGGATTGACACTTAAAGTTCCTGTTGCACGCATACGTTTCATCCCTTTCCGTAACTTCTTTTTGGCCTCGCTCAAATGCCACTTCACCGTGTTGACAGGAATGTTCAGAGCAATCGCGATATCGCCGATTTTAAGCTCGTCGTAGTAATGCATGACCACGATCCGGCGATGGATGTCGGACAGAAACGCGACTTCTCGGCGCAGCTCGCGGTAAGCTTCGGTTACCAGCAACCGGTCAAGCGGCTCCCGAGAAGGGGCGGCCGACAGTTCGGACATGCCGTTGATTTCGATCGCTTGGGGAGCGTGCGCACGCTTTTTCAACCAATTCACCCAAGTGTATCGGGCAACCGTCCAGACGTAAGCGTCAAGGCTTCTAATGTCCCGCACCCCGGAGAAGGATTTTAACAACTGCAACATAATCTCCTGAGCCAGATCCTCCGCCTCGGCCCGCTGCTTGACCCGGTTTAACGCAAAACCGAAAATCGGTTTGACATAGCTCCGAATCGCTTCCGCCGCTTCTTTTCCGTTTTTACCAATTGAATCCATCTTTTGCCTCCATAGTTGCATCTGTAATTCCTGACAATTATATAGTGTGCCAGGCGAAATAAAGGTTGGGATTATTTTTTAAAAAATTTGGACGTCCTAACGGATCGCTCATACATGTATAATTACAAACATCAACATCATGAGTAGGTTATTTAAATATTTAAAGAGACGTTATGAACTTTTTGTTAAACGAGATGAAGATTACTTTAGATGTAAAGGTCTCACTTTTAGTATATAAAGATACTTCTTTTCCGTTCAACTATGGAGGATACAAAATAGGAGCACGAGCCGAAGTTCTTCTTCGGGTACTTGGGGTACTCCTTCGTTCCGTAGTGAACCAGGAGTGGTCTCGATTAATTATTCAAATGCATAATTGAGGTTCATTATACTAACGAGAAACGTTAGCTTAATGCTCAAAGAATCAACGTAATCAACTGCGGTTTACAACTAACGGATTTAGAAAGCAGTCCAATTTGATCTGCCTAATTAAGCTAGCGAGTAGGTTAACGGCAAGGATCGTCTGTGGGCAGAACTGTAATATCAGCAGAATTTATGAGTTTAATAGTGGATAGTGATTACTTATTATTCCAGATATATGCTACTCTCTTTTTATTCCATAGTTTTCTTAACGGAGAAATGGAAATTTAAATGTTGGGGGTAATTGCTTGCTTCTATCCGAACGATTGCCAATTGCAGCAAGTCTGTACCCTGAGGAACCTGCGTTAATGCGACATGGGCAAACGATGAGTTATGGGGAGCTTTACGGTCTAGTTGAAAGACTCAGTCATGCCCTGTATGTTGAAGGACTCCGGGCCGGTGATCGCTTTGCCCTTTTAGGTGATCCAGATCCCCAGCTCGTTGTTGCGTTTTATGCAGCAGTTGAGATTGGTGCTATACCACTCGTTCCTTCTCCTATGCTAACAGTACCTGAACTTGCTGCCATATTTCAGGATGCAGAACCATATATGGTTATTCATGATGACCAACATGCTAAAGCAGCTATTGCCACGGTAAAGCTTCTTGGGTATTGTCCAAAACTGTTTACGACAGACGAAGAAGGGACGAATAACAGTTCGCTCGCTACTCTTTTACAGCAGGAACCCGCGTTCTCTCCAAAAGACCATTTCAAACGAAGTGTAGACGATACGGCAGTCCTGATTTATACGGGTGGGACAACTGGTCGGCCAAAAGGGGTCATGCATTCGCATCGTGGTATGGCTGCTTGGAATCAACTTACGCCTTCTGCAGGCTTCGGTCATGATCTCAAGCGTCGTGTGTTAGTGCTCAACTTATCCCATCTGGTGGGTCAGTTCCAGTTGTGGGCGACCATGGCTGCTGGAGGCTGTCTTGTATTCCTAGACAAATACCCAGCGGATGTACACCGCATTATGGAAGCTATTGAACGTGATCAGATTACACAACTCAGCACAGTAGGCCAACTGCTACGTGATCTTACCCGCGAGGTATCCCTAGGAAGTAGAAACTTGAAGAGTCTTTCGCTTATTGGCTGCGGAGGGTCCATTATTTCCCCGGATACACTACAGGAGGTCGTATCGCAATTTCCTGAAGTTATCATTGTGAACAACTACTCACAAGCGGAATGTGGAATGTCCATAAGCCGCCTTTTTCCTGCTCAGCATATGGGCGATCCTCATCGCCTTCGATCCGTAGGTCGTCCTGCTGACTTGGCTGCCCAAGGTGAGCAGGCCTTCGAAGTTCGGATATTAGATACGGACGGAAGTGAGACAGTTACGGGCGAGGCTGGAGAAATCGTTGTTCGAGGTGCACAGACCATGCTGGGGTATTGGCGCCAGTTGGGGGCTACTGCCGAGACCATGTCCGATGGTTGGATTCGAACTGGGGATGTCGGTTGTCTGGATGCCGAAGGTTACCTTTATGTGTTTGATCGCTTGAAGGATATGATTATTGTGGACGGTTCCAATGTGTTCTGTGCCGAAGTGGAGCATGTTATTGTGAGCCATGAGTCGGTAAGCGAGGCGGCCATAATCGGACATCCTCTTCCTGACGAAGGCGAGGAACTTGTCGCTTTCATCGTGTTACAGGATGGTGAAAGTATGGATCTGACGCGGGTGCGGGCGTTTTGTGAGCCACACCTTGCTCCGCACAAATGGCCGACTCAACTGTTCATTGTGGATACTTTGCCCAGAACAGCCGTGGATAAAATAGACAAAAAGCAGTTGCGCAAGCATCTATCCTCAATTTCATCCGAAGGACTATGCTAACGGGAATGCTGTTAAATAGCTGTTGGGCAGAATATTTATTGTTAGATCAACAAAAACAGCCCTTCAACTTCCTTTTGGAAGTGAAGGGCTGTTTTTATCTCAACTAGTATGCAGGCGGGCACGAAAATACCTCGTAGTGTTACCTCAAAATCGTACTGGCCTGATTGCCTGCATAATCCTCAATGACCAGCTTCAATGAGCTGTTGCTGGACGCCGGAGTGAAGGTCAGTTCACTCAGCTTTGTTCTTCCCCGAATGATATACGGGAATTTCTGCGAAACGTAAGTGACTCCGAACTCGCGTGGTACCCCATTTTCATATACATAGATCTTATACCAGTCCTCCAGATCCGGGAGGGCTAATGTGTACTTTCCATCTTTTACCGTGACCTTTTCCTTGGCGTATGGTGTAATCTGAAGATCTGCGAGCTGTCCGGTATGGGTTACCGGATTCTGCCCGCCAATGGCGATGTTCAGCACGTAATGTTCACCATTGGTCGGAAGTCCGGTCAGGACGACAGATTGTTTTCCTTTTTTGACCTGAAGTGACTTGGTGAAGGGTTCTTTTGTGTATTCTGTTTCTAGTGTGAGTTGAATAGACTTGTTGCCTTTTCCTTTGTCTTTATTTTTATCTTTGTCCTTATCCGTATTCTTATCTTTGTCTTTGCCCGAGTCTTTCACTTTCTTCGGGTTTTTCCAGCTTACAATAGCATCGCCATTCTTTTTGAATTTCACATCAATATCCTGAACGGCTGCATTCAGATCGTAAGGCAGGACGGTTGCTTCACTTTCGGTACCATCTGCACCAACCGCACGGATAGACAGTTCACCAGATGGCTGTTTTAGCGATTTGATATAAAAAGTGGAATCATACACGCCGCCTACATAGGCGCCATTTTCATATAAATTGTATTGTTTGACCTCTGAATAGTCCTTCATGTCCCATGCAACAACCAGTTCATCGGTGTTGGTCAGTGCTTTGGCAATATGGAATCCGGTCGGTGCATCCGGTACAGCCGCTGAACCGTCGGAAATGCGGATCTCGCCAATGTTCATCTGGTAATTCTCAATTGCTTTGCCATTCGGGTCAAAAGATAATCCCATAGCGGCAATGGTTTTGCCTTGATAGGCACTCAAATCCAGCGAAGTTGTCTTCCAGCCTTCTGTATGCTGGCCTGCATTAGGCACATTTACGTTGACCACGTTGGATGGATCATCTTCGAAGATCAACCCAACATGCAGGGAGGAAGCGTCACTAGTCGACGGTTTGTTATACGTCAGTTCCAGTTTCGATTGCCCGTTGACGGACAGGTCGGTCTTGTACAGGCGCAGGAAGTTCTCCGCGTTCAGTGTGCCGTTCACCACGAGAGAGCTGCCGCCATTAAACGCGCCAATGGAGTCATAGTTGTACCTTGCGCCTTTCTCATAAGAGGGACCATAGTCAAAATCAACACTGAGCTTGTCGCCTTCACTATCCATCCACCATTGCCAAGTGACAGGGATATCCTGAATGTTGATATTGGACCATTCTTTATCGTTCGAGACAGCACCGTCTTCATAATATTTCAGGCCGTGGCCCGTATTGAAGTTGGTCGCAAAATTGGAGCCGTTGATGACGGATCGCTCGGTAAGATAAGCGGCAATTCCATCCCAATTTGCACCGGAAGCATACACATCCGACAGATCGGCAGACGCATTACGACGTGCATCTGTCGGGTCTTGATTTGGACCAGACCACCAGGCACGATCACGTACAAAGGTCATCCACTGGTACTCATCTTCCGCACGATGATTGGTGCTGCCATCGCCCATCTCTTCATCCAGAGCGTTGTGGGTGAAGTCGGCACCTAATGTCGCGATGCTGTTCATGGGTTGACCGTTCTCATCCAGGTTATGGCGCAGGTCATAGGATTGCTTCCAGCGGCCGAATTTGTCATGTCCACCTTCGACACCAGCAAATACGGTTTCCAGTGGATCCAGTCCCAAGCTAAGGGCATGATCACGGGAATCGCGGAGCATCTTGTGGTTCCATACATAGTTCAGGAAGATGGAATCCGAGACTCTGCCGAGAACGGAATCCTGCACAAAGGGGCTGTTAAGTCCATTAAATTGGTTCTGGTATTGAATTTTACCTGTTGTATTGATGGTGGAATCATACCACTGAACGTACAGGCCTTTATCTCTTAGATATTTCATGAATTTCTTGTAGGAAGCGATATCCTCAGGGGCTACACCCCGGGCAACCTCTTCCTGATTGAAGAAATATCCATCGTAGTTGTAGTATTCTGCCATCTCGGCTAGTTTCTCGGCCACAGGGAAATTACCGTTTTCATCCTGGATCAGCATTTGTTTATAGGTTTGTGGCCCACGGTCATTGTCCGAGAAAAAGATGTTGGCAATGGACTTAACGCCGTTCTTGTGGGCTGCATTGGTGTAGGCCGGATTCGGAATGTTCAAAATGCCAAACTCGAAGTATTTCTCCGTCCATTCTTTACTCGGGTCGTACAGCTCCTCCGGTACTCCTGCAGAGGCCATACCGTGCCAATAGCTGTAGTAGTCTGTATATTGCCAATAATTAAACAGATACTGACTGAATTCATTGGTATAAGGTGTGCTATCGAAGAATGCATTGCCGTAATCGCCACTCATTGTGAATAACTGGGTGTCCGGACTAAGCTCAGGATAAGCCTGTGTGGCAGCAAACGCTTCATTACGGGGCTGCAAGGGAACATGGGCACGAAGTAAATCGCCATGGATATCACTTTCCGGTGTCCAGTTCAGAATCTGGGCCGAGGTGTATCCATGTTGATAGGGCTGATTCACCCCTTTGGCACTTTCACCGGTGTAAGGGAGCGTGTCTCCGGCATAAACGGATGATGCAACAACTTGTCCAAGCAGAGCCGTAGTCAGGACCATGGCAGTGACCTTGGGAATGATGCCTTTTGCTTTGAGTTTGCGTGTCATGCTGTTCCTCCTTCAAGTGGAATGAATGTAAGGTATTCTTTTACACAAAGCTAAACTTATGGTTAACGATAGTGGATGAAAGCGTTTTTAAATAGGGTGAAATTAAAGAAACACAGATATAAACTAAAGAAAAGTTGCAGGTGACAAGTTAATGTCAGAAGCCTGATGGTATAATTCAAGTCAGGAAAACAGCATCGGAGGGAACATGCGACTTGAAAATTGTTAGCGTTTACAATAATTTCTTCAAAAATAATATGTTTATGAAAATGCTACTGATCTTCTCGATGATATCCATTGTCACGATCATTACATTGTCTTATATCATCTTCCTGTCGGTGTCCGACTCCACGATTCGCCGGGAACTGGCGATCCAGAAAGCGGCGATGGAACATGTGGATCGATACATTCATCAGCAGTATGAATCGGTACAAAACATGGTGAGGGACATGCATCAGAATGAGGCGCTGTCCGCCAACATTACTTACCTGATGAATCATTCGTACGCTGAATATGTTCAGCACATGACCAATGGATATTATGCCAATCAGGATGACTATTCGGCCGATGTATTGAAACATTTTCAGAACATTATGGATCGCAATTCGCAGATTAATCAACTCATGTTGTATAGCGCTGAGCAGCAGGATTTGTCTACCTTTAATCAACACAAGCAGTTCCGCAAGCTGGACGCCAATGTAGCTCATTCCTATATTCCGGACGTGATGGCGATGGAAACGCCCAATATCAGTGCACCCAACTACTGGATTCGCAAAGAGATTAATCAATGGGACCCTGCGCTCTACTCCATCCGCGTACCGATTAACAATACACAGACCCTTCGTAATCTGGGGCAGTTTCTTGTGTTTTTCGAATCGGAGGGGATCGGGAATGCTCTGGATAACTACGAGAGTAATCTCAAGGGAGAAATCGTGGTGTTATCGGCCAAAGGTACAGTGTTATTTGACTCCAACAATCATTATTACGGGAAGAAGTACCCCTACGTGAATGTGGCCGATTCCCTGTTTGATCAGACGGATATGGATTCAATGAAAAAGGAGCAGAACATGTACGTGAACAAGTTTGTCTCCGCGGATCAGGGTTATGTGGTCATTGGCACCGTTCCGGTAGAAGAGATGGCTGAAACCTATGCGGGCATTCGCAATACCATTATCTCGATCAGTATCGTATGTATTTTGTTTGCCGTGCTGGTTCCGGCATTTTTCATTATTAACTTTGCCAAACGAACCCGTCGAATTATCCGCTTCACCCAAAAAGTGAAATATGGCAATTTGACGGCTCGCATCGACGATCCGCGAGATGATGAACTGGGGCAGATCTCACATAGCTTCAACGACATGCTGGATGAGCTGAATCTGTATATTGAACGGGTCTACAAGGCCGAGATCAAACAGAAGGAGACCGAGCTGGTCGCATTACAGGCGCGCATCAACCCTCATTTTCTCTACAATACGCTTGAAGTGATTCGGATGAGGGCGATATCCCAGGGGGCGAGAGATGTCGGCGAGATGATCTATAGTCTATCCGTATTGTTCAAGAGCCTGGTACAGCAAAAGAAAAATTATACGCTGAAGGATGAGATGGAAGCTTGCCGTTTGTACCTGGAGTTATTCCGAATCCGCTACAAGGATATTTTCATATATACGATCCAGATCGATGCTGCATATTATCAACACCCTGTGGTCAAACTTTCGCTTCAACCTATCATTGAGAATTATGTCGTACACGGCATTCAGACAGAACGTTCGGATAACCGATTATCCATTGTTGTGGAAGAGACAGATGATGTGGTGCAAGTGGAAGTCAAAGATAATGGCAAAGGCATTGATCCGGCACGCCTGACGGAAATCCTTGAAGAACTGGAACGTCCTGAAGAGTCTGGTCAGATGTTCGGGCTACGCAGTGTCCATAGTCGATTGCGCTTCCTGTATGGGCCAGAGTTCGGTATCACCATAGAGAGCACCCTCGGAGAAGGAACACGGATCAGGGTGCGTTATCCACATACAGAAGGGACAGGTGTTTAACATGTACAAGGTGTTTGTTGTGGACGATGAGCCATTCATCATTGAAGGTTTATACGATATTGTGGATTGGTCTTCATTTGGTATGGAAATTGTGAGTCATGCAGGTAATGGACAAGCAGCGTTACAAGCGCTCTCTTCTCAGCCTGTGGACATTCTGATTACGGATATATCCATGCCACTCATGAATGGTCTCGATCTGATTCGGGAAGCAAGGCGAGTGCAACCTGAGCTTAAGGTCATTATCCTCAGTGGTTTCAATGAGTTCGAATATCTGAAGGAAGGCATGCAATTGGGGATCGAAAACTATCTGCTCAAACCGATTAATGTAGAGGAACTGGAATCCACGCTGAGCAACACGGCGTCCAAGCTGGATCATACGGTATCACCTCAAGCCGATGATGCGTATGGCATCCAGATTCTGAAAGATAACATTCTTCATCGATGGCTTACGGGGCAGATTGCAGCTACTGAATTTGAAGAACGTGCCCAGTTCATGAACCTTTCGCTGGATGCACCGGACGTTGCTGTGGCCATTCTGCGTGACAAAGGGCAAGTACCTGGCATGTTTGAACGTGTAGAAGAGATGCTGAGAGACAGACGCCATCTGAACGTATTTCATGATATCGATGGAGACATCGTCATTATTGCCAACATTCAGGGTACGAGTGACGAGGAACAGAAGTTGATGGATGGCTTGCAGGCATTATCTGATGAGATAACCGTAACCCATCCGGCGGCACGCATTGGAGCAGGCAGATTGATGAAAGGGTTATACCATGCGCCGACCAGTTATGCGGAGGCCAAAAAAGCACTCCAGTATGTGATGATTTATCCCGACCTTAAAGTCATCGACCATGCCATGCTGGAAAGGTGCGGAAATTCAACGGCGACCTTTTTCATTGAATGGAGGGAGTATGCCAAACTCATTCTGTCCCGCAATACTGAACAACTTGCTGACCGGATTCGCATGGATTTTGAACAGCATCGCGATGGGCTTACACCTGGGGAGTTACAGAATACCGCACTGGAAGTTGTGATTCGCTTCAAGATGGAACTGGAGAGCATCAAACACTCGGATGAGTCTGCCATATACCAACAAGGGCTTCAACTTGTACTGGAAAGTGGCACTTTTGATGAGCTCGTGCGGGCGCTTCAGCAGGTTGGGTCGCAGACGATCCAATCCCTATTGCAGGATCTGAAAAATCCAATTGTAAACCAAGTGCTTCAGCATATCGACAAACACTACGCAGAAGAGCTCTCCTTGAAGCTATTGGGTGCCCACTATCATCTGCATCCGGTGTATTTGGGACAATTGTTCCATAAGGAGACAGGGGAGACGTTTGCCGAATACATCAACAAATACCGAATTGAACGTGCGAAGGAGCAACTACGCAATTCCAATCTGAAGGTACATGAGATCGCCCGAAATGTAGGGTATTGGGAGACGGGGTATTTCTATAAACAGTTCCGCAAATATGTAGGGATTTCACCGACTGATTTCAAGGTGTTTGGTTAATTCGGTGACGGGTAGATCCAACCATGCGGACAGAGAGCCAAGAGACATATCGGGAACAGGAATGGCATGATAGAAAATCATGGCATACGTTACCCGGCATGTCTCTTTCATGTAAGCGATTTATTTAAATAGGTACAAAATAGTGGCCCAAGGACGATTTCTCTTTAATTTGTACCTCGAAAACTTAAGTTTATCTTCTTTTTGTAAATGCTTTCATTCGATAAGGTTAAAGCAGTTAGTAAGTAGAGCCTAAGGGAACACGAAAAGGGAGGATCAAAGAAATGAGTAAACAAAGAAAACGCTTCTCACTCGTTCTTGCATTGTTAATGGCCGTTACACTTGTTCTTAGTGCCTGTGGAGGAAGCAAAGATGCTTCAGAATCCGGGGGAGCTGGAGATGATGCGGTAGAGTTGATTTGGTATACCATCGGTACCCCTCAGAAAGACGTCAACAAAGTGATGGAAGAAGTGAGCAAGTATACCAAAGAGAAAATTAATGCCACGGTAACGATGAAGATGGTTGACTGGGGTGACTACCCGCAGAAGATGCAGGTTAACGTAGCATCCGGTGAGCCAATGGACATTCTGTTCACTTCTTCTGGTGGATTCGATTATGTACAAAATGCTAGAAAAGGTGCATTCCTTGAATTGGATGACCTGCTTGCTGAATACGGTCAGGATCTTACCAAGACCATTGATCCTGCATTCCTCAGCGGTTCCAAGGTAGATGGACACAATTACGGAATTCCAGCCAACAAAGAGTTGCCACAACAAGAGGTATGGCGCTTTAACCAAATGCTGGTTGATAAATACAAGTTGGACATCTCTGGCGTTCGTACGTTAGACAGTCTGGAGCCTCTGCTCAAAACAATTAAGGAAAACGAGGCGAGTGTAACACCATTTGCCATGGATAAAAACTATGTTCCTTACGTGCCTTATGACTATGTCATTCAGAATCTGCCAATGGCAATCAAGCTGGATACAACAGACTATAAGCTTGTAAACATACTGGAAACACCTGAAATGAAAGAAGCACTTACTACGATGCACAAATACTACAAGGCTGGTTATGTATCGGCAGAAGCGGCAACAACAGGTTCCACGAACGACCTGACAACATCGGGCAACTGGTTCCTGGATCGTGCACAGACTCAGCCGCTCGCGGACAATCAATGGTCTGCAAGTTACGGTTATCAAGTCGTTTCAACACCTGCAAGTGAAGCAATTATAACAAATACATCTGTACAAGGTTCCATCATGGCCATCTCGGCCAACTCGGAATATCCGGAGAAAGCGATGGAATTCCTGAACCTGCTCAATACAGATCCTGTGCTGCGTAATATGGTGGACTCCGGTATTGAGGGCACACACTACAAAAAAGTGGATGACACACATATGGAAAATCTGCCTGAATCGAAAAACTACGATATGCCTTCATACTCCCTTGGGAACAACATGCTGCTCTATCTGAACAGCAATGACCCGGATAACAAATGGGATGAGTTCAAGAAGTTTAACGCTGAAGGTGTCAATTCCCCGATCCTCAGCTTTAACTTTGATGCAAGCAATGTATCGTCCGAACTGACGGCGGTACAGAACGTGAAAGAGCAATATTGGGCAGCACTGATGACAGGTACACTGGACCCGGCAGCCAATCTGGATCAAGTGATTGAGAAGTTCAATCAAGCCGGACTGGAGAAAGTAATGGCTGAAGCCCAAAGCCAGCTGGATGCCTGGAGAGCGGAAAACAAGTAACAGTACATCGTAAGGATCGGGCGGCTGCTTATCGCGTCCGGTCCTTTTTCATTCAAGCCTGAAGGAGGATCTCCACAATGACTACATTTTTGAAAAACCTGATTAGAAACCGAGTCATGTTGCTCATGGTGCTACCAGGCGCCATCTGGTTCTTCTTCTTCTCCTACTTGCCACTCGTGGGTACAGTGGCTGCTTTCAAAGAATATCGATTCAGCCGTGAAGGGTTCTGGGCAAGTCTGATGAAGAGTGAATGGGTTGGCTGGGACAATTTCAAATTCCTGTTCAGCACAAGTGACGCATGGCTCATTACACGCAACACCCTCTTTTATAACATCGCCATTATCTTCCTGGGACTGGTGTTTGCTGTGGCATTGGCAATCCTGCTCTCGGAACTAGTCAATAAACGACTCGCCAAACTGTATCAAACCGGCATGTTTCTGCCGTATTTTCTCTCCTGGGTTATTGTTGGTTACTTCGCATTCAGCTTCTTGAGCATGGACCGCGGGATGTTGAATCAGATTATCGGCTGGTTTGGGATGGAACCAATTCAGTGGTACTCCGAGGCGAAATATTGGCCGTATATTCTGGTATTCGTAGCGTTATGGAAAACCATCGGTTATAGCAGCGTTGTCTATCTGGCTTCCATACTGGGGATTGATAAATCACTGTATGAAGCAGCCATGATTGATGGAGCAAGCAAATGGCAGCAGATTCGCAATATTACGATTCCGTTGCTGTCGCCCATCATCACGATTATGACCTTGTTGGCCGTAGGCCGCATTTTCTATGCCGACTTTGGACTCTTTTATCAGGTGCCAAGGGATTCGGGTACGCTTTATTCCGTGACCAATGTTATTGATACGTATGTATATCGAGGTTTGAAAACTAGTGGTGAGATCGGCATGAGTACAGCAGCGGGATTGTATCAATCCGTGGTGGGCTTTGTGCTTGTTATTATCTCCAACTATGTTGTTCGCAAAGTAGATAAAGACAGCAGCCTATTCTAGGACAGGGAAAGGAGTGAACCACTATGGCTCAAGCAGGGCTTGTTAAAAAACGCGACTTCCACCACGTATCCAACGGCTGGAACGTGATCATGAACATCATCGCAGGTCTATTCGCTCTGATCTGTGTATTTCCTTTTATATTTGTAGTTATCATCTCGTTTACAGACGAGAAAGCACTGGCCCGTGATGGGTATCGTCTGATTCCGGCAGAATGGAGTCTCGCGGCATATCAGTTTGTCTGGCAGAGTGGGGACACGCTACTACGGGCGTATGGAGTTACCATCCTGGTGACGGTACTTGGTACCATCATCAGTCTGATTCTCATGTCGCTGTATGCGTATGCGGTTTCCCGCAAGAGCTTCAGATATCGGAGATTTTTCTCCATCTTTGCAATTCTTACCATGCTGTTCAACGGCGGGATGATTCCAACCTATATGGTCGTATCCCAGCTGCTTGGGTTGAAAGATACGTTATGGGCACTGATTCTGCCGCTGGCGATGAATGCCTTCTATATTATGATCCTGCGTACATTCTACTCCACCAGTGTACCGGATGCAGTCATTGAATCGGCGAAGATTGATGGCGCCGGTGAGTTCTATACCTTTATGAAAATCGTGGTTCCACTCTCCTTGCCGGGACTGGCAACCATCGGGTTGTTCAGTACACTCGGTTACTGGAATGATTGGTTCAATGCGCTGTTATACATCGATAATCCGAATCTGGTACCACTGCAATCTATGTTAATGCGGATTGAGTCGAGTATCCAATTTATCCAGCAGAACTCTGCTAACAGTTCGATGAGTCTGGCAGCCATGCAGTCCATTCCGCAGGATACGTCCCGAATGGCGATGGTTGTGCTTGCTACGTTGCCGATTATATTCGCTTATCCGTTCTTCCAGCGTTATTTCGTACAGGGTCTGACGGTGGGCGCGGTCAAAGAATAACCGGATCACGTTATAGGATTGGAGAGATGCAGATTGATGACTTATAAGGACCAAAGCAAATCCGTAGAGGAACGGGTACAACACCTGCTTAGCCTGATGACTACGGAAGAAAAGGTAGGTCAACTTACGCAGCCATTTGGCTGGCAGACCTATACGAATGATCAAGGGAACATCACGTTAAACGAATCCTTTAAACAGCAAGTGGAAAATGGGGGCGTCGGCTCCCTCTATGGTGCACTTCGCGCAGATCCGTGGACGGGCGTTACGCTGGAAAATGGACTATCCGCCAGAGAAGGCGCTGAGGCGGTCAATCTGATTCAACGTTATGCAATAGAACATTCCAGACTGGGGATTCCCATTCTGATCGGGGAAGAGTGCTCGCATGGTCATATGGCTATTGACGGAACGGTCTATCCTGTCCCTCTTTTACTGGGGAGCACCTGGAATGTGGATCTGTATCGGGAGATGTGCCGAGCAGTAGCACGGGAGACACGTGCTCAAGGTGGTGCGGTCACCTATTCTCCGGTACTGGATGTTGTGCGTGATCCGCGCTGGGGACGTACGGAGGAATGTTTCGGTGAAGATCCGTTTCTCATTGGAGAGCTGGCAGTTGCTTCCGTAGAAGGGCTTCAGGGTGAAAGTCTTGACCGTGGAGATACAGTAGCGGCAACGCTGAAACATTTTGTTGGTTATGGCAGCTCAGAAGGCGGACGTAATGCAGGGCCTGTACATATGGGCTGGCGCGAGCTGCTGGAAGTGGATCTCTATCCATTCCGCAAAGCGGTGGAAGCGGGCGCTGTGTCGATCATGCCAGCATATAACGAAATTGATGGCACGCCTTGCACCGTGAATACGGAATTGCTGGAAGATGTTTTGCGTAAGGATTGGGGCTTTGACGGTCTGGTCATTACGGATTGTGGTGCGATCAACATGCTAGCAAGTGGGCATGATGTCGCGGCAGATGGAATGGAAGCTTCCGTACAGGCGATTGAGGCAGGCATCGATATGGAAATGTCCGGTGAGATGTTTGGGCAATATCTGGTGCAGGCGGTGGCAGAAGGCAAACTTGATATGCAGGTTCTGGATCAGGCTACCTCTCGCGTGCTGGCGTTGAAGTTCAGACTGGGCTTATTCGAACAGCCTTATGTGGATGCCGATCGGGCAGCAGAAGTAATTGGAAGTGAAGCGCATATTCAACTGGCACGCCAGTTGGCTGCGGAAGGGGTTGTACTTCTCAAAAATGAGGCTGACACGTTACCTCTCTCGTTAGCAAATGTGGGCCGGATTGCCGTGATCGGCCCAAATGCGGATCAGGCCTACAATCAACTGGGCGATTACACATCTCCGCAACCGAAGTCGAAAGTGGCGACGGTACTGGATGGGATTCGCAGTAAGCTGGCTAGTCATGTGGATGGGCAAACGGAGAAGAGTTCTGTTGGTGCTTTGACTGGTGACAGCAGTACAGAACAGGTTCTTTATGCACCAGGCTGCCGGATCAAAGGTGATTCGAAAGAAGGATTCGAGCGTGCGATCGAAGTTGCCAGTCAAGCGGATACGGTCATTATGGTGGTTGGCGGCTCCAGTGCACGTGACTTTGGAGAAGGAACAATTGATCTGAAGACGGGGGCTTCCAATGTGTCGGATAACTCTTGGAATGATATGGAGTGTGGCGAAGGGATCGACCGGATGACGTTGGGTCTTGCCGGAGTACAGTTGGAACTCATTCAGGAGATCCACAAGCTCGGCAAGAAGCTTGTCGTTGTTTACATTAATGGTCGTCCCATCACTGAACCTTGGGTGGATGAACATGCCGATGCAATTCTGGAGGCGTGGTATCCGGGTCAAGAGGGCGGTCGTGCCATTGCAGATATTTTATTCGGTGATGTGAATCCGTCAGGCAAATTGACGATCTCCATTCCGAAGCATGTCGGCCAATTACCGATCTATTATAACGGCAAACGTTCCCGAGGCAAACGTTACCTCGAAGAGGATCTGGAGCCACGTTATGCATTTGGATACGGACTTAGCTATACCACATATGAGTACAGTGAACCGCAGCTGAGTGCTGCATCTATGACAACTGATGATTCAGTTACGGTATCGGTGAACGTGACCAACACCGGCCGTTATGCAGGTGCAGAAGTTGTACAGATGTACATCTCTGACGTGGTCAGCTCACTAACTCGTCCGGCCAAGGAACTGAAGGGGTTTGCAAAAGTGAACCTGGAGCCGGGAGAGACACAGACCGTGGAATTCCACATAGGGGCCGAGCAGCTGCAGTATATTGGTCGTGATTTGAAGCCTGTCGTTGAACCGGGACAATTTCATATTCATATCGGCAGCAGCGTAAACGATACGCAAATGGCCGAACTGACCGTAAGGGAGGCGTAAGACGTTGGAACGTATCAGACGATTTATTCGCGAGTTGTCCGAACATCAGTGGCTGGAGAAATTACAGCTGCGCAGCTGGGACATTACCCGCGCTTATTATCATGTGCCAGGACAGTATGAGGATCAGGGTGAGTACCCCGAAGGGCAAGATTTTGAGCGTTTTCCGAGCAAACAGGGAACGACTTATTTTTTCAGAACACGTTTGGAGATTCCTGCTACATGGCAGCAAACACCTTATGGGCTTGTATTTGAGACAGGCGGAGAAGGCTTGCTTCGGGTAAATGGGAACTCTTATCAGGGCCTTGACCGCAATCATACCTACGTCACGCTTGATCCATCCAAAGTCGGAAACGCTCCAGAACTGGAGATCGAGATGTTTGATCCGGTACCTGAACCTGTAGACCCGTTGAATCAACAGGCGGTTATTCAGCCGCCAATCACATCAATTACGAGCTTGCTGGTGAGACCCAATGAAGCGGTTCGTAGTCTGATGTATACCGTCATTATTGTCCGTGATTCGGCTGTGTTGCTACCGGAAAGTGACTTTCGGCGGGTTCGCCTGTTAGAACTGGTGTATCGTGCGATGGATCAATTTGTAGGCATGTCAGCAGAAGAGATTGAGCAGGGAGAGGGTATTCGTCAGATTGAGAATAATCTGAAGCATCATGTGCGTGAGATTGGCGGAAACGCGGAAGGTCTGGAGCATATGGTGGGACAGTCCCATATTGATATTGCCTGGCTGTGGCCTGTACGTGAGACGGTACGCAAAACGAGCCGTACTTTCTCCACCGTGGATGCACTCATGAATGAATATCCGGACTATGTTTATTCCCAGAGCCAACCCTTATTATATGCGTTTCTGAAGGAGCATGATCCCGAGCTTTACGCGCGGGTGAAGCAACGGATTGTAGAAGGCCGCTGGGAACTGGTTGGCGGCATGTGGGTTGAGCCGGATCTGAACATCCCGAGCGGGGAGTCCCTGATTCGCCAGATGTTATATGGTCAGCGTTTCTATATGGAGGAGTTTGGCAAGACATCACAGATTGAATGGTTGCCGGATACGTTTGGGTATTGTGCCTCCCTGCCACAGATTTTGAAGCATGGCAATGTGGAATATTTCATGACAACAAAGCTCGGATGGAACGACACAAATGTGTTTCCATACGATCTCTTCCACTGGGTGGGCATTGACGGCACACCGATCCTGTCCTACCTCAATCATGGTGTTAACGAGCATACGTTGCCGAAGGACATTCATGATCACTGGCAGTCCTACCGTGAGAAAGCGGCTCATCCGGAGCATATGCTTCTATACGGACACGGTGATGGCGGCGGTGGCGTAACACGCGAGATGCTGGAGTATGTGGATCGCGCAGACCTGATGGTAGGTCAGCCTGCGAGCCGATATAGCACAGCTGGAGCTTTCTTTGCCGGAATTGAAAAGGAGCAACCTGTACTTCCGAAGTGGCATGGCGATCTGTATCTTGAGTTACATCGGGGAACCTACACGACCCATGCGCGCAATAAGCGCAACAACCGGAAAGCGGAGGTTCTGTATCGAGAAGCTGAGCTGTGGAATACACTCGCTCTGCCAGATATGGAGGCAGATGCAGAAGCTGAAGTGCGTTCAGCACTGCATGAAGGCTGGAAATTAATTTTGCTGAATCAATTCCACGATATTATACCGGGCTCGGCAATTACGGAGTCCTACGTCACTTCGAATGAGGAATATGTACAGGTATTTGAATTGGGCAGAACCGGACTGGATCAAGGCATTGTTGCATTGACAACGGGTATCAACACAGAGGGACCGGAAGGTTCAGTAGCCTATGTTGTATTCAACAGCCTGGGCTGGAAACGGAGTGCAGTCGTTCAACTTCCTGTGCAGGATGGCTTGGATCGCTACGGCATCGATGAAGAAGGCCAACGGCTGCGGATGGATTGGGAGGATGGCAGCATGTCTATTCTCGTGACAGACATTCCGGCGTTTGGATATAAGACGATTTGGCTTGTACCGGAAAATACAAGGGAAACGAATGTACGGGAAATGAAGAACCTTGCCGCACAAACAACCTTTAATGATACATGGGATACTGCCTTTTATCATGTGCAGTTCAACGAACGTGGGGAGATCACCCGCCTGTGGGATAAAACCGCAGAGCGTGAGATGTTGAAGCCGGGTGAACGAGGCAATCAACTTCACTTCTTCCACGATCGTCCAACGCTTTGGGATGCATGGGATATCGACAGTCGTTATGAAGAACAGATTGCTGGCGAAGTGGAACTTTTGGAGAAAAAGCTGGTGCTTGCGGGTTCAACGAAAGATGTCCTGCGCTTCCGCTGGAAGCTACATCAATCGGAAATCACACAAGATATCGTCTTTTATCATGACTCACGGCGAATTGACTTCCAAACACAGGTTAACTGGAACGAAAATCACAAACTTCTGAAAGTTGGTTTCCCGATTGATGTGGTGACCTCCAAGGCTACGTTTGAGATTCCGTTTGGCACACTGGAACGTCCAACACATCGCAACACAAGCTGGGAACAAGCGCAGTATGAAGTCTGTGGACATCGCTTCGCAGATGTATCCGAATATGGATACGGCGTGAGTCTGCTCAATGATTGCAAATACGGGTACGACGTGCAGGGAAGCACTATTCGTTTGTCCCTACTGCGTGCACCCAAATGGCCTGATCGCACAGCCGATCTGGGAGAACATGAATTCACCTATTCCCTCTACCCTCACGACGGAGACTGGCGAACTGCACACACCGTACGTCAGGCAGCCGAGCTGAATCATGAGGTGACAGTACAGCAGGTGAAACAAGTACAACAAAAGGATCAGATACAACAAGAGCAGCAGATAGAGCAGGTACAGCCAAGCACAGGGACTGGAGTCGATCCAATTGCAGATGCAACTGCAATTGCGGCACCTGTACGTCCAGCAACAGGCTCCTGGATTAACTTCAACAGTAGCCACGTGATTCTAGATACCGTCAAATTGGCAGAGGATGGGCACGGAACAGTCCTTCGTTTCTATGAATCATCAGGCAAACGCGAAACCATCACATTGCAATGGCCGCATGCCTTTGAGCAAGCGTACCACTCCAACGCGCTCGAAGAACCGATCAAACCACTGGCCCATACCAATGGCCAGATTACATTATCTTTTAAACCTTACGAAATACAAACCGTGCTACTGCGGTAAACCTTTTTGAAATATTTCGAGCTATATATGTTCTACTAAAAATTCACACGTTAACGGAGAGGACAGAAAGAATTCGAAGAAGCGAAGCGTTCGCCTTTATCCCCAGATTTTACCCCTTAGAAAAGGGAATCAAAAAAATCTGGGGATAACAGCGATCGGAGGATATTTCTGACCGCGCAGTGGTCCCGTGTAAATTTTTTGTTTCATCCTGTATAGCTACACCATTCAATTTGTTTAAGGAGTTGCACTCATCCATGGAACAGTTCAGATTACCCAAAATACCCATGCCACCTGTTGCTTTGCCACAATCCATTCAGGCCGTGCTCGAAGAAGCAGAACAGAAACTGGCTCACCGACCAAAACTGCTTCAATTATTCAAAAACTGCTTCCCTAACACTATCGAAACAACAACCAAGTTGATGGAGGACGGTACGACTTTTGTTATCACAGGAGATATTCCGGCTTCCTGGTTGCGTGATTCCGTGGAGCAGGTGGTACATTACATTCCGTTTGCAAAAGAAGACGAGGACCTGCAACGCATTATTGGCGGGCTGATCAAACGTCATATCCAGTATGTTCACATCGATCCATATGCCAATGCCTTCAATGAGACTGCTAACGACTGGCATTGGAACACCACGGACGAAACAGAGATGTCGCCTTGGGTGTGGGAACGCAAATTTGAGATTGACTCATTATGTTTTGTTGTACGTTTGGCGTATTTATATTGGAAGGAAACCGAGCTGACCGACATTTTCGATTCAAGCTTCAAGGCAGCGATGCGTAAAATCGTGGACCTGTTCAAAGTCGAACAGCATCACATGGAACAATCTCCATATCGCTTCACTCGTAATAACGGCATCCCAACAGATTCCCTGCGCAATCACGGAAAAGGTATGCCAGTCAACTACACGGGTATGATCTGGTCCGGTTTCCGTTCCAGTGATGATGCGTGTGATTTCCACTACAATATCCCTGGCAACATGTTCGCGGTTGTCGCTCTGCGTCAAATGCAGGAGTTTGCCGAGTGGGTGTTCCGGGATATGGAACTTTTGCAGGAATTGAAGGATCTGGAGCAGGATGTGGATCACGGCATTCAGTTGTACGGGATTTATCGTCATCCGGAATTTGGACCGATCTATGCGTACGAGACGGACGGTTATGGCAACCACTGTCTCATGGACGATGCGGGTACACCGGGACTTATGTCCATTCCATATCTGGGTTACGTCACAGCGGATGATCCGATCTACCAGAATACGCGCCGTTTTGCCCTGAGCAAAGAGAACCCGTTCTATTATGAGGGTAAGGTTGCCAAAGGGATTGGAAGTCCGCACACCCCACCAGATTACATCTGGCATATGGGATTGTCCATGCAAGGTCTGACTGCGCAGTCTGCCGAGGAGAAACTGGAGATTATTCGCATGCTCGAAGCGACAGATGCAGATACGGGTTATATGCATGAAGGCTTCCACGCCGATGATCCAACGATTTTTACACGAAAATGGTTTGCATGGTCCAACAGCCTGTTCTCCCAGTTGGTCTATAAATCCATGAAGGATGGCCTGTTATGAGTATCCAACCTAATGATAAAAAGCTGATTATCTTCGCTGATCCTGCGTTTCCGATGGAAGGTGCTTCTCCAACTCATGAGGCTCTGAATACATGGAAAGCAGTCGAAGAGATCACCGTTGTAAACACTGAAGAACTCGCAGAGGCTTTGAAGACCACAGCAGGTGAAGGATGTCTGGTCAATCTGCATGCACCCTATTTCCCAAAATCCGCTTGGACGGAGATTGCAGCTTACTTTCATCAGGGGGGGAGCCTGATCAGTGTTGGTGGTGCGCCCTTCAAACGTCCAGTTCGATATGAGAATGGGGCATGGGTTGTAGAGTCCGAGCAGACCGCGTATCATCAGGAACTCTATATTCATGAGGCACTGAACGTATCTTCTGCCAATGTGCAATCGTACACTTCATCCGAACAGATCCCGCTTCTCACTGGGAAAGAGGGGCTGTTCGAGAAGGCAGATACATGGAATCTGGTTCCACATACAACCAAAACAAGTGATCTGCCCCACCAGATGGGCTCATCCGGTCCCATGAGTACGCAGATTTATCCATTGCTTCGTGGCATGAGTAAAGACGGGCGCAGTGTCGCCGCTCCGGTCGTTCTGTGGGAAAACTCCCGCGGGACTTTCGTAGGTTCACGCTGGATATTTGTGCATCTGCCGCTGACCACCTCATTCTGGACGCAGGGTGGTGCTGCCGAGATTGTGAAGTGGGCGCAATTCTGTGCGCAAGGTGTAACCGAGTTATCCCTCAAAACGAATTATGCTTCGTATGAGCCAGATGAGCGGGCTGTACTCACACTTCAAGGCCAGATTTTACAGCGTGCAGGCAATAGACTTACCGAATCCGAGCTGTGGACGTTTGACATAACGGTCGAGCATGAAGATCGCACAAGTGGCACGACGGAGAAGGTATGGAGCCATCGACTGGAGATGGAACTTTCCGGTGAGCAGCGTTTCGAACGTATACTTCTCCCGGTATCCATTGAAAGTGGGCTGTATCGGATCGTATGCCACGCGCAGGCTTCTGACGGGGAAGTTCGAATCTTGCGTCAAGGTTTCTGGGGACAGGATGCTGCACTGCTGGCAGAAGGGGAAGTGATTACCCGCAGCAGAGACTATTTTGTAAAAGACGGACGTCCTCTGCCTGTTGTGGGAATGACCTACATGACCTCCGATGTGGCACGGAAATTTCTGTTTCTGCCGAATGCGGATGTTTGGGATCGAGACATGGCCCAGATGGCAAAAGCCGGCATCAACTGGATTCGGACAGGAATCTGGACCGCCTATCGCAACATGATGCAGGTGGACGGACATATGGCAGAGGATGTGCTTCGTGCCATTGATGCATTTATTTTAACGGCGAAACGCCACGGCTTACAGGTCACGTTCACTTTCTTCTCCTTTACACCAGAGACATGGGAAGGCACGAATCCGTATTTGGACCCGCAGAGTGTCGAAGCACAGAAACGTTTCATCCGCAGCATCGTTAGTCGTCACACGCATACAACACATGTGGACTGGGATCTGATTAATGAGCCATCGATGTTTGATCCAGTACGTATCTTCTCGGCAGGCCCACGCTCGGCGAGGGATTCGTATGAACAGCAGGCTTTTATCGCTTGGCTTGAACAACGGCATCAGACGATTGAGGCGTTGCAGGAGGCATGGAACATGTCACCGAAGCAGCTTCCGAACTTTGCTGCCGCGGTGATCCCGGAGGCGGAAGAGATTAACTTTGATGTACAGGACATGCACAAGGCCAAAAAGGGAACACGCTGGCTCGATTACTGTCTCTTCTCTATGGAGATGCACAATGTTTGGGCAAGAGAGCTTGTAGGTACGATCAAAGACCTGGTTCCCGATCATCTGGTTACCGTGGGACAGGACGAAGCCCTTGGTGCACAGCGTCCTTCTCCGTTCTTCTATGAACGTGAAGTGGATTATACAACCGTGCATTCCTGGTGGTTGAACGATGATCTGATCTGGGATGGCATTTTCGCCAAAACGCCATACAAACCGAATCTCATTCAGGAGACGGGCATCATGTATGTGGAAACCCCCGATGGGCGAGCCAAACGTACGGAAGAAGAGCTTCGTGGCATTCTCGAACGCAAGTACGCCTATGCTTTCTCGACAGGCGGCGCTGGCGCCGTGCAATGGATCTGGAACACCAACTTTTATATGGATAATGCCAATGAGTCCCATATTGGGGCCCTTCGTGCAGATGGTACGGAGAAACCAGAGGCGGATGTGTCTTATGATTTTGGCCGATTCATGGATGGCATTCGTGATCTCTTTGAAGACCGCGATCTGGAGGATATTGCAGTGGTGTTCCCGTATTCCAATGACTTCTCCAACCGTGCCCTCGCCTATGATGCCACAACAAAGCTTACTCGCGTGATGTCTTATGATCTGAAATTGCCATTCCGTGCGTTATCCGAATATCATCTGGAAGCGTTGGAGCAGCAGCCGCCGAAGCTGATTATCGTACCGAGTCCGCACAATATGGAGAGCGATGCACTTCAACAATTGCTCACGTTTGCGGAGAAGGAAGGCACGAGCCTGCTCATTACAGGGCCGCTGGGACTGGACGCATACTGGAAGGCAACTGACCGGGCCGATCATATCGTAGGTAAACGCAGTCTGGGTAACGTACAGCGGGAAGAATTGCTGAATATTAATGGCGTGAATCACCGGGTGACTTACGGACGGCGTCGTATCGCCGAGGTGGCAAAGGAGACGTTGCTTCATGGAGATAATGGTACAGCAGATGAAGTAACCGTTTTGCCTTTGGGTAAAGGGAAATTAATCTGGACTCCACTTCCGCTCGAGTTAAATGGACGGGACGAGCCACTTGCTGAATTGTATCGTTATGCGACTGAAATTTCGGGCATTGAACAGGAGTTAGAATGGATATCTGGAGGAGATATCGCAGGGATCTATGGCCGGAAGCTGAGTTTTCCAAAAGGAAATCTGTATGTATTTGTATCGGAATTTGCCTTGAACCATGAAGTTCACGTGAGAGATCAACGTACAGGTGTATCGTACTCGTTCCAATTGGAGAAAAATCGTTCGGTGCTGTTTGCGACAGATGCTTCCGGAAAGCTGACTGCGGTGTATCGCCCTGATGATGTTGAGATTGTACAACAAGATGAAAGAGGTGGGATAACACGATGACCAAAAAAAAGAGAGCACATATTATTTCGCATACCCACTGGGATCGGGAATGGTACTTGCCGTATGAGAAGCATCATATGCGTCTTATTCAGCTCGTCGATTCACTGTTGGATCAGCTTGATGAGGGATCGGACTATAAAAGCTTTTATTTGGATGGACAAACGATTATTATCGATGACTATCTTCAGGTTCGACCGGAGCAGAAGGAAAGACTGGAGAAGCATATCCGCAATGGGCGGATTGTGATTGGACCATGGTACATTTTGCAGGATGCGTTTCTGACGAGCGGAGAAGCCAATGTGCGCAACATGCAGGTTGGACATAAGGACGCCAAACGTTACGGCACCCCTTCGAAAATTGGTTACTTTCCCGATACATTTGGATTGGTCGGGCAGACTCCACAGCTGATGCAGCAATCAGGCATTGATAATGTGTTTTTTGGACGTGGTGTGAAGCCGACGGGATTTAACAATACGGTATCGGATGCCGGATATGAATCAAGCTTCTCGGAGCTGATGTGGGAAGGACCAGACGGATCAAAAGTGCTCGGTGTATTGTTTGCCAACTGGTACTCCAACGGAAATGAAGTTCCTGTAGACGAGGAATCGGCCCGCAAGTTCTGGGAAACCAAGCTTGCAGATGCCGAGAAATATGCATCGACCAATGAGTTGTTGTACATGAACGGATGTGATCACCAGCCGATTCAGCGAGATCTGCCAGAAGCGATTCGCATGGCTGAACAATTACATCCCGATATCGAGTTCATTCACTCCAACTTTCCGGATTATCTGGAAGCTTTGAGAGCATCGTCTGAACATGAACTGTCCACGGTCAAAGGCGAACTGCGCAGTCAGCGTACCGATGGCTGGGGAACCCTGGTGAACACCGCCTCGGCTCGTGTGTATCTGAAACAGATGAACCAGCTGGGCCAGACCATGTTGGAAAAAGTGGCTGAACCCCTGGCATCCTACGCCTATCTGCTTGGACATGCCTATCCACATGATCAACTGACGTATGCCTGGAAAACGCTGATGCAAAATCATCCGCATGACAGCATCTGTGGATGCAGTGTGGATGAGGTGCATCGCGAGATGGTGACACGGTTTGATAAGAGCCGTCATGTAGCAGAGGCTTTAATTGAAGAGAGCACCAGCCAGATTACTACAGCTGTCGATACCTCCATATTTGAGCGTTACGGCGAGCAGGCTCGACCTGTTGTGGTATTTAATACAACGGGTTGGGAACGCAGCGGTGTAGTTCAGATGGAACTGGACGCGGCTCGGTTGTATTTCCGGGATGGACATACGTTGGAAGAGATGGCGACGCAGATGAAAGCCGTTGACCTGTCAGACCGCGTACTTGTAGATGAAAATGGTAACCCCATTCCATGTACGGTGGAGGATCTGGGTCTGCAATTTGGCTATGATCTGCCGGATGATCGCTTCCGCCAGCCGTATAGCTGTCGACGAGTTCGCATTCGTTTTGAAGCAGAGCATGTAGCTGCATTTGGCCTGAGAACCTATGCATTGGTCAACGTTGCGGATGATGCTAAGAGTGGTACTCCGTTAAAAACGACTACACTGTTGCGTGGTAAACGTGGCATGGAAAATCAACATTTGATCGTCACGATTGCAGACAACGGTTCATTCACAATCACAGACAAACGAACAGGCCGGACTTACAAGGACCTTGGTGTATACGAAAATGTGGGTGATATCGGTAATGAATATATGTTCAAGCAACCAGAGAATGAAGTAGCATTGACAACACAAGCGCTTCAGGCTGAGATTCGGGTCCTTGAAGATACATCATACTTGGCCTCGTTTGAAGTTATTCATCATTGGGAAATACCGGAGTCAGCGGATGAGATGCTGGATCAGGAACAGCGAGAACTGATTTATTATCCACATCGCAAAGCCCAGCGTTCAACTAAAATGATTCCGCTCCAGATCCGCACGGTTATATCGCTTAGTCGTAGTGGAAAAGGCGTGCAAATAGAAACAACCTTCAACAATCAGGCGAAGGATCACCGGGTACGCGCTCTTTTCCCAACCGATCTGGTATCTGAGGTTCATCATGTGGATTCCATGTTCGAAATTGCAACGCGTGATAACAAGCCTGCACCGGAGTGGCAAAATCCAAGCAATACACAGCATCAACAGAATTTTGTGGATGTGAGTGAAAAGGACGCCGGATTGGTCGTTGCCAATCTGGGCCTGAATGAATATGAAGTCCTTCAGGATGGTCGCAACACCATCGCGGTTACGCTACTTCGTGCTGTAGGCGAACTCGGAGACTGGGGTTTGTTCCCGACACCTGAAGCACAATGCCTTGGTGAACATACATTTCAGATCGAGATCATTCCGCATGATGGCAATGGTGCAGCGTCAGGTGCATATATCGAGGCCTATCAGTTCCAGGTTCCTTGGACGCTGGCACAAACCGAAGTACACACGGGTTATCTGACACCTAACAACACACCGTTTGCATGGCAAGGAGACGGCTTGGCTTTTTCTTCACTCAAGGTGAATGAGGATTCCGGCGATGTCATGTTACGCTGGTTCAATATGACCACCGACTCTGCCACTTTGAAGCTTGCTGCTTCGCAAGCGAATGCACAGTCATTCGAAACGGCATACAAAAGCAACATCTTGGAGGAAGAGGGCGAAATACTTCATCTCAACAGCATAGAAGAGGCATCAACATTATCATTTGCCACCAAGGAATGGAACATACAGACAGATTCATGCGAGATCGTTACTGTTGGCTTGCGCCGCTGATCAAAGTTGTTTAAAGAGTCGAAAAACAGACTTTTGAACACACACTAAAAGGTACAGGACTGCAAGTGTACTATAAACTAGGCATTACGTACGGTGGCAGAAGGGTTACGCTATTTACCAGATCTATGAGTTGAGTTATTGGTTGTTTTTCTATAGAATGAACAGTAGAATTGCAAATGATCGAAAGTTCCTATGCCATCAAGATGGTCACAGGTACACTTCATTGTTCATTCTATATTGAAACATTAAGGGGGCTTGAAGCCATGGAATCCTTGGGAGGACTGCTTCAGCAGCTGAACCCTGCCTTTCGTGAGCAATCGCGGCGGATTGCGGCGGAATTGATGGAAAATCCGTACGTACGCGAATTCCGCGCAGGTCATCCTGAACTGCAAGATGCACAGCTCATGACTGATCTGAGCAAGCTGTTTCAGTACGCCAAAGACTCTAAGAACTGTGCGAATTGTCCGGGACTCGACAACTGTCCTAACGATTTTCAGGGCCACTTTTGCAAACTGGAAGTAGAACATTTTAACGGTAAACCCGAAATCATAGATATAAAAGCGCCTTGTTCCAAACATATCGCCCGGCAAAATGAACATATTATTAAGCAACGCATTCGCAGTTTCTATGTGGACGAGCGTGCGCTCAGTGCCGGATACAATGACGTTGAGATTATGGGCAAGGATCGGATGCGTGCTCCGGCAGTAAATCAGGTGCTTCGTTATATTAGGGAGACCAAGGAGAATGGATTATCTCCGCAAGGACTGTTTCTGGAAGGAACATTCGGGACGGGTAAGACGTTTCTGATGTGTTATCTGCTGCATGAACTGGCGGTTGCAGGCCACACGGGTGTCATCATCTATATGCCTGACTTTGTGGAGGATCTGAAATCCATGATCAGTGAAGGACAGAAGCTGAAGGAAATGACGGATATTTTGAAAAGTTGTGATCTGCTCATCTTTGATGATATCGGGGCAGAGAATCTGAACCCTTGGGTTCGGGATCATGTGATGGGGTCCATTCTGAACTATCGGATGAATCGTAAACCTACGTTCTATACGTCCAATTACAATCTGGATGGGCTGGAGAAACACCTTAGTTTCACCAACCGGGACGGCGAGGAAATGAATAAAGGGCAGCGTCTCATGGACCGGATTCGTCCATTTGTGGATGTTATCTCCGTTCGGGGTGAGAATCAGCGCGGTAAACGTTAAACCGATCTAATTGAACCAAAAGGTTCTGGACAAGGTTAATCTTCAAATTATCGGTGGAGCTTACGATTTAGAAGCTGAGCTGATTGTAATCAAAAGCTAAAGTAGTCCCAAAAAAAGCCTGGCTTTCGCATTGTCGCGAAAACCGGGCTTTTCTGGTCCTGCGTGAGACCTGTGAGTGTCCTATTCGGTGAGGAATTTGAAGATAACCATACCGAAAAAGATCACTGTCATCAGGCCAGCCATGCCGGCAACACCCGCGATCAGATCAAATAGATCGTTGCGGGGTTCCTCGTTCACATGTTCACGCGGGTCGCTGATCCGCACATTTGCATCCATGTTATTGCCTCCTTATGGGGAAACAGCTTGCCCGTATGGGAGGGGCTGAAACCCGGAGTAATTTTAGTATACTTGGAAAAGAAAGCGTTTGTAAAGATTTTGCAGTTAGTATACTACATCCTGTAATTGTGAAGATTTGATGTTGGGAAGATGAACATTGCAGCGTTCAATTCACAAGTTTGACGTACCTGTGTTATACTGGAAGTGTCGTTCACGACGTTACAGGTTAAAATAAACCGTAAGTATATATAAGGAGGACAATTTCATGGCTATTGTTAACGTATCCGATCAATCCTTCAACGCTGAAGTAGAAGGCGAAGGAACGGTTCTTGTTGATTTCTGGGCGCCTTGGTGTGGTCCTTGTAAAATGCTCGCTCCAATCCTGGAAGAGCTGTCCACAGAAGTTGGCGATGCAGTGAAAATTGCTAAAGTTAACGTGGATGAAAATCCGGAATCAGCTTCCCGCTTTGGCGTAATGAGCATTCCAACTTTGATCTTCTTCAAAGACGGTCAACCGGTAGATAAAGTGGTTGGTCTGAACTCGAAAGATGCGCTCAAAGGAATTATCGAAAAACACCAATAATTTACAGGCTTACACATACGCCTCCGGTTTACATGCCGGGGGCGTTTTGCGTCGAATACCTTTATATAGGACAATATAAAGTATATATTTTTTATTAAATGAAACTGGAAATTTACATGTTAACGGAGAGGACAGAAATGAGCTGTAGAAGCGAAGCATTCGCCTTTATCACCGGATTTTCCCTTTTAAAAAAGGGAATCGAAAAAATCTGGGGATAACAGCGATCGAAAGATCATTCTGTCGTCGGAGTATTTCATGTAACGTGAGGATTTCAGCTTTTTCGGGAAGGAGGATTCACCGAATTATGGATCAATTCATCAATGATTTGCAGGATCAGGAGAAGGCATTGGAGCAGATTCGCCACAAGCTCGCTTTGTTGCCAGACATGTCTGGATGTTACCTGATGAAAAACAGTGAAGGCACCATTATCTACGTAGGTAAGGCCAAAGTGTTGAAGAACCGCGTACGCTCTTATTTTATCGGCAGTCATAACGGAAAGACCCAGCGTCTGGTGTCCGAAATCCGTGATTTTGAATATATTGTGACGGGCAGTAACATGGAAGCACTCATTCTGGAGTGTAACCTGATCAAGAAACATATGCCGCGGTACAACGTGTTGCTCAAGGATGACAAGACATTTCCATATCTTAAAATTACAAATGAAAAGCACCCCCGGTTGGAAGTAACCCGGCGTGTGCTGAAAGATAAAGCCAAATACTTCGGACCTTATCCGAACTCGTATGCGGCACACCAAACGAAAAAATTGCTCGACCGGATGTATCCACTGCGCAAATGTGGTGTAATGCCCAAAGAAGTCTGTCTGTACTATCACATGGGACAGTGTCTTGCCCCTTGTGTGAAGGAAGTGGAGAAGGAGCAGTACGACCAGATTTCCCAAGAGATTGGTTCATTTCTGAGCGGTGGTCACGAAGAGATTAAGAAGGATTTGCAGCGTAAGATGCAAGAGGCTGCGGAGGATCTTTATTTTGAACGTGCCAAGGAACTGCGCGACCAGGTAATCGCCATCGATGCGATGATGGAAAAACAGAAAATTACGATGGCCGATGCCAGAGACCGTGATGTATTTGGTTTTGCCATTGATAAAGGCTGGATGTGTGTCCAGATTCTATATATGCGTCAGGGTAAAATGATTGAACGTCATGTCTCCACCTTCCCGTTTTACGGTGAGGCGTACAGTGATTTCATGTCCTATGTAACACAGTATTACAGCGATAATCCGGCATTGCCACAAGAAATTTTGTTGCCGGAAATGCCCAAGGATCTTGCAACGGATAACGAAAGTTTGGATACAGTATCTGATGATGAGGGATCGGTGCCTGCCGCAGTTACGGTAGAATTCGAGCAGATGGGACAAGTGGAGCGCAGTAACGCTTCCCAGCCACTGGTTGCTGAGACTCGTGCAGCTTACGGAGGTTCCACAGATGCAGAAGGTGAACAACCTGATAGTATGCAAGAGGATGCTCCAATAACGGATACAACTGCTTTTACTGAAAAGCTTCCATCAGGACTGGAAGACCCAACCCAGGTTGCTGCTGCTTTACAGGAGTGGTTGGAGATCAAAGTGCTCATCCCGCAACGTGGATTGAAACGCCAGATGATCACCATGGCTGTGGATAACGCACGTGTGGCATTGGAAGAGAAGTTCCGTTTGATTGAGCGAAATGAAGAACGTACATCCAAAGCTGCCGAAGGACTGGGACGTTTTATTGGATTGGATCAGCTTCACCGTATTGAAGCGTTTGATAACTCGAACATTCAGGGTACAAACCCGGTATCTGCCATGATTGTATTTACCGATGGTAAACCGGATAAGAAGGAATATCGGAAGTATAAGGTCCGTTCGGTTGAAGGACCGGATGATTATGAAACGATGAGAGAGGTCATCCGTCGCCGTTACGAGCGGGTATTAAAAGAAAACCTGACCCAGCCTGACCTGATTGTGGTTGATGGTGGTAAAGGACAGATCTCGGCTGCGGTCGATATTTTGGAAAATGAGCTGGGGCTGTTTATTCCGGTATGTGGTCTGGTGAAGGATGCGAAGCATAAGACTTCGCAGTTGATGATCGGTAATCCACCAGAAGTCATCTCCCTGCCACGGGATAGTCAGGAATTCTACCTGTTGCAACGGATACAGGAAGAGGTCCACCGTTTTGCGATCTCGTTCCACCGGGAACAGCGTGGCAAATCGATGGTGACATCACGTTTGGATGCCATTCCGGGTATTGGAGAAAAGCGGCGTAAGTTGCTGTTGAAGCATTTTGGCTCTTTGCGCAAAATAAAAGAGGCCAGCGTTGAAGACTTCCGGCCTCTCTCTATTGGTGACAAACTGGCAAATCAGATTATTGCAGCACTTCGGGATGAGGAGTCGTAACATACGGCTTCTCTTTTTGTTTTGGATTGAATTTGTAGACCACATATCCAACGATGGCCGGCAGTACAATCCAGAAGAGTCCAGCTGTCATATTCAGGGCATCGCCCATAAAGACCAAGCTGAGTCCCATCAACAAGCTGTCGAAGATCACATGGGCAAATACAACGGCAATGAAGCCGTGACGCAGCATGATCAGACTGAACAGCAATCCAATCACCATCAGCTCAATGGGACGGGTGATTACTGGATAGATCGGATACAATGTGTGTCCAAGTGCCCAAATGATGGTTGGAATCAGACAGGCAATAAACGTGTTACGCACAATCTTTTGCATCATGCGAATGCCGAACAGTCGATAAACAGTTTCTTCACCAATACCGGCCATCCAGGCCATGATCGGGAAGAGCCAGGCATAGGTCATATTAAAAGTAGATTGATCTGCTGACGTCGTTGACCATGTGCCGATGCTTCGCTCCAGAATGAAGAACAGGATGGATTGCACACCCAGTAGAATAAATGCCCACAGGTAACCAGCAACCATGCTGTGAAGTACATATTTTCCATATCCGGTTTCTTTGGCACGAGGCCATGGGTTCAGACCTATTTTGCGCCACATGCCGTCACCAGCAACAAGGGACAGATAGATGGTTGCACTCATGACCAGTGTAATTCCCGCCTGCATTAACATCAGGAACGCTAACATGAAGCTGGAGAGCCCTTGTGCCTGAAAGAGTGGAATCATGTTCAGCGTACCAATTACCGAAGCTGCGAAATACACCAGCGAGAGAATGATCCCGCGTTTGAAAGACGTATGTGCTCGGGTCAGAATGCTATAGATGATTGCCAGCACGCCCAGAACAAAGGTCAGGAATGCATAGCCGCCATAGGTCATCCAATTAGCTTGGCGCGTTTGATCTTTCACATAATCGGTATGGGATTCAGGGACAGAGAATCCAGGATCGAAGGATCGTACCGCACCCTCTTCAAACGTAAAATTCAATTCAAGCTTAGAGTCTCCAATGGCTTTTTCAGAATCCACATACTTCAGTCCCGCTTCACCATCGCGAGTCTCCAGTTGAAGTACCGGCACTTCATAACCGAATTCGGTCAGAACGCCAGCCGCGAGCTGTTGTTTCTCGTCCAGAGACATATTGCCTTCAGCAAGTACTTGCGATGTGGTCACTCGTCCACTAACCTGCTCCGCCTCAATGGCGGTATAGAGTGAAGAAGGTAGTTCTCGTTTGAAGCCGACGACTTTTCCTGTTTTCATATGTACGTCAACATTAAGATAACCGCCCTTGTCTTGATCAGGCAAACGAACGCGGAATACATCGTAAGGATAGCTTGTTTCCCATTTCTGGTTATAGGTATCAAGTTGTTTGGTTTTGGCCATATACCCGTAGATATCCGAATGTGTCTGGTAGGTGACCAGGGTTTTTGCATCATCATTTGGCAGTGTATAGTCATTCACAGAAGCTGCGAATGATCGTGCGGATTGCTTCGCCTGCTCCTTGGTTATGAAGGACGTAGACGAAATTTCTGTCGTTTGTGATGAGGTAGCAGGAAAGATCTGAAATACAAAAAATAGAATCAGGCCAATCGCCGCAAGCAACCCCAGCCGCTTGAAGTTAGCCTTGAGTTGCAAAGGCTGCCCTAAGGGATTCATGTAATGGTGTTCCTCCTTTATTGATAGAGGTAGTTCAAAAAGTTTCTATCTTCATCCCATCTTCTTGGTACTGAAAACCGCCCTTTTTGAACACGCACTAATATGGATATTAAAGTTAACATAGCACAGGCCAAGCACCGAATGCCAATGATGTAACGAAAACAGGTGTAAATCCTTGAAAATGAATGAAAAGGACCGAAAGAATCTGATCCATCCGTCGCCATATCTGAGTTCTTCCCTTTTTGGCTGAATTCGATCCGATTTACACAAAAAACGTTTTGTCTACAAACGTCGCAGCGCTTATAATTTTGAAACAAATGTGCAATGATTCGCATGTCTTTCGCCCAACAAGGGAACGAATAGGATATATTCCAACTTCATTATATATGTCGTTTTAATCTGAATCATACTTGTTTAACGTTTGGCAACAGCATTTCAAATGAAGAAGGCTCCACGGGTGTGGAGTTATTTTCATTTTAGAAGAGGTGGAAGATACTCAAGTGAAACTGAATGTGCAATGGATGCGATTATCGCCACCCCGTATTCTTGTGTTAGGGTTTGCTGGCATCATATTGGTAGGCACAATGTTGTTAATGCTTCCGGCATCCAACCGTAACGGAGACAGTCTTGCATTTATTGATGCGCTCTTTACAGCAACTTCGGCTGTTTGTGTCACTGGTTTGGTTGTGGTGGATACAGGGACTCATTTCTCGGTGCTGGGTCAGGTTGTAATCGCGATTCTGATTCAGATTGGCGGACTGGGCTTCATGACAATGTCCACATTGGTTGCCATTGCGTTCAAACGGCGGATTTCGCTTAGAGAACGGTTGATTCTACAGGAAGCGATGAATCAGAGCACGATGGAGGGCATCGTCCGGCTGATCCGTAAAGTTGTGATCTACTCACTCATTATCGAAGGCATATGTGGCACACTGTTTGCCATTCGCTGGTCGTTCGACATGCCGATTGGACAGGCGATCTATTATGGCTATTGGCATGCGATCTCCATGTTCAACAATGCGGGCTTTGATATGTTTGGGGATTTCCGCAGTTTGACCGGTTATGTGTATGACCCGTTGGTTAATTTTACAGCAATGTTCCTGATTGTCTCTGGCGGTATTGGTTTTGTAGTGTTGTCAGACCTGGTGGATTACCGCAAAACGCGGAAGCTGTCTCTGCACTCCAAAGTTGTACTGTTAATGACTGGATTGTTAATTGTGTTTGGTGCACTTGTCATTTTCGTATTTGAATTCAGCAATCCACGGACACTGGGTGGCCTGAACTGGGGTGGCAAAATTCTCGGTTCATTCTTCCAGTCCGTTACGCCGCGAACAGCAGGAGCCAATACGGTAGATATTGCCGGGCTGAGACAGGCAACACAGTTCTTTATGATCATTCTGATGTTCATTGGTGCTTCGCCGGGTTCTACCGGAGGCGGGATCAAAACAACGACATTTATGATTATGGCTGGCGCAGTCATCGCCATGATGCGTGGACGTGAAGATATCGTGTTTTTCCGCTACCGGCTCGTACAGGAACGGATCTTCAAGGCGCTTACCATTACATTGCTGGCGCTTTTGTTCATCATAGCTGTAACGATGGCATTAAGTACCACAGAAGACGCCAGTTTTATGATGATCTTATTTGAAACTACATCGGCCTTTGGTACCGTTGGATTATCGCTCGGACTGACGCTGAAACTGACTACATTGGGCAAACTCCTGATCTGTTTTACGATGTTTGCAGGAAGGCTTGGACCGATCACATTAGCGTATGCACTTGGGCAGAAAAAGGGTAAAGAGTTATACAGGTATCCGGAAGGCAAAATGATTATTGGATAAATCTATTTTTAGTGAGTTTTGAAATTGATTTGGATAAGGGGTTCGTGAAGAACAATGAAAACACAGCAGTTTGCGGTGATTGGGCTTGGGCGGTTTGGCTCCAGTCTGGCACAGGAATTAATGGAACTCGGCTACGAGGTGCTCGGGATCGATAAAAATGAAGAAGTCGTCGAAGACATTAGTGAATTGGTCACCCATGCCGTTGTAGCCGATGCCACAGATGAGGAAGTGCTACGCTCCCTGGGTATTCGAAATTTTGACTGCTGTATCGTTGCTATCGGGGATGATATTCAGACGAGCATTCTCACCGCGATTCTGTTAAAAGAGCTGGGCGTCAAGACGGTCGTGGCCAAGGCCATATCCGTCCTTCACGGACGCGCATTGGATAAACTGGGGATTGATCGTGTTGTTTATCCTGAGCGGGATATGGGCATTCGGGTTGCCCACCAGCTGGTTACCCCGAACTTGCTGGATTACATTGAATTATCCAATGATTACAGTATTGTCGAGATGAAGGTTCCCGCCTGTCTGCATAACAAAACCCTTTCAACCCTGAATGCACGTGTACGTTTTGGTTGCAGCATTGTAGCGTTACAGAAAGAAGCCGGGGTCATTATCGCTCCGACAGCACTGGACTCGCTTCAAATGGGGGATATCATGGTCATTATTGGTAATAATGCAGATATCGACCGATTTGAAGAAGAGGTTATCAGCCAAGAGAGCTGATAATTATCATGAGTTAAATATGGAAGCCAGACGTTAGAGCCTGGCTGTTTCAGATCAAGGCAAAGGCGTCGTAGCCCTCCGTGAGGGCAATGGCGCCTTTGCTGTAAAGAGTGCAGCCGTCTCCTTGACCCATTGTCTGGAGGTCTCGCTGAGGTCCTCTTTTTCCCCATAGATCATACAAGTTGTTCTGCGGGTCTGCTGTAATTGAGGCAAATGAACAGAAACAAGATCATTGTCCGCGAGCAATTGTGGACGAAGATATGACTTGGGCAATAGAGCAGCAGCTTTGGCGGAAGGCAGAAGTCGGATAATCGCTTCGAAGGAATCAATCTCCATGCGAATATCCGGCATCACGGCACAGCGCTGGAAGAGATCATCCGTTAATTTGCGGTACCAGGTGCCTTTGGAGAACGTGATCATCGGCAGATCCTGCAAATGTTCCATCCCGGCTTCCTTACCGGACAAGGGGTGTGTGAGCGGCACAACCAGTTCTAGGTGATCGTCGAATAGCGGCACACAGTTAAGCCCCACTTCGCTGATGGAGGAGGCGACAATGCCCACATCGGCTTTTTTGTCACGCACAAACGAGACAATCTCATGTGTTTTACCCGTCAACAGTTTCAGTTCGGCATTTGGATGTTTCTCCATAAAGGCATTGACGAGAGGTGGTAACGTAGTTTGAAGCGTCGTCAGACTGGCTCCAAGTGTAATGGTGCTCTGTTCTTCGTCTTTATACTGGGCCAGCATGGTGAGGAACTTCTGTTGTTGCTGCTTCTGTTCTACAGCGTAGGTATAGGTGAACTGGCCTACACTGGTTAACTCCAGCCGTTTGCCACGGCGGTGGAACAGGGCAACTCCGAGTTCATCCTCCAATTTGGCGATTTTGCGTGAGAGTGCGGGTTGGGACAAGTTCAGTAACTTGGATGCACGGTTCAGGCTGGACTGCTCCACGACCGCTGCAAATGCATTTAACTCCTCAAACATGAACAATAACCTCTTTTCCATGAATGTGATTCTTGCCCTTGCTCAATCGTTTTCCATGTTGTATAGCCTGTAAACCCAATGTTTCACTGCTTATACCTATAGGTTATAACATTTAATAATTATATTGCAATTCCCTTATAAGAAAAAAAGGAGTAACATGAACCGTGACACAAGTTGTTCACACCTGGGGAAAACGGAACAATTTGTCGAACCTTTTCATGGAAAAGGATTCGTGTCATGATAAGTGAAATCATTTATGAAAACGTTGTATTTAGCGAAAGGGGATCGACATTTTATGAAAGGGTTTTACTCCAGAAAGCTGCACTCCTTGCTTGGCGTCATTCCGCTCAGTTTGTTTTTTGTTGAGCATTTGGTGACGAACTTCACGGCAGTTGAAGGCGGCAAAGAAGCTTTTTACGGTGCCGTTGCATTTCTGAACGGTTTGCCTCTTGTTATTGTAATTGAGGCATTACTTATCTGGCTGCCGTTGTTCTATCACGGTGTTTATGGTCTTTACATTGCCTATCAGGCCAAGCCTAACGTTGGGCGTTACGGTAATGAGCGCAACTGGCGCTACACGTTACAGAGGGTAAGCGGTATTATTACGTTTGTATTCGTCATCTGGCACGTATGGGAGACGCGAGTACAGATTGCGCTGGGTAATGTATCCCATGAAGAGATTGGCGGCGTCATACATGATGCGGTGACGAATCCGATAACCTTTGCGATATATATGATCAGTGTGGTTGCGGCGTCATATCACTTTGCCAATGGTCTGTGGTCGTTCCTCGTTAGCTGGGGAATTACGGTTGGTCCGCGTGCGCAACGTGTATCCTCTTACGTATGTATGAGCTTGTTCGCTATTGTTTCCATCATGTTTATTGCTTCACTATTTGCTTTCCGGAGCATTGATTTCCAAACAGCTACTTCGATGATTGACGCAGTAAAAACAGTTCTAATTTAAGCATTTAGCGTATAAATGCTGACTTATAAGGGAGTGAACAGCAATGGCATCAACGAATGTAATTATTGTGGGCGGCGGTCTCGCGGGATTGATGGCGGCGATCAAATCGGCTGAAGCCGGAGTCCATGTTCATTTATTTTCACTGGTTCCTGTTAAACGATCCCACTCTGTATGCGCACAAGGCGGCATTAACGGAGCGGTAAATACCAAGGGTGAGGGTGACTCCCCATGGGTACACTTTGACGATACGGTATACGGCGGTGACTTCCTTGCGAACCAACCTCCTGTTAAAGCGATGTGCGAAGCAGCACCTGGCATCATTCACTTGATGGACCGTATGGGCGTAATGTTCAACCGGACACCGGAAGGTTTGCTTGATTTCCGTCGTTTCGGGGGAACGAAGCATCACCGTACGGCGTTTGCCGGAGCGACAACAGGACAACAATTGCTCTATGCATTAGACGAGCAGGTACGTCGCTGGGAAGCAGCTGGCTTGGTTACGAAATATGAGAACTGGGAGTTCCTGCAGGCAGTTTTGGATGATGAAGGCGTATGTCGCGGGATCGTGGCTCAGGATCTGAAAACGATGAAGGTACAGACCTTCCCGGCAGAAGCGGTTATTCTGGCGAGTGGTGGTCCGGGGATCATCTTCGGTAAAACGACCAACTCTGTAATTAACACAGGTACAGCGGCAAGTGCGGTGTATCAACAAGGTGTAAATTACGCAAACGGGGAGTTCATTCAGATTCACCCAACAGCCATTCCAGGGGATGACAAGCTACGTCTCATGTCTGAATCCGCGCGTGGTGAAGGTGGACGGATCTGGACGTACAAAGACGGAAAACCTTGGTACTTCCTTGAAGAAAAATATCCATCCTACGGTAACCTGGTTCCACGTGATATCGCGACTCGTGAAATCTTCAGCGTCTGCGTAGATATGGGTCTGGGTGTGAACGGCGAGAACATGGTTTATCTCGACCTGTCGCACAAAGATCCGAAGGAACTGGATGTTAAACTCGGCGGAATCATTGAGATCTATGAGAAGTTCATGGGTGATGACCCGCGTAAAATCCCAATGAAAATCTTCCCGGCAGTCCATTATTCCATGGGCGGCATGTGGGTAGATTACAATCAAATGACTAACATTCCTGGGCTGTTCGCAGCTGGTGAATGTGAATATCAATACCATGGTGCGAACCGTCTGGGTGCAAACTCATTGGTATCTGCGATCTATGGTGGTATGGTGGCTGGACCAAAAGCGGCTGAATATATCAAAGGACTTAAAAAATCGTCCGCTGATATCCCATCTTCCGTATTTGAGAAACACACCAAACAACAAAGCGACAAGTACGAAGGCATCTTGAAAATGCAGGGCACGGAAAATGCCTATGTCATCCATAAAGAGCTTGGCGAGTGGATGACAGCCAATATGACGGTTGTGCGCTACAACGACAAGCTTGAAGCCACGATTGGCAAGATCAAGGAATTGAAAGAGCGTTATGGCAAAATCAACATGTATGACAGCTCTGGTTGGAATAACCCGAGCGCAGCATTCACTCGCCAACTGTGGAACATGATTGAATTGGCAGAAGCAATGACTCTCGGTGCACTGCTGCGTAACGAAAGCCGCGGCGCGCATTACAAACCGGAATTCACGGAACGTAATGACGAAGAGTTCCTGAAAACGACTATCGCAAGTTGGTCGAAGGAAGGCCCGAAAATCTCGTACGAGCCAGTAGACGTATCCTTGATCCCACCACGTATCCGGGATTACTCCAAGGATTAAATATCACGGATTTATTTATAAAGTTAAATATTAAGCACCTGAACGAAGAAGGCAGGAGAACTTTGGAGAAGCAAAGCTTCTTCAAAGTTACTGCCATCAAAGTGAAGGAAAGACCCAGAAGAAGCAAAGCCCTAGCGATGCTTCAGAACTTCAATACTGCCTCCAGCATGAATGGAGTGCAGTTTTCCAGCAAAGTTACCCAGTGCACAACATAGCGGAAGAAGCAGAAATACCCAGAAGAAGCAAAGCGCCTTAGCGATGCTTCAGAACTTCAATACTGCCCATCCAGCATGAATGGAGTGCAGTTTCCAGCAAAGTGACCCTGCGTGCACGACGTAGCGGAGGAAGCGGAAATGCCCAGAAGAAGCGAAGCGCTCGCCTTTATTACCGGATTTTAACCCTGTGAAGGGTTGATCAAAAAAATCCGGGGATAACAGCGATCAGAGGGGCATTCCGCTGACGAAGCGTCTCCCGTGCACCAAACCATTTTGCGCATCAGCAATACAATCATCGTCACCAGAGGAGGGGACTACGATATGGCGGAACAAGCTACAGCCAACAAAACCGTCAAGTTTATCATCACCCGTCAGGATAGCCCGGAGTCATCTTCGTACAACGAAGAATTTGAGCTTCCGTACCGTCCCAACATGAATGTGATCAGCGCCCTGATGGAGATTCAGCGGAACCCGGTCAATACAGATGGCAAATCCATTGCTCCCGTGTGCTGGGATTCCAACTGTCTCGAAGAAGTCTGCGGTGCCTGCTCCATGGTCATCAACGGCAAGCCACGTCAAGCATGTGCAGCCCTGATCGACAAGCTCGAACAGCCTGTTCGTATCGAACCGATGAAGACATTCCCAGTAGTTCGTGACTTGGTCATCGACCGTAGCCGGATGTTTAGCGCCCTGAAACGAGTAAAAGCATGGATTCCGATCGATGGTACCTATGACCTCGGTCCAGGTCCACGGATGCCTGAGAAGAAGCGCCAGTGGGCATATGAGCTGTCCAAATGCATGACATGTGGTGTATGTCTGGAAGCATGTCCGAACGTCAATGAGAAAACAGACTTTATCGGTCCAGCAGCACTGTCCCAAGTGCGCCTGTTCAACGCTCACCCAACAGGGGAGATGAACGCCGACGATCGTCTGGAAGCGTTGATGGAAGACGGAGGCATTGAGGGCTGTGGTAACTCACAGAACTGTGTGCAATCCTGTCCAAAAGGCATTCCACTGACAACCTCCATTGCCGAAATGAACAAACAAACGACCAAGCATATGTTCAAACGCTGGTTGGGTGTATAATCTCGTCATAACATGTGCAGAAGTGTAATCTGCAACTTAAAAGAAGTCGTGATCCCGTGCAGCAACATGCCGGAGATCCCGGCTTCTTTTTGTAATGAAGCAGAGGAACCGGGCTACCCATGCAGAATATGATATACTAAGGGGATGGATTAAGAGCGTAGAAGGAGGGGGAGATATGGCAGAGACACCGCGTCAGGGTAGCAACAACTCGCCGTCCCAGCGCTCGCACAAAGCATCAGGTGCAGAAGAGTCTGTGTTTCCTGGAGAAGAAAAGGATCATGATCCCTCTCGCCGAAGTTTCTTATTGCGCATGGTTTTGATGACAGCGGGTGCCAGTTTGCTTACAGGAGGTTATGCCTGGTTATGGGAACCGCGTCGTCTGGAGATCAAGCAAGTGGAGCTGAAACTTCCGAAGTTTCCAAAGGCATTTGACGGTTTGCGTGTCGTTCAGTTCAGCGATGCCCATCTTGGTTTTCATACCGGGGTGAAAGAGCTGAAGAAGCTGGCAGCAACGATTGAGGAGCAGCGACCGGACTTGATTTGTTTTACCGGAGACATCGTCGAGAGGGAAGCAGAGCCGATGCGTGAATGTATTCCGGTACTCGCCTCCATGAAAGCGAAGTATGGCAAATTTGCTGTTTTGGGGAATCATGATTATCGGGGCGGACAGCAGAATGAAGTGACAACCATGTTCCGTGAAGCTGGATTCACTTTGTTACGGAACGAACATGTGGTGATTGAACAAGGGGGCGAACGTCTGGCCATAGCTGGTCTGGATGACGCACTTACAGGCAGTCCTGATCCTGCCCAAGCCATCAAGGGTTTGGATCATGATGTGTGGAAATTGTTACTTATGCATGAACCGGATTATGCCGATATTGCCACTCCCTATGGTTTTGGATTACAACTTTCCGGTCATAGCCATGGTGGACAGGTACGTTTTCCTTGGATCGGGGCACTGACAACTCCGCGAGGTTCACACAAGTATGTTCAAGGGTTGTATTACACGGATGTCCAGGGGGTATATTACACCACCCAGACACAGATGCCGGTGTATGTGAATCGTGGTTTTGGCATGACTCAACTGCCCATTCGTTTTCTGTGCAGACCAGAATTAACGGTTTTTGAGCTTAAAGGATCAACCACATAAAAGAATATAAGATGAATTTAAAACATAAAGGATTGAACATGAATGGAGGTTATCCAGATGGAAAGAATTGCGATTGTATCCGACATTCATGGCAACATGACTGCCTGGGAAGCAGTGTTAAAAGATATCCGAAGTCGTGGCGTGGAGCGAATCTTTTGTCTTGGTGACCTCGTGGGCAAGGGGCCAGAACCGGTACAGGTTGTGGATCAGGTGAGAGCGACGTGCGAACTTGTTATCCGTGGCAATTGGGATGAACTGGTTGCGGTTAACCAAGACAACGAGAACTTTACGTGGCAAGCAGAGCGGCTGGGTGAGGAACGATTGGCGTACTTGGCGGGCCTACCCTTCAGTCATCAATTTCAACTGAGCGGTCGCACCATCCGTCTGGTCCATGCTTCACCTCAAAGTGTATACCATCGTGTACAGCCGTGGGACGCGATGGAAAAGAGGTTGGCAATGTTTGATCCTCCGGCTGATGAGCCTGAGCAAGGTGTTGCAGATGTTGTAGGTTATGGGGATGTGCATAACGCATTCTTGCAGTATATGAACGGCAAGTTACTGTTTAATGCAGGCAGTGTTGGTAATCCACTCGATCTTCCCCAAGCTTCCTACTGTATTCTGGAGGGTGAAGACAGCAACGATAACAATACCCCGTTCAATGTTCAATTCGTGCGGGTGCCTTATGATATTGAGCGAGAAGTACAGGTTGCACAGTCGGCGAATGTTCCTGCATTGGATTTCTATATTCGTGAGATTCGTACGGGTATCTATTGCGGGCTGCAGGAGTAGTCAGCATCTGGACCTTTTAGCGTGAGGAATTGAATGATGCAATATATTAATACTAAAATGCGAATACTAAAGTTCGTGGATCAGTTCAAATGGTATTACGCCGGATCATCATCAGAGCATGCTTGTCTTACCGGACTAGAGCCCGTTTAGGCAAAAGGAGCGATTGTCATGCTTACCCGAAAAATGCTGGTTCAAGGTCTGCCGGCTTTGTGGACAGAGCGTCTTGTCCTGCGATCATTACGTCAAAGTGATTACAGCACATTATCGGAACTCTTTTCCGATCCTCAAGTCATAAGATATGTGAATAGGGGAAGCCAGCCCACGCCAATCCGAGCGAGACGGTTATTGAACCAGATACGGAGCAGCAGCGCCAAGCTGGATTCGTTACATTATGGGATCTGCTGGAGAGGCAAGGAACAAGTTATTGGGATCACCTCATTCCAGCACTGGAATGATCAGAATGGTACCGCACAGATTGGTTATATCCTGAACAGGTCCTGTTGGGGCAGGGGTGTGGCTACCGAGGCGGTACAGCGGCTGCTGCAGTTTGGATTTGACGATCTTCATCTGGGGAGGGTGGAAGCACGTTGTTATGAGGCGAATGTATCTTCACAACGGGTGCTAAGCAAAATAGGGATGTCCTATGAGCGGAGTCTTCCCTCGTTCGGACTGAATGATGAGGATGACGAGGGATCAGAATCCCTGATGGATGTTAAAGTGTATAGCATGTATCGGGAACAATACGTACGCCCGCTTCAGGAAAAAGACCTGCAAACCCTGGTATCTGACAAGCCGCAATGACATAGAGTAAGAATAGCCAAACGTGAATGAATCGAACTTCAATCATTTGTTACACAATTGAAATATAGCTGCAATTGAACTCTAACAGACAGGGGGTAAACTTATCTCATGACCCCCTTTTTGATAATAGATAATGCTGTTGGGACCCGCGCGAGCGGGTTCATTTTTTTTGTCCATATAAGTTAACTGTGGAATATTTACACTCGCCACTCCGATGACAGAATAACTTTCCGATCGCTGTTATACCCGGATTTTTTTGATTCCCATATTATTGAAGGGGAAATCCGGGGATAGCGCATGCTTCCGATGCAGCTTTCTTTCAGAAAGCTTTTAGGCGACCGCTTCGCTTCTTCACGTTATTTCTGTCCTCTCCGTTATCGTGTAAAATATAATTATATTTCCTTTTATAGGGCAATAAAAGGCCCCCACGGCGTGAACAAGCGCGCTGTGGGGGCCTTTGTGTTTGCTATATTTTTTACAGTGGAACAACCTGCATCTGTTTCTGCTTGAAGTATACCCAGTCGGTGAATCCGATCTCCTTGAGACGTGTATGAACGTCATCCAGCTCGTCTGCAACCCGCTGTGGTTTATGAGCGTCCGATCCAAATGTTACCTTCACTCCATAATGATGGGCGCGTTCCAGAATGGCATCCGAGGGATACCAGCCACCGCTGAGTTTGGTTTTGCCAGATGTGTTAATTTCGATCGCTACGTTGGATTCTGCAATGACCTGCAACGTTTCATCAATGGCCTGATCAGCGATAATATCGGAGAAAGGTGGATAGTTTCCTTTCATCGCATCAATATGTCCAAGAATCTGGAACATACCGCTGCGAGCCGATTCCCGAATTAATGAATAATAACTTTCTTTCACTTCAACTTTGCGAGCATTGCTTAGGCCATTCCACCGGGTTTTGTTGAAGATACTCACATCCTCGGTATGATGAACTGAACCAATAATATAGTCAAAAGGATACTGTCCCAGTGTGGTACGGTACAATTCTGCATGAACAGGGAAGTAGTCGGATTCAATGCCGAGCAGCACATCGATTTTACCAGCGTACTCTTCTTTCAAAGTAAGGACTTCTTCCACATAATGCTGCAATTCCGACTTGCCCATTGCGATCCGGGGAAATGCCTGCTCAAGCTCACTGCCAAAGTACGGCGTATGATCCGAGATACCGATGGCCTGAAGTCCTGCCTTAATACCTGCCTCTATATAATCGCGGATGTTGCCGTCTGCGTGACCACAACGAAAATGATGTGTATGAAGATCAAATTTCATATGGAATCCTTCCTTTCTCATGGCTCATTGTCATTCTGAACTGATGAATTGGGTTTCCGGCATACCTTTGAGGTCACTTATGAACTGCTGCATCGCTGAGTTAAGGTATCGACTGGACTTATAGATGACACCAACAGGGTGACTGACCTCCAGCTCACTTAAGGGTATCATTCGTAATGTACCTTGACGCAACTCATGCGCAACAGATTGTTTGGAGATGACAGCTGCCCCGAGATCAATCTCGACCATCCGTTTCACTTCTTCGCTGCTCGACAACTCCATTACAATATTAGGTTCAATATTATGTTTCTTGAAGATAGTTTCCGTAAACCTTCGTCCTACGGTATCAGGGGACAGCAGAATCAATGGTGTACTCCGGAGCACATCGACTGCAGCATGTTTCTTCTTCGCCAGCGGATGGGAAGGAGATACCACGAGTTCAAATGTGTCATAGTACAGCACAGATGTATTCAGGTTGGGATTACGCTCCGTGAGATAACCGATACCAATATCAACCAGACCATTTTCGACCTGGGTATAGATCTGTGATGAAGGAAGGGACTGGATACTGGTTTTGATCAGCGGGAACTGATCTTGGAAATAGGATAACACCCTTGGCAAGATCTGAATAGCAATGGAAGTTGTTGTGCCTAACACGATACGTCCCTGAGGCGTTTCATCGAGATCGGACAATTTTTGTTTCAACTCATCAACGATATCGAGCATCCGTTCAGCGTGCTCCAGGAATACCTGTCCACGGTCTGTCAGGGTAACGGGTTGGTTACGATCCACAAGAACGGTGCTGAATTCGTCCTCCAGACTTTTGATCTGGGCCGAGACGGCAGGCTGGGTCAGGTTCAGAAGTTCTCCCGCTTTGCGGAAGCTCATCGTTTTGGAAATGGTAATTAGTGTCTCCAGTTGGCTTATGTTCATAGGTGACCTCCTTGCAGGCAAAATTTCTTGATTATGTAATGTTTAGTGTGATGTAATCCCGTAACTGGTTATTGTTCCGTTATCTTAAATTATAGGTGATTCAGGACAGCAGAGCAATGAAGGTAATGATCAGGATCAAAAGTAGTTCAAGAGACTGTGAAAAAAACGCGAATACAAGAATTTGATTTTTTTTACAGTTGTGAGAAAGCAGTAATAAAGTCCTAAATGCCCTTTGCCACGCACGATGATCGAAATGCTTTCTTCAAAAGAAGTGAAAAGCGCTGTTTATTCGCTAGAATCAGCTATAAACATTTGCCCCACGGATGACGATAAATTATAGTACACATGGTTTAACGAATTCTTAATGAATTCTTGTACGTGATAAAGTATAATAAATTTAATGAATATGGGACTTTTGGTGTGTGACCAATAACCCAGTGCGAGGGGGACATAGACAGTGAAAGCGGAAGTGATTAATCCTTTCCTGGAATCGGCACGGAACGTATTCGAACAGCTCATCCAGGTTTCGCCTTCCACCGGGAGTCTTGGCGTGAAAAATGTAGAGTACATTGCAGACCATGTCTGGATCGTGATCGGAATGACCGGACAACTTAGCGGAAACATTGTATTTGGAATTAATGAACAAGTTGCATTGAAAATTGTATCTGCGATGATGGGTGGTTTTGTCATTACAGAAATGGATGAAATGAGCAAAAGTGCGATTTCCGAACTGGGGAATATGATCAGTGGTAACGCCAGCACGATCCTGTCAAACCAGGGTGTTGTGGTCGATATTACACCTCCACAAGTGATGAAGTCCGAACATCTGACTACATTTAGTGCAACGAAAGCACTGAGTATTCCTTTGCTGATGGACGGCATTGGTGAGATGGATATTCAGGTCATGATCTCGTAGAATAGAACCATACGCCTCAAAAGGCAATATGTGTTCAATACGGGAGGACATCACGGATGCTGAAAGATCAGGTAGTGTTTATCACAGGTGCATCGAGTGGTATCGGTGCGCTGTGTGCGCAGATGCTGATAGAAGAAGGAGCCATCCCAATTCTGGCTGCCCGTTCACGGGACAAGCTGGAAGAGATTGGTGCCTCGCTGAAAGGGCCGCATGAATTACTCACACTTGATGTTACGGATAGTGAGCAGGTTCAGGCAGCTGTGGATGCGATATTGCATAAATACGGACGAATCGACATTTTGCTGAACAATGCAGGTTACGGGAAATTCGCAGCGATGACAGAGATGTCTGTACAGGAATTCGATGAGATGATGGACGTTAATTACATGGGCATTGTCCGCTGCACCAAAGCAGTGCTTCCACAAATGCTGGAACGTGGCAAAGGTCAGATTGTGAACGTGGCCTCCATGGCTGGCAAAATCGGTACAGCCAAATCCGCTTCCTATACAGCTACGAAACATGCTGTACTCGGATTTAGTAATGCGCTGCGTCAGGAGCTTCGCAAGACTGGAGTCATGGTGACAACGATTAATCCAGGTCCGATTGATACACCGTTTTTCCATCGGGCTGACCCTTCTGGCAATTATGTGAATAATGTACGCTGGATGATGTTGAAACCGGAAGACGTTGCGGGTCATATGATTCGGGCGATGAAAAAGCGCAAGGAAGAAGTGAATCTGCCAAGACTTGCTTCTGCTGGCATATGGTTGTACCAGCTATTTCCTCGTCTTGCAGATCGATTGTCGCACGGTGTAATGAATCAGAAGTAAATGTGATACGAGGCATCATATACGGAATGAAAGAAAGGCTCCGCCGAGGGGCTTTTCTTTTTTTTGGCGTGTATACATACAATTCTGGAATAAGATTTGGTACACGGGCTTTTTTCGCATATAATGAAAGGTAATGTGATGACAGGCTTCGGTTTATATCCGTACAAGCAAGGCTAGCATCAAAATGAATAAATTAAAAGGATGGACATACATGACGAATCAAACATTTGCTTCAATTGGCGTGGAACAGGATCTGGAGGCCGTTTTGGCGAAACATGGCATTAACGAACCTTCACCTGTACAGGCTCAGACGATCCCGGTTATTTTGGAAGGCCGAGATGTCGTATCCAAATCCCAGACGGGAACAGGAAAAACGCTGGCATATCTGCTGCCACTGTTACAATCCATCAAAATGGATATCAAAGGTACGCAGAAACTCATTATTGCACCTACGCAAGAGCTGGCGATGCAAATTGTACGTGAAGCGCAGCGTTATGCGGAAGAACGTAAGATTGGCGTATTGGGTCTAATTGGAGGCGCAGCGGCTAAACGTCAGATCGAGAAGCTACGTGAGCATCCACAATTGGTTGTGGGTACACCGGGACGACTGAAGGAATTGATTACACTCAAAAAACTGAAAATGCACAACGTCTCTACGATTGTTATCGATGAAGCAGACCAAGTGTTCCAACTTGGCGGCGTAAGTGACGTGAACTTTGTACTCAAGAGCGCATTGCGGGACCGTCAGCTGATCTTCCTGTCAGCAACCATTGATGAGCATACAGCTGGACTCGCAAAGCGTGAGATGAAAGAGCCTGTGCAGATCGGAATTGAACCGGATCGAGCTACGGCTGCGGGCCTTGAGCATTATTATTTTGTAGAAGAAAACCGTAACAAAATTGACATGCTGCGTCGTCTGGTTAGACAGTACAATCCGGATCGGGCAATCGTATTTGTGAATGCAACCGAAGATATTGGTGAAGTTGAAGCAAAAATGAATCATCTGGGCTTGTCCGCTGCTGCGCTGTATGGAGATGCTGACAAAGTGACGCGCAGTAACGTATTGTCTGCCTTCCGTAATGGCAAACTTCAGTTGCTGATTGCCAGCGAAGTGGCTGCCAGAGGACTGGATATCGAAGGTTTGCCAATGGTCATTAACTATGACCCTGCCTTTGACTCGGAGCACTATGTTCACCGTGCAGGTCGTACAGGCCGGATGGGACGCTCGGGTATCGTTTTGTCCATTGTGGATGAAACACAGATCTTTATTATGCGTAAATTCGCACGCGAACTCGGAATCGAACTGTCAGAACGTGTACTCTTTGGCGGTAAAGTACTGGAGGCTGACCCGCGTCCGGACACGCGGCCTGAGGGACATTCGTTCTCCAGAAAACCAGGACAATCCAGAGATCGCAAACCAGGTCAGGGCAATCGTAATGGGGGAACCAGAGCTACAATCTCCAATTCGCGTCCAGCAGGTAGCAAACCAACGGGTAATACAGGCCGCACGGAGCGCGACCAGGATCGTAAAAACAAAGGAGCACCCAAGTGGAGTAAAGATAAAACGCCACGCTCCGAAGAATAGAATCTGACGAAAGGGGTGCAGGGATAGATGGAAAACGTTCAATCGCCTGTTCTGCAAATCAGCGGGTTAAGCGGAGGTTATAGTGCCAAACGGCCCGTCCTTCACGGCATCGATCTGGAAGTTGGACGTGGAGAGATGGTCGGACTAATCGGCTTAAACGGTGCTGGCAAAAGCACAACCATGAAACACATCCTCGGCTTGATGACACCTCAACAGGGCGAAGTGCGAGTGATGGGCAAGAAGCGGGACGAGGATGCGCAGATCTACCAATCGGCTATGGCATTTGTACCGGAATCACCCGAACTGTATGATGAGATGACGGTGATGGAGCACCTGGAGTTTACGGCAAGAGCGTACAATGTGTCGGAGGCTGATTTCAAACAACGTACGGAGAAACTACTGGAACTGTTCCGTATGAATGAGAAAAGTACAAGTCTGTCGACTCACCTGTCCAAGGGGATGAGACAAAAGGTCATGATCATGTGTGCTTTTGTGGCAGGACCACCACTGTACATCATTGATGAGCCTTTCCTGGGACTGGACCCGCTGGGTATTCGCTCTTTGCTTGATTTTATGCTGGAGATGAAAGCTTCGGGATCATCCATCCTGCTCAGTTCACACATTCTGTCCACGATTGAAAATTACTGTGACCGTTTTATCGTTCTGCACCGTGGGCAGGTTATTGCTCAAGGTACGCTGAATGAACTGCGCTCCCAATTCGGGGAATCGGATGCCACGCTGGAGCACATGTTCTATTCCCTCGTACAAGGCAGGGATTGAGCATGGATCTCAAGCTGCTATGGAAGCAAAGACGCACAGGATTCTGGAACGGAATTCTTCCTTATCTGGGTTATGTGATCCAGAGCGGTGTAGCTATGGTCTTTTTATTTCTCGTCATTGCGTTCTCCGCCTGGTATACATCGTTTGTCCAGAACATTCCGGCGGAATTTCCGATTCGCTGGGTTGCATTGCTGCTGCTGGCACCGCTAGTGCTGTTTAGCAGTTATCGTACATATCTGCTTCCGGCAGATATTGTGTTCCTGCGACCACAGGAATACCGGATGCAGGAATATTTGAAGAACAGCTTTGCCCGGGGCATCATCTATAAAACTCTGGGCTTGCTGCTTGTATTTGTTACACTGTGGCCGCTCTATGTCAGAGCAGATCTGGATGCACGGCCATTTGGCTGGTTCATCGTATTCCTGTTGCTTTGGAAAGGGTTGTCCAGTTATGGAGCGTGGCAAGAGCTAAGAATGGTTCAGGTCGGGGCAGCAAGAGGATATCGTCTCTTGCGATGGGCTCTGGCAGTGCTGGCGGTTGGCGCATGGCTGTGGCAGCCACCGCAGCGCAGCGTCTGGTTCCTGCTGTTGCTGGCTGTTGTCTACATCGTCGCCTTGCGTATACCGGTGAAACATCGGGTAGCGTGGGAACGACTGATTCAGGTGGAACAGGGGCAGGCTGGCAGAGTCATGCGGACGCTCGGCTGGTTTGTGGATGTACCTTCATCCGGACAGAAAGTAAGTTCGCGTCGCTGGCTTAGCAAATTGGGGAGTGGTCTTCCCTGGAATGCAGGGAAAGCTTACCGTTACTTGATAACCAAAACGTTTGTTCGAACCGAAGTGTTCTCAATCGTGTTACGCCTAGTTGTACTGGGCATGTTACTATCCTGGTGGACAGCAGGCAGCTACTTTGGTGTCGGGGTGTATCTGTTCTTCCTGTTGCTTGCAGGTGTTCAGTTAGGTGCGCTGCGTCGCAGTCATAGTGAATCGTTCTGGATTATGATCTATCCAATCTCGGGTGAGAGTCGTCGTTCTCAGGTGTTGGGATTCATATTCCATCTACATGCACTGGCTGCGTTACTCATGTGGTTGCCTATGCTGGCTGCCGGAGCAAGCGGACTGACTGTCACCGGAGTAGCACTTATTTTGGGTATACTGGTGATTGTGATCATGCGGCGTTCGCAAGGTAACAAGTGGTTGAAGGAAGAAGAGGACGAGTAAACGATCGGACACCGGACCAACTCGGATTATTACATTGGGTTCACCAGTGAGAGGTACAAAAGATAACAAAAGAAGGGTATTCCGGGCTGTGTCCCGGTATACCCTTCTTTGTGCTGTAATGGAATCTTGCAATCAGATCACTTGGTTCTCGCGCAAGTGTGTATTGGTACTAACAGAGGAACGATTTAGTGATAATCACGAGCAAGATGAACAGAACGAGAATGGCACCTGTGTTTGTAAATCCTCCGCCGTAACCGCCGCATCCATAACCGCCTCTTGTATCTTCAACTCCAGACATGGTCATTCCCCTTTCAAGTGGTTGTTTGGCACGCCCTTGCGTACATCGTATATTATGTGCCATGGGGGTAGGCTGATTGGGCCGATGCCCGGTAAAGCCAGAAATTAAAGCTTTTGGGCTGATAAAACACAAAAGAACCCTTCGTATATTCAGTGACATGAAACGTCGCCGTTATACAAAGGGTTCTTATAACATTCAGGGTACAGGTCTGTGTTAACTAAGTCGTCCGCAGATCCTGAACTCCACGATAGATGGTTTCATACAGATCTTCCAACCCGGATTCTTCAATACAGGAGAAGGCGATTCGAAGATCCGATTCACCCAGCGCGATTGTACCCACACCATATTTGTGCAGCAAATGGCTTCGAAGTTCTTCAGCGCCAACTTCTTTTAGCTTCAGGCACATGAAGTAACCGGAGTTGAACGGATAATAGTCCCATGCATCTCCATACTTGCCGCTATCGAGAATGGCTTTTACCTTATTGGCGCGGCCTTTCATAATCTCGAACTTCTCCTGTTTCTGTGCTTCAAATTCCGGTGCTTTGAGCGCATCCAGTACAAAAGTCTGGGAAGGATGCGGGCCACTGGAGATCGTTGCCCGGATAATACCGAGTGTTTTTTGTTCCAATGCATGCAGAACGGCTGCATCTTCATGGGCATACGTAATGAATCCAACGCGGAAGCCCCATACGAATTCTTCCTTGGTTGCACCATCCACTTTTACGGTCAACACACGTGGATGAATGTTGGCAAGTTTGCCAAACAGGGATTCATGAATGGAATCTTCGAAGAACAGTCCAAAGTAAGCATCGTCTGTTACAGCAACCACGTTAACGCCGGCTTCAGCTGCCTGAAGAATCGTGTTCACAATGGCATCTGCTTCTTCGGCTCCAGGCGTATAACCTGTAGGGTTATTCGGGAAGTTGAGCAGAACGATGGCTTTACCTTTGTCCTTTTGATCAAGCAAAGCCTGAAGCAGACCCTCACTGTTGAAGTTCAACTGATCATCGAACAGGGGATAATGAACCAACTGGCCATGACGACGAATTCCGAAGGTCAGCTCGTAATTTTCCCAGTTTTTATCTGGATATATGACAGCGTCCCCTTCATCGGCGAACAGGTCGGCTACGATACTAAGTCCATGGGTTAATGCATTGGTTACAATCGGATTGCCAAACGTTTTGCCTTCCAGAGAAGGCGTTTCCTTCAGCATCTTGTCTCTCCAAACGGTCCGCAATTCAGGTTTGCCTGCAGGTGGAGCGTAAGGATACAGATCCTTTGGTTGGAATGCAGACAGCTTCTCCTGAATAACCTGAAGATGCATCGGCACACCACCCTCCAGGGCGATACCAATCGTGGCATTATGGGTCTTGGCCAAGCTTGCTGCTTCAGCAGATTGACTCAAAATCCCCTCTTTAGGAAAATAAATTTCTTTGCCAAGCTGTGACAGCATGGAGTAGACGTGACTGCTGCCTGTCTGAATACTTTCGTTCAACTGTTCAGCCAGTGGATTCATTCTTTTCATCCTTCCAAGTCTTTGTGATTCAACTGCCTAACATTATATCACCTTGACATGCCCCCGTCACGGAAATTACGCAATATGACAGTTATATCACTTTACCGCGTTGTTGCAGAGGGTTTTCGGGTGGGTTATCGTTGTATTCGACCTTGGAGTAATCCTCAAGAAATGAAACTTATTGTTGATGAAATGGACAGTATTTCCGCATCATTTCAGCAGTTTCGGCATCTCTTCCTTCATTGCGCTGTTCCAGTTCACCACGGATATGATCCAGGCGTTCAATAGACCAATTTTGTCCAAATTTAAACTTGGCGCTGATCCGTTCAGGACTAATTCGGACTACGGCTACAGCTTTGAGGTTTCCTGTGTAACGCGAGTCAGTAGCGTCAATGGGTACATATCCGCCTTGCGGCTGGAGTTTCTCCATGAATCGTTGCAGTACCTTACCTTTGATGTCCAGATCTTTAACCGGTTCAGCCTGACCAAAGGCCATAACACTTTTGAAGAAAGAAGTTGCCGGACAAGCCAGCTCAGGATCACTGAAATAGGATGGAATCAGGGAGAACTCTTCAGCTACTGTGAAACTGACCGACGAATCCTGTTTGATCTGTTTCATCTTCTCGCCAGCCAGACTGCCGTGAAAATAAAAGCAACCGTCCATATATACGAAGTTCAGCGGTGTAACCCGTGGTTGTCCGTCCGGACTGACCGTTCCCAGAAACCCGAAGGAGCACTGATCCAGAAATGCGGTGATTTCCTGTTCTTCATCTACTGTGAATTCTTTCCGTCTCATGTGTATTCCCCCATCATTGAATGTATAATAGAACGCCATATCTTATGGATAACAATAGTTCATACATTGACAATGAAATAGATCCAATTTACATTCACTTTAGTAGGCCAATTAGTCGGGGATCACAGATGAAGACAAATGAAGAGAGGTGCAAGATGGAATTGTGGCTGCCGATGGATACCTATGAACTTCAGCATCGATATAAGTATGAGGCATTGTACCATGCGTTACGTGATGCCATTCATGCAGGTACATTGGTGGGAGGCACGCGGCTTCCTTCCACACGTGAGTTGGCAAGGCAATATGAGATGTCACGTGGTTCGGTAGCTCAGGTATACGACATGCTGCTTGCGGATGGTTATGTCCATGCACATCGGGGAAGAGGTACATTTGTCACCGAAACATTATCCACTCAGGAAAATGAAAAACAGGAAGCCGTTCTCAACCTGTCTCCCTGGGGTGAGCGGGTACAGAGGTTGAATACGCAACATGAAGTTCTGCGGACTCAGATGTCTTCACCGAAGCCGTCCGTCATTAATTTTCAAATGCAGCGCATGCCTGCGGAACATTTCCCGTTAGGGGAGTGGAAGAGTGCACTCGCTGCGGTTCATCGCAGTGGTTGGCGAGAATCGAGCGGTGTAGCCGGTGATCCGGAGCTGCGTGAGGCCATCGCCTCCCATCTCAGATGGACACGTGGTATTCAGGCTGAACCATCTCAGATTGTATTGTTCAGCGGTTCAATGCAAGGCATCACCCTTCTATCCCAGCTGTTGATCGCAGAGGGGGTAGCAGTTGTATTAGAGAATCCGGGGTATCCGGGCATCGCTCATGCCGTCAAGTCCTGTGGTGGGCATATCATCCCGGCAGAGGTGGATGCCGCAGGCATTATTCCTCAGCCTTGGGAGGCACAGACGTTATTTGTCACCCCTACCCGGCAGTTTCCAACAGGGGCCGTGCTGGGATTGGACAGAAGACGTGCCTTGCTTGCGTGGGCCTCAAAGCGGAATGCGGTCATCATTGAAGATGATTATGACAGTGAATTCCGATGGGGCGGAAGACCGATTGAACCCCTCAAAGTGCTTGATAGTGAACAGCGTGTCATCTATGTTGGATCATTCTCACAAACGATGGTGGCTTCGTTCCGACTTGGCTATGCCGTCCTGCCACCTGGTCTGGTAGAACCTCTGCTTGCCGCCAAGGCGTTGTATGAACCGGTACCTCCAGCGCTGTTAGAGCAGCGCGCACTGGCAAAATTTATGACCCGAGGAGGTTACCTGAGGCACTTACGACGGTTAACCCGGTTATATGGGGAACGGCATGATTTTTTTGTCCGCGAGATGGAACTACAGTTGCCGGAAGCATTCACGATGCAGCTTGGTGATGCAGGACTGCATATCTACGCCACCTGGAATGGCGATGTGGACAGTTATCAGCGATTTAAAAAGCTCGCTCAGGAGGATGGCATATTGTTCCGTGATGCAGAGCGATATCGGTTGACTTCAGATCATCCGGCGGCCTGCTTTGCTTTTGCACATCTGGAGAAAGAAGAGATAACAGAGGGAATCCGGCGAATGCGGCTAGCCTGGGAGAAGTGCACATTTTCGTTTCGGTGAATTCCGCTGTATAATGGGATAAGACATTTCGCTCCTGTAGGAGCAGAGATCATATATGAGCAAGTTGTATTTAATCATGCTATACAAGTTGAACTAATTATTTACACGAAAACGTAGAGGGCAGAAATAACCTGAAGAAGCGGAGCGTTCGCCTTTATCGTCAGATTTTCACCTTTGTAAAAGTGAATCAAAAAATCTGGGGATAACAGCGATCGGAAGGTTGTTCTGTCATCGAAGTGGCAAGTGTAAATGTTCTTTAGTTCAATTTCTATAGATACTGAAATACATATGGCCTGGATTGAAGAAGTGAGATTCAGATCAGAATGATGCCATATGCAGAGAGATTAACTATCAAGGGGGAGTGGCGACATGCTGCAGGCATCGCCGTCATCATTTGTTATTTTGCCCGCTGTCGCCAAAATTGTCTGTGAACCGGGCTGGAAGTGGCAGAAACGGGAAAAACCGATGCAAAACTATGATTTATTTTATGTATGGAGTGGTGAAGGAACGCTTGTACTGAATGACCAGTCGTATGAAGTTGGCAAGGGTAGTTGTTTTTTGTTCAGGCCAGGAGATCATCCTACTGCAACACATAATAAGCAAAAACCGTTGGTACTTACGTATATTCACTTTGATGTGGACGTGCCTGTTGCTGACGTTCCCCAGTCCTATCGCGAGGTACAGGAAACGGTGGAGTTTGAGCACTTGCTGGCACGTTATGTAAGACTGTTCTTATCAGATGTGTACGGACGTGATGAAGAGAGCCGATTGATTCTGAAACAATTGATGATTCATTTGCTGCGCGCTGATACGGAAGAACCTGTGGAGAAAAAGGTGAGCAACCAGTTGTCCGATGTCATCCAGGAGGTCGCCAATTATGTGCGTCAGCATCCCGGGATTACACATCGGGTGGAAGATCTGGCTGCGCGGGCTGGCTTATCGCCCCGATACTTCTCGATCAAGTTCAAGGAACTGGTGGGCTCATCGGTGCAATCTTATATTATCCGCATGCGTATTGAACGGGCGGAACATCTGCTGGTGCATACCGGCATGAATGTGACCGAAGTGGCGGATGCTCTGGGCTACCGGGATATTTTCTTCTTCAGTCGTCAGTTCAAGCAGTATACCGGCAAAAGCCCGTCCGAGATTCGTTAAAATTCTGATGAGAAAAACAGGAAACCGTTTCAAGTCTGGAATGCAAGGGTAATTATCTAGCATTCCAGATGACCAAAAGGGGGAACTTGTGATGAACGGAAAACGTCGGGTCCGCAACCGGGGATGCTCTACGAAGGGATGCAATATTTTCCGGAACCGTCTGCGTCGCTTCAAACCGGCAGAGGACTTGCAAGATGTGTGGTTTTGAGGAGAACTCAGCAGACCAATAACGACGGAGCGAAGCTTCGTATTGCATGTATATATGGATGAATATGAATTCATAAAGAGGATGGCGCAATACCTGGTTACAGGTGCTGCGCCATCCTCTTTATTTGCGTATGGACTCATTAGTTCTTCGGTTTCAAACGACCAAGCAATGCGCCCATTTTGACAGAATCGCCTGGCTGTAAGCCCGGGTTTGGTTCGAATGTGCCACTCTGCGTCAGCAGAACAACGGTGGAACCGAATTCAAAATAGGCCAGATCATCGCCTTGTGCCCAGGTACTTATGTCCGTATCAGCATATTGTATGCTACTCACGTTCATCGCACCTACTTTGACAACTGCCACTTCACCGTAATCATGTGCGATATACGTAATGAGTCGTTCGTTTCGACTAAGCACGGATCTCATATGGGTCAGGCCAAAGTCATTCACGGGATAAACTTTGCCTTTGATGTGTTCGCTCTCTATTTTGCGGCCGCTGACAGGTGCATGAATGCGGTGATAGTCGCGAGGGCTGAGATAGAGGACGAACCCGTACCCGTGCTTGTACTTCTCCAGATGGGGAGAATGGTTTAATAATTCAGCAAGTGTATAATTTTGTCCCTTAACATTCAGGAGTGTCCCTGCAGATATTGGACCGGCTGCCGTAATCTTGGCATCTACCGGGCTGATCAGTGCATGCTCTGAAAGTTCCAACGGGCGCATGCCCGGCTTTAATTTGCGGGTAAAGAAATCGTTCAGTGAACGGTATTCCTTCCAGTCTTTCTCGGCCTCCTGAACAGGGATGTCGTAGGTCCGGACAAAATAAGGGATAAATGCCTTACTTCCCCGGCTTTTGGAGAAGGCTCCCACGGTCCGGGAGATCCATTTGCGCGAAGAAAGCTCGGTCATTAATCGCAACAGCGTTTTTGCCATGAATATCCCCCTTAGGGTTAATGCGAACTTCAAGGCCGGCAAGACCGGCCGTTCTGCATAATATTGACACAGAATGCACACGAAATCAATATAGTCTCCTATCGTATGTCTGCGGTTGTCTCGGAATTCTTGAATTCTGTTCCAGCAGCAGACGCCCATAAGCCATCGGTTTGCTGTACGTTGCCTTCCAGTGTTCCGACATTCCCGCCTTGCGAAAACCGTAACGCTGATCCCGTCCATTGCATTCAATAAAATAGATCTGGCCGCTGCGCGTTATCCCGAGATCAAGACCCAGATCAGCCAGATGTGGAAGACTGGCCGCCAGGTTTTGGGCAATTCGAAGGGCAACGAGTCCGATTCTGTATTCCAGTCGAGCCAGGTCGAAGCCAGATTCCCCTAATCCAAGGGCCTCTGCGAGCTTCATGACTTTACCGCCCTGGGCGATATTGCTGACAAACGTATGGGCAGGAGCCGCTTTGGCAAACATGCCTGTTATTCCCCAGAGACCATCGCTGCCACGTTGTACAGATACCCGCAAATCTACCGGCCTGCCCTCATAACGTACCAGTGGGATACGCTCTTCAATGAGGTAGGCATGGCGAAAGATCCGCCTTAGGGTGGCGGAAGGAAGCTGTCCTTTGCTCAATCGGAAGGTAGCCCACCCTTTGCGTGCCGCCTTCGTCTCACAGGTTAGTTTCCACTGTCCATCTCGCTCAAAGACTCGCAGAATCCCATGACCGATGCTACCGCTGCATGGTTTGATGACGAGGTCATCATATTGTTCCATCATATAGGCCAGAGACTCTGGCGTAGCTTTGACTGCACGGGGCAGGTGTTCTCGCAAGGCGAGGTCCTGATGAAGCATGTCATGAATGTGATCTTTACGGTACCGGTTGCGAACGTTGAATACCTGGATACCCTGCAACATCAGCTTGGTGATCTGATGCTGTTCCGTCCGGCGAAGCTGGAGTGAGCGGTTATGAATGACGGAGGGCAGTGGCATGCGCTCGCGAACATATCTGCCTTCTTTTTTTACATAGGCAAGACATGTTTTTTGATCCGAATCGATATCTTCCAGCCTCAAAAAGCAGGGAGTTAATCCATAACTGGCCGCTGCCTGTTCATAATTCGCGAGTGATTCCTGACCGGTCCTTCCGGCCGGTATCCCCCGGTACATGCGTGAATCGAACATAATGCCGATCGTTTCTTGGAGCATGACCGTTCCTCCTTCGATGTTATCGCGACCATGGATCGTCCATTCATGGAATGCCGGCCTGTCACCGCATGGCTCAGACATCGCGATAACGCAGACCGGTGTGTAAGATGCATCGCCAAGCACTAGTGCTTGCTCAGGGCGTGTCTAAAACTCTGAAGGAAGCAGGTTTTGCCGAATCTTCGTTCCAAGCAAGGAAGTTTTCCGCAGGCGTGCCGGGGCACGTCAAGGGAAAGTGACACAGCAGGGGGCGAAAAGACGGTGAAAGATGCATTTCAGCGAGTTTTCAGACACGACCTAGATATAATATCCTATGACATGACTGGGACGGGGGCGTGGACAGCCGCCTTTCCTCTGCTGCCCTGACACGCCTATTTCCACGAAGATCATCGAACCTTCCTGTCTTGACGCCTGTACATTCGTGCTCTGGAATCCGCAAAAGTCATAAATGAAGTGGCAGATGCCCATATGGAAGCATATGATGCCGGAGACGAACGTTAGAGGAAGGAGCAAGCTGCATGAGTAAAAATGGCAAAAAGAAGGTTCCGACGCCGAAACTGCGGCATGTGAGCCCGAAATACAAGGAATTGGAACTGACTGATCGCCGGGCAGACAAGATGAACTCAGGTTTCACTGTGAATAGGGAAGAACGCTTGAATACGAATAAAAGGGATTCGAGAGCTGTTCAGGAGTCGGAAGAATTCCTATTCGACTCAATGGAGCTACCTTCTTCAACAAATGAGCTGGAAGAGTTGGAGATCGAAGCCGAAATCAAGCCGGAACCCGTAGAGTCTGATAGCAAGGAAATCGAGACAGAAGATAGCTCGGATAAGCAGATTCAGGTTAGCAGTGTGGCTCCGCTTGTTCTGGAAGAAGAGGTGGGTATCATCAAGCAAGAAACAACAAACAAGGACCGGCTGCAGATCCTGAACCAGAACCAGATGCCGGGTCATACCGGACATTACATCTACACGGACGACTTGAGTGAATTTGCTGTTACGGAGAGCAAATTGGCTCCTTTCTCTGTAGATGCCTCCAAGCTGAAACCGGATGCGGTCGGCAGTGAAGCATTGCAGGATTATGCGGTGACCAGCATTCACATTGCAGACGGGGCCATCGTTTCAGCGAAACTTGCGGAAGCGTCTGTATCTGAGGAGCACCTGATTGACGGTTCTGTGTCTGGTCACAAAATACGGAATGCTTCTATTGCAGGCGAGAAAATCAGAGATGGCAGTATTACTTCTCAGAAGCTTGGTAACCAGGCCATCGATTCGGCTAAAATTGCCGACGGTTCCATCAGCACAAGACATCTCAGCCGCATGCTGGTAACGGAAGAATTAATCAAAAATCATGCCGTAACTGGAGACAAGATCGCGATTAGCGGGGTGGATACAAGGCATCTCACGGGAGGAGCTGTGAATACCTCCAAACTGGCTGACGATGCAGTGACTACATCCAAAATTCGGGAAGCTGCTGTCACAGGCAGCAAAATCGAAGAACACTCCATCGAGTCTCACCATATTCAGGCAGGTGCTGTTAAACAGACACATCTGGCAGAAGGGTCTGTCGGTCGTTCACAACTATTAAATGGCAGTATTGGAAGTGACCAGATAGAGGATGGATCCATACAAACAAGACATTTAGCTGAGGGTTCACTAACTGGAAGACATCTGCTGGACGGTTCAATCGGATCAAGTCAGATTCGAGCTCATTCCGTTGGCAAGGAGCAGATTGGTAATGGAGAAGTGGGCAGTGAGCATTTGACAGAAGGTGCAGTAACCAGTAGCAAACTGGCAGACCAGTCTGTTGGAACAGCAAAATTGCTGGAACAGTCCATTACGGCATCCAAGATCTCTGATCAGAGCGTAATTTCTTCCAAAATTGCGGATGAAGCCGTACAGGGTAAACATCTTGCCAAAGGGTCCATTCGTGCGGAACACATTGCAAATCGGGGAATTACGCCGGTACATGTGGACAATTCCGCAATTCACTCTATTCACATTGCAAGTGGAAGCATCGAGGCAGCTCATCTATCTGCCGGAAGTGTGTCCGGAGACGCTCTTGCAGACGACGTGGTGTGTGAGCGGCATCTTGCAGAGTCGGCCGTGGGTACGTATGAATTGCAGGATGGTGCCGTTACAGACGTTAAACTTGCGGATGGAAGTGTGACAACAGAAAAGCTTGGAACGGCATCGGTGAGTAGCAGAGCGCTTGCCCCGGGAAGTGTTATATCCTCGCATCTTGCGAGTGGTGGAGTCACAGGGATACATCTGGCTCCAGGCAGCGTGGGTTCCGAGGCCCTGAGACCTTATGCAGTGAAATCGGAACATCTGACAGAACATGCCGTAGGTGTACCTCATCTTCAGCCGGGTAGTGTTGAAACGGATGCGATTGCACGGGCCGCGGTCACCACAGACAAATTGGCTATTGATAGTGTAACTTCAGCCCAGCTGGCTGGCGGGTCCATTTTTCCGCCTCATCTAACAGATCATGCGGTTACCTCCCCCAAGCTCTCACCAGAAAGTGTTGCCACAGATAAACTGGCGGATTTTGCTGTCACGTCAGCTAAACTGGCAGACGGCAGCGTGACTTCTTCCAAGATTATGGCAGAGAGTATTAACGCCAAACATATTCCAGCAGGAACCATTCGCGGATATCACCTGAAGCAGCATGCCGTTTCACTGGAACATTTGTCGGAAGAAATACGCTCGCCGGAATTATTTGCTGATGGCAGTATTACCGGCAACAAACTTCAACATGGCTCCATAAGTGCGGACCATTTGACAGCAGACTCGGTATCCGGGACAGAACTGCAACAGGCTGCTGTAGGTAGCGAGCACTTGCAGCCATCCGTTGTACAATCCGTCCATCTGGCTGAAGGCAGCGTGAAATCTGACCATTTGGGGACTCAAGTAGTGAGCTCACAGCATCTGAAGCCAGACATCATTCATGAGGAGCATATTGCTGAACAGGTGGTCACATCGCATCACTTGGCACCTGGATCTGTCGAAACAGACCATCTGGCACCTTTATCCATTACAGCGGCTCACCTTCAGCCAGGTTTGATCAGTGGCTTGCATCTTCAGGCAGAGTCGACAAGTGCTGTTCACCTACAGCAAGGAGCTGTGCATTCCCGTCATATTCAAGATGGTGAAATTCTTCCTCATCATATCCATGAACGCAGCATCGGAACATCTCATCTGGAAGAAGAAGCGGTAAGTACGATTATTTTGCAGGATGAATCTGTAACACGCTCCAAACTAGCAACGGGTAGTGTGGATGGCAGCAAATTAGCCGCAGAAAGCGTATCGGCTACTCACCTTGCCAATGAAAGTGTGCAAACCCATCATATCCAAGAAGGAGCAATCCTTGCTGATCATATTCAAGAGTGCAGTATTGGCTCAGTTCATCTGGATGAGCAGTCTGTAAGTGCAGTTCATTTGCAAAATGGATCTGTAACAAGTGCCAAACTGGCGGATGGCAGTATCAACGGCAGCAAATTGCTTGAAGGAACCGTATCGGGGGTTCATATTGCGTCCGAAAGTGTGCAAACCGGGCATATTCAGGCTGGGGCCATTCATGCTGACCATATTCAGGAGCGGAGCATCGGCACAACCCATCTGGAGGAGGAAGCAGTAAGTGCGATTCACCTGCAAAATGGATCTGTCATCAGTGCCAAACTGGCTGACGGCAGTGTAACCGGCAGCAAGTTGATCGAAGATGCGGTGTCGGGAATCCATATCGCTTCTGAAAGTGTGCAATCCCGCCATATCCAGGCAGGAGTAATCCTTGCTGACCATATTCAGGAACACAGCATTGGCATGCTTCACTTGGAACAGGAAGCAGTAAGTGCCATTCATCTGCAAAATGGATCTGTAACAAGTACCAAGTTGGCCGACGGCAGTGTAACCGGCAGCAAGTTGCTCGAAGGAGCAGTATCAGATATCCACATTGCAGACGATAGTGTGCAATCCAGTAAGATTCAGGCAGGAGCCATTCATGCTGATCATATTCAAGAGCGGAGCATCGGCACAGCACATTTGGAAGAGGAGTCTGTAAGTGCCATTCATTTGCAAAATGGAGCTGTAACGAGTGCCAAACTGGCGGATGGTAGTATAACTGGCAGCAAGTTACTCGAAGGTACGGTATCCGGGATTCATATCGCATCGGAAAGTGTGCAATCCGGGCATATTCAGGCAGGAGCTATTCATGCTGGTCATATTCAGGAGCGAAGCATCGGCACAGCCCATCTGGAGGAGGAAGCGGTAAGTGCGGTTCATCTGCAAAATGGGTCCGTCACAAGTGCCAAATTGGCTGACAGTAGCATTAGTGGCAGCAAATTGCTCGAAGATACTGTATTGGGGAGCCATATCGCGTCGGAAAGTGTGCAAACTCGCCATATCCAGGCAGGAGCGATCCTTGCTGATCATATTCAGGAGCACAGCATTGGTACGTTCCATCTGGAAGAGGAAGCAATAAGTGCGGTTCATCTGCAAAATGAATCTGTAACGAGTGCCAAACTGGCGGATGGCAGTGTGAGCAGCGACAAACTGCTTGAAGATGCGGTGTCGGATGTCCATATTGCCAATGGAAGTGTGCAATCGCGTCATATCCAAGAGAAAGCCATACATGCTGACCATATTCAAGAGCGAAGCATTGGAATCTCCCACCTCAAAGCCGAATCGGTAAGTTCGATTCATCTGCACAATGGTTCCATAACAAGTGCCAAAATGGCTGACGGCAGTGTGAACGGTAATAAATTGCTTGAAGGTGCGGTATCGGCTATCCACATAGCAGACAAAAGTGTGCAAACACGTCATATCCAGGATGGAACCATTCTTGCTGATCATATTCAGGAACGCAGTATTCGCACAACTCATCTGGAAGAGGAAGCAGTAAGCGGGATTCATCTGCAAAATGGGTCTGTCACCAGTGCCAAATTGGCCGATGGCAGCGTGAACGGCAGCAAACTGAGTGAGCAGAGTATTACCTCTAATCATTTGAATGCGGGGATTGTAGGTCCAGCGCATCTGAGCGAAGAGATATGGAATGCGATCCGTCAGTTCAGTGGAGAAACGCTGGAGCAACTGGCAACTATCAAAAGACAAGAGGGATTGCTTCAACCAGAAAATGAAGGTGTACAGCAATCACAGCAGGTAATCGTCGAGGCAATACCGGGTGCTGGTCTGGAGCAACAACAAGAGCTGGTATCCCAAACAGATCAGCTTGGCGAACTACCGGCAGCTTTGTTCACAACAGAGCCGGCAGAACAGGCTCAGCAACCACAGCTTGAACAGTCACAGGAGATCGCTGGAACTACGGAGTTTATGTTAAGTGAACAATCGATTAAACAGGAGCATCTCTGTGATGATACCGTGGGCAGCAGCCAGTTGCAATCGGGGGCAGTTCAAGCCAAACATCTGGCCTTCCAGCCCGTTCGCAGCGTAAGCAAACAACCGGTTGTACAACAATTCGGAATGGAAGCTTTTGTACTGCCAGAGAGTGAAGTATGCACAGAGGTAACTGTTGTTTTTGAAGAATCATTTGCTTCAGAACATTATGTGATTGTGGGCATGAGTAATGATCGGGGATTCCAGATTTCCTTGCTCTCGCAGAGTGAGGATGAAGCGGTACTTGAAGTGTCACGTACAGCAGATTGCAAGCATACGTACGGATTGTTGTCATGGATTGCTGCGGGACCTTCGCAAGGATAGTGCAGGATTGTATCCGTAATAAACAAATGACAAAAGCGGTGTCCAGGGTTGTCCGGGACACCGCTTTTGATTGATATCAGCTTAATCCGTTCGGACGGTGAGGGGTGTCTGAACGTTTTGTTACCATTAGGATGAGTACATTATAAGTTGAACTACAATAAAATAAGATTTTACAGGCCTACAGCTTGATACGCTTTGGTAATAGCAGTAGCTTCAGCGGAAGTTGCTCCGTACAGATCTTTGGCTGCTTGAATGGTAGCTGTTTTGGCAGCGGCAAATTTGGACGTTGGTGTCAGGTAGTTCACCAGTGTGCTGTAGAAAATCTGGATCGCTTTATCCCGGCCGATTCCGGTAACAGTCACACCATTATGTGTTCCGCCTTGAGCAGCAAGGAAATAGGCTTTATTGATGATACCACTGTTGATATGGACACCGCCGTTGTCCTGTGAGCCTGTGTAGCGATCGCTGTATTTGTCAGGTTGACCATACAATGTAGGGTTGGAGAGGGAGCGCAGCGCATCTCCTGGAGTGTTAGGTGTGTAGATATCATCACCGAGCAGCCAGTTTTTGCTTTGGATCGTATTACCGAAAATATCGGCAAAGGCTTCATTGAGTGCACCTGGTTCATTGCGATATTCCAGATTGGCTGTATATTCAATAACACCATGCGTCAATTCATGACCCACAACATCCAGATCACCAGACAGGGATCGGAACATCGTTCCATCTCCGTCACCAAAGACAATCTGTGCCCCGTTCCAGAAGGCGTTATTGTAATTGGAGCCGTAGTGCACGGTTGATCTGATCAACAATCCGTTACCATTAATACCGTTACGGTTGAATTTGTTTTTGTAGAAATCATACGTAGCAGCGGCATGAGCATGAGCATCTACACCTGCACGATCGGTCCATACATTATCCGAATCTGTAAGCAAGCTACCAGGCAGTGAGGAGCCATTGTTTGCCGTATACGTTTGGATGCCATTGCCACGAGTGGTGTCTTTCAGTTGGAAGGTGCTGCCGGATTGGGTGGTTGTCAGGGTTTTGGTATCTCCAAGTACACCTGTACCTGTTCCAGTAGCGAAGTTAATGAGGTCAAACTGGGATACGATACTGCCATCCACTGCGTTAATGAAATATTTGGTCCGTAGAGGGGCAGGTTCCAGTACGTTTACTTCCGTAATGTAAACCAGATACGTCTGACCATCTTCTTCATGATGATAGATGTTCAATTCAGCTTGAGGTGTGATTTCCGCGGCACCAAGCTCTCCAATCCGGGAGGTTGCTTCTTCGGTTGCAATCTGGATCGCGTCTTCTCCGCTGATCTCGGCTACACCATCATTTGGAATGGCCTGCTCTTCAATCGGCGGAAGATCGCCAAGTGCGGAGCTCACGGCTCCGGTTTTGTCCAAGTGGACCGTCTGTTCTGCACCATAAACCGGGATACCTTTAATATACTGTTTCAGGCGGAAGTGTCTTACGCCAGATGTATCTGTGTTTCTTTTGACAATTTTGAGCTGGGATTTCACATCGGAATTCAGAAATTGTTCCTGCTGTCCAAGATAATTAAAGATAGTGTCATCTGTTCCACTGTTCAATGGAATACCCTCCTCAGAGGCATAAGGGGCCTGAAGTGGAATGGATTGATCAGACACTGGAGCTGCAGTAGCAGAGGACACGGAAGCGAGCAAAAGAGCTCCTCCAAGAATTGTTGGCATAACTTTGGCAAATTTCATAGTAAACTCTCCCATTCTTAAACTTATTTTTGGTTGGAAAATGTTCATGCCAGTCTCGGTTGGAATTCCGTCTGCAACTTGGGCAGCGCGGAGCGTGGGGCTAGACCTGAAGCGTGGAATGAGACAAGAAACGATTGGAACAAAATCGGCTTGGCCTTAGCTCGGGAAGTGTTAAGCACGACACCAAACAAAAAGGATAACCGTTTATTCAGTTCAACCCGAAGGTTTAATCGTCTATTGTGTTCCTCTTTCAGAAAGCCGGGGGTTGTTCAATTGCGCAGGTAGAAGATACGTTCACGGAAAACTGGGGTGTTCAATCCGGGTTTGCGTAAATGACAAAGGCAGTGTGTTCTGAACGGCATCACTCCTCTCAAGAGTAGAATGTATCTGCTTAACAAGATCTGTGAATGAGGTCATAATCTAATCAACCTAAGGTCAATAAATTGATTTAAAAAATATAGGGGAACTTATGTTCACCACAAGGTTATTTTTGTAAACAAAACTGCTTGGAACGTATATTATCACAATGTAAAACTTTGGAAAAGATACAATTTTAGATTTTTGTTAAATTTGTGTCTGAAGTAGGGGAGAGGTAGCGTTTTTCACATATTTTGACGTATTTTGTCTAAAAGAAAGGCCTGTACCCTCGTGTTCACAGGGAGAACCTGCTTAGTGCAAGGACAAACGCCGTTTCCACTGCTCCACGAATACATAGAATAACGTGTACTCCCTTGGCATGCCGATGATCGAATGCGGGAGGTGAAACTGTTGCGCAAAACCCGTACCACAGCACGTTATGCAACCCGAACCAATGTGACACGAAGAAAAACAGTGCTGAAGAAACGAAGATGGAAGTCTGGACACAAAAAGGGTACAAAGGCCTATACGTTCGTTATTCCATCCAAACAGCTGATGTCACAGGCTAAGGATGGAGGAGAGAATGGAGCGGAAAATGGCATGAGTGATGCTCCTTCACACAGAGATGTTTCTCAGGGACCGATGCTCTCGGTCATTATCCCTGCTATGAATGAGGAGAAAAGGATTGGTGCAGTTGTCCGTGAAGCGCGGCGGATATGCCGTGATGCTGAAGTGCTTGTCGTTGTGAATGGTTCAACAGACGGTACGGCAAACGCAGCCAAACGGGCTGGAGCACGAGTGTTCACGTATGCCGAAGCACTGGGGCATGATGGAGGACGAAAAGTAGGCGCAGCGGAGGCGCGCGGTCAGGTATTGTTATTTACTGATGCAGATATCGCAATTCCCGCAGAGCACCTTGCCCCTTACGTGAAGGCTGTGCTGAATGGAACGGATGTGGCGCTTAACGACTACCATGGGCCGGTCACTCATCATCCTGTTCATCCGGTAGTGGAGGCCAAACACATGTTGAACAGCATACTCGCAAGATCCGATCTCCGGGGGGCATCCATGACAGCTATTCCACATGCAATAAGCCGAAAAGGACTTGAGGTCATGGGGATATCCTCACTGGAAGTTCCACCACTTGCACAAGCCAAGGCAGTGATCGGCGGACTTCGGGTACGCGCTGTTCATCACGTACCTGTGGGTAGAATGAATGCAGTACGAATCAAAAAGCGAAGCGGACCTGATCCGCTCAGTCAAGTGGTACTGAATGATCATATGGCAGCGATTAAGTGGATTACGGATACGCTCGGTCCCCGCGGAGGTTATACCGATCTGAAACGTGTTCGCAACCTGGCGAGGTAAGCATGTCGCATCGTATGATGCAGCATGCTGGAGGTGAGGAAATGAAGGGACGTTCAGGGGTTGTCCGCCGCAGGCGGACAACAAGTAGACAAACGACAGCAGGAAGAACAGTAATGAACAAGCGTCATAGGAACAAGAAACATGTAGATATTCAAAAAAAAAGAAGAAGCCGAGCAAAGTCTGGCCCAGTAAATCTGCACTTGATGTGGAAAGCGGGGCAAGTTGCAGGAAGCGAGGCAAAGGCGAACAACACAGTATCAGAAGAACATGCACGTCTCGTATGGAATGCACACGCGGCAAACGTTGCGGAGCTAAGCAACTTCGAGCTAGCTCTGAAGGCAGGTAAGGCATTTATGCAGGGTTATACTCAGGCCTCGGGACATTCATTCCAGATCGTGCCGCTACCTCTTCGTCATTCGGCTGTTGCCGTTGTCTGTGCCTGTAATGAGGAACACACACTGGGGCAGGTGTTATTGCAACTAAAGCGGCTGCCTCTGACGGATATTATTGTGGTACTGAATGGAACGACAGATGACAGTTTGAAGCAGGTGCTAAGGCAGCCGGGACTTACAGTAATCTATGAACCGGATCGGGCAGGACATGATGTGGGCCGGGCACTTGGAGCCAAGATGACGGATGCGGAGACGGTACTTTTTGTGGATGGAGATATGGTCGTATCGGCTGAACAGCTTGCACCCTTTCTGTTCGCGGTTGATCGGGGACAGGATGTGGCGTTGAATAATCTGACGTCTTTGCTGCCTGCGTTTGCAGGGCAGGATGAGGTAAGCCGGATCAAAGCATATCTGAACCGAACATTAGGCAGGGCAGATCTGGGTTCCAATTCCATGACAGCCGTGCCTCATGCATTATCTCGTCGTATGATTCAGACCGTGAAGCCAGCATCACTGGCCGTTCCACCTAAGGCACAAAGTCTAGCTATTCAGCATGGAATGAACGTCTCGGCACCAAGTCAGGTGGATGTTATTCGTTCCAATCGGTTGCGTCCTGGTAACACGGGAAGTGGGAATGATGTCGCCAAATTGATCATCGGAGATCATCTGGAGGCACTGGCTACATTGCTGGGTAAAGGTTGGAATCCAGCCCAGGCACATACACTCTCCCGTGTAGAAGTCGCTTACAGGAGGAACGCCTGATGACACTGACGAGTATGATTATCCCAACTTACAATGGGCTGGATCTGATCAGGCCCTGCATCGATGCCATACGTCAATACTCGGGCGATCCTGCGTCATATGAAATTATCGTGGTAGATAACGGTTCGACGGATGGAACGGCTGAATATTGTGCGCTGGAGCGAATTCGATTTGTAAGGTTCCCGGACAATCGGGGGTTTCCGGCAGCGTGTAACGCTGGACTTCGTGCAGCTTGCGGGGATGAGTTGTTGCTGTTGAACAATGATGTTACGGTCACGCCCCGTTGGCTGGAGAACCTGCGAACGGCTCTGTACAGTGACGCAAGTATTGGGATCACGGGTCCTGTTACGAATTATGCAAGCGGCATCCAGCAGATTAAACTGCAGTTTCGGGACATGGAACATTTTCAGGAGTTGGCCAATTCCAATAATGTTGCGGATTCTTCAAGGTGGAGGGAAGTACGCCGGATCGTCGGTCTGTGCATGCTGATGAAACGAGATGTCGTGGAATCAGTTGGACTGCTTGACGAGGCATATTCTCCGGGACACTATGAGGATGACGATTATTGTTATAGAGCAAGATTGCAGGGATATCGCCTGCTGGTATGTGGAGATGTTCTCGTGCATCATCAGGGAAGTGCCAGCTTCCAGAAGACAGATCCGGTAGCGTGGAAACAGCTGCTTGAGCGTAATCGTTCGATTTTTATGAACAAATGGCATGTCGATCCGCTTGAATATATGGACATATCCGATGAAGGAGGGAACGTGGAATGAAAGGTGTAATTCTTGCCGGCGGAACAGGAACTAGACTGTATCCGCTGACCCGGCTCATTAACAAACATCTGCTTCCAGTCGGTAAACATCCGATGATTATGTATGGCATCGACAGGCTCCGTCAGGCAGGCATTGATGAACTATTGATTGTGATCAACAAACCTTCCGCCGGGTTATATACAGAGTATCTTGGTGGGGGAGCGGATCATGGGGTCAAGTTGACTTATCGCATTCAGGAAAAGGCAGGCGGGATTGCGGAAGCGTTGGATCTGGCGACCACATTTATCCTTCCTGGCGAAAAATTCGTTGTGCTTCTCGGTGATAATCTCTTCAGCGATGATCTGAAGCCTTATGTGGATCGTTACATGCAGCAACCTGCTGGTACAGCACGAGTTCTGCTCAAAGAGGTGGATGATGCACGACGTTACGGGGTGCCTGTTTTTGATTCAAAGCATCCAGAGCGAATCTCGTACATTGAGGAGAAGCCAAGCCAGCCGAAAACCTCTTATTGTGTGACGGGCATATACATGTATGACGATCATGTATTTAACCTGATTCGCAACATTGCGCCGTCTGCGCGCGGAGAACTTGAAATTACGGATGTGAATAATCACTACGCGTCTGCTGGCGGACTGGAATACGACATTTTGCAGAAATACTGGAGTGATGCAGGTACATTTGAATCGCTCCAGGAAGCAGCTGTCCGTATGAAAGGACAATTGCCCTAAAATATATGCGACTGATGCTGCCGCTGTGCGGTGCCCCATGGGAGCAGAACACTCTGCGCCGGAGCTGGAAGGATGCTCCGGCGCTTTGCGCAGCGACAATCCTCGTGCATGCCAAAGGAGGGAATGGCGTGAGAGTAGTGACACGCACCGGGGCCGCTAGGGCCTCCGTGTCGGGTAAACCCCGGGGCATCCACCCGGCCGTATTTATGGGCAGTGGCACTCCGGCAGCAGCAGGTACAGGGTCTGCTGGAGTCAGAGGTGTGAAGTCAGGGAAACGTAGTACCCCGACTAAAGCGGGTACATCTGCCGGCGCAGCGCATAAGGTCGGTGCAAGGAAAGCGAGCAGCACAGGCAGTGCTGTTGGCAGAGCAGGCAAAGCTGGCCGTGCGAGCGCGAACAAAGCGGCAAGAGCTAGCCGCACCGGCAAAGCAGGCCTGCGCCGGGCCACTGCTGGGCGCAGGCCTGCATCCGCGCGGGGCCGGCGTGCCGCTGCCCGCGCCAAGCAGCGCACGGCGATGCGCCGTGCGCCCATGCCAGCACCGCAAGCCAGCACGCCACAGGCGATGCCTACCAGCGGTGCTGGCCCCGCCCCGCGCCAGGCGACACACCCGAAGGGTGTCGCCCCCGCGGGGCGGGGAGGCGCCTGCCGGCGCGAAGGCGGGCAGCGCGAAGGGCTCGCCGCCTCCGCCCGCGGAGCACGCAGTGCAGGCGGAGGCTGTGCCCGGCGGCTACGCCGAGGGCTACCGCGACGGCGTATTCGCCGGCGGGGAGGCGCTGGTGGCGCAGCACATCCCGCCGGATCACATTCTGCCTGCCGTGGCGGCGGCAGATCTGATCGCGGCGGGATTCCGCCAATACGCGCCCAGCCTGGCCCGGCTGTCCAGCCCGCATGAGATGGCTGGACACATCACGGCGGCGCTGGATGCGCAGCGCCCCTTGTCTGTCGTTCGCCTCGGAGATGGCGAACTGCTCACGCTGGCAGCCGATACGGTGCTGCCAGGTCAGGAAGTGCAGGAGCTGGCACCGTTTCTGCCCTATGCAGGGGTGCCATGCTCAACCCCCGACATCCGCGCGATGCTTGCGGAAGCCATACAGGCCGCCGACTGGGTTGGCGTGCCGATCTCGCGGGCGCCGACATTCCAGGGGTTGTTATTCCCGGTATTACGCCACTTCGGGATCGACTGGTCCCGGCTGAAATTGACCAGTTCCACGATCAATTACAGTCTGCATCAGTCTGGCCTGGTGTTGCCCTTACTGCAAGGACGGCGGGTTCTGCTCATAGGCAGCCAGGCACCGGAGCTTGCGGCACTGCTGCATAACCGGGGGATTCATGTCACAGGCATCATTGGTTCTGTGGCAGGAGTTATGGATATTCCGAGGGTGATGCAGCAAACCGCAGAACATGCTTTTGATATCGCGTTGGTGGCGGCAGGAATTCCGGCGGTCATTCTGTGTCGGCGAATTGCAGGTGAACTCGGCAAGGTCGCTCTGGATTTTGGACATTTGGCTGACAAACTGGTAACAGGAGAGCTTCAACTCTAGTGGACGTCCGGGGGCTGGTTATGTGCGTGTTAGCCTCACGGACAAGTGGAAATGGAGGGAGCAACATGAGCACACCCGATCAACAGCGCGGGGAAGAACGTCATAGCCGTAGCAACAAGGTTAAGGCTCGAAACGTAGTCCGTCGAAAGGGTCACAGTCATCTGAACATCATTCCAAATATCAGCACTCGCAGTGAGAACAGCCGCAGTGAAACCAGCAGGAATGGCAGCATAAGCAACGAAAAAAAAGCGGCCCGCCGTGCCACACAACACGATGTCTCGCGATCTGACATGGCAGTCCTGCATGCAGCAGGTCGTCGCTCAATACGGAAATCCAGACGTAAAGGCAAAAGCAGGCGCACACCCAAAGGCGCCAGGCTCTACAAACAGGGGTATACCAGAGGATACAACGAAGGTGTCCGCCAGGGACAGAACTCGTTTGGTCTTGTTTTTGAAGGAGTTAGCATCATTATCCCCACGTACAATCAGCGGGAGTATGTGCTGAAATGTGTGTCCAGTATCGAGAAGCATACCCCTGCTCCCTACGAAATCATTGTTGTGGATAATGCCTCAAAGGATGGAACTGCCGAGGCGATGCTCCGCAAAGGCGGCATGGTGAGGGTGGCTGCCCTGGATAAGAACCGGGGGTTTGCTGGAGGTGTCAATCATGGGCTGATGATGGCGAGAGGACGACATATCATCGTGCTGAACAACGATACGCTCGTTACTCCGGGCTGGCTGGATAACATGATGACTTGTCTTGCCAGTGATCCGAAGATTGGTGTGGTGGGTCCGGTGACCAACTATATTGGCGGGGATCAGCAGATTGAGGTTCCGTACCGTGAGGTAGAAGAGATGTGGTCTTTTGCCGCCACACATAATCGTCCGGATGCAGACAAACATCGAATAACCGATCGACTGGTCGGATTCTGCTGGCTGTTCTCACGGGAGCTGCTGGAACGGGTAGGTTATCTGGACGAAGGGTACACGGTGGGCAATTTCGAAGATGATGACTGGATCATCCGGGTGAAGCTGGCAGGATACCAACTTGCGGTAGCCGGGGATGCTTTTATCCACCACTTTGGAAGTGTCAGTATGAAAGCCTTGGGTGAGCAAGACTTTGCTGTAGTGAATAAGGATAACGAGCAGTTTTATAGCCAAAAGTGGGGAGATCCCCATGCGCTGGTTGCCGAAACCTCCCGCTTGGCTAGACAACAAACCTCTGGTACACCATCCGGTCAACAAGAGGATGGTGACACAAACCCAATGGATCCGCGTCAGCGAATCTCAACGCAGGGCAGCCAAGATCAGACATTACAGTTCAGACACAGTTATGACTTCTACCCGGAAGGTTCGTTCCTGTCCGATGCCAAAGGAGATGTCTATACTTTAAACGGCGGACGGCGGCGGAAGCTGAATATCCCTGTACCGCGTGGAATATCTCCTGTTCAGGTTGCCAAACCGGACCTGCTCGCCATTCCTGCCGGAGAAGCACTGATATCAGCGGGGGACGTGCAAGGATGGCCGAGGGAATCACAACAGGTGCATACGACAGCGGTTCATGGTTCTCACAATGGCTGGGCAGAAGGAAGTATTGTTGCCGCAGTGGATGCACCCGAGATTCGATATCAGATCAGCGGAGACAAGCGGAGACGATTTGTATCGGTCTATGCGGCAGAACGTTGGGGTGTACATTCTGGGCATATTATCAGCGTGTCTGCGGACCAACTGAATGCGATGGAAGAAGGCTGGCCCATTATCGCCCCACCTCAGCTCTTGAACCCCGATCTGTAATGTCAGGCGATCTGTTTATGCGAATCAGCAGCATGATGCGGAATGGAAGATGTAGCGGTACCCTGTGTAATCGCTCTGATTCATTCCGCATCCGAATATTACATATGAGATGGTAACTATATAATTTGAACTAAAGATTATTTATACTGACACTACGATGACAGAATAACCTTCCAATCGCTGTTATCCCCAGATTTTTTCGATCCCCTTTCTCAAGGGAAAATCCGGGGATAGCGTATGCTTCCGAGGCAGCTTTCTTTCAGAAAGCTTTTAGGCGAAGTGTATGCTTTCGAAGTAGCTTTCTTTCAGAAAGCTTGTAGCTACGCTTTTTCAGGTTTTTTCTGTCCTCTCCGTTATCGTATAAATGATTAGTTCAACTTATATAGACCACTTAAAGTAAAGCGATTGAGGGAGGATGCGGGATGAAGAATTCTATAGTCAGACAAGCCGAACAGATTGCCAGTGAGTTTTTGCTGGAACAAGTAAAATGCTCACATCATATCGTGGGTAAAGGCTTTGTTAATCAGGTCTGCTTGGTGGAGACAGCAAGTCATAAAGTGGTTGTACGCATGAACGATCCAGATACATATTCTACCTTTGTGAAAGAAAAATGGTGCATCGAACAAGCGGCGAGTGCCAGTATTCCTGGGCCAGAGACATTGTCCGTTGGGGTCAACGCTGAACATGCCTATATGATTCAAAAGTATGTGGAAGGGGACAACGGGTTGGACACAACAGTGCCCACGTCCGTGATCTGGAGGAAACTTGGAGAGTACACAAAACAGTTTCAATCCATCCCGGTGAATGGTTTTGGAAGGGAAATGCACGATCACGTACAAAACGAATTTTACTCTCCCCCTCATGCAGGATCAGATGGCAGTTGGCAAGGATATGTGCAATACAATATCAATAGTCTCACGGAGCAAGATTCATTGATTGAGCTTGGTGTCATTACGATGAAGGAATCACAGCTCGTAAGGCAATGGTTCGAACAATTGAAATTGCAAAAGTTCCGCTTTGGTTTATGCCATGGTGATCTCTCCTTGAAGAATACAATCCTAAGTTCAACGGGTGAGATTACCCTTCTGGATTGGGGGAATGCGGAGGTCACCGTCGTACCGTATGGCGATATCATTCAACTCATGCAATGCCAGCTACGGGGTGAGGGCCCTGATAAGGAAGAATTGAAAGCGTTTTTAGAAGGATATGGGACAAGTACACAAGAGCAAGAGCGCGAACTGAATCAAGCGAGCCATGTGTTGTTATTGAAAGCTTTTGATACCTTGAGGTGGGCTATAGATCGAAGTCCGGACCAGATCGAGTTCTACACTGATTTAGCAAAACAAGCTTTTAAACAGGTTAAGAGGGGACAATAGTGATTCATTCCTGTAAAATAAGCCATCTTTCAAATTTATAATTTAATCTTTCTATTTGGTTATAGGTTTATTCTATTAGCAGATCCATTGACGCAGGAAGGGCACAGGAGTACATTTAGAGCCATAATTCTTATTTAACAGATAGGAATTGAAGGTCTAGGGCGTTCATATTAAATCGCCCAGATCTTGATCTTAAAACTAATCAGGAGGTATGTCGATGTCATCATCAACCAAAAAAGTCGTGCTGTGGAGCAAAACAGGCTGTCATTTCTGCGGGGAAGTGAAAGCATTTCTGACAGAGCGAAACCAGCCTTTTGAGAACATTGAAGTGCAGGGCAATGACGTGCTGCGTGATGTGCTTGAAGCAAAATATGGCATTCGGCATGTACCCGTTATTGAAGTGGGAGGGGACGGCAAGTTTGAAGCCTTGCTGGAACCTGATCTGGAGAAGCTGGCTGAACTTCTGGCACGAGCGGACGAAGCGGCAGCAGTCTAACGGGAGTTGATATATACCTTTGGAGCAAGCCGTTCCGGTTGCTGCATGATGCAAGATCGCATTTGTACAGCAGCCGGAACGTTCAATAAGTTATAGCTCTCTTGGGATGTAAATGGTCTTATTTACATCTTCAATGTTCATATAGAAAAAATCTATTAGTCACGCTGTTGACCCTTTAACGGGGCAGTGATAAGATTTGTGAAATTAAAACAAACCAAACTCATAGGAATAGTTAACTTTTAAGTTATTTCGCATACGTAATCAGTTCAGTTGGCCCTTGATCATTCTTTTGAAGATTCTAATCCAAGGAAGGCGGAGTGCATATGACAGCGAAACGCAGTTTGAAATTTGGAGCCATTATTCATGGGGTTGGAGGAAGCAACACCACATGGAGACACCCGGAGGTTCTATCGGATGCCAGCGTTAACTTTGGATTCTACAAACGTCAGGCACTGAAAGCGGAGGAAGGCAAGTTCGATCTGGTCTTTATCGCAGACGGTCTGTATATTACCGAGAAATCCATTCCGCATTTCCTCAATCGCTTCGAACCAATCAGTATCCTCTCCGCTTTGGCTGCCGTTACTTCACATATTGGACTGGTAGGCACCCTCTCGACATCCTATAGTGATCCGTTCACCGTAGCCAGACAGTTCGGTTCCCTCGATCAGATCAGTGATGGCCGTGCAGGCTGGAACGTCGTGACTTCTCCGCTGGAAGGTACAGCGAAGAACTATAGCAAGAGCAGTCACCCTTCGCATCCGGAACGTTATCGCATTGCCGCGGAATATTTACAGGTAACCAAAGGGTTGTGGGACTCTTGGGAAGATGATGCCTTTGTGAGAGACAAAGAGAGCGGTGTATTCTTCGATCCATCCAAGCTGCACACGCTTAATCATGAAGGAGAGTTTTTCTCCGTACAAGGTCCGCTCAATATTGCCCGTTCACGGCAAGGACAGCCGGTGATTTTCCAGGCAGGTTCATCGGAAGATGGCAAAACGCTGGCGGCGCAAGAAGCGGATGCTGTCTTTACCGGACACGATACGATTGAAGATGCACAGGCATTTTATAAGGATGTGAAAACACGAGCGGCTTCCTATGGACGTTCTTCACAGGATATTGTTATTCTGCCAGGCATCAATCCTATTGTTGGACGGACGGAAGAGGAAGCTGAACAGAAATATCAGGAGATCGCAAGTCTGGTTACCATTGATAAAGCGCTGGATTATCTGGGACGTTTCTTCGAACACCATGATTTCTCCCAATATCCGCTGGATGAACCGTTCCCGGAGCTGAATGGCATTGGAAGCAACAGTTTCCGCAGTGGAACCGACAAGATCAAGAAGGATGCCAAAGAGCAAGGATTGAGCTTGCGTGAAGTGGCTCTGCGGGCAGCAACACCACGCAGCAAATTCTTGGGCACACCGGAGCAGGTCGCTGACAAGATTCAGGAATGGTTCGAGACGGAAGCGGCGGATGGTTTCATTATTGCTTCGGAGCTGCCAAGTGGATTGTCTGATTTTGTGGAACTGGTTGTGCCGATTCTGCAAGAACGCGGCCTGTATCGTACGGACTATGAACACGATACATTGCGAGGTAACCTTGGGGTACAGATTCCGGTTAACCGTTATACGGCTGCGAAGAAGCAAGTTGTATCTGATTTGGCATAACGGATAGGGAGCGAACGAGCATCTGATTTAGTCTGTTGTGTTCTCCAAACGGTAATAAAGTAATCACTACGTTTCGTACTATCTTAAAACCGACTTAACTCATGGGATATATAGAGTATTGGTATAAACATAAATTTAATGACACCTGTATACACAGAGGGGGAAGCGATATGAACAGGTCTATCTCATGGATGAAATATATGGCATTGGCAGCAGTATTGGTGATGGTATTATCCGGTTGCGGAGCGGCGGGAGGTAGCACGAACAGTACGGCACAGGCATCAGGCGGGGGGCAGGCCGGGCAAGCCGAAGGAGGCAACCTGACTTTTGCACTTGCCACTTCACCGGATACGCTGGACCCTCATCGCAGTGGGCTTGCCGTAACTGTGCGTGCCATCCGGACGATCTACGATAATCTGGTCGTGCAACTGCCTGATGGTTCCATCAAACCTTGGCTTGCCACGGAATGGAGCGTATCCGAGGACGGCAAGAGTTATACGTTCAAGCTGCGTGAAGGCGTGAAGTTCCATGATGGTACACCGTTTAATGCGGAAGCCGTGAAATACAATCTGGACCGGGTGATTGATCCGGTCACCAAAGCTGCCAATTCCCTTGCCCTGATTAGACCCTATAGCTCCTCCGAAGTCATTGATGAATATACGATCAAGGTAAATCTGGAATCACCATCGCAAGCCTTTCTTGGCAACTTGAGCCAGGCACTTCTGGGGATCGTATCCCCTACAGCTGCTCAAAAATATGGTGACCAGCTAGGTAAAAATCCGGTGGGCACAGGTCCGTATACCTTTGTGAAATGGGATGAAAATGCGGATATCGTCGTTGCCAAAAACAAGGATTACAACTGGGGACCTGAGACGGTTGAAAATAAAGCTGCACCACATGTGGATACGATCACATTCAAGATTGTACCGGAAGAAGCGACGCGTATCGGAAGTGTTCAGAGTAGTCAGGTACTCGCTGCCGAGACGGTTCCCCCGCAAAATATTGCTGCTTTGAAAAACGATCCGAACCAGCAATTGTTACAGGCCAACACAGTTGGGTTGCCATATACACTCTTTTTCAATCTGCGCAAAGCGCCTTGGGATGATGTGAAAGTAAGGCAGGCGGTACAATCCGCCGTAGATGTAGATTCGATTGTCAAAACATTGTATCTGGGCAACTACGAACGAGCATGGTCTGCACTGTCTCCTGGAATCCTGGGTTATGATGCATCGCTGGAAGGTAGCATTAACCCGGACATCAACAAAGCCAATCAGCTGCTCGATGAACAAGGCTGGGTGAAAGGCGCTGACGGTATTCGTGCAAAAGACGGCCAGAAACTGACCCTGCGGTATGTCGATGGTTCGCCCAATCGGGAGAAACGCAATGACATTGCCGCCATTATCCAGCAACAGTTGAAACAGGTTGGCATTGCTGTTGAAGTCGAGATTACAAAAGATATCGCAACAGTCATCTATCAGAACTGGGATTATGATCTCTATGGAAACAGTCAGGTCAATTCTGACCCAAATGCCTTGTACGCTTTCTACCATACGAGTGCAGAGGGCGAGCGCCCGACATTGTCCGGTTTGTCTGATCCAAAGATCGATGAACTGTTAGAGCAGGGAGCGGCCGAGACGGATCCTGATAAACGTGTTCAGATCTACAATCAAATCCAGCAATACCTGATTGAGCAAGCGGTAATTCTGCCGATCTATGTATTCCCGTATACCGTCGCTGCATCCAAAAAGGTCGAAGGCATCAAGTTTGATTCATTGGGTTATCCACTCTTTAACGACGTCCGCATTCAGCCCTAACAGAGGTTGTTCAAAAAGTCCACTTTTGATTACGAGTCATGCCTAATGGCATGATCAGCATCGAATATGAAATTCAGCCGAAATAAGCGGGGGGCTTACGAAGGATGTTTCCTTCGGAAACATTTCAGTTGCTCACGTAGTTTCCTACGCTCCGCTACTCCATTTCTAGCTTCATTCCATCTTCTCGGTACTGAAAACTGGTCTTTTTGAACACGCACTATAGGAACGGCCAATACAGATTCAGGAAGGAGATATCCCGGTATGGTTCAAACGATACTGTCACGACTCGCAACATCGCTTCTGGTTATTTTCGGAGCTTCGGTGCTGGTGTACTGCATCATGTATCTTCTGCCGGGTGATCCGGTTCTGCTCATGCTGGACCCATCCTCGGCTACCCCGGAGATGATCGAGAATCTGCGGGTTCAGCTTGGACTGGATCAGCCGTTTTACATCCAGTTTGCGAACTATTTCGGTGATATGCTGCGTGGGGATTTCGGTAAATCAATGATCAATTCCGATCCAGTTCTGCCAAAAATACTGGAACATTTTCCAGCGACACTGGCTTTGACCGCACTCAGTTCAATCATTTCCATCACAATCGGAATTACACTTGGTGTATTGTCTGCAATTCATCGCAATGGCGTGATTGATTTTGTCGCCCGGCTCGTTGGACTGTTTGGCATCTCGATGCCAACCTTCTGGACGGGGATTCTGCTCATCCTGTTATTTTCAGTACAGCTTGGCTGGTTCCCGGCGATGGGTTCCGACGGATTCAGCTCACTGGTTCTTCCGGCAGCTACGCTGGGTCTCGTGGGTGCAGGGTTTATCGTACGGATGGTGCGGAACAGCATGCTGGAAGTCATCAATGAACCGTTTATCGTGGCATTACGGGCCAAAGGACTTTCGGAGCGTGCAATCATGTATAGCCATGCACTGCGTAATGCGCTTATTCCTGCTGTAACGGTAATCGGCATGCTGATCGGTGATCTGCTTGCGGGAACCGTTGTGGTGGAGACCGTCTTCTCCAGACAGGGGATCGGCCGAATTATTGCGGATGCGCTAATGGCCAAGGATCTGCCAGTGGTGCAAGGCGTTGTTTTCTTTACATCCATTATCTATGTGGTCTTGAACCTGCTGGTGGATATCTCGTATTCGTACATTGATCCCCGGGTTCGGCGTGCAGTCCGAACATGATATCGGATAGAACAGTCAGAAGTGTCCTGACACGGAGTATGAAAGGAGGAGTTGTTGCTCATGAGCATGAAACCTTTGGCTGGTGACAAAAAAGCATGGGCCGGCAGTGTAGGACGTATCCATCTGTGGAATCGCCGCCCTTGGCGTTATCGCGTCTCATTCGCGGTATCCCGATTATTCTTTTATGCAGCATTGCTGGTGGTGGTGTTTACCGTGGCATGTGCGATTGTACCGGGCTGGATTGCGCCCTATGATCCAACTCAGATGATGACGGATGCCATACTGCAGGCTCCTTCTGCTACGCATCTGTTCGGGACGGACTATTTTGGCAGGGATATCTTCAGTGTGGTTGTGCATGGAAGCAGGGATTCGCTGCTCATTGGATTTGCTTCCGTTCTAGTGGGCGGTATTGTCGGTAGTGCGCTTGGTATTATCTCCGGTTATGCCGGAGGAATTGTTGATACTGTCACGATGCGGGCTGTCGATATTCTGATGGCTGTACCCGGCGTGCTCCTTGCATTGTCTGTTGCAGCTGCTCTTGGGCCAGGACTGATGAACATTGCACTGGCTGTTGCGGTTTCCTCCATTCCGGGCTACGCACGGGTGATGCGTGGGCAGGTCATATCAGTCAAAGGTCTCCCTTTCATTACAGCAACACGTTCACTGGGCGGTTCCAATACCCGTATTTTTTGGAAACATGTACTGCCACATTCGTTGTCCCCCTTGCTGGTCATGGCTACGCTGGGCGTAGGGACATCAATCCTGACGGGCTCCGGACTCAGTTTTCTGGGACTTGGGGTGTTGAAGGAAATTCCGGATTGGGGCGCATTGCTCTCGCAAGGTAGAGGTTATCTGACGGTTGCCTGGTGGATATGTACGTTCCCGGGTCTGGCGATCACGTTGTTTGTACTGGCGGTTAATCTGATTGGAGACGATATTCGCGATCGGCTGGACCCTAAAGTAAAAGGAGCGGCTTGACCGCTATTCCAAAATATAAGAATTTATAAGTTTCACCCTTTCCATTTTTATATTTCACTGCGAAACGGTAGCTGTGCCACCAGAGGACGGCGACAGCCGTTTACGCTTGAGGAGGAGAAATTCATGTCACATGTTGTCATTATTGCAGGATCACCTTCCAAACGTTCGCGTTTGACAGGTCTGACGGATTACAGCAGCCAGAAATTAACGGAGGCAGGCATCACCGTTGAAGTCATTCATGTTGTGGATCTGCCTGCTGAGGATCTGGTGCAAGCCCGGTTTGACAGCTCATTCATTCGTGATGCACTTGCTGTCGTGGAAGCGGCGGATGCAGTTATTGTGGCTACACCGGTATACAAGGCATCGTACTCGGGAGTACTCAAGCTGTTCCTGGATCTGATTCCGCAAGAAGGGTTACGGGGCAAGTTGACACTTCCGCTCGTTATTGGTGGCTCTATAGCTCATCTGCTCGCCATTGATTATGCATTGAAACCTGTTCTGGCAGCCCTTGGTGGAAGACATATCTTGGGTGGCGTGTATGCAGTGGATCAGGGAATTGAACGACTGGATGATGGGAAATTTGTACTCTCGGCGGATGTTACTACACGTTTGGATCGCTCGCTGGATGAATTGTTATTGACACTGGAAAAGGATGGGATTACGATATCATAAAACCAAGTAAGTGTATTGGATAAATCAATATAAGATCAAACGTCTGCGGACGTGGATACGGAGGCGCTCATGAATATCGAGAATATTGAAGCATTTGTATATATCAATCATTATGGAAGCTTCAATAAGGCTGCCGAAGTACTCTTCTTGTCCCAACCTTCGGTCACAGCTCGCATTCAGTCACTGGAAAGGGAGCTGGGCTGCAAGTTGTTTGATCGGCTTGGCAAACAAATTGTGCTGACAGAGGAAGGCCGTAAATTCCTGCCATATGCGCAGCAAGTGCTGCAAGTGATTCAGAAGGGCAAGCAGAAGATTCAGCAACGGCGATCAACACCGGATGCTCTTCGACTTGGTAGTACAGTATCGGTATCCAACTATGTCATTCCCGATTTTTTACCCAAGATCAAGGAAGCTTACCCCGAAATTAATATCAAATTGACGACCGCAACGACGGATCAGCTGATTGCCAAACTGCTTGGTCAGGAGATCGATCTTGCTTTTGTGCGCAAGGTCATGCATCCTGCGATCCGTACGGTTGCTTTTTATGAAGATCCGATTCAGCTCTATGTGTACAAAGGGCATCCATTCATTGAGAGCGGGCATGTCAGCATGGAAGCTATCCGGAATGAGCAACTGGTCTTTTTTGAATGTGGTTCACTGGACTGGCTTCGCATTCACCGGGCTTTCGACTCGCTGGAACATCCGCCGAATATTACATACCATGTCGATAATTCGGAGACGGCGAAGAAACTGGTTATGCAAGGGGCAGGCATTGCCTTTCTCCCGGGACTCACGGTGAAGAAGGAAGTGCAGAATCAGGAGCTGTTCCCCATTCAGGTACATGAAGTAGCAGGTGTATCGTTGCAGATCAGCGTCGTTACTTTAAAGGAAGAATATTCGCCATTGGCAGAGCCCTTCGGGGAACTGCTGCGGAAGTTATAGATTGTTTGTAAGATTCAAGAACAGAGGTTCAGCACAATCAAGGAGGAGAAGGATATGAGTATTCGTGTTGGCATTTTGGATCAGACTCCCATCTATGAAGGGGAAACGGCGGTGGATGCTTTTCGGCATACGATTGAGCTGGCACAGCGGGCAGAGCAGCTTGGATTCCATCGATTCTGGGTGTCGGAGCACCATGATTCAGGGCATGTTGCAGGTTCCTCCCCGGAAGTACTCATCTCCCACTTGCTTGCGCATACAAAGCGGATTCGGCTGGGGTCTGGCGGAGTAATGCTCCAGCATTACAGTCCATACAAAGTCGCCGAGAATTTCAATATCCTCGCAGCGCTCGGACCAGGAAGAGTTGACCTGGGAATCGGTCGTGCACCAGGCGGGTTACCACGTTCGACACAGGCGTTGCAGGAAGGTATTCAGGAAGCCGCATCTCTTCAAGAGAAAATTGTTCAGGTGAAGCGATACATCCACAATGAGCCGCTTGAAGATCCATCACATCCACTTGCAGGTCTCAGCGCTTCGCCAGTGTCGGACATTCCAGCGGAGCTGTACGTACTTGGAGCCAGTGTTGATAGTGCGGGCATGGCTGCGGAACTGGGACTCCCATATGTCTTTTCACTGTTCATTAACAGTAATATAGAGGTAGCGCTTCAAGCGATCCGTGTATATCGTGAACAATTCAATCGTTCCCAGGGACGGGAGCCATACGCTGCACTAGCCATATCGTTAATTGTGGCCGAGAGTGAGGAGGAAGCGGAAGGACTTGCGAGCGAGCATATGCTGGTGAAGATCCATCTGGAGAGTGGGAAAGTACTCACTGTCGGTTCTGTGGAACAGGCGGAAGAATTCGGCCGTCAATCAAACGAAACCTATCGGATCGAGATTTTGGAGCCAAGTGTGACCCGGGGTACGAAGGAAAGCGTAGGTCAGGCGTTGCTGAAGTTCCAGCAGGAATTTGCTGTGGAAGAGTTCATTGTGACTACAGCTACACGGGACTTTACCAAGCGAATTCGTTCATTCGAATTGTTGCGTGAGATTCTGGCAGAGCAGGGACTCAGTGAATTTGCACTGGAATCCAAGGAAGAAGCAGCAATCGGATAGAAGTAGGCAGTTAATATAACAGTGAATATATACGAATGGGAGGCCATGTGATGAAAAGTGATCTGGAACAGCCCAAGCAGCATTCTGACCAACAAGTACAGGGCCCCGAGCATGAACTTCACGGTGAACGGGCGGAAGAATTCGTGGAAAGATTAATCACCATTCGGCGACATCTGCATCGTAACCCGGAATTGTCCGGCGAGGAAAAGGAGACGACGGCAGCCATTCGCAGTTGGCTGGAAGAGGAAGGCGTCCGTATTGCAGACGAATATGCGCTGCGGACAGGGCTTGTTGCTGAAGTGGGTCAAGGGGACGGTCCTGTTGTCGCCCTAAGAGCAGATATTGATGCGTTGCCCATTCAGGAAGAGACAAAGCTGGAATTTGCCTCCCAGGTAGATGGAAAGATGCACGCATGCGGACATGACGCACACACGGCAATTCTGATCGGTGCTGCACGATTACTGAAACAGCGCGAGTCCATTCTACCGGGAAAAGTACGGTTGATATTCCAGCCATCGGAGGAAAAAGCAACGGGTGCTCGGCAAGTGATCCAGAGCGGCGCATTATCCGATGTTCGGGCCGTATTTGGGTTGCATAACAAGCCTGATCTCCAGGTAGGTACGGTGGGCATTCGGGAAGGCGCATTGATGGCAGCAGCAGACGGTTTTGTTGTCAAAGTGGAAGGTGTAGGCACCCATGCAGCCGTGCCGGAAGCAGGCATTGATCCAATTGTGGTTGCCGCACATATTGTTACGGCATTACAGGCCATTGTGAGTCGCAATGTGGGAGCACAGGAGAGTGCTGTAATCAGTGTCACCAAGCTCCACAGTGGCACAGCCTGGAACGTTATTCCGGATGAAGCGATCCTCGATGGCACAGTGCGTACCTTTGATGAGAAAGTGCGTGCACGGATTCGCGAGCGTTTCAATCAGGTAGTCGCCGGTGTGGCGGCAGCCTATGGCACACGGGCTACGGTTCGCTGGATTCAGGGACCTCCTGCCGTGGTCAACGATGAAGCTCTGGCATCTGCGGCGGAGCAAGTTGCAAGTCAGATTGGGCTGAATAGCATCAGACCGCTGCCTTCTCCGGCAGGAGAGGACTTCTCTTTTTATCAAAAAGAAGTTCCCGGCCTGTTCCTCTTCCTGGGCACCTCTGGCCCGCATGAGTGGCATCACCCTGGCTTTGATGTGGATGAACGGGCTCTGTCGCTGGGAGCACATCTTCTGGCTACACTGGCTGAGAAAGCACTGCACAATGTGCAAGCACATCAAGCGTGATGAGTACAGTGAATCACTGGATCATATCCAGATCGAAACGGTTCCGTTCGACGGCAACCGTTTTTCGTATTCCCTTTTTTAAGTAAGAGCGGGGTAGGAACGACGATTGTTGAATCTTAATATATGGTGTAGTTATGGCTAGGGTTGGCGCAAAAGCGTCAGCTCTGTTTGGGTTTTCTTACAGGAAGGGCAGCTAAAGGTATTATGAAATTTTATTTTTTTTAAATGGAAATATTTGTTGACGCTCCCCAAAAGGATGTGCTATATTTTTCTCGACCTTTTAATCGTAATAATTACTATTAGATAAAAAGAAGAACAGGAGTAGTCGCTACGATGAAACAGGAGATCGATTTTATCAAGTTCAGTCCCACCCAAAACATGACGATTCTGGTTAAAACGGATCATGCAGCCGAGAAATACAATCATATTGCAACTCGTCTAATGTCGTATGATAACGTTTACGCTGAACAAGTGGGATTCATTGAACCAACGAGGAGACCGGAAGCTGCTGCCCGTCTGGAAATGGCCGGAGGAGAGTTCTGTGGCAATGCCTGTATGGCACTTGCAGCACACCACGCATCTGAAGCAGGACTGGCACATCAGGAGTCTATGGACATCATGCTGGAGGTTTCCGGAACCGATCAATTGATCATGTGCCATGTGAAGAAGCAGCAGAACGAATATGACTGTCAGGTAACCATGCCGATACCAAAGCAGATCGAACAACGAACAATCCGATACGAAGGCATCGATCACGATATGGTGATCATCCGGTACCCTGAGTTCATCCATATCGTGATCGAAGTTGATGACTTTGACGATACGATGAAGAAGAGGGCACAGACCCTTGCAAGATTACTGGGATTAACCCTGGGAGATAAGCTGATCGGTATCTTGTTATATCAATCACACTTGGAAGAAATGGCCCCACTCATCTATGTTCCGGAGCTGGATAGTCTGATCTGGGAGAGAGGGTGTGGCTCGGGTACGGCCTCCGTGGGAGCGTATCTCGCATGGAGCCAGCAGAGGCAGATTACGCAGTACATCAAGCAGCCTGGTGGTGCGATCAAAGTGGTAGCCCAGTGGGATGGCACAGAATTTGAGAGTATTACGATTGAGGGATCTGTTGGCATCGTGGCTCAGGGCAAAGCCTTCATAGATGCTCCAGCAGAATGGAGCGTTGTAAACGCATGAGGTACATGATACATGATCGAGACAACGTATAGGGGGAAAAGAAATGATCACATTGGTCCATTTTCAGACATGTTTGAGTGAATTTTCAGAGAAATTCGATAAGCTCGCGAGCAAGTATGATCATACGATTCAGCATAGTGCAGAGCTGGAAGCTGTGATCAATGACTACTCCCGCTTTGTGACCGATCAGGACAATAAGGCAGCATGGGAACAGTTGGAGCATTCCGAGCTGGAAGAGCTTGATTCGCTTGTGTGGGCGTTAAGAAATAAATCCGCCCAGTGTGTGGCGATCATGGAGAAATATCGTGCATTAAAGTTAGAGAACGGGGATGTGCAGATTGCCGATTATTTCAAAAACATAGAAGAGTGTATCGATAAAGAATTCGGCAGCTTCCATGTCACCTCCGATTCCAACGTATTGTTGGTAGGCTCCGGTTCCTTCCCTATGACACCATTACTCATCGCCAAGCGAACAGGTGCACAGGTCGTCGGGATCGATATTGATGAAGAATCCATTAGACTCGGACAGAAGGTGGTGGAGACGCTGGGCGCGGGTTTGAAGATTCGTTTGGAGTCAACATTGCTGGAGAATCTGGAGTATACCAAGGAAGCAACCCATATCATTTTCAGCTCTACGGTGGCCCCTAAATATGAGCTGCTTGATCAACTGCATGCCCTGACGAATGCACAGGTGGTTGTAGCCATGAGATACGGTGATCAGTTGAAGTCCTTGTTCAATTATCCGATGAGAGAGACGGACAGCAACAAATGGAAGCTGGTGGATACGATCCTGCGCCCGGATGATGTGTTTGATATTGCGTTGTATCAAAAAGCATAGGTATGCAAGTGCATCCAAGTGCGTCCAAATGGATTACAGATTGAACATTGAATTAAGGAGGCTTATATGAGCAATCTTCAGCGAATTCTGATACTCGGAACCGGACCTGCATCCATTCAGCTTGCGGTAACGCTCAAAGATCATCTCAACTGCTGTATAGGCATTACGGGGAGACAATCGGTTCGTTCAGCGTCTGTATTCTCAGCCCTCGAACAGAGCAATGGGCGTATTCAGGTCAGCATTCAAAATGAGAAACATCAATCGCTCGCAGGTGAGTGTTACGTTGATCATGTGTTCAAGGGATATGACACCATTGATGGTAAATGGGATACACTCATTTTGGCGGTTACCACCGATGCGTATATCGATGTACTGGAACAAATGAATGATGAATTCATCAAACAACTGAAATGTATCATTTTGATTTCTCCAACGTTTGGGTCGAATCGACTCGTGACCCATTATATGAGAGAGCGGAATGCGGCGCCGGAATTGATCAGTTTCTCTACCTACCTCGGAGATACTCGTTGGATGCACGAGCATCCGTCGAATCATGTGATTACTACAGGGGTCAAGAAAAAGGTTTATATCGGTTCCACTCTTTACCCTTCTGAACAGGTCAGTAAGCTATGCCAAGTGTATGAGCGTTTGGGTGTTGCGCTGGAAGTGATGCGATCCCCACTGGAGGCGGAAACGAGAAATATTTCGTTGTACGTGCATCCACCTTTGTTCATGAACGACTTCTCATTAGAAGCCATCTTTGGAGCATCGAATATTCAGAAATACATATACAAGATGTATCCTGAAGGTCCGATTACACAAGTTTTAATACGGGAAATGCGGGCACAGTGGCAGGAGATTATGAATATTACGGACCGACTCCATATCCAGGGAGTGAACCTGCTTCAATTCATGACGGATGACAACTATCCGGTTCGATTAGAGAGTATATCACGCCAGGATATCGAGAATTTCACTCAGCTGCAGGTCATTCATCAAGAGTATTTATTATACATACGGTACACCTCATTATTGATTGACCCATTCTCGGAACCCAATTCGGAAGGGAAATATTTCGACTTTTCAGCAGTCCCATTCCGCAAAACGTTCATGAACCGCGAAGGGGAACTGGACATCCCCCGTATGCCCAAGGAAGATTACTACCGCATCAAAATCATTCAGGGCATAGCCGGACATCTCGATGTGAGCTGTCCAACCATTGATCAATTTATCGCCAGATATGAAGCTAAGCTTCAGGAAGTGGCTGACGCACACCCGGATCAGCGCTTGTCCAGCGCCTTTTCAATCCAATCCTTTGAAGAGGATATCCGCATGATCTGCACCGGACTTTGACTTTGAGTAATAGGGTTAATTACATCTCAAATTAATCAAGTTGAACCTGATGTTTACATCATAACGGAGAGTGCAGAACCAATCTGAAGAAGCGAAGCGTTCGCATTTATCACCGGATTTTCTCTTTGGAAAAGAGAATCAAAAAAATCTGGGGATAACAGCGATCGGAAGATGGTACTGCAATCGGAGTGGTCTGATGTAACCTACAAGGTCTGCTTGTAACTTAATCATCAGGAGGAAATGTTGTGAAAAAGCGTCTTACTTTTACATCTATACTATTGCTGGTGTCAGCCATTGCGCTGCTCGCCGGATGCGCTCAGAACACAAAAGAGAAAGAGAGCGCCCAAACGGAGCCTGCCAATAGCCAAGTACAAACGGAACTTATCTATGCTTCTGCCAAAGATATTAATGATATGAACCCCCATCTGTATACAGGCTCCATGCCTGCGCAAGGGATGATATATGAGTCTCTGGTGGAAAACACGCCTGACGGAATCAAGCCATTGCTGGCTGAATCATGGGATATTTCCGAGGATGGCAAGACCTATACTTTTCATCTGCGACAAGATGTGAAATTCCATGATGGAGGGCCATTCAACGCAGAGGCGGTTAAACAAAATATCGATGCAGTACAGGCGAATGCCGAAAAACATGCTTGGATCAAGCTGTCTACCAAAATCACAAGTGTAAAGGTAATCGATGAGCATACGGTGGAGCTGACGCTATCGGAAGCCTATTATCCAGCAATGGTGGAATTGTCCATGACAAGACCTTACGTCTTCATATCACCCAAGGATTTCAAAGATGGCGGAACCAAAGACGGAGTAAGTGGTTTCCAGGGCACAGGACCTTACAAGCTTACTGCTCATAAAGTCGAAGAGAATGCCACGTTTGAAGCCAATGAAGACTATTGGGGTGGTGCACCTGCAATCAAGAAGATCACATCCAAGGTTCTTCCGGCTGGAGAAACAACATTCCTGGCATTGCAAAAAGGAGAGATCAACTTTGTGTTCACCGATGACCGGGGAGCAGATAGTATCGATGTCGAAGCCATGGACCAATTGGCTGAATCTGGTGATTATCAAGTGGTTCGAAGTGAAGCGATGAACACCAATATGATCGTAGCCAATAGCAGTCGCGAGAATAGTCCGGTTCAGGAAACGGCAGTGCGGGAAGCGCTATGGGTGGGCATTGATCGGGAAACGATCAGTAAAGATATTTTCAACGGAACACAGACTGTAGCGGACACGCTATTTTCAGCCAATGTCAATTACGCCAAAGTGGACCTTAAAAAACGGGAGTATGATCCGGAAATGGCTAAAAATCTTCTGGAGCAAGCTGGCTGGACATTGGCAGATGGTAAAGTGGTGAGAACGAAGAACGGTCAGCCTTTGGCCATGAAACTATACTATGACAGCAACTCGTCTTCACAAAAAATACAGGCCGAATTGATCCAGTATTCCATGAAAAAATTGGGTGTTCAGCTTGAGATTGTGGGCGAAGAGTCCACTTCCATTGCGAATCGGAGAGCTACCGGGGAATATGATCTGCTCTTTAATCAAACCTGGGGACTGGCCTATGATCCACAGAGTACCATTGCGGCATTTACGTCCGATTCGGCATACAAGCATACGACAAGCGGAATTGCCGAAGCGGATGAACTGTACCAGAAAATCGATGCGGTCATGGTCTCCACGGATGAGGCTTCACGCCAATCCCTATATGCCGACATTATGAAGATCGTTCATGATGAAGCAGTCTTCATCCCGATTACCAACGGGCGTGTCACCGTAGTCGCTCCCGAGAATCTTAATGGAATCTCATTCAAGCAGACCCAATATGAACTGCCATTTGAAAAAATGAATTTTAAATAGAGCGGAGATGGATATGGGAAGTTATATCGTCAAAAGGATTCTGTTAACCATCCCTTTACTGATTATCATTTCATTTATAACGTTTGTCCTGATTAATCTATCTCCCTTGGACCCGGCGGTTGTTGTGTTACAGGCACAGGAAGTTCCACAGATCACAGATGAACTGATCGCGCAAACAAATAAAGCGCTGGGGTTCGATCAGCCGTTCATGATACAGTATGCGAACTGGATCATGGCTGTTGTGCAGTTGGATTTCGGCAACTCTTATGTATCGGGTGAACCTGTGTGGTCATTAATGGGGCCGGCTTTTATGAACACATTGAAGTTAACGCTTGTCTCATCGGTATTTATTATTGCGCTGTCCATTCTGCTGGGTGTGATCTGTGCCATGAGAGAAGGCAAGTTGCTGGATCGATCGGTCAGAGGCGTATCCTTTTTCCTTACCGCCATGCCATCCTACTGGCTTGCAGCCATGATGATCTGGTATTTTTCCGTCAAGCTGGACCTGTTACCTACCAGTGGCATGGACTCGTATCGAAGCTACATTCTACCGGTGATTGTAATCACGGTGAGTTATACGGGCATTTACTTCCGAACGGTTCGAAGTTCCATGCTGAGCAATATGAATGAGGACTATGTGTTATATGCACGGGCAAGTGGCCTGAGCGAGAAGAAAGTCACCCTGCATATTCTAAGAAATTCATTACAGGTGGCCGTGTCCATCTTTTGTATGGCGATCCCGATCGTGTTGGGCAGTACGGTAGTCATTGAAAATGTATTTGCCTGGCCGGGGCTCGGTAGGCTCAGCGTGAAATCCATTTTAAGCAGGGATTTTCCGATTATTCAGGCGTATGTTCTGATGTTGGCTGTCACCTTTGTGTTGTTTAACACGTTATCCGACATCATTAATGCGGCGATGAATCCCCGGTTGAGAAAGGAATTCTGATGCGAATACTGAAAAATCTGAGCAAAGACAAGTTTGCGATGACCTCTTTGGTAGTGATTATGTTCACGCTTATGGCGGGCATATTGGCTCCGCTTATTGCGCCGCATGATCCTGGACAAGTGAACATGAAGCTTCGATATGCCTCCTCGTCCTGGGAGTATCTATTAGGCAATGATCATCTGGGCAGATGTGTATTATCCCGGCTTATCTATGGCATCCGTCCAAGTGTGTTATGGGTTCTGGTTGCGCTCAGTCTATCTGTTCTGATCGGGGCCATTGTTGGATTCATCGCAGGTTACTTTAAGGGGAAAGTGGATGCATGGATCATGAGAGTCTGTGATATCATGCTGTCTTTTCCCGGATACGTGATGACACTGGCGGTGGTTGGCATTTTGGGTGCAGGACTGGAGAATATACTGATTGCCTTTGTGTGGATGAAATGGGCCTGGTTTGCCCGTGTTATTCGCACATCTGTGATGCAATTCTCTGATATGGATTATGTAAAATTCGCCAAAGCCTCCGGCACACCCAATCTGAGAATTATAACCAAACATATTGTTCCGGTTACCTTTGCCGATATTGCCGTCATTGCGAGTGGTTCCATGTGTTCAATGATGTTGCAGATCTCCGGCCTTTCCTTTCTGGGGCTTGGCATTCAGGCTCCGCATGCGGAGTGGGGGATGATGCTCAATGAGGCGAGGGAAGTCATGTTCTCCAGACCAGAATTAATGTTGGCACCGGGCCTGGCCATTGTGGTGGTCGTGTCTGCTTTTAATTTTCTATCGGATGCCCTTCAAGTGGCTCTGGACCCCAAATTGATGACCTCTCAAGGTAAGTCTGACAAGTCTTACGAAAGTGAGGTGAGAAAGACGGCTTATGAATATAGTCGAGGTTGAACATTTGAAAGTATGGGACACCAACACAGACAAAGTGATCATTCATGACAGTTCATTTGAAGTCAAAAAGGGAAGCTGTATGGCCATCGTGGGGGAAAGTGGTAGCGGGAAGTCCGTTACGTGCAGGGCTATCATGCGACTGAACAAGCCATGGATTCGCCAATCGGGCAGGATGTTATTTCAGGGCGAAGACCTGAACCAGCTTTCGGAACCGGAGATGCGGCGTAAGCGGGGCAAGCATCTATGTATGATTTTGCAGAATGGCATGAGTGCATTTGATCCTTCCTGTGTCATTGGTGTTCATATTCGGGAGACGCTTCAGCAGCATTTTGGCTGGAATACCCGCGAGAGTGAACGGAAAATCATCAATGCCATGGAAAGCGTCATGCTCAGACATCCGCGCGAGATTCTGAATCAATATCCACATCAGCTGTCCGGTGGAATGCTGCAACGAATCATGATTGCACTGGCATTAGTGCTTGAGCCTGATCTGATTATTGCGGATGAGCCGACAACGGCGCTGGATACGATCTCTCAATATGAAGTTGTGGAGCAATTGATTCATTTACGCGAACGCATGGGCTGTTCCATGATGTTCATCTCCCATGATCTCGGCGTCGTTCAGAAGATTGCAGATGACGTGATGGTCATGAAAGACGGAAACATCGTAGAGCGTGGCAACATGCATTCTGTTTTGACGGAACCGGAGCATGCCTACACGCAGTATCTGGTCTCTACCCGATTGGAGTTGAGCAATCATTTTAAGGCGTTGATGCAGGGGGACTTATAGATGCTAAAGGTCGAAGGTATCGAAAAATCATATAATCAAGGCGGAATGTTCTCCAAGCACAAACAACAGGTATTGAAACAGGTTACCTTTGAATGCCAACAGGGTGAATGTCTGGGTATCATTGGTGAAAGCGGAAGTGGAAAATCGACGTTGGGCCGTCTGATCCTCGGCATTGAACGCCCTGATCGTGGAACGATCTCGCTCGATGGTAAAGACGTACAGGATCGACGTGTACGGATGGGTAACCTTAGCGCCGTTTTTCAAAATTATACGTCATCCATCAATCCATTTCTTAATGTGGAAGCTGCCATTATGGAACCTATGCAAGCGCAGCAGAAGCTGCGGAAGGGTCAGGGCAACTCAGAAAAGGTGGATCTGTTGCTGAACCAAGTTGGACTGGACCCTTCCTATAGATCCAAATATCCGCATGAACTATCCGGCGGGGAGGCTCAGAGAGTGTGCATAGCCAGGGCCATCTCCACCGCTCCCAAATGCATCGTGTTTGATGAAGCGATCAGTTCACTGGACGTGTCTGTTCAGATTCAGGTACTGCAATTGTTGAAAGAGCTTAAGGAAATCTACAAGCTGAGCTATGTCTTTATCACGCATGATATACAGGCGGCAGCTTATATCTGTGACAGGGTTATCATTTTCAGAGAGGGTCAGATTGAAGAGATCGTTCCTATTGAGCAGCTAAAGGATGTTCAGTCAGACTATGCGAAGAAATTATTGAAGCATTTAATTACATTTTAGGGGGAACACCCATTGTGAGTGGAGCGATGTCTTGGCCTTTTCTGCGCTTGTACATATTAGTTCTTCTATATTTCAGTGCCAATGCCATTCTTAACGTGATCATCCCATTACAAGGGGAGTCTTTGGGCGCGAGCGGTACAACGATTGGACTGATCATGGGCGCTTATATGTTCACAACGATGTTTTTCAGACCCTGGGCAGGTCGGATTATTCAAAAGCACGGTCCGATCAAAATATTGCGTTTGATTCTGATCATCAATGGATTTGCGCTGATTTTATATACCTTTACGGGACTCGGAGGTTATTTGGTTGCTCGTATTTTACAAGGTGTATCGACAGCGTTTTTCTCCATGGCCTTGCAGATTGGCATTATTGATGCACTTCCGGAGAAAGATCGGTCACAGGGGATTTCGTATTATTCGCTATTCAGTTATATACCGGGGATCGTGGGGCCTGTTATCGCATTAGGAATCTGGCAGACGGGTGGCATGGATTATTTTACAGTGGTTCTGATCGGCATTGCCATCTGTACGGGCGTTTTCGGATATACCGCCAAAATGGAACTAAACAAGGAGCAACCTGCTGAGAATCTTTCGGAGCAGAACGTGAGCATGTGGGAATCCTTTGGTCAGTTGGTGAAGAATCCACATTTATTTCGTTGCAGTGTGTTAATGCTCGCCGCTTCCGTTGTATTTGGCGCGATTACCACCTTTATTCCGCTGTATGCGAGCCAAGTACCAGACGGGAATGCGGGTGTATATCTGATGCTTCAGGCAGGAACGGTGGTGCTGGCTCGAATTATGCTTCGAAAAAGGATTCCTTCCGATGGCAGTTGGCATTCTCCTTTCATGATGGGCACCATGTGTCTGCTCGCCGTAGCTGCGCAATGTGTCAGTTTTGCCGTGACAGGCGGGGTGCTCTTTTTCTATGTGGGCGCTGTATTCATGGGAATCGGTCAGGCGATCCTGTATCCGACACTTACGACCTATTTATCTTTTGTCTTGCCTAAGCTGAATCGAAACGTCCTGATCGGGTTATTTATCGCGATGGCGGATCTGGGTATTTCTCTGGGTGGGGTGATTATGGGACCCGTCGCTGACTTCTCTTCCTATTCATTTATGTACATGATCTGTGCTATTCTAGGAGCGGTAATGATCGTTTTTGCCTATGAACGGCGTAGACCCGGGACAGGTACATCTATGAGTTGATTGCCAGAAGAGAAAGTGGTGACGAACGTTTGAAGTCTTCGATGACGGCAACATCCAATGGAAAATTAAATCCGGTATCCTTTTCGTTTATCCGGTTTTATATGCTGGCCTTTTTATTTTTTGCGGCAAATTCAGCTTTGACGATTATTCTGCCCCTGAGAAGTGAGGCTGCGGGATTAAATCAGGCTGAGATTGGTCTGATGATGGGGGCATATATGTTCACCTGTATGCTCTTGAGACCTTTTGTAGCACAACTGCTCGGTAAGCATGGGCCACTTCGTGTGATGCAATGGTTATTGCTTTTGCATGCGGGCACGCTACTGCTGTTTGTTGTTTTTGGTGTGGAGACGTATCTATGGTTGCGAGCCCTGCAAGGGGTGGCTACGGCCTTTTTCTCCATGACGATGCAGGCAGGCATTGTGGAAAAGCTGGAGGACAAAGACCGGGCACAAGGGCTGTCCATGTACACCCTGTTTACGATGGTTCCTTCTCTGGTCATTCCGATCCTTGCTATACAAATCTGGGAAAATGCCAGTGATCTGGCGTTTACGCTGCTGATGATCGGACTGGCGGCTCTGCCACTTCTGCTTGGATATAATGTGGATCTGCCGCGGAGTACCGTGCAGAACAAATCGTACACCTTGGGCGATATGTTTCGTTCATTCGGCGGCATCTGGCGCAGTACGCCACTGCTGATTAGCAGTGTGGTGATGTTGTTTGCGTCCTGCGTTTTTGGGGCAACAGCGACCTTTCTTCCCTTATATATGGTATCCACTGGACTGGCGAGTGCAGGGGTATTTCTGACGATCCAGGGATTGGTTGTGATCTTGTGCAGGTTTATTTTGCGAAAAAAAATTCCGTCCGATGGTAGCTGGAATACCTGGCTGATGGCAGGGTTAATGCTATGTGCAGCACTGGGAACCCAGTTACTCAGCTTAATGGAGATCATCGGGCCATTGGTGTATCTCTCCGCGGTGTTCAGCGGTTTTGCCCTGGCACTGTTGTACCCGACATTAACCACATATCTGTCCTTTGTGCTGCCTGCGGATTCCAGATATGTACTCATGGGGATTTTCATGTCCTCGTATGACCTCGGATTCTCTCTGGGTGGACTGGCAATGGGGCTCATTGTGCAAATGAGTTCGTATTCGACCATGTTTATGATCTGCACGTTGCTGTCTATTGCAGCGATGGTACTGGTGTTGGTGTTCAGGCAACGGATGGAAGCGGGCAATAAGGCCAGATCTGGGGTGACTATATAAATTGAACTAAAGAACATTTACAGAGGAGGTTTATGACTCATTTCTTGCCAAAACGTATCCTCAGGATGCGAAAGTGCAAGGGCTGGTCGTCAGCCTTTTTTTGTATTTTTGCAGGTTGAAATCAAAAATAGTTTGACAATGACTGTCTAACAGGATTATAGTCATTGTTGTTAATCGTAATAATTACTATTAAAGTCTGAATTACACAGACTGCACATATAAGGAGTAGATTTCTATGACACAAAAGCAAGTTCCGGTAACCGTACTGAGTGGTTACCTCGGTTCAGGGAAAACGACGGTTTTGAATCACGTGTTGAACAACAGACAAGGGCTTAAGGTTGCCGTAATCGTTAACGACATGAGTGAGGTCAATATTGATGCAGCGCTGGTTAAGGGGGAGGCAACCTTGTCTCGAACCGAAGAGAAGCTGGTGGAGTTGTCGAACGGCTGCATCTGTTGCACCTTGCGGGATGATCTGATGCAGGAGATTGAGAAGCTGGTGAACGAAGGCAAGTATGACTATATTTTGATCGAATCCACCGGCATCAGTGAACCTGTTCCAGTTGCACAGACCTTTACATACGCCGATGAAGAGTCGGGTATTGACCTGACTAGTCTGGCCCGATTGGATTGTTTGGTAACGGTAGTAGATGCCAATCGATTCTGGCATGATTTTGGATCAGGTCAGAGTCTTCTGGATCGTAATCAGGCGACCGGAGATGAGGACACCCGTGACGTTGTAGACTTGTTGATTGATCAGATCGAAACCTGTGATGTGCTGCTACTGAACAAATGTGATCTGGTCGATGACACCGAGCTGAACAAGCTCGAAGGTATCATCCGCAAGTTACAGCCTAACGCCAAGATCATTCGGACCGAGAATGGACAGGTGAATCCGTCCGAGATTCTAAATACAGGCCGCTTTGATTTTGAGAAAGTGAGCATGTCCGCTGGATGGATTCAGGAGCTGGAGAAGGAGTCGCATACACCGGAAACCGAGGAATATGGTATTAGTTCCTTTGTCTATCGCCGTAGAAAGCCATTCCATCCTTCCCGTCTGGCTGAATTCATGAGTTACTGGCCGGAAGAAGTGGTACGTGCCAAAGGTTTGGTATGGCTTGCGGCTGAAGGGGATGTTGCGGCAAGTCTCAGTCAGGCAGGGCCATCCATTCAGTTCGGTCCTGCGGGACATTGGGTCGCGGCGTTGCCGGAAGCGGACAAAGAAGAGATTTTACGTAACGAGCCGGATGTTCTGGAGAAATGGGATGCCCAGTGGGGAGATCGTCAGACGGAGCTTGTCATGATTGGGATCGAAATGGAGCGTGCAAGCATTGAAGATGAGCTGGACCAGTGCCTGCTCAGTGATGAAGAAATGCTGGGCGACTGGGGCCAGTTCGACAATCCACTGCCATGGCCTGTGGAAGCGGTATAACTCGGAAGTTGATGTTCTAAACATAAATTTAATGGATAAAGGAGCTGTATTTCATGGCTAAAAAATCAAAAGTGGTACGTGAGAAGCAACGTCAGGCGATCGTGGCAAAATATGCGGACCTGCGCCGGGAATTGAAGGAAAAAGGGGATTACGAAGCATTGCAGAAATTGCCGCGTAATGCATCTCCGACCAGACTAAAGAACCGTTGCGAAGTGACAGGCCGCCCGCGGGGTTATCAACGCAAGTTCAAGGTATCTCGGATTAAGTTCAGAGAACTGGCTCATCAAGGACAGATTCCTGGCGTAACAAAATCAAGCTGGTAAAATGATCAAGGGATGTGGCTGACCACCTTTGCATGGAGCAGGTTGTTGTGTGCTTGGAGCTGCATGTGGTGCGTAGAACAGAGGTGGTATTTTGCTGAAAGGATGTTCATACTTCATGCTGGACTTGTTTACGTTACGAAGAATTCAGTCCGTAATGAACGGATATATTCACGAGAAGGTACCTGCGCCACTGAACGGTATCAATGGGATAAGATGCATATTGCCCGATTTTACTGGGAAGAAAATCAGTGGAAAGTGTATGCCAGAGATGAACAGAGCAGCTGGAATCCGGTAGATGTTATTACACCTTGTTCCGATTTTGAGAATGTGCTCGAGCAGGTGGAACGGGATGAGGCGGGACTGTTCTGGCGTACGTGAGCGAGATCGGTTAAGAGTATATTTCATTCGTGAAAATTAATGTTAACTCAGACAAATATGGCGTATATGCAACCGAGTTCGAAGCTAGCGAAACAGTGGCTAGCATCGGGCTTTTTTTGTGTCAAAGAATCATTGAAGCAAAGAGGGGGGGCGATCTTTTGGTCTGCCTTCCTTAATGGGAAAAAGAATAAATGAAATCTGTTTTACAATAAAAATTTATTGTAAAACGATAAATATTATGATAAATTCATATCACTTAAAACAAGTGAGGTGCTTTTTGTGAAGCGAGGTACAACCATCTTTTTAAAATTGGCTGTGTTGCTTATTGGTGTTCCCATTCTTGCCTTATGTATATTCGGCATACCCTGGTTAGCAAACAATCCGGTGAATCCGAATTATGCAGGTGCACTATACCCCATAGTGATTATTATGTATGTGTCCGTTATTCCGTTTATCGTTGCACTGTACCAGGCATTCCGTCTGCTGAGCTACATCGACAAAAATGAAGCGTTCTCTCTAATGTCAGTGAAATCCTTAAAAACAATAAAATATTGTGCTATTGTAATCAGTAGTCTCTATTTTGTGATGTTGCCATTTGTTTATGTTGTAGCAGAGAAAGATGATGCCCCAGGCCTCATTCTTATGGGAATGGTTCCTGTTTTTGCTTCATTGGTCATTGCAGTGTTTTCAGCGGTGCTCCAAAGATTGTTACAGGAAGCGATTGATATCAAATCAGAAAATGACCTAGTGGTCTGAGGTGAATATATGGCCATTATAATCAATATTGATGTGATGTTGGCAAAGCGGAAAATGACGGTTACCGAGCTTGCAGAGAGAGTTGAGATCACAATCGCCAATATTTCCATATTAAAAACAGGAAAAGCAAAAGCGATCCGTTTATCCACTCTGGATGCGATCTGTAAAGCACTGGATTGTCAGCCTGGAGATATATTGGAATATAAGGCTGATGAGGACGAAGATACAAATGAACTTATATAAAAAATGAACGAAGAAGACTCTGCATGTTATATGCAGAGTCTTTTTTTACATCAGCTTGTTCAAGGAATACGTCCCGTGCCCTATAACGAATGATTGTGCATCATACGGAATTGCATAGGTGTTACGTTTTCCTGGGTTTTAAAACAGCGGATAAAGTAGCTTGACTGTGAAAATCCCGTTTCCAGTGTAATTTGTTTAATGGAAAGGTTGGTTGTTGCGAGCAGCTGTTTCGCATGTAATAACCTGGATTCCAAGAGGAATTCCGGGAAGGAGATGCCAAACGTCTGACTGAACTTGCGGCTAAAGTATGTTGTACTGTATCCGGCAATTCCGGCAGCGTGATCAAGTGTGATGTGCTCATTACTATGAGAGCGAATATAATTCCCTGCTTCACGAATTCGCTCTGAAGTGTGATTTAAAGAAACATTGATTTGACTCGCTGCGGATTGCAATCGGGTCAGAAGTTCATATAATGTTGCTGCCACACTGTGCTCGTCCTCCACCTGATAGCCTCTGCCTAGCTCCAGCAATCGATCCATGAGCGCGGTAACCACCGGAAAGTTGGAACATTGAAACAGCCAGGGCTCGTCAACGCCTTTTCCATTTAACAGTTCTTCGAGACGAATGCCGTAAAAGTGAATCCAACGAATACTCCACGGATCATCCAAATCTGAGTAGTACGTTTGTCTGAGACCGGGACCATAGAGGAATCCCTGCCCACCTGTTAACTCGTAACAAGCGGTTCCTGTGTCCAGAAATCCTTTACCTTCAAGTACAAGGTGCAGATTATAGCATTGATCCAAGTTGATTTCGGTAGTGCCATATTCTCGATGTACAAGGTGCTTCGGAAAATCACTGTACCCTCCAATAAAATCGGGAAAACATACATGTCTGGGGAAAACCGGCTTGGGGAGAAAGATGTGTTCTTTCACGTGCATCCTCCATTTAAACACAATATTTTTATGTAGTGAACTGAAATAGACTCAGCCTACTGTTATTTGGATCTTGGACAATGACAATATTTTATTATAAGTCGCATAATCTTGTCATTTATTATATGTGAAGGTTCCAATAGAATGGAGGCAATATGGCAGGTTAAGGGGGCAATTAAAGGTGGCAAAATCAATCCAATTGGATGAATTAAAAATGGGGGTCTGTTATTACCCTGAGCACTGGTCGGAGGCGTTGTGGGAGGACGATTTCCGTAGAATGAAAGAGATGAATATCACAGTTATTCGGATGGCTGAATTTGCATGGTCCATCTTTGAACCGGAAGAAGACCAGTTCGATTTTAGTTTTTTCCAGAAGGCACTGGATCTGGCGCATCAATACGGTTTAAGTGTTATTTTGGGAACACCTACTGCAACTCCACCAGCGTGGTTAACATCCAAATATCCTGAAGTATTAAACGCAAATAAGGACGGGGTGTTGTATCAACACGGCATGCGGCGTCATACCAACTACAGCAGCCCAATCTTCAGACAGCAATGTGAAAAAATCGTGCGCAATATGGTGATTGCCTATAAAGATCATCCGGCTCTTATTGGATGGCAGATCGATAATGAATTCAATTGTCATATGGATGTTTTCTATGCTGAGGCAGATCATGTCGCCTTCCGTGAATGGCTCAAGAATCGTTATGAATCGTTGGAGAATCTGAACCAGGCATGGGGGACTGTTTTTTGGAGTCAGACCTATACCGACTGGGCGCAAGTTCACCTTACCCGAAATATGGTCAGCCAATCGCCCAATCCTCATTTGGCATTGGATGAGAAGAGATTTATCTCAGCCAATACGATTTCTTTTGCCAAGCTTCAGGTGGACATTATTCGCGAATTGGACCCTGAACATTGGATCACAACAAATGGTACGTTTGGACATTTGGATAATCATGAAATGACAGAAGACCTGTTGGATTTCTTCTCCTATGATTCGTATCCGCAGTTTGCCACGATCTTCCCAGGGACAGACGATAAATCATTACAAGATCGGGCCTGGAGCATGAAACTGTCGAACGTACGTAACATGTCACCGAACTTTTGCGTCATGGAACAACAGTCTGGGCCAGGAGGCTGGGTTGACAGTATAGGCATGGGTACGCCAAGACCGGGCCAGATCCGATTATGGTCGTATCAATCTGTTCTTCACGGAACAGATCTACTCGTCTACTTCCGCTGGCGGACAGCAACATTTGGCACCGAGATGTACTGGCATGGCATCAATGATTACCATAATCAACCTAACAGAAGAGTACGCGAGGTTGCACAAGTAGGGAAAGAGTTTGCCAAGATCGGGCGTGTTATTGCGGGCACTACATATCAAGCCGATGTTGCGATCCTACAGGATTACGATAACATCTGGGATGGAGAGTTGGATGAATGGCACGGCCCGCTTCAGCAACAGAGTGTACGCTCCTGGTATAAACAGCTCCAGTATCGTCATATTCCGACGGACATGGTTACACTGCAACCAACGACAATACTGGAAGAGTTATCCGATTATAAGGTGATCATCTATGCTCACCCGGCCATCATGACAGACGAGACAGCAGAACTTCTGCAAGCCTATGTCAGTCAAGGAGGCACGCTGTTTTTCGGTGCGCGCACTGGATATAAGGATCTCAGGGGGCATTGTTATATGAGACCGTTCCCTGGGGCTGTCGCTGAGTTGTGTGGTGTAACCGTAGAGGACTTTACCTTAATCAAAGGAACCATTCCAGCAGCCAAACTACAATGGAGTGGGGCGAGTGAGCGACTTCAGGAGGGAACGTCAACGGCCGGATTTAACGAAGTTCTTCATGTGGAGCATCCTGACGTACAGGTTGTGGCCGAGTATGCATCCGAATACTATGCAGGTAGTCCTGCATTGACCAAACGTACGGTAGGTCAAGGGCAAGTATGGTATTATGGAGCGGCTTACAATGAACCGGTCGTAGATGCTCTCCTGGATGAAATAGGGCTATCTTCACCTGTGGGTGATCTGGTAGAGGTATCGTCCGAAGTTGAGCTTGGTATCCGTTCCGGTAAGGATAAAGCTTATGTATTTTTACTCAACTACTCGGATCAACAAGTACCCATTAAGCTTAAGAAACAAGCAAAAGAGTTACTGTCAGGTACAACACTTCAGAATGAGATCAACATGCCCGCGTATGGTGTATTCATCCTGAAGATTGATTTGCCACATTAAGAAATTCATTCATCGATATCATGCATTATTTATAGAAAGTAACACCAAAAACGCCTTGCAGCCATTGCAAGGCGTTTTGTATATGCATGATGTAATGTGTAATACACGTTGAGCATGGGCTGTTATTGTCTACATCTGGTATACCTATGCTTCGTACAAAATCTCACCTGTCCGGGATACGTCATATCCCTCGAATGATTGCAGTTCCTGCCTGAACTCCGGCGATTGGAGAATTCGCAGGACAGATTCTGTCCAGGCTTCATTACCTTGCTTCCTCAGCATGACCAAATCATAACGTTCCTGAATGAGCGGGATAAAATCAACCTGTCCCACAAGTCGTGCAGCTTTTTCAATGCCAACTCCGACATCAGCTTCACCTGAACTGACTTTGGCAGCCACGCCCATATGACTGGTTTCCTCGGTTTCATATCCGATCAGACCTGCGGCAGGAATTCCGTGCAGCCGAAGTTGCTCATCCAGCAAAACTCGCGCGCCAGAACCTTTTTCCCGATTAGCTAGTCTCAGTTCAGGCTTGCTCAGATCGGTCCAATTCTGTAAGTTCTGTGGATTGCCACGCTGTACATACAGTCCGGCAGGACGTGACAGTAGGTTCACCACAACATAAGATCGTCCTGTCAGAATTTTGCGAATATACGGCAGATTATACTCACCGGTATCTCCGTCGAGCAGATGCGTGCTGACCAGATCGGACTCACCGCGATACATCGAGATAAGCCCATCCAGACTGCCCATGAACGAACGTAGCGGACGAATGTCCCGAGTTTGTTTTTCCATATGGCGCATTAGAATATCCAGACTGACATCCTGACCTGTTATGACCAGATGCCGTGGTACAGCAGTCATTGCATGAGCAGAACTCGCTGGAGTAATCGCATGCGTAGACCCAACGGGTGTAGTCGATTGTAAGGAAGTTCCCTGAAAATCACCCTGACCTGGCTGGGTCCCTGATGCCGAGGTCTGATGAGAAGTCGGGATACGTTGACCTGAGGACTGAAGTTGCTTGGAGCGACGTTTATATGCCTCCAGATCGGTTGCATCAATTCGCATCTGTTTGCCCACACGGTATGCGACGAGGTCTCCTTTTTTGATTAGGTCATAGACCGTCAGTTTCGATATTTTGAGTAGCTTGGATATTTCTTCGGTTGTGTAGGATTGCTCCTCCGTCATAAGTGAAGATCCTCCTTCAAAGGTATAGAGCAATGATGGTTTTATTATGAATGTTTCTTGTACTATATCATTAATTGAGGGATGCCATAAACCTGAGAACACGCAATACACGCATAGGACAGATAACAAAAATCAAATGTGATCTTAATCACCTTCCCATTTTTTTTGTCTTGTGTATAATTAGATATAATCAATTATAACTAGTTATATCTAAAGATAACGTTGGGGGAGAAATGAATGAGAAAGAGAATCGGATATGTGTTGGGAAGTATGTCACTGGGACTGGCTCTTGTATTGGCTGGTTGCGGCGCAAACACGGGCACTACGGATACATCCACAGGTGCAGAACAAACAACCTCAACGCCAGCGGCATCAGGTGAAAGTTCATCAGCAGGAAATAACGATCCGCAGGAAACGGTAGATCTGACAATCTCTGCGGCAGCAAGTCTGACCGATGCGATGAAAGAGATTGAAACCAATTATGAGCTAGCTAATCCTCATATAGAACTTAATTTTAACTTTGGCGCCTCGGGTGCCTTGCAACAGCAGATTGAACAGGGTGCCCCGGCTGATGTCTTTGTATCGGCGGCAACGAAAAATATGAATGCGCTAGTGGATGAAAACCTGATTGCATCGGGCGATCAGAAGAATCTGCTACAGAATTCACTGGTGGCCATAGTGCCAGCAGATGGGACCCACACAGTAACCAGTGAAACGGATCTCACCAGCGACTCCATCAAGACGGTAGCCATTGGGATTCCGGAAAGTGTTCCTGCGGGAACCTATGCCAAGGAAGCTCTGACCAATGCCAAGCTGTGGGATGAACTGGAAAGTAAGCTTGTGCAGGGGAAAGACGTTAGACAGGTTCTTCAATATGTAGAGACGGGTAATGCAGATGCAGGATTTGTATATAAAACGGATGCTCTTACTTCGGATCAGGTGAAAATTGCGTTTGAGGTGGACAAGAACAGCTACACACCAGCCAACTATCCAATAGGCATTATTGAAGGAACCAAACACCGTACAGAGGCCGAACAATTTTATGCGTATTTACAAACCCCTGAAGTGCTCGATATCTTCGCGAAATACGGATTCACAATTCCGGAATGAATGTGAACGCCATAGACTGGTCCGTATTCTGGTCACCGGTGCGCCTATCTCTTCAGGTAGCGTTATTATCCAGCGTAGTGGCCACTGTGCTCGGAATTGCGATAGCCTGGAAGATGTCACGTTCTTCATTTCGGGGAAAGATTCTGCTGGAAACGGCATTTATGCTGCCGCTAGTCCTTCCTCCGACGGTGGTTGGATTTCTGTTACTTGTCATATTGGGGCGTAAAAGTCTGTTTGGACAATGGATTGAAGCCATATTCTCCGCACCGGTTATTTTCACCTGGTGGGCTGCGGTGATTGCTTCGGTGGTGGTTGCTTTTCCACTCGTGTATCAGACGATGAAATCGGGATTCAGTGGTGTGGATCGTGATCTGGAGGATGCGGGTCGTTCGATTGGGGCGAATGAGTGGCAGGTCTTTCGTTACATTTCCTTGCCGCTCGCAGGCAGAGCATTGATGACCGCCTTCATCCTGGGCTTTGCCCGTGCACTCGGTGAATTCGGAGCCACACTTATGATTGCAGGCAATATTCCGGGCAAAACACAAACGGTACCCACGGCAATCTATGTCGCTGTGGATTCGGGCAATCAGACCATGGCTTGGGCATGGACTGTTTCCATTATTATCATCTCATTTCTCATGTTACTGATGACCAGACAGCAGCGAGATGGAAAAAATGACTAATTTGATATGTATTAATATTATATATAAAATGATGAAAAACCCGTTTTGAGGAAAGAACTTTTTTCCTTAACGCGGGTTTTTATTACCAATTTCATATGTACCAATATCAATATCCTGCCAAATTGGTCTTTATGGAAATGTAAAGCTGTTTTAACATAAAAAAATAAAAATTTTCCCGAAATTTAATCGTTCAGTACTCGCTTTCAGTGGGCTTGTTCCTGTAAGATAGAAGTAATGGATTCCAGCCAAGTACTGAAATAAGGAGAGACGACGATGAACACTAAATCTGATTGCGGCGTTTCGTTGCAAATTGATGACTATCTGGATCTTTTGCATTTTGCCATCCAAATTCAGGATCAGGAATGGCAACAATCCCTTATCCGCCAACTCAAAATATTTCAGACGGCGACGGAGCAGCAACGCACACCTGAAGAGGAACTATGGACACGGTTTGATTACATCAACAGCAAACTGACAGGTCTGTGCCACCAGATTCATGCCGCTCATTCCATGGACGAACGCAAGAAGTTCGAGGAACGGATCGGTCTCTTACAATTACAGCGAGTGGAAGTTGCACGTAAAATTAAATGGGCGAGTCGCAGATAGATGAGTAGTGTACACACCAAGTGATGCACCGCCAAAATGGTATAATCAGTGAGAGTCATACAAGAAGAAGCCATCCGCCAATCGATATAGGGGATGGCTTCTTCTTGTACTATAGAGAAGTCCTATAACCATATCAGGATGTCCTATTAGTTTAGTTATTGCCCTAAGATGACTTGTAATGATATTCTTTGTTCAACCTAATTCCGACTATACAAGTAAGAATGGTTTGTTAATAGGAAGAGGAATGGGAGTACACATCATATTTGCTGTGATAACAGCCTGTGGAGGAGATTGGGAATGGTTAAAAAACGGGGGATTCAAAAATTCCGGACAGCACTGCTGTTCATTACAATGCTGGCGGTACTGGCTGGATGCAGCACAGGAACTGCAAGCAATGATTCAGAATCTGCTTCGGCAGCAGGCGACACCAAAGTGAAAAAGATCATTGTAGGAACAGGTACACAGTTCCCAAATGTCTGCTTCATTGATGAGAATGGCAAGTTAACAGGTTATGATGTGGAACTGATCCGGGAGATCGACAAACGTTTGCCTGAGTACGAATTCGAATTCAGCACCATGGATTTCAAAAACCTGCTGCTGAGTCTGGAAACAAAAAAAATTGACCTGATCGCTCACCAGATGGAAGTGAATGATGAGAGACAGGCCAAGTTCCTGTTTAATGATGAAGCCTATAATATTTTTCCAAATAAAATTGTCGTAAGTCAGAAAAATGAGGAAGTAAAATCGATTGAGGATCTCAAAGGGAAAAAACTGATTGTTGGTGCTACAAGTAATGCGGCTGTACTTGCTGAGAAATGGAATGCAGCGAACGGCAACGGGATTGATATTGTTTATTCCGGAGCGGGTGAGGATACCATTACTCAGATCAAAACAGGCCGGGTGGATGCTACCATCAGCACTCAGTTTGCCATTGATTATCAGAATAAGGCGGTTGATGCTCAGCTGAAAACGGTAGGGGATGCCCTCTCCAACTCCAAAGTATACTTCATTCTGAACAAAGATGAGCAGGAGCTCAAAACCAAAGTGGACGAAGCGCTCAAAGCGATCAAAGAAGATGGAACGTTAGGCAAACTGAGCACAGAGTGGCTTGGAGCTGACTATACGGTTGAAGAGTAGTCTGAGAAAGGTGTGCAGCGGTAATGGGAAAATCATTTGATCTGTCATTGGTTCTGGATTTCATCCCGGAACTGCTACGATATTTGCACATAACACTGATTGTACTGGGTGGTTCCATCGTGCTCGGACTGGTGGGCGGCGTGCTTCTGGCCGTTCCCCGGCTGTATCGGATTCCGGTACTAAGCCAGTTGGCTACCCTGTACGTCTCATTCATGCGGGGCACACCGATCCTGATCAAATTGTTCCTGGTGTATTACGGACTTCCCGAGTTGCTCAAACCCATTGGCATCGACCTGTCGAGAACCGACCCGTTGTTATTTGTCATTGTGACCTATGCGCTTAGTGACGCGGCATCCTTTGCCGAGATCTTTCGCGGAGCGGTGCGCAGTGTGGATAAAGGTCAGACGGAAGCAGCCTATGCTGCGGGTATGACCACATTCCAGTCTTTTCGGCGGATTGTTGTTCCGCAGGCACTGATTGTTGCTTTTCCGAACATGGCCAATACGTTAATCGGTTCATTGAAGGATACTTCTTTGGCCTTCTCCATTGGTGTCATGGATATGGTGGGCAGAGGGCAGACGTTAATTTCGGCTACATCGCATGCACTTGAAGTGTATATCAGTCTGTCTGTGGTCTATTATGTCATTGTTATTGTGCTTGAAAAAGGATTTGCCTTTGCAGAACGCAGACTCCAGCGTCATGAACGCAAGAGAGTTGTACACAAACCGGCAATTCGAGCCAAACGCCTGAAAGAGGTTGTTCAAAAAGTCCGCTTTTGATTACGAATCATGCCTGGCGGCATCTTCTCGGTACTGAAAACCAGACTTTTTGAACTCTCACTGAAACGAATAGCGGGGTGAGCATATGTCGATTGATCTCCAGTTTATCTATACATCTTTTTTTCAAATCCTGAAGGCATTGCCACTGACACTCGTCATTACGATTGTTCCGTTGATTGCAGGCTTCGGAATCGGTCTGGCTACGGCTCTGATCCGTATCTATCGCGTGCGGTGGATTCACCGCATTGCTGACTTCTACGTTTCATTCCTGCGTGGAACACCGATGTTGATGCATCTATTCCTCATCTATTACGGTATTCCGATGATTATCGATAAGCTGGCGGAACGTTATGGTTGGGCTTACCAATCCTCGTCGATTCCAATTCTCGTATTTGTACTGATTGCTTTCTCCCTCACTGCGGGCGCCTATATGTCGGAGATTATCCGTTCAGGCATTCTTGCTGTGGATATCGGCCAGATGGAGGCGGCTCACGCTGTAGGCATGAGCACATTCCAGGCTTTAAGGCGTATCATCATCCCTCAAGCGATCGGGGCTGTATTGCCTAACCTGTGCAGTATGTTTGTTGGGTTCCTGCATGGATCAACACTCGCTTTTACCGTGTCTCAGATGGACATCCTCGGTAAAGCGGATGTGGTGGCATCCGTCAGTCTGAAGTTTCTGGAGGCCTTTATCGCCGCAGCGTTCATCTATTGGGGGCTGACCATCATTGCCGAGCGGATCACTGCTCTGCTTGAGCGTCGGGTTGCCGTGTATAGCAAAGGAGGCGTGTCATGATTACACTAACCAACATACACAAAACTTTTGGCAAGCAGGAAGTATTGAAGGGAATTGATCTGACCGTGGAACAGGGCGATGTCGTAGCGATCCTTGGACCGAGTGGATCAGGCAAAACAACGCTGCTGCGCTGCGTCAATTTTCTGGAACGTGCCGATGAGGGCGAGGTTCAGATCAGTGGATTAACCGTCGATTGCAAGCATGCACGCAAACATGACATTGTGCAGTTGAGACGAAAAACGGCGATGGTGTTCCAGCATTATAATCTGTTCAAACACAAGACGGTGCTGGATAACGTCACGGAAGGTTTAATTATTGCCCAGAAAATGTCCAAAGCCGATGCCCGCACGCGTGCCTTGCGCGTGCTTGAACAAGTCGGACTGTCTGCCAAAATCAATGAGTATCCAAGTATGTTGTCAGGTGGACAACAGCAACGGGTGGGCATCGCCAGAGCATTGGCACTGAATCCCGAAGTGATTTTGTTTGATGAACCGACTTCTGCGCTGGACCCCGAGCTTGTGGGTGAAGTGTTGTCTGTCATCCGCTCCATTGCTCAAGAGGGGATTACCATGATTGTAGTCACCCATGAAATGGGGTTTGCCCGTGAGGTGGCAAATCGGGTTGTTTTCATGGATGGAGGTTCCGTTGTGGAGGAAGGAACCCCGGAGGAGGTGTTTGTACGTCCCAAGCAGGAACGTACTCGCCAATTCCTCAGTCGATATTCTTCCGACTGGAGTTATGTCATCTGACGATATAGGCGCAAGCTGTAGTAACTGACGATCCCGGCCCGGCATATGCTGTAACAGGCAAATGCTGATAGGCCGGGTTTTTCTATGGGTGAAGCAGGCCGTGACGGTAAGGAGGAGGACCATGCAGAGCAAAATCGATGAAATCATCACACATATTGCACACTCTCACCAGCAGATCGCACGTGTGCTGGATGCCAAACGCCAAGTCGCTGTACGCATGTCTGAAATCATCAATCATTTGCCAGATATCGAACCGGAGTTGGACGGCGTTGACGGTCTGCTGGATAGCTCTGGGCAAATCAACAAAAGCATTATCTCTTACTTGGGGGGCCTTGCAGATCTGGAAGAGGCTGTAGCCGAAACGCTGACCCAAGTCATGCGGGAGATCGCGGTTCAAGAGGAAGAATAAGCCCGGAAGGCGGGTGAAGGAACATGAGTAGAGAACAGAGCCTCATTCTGATGCTGGACGCAGCAGCCAAAATGCAGTGGAATATTGCCCTGATCCTGGAGGCAAAAGCGATTGAGGCCGAGAAGGTACGGAACTGGACGCTGAATCATTTGAATGGGGATACCTTTCTGACGCATGGGGATCAGGTAGGCGAGCCGCTTAAAATGCATGATCAGCTGGTGGAATTGCTGGAAGGATTAACCCGGATGGAGACCGGACTGTGCAACAATCTCAAAGCGGTGATGGTGCAGAACGATAGCGAAGATGGCGGCGGTATGGACGGTGGCATGTTTGGCGGCATGGATCTGGGAGACATGGGAAAATGAGTCTGATGCGGCGTGAGCAGGAAGCCAAACTGGCGCTCATTGAATCCATTGCACACAGTCAGCAGGCGCTGGCACGCATTCTGGACAGTGTAGCCAGTGTAACCGCTCATTCGGAAGTATCCGCCCGCAGTCTGGCCGAAAACATTCGTTTGCTGAGTCGCTATCAGGCAGAAATGTCTCGTATGGTTACGGGAATCAGGCTGGCCCGAATCCAGCATGGGGAGCCTGGCTTGCCGTGGCTCAAAGACCCCGGGTGTGCAATTCGTATCGTTCGGGACATACAGGAGGAATGTTGACATGTTAAAGAAGAAGAAAATACGACTGAGAACCAAAAGAGCTTTGTTAATCCGTGGAGCCCGTCTGCGCAAAATTCGCAAACTGCGTGCGCTCAGAGCCAAACGTGTTCTTCACAAACGCCCACTTAAAGGACGCAGTGCGTGGCTCAAAAAAAAGAAACGTGCGGTACGGCGGCACCGGAGTCCAAAGCCCGTACAACCAGTCGTCCCGGCTACCCCTACCGATCCGAACCCGGACGGTGCGTACAGCCAGGGATACAACGAGGCGTACAACGAGGGATTCAACGCGGGTTTCGCCAAGGGATTCGAGGACGGACATCAGCTGGCTTACAAAGCACAGTAACCGATTAGACCGGATTATTCCTGCATGGAATGATACCTGTATAACAGTTAGCCCGGGGGACAGATCCCTCCGGGCTATTTGCATCGCCGCAAAAGCGGACATGCCCGTACAGGCGGATGTGGAGGGCATGCGCCAATTTTGCGCCTTGCAGGACACCCGTCCATGATGCATCTGACCCCGAGGCATATCCTTTAGAGGGAAGACCAATCTCGGGGAGAGTCTGGAAGTGAGATCTCCTGAAGGAAGACAGGGTGAATAATGTGGCAAAACGAAGGCACCGTCCGCTGACCGAAGCGGAAACGGCTTACCGCGGCGGATATGCAGAAGGCCGCAGATTTGGCGGCTGTCAAGCCATGATGGAGCGGGTGCAGATGTTTGAACCGACCCTGCGGGACATGAAGGTGTTATATATCCCGCAAGGATTCGATGCCATCGATGAAGGTGTCACCTTGGCTCTGCAGCAATCTGTACGTGAATGCGTTGTTGGATCGCCAGCAGCGATGTTGCAGGAAGCCAGTCAGCATCGGCCCGATGTTGTGCTCGTTATGAATGGTCTGCATGTATTTCCCGCAGATCATGTAGAGCAGGTGAATGGCATACGTGCACTCGGTATCCGAACTGCCGTGTGGTTTGTGGATGATCCGTATTTCACCGAAGATACAACGTCCCTTTGCCAGCACTATGATGTCGTGTTCACGCATGAAGAGGCCGCCGTACCCTTCTATCTGGGACATGGAGCGAACCAGGTCATCTATATGCCACTCGCGGTGAATCCAGGCATGTTTCAACCGCGGCGCGCCGCACCGCAGCATCAGCACGACATTTGTTTTATCGGTACCGGATTCTGGAACCGGATTGCCTTGTTTGATGAGCTGGCCCCTTTTCTAGCGGACAAAAAGGTGTTCATTGCTGGTAGCCAGTGGAATCGGTTGACACGCTATGATGTACTAGGCCGTTTCATCCACGAAGGATGGATTGCTCCTGGAGAGACAGTAGATTATTACAATGGCGCCAAGATTGTCATTAACATTCACCGGACTTGCGAGAATGGGGAAGACAATCGCAATACACATCATCTTGAAGGTCACTCGATTAATCCACGCACGTATGAGATCAGCGCATGCGGCACAATGCAGATTACGGATGCACGTGCAGATTTACCTCGTTATTATAAGCCGGGATATGACATCGAGACGTTCACCAACGCAGCAGAACTTCAGCGCAAAATCCACTATTATCTGAAGCATGAAGAAGAACGACAGGCGATGGCGTGGCGTGGACTTCTTACCACGATGAACCAGCATACATTCACTCGCCGGATCGGTCAGTTGCTGGAACATTTGTAATCCCCGTCTGAAGTGCAGCATCAACAAGAACACTATCCCAAAAAATAAAGGAGTGGCGGTATGTCTCTCAAACACCGTAAAACCAAAAAGGTTCATGCACCCGTACTGAGCCTGGCTGATCAAGCACGCAAAAATGGGCAACATGCCGGATATGACGCAGGTAAGGAAGAAGGATATCTGCGCGGTCGCGCCAACTATATAGTGAATTGTGCACAGGAACCGTTGCCTTTCCGACAGCTTCACGTGCTGTATGTATCCTCGGGTAAAGGCTTCCCTTACTCCCCGTTGGATGAGGCCATTATGGCCACGCTACAGGGTATGGTAGCTCAAGTAACCCTCTCTGATCCGCGTCAACCGGTTTCTGAAATTGCACTGCAGACGCGTCCTGATCTTGTGCTTGTGCTGGACGGAATGGATATCCCCATCGAGCATATCGATGCGATTCGCCAAGCGGGCATTCAGACGGCGATCTGGCTCACGGATGACCCGTACTATACAGATATGACGCTGGATATTGTGACACATTTTGACCATGTCTTCACGTTGGAACTAAACTGTATCGATCTATATCGACAAATCGGCTGCGCGTCCGTTCACTACCTCCCTTTTGCCGCATTCACTAATCATTACTTTCCAATTACAACTCCTTCCCCGTTAAAACGGGATGTCAGCTTTATCGGCTCGGCCTACTGGAACCGGGTATACTTCTTCAATCCGATCATGCCTCAGTTGATGTCACACAATACGGTATTTAACGGAATCTGGTGGGACCGTCTGCCTGACTATACTGCCTATGGCGAGAAGATTGAACTCGGTCGCTGGATGAGTCCGCCGGAGACCAATGATGTGTACAATGGCACCAAAATTGTCATCAACCTGCATCGATCCCACGAAGATGATTCCGTTAATAATAATCACCTCAAAATCGCGCCAGCTTCACCAAACCCGAGAACGTTTGAGATTGCCGCGTCCACGACGCTACAGCTGACCGACGCGCGGGATGACATTGCACGTTTCTACAAACCGGGTGTGGAGATTGAGACATATTCCTCGCCGCAGGAGTTACTCGACAAAGTGGAATATTATCTTACTCATGAAAAGGAACGCCGTGAGATTGCACTTCGTGGACTTGAACGTACACTGAAAGACCACACGTATGGCAAAAGAATTAATGAAATGTTAACCATCATATTCCCTTAATTCTGGCCGGGAGGAGGTGTGCACAGTACCCTGTATCGGATACCCGTGTACAGGGTCCGTGCGGCCATGGCAACGAAACCAAAGCTGATGTTATTTTCACATGTGTGCAATACTCGCAGCATTACAGGTGCCGAGAAGCTGCTGCTTCATTTTATGAGAGAGATCGGTACGATCTTTGAATGTGTGCTCGTAGCCCCTCAGGAGGGGAAGCTTGCGGGCCTTGCGCGAAGATTCGGCATTCAGGTCAAAATATGCACTCTGCCGATGCTTCACGGTGTGTACACACCTTACCTGGGCATTGCAGATGATGCGGAGCATCTTCGTCATACACCAGCGTATCAGGAAGCAGTCTCCCTAATACGGGAGACTGCTCCCGATATGGTGTTAACGAACACCTGCGTTAATGTGATGCCGGCTGTAGCGGCAAAGTCCCTTCAGATTCCGGTCATCTGGAAGATTACCGAGATCATTCATACGAATGAACATACAAACGAGGCAATCCAGATGATTGGGCGTTACGCGGATTGGATTATCGGTATATCCGAGACAGCGGTAGCCCCATTCCACGAAGCCGGCATAGGTGACAAAGTGACCATTATCTCCCCAACTTGGGAACCCGCGCTACCAGCACCGGACCGCTGGGTTCATCTGCGCGAACGCAAGCGTAAGGAGCTCGGTTTCAAATCATCGCAGACCTGTATCGGTTATATTTCTTCATTTATATATGATGCCAAAGGGTTGAAACCTTTTGTGGATATGGCCTTGAGGATCTGTGAAACACATTCGCGTTGTCGCTTCTGGATCATCGGGGCACCATCGGATAAAAAGTATTACGACGAGTGTGTATCACGGGTGAAAAAATCCGGGTATTCACGCCGGTTTACCTTCACTACGTTTGAAGAGAACGTATCTCTGGCATATACCGCGATGGATATCCTGGTCATCCCAAGCATGGTCAAAGAAGGATTTGGCATGACCGCACTGGAGGGTCTCTATTTTGCCAAACCGGTCATCGCTTTTGCTCAGGGTGGACTGAAGGAATTAATGGAATCCGTAGGCAGTGATGCATTTCTGGCCCCGCCGGGTGATACCGAAGCGCTTGTCACCTTGGCAACAACCTTGCTGAATGATGCAGAGCTGGCCTCGAATACGGGGTGGCGTAATCGGACAGAAGCGGAAAGGCTCTACGGCGTTGAAACCTACCGAACGAAACTGCATACGATGGTGACACAGTGGTTATTGCGTTTTCCCGGATGGTTTGCTTATATCCAACCTCCGAATGGACCTGTGTATACCCATGGGGAGGGAGGACTGCGCACTGTACTGGTTCTGGAGCCGACTACGGTTCGGGCACTATTATTCCCACTGACCGTCATACAGGCGTTGCCACATTCCTCATTACCTCCAATCGCATTGGGTCACGATGCTCCTGTTGCCTCAGGTACTGTCCCGGCTGCAAAGCCGATTCAACAGAGGGGCAAAACGCGGAAACGTCGTCGCAAGCCACTTGCACCTCATTCTCGCCGAGACCGTGAGGGGCTGAAACGTACTTCCGGAACTGGCAGACGTAAGGGGAGAACCCGTACAACGAAGGGACCGCGTCCACATATGGGGAAATCGGCTAGTCGCAGACGCAAATCTGCCAAGGCAGGACGTAGCCGAGCAGGGCGCAAGGGTTCCAATACAAGATGAAGGCAGGGATTACGATGAAGATCATGACGGTGCTGGGTACGAGACCTGAGATCATACGGCTCAGCCTGATCATCTCCAAGCTGGACCAGTACGCGTCCAAACATATTCTGGTGCATACGGGACAGAACTTCACGGAAAGTCTCAGCGGTCTCTTTTTCAAGGAAATGGGCCTGCGCGCACCGGATTACGTTCTTCAGGATGAAGCGGCCACTCTGGGACGACAGCTATCCTCGATGTTTACGCAGATGGAAGATCTGATTTTGCAGGAAAAGCCCGATAAATTGCTGCTGCTCGGCGATACCAATAGCGCATTATGTGCAATATTGGCTGAGCGCATGGGTGTTCCTGTTATTCATATGGAAGCAGGCAATCGTTGCTTCGACCTGGATGTGCCTGAAGAGAAAAATCGTAAGGTTATTGATGCCATCTCCACCGTTAATATGCCTTACACGGAACAGAGCAAGAAACATTTGGTCAGTGAAGGGGTACCAAGCAGGCGTATCGTGCTAACGGGCAATCCCATCTATGAAGTCATGCAGCACTACGACGCGCAAGTAAGTTCCAGCAAAATACTCAAAAAGCTCAAGCTGAAGTCCGGGCAATACTTCCTGGTTACTGCCCATCGAGCCGAGAATGTGGATCATGCCCCTCATTTGCTGGAGATTATGAAAGGGCTGAACCAGGTCGCAGAGGAACACGGGTTGCGTGTGATCTGCAGTATTCATCCGCGTACAGCGATCCGGATTGCGGAGCATCTGCATCTGGAGATGAATCCGCTGGTGGAGTTTCACGAGCCGTTTGGATTCTTCGACTTTGTAATGCTTGAACGTCATGCACGCTGTGCACTTACGGATAGCGGTACCGTACAGGAGGAGTGTTGCATTATGGGCGTGCCGACTGTAACGATGCGTCGAACTACCGAGCGGCCGGAAACGGTCGATTGCGGCAGCAATGTAGTCTCCGGTCTGGATGCCGCACGCATCGCTGATTGCGTGAAAGTCATGACAAAGATGTCTAGCGACTGGGATTGCCCGCAAGGTTACAAAGCCACAGATGTATCCAGTAAAGTGGTTAAATTTCTGCTTGGAGGGAAAATGCATGTTTGAAAATAAGCGTATACTCGTGACTGGCGGTACGGGATCATGGGGTTATGAACTTGTGGCTCAACTACTGCCCCAGCAGCCCAAAGAAATTATTGTATATTCCCGGAACGAGTCTAGCCAAGTGGCTATGAGTCGTGAATTTGAAGACCCGCGTCTTCATTTCCGGATTGGAGATATTCGTGACAAGGACGCCTTGACGGCGGCTTGCCAGCATGTGGACTATGTATTTCATCTGGCTGCGCTCAAGCATGTTCCGGTGTGTGAAGACCAGCCGTACGAAGCACTCAAAACCAATGTGATTGGTACACAGAACGTAATTGAGGCCGCTATTGAGAACAAGGTGGAAAAAGTAATCTATATCTCGACTGACAAGGCTGCCAATCCGTCCAACTTTTATGGCATGACAAAAGCGATCGGCGAGAAATTAATTGTATATGCAAACTTGTTACACAGCGATACCAAGTTTGTTACGGTACGGGGTGGGAATGTACTGGGAACAAATGGAAGTGTGGTACATCTGTTCAAGAATCAAATCCGCCAGAAAGGGCAGGTCTCCATCACGGATATGAGTATGACTCGATTCTTTCTTACGCTGAAGGATGCAATTACCTTGCTGTTCAAAGCTTCGGTGGAAAGTGTCGGCGGAGAGATCTTTGTCATGACAATGCCTACCTGCAAAATCGTTGATCTCGCGGAAGTACTGATTGAGGATTCCGGTGTGGAGAATGTGAGCATTGTGGAACGTGGCATTCGTCCAGGGGAGAAAATCCATGAAATATTGATGAGTGAATTCGAAAGCATGACCACCGTTGTTTACGATGAGCAGTACCTGGTAATTCTTCCTACCCTGGGCATACCGGGTCTGCGTGAACATTATACCAATTGTCCCCCGGTCTCCTTTAACAGTTTCAGTTCTGAACACCAACTCATGACCAAAGAGGAGATTCGTGAAATTCTGAAACGCGGAGGATTCTTGTCATGAAACTGCTGATACTTGGTGGAAACGGAATGGCCGGCCATATTTTGGTCGACTATTTCCGCCGTCAAGGTGTACACAGCGTCTTCTACACATCTCGGGATGTAACAGACCCCAATGGTCTGCTCCTGGATGTGAACGACAGCTTCATGGTTGATCGATTGGTAGAAGCTGTGCACCCGGATGTGATTATTAATGCTGTAGGTGTGTTGAACAACTTCGCAGATGAGGACAAAATTACTGCATATCATATTAATGGTTTCCTGCCACATCGTCTGCGGCGGGTTGCAGATACGATTGGTGCACGCCTGATTCATATCAGCACGGACTGTGTGTTCAGCGGAGAACGGGGAGCATACCGGGAAGATGATGTTACGGATGGGACTTCAGCTTACGCTATCACCAAAGCACTTGGCGAAGTTCAGGATGAAGGTCATCTGACGATCCGTACGTCCATCATTGGACCCGAGATTCGCCAGGGCGGCATTGGTCTGATGCAATGGTTTATGTCCAGCACAGGTGAAGTCGGGGGGTATACCCGCGTATTCTGGAACGGTGTGACCACACTTGAGCTGGCCAAATGGGTAGACCATTACCTGGCCTCATCGGTTAGTGGCCTGATTCACTTAGCTCATCCGGCACCTGTCAGCAAGCATGACCTGCTTATATTGTTCAAGCAGACCTGGGATAAGCAGGATGTGACGATTGTGCGTGATGACAGTGTGGTGCAGGACCGTACGCTGGTGTCCACTCGCGAGGATGTGAAGACAGACCTGCCGGATTATTCTACAATGCTGAAGGAGTTGGCATTATGGATGGAGCAGAGCTGAGAGACAAGAAAGTGCTGATTACAGGCGCCTCCGGTTTTACCGGGCGACATGCCGTATCTTATTTTCGGGAAGTTGGTGCAGTGGTTGCGGCTGTAGTCCGGAGGCCGGATGTGTATTCATTCGGAAAAGGTGCACAAGTCCATGTCTGTGATCTGAACGATAAACAGCAAGTACGTCATCTGATCGGCGAGGTGCAGCCCGACTATGTGCTGCATCTCGCTGGCAAAAATTCAGTGCCTGATTCGTGGTCTGATCCGCTACTGGTCCTGGAGACGAATGTGATGGCCGTGCTGTATCTGTTGGATGCGCTTCGCAGTTGTCCAACAGCACGAACCGTTATTGTAGGATCGAGGTTAAAATATACGCCGGAACCTGGCCGGATTCCTCAGCCTCCGCATCCATACAGCCTCAGTAAAGCGCTGGAAGAGATGGTGTCCTTGTCGTGGATGTCGCTCTTCGGACAACAGATCATGCTGGCGGAGCCAGGCAATCTGATTGGTGCGGGTCCTTCCACAGGCATCTGTTCACTGCTTGCACGCCATGTTGTTGCCTGTGAGCAGGCGGGAAAAACCGAGGCATTCCGTCTGTCCGGACGGGACAATACCCGTGACTTTCTGGATGTGCGGGATGCCGTCAGAGCGTATGCAACCCTCTTGATACAAGGGACCAGTGGTACAGTATACCCGGTGGTGTCTGGAGTCGAGCGCAGTCTTGGTGAAATTGCAGAACTGCTGTTGTCCATGACAGAAGCGGAAGTTCCTGTTCGCTGGGATGGGGCATCTTCTGGTCCGGATGGTTCGGGGAAACAGGAGGAATTATCACTGCTGCGCAAGCTTGGCTGGCAGCCGATGATTCCATTTGCCGCATCACTTCAGGATATTCTGAGTGATGTTCGTGTCCAGCAAGGGAGGACGACAAGTTGAATCCGAGAGTATCCATTGTCATTCCATTCTATAACTGCCCTTATGTGCCTCAGGCGATTCAGAGTGCGCTGAACCAGACGTATCCCCATGTGGAGATCGTTGTTGTGAATGACGGTTCAACCCGGCATGCAGAGTTGCTTCAACCCTATCTTCCTTATATTAATGTGCTTGGCAAAAGCAATGGCGGGACGGCTTCGGCACTTAATCATGGCATACGACATGCCTCTGGTGATTATGTAGCCTGGCTCAGTTCGGATGATTATCTGTACCCGGATAAAATTCGTTATCAGCTGGAGTTTATGCAACGCGAGAATGTGCTCGTCTCACATACCAACTTTCACTATATCAACGAGCATTCGGCAGTTACCAAAATGCATGGTGGGCCTGAACCGATGTCGGATATGGATTTACTACGACGGTTTGTTAACGGCAATCCAGTGAATGGCTGCACGGTCATGATTCGCAAGGATCTCTTTAGCGGAGTGGGGCTGTTCGATGAACTTCTTCCCTACACCCATGATCTGGATCTCTGGATGCGTATTGTACTGAACGGTCATCGGTTCCCATACCTGAATGAACCGCTTACTGCCTATCGGTGGCATGGTGGAATGGGATCGGTACGTCATGCGGATGTTATCGGCAGAGAGGCATCCATGGTATGGTCCAGATATCGGGAACCGCTGTTGCAGCGAATAGCGACGCTTGGCGGGTAGCGCAGGGAGGGCAGTTAAGAAAGCCAAAAGATGGCTGATTAACGCCCTCTTTGCGCAGCATTTTACCTAAGACAGTAAGAGGAGGGGAAGGCCCGAATGGAGCCAAAAGTATCGATCGTCATTCCTTTTTACAATTGTGCTTATATCGAGCAGGCTGTTCACAGTGCCATTCACCAGACGTATCCGCATATCGAGGTCATCGTAGTGGATGATGGGTCAACCGAGCACGTGGAGCGGCTACAGCCATTCATGGATTCCATCCGCTATATTCGCAAGGAAAACGGTGGAACCGCGACAGCATTAAATGAGGGCATCAAACAGGCAACAGGGGATTACTTTGTCTGGCTCAGCTCAGATGATGTGATGCTGCTGGATCGGGTGGAGAAACAACTGACGTTTATGCGCGAGGTCAAGGCTTCATTCTGCCATGGTGCCTACCATTATGTGAATGAGAAGAGTGAATGGTTGGATACGGTGCATCCGGAAGTGGGAAGTCGTCTGGAGATGTTGCAGGTACTGCTGGAAGGTTGTCCGATCAACGGCTGTACTGTCATGTTAGAGATGGAAGCATTTGAGCGGTTTGGACTGTTCGACACTGATTTTCGCTACACCCATGACTATGAGATGTGGATGAGGCTGTTTCCAATGTATGAGCTGTTCTACTACAATGAACCTCTGATGTGTTACCGATTGCATGAGTCGATGGGAACCAAACGTCACTTCAAGGCACTGGTTGCCGAGATGGAAAAAGTTCAAGAGAAGCATCGGCCTATTCTGTTTAACTTGCTTCAGGTTGGCGGGTACTGGAAGTAGATGGATTTGGCAACGATGGCTGAAATGGAATAGGTGTTAAATGGACAGGAGAGCACCCTTATGAAACACTTTTTAAGTGTTATAAGTGGAAGCTCTTTTTTTGCTTTATGGACAGATACGTGGACACAAAGGGTGATCGATTGCTGAAGTCTCTGTATAATGAAATGATTCATACACGGAAGGGACTGGACTATGCGCAGATATCAATATCTTAAACCCAACTATTAATAAACTAATGGAGGTAAGAGTATTGATTACAGAGTTACACACAGAACGGTTATATTTGCGACAAATGAACGTATCGGATGCGGCCAGCTTGTTTAAAATTTGGTCTGATCCGGATGTAACTAGATTTATGAATATCACTCATTTTACGGATGAAAATCAAGCTATAGCCATGATTAATCTTCTGAATGATCTTGCTCAGGAAAACAAGGCCATTCGTTTCTCTATCCTTGTGCAAGAGTCCAACGAAATCATAGGTTCATGTGGTTATAATTCACTGGATTTTGACAATCTCAAAGCAGAAATCGGGTATGACATTGCCAGATCACAATGGGGGAAAGGATATGCTACGGAAGCGATCTCTTCTTTATTAGCTCATGCATTCTCGACTATGAAGCTGAATCGTATTGAGGCAAAGGTTGACCCCGATAATGTGAATTCTATCAAGCTATTACAAAAGCTCAATTTCACATATGAAGGTACTCTCAGAGCATACGAGAGGGTAGGCGAAACGTTCAGTGATCTGAATATGTATTCCAAGTTGGCGACAGATTAGAGAGATCTGTAATAGCGTGTCCTCGGTCCGTTAGAACACATTTGAAGCGAACAAGGGGTGTCCTCAGTCATTCATATGACAGATGGGACACCCCTTGTTTGATATTTCGGTATGTTATATAAAGACGGCATATCATTGGACAACTCAATCTTTTGAATTCATGATCGCCATGGATGCAGGATCGGGAAATATATATCCTTTAGGCAACTTTTTCATCAATTCATTCATTACAGCGTAATCCACGTTGATGTGAGGTGTGGAAACTGGAGTCGAAAACCAGCGATTGTATAGATCACTTGGTACAAGTAACGTCATATTGTATGTCCTCCTCTGTAGATGGCTTCTTGGTAGACTTGAAATGTACGCAATCCCATCACTTCCAGTGAACGATTTTGTTCAGCCCAGGCTTTCGCCGCCGCACCCACTGCTCTCCGGGTAACATGATCCTCAAGTAGTGCATCCAACAGTTCACGGAGCGAGTCGACATCCTGCGGAGGAACAACCCATCCCGTGCGTCCAGGGTCAACCATCTCAGGCATGCCGGCTGTACCACTGACGATAACAGGTACACCCGCCAGTTGCGCTTCGGTAACGGAGAACGGCTGGGTGTCCTGCAGACTGGGCTGGACATAGATATCTGCATGGCGCAGGAAGGAAGGAATATTGTCCAGCTTGCCCCAGAACACAACATCGGCTCCAATCCCCGTTGACGCGGCCTGTGAACGCAATTCATCGGTTAGATTGCCTTCTCCTGCGATCCAGCAGACCCAATCGGAACGTTTATTTTTCAGACTGGCTAAGGCCTTGATTAACACATGAACGCCCTTGATATATTCAAGTCGTCCCGTAAAGGCAATGACTTTCTTGCCCGCAGGTGGTCGCTGGCGGAACTTCACAGCTGCTGAGGCACGGTAGGCTGGGAGATCTACAGCATAGGGAATCTGTCTGAACTTTGATTCAGGAACGGCAAGCTCTGTAAGCGTACTCTTGATCCAGTGGCTTGACACGAGAATGAGCTCGGACTGTGCTGCACTTCGCTCTTCCAATGAGAGAAAATAACGTCCACGCTTGGATTGCAAATATGAAGGGAGAGTAAGCTGTGGGTTGGAATTTTGAGCATCGTAAAAGGCTTCGCGTGCAAGAGCGCCATGATAGCTTGTAACCAGTGGGATATTGCGGTTCAATATGCGTTTTATGGCTACGGCAGCTACCGGATCTTGCGCATGAATAACGTCATAGTCCTCCACCCCCAGATAAGCGGCTGCCATCTCGAATGCATATCTATTCAGTTCATAATAAGCGAGGAGAGGATCGGCAGTGAATTGTGGCAGATCAGTCGGATTGAGTTTGGCTTGCAACATGGGCCACACCTTATCCTTGGAGAAAGCTCGGTTCAGATTACGAACATATACTTCGTTATTGGCACCATTTGTGCCCATGATATCAACCTCTACACCAAGTGCGATTAACCTGTCGGCCAGTTGTTTAACATATGTCCATATGCCTCCCATATGTGTAAGCTCCCAATACGTAACGAGCAGAACTTTCATAGCTACCTCCTTGTCACGGCCTGCACCGGCCGAGCTTCTATCCTTTTATTCTATGAAAAAAGAGGACCGGAAGGTCGGGCATTTCCGTGTAATTGGTCGAAAATGGGTGAATGCAAATGGCAATGGACGAGAGGAAGCATATCCTATGTACAGGAAGGTTCGTGTGCTCCGAAGGAGGGATCTACAGTGGCGGTATATTTACTTGAGATTCATGAGAATCTGTTACAGACATTTGTTCCCGTCAAGTACATGGATGTGGAGTTGGCCTATGTGGGCGGCGAGGAAGGGACGGATGTATTTGTTGGTGGAGCCAGTATTCACGGAGAACTGTATCGACACCTTTTCCACCTAACGTCAAATTCGGGGGGAGCGGGCGGTAATCAGGTCATTCATAATCTGGATGTGTCATCCGAGCCTTATGAACTGAGGATCATCAGCAACAGTTCTTCACCGAAGCATCTGGTTATTCGAGTATATTGCAGAAGTATTCACGGTCAGACATTGGGCATACTGTCAGAATATCAGATGATGAAGCTTGCAGATTGATATGGACATCATTGCATACTCATGATTTACCAACGTGTGGAGCAGGGAAGGTGCCTGTTCCATTTTTTTGTGGTGCATCCATAGTAGAATTGTCTGAAAAAATAGCTTGACAGCAAAGGTATTTTCATTAGAATTAGATCAGTATTAAACGAAAGTTTAAAACGACGATTTAAAACGATAGTTTGAAATTAGTCGTCAATATAGGCTGAGTGAGACGCATGGCTAAGCCTGCGATCTACTGGCTGGAAAAGAGTGTGGAGAACGTGAAAGAACAAACAGCAGTACCCCAGGAGCCGGCAGAGTTTTCGCTTAAAGCCATTATACTGCCACTCCTGGCAATTATCGTCGGAATGATTATGGTTATTCTGGACAGCACGGTGGTGAACGTGGCCATTCCAAATCTGGTTCAATATTTTGAGACGGATCTTAAAACGATCCAATGGACGGTTACGGGTTACACCTTGGCTTTGTCTGCAGTTATTCCACTGGCAGGCTGGTTAACGGACCGTTTTGGTGCCAAAAGAGTATTCCTGTTCACCATTGCCATGTTTACCTTGGGTTCAGTGTTATGCTCGATCGCTCAATCACCTGAGCAATTAATCATTTACCGTATCATTCAGGGTCTCGGTGGAGGCATGGTTGCTCCTATTGGTATGGCGATGGTCTTTCGTCTGGCTCCGCCTGAGCGAAGAGGTTCCATCATGGGGATGCTGGGGATTCCCATGCTGCTTGCCCCCGCATTGGGTCCGGTGTTGTCCGGGTGGTTTATTGAATCACTGAGCTGGCACTGGATCTTCCTGATTAACTTGCCCATTGGTATTGCAGCTTTCATTCTATGTATCAAGTTTTTGCCGGATACAGATCGTGGACGCACACCTGCACTGGATCTGCTCGGCATGATTCTGGCGCCAATTGCCTTCTCGATGCTGGCTTACGGTGTGAGTGAGGGTGGAACGAGCTGGACGTCTGCAACAACTTTGACGGGTGTCATTGTGGGTGGTGTAGCGCTCATTTTGTTCATTATTGTGGAGTTTCGTCATCAAAATCCATTGCTCGAACTCCGGGTATTCAAATCATCTGATTTCTCACGGGGAATTATTCTCGCATGGGTGTCACAAGTGGCGCTGTTCGGTGCGATGATCCTGATCCCGCTTTATTTGCAGCAGATCAAAGGGTACACTGCACTGGAAACAGGATTGATTCTACTGCCACAGGCGTTGGCTTCCGGAGTGGGTATGCCTCTTGGTGGTCGGTTGTTTGATAAAATCGGTGCTAGACCTCTGGCCTTCGTGGGTCTGGGTATTATCTCAGGAGCATTGTTTATTCTGTCCTCCATTACGGCAGAGACAGGTCTTGGCCTGATTATAACGGCTCTGGTCATGATGGGTCTGGGTATGGGCTTGTCCATGATGCCACTCAATACGCATGTATTAAATGCTGCACCGCGCAAGTTGGTTGGACGGGTTACACCGCTCACGGCTGCTGCACAGCAAGTAGTCGTGTCCTTTGCGGTTGCAGGGCTTACAGGCTTCCTGACTTCAAGAATCGCAGACAATACAACGAGTACAGAGCCGACCGCTATCGTGCATGGTTTGGTGGCTGGTTTCAATGATACGTTCTTCCTGGCCGCTTGTATTGCATTGTTCGGATGTTTGCTCAGTCTGATTCTGCGGAAACCAAAACCGATGCCGGAAGAAGAACTTCAAAATGGTGACAAGCCTGATCCCGCGATGATGATGGGACACTAAGATTTTATAAAAACCATAAAAACCATAAAAACCATAAAAACCATAAAAACCATACTAAGGCAGTTCAGAGAAATTTTGCTGAACTGCCTTTTTTGCTATGCTCAATGGAAAATTCGCAGTGCTGTCATCATTTCACGGAAAGAAATGGCATATCGATCTGGTGAAAAAGACAAGCTCATATGCTGTCTGCCCTGAATGCGAATATACTCACGCAGTTTCTTGTTATTCATGAGGTCCCTTGCTTCGGCTACAGCGGCCTCTACATTTCCAATTGGATAAAACTTACCAGTCTTATTATGTGTGATAAATGAACGAACACCATCCGAATCCGTGCTGAGCACCGGGCAGCCACAACTGATGGCTTCAGCGACGGCATAACCGAATCCTTCAAGCAGAGAAGTGGATAACATGATGCCCCCTGAAGCGGCAATCATGGAATAATATGCAGGCATCTGAGAGTGAGGAACATTGATGAAGATCCCAATCCGATCCTCAAGCCCGTATTCTGCCAGCATGTGCCGGAACATGACTTCATCTTCTGGATTAGCCAAAGTTGGATCGTGGAACAACCATAGTCTGGCTTCCGGATTTTTTTTGACAATTTCACTCGATATGATTAGATATTCACGCCAGTTTTTGTTGTGTTCAAGTCGTCCTACCCAAGCCAGCACCGGATAGGGTGGGGTATCCACCAAGATTGGTGCGAAGGTGTCTGTATCGAGCATATTGGGAATAACAAACCGATGAAGCCAAGGACAGATATGAATGAACATATCCAGCAGGTGGTCTGTGGGAGGTATAACGGCAGCATCACAATGAGCTTGGAGGTATGGGACACCCATCTGTATCGTTTCCAGAGCTTGATCGCGTGCTCCGAGTCCCTGCGCTTCAAAAATAATTCGTCCGGTATAACCAAGTCCTCTCAAACGGCCGGGCATAGCGATGTCTGAAGTGGCAATGATGGCATCATAATGATGAGTATGGATGATATGATGGATATCCTCGTCACTGGACGCGGTGAAAATGGGTGTATCACTGTTGTTCTGCAATCCCGAGCCTGTGCTGAGATACAATAGGTGCGCTTCAATGCCATGGCGTTTCAGAACAGCGGTGCGCAGTCGATTTAACGTATCCACGCCACCGCTCGGAACATAAAACGTGAATAATACTTTCACACGATTCACCCTCTGACTTTTGGTCAGGAGCACATTCTCCTGTACTCTATGTTACGTTGGCTTTAAGCGCAGGGTGTGGGTGTTGGTCAGAATGTTCACATTTTGGACAAATATTTTTAAGCTGTCTTTTAAGTGTCATTAAGCTGAGGCTAGGATAGCTCCCGTAATATACAAGGAACTTCCCGTGCCCATCATCTATTACATAAGTTCAACGTAACATTTACACGATAACGGAGAGGGCAGAAATAACTTGAAGAAGCGAAGCGGTCACCTTTATCAGCGGATTTTTCCTTCTGAATGAAGGAATCAAAAAAATCTGGGGATAACAGTGATCGGAAGGTTATTCTGCCATCGGAGTGCAAGTGTAAATATTTTCAGTTGAATTTATATAACGAACGATGCTGCACGGGTATTTTAACGGGAAAGGATGAATGATGTGCTCGAAGTGAAACAGGTCAGCAAAGTTTACGAAGGGCAACGCGGCGTACATCAACTGGATTTCACCATGGAACGTGGTGAGATTGTTGGCTTTCTCGGACCCAATGGTGCTGGGAAAACAACAACGATGCGTATGATTACGGGTTATGTGCATCCAACTGCGGGTTCCATTATGGTGGATGGAGTATCGGTGCATGAGCAGGGTCAGCGTGTTCGTTCCAAGATTGGGTATCTGCCTGAAACGCCGCCACTCTATCCGGATATGACGGTGCAGTCCTATCTTAAATTCGTAGCCAATTTGCGAGATGTCCCGGCACGTGAGGTTAAGCTGCGGGTCAGTGAGATGGTTAGCAGACTGGGACTTCAGAGTCGGGAAAGACAAATGGTACGTGGGTTATCCAAAGGATATAAACAACGCCTCGGGCTGGCAGGAGCCATTATTCACAAGCCGGATCTACTGGTCCTGGATGAGCCAACATCGGGCCTTGATCCAAACCAGATTATCGAGATCCGGGATTTAATCCGAGAATTGGGCGAGAACCATACGGTGCTGCTCAGTACGCATATTTTGCCTGAAGTGAGCACGCTCTGTAATCGAATGTTGATCATCAATCAGGGACAGCTCGTGTTGGATGGTTCACCTCAGCATTTCGGATCAGCAATGGGGGATCAGTTCAAGGTATCGATTGAAGTGAAGGCCACTGCGGAGCAATTACATAATGTGCTGACACCATGGGAGAAGGTGCGGAGTGAAGTCATTCAAGCATCGGATGTGAATACCAGCAAAGATACTTCACTTACTTCAGATTCAGCGGATACGGTTAAAATGCTGCTTACTGGAGAAAACTCGGAAGATTTCCGGGAGGAGCTGTTCTACCTTTTGTCAGGTGCAGGATTACCGATACTGGAGATGAAGAAGGAGAACCTGAGCCTGGAGCAAATCTTCCTGAAGCTGACCACAACCGAGGCAACAGACACGGACGCGATTTCGGCAGATGTGGATAAGGTTGTTGGGGCAGAGATGGATCAGGACGTAACTTCGGACATCGACTCGTCGAGTATATCGGGAACATCAGTTGGTACATCAGCCGATGCTTCGCCCCAAGCTCGCAAAGGGGAGGACTCCAAATGAGACGAATGATGGCGGTATGCAATAAAGAGCTACAAGCTTATTTTCTGTCACCAACGTCCTATTTTGCTTTTGCTGTATATGTACTGATGACCAGTCTGTTGTTCTATTCCAGCTTTGTATATTACCAGCCGAGCATTGTCGATTATCGTCTCGTGTTGGGGGACACGTTGTCCATGCTGCTGTTCGTCGTGCCATTGTTAACGATGCGACTGGTTGCAGAGGAATTTAGACAAGGAACGGATGAATTGTTGCTGACTTCTCCGGCACGAGTAACAGAAATTATTTTTGGCAAATATCTTGCTTCTCTGGCCATTCTGGTCGTGCTCATCCTGTGCAGTCTCGTGTACCCTTTCATCATGTCGTTCTATGGGACATTGGATATGACGACGGTATGGATGTCTGCGCTGGGGTTATTTTTCCTGGGCGGAAGCATGATGGCGATTGGACTGTTCGCTTCTACATTATCCCAGCATCAGATGGTGTCTGCGGTGGCGGGTTTTATTATTTTGCTCGTTTTGTGGATGCTTGATTCATTCGCAGGCAATACAGGTTCTGCTTTGCAACAGTGGCTGGACCCATTTGCCCTGACTAACCGGTTCGACAGCTTCATGAAAGGTGTGCTTAGTGGGCCGGATATCTTGTATTATTTCACCCTTTCGGGTGTGTTTCTGCTGTTAAGCATTCAAATTGTGGAACGGAAGCGGTGGAGGTGAGAAGATGAAAAAATGGTTAAGTCATACCAACAGTACCGTGCTGTCCGTAGCGGTGATTGGCATCTTTATTTTGCTAACACTGTTCCTGAATTCACTTGGCGGCTTCCAGCTGGATCTGACCTCGAACAAACAATACACGTTATCTGACCAATCCCTTACTGCGATCAAAAATGTGAAGGATGACGTCAACATTCTGGTGTTAACCGTTGAAAATGCCAACAACACCGTCCTGAACCGTGAGGTCACGGATATGGTTGAGGAATACACGAAACGCAATAGCAAGTTGAAGCTAAAACAGTATAATCTGACGCAGGAACCTGCGCTTGCATCCAAATACGGCATAACAGGCAGCTCCATTGTGCTGGAGCAGGGAGATCAACACAAAGTGATTGATATCGCCAGTCTGTTCACCGCGACAGGTGACGGAAGTGACGGATCATATCAGTTCACAGGTGAGGAAAAACTTACGCAGGCGCTCATGAATATGTCATCCACGGAGATGCACAAAATGGTCTTTTTGACTGGGCATGAAGAGCTGAGTCTCGCTCAGATGACTACGCTGCAATCCTCCTTGGAACAAAATAATGTGCAGACGGAAGAGTTGCAGCTGAATCAAGCAGGGAAGGTTCCCGAAGATGCAGATGTGCTCGCCATTATTGGCCCACAACGCGATCTCAGTGATACCGAAATGAAAGCCATTCGCACATATCTGAGTAATGGAGGCAAGCTGTTATTATCCCTCGGATTTGTAGAAGATATGAAATCCAGTTGGAAAAACATCGATGCCCTCATGGCTGACTATGGCGTCGTTGATGAGCATGCGGTCATGGTGGATAATCAGCAAGCCAGTACGATGGGGCCACTCTGGGTGGTGCCGGAGTATGGTACACATGCAATTACGGACAAACTTACTGCAAGCCAATTGTATCCGATGTTGTCGTTGTCGATTGCGCTGACCAGCAAAGAACAGGATAAATATACGCTTTCACCTTTAATGCATTCTTCGAATGACAGTTATGGGGAGACGAATATCGGCGGCTTATTGCAGAATGAAACAACCAATGATGCCGAAGAGGACATTCAGGGACCCGTTGAATTAGGATATGCAGCCGATACAACGGATGGTAAACCGAAGGCAGTTATTCTGGGTTCGTCCATTTTCATGCAGGATTCGGAAATTGCGAATGGTGGCAATCGGGACTTTATTTTGAATACGGTAAACTATTTGAGTGAGAAAGAAAATGGATTGACGATTCGTCCAAGGGTACAAGCTGGGTATGAGATGGCATACCTGAATGGCGAACAAGCCAGAACGATTTTCTTCGTGGCTATTGTAGCATTCCCACTCATCTTTGTTATCATTGGTGTACTCTTATGGTGGAGGCGCAGACGAGTATGAGAAAATGGGTTCCAACGATTCTGGTGGTCATCGTACTAATTGTGGGCTGGATGTACGCGGCCAGTCAAAATTATTTTCGGGAAGAAGAAGCGGTTCAAGCCAAGTTGCTTGGTATTCAATCCGGGGATATCCAATCCATTACAATACATGACACAACGGAGGAGACATCCGGTACAACAGCATCTTCGACTTTGTCGCTTGAAAATGGCGTATGGCAGATGCTTGAGCCAAAAGCCTATCCTCTGAACGGTTACAGTGTTAGCAGCTGGCTGGATGCTCTGAGTGGTGCAAATCAGGAACTGGTGGTGGAAGAAGCGCCAACGGATCTGGATAAGTATGGATTAGGAACAGATGCTACACGTATGGATATCAAACTCAAAGATAATCGGGAAATCAAACTGGCTATTGGCGGCCAGCTTCCAGCAGATGATGCACGTTATGTGCGTGTTGATTCGGGCCCTGTGGTTGCTGTGCAGACAGAGGCGATTACCAGCATAGCTTTGTCTCGTCGTGACTTATTAGACACTACACCTTTTAACATGGATGAGACAAATGTTGGGTCTCTGGAGTGGGAAGGTGAAGCAGCTACCTGGATGTTAAAAACGACATTGGAGAACGATGCGGCAGAACAGACCTGGACATTGAATGGAAAAACGATTGAAGCCACAGATGCCGTATCTCTTATCGGCAAAATCAAAAACTTGTCGACAGCAGATGATGTGCGCAAAGCTTCCGAGCTGAAGAATTCGGTTCCCCGATTCACCCTGTCTGTTGAACAGACGGTCAATGGGCAACAAGTTCGAGATGTATATCGAGGAATTACGGTGCCATCCGAATCGGATCAGATCTGGGTCATTACACCGGATGGTCAATGGGCATATGGCATGGATGCGACAAGTCTAACTGAAGCCGAGAAATTCCCGGATACAATTAAAGCATCCATAACTTCTTCAGAAGAGTCATCTAGTTCTCCAAAGGACGAAACGACTTCCTCATCAACAGACGGGAAATGAGCGGGGCGGAAGATAAGTGATGTTATTGTGTTGAGATGCAAATATGATTTCGAGGCAGTGCTGCGAACAAGCAGCACTGTTTTTTTTATTTTATATAGCGAAGAAACTCACGGTCCACAAATCAAAACTAAAGATCAATAAACAAAGACCAAAACCAGAATACCTGAATCTACAGGGTAAGGTACCATATCCTTTCAGCATATCGGTACGTACAGAAGCGCATCCTATCTTTGTGACCAAAACCAACAAACATTGGAGGATGAGTACATGCCAGCAGTCAAAAAGGCAACAGCTATTACGTTATCATTATCTACTGCAATCTTTGTAATGGCCGGTTTGACAGGTTGTGGCACGAATCGGGATACCAACAATATGCATACGCAAAGTGTTCGTCAGCAAGCCAACGGCATTAACCGTTATGGTGTGGAAACAAATGGCATGGATGGCATCCGTGCGAAAAGTTATCGCATGCACAATGTTACTGACCTGAAATCCAGTGAAGAGCTGGCAAAACGTATCACGGAGATGAAGGAAGTAAAATCCGCCCGTGTCATGTTAACGGATCGTAATGCTTATGTGGCAGTTCGTTTGGCAGATGGTCATGCAGGCAAGTTGGAGAGCAAGTCCAATGGTCGTACGAGCATGCTGAATGGAACGATGCGTAATCATGCCAGTGATACCATGCGTGGGGGCAACATGAATCACGATATGGGTGGTATGCGTGTGAATGGCGGTACGGGCACAATGTCTCCGTACAGCACTAGCGGAATTGCTCCAGGACTGAACACAAATTCGGCAACGGATCGCAGCCATATGGGGAATGACCGCAGCATCTATGGAACCATGGGCACAGGCGCCGTTGGCATGATGCGTGGTCTGACAAACAGCGGCAAAGCACGTGGGACAGACGATGGGCATTATGGTATGAAAAGTGAAGGACAACGTGTAGATAGCACGGACGATAACACATCAGCTGAGATTAAGGGTAAGATTTCAGCCAAAATCAAGCAGTTTGCACCAAACATCGAGAATGTATATGTATCAGCCAATCCGGATTTTGTGGAGCATGTCGAGAACTATGCCAAAGATATTCGTAACGGTAAGCCCGTTAGTGGCATGATTGATACGTTCCAATCGATGGTGGAGCGCATTTTCCCAACGAACGGAACAGATACGAATAACCGTGATGGCATCCTTGACGATGGCCTGATGAACCGTAATCACAACGGTGGTGTCATGAATCGAATGAATCGGTAGTTTTTTGACATGAACAAGTGTGCCTTTGCGCAGATGGTAACATCCGCTGCAGGGGCATGTTTGTTTTACATGATCTCAACAGGATTCACTTTGAATGTTTCTTCAATAAATTCAGAATATTTGTCTTCCATATAGACTAAATAGACTAACGAAATGAAGTACCATCTAATATTCTTGCGCTCCTAAAAGAATTATGTTCTGCACTTACGTCTAAGTGCAGAGTTTTTAGTGAATAATAAAGGGGATTGAAATTAGGGTGTGGAATAGTTATGGATTAGAATGAACTTGGAAAGAAAATTCTGAACAGATCCAGATAAGGCAAGAAATGCACGCGCAAATGTGAATGGTGGTGAGTGTATGAACGAGAAAATTGTAGTTGCTGCAATGCGAGTATTTGAAGAACAGCATGGTTTTGCTCGAACAAAAGATTTTATAGAAGCGGGCGTATCCCCTTACTACATAAAAAAACTGGAGTCCGCTGGTGAAATTGAACGGGTAAAACAGGGGATTTACCGACAGTCTGGTCAATTTAATGAACCGCCTCATGAAATGGTTGAGGTATCCAAACTTGTTCCCAAAGGAGTTATATGTCTTCTCTCTGCGCTCTCCTTCTATGAACTGACAACTTACAATCCATGGGAATATCAGATTGCTATTCATCGTGGCGGTAAAAAGCCAAAGCTTCCAGACTATCCTCCTATTAAAGTAATCTATTTGGCAGATGCTCAATACAAAATTGGAATTGATGAAGTCTATATTGATGGCTCGGCAGTTAAAATTTATGATCGTGAGAAAACAATTTGTGATATGGTGAGGTATCGTGAGAAAATTGGAATTGATTTGATGAAGGAAGGGCTGAGGAATTACCTTCAATCCCCCCACAAGAATATAACAAGGCTTGTCTCCTATGCTGATAAGCTACGAATTCGAACGGTTTTGCAAAAGTATCTGGAGGTGCTGATCTAATGAGTGAAATTAAAAATATTCCCGCCTCTGTTTCTGAACGTTTGAAAAATATAGCTGTAAAATCAGGAAAAGCATTTGATACCTTGCTGTTGCTTTATTTTCAGGAGCGTTTCTTATATCGTTTATCCATTTCTGAGTACAGGGATAAATTCATTTTAAAGGGCGGGTTGTTTTTGTTCTCACAAACTCAATTCAAGGCACGTCCAACCAAAGACGTTGATTTTCTCGCCAGACAGATTGCTAATGAACTGGATTTATTAAGAGAGTCGTTTGTCTCCATTTGCTCAATAGTGGTTCCTACGGATGGTATTGCATTTCAGTTGGATGAACTGACAACGGAGAGAATTAAAGAAGATGCTGATTATGAGGGAGTAAGAATTAAAGTAACTGCTCTTTTAGGGCGGATGAGAAAAAGTTTGCAGTTTGATATCGGATTTGGTGATGTGGTGGTCCCGAAGCCCCAGCTTATTGAATATCCTGTTCTCCTGGATATGACAGCACCACAAGTTCAAGCCTACTCGAGGGAATCCGTCATTTCAGAAAAATTTGAAGCCATGATCACATTATCTGTGATGAATAGTCGGATGAAGGATTTTTATGATATTTATACGCTGTTAACAACGAACAACTTTGATGGTCGAATCCTTCACGAGGCAGTGTCCGAAACCTTCCAACAACGGGGCACAATATTTTGAAAAAGAGCATCCTCTGTTTCATGAAGAATTTGCTGAAAATGAAGGTCGGACAAAACAGTGGCAGGCTTTTCTGCGTCGTTTAGGGGTTGAAGAACAACTTGCATTTCAGGATGTGATGGATGCTCTTGTTTCTTTTATTGAACCTGTTTATCATTCAATAATTGATGAGAAAGAGTTTTTTAAGCGTTGGAGTTATACCGAAAGGGCATGGAAGAACAATAACTGATTAATACATAATTTTTTGAACTATGCACCAACTATTTTAGAGGGATGTATGCAAATTACTGCCCATTTTTCTTATAAAACTGAACCAACGCCCTTGACCTGACATAAGATGAGTTGACTGTATCCCCTTAACCTTGTTACACCAACACAACCCGAGCAAGGAGGGGTGAACATTGAAGGGTATCGATCATAAAAGCAAATTTTTGTTGACCCACCGTGAACGCGAAGTATTCGAATTACTGGTTCAAGACAAAACAACGCGTGACATCGCAGGGCAGTTATTCATCAGCGAGAAAACGGTGCGTAACCATATTTCGAATGTGATGCAGAAACTCAATGTTAAGGGTCGTTCGCAGGCAGTTGTCGAGCTGATTAAGCTTGGAGAACTGAAGATTTAGTTGCGAATTACAGTTAGGATTAAGTAGCAGCATGAAAGCCTTTCTCTATTCTTTGTCATGAAGAATGGGGCAAGGCTTTTTTGCTGTGCTGGATCATGAATTTAAGAAAGATCCGAAACGTAGCATCGCTTGTTTTCATTATTTTAGTAGACCATAATGATTACATATATGAAACAGATAAGGTAGTAAGTAAGGCTTGAAATTGAAACAATGGTAGAAAGGATGATCTAAATGGACCTTTTCTTAAATGAATTTGAAGACCATTTTCGTGCGGGTTTTCTGCCCGATCTAGAACAAACGCTGGCTAAGGTTCAGGATGAGGAAGTATATGCTTGTGCATTTGGAACGGACAGTGATTGGGTAACGCTGTTCATGGCGGTAAATACAGAGGAATCCCTTGCTGGGCATATTGTGAGTATGAAAGAGCAAGGGCTATGTGATAGTGAGGAGGACGAGATCTATTACAGATGGGGCTGCTCCGAATATCAATATGGCGAGGATACACACTTTAACCACATCAGTCGATTGTTGTATGCAACAGAAGAAGTTCAGGAGTATAAAGATGAGATCATTCGAATCATCGCCAAAGTTGTAAATGAGACAGCAGATGACGTTTTTGCCCGATATGGACAAGCAAAAGCAGACATTACGTTTTTCGTTTCTCTAACAGATGACGATCTGGCGGAGGAGATTGAAAATCAATCGGTTCATCACATGACTGTCCCCAGCTTAGCCAGTAAGTTCTTAAAACGATATGATGGCATCAGTTAGAACGAGTTAACTTGAGTTAAATTGAATCAAAATGAATTGAATCGTTGTACCGCGAAAGTCTTTCCTATTCTTTTATCCAAAGAAGGGGAGAGGCTTTTTTTGTTTTAGCGTGAAAAATGAAATAACCGAATTCATATCACTTATTGATTCCTATTCATTTGAATGAACATCCTCCATCTTTTCTTCGAAAATGGCTGATAAAATAGCTGCTCCAATTCCTCGAACTGTGTTTCATTCAGATGAAGATGGAGGGCTCTTTTCGCTATTTTGGCGGCAGGCTGGGAAGAAGATTTCCGGCCTCCGGCTTTTCGTTTGATCGGAATATGAAATTGCAGCAAGTCTTCAAGTTGATTCCAGCCTTCCCAACTCAGCCGACCTCCGCGTTTCCAGTCAATAGCATAGAGGGTATAATAGGCGCGTCCTTCTGTTTGTTTGGTGGCAATAATCCAGGTGGAAGGAATGAACTTTCTCCGTTGTCTTCGATTCATTGAATTGCTCCTTCTTTTGTTATTGCAAAAGTCATGTTAAATTCCTCTTGATTTGCAGGATCGTCTTGATTAAAATGAAGTTATAAAAATGATTTTCTTAATTTATTAAAAATAAATAAAAATAATTTTCATAAGCGAGGTCCTCATGGCAGCCATATTACGTGCGTTGCAACAAGAACTGAATAACCTTCCGTCTCAGGAGCGACGTATCGCCGAAGTCATTATGCAATCTCCATCGGACATTCCCGGCTGGACGATTAGTCATCTGGCAGAGCAGAGTGGCACAAGTGCGGCGACGGTGACCCGCTTTTGCAAGTCGTTTCATTTCAAAGGTTTTCCTGATTTCAAAATGAAACTCGCCGCAGAATTGTCCCACGCATCTGATGAAACGGCGTATCAGGATATTGTAGCGGGCAATTCCCTATCCAAAATTGTTGAAGCTATCGAAGCCAACCACCTCGCGTCTATTGCAGATACCACTCGTTTGCTGGATTTGGGCAGATTGGAGCAAGCCGTTCAATTATTGTGCCAGGCTCGCCGCATCGATCTGTACGGTGTGGCAACCTCGTCGATAGTTACACAGGATTTCTATCAGAAACTGGTGCGGATCGGCAAAAGCTGTACGGCTTTCTCCGACTCACACATGCAGATTACATCGGCATCTTCGCTCGCAGAGGGAGATGTGGCGATGGCCGTATCCTATTCAGGCGAAACACCAGAGACCATCGATGCCCTGCATTGTGCCAAACAGGCCGGAGCTTCTACGATTTCACTGACTTCCTATGGCAGCAACACGCTTGCAACGGTATCGGATATCCCACTATTCACCTCTTCTCTGGAAGAAGGCATGAGGCGTGGAGATATGGCTTCACGTATTGCACTGCTTCATGTGGTCGATATTTTGTTCACAGGCATGGTAAGTGCCGACTTCGACCGTTTTATCCCCAGACTGGAACAATCCTATCACAACGTGCAGTCCTATCGAGTCCAACACAACGGAGGTGCCTGACAGATGAAGATGAATATACGCATTTTTGAAAATGAAGAAGATTTGAACGCCACGGGTGCTGGCCTCATTGCCAGCTTGTTGCAAACCAAACCACGGGCTGTATTGGGGCTTGCGACAGGAAGTTCTCCTGTAGGCATATATAAACAGCTTATCACGTTATATCAGAAGGGGCTTGTCAGCTTCTCACAGGCTTCTTCTTTTAATCTCGATGAGTATGTGGGACTTCCAACAGAGCATCGCGAAAGTTACCGCAGTTTTATGAATGAACAATTATTCAATCATATCGATGTAGATATTGCTAGAACGCAAGTGCCTGATGGTCAGGCTGCAGATCTGGAACAGGAATGTAATTCTTATGAACAACGGCTGGACGATCGTGGACCGGTAGACCTTCAACTGCTGGGCATTGGACATAATGGTCATATTGGCTTCAATGAACCGGGAACGGAGCTGACTGGACGAACGCATGTCGTGGATTTGAAAGAAGAGACGAGAAAGGCAAACGCACGCTTCTTTGACAGCATTGATGAAGTTCCGGCTCAGGCGATTACAATGGGTGTCGGTACCATTTTGAAAGCCAAACAGATTCTGCTCATTGCCCGTGGCGAGGAAAAAGCCGAGATTATTCGCGAAGCTTTTATGGGCCCAATCACAACGGCCTGTCCTGCATCGCTTTTGCAATGCCATCCAAATGTGGTGGTACTGCTGGACCGTGCAGCAGGGAGGCTGGTGAGATGACCGGAGCGAATAGCCATGAACCTGGGAGCCAGCGTGATGAAAATATTTCTCTTCTTCGGGGCAAGCTGCTCCTTTCAAATGAGATATTGGAAGACGGTGTATTAGCTTGGAGGGATGAGAAAATCCTCTATGCTGGGTTACCTGAAGGTCTGCCCGAACAGATTCGAAGAGAGGCTTTGCCGCTGTCTGTACCGGAACGCGGCCTCATTGTGCCTGGATTCATTGATATCCATGTGCATGGTGGGAATGGAGAAGACTTTATGGACGCAAGCCCGGAGGTGTTGGACAAGATCACTTCTTTCCATAGTACACAGGGCACAACAGCGATGCTTGCGACTTCCATGACGGCTCCGAAAGAGCGCCTGGACAGCGTACTTGCCGAAGTCGACCGCTATCGTTCGAGTGAAATGCCCTATGCACAGCTTGAGGGTATACACTTGGAAGGTCCGTTTTTTAGTCCGAAATGGCCTGGAGCGCAAAATCCGGAACACATCATTCTGCCTGATGTATCTTGGCTCGAAGCATGGGAGAAGCAATATCCTGGCCTGATCCGGCAAGTTACGTTGGCACCGGAACGTGAAGGCGCGTTGGAAGTCATTTCATGGCTGCGAGAAGAACGGATTACAGCGGCACTTGGTCACACGGATGCGACCTATGAAGAGGTGGAGCGGGCAGTTGAGGCAGGACTACATCATGCAGTACATACGTTCAATGCCATGACACCGCTGCATCACCGGCTACCCGGGGCTGCCGGAGCCGTGCTGAGTGATCCACGTATCAGTGCTGAGGTGATTGCCGACGGAATTCACGTGCATCCTGCGGCGATCTCAATCTTGGCTCAGCTGAAGCAACATGATGATCAACTCGTATTGATCACGGATGCCATGTCTGCTGCGGGTTTGGATGACGGGGAGTACAAAATCGGCGACCTGCCCGTGATCGTGAAGCATGGCGAGGCCAGACTGAAGGACGGCGATGCGCTGGCTGGAAGCACACTGACGATGATTCGCGGTTTCCGTTATCTGGTGCAGGAAGTGGGCTTGAGTCTGAAGGCTGCTTCACGGGCAGCAAGTCTAACCCCTGCACGTCTGCTCGGCATTGATCACCGGACAGGTTCCCTGGCTCAAGGAAAACAGGCAGATATCGTTTTGCTGAATGCGGAGCTGGATATTGAGGGTGTGTGGGTGAAGGGCAGACGGATAGGAGAGTCATATTAGATTTAGAAAATTAGTATCGTGCTAATAACTCTCATTTGTGATGAATCAGTCTTCGGAGTTAAAACTTGGCTTTTATCTGTGTAGAGGCAACACCGTGCGCAATATGTTAAAATAGATCTCAAAAAGACGGGATCTGCGGATCACGCATAACGGAGGCGTGAAACATGGAACGTAACGCTATGCTCGAACATGATCCGTTCATCACAGTGTTGGCGGAGAAGTTGCACATACACGGATATTATGCCTTTTATGGTGAGCATTACAATGAGACCGATATGGAGCTGTACCGCAGGCATTTGTTCACATCATTCAGCAACATCGTATGGGTAGAGCTGGATTCACGCAAAAAGTATATGATTGTCGATCATCGTGGACGCAACACAGTCATGAAACTGATCGAGGGTATGCTGAATACACGTAGAACGCTGCGAGCAAATCAGGCAATGGCAGGTACGGACACCTCTGGAGTCCAGCAGGAGATCGTACATTTATCCAAGCTAGTGCACATGCTGAAATTTACGACTTTCCGCACATAAGTGTGCTTTAACCTATCAAACAAGTTTAAAAGATAGACGGTATTTCTTGATTTTATTAATCAGGATACCGTCTATTTTTTTTTTTTGTAACAAAGTTATATCTTGTATTTACTGAAAACAGTGCGTGAGTAGGTCATAGCCCAAGCAACTGCCTGATAGATGAATAAGATGTTGGCACCTAAATAAAAAATGTGCTCATGGTTAGGAGATAAAAATGATTATGCGTCGTATCCTGTTTTTGGAGAAACACCCGATGTGGATTTATGGTTTACCCAAAGGATTCGAGAAATTAGGACATAAAGTGAAAATCTGTGCAACAGACCAGCATGCTGCCCGAACCATTCGGAGCTTTAAACCTGATCTAATCATTGCTATGGGATGGACACCTTCTAACAGTACACCTGAGAAACAGCGGCTTATTGCTCGATTAGTTCAAGCATCAAATGCTCCGCTCATATATTGGTCAACAGAAGATCCGGGTTATACGGACGTGTTCTCATTACCACTCATCCGAAGAACGCGTCCTGCTTTTGTGTTTTCCATTCATCGTCCAACAGTCCAACGATTCAGAAAATTAGCCATATCAGCGGCTCACTTAGATTTTGGAAGTGACCCAGATACACATCGCAGATCTAAACAAGTAAAGAAGTATAGAGGGAATGCAGCATTGGTAGCCAATGGATACTCAAAATTGTATCGTGAGAAGCCAGAACATTATCGTTTTAAATCTGTGCAGCGACTTATGAATCCTTTTCTGGAAAAGGACTTAAAAGTAGATATTTATGGGCGAGATTGGAACAAGATGAAGAAGCTGTTCAACCGAAATGTTCCAGCTAAACAGATTCATGGCTATCTTCCATATAAGGAAGCTGTAAAAGTGTACAATTCCGTCGATTTTGTGATTGGTCCGCAGAATGCTGAAGACCGTCTCACTCAAAGAACATATGAAATTCTTTCTTCTGGAGGATTGCTTATCACGGATGACACACCAGAAGTACGCAGATGGTTTCGTCCAGGCAAGGATTTGCTCGTATCTTCATCTGAGCGTGAGACAAGGAAATTGATTGCAAAATATCTGCGTTCTCCCCAGAAGCGAGAGCGAATCAGGGACAATGCGGTAAAGGTGGCAGCTCAACATTCCTATAAGAAGAGAGCAGCTTACATTCTCCGTACTTTGACGAAAAAAGGGATCATCTAGTACGCATACTCAGTAGTTCAGATACAGTGACAAATACAAATCCCTGACGGCGAAGCTTGCGGACAATAAAAGGAAGTGCCCTAGCTGTCTGACGAGCCGAATCGCTTGCATGCAACAACAGAATATCACCGGTTTTTACTCCGTTAGTGGAATTACGAATGATGGTACGAACTCCCGGATTTGTCCAGTCCATAGAGTCTTTGCTCCAGTGAATAGTTGAATATCCAAGAGAGCCGAGCAATTGAATGACACGCTGGTTCATATCGCCGTTTGGTGTACGGATGAGCTTACATTTAACCCCTGTGGCCTTCCGAATGGTGGTTTCTGCGGCTTTGACCTCACGGGTGATCCAACGATTACTATGCTCCGTGTAATTTTGATGAAGACGTCCATGTGAGCCAATTTCATAACCATATTGTTTAATTTTTCGAGCTAACAGCGGGCGCTCCAACACCCATGTACTAGATAGAAAAAAAGTCGCTTTCTTAACTCCATTGGCTGATAGAGCATCGAGGACAGGTACGGGTACTTTACCTCCCCAACCGATATCAAATGTCAAAGCTATACATTTTTTGTGCGTATTCACGCGATATGCCGCTTCGAATCGTGGATTCATCGAATGCCTCCTTTGCAACATATATATGTCAACCGGAAAGATTTGATTATGCACTTGTCATTGAAAATATAGGACGGTGGTTCTATTGAGAATATTGTTTTTAGAGCGGGGAAAGTTGTGGTCGTATGGTCTTCCGGATGGTCTGCGAGATCTTGGCCACCAAGTACGAGCATCCGGCCCGGTCCAAGAGCGAACGCTTCGTCAACAATTACGATCTTACAAGCCACATTTGCTGGTGTCCGTAGGATGGGGACCTGATCATACTCGAAAGCAACAAAGATTAGTTAGGAGGTTAGCGACAGAGTATCGTACCCCACTCATTTATTGGTCAACGGAAGACCCTAATTTTACAGAGGTTTTTACTCTTCCTCTTCTTAAACGGATGAAGCCTGATTATACGTTTACCATTTCGGAGAAGACGGCATACAGATTTCAACAGATGGGTTATCCGGCAGCGTATCTTGATTATGCTTTTCACCCCAAGGTACATTACCGAACTCGTATGAAAAAGAAATATCAGACAGATATTGCAGTTGTAGCTAACGCCTATCCGGATGTTCTCAAGAAATATCCGAAACTTTATCGGAATAAATCCCTACGCATTCTTGTACGTCCCTTACTTAAGGAGGGTTATCGTATTCACTTTTATGGGCACAACTGGTCGCGCATGAAATCTATTCTGGGATGCGATATTCCGTCCAAATGGATTAAGGGGCACATTTCCTATAAAAATGCAAATCAGGTATTCAGTTCAGCGAAAATCATGATCGGATTACAAAACTACACTGATATGCTAACTCAGCGAACATATGAAACCTTGGGCTCATCCGGTTTTTTCCTGACTTGTGATACACCTGCGGTCAGGGGCATTTTGAAGCCGGGAAGAGATGTAGCTGTAAGCTCTACTCCAGCGGAGACATTGAGGAAGGTACGTTATTATCTGAAGAATGAGAGCGAAAGAGATCGAATTAGACGTAATGGACGGTCGGCGATTGCACGTCATAATTACACTGCCCGTGCACGGTTCATGTTGTCTACTTTGAGAAAAAAGGGAGTGATCGAATGAAGGTCAATACCCATTCGACACACAGAAGGCACGATAAGGTAGCATATCTGACATTTGATGATGGTCCATCTACGTATACGAATCAAATATTAGACATTTTGAAGCAGCACAACATTAAGGCTACGTTTTTTGTAGTGGGTAATACAAGTCCTCATGGATTGAGAATATACAGAAGACTAAAAAAATTAGGTCACAGCATAGGAAATCATACGTACTCACATCGTTTTGAACGTATCTACCGCAGTCAAGCGGATTTCCTTGCGGATTTCTACCGTATGGAACGATTCATACAACGTGTCATTGGGATCAGGACACGTTTGTTCCGTTTTCCCGGTGGTTCAAATACTGAACGTGGGTACAACATTGGCGGACGCAGAACGATGGTGTCCATTAAAAAGAAGCTTAGTGCCAGAGGCTACCGGTACTGTGATTGGACGATTGATTCTCAGGACGCATTGTTCCCCGAGCGTACACCTGAGGAAATAACCGCCAAAGTGCTACGTGAGAGTAGAAACCGTCGGCGTTGCATCATTCTATGCCATGATTTCTCTGATCGCAGTATGCTAGCTTTACCCTTCATCATTCGTGGATTGAAGAAGCAGGGGTATCGATTCGATAAGCTCTCTACACATTCCTATAACTATCAAATTAAGGAGGAGCATTCGTGAAAATATTGTTCCTTGAAAGTCACCCTATGTGGATACACGGTCTTCCCAACGGATTTAAGGACGCAGGTCATACAGTGAAAATTTCTGGTTCCCTTACCCGAAGCAAGTTGTCCAGATTGATTAAGGATTTTAAGCCTGATCTCGTCATAAGCATGGGCTGGACGCCTGAGCATACGGTCCACAAGCAGAAATGGATGAGAAGATTTATCGGAGATACTCGCATCCCCCATGTGTATTGGGCAACAGAGGACCCTACGCATCATGAATCATTCTCACTTCCATATGTCCATGTAGTCAAACCTGACTTTGTATTTACCATATGCCGATCCATGGTGAGAAAATATAAACGTATGGGCATAAAAGCAGCACACATGGACTTTGGTTATCATCCTAAAGTGCATCGTAGAGGAAAAATTGTTCCTCATTTAAAAAGTAATATTGCAGTGGTGGCCAACGGTTATTCTAGAATTCTCAAGCTGTACCCGGAGCATTTTCGCATTAAATCGTTACATCATCTTATTCGTCCGTTGGTACAAGATGGTACGCGAATCGATTTTTGGGGAAGGCAGTGGGATGAGATGAAGCCTGTTCTGGGAACTCGTATTCCACGCAGTTGGATACATGGTTACCTAGAATACACCGATGCACGTAAAGTGTACAGTTCGGCTAAAATTGTCATTGGTCCGCAGAATCAGCTTACTCAGGTGACACAGAGAACTTATGAAATTTTGGGTTCAGGAGGATTTCTCATTACAAGTGATACGCCCGAAATTCGTCGTCTGTTCACTCCTGGTCGGGATCTTGTTGTTTCGAATTCTGCTGGCCAGACTCGCAAACTTGTCCGTTACTACCTCAAGCACCCCAAAAAAAGGGAAGAGATTCGCAAGCATGGCCAACGCACAGCTCGGAAACATAATTATAAGTCACGTGCTCAATACATGATCCGGCAATTGAAGAAACATAACATCCTTTGAATATACGATCACTTTAAAAGAGAGGTTGGACTCAGTAATGAAGAATCAACAGGTTCTCAGCCGAATTCCCACGAATCAAAAGCGGATTGCTTTAACTTTTGATATTGCTAACGGTCATGAAGTACCCCAGCGGATGTTGCCTCTTTTGCAAAAGCTTGGAGTATACAAAGCTACATTTTTTATAACAGGCATTTGGGCTGAGGACCACCCACAGATCGCGAAGCGGATTAGGCAAATGGGTTACGAGATTGGGTCGCATGGATATAGGCATCAGGATTACAGGAAACACAACAACACATGGATCGAGAATGAAGTGAGATTAGCTCAGAAGGCGATATGGCGAGCGACAGGAGTGTGGCCTCGACTTTTACGTACACCCGGAGGTGATATGGACCGGCGTGTCATTCAGAAGCTTCAGTTAATGAATAAGACTATTGTACATTGGGATGTAGACTCGTTGGATTGGAAGCTCCGACGAATTCATACCATTGTAAAACGGGTTGTTCCGTTTACGCGTCCAGGTTCCATTATTTTGCTACATGCGAATGATCCTTGGGATCAAAGTTTGAAGGCAGTGCCTATTATCGTTCGTAAACTAAGACGTAAGGGCTACCGATTTTCAACGGTCTCAGAGCTGTTGTAGCAGTGACAAATTTTGTGGGATTCAGGAGCCAATTTAATGAAGATAACTCGAGAAGAAAATCGTGCAAGACAATTTCAATCAGAAGATGTGTCCGTTATCGCTTGCACAAACCGTGCAGAGCACTTTAATAGATTGCTTGCAAACTATAGTCGGCAAAAGTATGTTGCCAAAGAACTAATCATCATACTGAACAAGGATTCCATGGAACTGAAAGATTATATTAAAAAATCCAAAACAAGAAGCGATGTCCGGATGTATCAAGTCCCCGAAAAAAAGTCACTTGGCCATTGTCTGAATTATGCTGTTAGTCAGGCGAAATATCAAGTCGTAGCAAGATTTGACGACGACGATTATTACTCACCCTATTATCTGAACACAATGATGTATACATTGAAACAATCCAAAGCAGACATTGTGGGAAAAAGAGCTTGTCTCGTATACCTTGAATCCAGTTCTAAACTGTTATTACGTCATCCAAAGGAAAAGAATCGTCCTGTAGACCAAGTTTCCGGGGCCACGTTGTTATTCCGAAAAAAGGTATTTAACAAAGTTCGATTTCATTCGGTGTCGCTTGGAGAATGTGTAGGGTTTTTGATACGGTGTAAGCGGAGTGGTTACAAGATATATGCATCGGATTGTTCCCATTACGTCATCAGACGTCGTGTCCATAAATCAAGCCACACATGGAAAATCAGTGATCGAAAGTTACTTGCCCAGAGTGTTGAGCTAAAAGGAAGTGGTAGAGATTACAAGAGATATGCTTTATTGCAATATTATGCAAATAAATGACGCCCGATTCTCAATTGGGGGCGTAGTCTCTTCACCCATGTTGAGGTGGATTTGTCAGGATTGAAGAAATAGAGAGAACCAGATGAGGGATCGCGTCCCTTTAGCGCTTCCTTTGCGGCTCGATAGGCTCGTTGGTCAGGCCTAAGCCAGAATTGACCATTGCTAACTACAGTAAATGCAAGAGGTTCAGTAATAACTTCGACAAGAGAGTTGGGGAATTCGGGTGATTTTAACCGATTCAACACAACTGCACCGACAGCGACCATTCCACGGTACGGTTCACCTCTAGATTCACTATAAATTGTTCTAGCTAATAGATTTAACTGGAGGTCTCCGGATGTTAGTTCTTTCAGACGAGGTATGGTCAAGCGATGTAATTCTTGTTTAGGACTTATTTTGAAATCATGCTGAAATGCAATCAAATTGGCACGTAACGTTTTTTTATTATATCCCAACAACATCAATCGTTCTTTATGCGTCATCACACAACCTCCTAAATAAACTTGGAATCTTATATGATTAATCTATGAAAAGGAAAAGCATTGCGAACCTCCCTATACCCATCTTCAGTCCAAAGGAGGAAGAACATGAGTAAGCCAATCATTGCGATTACAGGCAGTTCGGGTAAGACTACAACGAAAGAGATGATTGCATCCATCTTGCAAACTCGTTGGAGGACATTCAAGTCTATAGAGAATGGGAATGATACCTGGTTTACCTCTCAATATAAAAAACAAATCAACTCCTACTATAAGGCCGTTGTCTTAGAGTATGGGATGAAAAAGAGAGGGGATATCAAACGCCATTGTGAGCTAATTCAACCGAACATCGGAGTAATCACTAATGTAGGTCGTGCCCATATCGCTCATTTTAAAAACGGAGTGCGTGGTATTGCGACAGCTAAATCGGAGCTTATTACTGGGATGAACCGTAAGGGGATGCTATTTCTAAATAAGGATGATCACTATTCCAAACTACTGAACCTTAAGTCTTTCCAAGGCCAAATGATAACAGTAGGAATACGAAACAAGGCGGATTTTAACGCATGGCATATTCGATACAGCTCAAAAGGGATGATTTTTAATGTTCGGTTAGGCCAAAAGGAGCATACGTTTCATATTCCTTGTTTTGGAAAATGTAATGTATACAATGCTGTATTTGCTATCGCCGTTTCGCATCATCTTGGTTGTTCGGTTACAGAGATAAAACGAGGATTTTATAATATGAAAAATCCCTATGGTCGCCTGTCTGTGAGCAAGATTCGCCGTAAAATGATTGTGATTAATGATAGTTTCAATACGAAGCCTGAACTTGATTCGGCGCTTGATGTTTTGTTACATGTTGGATCAAATGGGGGGAGAAAGATTGCAGTTCTGGGTGACATACGGGATCTGGGGGAACATGCTAAAAAGATTCATTTGGCACAAGGCCGCAAGTTGGGAACGAAGAAGCTAGACTTGTTATATACGTACGGTCTTCACTCTAAATACCTAGGCATTGGAGCACAGCAAACAGGCATGTCAGCACAACAAGTGAAGCATTTCACTCGAATATCCTCATTAAAAAGAGCGCTAGCTATGCAAAGAAGAACAGGAGATTCTTTTTTGCTAAAAGGTTCGACCAATGGTCATCCTGTCAAATTGATGCATCTGGCGGAATGGCTTATTCGCTAATCATGAAACTATATATCGTAGAACATAAATAAAACAAAAGAAAGGAAAAAGGTACCTTTCTTTTGTTTTGTCTTATCATAATATCTATATTCATTAGCGTCGCTTTAAACTAAACACATCAAATAATACTATCTCTTATGGTTCATTATTTTGGCTTTTTTTGGATAAATCGTATCTGGATTGATTTATGGATAAAGCAATTATCTAAACGAAGTCACAAAACTACTGAACAGCGTCCGGACATCATACTGATACTGGTTGATCGGCTCAATTGGACGATTTTCTCCAAGTAAAGTGTATACCGCGATTCGTGCTGCTCGGACCGAATATTCTTCTGTGAATACCACGTCATCGGGAATCTCGCAGAATTGGCTGATGAAGGCCAGATTGGTGGAGCCTTCAGGTACAACCTTAGGTCTGTCGCTGTTTAGTCTAGGCATGAATTGCGCTGTAATGTATGGCATCATGCATGGAATGCAGTTGGCGGTCGCCATGATCTCCTCTTGATGTTCCTGAAAATGAAGATGGGCGATCAACTCCTGCATAATTTCTTCGCCAGTACAATCACACATTCTTTTCTTCACGTAATCGCCCACGTTATCCGGGTATAATCCGTATCCCCAGAATACGTTGACATGCTCCGGCTGACCGCGGAAGTGCGGTTGAAAGGCCAGAACGACAGACATGAACCAGCTGGAATCCTTGAAAGTAACCAGAGCACCGGTACCTGCCCGGTTACGTGTGAATTTCTCCATCAGATCAAAGAAGACCGAATCCTGGAAGGTGACCGTAAACGATTCCCATTTGGACTCATCCACATGATCATTAAAAGAAGAAGGGTTGCCCAGCAACGGTTTCTTGGCGGCAATGTTCTCCCACAGCTTCCATGAGCTGCCCTTGCCGTTCAGTTTCGGTGCGGAAGTCATGGAGCCGATATCGGCCCCTTCGGTCATCGAACCGTTTGTGACAATGACGAGATCACCTTCGAGGATGTCAATGACTTCCTCTTCACCTTCCCTGAGCACATGCATCCGACTTACCGTAATGCCGTCTCCGTCTTTGAAATCCAGATCGGTAACCGTACATTTCAGCGTGAAATCAACGCCAAACGGCTCCAGGTAGTTATGCAATGGCAGGATAATCGAGTCATATTGGTTGAACGGTGTGCGGGTGACACCTTCCAGCGTTTGAATTCTTGGGAATTCGTGAAAAAAGCGAAGCATGTATCTTTTGAATTCCACGGCGCTATGCCAAGGCTGGAAAGCGAAGGTGGTCGCCCACATATACCAGAAGTTTGTTTTGAAAAAATGAGGGCCAAACCAGTCGTTGATTCGCAATTTACCCAGCGTGTCTTCAGGAGTAATAATCAGTTTGCCCATCGCCAACCGGTCCGCCATATCAAAACCCATGGAGAGCACATCTTCGACCTTGCCGTCACGGTTGATGAGCCGCGCATTGGAATGTGTGGGATTGGCATCGTCAAATTCGGTGATTTCCTGTCGGACAGATATGCCCGGACGGTCGATGGAAGGGATGGAAGCCAGCAGCTCCCATAGATTCTCATAGGCCTCGTCATTGAGCATCCGTCCGCCACGGATGATATATCCTTGATCGGGATTACCAGCACCGTCATTGCTACCGCCGAGAATCGGCATTTCTTCGATAATGTGAATATGTTCTCCGGGAAAGTCACAATCTCTAACCAGATAAGCTGCACCCGCCAAAGATGCAATGCCGCCGCCTACAAAATAGACCTGTTTATTACCATGTTCTTTCTTCACGATCATTCGCCTCCAAAAGTTACTGTAATCACATCCCTAATGTAAACCTTGCAGGTTCCGTAAGGTATGATCAAAAGAAAGGGAGTGTCCAATTTTTGGTCACTTGTAGTAAAGTGTCTAAAACCTAGGCATAGATCACATGTGAAAAAAGCCGCGCATCCTTAAGTGGATGGCAGCTTATTCTCATACCTGTGCAGTGCTCTCAGGAAATTGCCTTCGATTAGCTCACTGAGCTTCTCAATAATCTGTTTTGGCGGTTCTTGCATGTTGCCCCTCATCCATTGAATGATCAGCCCGGTGAAAGCCAGGGTATAAAAGTTGGCGACAAACTCTTTGTCTTCACCGCAGACCTTAATCCCACAGGCCAGCTCATCAATAACACCCATGATCAGATTATGGGTTACTTCATAGAGGTATACATCCAGGTGGGTACGCCCGAGCGAGTTGAGTGTGTTGCAGCAGAACGTTTTGTTGTTCTCGATGTAACAAAAGATTTTATAGAATCCGTCCGTCCATGTGCTGTAGCTTCGGTACTCCGTAAGACTCTCCACCGCTTCAGTCTGATAGATCCACCCAAGTAGCGCGTAAATATCCTGAAAATGATAATAAAAGGTTTGCCTGTTCACTCCGCAATTCTCCACCAGATGTTTGACCGTAATCTTGTTCAATGGAGTATGCTCCATCAGTGATTTAAGCGAGTGAGCCAGCGCATTTTTGGTCAGGTGAGAAGCAGACACAACATTCACCTCATCATTTTGGATTAGCTTACCGGGGCGCAACAGCACGTAAACACTCATGGCAAAAGTCCCGCGCCGAAGTCGCTAAGCACAAACAAGTCAAAATGCAGGAATCCCGAAAGACCCTCCCATCCACAAAACCCCTTTAGCTATCAACATCTTCGTTACCCGATCCACATCATACTCCATAAGGTTCATTCTAAGTACTGAATATCAATCGATTCAAACAAACCTCCAAAGGCCAACGCTTGAGTTATCTCTATCAAAACCCTTAAAAGTTAGCCGTCGTCTAAAACCAGTCACAATAAAGCAACCGCTGTAAAAGCTGAAACCTAGTGAAGGAGACCGAATCAAAAAAGACTATAAGGTCGCGTATGTTATCTCCCATACACTAAACCATTAAAACCGAGACCTCGTCTATAAAATCAGTCATAGGAACAATGATAACGAAGTTATCGAGAAAAAAATCGAAAAAGTGTTCAGTAGCCCATCATTAAGGTAATCTATCACACTAACCCATCAAAGTGAGACCCAACCCTCTAAAGCACCATGATAAAGCTACAACGTAACGATCGAGACAAAATCAAAGAAACGGCCTATAGGGCTACCGTGTTGTTATCACTAATACACTAACCTTTTTAAAAGTAAGCCTCCATCGTCTCCATCATAAAAAGCAACCATCAAAAAAACTACAATTTCACCAAAGAAACAAGAACCAAAGAACCAAAGAAACAAGAAACAAGAAACAAGAAACAAGAAACAAGAAACAAGAAACAAAATCAAAAAAACAAAAAAACAAAAAAATAAAATAAATAACAAAAAAACGACCCGAAGGCCGTCATTTTGTTCTCCCTATTACACTAACCATTCAATAGTTAGGCTCAATCTTAAAATCAGTCATGCGAGAAGCTGCAACGTAGTGGAGGGGACGAAATCGATTCTGAAGAAGCGGAGCGTTCGCCTTTATCGTCGGATTTTACCCTTTGAGAAGGGGAATCCAAAAAATCCGACGATAACAGCGATCTAAAGAACGATTCGGCACCGGAACGTCCACTCAGCACGCCCTCATGAACTGGTTTTAAACACGACGAGTCCGAACTATTACAAACTCTTCAGAAATTGAACAATCGTCAACAACCCTTTATCAAAGTTCTCCAGGTTGAAGTGCTCGTTCGGTGCATGCAGGTTCTCATCCGGCAAGCCAAAGCCCATCATAACAGCAGGGATTTCGAGTACACGTGAGAGTTTCTCAACAATCGGAATGGAGCCGCCATCTTTGGTAAAGAGGGCACGAACGCCATACACGTGCTCATACGCGTCTGCTGCTTTTTGCAGAATTGGATTGGAAGGATCGGTGTTGAAAGCAAAAGCTTTTTCGATCTGTTTCACATGCAGCGTTGCACCTGGTTGAACGTGAGCGCGCAGATGTGCTTCGATACGATCCAATACATGTTGTGGATCTTGATCCGCCACGAGGCGGCATGTAATTTTGGCATGAGCTTCCTTCGGAATAACCGTTTTGCTGCCTTCGCCCTGGAAACCACCCCATACGCCATTCAGTTCCAATGTTGGACGAGCGCCAACACGTTCCACGAACGAGTAACCTTCTTCGCCGTACAATTGCTCCAGCCCAAGGTCTTGACGAAGCTGTTCTTCATTGAAGCCCTGTTTCACAAATTCTTCTCTCATCTCAGGAGACAGTGGCAGTACGCCGTCGTAGAAACCATCTACACTTACACGGCCTTGCTCATCATGCAACGAAGCGAGCAGTGATACGAGTGCGTGCAGTGCGTTAGGTACACCACCACCAAATGAACCGGAGTGCAAGTCGGTATTGGCTGTGTTCAGATCCACGTGAAGCGAGCAAAGGCCTCGCAGGCCAGTGGAGATAGCCGGTTTACCTTTTTCAAGTAGAGATGTATCCGAGATCAGTATCATGTCTGCACGTAGCTTGTCTGTATGTTCATTCAGATAGATGGGCAAGTTCGGGCTGGAGATTTCCTCTTCGCCTTCAATGCAGAACTTGATGTTAACTGGCAGTTCTTTGTTTTCGGCGAGAATGGCTTCTACTGCCTTGATATGTAGGAAGATCTGTCCTTTGTCATCCGTTGCACCACGGGCATACAGCTTGCCATCACGAACGGTAGGTTCAAAAGGAGGTGTCTCCCACAGGTTAAGTGGATCAACAGGTTGTACATCATAGTGTCCATAGATCAGAGCCGTTGGTTTGCCGGGTGCATGCAGGTGATCTGCATAGACAATCGGATGTCCAGCCGTTTGAATGACCTCTACGTTTTCCATGCCTGCACGTGTGAGCGCATCTGCTGCCCATTGTGCTGCACGGTTAATATCCTCTTTATGCTCTGAAATGGCAGAGATACTTGGAATGGACAACCATTCATTCAGTTCTGCCAGGTGTTTTTCTCTATTTTGTTCAAAATAAGTCTGTTCTTTCATTAAAAAGGCCTCCTTCATGTTTGCTATATCTCATTGTAATCCATTTTGTCATGTTAATAAAACATTGGTTAAAAAAATGATCGGTTACAGATCGTTTCATTCACCTGAGGAATGTGCGTATAATACAAGAAAAGGATTTCATCCATATATTCTCAGGGGAGTTGAGGAAGTTTCCATGACAGTCAGACTCGATGCAAGCAGGCAGGTGAGCAGCGATGGAACCGACTAGGAGCGATCGAATATTTGGCAGATTCAAGCGGTTATCCGAGTTGAAGGCTGGAAGGCATAAAGGACGATTTTATCGAAACAGCCTCATGCTTATTTTACTCATTGCCAGCATTCCCGGACTAATCACAGGTATCGTCATGTATCAACAGGTTGTTGGCCGGATGGAAACCGAGTTCAATCAGATGCACCAGAACCAGATTGAGAACCGGGCACGTAATGTGGATGACCAGCTGGCTTATCTGGAGATGAACTTATCCCATTGGGCTTTTGAACCGAGGTTTGGCAATGCACTGCGAACGTTGGATTTTGTATATTATTTCAATGAAACGCAGGAGATTGTGACTACCTTATACGTATTACAAGGTTCTCATCCACTGATCAAGTCAGCACAGCTGTATTTGCAGGAACCGAAGCCAATCTTGTTTAATCGGGATTATACCGAATTGAACGATGAAGCGAAAGTACAAGCCTATGATCGATACCTTTCCATGGGGAACCACGTGTACTGGACAGACTGGGTTTCCAGCATCAACAGAGACACCGAACCTTCGACCAACGATAGTCCACTGCATACGGATGCAGGCAATGCACTTGTTCTAGTACATAAGATACCGGGGGAGAGCATTAATCCGTTTGGTGCACTGATCATCACGCTGGATAACGAGAAAGTCGCCAGTTTATTGAAAACGCTTACTCCTTATGACGAAGGTTTGACGTTCCTTATGGATCAGGAAGGAAACACACTGGTTACCGGGAATCCGGGAACGGCGGGAGAGACTTCTGCTTTTGAGCAGCAGCTAAAAGAAGAAGTAGCCCTGCATGCGGGCAGCCGCTCATTCCTGTTCCGATATGAGGATCAGACCTATTCTGTCTCATACGGTTCATTGAGCCGGATCGATTCAGACTGGACTTATGTCTCCGCAGCACCTCTGACCTCAGTCACTTCGCCAGTCAAACTGGTATCCAAAATCATCGTCATTGCGAGTGCAGGCAGTCTCATCCTGGGATTATTGTTATCCTGGTTTGCTTCCCGCCGCATCTATTCGCCTGTAGCACGGATGCTGCATCTGCTTACGCCTGGCAGAAACGAAACAACACCAACGGATGCCAAGCTGGACGAGTTTAAGCTGCTGGAGCAACAGTGGAACGAACTGACCTCCCGCAGTGTCACGGCACATCGCCAATTGCAGGAACAGCTTCCTCATCTGCGCGACAGTTTTGTCTTACAACTTGTGCAGGGGCATCTATACGCCTATAACGAGCAGGATCTCCAGCAACGCATGCGTCATCTCGGATTTGAGTTGGAGGGCCAGCAGTATTTGCTGGTGCAGATGTATTTTACGGGGTACGAGCAGCTGCAAGGCAGATTTGGAAGCCAGGACACGGGATTAGTCACCTTTGCAGCAGTGAATATTACACAGGAAGTTGCGAAAAATTATTTCAGGCAGATCAGTGTCATGAACTTTCATGACCTGTCATCCGCCATGCTTGTGATCGCTCCCCAGGACGAACCTGTGAAGTCACAAGCGTTGTTATGGGGACAGGAACTGGTGGAGGTCATTGGACGTACGCTCAAAATGAAGGTGACCTTGATGGTCAGTCGCCCAGCGGCTTCACTACAGGAACTGCCCGGACGATTCGTCGAGATGGAACAGGCCGTGGCTTATCGCAGTGTGGAGGAAGGAAGTCAGATTCTCGATCTGGAGGATGAGGCATGTTTCTGCAGAAACGAAGCAGCTTCCTATCCGCTTGGGCTGGAACGGGAGTTGTTACAGGCGGTCAGGCTGGGCAAACAAGTCGAAGCAGAACGTGTGCTGGAACAATTCATGAGTGAGATTACGCGGACGGGCAGTACCGAATTTCAGGTGCAACAGATGATGCTTCAATTGCTTGGCAGCATTCAGCACATGATGTTGCAAACGGGTGTCACACCTTATAAGCTGTTTGGTGGTTACAACATGTATGAGCAACTATCCGGTATTCGTGAACCTGTACAGATGAAGCAATGGATGATGAATGAGGTACTCATACCTTATATACAAGAGGTTGAGGTACGATCGCAGGAACCGCTGAAACTGGTGGTGGAACGAACGATGTTGTATATCGATACACATTACCGCAGCGACATTTCGCTGGAGAATTGTGCTGACGAGGAGCAGATGACACCCTATGCACTGAGTAAGGCTTTCAAACAGGTATCGGGCATCAACTTTATTGATTATTTGACACGTGTGAGAATGGATGCGGCGAAGCAATTGTTGCGGGAGACAACGATGAAAATCAATGATGTTGCAGCGGCTGTGGGATATCAGCACAGTTATTTTAATCGGATCTTCAAGAAACAGGAGGGAGTTACCCCGAGTCAGTATCGCGATCAATGGTTTGGACAATAACCTTTTATATCTTTGTCATTTCAGACCGGCATTCGGCTTTAGCGGATGCCGGTTTTTTCTTTTTTTTACCGTGATACAAAGAAGGATAAACCCGCAAAAATGTGCAATTCTACCCGCTACGTTATGTGCAATTTCTTGTGAAAATGGCGTTATAGCGGGCTTTTCGGCCATCATGTCGTAGCAATGCAAAAAATGAAGGTTGCCGGAAACCAGGCGTCTGTATAGTCTGAATAACAGGTTAATTGATAACGCTTACATCGTTGAGGGAGGGGAGACATGATGAACGGGAAGACGGACTGGAATACCAACGGCACTGCAACTGCTCAAGCGGATATGGCAACAAGACCATTAAAACAAGAGTCCAATTGGAAAAGGCAGATCAAACGAAACAAGTGGTTATATGTGCTTGTGCTTCCCGGCTTTTTGTACTTTGTCATCTTTAAATACTTGCCCATGTGGGGGATCATCATTGCCTTTCAGGACTACCAGCCTTTCCTGGGCATCCGGGAGAGTAACTGGGTAGGGCTAGAGAACTTTACGAACTTTTTCTCCAATCCGGACTTCTTCCGACTATTACGTAATACGCTGGTCCTTGCCCTGTATGATCTCATCTTCTTTTTCCCGGCACCAATCATTATCGCTTTGTTATTAAATGAAATTCGGGTCGCTTTCTTCAAAAGAACGATTCAAACGCTGGTCTATGTACCCCATTTTGTATCGATGGTTATTATCGCGAGTATCACGTACGTGTTCCTGACCCCGCAGGGCGGGGTGTTATACGACCTGATCGCCTGGATTACAGGCAAGCCCATTGATGTACTCTCCAGCCCGGGTTCGTTCCGCCCGCTCATTATTGTTCAGATGATGTGGAAGGAGATGGGTTGGGGCACAATCATTTTCTTGGCAGCCCTCGCAGGTGTAGATACGGAACAATATGAAGCCTCCATTGTGGATGGCGCTGGACGATTACGGCGGATGTGGCATATCACACTTCCAGCCATTCGTACGACCATAGTTATTTTGCTCATTCTCAGGCTGGGGAACTTCCTCGATACCGGATTTGAGCAGATCTATCTGATGACCAACTCCCTCAACCGGGATGTGGCGGACGTATTTGATACGTATGTGTACACGGTGGGGATTACGCAAGGTGCATTCAGTTACAGTACCGCTGTGGGACTATTCAAGTCTGTGGTGGGGATCATTCTGGTACTTGGCAGTAATAAACTTGCGAAAAAATTCGGCCATCCCGGAATTTATTAAGGAGGAGCGCCCATGAACAGCCGTCTATACAACAGCCCTGCCGGCAAGGTATTTGATATCTTCAATTACGTCATGCTGGGGATTCTGGGCATATTAACCGTCCTTCCGTTCCTGTATATTATAGGGAATTCTTTCGCAACGGAAGCCGAGATCACCGAACGCAGTTTTTTCCTCATTCCGAAGGTGTTTTCCTTCAGCGCGTATGAGTACATCTTTTCATCGTCCACGATCTTTCGCAGCATTGGTGTTTCCATTTTCATCACGGTGGCAGGTACACTGGTCAATCTGTTCTTCACACTAACGATGGCCTATCCACTATCCAGAAGTGACTTCTGGGGTCGTAACGTCATGATGAACATGGTGATTTTCTCGATGTTATTTGGCGGTGGCATGATTCCAACGTATCTCGTCATTCGTGGACTGGGACTGCTCGATTCTTACTGGGCCCTTATGCTTCCTGGCGCGATCAGCGCTTTTAACTTAATAGTTGTCAAAAACTTTTTTCAGCAAATGCCGCCCGGGCTGGAGGAAGCGGCCCGTATCGACGGCTGTTCGGATCTCGGGGTGCTGTGGCGAATTGTTCTGCCTTTATCCAAACCGGTCATCGCTACGTTTGCTTTGTTCTACGCCGTAGGCCACTGGAACAACTTTTTCTCGGCACTCCTGTACATTTCCGATAGTGACAAATGGCCTCTGCAAGTCATGCTGAGACAGATCGTGTTGCTTTCGCAAGCCAGTGTCGGAGATATGGCAAACATGGACCCCAATTTTGTACAGCCACCAGAGCAGTCGATCAAAATGGCGGTGATCGTTGTAGGTACCATTCCGATTTTGCTGGTGTATCCGTTTTTGCAGAAGCATTTTGCCAAAGGTGTCATGTTAGGTTCAATCAAAGGCTAAAGCCAAGGGGGAGAACGTATGGGACAAAAAACGGGATTCAAAAAAGGTGCACTGCTACTCTCTGCGTCACTGGTATTGAGTACGATTCTGGGAGCATGCTCCACGGACAAAGCAGGTTCAGGAACCGCTGCGGGTGGCACCGATCAGATTACCATTATGCTTCCGAACTTCGAAGCGGAGAATCCGCCGGAGAACAGCCCGGTCATCCAGAAGCTTGAGGAATTAACCAAGGTGGATGTGAACCTGCAGTGGGTGCCAAGCAGCTCGTACGAAGACAAATTCAACATCACACTGGCCTCGGGAAAATTACCTCAGATTATGGTGGTGTTAGGGAAGTCCCCAAGTTTCATTAATGCGGCACGAACTGGAGCATTCTGGGAGCTTGGTCCTTATCTGAAAGATTATCCGAATCTGAGTCAACTGAATGAAATCATCACCAACAATGCATCAATCGATGGCAAAACCTATGGGATCTACCGGGCACGGGCCCTGGGACGTAATGGGGTTACAATCCGCAAAGATTGGCTGGAGAATCTGGGGCTGGAAGAGCCGAAGACGATTGATGAATTTTACAATGTATTAAAAGCTTTCACGAAGGATGATCCGGACGGTAACGGCAAGGATGATACGTACGGTCTGGTTGCCAGCAAATTCACGGGCCCGTGGGATAACATGCAGGTATGGTTCGGTGCGCCCAACAAATGGGGAGATGATGGCAGCGGAGGTCTGATCCCGGCGCATGAGACACCAGAATACATGGAAGCCCTGAAATTTTTCCGGCAAATCTATAGCGAAGGACTGGTGAACAAGGACTTTGCCGTGATGGATGCAACGAAACTGCCTGATCCTTTTGTGAATGGTCAAGCAGGTGTCATGGTGGATGTAGCAGATAATGCACAGCGCATGGATCAGAAAATACTCGATAAAGACCCCAATGCGACAGGACGTGTGGATGTGCTGCAAGCGATGGAAGGTCCAAAGGGATTGCGTGATATGCCAACGTCCGGTTACTCAGGCCTGATTGCCATTTCCAAAAGCAGTGTCAAAACGGAAGAAGACCTGAAGAAGGTACTGAGCTTTCTGGATCAGCTGAATGAACCGGAGTTGCAGGCATTGTTGTACAACGGACTGGAAGGCAAGCAGTATGAGAAAAAAGAAGACTACATCATACCGAGCACTGACAAGCTTGCGCTCCGCGACCTGCAGGGTTTAAATCAGATTTTGATGTTTGTGCCGGAGGACAGAACGCTTCGTGTCCAACAGACACCTGTCCGTGAAAAGGTTGCACAGGTGCAGAAAGCCAACGAAGAGATTGTCATTGCCAATCCTGGCGAACCGCTGATCTCTGATGTTTACGCTCAGAAAGGACCACAGCTGGACAATATCATTAACGATGCACGAATCAAATATATCGTAGGTCAGATTGATGAGAAAGGATTCGAAGATGCTGTTGCCCTGTGGAAGAATAACGGCGGAGACGATTATGTCAAAGAAGTCAATGAATTGTACGCTGCACTGAAGTAGTTGGAAATTATGACTTCCTGAATATGGTTTTTGATGTATAATCAAATCGAAAAAAACCTATTTGAACTGAAATGAACGTTATTGGTAAAGCTGGACACCACACACTCTTGGACACGCAGGGAGGAAGGCAACATGTGGAACGGGGATGCTTTTGAAAATCCCGAGGCGCAGTACAGGGTCCATCCCTTTTGGTTCTGGAACGGGGATATGGAAGAAGAACAGATAAAGCGGCAAGTGGCTGAGATGGCGGCGCAAGGTGTAGGTGGATTCTTCATCTGTCCACGTCAGGGACTGCAAATTCCCTATCTGTCGGAAGCGTGGTTTGATAAGGTGCGGATTGCAGTGGAAGCGGCGGCTGCTCACGGCATGCAGGTATGGTTATATGACGAATATCCATATCCAAGCGGGATGGCTGGTGGGGAAGTGACCCTTGATTTCCCTGAAGCGAAGCAACGACAGCTCGTGCATCACCAACTGGTGGTTCAGGGCGGAGAAGCTGTGGATATGGAGTTGCCATGGGGACGAGTCTTGGTTGCCAAGGCGATTCCCAAGGATGAACAGGGCAAGCGTCTGTGGCATGGGTCCATCGATCTGCGCAGCAAAATCGGCAATATCCAGACCGATCAGGTCTATCAGGAGACCGGACTCACATCGTATAACCGCAAGCGGTTCTTCACCTACCGAACAGCGTTCCGCTTGTTGTGGGATGTTCCCCCGGGTGATTGGGAGTTGATTATATTTCAAGAAATGGAGATCGATGATTTCAAATATTACGGCAACTTTGTTGATCCTTGCCACAAGGAAGCGATGAGTCGTTTTATTGAACTGACACATGAGCGTTATAAGTCAGCGGTTGGAGATCAATTTGAAAGCGTAATCAAAGGCATGTTCTCGGATGAGATTGCACCGCTGGGTCGTATCCCCTGGTCGCAACAGCTTCCCCGTTATTTCAGCGAGCGTTGTGGTTATAGTCTGATCGATTCGCTACCGGCGCTGTTATATGGTGATGTTCCGGACGCGCATCGTATTCGGTATGACTATTACCAGTCACTGCACCTGCTTCTCAGGGAGTCCTATCACAAACAGGTGCATGATTGGTGTGAGGAAGCAGGAATCCAGTATGCGGCTGAAGTGCCTGGTGTACGGATGACGACCCAGTTGTTTAGCCATATGCCAGGTGGTGATTCGGCCCATGAGAAAATCGGACGATCCTTATCGTGGATTCTGGAACGATATGGTCAAAAGATGCGTGACAATCCCAAGATGGTCAGTTCGCTTGCCCGGCAATTGGGCCGAAGCCGCAATCTGATTGAATGTTTTCACAGTGTAGGCTGGTCCATGACGCTACAGGATGCCAAGTGGATGATTGATCGAATGGCCGCCATGGGCACCAATTTTTATAACTTTCACGCCTTTTTCTATACGATTGGTGGGCTTGTGAAGCATGACGCACCGCCATCTCAATTTTTACAGAATCCCTACTGGAAGCATTTCCGGCAGTTAGGGGATTACACCGGACGTTTGAGCTATCTCATGAGCACTGGAGCAGCAGACATTCGAATTGCTGTACTTGACCCAACGACGACATTCTGGAGTCTGATGGGTAATCCGCTGCATGGATTTGAGTATAGCGGCGAGGACGAAGCAGAACGGGTGCAACTGGAGCGCCTGACGAAGGACTGGATGAGAATCACGACACATCTGCTCGAAAACAGACGTGACTATGATCACCTTGATCCCGAATTGTTGGCTGAAGCTGACTTAACGGATGGCATCATTCAGCTCGGCGTTGCCCGTTATGACGTATTAATTCTGCCACCGATGCTGAATCTGGAGGCCGTGGCCTGGGAACAGGTGAAGCGATTTGTTCAACAGGGAGGAACTGTCATCTCTGTTGGGATGCCTCCGCATATTGCCATTCAGCAGGGAAGTCCAGAGGGAGATGAAGCTGCCCAGTTCTTTGGTGCGGGCGAGCAGCCGGAAGAGGTGTACTGGGGCCGTAACGTGACAACAGATCACGATAACCGTGAAACCATGTGGCATCAGGGTGAGGGGAATGCTTATTTTCTACCCGCAGGAACGGGGCAAGGAGATGACTTTTCGCTGGAGCTAATCTCTCTCCTGCTCGATCAGGTATTGCCGGAACCCATCTGTTGGATCATGGAGGAGGAAAGCGCCTCCCTGCTGATGCATACCCGTCAATTGTCGTCTGGGGAGCATATGGTTTTTTTGACCAATCAGGAGGGTCAGGACCTGAAGGGTCAATTGAAGCTGGTCGCCAGACAGCTGTGGGATGGAGCGGATCTGACAGAGGGCGCTTGTCTGGTGGCAGAACGACTTGATCTGGAGACAGGGCAGCTTCAGACATTGCCGTATACGAGTAGTGGTGGGGAATGGTGCATTTCACTAACACTGGCGCCTTATGAAGCGCATGCTGTACGCCTTACTTTACAAGCTGCGGGGGCAGAGGTAGTACCAACGAAGGTGGATGTAACAGACAAAACGGGTTCGACGTTCGGAGCGGATGTTTCGGTAGGGGCCAATCTGGCCCATAAGATCATGGTCCCTTCAGAAGGGCCATGGCGACTGGAAACGGTGCAACCTAACATTTTGCGAATGGGACAATTCCATCTTCAGGCTTCCAATGTTAATGGTGTGATTCTGGAAAGCCAGCATGTAGCTGTAAAACCGTTTATTGATCAGGCGGCAGAATTATCGGAGCAGCAGCATCTGCCAGTCCAGTTTAATCAGGTATTTGGCACACCGAAAAAGGCATCCGTTGCTTACCCGATCGAGTGCCGTTATACGACCACATTTGAACTGAGAACGGCATTGCCTGCATGCCTTTTATTCATGGACAGAGCGGCGATCTCGGGCACTTGGTCCATGGAGATTAATGGGCAACCACTTGGAAAAGAACAGTTCGATCCAATCGAAATAACCGACCACAATAACATCGCTTGTGAGATTACGGAGTTGCTGCACAGCGGTCTCAACGAAATGACGGTCATCATACAGGTAACGAAAGATGAGGATGGCATTGTGGATCCCTTGTATCTACAGGGAAGATTCGGCGTGGAGTTCCATCATGAAGGCATGGCTTCGCTCGTGCGGGAGTCGGACACGGCCCTTTGTATCGGACCAGAACCACAGCCGCTGTATCCCCATTTTGCCGGGGAAATGAGTTATAAACGCACGTTCTGGCTGGATGAGCCAGGGGAAGATATTACCTCGTTTGAACTGGAATTTAGCGATTGGCGGGTGCAGGATGTGACGGAAGTGCGGGTGAACGGACATAGTCTGGGTGTGAGATGCTGGTCTCCGTATCGTTGGAAAGGAGAGGCCTCCTGGTTGCGTCCGGGAGACAACGACATTGAAGTGCGGATTACCAACACATTGATCGGCCTGCTGGAAGGTACGTATTTTGATTCGGAACATCATCGATTACAGGATGCAGGTCATGTACCTGTTGAAGAATTGGGATAAAGGAGTGGAAGTAAGGAATGGGACATCGTATTCAGTTTGACCGCTATCCAGGTGGTGTGATGAAAGCGTTAACGCTCAGTTATGACGATGGAGTGGTGCATGATCGCAGACTGGTGGAAATCTGTAATCGGTATGGTCTACGGGGAACCTTTAATCTGAACTCCGGTACCCTGGGTAATCCAGGCCGCATTGAGGCTGGGGAAGTCGCTGAACTTTATACGGGGCATGAAGTAGCCGTTCACACGGTTACTCACCCTACGTTGCCTTATGTTCCGAATGAACTATTGACCGAAGAGATTATCGAAGACCGAAAAGCATTGGAGCAGCTCGTCGGTTATCCGGTACGAGGCATGGCTTATCCCAACGGAGGGTACGACCGTGCTTTAAGTACAAAGCTGGAGTGGCTTGGCATTGATTATGCCCGTACCGTTGAATCACATGGCAGATACACGTTGCCAGATCGGTCGCTTGAATGGCATCCGACGTGTCATCATAACCATGATCTGGCGGGGCATGCCAAACGTTTTATCCAACATTCCAAAACAGGTACGCCACTATTACTCTACGTCTGGGGTCACAGTTATGAGTTCAATGACAACGACAACTGGGAGATCATCGAACAGTTCGGTGAGCAGATTGGCGGCAGGGACGATATCTGGTATGCCACGAACATCGAAGTGATTGCTTATTGGAAAGCGGTGCAACGACTCGAGTGTTCGGCTGATCGAACCATCATCTATAATCCGTCTGCCATCCCGGTTTGGTTCACGGCTGACCAGCAGGTTGTTGAAGTGCAGGGTGGAGAAACATTGCGGCTAAGCGAACGAATCAAGGTATAAGGAAGGGAGCTGACGATCATTCGTTATTTTCATGAGAACGAGGCGATTGCAGGCAAGGTGTACGATTCAATTCCGGATATATTAACTACGGTGGCTCAGCGTTATATTGGCGATCATCCGAAACATTCCTTTTTGTTCAGAGCTTATCATCAGGGAGGTTTTCGCAGGCTAGGGGACTATCGTTACAACCTGAATCTGAATGAGAAATGCGTTGGGGCGCATGCAGGGCAGTACGTGTATGTATGGGGCAAGTTATGGAGCGAGCAGAATACAACGTTAAATACGGGCTTGAACTGTTATAGTCCGGTGACGATTTACGTGAACGGTGAAGAGGTATTCAAGTCTGAGCTGTTGCAGGAATTATTTCCCGAGCGAAGAACCCAGATTCCGATTTCCGTGAACTATGGCTGGAATGATGTATTGCTGTGTTTTGTCAAAACAGAAGTGGGATTCGGCGGTATCTACGGAACAGCCTCGTTCAAAAATTTCCCGCTGCACTTCCTCACTCCTGGGGCAGATCGTCAGGGTCAGGAAGGCTGGTTATATTCGGAACCCGTTGATGAACCTGTATTATCTCTTCCTCGTGACGGCATGACGGAAGAAGAGACGGGCCTTTCCTGGTATCCGCGCAGGGGCTGGACAGATGAGGAACAGAGCATGGGTTCTTTTGCCCGCATCTTTGGTATGGAACAACTAGCTGTTGCTTACGCCTGGTCCAGACTGGATGTAACTTTGCCAGGATCAACGCCAATTATTTTACAAGGATGTCATGCGGGTGCTTTGACTCTGTATGTGGATGACACGGAAGTATACTCTGCTGGAAGCAGCGGTAATTTCCGCGTTGAACTTCCTCGCCGTTACGGTTCATCCGATCTGCTCGCGAAAGGTGAAATTCAGGCAGTCGGCGGCTCATGGGGATTCACGTTGGAAGATGCCGAGCGTTCGGGTTCCACAGGCTGGAGACTGAAATCGCCTCATCCGGTTGCGGGATGTTCTAACCCCTGGCTGTACACGGGTGTGTTTGCTCCCGGTGCTGAACCATCGCATGTCGACATCGTGCGAACAGATACCGTATTTGATGATGGCGCACAAGGTGTGTATTGGCGGGTAGATCTTCCCGACACCCATGTCCGTCCTTACCTGGAAAATACACATTACGGAAAATGGAATTATCCGCTTGGCGTTACCCTGCTTGGACTTCTCCAGACGGGACAGGAATTGGGGCGGGATGATTACATTCAGTACGTGCGGCAACACATTGAACTGAGTACTTCATTTGATCGCTATGGTCTGTGGGATCGGGAAGGGTACGGTGCGGCAGGGATTAATAATCAGCTGTCTGCCATCGACAGTCTGGATGATTGCGGTTCGTTTGGATCTACCCTGCTTGCTGCGATGGAGTTGGGCGATATTCGTGGGGGAAGAGATACCGCGGATCGGATTTCGGGCTACATTACGGATGAGCAGGAACGTTTGGAGGATGGTGCCTTTTACCGGGTTCGCGGCAGTGGAGAGATGCGTCAGGAAACGATGTGGTGTGATGACTTGTACATGAGTACACCTTTTCTGATGCGTTATGGTCAGTTGACAGGAGATAGGGCGTACTGGGATGATGCGGTCAATCAGTTCCTGATGTTCCGTAAATACCTCTACCTTCCCGAACAACAGATCATGTCCCATGTGTATGATTTTGTGCTTGGTCGGGCGACAGGTATTCCATGGGGACGAGGGAACGGCTGGGTGCTATTTTCATTAACCGAATTGTTATCCATCCTGCCACATGATCATGTGAAACGGTCGGAACTATTACAGTTCTATCGTGATTTAAGTGAAGGTTATTTGGCGCTGCAAGGGGAAAATGGACTATGGCATCAGGTGCTGAACCGCCCGGATTCGTATGAAGAAACCTCCTGCACGTCGATGTTCATCTACGCTTATGCCCGTGGTATTCGGGAAGGCTGGCTGGAACAGCCAGAGTCCTATCTGGAGGCAGTGCGCAAAGGATGGGAAGGCATGACACGTTTGTCGATTGACTATAAAGGCAATATATACGGGGTATGCCGGGGTTCCGGGTACTCGTTTACCGCCTTGTATTATCGCGATGATCTGGGCTGGAATCTGAACGATACCCATGGGATCGGCATTGTGCTCTTGGCAGGCATTGAATTGTATAAAATGAACCAGAAGCTCCGTGAGGCGCATATCGATTCTTCGGTTACAGCCGCGCAGCGCTGATGTTTGACGCAACTGAACGGATATTTGTGGATAGCCTTCTATAGGTAGATTACCAGCTAAGGAAAGCGGCAAAGCCCCCGAGCTTGCCGCTTTTAGTTTGTTTCCAATTTCGAATCCGCTCTGCATAATAGCAATGATAAATACACTTACCTTCACCCAATAATATGAATAACTCCGTTTATAGCACGTATTAAAATAGCTCTAGCTGCTCCGGTCCTTCTTCCTTCTCCGGTTCAGAACGGTCAGGGAAAGGCTTCACCGGCTGATCCAGCAGGTCCATCATCATCTGGGCATTCGCCGCTGCATCTCCACCGGAGTTGTTGTTGAAAATAACATAGACATCCTTGCTCTGCTCCTGCAATTGCTCCAGATACCCTTTCCATTCCAACAATTCTTCCTTGTTGTAACGGTACAGGTAACGGGTCTCGCGCCAATTAGGCGCACCATTCTGATGCCACCCGGACACATTGCGTCCGTGCATACGCACCAGCGTCATCTCGGAATCCGTCGCCTGTGGCACGATGGGGACAGAACCAAGACCTGCCTGAGGTTCGTCACAGACGCTGTGAATCCAGCCTTGCTCTTTCAGGAACGAAAGCGTCCGCTCGCGCATGTCACCTTCATACCAGCTGCGATGACGGAATTCCAGGGCACAAGGAATACCTTCCATTCGAAGTTTCACTTCACGAAGCTCTTTCACGTTGTCTTTATTGCACTCAAACCAGGGCGGATATTGAAACAAGGCTGCCTGCATCTTGCCGGCTTCAATGACGGGTTCCAGTGATTCCCGAAAAGCCTTATACATCTCCGACGTGCTGGTGAAGTATGGTTTGCCTCGCAGATGTCCGGTCATTCCCTGATAGGCTTTGATGATAAAAGCAAAGGATTCGGGCGTCTCTGTAGCCCACCGTGCCATTCGATCCCGCGGCTGAACGGCGTAGAAAGAACTATCCACCTCCACGGTGGAGAAGTACTGTCCGTATAGACTGAGCTTGTCTTTGGCTTTGGTACGGTTTGGATAGAGATCTTCCTGATCCCCCCATCCGGTAAGTCCGATGCGAATCATCAGAACACCTCCTGTTGCTTTTCGAACAACCTCTTATAATTAACCGATTTGCAGGCATATGTCTAACATTATATCGTGTGCATTTTGGCTCTTCAATGTTGGAAAATTACTGGAATTTTTTGAGTTTGCAGAATAAAGACGTTACAATACATTAAAGCTAGTGGAAATGATCAGGCCTGTACATAGCGTACTACAGATAGAGAGCCAGTGACCAAGTGGAGGGCGAGAATGGATGACGGAATGGTATGAAAAGAGTTTTGGAGAAGATTATCTGCTCGTATACAAGCACCGGGATGTGCAGGGTGCCCATCAGGAAGTACATAAAATGATCAATTGGTTGAAGCTTGAGCCCAATGCTGAAGTATTGGATCTATGCTGCGGTATGGGACGTCACTCCATGGCACTTGCTGATGCAGGATTGCGAGTGACCGGAGTTGATCTGTCCGATGTGCTTCTACGTGAAGCGCGCCTAATGGACACTGAACACCGAGTATCTTGGTGTCACGCAGACATGCGTGAACTGCCGCTGAAAGGTGGCTTTGACGCTGTAGTTAATCTGTTCACATCGTTTGGTTATTTCCTGGAGGACGGAGAACAATTGAAAGTATTACGTGCCATTCATCGCATGCTTTGCCCAGGTGGCAGCTATATTATTGATTTTATGAATACGGCTTATGTAACTCGTCATCTGGTGCAACACTCCGTTCGAGAGGATGAAGGACAGCGTATTGAGGAGTATCGCAAGATTGAGGAAGGGTTTGTGCAAAAGGAAATTCGCATTACGGATACCACATCCGGACATGAACCGCGGGTATATCAGGAACGTGTGAAGTTGTACACACGGGAACAACTGAGTCAGATGTTAAGTGCCGCCGGACTCCGGGTAGATCAGGTACATGGCGGCTATGACGAAGAGAAATATGACGAGCAGACTTCTCCGCGCATGATTTTTGTTGGTCGTCGTACTGTGGAGTGAACAGAGACAGTTTGGAAGGGGGATAACATGAAGCGCACAGAAGAGATGTCCATGACAGAGGGCATACACCGGGTCAAAATCAGCATGACGTTTCCCTTACGATGGGTGAACAGTTATGTCTTATCAGAATCGGATGGGAAGATAACTATTATAGATCCGGGACCGCGTAATTCGGAAACAGAACAGGAGTGGAGTGAAGCGCTGGCAGATCTCGGCCTGACCTTTAGCGATATTCGTCAAATTGTACTCACCCACCATCACCCCGATCATCTTGGGTTGTCGGGTTGGATGCAACAGATGACGGGGGCACCCGTTCGAATGTCCACACGCTCCCGCCAAGAGGCCGATTATATGTGGGGCCCTGATTCACACATCAATACAATATTACCTGATTATTATGGTCGTCATGGTATGCCGGAAGACAAGACTGAGCAGATACATGAACATATGAATGCATTTGCTTCGCAGATCACGCCACTTCCGAATGTCACACCTGTTGAAGATGGCGAGTGGCTCGATATGGGCGGGAAACGTTGGATTGCTGTGGAGACAGGTGGACATGCCCCAGGCCATTTATCCTTTTATGCGCCGGAGTCCATGGAGATTCTGTGCGGAGATGCAGTTTTGCCACAGATTTCACCGAATATCAGTCTGCAACCCGGCAGTGACCCTCAGCCATTATTGTCTTATATGGAAGGATTGCAACGTCTCGGGGAGCTAAATGTCAAACAGGCGTATCCAGGGCATCGGAATCCTTTTGCCCAGTTCAACGAACGGACAGTTCAATTGCTGGCTCATCACGAGGAACGTCTTCAGAAGATGACGGAGCGAATTCAGGAGTCACCGGCGAATGCTTATGACATCTGTGTGCACATGTTTGGGAATCGGCTGGGTACCCATCAACTGCGGTTTGCCATGAGTGAGACGTTGGCTCATTTACAGGAGTTACTTCGACGCGAAGTAGTGAAGCAAGAGCAGCAACCGGATGGCGCGTTCTATTTTCGATTTTAACGGAATGATGATATCGAAATGAAATGATAATACGATCTTATATAGAGGCTCGGGACAGGAAATTCACCTGTTCTGGGCCTTTTTAGCCTCTCTTAACGGTTCATTCATCTATTTTTAAGCCAGCGCGCCTATGATACATCTATGAACTTCGCTAGGGCGTGTCTTAAGACACACCCTAAAGAAAGCAGGGAAGAGCGATGACCAGAAGAAAACGGAATCAATGGAGAAAATGGCAAGCTTCAGCGGCAGCAACGTTGACTGTGGCTGCACTTTTTCAATATGTAAGAACTTCGGATGCCTTTGATGTGGCCTATGTAGCAGCAAATGGCACAGATACAAGCGTTACTGCTTCAAGCCAAGTGGATACGCATGATGATGTGATGGATGAATGGATCAACAGTACAACGGACAGCAACAACTGGAACACGCAGGACAATGACAATAATGATAGTCAATATAATGGAACATCCGATAGCACACAAGCAGCTCGGCCAGATCAGAGCTCGAGTAACGAGGGGAATTATTCAGATTCTCAGCGTATCGGGCAAAATAACCAGGGTACAGACTCCGGATACAGCAGTGGCAACTATCAGTCACGTACAGGTGCATCATGAGCCGCACGGAGCAAGTTGCTCGTCCGCTCCGATTTCAATTCCGTGCGATGAACACGGATGTTGAAGTGCAACTGTCAGCTGGGCGGGAAGAAGCTGAACATGCAGCAACCGTGGTGAAGAATTGGTTTGAGACGCAGGAGCAGCGCTTCAGCCGATTTGTTGCAGACAGTGAACTGAATCGTTTGAATGCTTCAACCGGATGGATGCCCATCTCCGCTGCGATGGATGAAGTTTTGAGTTTGGCCTATGGATATATTGGACTGACCGAAGGGATTTTTCAACCGGGTATCTCGCAGGCTCTTCAGGCTTCGGGATATGATCTAAGCTTCGAGAAGGTGCAGCAACGACAATTGCAACGTCCATTAATTGAACGCATATTGCGAACGAGAACACCTGAATCATCAAGCTGGATGGAAGATCGACATGACCACAGCCGTCCGAGCTGGATTCAGCGGGAAGGTAGCCGGATGGTTCATCTGGACCCCGGAGCTGAGTTAGACCTGGGAGGCATTGTTAAGGGCTGGGCAGTGGAGCGTATCGCAGACTGGTTGCAGCGAACATTGCATATTCCAGCGGGTCTGATTAACGCGGGTGGAGATATCCAAGTATGGGGCACATCAGACCATCCCCAGTGGACCTTAGAAGTAGCAGATCCTTTGCAAAATCAGGGTGCTGTGTCGGGAGCGATCCGTTTACAGCGAGGAGCTGTTGCTACTTCGGGTATTTCCCGCAGACAATGGCAGAATACGGATGGAAGCCTTGCACACCACCTCATTGACCCCCGGACGATGGAGCCTGCAGATACGGACGTATTGCAGTGTACCGTTATGGGACAGCATGCTTCGCAATGCGAGATCATTGCCAAGACGGTATGCATTCTGGGGAGTGCCGAAGCCGTGGGCTGGTTAAACCGACATTACGATCGGCATGACGTCCTGTGGATGACACGGGAAGGGAGTATTTATTTTAGAGGGAATACGGATACGCTTGCTGAGCATTGGCCCGGTTTTGATCCGGATCATCGCTTCAGTCTGATCTAGGACAAGTCTAACAGATATGGGGGAGCCGGTTATGGCACAATGGATTGTAGATTACCTGCCAACGTGGAATATCATTCGAATTAGTGGAATTGCTGCTTATGTGCTGCTCTTTGCCGGTGTGTTTCTGGGTATTGCGCAAGGGATGCCTCTGGCCAAAGGCAAACCAAAAGCAGCCATGTTCAAATGGCATACCCGAACGACCTGGCTCGCCTTCGGACTTGGACTCGTGCACGCATTAACGTTATATATTGATCATTACAGCCCATTTACCTGGGGAGAACTTCTGATTCCTTTTACCGCCTCCGTACATCCGATCGGCAGTGGTCTGGGAACGTTAGCCTTCTACGGATTAGTGATTGTCCTGTTATCCAGTGATCTGCGGAACAAGCTGGGCCGTAAATGGTGGTTCATGTTCCACATGTTGTCCTATCCGGTGTTCATTGGTCTGCTGGTTCACGGCATGGTTACCGGAACGGATTCTGGCAACATCATCATGCGGATGATATATGTATTTACCGGACTCAGCATTCTCGGTATCACCGTGCTACGTGGCATGTTGCGAGAGCGTAAAGGCCCGGAAATCACGATTGGACCGAAACGGGTAACATCTGGTTCACCTTCCGAGCAGAATTGGGTTGAAGGTTTTGGTTTGGTGGGAACGGTACGACCTAAACATCTGAAATAATAACATGTGGATGATCGAAAAGTATCTTACACATGCAAAAAAGCGGCCATCTGGCCGCTTTTTCCATAAATAGTTATTTCCTCAAACAATTCTTTCACGAAGCATCCACACACAGTCCAATGTTCTACATAGCTTCAGGTTTGAAACGAGTTACGGATTATACAGCGTCATCACTAACAGGTTTTTCTCCCAGTGCTTCTTCAAGCTCGGATTGTTTGCGATGGGCGATCCGACTGCTCGCTGCTGATGCAATCGCACCGACAATATCATCGAAGAACGTGTGGACAGGGCCCAGGCTCTTGTCATTCAGTCGTTCAAGCACCCCTGGTTTCAGCTTGTCCACATAACCATAATTCGTAAATCCAATGCTGCCATATACATTGACGATGGAGAATGCCAAAATCTCATCCACGCCATACAATCCTTCATCGTTCTCAATCATCTCCTGCAAAGGAGATATGAGCTGCCCCTGTTCTGCCAGAATATCAAGCTGAATTCCGGTCAGAACAGCATTCTGTACCTCACGTTTACGGAGAACCATCTCCACATTTTCGATACATTCTTCCATCGTAAGACCTGGATAATATTTTTGTTGCAATAACATGACCAGCTCTGCGATCTCAGGGATCGTGACGCCCCGCTTATGCAGCCATTCCCTTGTTGCCTCCGCCACCTTGCGGCTATTCAGGCTATAAGGGATTTTTTCTTGCTCAGGATGTTCCATGGGCGATTCCTCCTCTGAAGTTAGCAATGTCCCTACTCTTGCTTCCTAATACGTTATTAACCTGGTTTACGTTTCTTTAAGATAATAAAATTATAAGTTTCAGTGAAGTTGAACAATTCGATTAACACATGAAAAATTTCAGCTAAAAACGGTCTGCCTTCCGTGAAAGTGCGTTGATAGACATTTTTCTTATTATCTTTTAGTTATTTTTTGGACAAAGGCTCGTATACATGGTAGTACAAACTGTAAAAATGATGAGGGGGAACGTGATCATGAGAAAGATCCATTCTTTGCGTACGGTATCGGCAGCAGCGCTGCTGAGTATTCCTATGGTATTGTCAGGCTGCGGCATGTTTGGAGCACAGTCTTCCGAAGCTGTTGATCCACCACCGCCCATCCAGGAAGCAGCTATGATTCAAGCGGCCGAAGGGAATGGAGCACTCGCAATGCTCCCGTTAACGACGGTATATCTGCAAGACCAGCAGGGGCTGCTCGCTCCGGTATCCCTGACACTTCCTTCTGGAACAGACGCAAGCAGTCCAAAGACAGCTCTGGATACACTTGTCACAGGCGGGGCCTATGCGGGTATGCTGCCTGAAGGATTCCAGGGCGTTCTCCCGCAGGGAACGGTTGTGCAGAATGTAACGATTCACGCGGATGACAAGCTGGCGGTTGTTGAGTTCTCGGGTAATTTTGCCAAGTATGATGCAAAGGAAGAACGGAAAATGCTAGAAGCTGTCACGTGGACATTGACGGGAACGCCTGATGTGGAGAATGTGCAGATCTGGGTGGATGGCAAAAAGTTAACGCAAATGCCGGTAAACAGCACGCCGCTGCCTGAACCGCTGAATCGGGCTGTGGGAATCAATCTGGATCTGGGTGATACGTTTGTGACGAATAGTAGCCCGGTCACGGTCTATTTCTCCGCTGCTTCACCAGCGGGCATCCAATATTATGTTCCGGTGACACGTCTGGTTACACCTGGTGAAGATCGGGTGCAGGCAGCATTGAATGAACTCATCAAAGGACCTGACAAAGGTGGAGAACTGGAAGAGGTCATGACAGGCGGAACGGAGCTGCAATCGGTCAAAACGGCAGAGGATGGCACGGTCACGGTTGCCTTGAAAGATGATATGTTTGCCGAAGGGGATATCGTGCCAAGCGAGCTGTTACAATCTGTCGTATTAACCACTGCGGAGAACACAGCCAGCAAGGATGCCAAAGTACAGATCGAGTGGAACGGCCAAAAAACGGTCATGGGTGACGACAACAGGGATTACAGTGCGCCGGTTTCCAAGCCTGAATATATCAACGAAATTCCGATTTAATGAACGAAGAATGCTTAAGGATGCTTTTAACCGAACTCTTTGGTAAAATATAAGGGATTCGTAAAAATACGTGTTCAAAAAGATCGGTTTTCAGTACCGAGAAGATGGGATGAAGCTAGAAATGGAGTAGCGGAGCGTAGGCAAACTACGTGAGCAACGGACATTTCGGCTGAATTCCATATTCGATGCTGATGATGCCTTAAGGCATTTTTCGTAATCAAAAGCGAGCTTTTTGAACAATCTCTAAAAGTGTGAATAAGTTCAACATTACAGGATGCTTAAGTCGTAGGAGGCAGAAAATATGAGATCAAACGGACGAACCAGCGAACAGCTGCGCCCGCTGAATTTAACAGTGAACACGAATAAATACGCCGAGGGCTCTGTACTGATTGAAGTTGGAGATACAAAGGTGATCTGTACAGCTACAGTAGAGGAACGTGTACCTCCCTTTATGAAAGGGCAGGGTAAAGGCTGGGTAACAGCTGAATATTCCATGTTGCCACGTGCAACACATACCCGGAACCAACGTGAAGCCAATCGTGGCAAATTAACTGGACGCACCATGGAAATCCAGCGTCTGATTGGTCGGGCACTGCGCTCGGTAGTTAATCTGCAGGCTCTTGGTGAGCGTACCATTACCTTGGACTGTGATGTTATTCAAGCTGACGGAGGCACACGCACAACGTCCATTACCGGTGCATTTGTAGCGCTGGCACTTGCCGTGAACAAGATCTCCCAACAGCACAAACTGCAAGTATTCCCGATTACGGATTTCATTGCCGCAGTAAGTGTGGGTGTTGTGGGTGAACAGCCTGTACTGGATCTGAACTATGATGAAGATTCCAAAGCCAAGGTAGACATGAACTTGGTGATGACAGGTGGCGGTAAATACGTCGAGCTTCAGGGAACAGGTGAGGAAGCACCATTTGATCGCCGTGAGCTGAACGCCATGTTGGAACTGGGCGAGCAGGGGATTTTGGAGATGATTGAGCGTCAAAAAGAAGTGCTTGGACCGATTGCGCTCAAGATCGGCGCGCGTGGATTAGGGGAAGCCTAAGATGAGTTTGGACAGCCCAATCCTCATTGTTGCAACCCGCAATGCGGGTAAAGTCCGTGAATTCGCTCATGCTTTCGCACCACTTGGCAAAGAGGTTAAGAGTATGTTTGACTATCCGGAGCTGCCGGATGTCGTAGAAGATGGCGTAACGTTTGCGGAGAATGCCTGGAAGAAAGCCAAAGCGGTTGGTGATGCGCTTGGTTTGCCGGTTCTGGCAGATGATTCAGGTTTATGTGTAGACCTGTTGGATGGTGAGCCGGGAGTATATTCAGCGAGATATGCAGGCGAAGGAGCAACGGATGCACAGAATAATGCGAAGTTGCTGGAGACGCTGGAATCGTTGAAATCCGGTGAGGACACCGAGCAGCCGCTACTAAGTCCGGCTCGTTTCGTTTGTGCGCTGGTCCTGTACGATCCGACAACAGGTGATAAGTATGAATCAGAAGGCACTGCGGAAGGCTGGATTACGGCTCAAGCTGCAGGTGCTGGTGGTTTTGGATATGACCCACTCTTCTATGTACCTGAATACGAGCTGACGATGGCAGAGCTGACGCTTGAGCAAAAGCAAGCGATTAGCCACCGTGGTCACGCGCTGAGAGCGCTTGTATCCAGACTTGAAGGCTGAGACTAAACGAAACATCTTGATTTAACTTCATGATATGTGAACATCAAAGCGTTAATGGAAGGACAGAAGCATTCCGATGGGATGCTTCATCCGCCATTAACGCTTTTTCTATGAATTGAAGTGTTGATCGGGTTTAGTGAAGGTCCATCCATATACCTAATTGAAGATAGCTATTTCTGCGACTATACATCGGAACGTACGTTCTTGTACCTACATGAGAAATGGTTTACATTGCACGATTGGGAATCTCATTGGGACTGGAGTTGGAAGAAGTTGCAAGCCTTGTGTGGTATGGGTTAACATTCAAACTAACGAATCACATATGAACCTTAAACGGAGGGATCTACTCATGCAAGAAGTGAAGCTTGTTGTATCTTACGATGATTATGAGGACGGCATTCGTATGGAAAAGTTAATTAAGGAACTGGCAGCTAAACCGGAGGCTAGCTCATTGGAAAGTCTGGTCATCGGAGATTGGGGACAGGCTTATGAAAATTCGCCTGACGAGTTCATAGGTACGCTTGTCGAGTCTGCTCCAAGCTTTCCGTCATTGAAGAAACTGTTTATTGGAGATATGGGATTCGAAGAATGTGAAGTATCGTGGATTATCCAGACAAATCTCACACCACTGTTAGGTGCCTTTCCAGAATTAAAATCATTCTCTGTAATGGGCAGTAGCGGCCTCAGTCTGGAACCACTCCAGCATGCCAAGCTTGAAGAATTGATTATTATTTGTGGTGGTCTCCCGAAAGAAGTGTTATCTTCAATCACCCATGCCAAGTTGCCTGAATTGCGTAAACTGGAACTGTACCTGGGTGTGGATAATTATGGTTTCAATGGATCACTTGAAGATGTGCTTCCTTTGCTAGAAAAAGGATTGTTTCCAAAGCTGGTTTACTTGGGTCTGAAAGACAGTGAAATTCAGGATGAGATTGCCAAAGTAGCAGCTGAAGCACCTATTCTGGATCAACTTGAAGTACTGGATCTATCGCAAGGAACGTTGTCCGATGAAGGGGCTGAGGCGTTGCTTGCCAGTGACAAGATCAAGAAACTGAAACATCTTGATCTAAGTTACCATTACATGACCAATGAAATGATCAGTCGATGGAACCGATCGGGTATATCTGTAGACGTTAGCGACCAGCAACAGAGTGATGAGGATGACTGGCGCTATCCATCGTTAACGGAATAGTCGATGTCAGGTGTAAAGGAAATGAATGAGAGTTTGCATCAACCAATAGATGTACCTGATCTAACGCAAGATCAGCCCTTTTTATTGATCGGAAACCCTGATAACCGACGAACACAAGGGCTGCAAGAGGCTAGGCATAGATTGGGTTTGAAACCTGCGGTTGTACTGCCATATGCTCAATTGCTGCAGAATTGGAGACACGGACGAACCATCGCTGATACAGTAGATTTCAATCTGCCTGTACCCCTGATTCGGATTGATGCTCCTGGTGAGGATTGGGACGTGGAGCGTGAACTACTGTTCCTTGGAGCTATGAATGATTCGTCAACATTAACGGCTGGGATGGGTACAGAAGCATTTTCCGCAGAACAGGCACTTGCGCTGGAACAGGAGTGGGGAAGAATCTACGCTCCCGCCCAGTGGTTTCGTGGCTGGAAAGCATGTTTGGATCGAATCGGCAATGAGTCTCGGGAGATATGGTCTGAAGTCCGATTCATGAATGATCCCGCCGATATCCAATTGATGTTTGACAAGAGAACTTGTCAGCAACATCTAACTTCACATGGAGTTGATGTACCTCCGGCGCTGCAATTTTCGCGGCCAATCCGTAATTATATGGACCTGCGTAGCTCAATGAAGTCTGCCGAGATGCATCGTGTGTTTGTGAAGCTTGCGTGCGGCTCCGGGGCTTCAGGAGTTGTTGCCTATCAAGTCAATCCTCGAACGGGTGATGAAATTGCTGTAACAACGATGGGGATGGAACAGAGACAGGGCAAGACGATTTTCTTCAATGAAGGACGTCTACGCAAGTATACCCGCAGTGAAGAGATTGCTACGCTGATGAAATGGTTATGTGCAGAAGGTGCACAGATTGAACGGTGGATGCCAAAAGCCACGCTTGATCAGCGGGCCTATGATATCCGCCAACTGGTTGCAGGTGGACAGGCAGGTCACGCGATTATGCGGCTGAGCCGCACCCCGATTACCAATCTGCATCTGCGCAATGAGCGTATGCTGCCTGCTGAAGCAGGCCTGGATGAACAGCGGATGTCGCTGGTACGGTTGGCAGCGCAAGCAGCCATATCTGCATTTCCCAACTCATGGTCAGCCGGGATTGATGTGATGCTTACTAGTGGTTCGAATCCGCGTGCCTATGTGCTGGATGTGAATCCATTTGGAGATCTGTTATACAGGGTCGAGCATCATGGCCTCGGAACCTATGAGTGGGAAATGGAACTTTTACGAAAGGAGCCTATTCAACATGCCTGATATGAACACCATTGTGGGCTCCCATGATCTGTTAATGATTACGCTGGATACGTTACGCTATGACGTAGCCAAGCTGGAAGAGGAGAATTGTCCTAATCTGTGTGGTTCGGGTCCGTGGGAGAAGCGTCATACCCCAGGTAGTTTTACATATGCGGCGCACCATGCTTTTTTTGGTGGTTTTATGCCGACTCCTGCCAATACAGATAAGGCATCTCATGTAAGGCTATTTCATTCCCGAAATACTGGGCTCAAAACACATCCGCACACCTGGCTGTTTGATACACCGGATATCGTATCCGGGTTCGCAGCTGAAGGTTACCGTACCATCTGTATTGGCGGCGTCATCTTTTTTACGAAAAAAAACCCGCTTGCAAAAGTATTGCCCGGCTATTTCCAACAGAGCTACTGGCGAATGAACTTTGGGGTAACCAACCCCAAATCGACAGAGCATCAGGTACAGCATGCATTAAAGCTACTTGAACAGACAGCGCCGGATGAAAAGATATTTATGTTTTTGAACGTGTCTGCCATTCATGGACCCAATCGTTACTTCGTGGAAGGAGCGAAGGAGGATTCGGTGGAGACTCAGAGAGCTGCACTTCGATATGTAGATGAGGCTCTTGGACCATTGTTCGAGGCGATGAGGAAACGCGCCCGGCCTGCGTATTGCCTGGCTTTTTCCGATCATGGTACAGCTTACGGTGAAGACGGGTATCAAGGACACCGGCTTGCACATGATGTCGTCTGGACGGTGCCTTACCGTGAATTTTTAGTATAGAATGTATTGATTTTATGAGGACAACAACCGGAGACAGGAGGAAACCGATGGAGAAACATATACAACATACAACAACAGGCCATCCCACACAGTCCGGATCCAATATAGCTACAAGTCTCAGTGAAGTACTGGCATTCCCTTATCGTTCTTACTTATACTCGTACCCACACAAGACAGCCTATCGGGAGCTTGACCCACCACTGCCGTTAGGGCCACTGTGGGAACGAGAAAATACCGATACGTATTTTTTATATATGCATATTCCCTTTTGTGCTGCTCGTTGCGGATTCTGTAATCTGTTCACACTGCCGGATCGACGGGATGATACGCATGAACGCTATGTAGATGCGCTGGAACGTCAGGCGAAGCAGTGGGCACCTATTACATCTCGAAGACCGTATTCGCGGTTCGCGATTGGTGGGGGAACGCCTACATTATTAAATGAGGTTCAGTTGAATCGTCTGTTTGATATTGCTGAACATGTGATGGGGCTGGACCCTGCGCAAGCATCGATTTCGGTGGAAACGTCGCCGGATACCGTTACGGAAGCCAAGCTGGCCATCATGAAGGAACGAAGTGTGGATCGTGTCAGTATGGGTATCCAGAGTTTTATTGAAGCTGAAGCATCTGCCATCTATCGTCCACAAAAACCGCAGGAAGTTGAACGAGCGCTTGAGAAGCTTACTCGGTATGATTTCCCATTATTAAATCTGGATCTGATCTATGGTTTGCCGGGTCAAACGGTGGAATCGTGGATCTATTCATTGGAAAGAGTTCTGGCTTACGAACCGTGCGAAATTTTTATCTATCCCTTGTATACACGGGAAAATACAATCGTGAAGCCTGATGACATTCGCCGTCAGGGACCTGATATTCGGATGGAACTGTATAAAGCTGCACGTGAGACTTTAAAAAGTAAAGGTTATGTGCAATATTCGATGCGCAGATTTGCCAAGGAACAGTCGTCGTCCAAAGTGCTTCTGCCTTATAGTTGTCAGGAGGAGGGCATGGTTGGACTGGGATGTGGCGCACGATCTTATACGAGTGAAGTACATTATGCTTCCAAGTATGGCGTGAGTTACAAGGCTACACAGAGCATCATTGCCGATTATGTGGCAACCGAGCGCTACGATGTGGCGGATTATGGCATCGTGTTAAGCCGTGAGGAACAGAGACGTCGCTTTATTCTGAAAGCCTTGCTACATCGGGAGGGATTGACACTGTCTGACTACCAACAGCGCTTTGGTACCGATGTGATGTCCGACTATGCCTGGTTGGCTGAACTGTTGACAGAGGGCATGGCGGAGTTGGAGAGTGATGAGGACAAGCAGGTGCTGCGTCTGACAGAAGAAGGACTAGGTTACTCCGATGCGATTGGAGATTGGCTTATATCTGCCGAAATTCGTGAACAGATGGAAGGGTTTGTTTTCTCATGAGAGCGACTTTGTATTATCGGGGGAAGCTGTCTTCCTGTAATTACGACTGTCCCTACTGTCCTTTTAGCAAAACCGTGGATTCCAAAGAGACGTTGGAAGTGGATGAACAACAATTGCGTCAATTTGTGAATTGGGTCAGGGAGCAAGAGAGTGCCGGGCATCAATTTTCGATTTTCTTCAATCCCTACGGTGAAGCTTTGGTGCGTCGGTGGTACCGGGAAGCGATGGTTGAGCTGTCACATATGCCACATGTGGATAAAGTTGCAATTCAAACCAACCTGTCCGTCAAGCTGGATTGGGCGAGGGAGCTGGATGCGAGCAAAGCAGCCTTTTGGGCTACGTATCATCCTCGTGAGACAAAAGAGGCTTCTTTTGTTAAACAATGTCTGACCTTGCGTCAGATGGGACTTGCTTTTAGTGTCGGTACTGTCGGACTCCGTAGTGCTTTCCCCTCAATTGAGTCCATGAGACAGGCTTTGCCGGATGATGTGTATATGTGGGTTAATGCCTTCAAAGATCGGCCCAAGTATTACACTCCAGAGGAAATTCAGTTTTTACGTGGGCTTGATCCGCTTTTTGAAGGTAATCTGCAGGATTATGAGAGCTTGGGCAAACGATGTGCTGCCGGTTCGGAAGTGTTTTATGTACAGGGGTCCGGGCATGTGAAGAGATGTTACAAGGATCGACGAATCATTGGACATCTATATCGCGATGGTTTGCAGGCTTTGGCTGAGGATCGGCCTTGTCGCATGAAAAAATGTGGCTGTTACATCGGTTATATCCATATGGAGGATTCCCCGTTCAGAGAAACGTTTGGCAGCGGGCTGCTTGAACGCAATCCGGTATTGATTCGTTGACCGGCATTTCATATTTAGCTATTCCACTGGGGAGCTGGAATATGTTTATCCGTTTCTAAACCACATATCAGCGTAACTTCAAACGCATCTTTTAGTATAGGCAGGATCAGACCTTTGGTTTGGACTTGCCTTCTGGAAGGTGTTTTTTTTGTTTTACCGGACTAGAGTTAGTGTTTGTGTTCTTTATTAAAAGGGCCTTGACAATTTTGAAAAATAATATTTTTAAGTTTATGATTCAAATTTTATATTTTATGGGTTAGTATGAATAGGAAAAAAGACCCTGTTATGAATAGTATTTGTACATATAATCGCGAATTATATTTTTAATTGGGTCTAAAGTCTCAATTTAATTGAAAGGAGGGTGGATGTAGGAAGTATCATGCACGTTATCTGAACTTTCGGGGGAGTACACATGAAAAAAATCTCAATTAGCCGTAAATTACTTATGGGTTTCTCATCTGTGCTGTTATTATTGGTGGCTATAACGGTTATAACATATACGCAGTTTATAGCCGTTGAGAAAACGTATACAGAATTAATTAATGATAGAACAAGCAAACTATTACTCATTAAAAATATGTCGATTGATCTTAAATCACAGCAGATTGCTTTGAGAAATTATATTCTGGAAGACAGTGCGGAGAACGAACAGGCATTTAATAAAGCTTATGAAGATTACATAGCATTAAATGAAGAATTAAAATCATCAGTTTCAAGTTCAAAGATGAAAGATTACCTTTCACGATCGGATGAAGCGATGAGCCAATATTATGAACTTGCGCAACAGATTATGACATTGACAAGACAGGGGAATAACAGTGAAATCTCAAGATTACTGAAGGATACAGCCCCAAGTCTGATCTCTGAATTTGAAGGCATTGTGGAAGGTATGGAAACGCATCAACAAGATGCCATGAACTCAGGCGTTGTGGAGGCTAATCTTCAGATTGTGCAGGTCCTTAGGTGGATTGCAATTATTGGAGTGGCTTCTCTTCTAATCGGGGCACTTGTGGCGTATGTCATTGGCAGAATGATATCCTTGCCTGTTGCTGCTATTGCCCAATCCGCGAGCCGGATTGCAGACGGAGATCTGACTGGTGAGCCTATTGTGGTCCGTAACAAGGATGAGATTGGTGATCTCGCCCAAGCCTTTAACATCATGTCTGCAAATTTGCGTACACTCATTCATCAGGTAGGAGACAGTGCAGAACGGGTAGCTGCCTCTTCAGAGGAGTTGACGGCAAGCACCGAACAGACAGCAACCGCCACAGAGCAAGTGGCCATCACAATGGGTGAGATTGCAACAGGTATGGATACACAGGTTCGAATGGCGAGTGATGGATTCCAGACGATGAATGAGTTAACGACAGGCTTTCAACAAGTTACGGAGAACACACTCCATATGTCTGAAGAAGCTACCAAAGTCTCCGTAAAAACAATATCGGGTAGCGAGTCAGTTCAGTCTGCGATAGGTCAAATGAATTCTATACAAGGGACGGTGTCGAATCTGTCGGTCGTGATCCAGAAACTGAGCAGACACTCTCAGGATATTGTGAAAATGGTGGACAGCATCTCGGAAATATCAGCACAGACGAATCTCCTATCCCTTAATGCTGCTATTGAGGCTGCACGAGCTGGCGAACAGGGAAGAGGGTTTCAGGTTGTTGCTACAGAGGTTCGGAAGCTGTCTGAGCAGTCTGCGCTTTCTGCTAATCAAATTGTTCCATTGGTGGCATCGATTGAGAAGGGAATGCGAAATGCTGCTGAATCTATGGTGGTTGTATCCGCAGAGGTTCAAGAGGGGATTACACTTGTTCACCAGGCGGGAGCCACATTTGATGAAATTCGTGAGGCGGTTGGGGGCGTAGCGGGGCAAACACAGGAAGTCTCTGCTTCAATTGAGCAAATGTCAACAGGGGTAGAACAGATTAATAGGTCTATGAAAACAATCATGGAAGTGACCGAAACGGGGGCCGCTGGAACAGAAGAAGTGAGTGCATCTTCAGAGGAGCAGTTGTCTGCGATGCAGGAGATTGCTTCCGCAGCCAATGATCTCTCCTTGATGGCAGAACAGTTGCAACAGACCGTCAGTCGTTTCAAAGTGCAATAAATCGAACTGAGTGGAATGTGGATGAAGAACGAGCGCATATGTACAGAGATTCTTATAAAAAAGTAATAAAAGGGTGTCCAAACACAGTAGTTACTGTTTGGGCACCCTTAAATAATTCATCATGCTGAATCAATGCATAACTTGATCTTAACGAATAGCGACTTTATATGTCCGCAACCAGGTATTGATCTGAGTCAGATATGCAAATAACTGTGGCCCAGACATTAACTGTCCGAACCAGGGAAGATTGGAAGCTGCATCTGGTGAAGACGCAAGATTCCGGATCTGAGTTTTGTCGATCAAAGGCAAAATCGGCGAAGTGGGATCATCCAGGATATCAAGTACCTGCTGTTTGACCGCGGCCAGATATTGCGGATTATGTGTTTTCGGATACGGACTCTTTTTGCGATATAACACATCGTCAGGCAGGACACCTTCGAGTGCTTTACGCAGAATACCTTTTTCCCGTCCGCCCGTTATTTTCATTTCCCAAGGGATGTTAAACACATACTGGATCAGACGATGGTCACAGTAAGGTACCCGCACTTCCAGTCCTGCCCCCATGCTCATCCGGTCTTTGCGATCCAGAAGTGTAGGCATGAAACGTGTAATATTCAGGTAGGACATCACCCGCATTTGTGCAGCTTTACCTGTTTCCCCATCCAACAGAGGCACTTCAGCCACTGCATCCGAATAGCGGTCTGCCAAATAATCGAGTGGCCGAATCCATTCCCGAATATCCGGGGATAACAACGCTGCTCGCATATCAGGTGCTACAGACCACGGAAACGTACCGGAGTTCAGCATATCTTCTCGATGGAACCAGGGGTAACCGCCAAACACTTCATCCGCTGCTTCGCCTGAAATGGCAACGGTGGCCCCTTTTTTGATTTCTTTACAGAACAAATAGAGCGAGGAGTCTACATCTGCCATACCTGGCAGATCCCTGACTAACATGGCCTGTGTCAGTGCATGAATCAGTTCTCCGTTCTCAATTTCAATCCAGTGATGGTCGGTCTTGAGTTCATCCACCATTCGCTTAATCCAGGGTCCATCTGCACCCGGCTGAAAGGAATGCGCCTGGAAATGCTTGGCGTTATCCACATAATCGACAGAATACGTACTGATTTGGCCTTGCCCGGTTCGCTTGTAATAATCAACGGCTAATGCAGACAAGGCGCTGGAGTCCAGTCCTCCTGATAAAAGAGAGCATACTGGAACATCCGAAGCCAACTGGCGCTCCAGTGTATCTTGCAAGAGAGAGCGTACCTCTGCTGCCGTCTCTTCCAGGTTCTGTTCGTGGTTCTGGCTTTCCAGTTTCCAGTAGGCATAGGTTCGGATACCGTTTCGGTTATAGATCAGCGCGTGCGCAGGCTTGAGTTCGCTTAGTGAAGAGTATACGCCGTGTCCTGGTGTCCGTGCAGGCCCTACGATAAACACTTCGGCCAATCCTTCCGGGCCAACAGCGGCTTCCACATCAGGGTGAATAAGCAGAGCTTTGGGCTCTGAACCAAATACGAGAGTGTCTTTGTTATTACTGTAGAACAGAGGTTTCACGCCAAGGCGATCTCTTGCGATAAAAACTTGTTCGCGTCCCCCATCCCATATGGCAAAAGCAAAAATACCGTTAAACCGGTCAACACATGCCGGTCCCCACTCAATATAAGAGGCGAGCAACACTTCCGTATCACATTGCGTGCGGAACTGATGCCCCCGCTGGAGCAATTCCTTTTTCAACTCGGGTGCATTGTATAGTTCTCCGTTATACACGACGGTATAGGAGGTATCTCCCTGTAACGCATGCATGGGCTGTGCGCCGTTCTCGGGGTCCATTACACTAAGACGCCGATGTCCAAAGGCACAAGGATTGGAGATCCATGTACCTGAAGCGTCGGGCCCCCGGTTCGACAAGCTATCCGTCATACGGACCAGCAGCTCTGATTCCTGGGTCAAATCCCGATTCCACTGTATGAAGCCGGTAATACCGCACATGGTTTGTTCATCCTTTCTTGGTCGAGTCATTCATCCGTATGGCTGCTTAGTTACTGGCAACCAGCAAATGTTGTCTTTTCGTCAGAGGTCGTAACAAATATATGCCGAAAGCAGGCATAAAATGTCTGTCCTCTTCGGAAACTAGTTCTAGGGACAACGGCCTCAACATGCCTGTGAAGGAGAGAACATGCAATGGACAGTATGAAGTATTATGTGTCTGTCATGGGCCGCTCCGTTATTCCGGATCCGTCGGTAACATCATATGAATGGATCATTCAGGCAACGCCGCAGGAAGCGGAGCAATTACTGGGACTGCTGAGCCTCATGCAGGAAAAGGAGGAAGAGGCCTTTCCTGGCATGGTATTCCCATGGCCAGATACACCGGAGGAGTCCGTAAACCGAGCTTATGAAACGGTATTACAACAGGTGTATCGAGAGATTTACCGATTGGGCACACCAGAGACACGATACCAGATTGAACAAAGTACATGATAAGCACAAAGGAAAAGGAGCGCGATGACGAATGTATGCCATTCAAGATGCCAAAATACGCAGATTAACCGAGGTGGATGGATTGTCTTGTGCAGAGGTTGAAGTGCAGCCTGGAAATGCCGGAGATCCATCGTTACTTGTATACGTGGCTTCAACACAGCCCGGAAATTCGCTGGAAGTTGTTCGGATTGTACGCAATCACTCCGATTCGGCGATCGACTGGTATAACAATAATATGCATACTGCGTTTGAAGAGGCGACAGATACCGCATTTGAGAACAGCGAAGGTATGACAGTAGAAGAAGATAAAGCTCGGTTTCAAAGTGAGTTGTTTTCCTTTGGTTTACTTGGTCCAACACTTCAGCGTTATCTGATCGGGCAGGCTTAACAGGTAACGCTCCAGCAACACATGTGGCGATAGTGGGATAGAGTTCGATGTTGAGCTATATGTAGATGCGACCTGTTGCTGTTGCTGGTTGCTCTGACTGTATCTGTAACTGGAAAAACCCGCCGTTGTTGAACGGCGGGTTTTGTTATGCGATGGTCAGATCAGGTGGAGATGTGATCAAGCATACTCGCGCAGCACTTGAATCCCTTTAACCACATTGTACACAAAGCTTAATCCGTAAATCACAAAGAATAGAATGACAAACCCAACGGCGGAACCCAGACTATGCGCAGTCACGAAGAAATAAAATAACGGAATGGCAGCGAGAAAGGGGAATACATGTGAGAATAAGGCGCGTTTTGCATGTCCCTCAATGTAATCATCCTTGGCAACAATCCATATAATGATCGGAAACAGGAACGGGGCAAAGAAAATACTAAAGTAGGATAAGGCTGATAAAAGTTGTCTCATGACGATTCTCTCCTTCAATGGATCATTGAAATGTATGTATGCAAAAGATTACCCAGCAATTCTGACATTGAAAATGTCTGATGTTAATCTTACTCTAAATGTCCCAATCTCCTCAATATAACCTGGTTCAAGCTATCATATTCTCCAAGGGACTGAAGTATGAGAATAACACCGAAAAGTACATTTATCGCCTTTGATTACGAATGATGCCTAGTGGCATCATCAACATCGAATATGGAATTCAGCCGAAATAAGCGGATGCTTACGAAGGTTGTTTCCTTTGGAAACAATGTAGTTGCTCACGTAGTTTGCCTACGCTTCGCTACTCCATTTCTAGCTTCATTCCATCTTCTCGGTACTGAAAACCGGAGTTTTTGAACCCGCATTTAAGTATAATTATTAATTTTTTTATAAAACTATTGAAAAATATAGAAATCAGAGTATAATAAGAACCGCGCCGAAAATTTATTATACATATTTGTCTCAGTAGCTCAGCTGGATAGAGCAACGCCCTTCTAAGGCGTCGGTCGGGGGTTCGAATCCCTCCTGGGACGTAAAAAACAAGAAGCTTCCTTCGGGAAGCTTCTTGTTTTTCGTTCAGGGGAAGAGAACCCCAATGGTTCGTCGGAGCATCTGCTTCGTTAGGACTTTTATTGGTTATACCTATAAACAATATAGAATTTATATATTTAAATAATAAACAATTCTGTGCCACAATGAGGATATCAATAACGAAAGCGACGGTGGTATCCATGAAATCATTAAATCAATGGCAAGCAGATGAGTATGACAACAAACTGGCTTTTGTGTCCGGATATGGAAAAAATCTAATCTCTTGGCTTCAACCCCAAAAAGGGGAATACATTCTTGATCTGGGTTGCGGGACGGGGGATTTGACGCATGAAATTTCTCTGGCCGGAGCTGAAGTTATTGGCATGGATGCATCGAAGGACATGATTCGCCGTGCGAGGAAGAAATTCCCTGAACTTGAGTTCGTGGAAGGAGACGGTCATCAGTTTGAGACGAATAGACTATATGATGCCGTCTTCTCCAATGCAGCCCTGCACTGGATGCGAAGCCCGCGATTAGTGGTGGATAGTATATGGAAATCTTTGAAGCCCGGAGGGCGTTTTGTAGCAGAATTTGGTGGTAAAGGGAACGTGCAGACCATTGTGAATGCATTAGAGCAGGTTATGGAGCGAAACACGGGCATTCGTGCATCGGAACGCAATCCTTGGTACTTTCCTTCGATCGGAGAATATAGCCATATTTTAGAGCAAAGTGGATTTATGGTGCGTCATGCCTATCACTATGACCGTCCTACCAGACTGGCAGATGGTGAGCAGGGTATAGTAGGCTGGTTGGCTCATTTTGGAGGCGACTATTTTGCAGGTCTCAGTCATGAAGAGATACAACAAATATGCCATGAAACCAGTCAGATCGTGATGTCTCACCTTTGGAAAGATGATGCGATGTATGCCGATTACAAGCGCCTGCGTATTGAAGCCGTGAAGCCAGAATAAAGTGAAATTTCGCGATAAGTAGCAATTTTTATCGATGTTAAACGAATTATCGTGATTCTTTGTATACTAATTACGCTTCCCCTATATACCAGGAATCTCTTTCGGATAAAGAGGCTCTTGGTCTTTTTTTTGATGCATTATTTTAAAAATGAAATATTCAAACGACAAATAATTACAAATGGATATTTTTATCATACTGAAGACCCATATAAGTAATTTCTATATCATATTTGTAATTATTTAGAAGGAAAATGTGGTATTTTGATAGAATAATTTACCAAGGGTCAATCTTCTTGCAGATAGGCGGTGAAATTGGAGTGTGTATTGCAGTACGCACAAACAGCAGGAACCCATCATTTGGTGACGTATTCACATTTAAAAGGAGGGGCAAAGCCTTGAGTAAACGATTGATATCCACGTTATTAAGTGTTCTGATGGTCTTTTCCATTATTCTCCCCGCGGCTGGAGCCGCTCCCGCAGATTCAGTTATTCAGCTTGACAACTTACCCAGTACAGCCGAAGCCAAACAATGGAGAGAGATTCTTGCAGGACGGGAAGCAAAACTTGCGGCAGATCCATTTTTGGATAAAAGCTTGGAAGGTCTGGGTGGCGAGAACACCCGAGTGATCGTTGAGCTTTCCAATAAACCTGTTGCAGTAGCGCAAGGTGAATCAACCCTCTCCGGAAAATCTTTTACCTCCTCTATGGAAACAAAGGCTGTGACTCAAGTTGAGCAACAACAACAGTCATTTGTACATAGCCTCACTCAGAAGAAAATCAAACATGAAGTATTGGAAGAATATGCATATGCCCTGAATGGTGTAGCGATTGAGCTTAAAGGAAACCAGGTGGGACAATTGCTTCAAATACCTGGCGTGGTCAGCGTATATCCAGACCTTGAAGTTACAATAGCGCCAGAGACAGATGAAGTGAACCCGTACATGAAAGACACAGCTCCTTTTATTGGTGCACCTGAAGTATGGGATCTGGGTTACAAAGGAAATGGCATTAAAGTCGGCGTCATTGATACTGGGATTGACTATGAACATCCTAATTTGCAGGAAGCTTACAAAGGCGGATGGGACTTTGTTGGAAACGACAATGATCCGTATGAAACAACATATCAAGAATGGAAAGGATCGGGCGAGCCTGAGCTTAACGAGCTTGGAAGCCCCTATTACACATCTCACGGTACGCACGTAGCGGGTACCGTTGCTGCTCGCGAGGCGGGGGACTACGGTATTGTTGGTGTTGCTCCTGAAGCAGATATCTATGCTTACCGTGTACTTGGACCGTATGGTAGTGGTCAAACCTCATGGGTACTCGGCGGAATTGATCGTTCTGTTCAAGATGGCATGGACGTAATCAATCTCTCGTTGGGTAACGCCGCCAACGACCCAAGTTATATTACTTCAGTTGCCCTGAACAATGCGATGTTGTCTGGTGTGACAGCGGTTGTAGCAAGTGGTAACAGTGGACCTAACCGTTATACACTCGGTTCTCCGGGTGCGTCTGCAATGGCCATTACGGTAGGTAACTCTACAGGACCGAGCCAGGTGATTACAGCCGATACTCACTTCTGGATTGGTGAGGAAAGCGAAGAGGCACAACCTGAACAACAACCGGTGCCAGAGGTTGAACAATCTCCTGAACTGGGTACAGCACCTGGAACAGAAGCACCAGAAGTTTCAGAGCAAGGTGTACCTGCAACTGCTGATGAGGAAAGTGCAGCGGCTGTGGAGGACACAGTTTCTAACGAAGCTGAAGTTCCGAATGTAGAAGAGGTTACAACAGAAGAAAATACTCCATCTGTATCACCTTCTGCACCCGTTGAAGCTTCTCCTGAAGCTGCCCCTGTGGAAGAAGAGTCTGTAATTGCTCCGACTGAAGCTCCACTGGCTATTACAGAGTCGGTTTACCGTCTGGATCTGATGGGATGGAGCCTTTCAGCGGACCCTGAAACTGTTTTGACAGGAAAATATGAGCTTGAATATGCAGCACTGGGTAAGCCAACTGATTTTGAAGGCAAGGATTTTACAGGTAAAGTGGCATTAATACAGCGTGGTGAACTCGCATTTGTAGAGAAAATCGCGAATGCTAAAGTAGCCGGAGCCTTGGCTGTTATTGTATATAACAACATTCCCGGTCCAATCGGTGTAAGTCTGGGAGATAACTTTGAACTTATTCCAACACTGAGCATGTCCAAGGAAGATGGAGATGTGATCAAGGCTGAGCTGGACGCAGGCCAAGCCGTTGAAGTGAGCTTTAGTGATTTTGAACGTTCACAAACTCCGGGCGATGAAATGAGTTCATCCAGTTCACGTGGACCTGCAAAGGTAACACTGGACATCAAACCGGATATTGTTGCACCAGGTACAAGCATTTTATCTACGATTCCTGCCTACGGCAAGGATGAGCCAGACGCAGATTACGCACAAGCTTATGATCGTAAATCAGGTACAAGTATGGCTACACCTCATGTAGCAGGTTTGATTGCTTTGCTGATCGAGAAGCATCCCGAATGGACTCCATTTGATATCAAAGTTGCACTGATGAACAATAGTAAGGTACTGGATACAACCAAGTTTGATGTATTTGATCAAGGTGCTGGCCGTATTCAGGCTGTTAATACCATTGATCCTGCGGCTTTTGTCAAAGTGCTTGATGTAACTCAATACACAGAAAGTGGCTCTGTTGTTGAAAAGGAGAATATCACCGGAAGTATCAACTACGGTAATTTCCTGAGCACAGATGAAAAGACGATTACCAAAACAATTAAAGTTGAAGCGCTGAATGGTAGTGGCGGGGATTACACCGTAAATGTGAATCCAACTCGTAATGTCGCTGGTGTATCCGTTGCGGTGGACAAGAGTTCCTTCACACTGAATGGTGAGGAAGAACTTGCAGTGACAATCACCGTTCCGCGTGGGGTTACTGCGAATACAGAAGCACAAGGATACATTGAGTTCTCGAACGGAACCAATACTTTTACTGTGCCATATGTTGCTCATTTCAACGTTACGTTGAGTGGGGTTAAATATATTGAAACCGTAAAAGGCACTGAGAAAAATCCATTCCACTATCCATTGAAGGCTGATGGTAAGTTGGATACGCTGAATGTTGCGATGGAATTCTATAATCCGATGACATTTGCCCTGATTGAGATCTATGATGGTCTTAATCCGGAAGGTGGATATTATCAAGATGGTTATATCGGCTCCATCTTTGGTAACTATTTTAACTTCAATGCCAATGCAAGATACAACCTTGCTTGGGACGGCTCATATGCAGATTACACAACCGATGAAGTGACTGAGATTCCGGATGGTTTATATACGGTAGACATCACTACGATTGGTACGGACGGCAAAACCTATAAGGAAGACACTTCGCCATTTTTGGTGAAAAAGACAGCTCCGGCTGTAACTGCACCAGAAGCGTTGGAGTTCAAAGAGGATGAGTCTGCTGTTCTTAATGGTAGCGTGGAAGACTTGTACTTCCGTGTAGCTCCTGCGCTTGCCAGCGGATGGAACATCACGTTTGATCCGACCGCTTCCCTGGAAGCAACGTATGTTGTGAAAAAAGAGGATGGATCGGTTTATAAAGAAGGAGTCTTTGAAGTACAAGCTGATGGCAGCTTCAGCCTTCCTTTGGAGGGAATTGTAGCGGGTGAGTATGCTGTTGAACTTACCGTAAAAGACCAACAGGGGCTTTCGGGCACAACCAATACGGCACTGAAATTGGAAGCCGTGGAGACCGAACCTGAAACTCCGGCAACGAAGGCCCCAGGTACGCCTGTATTGTCTCACAATAACTGGGTAGGCAACGGCCTGCCAGAGGGCGCGTATATCGTTACAATGAACCTGTGGTGGGGCGAGAACGCAACTAGCTACAAGTTATATGAGGACGGGGTTTTGGTTGATACACAAAAGTTGACTTACAACGCGCCTTGGGCGCAGTTTGCTCAGACGAAGATCACGGGCAAAGCCAACGGCACGTATACGTATGTGGCCGAGTTGACCAACGACAAGGGAACAACGCGGAGTCAGACGTTGACTGTTCAGGTTACCAATGCAACGCCAGGCAAAGCGGTTCTCTCTCAAGATAACTGGGATGGCGATGGCCATTATAAGGTGACCATGAACCTGTGGTGGGGGACCAACGCTACAGAGTATCGTCTCTATGAAAATGATAAGTTGATCGATACGCAAGAACTCCGTTCGGCTACACCTTATGCGCAAAGTGCTGTGACTACACTGTCCGGGAAAGCATCGGGCACGTATACGTATCGGGCAGAGTTAATTAACGCAGCCGGAGTTACCAGCACAGACACGATTAAGGTAAAAGTGAAGTAAGTTCATTCCTCATAGAAATTAATTAAAATGGATTCAATTAATGAAGGAATTGTTCTATGCATAAACGGCCTCCATCCTGATTTGCAGGATGGGGGCCGTTTTGTTTTTTTATAAATGAATTATATGACTAACCGATCATCCTATTTTTGCTGGCTTGAATCCCTGCGATTAACAAAGCGATGGCCAGAATGACCTGTATTAGCAACGGCAGGGCCCATCCTTTTGTCCAGTCATGAAGCATACCGAACAGTAGAGGTCCAACTGCGGCCAGCATATATCCGAAGGATTGGGCCATACCGGACAGGCTGGCAGCTTGTCTGGCATCTTTTGTGCGAAGGACGAAGAACATCGTTACCATGCCAAATGAAGCTCCAGCGCCTATTCCTGCCAACGTGACACCAATGGTAACGAGCGAAGCAATGCCACTTAACAATAAAGCATACCCAACAATTAAAGAAGAGCACGTTATCGCGGTTAGAACACGCTGATCTCGCGTTCGGCCGGCGAGGATTGGAACGATAAAGGTAGCTGGTACACTAACCATCTGCATCAGGGAGAGCATCCACCCTGCTGAGGTGGGGCTGAATCCTTGCTCAGCGAGAATCTCGGGAAGCCAGGTAATCGTTGTATAAAATATTAGAGATTGAAGACCCATAAATAAAGTAATGAACCAGGCCAGGGAAGAGGTCCGTAGACGTACAGGTGTCCCTTCACTCTGTGTGGCTATGAATAACATTCGCTGACGTCCTGCGGCGATCTGGGGGAGCCACAAGAGAAGCGCCAATATGGACAACAAGGCCCACATGCCTAACGAAGCACGCCAACCCATAGATGTGGCTCCTGCTACGGGCACACTCACACCTGAGGCGATGGCGCCAAATATATTCATGGATACAGAGTATAATCCGGTGACGATACCTACCCGCAATGGGAAATCACGTTTGATCAAACTTGGCAAAAGCACGTTGCTTAATGCAATGCCGCACCCCAAAATTGCGGTTCCTGCATATAAAGAGAGAACGGAAGGCAACAAGCGAAATGCCACCCCGATGGTTACAATCATAACAGCCAATAGCAGAGCAGATTCGAGTCCTAACCGCTTGGCAAGACGTGGTGCAAAAGGAGAGACTGCTGCAAAGGCAAGCAAAGGAAGTGAGGTCAGAAGCCCGACCATTGTATGGCCGATACCTGTATCTGAGCGGATCATCTCCACAACGGGACCCGTTGCAGTGATCGGTGACCTCATGGTAGCGGCGATGACGATAATGCCTGCTAACAACAGGCCGAATCTTTTGGATGTCGAAGAATGTTCTTCCTCGGTATGGATAGATGAGTGTTGCTGTATTGAAGATGACATTGATAAAATCTCCTGTTTCCTAAGAAGTTAATATGTATGGATTGTTACATTACCCACTGGGTAAGCATAACATTCTATGTCAATATTGAGCAATGAAATGAAAAAACATCCAATCGACAATGGGTGCCTTGACTACCCTGTGAACTCTAACGAATCCACGTGGTCTTATAATGGGTAAAACCGCTATTTTCAGATTCTAACAAACCTCAGCAACGTTAATAAGGCTATGAAGTGCGAATAACTGGGTTAATACCCCAGAATGGTGAAATAAGCTCTCTAAGATTCGTTAGAGTTCCACAATGCTGAATTGGGAGCAAATAAAGTGTCCTATGTTCGTTAGAATATCGATACTTCAACGTGTTGCTTATAGAGTGATCAAATGCGGGCGCTCCAATACAGCGACATAGAGCATGTAACGAAGCGAATGCTCCGACGAACCATTGGGGTTCTCATCCCCAGACGCAAAAAAAGCTTCCCGAAGGAAGCTTCTTTTAATACGTCCCAGGAGGGATACTTCTCCTTGCAGTCGAGACTGCGAAGTGGTGCTAACGAAGCGAATGCTCCGACGAACCATTGGGGTTCTCATCCCCAGACGCAAAAAAAGCTTCCCGAAGGAAGCTTCTTTTAATACGTCCCAGGAGGGATACTCTCCTTGCAGTCAAGACTGCAAAGTGGTGCTAACGAAGCGAATGCTCCGACGAACTGTTGGGGTTCTCATCCCCAGAACGCAAAAAAACTTCCCGAAGGAAGTTTCTTTTTTATACGTCCCAGGAGGGGGACTCTCCTTGCAGTCGAGACTGCGAAGTGGTGCTAACGAAGAGGATGCTCCGACGAACCGTTGGGGTTCTCATCCCCAGAACGCAAAAAAAGCTTCCCGAAGGAAGCTTCTTTTTATACGTCCCAGGAGGGATTCGAACCCCCGACCGACGCCTTAGAAGGGCGTTGCTCTATCCAGCTGAGCTACTGAGACATGAATTTTTTCAAGCAAAATTGATTTTATCATATGCATACAGGAATATCAAGCGTTTTATTTTGAATTATTTTTCGTATATGATATTTAGCGGCAGTAACGTTTTTTTCATTATATTTAAGGTTATGTTAGAATATCAGGAGAACTCAGAAAATAGATCAACAATCGTTTTAATATATACATCTATTTATGTTGATTCCGACTGGAGATTCAGGATATAGAGGAGGTGCTCCCATTAAGGAATCCACGACCCCGGAAACCGAGCATAACAACAATATTGTGCTGTTTCCTAAGACGCTGGACTATTACCAGATTCAATTGACAGTTATGCTTGAAAATGAACGGTATGGTGAAGCGATGAAATTGCTTCACTTTTTGTTGCAATGTCAGGGACAGGAAGAGCGCCACTATGATGAATGGCGGGCTCTGCTCGAATGGCTTCAGGCTGCGTTTCCTCAATATGAAGAAACCTCGCCTGCCGTTCTTGAAGAACGAGAAGAGGAAGAAGAGATTAGTGAGGAAGACATGGCACGGCAGCATGCCCGAATGAAGCTTGAACAGGATGATGGTTATGCAGATAAGATGCTTCGCACAGTAATGGAGGAGCCGCTGTCTGAACAGACGATGCTGGCTTTGGAGCAACTGGCCTATCTTGATCTACCAAAGATTGACGAGGCACTTACGAGTTGGTTAAAAGATAAGTCGCTTCACCCTCTGCTTCAATTTCGGGTGTTGCAAACCTTGCGTCGACGAGGTGTTCAAGGTATGATCCTGTTTACGAGAGGCGAAGAGCAGGTTGAAGTCGAGATCGACACCGTGCCTCTTAGACCAGAGGAATTCCCGCTCCAAATCGTTCAGATTCTGGAACGAGTGGCAGATCAGACGGAGGTTCATGAACCTACGCTCTTTTATTTTGCCCAAGAACTGTGGATACAATATGTCATGGCGGTGTATGGAACCCGTGATTATGTATCGATGCTGGAAGAAAATGATTCCATGACAGATATATGGGCAGCAGCTCTACATATGACCGTTGCAGACAGTCTGGGTGGTTCGCATGATGAGGAAAATACCCGCTCAATGTATGCTGTGACAGGCGCGATGCGCTTTCGACTGGAACAGGCTTATCGTTCTATGAAACAGTTTGTATCTGCCGGTTTGGATGGTTAATCGAGGCCGGAAACGTTTTCCTTAAACTGTATCAAGGGATTCCCCTTGAAAAAGAATCTAATCTTGTTTATACTAAAATGGTTATTTTGTACGTGATTGCCTACGTGAACATGTGAATTTTGGAGGGGAAAGTATACAATGAAAGCAACTTGGGAAAAGATAGAGAAGAACCTTGGGGTTCTTGAGGTTGAAGTGGATGCAGATCGTGTAACTGCAGCACTCGACAAAGCTTTTAATAAAGTGGTTAAACAAGCAAACGTACCTGGATTCCGTAAAGGTAAAGTACCACGTTCCATTTTCGAAGCACGTTTTGGTGTAGAGAGCCTTTATCAAGAAGCAATCGACATTTTGCTTCCTGAAGCCTATACAGAAGCAATCGACCAAACGGATATCTTCCCGGTTGATCGTCCTGACGTAGATGTTGAACAATTTGCTAAAGGACAAACATTCAAGTTCAAAGCAAAAGTAACTGTGAAACCTGAAGTTACTCTTGGTGAGTACAAAGGAATCGAAGTTGCTGTAGCAAAAGGTGAAGTAACTGACGCAGAAGTGACTGAAGAACTTGAGCGTCTTCAACAACGTCACGCTGAACTCGTTGTAATTGACGAAGGTTCCGCTGCTAACGGGGACGTTGCAGTAATCGACTTCGACGGTTCCGTTGATGGTGTACCTTTCGAAGGTGGACAAGCTGAGCGTTATTCCCTGGAACTGGGTTCCAACACATTCATCCCTGGATTTGAAGAGCAAGTTGTGGGTCTGTCCACAGGTGACTTCAAAGACGTAGAAGTGACTTTCCCAGAGAGCTACCATGCAGCAGAACTTGCTGGCAAACAAGCGGTATTCAAAGTGAAAATTCACGAAATCAAACGCAAACAACTTCCTGCATTGGATGATGAGTTTGCTAAAGATGTTAGCGAATTCGACACACTTGAAGAGTACAAAACTGATCTGAAAACACAATTGGAATCCCGTAAAGCTGACGAAGCCAAAGCTGCTCAAGAAAATGCAGTTGTAGAAAAAGTGGCTGAGAACGCTGAAGTGGACATTCCTTCTGCAATGGTAGAGAGCGAAGTACAAAACATGATGCGTGATTTCGACAACCGTCTTCGCAACCAAGGGATGAACCTTGAAATGTTCCTGAGCTTCTCTGGCCAGACACAAGCTGACCTGAGAGGACAAATGCAAGAAGATGCTTCCAAACGTGTTCGCAATAACCTGGTGCTTGAAGCTGTAGGTAAAGCGGAAAACATTGAAGTGTCTGATGAAGAAGTGAATCAAGAACTCGAAAAAATGGCTGAATCTTACAAGCGTCCTGCTGATGAGATCCGTGGCATCCTCGAGGGTAATGGTTCCCTGGACAGCCTTCGTGATGAAGTAAAACTGCGTAAAACGATTGACGTTCTCCTTGAGAACAGCACAGTTGTTGAACCGGTTGAAGCTCCAGCTGAAGAAGTTGTTGCAGAAGCTGACGAAAAATAAGACAAGCTGTTATCAACTTGTCAGTTGAATAAACGATAAGGCACGTGAATTATTGCGTGCCTTATTTTTAAATTATGACATCCATTTTATAGAAAATGAAGTAATTATATGGATGAATACTAATTTTATTGATCCGCGTACACTTTTTACATACCTATGTACTTCATGCAAATAAAAAACGGCAAGACGGCATAGGATGGCTTCAATTTGCACATACATAGAAAACATGGTTAAATATGATCAGGCTAAAAAAGTAAACAAATTGATGTCTGACCCCTCTTGTGAAAAATGACATTGTCACAGGAAAGTGTTAGAATGAATTTGGGTTTGCTTTACAGGTGGCCTATGTCTAATTACATGTAGAAAAGAGGTTGGTCTCATGAGTCTGGTGCCAATGGTTATAGAACAAACCAATCGAGGCGAGCGGTCTTACGATATATATTCACGTTTGCTGAAAGATCGCATTATCTTTCTAACCAGTGCGATTGATGACGATGTAGCCAATCTTGTCATAGCACAGCTTTTGTTTTTGGCAGCCGACGATCCTGAGAAGGATATCAGCTTGTACATTAACTCACCTGGTGGTTCTGTCACCGCAGGGATGGGTATATACGATACGATGCAATTTATCAAGCCGGATGTATCTACCATTTGCGTAGGGATGGCAGCAAGCATGGGCTCGTTATTGCTGACAGCCGGTGCACCTGGCAAGAGATATGCGCTGACAAATAGCGAAGTAATGATTCATCAGCCGCTTGGCGGCATTCAAGGACAGGCTGCGGATATTAAGATACACGCAGAATGGATTATTAAAACACGTCAGAAACTGAATCAAATATACGTCGATCGTACGGGTCAGCCTCTTGAGAAAATTGAGCGGGATACCGACCGTGACTTCTTCATGAGCGCTGAAGAAGCTAAGACGTACGGCATTATTGACCAGGTGCTCAGTAGACCGATCAATTCCTAAAGGGGTGGTTTCATGTTTAAATTTAACGATGAGAAAGGGCAGTTGAAATGCTCTTTTTGCGGTAAATCTCAGGAGCAGGTACGCAAGTTGGTCGCTGGACCAGGCGTGTACATCTGTGATGAATGTATCGAACTTTGCACCGAAATCGTTGAGGAAGAACTTGGTCATGATGAAGAAGTAGACCTGAAAGATATTCCGAAACCAAAAGAAATTCGTAATATTCTGGATCAATATGTTATTGGACAGGAACAAGCGAAAAAATCATTGTCTGTTGCGGTGTATAATCACTACAAACGGATCAACACACAAAGCAAAATTGAAGACGTTGAATTGTCAAAGAGTAACATTTTGCTGTTAGGACCAACAGGTTCTGGTAAAACGTTGCTTGCGCAAACGATGGCAAAAATTTTGAATGTTCCTTTTGCTATTGCGGATGCTACGTCATTAACAGAAGCGGGTTATGTAGGTGAGGATGTAGAGAACATCCTGCTCAAACTGATTCAAGCTGCTGATTATGATGTGGAAAAAGCAGAGCGTGGCATTATTTATATCGATGAGATTGATAAAGTAGCGCGTAAATCCGAAAACCCATCCATTACTCGTGATGTATCGGGCGAAGGTGTGCAACAGGCTCTCTTGAAAATTCTTGAAGGAACTGTGGCTTCTGTACCACCACAAGGTGGTCGTAAACACCCTCATCAAGAATTCATTCAGATCGATACAACAAACATCCTGTTCATTTGCGGCGGTGCCTTTGATGGTCTGGAGCAAATGATCAAACGCCGGATCGGTAAAAAAGTCATTGGCTTTAATACCGTTTCTGAGCAAAAAGATCTGAAACCAGGTGAATACCTGGGTATGGTATTGCCGGAAGATTTGCTGAAATTTGGCCTGATTCCGGAATTTGTAGGCCGTCTGCCAGTCATCTCCACTTTGGAGCCACTGGATGAAGATACGCTGGTACGGATTCTTTCCGAACCAAAAAACGCGCTTACCAAACAGTACCAAAAACTGCTTGAGCTGGATAATGTGAATCTGGTCTTTGAACCAGCTGCATTGCTTGCGATTGCAAAAGAAGCAATTAAACGTAACACAGGTGCACGTGGATTGCGTGCCATCATTGAAGGTATCATGCTGGAAATCATGTATGAAGTGCCTTCACGTGAAGATGTTACGAACTGTGTCATTACCGAAGAAGTTGTTGAGAAAAGAGTCGTGCCTGAACTAAGCCAATCAAAGGACGATAAGCAGGAAGAGAGCGCCTAATAAAGGCCTGAATCCCGTTGAACTCTGAAATATAGACTTGTCAGTTCTCCACTTTGGCAGAAGGCGAATTCATGTCTCTGTCAGGGTGGAGCTTTGACGTTGTGGGGAGAGAAATCACTCATGTATTTAAGACAGGATACACGTCCCGTGAAAGTGGGAAACGTAACGATCGGTGGCAGTAACGAAGTCATTATCCAAAGTATGTGTACAACCAAAACGGCAGACGTTGAAGCAACGGTTGCAGAGATTCTGCGACTGGAAGAAGCGGGTTGTCAAGTGGTACGTGTAACGGTGAATAATGAGGAAGCTGCCGCAGCCATCAAGGAAATCAAAAAACGCATTAATATACCGCTCGTAGCGGACATTCATTTCAACTATAAGCTGGCTTTACTTGCGATTGAGAACGGCATTGATAAAGTTCGGATTAATCCAGGTAACATCGGTAAACGTGCAAAAGTGGAAGAAGTGGTTAAGGCTTGTAAAGACCGCGGCATTCCGATTCGGATTGGAGTAAATGCGGGGTCTTTGGAAAACCATCTCCTTGAGAAGTATGGGTATCCTACGGCAGATGCTATGGTAGAAAGTGCATTGTATCACATTGGTATTTTGGAAGAGCTTGATTTCCATGATATCATCGTGTCTCTCAAAGCATCGGATGTGCCGATGGCAATTGAGGCGTATACCAAAGCAGCTCAAATCATTCCGTATCCGTTGCATCTCGGGATTACCGAAGCGGGTACATTGTTCTCCGGTACGATCAAAAGCTCCGCAGGTATGGGAGCCTTATTGTCCATGGGTATTGGTTCTACGATGCGGATCTCACTGAGTGCGGACCCGGTAGAAGAAATTAAGGTCGCTCGTGATCTGCTCAAAACATTTGGACTCATTACAAATGCAGCCACATTGATCTCCTGCCCAACGTGTGGACGTTTGGACATCGACCTGTTCTCCATTGCCAACGAAGTGGAAGAGTATATCTCCAAACTGAAGGTGCCGATTAAAGTATCGGTGTTGGGTTGTGCGGTTAATGGTCCAGGTGAGGCCAAAGAAGCGGATATCGGAATTGCCGGTGCTCGTGGAGAAGGTCTCTTGTTCCGTCATGGTAAGATGATTCGTAAAGTGCCTGAAGAAATCATGGTTGAGGAATTAAAAAAAGAGATCGACAAAATCGTCGAAGCCTACGAAGAGACAGGTGTTATTCCTGGTCGTTCGCACTGATTGATTCATATCTTGTTACAACAAAAGCTCGCCAGCGATGGCGGGCTTTTTATTTTCTCGCATACAAATTCCGTATCGCCCGTTTACGTCGCGTTGAAAAGGCTATACTACCAAGTATTAGCATGATCTCATATGAGAATAGCGACAAAATAGGAGGATGTGAAGACATGGAATTTGGTATGGTCATCATGTTGATTCAGTTATTTTTTGGAGTGGTGATTGGTTTGTATTTCTGGAACCTGCTGCGTGGTCAGAAAACAAACCGCAGTGCCGTTGAGCGTGAATCTCGCAAGGAACTGGAGAAGCTGCGCAAGTTGCGTTCGATCTCACTCACCAAGCCGTTGTCGGAGAAGACGCGTCCAGCTACCATTAACGATATTGTTGGGCAAAAAGACGGGCTGCGTGCCCTTAAAGCTGCTTTGTGCAGTGCTAATCCGCAACATGTTATCATTTATGGCCCTCCCGGAGTCGGGAAGACAGCCGCGGCAAGGGTCGTTTTGGAAGAGGCTAAGAAGAATCCAACATCGCCTTTCAAGCCAGACGCGAAATTCACGGAGTTGGATGCAACAACAGCTCGTTTTGATGAGCGTGGTATTGCGGACCCCTTAATTGGTTCGGTCCACGATCCGATATATCAGGGAGCAGGAGCCATGGGCGTTGCAGGTATTCCCCAACCGAAACCGGGCGCTGTCACGAAAGCGCATGGGGGAATGCTTTTTATTGATGAGATTGGTGAATTACATTCGATTCAGATGAATAAGCTGTTGAAAGTGTTGGAGGATCGCAAGGTGTTTTTGGAGAGTGCGTACTATAACTCGGAAGACACGCATACTCCTGCTTATATCCACGATATTTTTCAAAATGGCCTGCCGGCCGATTTCCGCCTTGTTGGAGCAACGACACGTTCGCCTCATGAACTGCCACCAGCTCTGCGTTCCCGCTGCATGGAAGTTTATTTCCGTCCTTTGTTGCCTGAGGAGATTGGGCGAATTGCAGAGGATGCTGTTCAGAAAATAGGGTTCAGTCCATGTCCGGATGCCGTTGATGTGGTCAAGCGATATGCAACCAATGGACGTGAAGCGGTCAATATCATCCAGCTGGCTGCTGGACTTGCGCTGACAGAGAAGCGTGAGACGCTTCAGGCGTCTGATGTGGAGTGGGTGGCGGGTAGCAGTCAGATTCAGCCACGGCCTGATCGGAAGGTCCCTACACAGCCGCAGGTGGGTTTTGTTAACGGCTTGGCGGTATACGGACCGAATATGGGAACCATTTTGGAGATCGAAGTATCTGCTGTTCCGGCTCTTAAAGATCAAGGCCGAATCAACATTACAGGCGTTGTGGATGAAGAAGAGATTGGAGGCGGTTCGCGTACACTCCGGCGAAAAAGTATGGCCAAAGGCTCGGTTGAAAATGTGTTAACCGTATTAAAAGCCATGGGTATTCGTCCGAATGATTACGATTTACACGTGAATTTCCCAGGTGGGACACCTATTGATGGTCCATCCGCCGGGATTGCCATGGCGACTGCCATTACATCAGCCATTCAGAGGCGTCCTGTGGATCATGAGACAGCGATGACTGGCGAGATCAGTATTCATGGTCGGGTTAAGCCTATCGGTGGCGTGCTGGCCAAGGTCGAGGCTGCCTTTCAGGCAGGAGCGAAGACCGTTATTATTCCCGCGGAGAACTGGCAGTCCATTTTTGAGAATCTGGATGGCTTGCGCGTTATCCCGGTAGATACGGTACAGGACGTATTCCGTGAAGTGTTCGCCTGGGTTCCGGAATCACAACAGATGGAACAAACGAAGCTTGCAGAGGAGACAGTTGCACCTGCACCGGAGATTTTTCCACCGGCATCCGCTTCCTATTTGCGTGCGGACGTGCCTCGTCCAGGACAGGTTACAGATTCGGGAAGCTGCTAAGCGCTTCCCTTCATTGGTTTTTTATGTGAACATTTGATAGAATAATGAATGACTACAACCTGAGAGCCATTGGAGGTGCGAAAGCGATGGGACCGAGCAAAGCGAAAGGTCGTCGTTTTCCTTTACTGCCTTTAAGAGGACTTCTCGTCTACCCGAGTATGGTACTGCATCTCGATGTGGGCCGGGAGAAATCGGTCAAGGCTTTAGAAAAAGCGATGGTAGAAGAACATCTGATTCTCCTATGTTCCCAAGCCGAAGTAAATATTGAAGAACCAACACAAGAGGACATTTTCAGAATCGGAACCGTGGCCAAGGTCAGACAGATGCTGAAGCTTCCGAACGGTACGATTCGTGTACTCGTTGAAGGCTTGGAACGGGCTGAAATTATTGAATATACGGACAACGAGGAATATTATGAAGTACTGGCAAAAGAACTGCCTGAAGAGGAGAATACCCATCCGGAGACGGATGCCTTGATGCGTACCGTTCTGAACCAGTTCGAGAATTATATTAATCTGTCCAAAAAAGTGACACCAGAGACACTCGCAGCGGTGTCTGACATCGAAGAACCAGGGCGTCTGGCCGATGTCATCACGAGTCACCTGTCCTTGAAGATCAAGGATAAACAGGAAATTCTGGAGACCATCGACGTTCGGGAACGTCTGGAGAAATTGCTGGATATCCTGAACAATGAGCGCGAAGTGCTGGAGCTTGAACGCAAGATCAGCCAACGTGTGAAGAAACAGATGGAGAAAACGCAGAAGGAATATTATTTGCGCGAGCAGATGAAAGCGATCCAGAAAGAACTGGGTGAAAAAGAAGGCCGTGCGGGTGAGGTCGAGGAACTTCGCACTCAGATGGAAGAACTCGGCTTGCCCGACAAGGTGAAAGAAAAGGTCGAGAAAGAAATTGATCGACTGGAGAAAATGCCTGCAAGTTCAGCCGAGGGCGGAGTCATTCGCAACTACGTGGATTGGCTGCTTGGCCTTCCTTGGAGTCAGATGACAGCGGATGATCTGGATATCCAAAAAGCCGAAGATGTGCTCAATGCAGATCATTACGGACTGGAAAAGCCCAAAGAACGTGTGCTTGAATATCTGGCTGTCCAGAAGCTCGTCAAGAAGCTCAAAGGACCAATTCTCTGTCTGGTCGGACCTCCAGGGGTCGGTAAAACATCACTTGCTCGTTCGATCGCGAGATCGCTAGGTCGGGAGTTTGTAAGAATATCTCTTGGCGGCGTGCGGGATGAAGCTGAGATTCGTGGTCACCGACGTACCTATGTCGGCGCCATGCCTGGACGTATCATCCAGGGGATGAAAACGGCAGGGTCACTTAATCCGGTATTCCTGCTGGACGAGATTGATAAGATGGCTTCAGACTTCCGCGGAGATCCTTCCGCAGCGTTACTTGAGGTACTTGATCCGGAACAAAATAATACGTTTAGTGATCATTTTGTAGAATTGCCGTTTGACTTATCCAACGTTATGTTTATAACAACTGCCAACACGGTACACAATATTCCGCGTCCATTGCTGGATCGGATGGAAATGCTCAACATCCCTGGTTATACGGAACTGGAGAAGCAACAAATTGCGAAAAACTATTTGTTGCCCAAACAGAAGAAGGACCATGGTTTGGAAGAAGAGCAATTGGAAATCCCGGATGACGCGTTGTTACGTGTAATTCGTGAATATACACGGGAGTCAGGTGTGCGTAATCTGGAACAGCAGATGGCTTCGTTGTGCCGGAAAGCTGCCAAGAACATCGTATCGGGTGTGGAAGGTCAGATTAACATCTCATCCGATGAGATCAAAGATTACCTTGGACCTGGCAAGTTCCGTTATGGTATGGCCGAACTGGAAGATCAGATTGGTACCGTAACGGGTCTGGCGTGGACTGAAGTGGGTGGAGATACCCTTATCATTGAAGTGACTGTTGTGCCTGGAACAGGAAAATTGACTCTCACAGGTAAACTGGGGGATGTCATGAAGGAATCGGCACAAGCCGCATTCAGTTACACCCGTTCCAAAGCTACACAGCTAGGAATTTCGCCTGACTTCCATGAGAAGAACGATATCCATATCCACGTTCCGGAAGGAGCGATTCCGAAGGATGGTCCATCTGCCGGGATTACGATGGCAACAGCGTTAATCTCAGCCTTGACGAACAAACATGTGTCCAAGGATATCGCGATGACTGGTGAAATAACACTGCGTGGACGTGTGCTGCCGATTGGTGGTCTGAAAGAGAAATCACTGGCGGCCCATCGTGCCGGCTATAAAAAAATATTATTGCCTAAGGATAACGAACGGGACCTGCGTGACATTCCAGACAGCATCAAGGAAGATGTGGAGTTTGTCCCTGTAGCCCATATGGATCAGGTATTACAGCATGCACTTGTTGAGCAGACAGGAATTCACCTGTAATCCACGTATCCGAAAGGTTCGTATGAAGATTAGACCGTTCTGCGGAGGCTTCGGCGTCCGCTGGAACGGTTTTTTTGGTATGATAGAACAATCCATGGCATAATACCTTCAACAGGTGATGCATAGCACAGGCGTTCAAGAGAGGAAAGATACAATATGAAAGTAAATCAATCTGAATTTATTATCAGTGCCGTTCGGCCTGAACAATACCCCGAGGACGGTCTGCCAGAGATTGCTTTGGCGGGACGCTCCAATGTGGGGAAATCTTCCCTGATCAACCGTTTGATCAATCGTAAAAATTTGGCTCGGACGAGCTCTACACCGGGTAAGACACAGCAACTCAACTATTATAAAATTAATCAGGATCTCTACTTCGTCGATTTCCCGGGATATGGCTACGCTAAAGTTTCCAAAGAGCAACGCTTTGCCTGGGGAAAAATGATGGAGAAATATTTGTTGGGACGCGAGGAATTGAAACTGGTCATGCAGATGGTGGATATGAGACATGAACCGTCCAAGGAGGACAAGATGATGAACGAATGGCTTCGTCATAATGGACTGCCTTTGGTTGTCGTAGCAACCAAGATGGACAAGATTCCAAAAACACGCAGAGCCAAATATATCAAAGTCATCAAGGAATCACTGGGTCTTCGTTCAGGGGATTTGTTTGTGCCGTTTTCATCCGAAGAGGGATTGGGGAAAGAAGAGTTATGGGACATCATTACCCGCCATGCCCGCATAGATAAGTATGCACCAGTGCTGGATGCAGAGGGTGCTTCTGATGAGGAAGAAACCAACGGAATTAACGGATAACCGAGATAGTATACCGTTTTAGTGCAGGAAAGTGAGCATGCTAAATGAATCTTTGATGAGATCCAGATTAATCCGGTTTTTTAAGGAATTTCGTGAGAATTCATCATCTGGGTCTGGAGAAAAATAACGTTAGGGTAGTGTATAATGAGCATAGGTGCATATTGCCAACAGTACCAAAATTACCGGCCATGCCGGCCTGAAGAATTTTGAGATGACTGCTACATGTGCAGGAAGGCAAAACAATCGGGAAAGAATTGAGGGATTTGTATGGCTCAGCGGTTAGCCACAGAGTACGTTAAGGCCACTATGAAATTGTCAGAACCCCAGATGCATCAGTTTTTGCGCATGACAGAAGACGGCAGGCTTCATCACCGGGTTAAGGTGTTGGACAATGGTTGTCAGGAGGTTGTGCTGGGGGATGTAAGTGGAGAAGAAGTGCATTTCCCTTTTGACCGCATAGAAGGGTTTTATATCTGTGAATTATCTTGCCGCCTGGTGAATCTGCATCTGACCAACGTTGTCCGGAAGCTCTTTGTGACTTTTAAGGGTGACGGGGTCGTTCATCGGATCTATAAAGGGTTCACCATGACGTATGTTTATGCTCAAGGCACTGTCCGCAAAATTGTGGAGAAGACCGGGGAGAACACCCGAGTGATCTATGAATACAAAAATACGTTGCTTGAATTGCAACATCTGTTCCAGGCCAGAGATGTAGAACGCGAAATCAACCGTGTGTATGCCGAGATCGATTCACTACTGGACACTAGAAAAGATGCGACTGCTGATCAGCTCCATCAGATTGATGAGACCCTTGCTCGTCATCAAAAACGGTTGTTTGAGCTTGAAGCTTATTAGCTTAAAATTGTATGTTTATAAACGTATATGTATATAATGAATTCCCTTGTATCTTCCGTGCAGTGGCACTCGCCAATGTGGAGGTTTCAAGGGAATTTTTTGATGTGAGATCGAATATTCCGAATTGGAAATATTTATTTTACAATCTTCTGGAAAAGGGTTGATTTCACTCTGATTCAATGTTATTTTTAATCTCGTTGAAAACAAAATAGGAACCAGGATTCACTCAGGACATTATATGTTGCGAGAGATTTTTCCCTCGGGAAGTGAATGACGTAGGTCCTAGCGGATGAAATTTTTCAAACATTTTATTCCTAGGAAGGGGGAACCGAAGGATGGAATATTCAACTTTCGGAAGACACGTTGCTGTTGATACTTGGGGTGTTGACTTTAATCTACTGAACAATGCAGAGTATCTGGAAGCCCAAATGGTTGAAGCAGCAGAGGCATGTGGCGCGACAGTGATGTCCGTACAATCCAAGCAGTTTGATCCACAGGGAGCGACCGTACTTGTACTATTGTCTGAGAGCCATCTCTCCATTCATACGTATCCTGAGAGAGGTTTTGCAGCGATTGATTGTTACACTTGTGGGGAGACTGTAGATCCACAGCTTGCTATTGACTACCTGGTATCCGTATTAAAGCCTGAAAAAACGTATGCAAAGAAGTTGGTACGTGGTTTGGGCGAATTACAAGTTGAAACACCAGACATGAACAACCAGACTGAACGGGTTTAAATAAAAAGTATATTGCATACACACAAATGTTCACATATCGGGATGGACACATAACCTCCCAAACTCTAATAGTCATGGAATAATTCCATGGCTATTTGTTTTAATATGCGTATCGTTATGAATATTCATAATGGACACTTTTTAACGCATAACGGTGAACTTTGGTGAGACACTACAATAAATGACAGTGCATATGATGATGAACATGGTGATTTCATAAACATTTCATAAAAATGACCCGGTCATGGCTATGATGTGTGATATAATTAACCTTGTCAATCATAAATGGATAGACATATGCAGTAAGCACTTTGATTGGAAATTTATTAGGCAGGTGAACTTGCAATGCACATCGTTGTCGTTGGTTTGAATTATCGCACGGCGCCTGTAGAGGTTAGGGAACGATTCACATTTGCAGAAAAGGATTTGTCTGAAGCGCTGCAGCAGCTCAAGCTGACCAAGAGTGTATTGGAAGGTGTAATCGTAGCCACATGTAACCGTACCGAGTTGTATGTTGTGGTGGACCGTCTTCACATGTGTGGTTATTTTATTCGAACATTCATGGAACAATGGTTTAACGTACCACGGGAAGAATTTACGCAACACTTATATATATATGAAGATGATCAAGCCATGCGCCATTTGTTCCGCGTCATCTGCGGACTAGATTCCATGGTCATTGGTGAGACTCAGATTCTTGGACAGGTGAAACAGGCTTTTCTTAAAGCGCAGGAAGAGAAATCAACAGGTACCTGGTTTAATATGCTGTTCAAACAGGCAGTTACGCTGGGCAAACGAGCACATTCGGAGACTTCCATCGGGGAGAGTGCCGTATCTGTCAGTTATGCTGCTGTTGAACTCGGTAAGAGGATTTTTGGCATGTTCACAGACAAGAAGGTGCTCATTTTGGGTGCCGGCAAGATGAGTGAACTAACCGTGAAACATCTCTATGCCAACGGGGCATCCGAGGTCATCGTGGCGAATCGCACGCTCGCAAGAGCTGAAGAATTGGCAGCCAAGTTCCGGGGGACACCTTGTACCATGGAACAGGCACTAGATCGACTTAATGAAGTTGATATTGTGATTAGTTCCACTGGAGCTGAACGTTATGTCATGGATGCAGCAGTGGTACGAGAGAGCATGAAGCGTCGTCAATCTCGTCCATTGTTCCTGATTGATATTGCGGTTCCACGCGATATTGATCCGGCGATTGGTGAATTATCCAACGTATTTCTCTATGACATTGATGATCTGGAAGGAATCGTGGAGAGCAACCTGGAGATGCGTAAGGTGGAAGCTGCCAAAATTGAGAGAATGATTGAGCTTGAGATGGAGGATTATTACCATTGGCTCAAAACGTTGGGTGTTCGTCCCGTTATTCGGGCTTTGCAGGAAAAAGGTGTCTCCATTCATGAAGAAACGATGGATAGCCTGTTTAATAAACTGCCTGAGCTGGATGAACATCAACGTAAAGTCATTCGTCGTTTGACCAAGAGTATTGTGAACCAAATGACGACAGATCCGATTAATCGGATTAAGGAAATGGCAGGCACGAAGCAAGGTGATGAAGCTCTGCGCATGTTTACTCAGATTTTCGCTCTGGAAGATGCAGTAGAGATGGCCGCTGAAAAAGTGAGTCAGAGTGATGCTACAGCTCTGGCGAAACCAGCCGCTCACCTTAACGAAAACCGGCAAGACCCCGTGCCGGCTTATGCTCCGGCAGGCGTATAAGGCGGGTGGGCAGCTTGACCCTTGCTGAACAAGTTTATGAAGCTCTAATCTATATGTATGCCCTGAGCCTACTGTTCTATTTCTCGGACTGCATTCGACGCAATGCGGGGGCGAAGCGGACAGGCACAGGGTTTCTTGTCGTTGTTTGGGGATTGCAGGTAACGCATGTCATATTGCGCATGTGGACTGAAGGCCATTTCCCCATCTATACCACCTTTGATTTTTTGTTTATATTTTCATTCAGTATTGTGCTGATGTCTCTCGTCATGACTCGCATCCAGCGTTCCGAATTTGTGATTTTGTTGCTGAATGTTGTAGGTTTTTCCGTTACGGTATTAAACCGACTGTGGTTTACGGCCGGAGAGATATCACTGCATAACTGGCAAACGGTACATGGATTACTCATTATGCATATTACCTTGGCGAATCTTGGTTTTGCGGCGTTAACCGTTGCTACGGTATTTGCCATGTTATATCTGTTCCTGCACCGTAAGTTGAAGAAAAAAAAGTGGAATGATACGATGCGGCGGATGCCAAGCCTGGAAGTGATCGGCAAATACATGGATGGTGCTAATTTCATAGGTACACCGCTCCTTGGCGTTTCTGTGATGCTTGCCGTATTATCCATTGTGGCGGAAAGACGCTGGATTCTACTCTTGGATCTCAAAGTTATTGCGACAGGTCTTGCTATAGCCATCTATGTGGGGTACTTCGTATCCAAGAGAAGGAAACAGTTCTCTACAATTATCATGGCAAGATGGACACTGATCGGGTACGGATTTGTCATTATAAGTTTTTTATCCAATGCGTATTCAGCGTTTCATCGTTGGACGGGAGAGTGAAGGGGATGGACCGTTACACGCCGATATTTGTGAATACTTCAGGCAAAAAGTGCTGCGTGGTTGGTGGTGGACGTGTTGCCGAACGTAAAATTAAGGGATTGCTGCATGCTGAGGCACAGATTACGGTCATTAGTCCGGAGCTTACTCCCGTATTAAAACAACTGCATCATGAATCCCGAATTCAATGGATAGACCGGTCCTACCGCAATGGAGATTTGCGGGGGGCCTTTCTCGTATATGCAGCGACTGACCATTCAGAGGTCAATTCAACTGTGGTTCGGGATGCGGAGGCTGCGGGCATATTGGTGAATAACGCGATGTCTTCGGAGCACAGTAGCTTTATTACGCCAAGTGTGGTAAGGCGTGGGAGATTAAGCATAGCGATATCCACAGCAGGAGCGGGACCGGCAGCAGCTACGGAGATACGTGCCACACTCGAACGACAGTTCGGTGATGAATATGAGACGTACCTTGAGTTTTTGCACCAGATGAGGACTGAGGTGAAGTCACGCGTATCTTCTTCAAGTCTCAGGAGTACGTTGCTTCGGCAATTAACTGAAATGCACATATTAGAAGATATTCGTACAGGCCATTTTCGGTGGTGGACCGAAGAAGAAATCGGGGACTGGATATCCCGTAATCAGGAGGAAGTGTAGATATGCGTACAATTAAAGTTGGAAGTAGACAGAGCGCGCTTGCGCTAACCCAGACAGGTCATGTCATTCAGGATTTACGCGATATTTGTGAGCGGGAAGGATTAGCTTTTGACTTTGAAGTACATAAGATTGTTACCAAGGGAGATCTCATTCTGGATGTAACGTTGTCAAAAGTGGGCGGCAAAGGTTTGTTTGTCAAAGAGATTGAACAAGCGATGCTTGATCGTACCATTGATATGGCTGTGCATAGTATGAAGGATATGCCTTCCGAGTTACCCGAAGGATTAATCAATGGTGCTATTCCCCGTCGTGCAGATCCACGGGATGCGCTGATATCTAATGGTGGACTTACTCTGGATCAACTGCCAGAAGGAGCTAGAGTCGGAACAAGCAGTCTGCGCCGGTCGAGTCAATTAAAGGCCTATCGTCCAGATTTGCAATTGGAATCGATTCGCGGCAATATTGATTCCCGTCTGCGGAAGCTGGAGACTGAAGGATTCGATGCGATTATTCTGGCAGCTGCAGGATTGTACCGTATGGGCTGGGAAGACCGGATCACAGAGTACCTGACGGAAACAGCTTGCCTTCCGGCAGTGGGTCAAGGCGCGCTTGGTATCGAATGTCGTGAAGACGATGAGGAACTGTTGCACTTACTGCAGCTGTATAACGATCCCGAGACAGCATTTCCTGTACAGGCGGAACGCCGTTTTCTCAGTGTATTAAATGGGGGCTGCCAGGTTCCGATTGGTGCTCATGCGGTGTGGGTGCCTCAGCAAGATGCAGATTCCCTGAATGGTGAAAACACGTTACAATTAACAGGTATGGTCGGCACGCCGGATGGTGGACTGATTCTTAAGGAAGCTATGATCGGCAAGGACCCGGTTCGTCTGGGTGAAGAAGTGGCGTGGAGATTGATCGAACGGGGAGCAGAGCAGATACTGGCAGAAGTTAGGGGATGAAGACATGGTGGGAAAGGTCTTTTTGGTAGGGGCAGGTCCTGGGGATGCAAAGCTGATTACGGTAAAAGGGTGGGAATCCATCGGGAAAGCCGATGCTGTAGTCTATGATCGTTTGGCAAGTCCGAGATTGTTGAAACAAATGAAACCCGGCGCAGTCAAGATTTACGTGGGCAAGCGCCCGGATCGGCATACGATGAAACAGGAAGAGATCAATCAACTGTTGGTTGATCTGGCTCTTGAAGGCAAGGTTGTGGTTCGGCTTAAGGGCGGCGATCCAACTATCTTTGGACGCGTGGGCGAAGAGGCGGGTTTGCTGCACAAAAACGGAATTCCGTTTGAGATTGTACCTGGGGTTACCGCTGCAATAAGTGTACCTGCGTATGCTGGAATTCCTGTGACTCACCGTGACTATGCATCTTCCATCTCTATTATTACGGGGCACGAGAGTCCGGACAAGCTTGATCGCAGTATCCATTGGGATAAAGTGACGAATGCAACGGGCACACTTGTATTTATGATGGGGGTTGCCAAAATTGGATATATCAGCGAACAATTGATTCGTCATGGTCGTCCAGCGCAAACACCGGTAGCTCTGATTCGTTGGGGAACACGAGCGGAACAGGATACCCTTACAGGTACCCTTGAAGATATAGAAGCGAAAGTGATCGCAGCCAATTTCCAACCACCAGCTGTTATTGTGGTGGGAGATGTCGTCAATCAGCGGGAACAATTGAAATGGGCAGAAGCGCTGCCGCTATTTGGCAAACGAATTCTGGTAACCCGTGCTCGCAGTCAGGCGAGTGAACTGGTGAATCGCATTGAGGAACTCGGCGGCGAACCGTATGAGTTTCCGGTTATTGAGACGGTCATGCCATCCAGTGAATCTGCCAAGCAAAGTGTCAAAGACGCCTTCAGTGCTTTAAATACCTATGACTGGGTGTTTTTCACAAGTGTGAACGGCGTGGAGTTTTTCTTCCGCCATCTGGAACAGGAAGGCAAGGATATTCGCTCGGTTCATCAAGCGAGAATTACTGCCGTAGGACCTTCCACAGCGGACGCTTTGCGCAAACATGGCATCGTAGCTGAAGTTGTCAAAGGTCCTTTCCAGGCCGAAGGCATGCTTGAGGCTTTTGAAAGCGAATTGAAGGAAGGTCAGAGAGTATTGCTTCCGCACGGTGATCTGGCACGTACGTGGTTACGTGATCAGTTGAGAGAACGAGGACTTCAGGTAACCGAAGCCATCACCTACGATACGATCCTTGCTGGTGAGGATGATGACGAACTGCTCAAGCTACTTGAAGAAGGTGGAATTCATGCGGTGACCTTTACAAGTTCATCGACGGTTACCAACTTCATGAGTATGTTGAAACGTATGGGGTTGCAAGACCCACTGCCTTTATTGAAAGATGTGGAGGTTGCGTGTATCGGGCCTGTTACAGCGAAAACGGCAGAAGCCGCTGGACTAAAGGTTACACTGATGGCAGAGGAAGCAACGATGGATAGCTTGATCACAGTGCTATGCGACTGGAAACGGACAGGCACCAAAGAAGGCGCTCTTCGAAATTAATACACATGTAATCATGTCAACATATGAAGCGTGCTGAATTCGATAGGATACCAGCGCGCTTCCCTTTTTGCTCTATTTAACTTTCAGGGAGGTTTTACACGTATGAGTTTTCCAATTGTACGGCATCGCCGTTTACGTCAATCCACAGGTATTCGCAATATGGTCAGAGAGACCCATCTAACTGTGGACGACTTTATTCAACCGATCTATGTGACGTATGGAGAAAATGTAAAATCTGAAATTAAATCCATGCCTGGCGTATTCCGCTTCTCGCTGGATCGTCTTCAGGAGGAAGTAACGGAAATTGCCGAGCTGGGAATTCCAGCCGTGTTATTGTTTGGTATTCCCGAGACGAAGGACAGTGTGGGTTCATCTGGCTTTGCTGAAGATGGCATTGTGCAGGAAGCGACGAGATTGATCAAATCCTGGTACCCGGAACTGCTGGTTGTTGCGGATACTTGTCTGTGTGAATTCACGGATCACGGTCACTGCGGTATGGTACACACCGTGGAGATTGACGGTCACATCTGCGGAGATGTGTTAAATGACGAATCACTGGATCTACTCGTGCAAACGGCAGTGTCTCAAGCCAAAGCAGGAGCGGACATTATTGCACCATCCAACATGATGGATGGATTTGTACAAGCGATCCGCGCGGGGCTGGATGAGAATGGATTCAGTCACATTCCGATTATGTCTTACTCTGTTAAATATGCATCCGCGTTCTATGGTCCATTCCGTGAAGCTGCGGATTCCACACCACAATTCGGAGACCGCAAGTCATATCAGATGGACCCGGCGAACGCGCGTGAAGCCTTGCGTGAAGCAGAGACGGATGTGCTCGAAGGAGCGGATATGCTAATGGTTAAACCTTCGCTGTCCTATCTTGATGTCATGCGTACGATTAAGGATCAATTTGATCTTCCGCTTGTTGCCTATAATGTAAGTGGCGAGTATGCCATGGTGAAGGCGGCGGCGATTCAAGGCTGGATCGATGAGAAAAAAGTTGCCATGGAAATCCTGCTCAGCATGAAACGCGCAGGTGCAGATATGATCATTACCTACTACGGAAAAGACGCTTCACGCTGGTTGGCTGAGAAATAAAATAAATTACATTGAGGAGGATATTCATGACTGCACAACAAGGTAATCGTCGCAATGATGAGCGCTCACGCAGCGCGTTTGAGGAAGCGAAGCAGTACATACCCGGGGGTGTGAACAGCCCTGTACGCGCATTCAAATCGGTGGGACTTACTCCGATCTATGCAGAACGTGGTGAAGGGTCCAAAATCTACGATATTGATGGCAATGTTTTTATTGACTATGTGGGATCCTGGGGCCCACTCATTATGGGACATGCACACCCTGACGTTGTAGAAGCTTTGCGTGAGACAGCCCTCAAAGGAACAAGCTTTGGTGCGCCTACCTTGCTGGAGACCGAGATGGCAAAACTGGTCTGTGAGCGTGTACCTTCTATCGATATCGTGCGGATGGTTAATTCTGGAACTGAAGCAACGATGAGTGCCATTCGACTGGCACGCGGGGTAACCGGACGCAGTAAAATTCTGAAGTTTGAAGGATCATATCATGGACATGCAGACAGCTTGCTGATCAAGGCTGGCTCAGGTGTTGCAACGCTGGGTCTTCCAGATAGTCCAGGCGTGCCTGAAGGCGTAGCTGTGAATACCATTACGGTGCCTTATAACGATCTGGAGTCCGTGAGACTTGCTTTTGAACGTTATGGTGAAGAACTGGCCGCTGTTATTGTGGAGCCTGTGGCAGGTAACATGGGGGTTGTTCCTCCGGCTTCCGGTTTCCTTGAAGGGCTGCGCAGTTTGACGACCCAATATGGCAGCCTGCTTATTTTTGACGAAGTCATGACCGGTTTCCGCGTAGGGTTGAACTGTGCTCAGGGACGGTATGGGGTTACACCTGACCTGACTTGTCTGGGTAAAGTTATCGGTGGCGGCCTCCCGGTTGGCGCTTATGGTGGTCGTCGGGATCTGATGGAACAGATTGCTCCAACAGGACCAATCTATCAGGCAGGTACATTGAGCGGGAATCCGCTGGCTATGGCAGCAGGGTATACAACGCTCAAATTGTTAACACCAGAGGTCTATGACCGTCTGGAGACATTGTCTGCACGTCTGCAAGCCGGATTCGAGAAAAATGCAGCTGAGACGGGTATTGCGATAACCATTAACCGTGTGGGTTCCATGGTTTGTCCATTCTTCAGTGCCGTTCCAGTAACCAATTATGATATTGCCAAAGAAAGCAATCTGGATCAATTCCGTCGTTATTTTGCGGCCATGATTGATCAAGGTGTGAGTGTTGCGCCTTCGCAATACGAAGGTATGTTTGTCTCTGGTGTGCACACGGAGCAGGATATTGACGATACGATTGAGGCGAATCGTAAAGCTCTTCAATCGCTATGACCATCAAAAGTTGGAAACGCCGCGGGGAATGGCTTGAGCTGATGCCAGGGAAAGCCGTAACAGGCAGCTCGGACAAACCGATGGCTGCAGAGCAATGGTTATTGTCTGAGCTTCAGTTTCCGGAGAAACTGCTCCGTCAGCTGAAAGCAAACCAAGGAATACAACTTGCAGGGGACCGGCTTCGGCTGGCCCTTTTTGCGTCCCAGCCAATCGATGTTGAGCCACGCTGGGCTGATGTGGATGTATTATATGAGGATGATTTCTGTCTGGTTATGCACAAACCTGCAGGCATGAAACTGCATCCAGATGGAAGCCGTACCGATCAGGCGATCACGCTGGATCATGTGGTTGCCTCTTATTATGAAATGAACGGAATCCAGGCGAGCGTTCGCCATGTTCATCGACTGGATGAGGATACAACGGGACCTGTCCTATATGCCAAAAATGCTTTTGCCCTCGCCAAACTGGATGAAGCGATGCGTCGTAAAGAGATTGGTCGCCATTATGTAGCTATTGCAGGTGGACAAATTCCCCTTGAACTCCACAAAATTGATGCTCCGATTGGCAAGGATAGACATCACAAGCAGCGCAGACGTGTCTCGGAAGGTGGACAGGAAGCTGTTACTCATGTGGAGACCGTCGAAGTGTGGGAAAGAGCAACCCTTGTACGATTAAAGCTGGATACAGGACGAACACACCAAATTCGTGTACACCTGAGTTACGCGGGACACCCGCTCATTGGTGATTCGTTGTATGGTGGTAGAGCGGATGCCATTGGGCGACAAGCACTTCATGGAGAGATGCTTAAGTTTAGTCATCCGTTAACCGGAGCGATGATTGAAGTGAACGACCGTTGGCCATCCGACTTCACACAATTGGCAGAGCGAGAGGGGTCTTACTAGTACACTATATAAGTTCGACTAACTATATACACGAAAACGGAAAGGACAGAAACAACCAGAAGAAGTAAAGCGTTCGCCTAAAAGCTTTCTGAAAGAAAGCTACTTCGGAAGCATAAGCTATCCCCGGTTTTTCCCTTTGAAGAAGGGAATCAAAAAAAATCTGGGGATAACAGTGATCGGAAGGTTGTTCTGTCATTGGAGTGACAGTGTAAATAACCATGAGTTGAACATATATAGCAAGGTTTTTCAAAAGGTGGCATGCTCCTCTCATTCAAGGCATATAGATGGGGTAACGAAGGATTTGGACCATGGATCAGTCCCATGAGAAGGATCATGGTGAACATATGCCGAAAGGAGGACGCCACCTTTGTTGAATCAACCTTATGGTTTGCGGTTCGATATTTATGAGCGCGTTCATTTGTCTGAGGGAGTCCCTGCGATTGAGGAACTGGAGGAGATTGAACTATACCCGCGCATTCAAGTCATAGGGCAGGATGATCATGCCACGTTAAGAGGACATCTTTTACTTACAGGTGCGTACAGAGGAGAGAATGAGGCTTCAGAGGAGCTCAAACATTTCATTCCCGTGGAGATCACAGTGCCGCTGAACCGGGTCAGATCGATTGAGGATATTTCCATCGAGATCGAAAATTTTGACGTGGATCTGTTATCCAATCGCAGTCTGAACATTACAGGCGTGTTGTCGCTACGAGGTATCGAAGGTTTTCCTGTTGAAGAGCCACAAGTGTGGTCAGCAGATGAGTTTACAGTTGTTCATTCACCTGATGCTCAGCAATCCAACCGTTCCGATGAAGCAGCACAGGCAGGTAGCGATCCCAACACATTTGCACAAGAGTACCTGCTCCAGCGGAGTGAGGAAGAGAGACTTACGAATGCAGCAGAACTTGCATATGGTGCTCCGGAATTCGCTGACCTGTCCACACGGGAAGAGACATTAAGGAATAGCGAAGAATGGCAGCAGGATTATGCGAATGCGTCATCCGCAGAGCCACTTCAATCTGAGGAGCTAAGTGCGGAGTACGTTAACGAAAACAGACAACCTGATGCAAATGAAGATCCCGCATCTCTGACAGCGAATGGAGATGAATTGGCATCTCATGAGCAATACAGCGAACCTTCTCCGATCTCGTCATTTATGGCTGAGACCGCAGATCGATTAGCTTCTTACCCTGAGTCGGAACCATTGTTGCCTCTGGAAGATGAGTCTTCGGGTTGGTCCGAGCCTTCCGTGGATGCATTGCCTGCGAACTCGAGAAGTGCAGATCAAGCAGTCTCAGAGCCTACTGCTCAATCATCTAATGAGTTGGCATCACCGGATGTACCGGACGCACCAGAGGTATGGCACTTCGAATCCGCGAGATCTGTACCTCAGCAGGAGAATCAGGCAGTTGCCGATGTTCCGGTTGAATCACAGGCGGAGAACTGGCAAGGTGTATTTGCTTCGTCCGAACCAGGCAACGCTGAGGAAGACCGGCCGTCTTTTGAAGCGACTGGGGTAGACGAGTTCGTACAGAACGAAGCATTTGTTCCTGAACCTGTGGCTGAGACGGAAGACAAGCCGGAGCTGAAGGTTGCTTTTGGCAGCAAAAAAGAATCCGCACCACGGCAAGAAGAGGGCGTAGGTATCTCTTCTTTGTTATCCTCCGGTAGAGCGGCACGCGATGCTGAAGTGGAGCGAGGCGATGAGGTTCCTGCGGGTGTGGTACAGGAAGAAACGTATCCAGCTGATGATGTGGAATGGAAGAACCTGTTCCTGGGAACGATCGTGGACCAGACCCCGTTCCGCAAGGTGAAACTTTGCATTGTTCAGCGAGAAGATACACTGGATGCTATTGCAGATCGATATCAATTGAGCACGAGGGAACTTCAGTTGTATAACCGATTATCTGAGCAGGTTGTGGAAGAAGGGCAGATATTGTACATCCCTTAATCCGTAGTTAAAGCCTTCGTTACGACCCGTGATCCCCTTGAGGATTGCGGGTTTTTGCATGATTCGTCCTAAACCTGCATTCCAGCGCTCTTTATCCGCTGTTGTCAGGTTGACTATCGCGCACGAGCAAGGTATGATGTGTGTAGGTTTTTTGAAGAACAACGTGGAACGGGAGTAGTAGACAGTATGACCTTTCAGAGAGTGGAATTGCAACGCTGTGAGATTCCGCAGGAACCAACTGATCGAAGTCGCCCGGGAGTTGCCTGTTTGAATACAAGGGATGAATGAGATCTATCGTCATTTATTACTGAGGTAGGATGGGCCGGTAGCAGCCGTTATCTGCTTGAAGTGTCACGTCATGTACAGAGGGTGAAGTCTATCTTGCTGTAGGCGTGAAACAAAGGTGGTACCGCGAAAGCTAACCTTTCGTCCTTTGATGGATGAAAGGTTTTTTTTGTTTTTTTTGGCGAAGATGATGAAGTAACGGAGGAATGACACATGTCTGAGGAAAAAAAATCAGCTGCAACAGAAATGCCGACCACTTACGATCCTAAGGCGGCAGAGGATAAATGGTACTCCACCTGGATGGAGCGTGGATATTTCAAAGCCGGTCAACGTAAAGATGCCGAGCCGTATACGATTGTAATTCCACCCCCAAATGTGACCGGGATGCTGCACATTGGGCATGCGCTTGATTTTACACTGCAGGATATTCTGATCCGCACCAAACGGATGCAAGGTTATGACGCACTGTGGCTTCCGGGTTCCGACCATGCAGGTATTGCTACCCAAACCAAAGTGGAGCAGAAGCTGCGTGAAGAAGGTCTGACTCGTTATGATCTGGGACGTGAGAAGTTTCTGGAGAAGGTATGGGACTGGAAAGATCAATATGCCACTACCATTCGTCAGCAATGGGGCAAAATGGGATTGTCGCTTGATTACTCACGTGAACGTTTTACGCTGGATGAAGGTCTGTCCCAAGCGGTTCGTAAAGTATTTGTTCAACTGTATGAAAAAGGCCTTATTTACCGAGGCAAACGTATCATTAACTGGGACCCGGTGAACCGGACAGCTCTGTCCGACATTGAGGTTGAATATAAAGAGGTTCAGGGTCACCTGTACCATCTGCGGTACCCGCTCAAAGACGGAAGTGGCTACGTTACAGTGGCAACAACGCGTCCTGAAACGATGCTGGGTGATACAGCGGTTGCTGTTCATCCGAAGGATGAGCGTTATGCAGATATGATTGGTAAAGTACTTGTACTGCCTATCATTGGACGCGAAATTCCAATTATCGCTGATGATTATGTGGATAAAGAGTTTGGAAGTGGTGCAGTTAAAATCACACCTGCGCATGATCCAAATGACTTTGAAGTAGGTCTTCGTCATGATCTTCCTCAGATTACGGTAATGGATGAGAGCGGCACAATGAATGCTGAGGCAGGCAAGTATCAGGGACTGGACCGCAGTGACTGCCGCAAGCAGATTGTTGCTGACTTGAAAGAGCAGGGCGTATTGATCAACATTGAGGATCACACGCATCAGGTTGGACACAGTGAACGTACCGGAGCTGTTGTTGAGCCGTATCTGTCTACACAGTGGTTCGTTGAGATGAAGCCACTTGCAGAGAGAGCGATTAAAAAACAACAGAGCGGCGAAGGGGTTAATTTTGTTCCAGATCGTTTTGAGAAAACCTATCTGAACTGGATCGAGAACGTTCGTGACTGGTGTATTTCCCGTCAACTGTGGTGGGGACATCGTATTCCTGCCTGGTATGATGAAGAAACGGGTGAAATCATCGTATCTGCTGAAGATCCAACAACGCTGCCAGAGTATGCTGGACGCAAGCTCAGACAGGACGAAGACGTACTCGATACTTGGTTTAGCTCCGGCTTATGGCCATTTTCCACACTAGGCTGGCCGGAAGATTCGGAAGACCTGAAACGTTATTATCCGACAAGTGTACTTGTGACAGGGTATGACATCATATATTTCTGGGTTGCACGTATGATTTTCACTGCACTGGAATTCACCGATGAGATTCCGTTCAAGGATGTGCTGATGCATGGTCTTGTTCGTGATGCAGATGGACGCAAAATGTCCAAATCATTGGGCAACGGTGTAGATCCGCTGGATGTGATTGAGAAATACGGCGCAGATGCAATGCGTTACATGATCTCAACCAGCAGCACGCCAGGTCAGGATCTCCGTTTCCGTTGGGAACGGGTGGAGCAGGCTCGTAATTTCGCCAACAAGATCTGGAATGCTTCGCGCTTTGCATTGATGAATCTGGAAGGATTCACCTATGAGGAACGTGACATCAGCGGAGAGCTTGGTACAGCCGATTATTGGATTTTGCACCGTCTGAACGAAACTTCCCGCGATATTACGCGTCTAATCGAAGCGTATGAATTTGGGGAAACGGGTCGTGTGTTGTATAACTTTATCTGGGATGACCTGTGTGACTGGTACATTGAGTTTGCTAAGCTGTCCTTCTATGGGGAAGATCCGGTTGCCAAGAAGAAAACACAATCGGTGCTTGCTTATGTGCTGGATCAGACCATGCGCCTGATTCATCCGTTTATGCCATACATCTCCGAAGAGATCTGGCAGCATCTGCCGCATGAAGGTGAGACCATTACGCTGGCATCATGGCCGGTATATGATCCTGCTCTTGAGAACCCAGAGGCTGTTGCCGAGATGAACCTGCTCATGGATACCATTCGTGCAGTGCGAAACATTCGTGCAGAAGTGAACGTGCCGATGAGCAAAAAGATCGAGTTGATGGTCAAAGCAAATAGTGCTGAGACGTCCAGCATCATTGCGCGTAACAGTCACTACATCAAACGTTTCTGTAATACGTCCGAGTTCGATAGTGGGCTGGATTTAAACTCACCGGATAAGGCAATGACTGCGATCATTACGGGGGCAGAACTATACTTGCCGCTCGCAGGTCTTATTGATATCGAGCAGGAAGTGGCTCGTTTGGAGAAAGAGTTGGAGAACCTTGAGGGCGAAGTTCTCCGTGTAGAGAAAAAGCTGGCGAACGAAGGCTTTGTAGCCAAAGCTCCTGCCAAAGTTATTGAGGAAGAGCGCGCCAAACAAGCAGATTATTCCGATAAACGGGATAAAGTGATTGCACGAATCAAGGAACTTAAAGGTTAATATATGTGGGTCGGATGGAGAGCCATTATGCCATCCGGCCGCTTTTTTCACTCAAATTCGGACCGAAGGTGAATCAGATGACGGAATTAGACGGGACAGATGCAGCAGCTCCTTTACTTACGTATAACGAGGCCGTGGACTGGATCAATGGCCTTATTCCTTTTGGCATCCGACCTGGATTGGAACGAATCGAGAGTCTGATGTCCATGTTAGGCAATCCACACCAACGTCTCAAATTTATTCATGTCGCGGGAACGAACGGCAAAGGTTCGACTTGCGCTTTTTTGACGTCAGTGCTTCTTCAGGCTGGATATGATGTGGGTACCTTTACGTCGCCTTATATCACCAAGTTTACAAACCGTTTTCAATACAACGGTGAGGATATTCCTGAAGAAATCCTGCTTAAGCTCTCGAACCGATTACATCCACTGGTCATGGAAATGGCCTCAACTCCGCTTGGATCACCCACGATGTTTGAGGTGTCCACGGCTCTGGCGCTTCTGTACTATGCAGAGGAGTGTTACCCTGACGTTGTGGTATGGGAGACGGGGCTAGGGGGAAGGATGGACGTAACGAATATTGTCGCACCTGTTGTGTCCGTCATCACGAACATTGGTATGGATCATACGGATGTGCTTGGAGATACGATTGAGCAGATTGCTGGAGAAAAGGCAGGTATTATCAAGCCGGGAGTACCCGTTGTGACTTGCGCGACTCAACCCGAAGCTGTGAAGGTGATTCAGGAGAAAGCACAGCAGCTTCAATCAAGCTTGTATTTGGCTGGAGATCAATTCTCTTATCATAGACTGGACAGCAATGAGAACGGACAATCTTTTCATTTTACAGGCCCGTTCCGTGATCTGGACGTTCGCATACGCATGCAGGGTTCACATCAATGTGACAATGCAGCGGCCGCACTTATGGTGCTTGAATTGCTTAGACAATACATGGCATTTATGCTGGATGACAACGATATTGCACTTGGACTGGAGAATGCTTTCTGGGCAGGAAGATTCGAAAAAGTCGTCGATGAACCCCGAATTGTGCTTGATGGAGCACATAATCCGGAAGGGGCAGAGTCACTGGCCAAGAGCATTATGGATGTCTATCCGCACAACAAGTTAATTTTGATGATGGGTATGTTGGCAAATAAGCATCACGAAGCGTATTTGCAGCATATACTGCCACTAGTGGATACGCTGATCCTGACCGAGCCAGATTTCCGACGCAAAATGGATGCAGCCGAATTGCTGCAGATTGTCGAACGGGTACGTCCCGCCATTGCGAAGCAGGAACTGGAAATCATCGTCGAGCCCGAATGGGCAAAGGCACTTGATCTATTGAAGTCACGGACGGAAGCGGAAGATCTGGGGGTGGTCTCCGGCACACTGTACCTGATTGCGGATGTGCGGGCAGCCCTTTTGCATCAAACCGATTCTGAAAAAGGTTGGTGAAAGTTTTGTTAAATACATCGGAACACGTTCATTTTATAGGGATTGGCGGATATGGCATGAGTGCCATCGCAAGAGTTATGTTGGAAATGGGATACACCGTTACCGGATCGGATGTCGCTTCACAGGAGTTGACCGAGAAGTTGGCAGCCAAGGGAGCGAAAATATATATCGGACATACGGCAGAGCACGTCACTGGAGCAGATCTTGTTGTCTACTCTACGGCAGCGCCTGCTGATAATGTGGAACGGGTAGCAGCTGCAGAGCTGAACATTCCGATTCTGCATCGTTCCCAGATGCTTGCACGTTTGTTGAACGAACGTAAAGGTGTGGCTGTAGCTGGGGCTCATGGTAAAACAACCACTTCATCCATGATTGCACTTGTTATGGATAAATGTGATACAGATCCGACATACATTATTGGCGGAGAGATCATGAATGTGGGTACCAACGCGAAGGCCGGTCAAGGCGACTGGGTAGTCGCTGAAGCGGACGAGAGCGATGGTTCGTTTCTGCAGTACCATCCATGGCTCGGTATTGTAACCAATATTGAGGCAGATCATCTGGAGAATTACAACAGTGATTTTGAGGAGCTCAAAAGGGCTTATGTGAAGTTCCTGAGCCAGATTCGTCCGGAAGGAACAGCGATTGTGTGTTCTGACGACGAGAATGTTCAAGCGATTTTGCCAGAACTCAAGTCGCGGATTACAACCTATGGTATTGATCGTGCTGCAGATTATACGGCAACGGATATTGTATTGGGCGATCGCCGTATCTCCTTTACGATGAATCATCAGGGTGCTGCTATGGGCACGGTGGAATTATCAGTGCCGGGTAAGCATAACGTTTATAATGCGATGGCTACTGTGATTACCTGTCTGGAAGCAGGCATTCCATTTGAGAAGATTGTGGCAGCTATCATCCAGTTCCATGGAGCCAAACGTAGATTCCAGGTATTGGGCGAGGCGCGCGATATGCTGATCATCGATGATTATGCTCATCACCCGACTGAGATTGAAGCTACCATTAGTGCCGCCAAAGCAACGGGCAAACGCATTATTGCGGTATTCCAGCCACAGCGTTATACGCGGACGTTCTTCCTGCTGGATGCGTTCAGTCGTGCTTTTGCGGAAGCGGATGAGGTGCTTATTACGGACATCTATTCTCCTGCGGGCGAAAAACAGATCGAAGGGGTAACGTCAGCCCGACTGGTTGAACTGATCGTTCAAAACAGTAATGCTTCTGCACGTTACCTTCCTACAAAAGAAGAAGTGGTGGCTGATCTGCAACATCGTCTGCAGCCAGGAGATCTTGTGATTACGATGGGCGCAGGTGATATCTGGAAAGTCGGCGATACACTTGCCAAAGGTTTGAAATAGATCAATTGAGAAATCGCCTGTCTTCGATACGAAGCAGGCGTTTTTTGCGTTATATGGAATGTATTCTCCAGTCTCTGCATATAGCTTATATAAATGGGACAAAGGAGAGGGTACGGGTGAGCAATGCTAGAATGACGTTTCGCTTCGGGGATCATGAGTCGGACAAGCCTGAAAACAAGAGGATATCCGCGTCCAGTCCATTGGTGACGTTAAGTGAAGAATTACCGCATAATCAACCGCTAACGCCTAAGCAGATGGATACAACCCCATCATGGACGCCTGAGGATATCCCCGGAGACTGGGGAGAGACGGTGCTGACAAGCTCTACTGTACCTGAACCTGACGAGCGAGTGAGTCATGATTCGAACTTGAACTTGGATGAGGCCCATTATTTTGGGAACCGTTCCGGTTACGGTTATGTTAATCACACCGATAATCCGGAGGAAGAGCGTCGTGATCTGTCCAATGCCCATGATGATCAGGGCCACGACTGGCTTGCAGATTCGGAGAACTATTCCTATAAACGCAATCGCCCTCCAAGGGGCTGGAAAATGATTGGTTCTGTCACTGGTGCACTTGTTACCGGAGCACTTTTTGGTATGGTTATTCTTTCATTTTTTAATAAAGAAGGAGCCGCGAAGCCAGGCGATCTTCTGCCCGTCAATCAGGCAGTTTCCACTGTGACGGGTCAGGAGGGGACTGCAGGTACAGAGCAGCAACTTCAGACAGCGGCGACTGGCAGTACGTATTATGCACTTCAATACGGCGTGTTCAGTTCTCCTGAACGAGCTGAGCAGGCTAAGCTTGAACTGGCTCAGGCAGGTATAGCCGCAGGTTCTGATCCTGAAGATGGCAATCGAGTATATGCAGGCATTTCGGCTGATCGTGAAGAGGCCAAGCTACTTAGCTCCAGGTTAAAAGCCCAGGGAGTTGAACTGTATGTCAAGGAGATTGTGAACCCTGAGATCAACCCGGCTATATTCGGTGGCAAACAAGAGGATGTGCAGCTTTTCTTCACAAACAGTTCTGCACTGGTGGAACAATTATCTACCTTGTCCATTCAGCAGCTGGGACAGTCTGTTCCGGCAGCAGTTTCTACAGAAACGATGAAAGCGATTCAAAATAAGCACGAGTCATGGCTGACGGGATTGAATAGTCTTACACCTGGCCTGACCGCAGATGTACAACCTATTATTGGTGGAATGGAGAAATCAATGAACAGTGCAATTACGGCTATAGCGGAGTACAACAAAAACCCGGATGATGTACACATGTGGTCCGTGCAGTCCGATCTGATGGAATATGTACTGCAGCAGAAAAAATGGCTCGAAGCGATAAAGCAGTAACATGCTCTTTCCCATAACAACGCTTGGAAATACCCATCCGGCAAGGAACTGGAAATAGTTCCCCTTGCCGGATTTGTGTTTGTATTGACGTACAAAACCCCGTATAATAATGTGGGTGTCAAAAAATGGCGAGGGAAGATTACCGATGAAAAAAAACTTCGGCATGTTATTGCTGTTTCTGCTGCTCGGCTGGATGGCCGGAGCGTGGATCGCCAAGGCACTGCAGCCTGTAAAGGCAGTAGCCTTTCTTACGAAAGCCACGACCATACGTTGGTCGCCACAGGCTGATCTGGATATTATCAGTTATGATATTTCACTTCAATTTCAAATGAGCCTTCTGAGTCTGATCGGTATGATTGCCGCTGTGTGGCTTTATCGCAGACTGTAGGAGAATGACGAGTTATGACGAAAAAAATTAAACCAGTGACATCTATTATCGTGATCCGGACAGGATGTTGCCGTGGCATAAGGAGCCGTTCATTTTGGATAACACACAACAGCGCCCTATTATTCTGGCCTCCACATCGCCTCGGCGCAAAGAACTGATCGCATCACTCCACCTAGCGTTTGATGTAATACCAAGTCATGCCAATGAAGATACACCACCAGAGTGGACACCTGAACAGACGGTACAGGAACTTGCTTTGCGCAAGGCGCTTGCCGTGTATCGTGGGCTTGAAGGCCGCGAGCAGGAAGCCATTATTGTTGGTAGTGACACCGTTGTTGTTCTGGATGGTGAGATTCTAGGCAAACCCTTAGACGAAGCGGATGCTGAACGTATGTTATCAAGGCTGCAGGGGCGCGTACATCGGGTGTTCACGGGTGTCGCTTGTATTGATGCGGGCAATGGACAGTCGTTAGTTCATTACCGCCAGACCGATGTAACGATGAAAGAGCTGTCGGATGCGACCATCCGTGCTTATGTGCAGACAGGTGAGCCTTCAGATAAGGCAGGATCATATGCCATTCAGGGTATTGGTGCTTCACTGATCGACCGCATTGAAGGATGTTACTTTAATGTGGTTGGCTTGCCGCTATCTTTGCTAAGTGATATGTTGGACGGGTTCGGCGTACATGTGTTGCCACGAATATGAATGAAGCCAAATGTTGTGAAATGAAAAGAGGGAACATATGGAGTCGCCTCAATACATGATGCGCGACATCCCCCAGGAAGAACGCCCGAGAGAACGCATGATGGAATACGGGGCGGGCGCCTTAAGCCATGCTGAATTGCTGGCAATTTTACTTCGAACAGGCACAAGACAGGAATCCGCGGTGCATATGGCACAGCGGATTCTGGCCGAAGCGGGTGGCATTCGCTCGTTGATGGATTTGAGTCTGGAAGAACTGACCGCGATGAAAGGGATCGGCAATGCCAAGGCTGTGCAATTAAAAGCTGGCATTGAGCTGGGTCATCGGATTGCCAAGAGCAGACTAACTCAGTCGACTTCAATTCGTACACCGCGTGATGCAGCTGATATCCTGATGGAACAATTGCGTTACTTGCAAAAAGAACATTTTGTGTGTCTCTTTCTGAATAACAAAAATCATATTATTGCCCAGGAAACACTCTCCATGGGCAGCCTTAACGCTTCGATTGTACATCCACGTGAAGTGTTCCGGGCTGCCATCAAATGCAGCAGCGCATCGATTGTGTGCGCACACAACCATCCGAGTGGTGATCCTACGCCCAGTCCGGAGGATATCCAAATAACCAAGAGACTGATTGAAGCAGGCGCTATTGTTGGCATTGACGTGCTTGATCATATTATTATCGGAGATGGAACGTACGTAAGTTTGAAGGAGAAGGGCTTAGTATAATATAATGGTTGGCGTTGATGTTTTCCTATGAATGTTAACGGCGTTGTCCGTAAAAGATAGGTTCACTTTACAAATGCAAAAAAACAAATGCGAATATTAGCTCCACGTATTGCGTGGGAATAAAATTATTACGCTCTGGATCAGAATGGAGCGGCTATATGAGGCAGAAAAGGAGATTATGTTATGTTTGGTGGTTTTACGAAAGATTTGGGTATTGACTTGGGGACAGCAAATACGTTGGTTTATGTACGAGGAAAAGGAATTGTGGTGCGAGAACCTTCGGTTGTTGCTATACGGACAGATACAAATAGCATCGAGGCAGTAGGTGAAGCCGCCAAAAAAATGATTGGACGTACACCAGGTAACATTCGTGCTATTCGTCCAATGAAAGATGGCGTTATTGCCGATTTTGATACAACGGCAACGATGATCAAATATTTCATCCGTGAGGCGCAAAAACAACGCTCTATGTTCCAGCGTCATCCAAACGTGATGGTATGTGTACCATCCGGGATCACAGCAGTAGAACAACGTGCGGTTGAAGATGCAACCAAACAGGCTGGAGCACGTGAAGCCTATACGATTGAAGAGCCTTTTGCTGCTGCAATCGGTGCAGATCTGCCTGTATGGGAACCAACAGGTAGTATGGTTGTCGATATTGGTGGCGGTACAACGGAAGTGGCTGTTATCTCTCTGGGTGGTATTGTAACGAGCCGTTCGGTTCGTGTAGCAGGTGACGAGATGGATGAATCCGTTATCCAGTACATCAAACGCCAATACAATCTCATGATCGGTGAGCGTACATCGGAGCAATTGAAGATGGACATCGGATCAGCAATGCCATTGGAGCAAGTAGAAACGATGGAAATTCGTGGACGTGACCTTGTAACAGGTCTGCCAAAGACAATTACGATTACTTCGGACGAGATCAGTGAAGCGCTGGCTGATACCGTTAATGCAATTGTTGAAGCGGTAAAAGTAACACTGGAAAAATGCCCGCCTGAACTTGCAGCCGATATCATGGATCGGGGTATTGTTCTTACAGGTGGTGGGGCGTTACTTCGCAACCTGGACAAGCTTCTCGCTGGTGAGACAGGAATGCCTGTCATTGTGGCTGAGAACCCGCTGGATTGTGTAGCAATCGGAACAGGTAAAGCGCTTGAGAATATTCATTTGTTCAAAAGCAGAAGCAGTTCGGCAGTTCGTTCCAAACGTTAATTGGTATTTGCCTAACTTGGCATAGCGACCAAGTGGCAAGATATCTTTATAGAGGACCCGGTTAACCCCGGGGATGAGCTATTACCCGCTTAACAGGGGAGGATCGGCTGATATTCTCGCAGGGACTACAGGTCTGACAGTCTCCCCGCCGGGCATGGCTCGGAAGAGAATATGGATGTTAGAGGGTGTTCGAACTGTTTAAACTGCTAGGCAACAAAAGACTTTTTGTTTTGCTGGTGGGCCTTGTTACATTTATCGCGTTAATGGGCTTTACGCTCAGTCCGCGAACCACTCTATCCTGGCCGGAGAAATTCCTGAAGGATTCAGTTGGATTTGTACAATACGTATTTTACAAGCCCGCTTCCTATGTAGCGGGCTTTTTCAAAGATGTAGCGAACATGCGTACGGTATATGATGAGAATGAAGAGCTTCGCATCGCGATGGGTCACTATACCCGGGATCGGCTGAAATACAATGAGATGGACAAAAAAATTGCGCAGCTGGAAGAAAATCTTAAATTTACCGAGGAACAACGGAACCGATACAATTATGGTTCACGAATTGCTCAGGTTATCAGTGCCAATTCGAATCCAAATAGCAGAACCATTAACATTGATATCGGTGAAAATGCGGGAATCAAGCCGGGGATGGCCGTTACCTCCCAGGAAGGGCTGGTCGGCGTGATCAGTCATGTCAGCTCATATACATCAACGGTTAATCTGTTAACGTCCATGGACGCCAATGATCCGACATCCAATGCCATTGCAGCAACGGCGGTAGGTAAAGAGAAAGTGTTTGGTATGATTGAGAGCTACGATCCGAAGACGGGCATGCTCAAGATGACCAAAATCTCGGAAGATTCTAATATCCAAAAGGGTGATGAGATCATCTCTTCGGGGATCATCAATAACTTTCCCAAGTATATGCGGATTGGTGAAGTGAAGAGTGTCGAGAAAAGTGAGTATGGTTTAACCAAAACAGCTACAATTGAGCCATATGCAAGTTTCCTTGACTGGAAAGAGCTGATTGTCATTATCCCGCCTGAGGTAAAAGAGTAATGGTGACACGCAAGCAAGTTTTGTTCGTGTTACTATTCGTTTTGTTCATTGCGGAAGGCACAATTTTGCCGCTGCTCATCCCTTCTGGCTGGCAGATGCGTATTTCTGCCAATCTGGTCTATATCGTAATTTTGTTTATCGCTGTATATCATCATCGACACACGGCACTAGTACTCGGTATATTTTTTGGACTATTGCATGACGTTGTATTCTACGGCGAGATGATTGGACCTTATGGATTCTCGATGGGATTATCGGCATATATGATGGGACTCATTTTTCAAGCACCACGTGCACCACTGCCGGTTATGGTATCGGTTGTCATTTTGGGAAGCCTGCTTAATGACACCATGCTATTTTTCCTGTACAAGCTCTTCCAACTTAACCACGTGACCTTTGACTGGGCGTTGATTGAATACATGATTCCTAATTTGTTCATTCATTTTGTGTTTGCCTTGATCATTTATGTCCCGCTTCGGAAACAACTGGAGCGGATCGGCAAGAGACGGAGCAAGACAGAAGAAGCTTCCTAAATACATTTATGGAGCGCAAAGCAGGAACTTGGGGCCCCGGGCACGAAATGTAATGAGATGGGAGGGACAGGCTTATGACGGTAAAATCGAATCACGTAACGATTAAAGGCATCCGAGACGGCCTGGTTTTCCTGTTGGACGATCAATGTGAATTCGAGGAATTGCTCTATGAGCTCCGCTATAAGCTGGAACACAGCCATCAAAATATTTTGACCGGACCGATTGTTCATGTGGATATCAAGTTGGGTGCCCGCGAAGTGACAGAGGACCAGAAAGAAGCAATCCTCGATATATTGAAGCAAAAAGGGAATCTGCTTATTCGATCCATCGACTCACCTGCACTCCAACCGGAGGTTAAAGGACCACCGCCGATTGTAACCATGTGTGGTATGGTGCGTTCAGGTCAGGTGCTTCATCATGAAGGAAATCTCCTGTTTCTTGGGGATATCAATCCGGGGGGCACAGTGACGTGTACCGGAGATATATATGTGTTGGGTTCACTCAGAGGTATGGCTCATGCCGGAATTGGCGGGGACGAGGAAGCGATCATTGCCGCTTCGGTATTTGCACCGACGCAGCTGCGGATTGCGGATATCATCAGTCGTCCTCCCGATGAATGGGAGAGCCGAGAGACCGGAATGGAATTTGCTTACTTACAGGACAATCAGATGCAGATAGACAAAATGAGCAATATCGTTCGGTTACGCCGAGATTTTAATGTGTTTAAAGGAGTGTAGCTCATGGGAGAGGCGATCGTGATCACTTCGGGTAAAGGCGGCGTGGGTAAAACAACCACCTCGGCAAACATCGGGACAGCGCTGGCGTTGCTCGGCAAAAAGGTTTGTCTGGTAGATACCGATATCGGCCTTCGTAATTTGGATGTCGTGATGGGACTCGAAAACCGTATTATTTACGATCTGTGCGACGTTGCGGACGGCCGCTGCCGTCTGAATCAGGCTTTGGTCAAAGACAAGCGTTTCGAAGAATTATATATGTTGCCTGCGGCGCAGACGAGAGACAAAAACTCAGTGTCGCCAGAACAGGTCAAGGATATTATCCTTGAATTGAAAAAAGATTTTGAATACGTCATTATTGATTGCCCAGCCGGCATAGAGCAGGGTTTCAAAAATGCGGTAGCAGGAGCAGATCAGGCCATCGTGGTCACTACACCGGAAAATGCTGCAGTACGTGATGCGGATCGTGTCATCGGCCTGCTGGAGAGTTCGCACATTCAATCACCAAAGCTGGTGGTGAATCGAATTCGTAATAATATGGTTAAATCGGGTGACATGTTAGATATCGATGGTATTTTACAAGTACTTAATATTGACCTGATTGGCATCGTGCCTGATGATGAACTGGTCATCAAAGCGGCCAATTCAGGAGAACCTACGGTCATGAATCCGGATTCACTTGCGGCAATTGCATATCGCAACATTGCACGACGCATTCTGGGAGATACGGTCCCATTGATGCAGCTGGAGCAGAAAAAGGGTGCTTTTACTCGTTTCAAAAAGTTCTTGGGAATGGGTTAACTCATTTAAATGGACTTATTCATTATCTGATTACATGACAGCCGTGGCTTATAGCCCGGCTTTTTTTGTTACCTGCGGGCAGGCTTGTTCATATTATCAACCACCTCTTCATAGGATGTAGTAAACAAGCCTCGGCGGGAGGACATTCCATGAACACGAAACTCAGAATCAAGCAGAGACGAGAAGAACGTATCCGGCGACTGATGGATGGTGCCACTGTGGAGGTCTTACAGGAGCAGAAATTAGGTTCACTGTTGGACAAGAATGAGATCATACACCCGAAACCATTTACGCCGCCTAGTGAGGGGACACAGGAAAGAGATCCGGAATGGTTGTGGAAAAAAGAGAATGGTCATTTCGTTCCAGGGGGGCATTCGAGATTCAACCTGTTCAAGTCACTTCTCAAACGGACGGTTATTAGCGCTTTGATATTTGGCGGAGTATGGGGTCTATTTCAGTTGGATACATCGTGGACGACATCACCCAAAACAGTAATTGCGGATGCACTCCATCGGGATATGGATTTTGCCTCAGCAGCGGCTTGGTATGAACGGCATTTTGGAGGAACGCCTTCGTTTCTTCCGGTCCTCGGACATACGACGGATGCCGTGAACGGATTGAAAGTAAGGCAGTTACTGGGCAAACCGATCTCAGGCACAGTGGTTCAGCCATTCGCGCTGAGCATGAAGGGAATTGAGATCGTTCCGGATGCCGCAGGTGCAGAACTTATACAGGTCGCAAGTTCTGATGCTGGGCGTGTCATGGAGGTTATCGGAGATGCAGCAAGTGGATTCACAGTTGTCATCCAACATACAGGCAATGTCACGGCAATATACGGTCGGCTGAACGAAAGTGAAGTGAGCGTGAATGATTGGGTGGAAGCGGGGAATCCAGTGGGGAGTCTCAAGGCTACGGGTGGTGAACAACCGGCCACGCTCTATTTTGCAGTCAAAGAGGGGGAGGAGTACGTAGACCCGGCGGAAGTTGTTGCCCTTGATTAGGGTGTGGGGAGTCCATATTACGTTTCATCCGTTTTTTGTAATTATCATGATGGCCTCCCTTCTGACTGGACATTTTATTGAGCTTATTACGTTGTTTGCCATCGTATTCATTCATGAATGTGGACATGCTGCGGCGGCAGCACTTCTGGGCTATCGTGTCTTGTCGATCCAGATGCTTCCTTTTGGAGGAGTTGCGGTTATCGAAGATGGAGGTACGATCACGGCCTACCGGGAAATCATGATTGCTCTGGCTGGTCCATTACAAAACATCCTGATGGTTGGCGTGGTTATGCTGTTGCAGTATGGCAATCTGGGCGATCCGGTATTTCTCAACTATATCATTCAGGGGAACCTGCTCATTGCCCTATTTAATCTGTTGCCTGTACTTCCTCTGGACGGAGGTAAAGTTGTTCAGGCACTTGTCAGTCTGTGGGCACCTTACTATACAACATTAATGTGGACTTACAGAATTAGCATTCTGTGTAGCGTAGGGGTTATTTTATATGCTATCAGCCGATGGTTTACTGGAGACTACGGCCTACCGCTAAACATTCTGTTAATCGGCCTTTTTTTGTTCTATTCCAACGTAACGGATTACCGAAATGTGCCCTATCGCTTTATTCGTTTTCTGATGAATCGAGAGGGTGCGTTTGCTCGTCACGCGGCTACTGGCAGTTTGGCGCAGCCAATAATCTCATTCCCGGCGAAACCTTTGGACACTATTTTGCGTCTATTAAAGAGAGAAAGATACCATATGGTATACGTGATGAACAGACAGGGTCGAATTATGGCCGTATTGCCTGAGCAACGGATTATCGGTTCCTATTTTCAACAAAATGGTAATAAATTGTAGTGTTCTGGTGGACCTGTTCTGAAATGGGTTAATATATGTACAATGAGAATTGAAAAGATACTGAAATGGATGTGGATGATTTGAATTGTCTTCTAGAGGTGAAGCCATGAAACAAATGATAGTACATAATGAACATAACCTCATGCAAATGGCGCTTCTGGAAGAAGGCAAAGCTGTGGAATTTACGGCAGAGCGTACACGTGATCGTGGACTGCTGGGTTCCTTTTTCAAGGGACGGGTCGTGAATGTGTTACCAGGTATGCAAGCTGCTTTTGTGGATATTGGTCAGAAAAAGAATGCGTTTCTCTATGTGGACGATGTGTTGCATCCCCATCTGGAGAAACAGCCCAAGGTGAAGCCTTCCATCTCGGAGTTGCTTCGTCCGGGTCAGGAAGTCATTGTTCAGGTTCTGAAAGAACCGGTAGGAGGCAAGGGAGCCCGGGTGACGACTCATTATTCACTCCCGGGCCGTTGGCTTGTCTACATGCCTGTTGCTGACTACGTAGCGGTATCCAAGAAAATTGCCCGTGAAGGGGATCGTTCCCGTCTTAAGGCACTTGGGGAGCAACTGAGGCGGGATGAAGAAGGACTTATTATTCGGACCGTATCTGGAGAAGAGCAGCATGAAGCCATTAAGTCGGACTTGGAAACATTACGCGCGCAGTGGTATCTGATTCGTGAAAAAGCGGACAGTTTGCCTTCACCAAGCCTCTTGCATAGGGATCATAGCATGGTACAGCGAATCATCAGAGATGTGTATACGCCAGGGAGTGACGAAGTCATCACTGATAGTGAAGGACAAGCCCGTGAGGTAAAAGCATTGCTCGAAGAGATTAGTCCTGGTCATCAACCCAAAGTACAGGTGTATCGGGGAACAGAATCCATCTTTGCTGCCTATGGTGTGCAGGAACAGTTGAATAAGGATTTTGCTCGGAAAGTGTGGTTGCCCGGAGGCGGATACATTGTTATTGATCATACCGAAGCTCTGACTGTAGTGGATGTGAACACGGGTAAATATACGGGAGCAGGCGGTGACAGTCTGGAAGAGACCGTGACAGAGACCAACATACAGGCAGCAGTGGAGATTGCCCGTCTAATGCGCCTGCGGGATATCGGTGGCATGATTATTGTCGACTTCATTGATATGGAGGAAGCTTCGAATCGGCATGAAGTCGCAGCAACCTTGGAAGGTGAGCTCAAGAAGGATCGGACCAAAGCATTTGTAATGGGTTGGACCAAACTGGGTTTGCTCGAACTTACCCGTAAGAAAGTGCGGGAAGAGAGTACGTTGCCCTATGTGGAGCCGTGTTCTTTCTGTCATGGTACGGGAAAAAGATATATTTCACCATTGCATTGATTTTTGATATATTGCGTGATATAATATTCAAGTATGTGTTTAGCCTAATGGTCTTGCACATGCTGTAACCGCACTGGCCGGGTATAAGAATAGTTCCGCAAGGACACTGTCACCTGAGAACGGGCGAGTCTGAGACATGAGGAGGTGCAAGGCAAATGTACGCAATTATTGAAACAGGCGGCAAACAGTACAAAGTCCAAGAGGGCGATGTTCTGTTCATCGAGAAATTGACTGCGAACGATGGCGAAAGCGTAACGTTCGACCGTGTCCTGGCTGTATCTAACGATCAAGGTTTGACAGCAGGTACACCATTGATTTCCGGAGCTACTGTAACGGCTAAAGTGGAGAAACATGGCAAAGGACAAAAGGTTATCGTATACAAATACAAACCTAAAAAGAACTACCATGTGAAGCAAGGTCACCGTCAACCGTACACTAAAGTAACTATCGAAACAATCAAAGCGTAAAGAAGGTGCGATAAGTGATTATCGTTCAAATCTTTCGTGATGAGGACGGGAACATCGAACGTTTTTCCATTGAAGGGCATGCTAATTTTGCCAAGCGGGGAGAAGACATCGTATGTGCCGGGGTATCCGCTGTTACAGTGGGTACGGTGAACTCGATTGAAACATTGACCGGTGTCGAAATGGATGCCAAGATGAAGAATGGCTTTTTAAGCGGTTCTTTACCTTTGTTAGAGAGAGGGGAAACCTGGTCCCAGGTACAATTGTTACTCGAATCCATGGTGGTTATGCTCTCTAATATTGCAGAGTCATACGGGAAGTATATTAAAATACAGCAATTCAAATAAGCAAAGAAGGAGGACAACCAATCATGTTGAAATTAAATCTTCAGTTATTCGCATCGAAAAAAGGTGTAGGTTCCACGAAGAACGGACGTGACAGTAATGCTCAACGTCTGGGTGTTAAACGTGCTGATGGTCAAACTGTAACTGGTGGTAGCATTCTCGTTCGCCAACGCGGAACGAAAATTCACCCAGGAACTAACGTTGGCATCGGTAAAGATGACACTTTGTTCGCGAAAATCGACGGCGTTGTAAAATTCGAACGTTGGGGACGCGATCGCAAAAAAGTAAGCATCTATCCTGTTAATGTTGCTCCTGTAGCAGCAGCAGTAGAAGCGTAATATCGGCATTCCGCCTAAGGAGCCTTCGGCATTTTTGCCGAAGGTTTTTTGTATTCAACGGTTATTCGATAATGAACTGGCAGAAGAGACATGTTATACTTGGTTACGGTGGGTGTAGACCAACCGAGTTTTGTAGAACGGGGAGAAGCCATGAAATCTTGGAAAAGAGTGCCGTGGATTGCGGCATGTTCACTTCTGATTCCTTTGGTTTTCGTTATGTTGTATCCGGCGATGATCTCAAGCGTCGTGTGCGCATTGTGGTCCGTCGCAGTATTGCTCATTTCTGTGAATGCGATGAAGAAACAGGCGGAGGCGGAACGCAGAGCCATCATACAATCCATGGAAAAAACAGCAATTGCTTCATTAAATCATCATCGACACGACTGGATGAACGACCTTCAGGTGTTATATGGATATCTTCGACTGGGCAAACTTGATAAATCCTTGCAATGTGTGGAAAGAATAAAAGAGCGGGTTACAGAAGAAAGCCGAATCTCCAGATTAGGTATTCCTTCCCTCGTATTTTATCTTCAGTCTTTTCGTGCCAGTGGAATTGCGCTGGACTTGCATGTGGAAATAGAAGATGAGTTGCAGCTTAGTGCTCTGGTCTCTCCCGAGGATGGCGAGTCACTTACCGGGGCGATTGCTGATGCAATCAGGGCCTATCAATATGGCGGCGGCCGGTCTTCTTGGGGAGAGGTTCGCAAACTGACCTTAAACTTCGGACAGGACCATGGAGATGTGGTTGTCCGACTGGATGGGGATCAAACACCCGATCCGGAAACACTGCGGCAGCTTACTGCCGTACTCAAAGGAAAAAAAGTCAGAACGGAGCAGTTTCCGTCTGAGGATACGTTTATACAATTCAGAATGCCGTGTGGAATATAGGAAGAAGGGGTTAACCAATGTTTGTAGATAAAGCGAAGATTTATGTAAAAGCCGGAGATGGAGGGGACGGAATTATTTCGTTCCGTCGTGAGAAGTATGTACCAAACGGCGGACCTGCCGGGGGCGATGGAGGCAGAGGAGCTGACATCATTTTCCGCGTGGATGAAGGTTTGCGTACGTTGATGGATTTTCGTTACCAGCGTCACTTTAAGGCCCCACGTGGTGAGAAGGGACGTAACAAAAGTCAGCACGGTGCAAACGCGGAGAACATGATTGTGCGCATTCCACCAGGAACTATCATCTTGGATGAAGACAGTGGAGAAGTACTGGCGGATATGACACGTCACGGTCAACAGGTTGTTATTGCTCGTGGTGGTCGGGGCGGACGAGGTAACATCCGATTTGCTACACCGAACAATCCTGCACCTGAACTTGCTGAGAACGGTGAAGAAGGACAAGAGCGATACATCGTACTCGAACTGAAAGTTATGGCAGATGTTGGTCTGGTTGGTTTCCCGAGTGTCGGGAAATCCACATTGCTTTCTGTCGTTTCGTCAGCCAAGCCAAAGATCGGGGCATACCATTTCACAACCATTACACCGAATCTGGGTGTAGTCGGTGTAGGAGAAGGCCGAAGCTTTGTCATGGCTGATCTGCCTGGACTGATTGAAGGTGCGCATGAAGGTGTCGGACTGGGACATGAGTTCCTGCGTCATGTCGAGCGTACTCGTATTATTGTTCATGTCGTAGATATGTCGGGTTCGGAAGGACGCGATCCTTTTGAAGACTGGCAGAAAATCAATGACGAATTGAAGTTGTACAATCCGCTTCTCGCCGAGAGAACGCAAGTTGTAGCAGCTAACAAGATGGATATGCCAGACTCTGAAGCGAACCTGGAGCAATTTTTACAGCAAGTTCGTGAAGTGCAACCTGATATTGAAGTGATGCCAATTTCATCCTTGACTCGTAAAGGGATTCAAGAACTTCTGTATCGTGCAGCTGATCTGCTGGATCAGGCTCCAGACGAGCGAGTGGTTGAAGAGGTAGCAGATGTATCTGAACGTAAAGTATACAGTCTGGACAAAAAAGAAGACGATGGTTTCAAAATTGTGCGTGAGAATGAAATGTTCGTTGTCGAAAGTGCCAAGATTGACCGCATGATGAAACGGATGCAACTGAACTCGCACGAGGCTATACTGAAACTCGCACGTACACTGCGTTATATGGGTGTGGATGCTGAGTTGCGTAAGCGCGGAGCTGTAGAAGGCACCATCGTTCGTATTGGAGACTTTGAATTCGAATTCGTGGAAGGCAGCAGTTACTACTAAGTAGCCGTCTTCCGTGGAGAGACAGATTGATATAGGAACGCAGAGAAGTGGGAAGTTGACCCGCAACTCTGCGTTTTTTTTGTTTTTTCCTGACATGGGAGAGGGATAAACTTGTATACTGTGAGGAACGTATTTCAAAAAATAGGCGTGTCATGTATTGCCCTTTTGTCATAGATCCTATATAATGTCCACTATATGAATACATGAGTCTTTGAGGAGAGGACGTTCTGTGAACGAACGCTATTACTTAGTACGGGAAGATATTTTACCAGAGGCAGTGGTGAAGACCATGCAGGTAAAAGAACTACTGGCTTCTGGGGATGTTAAAACAGTGCATGAGGCGGTTGAACAGGTCGGATTAAGCCGGAGTGCCTTTTACAAGTACAAAGATGGAATTCATCTGATCAACCAGCTTGAGCGCGAGAGAATTGTAACGATCTCCATTGATCTGGAGCATCAGTCGGGGATCTTGTCTCGTGTGCTTGGACATGTAGCTGGTTATGGAGCTAATGTACTCACGATTAATCAGAGTATCCCGCTTCAAGGAAGAGCCAATGTTGTCATTTCGGTGGAAACGACACATCTTCATGGCGAAATTGGTGAAATGCTGGATCGAATGCAAGATATGCCTGGAGTAAGACGTACACGTATTGTAGGCCAAGGGTAATTAGGCTTTAACATACAGGACTGACGGACAAGAATAGACATTAGGGGGTAGATCGTTAGTGAAACCAGTAAAAGTCGGATTGTTGGGTCTGGGAACTGTCGGAACGGGAGTCGTTCGCATTGTGGAAGGGAATCAGGAGGATCTGAGCAGTCAGGTTGGATCGCCGATTGTCATCGAGAAGATCGCAGTGAAAAATACAGAGAAAGAACGTGTTATTGCTGTAGACCGTGCCAAGCTTACGGAAGATCCTTGGGAAGTCATTCGTCATCCGGATATTGATGTCATCGTTGAAGTCATGGGCGGCATTGATCAGACGAAGGAGTATATTCTTGAAGCGTTGGAACGTGGGAAACATATCGTAACAGCAAACAAAGATCTCATGGCACTGCATGGTACAGAGATTTTGGCGAAGGCACAGGAAAAACAATGTGACGTGTTCTATGAGGCGAGTGTTGCTGGAGGGATTCCGATCATTCGTACGCTGATTGAAGGTTTCTCTTCTGATCGGATTACCCGCATTATGGGGATCGTGAACGGAACAACGAACTTTATTCTGACCAAAATGAGTCAGGAAGGTGCATCCTATGAAGAAGTACTTGCTGAAGCACAGGCTCTGGGATACGCCGAATCCGATCCAACTTCCGATGTGGAGGGACTTGACGCAGCTCGCAAAATGGCGATATTGAGTACACTCGGTTTCCGCACCAATGTGGAGTTGAAGGATGTAACCGTTAAAGGAATATCCTCCGTAACTCGAGAAGACATTATGTATGCCAAAAGATTGGGCTATGAGATGAAGTTACTTGGTATTGCGGACCGTATTGGCGATGAGATCACGATCAGCGTTCAGCCGACAATGGTTAGACAGAATCACCCGATTGCTTCAGTCAACGGTGTGTTCAACGCAGTATATGTACACGGTGAAGCTGTAGGGGAGACGATGTTCTACGGTGCGGGTGCGGGAGAACTCCCAACGGCAACTTCGGTTGTAGCTGACATTGTGGCGGTTACCAAAAACCTTAAACTTGGCGTGAACGGTCTCAAAGCAATTGTGCCTTATAAGATTAAGCGACTGCAAAGCGACGAGCAGATCGTGTCGAAAAACTTTATTTTACTACACGTAGACGATAAAGCCGGTGTATTGGCACAAATCACACAAATTTTCGCAGAATATGATGTCAGTCTGGCGTCGGTTGTTCAACAGCCGAATGAGCACAACCCGGATGCCGAGATCATTATCGTTACACATAATGCAAGTAAGGCAAGCATGGATAAAGTGTTAAAACATTTTGAATCACTCAGCGTCATTCGCCGCATTAAGAGTGTCTACCGGGTCGAAGGATAATTGTCCTTATCCCATACGGCATCTCAATTATTTCAGTTATAACGTACAAGTTAATCATATCCGGTTCAACAGGTCATCATTTCAGATTATTAAAACATAAAGGAGTTTACCCACAATGAGATATCAAGGACTTTTGCAAACGTACAGAGAGCACCTTCCAGTTAATGAAAATACACCCCTGCTTACGCTTCAGGAAGGAAATACACCGTTGATTCATGCAGAGAATCTGTCTGAGGAACTCGGTTTGAATGTTTACTTCAAATACGAAGGTTTGAACCCTACTGGATCTTTCAAAGACCGCGGTATGGTTATGGCTGTTGCCAAAGCTATGGAAGAGGGCAGCCGTACGATCATGTGTGCATCCACAGGTAATACGTCAGCAGCTGCAGCGGCCTACGCCGCACGTGGTGGCCTCAATTGTATCGTACTGATCCCGAATAACAACATTGCACTGGGTAAACTGGCCCAAGCCATGATCTATGGAGCTAAGGTGATCGCGATTAATGGTAACTTTGACCGTGCACTGGAGATTGTGCGTGAGATCACAGCCAAACATCCGATCACGCTTGTAAACTCTGTGAATCCGTTCCGGATTGAAGGACAGAAGACAGCAGCGTTTGAAGTAATTGAACAACTTGGCGAAGCGCCTGACGTTCTGGCTATTCCAGTCGGTAATGCGGGTAATATCTCGGCTTATTGGAAAGGTTTCAAAGAATATAAAGAGGCAGGCAAGTCCAGCACGCTTCCACGTATGGTTGGTTTCGAAGCAGAAGGTGCGATGGCCATTGTCAAAGGTGAGCCGATCCTTGAACCTGAAACGGTAGCAACAGCAATTCGAATCGGTAATCCGGCGAGCTGGAAAACGGCGGTAGCTGCAGCTGAGGAATCTGGTGGACAGATCAACTATGTAACGGATGAACAAATTCTGACAGCGTATCGTACACTTGCTTCTCGGGAAGGAATCTTTGCTGAACCTGCTTCTGCGGCTTCCCTTGCCGGTGTATACAAACTGAAGAGTGAAGGGTACTTTAAAGGCGGAGAGACTGTCGTTTGTGTACTGACAGGTAATGGCCTGAAAGATCCTAATATTGCGATCAAAACAGTAGCGACTGAGCCACTTGTTGTTGAAGATACCGAAGAGGCGGTAATGGCAGCTATTGCACAACTGGAGCAGCAATCTGTATGAGTTTGCGTGAAAAGGTAACCGTAAAAATACCTGCAAGCACAGCCAATCTCGGTCCGGGGTTTGATACCCTGGGCATGGCATTGTCTTTGTATGCCTGGTTGGAAATGAAACCAGCCGAGCAGACGTCATTTCATCTTCACGGCAATCATTTGACAGGCCTGCCAACAGATAAATCGAATTTGATTTACGAAGTGGCACAGATGGTATTCAATGAAGCTGGGGTATCCGTCCCTGAATTGGAGATTTCCATGTATTCCGATATTCCGCTTACGCGGGGACTCGGGAGCAGTGCATCAGCCATCGTTGGTGCATTGGCAGCAGCAAATGCATTAATTGGTGCTCCTTTATCCGATGCGAAGCTTCTGGATATGGCCACATCCCTCGAGAAACATCCTGATAATGTGGGAGCATCTCTGTATGGCGGTATTATTACGGCTGCATGGAATGGTCAACAGGTAGATCATATACGTATTGAACCACACCAGGATTTGCAGGCTTTGGTTATTGTACCTGAATTCCAGCTGTCTACTTCAAAAGCAAGGAATGTAATTCCAGAGCAATTTGGCATGTCTGATGTGGTGCATAACATTAGCAGATCCTCATTACTCGTTGCCGCTTTGGCGAGTGGACGACTGGATATGATTCAGAAGGCGATGTCAGATCGAATTCACCAACCATATCGGGCATCATTGGTGCCAGGCATGGCTGAGATATTGGAACATGCCGTCGATCATGGAGCGTTGGGAGCTGCCCTGAGCGGAGCTGGACCGACCGTATTGACTTTGGTAGATCGTCATGACACCCGGAAAGCGGGATTGGAACAATATTTGCTGGACACCATGGAGCGGGAGGGCATATCTGCTTCTGCACTGTGGCTCGATCCGGATTTGGACGGTGTAACCGTACTGCCTGATCAAGACGAACGTCCTTTTCTGGACAGAATCAAAGGGGAAGTTAATGCATGAAACGAATTGCAGTATTACCTGAAGGCTCAGTCTCTCATGAGGCAATTGATTTCCTTTTCAACGGGGAACCATTAGATTTGCTTCATTCCAAGCTGATTTCGGATGTGTTTCGAGCAACGGATAGCGGGAATGCACAATACAGTGTCATTCCGATTGAAAATACAATTGAAGGTTCCGTTAGTCTTCATATGGACTGGCTTGTGAACGAGGTCGACATTCCGATGCAAGCGGAGTGGGTATACCCATCCATTCAGAATGTTATTGGGCATGGCTCGGAATTTAAGACAGAGAGTGGCGAGTATGATTTCGGTAGAATTACCAAGATCATGTCCCATCCAGTGGCTATTCCGCAGTGTCAGAATTTTATTCGTTTACATTCGCCTGGGGCCGACCTTGAAGGTGTGAACAGTACAGCCGAAGCTGTAGAAATTGTGAAAAAAAATCCAGGTAAGGGCTGGGTAGCGATTGGTACCAAACTTGCTGCTCAGAAGCATGGTCTGGACATTATGGCTGAACGGGTTACAGATCATGACAACAACTACACTCGTTTTGTGCTCATTGGCCATGAACCTGTGAACATTCCACGTGAACCGGATCATGTAAAAACCAGCTTGCTGGTGACGTTGCCAGAAGATGCACCGGGTGCGTTACATCAGGTATTGTCGGCTTTTGCCTGGCGGAAGCTGAACTTGACCCGTCTCGAATCTCGTCCAACGAAGAAACGATTGGGCAGTTACTATTTTTACATTGATGTTGTGGAAACGGTCGATTCGGTATTGCTTACCGCAGCCATGGCAGAGATTGAAGCATTGAATTGTCAGGTGCGTGTTCTGGGTAGCTATCCTTGTTATACATATCCTTCGAGATAATTGACCTGATGGTGTTTGGGAATGTTAGAAGGTTGTCATAAGTCGGGGTAGAATGAGCGAGTAATAGCTTGTCATTTGGTGTACAATGGACGGGTTAATAACGTTACGGAGTAAAGGGAATGGATATTTTATGGAGGTGCAGTCATCAGTGGCAGAACAATGGATCTATTTGGATGGTCAGTATGTGACCAAGGAGAACGCAACCGTTTCGGTGTATGATCATGGATTTTTGTATGGAGACGGGATTTTCGAAGGTATTCGGATCTATAACGGAAATATTTTCAGATGTAAGGCCCACTTGGATCGTTTGTATGATTCGGCAAAATCCATTAGTTTGAACATTCCGCTGTCCATTGATGAGATGCTGGAAGTCATGGCTGAAACGGTGCGCCGCAATGATATGCGTAATGGTTATATTCGTCTTATTGTATCGCGTGGCCCTGGTAATCTGGGGTTGGACCCGTTACGTTGCCCTAAGGCATCCGTAATCATCATCGTGGAGCAATTAGCGATCTATCCGGAGGAAGCGTATCTTACTGGATTGAAAGCCGTGTCGGTATCCCAACGCCGGAACATTCCAGACGCATTGAATCCAAAAATTAAATCATTGAACTATCTGAATAACATCCTGGTTAAAATCCAGTCTAACTATTCAGGTGCTGGTGAAGCAATTATGCTGAATTCCCAAGGTTACGTTACTGAGGGTTCAAGTGATAACATCTTCATCATCAAAAATGGTGTAGTGTACACGCCGCCTTGTTATCTCGGAGCACTTGAAGGGATTACACGTCAAGCGATTATCGATCTATGTGGCGAACTGGAGCTTGAATTAAAAGAAGTGCCATTCACCCTGCATGATGTGTATATCGCAGACGAAGTCTTTTTCACCGGGACAGCTGCAGAAGTTATCGCTGCATATGAAGTCGATGGAAGAACAATTGGCACGGGAGTAGCAGGTCCGGTAACGCTGAGACTGCTGGAAGCATTCCGTCAGATTGTTGACAAAGATGGATATAAAGTGTGGGAATCTTAAGTTAGAATTGCATAACATAGGGAACAGGAATCCTCCTTGTCCGATAAAATTCTGCATACCTGGTGTATGGGGATTTTGGAGACAGGAGGATTTTTTTTGTTTAGTTGATGTCATTAGCCCGGTTTCTGCATAGGATGTAGTAACGGTATGGGCGAATGTACTGCCCAAGTATGACGTCTAGGAGGTTAGTTCCCTGTGAAAATACACATGGTGAAAAAAGGCGACACATTATATCTGCTGTCCCAAAAATACAATGTAGCGCTGGACAAATTGATCGCGGCTAATCCGCAAATCACAAATCCCGACAAGTTGGATATTGGTATGAAGGTCAAAATCCCTGCAGAGCCAGTAACACCGAAGCCGGAGGGTGTGCTCCACAGTCACAAGGTGCAGCAAGGAGATTCGTTATGGAAGTTGGCACAAGCCTGGGGAGTTCCTTTAAAAGACATGGTCAATGCCAATCCACAGTTGAAAAATCCGAACGCTCTGCTGGTGGGGGAGACAGTTTATATTCCATCTATGCACGCACAAGGAAACAGCACATCTAATTCGGGTGCCGGTAACATTGCTGTTCATGAAAAGTTGTCACCTGAAGGTAAGGAATACACGGGAGTCAAAGAACCGGAACCACCGGCTCCAGTAGCGCCAACTCCCCCTGCTCCGGTAGCAGAGGTTCCTGTTCCGGTGCCTGCTCCACCACCAGCCAATATGGAGAAGCCGAATGTGAAGCCTGAACTGGAGGTACTGCCCCAGTTACCGGAGCTTCCTGAAGTGAAGCCTGAAAAGGAAACGCATAAAAAAGAAGAGGTTAAACCCGAAGTTTATGTAAAACCGGTAGCAGAATCCAAGAAATACACAATGCCTAATCTTTCGCCTGAAATTATGCCTTTGCCTGTAATGCCTAACACAAAGTCTCCAACTGAGGTTGCACCAGCAACGAAAAAGCCTTGTGGTTGTGGTAATAAGTTGCATCATGCGCCAGCCGAGCACCCTTATGTTCAAATCCCGGTTCCTGTACAAGAGGTATATGGTGCTCAGCAAGACATGTACACGGCTGGAGCGAGTAACAATGCGTCGTTTCCAGGGATTCCGGAAGTTAGTCCTTATAGTGGCAGTGATCTGCCTAACAGTCCGTGGACTGGCGCGGAGCAGGGTTATAACCACAATAACGTTATGCCGAATCTGTCCGCAGACATGCAAAACAACTCATTTCCGATTGCGCCAGCTGGCGAAGTGAATAGTCCATTCCCAACGTATACAGCACCTAGTCATATGAATCATCAGCCGCCTTTCATATCTCCATACTCAATGCTTCCGTACCCTCCATGCGGATGTGGCTCACATACACATATGCCTCAGTATACTTATCCTTCTCATGGTTATCAGGATCCGGCTTGGAATATGTATGGTCCTTCGTACGGTATGCCGCCTGAAATGTCCACATCAACGATGCCAAACCAGCCTATTGAGTATGCTTATCAGAATCCGTACCCTACTCAGAACATGGTTCCCCCGTCCCCGCTTGGAGCATTTGGTGAAATGTATCCTCCTCAGGGGCAAGGGAAGGGTGGCAAAAAAGGGGGGCGTGAAGACGCTAACTTAAGTCAGGTAGCAATTGAAGAGGTTGGATCAGATTCGGAAGGGAAGTCTAAGCAAGCAGGGAATAAGCCGGCCGCTGCAAAACGCAGAACAAGCAAGGCTCCTCTGAAGAATAAATCCAAGGTATCCGTGTCCGGGAAAACATCCAGAGAGGGTGCAGCTACTTCCAACCAACGGAAATCCGATAAAAAGCGTCGTAATCCATGGATACAAAACTAACCTGAGGATTGTGATTGATGAATAAGTGAGGGACCTGTTATATAAGCGGGAAGCCAGCTCTGTAATAGAGAGCTGGCTTCCCGCTTACTTGAGTGAACATTGAGTTGCACATAACGGAGATAGTTGCTCAGGAAATAATAGAAAGCATTTTATTAAGAAGTTATTGTAAACCCTTTCATAAATGTGTTAAAATATTTGTACCCTATGAGCATGACCTAATATGATAGGACAAGATAGGGAATTGATATGATAGCTTTAGCTAATGTAAAACTACTAAAGAAAAGAAATGAAAAAAAACTGTTGCATTACATTCAGCCGTATGATATATTATTTAAGTCGCCGCTGAAACACACGGCTGACACGGGAAACATAAGAGGTAATGAAACAAGTTTGATCTTTGAAAACTGAACAACGAGTGAGTAAACATTCTGCTTGCAGAATGAACGCGAAAGTTTGAGACAAGCCTTGGCTTGAATCGACTGGAGCACAAATGAGATTTTTAATCTCGTCAGATTCAAAATGAGCTTATCGCTCTTTTCAATACTTTATTGGAGAGTTTGATCCTGGCTCAGGACGAACGCTGGCGGCATGCCTAATACATGCAAGTCGAGCGGACTTGAAGAGAAGCTTGCTTCTCGGATGGTTAGCGGCGGACGGGTGAGTAACACGTAGGCAACCTGCCCTCAAGTTTGGGACAACTACCGGAAACGGTAGCTAATACCGAATAATTGTTTTCTTCGCCTGAAGAGAACTGGAAAGACGGAGCAATCTGTCACTTGGGGATGGGCCTGCGGCGCATTAGCTAGTTGGTGAGGTAACGGCTCACCAAGGCGACGATGCGTAGCCGACCTGAGAGGGTGATCGGCCACACTGGGACTGAGACACGGCCCAGACTCCTACGGGAGGCAGCAGTAGGGAATCTTCCGCAATGGGCGAAAGCCTGACGGAGCAATGCCGCGTGAGTGATGAAGGTTTTCGGATCGTAAAGCTCTGTTGCCAGGGAAGAACGCTTGGGAGAGTAACTGCTCTCAAGGTGACGGTACCTGAGAAGAAAGCCCCGGCTAACTACGTGCCAGCAGCCGCGGTAATACGTAGGGGGCAAGCGTTGTCCGGAATTATTGGGCGTAAAGCGCGCGCAGGCGGTCATTTAAGTCTGGTGTTTAATCCCGGGGCTCAACCCCGGATCGCACTGGAAACTGGGTGACTTGAGTGCAGAAGAGGAGAGTGGAATTCCACGTGTAGCGGTGAAATGCGTAGATATGTGGAGGAACACCAGTGGCGAAGGCGACTCTCTGGGCTGTAACTGACGCTGAGGCGCGAAAGCGTGGGGAGCAAACAGGATTAGATACCCTGGTAGTCCACGCCGTAAACGATGAGTGCTAGGTGTTAGGGGTTTCGATACCCTTGGTGCCGAAGTTAACACATTAAGCACTCCGCCTGGGGAGTACGGTCGCAAGACTGAAACTCAAAGGAATTGACGGGGACCCGCACAAGCAGTGGAGTATGTGGTTTAATTCGAAGCAACGCGAAGAACCTTACCAGGTCTTGACATCCCTCTGATCGATGCAGAGATGTATCTTTCCTTCGGGACAGAGGAGACAGGTGGTGCATGGTTGTCGTCAGCTCGTGTCGTGAGATGTTGGGTTAAGTCCCGCAACGAGCGCAACCCTTATATTTAGTTGCCAGCACTTCGGGTGGGCACTCTAGATAGACTGCCGGTGACAAACCGGAGGAAGGTGGGGATGACGTCAAATCATCATGCCCCTTATGACCTGGGCTACACACGTACTACAATGGCCGGTACAACGGGCTGCGAAATCGCGAGATGGAGCCAATCCCAACAAAGCCGGTCTCAGTTCGGATTGCAGGCTGCAACTCGCCTGCATGAAGTCGGAATTGCTAGTAATCGCGGATCAGCATGCCGCGGTGAATACGTTCCCGGGTCTTGTACACACCGCCCGTCACACCACGAGAGTTTATAACACCCGAAGTCGGTGGGGTAACCGCAAGGAGCCAGCCGCCGAAGGTGGGATAGATGATTGGGGTGAAGTCGTAACAAGGTAGCCGTATCGGAAGGTGCGGCTGGATCACCTCCTTTCTATGGAGAATCGTTTCCTGCAACGGAAACATTCAAATATGTAGCTTAGCTACAAAACACTCACTCGTTGTTCGGTTTTGAGAGCTCAAACTCTCAAACAGCTTGCTTTTGCATGGAGCTTGTTCTTTGAAAACTAGATATCGAAACGAAACAAACGCGAATTAGAACATTCCTTTAAGCTGAACTTGTGCAAACAAGTCAAGTGTATAAAGGTAGTTAAATTGCTTTTGTGATGGTATCGGGTGAGAGCGACTTTTGGCTTTGCGCAAGCAAAACAAGGGAAGCGAGCGACCGAAACCGGAACAAAATGGTTAAGCTACTAAGAGCACACGGAGGATGCCTAGGCGCTAGGAGCCGATGAAGGACGTGGCGAACAACGAAACTGCCTCGGGGAGCTGTAAGCAAGCTTTGATCCGGGGGTGTCCGAATGGGGAAACCCAGCTGGGGTAATTTCCAGTTACTCATAACTGAATACATAGGTTGTGTAGAGGCATACCAGGGGAACTGAAACATCTAAGTACCCTGAGGAAGAGAAAACAATAGTGATTCCGTCAGTAGCGGCGAGCGAACGCGGAGAAGCCCAAACCAGAGAGCTTGCTCTTTGGGGTTGTGGGACGTCTCACATGGAGTTACAAAGGAACCGGTTAAGCGAAGAGGTCTGGAAAGGCCCGCCAAAGAAGGTAAAAGCCCTGTAGTTGAAAGTCTGTTCCCTCCGAGACGGATCCCGAGTAGTGCGGGGCACGTGAAACCCCGTATGAATCCGGCAGGACCATCTGCCAAGGCTAAATACTTCCTAGCGACCGATAGTGAAGCAGTACCGTGAGGGAAAGGTGAAAAGCACCCCGGAAGGGGAGTGAAATAGAACCTGAAACCGTGTGCTTACAAAAAGTCAGAGCCCGTTTTAGGGGTGATGGCGTGCCTTTTGTAGAATGAACCGGCGAGTTACGTTCCCGTGCAAGGTTAAGGTGAAGAGCCGGAGCCGCAGCGAAAGCGAGTCTGAATAGGGCGAATGAGTACGTGGACGTAGACCCGAAACCGGGTGATCTACCCCTGTCCAGGGTGAAGGTGCGGTAACACGCACTGGAGGCCCGAACCCACGCATGTTGAAAAATGCGGGGATGAGGTGGGGGTAGCGGAGAAATTCCAATCGAACTCGGAGATAGCTGGTTCTCCCCGAAATAGCTTTAGGGCTAGCCTCGGAAAACAGAGTCGTGGAGGTAGAGCACTGATTGGGTGCGGGGCCCGCAAGGGTTACCAAGCTCAGTCAAACTCCGAATGCCATAGACTTACTTCCGGGAGTCAGACAGTGAGTGCTAAGATCCATTGTCAAAAGGGAAACAGCCCAGACCATCAGCTAAGGTCCCCAAGTGTGTGTTAAGTGGGAAAGGATGTGGAGTTGCACAGACAACCAGGATGTTGGCTTAGAAGCAGCCATCATTGAAAGAGTGCGTAATAGCTCACTGGTCGAGTGACTCTGCGCCGAAAATGTAACGGGGCTAAACACACCACCGAAGCTATGGCTTGATGCTTTGCATCAGGGGTAGGGGAGCGTTGTATAAGGGTTGAAGGTGTACCGTAAGGAGCGCTGGACATTATACAAGTGAGAATGCCGGTATGAGTAACGAAAAGATCAGTGAGAATCTGATCCGCCGAAAGCCTAAGGGTTCCTGAGGAAGGCTCGTCCGCTCAGGGTAAGTCGGGACCTAAGGCGAGGCCGAAAGGCGTAGTCGAAGGACAACAGGTCGAAATTCCTGTACCACCGTAAGCCGTTATGAGCAATGGGGGGACGCAGTAGGGTAGTGACGCGGACTGATGGATGTCCGTCTAAGCAGTAAGGCTGATGTGTAGGCAAATCCGCACATTGTAAGGCTGAGCTGTGATGGGGAGCGAAAATTATAGTAGCGAAGGTCATGATCTCACACTGCCAAGAAAAGCCTCTAGCCAGGTGATGGTGCCCGTACCGCAAACCGACACAGGTAGGCGAGAAGAGTATTCTAAGGCGCGCGGAAGAACTCTCGTTAAGGAACTCGGCAAAATGACCCCGTAACTTCGGGAGAAGGGGTGCCCCGGTAGTGTGAATAGCACGAGGGGGCCGCAGTGAAAAGGCCCAAGCGACTGTTTAGCAAAAACACAGGTCTGTGCGAAGCCGTAAGGCGAAGTATACGGGCTGACGCCTGCCCGGTGCTGGAAGGTTAAGGGGAGTGGTTAGGAGCAATCCGAAGCTGTGAACCGAAGCCCCAGTAAACGGCGGCCGTAACTATAACGGTCCTAAGGTAGCGAAATTCCTTGTCAGGTAAATTCTGACCCGCACGAATGGCGTAACGACTTGGGCGCTGTCTCAACGAGAGATCCGGTGAAATTTTAATACCTGTGAAGATGCAGGTTACCCGCGACAAGACGGAAAGACCCCATGGAGCTTTACTGCAGCTTGATATTGAATTTGGGTACGATCTGTACAGGATAGGTGGGAGCCTTTGAAGCATGAGCGCCAGCTTGTGTGGAGGCAACGTTGGGATACCACCCTGATCGTATCTAGGTTCTAACCTGGTACCGTAATCCGGTGCGGGGACAGTGTCAGGTGGGCAGTTTGACTGGGGCGGTCGCCTCCTAAAGAGTAACGGAGGCGCCCAAAGGTTCCCTCAGAATGGTTGGAAATCATTCGAAGAGTGCAAAGGCATAAGGGAGCTTGACTGCGAGACCTACAAGTCGAGCAGGGACGAAAGTCGGGCTTAGTGATCCGGTGGTACCGCATGGAAGGGCCATCGCTCAACGGATAAAAGCTACCCTGGGGATAACAGGCTTATCTCCCCCAAGAGTCCACATCGACGGGGAGGTTTGGCACCTCGATGTCGGCTCATCGCATCCTGGGGCTGAAGTAGGTCCCAAGGGTTGGGCTGTTCGCCCATTAAAGCGGTACGCGAGCTGGGTTCAGAACGTCGTGAGACAGTTCGGTCCCTATCTGTCGTGGGCGTAGGAAATTTGAGAGGAGCTGTCCTTAGTACGAGAGGACCGGGATGGACGTACCGCTGGTGTACCAGTTGTTCCGCCAGGAGCACCGCTGGGTAGCTATGTACGGACGGGATAAACGCTGAAAGCATCTAAGCGTGAAGCCCCCCTCAAGATGAGATTTCCCAGTATGTAAGACCCCTTGAAGACGACGAGGTAGATAGGCTGGGGGTGGAAGTGCAGCAATGCATGGAGCTGACCAGTACTAATCGGTCGAGGGCTTATCCAATAGCAAGTTCTAAATCGCATGTTTCGTTTCGAATCTAGTTTTCAGAGAATGATCTCTGAAATGAAAATTGGTACATCACAGAACGTGAGTATGATTTTCAGTTCCATATCTGATTTTAAGAAGCTATGCTTCGACAAATCACGTTTGGTGGCGATGGCGGAGGGGTTCCACACGTACCCATCCCGAACACGACCGTTAAGCCCTCTAGCGCCGATGGTACTTGGACCGCAGGGTCCTGGGAGAGTAGGACGCCGCCAAGCGAACTCTTTCATCATACATAGAAAACAGGCTCTGCATGTTGATGTTGTACGATGAATTGCATTTGCACTGCAAATGCATATATTCCCTGATAGCTCAGTTGGTAGAGCACTCGACTGTTAATCGAGTTGTCACAGGTTCGAGCCCTGTTCGGGGAGCCATTAAGGCCCGTTGGTCAAGGGGTTAAGACACCTCCCTTTCACGGAGGTAACAGGGGTTCGAATCCCCTACGGGTCATAATATGGAGGCTTAGCTCAGCTGGGAGAGCATCTGCCTTACAAGCAGAGGGTCGGGGGTTCGATCCCCTCAGCCTCCACCATATAAACTTTATAACGACGCGGGGTGGAGCAGCCCGGTAGCTCGTCGGGCTCATAACCCGAAGGCCGCAGGTTCAAATCCTGCCCCCGCAATTATACTTTCCTTTGAGAAAGTGATCTGGAACCGTGGTGTAGTTGGCCTAACATGCCTGCCTGTCACGCAGGAGATCGCGGGTTCGAATCCCGTCGGTTCCGCCATTTTTATATTAATAATACCGTGTGCGGAAGTGGCTCAGCGGTAGAGCATCGCCTTGCCAAGGCGAGGGTCGCGGGTTCGATTCCCGTCTTCCGCTCCAATATTTGCGCCCTTAGCTCAGCTGGATAGAGCGTTTGACTACGAATCAAAAGGCCGGGAGTTCGAATCTCTCAGGGCGCGCCATTATAACTTCAAATTTGCCGGCGTGGCGGAATGGCAGACGCGCTCGACTCAAAATCGAGTGGGAAACCGTGGAGGTTCGAGTCCTCTCGCCGGTATATATAACGGGATGTAGCTCAGCTTGGTAGAGCACCTGGTTTGGGACCAGGGGGTCGCATGTTCAAATCGTGTCATCCCGATCTCTAAAAACACTATCTAATTATAGATAGTGTTTTTTTATATTTATCTATATAAGATTCTATAAATGCAGGTTCGATATTAACTATGACAAATTCTCTAACCTAACACATGTGTGTTCCTTCTTCAGACTACAAGTTAATTGTGCATAAAGCCTCAATCTTTAGGTCACAATAGGTTTAAAAAGTGATAGAAGGGGTTCATGTGAACACGTTTAACTTCAGAAAACAATTCAAGAGACGCTGGAGACGGTGGAAACGAACAGTATGGATGACGGTGGCTCTGCTTGCAGTTACGATATTGGCTTACAGCGGGTTGTCTATCTCATCGGCGATAGAGCGTTTGCTGACAACTAATTTTAGTGAGGCAACCAGTGTGATGGGCCCTGTTACGCAGGAAACAAGATCTGAACAGGAGATTCAGGCGTTAGTAGAGCAACTTGATTCTGATCCGGATCATTTAACAAGTGTGGTTTTGGAGACAAAGTACATCTGCGGAGTGGAAACAGAGCAGTTAGGCAAGATGGCTAGACCACAGTTGAAGATGCTGCTGGCTCAACATCCGGAATGGGATGCTACCGTTGGAACATCAGATGAGTTGCATTTGAAGCAACGTGTAGATGACCTTTCACCGCTTTGTAAACAACAGGCTTATATCAGCATAGATGCTGTAGGGAACCTTAATTTGTACGAGGGTAAGCCTGCAGAAGAGAAGGTTATTCGTACGTTCTTTCAATTGGATGTTGGAACGTTGGAAAGTTCTTTGCCTGAAGGCGTACTGGAGCAATTGCAGCAGGGTATTCGGATTCAAGACAAGGATGAGTATGATAGCGTGATCTCTACGTTCAGTGACTATGCCGTGGATGAAGACCATCATTTAATCCGTAATGGCGGGTAATCCAACGTCCTCACCTACGGTATTAAAATTGTGAAGTACTGAAACGATGGTGGCAATAGCAATAACATTGTTGGTTTACGTAACCAAGCGATAGAATCTAAAATACGATACGTGGAATGTGGTGAAGGACATCGAAGAGATGTCCTTTTTGTCGTTTGAACTGAAATACATGAAAATACGTATAAACATGTAAAAAATTCACGAATAAAGACGAGTAATCAGTTAGACAAAGTTTTTCCTGCCGCAGGGTCTATCTTTTGTTATAATGAAATGAACGATACATATGTTCGCTTTTGTGAGGGAGAGATGGTTTTGCGTTTTTTGGGAATTGACCCGGGGATTGCGATTGTTGGTTTTGGTTTTGTGGATAAAATCGGCAGTAAGGTGGTACCCGTACAATATGGATGTATTCAGACGGAAGCTCATACCCCTGAAGAGGAACGGTTGCTTCACGTATATGAAGGTATGGTGCAATTGATTGATAAATACAAACCGGACGCAGTAGCGCTGGAGAAACTTTTTTTCAATCGGAACGTTACAACAGCGATGTCTGTGAGTCAGGCTAGAGGAGTTATGGTACTCGCTGCCGCACAGAAGGGTCTGCCTATTGCAGAGTATACGCCAATGCAGATCAAGCAGGCTGTTGTGGGGTACGGTAAAGCAGAGAAGAAGCAAGTACAGGAAATGGTCAAAATGTTCTTGCGTCTTCAGGTCGTTCCTAAGCCGGATGACGTAGCGGATGCATTGGCTGTAGCCGTGTGCCACGCACACTCTTATACATTAAATTCCAAGTTGAATGAGGTATTGCGAAAATGATTGATTTTCTAAGAGGACAGTTCATTCATGTAGAGAATGATTATATTGTGCTGGATGTTCATGGTGTAGGTTATCGCGTATTCTGTCCAAATCCATTTGCGTTTGCGAAGCAAGAAGGCGAAATTACCGTGTACACTCACCATCATGTGCGTGAGGATGCGATGTTGCTGTTTGGATTTGTTACACGGGATGAGCAACGTTTGTTCCGTAAACTGATTGAAGTATCCGGTATCGGTCCAAAAGTAGCTCTGGGCATACTCGCTGGAGGTACACCAGAACATGTGGTTACGGCGATTTATCAGGAGAATCTTACGTTCTTGACCAAATTGCCGGGCATCGGCAAGAAGACTGCACAACGCATGATTCTGGATCTCAAGGATAAGCTGGATAGTTTTGGCGCGGCAGCGTATGCAACAGGGTTGTTCGCTCCTCCATCGGAAGAGTCGGGAAGTGGTTCAGCCTGGGATGAGGCACGTGAAGGTCTCAAGGCACTTGGGTATACTGACAGTGAGCTTGATAAAGTATGGCTCAAATTGAAAAAGGATGTTACTACAGCAGATTCCGTTGATGTGTTGATGAAAAAGGCGCTGCAAATGCTGTTTACGGGATAATACAAATTTGCATATTATAATATAGCTGTAGCCTGCAAAAAAAGGTAGGGATGAACATGGATGACCGGATTATTTCCGCGAACCTGATGATGGAGGACCAAAATGTTGAGTTGAGTCTCCGTCCCAGGTATCTGAATGAATATATCGGGCAGAATCAGGTGAAGGAAAATTTAAAGATATATATTGAAGCTGCCAAATTTCGTAATGAGGCATTGGATCACGTTTTGTTATATGGACCACCTGGACTTGGTAAAACAACACTTGCCAATATTATTGCCAACGAATTGGGCGTTAATTTACGAACTACGTCAGGCCCTGCCATTGAACGCCCGGGTGATCTTGCAGCATTGTTAACCAATCTGCAGGAAGGCGATGTCCTGTTTATTGATGAGATTCATCGTTTGCATCGTACGGTTGAAGAAGTCATGTACCCTGCTATGGAAGATTCGGCATTGGATATTATGATTGGTAAAGGTCCAAGTGCACGTTCCGTTCGGCTGGATCTGCCACCATTCACTCTGATTGGGGCTACAACGCGTGCTGGCTTGCTGTCTGCTCCACTTCGAGATCGATTTGGTGTTATCAGTCGATTGGAATTCTATACGGTTGATGAGCTGGCTTATATCGTCTCACGCTCTACCGAAATTTTGGGTGTGGAGATTGTGGGAGATGCTGCGCAAGAGATTGCATTGCGCTCACGTGGGACACCGAGGATCGCGAACCGTTTGTTAAAACGAGTACGCGACTTTGCACAGGTGCGTGGTGATGGGATTATAACGCAGACACTGGCGGAAGAAGCGCTGCAACGTCTCCAGATTGATCCGCGTGGCCTGGATGACATTGACCATAAGATGCTCAAATCGATGATCAACAGCTTCCGGGGAGGTCCCGTAGGATTGGATACAATTGCTGCTACAATCGGTGAAGAAAGTCAGACGATCGAGGATGTCTATGAACCGTATCTGCTTCAGATTGGTATGATTCAGCGTACACCAAGGGGCAGGATCGTAACAGATCTCGCCTATCATCATTTGGGTCTTCCTGTTCCACCAAGAGATGGGAAATAATCGAATCTGTTGAACATGCTCATTTGAACGTTCACCATAAACCTTGAAATAATCACGTGTTAACCCGATATAAAATGAAAGAAATGCATGGAGAGGAGTCTGATTGTGGGAAAAGCAATACGAACGAAGAAGTGGAGTCGTCGATTGAAGGTACTGGCGGCAGCTCTTTTGACAGTGGGTTGTTTGCAAGTGCCTGCGTATGCAGCAGCAAATGATGGACAGACGATCCGGGTAGCCATGTTTGCGAATCTGGGCAGTACGTATAAATCAACTACACCACTCATCACGCTTGAATCGACAGGACAATGGAGCATCCAATCGGAGAGCGGCGCAAATGTAAACCTTCCGGCAGGACAAGTCCGTTTCAGTGCAGATGGATTCCGAGTAAAGGTGTTGGAAACAGCGGACTTTAAGGCAGCATCTGCAGCAGCAAAATTGTTGCAGGCAACCGCAGATAAACCGTTGCTGTTCACAACGTCTGTGAATGGAAATGCCATTTACCAGCTCTACACAGGCAACTATGCAACGGAGGCACTGGCAGGACAAGCTGTTACACGAGTACAAAAGGTAGCAGCAGCTCAATTGGCTGGTCAAAAGCCAGCTGTAACGGGAAGTAAACGCCTGTCTGCTGGAACCTATGGTTCGATTCAGGAAGCAGAGGCAGCACAAGCCATCCTTTTATCAACAGGAGTTAGTAGTGTCTATCCAGTCCTTCAACTGAGTGGTGGAAGCCAAGCATACGCGGTATGGGTGGGTGAAGCTTCAACGGATGCGGAATTAACCGCATTGAAGAACAGTGTGGAAGCCAAAGCTCCGGGGGTAAGCCTTTCACCTGTCAACACTAATGCAGGGCTCATCATCCGCCAGGATGCAGGATTAAGTACGGATGCACTCAAAACAGCTCCGCATTACACCATTGCAGGTACTGAATCCAAAGCATTGGTACAAGGGAATGGCAATGGGATCAAAGTAGTGGAACGTTCCCAGCGAACGTATCGTGGAGATATGGAAATCAGCATCGTAAGTGGTGATCTGGCGTTGGTCAACGTCGTTCCACTGGAGCAATACCTGTACTCTGTCGTAGGGGCAGAGGTGTATTCCTCCTGGCCTGCTGAAGCTCTGAAAGTTCAAGCCGTAGCTGCTCGATCCTACGCGCTTCAACAGGGTGAACGTTTCAAAATTGCGAATGTCGTGGATACAACGCTCAGCCAAGCCTACAACGGGATTGGTTCGGAGAACGATAAAGTAACCAGTGCAGTGGATGCAACTGCTGGAGAAGTGGTCAAGAGCGGTGGGAAAATCATCGAAGCTGTATTCTCCTCTAATGCTGGCGGCCAGACGGCTCATCCTTCTGAGGTATGGAACGGCGGAGCAGGTGTGTTCACCAATGTGGTTAGTTCAGGAGATACATCAGCCCAGGCAGGATTACATACGTGGTACCATGTGCTACTGGGTACAGGCGTTAGCGGGTACATTCGTGAGGACAACATCAAAGAATTAACGACCAAGACCAATGCAGGACTGGCAAAAGTGACGGTAACGGCTCAGAATACCAATGTGCGTGCCGTTCCGTTAGTTCAATCCACCGTTGAACCTGTAGCCAAAATGAATCCAGGCAACGAAGCTGTTGTGTTGGCAAAAGTGGCTCAATCCAACGATTATGCTTGGGTGAGAGGACCTTTCACGTCTGCCCAGTTGGTTAAATCCCTTCAGGGTAAAACAACAGCGTCTGCTCCTGCTTCAATCTCAACCTTGGAAGTGACCAAGCGTGGACCTTCCGGAAGAGTACTTGAAGTCACTGCCAATGGACAGGCTATGACGGTGAAATATGCCGATACATACCGCTCTGCGCTCGGTGGATTACCGAGTACTTTATTTGATATTGCAGGGACCGGAAGTTATACTGTATTAGGCGCTGACGGCAAAACAGCCAGTAAAACCGGCTCAAATGGTGCCTCTGTATTGTCTTCTTCTGGCGCAGGAACATCATCCGGTAATGCACTTGTGGTTATGAGTGGTGATGGTCAAGCGAGAGCGGTAACGCAGGGTCAGACCTTCATGTTCATCGGTCAGGGCAATGGCCACGGATTGGGCTTGTCCCAATGGGGAGCCAAAGGCATGGCAGATGAAGGGTATGATTACCAGGCAATATTGAAACACTATTATCAAAATGCGACTATTGTTAAGGAATGAAACTAAATGAATGTGAACTTATATGATTTTGAATTACCAGAGCAATTGATAGCACAGACGCCGTTACTTGATCGCACGGCATCCCGTTTGCTTACCTTGAACAAAGATAGTGGTGAGATTAATCATCAAACGTTTCCTGATATTATCGATTTTCTGAATCCCGGTGATACATTGATTCTGAATGATACACGTGTTCTACCAGCCCGTCTGTTCGGTACAAAAGAAGATACCGGAGCAAAAGCGGAAGTGTTATTGCTCAAAAATGTGGAAGGCGACAAGTGGGAAGCACTGGTTAAGCCGGGTAAAAAGCTGAAAGCCGGTTCGGTCATCGTATTTGGTGATGAATTGAAGGCAATCATTGAAGAAGAGGGCGAGATGGGGGCACGTACACTTACGTTTACGTATGATGGAATCTTTCAAGAGATTCTGGATCGTCTTGGTGAGATGCCGTTGCCACCTTATATCAAGGAGACATTGGATGACCGCGAACGGTATCAGACCGTGTATGCCAAGCATGAAGGATCGGCGGCTGCACCTACAGCGGGACTGCACTTTACGGATGAATTGTTGGATCAGATTCGTGCCAAAGGTGTTAATGTCGCCTTCATTACGCTTCACGTAGGACTGGGAACGTTCAGACCAATGTCGGTTGACGTTGTTGAAGATCATGTTATGCATGAGGAGTATTACTCCTTGTCACAAGAAACAGCAGACCTGATTAACCAGACCAAAGCGAATGGACACCGTGTTTTTGCGGTTGGGACAACGAGCTGCCGAACTTTGGAAACGGTAGGCAGCAAATTTGAAAATGGAATACTGCAAGCGAGCAGCGGATGGACCAGCATTTTCATCTACCCAGGCTATTCCTTCAAAGTGATCGATGGGATGCTTACGAATTTTCATCTCCCGAAATCCACGTTGGTTATGTTGGTTAGTGCACTAGCAGGCAGGGAACATATTATGCAGGCATATGAGGAAGCCATCCAAGAGAAATACCGGTTCTTCAGCTTCGGCGATGCCATGTTGATATATTAGTATAACGATTAACTTTTAGAGGATGATTAAAACCAATGGCAGCAATTACGTATGAACATATCAAAACTTGCAAACAATCCGGTGCACGTCTGGGACGTGTACATACACCTCACGGTATTATTGAGACACCAACCTTTATGCCTGTAGGTACACAGGCGACTGTCAAAACAATGAGCCCTGAAGAGTTGAAAGAAATGGATGCTCAGATTATTTTGAGTAATACCTATCACCTGTTTCTGAGACCAGGACATGAAATCATCCGTGAAGCTGGCGGATTGCACAAATTCATGAACTGGGATCGTCCAATTTTGACAGACAGCGGCGGATTCCAAGTGTTTTCTCTCAGCGAGATGCGCAAGATTACGGAAGAAGGCGTTAACTTCCGTTCTCATCTGAATGGAGACAAAAAGTTCCTTTCTCCTGAAGTGGCGATGGAAATCCAGAATGCACTTGGCTCCGATATTATGATGGCGTTTGACGAATGTCCACCTTATCCGGCTGAATATGAATATGTAAAAAAATCACTCGAAAGAACAAGCCGCTGGGCAGAACGTTGTCTCGAAAGTCACGCTCGTCCGCATGACCAAGGTCTGTTTGCCATCGTACAGGGAGGCATGCATGAAGATCTTCGCCGTCAGAGCGCCGCAGATTTGACTTCCATGGATTTCCCGGGGTATGCTATTGGTGGACTGAGTGTTGGAGAACCGAAACATTTGATGTATGGTGTATTGGATTATACGTTACCTTTGTTGCCATCCAATAAACCACGTTATTTGATGGGGGTAGGTTCGCCCGATGCGTTGATTGAGGGATCAATTCGTGGAGTGGACATGTTCGACTGTGTTCTGCCAACTCGGATTGCCCGTAACGGAACAACGATGACCAGCCAAGGACGTCTGGTAGTTCGCAATGCCAAGTTTGCAACTGATTTTGGGCCACTTGACCCTGAATGTGATTGCTACACTTGTCGCAACTATTCCAGAGCTTATCTGCGTCATTTGATCAAAGCAGATGAAACATTTGGCCTGCGTTTGACAACGATCCATAATCTTCATTTCTTGCAGAATCTGATGCGTAATGTACGTAAAGCCATTATGGAAGATCGTTTGCTTGATTTCCGGGATGAATTTTTCGATCAATATGGTCTTCATGACAATGACAAAGGTTTCTGATTGAGGTTTTGAGGGAACCGGCGTAACAAGCAATATCTGTATGTATAGTCGATAAGGGGGAGTTTGAATGTTTCAAGGAATGCCTCTAGCAGGAGCGCAAGGCGGTGGGATCGTATCTTTGATTGTACCTTTAGTACTCATGGTTGCGATTTTCTACTTCTTAATGATTCGTCCACAGAACAAAAAGCAAAAGCAACGGAATTCCATGCTAAGCCAATTGAAAAAGGGCGATAAAATTGTAACGATTGGTGGCCTTCACGGTACGATAGCTGAGATTACGGACGATGTGGTTGTATTGCGTGTAAACGATGTAACTAAGCTTACATTTGACCGTAATGCAATCAGCACGGCTGTAGCTCGTGATACGGCTGTTGAATAGTTACTGTAACATAGAATAACGAGGGTGCGTTTGTGGCGTATTCCCTAGTAGAGAACCGGATCTCCTTGGAGACCCGGTTCTCTTTTTTGATTTATGAGGGAAGGTCGATGTTCTTTACCAGTCAGTTAGGAGCGATGCGTATTAACACCGAACATGCCACCGAGAGCTGAAATGAAGAACGCGCTAAGCAGTTGTAAACTATCCTTCCAATTAAACGAAGCATCCAGCGCGAGAAATCCGATCAACAGCACAAGCAGTCCATATACGATTCCGGTAATCCCTCCGTAGTACCATCCTTTTTCACCAGAACGTTTGCCTGCGACAAAACCACCAACCAATAATGACAAGCCATGAACAACATAGGTATACAATGAGAGGTCCTGTTCCCGCATTCCGCTCATCCAGAGAAACAAGGAGAGAATAAATGCCCCGATAAACATCCATACAAAAGCCTGACAGAGGCCTGACAGAATCGGATTGGACACTCGAAACGAAACCAAGCGGCGGATCAATTGCATGAAGCAACCCCCTTGTACAAGTTATAAGTTAATACAGTGTATGGTCAAGCCTTCGGACTTATGAACTGTTTTCCATTAAATGAACGGATTATTTCTGCATGAGCATGTAAGGTTCAGGTCAAAATAGGGATTGCACTACCCAGCTAACTGTTAAAAACTCAGTTTCGAAGGAGGACCCCTGTTGTGAACTTCCCAGATGTCGGATCACATATCTTTCGAACCATTCTCATGTACTTTCTGGTGTACTGTGCAATGAGGGTTATGGGTAAACGTGAGATTGGTAAGCTATCCATGTTTGATCTTGTTGTCTCCATTATGCTTGCTGAAATGGCTGCTTTTGTCATTGAAGATATTGATAAACCGCTCTCTCACGGGATTGCCCCCATGCTTACCTTGATCATTGTACAGATCGGAATGGCGTTTATAGGTCTTAAAAGTCGGCGTCTTCGCCTGATAATTGATGGGAAACCTACTGTTTTGATCTCCAAAGGCGTTCTTCACCGGGATGAGATGCGGAAGCAACGATATAATCTGGATGATCTATTACAACAGCTCCGTGAACAGAATGTAGACAGTATCGGTGAGGTTGATTTCGCTATTTTGGAGACCACAGGCAAGCTGACCGTTTTTCCCAAGGATGAGAATACTTCTAACGGCAGCAGTTCTTGCGGCTCTGATTCAGAAGGGGCTTCTTCCGGTAAATCCAAAACAGAGAAAAATCAGATTGACGGATTTCCAAATATCAAATATGAAGGTCTGCCACTACCCTTGATTATGGACGGAAAGGTCCAGGATCAGAATCTGGAGATCATCCAGAAAACGAGATTTTGGCTGAAAAATCAAATTCAACATAACGGAATTATGGATTTCAAGGATGTATTTATATGCTCCATTGACCACAATGGGAAGATATATGTCAGTCCAAAAGATGATAAAAAATGAAAATCATTTGCCTGAGCGGCGCTTGAACCATGAACCAATCAAAGGAGCACGGGACAGATCATGAAAGTCAATCATTTTGGTCCAGCCCATGACGATGAAATACACGATAAGCCCGACAAAAGGAGCGAGAAGCATCCTCACCCAAAAAGGCAATATCATGGCAGTCTCTTCGTATACGAGTAGGGTCGCTGCTCCCATGATAAACATTCCTGCACCCGTCTTGACCCAATCCATCATTTTGAAGCGGAACTGTAGCAGGCTACGTACACTTTGGGCATGTAACAGGGTAACTACCGTAGAATTCACACAGATAGCGATGACTGCACCGAAGATGCCATATTCAGGCCGGGAAGCAAGCGTTAAAATCAACGTGATTTTGATAACAGCACCGATAAACGTATTCAGCAATGCTTTACCCGGACGGTCAAGAGCTTGTAGTGCAGCTTGAAGAGGAGCTTGAATATAAATGAACAAAGCAAAGGGAGCCATTAGCTTCAGCATGCTTCCGATCGATGCATCATTATACAGAACAAGACACATCGGTTCGGCAAGCACATACATAAACACGGAAAACGGAGCACCTGTCACAAGTGCCAAGCGTAATGCCTGATGCATTCTTTTGTGAATCAGTGCGCGATCTCCCTGAGCAGAAGCTTCGGACAGTGAAGGCACAAGTGATGTCGCGAGCGATGAGGTTAGTGCCCCCGGCAACAGCAGCAAAGGAATAATCATACCTTGTAATGCACCATATTGTGCTGTAGCGAGCCCTTTGGATATGCCTGCCAGAGCCAGACTCTGGGCAGTAACGATGGTTTCGGCCAGATAGGATAAGGAGCCAACCAATCGGCCTGCTGTAACAGGAATAGAGATTGCAAGCAAACGCCGGATTAATCCCGGCTGTGGAGTACCTGTTTCTTTCAGAACTGAATGTATTGGGTTTAAAGGTTTGGCTGTGAGATTGGACATGTTCTGTTGGTTAGCGAGCGGTAACTCTTTCTTCTGCCTGTTATACTTCCACAAGAGTACAAGCATACCGCCGAATTCTCCAACAAGCGCTCCCAGCATGGCACCAGCAGCAGCTTGGGCAATACCGTGGGGGAGGAGAAGCCAAGCAAACCAGATGACACAGACAATGCGAATGATGGTTTCAACAATGGATGAAATGGCAGTAGGCATCATATTTTGCTTGCCTTGGAAGTACCCTCTGTAGACGGCAGATACGGCGATAATGGCAATCATGGGGCTCATACTAACAAACGTATGGTATACCCGCTCATCTGTGAGCACGTACTTGGTAACCCAGGGTGCAAATAGGATGCATAAAAACATGAATACTACACCCAAGGTCAACGTAAAGCTTAAGCTTACTTGCAGGATTCGCTGGGGGGAATAACGATTGGCACCGGTATCAGCTTCGGCTACGAGCTTGGCTACGGCGAGCGGAATACCACCCGTAATTAATGTCACCAGTACGATAAAAAAGGGATAGCTCAATTGGTAGATGCCAACACCTTCTGCACCGATGACTCGTGGCAGCGCAATGCGCGGGATGAAACCAAGTATTCGATTAATTATGCCTGCCGCGAGCAGGATCATGGCCCCCTGGATAAATGTCTGTTTCTTCAAGACTACCCCTCTTTCCCGGTTGAAAGTACAGGCTATCAACATAAACGGGACAAAGCCGTTGTTCTTCATCCTATGCTAGTCCTTTATCTTCTCATGACAACTTGGACACGATTAACAAAAAGAACCATATTCAGCAAGAAGGAATATGATCAGGCGAAGTCGAATCATGTAATATTGATGCCGCATAAAGGCTTGGATGTACGAAGGGAGGCTCCCCGTTGGAAGAAATGAATGATGTGGAGTTGGAACAGTCAATAGAGATGCTCTGCCGTAGCAAAGCGGAGGAATTAAGGCTTGTCGGTTACGAATATGTCACCAGCAAAGATGTCTGGAATTGCGTCAGTCATAAATATGAAAAACAGGGCATTCCACCGCTTCACCAGCTGGTGAACGACATTTTGTCACTGAAAGCAACAAGCTTTATGAACTTTATGACCGTGTCTGCATACCGGGGGTCCTCTTTCTAGACGAAAGGGATCTTTTTTGTTGAAAATTGACTGCTTTTTACGGCATCGCTATAATAGGAATATTGAGAACGAAAGGGGATCTAGGAACGGCATGAAAAGAATTATCAGTTTCATTCTGGTCGTGCTTGTCACCACAGGGGTAATGGTGGGAACAAGCCCGGAACTGCTCAAAAATATACGCTTGGGCCTTGATTTAAAGGGAGGCTACGAGATCTTATATGAAGCAGAGCCGCTCGAAGCAGGTCAACAAGTCACCAAAGCATCTTTGGTGCAAACGGCCAAAAGTCTTGAAAGCCGCGCCAATGCGCTCGGAACAAGCGAACCGGAGGTAACCACTGAAGGAAGCAACCGGATTCGATTGAAGTTGGCAGGGGTAACGGATGAGGCTGAAGTTAGAGCCAAAATGAAAGAACCGGCTGTTTTGACCTTCCGTAGTAAAGCTGAGAACGACAAGGAAGGCGAATACACCAAAATTGAGCTTCGCGGAAATGAATTTGTTGAGAATGCAGCCAAAGTTGTGTTCACTCAATTGAATGAGCCGATGATTGACATTCAAGTGAAAGACAAAGCTAAATTTTCCGAGATTACCAAACGTTTGATCGGACAACCTCTTGCGATTTATTTGGACGATGAGCTACTCTCTGCTCCAACCGTTAGACAACAGTTGACAGATGGTTCCGCTCAGATTTCGGGTGCTTACACACGTGACGAAGCAAACCAGCTTCGTGACACCATTAACCTGGGTGCATTGCCACTGAAACTTACAGAGAAGTATTCACAAAGTGTTGGTGCAACACTTGGTAAGCTTTCTCTGGATCAGACCATTAAAGCAGGATTGATTGGTTCCGTTATTATTCTTGTGTTCATGATTGGGCTTTATCGCATTCCTGGTATTATTGCGAGTTTTGCCTTGATTACACATACGTGGCTGGTACTTGCGATCTTCTATATGGGAGAATTTGTACTTACCCTTCCAGGTATTGCGGCGTTTATCCTGGGTATAGGGATGGCGGTCGATGCCAATATCATCACGTACGAACGGATTAAAGAAGAGATGCGAAGTGGTAAGTCGATTTTGTCATCGGTTAAAGCGGGGAGCAAACATTCCTTCCGTACAATCATTGACTCCAATGTCACTACCATTATTGCGGCCGCTGTTATGTTCTTCCTGGGTACAGGTGCGGTTAAAGGTTTTGCACTCGTGCTGATCTTTGATATTGTCACCAGTATCATCACGAATATTTTCTTCTCCCGCTTCCTGTTGACCCTGCTCGTACGGGCTAACGTGTTGAAGAAGCCTAAGTACTTCGGAGTGAAGGAGAGTGAAATTCGTGCGCTTTAATTGGAATTTTGATTATGTTAAAGGTAGTAAGATTGCCTATATCTTCTCGATTATTCTTACGATTACGGGGATTATCAGCATTCTGGCTTTGGGTTTGAATTATGCGGTTGATTTCCGTGCTGGATCGAATGTGGATATTTCGGTATCCAAAGCAATCACAGCGGAGCAGATTAAACCTATCGTTAAGGACATCGGTGTTGATGAGGGTGATGTTACCATTACACCGGGGGCTGACCGTGTAAATGTTCGTTTCTCCAATGAACTGGATGAGACCCAAGAGAGCAAATTTAAACAGGAATTTAGCAAACTGGATGCATCGGCTTCCTATGAAGTAAATACCGTTGATCCAGAGATGGCCAAAGAATTGGAGCGCAACGCGATCTACGCGGTACTCATTGCAAGTATCGGGATCATGATCTATGTTGCGATCCGGTTTGAGTGGCGCTTTGGTTTGGCTGCGGTTATCGCACTCTTCCATGATGCATTTGTTGTAATAAGTGTGTTCTCCATCTTCCGTTTGGAAGTCGATTTGACCTTTATTACTGCAGTATTGACTATTGTCGGGTTCTCGATCAACGATACGATTGTTATCTTTGACCGGATTCGTGAGAATCTGCGTTTTGCCAAAAAGACAACCAAAGCCGACTTGCGTGAGGTAGTCAATCGCAGTTTGGCTCAAACGATGACACGTTCCCTGAATACAACATTCACCGTGTTTGCAGCTTCAATCTGTTTGTTCATATTTGGTGGAGAATCCATTCGCATGTTCTCGCTTGCGATGGTTATCGGAACACTGTTTGGTGCATATTCTTCAATCTATATCGCCGCTCCACTATGGCTGATGCTCAAAGGTAAACAAGTGGATAAGCCAAAAACAGTAGCTAAAGAATCTAACTAAACATCTTATTGTGAAGCCGCGTCTGCCAGGCGCGGTTTTGCAACTTTATGTACAGAATTAAGGGGGAATATTCATGACCAGAGAACATATCCCATCTGTTCAGGCTGCCACATGGAGCGGTATTGCCGGTAATATGGGACTTGCGGTGATTAAAGCGGGAGTCGGTTATATGGCAAACAGCAAATCATTGCTCGCTGACGGCTTGTATTCTGCTTCTGAAGCTGGTTCTGCCCTGGCTGGTCTCTTTCCCTCCAAGTCTGTACGCGATAAGAGCAAGGCTCGCAGGGGACGGTATAAAGAACATTCAAGTGTTGCTAGACCCGGAATCTCAGTATTGTTATCTGTGCTGATTCTCATGGGTGGATTACAGCTTGCGATCTCCGGATTGGGTAGTCTCTCCGGAAGTGAACCGGAAGCACCCGGCAAGTCGGTACTTTTGGTGGCTGTTGCGGCTCTGGCTGTGAAAGAAGCGATTTTTCAATTTCAGTACAGATATTTCCGTAAACGAAACCAGTCTCAGGCGCTGGCCTATGCACAACAACATCGCCGTGCACTCTATTGCTCGCTCACCGTGTTAATCGGCATTATAGGATCGATGGCTGGTGAAGAGACGGGTTTGAGCATGCTGCTCTACCTGGACCCCACGGCTGCGTTGATTGCTTCCTGTTTTGTGCTTCACAAGGGTTACCGAATGATTGTGGACACAGTCTATGGTTCACTCGTTCAGGAACTGGAGCAGGAAGAAGCGTCAGATTTCAAAGAGACCGTACAGCGGGTATATGGCATCATTACCATTGAGCATTTGGTTGCACGTGAACAGGAACATGACGTTACGATTGAGCTGGTCATTAGTGTGAATCCGAGGATCTCGATACTGGAAGCACAGGAGATTGCAAATCGTGCCAAGACATTACTGCTCACCCGTTTCAGTCATGTGAAAGAAGTACAGATTCAAGCGATACCTTATGATCCAGGTTATCCCTATAAATCCAATCATGAACTGCCCGATCACGAAGCGACATTAATTCAGTAGTGAAGCGTGGGTCCAGTAGATCAGGAAAGGAGCGTTATCATTGCTTTATTCGCAATACCGGTGGAATACACCGAATATCGATTTGGAGGCGGCTGCGGGACTCTCGCAGGCGCTTTCCGTTTCACCCCTTGTTGGACGTTTGCTTGTGAGTCGAGGAGTGCACAATGAAAAGGAGGCCGAACGTTTTTTGCATCCTGACCTTAATCAGATGCATGATCCCTATCTGCTCCTCGGCATGAATGAAGCTGTGCCACGTATCAAGCTGGCATTGGAGCGGGAAGAACATATTTTGATCTACGGGGATTATGACGCTGATGGCGTATCCAGCACATCGCTCATGATCCATTTGATGCGTCATCTTGGGGCTTCGTACGATATATATATCCCTCATCGCTCGAATGAAGGGTATGGATTGCACAACCATGCATTGGATTGGGCGCATCAACAAGGCGTTTCATTGATTATTACCGTGGACACCGGAATCAGTGCTGTTGAACAGATTGCCTATGCGGCCACGCTGGGCATCGAAGTCATTGTGACAGATCACCACGAGCCGCCTGAAATTTTGCCCGAAGCCTTTACACTTATTAATCCGAAACTTCCAGGATGCCCGTATCCTTTTAAAGGTTTGGCAGGAGCGGGAGTAGCCTTGAAGCTCGCTCAGGCATTAATCGGGGAAGTGCCCGGTGAATGGATGGAGATTGCCGCCATCGGCACCGTTGCCGATCTGATGCCTTTGGAAGGGGAGAACCGGGTTATCGTTAGTTATGGAATAGAATCGATGCGTGGTTCACGTCTTCCCGGTGTAAGTGCATTGCTGGAAATCAGTGGGGTGGATCAGAGTCAGGTGACTTCAATTAATATTGCCTTTGCCATGGCCCCTCGTATTAATGCCAGTGGACGTTTGGATCATGCCGGGAGAGCGGTATCGCTTCTCACCACCGAGAATCTGGATGAAGCTCATACGCTTGCGGGCCAGCTTGATCTATTGAATCGGGAGCGGCAGCAAGTCGTAGAGGGCATATTACAAGAAGCAACTGCACAGTTGGAACAAAAGATACAGCTTCGTTCAGGATCCGTTCCAGATGTAATCGTATTGGCTGGTGAGGGCTGGAACGTTGGAGTGGTTGGTATTGTGGCTTCCAAATTGCTGGAGCGTTATTACCGACCTACACTTATCCTTGGGATCGATCCAGAGAGCGGTGTCTGCAAGGGCTCTGCGCGCTCCATTGAGGGCTTGGATATCTATCAGGCACTCACAGTCAATAAACACACTATGGACCATTACGGGGGACACCCTGCTGCAGCAGGTATGACCTTGCATCGGGAACAGTTGGAAGAACTTGAGGCTGGTTTGAATGAGTTTGCTGCATCTGTATTAACTGAAGAGGACTTTGTACCTCAACGTCTTGCGGATGATGAATGCAGAATCAGTGATGTTCCGCTGAAAGTGATCCAGGAGATCGACAGATTGCAGCCTTTTGGGATGAGCAATCCTTCGCCACGGTTTGTATTGAGAAGTGTGACTGTGAAGGAAACCAGAACGATGGGACGAGAGAAACGCCATCTGAAACTGGTTCTGGAACAGGATGGTCAGCAACTGGAAACCGTCGCTTTTGGTAAGGGAGCGTTAGCAGAGTTTCTTCTCCCAGGTTCCGTTATTGATGTGATGGGAGAACTGTCCATCAATGAATGGAATGGGATGAGAAAACCTCAATTGATGCTTCAGGACATTCATGTTCCTCAGGTCCAAGTGTTTGATTTGCGCGGTAATGCCGAGCCATTAAATGCGATGAAACATTTCTTGAGCTCACTTGAGGTGCATCTGCGATATAAATCTGGTTCTGTTGGTGCTATTGTTCGTAAAGAAACAGATGTTTCCGAGGGAAATTCATTGTATGAACCTTGCCTTTGGGTATATGATAGAAAGGTCGGGTTATTTCCGTGTAATGCTGCTGCACAGCATTATGGACAGGAACAAGTCCGGACGTTATTTGTGTTTGATACGCCGGAAACCCCGGAACAACTTAATGCCATGCTGGCTTTGTTCAGTGGAGCTGAGAATATCATCCTTCTGCACGGATCAGGCAACCGCCGAGATCGCCTTCAGATGCCTTCCAGAGAACTCTTTAAGCGTATTTATATGCAGGTGTTGAAATGGAAAGCTGAACCCGTGGAGGAACAAGAGATTACTCCTGTGCTCAGTCGTCAGTGTGGTTGTTCGCCGCGCATGATTACGATGATGTTGGATGTATTCGAAGAGTTATCCTTCATTACCCGTGATAACGGCAAAATTGCGTTTGTGGATAACCCGCCTAAGCGTGAACTAACCGCTTCACGTCACTATCAGGCGCTCGAAAATATGGCCGAAATAGAACAGGTGATGCTGGATGCAGCCACACCGCAACTGACACAATGGATGATATCCCGGATGAAGGGCGTATCTTAGATGGAAGTTTGTGTATTTATTTTAGGAGGAGATTATTTTGGATTTTAAAGATTATATTCGTGTCATTCCTGACTTTCCACAACCGGGAATCAGCTTTAAGGACATTACAACATTGTTGAAGGATGGAGAAATGTACCGCAATGCGATCAATGAACTGAAAGTGATGGTTTCTGATCTCAAAATTGACGTTATTGCTGGACCTGAAGCACGTGGTTTCGTTGTGGGCGCCCCTCTGGCATACGCTCTTGGTGTCGGTTTTGCTCCGATTCGCAAAAGTGGAAAACTGCCTGGAGAGACGATTGAAGTTGGTTATGATCTCGAGTATGGCAAGGATACACTCGCGATGCACACAGATGCGATTGAAAAAGGTCAAAATGTCCTGATCGCAGATGATCTGCTCGCAACGGGTGGAACGATTGCAACTTCCATCAACTTGATTGAACAATTGGGTGGGAAAGTTGTCGGAGCTGCCTTCCTGATTGAGCTGTCTGATCTGAATGGTCGTGCTAAATTGCCAGAAATCGATGTATTCACATTGATGAATTATTAAGCTGAAATCTCCACATGTACCGCTGTGATGAAACATGAATTGTTTTTCCGTTTCCCGGGAAATAATATACAGCATTAATGATTATCAAAAAGCCTGTTCTTCCAACCGTAAGGTTAGGGAGAACAGGCTTTTTGATGTGTATACGATGGAAGTTAATCGGGCGTTTTTTCAGTGATAGGCTGTTTACGTGAATCGTCATTCAACCAACCTAGCACTTCAAACAGTTTGAACAACAAGCTCATCAGAATTCCGACGATGGTTGCCAATGCCATCCCTTTCAGATGAACGCCGTAGAAGGTAACTTCTGTACCACTCAGTCCGATGACCAATACAAGTGTAGTAAGCAGCAGATTGGTCGGTTTGGCAAAATCGACTTTCTGTTCAACCAGAATACGCAGACCAGATGCTGCAATAACCCCGAACAGAAGTAGGGATACGCCACCCATAACAGGCACAGGAATATTGGCTACAAGCGCCGAGAATGTTCCTGAGAAGGAAAGTACGATTGCAATGACTGCTGCGCCACCAATGACATATGTGGAGTATACGCGAGTCAGGGCCATTACACCGATGTTCTCACCATAGGTTGTATTGGGAGTAGATCCTACAAACCCGGACAGAATGGTGGAGACCCCATTACCAAGCAGGGAACGATGAAGCCCAGGGTCTTTCGAAAGATCTTTGCCTACAATGCTGCTCGTTACAAGCAAATGTCCAATATGTTCAACGATAACCACAAGCGCTACAGGTAAAATGGTGAATATAACGGACCAGTCAAATGTAGGCGTTGTTACGGTTGGTAGTGAGATGAAATCAGCATTTCCAATAGCCTGTTTATCAACCAGACCCATAGAATAGCCAAGGATATAACCGACTACAATACCGATTAGAATATGAATGATTTTGGGGAATCCACGGAACGTTACGGCTCCAATGACAGTGATACCAAGCGTGGCCATGGATAAAATAATGGGTTTGGCTTGAGGTGCCCAGTTGGGATATTTAAGGATATCGGGATTAATCAGACCTGCCATACCGGCAGCCACGGGTACAAGCTCCAGTCCGATCAGAGCAACGATGGCACCCATAACCGCTGGTGGGAATACAACGTTGATCCATCCTGTTCCAGCATATTTAATGATAAGAGCCACGAGGCAGAACACAAGTCCTGTTATGATAAAAGCTCCAAGTGCCATGGAGTAGCCGTTCTCTGGATGTGTTTTCAATACTGAAGTGACAGGAGCAATAAAGGCAAAACTGGACCCGAGATATGCAGGGATCTTTCCTTTACACATCAGTATGTACAACAGTGTTCCAATCCCGTTCATCAGCAGGATCATACTTGGATCAACACCAAACAGGTTTGGTACAAGCACCGTGCTACCAAACATGGCGAACAAATGCTGAAGGCTAAGCAGTGAACCTGAGCCAAGTGGCATCTTTTGATTAACCTGAATTTCGCGTTGCAATGAATTTCATCTCCTTTTCCGAAACACAAACTTTCAATAGATTACAGAGTTTCTCTTAATTAATCAATAACATTTTTGACGTAACAGAGCGATAGAATTAATATTTTCATGAATTTTCCTTCTATTTCAGCAAATAACGGCAATAATACATAAGAAATAAGAAATACATCCAATCCCCTGTGAGTCATAGGGAAACGAGATAGAAGTAATTCAGATCACCAATATAAAAATTGGATAAGCGCTCTTATTCGTCAGCAGTTGACGGGAAACGGGCGAAGCGTCATAATTATAGGAAATTACTTTTACGGGGAACCTGTGTTGCAGCACTGTCACGGGTTCCATTTGGTATAGAAAGGACACGGAACAGATCAGAATGGGCATAGAGCAATTACTCGAGAAGGCCGGGGCATATATCAAAGAACCCGATCTGGTGCGCATACGAGAAGCTTACGAATTTGCTGATCAGGCCCACCATGGACAGACGCGAAAATCGGGAGAACCGTATATTCTGCATCCGCTTGCGGTTGCCGACATTGTTGTGAACATGCAGATGGACACCATCTCCATAATAGCAGCGCTTCTTCATGATGTAGTAGAGGATACTACGGTCTCACTTGAAGAGATCCGCAATCATTTCGGCAATACGTGTGCCATGCTTGTTGACGGCTTGACGAAGCTGGAACGTATTCAGTTTCGCTCCAAGGAAGAACAGCAGAACGAGAACTACCGCAAAATGTTCATCGCCATGGCGCAGGACATCCGTGTCATCGTGATTAAATTGGCTGACCGTCTGCATAATATGCGGACACTCAAGTTTCAGTCGGAAGAAAGCCAGCGCCGGATTTCATATGAGACCCTGGAAATTTTCTGTCCGATTGCAAACCGTTTGGGTATCTCTGCAATCAAATGGGAAATGGAGGACATCGCCCTCCGTTATTTGAATCCGCAGCAGTATTACCGAATTGCGAACCTGATGCACAAAAAACGTGCGGAACGTGAGCAATATATTGATACGGTTATGGATGGAATTACGAACAAGCTCGATGAGATGGGAATTCAGGCAGACCTTTCGGGCCGCCCGAAACATATCTACAGCGTGTTCAAGAAAATGACTACCAAAAACAAGCAGTTTAACGAAATTTATGATCTGCTTGCCATTCGTATTATTGTGGATAATATCAAGGATTGTTATGCTACCTTGGGAATTATACACACGCTATGGAAACCGATGCCTGGACGCTTCAAAGACTACATTGCGATGCCGAAGGCGAATATGTATCAATCGTTGCATACAACGGTAGTTGGTCCCAATGGCGAACCAACAGAAGTACAGATCCGGACATGGGATATGCACCGGACTGCTGAATTTGGTATTGCTGCCCACTGGGCCTACAAAGAAGGCGCTGCGAACGGAAATCATTTTGAAGACAAGATTACGTTCTTCCGTGAAATTCTTGAACTTCAAAACGAAGCACAGGATGCATCAGAATTCGTAGAGTCACTCAAAATGGATTTCTTCTCGGATCTGGTATTTGTATTTACACCAAAAGGAGAAGTCATCGAATTGCCAATCGGCTCTGTTCCTTTGGATTTTGCTTATCGAATCCATACGGAGGTGGGTAATCGGACCATTGGTGCCAAAGTAAACGGTCGGATTGTTCCGCTCGATTATCATCTGAAGACAGGTGATATCATCGAAATTTTGACGTCCAAACATTCTTACGGACCGAGCCAGGACTGGATGAAAATTGCGAAATCTTCTCATGCACGAGCGAAGATCAAGCAATGGTTCAAGAAGGAACGCCGTGAAGAAAACGTTGAAAAAGGTCGGGAGAGCTGTGAGCGTGAACTGAAGCGCATGGGGCTTGATCCTTCTGCGTGGATGACGGATGACAAGTTGATGGAAGCTGCCAAAAAATATGCCTTTAACGATATTGATGACATGCTTGCGGCTGTTGGATTCGGTGGGATTACTGCTGCACAGATTGTAACCAAAGCAACCGAAAAACTGCGTAAAGAGCAGGAAGAGTCCAGTTTGCTGGAATTAAATTCCGAGATGCGCGAGCTTAAACCTGCGCCTGAGCGCAGAAATCGACCAACCAACGGTATTCGTGTCAAAGGCATCGATAATCTGCTTGTTCGATTCGCACGATGCTGTAATCCTGTACCTGGAGATGACATTATCGGATACGTTACACGTGGACGCGGCGTTTCCGTACACCGTAGTGACTGTCCGAATATCCCGACAAGTGCAGACGGTGAAGAAGCAGCACGTGTTATTGAGGTCGAGTGGGAAGAGAATATCGAAGCAAGTTACAGTGTGGATATTGAGATTACAGGCCATGATCGGAATGGCTTGCTCAACGAGGTACTTCAGGCTGTATCTGAAAGTAAAACCAATATATCTGCCGTTACAGGACGGACAGATAAAAATAAATTAGCATTGGTGCACGTCACAATTCTGATTCGTAATACGGATCATCTGCAATCCGTTGTAGAACGGATCAAACGTGTGAAAGATGTCTATTCAGTGCATCGGATTATGCAGTAAGGAGCCTGTAAGATGAGGGTGCTTGTACAACGTTGTAAAGAGGCTCAGGTGACTGTGGGAGACGAGCTGACAGGTAAGATCGAATCCGGATTAATGCTACTCGTGGGCATTACCCATGAGGACACCGAGAAGGATGCCCAGTATCTGGCTGACAAAGTTAGTGGGTTGCGGATATTTGAGGATGATCAGGAGAAGATGAATCTCAGTCTGCTTGATGTAGGCGGTGCTGTATTGTCTGTTTCCCAGTTCACCCTGTACGGAGATTGTCGCAAAGGAAAGCGTCCGAGCTTTGCGGCTGCGGCCCGACCTGAAGCGGCAGAACTGTTATATGAAACGTTTAATCAACTGCTACGGGATAAAGGTATCCAGGTTGAAACCGGGCGTTTCGGAGCGATGATGGATGTAACATTTACCAACTGGGGACCCGTGACTTTGATGCTTGAAAGTCCGGTTCGTCAGGAACCACGTGCATAATTCCATGGGGTTCAGGCCATAATAAGGGATAATTCGTTGATGACCATTTCATGATCAAAGGAGTATCCATCCAATTATGCGCCAATCTGCGAAAGAAACACGTACCCGTTCAGAACCTTTGTTACTCCCTGGCAACTTGTATGAATCATTGCACCTTGCCCGTTCGGCTGCTGAGTATGTTGCAACGATCTGGGCACTTCAGGATTCGGACAAAGGGAAGCAGAGTCATCTTCCGCGATCTTGAATGTTTAAACAGGTATATAAACATCCGATATTTGGATTATACAGATTCTGAAAAAGTCCTGATTTCTTCCCGAATCAGGACTTTTTGTCGTGAGTAGAACTTTTTAACTATTCGTTTGACGACTTCGTTACAAAATGAAATTACATTGAATTGTTATAAATTGCTCTGGTGAGGGTAATAACAAAACGAGCCACAACGAAGTGCCAATGTACTGCAAGACCCGATTTTATAAAGAAAGTTCGAACACGGAAAGGAGAACATACGTTATGAGTAAAGTTGCTTTTTTATTGGCGAATGACTTTGAAGATTCGGAGATGCAGGTCCCGTATGACGAAGTAAAAAAAGCTGGACATGAAGTGGAGATTATCGGATTAAAAGCCGGTGAGACCCTTAAAGGTAAAGGAGGAAAGGCCTCCTATACCACAGATAAGGCGATTGGTGATGCATCCGCTTCAGATTATGATGCAGTCGTTATTCCTGGTGGATCATCCCCTGAGAATTTGCGAAGTGATGCGCATATCTTGAAGTTTGTCACCGAGATCAACAGTGCGAAGAAACCAATTGCTGCGATCTGTCATGGTCCGCAAATTTTGGCTAGTGCCGGTCTGTTGAAAGGCCGTACCATTACATCCTATCCACCACTTAAGGATGATATGGTAAACGCAGGAGCAGAGTTCAAGGATCATGAGGCCGTTGTGGATGGAAACTATATTACATCCCGAACACCTGAAGATGAGCCAGCGTTTGTACGTGAACTGCTAAAAGTTATATAACTTCAGCTAGTGCAACTGAGATATATTGATGTATCTTAACTACGTTACATCGTGGGGTTACGAAACTTCACGTTGCATTTCATTCCGAAAAAGGAGGGTTTGACATGACAAAACATATTCAGGCGTATTTTCGAACCGAGGACGAGGCAGAGGGAGCAAGAACTTCACTTCAGACGTTCCGTACAGAGCATTTGGAAGTAGGTCAACTGGACAGTGCGGTAGGTAGAGACACGCGTGTTATGGTGCCACTGGTGCCTTATAATACAGCAGGTGGCGTAGGCACCAACGGAGCAATGGGTGTAGGTGCAGCCCCTGGTGTTCCAGCTAGCGAAAATGTGATCCCTGTAGTAGCCAATGTGGACCGTGATGCAGAACGGGATACTCGTGACAGAGTGAATGAGGATGGAGACCTGCTGAATGCTGCAGATGTGTCTTCGGCCGATTATGATGATCTGCATTATGTTCTGTCTGCCAAAGTAAGGGATGAGGATTATGACGAGATTGTTCATAAGCTTCGTTCCAACCATGCCTATGTGGAAGATTTGAATTAACGTGTAGATACTTCTTGGCCCTTGCACTGCTCGACCACACAGTCGAGTGATGTGCAAGGGCTTTTTGATCATGAGGATATTAAAAAACTAATTTATAAAGCGCTATCATTTTTGTAATATTACTGTAATATTAGATACATAAGCCTTTAACATAGTGGGCTTATAATAACACACATGACCCCCTTTTTTTATATATCCTTTGAGCCTGCACACCGTGTGCAGGCTATTTTTTTTGAGCTGAGAATATGTATGTTTTGGGCAGAGCTTACCCCTTTATTCAATTTTTGCTAGAATAGAGAGATGGGTTTATATATTCTACAGCGAATTGTTTTCATAGTTGGGCTACATTGGACGGTAAATCTAGCTCCAGTGATTGGGTTCAGACGAATCCAATCCTATGACAGAGAGTATGAGGAACTCATCGCCAGAGTGATCCGTCATATTCCAGATGAACATATACTCGCTGAAACGGCCCCACCTTTTTTATATAAGTACGGGGCAACCGTTTCTGCTTGATCGATGGAATTTGAAAGTTATATAGAATGCCTCGTTTGAGAATTGACACCTACAATGCTAAAGCAACAGAGTTCTCATGCGAATGGCTAGAGACAGATTTAAGGGGGAATTAGTTTTGAGTAAGGTTGGAAGAAATGATTTATGCCCATGCGGTAGTGGGAAAAAATATAAGAAATGTTGTCTGAACAAGGAGTCCTCTGCAGTAGAATCCATACTGGGGATAATATCAACGGAGCAACCGGTTCGGGAAGCCTCCATGCAGCCTGAGAGCAAACTGACCTTGACCAAGCTGAAAAAGATGGTGGCAAGCGATTTGAAATGGGAGCACCCGGCTCACGAACAGCTGGCCCTGCAGACTATTGAGAACATGAGGAGCCAATACGAGCCCGAGGTAATTTTGGAAGCTCTGGTGTTATGGAACGGCTACTCCCGTCAGACCCGCCCTACTGTGAAGAAGACAGGCTCGTTCTCTGCTGCAATTGAGTATTTGCTGTCCGAGGAATACGGCTTCCATGTCTCAAAGGCTGAGCTGGCTGATAAATATGAGGTAACAACAGGCACGATCTCCCGGAAGGTTAAGGAGATGAATAGTTACATCGAAGAATACGGCATGGGCGGTGAAACGGACGAGCTATTGATGCTGAACGGTCCAGGCACATCGAAAGACAAAGCACAGGCTCTGCTGTCTAAGGCGAGGGAAGCGAGCTCTTCCAAACGGAGAGTACATCTGGCGGAAACAGCGCTGGAGATGTATCCCGACAGCTCTGATGCATATCTTATTCTAGCTGAGGAATCGGACAATGAGAATGATGCACGATCTTACCTCAAGGAAGGAATCGCTGCTGGCAAACGTGAACTGGGCGAACTGTTCTTTGAGGAGAACAAAGGGGACTTCTGGGGGCTTCATGAGACTCGTCCCTATATCCGGATATGCAAAAGTTATGCCGAATCCTGCTGGTTTGGTGGAGATACGAAAGAAGCAGCACAGATCCTGGAGCATATGCTAGAGCTTAATACGGAAGACAATACCGGAGCACGTTACCTGCTCGCTGCTGTGTATTTGTACAGCAACCAATTGGATCAGGCAGAGCAATTGCTGGAGGAGTATGGAAGAGGTGACGCCGCAACGGCCTTTGCCTATGACAAGATCATTCTGGAGTATAAGAAAAACGGAATCACCTCCCAGCTCAAAATGCTGTACCGTGTGGCCCGGGGTGTGAACAAACATGTGCCTGATTACCTGTTGGGTTTAAAGCGGTTGCCGCATAACCTCCCTGATTTTGTCGGCATGGGCGACTCCGACGAAGCGATTGAATATGTCATTATGCATTCCCGTTTATGGGCGAGCGCGCCGGATCTGTTGAAGTGGATGCTGCAACAATAGAGGAATAAGAAGCGAATAGAAGTTGGAATTCATATGATGAATCCAGCTTCTATTATCCGTGATTTCTGTCACTCCCCCATCCGGTGCAGCGTGTGAGTAAAATTTTTTAGAGCTATCTTTTCGTGTTAACCCTTGACTTTAGCACTGCGGTTCATTACAATCAGAAAATAATACGTTGACTATAGTCAATACAAGTCGATTTTTGAACTATATTACTGATTTGATGACGGGACCAAGTACTCCGTGCCCACATGACCAGAGAGGAATCCCAAGGCTGTAAGGATTCTCTTGATGAGCGGACGAATGACTTCCCCGAGAACAGACGGCGAACACAGCAGAGATGATCTGGTGACCAGTAGCTGGCCTGCGCAGGACGTGCGTTATACGTAGAGCGGAATATCTGCTTGATCAGGGTGCTGTATGCAATCTTGAATCATCAGAGATCACCTGAACGGCTAAAGTGTCAGGTTTCCGGAATGTGGGTGGTACCACGGGTGAATGTATATTACACAATCTCTCGTCCCTTTGTTTGCTGTATATACAGCGACAGGGCGAGGGATTTTTTTGTTATATAAGTTGATTTAAAAGAAATACACGAAAACGGAGAGGGCAGAAAAAACCTGTAAAAGCGAAGCGTTCGCCTTTATCACCAGATTTCCACATTATAAAATTAATTCAAAAAATCTGGGGATAACAGCGATTGTAAGGTTGTTCTGCCCGCGCAGTGATCACGTGTAGAATTTTTTAACTTTTAGAGAAAAAAATCAATGCTGGAGGGATCAAGATGGCTTTTCAAAAACCGACTGGAACGCAGGACTTACTGCCTGGAGTTGTCGAGAAATGGCAGTACGTAGAAGAAAAAGCACGAGATCTGTGTCGACGGTTTAATTACCGTGAGATTCGTACACCGATCTTCGAACAGACTTCTTTATTTGTACGCGGTGTAGGAGAGACTACCGATATCGTTGAAAAAGAAATGTATACCTTTGATGACAAAGGAAATCGTAGCATGACTCTTCGTCCGGAGGGAACAGCGGGTGTTGTCCGTGCGTATGTAGAGAATAAAATCTACGGTGAACCGGATGTGAGCAAGCTCTATTACATCGGTCCAATGTTCCGGTATGAGCGTCCCCAGGCAGGTCGTCAGCGTCAATTTCACCAGTTTGGTGTAGAAGCCATCGGTGCGCTGGACCCTGCGATTGATGCCGAAGTAATCGCACTAGGTTACCAGTTGTGCGTCGAGCTCGGCTTGAAGGATGTCAAAGTGGAGATCAACTCCGTTGGTAACTCAACCAGCCGAGCAGAATACCGCGAGACGTTACTTGGGTTCCTCAGACCGATGAAAGACAGCCTGTGCAAGGACTGCCAGTCCCGCATGGAGCGTAATCCGCTGCGTGTACTCGACTGTAAAGTCGATCAGGACAAATTCGTTGGGGCACCGTCCATACTGGATAGCCTGGATGAAGAGTCTTTGAATCACTTTGCCAAGCTGCAGGCATACCTGGATGATTTCGGTGTGGATTATGCTGTGAACAATCGTCTGGTACGGGGCTTGGATTATTACACACTGACTGCTTTTGAATTAAAAGCCCAAGGTATTGGAGCAATTGATACCGTTGGCGGCGGTGGTCGATACAATGGTCTCGTTGGAGATATCGGTGGACCTGATCAGCCGGGTATTGGCTTCGGTATTGGTCTGGAGCGTATTCAACTGATTCTGGAGCACCAAAATATTGAGGTCACTACGCTGGCTCCACTGGATGTGTACTTTGTTGCTCTGGGAGAGGCAGCTGATCGTGAAGTGAACCGTCTGTTGTTCAAACTTCGTCAGTCTGGACTGTCTGGGGAACGTGATTATCTGGGTCGCAAGATGAAAGCACAGATGAAATCAGCTGACCGTTTCAAATCCCGCTACACTGCCATCCTTGGTGATGACGAGCTGGAGCGTGGTGAGATCGCCCTCAAATCAATGGATACGGGTGAGCAACAAACCGTGAAGCTTGATGATTTGGTAGAGGCAATTCGCGAAGGTAAATAAGCACGAAGTGTTACATTAAGATCAAAACTTTCGAGTAAAACAATTGATCCGGCAAAATTACTGAGGTTCACCAACGATTCCAATTAAGCGGAAGTTGGCGAGCCAGAGGTAACATGCCTTTTCGAATACATGGTCTACACGTAACCGGACTGTTGAAGAGCAGGCACTAACTGCCCATACAGAACGGAAATTCACATAATGAGGAGTTTGGTTATGAAAAGAAGTCATCATTGCGGCGCATTAACACCCGCACACATCGGTGAAACAGTAACATTGAACGGTTGGGTTCAGACCCGTCGTGACTTGGGGGGCGTACTCTTCATCGACCTGCGTGATCGCAGCGGGATTGTACAAGTTGTCTTTAACCCGGCTTATTCCGGTGAAGCTCTGCAAATCGCAGATCGCGTACGTAGCGAGTATGTTATCGCTGTAACGGGTAAAGTCGTTAAACGTGATGCTGAAACAGTTAACAAAAACCTGCCTACTGGCGAAATTGAAGTTCAAATCACAGAAATCGAAGTGCTCAATGCAGCCAAAACACCTCCATTCTTCATTGAAGATGGTGTCGAAGTTGATGAATCCCTTCGTTTGAAATATCGTTACCTGGACCTGCGTCGTCCGGAAATGTTCGAAACATTGAAACTGCGTTCCAAAGCATCCAAAGTGTTCCGTGACTACCTGGATGGAGAAGAGTTCGTTGAAGTGGAAACACCAATCCTGACTAAGAGCTCCCCGGAAGGTGCACGTGATTATCTCGTACCGAGCCGTGTGCATGAAGGTGAATTCTTCGCCTTGCCACAATCCCCACAAATCTACAAACAGTTGCTGATGGTGGGTGGCGTTGAGCGTTATTATCAGATCGCTCGTTGTTTCCGGGATGAGGATCTGCGTGCAGACCGTCAACCAGAATTCACTCAAGTCGACATCGAGACTTCTTTCTTGCAACAGGATGACCTGCTGCCAATGATGGAAGAACTGATGGCCAAATTGCTGCGTGAAACCAAAGGAATTGAGCTGGAACTGCCTTTCCAACGGATTACGTATGCAGATGCAATGGGTAAATACGGTTCAGACAAACCAGATCTGCGCTTTGGTATGGAACTGGTTGAAATGAACGATATCGTAGCAAACAGTGGTGTGAAAGTATTTGCTTCTGTCATCGAAAAAGGTGGAGAAGTGAAAGTGCTGAACGCTAAAGGCTGTGGTACATGGAGTCGTAAAGAGATCGATGATCTCGGACCATTTGCTGCACGATACGGTGCTAAAGGTCTGGCTTGGATTCAAGTGAAAGACGGCGAGTTCAAAGGGCCAATCGTGAAGTTCTTCACGCCTGAAGAAATCGAAGCTGTCAAAGAGCGCACTGGTGCTGAAGATGGAGACTTGTTGCTCTTCTCCGCAGACACGAAAAAAGTGGTTGCTGACGTTCTGGGCGCACTGCGTCTGAAAATCGGCCGTCAACTGGGTCTGATTGATGACAGCAAATTCAAATTTGCTTGGGTTGTGGACTTCCCACTCCTCGGATATGATGAAGATGCGAAACGTTATGTGGCAGAACACCATCCGTTCACTCGTCCAAAAGACGAAGATGTACATCTGTTTGACACAGATCCAGGTGCAATCCGCGCTCAAGCCTATGACCTTGTTCTCAATGGTTATGAAGTAGGTGGCGGTTCGATGCGTATCTACAAACGTGATGTTCAGGAGAAAATGTTTGCTGCCCTTGGACTCTCTACAGAAGTAGCGAATGAGAAATTCGGCTACCTGCTGGAAGCATTCGAATATGGAACTCCACCGCATGGTGGTATTGCCTTTGGTCTGGACCGCCTCGTGATGTTGCTGGCGGGCCGCACGAATCTGCGTGAAACGATTGCCTTCCCGAAAACGGCAAGTGCAACGGATCTGCTCATGAATGCACCATCCGAAGTGGATGACTCACAATTGGAACAACTGCATATCCGCGTAGCCCGTAAACCGGTAGCGGAAAAGAAATAAAGGAGGCATCGATTCTCAATGCTCCATCAATTTTCAAGAACAGAACTTGCGATCGGACCTGAAGGTCTGGACACGTTGAAGAATAGTACAGTCGCTGTGCTCGGTATTGGCGGCGTAGGTGGTATTGCTGTAGAAGCTCTTGCCCGTAGCGGCGTTGGGCGTATCATCCTGATTGATAAGGACGTCGTGGACATCACCAATATTAACCGCCAGATTCATGCTCTGACTACGACAGTGGGGCAGAAAAAAGCGGATCTGATGGTGGAACGTGTGAAACTGATCAATCCGGAATGTGATGCAATTGCCCTGAATATGTTTTACACGGAAGAAACATATGAGGAATTGTTCAAATATGATCTGGATTATGTGCTGGATGCATCCGACACGATTATCTACAAAATCCATCTCATTAAAGAGTGCCTGAAACGTAAAATTCCGATGATTTCGAGTATGGGTGCGGCGAATAAAATGGACCCGACGAAATTCCAGGTTGCAGATATTTCGAAAACGACCATGGACCCGATTGCCCGTGTTGTGCGTACGACACTTCGTAAAGACGGCATCAAAAAAGGTGTGAAAGTGGTCTTCTCGACTGAAAAGCCGATGAAACCGCGTGAGGATGTAACACAAAAAATCGTTCCCGAGAATGCTCCGGAAATTCGCAAGGCTAAACAGCCACCTGCGAGTAACTCATTTGTGCCTCCGGTAGCCGGACTGATTATGGTCAGTGTTGCGATTAAGGATTTGTTAGAAATTGCAGAGAACAAGCAGCTGTAACTTGTTTCCAACTGAAGAAGCGTGGATGCTGATAAGGCATCTGCGCTTTTTTGTGTGATCATACTTCGCAAGAGAGGAGCGGATGGGACGTCAATCGTCTATGATAGCCGAACTGTATTCCTAGATAAATGTCAGAGTTACGTCATGTACTTCAAAGTCAAAACCGTGTATGATATTCACTGCTGCGCGAAATGATGATACATACATAATGAATTTGCGGCTACAGAGAGGGGAATAGAACGAAATGAAACACGGATGGATGACCAGACGTCTTGGCATGGAGCCAGGAGACCAGTGGAAGAAGGAAGTTGTGGCGGGAGCCATTTCCTATTTTGCCGTGGTCTATATCGTTATGGTCAATGCTACAATTCTTTCCGATGCCGGGATGCCTTTGCAGGCAGCTATGGTTGGAACACTGCTGACGTCCATTGCAGGATGTTTGCTCATGGCATTTGGCGGAAAATCACCGATTATCGTAGTACCCGGAATGGGGATTAATGCATTTTTCACGTATACACTTGTACATTCCATGAAATTAAGCTGGCAAGAAGCGCTGGCCGTTGTAACCGTTACAGGTGTACTGTTTGCCATTGTTGCGTTTACGTCACTATACAAAATGATCAGCGAAGCAATCCCGAAAAATCTGCAGCATGGCATTACGGTCGGGATTGGTTTGTTTCTGACATTTATCGGTTTGCAAAAAAGTGGAATCGTTATCGCACATCAGACCACGTTTGTTGCGATTGGGCATTTCAATGATCCCAATGTCATTACAGCCTGCGTTACGCTGGTGCTTGCCTTGATTTTATTTATACGTAACGTACAGGGTGGACTTCTGATCAGTATTCTGGTCGGGACAGGCCTTGCCTATGTACTTGGTGCAGTGAACCCGGGTGAGTCCGTATCAGCTATGGATGCGCTGCGTCAATACGGCGGCTTGTTTGGCGAATTATCTTTGATGAAACTGGCTGATGTTGCATTCTGGATCGCTGTATTTTTGCTACTGCTAATTGTGGTGTTCGAAAATATCGGATTAATTACCGCTCAGACACAGATGATTGGTCGTCCAGAGCGGTTCAAAGGAAGTCTACGCGCACTATCCATTAGTACCGTACTGGCAGGCGTATTCGGAAGCAGCCCTCCAGTTGCTGCAGCCGAGACTACAGCCGGAATTGCAGCAGGCGGTCGCACAGGTTTGACTCCGCTCGTTACAGCCGTGTTATTCGGAGCTACTTTTTTCTTCATCCCGCTCCTCGGTTACATTCCGGACAGTGCAATTGCGCCCATTTTGATCATTATTGGTGGCCTGATGGTACAAGGTGTGAAAGATATGGATTTTGGTGACTTCACAGAGGCATTTCCAGCATTTCTGATCATGGTCATGATTCCATTTACATATAGCATCGTGGACGGTATGGCGTTTGGATTTATTGCCTATCCATTAGCGAAGCTGGCAGCAGGTCAAGGTAAACAGGTGCCTGTGGTCATGTATGGCATTTCCATCCTCTTTTTAGCCAACTTTGTGTTGCATGGAGTTTTGTAATAACAAAAGGCAACGTCATGTAAGTTCATACGTATGATCTCTGGTGAGCAGATGGAGAACGGGAGGAACGGGAATGGAAGAGCAGCAACAAGCAGGGCAGAATGAACCGAAGGTAGGAAAAAAGGGATTTAAGGATTTCGTCAAGCTTATCGCCTCCACGAACCCGCCAAAACTGATCTTGATTCTGGCCCTCATCTTAACCCTGATTCAAACTACAGCCGGACTGATCGTGCCATTGATGACCAAAGGTCTGATTGATGGATTAACCACTTCGGCATTGAACAAATCTGTTATTTTGTTATTGCTTGGGGCATTTGTGATTCAGGCGATTGCCTCGGGTATTAGCATTTATATGTTAAATTACGCCGGACAACGGGTGGTCGCAACACTTCGCACCAAGCTGTGGAACAAGGTATTGTCGCTGCGAATGCCATATTTCGATCGGAATCGTACAGGCGATACGATGAGCCGGATTACGAATGATACAAGCCAGATCATGACGTTGATCGCGGATTATCTGGTTTCCTTTGTATCCAACATCGTTGCTGTTGTGGGTGGCGTGGCATTACTATTTTACTTGGATTGGGTGATGTCGCTCATTATTCTGAGTCTGGTGCCGCTTACGCTGTTGATTCTGTTGCCGGTCGGGAAGAAAATGTACAAGATCTCCAAGAAGCAGCAGGATGAGATGGCTGGTCTTACGTCCGTGCTCAGTCAGGTTATTGGCGAGATCCGCTTGGTGAAAGCTTACGGAACGGAGAAACAGGAAGTGGAAGCAGGAGATTCCCGGATTCGTAAAATGTTTGCTTTTGGCTTGCAGGAAGCGCGCATTCTTGCTCTGATCGGTCCTTTGTTTACATTTGTCATGACTGCCGTTCTAGTCGTTATTCTGGGTGTGGGGGGAATGCGCGTAGCGTCTGGACTGTTGTCGCCTGGTGAACTGGTTGCGTTCATTTTACTGTTGTTCCAGGTCATTATGCCAATGGGACAATTCACGACGTTATACTCTCGTTTGCAAAAAGTCGTAGGTGCAACGGAGCGCATACAAGCGATCCTTGCCGATGAGGAAGAGCCACATGACAGCACTAAGGTAGCGCCAAAAGGAAATGAGACGATTGCATTCCATGATGTACATTTTTCCTATGTTACAGGTGAGGAAGTGTTGCACGGAATCAATTTGACGGTACCTACACAAAAAGTGACAGCCATTGTCGGTCCAAGCGGTAGCGGCAAATCAACACTGTTCTCTTTGATGGAGCAGTTTTATATGCCCGATACAGGCCATATTTCATATGGGGGACAAGCCATAACAGATTATTCTTTGGCCTCCTGGCGCAGCAAGATTGGGTATGTATCTCAGGAAAGTCCACTTATGGCGGGTACGATCAAAGACAACATCACGTACGGATTAGGTCGTGAGGCCACGATGGATGAGATCCGGCGAGCTGCTGAGATGGCCTATTCTGCCGACTTTATCGACAAGCTGCCACAGGGCTATGACACGGAAGTGGGCGAGAGGGGAATCAAGTTATCCGGGGGCCAACGTCAGCGGATTGCTATTGCTCGTGCCTTACTGCGCAGTCCGGATATTCTTATGTTGGATGAAGCGACATCCAGTCTGGACAGCACCTCGGAGTATGAAGTACAGCAAGCATTGTCCAATCTGATGGAAGGAAGAACTACGATCGTGATCGCGCACCGATTGTCCACAGTGGTGGATTCCGATCAGATTGTTGTATTGGAGCATGGGCATGTTACCGGAACAGGAACTCATACGGAATTAATTAGCAATCATCCGGTATACCGTGAATTAGCGCAGAAACAGTTTGTGGCACAGGAAGGCAATGCAACTACAGTACAAAACGAAGAGTAATTCTCATTAATGCAGGGTCTCCGTAATACCCATGAGGTATTTCAACGGAGATCCTTTTTGCTCATCCTTTAAATTCCTCATATTTACAATAAGACCAACATACTCTATATTATAGATACCGACCGTTGGTATGTATAAGGAGGAACTTATGGCCAGAAATAAATATCCTGAGCAGACACTGGACCTGATTCTGACTGTCTCAACTCAAATGTTTACCGAAAAGGGATATGAAAAGACCAGTATTCAAGACATTATAGATGAATTAGGTATGTCCAAAGGTGCAATATATCATCATTTCAAATCCAAGGAGGATATCCTTAGTGCTGTGATGGAGAAGGAGCTTGGGCGCGCAGAAGACATGTTTATGGAACTCATCCAGAACACGCATGCTCCGAATGCCAGGCAGAAGCTCATCAGTATTTTGGAAAATATTATCGTTGATCCTGGAATCCAGTCCAACTCAATTGATCAGGTTCTAAGCACTCAGATCAAGAATCCGCAGTTTGTTCTTGGAGGGATCAGAAAAGGTGTTCTGAAGGATGCACGAATTATTTCCAATATTATGGAACAAGGCAAGGAAGATGGGTCCATTTCAGTCGAATATCCGCTGGAGTGTGCTGAAATCTTCATGTTGCTCGTTAATATCTGGATTAACCCTCTTCTTTTTGGCAGAGATCAGGAGCAGACATTGGAAAGGCTTAAGTTTTTGCAACACATGATGAAGCTCTTGGGAGCAGATATCGTTAGCGAACAGCTCATTCAGCGAATTACGAATCGCCATGCCAGCACAGGAGGCTATGCGGAGGCGGAATAAACATATACCTGATTGTTTGAAATGGAGAGGGAAAAGATGTTGAAAAGTAGTGAGCTTGCCATATGCAAGAGCATAGACATTGATCAACCCATTCATGATATACAGTTAAATTGGTTGTCAGGAGATATCAGAGTTCTTCCGAGTGTGGATGAACTGATTCACGTTATGCAATATGCGGATGCGTGCTTTTCTAAGCGAAGGCTGATGCAAGTTAACATACGAGGGGATACCTTAAGCATTGTAGACGGGAGAAAAAGGAGAGGCCTCGTTGGAATAAATATTGCTAGAACAGCATTGGAGATTCAGCTTCCTGATCGGGTTTTTGATCGTATTTTACTAAACTCCACAGGAGGACAACTCCGGTTGAATCGGCTTCTGGCCACTCGCTGTCAATGTAAGATCACCTCAGGTAGTGTAGACCTATCAGGGAGGATGGATGAGCTTGAACTGTGCGCATTGGCATCGATAGTGAAAGGGCAGCACCTTAGTGCAGATAAATTCAATCTTCAATCCAGTTCAGCCAAGATCGACATATCAGGGGAATTCCGTCACTTGCAGTATACAACTACAGGCAGAGGATTGAATATGGATTGTCTCAAGATGCCGGAGAGCTTGCATTCCGTATCCACAGGATCAAAAGTAGTGGTTTCCATTCCAGATAACGAAGGTTTCCGAATTTTACTTAAAAGAAGATCAGGAGCGTTAAAAAGCGAATTTGATTTGACTCCCCTTCATGGGGACAGCAACTGTCTAATACACAAAAGTGGAAAAAGTGAATTCCAAGTGGATATTCGAGGAGGAGTTTTTCATCTAAAATCCAGGAAATGAGAGACTGTTCGTGTGTACTGAAAACAAAGGGGGGCGGTAGGTATAATGGCTGGTTGGATTGTAGGGATTAGTTTTTCCACCATCGTACTGCTAATCGGGATTTACGGCGCATTAAACAGCAGGCGCAGGCTGGCCAGAAACAAGTGGGCCTGGTGGTTTATTCTGTTTGGTTGTTGTGCGCTTGTCAGTGCCATCATTAATTATCAATTCAGATGAGCCTCATATATTACAAAAGTAAGCCTACAAAAACGGATGTGGCTTTCAATTGCCCTATGTGATATAGTAAGTATCCTTTTGTATTGCCAGATCTAGGCGATGCAGAGCAAAACATATTCTTAGGAGGTAACTGAAACATGTCAGACAGCTTTCAAAGTGCCTATCAAGAAGAAGAGTACAGGTTAGAGCGAACGATGGAGGAAGTGGATAGTCAGCTGGAACGACTGCAGAACATTCCGGTATACACCGGCCACGACTTCACAGAACAAGTGCTGGAAGCTGGACGCGAAGAGCGCCGCACCGCCTTGTCCAAGAGCGCGCAGCAACCCTATTTCGGACGCTTGGATTTCGAAGAACAGGGCAGTGGTGCACGGAAACCGCTGTATATTGGCAAAATTGGCGTAGACCGCGAAGAGGTGGGAGAGCATCCGCTCGTCATCGACTGGCGTGCTCCTGTCGCAAGCCTGTTTTACTCATTTACGGGAGGGGAAGCCTCCGCTACGTATGAAGCCCCGGAAGGGCTTATTGAAGGTCTCGTATATCTGAAACGAAACGTTGTCATTCGGCAGCGGATATTGGAACGTGTGGCGGATACATATAACCGTGACAGCGACCAGCCAGCGGTATCTGATGAATTCCTCGTTTATCGTTTGGGAGAGAACAAGGATAACAAACTGCGTGATATCGTATCTACGATTCAAGCGGAGCAGGATCTGATTATTCGTGCGGCGAGAAACACTGCATTGATCATTCAGGGTGTAGCTGGATCCGGGAAAACGACGGTTGCCCTGCATCGGCTTGCCTTTTTGCTATATCAGTACAAGGAGCAGGTATCTGCAGAGAAAATGGTTATTTTTGCGCCCAACCACATGTTTCTGGATTACATCTCGGATGTGCTTCCGGAACTTGGAGTAGGGGACATTCAACAGCGGACATTCCCGGATTGGGCGATGAACCTGCTGGGGCTGGATATGCCTTTGGCGAATACGTCGGATACATTGAACACCTGGTTCGAAAAACCTGATGCACGACCTGAATTGAATGATGATGTACCTGGGCGTTACAAAGGATCCATCCGTTTCATGGAGCTTATTCGAGAATGGTTGTCGGGGATGGAAGCGGATTCCGTACCGGATATGGACTTCAGTCCATGGGATGGTAAGGTGCTCAGCAAGACGGAGATCGAGAACTGGTTCGGTGAGGAATACAAACATTATCCACTAGCCAAACGCAAAGAACGGGTCATGGCGCGGGTTCACCGCTGGATTGAGATGGAACTTAAGAAACCGATGCCAGAAGCTGTGCGCAAAGAACGCAAGAAAAAAGCGTCTACTCGTGAGAAAGCCTATGCCAAAAAATGGCCTCAATACGAGCCGCTTACGTTATACAAACAGCTGTTCAAAGCTGGAAAGGGCGGCTCTGTGCCAGCCTCGCTCAGCGGGCTGATTCCAAAACTAGTCATGAAACAAACGGCAACAGATCTGAAACAGGATATCGTCCGTGAAGAGGATCTGCCTGCATTGGTATACATTCATACATTGGTCCATGATATCGAGGGCTCGGAGCGGTTTGATCATATTGTGATCGATGAAGCGCAGGACTTTTCCCCTTTTCATGTGGCGTTATTGGATCAGTTCGTCAAAGGGCATTCCTTCACCATACTGGGTGACTTGTCTCAAGGCATTCATGAGTACCGTGGTGTTCATGCGTGGGAAGAGATGAGTTCTTTATTTCCTGAGGAACAGAATGCATACTTTGCATTGACCCGAAGTTATCGTTCAACGATGGAAATTATCGATTATGCCAACACGATTCTGGAACGTGGTGTCAAGAGCGGGATTACGGCGATTCCTGTTTTCCGTAGTGGTGATCCGGTTCGGACGTTGGCTTATGGAGGCGAAGGGCGGACGGCGAGTCTGGAGCAGGCTTTGAAGCTGTTAACGGTCAAAGACTACCGAACGGTCTCCATCCTGACTCGTACACTGCATGAAGCAGAGGAACTTCACCGTGACCTACAGGCCGCAGGCTGGGATCTAAACTTGATCGATGGTGGCAAAAAGCAGTACACAGGTGGGCACTCCGTTTTACCGGTCTATCTGTCTAAAGGGTTGGAGTTTGATGCCGTTATTGTGGCAGACGTAGATCAGAAGCATTATTTGCCAAATGCAGGTGATGCAAAGCTGTTGTACGTTGGTTGTACACGGGCCTTGCACGAATTGTGGTTGTTCCATGACGGTGAACTGCCGATCTATGCGGCTGCAACACATAATCCCGATGGCGAGTCCGTAACCATTCAGGGTTGGCCAGAGCTTGGCTAGATAAAGTTTATTTATACAGAAAAAGGCATGACGTTTATGGAGAGTCCCATAAGCGCATGCCTTTTTTGCTTTTGTGCGAGAAATGATTAATCTTCCAAGGAAGAACGATTGGGGAGTTCAAGTTTATGTTACGCTATTTCTCATTCTGGATGAGCGACGGTTCACCAGGAATATGCCAACACCAATAAATAAACCGCCTGCTAATGCAAACCACTGAACGTGCTCTCCTAGTAAAATCCAACTCGATAGTACACCAAAGAACGGCGCCAGAAACAGATACGAACTGGTTTGGGCTGGGTCACTATTCTGAAGCAGATAAAACCAGAGTGAGAACTGAATGATGGAGCAAACAAGCGTTAACCAGAGCAGCGCCATAACCGAGGTGGTATTGACCATAAAGTGAGGCTGCTCAGTCCATACGCTGAGTAGAAGAAGCGCAGCACCTCCCGCGAGCATCTGATAGGCAGTTAAGACAAAAGTATCGTAGCCATCACCCCAGCGTTTGATGAGCAATGTGGACACGGCAAAGGAGATCGCACCACCAAATCCAATCCAGGTTCCAGGACTAAAGCTCATCTGCCAACCAAAAGTTAACATAATCCCGATGAAACCGAGTATAACACCGATCCACTGACTGAAACGGTAGGTCACTCTATATAAGAGAGCACTGAGGATAATGACCAGTAGCGGATTGGTAAACGTAATAATGGCGGATTCACCGGATGTAATCCAGTTCATGCTGTAGTAGGCGCAGCCCATCACTCCTGCGGATTGGAACAGACCAATAAGGATTATTTTCAACCAAGACTGCCATCCAGTAGGCAAAGGACGTTTACGAAGGAATAAGGCCATCAAGCCACCTGCCAGTATATAACGTATGCCCATGAGCAGGAAAGGTGGGGCATATAACATGCCGATCTTGCCAACTGGAAAAGAAGTGCCCATGATTAACGTTGTCAAAATGATCAATAGTGTATATTTCAATGGTTTGATGATCCGGGTATCTTTATCATGAATGGAGCTCATAACGTCTGTCCGCTATCTACAGTAATTAGCTGCCCGGTCATGGATTGCTGTTCCAGCGCAGCACAGATCATGTGTGCGATATCTTCAGGTGAGGCAATATGCTGTAATAACACTTCTCCGCCGAGACGATACATTCGCTCCTCGTTTCCAGCCCACCACCTTGTAGCAACTGCGCCAGGGACGACGGCATTCACCCGAATGTGTGGTGAGAGTGCGTGCGCAAGTGATAAAGTTAGACCGTGAACGGCCGCTTTGGAGACGGCGTAAGGGAGGGAGGAGCCCGAACCCGTACTGCCTGCGATGCTGCCCAAATTCACGATAGAACCACCGCCAGCCTGTCTCATGCCTTCCGTCACTGCACGAGCGCAATGAAACATGCCTTTCACATTCACATCAAGCAGCTCATTCCAGACGTCATCTGTAACAGACTCCAGATCGTGCATGGGGATATGACGCGTGATTCCGGCGTTATTTACAAGTGCAGTGATCGGGCCGTAGGTTTCAGTTATTGTAGTGACCATCCGCCGGACATCAAGATCATTGGCAACATTAGCTTGAACGGCGAATGCATGGCCTCCCGTATCCAAAATGTGTTGAACAGTCTCTCTTGCTGCATCTTGTGAGCGGGAATAGTTGACAGCGACCAAGGCTCCGCGTTCAGCGAGCATCTCACTTACAGCACGTCCTATACCTGTTCCACCACCTGTGATCAGAGCAACTCTATTTTTCCAGTATGTCATGCTGAACACTCCTTATCATCATCCAGTCAGATGACTGGTTTGGGATCTATATGAATTGTAGTCCGGTTTACACATGAAGTATAATGATTGGTAATGAAGCAGATATCATTTTGAATGATGTCAGAGTGGAGGGACCATGGAGAGCGGGGATCTTAGAATATTTCAGTGTGTTGCACAGGAAGGGAATCTGACCAAAGCTGCTTCTAAACTGGGGTATGTTCAATCCAACGTAACGGCACGAATCCGGCATCTGGAAGCAGAAGTAGGTACAACGTTGTTCATTCGTCATAACCGAGGCATGACGTTATCTCCAGCCGGAGAGATGCTGCTGACCTATGCAGATAAAATTATTGGCTTGCTGAATGATGCTTCCAAGGCGCTTCGGGCGACGAGCACACCATCGGGTCCAATGCGAATAGGTTCTACACAAACCGCAGCGGCCGTGCGACTACCTGAACTTTTCGTCAGATATTACAAACAGTATCCAGATGTCTCCTTGTCACTGGTTACTGGCAATTCGCAGATGCTTATGGATCAGGTTATTGGGTATGAATTGGAGGGAGCATTTATAGGCTGTCCCTGTGATCATACTGATATCGTTTCTATTCCCGTATTTGATGAGGAACTATTTGTTGTCTATTCTGGTATGGGTCCTACGGATGAAGATCTTAAGAGTAAACCTATACTTGTCTACAGCATGGGGTGTTCCTATCGTCAGGTTTTGGAGGAATGGTTAGAGGTGGGGGGTGTTACCCGCCCAGTGATTATGGAATTTGGAACCCTTGAAGCGATTATTAGTGGGGTTACGTCCGGCATGGGAATTTCCTTGTTACCAGAGATTGTGATTAGGCATCAGATCAAAAATGGATTATTGCGCACGCGTACACTCCCCGTAGGTATGAATCGCATGATGACTCATTTTATTACTCGCAAGGATGCCTTTGTCAGCAGTGCACTTCATGCATTTATGGCTATGTTACCGCGAGAGTATGATATGATAGAGAGTGGAGAACCATCAGAAGTATAATTGTAATCAAGGCAAGGCAATCCGTTAAGGAAGTGATGAGCAATGGATTTATTTTCGTTTCAACAGGACTCAAAACCACAAGCTAGACTGCTCGCGGACCGCTTGCGGCCAGAGCATTTGGATGAATATATTGGACAGGAACATATTATTGGACCAGGGAAATTACTCCGGCGCGCCATCGAGGCTGATCAGATTTCGTCCATCTTGTTATACGGCCCTCCGGGATGTGGCAAGACAACCTTGGCACATATTATTTCCCAGCAAACGCAAGGACAGTTCGTACGTCTGAATGCAGTGGAAGCTTCCGTCAAGGATGTGCGTGAAGTTATCGAACAGGCCCAAACGAACAAACAGCTGTATGGAACAAAAACCATTTTGTTCCTCGACGAGGTACATCGGTTTAACAGTTCACGTCAGGATGCGCTATTGCCAGCGGTAGAGAAGGGTACGATTATTTTTATCGGCGCAACAACAGAGAATCCCTTTCATTATGTCAATGGAGCCTTGATGAGCCGTTCCACTCTGTTCCAGCTAGAATCGCTAAATAAGGATCATTCCCTAATTGCAATGCGCAGAGCATTGAGTGATGCGGACAAAGGTCTGGGGTTCATGGAACTACAGGCGGACGATGAGGCGCTAGAGCATATTGCCACGATGGCCAACGGGGATATTCGGCGTGCGCTTAACGCGCTTGAACTGGCTGCGTTGACCACGCCACCGGAGAAGGATGGGTCCATTCATATCACGCTTGGTGTAGCTGAAGAGTCTATTCGGCGCCCCATTGTGAAGGCAGATGAATCCACACAGTATGATGTGTTGTCTGCATTTCACAAGAGTATTCGGGGTTCCAGTGATGCGGCGTTGTTTTGGTTTCTATACGCGGTGGAGAAGCTCGGCATGGACCCGATGACCTTCATTCGGCGTCTGATTGCAGCGAGCAGTGAAGATATTGGACTTGCGAACCCGCAAGCCATGACTCAGGCGATTGGAGCACTTGATGCGTACCGAAATAACGGCTGGCCCGAAGCCAAGCTGAACATTGCACAAGCGATTCTGTTCGCGGTCGAAAGTCCAAAATCAAATGCGGTGTACACCGCCATTTCCAAAGCCATGAACGCGATTGATGAGGTGAAATCGGCAGAAGTTCCGCTTCACTTGCGAGATACGCATTACTCGGGTGCCGTGAAGCTTGGACATGAGGGTTATCAATATCCACACAACTATCCGGGGCATTACGTGAAACAAGAATATTTGCCAAAGCAGCTCTCACGGAGAGTATTCTATGAGGCAACGGAGCAGGGTAACGAATCGAAGATCAGGCTGAACCAACAGCGGCGCAGGGAATTTTAAGGACAGACAGATCATTCGGGAGATGTACAAAACATGAAAGAGCTTTTGTATATAGGGGCGGGTGGATTTCTCGGTACATTGACCCGATATGCCATACAGTTAGGGATACCAACTGTCCATGGGGGGTTCCCATGGGCAGTGCTGTTAATCAATGCGATTGGCAGCCTTTTTTTGGGTTGGTTCTTTACCATAGCTGTTCCAGGCAAAATAACACCACAACTTCGACTGGCGATTGGTACAGGTTTTACTGGCGCATTTACGACATTTTCCACGTTTACACTGGATATTGTTCGTTTATCCGAAGGGGGCGAATGGATCAGTGCCGCTATTTATTTGATCGTGAGTCTGTTGGCAGGATTGTTGCTCTGTGCGCTGGGAATGAGCCTTGGACATCGTATGTTGGGAGCACAAAGACAAGAGGGTGATGCCTCATGATCCTCTGGATTGGTTTTGCAGGTGTGCTGGGTGCGGTACTGCGTTACAGTCTGGGAAAATGGGTCTCTGGCTTGCTGGGAATGGCCTTTCCATGGGGAACATGGATCATCAACATCAGTGGTTCACTGTTGCTTGGGTTGTTATATGGGTGGCATGAATCTGCAATGATCTCAGATGGAATCTGGGTGATGTGGGGAACCGGATTTTGCGGTGCGTACACCACGTTCTCTACCTTTGGTTATGAGACGTTAGGACTTATGGATCGACAACGATACGCAAGCGCGGCGCTCTACGTTGTAAGTTCGGTTCTAGTTGGGGTGTTGGCCGCCTGGGCAGGAGTCTGGTTGACTGCATAACGAACTATTTTTTATTTTTTTGCAAAAATAAGCAGGAAAAAAGCCATCCTTCATGGTATACATGAAAGACGGCTTTTTTTATAGGGATACACGGTATTGTGTATAATCCGCATTTTAATGGACAAGCTCTATTATTGCATTGCGGGTACAGGTACTTTTTGCACCTGATCGATCGTACCCCCACCCAGGCAGACCTCTCCGTCGTAGAAAACAACGGCTTGTCCTGGCGTGATGGCTTTTTGCTGCTGGTCAAATTGTACATCCACACTTCCATCTTCCTGCCAGGTCAATGTTACACCTTGATCCGGCTGACGATAGCGGAATTTGGCAGTACAACGGTATGGCACATTAGGCATGTGCTCTGCACCAGCAATCCAGTTCACACCCGTTGCGGTAAGACCCGTGGAGTACAGGCTTGCATGGGCATCGCCCTGAACAACAAGCAGTTGATTCTTCTCCAGGTTCTTGTCTGCAACGAACCAGGGTTCACCATTGCCGGAACCACCAATGCCAAGACCTTGGCGCTGTCCAAGTGTGTAGTACATCAGACCGTCGTGGCGACCTTTGACTTCACCGGTTGCGATATCAACCATGTCTCCACCTTTGGCAGGCAGATAGTTACTCAGGAACTCTTTGAAATTACGCTCACCGATGAAGCAGACACCTGTGCTGTCTTTTTTCTTGGCAGTATACAAACCAGCCGCTTCTGCGATTTTGCGTACTTCCGGTTTGGGCAGATGACCAATCGGGAACATGGCTTTGGACAGCTGGTTCTGATTGAGTGCGTTAAGGAAATACGTTTGATCCTTATTGTTGTCCACACCACGAAGCAACTTGAGTGTGCCATCTTCTTCAATCAGGCGAGCATAGTGTCCTGTAGCTACATAATCTGCGCCGAGATCCAGAGCTTTGTTCAGGAATTCACCAAATTTGATCTCACGATTACACATGACATCCGGATTTGGCGTGCGGCCCGACTTATATTCATCAAGGAAATAGGTAAATACTTTATCAAAATATTCTTTCTCGAAGTTGACAGTGTAGTAAGGAATGCCGATCTGTTCACATACGCGGCGTACATCCTCTGAATCTTCTTCAGCGGTACAGTGGCCGAACTCGTCGGTGTCATCCCAGTTTTTCATGAAAATGCCGATGACATCGTACCCTTGCTCTTTCAGCAACAGTGCGGTAACGGAAGAATCGACACCTCCGGACATGCCAACGACGACCCGTGTATTTTCAATTGTTTTGGACATCGTTATCACCATTTCTATATATAAATATGTTTCGTTTCTTATTCTAGCATAACCGGACTCAAGATACGATACACCCGGCCAATTTTGGATAGTGTCCACCACAGACGCACATTTTGGAATATCGTCAATCTTTCTTTTCCATAAAGCATGCAGATATGTTAACATTAGCTGAGGGTTATGATCGGAATACGGAGGATTAGAAGGTTTATGCTAATCTCAATGCATCTCCGCTGTGGACAGATCGTGAAACAGACGGTCATGGACCATAGGATTAAATATAAAGTTTCCAATCGTTTCTGAAAATTGAAAGAGGTGACTCCTTTGAAAATATCGACAAAAGGCCGTTACGGCCTCACAATCATGATGGAGCTTGCTGCCAGAATAGGCGAAGGCCCTACATCACTTAAAAGCATTGCTGAGCGCAACCAGCTCTCGGAGCATTACTTGGAGCAACTGATTGCTCCACTGCGTAATGCAGGACTGGTGAAAAGCATTAGAGGTGCTTACGGCGGTTATATCCTTGCGGGTGATCCTGCAACCGTGACTGCAGGCGATGTAATCCGTGTACTGGAAGGGCCAATCTCTCCAGTAGACTTCACGGAGGAAGATGATCCGGCGAAACGTGATCTGTGGTTGCGTATTCGTGACGGGATTGCGGAAGTGTTGGATTCCACAACACTGAAAGACCTGATTACCTTCCAGGATCAGGACAAAAAAGACAGCTACATGTTCTACATTTAAGGTCACTAATTCGCATCACAGAAGACACAATAAAGCCCCCAACTTGGGGGCTTTAGACATGCCAATGGGTACTTTGTTCTGTTCTTCAATTTCTACGGATTATTTTAATTGAGTAGGGCTATGTATTCAGCCGTGGGATTTACAAGATGGTCAAGTGTGAACTTAACTGGATCACTTGTAAATCAGCGACCTTTTAAGGTTTCTATATCAGCTTCCATGCGTAACTGACGGCGATTCAAAATATCAATGCTGTGCTGATGGGTATTTAATTCGGTAGTTACTTTGCGTTCAGAGACAGAGTGGGAAGCGTCAAGACGTTTCGTAATAGTCAATGTTTCCAGAACAGCTTGTTGAAGAAGCGGAATGTTTTTAGTTTGTTCCTCTATGGTGTCCAATCTGCCATCCATGGTATTCAGTCTGTCATCGACAGTGTCTAGTCTGTTCTCTACGGCACCGAGCCTCTCTTCCATAGCATCGAGTCGGTGGTCTATTTTTCCAAGATGTCCATCAATGCTGTCGAATCGTTTGTCCATTTGTTGAAGCTGATTCAGAATCTGCCCGAGAATGGGATCACTCATGTCTCTCTCTCCTTTTTGAAATGGATATATAACATTATACACGAAGATGTGACAATAGAGCATCCGTTTCAGTTTCCAATTTTGACAGTTTGCCATGAGATAGAAATTTAACATATAACGGGGTGAAGATAAATGAAACGAATTTATTTGGATCACGCCGCATCGACACCTATGCATCCACAAGTCGCAGAAGCGATGATGAACGTCATGACAGGACAATTTGGCAATGCATCAAGTATCCATGCCTTTGGGCGTGAGGCCAAACGGACTGTCAGCGGAGCAAGGGATGTCATTGCGGCGTCTTTGGGCTGTTTCCCGGACGAATTGGTATTCACCGGAGGTGGCACGGAGAGCGACAATCTGGCAATCTTTGGAGCAGTGGCATCCAGGCAGGATAAGGGGAAACACGTCATTACGACCGCAATTGAGCACCATGCTGTCTTGCATACGTGTCAGGAATTGGAGCGGCAAGGTTATGAAGTAACCTATCTATCTGTGGATCGTCATGGACGAATAAATCTGGATGAGTTGCAAGAGGCCATTCGGCCGGATACGGTGCTGATTACCATGATGTATGCTAACAATGAAGTAGGCACGATTCAGCCGATCCGTGAGGTGGGTGAGCTTGCCCGTCAGCATAATATCCTTTTCCATACCGATGCAGTTCAGGCTCTGGGTAGCCAGAATATTTCCTGTAAGGAACTGCCTGTGGATCTGATCAGCTTCTCTGCGCATAAAATCAACGGACCTCAGGGTGTGGGTGCACTCTATGTACGGCGAGGAATTGTGCTGGAAGCAAGAGCTCACGGTGGGTTGCAAGAGCGTCAGCGTCGCGCTGGTACGGAAAATATCGCAGGTATTACCGGATTTGCAGAGGCTCTCAAGATTGCATCAGCACAGACGGAGGCGCATCGTCAGCATGATTTGGAATTGCGTAAACTTTTGTTAGAACAGCTTGAAATTCATGTGGGGACGGAGCACTTTCACGTGAATGGACACCTGGAGCATACGCTGCCAAACATCCTGAATATCAGCTTTCCGGAAGTGTCCACAGAGACGATGTTAATGAATCTGGATATGGAAGGGATTGCTGTTGCAAGCGGTTCTGCCTGCACTTCCGGTTCACTTGAAGTCTCTCATGTGCTCAAAGCGATGAAATTGCCTGAAACATTTTTACACTCTGCGATTCGATTTAGCTGGGGATTGGGTAATACTACGGAAGAAATCATGATAACCGCCGAAAAAATTGGAACCATTCTTGGACGACTGCGTAATAGACCCTAAGGGGAACTTTACACATGGAACAGAAGGAGGGAAGAAGTTCCATTTCATCGGTTGGATAGAAGCGGTTTTGATGATCGGCGTCTGATTGCCACTCATCAACTTTGGGCATACCTAGCAATAGCGCCGCGCCTATTTAATGATAAGAAGATGAGGGGGACCCAGCGATGAAGCTTCAGGAAATGATCGGACTTGCCGTTTTTGATGTTGAGGACGGGAAGCAGGTCGGTAAAATCCAGGATTTCATTGTGAATGATGATTGGGAGATCGAAGGCATTGAGCTTGAGAACAAAGGTCTGTTTACCAATCATGTCAAAATCGTGCAGTGGCAAGATATCGTTGCCTACGGCGAAGATGCCGTCATGATCCGTAATCAACAGGCTGTCCGCAAGACGGGAGCCGACGACATAAAATACACGTACCTCCTCGGTCGGTCTAAATTGAAGGAGATGTCCGTGCTCACCGAAGAAGGTTTGCTGCTTGGGCGTGTCTCCGATGTTTATTTTGACCAAGAGTTGGGAAATACAATAATAGGGATTGAAATTACGGACGGTTTTGTGTCCGATCTGATCGAGGGCCGCAAATGGCTGCCATGTACAAGCGATATGTCCATCGGGGAAAGTGCCATTATGGTGCCGTCTCTGAGTGAACAACGCTTGGAAAATGCCATTCATTCTGTTAATGGATAGGTGAATGAATATGAAATGTCCAAACTGTAGTTCCAAAGATATCGGGAAAATTGGTTCCCACCAGTTTTATTGCTGGGGATGCTTTATTGAATTAACGGTGAACGGTGAGAAAATGTCTGTATATCAGGTGGAAGAAGACGGTACGCTGAGTTCCCTGGATGATCTGTTTTTCGGGGACGAGCTACCACAAGACTTCCCTCATCTTCACGCTTCTTCTTAATAAGCAGAATAACTTCCTCTATATGCGGTTTCATGACAATGTCTGTCATGGGAGGCTGGCGTTAATTGTTGGCAGATGTATATAGATGCGGTTACATAGTGGTTCGGCTGGTGTATGGTTGATTATATGCTAACCCGTACTGCAAAATGCGCTTCCTTCTCTAATGAAGGAGGCGTTTTTTGGGTTCAAGAAAAAAATGTTCGGATTGCTCCTTTCCACTTTTGCGCTGTGTTAATAAATATTACCTTTCCTACATATACTGACTCTCAGAGCCAGTCCAAAAGGAGAGATGCAAGTGGAGCAATTAACCAAAAACAAGCTGTTCCGTTACGCCATCTGGCTGCTGCTCGGATTGATCATTTTATATTTTATTTGGCTGCTGCGGCCTTTACTGCTTCACATTTATGCGTTCCTGAAAACAGTGCTGGCACCCTTTATCGTAGCCCTTATCATATCCTATGTACTTAATCCGATTGTCAGCATGCTGGGAGGGCGCAAGGTGCCGCGTACGATTGCGGTACTACTCATATATGCCTTTTTCCTGACCTGCCTCGGTGTCATTCTGATGAATGTCATTCCGGTATTGATTGAACAGCTAGGGGAACTCAACGAGCATATGCCGGAACTGTCCATGCGTGCCCAGAGCCTGATGAACAATATGGATCACAAATTAATGCCGCCAAGTGTGCGAACAGGCATGAACAGTTGGTTTTTTCAGATGGAGGATCGACTAACTCAGGGAATTACTGTGCTCATGGACAATATCGGGGCGACCATTAATGTGTTATTCAATGTGTTTATCGTGCCATTTCTGATCTTTTATATGTTAAAAGACTTTGAGGTGTTTGAGCGCACCATTGTGGCGTATCTTCCGCGTTCACGTCGTAAAGCGATTGTCTCGGTGATGAAAGAGATCGATACTGCACTGGGGAACTACATTCGGGGACAGTTTATTGTCTGTGTCATTGTTGGTATCTTTGCCTACATTGGTTATATCATCATTGATATGCCGTATGCCCTGCTACTTGCAAGCATTGTAGCTGTGTTTAACATTGTGCCCTACTTGGGGCCGTTCCTTGGAGCTGCTCCTGCTGTGGTCATGGCATCAACCGTATCGTTTAAAATGGTACTACTTGTTGTCATTGTGAACACACTGTGCCAGGTGTTGGAGAGTAACGTTATTTCTCCTCAGGTGGTGGGACGTACGTTGCATCTGCATCCACTGTCGATTATATTTGCACTGCTCGTCGGAGGTGAACTGGCAGGCATTGTAGGTTTAATTCTGGCAGTACCTGTTTTTGCCGTGCTGAAGGTGATTGTGCAACACTTTTTCGCCTATTACATCAAACGAAGGACCGACTAAATAGCAGGGTTAAAACATCAACGAGACCGCGTTGACACCCGCTTGTGCTACCGATATAATGAGTGTGTATGTTGAGAACATGAAATCGATGATGAAATAAAGTACGTCGAGGGTTCCTTTCCTCAGAGAATAGACTTCATCGGATCAGGGTGAGCCTGAACTGATGGCTGGAAGAGTCTTGAAAGATGAAGCGGCGGAAAGCTAATTTCGGAGTGCAGGACAACCCTGCCGGGAGCGACCGTTATTTCGCATGAACGAGGAGATTGTTTGTTTGTCCGGGCAGCAAGGGATGAACAGCAATAACCAGGGTGGTACCGCGATAACATCGTCCCTGATTATTCAGGGGCGTTTTTTGTGTTTATTTTTACAAAAACAATGTTGACCAACCGGAGCGAATACGCAACGGACTATTATAATTTAATGGGGGCATCCAGTATGAAAGCCAGTGAAATCCGGTCCAAATGGATAGAGTTTTTTGCAAGTAAAGGTCACAAAATCGAGCCGAGCGCATCGCTCGTGCCTCACAACGATCCTTCTCTTTTGTGGATCAATGCAGGTATGGCACCGCTCAAACCATATTTTGACGGACGTGAGAAGCCGGAGAACCCGCGTCTTGCGAACTCCCAAAAATGTATCCGTACCAATGATATCGAGAATGTTGGTAAAACACGTCGTCACCATACGTTCTTCGAAATGCTCGGCAACTTCTCTATTGGAGATTACTTCAAGGAAGAGACCGTAACATGGGCTTGGGAATTCTTGACCAGCAAAGAGTGGATCGGATTCGATCCGGAACGTCTTTCCGTAACGGTATATCCGGAAGATGAAGAAGCTTTCAAACTGTGGAACGAAAAAGTAGGACTGCCTGCTGAGCGTATCATTAAATTGGATGAAAACTTCTGGGATATCGGCGAAGGCCCATGTGGACCTTGTACCGAGATCTTCTATGACCGCGGCGAAGCTTACGGAAACGACATGAGCGATCCTGAAATGTATCCAGGTGGGGAAAACGAACGTTACCTGGAAGTATGGAATCTGGTATTCTCCCAGTTCAACCATAACAAGGACGGCAGCTACACACCGCTTCCTAACAAAAACATTGATACAGGTGCAGGTTTGGAGCGTTTTGCTTCCATTCTGCAAAATGTGGATTCCAACTTCGACACAGACCTGTTCCAACCGATGATTCAAAGAACAGCCGCTCTTGCGGGTGTGAAATATAACGACAGCGTAGAGATTGATGTTGCATTGAAAGTCATTGCCGATCATATCCGTACGGTTGCTTTTGCAGTAGGTGATGGCGTTCTGCCAAGTAATGAAGGACGTGGATATGTCATCCGTCGCTTGCTTCGCCGTGCAGTTCGTTATGGAAAAGTGCTTGGACTTGACCGTCCATTCCTGTATGAATTGACAACAACCGTTGGTGAAGTGATGGGCATGTACTACCCTGAGGTAGTAGACAAACAGGAGTTCATCGCCAAAGTAATCAAAACCGAGGAAGAGCGTTTCCACGAAACACTAACAGATGGTCTGGCTATTCTGGCTGATATCAGCGGCACAGCCAAATCCGAAGGACGCACCGTTATTAGCGGACCTGAAGCTTTCAAGCTGTATGATACGTACGGTTTCCCGTTTGACCTGACAGAAGATTATGCAGCAGAGCATGGTCTGACTGTGGACCGAGAAGGATTTGATGCTTCCATGCAGAAACAACGTGAGCTTGGACGTGCTGGGCGTCAAGAGAACGAGAGCATGAAAGTTCAAGGCGGACCACTTGCTGATCTGGAGGTTAAAAGCGAGTTTGTTGGTTATACTGACCTGTTGACGGAAGCAAAAGTGGTAGCCATCGTAGCCGGTGATGCCCTTGTTGAATCTGTAGGCGAAGGACAGATGTGTCAGGTTGTTCTGGACAAGACTCCGTTCTACGCGGAAAGTGGCGGTCAAGTGAGTGATCAGGGCTTGCTGCGAGGTGCTGGTGTATCAGCGAAAGTACAAGGTTTGTTCAAAGCTCCACTTGGACAACATGTACATCTGGTGAATGTGGAGTCTGGTGAACTGCGTGTAGGCGATGTGATTAATGCCGAAGTAGACTCAGCGAAACGTGGCGACATTATCAAAAACCATACGGCTACCCACTTGCTGCACAAGGCACTCAAAGATGTGCTCGGAACACATGTAAACCAGGCAGGATCGCTCGTAGAGCCACAACGTCTGCGGTTTGACTTCTCTCACTTCGGTAGTATTACGCCGGAAGAGTTGACAGAGATTGAACGTCAGGTGAATGAACAGATCTGGAATCGTCTGAACGTGAACATCGAGCTGAAAGCTATTGATGAAGCTAAAGAAATGGGTGCAATGGCCCTGTTTGGCGAAAAATATGGAGATATTGTACGTGTTGTTCAAGTAGGAGACTACAGTTTGGAACTTTGTGGCGGCTGTCACGTAAATAATACTTCAGAGATTGGAATCTTCAAACTGGTGAGCGAGAGTGGAATTGGCTCCGGCGTACGCCGGATCGAAGCTGTAACTGGCCGCGGCGCATATCTGTATGTGGAAAGCCAGTTGGAACTGCTTAAACAATCAGCAGCACTGCTCAAAGCAAATGTGGCTGATGTACCTAAACGGATTGAAGGTCTGAACCAACAACTGAAAGAAGCAGCCAGAGAGACTGAATCCCTGCAAAGCAAGCTGAGTGCTATGGAAGCGGGTCAATTGACCGATCAAGTGGTACAAGCAGGAAATACACAATTGCTGGCAGCACGCGTAGATGCTCCGAACATGGATGCGCTGCGTACAGTGGCAGATGAGTTGAAAGTAAAATTGCCTAACGCGGTACTCGTATTGGGTGCTCCAGCGGACGGCAAAGTGAATTTTGTTGTAGCAGTACCTGCTGAACAAGTAAAACAAGGATTACACGCAGGCAAAATCGTCAAAGAAGTCGCAGCAGTATGCGGCGGCGGTGGCGGTGGACGTCCAGATATGGCGCAAGCCGGAGGTAAGGATGCGACCAAGCTGGATGAAGCGCTGAAACTGGCGGTTTCGCTGGTTAGCGGGCATAATGCATAAATCCATTGAGCGGCTTTCAATCGTCAAAAAATAAATCGAAATGGTTCTGTTCGTTTATTTTTTGTACCCGAGAGCGTGTGGAATCGAATGATGCAATATGCTGAAGCCAGTAAAGGACAAGCAAAAAACACAATTGCCTTATCCTTTGTTTACTTGTGGCAGTCAGAATATGTTATTATATAAACAGAAATCAATTCGGCAGGACATGGTCCCCATGTTCATGCAGGAGCGAGGTGTCATCAATGGACTCCATGGATAAGACGGTTAAATTTAATGTGAAAGGTGACGAACAGGAAGCATCATCCAAAGAGATTCTTCTCACGGTATATGATGCATTGGTCGATAAGGAGTATAATCCGATCAACCAAATTGTTGGGTATCTGATTTCTGGAGACCCGGCATACATTCCTCGTCACAACAACGCACGTAGTCTGGTCCGTAAAAAGGAGCGCGATGAGCTGATTGAAGAGCTTGTACGTTCCTATCTGGCCAATCACCGGTAATGTACGCCGCTTCCGCTGTGTTGCAGCCTTGCAGGCAGCGGGAAATGAACCGACAGAAGACAGCCTGAAGCTTGAGAAGGCGATTATTTGTAATCGACCTGAGCAGGCCCCAGGATGGGAGAGCATGGATGAAAATATTAGGTTTGGACTATGGGGACCGAAGAATCGGAGTTGCCGCGAGTGACGCCTTCGGTTGGACTGCCCAGGGATTGGAAGTGCTAGAACGCCGCCGTGATGAAGGCGAGTTCGCTCGGATTGCCGAACTTGTGCGTGAGCATGAGATTAGTGAGATCGTAGTCGGACTTCCCAAAAACATGAACGGCACCGTAGGACCGCGCGGTGAGATATGCATTGCTTTTGCCGATCGCCTGCGGGATGAACTGAATTTACCTGTTCACCTTTGGGATGAACGGCTGACAACCATGGCAGCAGAACGTACGCTGATTGAAGCGGATGTCAGTCGGAAAAAACGCAAACAGGTTGTGGACAAAATGGCCGCAAGCTTGATTTTGCAAAATTATTTGGATGCCAATAGTAGAAGGTGAGGGGGATCAACAATGGCTGAAGATCAACTGGGTATGGAAGAAGAAGCGGAAATTATTTACATTGCGGATGACGAGGGTAATGAAGAGGAATTCGAAGTCATTATGAAGTTTGAAGTAGATGGTTCGGAGGCCAAGTACATGATGGTTGCTCCGGTTGAACCTGAAGATGGCGAAACGGATGTATATGCATTCCGTTATGAAGAAGAGGGCGACGATATTAAACTTTTCGTCATCCAAGATGATGCCGAATGGGATATCGTTGAGGAGACGTTTAATACATTTCTTGCTGAAGATGAAGAGGAAGCGAACTAAATGACGGAATATAGCCGCAAAGACCTGAAATGGACAGATTCACTGCGTCTGGCATTCGGTGCTCATGTTGAGCTCGAAGAAGAGAACGGTAAATCACAACCGTATGACTTGTTGGCTGAGTTCGAAGTGAACGGTCAACAGTACGCGGTGCTCCGCAGTTCGTTGCGACCTTATGACGAGGTTGAACTTCTGCGGGTATCACCTGGAAGTGAAGACCAGATCATTCCAGAGTTAGTTACGATCGACGATGACGATGAGTGGGAGAACATCTCGGAACTGTATGATGAGTGTACACTCCCCATTGACGAAGATTAAATCAGCTTCAAATTGAAGAAACCGGGAGGGCGGAGAAGTCCGCTCTTTTTGGTTGTGTAAAGGAGTTGTTTCTTTTTTGAAAGGGAAAGCAATTGTAGTCATACTGCTTATCATTGTAGTTCTTGCCGGAGGCGCAGGCGGTTACGTATGGAGTATGATGCGTCCTGTGGAAGCTTCTACAGAACCGGTCGTATTCGAGATTAAGAGCGGATCGGGAACTTCGAAAATCGCGGATCAGCTTCAAGAAGAAGGCCTCATTCGAAGTGGGTTAACCTTCAAAGGGTATTTAAAGTGGAAGAAACTAGGTTCTAATTTCATGGCGGGTACATATTCAATGAATCCTGGCGTGACATATGATGAGATTGTTAGCAAGCTGAGTAGTGGCGAAGTTGTACCGGAAGAAATGGTGAAATTTACGATTCCGGAGGGTTATAACGTTCTGCAAATGGCGGGTAAGCTTTCTTATGAGCATGTAGTAGATCGGGATGAATTCATCAAGCTGGCCAATGATCCTTCGGCCTTTGATGTAGATATCATCAAAGATATTCCAGTGGATGAAGAACTTCGCTACGTATTGGAAGGGTATCTATTCCCGGAGACGTATGAGCTGAAAAAGGGAAGTTCCACGCATGATGTGATGCAACGGATGCTGGAAGAATTCCAGACCAAGATTAATTCCATTCCTGATTTGGAAGCCAAGCTCCAGGAAAAGAACCTTTCCCTGCATGAACTGCTGACGATCGCGTCACTCGTGGAGAAAGAAGTTGTAGTGGACGAGGAACGTGCTCTGGTTGCAGGTGTAATCTACAATCGGATCAATCAGGATATGAAGCTGGAGATTGATGCTACCGTGCAATATCTGCTCGACAGACCGAAGGAACGATTGTTTTTCAAGGATCTAAAGGTGAAAAGTCCCTATAATACGTATCTGAACAAAGGCTTGCCACCAGGTCCAATTGCCAGTCCAAGTCTTCCGTCCATTGAGGCAGCGCTAAATCCGGAAGCTTCGGAGTATCTGTTCTATGTGACAAAAAAGGATGGCTCGTCTGGACATCTATTTGCCAAAACGTATAAGGAACACCAGCAAAATATAGCCAAAAGTAAGGCTGCGCAATAAGCGGAGGGGATTATATGAGTAAGAAACATGAACTGCTCGTTACAGCAGCGAATGTGAAAGAGGCAGAAGTGCTTCTCCAGGCTGGAGCAGATGCTCTGGTCATTGGAGATGATCGATTCGGCATGCGTCTTCCAGGCAGCTTTAGCGTGGAAGAGACAGCAGAGGTGGTTGCCATTGCAGCCAAACATCAGGCGCGTGTGTATGTATCCATGACTAATCTGATGTCCAACGAACTGTTGAAAGAATTGCCTGAATATGTTCAAGCACTTGGCAGAATCGGTATTGATGGTGTGGAGTTTAATGACCCATCCGTGCTGGCCACCATGAAGGAATACGCTCCACATGTGAAGCTGCACTGGAATGCGGAGATGACTTCAACGAACTATGCGACGGCCAACTATTGGGGAACCAAGGGAGCGAGTCGCGTTGTACTTGCCCGAGAGTTGAATATGGACGAGTTGACGGAAATGGTTCCTTTTCTGAAGGTCGAGGCTCAGGTTCAGGTGCATGGCATGACGAATATTTATCATTCCAAGCGCAGTCTGGTGCAAAGTTATATGGCTCATCAAGGACGGCCGGTTGAGGGACATCTGGGCAAAGAACGGGGATTGTTCCTGATCGAGGCTGAACGCCGGGATGAGAAATTCCCGATCTATGAGGATATTAACGGTACACACATTATGAGCTCAGAGGATATATGTATCCTCGAAGATCTTCATCTGTTGATGGAGGCGGGTGTGCACAGTTTCAAAATTGAAGGTATGTTAAAATCACTCACCTACAATGAAGCTGTTGTACGTGCATATCGGACAGCGATTGACAGTTATGTAGCCGATGCTGATGCATATGCGTTCTCTGAAGAGTGGCTCGCTGAGGTGCGGAAGTTACAGGACCCTGAACGTGAATTGTCGTTTGGATTTTTCTATAAAGAACAAGTGTATTAATAGACGAGGTGAACAGAATGGAAACAGTGGCGGTACAGCGGAAGTTTTCGGGGAAACGTAACCGTCTGGACAAACCGGAGCTGCTAGCTCCGGCGGGTAATCTGGAAAAACTGAAATTTGCGATCCATTACGGTGCAGATGCCGTATATATTGGTGGACAGGCCTATGGACTGCGTTCCAACGCGGATAACTTCAGCTTTGAAGAGATGCGTGAAGGTGTGGAGTTTGCCAAAAAGTATGGAGCCAAGGTGTTCGTAGCGACAAACATCTATGCACATAATGAGGATGTTGAGGGTATCGAAACGTACCTGCAAAACCTCTATAATGCGGGAATCTCTGCGATCATCGTAGCTGATCCAGCTATTATTGAAGTAGCCCTTCGTGCTGTGCCAGGCCTTGAGGTACATCTAAGTACTCAACAATCCACACTCAACTGGCAAGCCGTGAAGTTCTGGAAAGATGAAGGACTTCCACGTGTTGTTCTCGGACGTGAGACCAGCTTTGAAGAGATTGAAGAAATCAAGGCCAATGTGGATATTGAAATTGAAGCCTTTATTCATGGGGCGATGTGTTCGTCGTATTCCGGACGTTGTGTGCTCTCCAATCACTTTACGGATCGTGACTCCAACCGGGGCGGCTGTTGCCAGTCTTGTCGCTGGAAGTATGATCTGTTCGAGGATGCGAGAGAAGATACGGTGTGGGTCAGCGAAGAGGACATGCAGATGAAGGCACCTGCACCATTCAAACTGGGTGAGAATCAGCTTCCTCTGTTCCAGGAACAGGATAATTCATTCTCCATGGGATCTAAGGATCTGTGCATGATTGGCCATATTCCCGAGTTGATTGATGTGGGCGTGGACAGTTTCAAGATCGAAGGGCGTATGAAATCGATCCACTACGTGGCAACTGTGGTTAACGTATACCGTCAAGCTATTGATGCCTATATGGCAGACCCGGAAAATTATGTTCTGAAACCTGAATGGGTTGAAGAAATGAACAAAGCGGCGAATCGCCCGCTGAATACCGGATTTTTCTATGATACACCAGACCATGAAGATCATATCTATGAACCGGAAGAAAAGGCTGTACCTTTTGACTTCGCTGGATTGGTCATGGGGTATGATGCTGAAACAGGAATGGCAACCATTCAACAGCGCAATCACTTCAAACCAGGACAGGAAATTGAATTTTTCGGCCCGGGAGGTCACTTTTTCAAACAGGTCGTCGGTGAAATACAGGATGAAGAAGGCAATGTTCTAGATGCTGCTCGTCACCCGTTGCAACTGATTAAAATGAAGGTAGATCAACCGGTTTCGTACTTCGATATGATGAGAAAAAAGAAGTAGGCTCAAATACCTACAATGTGTCAATATTGTATTATAATTTAACAACATAGTGTTATGAAATTTACATGGGGACCTCCGTTTATCGGCAGATGGGGGTCTTTTTTTTATAGAAAAATAGGAATAAAGTTGTAAAATATTTCTGGGAAGTGAAAGGGGAACGAAGAAAGCTGTCGAATACTACATATTTATAGGGGAGAGAAAGAAAAATCTAACAAGTAAATTACTGGCAGGTGAATGGGATTGGTTCAAAAGAAGCAGGAAGACAGTGGGGAGCAAGTGACAAAAGCCGAGCAGGTTAATCCTGAGAAGGTTCAGAAAATGAAGAAAGAAAAAGTAGTCAAAAGCAAAACAACAGGCAGTGGCAAAAAAATGTTTAAGATTGACCGCAGCAAGCTCAACCTGGGCTGGATCAAGACTGATTGGGTGAAGAAACAATTTAAAAACCGGGATTGGAAAAACATTGGAGGTTCCTCTTTCCAACAGATTAAGAAGGCAAATCCGGTTAAATCCGTAGGGGTTAAACTGTTCTTGATCTTTTTTGCGGGGATTATGATTTTTGTAGTGAGTTTAGGTCTATTATCCTATTCGAAGGCCAAAGGTACGATAGAGAAAAATGCCTCGCGTGCCAATCAGGAGACCATTGATCAGACCAAGCAAAAAATGGACATCATTTTGGAGCGGTTTGTCGATACATCCACACAGATTTTCTTTGATCCGGAAATGCAGTCCTTGCTACAAAAAATGTCAGATACGAATTTGACTGCGTATGATACATTCGTGAACTCAAGTTCAATCAACAAGCAACTGTCCAATGTTGCATTTACAAATAAATCTATGGAAGCGATTTATTTGGTACCTACGGACGATACAAAGTCCATTATGGGTACCGGCAGCAACAGTTCATCCATGGGCAGCATTCGCCAGGAAGCATGGTACAGTGAGTTAATTGAGGCGGGCGGTTATCGCTGGCTTCCAACTGAGGTCAAAGAAGGTGGCTCAACGCCAACGTTTAAAATTGCACGTTCCATGAAAAACTTGCAGGGGACTACTCAGTCGTATGTTCTGGTTATTGAACTGAAACTGGAAGTTTTGGAGGAACAATTGAAATCGCTTGATCTGGGGCCAGGAGCTATTCTTCAACTAATTGCTCCGGATAATAAAGTGGTTGCATCTTCCATCTCGGATCGTACAGGACAAGATACAGAGCTTGCATTTGTCAAAGAGTTGACCGAACCAGCAGGTAGTACGAATACGGAGTATACGGTAGATGGCAAATCTACGGAAATGCTGGCTGTATACAGTACGATGGATACATCCAATTGGAAACTGGTTGGTATGATACCTACCTCTGTTTTGGTTCAGGACGCAAAAGGCATTCTGACTCTGACCCTGTGGATGGCGCTGATTGATGCGGGGATTGCAGTATTGATCGGGATCTGGATGGTGCGTATGATCGCTCGTCCACTTGGCAAATTGAAAGACCTGATGCAGGAAGGTGCGAAAGGTAATCTTAAAGTTCGTACACCATATAGCTCCCAGGATGAAATTGGTCAGCTCTCGACTGCCTTCAATCTGATGATGGAGCAGATCACTAAGCTGGTTGAACAAACCAATCGTTCTGCGCAGGAAGTATTGGATACGGCCTCTGAGCTGAGCAGTGCATCCAAGAAAACGGCTGTGTCTGCTTCGGAGATTGCCGTAGCTACAGAAGAGATCGCGGGCGGTGCAGGCAGTTTGGCAACTGAAGCGGAACGTGGCAATGAATTAACTGACAATATCTCTCGTCAGATGCAGAGTGTAATCGCTGCTAATGAACAGATGGGTGATTCTGCTCGTCATGTAGAGAAGTCCAGTCAGACAGGAACACAACATCTGAATCAGTTGATGACCAAAACCCAGAAGACAGAAGAAATGATTGGTGCACTGGTGAATAAGGTTGATTCGTTGAAAGAGAGTACGTCTTCTGTTCTGAAAGTGCTTGAAGTGCTGCAAAACATAACGAAACAGACAAATATCCTTTCCCTGAATGCAACCATTGAAGCAGCACGTGCCGGTGCAGCCGGACGCGGATTCATGGTGGTGGCTGATGAGGTTCGTCAGCTCGCGGCTCAATCGAGACAATCCATTGAGATGGTTGGAGAGATTACAGACAAAATCATGACTGAAATGAATGAGACCGTGGATGCTTTGTCGGCAGCTTATCCGTTATTCAAGGAACAGATGGATGCGGTTAAAGACACCAACGTCATCTTTGCTTCCGTACAGGAACAGATGGGTGCCTTTGTGGAACGTCTGGGCATGGTGACGGGTTCTATTGGGGATTTGAACAAATCTCAAGGTACGTTGTCTGAAGCCATGAGCAATGTCAGCGCTGTAGCTGAAGAATCTTCTGCAACGTCCCAAGAAGTAGCTTCCTTGAGCAGTGAACAGCAAAATATCAGTAACCAGCTGGTCAATCTGTCTGGCAAACTGGAGAATGTGTCTACTGAACTGAAAGAAACCTTGTCACGCTTTACGGTGTAACAAGCCAAGGTTGAAATGAGGAGAACCTGTCCCGCACATGGGACAGGTTTTCTTTTTGTTTACCGGATAATTCCAATCCATATCAGCAATAATATGTCAAAACGACAAAAGGTGAGATTGGGATGCATCTCCTTGCGAAACGGCGAATCTATATAACTTGTATTCTTCTAACTCTTGTCTTTGGATTGCTTATATTACGATTGGGATGGGTTCAGATCGTTCTGGTGAATCAGACGATGCCTGGATTTCACCGAACGGTACGTGAAATGTCTGTATTGCAGCGTGAACGCGGGGTGATGCTTGACCCGGGGCGGGGACAATTTACGGATTACAAGGGTGAGGCGTTGACCGGTAAGCTGCAATGGGGACTGGTTTTTTTTCCACAGGCAAGTCCATTAGAGAAATTACGCAAGCAAAGGGTATTAGAAGGCTCCGAGATGATACAGTTGGCAGCTATATTACATACCGATCCGGATCAATTGAAGAAGGAATGGAATCAGGAAAGTATACCTCATTTCTGGACAGCAGGTACACATCAGCCTGTTCATTTGAACGCTGCCCAGGTGGAGCGCCTACGTAGTTTGCACCTGCAAGGAGCTGGCATCTATCCGATGATGACAAGATACCTTCAGGGGCATACAGGAATGCAGTGGATGGGTTATCTGGCTGAACAGCCTGAGTCCTCCAAAGTTCTAACTGGGCATCAGGATGAAGTAAAACAGCCATTTGCCATGAAATCAGGGGCAGCGGGACTGGAGAGGACACTTGAACCGCTGTTAAGGGGAATTGGCCCTACGCTTGTATCACGTATGGTCTCGGGTGGTGGGGAGATTATCCCTGATATTCAGCCGCACGTCATTGCACCAGCCAATAGCCATTATCCTTTACGTGTAGAAACCACAGTGGATGCTGAGTTACAGCGTGGGTTGGAGGGGTTGACGCAAGAATCTGGATTACAAGAAGGGGCCATTGTTGTGTTAGATGCCGCTAACGCAGATGTTCGCGCCATGATCTCCCGCCCTTTCTATCAGCCACAACATGTGGACCCTAAAAAATCGGCCTGGGGGAATCGTGCAATACAGGGAGCCGTACCGGGTTCTATTTTCAAAATTGTCACTGCGGCTGCCGCATTGGAGTATCATGCGGTTTCTAACGGAGAAGAATTCCATTGCGGTGGTGAGTACGGAAGATATGGGTTGTCTTGCTGGAAGGAGCATGGGCATGGAGAACTGAATCTGGAGCAAGCATTCGCTGAGTCTTGCAACATCGTATTCGCGGAAACGGCGCGCAGGCTTAGTATGGAACAACTGGAGAACATGGCTGATCGTCTGGGACTCGCGCGTCCGATTGGCTGGGAGGGGAAGCAGATGGCAGGAATGCCCGTGTTACGACATTTTGATCATGAGGATCACGGGCGTGTGAGAACAGAGGCTGTTTCTTCTGCTGATGAAGGTGCGAAAATACAGACAGCAATCGGCCAGCGCGATGTCTTGGTCACGCCGCTGCAAGCTGCCAATCTGATCGTTACACTGTTACATGATGGAAAAGTTAGTGCCCCACGTCTCGTTAAGCGCATTCGATATGCGGATGGTGGCACCATGCTGGAGATGCCCTTGCATGATTCACCTTCAGCATCAGGACAGATTGCTCCCGCAACAGCGCATAAACTGTTATCCTGGATGAATAAGGTAGTCCGTGAGGGAACAGGAAAATCCCTGCAGCGTGCACGGTGGCATGTTGCAGGGAAATCAGGTACAGCTCAAGTACAGAAACATGGAGAGAAGCGCAACAATCAATGGTTCATTGGTTATGGACCGGTCGAACAACCCAAATATGCTGTAGCTGTTCTTGTCCAAAATGTCTCTCCTGACAGCCAACATCAGGCGACGGCTCTCTTCAGGAAGGTGATGGACTATCTGGCGGAGTCCTCATGATCCTTCGCAGGAACGGGACGTTGTACAGTAGACTCGGCAGAATTCGCTGAAGCCTTACTAACGGGTGGGTCCATGACCAATGGAGAGGATTCAAATTCATCTTTTGGCAGGTGAATCCACTTTTGCAGGTATCCTTGTTGTAACAGTTCTTTCAGAAGGATCAGAAGCACTGGAGATAACACTACACCAGCCAGGCCAAAGATCGAAAGGGAGATCAGCATAAACGAAAGCATCAAGTACGCCGAAGATACACCAATCGAGTTACCCGATATTTTTGGTTCCAGCAACTGCCGTGTCAGCATCGTTACTGCCAGAATCACAATCAGGCCAATCGCCAGGCTACTATTGCCAATAATGAATAAGTAGACGATCCATGGAATAAATACAACAGGAACGCCAAGCAAGGGTACCAGATCAAAAACCGCACAGACTGCTGCAATGGTAAAGGCGTTAGAGGTTCCCAAAATCAACAAACCTGCATAAATCAATACAAACGTAATGAGCATCATGATCATCTGTGCCTTCAGATACGAGCGGATTGTCTTGAACACGTGATTACGCATGAATTCAATAGCTAACTTTAATGTTTTGGGCGTTTTCGCACGGGCGAACTTGCGCCAGGACTCAATCTCGATACTGAGGAAAAATGCCAGAATAATCGCAATTCCGAAGTTCGTAATAAACGAAGAGAATGAACTGAGGAAACCTACTACGAATTGCGCTCCGCTAGTTACCCATTTGGACAGGAACCCGGTCAGTGTTGCAAAATAATCATTCGCTTTTTCCATAACTCCATCAGGGAGAGCGTCTGACTTGTCCTGAATGAATAACACCAGATTGGTGAATTCACGTTGTATCATTTCAATGTATACGGGGAAATTATCTTGAAGATTGGAAATTTGTGAAATGATAATCAAGCCTACCCCAAAAAAGGCAGCGACAATTAATGCAAGAAACAACAAGACGGAGATGGCTGCTCCAAGTGTCTTGGGCAATCCTTTGCGATGTAAAAATTTGGCCAGCGGTTCAATCATCCAATACACAATGAATGATAGAAAGACCGGTGCAGCCACATGGTATAATTGACTGAAACCGTACATGATCACATACACGGTTAATACGAGCAATGCGATGTCAAAGACAGTTCGCCCGTATTTTTTGTAAAGCGGTAGCATGGACATGGCTCCTTTGATGGCAATAATTAGATTGTATTTATTGTACACGATAGCTATCTTTTTGGGAAAACAGGATTCAAGAAAAGTCTGAACTATGATAAAATTAAAGGCGGTTTATTTTAGATAGTGCCATAGTGCACCGTAATTCAGCAGGAGAAGTGGGGAGCTCGCAACATGACAACGATACTTCATAGTATCTTACTGTGGTTATTGTATCTTTCATCTTTTTACGCCTTTATTCCAAGTTTGATCAGCAGGCTTTTTGGTTTTCGTGTATTTCGACGGGGAAGAAGTGATACACAATTTGCATTAACGTTTGACGATGGGCCAGATCCACATTATACGCCAAGACTGCTCGATCTGCTTCGTCAGCATCAAGCAAAAGCCACATTTTTTGTCGTTGGAGAACATGCAGCGAGTCATCCTGAACTCATACAGCGCATACATGAGGAAGGTCATCTTATTGGCATTCATAATTATATTCACAAGACGAACTGGCTCATGCGGCCACGTACCGTTCGAGATCAGATTCAGCGAACAGGTCAGATTATTCATAAAGTAACCGGAGTGAAGACTTGTTATTATCGTCCACCGTGGGGGATTATGAATTTGTTTGATTTTTTCAGCAAGAAAGAACGAAAGATTGTACTGTGGTCTTCCATGTTTGAAGATTGGAGAAGCCGAGTAGGTGCCCAGAGATTGACTGAACGGATGCTGAAGGAACTGAGAGGCGGAGAGGTCATGCTACTGCATGATCGAGGAACGACCCTTGGTGCTGATGCACACGCGCCGGAGCAGATGCTTCAGGCGCTGGAAGTCGTATTACAGGAAGCTGAACGGCTAGGCCTGCAAAGCGTACGCGTTGATACGTTGATGGGAGGTATCATAGTGAGCGAATCTCAGAACAAAACGCAATTACAGACACCACTGAAGCTATGGAAACGAATCGTTGTTGCCTTATGGCTGGGCTGGGAGAAGTTGTTCCACTGGGTATATCATTTACGGACGGCTTCGCCAGAGGACCCAATGCTGCACTTCAGATCACGTGTATATCACGGAGCACGGGTGGAGATGAATGATGGCCATGTCATTCAAAATGGAGATCCGGTAATAGAACTACATTTTGACAATCAGAAATTGTTTGAACTTGGAGTGACGTCACGTTCCAGTATGCATCTGGCTATTCGCATGATTCGGACGATGGAACAGCAATTGCCGGATTTGGCACGGATGGTGGCACTCGAACCTGAGTTACGCTCTGCCAAGGCGATATACGGTGTGAGTATGATTAACAGAGGCCCAGAAAAATTCGGATTTACCATACAAGAATTGCCTCCTGGACCGTTCAGTGCTGCATCCAAAGTATACTTGAAGTTGCTGTTAAGTGTAATCCACCCGGCAGGAACCAAACGTTTGAAACAGCGTACTGAACAACTGGTACCCAAGATGATTGCCATGCCGCTGGATCTATTATTGGAACGTTACGGTCAACATACGATGCAGGTAGCAGCAACGGTAGAAGAATCCAGAGATGAATCGTTGTTAATTGAACAAGAGATACTGCCAGAGCGGAACTAAACGGACTGATCACACCAACCAGCAAAAGAAAAGGGTTGCCCTTCGCCAGATTTGGCAGAAGAGCAACCCTTTATTTATTAGTGAATTAGATACTCAGTACGCCACCGTTGCTTGCATTGGTAACCAGTTTGGAATAACGAGCCAGGTAACCGGTTTTTACTTTCGCTTCAAAGCCTTTCCAACCTGCGCGACGACGTTCAAACTCTTCGTCACTGATGTGCAATTCGATGATACGGTTGTTCAGATCCAGCTCGATGATGTCTCCTTCTTCAACAAAGGCGATTGGACCACCCTCAGCTGCTTCCGGAGAGATATGTCCGATACTGATTCCGCGGGATGCGCCAGAGAAGCGTCCATCGGTGATCAGACCAACTTTGGCACCCAATCCCATACCTACGATCTGGGAAGTAGGAGCCAGCATCTCAGGCATACCTGGTCCGCCTTTTGGTCCTTCATAACGGATAACAACAACATGTCCTTCTTTTACTTTGCCGTTAGCAATACCTTCGAGCGCTTGCTCCTGTGAGTCAAAGCAGATGGCAGGACCTTTGTGGTATCCGCCAACCGAAGCATCAACTGCACCAACTTTGATGATTGCGCCTTGTGGTGCAAGGTTACCAAACAATACAGCCAGGCCGCCTTTTTCGGAATACGGGTTATCCAGGTGATGAATGACATTTGTATCCTGAATTTCTTTTCCTTCAACGTTCTCACGGATCGTTTTACCTGTTACCGTAATGCAGTCTCCATGAATTGCGCCTGGTTTCTTGAGTAATTCGTTCAGCACTGCGCTTACGCCGCCTGCATTGTGAACGTCTTCGATGTGAAGATCGGAAGCAGGTGCAAGTTTCGCCAGATGCGGAACGCGGTTCGCTACTTCATTAATACGTTCGATTGGATACTCGATACCTGCTTCATGAGCCAGTGCCAGCGTGTGCAGTACTGTATTCGTAGATCCACCCATCGCCATATCCAGTGCAAACGCATTATCGATCGCTTCTACAGTTACGATATCACGTGGTTTCAAGTCCATTTTGATGAGTTCCATCAATTGGGTAGCGGATTGTTTAACAAACTCACGACGCTCAGGAGCAACGGCAAGGATGGTTCCGTTACCTGGCATAGCCAGTCCCATCGCTTCTGCCAGACAGTTCATGGAGTTTGCCGTAAACATACCGGAACATGATCCACATGTTGGACAGCCGAACTGTTCAAGTTCAAGCAAGCTCTTATCATCGATTTTACCTGCTTGGTAAGCACCTACACCTTCAAATACGGAAGTCAGGGAAAGAGCTTTACCATTGCTGTCACGACCAGCTTTCATTGGTCCACCACTTACGAACAGGGTAGGGATGTTTACGCGAAGCGCACCCATCATCATGCCTGGTGTAATTTTGTCACAGTTCGGGATACATACCATGCCGTCGAACCAGTGTGCAGATACAACGGTTTCCACGGAATCCGCGATAATGTCACGGCTTGGCAGCGAGTAACGCATACCAATGTGTCCCATGGCAATACCATCATCTACTCCGATGGTGTTGAATTCGAATGGAACGCCACCGGCTTCACGAATAGCATCCTTTACAATTTTACCGAATTCCTGAAGGTGGACGTGGCCGGGCACGATATCGATGTATGAGTTACATACGGCAATAAACGGCTTGCCGAAATCCTCTTCTTTAACGCCCGCTGCGCGGAGCAAACTCCGGTGTGGTGCACGGTCAAAACCTTTTTTGATCATATCGGAACGCATCTTCTTGGCTGACATGGTGTATTCCCCCCAAATATATAATATTGAGCAACATGAATGGAAAAGTAAATGGCAGTGCATCTGTCGTTTAATTTCATCCGTACTCTAAAAAAAAGGACCGGCATGCCGGTGTCGAGCTCCCCGTAGTTTGTGAAATTCTTTGCTGCTTTAAACCCGTGAACACCCGGTTTTTCTATTGAGTCTATCACAACCGTCGTCATATTTCTACAATCAATAGAAAGAAGCCTCAAACCATTTTCATGGAATTAGACTTCTTGATTTACGGGAAAGCTATGATCATGTTTCGATGTGGCAAGCGGAATTCATTAGTTGCTTCCACCTTTGCGTCCAATCTCACGATAAAAATCCTTATTATGAGTTTCGGAGGTTGCTTCGCCGCCCTTACGGCCGATTTGCTTGTAAAAGTCAGTATCATGGGCATCTGAAGTCGCTTCTCCACCTTTTTTTCCAATCATCTGGTAGAAGCTTCGATCATGGTTTTTGGAAGTCGCTTTGCCACCTAATCTGCCAGCTTCCTCACGGCTCATCTTGTGTTCTGACGTCGATTGACGTGCCATTACAAATCACTCCTTACAACGATAAGTTGTTTTTTGTAGCGCGTATCCCTAATTTACCACCTTATTTCCAGCCTGAAACAACATACTAGGATAGAATTGATGGTGAAGAGGTCCGTCAGAGCATTAGGCCGACCGTTTAAACACCTCATGTCGATTGAAAGAAAAGCGGGATATATCCGGTTCAATTACGGGTTTGAACGTGTGACGTACAGCCGGCAGAGCTAGTGTGACTGCAAAGAGTACGGCAATGACCAGTATGACTGGAATATACGCCGAGCTTCCCATATAACTGTAGACTCCGGACCAGATCGCGAGACGAACGAGAAACCCATGCAGCAGGAACACATAGAGTGTGCGTCGTCCAAGGTCCGTCAGTCTGGAAGTCAAGGAAGGTACCCAAGCCAAGAACAGTGCTGCCGATGCGATTTCCAGCAAGTAGACACCCACCCGGAAGATACCGGCATACCATTCGTGGTGACCCAGTTCGGCGTACGTCATGCTACCGAGTAACCATCCGGATGAAATGTTCAAACCACCATACCCGATCCATACCAACAGTGCAGCAGAGAGGATGGCTGCGGTTTTTCGCCCCCAACCGGATAATAAACGTGAACGGATGGTTGCTCCATAGTCATAACCGATGACAAAAAACGGCAAAAATACAAACGTACGGCTGAAGCTGAGCCAGAACCCGTCGATGGGCAAATACCCGGCAATTACACCGAGCGCAATCGATCCAATCAGCCGATATATCGGTTTCCAGGAAATCGTCAGACGAAGCAATAGTCGCCAACAGAAATGACTCGCGAGAAACCATAACAGCAAGTAAGGTGCAAAGAAGGATAGCCGCATATGGGGTGTGTGGAATATGGTAAAGTCCATCAATGCGTATAAGGACTGAAACAGTACATACTGTAGTGCAATCTGCTTCAGGACATTTCGCCCAGATTCACCCTGGAGTGAGTGTATCGCAAAATACCCGGTTACCCATACAAAGAGTGGCATGTGAAACGTATATATCCACAGGAACAGAGCTTCCGCTCCTGCAAAACGTGTGATGAGTGGTTCAAGTGCATTACCAGCAAGGACACAGACGATAAGCATAAAGCGCAGATTGTAAAAGAAAGATTCCTGATCATCCCGGATCAGTGTCTGATTTTTCATGGTGTAGCCCCCTTATAGACCCTGTTTGCAAGGTCATTTGCATCTGTAATAAGGGTAATATGGATGTTCATTAGCTATTGTGATTTAATTCACATTAGTAAGCGTTATCTTTTATCAAAGCTGTGACAACAAAATGAACGCAACGGGATTGACAACGGTTGCATAGAGGATGACAATAGAAAAAGAAGATGAGGGAATGTAACTATAAGGAGGGAAGAAATCATGTCAACGAGTCCCTATCCAAGCCCGGAAATTATTACGTTTGGGGAGAGTATGGGTTTGCTGACTGCCAAGGATACAAGAGGGCTGGAATATGCAGCCACACTGGACAAGTCTTTCGGGGGTGCTGAGAGCAATCTGGCTATTGGCGTATCCCGCCTGGGGCATACCAGTGGTTGGTTTGGACGCTTGGGCAATGATCCGATGGGCAGTATGATTCTGAAAGCCATTCGCGGTGAAGGCGTAGATGTATCCCGGGTAAGGTTGAGTGATCACGAGCCAACTGGTTTGATGATTCGTGAGAACGCTTCCGGGAAAGCCTCGGTGCATTATTATAGGAAGCTATCTGCTGCAAGTGCGATCACACCTGATGATCTGGATCCTGATTATATTGCCGGGGCGAAGATATTGCACGTTACGGGTATAACGGCAGCGATAAGCCCGTCCGGACTTGCTACGGTAGAGGCTGCCATACATATTGCCAAACAGGCAGGTGTGAAAGTAAGCTTTGATCCAAATTTGCGTCTCAAACTATGGTCTGCGGATGAGGCCCGTCCGGTTATACTGCGTTTAGCTGAACTGGCGGACTACTTTTTACCGGGTCTGGACGAGATGAAACTTCTATATAACGAAGAAAATGATCAAAAAGTACTTGAGCGTTTATCTGCCATGAATGCTGTGTGCATCGTGAAGGGTGGCCCTGATTTGACCTACGTATTGGCGAATGGTACCCTAACTGAAGTTCCGTACTTTAAGGCGGATAATGTTCTGGATACGGTAGGAGCAGGAGACGGATTCTGTGCGGGATTTTTATCGGGTTTATTAAAAGGATACTCCCCGCAGGAAGCAACCCGTCTCGGCAATTTGACCGGTTCCATGGTTATACAGGCTGTTGGCGATTGGGAGGCGCTCCCGACGTGGGGGCAGGTCGAGGCCAAGCTGAACAACGTTGCCCATGTTGAGCGTTAGTCGCTGCTGAAATCATATATGGCTCATCTTCGTTCTTAAATGTAAGGCTTGTATACACAACCACCACATTGACAAGGGAGAGAATGAAATGAAGAAGCTTCAGCTGTTGCAAAAGATTACGGACAATGGGGTTGTTGCAGTTCTGCGTGCAGATTCTGCGGATCAAGTCATTGCCATGGCCGAGCAAGCGATTGCGGGTGGCATTAAAGTTATCGAGATTACGATGACAGTACCCAGTGCACTCAAAGCCATTGAAAAATTAAGCCGTGTATATCATTGGAACACACAAGATCCAGAGAAATTCGCGATTATTGGTGCGGGAACGGTGCTTGAACCGCAAACGGCGAGAGCGGCCATCATGTCGGGTGCCGAGTTTGTAGTTGGGCCTTCCCTGAATCCGGATACGGTTCAGATCTGCAACCTGTATCGAATTCCGATTCTGCCTGGTGTGATGACGATTGCTGACGTTCAACGCGCATTGGAACTTGGCGTGGACATTGTGAAGTTGTTCCCGGGTAATCTGTATGATCCTTCGATTATCAAAACGATGAAGGGCCCTATGCCGCAGGCGAATTTTATGCCAACTGGCGGGGTATCCTTGTCTAATCTGGGGGATTGGATCAAGGGTGGAGCAGTGGCTGTAGGGATCGGCTCTGACTTGACATCGGAAGCTGTGAAGACGGGTGACCTGAGTCATGTCCGTCGCAAAGCGGAACAATATATGGATGCTTACCGCAAGGCCAAGGCTGAATAATATTTTTTCAATTCGTAGAAGGGGAGCCTGATAAACAAAGGCTCCCAATTCTGTGAGCCGCGGCACCTGCGGAAGTGAAGAAAGGTGATTAACGTTGAGAAATCGGTATAATACAGGGCGCAAGAAGAGGGGCATCGGGAAATTCCTGCTCGTACTTCTGGCGCTCATTGTCATTGGATGTGGATTTGTTGCGTGGAAATTATTCACACCATACGGTCCACAGGAAACAGCTCAAACAGCTATGGAAACAGCCAATCCGGTGACGGTGAGTGAACAAGAGAACTGGATTGATTTTGTGCCAGATAAACCGACGGGGAAAAGTGTGCTTTTCTACCCTGGTGGACTGGTAAAACCGGAAAGTTATGCACCACTTGCGCATGAGCTGGCTGCTGCGGGTCATCACACGATTATTGCCAAGATGCCAGTTAACCTGGCAGTGCTTAAGCCAAACTTGGCAGATGAGATTCTGGCCGCATATCCGGACGAACAATTTGTTATGGGTGGACACTCTCTCGGCGGGTCGATGGCTGCACGTTATGTAGCCGCACATCCTGATGCACTTCACGGGATCTTCTTCTTGGCATCTTACCCGGATGAAAAAGGAAGCGTAAAGTCACTTGGAATACCTGCTTTATCTATTCTGGGTACTAAAGATGAAGTCGTGAATGCTACGAAGTATCAGAGTGGACGGATGTATCTTCCAGAAGACACGGTATATTACACCATTGAAGGTGGTAACCACGCCCAGTTCGGTGATTATGGTCATCAAAAAGGAGATGGCGAGGCGGAAGTGAGTGGGGAAGAACAGCTGAATCAGACGGTCAAGACTGTACTCGCTTGGTTAAGTACCATGAAGTAGGTTTTGATTATTCTGCATTAAGGGTTGAATGCATTTATAGCATAACTTAATGGAGGTGATATGGATGACCATGCTTCAAGTGAATGGAGTGCAGATCCCATGTAAAGGGATCCTGTTCGATAAAGATGGAACACTGCTGGAATTCCTTCAGCTATGGGGGCCGTGGGCAGAGACGTTGCTGAGTCAGTTACAAGCACGTATGAATGAGCTTGGAGCTTCATTTACGGTTGAACGGGAGCACGTCTTAGGCACCATTCATAATGCAGAAGGTCACATTGTCGGCTATGATCCGCAAGGTCCACTTGCCATTGCGACTGTGGATGAGTGCACGGGATTGCTTGCCGGGCAGTTATATGCAACAGGCATTCCATGGAATGAAGCGATCACAACGATACGCCAATTTTCAAGTGTAGCCATGAGATCGGTAAGAGAGCGCAAATCGGCTGAACCGATGCCAGGATTACTTGCTTTCTTACAAAGTTGCAGGGCAGCAGACATACCTCTGGCAGTCGTCACTTCAGACAGTACAGCGGCAGCAGAAACACATCTGGGTTGGATGGGGATACGTTCCTTTTTCACCTCCATTGTGGGCTGTGATCGGGTGACCCAGGGCAAACCGGATGGAGAAGCAGCACTCTTGGCTTGCCGTGAATTACATATCGATCCTGCGGAGGCCGTTGTAATTGGAGACAGCAATGGGGATATGCAGATGGGGCGGCACGCAGAGGTATCCTATACGCTCGGTTACGGTCCGCAGTTAGATCAAGGATCTCACCTGGTTGATGCCCATGCCATTATTCGTCATTATAATGAGATAAGCGTTATTTTATAAGTCACCCTGACCTGATTGGACTATATAAATTGAACTAACATTTACACGAAATGGAGAGGATAGAAATAACCTGAAGAAACGGAGCGTTCGCCTAAAAGCTTTCTAAAAGAAAGCTACATCGGAAGCATATGCTATCCTCGGATTTTCCCCTTAGGAAAGGAATCAAAAAAAATCTGGGGATAACAGCGATCGGAAGGTTGTTCTGTCATCGGAGTGGTCAGTGTAAATATTCTTTAGTTCAATTTATATAGTAAATAAAAGGAGGAGAGAGGATGAACGCAACAGAACAACTGGCTGCCTGGATTCAGGAAAGCTCCCGGATTGTTTTTTTCGGAGGGGCAGGGACTTCAACGGAAAGCGGGATTCCCGACTTCCGCTCGGCTGCGGGTCTGTATCAGACGGAGCAGCATTCGCCTTATCCACCGGAAGAGTTATTAAGCCGACATTTTTTTGATCAACATGCCGATATTTTTTATGATTTTTATCGTGGCAAAATGCTTCATCCAGATGCGGAACCGAATGGGTGCCATCGACTATTGGCCCGTCTGGAGCAGGAGGGAAAACTTCAGGCAGTGATCACGCAAAATATCGACGGACTACATCAGAAGGCAGGCAGTAGCAATGTTTTTGAGCTTCACGGTTCAATTCATCGTAATGCCTGCATGGATTGCAAGCAGTTTTATACGCTAAATGATATTATACAGTCCCAAGATACCGTGCCTCGCTGTACCACATGTGGTGGTGTGATCAAACCGGATGTGGTGCTGTACGAAGAGGAGCTGAATCAGACGACATTGTATCGTTCCATTGATGCACTGTCTTCTGCAGATCTGTTACTCGTGGGAGGCACGTCACTGACGGTATATCCGGCGGCCCAGTTAATTACGTATTTTCAGGGAAAACATACCGTTCTGCTCAACGCTACACCTACCGCTTACGACAGCAGGGCTGATTTGCTGATTACAGAGCCGATTGGTGAGGTAATGAATAATGTGGACCAGCTTCTTGGTTGAACGTATGGACTGAATAACCGCATTCTCCGGTATAGACCGGATACAAGAGGCGGAACCTGGGGAAAGAAGGGATTCATAATGGTCTACGTAGCAAGCGATACTCGCTATGAAACGATGAAATATAACCGCGTTGGACGTTCAGGTTTGAAACTGCCAGCGATTTCACTGGGGCTGTGGCATAATTTTGGCGGTATTAATAACGCTGAGAATGGCCGTAATATGATTACCCGATCATTTGATCTGGGTATTACACATTTTGATCTTGCCAACAATTATGGCCCACCGGCAGGTTCGGCAGAGCAGTTATTTGGACAGGTACTGGCCCAGGATCTGAAACCTTATCGTGATGAACTGGTGATCTCCACCAAAGCGGGGTATTATATGTGGCCCGGACCGTATGGCGAGTGGGGTTCACGCAAAAATCTGGTATCCAGTCTGAATCAGAGCTTGAAGCGTATGGGCCTGGATTATGTAGATATTTTCTATTCACATCGTTATGATCCCGAAACACCTTTGGAAGAAACGATGATGGCACTGGATCATATTGTTCGCTCGGGCAAAGCCCTTTATGTGGGGATATCCAACTATCCCGCAGAGCAGACAAGACAGGCTGCCGAAATTCTGAAAGGTCTGGGTACGCCTCTGTTAATCCATCAACCGAAATACTCGCTGCTGGACCGCTGGATTGAAGATGGTTTGCAGGACGTGCTGGATGAGTATGGAACAGGTAGTATTGCATTCTGTCCATTGGCACAAGGTGTGCTCACGAACAAATACTTGAATGGTATCCCGGAAGACTCACGTGCCAAAGGACCGTCGGTATTCCTGAATGAAAACAACATCTCTCCAGAGACGCTCCGCAAAGTGCGTGCGCTGAACCAGATTGCAGCAGCCCGTGGTCAGAGTTTGGCCCAATTTTCACTCTCATGGGTGCTGCGTAATGGCAGGGTAACTTCTGCGCTGATTGGCGCAAGTCGTCCTTCCCAGATTGAAGAGAATGTGGCTGCACTGAGCCAATTGGATTTCTCTACAGAGGAATTGGAACGGATTGAATCCATCCTGTCTCCAGAGCCTGATGACAAATAAATAAAGTGCAAAAGGTGCATCTTAGCCATAATGGCGGAATGCACCTTTTTTTGTCATACGTGTTCCGTCCGTTGTGTTGCTCACCGTTTGATTTGTTGAGCATTCTGCTGTAACCCCTGATGTAGTGGACGGGACAATATTTTCTCTCGATACAAGCTAGGCGCTTCACCGTGAAATCGTTTGAACTGTTTGGAGAAATATAGCGCGTCTGGCAGTCCAACCGATGCAGATAACTGTTCGATGGACAGATCCGGGCGTTCTCTCAGGAGTTGGCGCGACTTGTCGATCCGTAGTTTTAGCAGATAGGTGACTGGTGAAAGGCCGGTTTCCTGTTTGAAAATACGGGATAAATACGCGCGGTTGTATCCAAGACTCGCAGACATTTGTTCAATGGAGACAGGATAGGCATATTGGGTAGACATATATTGAATCATCTGTTTCACCGTACGTCGGATGGAGGATTCACCTGGAATTAAGGTTTGGCCCTGCGAAAGGTGATTCTGTGCTTCGGCTAGAATCATATATAACGTACCCAGTGATGTGAAATGGGAGCTTTCTTTGCGCTCGGCAAAAGCATCCTGCATCACGGATAGCCAATCGGATATTCCACAGGATGGTCCAGCATGAAAAACGGACTTCTCCGGGCGGAACCCGGCTTCCTCGGTATGTTGGCCAGCCTGGCTGCCTGTGAAGGCAATCCAGCGATATTGCCATGGGTTGCGGGCGTGAGACTGGTAACTTACCAGTTGCCCAGGATGAATGAGGAAACAATCACCTGCGGATAACTCGTAGGTGTGCAGTTCGGTACGGAACGTACCCGCCCCTTTTTCTACATAATGCAGCAGATAATAATCAAACAATTTAGGACCGAGGGCGTGACCCGGAAGGGTTTGGCTTGCTCCGGCAAACAGGACATGCAGTGCGCCTTGTTCATAATAGACCGGATTGGAGGCAACCGAATAACTGAGTGCTCCGCTTTTACCGGAAGGTGATTCCTGTATTTTTTCGTTAGAAGATGCAAGGGATTCTTTCTTGGGGTTGGATTGATCTGACATGGTCGTTTCCTTCTTTCCGGGATGCTCCGATCATTATACGCCTTAAGGTCACATTTATCCATATGAAACACACATGGTTGCATTACAAGAGGCACCGCTTTCTTATATAATAACATTAAGAAAACCACAACAACGAGGCGAGGTGCACCAGCAGTGAACGTAACTGAATTGAAACAAAAGTTTATTGAGAAGTACGGAGAGAGTGGAGCGGACATCCGTGTATTTCATGCCCCTGGGCGTGTGAATCTGATCGGTGAGCACATTGACTATAACGGTGGATACGTGCTTCCGGCAGCACTTGAATTCGGAACAACTTTGATCATTCGTGAGCGTCAGGACAACAAGCTGCAACTGGCTTCCACGAACATGTCTTATGAAGGGGTACTGGACACTTCCTCCATTGGTAAGGAGAAAACCGGAGAATGGACTGACTATCCTGTTGGTGTCATGGTTGAACTGCAAGGCAAGGGCGTGAATGTAACAAAAGGGTATGACTTCCTGTACCACGGGGAGATTCCGAACGGGGCAGGACTTTCATCGTCTGCATCACTGGAGGTACTTACCGGATTTGCGATTCAGTCTCTGGAGGGTGTATCGGATATTGACACGGTTCAACTGGCGCTTTTGTCCCAGAAAGCGGAAAATGAGTTCGTAGGCGTCAACTGTGGAATCATGGATCAGTTCGCTGTCGCAAACGGTGCTCAGGATCACGCGATCCTGCTGATGTGTGACACACTGGAATACGAAAAGGTTCCTTTCCGTACAGGCTCCTACAAATTGGTCATCGGTAACACAAACAAACGCCGCGGTCTGGTGGATTCGGCTTACAATGAACGTCGCTCCCAATGCGAGCAGGCACTTGCCATCTTGAAGGAACAGCTGCCTGCACTGAATTATCTGGCTCAATTGACGCCAGAGCAGTTCGTAACGCTACAAGATCAGATCAAGGATGATAAAGTAAGACAGCGTGCACAACATGTTGTGGAAGAGAACGCACGTGTTCTCGCATCGGTCGAAGCATTGCAGGGTAACGATCTGGAAACCTTCGGCAAGCTGATGAACGCTTCTCATGAATCGCTTCGTGACTTGTACGAAGTAAGCTGTGATGAGCTGGATGTTATGGTTGAAGAAGCTCAGCGGATTCCAGGCACGCTTGGTGCCCGGATGACTGGCGCAGGATTTGGCGGTTGTACCGTATCACTTGTGCATGAGAATGATGTCGAGCGTTTTGTAAGTGAAGTGGGCGCTGCATATGAAGCGCGTACCCGTCTCAAAGGTGATTTCTATGTATGCGGTGTGGGTGACGGTGTTAAAGAATTGAAGGAGGCGAAGTAAAATGGCAATTTTGGTGACAGGTGGAGCAGGGTATATTGGATCTCATACGGTAGCAGCATTGTTGGAACGTGGAGAAGAGGTTGTTGTACTGGATAACTTGCAGACAGGGCATCGTGAAGCGTTGCTCGGCGGTAAGTTGTATGAAGGGGATCTGCGTGACAAAGAAATTCTGGCGAAGCTGTTCGCTGAGAATTCAATCGATGCAGTCATTCACTTTGCAGCCAACTCACTCGTAGGCGAGAGTATGAAAGACCCGGTTAAATATTATGACAACAACGTGTTTGGTACACTCTGTCTGTTGGAAGCGATGAATGCAGCGAACGTACGCCGCATCGTCTTCTCCTCTACAGCAGCTACCTACGGTGAGCCTGAGAAAGTGCCAATCGAAGAGAGCGATCGTACAGAACCAACCAACGTATACGGCGAAACAAAGCTGATGATGGAACGCATGATGTCATGGTTCGATAAAGTTCAGGATATCAAATACGTTTCCCTGCGTTACTTCAATGCAGCCGGTGCTCATGACAGCGGTAAAATTGGTGAAGATCACCAACCAGAGAGTCACCTGATTCCACTGGTGCTGCAAACGGCTTTGAAACAACGCCCGCACATCGCCGTGTTTGGTGACGACTATGCAACAGAAGATGGCACATGTATCCGTGACTATATCCACGTGAGCGACTTGGCTGATGCACATCTGCGTGCAGTAGATTATCTTCGCAAAGGTGAGAACAGCAATGTGTTCAACCTGGGTAACGGTACAGGATTCTCGGTAAAACAAGTGATCGAAACAGCTAAAAAAGTGACTGGCCTCGATATCCCGGTTGTACAGGAGCCACGTCGTGCAGGTGACCCGGCTGTGCTGGTAGCTTCATCTGCAAAAGCGAGATCTGTCCTGGGCTGGAATCCGAAATGGACCAATCTGGAAGATGTTATTCAAAGCGCTTGGAGCTGGCACCAATCACGTCCTGACGGCTACGGAAAAAACTAGGAGGCGAACACCTTATGTCACAGACTCATATTGCAGCAGGTGCCACGGAGCGGACACCGGAGCAGCAGGAAGCACTGCATGCCATTGAACGTCTGGTTGCATTTGCCTTGCAGAAACAATTAATCGAGGAAGCGGATTGGGATTATAGCCGCAACCTCTTGCTGGAACAATTCGGATTCTCAGAGCCTTATGCCGGCGAGTTGGACACGAATGTGCCCGATGGCCCACAGGCTATGCTGGATACGTTGATCGATTATGGATTTTCCATTGGACTTATTCCTGAAAATAGCGATACGTTCCGTGACTTGCTGGATGCCAAAATCATGGGTCATCTGATGGCACGCCCATCCGAGGTGGTACGCGCATTCCGCCACACGGAGCAGACGGAAGGCATTGAGGCGGCCACATCTCAATTCTATGACTTGTCGATTAACTCCAACTACATTCGGATGGATCGGATCTCGAAGAACGTCTACTGGACACAGGACACGGCCTATGGAGACATGGAGATTACTATCAACCTGTCAAAACCGGAGAAAAGTCCAAAGGAAATTGCCATGGCGAAATTGCTTCCGCCGCCGGTATATCCTAAATGCCAGCTGTGTCGTGAAAATGTAGGTTACGCTGGTCGGGTGAATCACCCGGCCCGCCAGAATCTGAGAGTTATTCCGTTGGAGCTTAACAACGAGCCTTGGTTGTTCCAATACTCGCCGTATGTGTACTACAACGAGCACTGCATCATTTTCCATCATGATCATGTGCCGATGAAGCTGACGAAGGATACACTGCGCAGACTACTTGCGTTTGTCGGGGAGTACCCGCATTACTTTATCGGATCTAACGCGGATCTGCCGATTGTAGGTGGGTCGATTCTGACACATGACCATTTCCAGGGTGGACGTCATACATTCGCTATTCAAAATGCACAGCCAGAGGCGGTCTTCCGCCATGCGGATGCACCTGGACTTACATTGAGTCTCGTGAAATGGCCAATGTCCGTAATGCGTCTGGCTTCACACGATCCTGCAGAGTTGCTTGAAGCGGGTAACGCCGTATATGAAGCGTGGAAGGTCTACAGTGATTCTGCTGTGGATATCGAAGCATTCAGTGAAGTGGACGGGGAACAAGTACCACACAATACGGTAACACCAATCGTTCGTCGCAGTGCAGATGGTGGTTATGAGATGGATCTTGTATTACGTAACAATCGTACGAATGATGTGCATCCAGAAGGCATTTTCCATCCGCACCGTGAAATGCACCATCTGAAGAAAGAAAACATTGGTCTGATCGAAGTGATGGGGCTTGCCATCCTGCCAGGTCGTTTGAAAGAAGAACTCGACAGTATCGCGGATATTCTCGCTGGAGATGCCAAACTTGCTGAAGCCGCCAAAGCTTCTGATCATGTGTTGAACAAACATCTGGGCTGGGCGGAAGAATTGATTGAACGGTTTGGTCCTAACCTGGACAAAGAACAAGCCGTTGCCATTGTACAGCAGGAAGTCGGCTTGAAATTCGCCGAGATTCTGGAACATGCAGGGGTCTACAAATATGATGAAGCAGGACGCCAGGCTTTCCGTCGTTTTGTGAGCAGCATGGGATACACTGAATAGACATGTATAACGATGAACACCAGCCCATAATACAAGGGCTGGTGTTTTTTTGAATATGATTTTTAACGGAGTTGTGAGCCAGTCGTTTGTTCTGTTGGAATTGAACGATAGATCAGGGCAGCTAGCTCGGCTCGGGTTAGGGAGTCATCTGGCCTGAACTGTCCGTGATATCCCACAACCATTTGAGTCTCGGCCAGTGTGGCTATGTAGTCGTGAGCCCAGTGGGAGGAGGGGACATCCTCAAAAGAACTCGATTGGATCAGCGGCAGGTCAAGCGCGAGCACCAGGATTTTTGCTGCCTCGGCCCGTGTAAGTACCGCATCCGGATGGAAGAAATCATTTAAGCCGTTTGAAATATGGAATCCATCAATAAGGCCGACCTCCTGTAGTCGAGATATAGCATCAAAGTAGGGATGTGTCGGCTCTACATCTTCAAAGGGAGTAGCCTTTCGGATTATTGGTAGCTCAAACGCTCCGATGATTATACCAGCCATGTGTTTACGCAAGATTGGCTGATTAGGCCTGAATGTGGCATCGGGATATCCTGTTATCAGACCACGTGCAGCGATACTTTCAATCATCAAGCGTGCCCAATGGGTTGAAATATCACTGAACACAACTGGGGTCAAAGGTGTTGTTGGTTCTTTAGGTTTAGGTTCAACTTTAAGTTTAGGTTCGGTTTTAAGTTCCGTTCCTGTATCGGGTTCCTGGGATGATGCGTCAGTAATAGAGCTACTGGTCCAGAAAGAAGGACTGCCACCATGGTTTTCAGAGCTATCAGTCTTTACCCATTTGGCATATAGTGTTATGTCCCGACTTACAGTATCTCGGTCAAAATTCCAGGGAAGAGATAATGCCGAATCTATGTACCATCCATCAAATGAAAACCCGCTCTTGCTGGGCTGAGTGGGAGGCGCTATTGCTTGATTATTCCTAGTAATAGTAGAGGAAACGGGGCTTCCGCCTTGAGAATCAAAAGAGACGGTCAAAGCGGAAATGGGATCTTCCTTATTCGTATATTTGGACGCAGTTGTCACTGAACTCGTCCACTTGGCGTACAGCGTGATGTCCCCAGTCACGGTATCTCTTGCAAAATCCCAGGGAAGGGAGTATACCGAATCTATGTACCAGCCTTCAAACAAAAACTCGTCCTTGGTAGGCTGAGTGGGAGGTACAATGGTTTGCCCATAAGTGGCTTGAGTGACCGCAACCTCGGTCCCTCCATTGGAGTCGAAGGAGACGACCATATTCAATTTTTGAAAGGGAATGCTATAAAAGTTAGCGAAGTTTTGAGCCTCTGAAGGATCAAAACCCGTAATAATAAGGGATGAGTTACCATCAAACGCTAAGAAACCAATTGACAAGACACTAGCTGGAATGAAGACAGTCGCCAACCGATTGTCCGCAAATGCCATAGCCCCGATAGAGGAGACACTATCCGGAATGACGACAGAAGTCAGTTGATTGTCCATAAATGTAGCATGTCCAATGGAAGAGACACGATTTGGAATAACAATGGAAGTCAGCTGGTTAGATGCAAATGCCCAGTATCCAATAGTTGAGACATTCTCTGGGATAACGACAGTAGTCAGTTTATTGTTTGTAAATGCACTATTTCCGATCGACATAACAGTCTCTGGGATAACGACAGAGGCCAGTTCGTTGTTAGTGAATGTGGAGTTCCCAATTGTGGATACACTGTCCGGAATGACGACAGAGGTCAGCCGGTTGTATGCAAATGCCAAGTCTCCAATAGTCGTGACAGTCTCTGGAATGACGATAGAAGTCAGTTGATTGATTTCAAATGCCCTTTCTCCAATAGTGAAGACGGTATGCGGAATAACTACAGAAGTCAAATGATCGCTGTAAAATGCTTTTTCACCAATAGAAGTAACTGGTTGACCGCCAATGGTTTCGGGAATAATGACATCTTTCGAAGTGCCCACATAGTCGTTTATTGTGATTCCATGAGCATTAGCGCTCGTTATGAAGTCTTTTTCTTTATTCGGCTCAGCATACATAACCATCTGTCCCCAGGGTACGAGGAACATTAGCAGAGCAAAGACGAAGATGCTTGCTTTTTTCAATCCAATAACCTCCTTATATTTATATTAAGAATTTTGAAGTTCTTTTGGTTACAGTACAACTGTTAGATGATATTAACAATACTGAATCTCCAATAGGTGACCCGAGGGGACATGGGGGCGCGGTATTTGAATGACGGCACTCATATTCGTTCTCAGAAATGGAAGATGTCAGTTCCCGCATGTATAATGGTGGAAAGCCATTGAATACATAACTCAATGAAGAAACGGGGACGAATAATTGGAAAAGAAGGCATTGAATATTCCGTTGATTACAGATGCTGAGGAACTGCAAGGCATGGTGGGTGAACCGCATGAACATGTGCGTAACAAGGCAATTTCATTTGTGGATTCACATGTTCAGAACTTTCTATCCATGTCACCGTTATTTTTCCTCTCCACCTCCGATCGTGATGGAAAAAGTGATGTGTCACCTCGGGGTGATGGAGCAGGATTTGTGAAAGTCTATGATACATATCGGCTCGTTTATCCCGAACGCCCAGGCAATCGGCGGATAGACTCGTTGTTGAACATGTTGTCGAACCCTGGTATTGGTATGCTCTTTTTGATTCCGGGTATGAATGAAGTGCTGCGTATTAATGGCACAGCATCCATTACTAAGGATGAGGAATTCATCGCCAGTATGGGCTGGAGTGGTAAAACCATAGGTGCGGCTGTCATTGTAGATGTGGAAGAGTGTTTTATCCATTGTCCGCGGGCATTCAAACAGGCTGGATTATGGGCCACAGAAACATGGGTGGATGCTGAGAATTTGCCTTCATCTAGCGAGATGTTTCGAGCTCATTTGGAGATTAACGGGTTGTTATAAAGTGAGTGACTATCGATTTGTTTTTCTATAAACAGGGTACTATAATTGGAGTTGCACAAAAATACTAAACTCCATTGGAGGCGACAATAGATATGAGATCTTTCCAATTCTATAATCCAACTCGGCTGATTTTCGGCAAAGGACAACTGGAAGCATTAAAGACAGAAGTGCCGAAATACGGTAAACGGGTTCTGCTTGTATATGGTGGCGGCAGTATCAAACGCAGTGGTCTGTACGATCAAGTGATCGGTTTGCTTAAGGAAGCTGGAGCAGAAGTGACTGAACTGGCAGGTGTGGAACCTAACCCACGTCTTTCTACGGTGCATAAAGGGGTAGACCTCTGTAAAACAAATAACATCGACCTGATCCTCGCTGTAGGTGGCGGCAGTGTACTGGACTGCTCCAAAGCTATTGCTGTAGGTGCCAAGTATGATGGCGATATGTGGGATTTTGCTCAGCGCAAAGCTGTTGCACAGGACGCTCTTCCACTCGGTACCGTATTGACGATGGCGGCAACTGGTTCGGAGATGAACTCCGGTTCGGTTATTACGAATCAGGATACACAAGAAAAATTGGGCTGGGGTAGCGCTTATTCATTCCCTGCATTCTCTATCCTGGATCCGGTGAATACATACACTGTTCCGCTGGACCAAACGGTATACGGCATGGTGGATATGATGTCCCACGTATTGGAGCACTACTTCCATCTGGATGCTAATACACCGGTTCAACTCGGCTTCTGTGAGACGATTCTGCGTACTGTCATGGAAGCAGCACCTCGTCTGGTTGAAGACCTGGAGAACTATGAACTGCGCGAAACAATTCTGTATTGCGGAACAATGGCACTGAATGGCGTGCTGAATATGGGTCTCGCAGGAGATTGGGCAACACATAATATTGAACATGCGGTTTCCGCAGTGTATGATATCCCACACGGCGGTGGACTTGCAATCTTGTTCCCACACTGGATGAAACATAACCTGGACGTGAATGTGGATCGATTCAAACGTCTGGCAATTAATGTATTCGAAGTGAACCCTGAAGGCAAGTCGGACAGACAGATTGCCGAAGAAGGTATCGATGCGCTCAGCAAATTCTGGACATCCATTGGTGCACCTAACCGTTTGGCTGATTACGATATCGATGATAGCCAGATCGACGTAATGGCAGACAAAGCGATGCTGTTTGGCCCATTCGGTAATTTCAAGAAACTGCAACGGGAAGATGTTGTATCCATCTACAAGGCTTCTCTGTAATTCTATAATCACTGACAAGTGAACGGACACATCCTGTTGTCCAATAAACCGCAAGTCTCCTTCATGGGGGCCTTGCGGTTTTTTCATGTATTCGGGCTGTACACGTGAATGATGGAGGAACATGAAGCAAGAAGAACAGAATGTCGTGATAATACCCATTATCGGGTTCAGAATACATTTGAGGAAAGATTTTGAAACATTTTGATGTTAGCTACGTATTTATTTACATGTGGAATGCCCAGTTAGGATGAATTTGCGGCAGAGAGAGGAGGAACAGGGGATGGAGACAATTTATTGGGGTTGTCTAATCGGAGGAGCAATATTTGCGGTTGTCAGCCTTGTACTGGGTGACTTGATCGACGGCTTGCTGGACGGAGCCTTCGAAATGCCAGGTCTTGATTTTTTCAAACCTGTTGTGTTAGCTGGTTCCATTACAACCTTCGGTGGGGCAGGCATTATGCTGACACGTTATAGTTCATTAAGTGCGATGTCGGGTCTAATATTATCCCTGCTTATAGGTATTGCTGCAGCCATGCTGGTATTCTTCGCATATATCAAACCGATGCGTAACAGCGATGTCTCGATTGCATTTTCAATGAAAGAGTTATCTGGGAAAATTGGGGAAATTACCATTCCGGTGCCGGAAAAAGGTTTTGGCGAAGTGATGATTCGTTTTGCTTCCGGCAGTACGATTCAAACGGCATCCAGCTTTGAACACCTCCCCATTGCGGCGGGAGCACGTGTAGTTGTGGTCGATGTTGTAGATGGTGTACTGCGTGTGTCGGAATGGGATGAAAATGTTCTTAAAGATTTATAAAGTATTCTTATCACCTAAGTAGTTTAAGCACTCATCATGAATGAATAAGGGGAGAGATGTGGAATGGATAATTTGAATTTGAATTGGGATGTATTGCTGATTCCTATAGTTGTAGTCGGTGTCATTCTAATTTTAGGTTTGGCTTTCTGGGCGAGATACAAAACGGTTGGACCGGATGAGGCGATGATCGTTACGGGATCATTCCTGGGTAGCAAAAATATCTCCGATGATGATTCTGGACGGAAAATTAAGATTGTTCGTGGTGGCGGTGCATTTATCCTGCCGATATTCCAGCAATCCGAATTTATCTCCTTATTGTCCCACAAGCTGGATGTCTCCACACCTGAAGTGTACACGGAGCAAGGGGTTCCGGTTATTGCTGACGGTGTAGCTATTATCAAGGTTGGAGGCGCTGTAGAAGACGTTGCTACGGCAGCTGAGCAATTCATCGGTAAACCTGTAGAAGCGCTGAGAAGCGAAGCACAGGAGGTACTGGAGGGGCATTTGCGGGCCATCCTCGGTACAATGACGGTGGAAGAAGTATATCGGAACCGGGATCGGTTTGCGCAAGAGGTTCAAGGCGTAGCAGCTAGAGACCTGAAGAAAATGGGCCTTCAAATTGTTTCATTTACCATCAAGGATGTTCGTGATAAACAGGGCTACTTGGATGCTCTCGGTAAACCGAGAATTGCTGCTGTGAAGCGTGATGCCGAGATAGCTGAAGCGGAAGCGATGCGTGATGCACGTATTCAGAAGGCCAATGCGGAAGAGCAGGGTCAAAAAGCAGAGTTGCTGCGTGATACCAATATCGCTGAGGCGGCCAAAGAGAAAGAACTGAAAGTAGCCACGTTTAAGCGGGATCAGGATACAGCCAAAGCGGAAGCCGACCAGGCGTACCATATCCATGAAGCTCGTGCGAGACAGACCGTGGTGGAAGAAGAAATGAAGGTTGAACTCGTTCGTAAAGAACGTGAGATCGATCTCCAAGAAAAAGAAATCGTCGTACGTGAGAAGCAATACGATGCCGAAGTGAAGAAAAAGGCAGAAGCGGATCGTTATGCGGTAGAGCAGGCTGCCGAAGCGGATAAAGCCAAAAGAATGCGTGAAGCCGATGCAGTACAGTATTCCATCGAAACACATGCCAAAGCAACAGCTGAGCAGAAGCGACTTGAAGGTCAGGCCATGGCGGATGCGGAACTTGCCAAAGGTACAGCAGATGCAGAAGTTATTCGTTTGCGTGGTCTTGCAGAAGCAGAAGCAAAAGAAAAACTGGCCGAAGCGTTCCAGAAGTTTGGCGAAGCAGCTGTACTCGATATCATTGTCAAAATGCTGCCTGAACTGGCTGGCAAAATTGCAGAGCCAATTGCATCCATTGATAAACTGACGGTGGTAGATACAGGTAAAGGTGAAGGTGCAGCACGAGTGAGTAACTATGTTACCGAACTTATGGCGACCGCTCCAGAGATGCTCAAAAGTGTATCCGGCATCGATGTAGAGCAGCTGATTAAGGGCCTTACGAAGTCTAAAACACCTGCGCCAGTTGCCATTCAACAGAGCGAGGCTGTTACAACTCCTTCTATAATCGACAAGATTGTGGAAAGAGCTGGAGTTGACGAGTAAGAAGCACTTCGAATCTTGCATGGTTGCTCTATTGACCTTAAGGCGAATTTTTGTTACTTTTTAAGCGAGACGTCCGGCGCGGTTTGCCCGCTCCGGGTGTCTTTTCGTTCGTAACAGGGTGTGACTTAATCACACCTAAGATGGTGTGAAAAAGAGGTGCAAACAATGAGCAACTTGCATGTAGATAAAGCGCTAAATAATAATGTAATCATTGCACAGCATCCAGAACACGGGGAAGTCGTTGTTATTGGTAAAGGCATTGGCTTTAACCGAAAACCGAGTGATCACATTCCATTGATGGCTGTGGAGAAAATGTTCATTTTGAAAAACCAGCAGGAGCAAGAGCAGTACAAACAGCTTCTTCCACAGGTGGATGAAGCACTGATCGAGATTATTAACGAAGTTATTACGTATATTGCAGAGCGTACGGACGTTCCTCTGAATGAACATATCCATATTGCATTAACCGATCACATTTCTTTCGCGTTAAAACGCAAGGAGCAGGGCATTATCATACAAAATCCATTTTTATATGAAACCCGCGAGATTTATCCTGAAGAATATCGAATGGGAGAATACGCTGTTCGTCTGATCAAAGAGAAAATGGGTGTAGATCTGGGGATGGATGAGATTGGTTTTGTTGCCCTCCATATCTATAGCGCAATGACCAATCAAAATATATCCCAGGTACGTGAGCATTCACAATTGATCACTGATTTGGTGAACCTGGTGTCTGATCAACTCGATTATTCGTTTGAAACGGAATCGCTGGATTACTCTCGTTTGCTGACGCATCTTCGGTTCGCCCTTGAGCGTGTTCGCCGTGGAGACAAAGTGGAAGAGCTTCATAAGTTGGATTCCCTACTTAAGTTAGAGTATCCCGAAATGTACTCGCTTGCATGGAAACTGACCAAAGTAATGGAGAAAAGACTGAAACTGCCGGTTTATCCTGCAGAGGTAGGTTATCTGACCATTCATCTGCAAAGGCTGAATCAGCGGAAGGAAGAAGAGAATAAGTGAGATCATTCCAGTGATGGAATGTGGAATTTATTTTTTTGGTGTAAAGGCTTGCAATAGATTAGAACTGGTGCTACAATGGTTTCCGTAATCAAGCAACTGAATAAACATAAGCGACGTGTTACTGACTCGATCAGGCATGAGTTAATTAAAGTGTGATTGTTCTTTCCTTGTACAGGGTATGCTATACCCCAAGGTTGGCACAGTTTACTTTATTAATTCATGCCTTTTTTTGTGTTCCCTTGCTTGCATCACAACATATAAATTAGACGAAAGGGAGAAACGACGCGATGTTCAAAAAGCTTTTTGGTGTATTGCAAAGAGTAGGTAAAGCTCTCATGTTGCCTGTAGCCATTCTACCTGCGGCAGGTTTGCTGCTCGGAATTGGTAACATGCTGGTTAATCCAGATTTCTTGCAATATGTAACGGCGCTCGACACCCCTTGGGTGAACTCGATCGCAACAATTATGATGAACGCAGGTCAGATCGTATTTGATAATCTGGCATTGCTGTTCGCCGTCGGTGTAGCCGTCGGATTGGCCGGTGGCGAAGGGGTTGCAGGTCTCGCAGCGATCATCGGTTATCTGGTCATGAACGTCACACTGGGTACCGCAGTAGGGGTTACTCCTGCCATGATCGGTGAAGTACCGGGTTATGCCAGCATCTTGGGTATCCCAACATTAAGTACAGGCGTGTTCGGAGGTATAATCATAGGTATTGCCGCCGCGCTGTGTTACAATCGATTTTTCAAAATCGAACTGCCGTCTTACCTCGGTTTCTTTGCAGGTAAACGTTTCGTTCCGATTATCACTTCGGTTGTTTCCCTCTTAATCGGGTTGCTTCTGGTGATTATCTGGCCGCCGATTCAAAATGGATTGAATACTGTATCTCACTTCATGGTAGATACAAGCCCGACATTGTCGGCATTCATCTTCGGAGTTGTGGAACGGTCATTAATTCCGTTTGGTCTTCACCACATTTTCTACTCCCCATTCTGGTTTGAGTTTGGTGAGTATGTGAACAAAGCTGGAGATGTCATCCGTGGTGACCAGCAAATCTTCTTCAATCAATTGCGTGATGGTGTGAACCTCACAGCGGGAACATTCCAAGTTGGTAAATTCCCGTTCATGATGTTTGGTTTGCCAGCAGCGGCACTTGCGATGTACCATGAAGCAAGACCGGAGCACAAAAAGTATGTTGCAGGTATCATGGGTTCAGCTGCGCTAACCTCGTTCCTGACAGGTATCACAGAACCACTTGAATTTTCGTTCCTGTTTGTAGCACCAATCCTGTTTGCAGTACACTGTATCTTTGCAGGTTTGTCTTTCATGACCATGCAAATTCTGGGTGTAAAGATCGGTATGACCTTCTCCGGTGGGTTCATTGACTTCCTGATCTTCGGGATTATTCCAAACCGTACACCTTGGTGGGACGTTATTATTGTCGGATTGGTTCTTGCGGTGATCTATTACTTCGGTTTCCGGTTTATCATTCGCAAATTCAATCTCAAAACACCAGGACGTGAAGATGCAACGCCTGAAACCGAATCTGGCGGAGGCTCTGGTTCAACGGATGACCTGCCACATAACATTCTCGAAGCTTTCGGTGGCAAGGAAAATATCAAACATCTGGACGCTTGTATTACTCGTTTGCGGATTGAAGTTAATGAGAAATCCAATGTGAAAAAAGATCGTTTGAAACAATTGGGTGCATCTGGTGTACTTGAAGTGGGTAATAATGTTCAAGCCATCTTCGGAACACGTTCCGACACGATCAAATCTCAAATGCAGGATATTATTGCAGGACGAACACCAGCACCAACGCCAGCAGCTGCCAAACCAACTCCTGAAGAGGAAAAGGCACAAGGTGAGCAAGGCGAGCGCATTGTTGCTGAGGATATCGTCATGCCAGTCAATGGTGAATTGCTGGACATTACAAACGTACCTGATCCGGTCTTTGCTGAGAAAATGACAGGTGATGGATTCGCAATTTTGCCACATGATGGTACGATAACTTCTCCTGTGTATGGTAAAGTGTTTAATGTATTTCCAAGCAAACATGCCGTGGGCATCATGTCCGATGGTGGTAAGGAAGTGCTTGTTCATATAGGTGTTAATACGGTGAAGCTGAAAGGTCAAGGCTTTAACGTACTGGTACAGGAAGGTGATCTGGTATCGGCAGGTCAGCCGATTATGGAAGTGGATCTGGAGTATGTCAAAGCAAATGCTCCTTCGATCATTTCACCAGTTATTTTCACTAACCTGCCAGAGGGCTCCACAGTAACTCTGAAGAAGAGCGGAGTGCTGAAAGTTGGCGAACAGCCAATCATTGAGATAAAATAAGAAGTGTTACGACTATGGCAAGCAAGTGTAAATATATGCAATGCCTAAACCAAACTACTGAAAGTGAGATGATTGTAATGCAACAAACATTCAGAATTACAGACGAAGATGGTATCCACGCACGTCCGGCGACAGCCCTGGTTAATACAGCAAACAAATTCAAAGGTGCAGAATCCTTTGCAGAAGCTAACGGTAAAAAAGTAACTTTGAAATCCATCCTGGGTGTTCTTTCCCTCGGATTGGAACAAGGCGACACTATCAGCATCATCGTTGAAGGCGAAGGCGAAGCTGAAGCTCTTCAAGCTTTGACTGACGTTATGGTTAACGAAGGGTTGGGCGAAATTAATGCTTAATGTCTCCGGGATCGCGGCTTCGGCGGGTATTGCTATCGCCAAGGCGTTTATCTTGGAGCATCCTGACTACTCTGTAGAAAAACGCCAAATTAACGACGTTGACGCAGAGATCGCGAAACTCGACTCAGCTCTGGGTAAATCCCAGGCTGAGCTTGAGGCGATCAAAGAGCGTACTTTACAAGAGCTTGGCGAGAAAAAAGCTGAAATTTTTGCTTCGCATTTGCTCATTCTGAATGACCCGGAACTGATTGATCCGGTTAAAGCTAGAATTACGGATGACATGATCAATGCAGAATTTGCTTTGAACGAAACGGCATCGCAATTTATCTCCATGTTTGAGAACATGAAGAGTGCTTACCTGCAGGAACGTGCTGCAGATATGCGTGACGTTACCAAACGTGTGCTAAATCACTTGCTTGGTATCGACTTCATGAGTCCAGCTGAGATCAATGAAGAAGTGATTGTGCTTGCGGAGGATCTAACACCTTCCGACACGGCTCAATTGAATCGCCAATTTGTTAAGGGTTTTGCAACTAACATTGGCGGACGCACTTCTCACTCGGCGATTATGGCTCGCTCTCTTGAAATTCCAGCTGTTGTTGGAACCAAGGACATCTTGGCTCAAGCGAAACAAGGCGATATGATTATTGTTGACGGTCTGGATGGTCACGTACTGGTTAACCCTACTGATGAAGTTATTGCTGAATACCGTGCCAAACAGGAACAGTATGATGCACAACGTGCAGAGTGGAGAAAACTTCGTGATGAGCCAACGGTAACGGTGGACAACGTTCATGTTGAACTTGCAGCCAACATCGGTACACCGAATGATGTAACAGGTGTTCTGGAGAACGGCGGCGAGGCTGTAGGCCTGTACCGTACCGAGTTCCTTTACATGGGCAGAGACAAGCTCCCTTCCGAAGACATTCAGTATAATGCTTACAAAGCGGTACTGGAAAAAATGGAAGGTAAACCTGTTGTTGTTCGTACACTCGACATCGGTGGAGACAAAGAGCTTCCATACCTGGATCTGCCAAAAGAAATGAATCCATTCCTCGGCTTCCGCGCAGTTCGTCTGTGTTTGGACCGTCTGGATATCTTCCGTACACAATTGCGTGCATTGCTGCGTGCAAGCGTACATGGAAACCTGCGTGTCATGTTCCCAATGATCGCAACACTCGGTGAATTCCGTGAAGCAAAAGCTGTCTTGCTCGAAGAGAAAGAGAAGCTGGTTGCTGAAGGTATTGCTGTTTCTGACAGCATTCAACTCGGAATCATGGTCGAAATTCCTTCGACTGCAGTTCTGGCGGATCAATTTGCCAAAGAAGTGGATTTCTTCAGTATCGGAACGAACGATCTGATTCAATACACGATGGCTGCTGACCGCATGAACGAACGAGTGGCTTACCTGTATCAACCTTACAACCCAGCCATTTTGCGTTTGGTTAAAATGGTTATCGATGCAGCGCATCGTGAAGGCAAATGGGTTGGCATGTGTGGTGAGATGGCAGGAGACGAAACAGCAATTCCATTGCTGCTTGGTCTTGGATTGGATGAGTTCAGCATGAGCGCAACCTCCATTCTGCCAGCTCGTAGTCAGATCACCAAGCTGTCCCGTGCGGATATGCAGGAACTGGCTGCTAAAGCTCTGGATATGCAAACGGCTGAACAAGTCGTTGAATTGGTTCAAAGCATTCAAGCGTAATTTTGCCGGGGTTTCCTCCGGATTTGAGGTTTTTTCTTTTTCCGATAATGAGCTGCATTGATGTAGCGATTTTGCCGGTATCCGCGATTCATTGTGGATATCGGCTTTTTTTGTTGCTCGAACGTATAGGAAGTAACAGGGGAGTACGAAGAGAAAGGTCCTCTAATGTCTAGCCAAAAAAATGCTCTTACTGATGGAGTTAACATCAGCAAGAGCATGGATTAGTAATTCACTTAGTACTTAACTGCAAGCGCAGTTAAGTACAGGTTTGCGGGCCGCGGTAGTCTCATCGAGTCGAGTAACCGGTGTGCCATAAGGTGCGTTTAGTACCAATTCAGGTGTCTCTTCCGCTTCTTTGGCAATCCGTATCATCGTATCAATGAACCCATCCAACGTTTCTTTACTTTCAGTTTCTGTCGGCTCGATCATGATGCATTCTTCCACGTTGAGCGGGAAGTACACCGTAGGCGGATGATATCCAAAATCAAGCAATCGTTTGGCAACATCAAGTGTGCGCACACCGTATTGCTTCAAACCCCGACCAGACATAACGAATTCATGTTTGCATACGCCCGGATACGGAATCTCGTAGTAAGGGGCGAGACGGGCCATCATATAGTTGGCATTCAGTACCGCACATTCAGAGACACGGCGTAAGCCTTCCGGTCCATAGGTGCGAATGTAAGCATAGGCACGTACCAGAATACCGAAGTTGCCGTAGTAGGCTTTCACCCGGCCAATGGATTGATCGCCTTCACGATCGAATGCATACATACCGTCATTATTCTTGATCACCATTGGTTTAGGCAGGAACGGAATCAGGCGGCTCTTCACACCGACTGGTCCGGCGCCAGGTCCACCACCGCCATGAGGTGTGCTCATCGTTTTGTGCAAGTTCAGATGCACCACGTCAAAGCCCATATCACCCGGACGGGTAATGCCCATAATGGCATTGGAATTGGCTCCGTCGTAATACAACAAGCCACCAGCCTGATGTACGATGGATGCAATCTCCTGAATGTCTTTCTCGAACAAACCAAGTGTATTGGGGTTGGTCAGCATCAATGCTGCTGTATCGGAACCAACGGCTGCACGGAGTGCGTCCAGATCGACCAGTCCGTCTGCGCGGGATGGAATCGTCACAGTCTCAAATCCTGCAACGGTTGCACTTGCCGGGTTGGTACCATGCGAAGAATCGGGCACGATGACTTTGGTACGTTGTTCGCCACGCCCTTCGTGGTAGGCACGAATCATCATAAGTCCAGTCCATTCTCCATGGGCACCAGCGGCTGGTTGCAAGGTCACAGCGTCCATACCTGTCAGACCTGCAAGGTCGTTTTGCAACGTATATAACAGTTCAAGTGCACCTTGAATGCTGGATTCATGCTGGTACGGATGGATTTTGGCAAAACCGTTGTAACGGGCAACATCCTCATTAATCTTTGGATTGTATTTCATCGTACAAGAGCCCAGTGGATAGAATCCGTTATCTACGCCGAAGTTGCGGCGGGACAGAGCGGTATAGTGTCGAATAACATCTACCTCAAACACTTCCGGCAGTGCTGCTACTTCCGAACGGAGCATTTCCCGGGGAATCAACGTATCGGAGGCCTGACGAGGAACGTCACATTCTGGCAAGGAATAAGCGACACGCCCAGGACTGCTGAGTTCAAAAATCAATGATTGTTCCGGAGCAGGAGTTAAGGTCTGTGCACTAAATGTTGTATTCGTCTCAGGTTGAACCGAAGTAGAGACAGAGGAACCTGTTTCCGATTGTCCTTGTACCGATGTTGTCGTTGTCGTCGTCGTCGTTTCCTGAGTCACAGCGATCCCTCCAATGCTCGTGCGAATTCGTCAATCTCTTCCTTAGTGCGCCGTTCGGTAACAGCAATCAGCATATGTCCGGCAAGCTCCGGGTAATCACGTCCGAGTTCGTAACCACCAATAAAGCCCGCATCCAGCAGTTTCAACTGAAGAGTATCCACGTCGGTTCCTTCAGTAAGCTTAATAACAAACTCATTAAATGTTGGTGCATTAAAAGTAAGGCTAACTCCAGAAATCGCAGTTAATGTATTGAGGGTGTAATGACTCTTTTGCAAATTCAGATCCGCGACATCGATCATTCCTTGTTTACCCATGATGGACATATATACAGATGCGCTGAGTGCAAGCAAAGCCTGGTTGGAACAGATGTTGGATGTCGCCTTTTCGCGTCGGATGTGCTGTTCACGTGCTTGCAATGTTAGTACAAAACCACGCTTGCCATTGCGATCGGTTGTTTGGCCTACAATTCGGCCAGGAATTCGGCGCATATGAGGCTGGGATACTGCGAAATATCCGCATGTCGGGCCGCCGAGTGAAGCGGCGATGCCAAGGGGTTGCGCATCGCCAACCACGATGTCGGCACCCAGCTTGCCTGGGGCTTCCAGCAGACCCAGCGATAGCGGGTTTGCACTTACAACGAGCAGGCCCTTGTGCGCATGCACGAGGTCGGCAGCCTGCTTCACATTTTCCACAGCACCAAAGAAGTTCGGACTCTGGATCATGACAGCAGCGGTATCGTCCGATATGGCGGCTTGCAGGGCATCCCAATCAGTGACGCCATCTTTATAACCAATCTCGACAATCTCCAGACGGAGTCCGTGCGCATACGCCTGCAATACCTGACGGGCTTCCGGATGAACGGTACGGGATACGATGAGCTGTTTGCGACGAGTTGCCGCTGCGGCCAGGTTTCCTGCTTCGGCAAAGGCAGTTGCGCCATCATACATACTGGCATTCGCTACAGCCATACCGGTTAATTCACAGATGTACGATTGAAATTCGAAAATAGCCTGTAGTTCACCTTGGCTGATCTCAGGCTGATAAGGTGTGTAGGCAGTGTAGAACTCGGAACGGGAAATGACATGATTGATGACGGAAGGAACATGATGATCGTATATACCTGCGCCGAGGAAGCTGGCGTGTGTTTCGAAATTGGCGTTGGCGCCAGCTTGTTTGGACATATGACGTGTCAGCGTATATTCATCAAGTTTGAAGGATACGGGCAGCTCGCCCTGATAACGAATCTCTTTTGGAATGTCCTGAAACAAATCCTCCAGCGTATCCACACCGATGGTTGCGAGCATGGCGCTCTGATCTTGCTCAGTCATGGGAATGTAACGGTGCTTGCTCATGCTTGATCAGCTCCTTGAGTAGGTGTCTTCGACGTACGTGTCCGTTTATGAAAAGGGGTCTTCACGACCTCCGCTTTCAGTTTCTTGCCGCGGATCTCAATCTCAAGCGGGGTTCCCAGCGCAGCGTATTTGCTGTCGATGAGGGCAAGCCCCAGATTACGCTTCAATGTAGGTGATTGCGTGCCTGTTGTCACTTCACCAATCTGTACGCCTTCGGCGTAAATCGGATAGTGGGGGCGGGGAATACCGCGCTCCAACACTTCGATGCCGACCAGTTTGCGGGCGGGCCCGTCAGTTTTTTGCTGTAACAAGGCTTCGTGTCCGATAAAAGGTCCGGCATTCAGCTTCACAAACATACCTACGCCAGCTTCGAGTGGAGAGATAGTTGCCGACAATTCCTGTCCATACAGGGGGAGCCTTGCTTCAAAGCGTAATGTGTCCCGGGCACCAAGTCCGGTCGGTACAAGTCCGTGACCTTCACCGGCTTGCATTAATCCATTCCAGACCACAGCAGCCTGGTCCGCAGGAACATATAGTTCAAAGCCATCTTCACCGGTATATCCGGTACGGGACAACAGTAATTTTACTCCACATACTTCAGCATCCTGCACAAAACGAAACGGTTCAATCGAGCTTACATCCGTATCTGTAACTTTCCCGATAATGTCTACAGCCAGTGGACCTTGCAAGGCGAGCAGCGCCGTTTGCTCCGAATCGTTGGTCATGCTTACGCCAGGGATCAAGTGCTCTTGCAGCCACGCCCAATCCTTGTCGATGTTGGAGGCGTTAACGACGAGCATATAATGCTGATCTTCCAGCTTATACACGAGCAGATCATCCACCACACCGCCATCTGGATAACACATCAGGGTGTACTGGGCTTGACCGGGAACCAGCGTGGTCACATCATTGGTCATCATTTGTTGCAAAAAAACTTCAGCCTGCTCACCCTGTACTGTGAATTCGCCCATATGGGATACATCAAACAGCCCAGCACGCTCGCGCACCGCTTCATGTTCTTTCTGGATTCCGCTAAATTGTACCGGAAGCTCCCAGCCTCCAAAATCAATGCACCGTACGCCTTCGTATTGCTGATACAGTGGGAAGAGTGGTGTTCTAAGCAAATCGGACATCAAATCACCTCGTCATAGGCCGTCAGCCGGCCGGATATACAATCGTGGATCAATGAACCAGGGTATTTTTAAATTTTCAGCTAGATATTTTCATCACATAAGTATGGTAAGGGCAACTATGGCAGCGCCGTTCTACATCCTGTTTTTCGTTTTTTGGGAAAAAGGAAAAGGACAGGCCAAAGAATCGGCATGCCAAGTAGCACGCTTATTCTAAGGCTCTGTCCCTTGTACCTGAGAGTTACCCCGCTACGTTGTGCAGCAGGTTTCCCCTTGGGTGATCATAACGCCCGCACAGGGCGAATAGATGCTCTCCAGAGTTGCGTCCCGTAAAAGTCCTTTTGCCTGAGAGATTCACCTCCGCTTATCGGTGGTTTACTCCTTCGGCGTTACCTCATGTACATCCCGAATCGGGTGTCACGGGTAATCTCTCCCTTTACATTCATCCGCGGGTATAACATAGTCCAATAAACACATTTACTCCTTTCATTAAAACGTGAATCCACTACCGATGTCAAGAACGATATCATAGATAATGATTTAAAACCGAATATTTAATTTAGTTTTTATGTTATTGTTCGTATATTTAAAAAGACTACGCTTACTATTCTAATATTCACCAGTATATGAAGAAAGAGTGTAATCCGGTTACAGGATTTAGAGGTGTTCAGTAAATAAATTGTGAGGTATCTTGACATTTGATTCAAAAATATCATACGCTATGTTCTGGGAAAAAGGTTAAGGTCAAAGAACGCATGCACTCATTTAATGAAAAGCGAGGCGGATATCGATGAGCGAATTGAAAAGTGATTTCCTGTACAGTGAAGAGCACGAATGGGTGCAAACCGTAGGGGAGGATACTGTACGTATTGGCATTACCGAGTTCGCGCAGCATCAGCTGGGTGACATTGTGTTTGTGGAATTGCCTGACCTTGAAACCAATGTAAAAGCAGAGGACAGCATTGGAACGATCGAATCGGTCAAAACGGTGTCGGACTTGTTCTCTCCCGTCACAGGTTCAATTATTGCAGTCAATGATTCGTTGCAGGACTCCCCTGAACTTGTGAACAGCTCTCCTTACGAGGAAGGCTGGATGATTGAGATCCGTGTTGAGGGAGATCTGACAGCAGCATTGTCTACATTGATGAATGCAGACGCGTATCGGAAACATACGGAAGAATAGTTTTAACGAACTTGTACTTATTAACATATATTTTATAACCAAATGAAATGAGCTTCATATTGTTTTGACCTGTGTGAGCCGGATGCTTGCACAGGTTTTTTGTGCTTTAAAAGAATGGTTTTGAATGTGGATTGTAACAGATTGTGGATGTGAATCACCTGATTGGACCAAGCTATAGGTTAGAAAATGATTCTGGAAATGATAAAAGTCATAGGCGAAAAAATCCTTGTGTACCAATGGGTTCAGTCATTATGCATCAATTAAAACGATTACATAACCTAATGTTGTCATCATTGTTCATGACGAAAGTACGCTTTCATTTCATTGAACAGGAGAGCATTCTCGCTTAGGATTACAGCAGGGGAGAAATGATACCCCTTTCATAAATCATAATCACTTGATCCAAGGAGGATAATACAATGAGTAATTTGGACCAATCGTCCAATTCCAAAGGTGGGCTACGGGTTGGTGTTCAGCGTTTTGGCCGATTCCTGAGTGGTATGGTCATGCCAAATATGGGAGCGTTCATCGCCTGGGGATTAATTACGGCTCTGTTCATTCCAACAGGCTGGTTCCCTAACGAGACGCTTGCACAGCTAGTTGATCCGATGATCAAATATTTGCTGCCACTGTTAATTGGTTACACCGGAGGTACGATGGTGCATGGTCAGCGTGGTGGTGTCGTGGGTGCCATTATGACCATCGGGGTCATCGTGGGTAGTGATATCCCGATGTTCCTCGGTGCCATGATTGCCGGACCACTGGCAGCATGGATCATTAAAAAGTTTGATAAATCCATTGAAGGTAAAGTTAAAGCCGGATTTGAAATGCTTGTTAACAACTTCTCAGCCGGTATTATTGGCGGGATCTTGGGGATTTTTGCGCTACTGGGCATCGGGCCTGCTGTAGAAGCGATTAGCAAAGTATTATCTGCCGGTGTACAGGGCTTAATGAATCTTGGTTTGCTGCCGCTGGTCAACCTAATCATTGAACCAGGTAAAGTATTGTTCCTGAACAATGCAATCAACCACGGGATTCTGACACCAATTGCAACAGATCAAGCGAGAGAATTAGGGAAATCCGTATTATACATGCTTGAATCGAACCCGGGTCCGGGACTTGGTATCTTACTTGCTTACTGTTTCTTCGGACGCGGAATGGCCAAATCTTCTGCACCGGGTGCCGTTATCATTCATTTCTTCGGGGGAATTCATGAGATCTACTTCCCTTACATTCTGATGAGACCGATTCTGATTCTTGCTGCAATTGCGGGTGGCGTCGCAGGTACATTAACATTCATGCTCACCGGAGCAGGACTTGTTTCAGCACCATCACCGGGTAGTATTATCGCGTATTTCTTCTTAACACCAAAAGGTGGATACCTGCCGATGTTCGCAGGGGTGCTTGTAGCAGCCGTCGTTTCTTTCCTGGTTGCAGCAGTGTTGCTGAAAACGGGTAAACAAAAGGACGAAGATCTGGAGTCCGCATCCAGTCGGATGAAAGACATGAAGAGTCAAGGAACCCTGCCAAACGCTGGTATTACGGCTAATCAACGTGAAGCAGACAGAGCCGCAGATATGGCTTCTTCTACCGTCAAAACAGACGTGAAGAAAATTGTCTTCTCCTGTGATGCAGGCATGGGGTCAAGTGCCATGGGTGCTTCCATTCTACGCAAGAAGATGAAGGCAGAGGGGATTGACGTTACGGTGACCAATACGGCTATCAGTGATATCCCGCCGGATGCAGACGTGGTGATCACACAACAAGTATTGACCGATCGTGCCCGCTCCGTTGCGCCGAACGCAGAACATATATCCATCGACAACTTCCTAAAAAGCCCGGAATACGATGCGCTCGTTGAACGTCTGAAGTAATTGCACGCATTTGTTTTCCCTGAGCCGGAGGCTGAGATATGAGTATTACCAAAAGACAACGTGAAATCGTGGAGTTCCTGCTGGAGCATCCACATGAAGTAACTGCCGGCGAAATCGCCGTTGAAGTAAAGGTCAGTACCCGAACGGTTCACCGGGAGCTGCAAATGATTGAACAATGGCTTGAACCTTTGGGCATGAAGCTGGAAAAAAAATCAGGAACCGGTATCCGAATCGATGCCAGTTCCGATGATCTGGCTGTATTGCGCCAGCAACTAGAGGGTAAAGAATATGTAGAGTTTACGCCAGAAGAGCGTAAGCTCTTCATGCTTTGCATCCTGCTGGATGAACCGGAGCCTGTAAAGTTACTCGCCTTGGCTTCGGATCTGAAAGTGACCGTATCCACCGTAACCACTGATCTGGACGATCTGGAGTCACGGATTCGTCAGGCGGGACTAAAGCTGGTTCGCAGACGTGGATATGGCGTCAAGATTAACGGAAGTGAGACGAATCATCGCACAGCCATAGCTGCACTTGCTCTCGAATTTTTGGATGAATCCGACCTGTTCGGAAGACAACCTGAACAAGGGGGCTCCATCGTAAACCAAAAATTGTTGGATATGATTGGACATGGTGATGTACTTACGGTCGAAAATGCGTTATGGCAACCAGATATCGAATGGCTGGAGAACATCCCGGAACGCCAATACATGAAGTTGCTGATTCAATTATCCGTAGCGGTTGTACGTATTCGTAAAGGCTTTGGCATTGGCCGTATACCTCCCCTGGAGAACAAGGGAGATGAAGTCGCAGAGCAGGATGAGATGAAGGTTCCACCTTATATGGCTTCCCGCTTGTGTGGTGTGTTATCGACCCAGCTGGGGCTGACATTCTCCCAAGATGAGCAAGCTTATTTTCACAGACTATTAGTTGAGACAGAGCAGCGGATTCATTCTTCGCGGCTGTTGCCAATAGATGATTTGATTTTACTGGACAGGGTACATTCACTGATTGATCAGATGCAGGCGAGAACACATTACGCCTTTCATGAGGATCGTTTGCTTCGTGAAGGTCTGCTTGGTCATATGCAACCTGTCATGGAGCGAATTGAAGGGCAACAGATGATTCGTAATCCGCTACTGCAGCAGATTCGCAAGGATTATGATTCCCTCTTCGAAGAGGTCAAACAATCCGTGCATCAAGCTTGGCCAGGCACAGAAGTTCCGGATGAAGAAATTGGTTTCTTGGTCATGCATTTTGGGGCTTCCATCGAGAGGTTACGTGCATTGAAACGGGAGATCAGGGCGATCATCGTGTGTACAAGCGGAATCGGCTCATCACGTATGCTCTCCAGCCGACTGTCCAAGGAGATTCCCGAGATTCGGATCATGGACAGCGTGTCCTGGTATGAAGCTGCCCGGATGCCTACAGATCAATATGATCTGGTGTTATCCACTGTTGATCTGCCGATGGATGAGCATCAGTATTACAAAGTGAGTCCACTGCTTACGGCAGAAGAGAGCGAGCGTCTGCGTCATTTTATCCGAACAACAACATTACAACGACAGCATAATAAGCCCCGTGAAGCCGAGGTTCAGACGACAAGTCGTTACTCGGACCCGGATGGAATGGAAGCTATTTTAGTTGAAATCGTCCGAATTATTGGCAAGTTTCAGGTGTATCCGCTGGATAACCAAGATATCGGATTCTATAAAACGGTGTATGCGATGTGCAACGTACTCCATGGATCTGGTGTGCTGAAGGAACCGGAGGAGGTCGCGAAACGGTTGGAGGCACGTGAGGCAGTGGGGAGTCAGAAGATTCCCGGTACAAGACTTGCGCTGTTTCATACACGCAGTGAGGGAATTTACAGGCCGTCTATTAGCTTGTTTCAGCTCACGGAGCCACTCCTCTGTACGCCGGATGATCCGGCAGGAGTTACCCATGTCCTCTTGATGCTTGGTCCCAGAGAATTATCCAAGGAAAGCCTGGAGGTTCTCAGTGAGATCAGCGCCCTGTTATTACAGGAAGAAATGATTACATTGCTGGAAAAAGGAATCAGGGATGAACTCATTCATTACCTGTCCCAGGAACTTGTTGGATTTTATCGCAGTAAAACCGAAATTGGAGGTCAACCATTATGAGTATGTTAACAACAGATAAAGTCATCATGAATGCGACGGCTCAGGACAAATACGAAGCGATTCGCATGGCAGGGCAGATTTTGAAGGATGCGGGACATATTACCGCTGATTACATTGAGAAGATGATTGAACGTGAAGAGATTGTCTCGACCTATGTAGGGAACGGACTTGCGATACCGCATGGTACAAAGGAGTCCAAAGCCTTCATTTTATCCACAGGTATCTCTGTCATTCAGTATCCACAGGGTGTTGATTTTGGCGAAGAAAAGGCTTATATGGTCATTGGTATCGCGGCTCAAGGCGGAGAACATATGGAGATTTTGACTAGCATCGCGGTGATCTGTGCTGAGGATGAGAATATGGAGGCTCTGCGTCTGGCTAAAACTGCCGATGAAGTTATTACTATTCTGGAAAGTGAAATGGAGCTATGAAGGCCCTACACTTTGGCGCAGGTAACATTGGACGCGGGTTTATCGGATTGATTCTCTCCCGTGCAGGGTATGAGGTGATTTTCTCCGACGTGAATCAGACCTTGGTAACAGCTCTCCAGCAACGGGAGCAGTATACGGTGGAACTGGCTAACGAGAGCAAGGATCAAGAGACCGTTACAGGCGTAAATGCAATCGATGGGACCCAGCTGGAGACGGTTGCCCAAACCGTTGTGGAAGCGGATCTGATTACAACCGCGGTTGGCGTGGGCGTGCTGAAACATATTGCACCAGGTATTGCAAAAGGACTTGAGAAAAGATTGAATTCCGGTCCGGTTCAAAACCCACTTCACATTATTGCTTGCGAGAACGCCATTGGAGCCAGTACGCAATTGAAAGAGCATGTATATGCTCTGCTCAATGAAGAAGTGCGTTCCCTTGCAGATCAGTTTGTCTATTTTCCAGACTCGGCCGTAGACCGGATTGTGCCTATTCAGCATCATGAAGATCCGTTGCATGTACAGGTGGAGCCTTTTTACGAGTGGGTGGTGGATCGTTCCCAGATGGCTCCTGCATTCAAACCGGTTGAGGGCATTGTATATGTCGATGATCTGGAGCCGTATATCGAACGGAAGCTGTTCACTGTTAATACAGGACACTGCGTTGCAGCATATATCGGTAATGTGCACGGTTATGACACGATTCAGAAGGCTATTGCCGACGAGAAGGTGAAATCGATTGTATACGGTGCTTTGCAGGAAACAGGAAAAGTTCTAGTGAAGCGTTTTGCATTCAACCCGGAAGAACATGAGCAGTATATTGTCAAAATATTGGGACGGTTTGTCAACCCGTATCTTACCGATGAGGTTACTCGTGTTGGTCGTTCCCCGCTGCGCAAGTTGTCCCCAAATGATCGTCTGGTTCGCCCGGCCCTTCAGGCATATGCGGATGGAACTGATACGACTTATCTGGCTATGGGTATGGCAGCAGCCTGCAAGTTCGATGTCTCCGATGATCCGGAAGCAGTTGAACTGCAGAACATGATCCGCCAGAAGGGGATTACAGCTGCGCTCCACCATTATACGTCCATGAATGAGCATCATCCGGTGCTTGAACAGGCTGTTGCCCAGTATAACCAAATGTAAGAACAGTGGTAGCAAGCTAACAGTATTGATGAGGCATAATGAAGAAGAGCCATACAGTTATTAACTGTGTGGCTCTTCTTTTGGTTGGCGTTTATCGGCATAGTCGTCCAAACAGCGTTGACATACGCAGGATTTTCGGCGCTGCTCTGGCGGAATGCGGTCAAACACACCCTCGGGGAAAGTAGCCCGGTTACACCAGCATTCCGAATGAGGATGTCCTGCGGCATAGGAACAGCGATTAGCTTCCCCGCATAATGGGCAGACAAGAACATCGATATGGATGTGCTCTTGATCGTCTTGTACTGCAGACATTCAGTTCTTCCCTCCCTGTGCAATAGCTACGAGCTGAAGTTAAACATACTGGTACCAGTATAACAGAAATGTGCCGGTGATTATGGATTTCACTCTGTATATATGACTTCCAGTTCACCACATCTGTTTCTCCCATCGGCTATTCTTCAGGCGGTAATTCGATCTGTAGGCCTTCCACATGTTTGCGTCCCATCAATTTACGTTTCTTACGATTTTCCTTTGTTTCCAGCACAATGTCCAAATCATAATCGTCACCTGGATAAAGCTCATTGGCAGATATATGCAGAGTCAGGCGTTTCTTATGGATTTTGACTTTGCGTCCTCGCAGTATGACCCCGATATTTCCACGGCTATCCTCGACATCACAGACGATGCCCGACTGATTAAGATAGGCCGCATACACCCGATCTCCTTTGCGAAAAGTTTTGGCAGGAGCAGGAGAATCCGACTCTCTGGTTGTTGTCTTTTTGTTGAGACGGATTGGATCCTTTGACTGTTTCGACTGGTTCTTTCTGGATAACTCTGCTGGGCTGACTGATTCTGTACCAGAACGAGCAGGCGTCAGGGCCTTAGTTTCCGAAGGAGGTGACGTGAATCCTAATGTACGATCTCTCGAAATACTTTGATCGGACAGGGACTTGGAGCGCTCTATAATTCGCTGTGGCATGCCCAGCTTCAATGCAATGGAATAGGCGTAACTTTCACCAGCTTCTCCGATACGCAATCGATACAGCGGCTTGAGAGAAACGGTGTCAAATTCCATACGGGCATTTTCGAATCCTGGCGTGGCAGCTGCAAAATGTTTGATTTCACCAAAGTGTGTTGTCGCCACAACGGTTGCTCCGCGGCTGTGAAGTTCCTCCAGCATGGCGATGGACAATCCGACACCTTCACCGGGATCTGTGCCGGAAGCCATCTCATCAATGAGCACCAGAGTCGACGTATTGGCCTGTTCCAGTATGCCAATCATATTGCGAATATGTGCAGAGAATGTACTGAGTGCTTGTTCCATACTCTGTCCGTCACCAATATCAACCGCTACCTCGTTATAAACAGCCATCTCGCCACCTTCCTCTACCGGAATAAGCAAACCGGATTGCATCATCAGGGTTAACAAACCAAGTGTTTTGAGCGCGACCGTTTTACCCCCGGTATTCGGGCCCGTAATAATGAGCGACGAGTATGTTCTGCCGATGGCAAAATCAAGGGGAACCATGGAAGAACCCATGAACGGATGACGTGCACGTTGAAGGCTGATTTGGCCTTGTGTATTGACTCGAACGGTACGCCCATCCATGGTGGCCGCATATTTGGCTTTGGCAAACAGGAAGTCCAATACACCTACCGTTTCGGTGTTGAGGGCGATTTCACGGTTATACGATTCGGCCAGAGAGGTTAAATCACCGAGAATTCTCATCTCCTCTCGGGACTCCTCGGCTTGTAGAGCAGCCAATTCCATCTGCAGACTTACTAATTCAACGGGTTCAATATACACGGTTTGCCCGCTCCCCGATTCATCCAGCACACTGCCTTTCACCTGTTTACGGAACTCTTTCTTAATGGGTAGAACTGTTCTTCCTCCACGTTGGCTGATGACATGCTCCTGCATGATGGAGCGATGTTTACTCACCAGAGAATCAAGCTTTCGTTTCATGCGTTCCTCATTCACCGTCATTTTTTTACGAATTCGAATCAGTTCCTTGCTCGCCTGATCCTGAATGCGTCCACTATGGATGCAACGCTCGATCTCACTCAGCAAAGGTTCGATTAGAATCATGGATGTTGCATAACGACTGACGGTGGGAGCGGCCCCGGATTTGCCCTCCATGTATTTCATAAGTTGTGCACAGCTCCGCAGGAACTGAGCGAGATGACTGAAGTCGCGTTCACTGAATAGATAACCGGTGCCAAGCAGATCCATAATGGTTTCCATTCCGTCGAGTGAAGGGAGGGGGATACTGGCCCCGAAGCGAATCAATGCAGCAGCTTCTGCTGTTTCTTCCAGGCGAATCTCGATCAGGTGAGCATCTACCATCGGTTTTAGTTCTCTCGCATAACGTTTGCCCAGATAAGACAGGGCGCAGTCTGCAACATTTTTTTGAATTTGTGGATAGCCCAAACTGTTTAATGTGTTCTCATTCATGCGTAATCTCTCCTTGAATTTGAATTGGGATTTCAGTTGACGCGCTGAAACATATTCCTGGAAAACGCAAAAAGGGCGGAGAATGAACAAACGTCATTCTCCGCCCTAAACGTATGGGAAAGCAAAGTCCACTACAGGTCTATATTAAAAAATCCGCGCTGAACTCAGCGCGGAAATAGACCCGGACAATTACAATCCCGGAGGCGATTTATGATATCCGCTGTTCTTAACTAAGTACAGGGATCTGGCGCATCATGAAATACACGTATGCCATATGGGCACAAGCGCAATGAAAGGCCAAACTCCTGAATATGAAACTTGGTTAGTTAAGAACATTCACCGACATTAAAAATCTCTCCTTTGATTGAGGAATATGCAACCAATATAAACTGGAAATTGGTTTGAAGTCAACCTTTAGAATAAATGAGTGGACTTGAATAAGAATGGGTTTTAAAATAACAATAGTAAATTAATCCAATGAAAGCGATTTATTTTAATAAACACACGTATAAAGGAGGATGCTCTTCTTGCCGAAGTATTTACTGCGTTTGCTCTGTTTTACCCTGATCCTCGGAGCCCTTCCGGTCATTGTTATTGGTTCAGTCTCGTATACGATTGCATCACGTGACATTGAACAGAAAGTGCGTGAGAGCAATCTTCAGATATTACATCAGACCCAAATGAGGGTGGAACAAGTTCTGCGCAGCCTGCAATTATCATCCATCCAGTATGTTAATTCGCCCTTGGTACTACAAGCGATGAAGAAACCACTAGACAGTAGCGAGTTTCAGGAGATTCGTGATCTGACCTCCGGTTTTAACAACTTGCAAGCGGTTACGAACATTGACCAGGCCTATCTGGTCAATCTGGATGAAGATTGGGTCGTTTCGATGCGTTCTTTTGGCAAATTGGATGATTTCAGCATTCGAGACCGAATTGGCTCCTACCTGAGTTATACCAACAGCCTGTTCTGGGTCACTCAGAATGCCAGTTCAGCCAAAGAAAGTGTACCTGTGTCAGCAGGTATGGGTGAACTAACACCCGAACAGGCACCTGCTCTTATATCATCGGATAATGTGGTCAGTATGGTATTCAAAATCCCGATGATACCAACCAATGTGAAACCAAAGGGATTTCTTGTAATTGATATCGCCGATACGGAACTGAGTACATACTTGAGCCGAAATACGAATTCTGGAGATATGTACGTTCTGGATCGGGAGCAGAAGTATTTTCTGAACGATATGCAGCAAGGCGGGAAATATGACGGGCTGAATAAGGAAATTCAGGAAATGGTGCAAACGACGGGCCAGCCAGAGGGTTTCTTCAGTGCGGAGGTGGAAGGTAATCAAGTGGCGGTTAGCTATAGGCAATCTCCGCTCAATGGCTGGTTATACGTGTCCGTTGTATCTCTTGGACAGATTACGGCCCAGTCACAGAAAATTGCATTGGTTACCGGTATCGCTACACTGGTCATGTTATGTGTAACGGGATTGTTCGCCATATACGGCAGTCGGCGGATGTACTCACCGATCTCCAGACTGCTGCAATTTACGAAGGGTTTGGATTCCCCAGTTGCTCCGTCAGGACGCCGACAGGATGAATTTATCTATATTGAGGAGCAATTGTCAACCTTGTTCAGCTCGGAGAAAACGATGCGTGAGCAGATGAAGGGGCAGCATGTGCATCTCCAGGAGTTTTTTATGACCAAACTGCTGACAGGTAAAATCTCGGAAGAAGATTTCAGATATCAGGGAGAATTGTACGATTTCCCGACAGGCTGGGCGAGTCTTGGTGTACTCATGCTCCAGATCGATACCTTGGAAGGGACCCGATATGAGGAACAGGATCGCGATCTGCTGCTGTTTGCTGTCAACAATATGGTAGGTGAGCTCCTTCCTTCGGCAGTTCGGTTCACCCCGGTCATGCTGGATGATGCTCAGGTTACCGTACTTGCCTCCGAACTCACGGATGAGGTGAAGCTGAAGGAATGGATGCATACCCAGGCAGACTGGATTCGTGAACGTGTCGTGACCTACCTGAATCTGCCCGTAAGTATCGGCATCAGTCGTTACTACTCTTGTATTGGCGATACGCCAAGAGCGGTTCAGGAGAGCCGAGAGGCTCTGCAAGGCCGGGTAAGTCTGGGCAGCCGTATTATTTTGCATTACGAGGATATACAGCCTCGTGGTCAGATGGAAGCCGCGTTGTATACCCAGTTACGTATGATCGAGGATCAGCTTGCGTCTGCGCTCAAGCAAGGAGATGAGGAGAAGACGGACGCCTACTTTAAGCAATATTTGGGACTGCTTGCAGACAAAAAGCTTCATTTCAGTGAATACCCCGTCATTATGGTTCAGTTATTGTCTCGTGTATATCAGCTTGTGCAGGAGCAGGGCGGGGATGTAGCTGAAGTACTGGGTGAAAAAGCATCCATGTCACATTTGCTGAAGTTGTCCACATTGGACGAAATGACCAATTGGTTCCGCAAGCGGCTGTTCCTGCCCGTCATCCGTTTCTGGCGAGAGCAAGAAGAATCCCAATACATGAATATTGCGAGACGTATGATTCGTTTGATTGAGGAACGTTATGATCGTGAATTATCGCTGGAAGCCTGTGCCGCTGAGCTTAATTTTCACCCTGTTTACCTAAGTCGGGTATTCAAGAAGGAAGCAGGAGTCAATTTTACGGAATATCTCGCAGAGTATCGTATGGAAAAAGCAAAGACCTGGCTGCAAACAACAAATCTTAAAATATCGGAGATTGCCGAGAAATTAAACTATACCAACCCAACCGCATTTATCCGTACGTTTCGCAAAATTACAGGAACAACCCCCGGCAAGTACCGGGAGCAGCAACGATAAAACAAACCTGCTCTGCCCGCCATGGCAGGCAGGCTTTTTTATGTTTGGATGAAGGAAGAAGACCACTTTTTTCCATGAAGTTAAGACAGGAATATAGAGGTTGAAAGCAGTTCATTGCGCCTTTGAACTCTGTGAGGGAAATGAGCTAAACCGTTGCTACATAAGGAAAAACAAAAGGCTAAAACGAGACGATAGCCAGTCATTCGTTTATCCTCCACAATGAAGACATGAATTCAGGAAGTGATATTTTGTAATCGTTTCCAATGTGGGGAGGAAGACAATATGAAAGCCGAAACGGCGGCTCGAACACGGCCCGCTACCCGCAGTGACAAAAACCTGCTGTGGAGGGACATTATCAAAAACCGGTGGCTGTATATCATGTTAATACCGGGTGTGCTTTACTTTGTTATTTTCAAATACATACCCATGTATGGCATCACGATGGCTTTTCAGGATTACACGCCTTACAAGGGCATCTTGGGAAGTGACTGGGTAGGGTTCAAACATTTCCAGCGTTTCTTCGGAGAACCGCAGTTCTGGACATTATTTCGGAATACATTTTTGCTTGCTATTTATAACATTGTGTTCTTTTTCCCACTGCCAATTGTACTGGCACTCATGATGAATGAAGTTCGCCGTGAACGATTCAAACGATTTGTACAAACACTTGTTTACGTTCCACACTTTGTTTCCTGGGTTGTTGTTGTCGGTGTGTTCTACATGCTGTTCACAACTGAGGGTGGTGCGATTAATGAATTGCTCTATAACCTGACTGGACAAAAAGTGGCGTTTCTGCTTGAACCCGGGTGGTTCCGAACGATGATTGTTGGACAATCCATCTGGAAAGAAGTTGGTTGGGGCACAATTATTTTCCTTGCAGCACTCTCCGGTGTGGATACACAGCTCTATGAAGCTGCGCGGATTGATGGTGCCAATCGGTGGCGCCAAACCTGGCACATTACGTTGCCGGCCATTCGCAGTACCATCGTCATTTTGCTCATTCTGCGTCTGGGCAATTTCCTGGATACAGGTTTTGAACAGATATTCCTGATGCTAACTCCGACAAACCGGGATGTGGGCGAGGTATTTGATACCTACGTGTACACGAAGGGTCTTACCCAGGCACAGTACAGTTATAGTGCTGCTGTCGGGTTGTTCAAATCGGTTGTCGGGCTGGCGCTTGTTCTTGGTGCCAATACGCTGGCCAAAAAATTCGGGGAGGAAGGCGTCTACTAACCCTCGGGAGTAGACGTTCTTCACCAGACAGGAGTGAACATTAAAATGCAACAGGATAAAACGTGGGGCAACCGGATCTTTGATTTTCTCAATCACGGCTTGCTGCTGTTGATTGGAATTGTGACGGTCATCCCGTTCATTTATATTTTGGCCGTCTCGTTTACCAGTCCGCATGAAGTGGCTAAGGGAGGATTCATTCTTTTTCCAAAAGAGTTCTCTCTGGCCGCGTACCGTTACATTTTCTCTACAGATACTTTGATTCGCAGTCTGGGTGTATCGGTCTATATTACCGTGATCGGTACCTTCATTAACCTGCTGTTTACATCACTTATGGCGTATCCGCTCTCCAGAAGATATTTGCGTGGACGCCAGCCCATATTGCTCGGTGTATTGTTCACGATGCTCTTCAGTGGCGGGATGATTCCAACATACTTTGTTGTGAAATCCTTGCACCTGACGGATACGTTATGGTCACTGATGCTGCCAACCGCTATTAGTGCATTTAACTTGATCGTACTGAAAAACTTCTTCCAGGCCATTCCCGACGAGCTGGAGGATGCAGCCAAAATTGATGGATGTAACGATGTCAGCGTATTGTTCCGGATTGTACTGCCGTTGTCCATGCCAGCCATGGCGACATTTTCACTCTTTTACGCGGTGGCCCACTGGAACAGTTTCTTCAGCGCTGTTATCTATATCAATGATAGTGAGAAGTGGCCTGTCCAAGTCTGGCTACGTGAGATTGTTATTCTGGCACAGAGCCGAATCGGAGACACAAGTATCGAAGAGACCGAGATCCAGCCGCTTACCATTCGCATGGCCGTTATCGTGTTCTCCACAATCCCGATTATGCTGGTATACCCATTCCTGCAAAAGCACTTTGCAAAAGGAGTGATGCTGGGTTCGGTGAAAGGTTGAGTCGGCACATGGTTCGAAGTCAGTTCAGTATGACTGCATAAAAAAAGGGAGGTTTTCATGTTATGAAAGCAACAAAAAAGAAAGCCGTAGCTGTCTTGAGCACACTGGCACTGGTGACAGGTTTGCTGGCAGGATGCGGATCAGACGAGGGTCAGGCTGCCGAGGGCGGCGTACAAAATGTGTCCATAGCCATTGCACAGGTGGGTGATGTGCCAAGCAAAGGCAATGAAGTTCAGCAAAAGATTGAAGCGTATACCGATACCAAACTGGATATCCAGTGGATTCCGGCTTCGGCCTATAATGACAAAATTAACGTAATGATCGCTTCAAGCGATATGCCAAAAATTGTGAAAGTACAATATAACCCAACGGTAACCAGCGCGATGCGTAATGACGTGTTCTGGGAAGTGGGGCCTTTGCTGAAAGACTACAAAAATCTGTCGGCACAGAACGAGCGTTTTTTTGACAACATCAAGGTAGAGGGCAAAATCTACGGGGTTCCTGTATTCTCTGATATTGCGCGGGCTACGGTAATCTATCGCAAGGATTGGTTCGAGAAGCTGAATCTCAAGGTGCCAGCCACACCGGATGAATGGTATGAAACGATTAAAACACTGGCAACCTCCGATCCGGATGGAGATGGTCAGGATAATACGTTTGGACTGATGCTTTTCAAAAAATATAATGAGGATCAATATTCCTTCACGACGCGCCTTGGCGTAAGTTTTGGTGCACCTAACAAGTGGAAGGTCGAAGATGATGGTAGCTTCACGCCGGAATTCATGACACCGGAATATATGCAGGTGCTGGATCTGCTGAAACGTTTGTACGATGAGAAACTGCTAAATCAAGATTTTGCCGTATTCGACTCTACGGAAGCGGAGAAAAAGTATGATTCCGGTGTTGTTGGTATCCGTGTTGGTGTTGCGCAGAACGGAAAAAGTCAGCAAGAGCGTTTGTCCAAAAACAATCCGGATGGTGTGGTAGACATCGCTGGTTTGCTTGGAGCGAACGGAGATCGTGTTGCAGGACAGACGGGTAACTCCGGGATTCTGGCATTCCCTAAATCAACGGTGAAATCGGAAGAAGAACTCAAAAACCTGCTCTCCTTCTTGGATAAACTGATGGACCCTGAGATGGCGACCCTGTTGATGCGTGGTATGGAAGACAAACATTACACCAAAGTGGGCGAAGATCAGGTGGAAATGAGTGACTTCGATGCATTCCAGCGTGAAGTGAAGCCTTACCGTGATAATCTTCCTTATGTCGAAGGGTATAACGTACCGAAATTGAAGGATACCGAACTGGGTGAAAAAGGTACGGCACTTGCCAAGGAACTGGCGGAGCACGCTGTGCCAAACCCTGCGCTGACGTTATATTCTCCAACGTATGGTGACCGTGGGGCGGACCTGGATCAGGTGATTGCCGATGCGCAAACCAAATACATTATGGGCAAAATCGATCAAAGTGGCTGGGAAAAGGAAATCGAGAATTGGGGCAATGCTGGTGGAAACAAGATTCGTGAGGAATATGCCGAAGATTACAAAAAACAGGCTCAATAAAGAGCCAGAAGCGGAGGCTTGATCATGAAGGAAACACTGCAACTCACATCGGTGCGCATGGCACAGCAATTCATGGAAAGTTATCGCAACCATGAGCTGTATTCCACTTGGCATTATGAGAACGGCTGCTTACTGAAAGCGCTGGAGGAGCTGTATACGCACACGGGGGAGCAAAAGTATTTTGACTACATCCGTGAGCTGATGGATCATTTTGTTCAGGAAGATGGCTCCATTCGCTCCTATACGATCGAGGAATATAATCTGGATCAGATCAATCAGGGGAAATCACTGTTCCTGTTGCACGAGAAAACGGGAGAAGAGAAGTATCGCAAAGCTGCGGGGTTGCTTATGACTCAGCTTAAGGGACAGCCACATACGAGTGAAGGCGGTTTCTGGCACAAAAAGATTTACCCTTTCCAGATGTGGCTGGATGGGTTGTACATGGCTACTCCGTATCTGACTCAGTATGGCGCAGTGACGGGTGAAGAGAAGTGGTTTGACAAGGCGGCTCTGCAGCTCTTGCTGGTGGAGCAACGTACACGTGATCCGCGTAGCGGTCTCTTGTACCATGCCTGGGATGAGAGCAAAGAGCAACGCTGGAGTTCGGGTGAGACGGGATGTTCACCACATGTCTGGAGTCGGGCGATGGGCTGGTATGTGATGGCGGTTGTGGATACCTTGGATTATCTGCCGGTAGATCATCCGCAGCGCGGGCAGATTGTGGGTATCTTCGAACGGGTAGCAAACGCACTAGTGCATGTGCAGGATCAGCAGACCGGACTATGGCCACATTTGTTGGATCAACCGGGACGTGAGCGGAACTATCTGGAGGCTTCCGGGACCTCAATGTTTGTCTATGCATTGGCCAAAGGTGTGCGTAAAGGATATCTAAGTGGCAAGTTCAAAGCGGTTGCGGAAAAAGGGTATCAGGGTCTGCTACAGCATCTGTTGCAAACGGATCGTGAAGGCGTGCTGTCCTTGACGCAGTGTAATGGCGGAGCCGGTCTTGGAGGAAGCCCGTATCGTGACGGGTCCTATGAGTATTATGTGACCGAGTCCATTCGGATTAATGATCCGAAGTCGGTCGCTCCGTTCATTTTGGCGGGAGTGGAGATTGAACTTTACAAGTCCAACTAACATGTACATGAGAACGGAGAGGGCAGAAATAATCTGAGGAAGCGAAGCGTTCGCCTTTATCCCCGGATTTTCCCCTTTATAAAAGGGAATCAAAAAATCTGGGGATAACAGCGATCTGAAGGTTGTTCTGTCATCGGAGTGGTTTGTGTACATAACCTTATCCAAAAGGAGAGATGGTTCATGAGTCCAAAAGGTCCAATGTCCCGTTTAGGCGGAATCGTTGTAATTGGTGCAATGTCCGCTGGATTGCTTGCAGGTTGCGGGGGGGAAAAAGCACCTGCTGCAGGGGAAGGTAAACTTCCCATTTCCATCTCTTTAATGCAGGTAGGAGATATACCGGCCAAGGAGAACGGGATTGAAAAGAAGATTGAGGAATATACAAATACGGATGTCAATGTACAGTGGATTCCGCAGTCTGCTTTTGATGATAAGGTGAATGTTATGGTTGCTTCAGGCGAGATGCCGACCATTATGCGTGTGAATTATGTACCGACCACATTTAATGCCGCCAAAACGGGACTGTTCTGGGAACTGGGGCCTTACTTGAAGGATTATAAGAATTTGTCTGCCCAATCCGAAGCTTATTTTAACAATATCAAAATTGAAGGCAAGGTCTACGGTATTCCGAACTTCCGGGATATTGGACGGACTGCGATCGTATATCGCAAGGACTGGTTTGATACGTTGAAGCTGGATATACCAAAAACGCTGGATGACTGGTATGAAGTGATGCGCTCTATTCGTAAGGATGACCCTGACGGGAATGGTAAGGAAGATACGTACGGTGCACTGCTCTTCAAAAAGTATAATGAGGGTGTCTCTTCTCCACTGACGCGGATCGCTGTAAGTATTGGCGGTGTCAACAAATGGGGTGTGGATGATGCTGGGAAACTGACCCCGGAGTTCTTGACCTCGGAATACGTGGATACGATGAAACTCTTCAAGCGACTGTTCAGCGAGGGACTGATTAATAGTGATTTCCCTGCCTTGGACCCTTCTGATGCGGACAAAAAAATGGATTCAGGCCTGGTTGGCATGAAGCTGAATGGTGTGGCTCAGAACGGAAAGTCTTCTCAGCAGAGGCTTACACCTAACGCTCCGGATGGAGAAATTGATGTGGCTCCGTTCCAGGGAACCGATGGTATTCGCATCGCCGGAGAACCAGGGAACTACGGAATGCTGGTCATCCCGAAGGCATCCGTTACGGATGAGGAGCAATTGAAGCAGGTTCTCACGTTCCTGGATCAGTTGATGGATGAGGAATTAAGTGCGTTGCAGCTCCGTGGATTGCTCGATGTGCACTACACCAAGACTGCGGATGGGAAAACCGAACTTAAGGATTTTGACGCTTATCAGCGTGAAGTGAAGCCATATCGGGATAATTTATTAAGCATTGAAGGTTATAACGTGCCTGAACTGGTTGATGTTCCGATTGGTATGAAAGGTACAAAGATGGCGCGTGAGAATGAGCAGTATGCCATTGCCAATCCGGCACTCACCTTGTCTTCGGCGATCTATACTGAGCGTGGTCAGGAGTTGGATCAGATGATCTGGGATGCACAGACCAAGTACATTATGGGTAAAATCGATGATGCAGGTTGGGAGCAGGAAATCGCAAGCTGGAGAAAAGCCGGTGGTGATCAATTGATCACGGAACTCGAAGCATCCTATAAGGAGTTAAACGGAAAATAAAGCTGGCTGAAATAAAAAAGGTTGATCAAATGGAATGATATGGTTTATTCTATGAGTGAGTTCATTTTTCCAATATCATAAGAAAGACCACACCCTTAAAGCATAAGGCTATGAATCTGCGGATTCATGGCCTTTTTTTGTATTTTAGGGGAATGAAGTGGGTCTATGGAAGGAGGGGCGCACGCCTTGAAGTGATGGGGATGGACGAAAAATAATACCAATAGCCTAGTACAACATGGTAGAATATTGATTATTATGGCAAATTTAGGTTGTGGTTGTGAAGATAAGTGACTAGGTTTACCAAGTAAAGCATCCCCATACTAAGGTACATAGGAGCGTGAGTAGATTGAAGAAGCAGATTGAAGGACACGAGAAGAAGAAAAAACGGAACGGTTGGATCGTCGGGTTATTAACGACAGCTGTATTGGCAGCAACACTATTGCCCGTTGGACCAGTACATCTGACGTCGACAGCTAATGCAGCATCGGGAACAAGTGACACGGCCCTTAGCAAGTTCAAGGATATCAAGGGCCACTGGGCTCAAGTAACAATTGCCAAAGCTTATGAAAAAAATCTGATCTCTGGTTACCAGGACGGAACGTTTCGTCCCAATGGCAAAATCACGCGTGGGGAATATGCGACAATACTCGCCCGCGCGACTGGACTGGAGAAGGTAGAGGGGCAGAATTCCTTTGCTGATCTCAAGGGACATTGGTCTGAAGCGGCGGTTAGCCAACTTGTCGGACAAGGATTCATTAACACTGATGATTATGCCAAAGGGTTCAATCCAAATGCGGAGCTGACGCGTTACGAGATGATGAAATGGATTGCCAATGGACTGATCAAGTCCGGAACCAGCTTCCAAGATGCTTTTAACGATACAAAAAATACGCTGCTCCCCACACCGGAAGTGAACCGCGGCACCATTCGTGCTGAGCAGATTCCGTATCTTGCCCTTGTTCGTGGGACAGGCATTGTCGGTGGATTCCAGGATGGCACATTGAAACCCGTGGATTCCACAACTCGTGCAGAAGTATCGGCCATTTTACTGCGTTATATGGACGTAGAGGGCACGGATGCCGGGAAGTACAGTGACCTGAATGAGATGAGAGAGGTCGGTACGACGGGGACGAATTTAACGACAATTAGTAATTATTTTTATACTAAGAATTCTGTAAAAGTAAGTGATATATCAAAAGGAGATATAAAACTTTCTAACAAATCAGGAGTGCTTACACTTCATAGGTTTATTGTGGTGAAGGTTCAGAATGGAAAACCTCAAGGAGTATATAGCAAACTTTTTGTAGAACCCAATATTTCGAGTGGCGATTATTATCTAACATTTGCTGATTTATCTTTTATATCAAATACAGATAAGTCAGATTTGATTACCTACAGTGGTGGTTTAAATAACGGATTACTAAATTTTAGACGTCTAGATTTAGAATTTGCTGATAAGAACGGATTCAAAACTATTCCTAATAGCCCAAGAGAACTCATCATAAAAGGGAAAAAGGTTAGATTTTGGACAAGGTCAACTTTAGATTACAAAAATGGATCGTATCATGTTAAAGCTGAAAATGTAGGAGAAATGAAAATACAAAATATGTATTATTAGTGAGGTGATATTGTATATATGAGGAATGGAATGCGGTTGCCCGTATTCAAATGCTCAAAGTTACTATTTATATTATTCGCTTTATGTTCCGGTCTCGCGGGGATAGTAAGTGATCATTTGGTTTATGCAGCAGTTGATCAATACGGTCCAAAGTCTATGAAAAGCCCTGTTCTAAAAAGTATTCCAGCTGACAAGACAACTGCTACTCCTGGAGTTTATTGGTACCAGCTTGATGATGGGAGATTTAGAGCAGATCATAGTGGTGGACCCACTTATTCAAATAATGCAGGGAGTTGTACGACCCCGTATCCTGCTTTAAAAGAGGTGCCGGATAGCATTGATTTTTCCCGATGGCCTGCGGTTTCTTGGCCTCAATATAACGGAAATACGCTAACATCCTCTAGTTTCAAGGAAGTAAACATCAAAAGTGTGGAATATAAAACTCAATTTGAACAGGCAACATATACAGGTGTGGGAAGGACAGTGATCACACCTCCAAGTACAGTTGTTGCTATTAAGACCTTAACTGGTGGAAATCACGAATGGACTCAGAATGATCCATTTGAAAATGGGGGAAGAACAACTGCAGGATGTCCTAAGCATAATGTTTCTTATTTTACGCCCATGGACATCATTTGGGAAGGTGATTTGGAGGAAGAAAAAGAAATCGATGTAACCCCAGATTCAACCCTTACCATAGAGCAAACCCAGCAGATGGAAGCCTTGGTGAAGACAAAGGGCTATGGTGCGACAGCTTTTGGTGGGGGCATCGACGTATCCCGCAGGGAAGCAGAGATCAAATGGTTTTCTTCTGACGAGACAATTGCGAGTATAGAGTTGAAAACAGGGATGTTAACAGCTGAGAGTCCGGGCACGGTCACTGTGCGTGCAATCTGGAACAATGGTACATATCTCATCTCGGATACAGCCACCATAACCGTTACGTCTGAGCCAGGACTCGTGGTGAATTTGCCGAACGCTTGTAAAGCCAATACAACACCACTACAGGCAGAAGCAGTTCTAACCAAACCGGATCGCTCTGTTCATAAACTGACAGCTCATCCTAAATTGACGTGGCAGAGCTCGAATCCGGCTGTGGCAACGATCGGTGCTGATGGCAAAATCACGACAAAAGGGATCGTGGGTAGCACTACCATCAAAGCTCATTTTCTTGATTCTGCTCAGCAACTGGATGAACAAGGGACTCAGGTGCTTGAGGTGAAGGACTGCACAGATAATGGAGAGGGTGGTAATGATGGCGATCCGGGGGGTGACCCTGCGAACACTTGCCCTGTGACCATCAGCCCACCGAGTAGAGGCACGGTTATTGAAGCATCGGTTATAGACCCGTCTGTTCGAGGTGTGTTGAAGGCAGACGAGCGTGGATCTGAGAAGTTCGATGTTACCCGTGGTATTCCAACTTCGGAAGATCTCTATGCCAATGTTTTAGCCAAGGAATATCTGTTTCAGCACCGTTGGGTTAACATGACAGGAACGGTGACTTACACCGTTAAGGTGAAAAGGGTTTATCATAAAACCTGGACGATCCCGGGAAGAGCGTCTAGTGGTGAGGGGGATCCAGGAACACCTCCTGAGCCCAAAGAACGTGATGTGCCTGGGGATAAAAATATGCAAGTAACACGGACATATAGCTATTGGCAGATCGATAACCTGGAGGTATACAAGTTAAATGAGGCAAAGGTATCTAACTATGCGCTAGGCGGTTATGGTGACACCGTGACCCTTATGCCCAATGCATATACACCACCGACTTTGCAATCGGCTATGGATACTGCGGTTACCAATCATGTGAAACCTGCGCCATGTCGAGAAATTGATCTTGGTATCAAAGGGGTTCCTGGTGGTTCGGATGAACCGCCTACGCCAGATGAGACATCATTGTTTCAATCCAAAGCTGAAGCGGAGGTTAGAGAGAACACCGTTAATAACGACAAGGTAACCTTTAATGGAGCGACAATTATGGATCCTGCTCCTGTGACCAAAACCGCTCCGCAACCGGGAAGTATCCCCCAGCCTGGCATGATTGGGGATATTGTTCTGTACCAGAACCGTCTGACGATCAAGAACACATTGATGAACAAAGCTAACCAGCCAACCACGGGTGAGATAACGTATGGACTGCTCCCTGGTAATGTTAACGGAGGTCAGGATCAGAAGTTCCCCATTCAGGGCATTAACTCGGTGACAGTACATACTCCAGTTGTGAACTATGCCTGGGTGTCAGATGATCAGCCTCATAATCAGAAGACTACGCCTGATCCAACCAGAGCTGCACTTATTTTAGAGCGCCCATTCATTGTACGAATCCCAACCTCAGGTCAACACTTGGATGTAGCAAGTTATCCTGGGTATGGAAACCATGATTATGCGAAATATTTCCGGATCAAACAGGTTCGTTTCCCATTCGATGTTTATAACGGTGCGAGAAGTCAGTTTATTCCGGCCATGACATGGGTGGATATTCCGGTAAATCAGTTGGACACTCCTTTTTATCTTCCTGTTTGGGTAGATGAAGGGAATTATCAGGTTGAGTTTCGAAATATCGCCGAAAATGCACCTGCAAATTTCACAGAACAACAGGATGCCAATAAGAATCTGACTCATCATGTCGCAGCAGATACCGTTGCTGTAGACGTTATCGGACGATTATATGATTTTCACATCACCGATATTTCAGACTACAACTGGGAGAATGTGTTCCGTAAGCGGATAGGCAGCCCCGAACCAACGGGTGTAAGCTACTGGACCGGAGGAAACAGTATAGACGGAGATCCCCGAGGTAATTTGGCTCCCTATGTCCTGCCTATTCGTCCCGGCAGTCATCCGGTACAGGGGTTCCGAAATGCTGCAGTGAAGACGGGTTACCATTTCAAGTTTGATCTGAAAACCAAGGGTAATATGTTTGGGAAACAGGATGGTATCCGAATTACGCCGACGTTCTCTTTTGTGAGTAAAGATGGCACCACCCGGCAAGAAGTGGATTTATACTACCATCGAGGACAGGAACGACTCATTCGTATCGGATCGGCACAAGATTTAGAAAAACGCTTTGTTGTCCTGAACTCACGGTTGCGGAATGTCCCCGGTACGGAGTTAGGTGATACAGCGCGTTATCAGTATACCTATGAACTGTCGGCGGAGGAACGCAATCAGGGTACAATGGCGGAACATATGGTTCGTTTCGTGGATCAGACCTCTCATCATAAAACGTGGGTAGGTCGTTATGACTGGATGATTCTTCCTTCACAGATCCGTACACTCATTGGCCCAAAAGCAGATATTCCCTCCAGTGTTAATGTGGATCGGGCGAATGCAGCGATTCAGCGCTGGTATGGGGAATATAGCTTGCCAGCAGATGTATATGCTGTACCCAAAGGAACCGATCTCGAGTCGCTTTCCAGACAAAACCAGTTGGATGAGAAGGCAATGGTATTTCTGAGGGACGGTTACATTGTGGTTAACTTCAATATCGAAACATTGCGCAGTGGCAATACGAGTGCACCGCATCTGCAATATATTCATGCACCGTTGATGAATCAATGGCAAATGGAAGGTTTTGATAACAGCCCGGTAGATGGTCAGGGAAAAAGCTGGCCGATGCAAGATGGGGACGTGGTTTTGTACCACGCCGATCAATCCAGCCGGAATGATTTCCAATCCCAGGTACCGCATTAGGGAGATATCGTTTTACCCATAAAAAAGGCAGGCGTCATGTGAATCTACATGACGTTTGTCTTCTTTTGTGTAATTCGGATTATGGTTGGGTAGCAGAACGGGTATAAAGGGTAAGGAGCACTCGTACCATCCATGTTCATCAATTTTTTCAACGAGAGGGGAACAACACATATGATTGAAGAGGATAAGCAGGAACTATTGATTTCAGAAGATACATACAAAGGAAGAGATTTAGGTGTCACATTAGAAGCACAAACCTGTCACTTCAAAGTCTGGTCACCGTTAGCTGTTCAGATGGAACTACTTTTGTACCCACCTTTGACAGGGGGGAGCCCGGAGGAAGAGCCCAATCAACGGAAGCAGCAGGCGCTACCTATGCAAAAGAAAGAACAAGGCATCTGGGTTATGGAACTGGAAGGTGATTTAAGTAGCTACCGTTACATGTACAAGCCTACTTTCGAAGATGGACATTCAACTACTGCTGTAGATCCCTACGCCCGAGCAGTGACCATGAATGGAGAAATGGGTGTAATTGTGAGACTGGAGCAGACACATCCGAAGGGATGGAGTGAGGATATTCGCCCGGAATTGACCAGTTCTGTAGATGCAGTCCTGTACGAACTGCATGTACGTGATTTTTCCATTCACCCATCATCTGGTATAACGAATAAAGGCAAATACATGGCTTTCACCGAGACGGGCCTGCATGATTCGGAGGGCAACACACTGGGGATCGATCATTTGGTTGAACTCGGGATTACCCATGTGCATCTGCTCCCAGTATTTGATTTTGCGACGGTGGATGAATCCAGGGTGGATGGTGATACGTCTGATGCCTCCAACTATAACTGGGGATATGATCCGCTCCATTACAATGTACCGGAAGGTTCCTATGCATCACGTGCAGATGATCCGGAGACACGAATTCGTGAGTTCAAATCCATGGTGCTTGCCCTTCATAACAAGGGAATAGGTGTCATTATGGATGTGGTATATAATCATACGTTTGATACGGCAGGCAGCTCTTTTGAAAAACTTGTACCAGGGTACTACTATCGTCAAAACGCCGATGGGACCTACAGCAATGGTTCAGGTACGGGCAATGAGGTGGCTACTGAACGCACCATGGTTCGCAAGTTTATCATCGACTCGGTCCGTTACTGGGCAGAGGAGTACCATGTGGACGGTTTTCGATTTGACCTGATGGGTCTGATCGACACAACTACGATGAAACAGCTTGCAGCGGAGTTGCACGCCGAAGTATCCCCATCCATATTGTTATATGGTGAACCATGGGGCGCACTGGATTCGCCGCTTGGAGATGATATGACCCTAAAAGGAACGCAGCGCGGAGCTGGTTTTGCTGTGTTTAACGATAATTTTCGAGGAGTGATCAAGGGAGACAGCGATGGCATGGGTACGGGATTTGCGACGGGCGCGGACGGGAAAGAAGACGAATTGTGGACTGGGGTCCGGGGAGCCATTCAGGATTTTACGGATGGTCCATCCGAGACGATTAACTATGTAACCGTGCATGATAATCTCAACCTGTGGGACAAAGTTGCACGTACACAAGGAATCCACGATACCTTGAATTTCCTCACCTATGACGAGGATGGAAGTATTCGTGGATGCCAGAGTGTGGAAGAGGCCGTAGAGAAGGCTAAGCCTTACCTGCAGATCGATCCAGAACACATTCTGGAGAATGAGACCGTTAGGCGTTGTCTGCTTGCCAATGGTATCGTTCTAACCTCCCAGGGTATTCCCCTGATCGCGGCTGGAGATGAGCTGCTTCGCAGCAAATATGGGGACGCCAACAGCCACCAGAGTGGAGACGTAGTCAATGCCATACATTGGGAGCAAAAGCAGCTGTTCAAGCCGGTGTTTGACTATTATCGTGGGCTGATCCGTCTTCGGCGAGAGCATCCAGTATTTCGACTTCGTACACGGGAAGAGATCGAGAAGCATGTTCGTTTAATAGAAAAAGGTAATGGGCTGTTAGCGTATGAACTGAACGGTACAGCAGCCAGCGATTCATGGGAACGTATTGTTGTCATCTATAACGCGGCAAAAGAAAACCGTGACATATCTGTCCCCACAGGGACATGGAATGTGATTGTAGAAAAAGGACAAGCAGGCGTTGATACGATACGCACCATACAGGATGGAAAGGTAAATGTGAATGCGATATCCCTAACGGTGATGTATTCGAATTCCTAATGAACGCAATGCTTGCCAAGAATTGAAGGGTACCAACAAAGCATTAGTAAAATCGCTAACAAGGCCACGTTCTAGATATCCAATCAAATCTAATCAAATAAATTGAGATAAAACAAATCCCCCTTTCCCGTAAGAAAGGGGGATTTGTTGATGCGTCAGAAACCAATGCCTTGGTCGCAGGGCTATACATCGTCATGTCTGGAGCTTTTTTATACTGTGCACCTGTTGGTGCATTTTAATCTCAACCAAATGACATCCTGCAATTTATTCTCGTATATTCCAAACTTTTTTTGTCGGGACAGGTACAAATGCTGTCAATCTATGGCGCTTGTTTTCATATCCTATATTTTGAAAGCGATTGCTAATTGAATACGCAAATTGGACCGATATGATGAGTACAGACAACCCCGGGTTGACAAACAACGTCCCACTCCGTAACATCGGGACAACACGAAATCAATGGATATAAAGGCGGTGGGAACGATGCCGGAATGGACTTCTTTTCGTTACGATGGCAACGATCTTGGCTTAACATATACTCGTGCTGCAAGTACTTTTAAATTGTGGGCACCTACGGCACAACAGGTTTATATATTGGTTTTTGACGATGAAGGGCATTACAACGATAGTGGTAAAGTACAAGATCATGAAAATGGGCAGGAACATTTCATGACACGTGATGCGGACGGAATATGGAGTCTGAAGCTCAGCGGCGATTGGGCAGGATATTATTATATGTACCGAATTATTCATGATAATCAGCAGATTGAAGTGGCTGTTGATCCTTATGCCAGAGCGGTAACGGCTAATGGGCAACGAACGGCTATTATAGATCCGGAGACCACCAATCCGGTCGATTGGGACCTGGATGTCAAACCTGCTTTTCTGCGTCCTGTTGATGCCGTGTTATATGAGTTGCATGTCCGTGATTTCTCCTCAGACCCACATGCAGATATTCCGTATAAGGGAAAATATCTGGCATTCACGGCATCCGGTCTGACGGATAGAGCAGGCAATAGTATTGGCGTAGACCATCTTGCCGAACTGGGAGTTACTCATGTACATCTTCTGCCTGTGGCGGATTATCAGACGGTGAATGAACTTGCTACGGCAGAAGTGGGTTCAAATGTCAGAGCACCATACAACTGGGGGTATGATCCCCAGCATTATAACGTTCCCGAAGGTTCGTATGCTACCGACCCTCGTGATCCTGCAGTTCGAATTCGGGAGCTCAAATCACTCGTTCAATCGCTGCACAGACAAGGCATTCGCGTTGTACTTGATGTTGTCTATAATCACACGTATAGCGTGGAAGAGGGTCCTTTTGAACGGATTGTACCAGGCTATTATTACCGTTATCGGGAGGATGGCACCCTCAGTAATGGTTCTGGTGTAGGCAATGAATTGGCGACAGAACGTCCAATGGTGCGAAAATATATTCTGGATTCTCTCCGATATTGGGCAGAAGAATATCATGTGGACGGATTTCGATTTGACCTCATGGCCCTGATTGATACGGAAACGATGAATGAATTGACACGCGAATTGAAGGAACAGATCGATCCGGCGTTTCTGATCTATGGGGAACCCTGGATGGGTGGAGATTCACCTTTGGACCGTAAAACATTAAAAGGAACCCAGCGAGGTCAGGGGTTTGCTGTATTTAATGATCATTTTCGCAGTGCAATCAAGGGTGATAGTGATGGCAGTGGCAGAGGGTTTGTCACGGGTGCCGGAGGACAGGAATATGAGCTTATTAGGGGATTAGCGGGAGCATTGGATGATTTCACATCTTCACCTGTTGAAGTTGTCAATTATGTAACTGCTCATGACAATCTCAATCTGTGGGATAAAATTGCGACAACAATGAACCTTAGACATGAATTAGGATTTCCCGTATGGAAGGACGGACAGCCCGTGGGTGGAGGGAGTGCTGAGTCCGCGGTAAAAGCAGCAGATCCTTATCGGTATGTGGATGCAGATGATGTTTTGAATCATGAGATGGTTCGTCGCTCGTTACTGTCCTCCGGCATTCTGCTTACTTCTCAGGGAATTCCGTTTCTGCATTCAGGGGATGAGATGCTCAGATCCAAAGCCGGTGATCATAACAGTTATCGGAGCGGGGATGCGGTGAACGCCATCACATGGGCCAACAAATCACGGTTCAGACCAGTGTTTGATTACTATCGTGGTCTTATTCATTTGCGGAGAACACATCCCGCTTTTCGTATGATCGATGCTGAACAGGTACGAAATCACCTTCGTGTTATTCGTGCGGATGGCAATGTAGTTGCCTTTATACTTCAGAATGGTGCGAATCAGGACACCTGGAATCAGATTATGGTCATCTATAACGGAACGGAACATGAGCAGCATGTTGACCTGGGGGAAGGGGATTGGCATGTTGTAGTCAATGATCATCAGGCAGGCACAGACGTGATCGAGACTGTTCGTGGTACTGTTCAGGTAGAACGATGGTCCTTAATGGTACTGTATGACACAGAGCATGCTGGAGGCGCTGAACCATCAACAGTGGAGATTAGTTTTCCTCGCCAGGTATATAGTCCGAAGGAGACCACTCAACTACGAGCGATCGTACGGGACAGTATTGGCAATGTGGTGGAAAAAGCTCCAGTTACCTGGACTTCTTCTGATCCGGATATTATTCAGATCCAGCCTGATGGAACAATCCATGCACTGGAACGAGGGGAAGCTTCGATTACAGTCCACTGTGGGGACATAACGGCAAGCTGTATGTTACAAGTGGATTATCGTCATGCTGAACGAATCGAAATTGTGGGCGAACCTGTCATGTACATGACTCGAATCAGTCGCTTCCGTGCCTTGGTTCTGGATCAATTTGGTCAGCCGCTTCAGGATTCGAATATACGCTGGAGCTCTTCTCATCCAGAACTTGCAGCGGTGAGTGCAGCAGGGATCGTACGTGCGATGACACCTGGAGTAACCCATATTATTGCTGAGGCTGGAGGAATTCGGGCAACACTTGGCGTAACGATTCATAAACAGATTTCGCGAACTGTCACGCTTCGATACGAACGGGAAGACCAGCATTATGAAGGTTGGGATGTCTGGGTATGGGGCACAGGTATGGAGGACGGAGCAGTACGGCTGGAACAAGTCGGTAATGCCGCCGAAGCCCGCTTCCGGGTTGCTCCGGGTCTGCATCACCTGGGATTAATCATTCGATTGAACGAATGGGAAGCTAAAGATACGTGCGGAGACCGTTACGTGGACATTGTACCTGAAGATGGGGATGTACACATTGTTGTCCGTAGCGGATCAGACGAGATGCAGATCATTCGTGAAAGTGAAAAAACAGAGGATCGTAACAGCGCATAGTTTCTTTATTTATAACTTTGAATGTAGTTCGTCAAAACCTTGATAAATCAGCAGTTGGAAGAGATTCCGACTGCTTTTTTTGGTCTGATTATAAGCCGCATAACTTGCCAAAAAAAAATTATTTGTCCTGTTTCGTGTTTGAGATCCTCTATCATTGGGGTAAATATAGATATGGCCCACGATTCGGCCAAAGGAAAAAAGACCATCATGGTCTATGAGATAAGCCTCAGCGCTTTCTAACAAATATAATGTAGTGATCCCTTGAAGGAGGATGTTCAATCATGAAATCCAACGGAAAAATGGCTCAACTTACAGCAACGCCAAGAACGGAAAAGAAAGGTGCAGCACTGCGCCTGTTAAGACAAGGCGGACGAGTTCCCGCAGTCGTTTACGGCCCGGGACTTGAAGGTGCTTCAATACATGTAGATGAAAAAGAAATGCTGAAAGTGGCACGCACAGGCCGCTCCGAAATGTTCAACCTGAATGTGGAGGGCGGTAAAACGCTTCCGGTGCTGATCAAGGATCAGCAAGAGCGTAACGGACGTTTGCTGCACGTAGACTTTTTGCAAATTTCCAAGAACAAGCCAATCAGCGTAAGTGTATCGATCGACTTCCAAGGTACAGCGGCCGGTTCGAAAGCTGGCGGTGTATTCCAGACACAGGAGACACAGCTGGAAGTAGAAGGATTGCCTGCGGATCTGCCAACGTCCATTGAAGTGGATGTGAGCGGATTGGACATTGGTGATCGTTTGACTGCTGCGGATATCAAACTCGATAAAGGTTTGACACTCGTAACATCACCTGAATCCATCATCGCTTCCGTCATGCCGCCACAAGCGGCTGAGGAAGAGCCAACGGCCTCTGCTGAGGAAGCTGAGCCGGCAGCTGAAGAAAAAGCTACAGAAGAATAAACCAAGCTACGGGATCTTGCCAGATCTCATGCTTAACCAGAGCCCAGTCCTAGTGACTGGGCTTTTTTTATTTTCCGAGCAAGAGAGTTCAATAGGCGCATCGTTCGCATGAAAAATGAGAATGTACTACAATACATGTTAAAGGGTAAGAAAGTAGGTTTAATTCAATGTTTGATCCAACGGTGTATGACAATCTAAAAGTCGGGTTTGAGAATTATCTCTATGATATGGATAACCTGGACGAACGTATTCAGATTACGGGGCGTAAAGATCGGCTGGAGATGGCAGTGATGTCCAGAGAGTTCACATTACAATTCTGTCTCAGGGATCGTCTGGAAGTAACAGGCGAGGTTGTGTTAAGTAGTTCCCTAAATGAGCTCGCAGCGGAGATCCTGGAGACGCCTGGCGCTCATCCAGGTTGTCGTTTGGAAATCCGGTTTGGCATGGTTATGAAAGAGCCTGAGAGGCAGTGCCCAGCCATTCGTTCGATATTACAGGAGAGCTGGCCTGAGCAGAGGATATGCCAGACTATCCAGTATATCTTTGATGAAGAGCCAATCATTTATAACGTCATGGCTCACGTTTGTTTTGACCGCAGTGTGAATGAAGACCAGATGGGGGACATTGCTGAACTCTGTGAGCATATGGCAAATGTTATGAATCAATTATTACAGTTGAATAATTAGTATTTCCGAGAAAAGCCTTGTCTCTTTGTGGAGATCAGGGCTTTTTTGTATTATTTTTAGAAAATTGTATAGGCTTTCAGGCTTAGGTTTAAGGTCTTTTAGGTTAATGTTTTACGCAAGCGAGTAAGAGAATGTATATTAAAAGGGGGTAAGAGTGCAATTGGACTATACAAAAATGGTGAAATTGCGAAAATAATATTGGGACTAAAGATTTAGTTCTGTACTAAAGGAACTAGTTTTCCTTGCCGATAAAATATCGAAGGGGAGAAACTACATGACAGAGAAATTAATTCGTCTGCTGCGTATACTTCAGGCTATACAAGCAAATCCTGGAATTTCGGCCAAGGAATTGGCGCTGAAATGCGGTACGACTGTACGCACGATTTATCGTGATCTCCGGATTTTGGATAGGGTCGCCCCGATTATGAATGAAGGATACGGCAAAGGTTACCGATTTATTGGTGAGTTTGCGATGTATCCATTAGATTTTACTGAACAGGAAGCAATGGTTTTCTCCTTGCTCCCGTCCGTAGTTGATACCTCCAAGTTACCTGCTGAGTTTGATTCAGCGTTTGACAAGGTTATGTCGGCTCATACCAAATTAAAATCAAGAAACAGTGACATTGTAGAGAATATTGCGGGAATTATTCGGATGGGCACGCCAGCGTATCGTGAGGAAGGAAAAGACCCTAATTTGCTGATTCCCATCATCGAAGCTATTCTAAGCCAGCAAACCATTCGTACTCAATATCATACGCTGACAAGAAATGAGATCACAGTCCGGGATATCGATCCCTATTATCTCATTCCACGTGATCAACGTTTTTATTTGATTGGATACTGCCATTTGCTGCAAAAAGTTCGATTGTTTCGGATCAGCCGTTTTTTGGATGTGACACGAACAAATGCCGGTTTCGACAAGGGTGATTTCAACATAACGCAGTACATGAAGAACACATGGTCTATTGACCGTGGCGACGAAAATATCCATTTCAAGGTAAGATTCTCTGAGAAAGTGGCCCCCTACATAAAAGAAGAAGAAATGTTTGTTCGCCCGCGAATGACGAATATGTCGGATGGGGGATTGTTATTTGAAGTGACACTGAATAGCAGCAGAGAATTTTTGAAATGGTTGTATCAATTTGGGCCCGAGGCAGAGGTACTTGAACCTCGTGAGTTTCGTAGAGAGATACGCAGGCAACTTGTCGAGTGGTTGGAACATTATGAAACCGATGTATCATTGTAAAAATTTTAATCATGGAGAAATACAGGAAAAGGAGCAGGTAATATGAGCACCAAATTATTCGCAGCTATGTATGGAATGGATCACTACCATGGAGTACAGGCTTTACATGTGGGGGATACCGTGTATCTCGTCAAAGATCCAGATAATCGTTTGGATTATCAAGCAATTAAGGTTGTTATTCCCCCGATTGGAGCCGTAGGTTATATCGTTAATGATCCGCTGGTCGTACCTCATGGATGTTGGGCCGGGACGGCATTCTACGATGTATTTCATCAACTAACGTGTGCCAAAGTACGATTCATGATGAGAGATATGGTGATTATGGAGTTAATCGAGATGAGTCACATTCCTGTTCCACAGATGGATTCTTTGATTAAGGGATGGCAATTTCGTGAAAAAGCTTGATCATCCTAACAAAAGAAGGCTCATTTACGGATGAGCCTGGTATAGGTCGCTTCCAGATGCATGGCTGTTCTTGCCCAACTGAAATATGCCCTTGCGCTGTCTCGGCCAGCCTTTCCTAACTTCTCGGCAAAAGTGTGATTGCTTGCAAGTTTGTACAGGTAAGAGGTGAAACGTTGGGGACGCTTATAAGCGGTGACAAGGTATCCATTGATACCTGATTCAATAATCTCGCGAATACCTCCGTTATCCGAAGCAATAACGGGTAATCCTGAAGCCATCGCCTCAACATTAACCAGGCCAAAAGCTTCATGTTCTTGAGACGGACAGACCAGACAATCCACTGCCCGATACAACTGATCGATATGCTCATGGTTTATCTGACCACGGAAGGAAACATGGACCTTTTGTTTTTGGGCAAGTTCGCGAAGTTTACGCATGTAATACGGAGGTCCTTTGCCTGCAACAACCAGTTGAACAGGCATCTGTTGCTGAAGGAGGGCAGTCGCGCGAATTAATACGTCTACACCTTTTCCAGGGATCAGCCTGCCGACATACAGAATAGAGAATGGTTTAGTTACTCCAAATTGTGTACGCAGATGAATCTGTTCTTCGCTGGATTCAACAGGTCTGAAGCGGCTTAGATCTGCACCCAATGGAACAACACTCATTCGGTGTTTTACCAACGGAAATCTGCGGCCTAACCTTTGTCGCAGGGAATGACTGTTGACGGCAATCCAATCAGCTTTTTTCATTAATGTGAGTTTGGAAGGTCCGGGCTGAGCAAATGTTAACGAGTGAAGATAGAGTACAACGGGAGTGCGTGGAAAAGCTCGTTTGATGGTAGCCATACTTCGTGGCCTGTTATCCACTTGAATTACATCATAGGGTTGTTGGGATAACAAACGTATGACTGCTTTGGTGTACATGACAGGACTCGACGCAGGGACACGTTGAATGGTGATCCCATCGATCTGTTCTGTGGCGGCGAGACCTTGCATTTGACGACTTATAATGGTTACCTGATGGCGATGGGCTAGTTCACGAGCGATGCCCAGGATACAGATTTCCACGGAACCATTACCGGGCAAAGGCAATTTCTCGGGTGCAACCATAGCTATTTTCATGATCCGGCTCCTCCTTGTCCGACATCTGTAACAATCTTCGTCATATATCTTATGAGAAGTTGAAGCATTTGGCTCCTGCGAAATGGTAGGTGAGCCAACCATATTAGCGTGCAGGAATAATCTGCTACATGGCATTAAGCGAGATATTCAGCTTTTGTGATATACTGTACGGGAAGAATTGAATTCGTTACATGTATAAAAGCAGGAGGAAAATAATGTTACATTCTACGCTGGGACGCTTCCGGCTGATGTTGTGGTTGCAGGGCATTTCGTACGTGTTGTTACTGTTTGTTGCTTTTCCGTTGAGAGATGCCGGGGTTATGCCACAGGCTGTCACATGGTTTGGGAATCTGTACGGTTTTTTGTTTTTAATGTATTTGTTATTTATGGTGACTATGTACACCTCACAGAAATGGCGTCTACGCCGTCCAATTGCTCTGTTCTTTGTTTCTTTCATTCCACTGGGGAATATGATCTACGATGTTGTCGTATTCCGTAAGCTGTATCGTCAACTAAATAAAGCTTGACTTTATTTAACGTTATGAAATATGATGAGTACAGGTTAAACAACCCGTTCCAACTAAAACTACATATTCCTGTTAAAGGGGAGTAGCTTTTACAGTAAAGTCGTCAATTCGGGATCATATCCCCGGCTTTATTGGCAGCAATTTTGTTGTTAGCGAGACCTTTACCAAGTTTTCATGCTCGGTAAAGGTCTCTTTTTGTGGATATAAAAGGACCTTACCAGTGATGGTAAAGGTCCTTTTTTTTGTACATCATAAGAATATTAAGGAGGAGTCAATTTTGGATGTTTCATTATTATTAGAATATGGGTGGGTGCTTGCTGTCTTAGTGGTCCTTGAAGGATTACTCGCAGCAGATAATGCATTGGTACTCGCAATCATGGTTAAACACTTGCCTGAAGATAAGCGCAAAAAAGCGTTGTTCTATGGTCTCATGGGTGCATTTGTTTTCCGTTTAGGTTCGTTGTTCCTGATCTCTTTCCTCGTCGATGTATGGCAGGTGCAAGCGATCGGTGCCCTGTATCTCCTGTATATTTCGATTAACCACATCGTTAAAAAGATACTGGGTAGTCGCAATAAAACAGATGAAGCAGCTGATTCAACGCCGAAGAAACCGAAAAAACAATCCGGTTTCTGGATGACCGTTTTCAAGGTCGAAGTAGCGGATATCGCATTTGCAGTTGATTCCATTCTGGCTGCTGTTGCTTTGGCCGTGGCGTTGCCACCAAGTGGATTGCCTCCAATTGGCGGACTCGACGGTGGACAGTTTATCGTTATCTTCCTCGGTGGATTCATCGGGCTTGTGATCATGCGTTTTGCAGCCTCATACTTTGTAAAATTGCTTCATTCCCGTCCAGGACTTGAAGTTGCGGCCTTTGTCATCGTAGGTTGGGTAGGGGTTAAGCTGGCCGTTATTACACTCGCACATCCTTCATTGGGTGTTCTGGATGAGCATTTCCCGGAAAATAAAATTTGGAAATTCGGATTCTATATTGTACTGATCACCATTGCGGTATGTGGTTGGTTCCTGTCTTCCAAAGTTCCTGAAAAAGAAGACGAAAATCCGGTTGAAGAGTTGGAAAAACAAGCAGGACTGTAATAATCATGTTACGCTAACAACATCATTATTATTTGGGAAACAGGAGATTGTCCTAGGACAATCTCCTGTTTTTGTTTACATATGCAATCTACACCATTATCCAATTTCCAAGAAAAGGGTTGACACATGAATTCTAGTCCCCTTAATATAAGACTAACATTAACGAAGGGAGGCCGAGAGACATGATGCTTGGTTATGAGTTGATTCAAACAGAGCGCAACGTAGATACAATAGCATATCCGGCTCATCGTTTCATTGGCCTCATACGGTCGACATAGGGGATAGGCATATCGTTTAGCAGGTTTTATAATCGATATGCGTTCTTCGCTTATATTATAGCGATGGATGACAGACACACAGCACGTTTATGCTGTTCTGTTCTCCGTTATTGTCATTCAGTAGAAGTCATGGGCGACTAGCCTATGGCTTTTTTTAGTTTTATTTTACAGATGAATCAGCAAACCGAATTTGCTGAACGTACAGGAAGGAATAATACACTTTTATGAATACAGAATTTAATTTATTTACCAATCCAAACGAATTAACAGGTGCCTACCGGCATGAAGTAAAATTGCCTGCAGGTGATCTAACCGTATATGCGGCGCAACAACTCTTCTCCTCGCTCGATTACAAGGTGTTTGAGATGGCAAACAATAATCTGCAGATTCCGGGAATTTCTTATATGAGTTACACGCCAGACGTACACGTCGGTGTAGGTACGTGCATCGGAACGACAGCCGTGTGGGATGCGCAGAGCGGATACGTTTCTCCCTCCATCGTGGGCAGTGACATCGGCTGTGGCATGCGAGTGCATATGACAAACTTGCACAAGGACGAATTGAAAGACATCAAGCTCCGCCGCAAACTCGTCAAGGCCATTGAGAAAGTATTGCCGATGGAGGCGAACCAGCGAGGTCATTACTCGGATATCAGACTGGAGCATATTGTTCGTAAAGGCCTGCATGGTTTACCCAAAAAGTATATTCCGGACAGCTATACACCGAAAAAATCAACCGCGATGACACATGTGGAAAGCAGCAAGTTCAGTTACGATGAGGACGTGTTAAACCACGTTCCTGATATGACATGGCATCGTTCGCATCGTCAGCTCGGAACACTGGGTGGGGGGAATCATTTTGCCGAGATCCAGGCGATTGAGATCGCTGAAGAGAATCGTGAAATCGCCGAAGCTTGGGGATTGTATGATGGACAGGTCGTGGTCATGATTCATTCCGGCTCTCGTGCATGGGGTGGGTATGTAAGCCAGACGAGTTCGTCAGCGATTGCCAAAGTCATGCAGCGGCTTAACCTGGGTACATCCGATCCCAGACTGGTATTTGGTCCACTTGAGCATGCGGAAGGTCGTCATTATGTGAACATGATGTATTCTGCATTGAATTACGCTGTTGTCAATCGTCATCTGATTGCGTATGCTATTCGCGAAGCATTCCGGGATGTGTTTGGTTCCAAATGTGAATTTCGTACGTTATACGATCTGATGCACAACTATGCCTGGGAGGAATCTCACGCAGACCAAGGTTCCGTTTTTGTGCATCGCAAAGGGGCGACACGTGCGTTGCCGGCAGGTCATCCGGACAATCCAAAGCCCTATCTGGCAACAGGACATCCGGCACTTATTCCGGGTTCCATGGGAACTGCTTCATATATCATGGTAGGTCAGCCGCAGGGTGCTGATAATTATTATTCAATATGTCACGGTGCGGGTCGAATCCGTTCACGGACGGCAACAAAACGATTGATTAGCGTGGAGGATTTTGCTACGGCACTGGGTGTGGGTACAGAAGATGAGATCGTGGTAAATCAACGCTCACTTGAATCCATTATTGATGAATCACCTCAGGCTTATAAAAATGTAGATGAAATTATAGACAGTGTTACCGGCGCAGGCCTGGCTCAAGTTGTAGCCAAATGCAAACCGCTTGTAGCGGTAAAGGGAGCGAAATAATGACAATAAACGAAAAACAAACAGATCCAACCCAGGCGATCTATACCTATGACGTACAACATGATACCCGAATTCGAGTGGAAGGGTACGCCATCTATTCAAGGCTGATTCGTGGAATCAGTGAGGCGCTCCATCAGCGCTATGGGGTTGAGTACAAGCTTTATGCCAGTTCTGATCCGAACAATGAATACTGGGAGTTACTCCGGGAAGACCTGCAAAATGGCAGTGACGAAGTGGAATTGGTAGCTCGCATATTCGAGGATCTGGAACTTCAGACGTTGCATTACGACGATGATGGAGATGTGCCCACTTATGGTGTGCATTACTCCATTCGTAATAACGTATTTGCTTATCCGAAATGGGGCGTAGCACTTGTGCGAGTTCCATTTTTCCGAGAGAACGGGATCTACAGTGAAGACTTTGTCTTTGCCATCGGTGATGAGGAGATGAAGCAATTTCTGGGAAGTGTCCGGGAACGGGAACGTCAGCAAAATATGAAAAAAGTAACGGTCTACACTGATGCCCGTAATGGTAGCGATCGTCATGTCGAATCCATCACTCGCTCCGTGGGAAGAGAGGATGTTGTTCTCTCTGCACAGATCAAGCAGGATATTTTCCGCTCGCTGGATCAGTTTTTCGAAGCGGATCGTTCCTTTTACAGAGATTATGATATCCCGTACAAACGGGGCATTCTGCTGTATGGGCATCCGGGAAACGGCAAGACCACATTGGTGAAATCCATTGCGGGAAGTATCCCGGGCCCGGCTGCGTATTGGCAGATTACGGAGTATACCAACAGTGAATCAGTGCGTGAAGTGTTCGAGGCTGCCAAGCGGTTGGCACCGATGGTACTGATCATTGAGGACATCGATTCGATGCCGGATGAAGTCCGTTCCTTTTTCCTGAATACACTGGATGGAGCTACGTCAAAAGAAGGCATTTTCCTGATCGGGACAACGAATTATCCGGAGAAAATAGATCCTGGCCTCATGAACCGTGCTGGACGGTTTGACCGGGCTTACGAAATTCCGTTGCCAGATGAAGCGCTGCGCTTGCAATACTTGCGCCAACGAGGCTTCACCGTATTTGCGGGTGAAGAAGGCACAGTAGAAGCAGCTCGTCTGACCGACACGTTTTCTCTTGCACAGCTAGGTGAGTTATATGTGAGCGCTGCGCTGGAATGGCATCAGAATGGACAGACAGACATTGTGAAAGTCATTCAGTCGATGCGTGGCGAGCTGGACAAGAGCCATAAACATACTTGGCTGGCGCAGCCAGGTAAGGGCCGTGCAGGCTTTTATTGATCAGACCTAACCCATCAACCTATAATATGACGCAATTTTATAAATAATCCTACCTCAATTGGTGATACTAACCTTGTCTGCTCTAACATACAATGACTTTCGGGAGGTACATAACGCAGCCCTGAGCTGGTGAGATGCCGGAAAGTAACGCGATCTGTTCCATACCTGACTAAGGCTTGTTTTGCAGAGGAAGATGCATGGGGACAAAAGGTAATATGCAAAAATTTTTATGCCAATTGTTTAAATGCTTCTGTAGCGGTTAATAGTAGACAGACAACAACAAAAACTTTAATTAGAGGTGAATGATATGGGTTGGTTATGGTCATTAATTATCGGTGGTATCATTGGATGGTTGGCAGGTTTGATCGTTGGTCGTGACATTCCAGGTGGTGTTATTGGTAACATCATTGCTGGTTTTATCGGTGGATGGTTAGGTGGAGTAATCTTGGGCGATATGGGTCCTGAGATGGGCGGATTCCACATTGTACCTGCATTGATCGGTGCGATCGTTCTTGTAGCCATCGTAAGCTTGATCTTCCGTTCGATGGGACGTAGTCGCGGGTAACTTAATCAAGATAATTTCTTGAATTAGTTGTCAGCTAAATGCATTACCAATGAAGAGGTTGATTGAGAGCCATAACCATGGCTTTCAATCAACCTCTTGTTGTTTTAAAATATATAAAGATAAGCGTATTAAGCTATCTATATAAATTGGACTAAACATTTACACGAGAACGTAGAGGACAGAAATAACCTGAAGAAGCGGAGCTAAAAGCTTTCTGTAAGAAAGCTGCTTCGAAAGCATACACTCGCCTTTATCACCAGATTTTCTCCTTGTAAAGCCAAATGTAAAAAATCTGGGGATAACAGCGATCAGAAGGTTGTTCTGTCATCGGAGTGGTAAGTGTAAAAGGTAGTTTAGATAAGAGGGGATGAACGGAATGGAAAAAGCTACATTCGCCGGCGGATGTTTCTGGTGTATGGTTACACCGTTTGAAGAACAACCGGGCATTCATGGTATTATATCGGGTTATGCCGGCGGTCACGTCGAGAATCCAACATATGAGCAGGTAAAAACCGGGGAGACCGGTCATGTCGAAGTGGTTGAAATTACATTTGATCCAGATGTATTCCCTTATGAACGACTGCTGGAGCTATACTGGCCGCAGATTGATCCGACGGATGACGGAGGTCAGTTCCAGGATCGGGGGGCACAGTATCGTACGGCGATCTTCGTGCATAATGAACGTCAACGTGAGCTTGCTGAACAGTCCAAACAGGAACTTGCTGCCAGCGGACGATTCAATCAACCCATTGTTACGGAAATTCGGGATGCAGCTGTATTCTATCCGGCTGAAGACTATCATCAGGATTACCACAAGAAAAACGAGAAACATTATAAGGAAGACCGTGCGTTATCCGGACGGGACGAATTTATAGACGAGAATTGGAAATAATGCATCAGATCACATGAAAAGCCGGGAAAGTTCCAGTTGGAACTCGCCCGGCTTTTTGGCTGTATGGCGGCTGAAATCAGCCATAATGGTTATCTGATTGTTCCTACCAGTATTTCTACGTCAATGGTAATCTTCGACAAGGAAGCTTGAATGCTCACCAGGGATGATCCCGACTGATGCCAGGAAAGTGGTGTCATATGAACGAGTGAATCCAGCATGTTTTCGGTGACGGGCAGCGTGTAGGTCAGCGGAATGCTGGCGATGAGATGATGATGTTTGCGGAATCGGTCCAGCGTAAGTTCCCGGCCGTCTGCTCGATCAGGTCGATTCAGGATTTCTCTCAGTTCAATTAAATATCGTTCACGGGGGATGACTTTGATGATCCATCCCCCATCCTTCAGAATTCGTCCAAACTCTTCATAGTTGGAAGGAGAAAATATATTCAGGATGATGTCCAGCTGACCTTCTGCAAACGGACTGCATGCCAGATCGCCGACAAACCAGATTTGCTGGTTGTAGGCAGAGGAAGCCATGGCAATGCCTTCTTTGGCAATATCGATGCCCCAGCCAACGGCTGGAGTATTCTGCGTAATCTGCTGCAGAAATGTTCCCTCTCCTGTGCCTGCATCCAGAATATGCACGGGATAGTTGATGTCAACGGAATAACGTGCGATCCACCTGCGTAGTACTTCGGTCAAAGGAGCATAAATACCGGTTCCCGATAAGATATTCCTTTTGGCTGTAAATAAACGTTTGTCATAGTTGCCCTTGAAAAAACGTGTCATGAAATTGATATAGCCTTGTTTTGCAAAATCAAAGCTATGCCTGGACACACATTGAATGCTCCCTGAGTTAATGGTTGCCATAGGGCTATGACAGATGGGACAGTTCAACATATGGATGTATGGATTAATAAGCGCAGCGCTGCGTTCTCTGCGATGGACTGACATGGAATAACACCCCATTCATTCAGATTTGGATAACTGAAGAAAAGGGCATAACAAATAAACCTCTGCACGAAATTCAAAAAAAGAGGTTTATGGCTATGCCCCAAGTTATCTGTATCGAATGAACTGAATAATCATAGGAAGGTTAAGCTCCTTTTGCCTATCAAGATTAGGGTGAAGCAAGAGAACGTTACCAGTATAACAGGATGAGAAGAAATGACAAGTAAGGGGAGCCAGGCGAATGTGAAATAAAAGAGCGCCCTGTCAACCGTTTAGACGGTCATACAGAAGCGCTCCGTTCATTATTTTGCAGTAGCCTTTAATACATATTTGGACAATGTCTCATCGTTCATGGAATAGATGACATCATCCACATAAGTTGAAACACCTTCTAATGAAGGAACCGAGGCACTGGTCGTGTAGATATGCACGTCTTCCAGCGTCTGTGGATCAAGAATGTATCCTGTTTTGGCAAAATCAAGCTGATACTGACCATCCTGTGTCTGGTCAACACGCATAAGTGCAGGCTGTGCGTCCTTGAATGTACGCTCAGTCACTTTGCCTTTCATCGTGTACAGTTCCAGCTTCTGCCCTGTAAAGACTGTATAACCGTTGCCAGCCGTCTGAATGTAGGCATCACCAGCAATGGCACGTCCCCAAGCAAGCTTGCCATCGATGCCAAAGCCCATCAGTCTGTTACCGGTGTTCTCAAAATTGGCGCGCATAATGATGGAACCATCGTCGAGAATGGCCAGCGATTCACCGCCGCCATCTCCTAATGTATTTGCATTGGCAGGGAATTGATAGAAGGACAGACGATTCAACGTACGATCATAGATCTCTACTTTGGGATTCGCAGCTTGCTGCCAGAAGTTTCCTACCTTGGTTTGTTTACTGGCATCCACTACAATTCGACCATGGTCAGCCTTAAGCACGTTACCGTTGATGTTTTTTTCAGTAATCAGCTTGCCCTTTTTGTCATATAACGAGATGGCTGAGCGAACCGAACCATTCGATTGTACGCCCTGACTTGAAGCAACCATCAGCGTATCGTTATCCAATAGGGATATGCTTGCAGGTGAATTCACCGTTTTGACCCAGTTGGTTTTACCGGATGTATTGAATGAGTACAATTTTTTGGTTTTGTCTGAATATTCCATATACACATAAGCCGTACCGTTGCTGGCATATACCGAATCAGAGTAGGTGGTATAAGGACCACTTTTCTCATGGAATATCGTATTCCACTTCAATTGTCCAGTTGTAACATCGAATGCTTGGAGAGAGTCCAGTTGCCAGTCGAGTGTTGTTTTGCTGCTTGTTTTGGTCACGGGCTGGGAGGCATGTACATATACAAGATTTTTAGATGGCACGGCATGAATTCCCTTGATCAGGACATCTTTCTCTGTATTAGCCTCAGATAACATCAGGGAAGATGACGTCCATGCCGGTTTGGGCATGGATTCGGTTGAAGCAGCGGCGTAACCTGTTGTATTCATGGTGAAGAGGAGCATGCCGCTGAGAATGAGGGCAGCCCATGTTTTGGACTTGTGTTTGGTCAATGTTTGCAAGTGATAAACCACCTTTCTTCTTCGATTCAAAATAGAACCGATTGTTGAATTTTACCATTAAAGTCAAGCTCAATTCAACCGAACGCACTGTAACCTTTTATCAGTGGTTTGTCGAAATGACTATGTTTGGGGAAGTATAAGGGTTACAGGGAATTCATCTTCTTTCGATGAAGGTAGAAGTTTGATATATTTAGTGCGGTGACAAGCCATATCTGCGTAAGAGGTTGGATAGAACATAGGAAATGAAACAAGGAGAATAGCTATGAACTGGAGTGAAAATGTGACCCTATGGGTCATTGGATGTATCATCATATTGTTGCTGATGGCCTGGATTATTCGGCGTGTTATCGGGCGCGGGCAGCGGATCCGAAGTGAAGCAAATCCTCGTAAGATCACAATAAAGGACATCGACAAGATGGAGGATGGTTCGGAGTTTGAATTATATCTCTATCATTTATTCGAAGAACTCGGGTACGATGAGGTGCATAAGACAACAAGCAGCCGGGATTTTGGGGCAGATCTGGTGTTTGTTGATAGACTCGGCAGACGAAGTGTGATACAAGCGAAGCGATATGGTGCAAACCATCCCGTAGGGTTGAGTGCTGTGCAGGAGATATATACATCGATGCGTTATTATGAAGCCGACCGGTCGATTGTATTAACGTCCGCCCGTTACACCGAAGCCTGTCGGACGCTTGCAGCAGTTAATGGAGTGAAGCTGCTGGACCGGGAAGACCTGATGGAATTAATTCTGTTATTCAAAGCCAGAAGAGTGGAAGAAGCACTGGAACTGATCGAAGAAGATGACCACGAACCAATCGAGACGTGGCAGTCCCGACGAAAGCGGCAATCCCGCTAGGTTGCATTGTGTTACTGTGCTAGATTTTTTAAATATAATCGAAAGTAGTAATGTAGTCAGGATTAACGTTTTAAAAACAATTATAACCAATCGCTAGGTAAATATAGGCGACTGGTTATTTTTCTGGATAGATATTTAGAGCTGGTTTGTTCATCTGTTGGTTGTAGCATTCCGAATATTTGATTCACCTCCCCGGGTATCGACAATGTTCACCTCAAGACCGTGACATTTAAAATTGTGGTTAGGATTTTTCCTAACCTCATCTTTTTGAAGTTCATACATAGCTAATTTATAATTTATTTCTTCCATATGTTTCAAACTTTCTTCGATTTTCTTTTGTAATTCAATTTTATGTTTCTTTAACATTTCCTGTCTTTCTGAATAGGTGGAGTTCCCCATCTCATAAGATTCCTTGTAGTCTTTAATTTTAGAAAGCGGCATTCCTGTTTCTTTGAGACAAAGAATAAAAGAAATCCAATCGATTTGTTGTTCGGTATAAACTCTATTCCCTTTTTCGTCGCGCGAAATATTCGGTAATATCCCTTGCTCTTCATAAAATCGAAGTGTCTTTGCAGTTATATTATAATTCTCCACCACATATTTCATTGAAAAAAACATCTGATCGCCTCCATAGTTACAGTTACTGTAACTGTTATTTTATCACAATAGAAAATTATTAAAAGTAAATCCTTTTAAATTACGTATCAAATTCCTACTTTACTTCCCCTTAGGTTAACCTGATATTCTTGAGTAGAACTTGTGATTGGGATGGATGAGATAGGGTTACCTTCATCTGTTCCATAAATAAGCACTTAGAAATCAAAATACAAAGGAGAACGTACAATGAGTAAATTTAATAACTTGTTTGAACCCTTTACATTCAATAAAGGGATTACCTTAAAGAATAGAGTGGTTATGTCTCCGATGACGACATGGTCAAGTAATGATGATTACACGATTTCCGATGAGGAAGTTGCATATTATAAAAAAAGAGTGAATGGTGTAGGTTTAGTTATCACGGGCTGTACTCATGTCCTACCCAATGGGATTGGATTTACACATGAATTCGCCGCATATAATGATTCATTTATCCCTAGTCTAAAAAAATTGGCAGATGTTGCTAAGAGTGGGGGAGCTCCAGCAATTCTTCAATTGTTCCATGCTGGAGATAAAGCGATTGCTGAATTAGTTCCTAATGGTGACGTGGTAAGTCCGAGCGGTGTTGCTCTGACTGAAGCAGTATCCCCTAGAGAGCTTACTCATGAAGAAATTCTGGAAATTATTCATGCGTTCGGTGAAACTACAAGACGTGCAATTGAAGCTGGTTTTGACGGTGTTGAACTCCATGGAGCCCACGGTTTTTTACTTCAAAGCTTTTTATCTCCATTCTTCAACAAACGTCAAGACCAATGGGGGGGATCACTGGAAAAACGTCTGAGTTTTCCAATAGCTGTTATTCGAGAGGTGAAAAAAGCTATTGAGAGATATTCGACTAAACCATTTATTTTAGGTTACCGCATTTCCCCAGAGGAACATCAACAAGATGCCCTTAGAATGAAAGATACTTACGCACTGATTGATAAACTGATTGAAGAAAATGTTGATTATGTTCATGGTTCCTTGGTACAAGCCCTTACGTCAAAACCAAAATATAACCAAGATAACAAAAAAACGTATCTTGAGCTGATTGTTGAACATGCCAACAATCGGATTTTTGTAATTGCAGCGGGTTCCTTGGAAAGCCCAGAAGATGTCTCTCAAAGCATGGAGAAAGGACTTTCGTTAGCGGTAATTGGGCGTGTATTAATCTCTGATCCAGAGTGGATTGAAAAAGTTCAACAAGGAAGGGAGGCGGAAATTCAAAACGTGATTAAATCATCTAACGTTAGAGATCTTGTATTGCCAGCGAAACTATGGGGTGTCATACAAAATGCAGGTCCATGGTTTAAAGTTGAACAATAAAGAAGATGAAAGATCAAAAAAGGACGCTAATAATAGCGGCCTTTTTTGATTTCAAGAACAGTTGTATTAATTTATATATTACAACAGGTTTTATTCACTCTTCTTGAGGAAAATGGGCAATTTACGTTGCAGTTTCCCTTTGCCATTGCTTAAATAATTTTAATTTGGATGACATAGTTTATTTATCCGCTTCAACAAAAAAGCTTCACCTTCACTTGCGTAGCTGCACATGATATATTGAGTGTATATCAACCAAAGGAGTGTGTGATCCATTATGGCACGTACACAAACACAAAAAGCATTACGTAAAGCAGAGCGGTCAGGTCAATGGTGCTCGGAACAGAGCCGAAGAGTTAACGGGGATTATAGCGCGTTATCCCAGCATGTACGGCTCATGCCTACGAAGCAGGAAAAATTGCAAAAGGTCAAACACAAGAAGCAGATCATCCAGGATGGTGGTGCTTCTTTTTATTTTTTCTATGAGGCGCCGATTGCTGGATAAGTAAGACGATAGAATTTTGTACACTAAATGAAGGGAAGAACCTATACATATGACAACAGCGCTGCACATGAATAAAAAAATCGTTCGGCGTTTTTTGCTGCAAACGCAAGCTTTACTTGGACGTTGGCCAGCAGTTTCCTTACCTTCGGGACCCGACCAAGTTTTGAGTTTAATTCGCTCCCTTGGTTGCGTGCAGATCGATCCTGTGGCTGCTGTAACTGGAAACCAGCATTTGGTGCTGGGGGCTCGTGACCCTGGTTATACTGCTGACAGCTTAAATACACTGCTGAGTGATCACAAGGTGTTTGAATATTTTGCAAATGCTGCCTGTGTCATTCCAATGGAGGACTATGCTCTCTTTGAACCTGTACGTGCCCAATTAAGGGAGCGTCTGGCTCCGTCCTTGCAAGGTCTGGAGAAAACAGTGCAGCATGTGTTGCAGCGTTTGAAGGAAGAGGGGCCGTTGCCTTCAAGAGCTTTTCGTGCTGTTGAAAGGGTAAGTGGTTATTGGGACAGTGCGGATGTGCCAAAGACAAAGGATACCACACTTGCTCTGAATCTACTGTTGGACTCCGCTGTGATTCGTGTGGTGGCGCGGCAGGGGAATGAACGTTATTTTCATATTACCGAATCCGGATTGCAACAACAGGGACTTACGATAAAAGAAGACATCGATGTGTTGGCCCAGAGACAGGCTCTGCTGGATAAATACATTCATGCGTATCGTGTCGTAGATGCCCGTGATCCCCGTCTGGGTTGGCTGAAATCTACAGCGGCTGAACGACGCGCCGATATTGCTGCCCGTGTGTCAGATGGGCGAATGATCCCGCTTAAGGTGGAGGACGTGGCCACGCCTTATTATATTCGTGCTGAAGATGAGGACTTGCTGCTGCATATGGAAAGGGAAGAGCCACACTATGATCCGTCTGGCCCGGTACGTTTCCTGCCGCCGCTGGACAACCTGTTATGGAGAAGAGAACGTATTGTTGATTTATTTGATTTTCATTATAAATGGGAGATTTATACGCCAGAGGTGAAAAGAACCTACGGTTATTATGCCATGCCTATTCTTCACGGTGATCGGTTAATTGGACGTATGGACCCACGACTTGATCGCAAAACTGGAGTACTTACTGTTCGTTTGTTATCGATGGAAGAGACTGCTCCACCTGTGGAGGAATGGATTACGGATTTTCGGGAGGGGCTTCAATTCTTTGCGTCCATGCATGGAGCGCGTTCCATTACTATCGAGAAGACGGTACCAAAAGAGCTGAAAAAGCTGCTTAAATCGATTTGATTAGGGGATACATGAAAGAGTGTATGGACACGGAAATTGGAATTGTTGAGGGGGTAAAGGATCTAAAAAGGACAAAAAAGGAGGAGCCAGAGGACCCCTCCTTCTTCATTTGATTTTAATATCATATCTCTAGCATTACATTAGAAGTGCTAACGAAAACAAAAACCTAGGTTCACGTCCACGCCAAAACTTCTTTAGTTCACCAGATGAGGCATTTCAACGTTGGGATCAACATCTGCTTCATAATCCACACCATCGGTTTCAAAACCAAACAGCTGGAAGAATTCGCGACGGTAACCTTCCAGATCGGACAGATCGTAGATGTTCTCTGTGGTCAACTCATTCCAGAGCTTCGCCACTTCTTCCTGAACGTCAGCTCTCATCTCCCAATCGTCAATGCGAATACGGCCTTCGGCATCGGTTGGAACTTCTCCTCCCGCATACAAGCGATCAGCGAACAGACGTTGCAATTGCTCGATGCATCCTTCATGCAAGCCTTTTTCTTTCATGACTTTGTACAATGCTGAGATGTACAGCGGCACGACTGGAATCGCAGAACTGGATTGAGTCACCAGCGCCTTGGCTACAGTTAAGTACGCACGTCCACCTTTGGCACTTAGGCGATCATTCAGCTTGTGTGCAGTCGCTTCCAGATGATTCTTGGCTTGACCGATGGAACCATCACGATAAATGGCATGCGTAAGTTCAGGACCGATATAAGAGAAAGCGATGGTTGTTGCATCATCGGCAAGCACGCCGCCTTGTTGCAGGGCATCCATCCACAGTTCCCAATCATCTCCACCCATTACGGTTACCGTCTGACGAATTTCCTCTTCGTTTGCCGGTTCAAGGGTAACGGAGCTGATTTCGCCTGTGTGGAAGTTCACCGTTTTGTTTGTGTAGGATTGTCCGATAGGCTTCAGCACAGAGTTAAATACTTCACCCGTGTTCGGATCGGTACGGCGTGCCGAGGCTACACTGTATACAACCAGATCGACTTGACCGAGTTCACTGCGAATCAGTTCAACGGCTTTGTCTCGTGTTTCGTTTGCGAATGCATCACCTGTAACGCTGTACGATTTCAGGCCTGCTTCCTCAGCGGCTTTTTCGAATGCAGCGGAGTTGTACCAGCCTGCGGAAGCCGTACGTTTCTCTGTGGAACTGCTTGGACGATAAATGCCGACTGTATTCGCTCCAGCTCCAAAGGCAGAAACAACGCGTGACGCCAGACCGTATCCAGTGGAAGCACCGATCACGAGCACATTACGCGGTCCTTTCAGTTCAGGCTGGGATTTCACATAATCAATCTGTTCCTGCACTTGCGCAGCGCAACCTACAGGATGGGAAGTGGTACAAATAAAACCACGTGTTCTTGGTTTAATAATCATTTATTTGCATCCTTTCATATTCAGCTCATGTTTCAGCATTTCGATAAAATGCTCTTACACATACTTTCTTATTGTAAAACAATTACCTCGGAAACGGAAACCGTTTCGTTTGATTTCGCCGGAAGGGTGGCGTTATATCTCTAATTTTGCGATGATGTGAATAGAATGTACTCGCTTGTTAGGATAGAAAGGACAGGGATACAATGCTGAAGGAACGCATTGAACTGCTAAGCAAAAGAAAACAAATCTCCCGTAAAGACCTTGTGGAAGGTCTAGTCACGCAGGCCCACTTTGCCAATATCCTGGCGGATCGTTATCCGCTACCTGAGGACTTGGCAGAAGCCATCGCCGGGCGTCTTGGGGTATCCCCTTCCTATATTCTAAAGGCTGCGGCTCAGGACGAGGAAACACTCGAACGGGCAGAGGTTATTTTCGAACAAATGTCTGTTCCAGCGTCGGCGATATCCGAAGATACGGTGCATGCTCTGGCAGATCGGGATGACACGCTGACCGTTGAGCTGACAACGGCCTTGATGAAGGCGGTTTATTATCAGCAATTAAACGATGTAACGGCTCATGAGTATATACATACGTCCTATCTCAATTTTTACCTGGAGAAATACGGTCGTCCAGACGATATCGATTTGCCGCGTCCGTTAGTCAAAGCACTTTTGTTCTATAAAATACAATATTATCGCTCCAAAATGGCTTTTGTGGATGTATTAACTCATGCAACCAGGCTCAGTGAGCTAGCGCTTCCTGGCAGTGAATTCTGGTTGTCTGTGCAAAATATCAAGATGGAAGCCTACATCCAGGTCAAACAGTATGAAGAGGCCAAACAGGTATTCGAGCTTACAATGCGTCATGTCTATGATCAGCGGATGTTCCATCGGTTGTCCGGGTTATATGTAGCATATAGTGGGTATTGCTTCGCAATGGGGCTGGTTCAGGAGGCACTCTCGGCATTAACCATGGCGGAGGCAAACCTCGTGTATGCGGGCAACCAGGGAGATCTGGTAACGGCGATTGCCAACAATCGCATTGTCATGTTAACAATGACAGGTGAACTGGATCAGGCACAGACGGAGATTGAACGATTTGAATCGCTATTGCAGCAGGAAACGGAAGAAACACAGCAGGCCATGCAGCCGCTCGTCAGTGTGTATCGATGCGAAGTGGCTCTGGCACGGAAGAACTGGGGCGTGCTCGCGCAGAGTGTAGATCAACTTTTGAAATGTGCAACAACACAGGACCAGCAGATGAGCGCAACCTTCTACCAGAGCCATCTGGCTCTTGCGCATGGAGATTGCGAAGTTTTCATGGAGCGGGCACTTGCGTGTCTGCCTTATTTTGAATCCGCGCAGCATGTCATGCGGCTTGAACCGTTATATGAGGGGATGGCCGTAGTATCGGAGGATCAGCGGAAATACAAAGAAGCGGCGATGTATTATCGGAAACTGGTCTATCTGTTACGCAAAAAATAGAGTGAGAATCGGCTTGGAAGAGCCTGATTATGACATGATTTTGTGCATTGCCAAAGCACTTGGCACAAAATATGGCCGCCAATTGTGAAATGAAGATCGGATTAGCAGATCTTTTTTTGCGGAATTAGCATAATTCTTTACCAAAGAAACGATTATCCCGTAATTCAGTTGCCGGATTTTTCGTTTTTTTTGTATGCCGCCAGAAGGGTATTCAAGGACAAGTCACGGTGTTTATAATTTAACTATAAATACGTGTTCAAAAAGTCTGGTTTTCAGTACCGAGAAGATGGAATGAAGCTAGAAATGGAGTAGCGGAGCGTAGGAGACCTACGTGAGCAACGGACATTTCGGCTGAATTTCATATTCGATGCTGATGATGCCGCTAGGCATGATTCGTAATCAAAAGTGGACTTTTTGAACAACTTCTAAAAACAAATAAAACAAATGAGGTGCTGGATATGGGATGGTTCGGTAAAAAGAACAAACAGGAAGATGCGATTGCTAAAGCGGATAAAATGATGAATAAAGGACTCACTGGCATGATGATGAAAGGCTTTGTATCAAAGGAACATCGGGAGGCCATCAACCAAAGTCTGGATTCGGCAAAGCAGGCACAATTGGCGGCAAGTGGTTCTCTGCCTTTAACAGCTACGGCTACGGTGGTGACAATCACCGATACAGGCAAACTGATCAACTTTGATCCGATTGTTGTGCTTGTATTGGATGTGACAGAAACGAATGGCAACCAGTATCAGCGAACATTAGAGACACTGGTGTCCAAAATGCAGATTCCACGAGTAGGCGATCGAGTGGGACTGGGCCAGAATCCAGCGAATCCCTCCGAACTGATCTACATGGGGCTAATGTCCATCTAGAAGGTATTTGGTTATAGTTCAGTGATACTCTATTTGAATAATGCGTATAACAACGAATAATAGATATATTATTCGAGGTGTTGATAGAGATATTAAGAGAAGGATTAAGAAAGGGTGGATCATATGGTAGGTTTCCTAAGATTCATTGGCGTATTAACGGTATTCGGGGTGGGGTTCTCCCCATTTCTGGCACAGCAGCTGTGGAATGATCCGTTTATGATTATGCAGGCATGGTGGTACATTCCGGCGATCTTTGCCGGGTTTGCACTGATCTTTGTTCCTGCGATTTTGAGCAATATTTTTGGCGTAGGTCGAGTGAAGACAGGTTTACCAGCAGTTGGGGTCATTAAGACTATACAACAGACGGGGACGTATATTAATGAACAGCCTGAGGTTCGATTGGGTCTGACGGTATCGCGTAAGGGGCGCGAGAAATACGATACCGAGATGAAAGCCGTCATTCCGCTGACCTCCATGGCACAGTTTCAACCGGGCAGTTTCATTCCGTTAGTAGTCTCCGTAAAGGATGAGCGCAAGGTAGGGCTTGATATGAAGGGGCAATTATCACAGGAAGATATGCAGCAATTGCTGGATGAAAAGATGGTACAGCAAGGGGTATCACCTGAAATGATGGATATTGCAAGAACAGGGGAAAAAGCAATGGCCAAGATCCTTGATGTCACTCCACTTGGAAGTGGTGGCAATAACAAGATCAAGCTTCAGCTCAAACTCAGCATAACAAAGACGAACGGTGAAACCTTCAATGTGACAACGCAAAAAGAAATTTTGTCATCTGCGCTGCCGCAGGTGCAACAAGGTCATATCATTAACGTCATTTATTCAAGACAAGACCCAACAAAATTGGTGTTGGCATTGAATGTACAGGAGCGACAATTAAGTGACTTATTCTCCTCCTGAGGATGTAGACAAAAGGAGGTCCTACAGATCATGTTTATGACGTGTAGGACCTCCTTTTTCATTTTGGTATGTATGAGAGATACAAGCAACGGACGGTTTTCAAACAATACCAAGGCGCATGCGATAAGAAAAAAGTACTTTTCTGGATTCTCCATCAAATACACGATTAGCCAGCGCTCTGAACTCGTCAGCAGCTGTTAATAGATCATCCGCTCCGAGTTTCAACGCCGTTTGCAGGCCGCCTTGGCTCAGGGCGAGATTGACATATCGATCGGCAGTGAATGTCTCGTGGTGATGAAATACGATTTCCCGGACATATCGGAACAGCCCGGACTGCTGAATCTGCTGCAAATGCCCATCCTTGCTCCATTTGTGTGCCTGACTATCTTGGGGAGCCAGACTGGCTGCTCGTTGATCTGCTTCCTTATTCAGCTGCAGATAGGCTTGTTCTAACTGCCAGTCTAACATTGGCGGCCAGTCGCAATCGTAGGCTGCAAATATGCCCCCTGTACGAAGTACACGTGCAAACTCGCGTAGTGTGGGTTGCGGCTCCATCCAGTGAAACGATTGCGAGCAGGTCAGCACATCCACACTGCCATCTGGTAGTCCGAGGTCGTGAGACAAGCCGGACACAAACCGCAGGTTATCCGGCTTCCCGGCAGATTCCCACTTGGATTCAGCTACAGACCTCATGTCATCGCTGGGTTCAAAGCCGATGATACGTTCAGCTTCATTAAGCCAGATCCACGAGGATAAGCCGGTGCCACAGCCAATATCTGCGACCATACGCGGTGTGCTGCCAAGATATGTCGTTAGAATATCCACCACTTCAGTCGGAGCAGCTGGTCGGTTCTGATCGTATAACGTACCAAAACCTTTGAAACGTTCCACATTGTTGCGTCTAATGTCTTGCATGGATAAACCTCCTTCGGGCAGATGGATGACGGAGAGTCAGCTGTGATCAAAAGTTGTATAGGCCTATATTATATCATTCATTGTTGGGAAGTTTGTTCATGACGTTCTGCAAATGTTCAACGGCTTTGATATGACGTCTGAGCAATTCCTGTCCAACATGAACAGGCTCGATTACGGTCAGCTCGGAACCAAACGACAGCAGGAAGGAGTAGAGCCATTCCCCTACATTCAGTTCGAGAGACACACGGAGCCTGCCATCAGGCTCTTTTTTAATGAGGGAGGGTTCGAAAAAATCATACACTCGGTATGCAATATTGCTGGAGAACGAGAGTGTAAGAGGAATCAGGACAGGAGTTGCCTCTGATTCAGGATCGTTTGATCCGGCAGTAACAGAGTGATCGTGTTTTCTCGCCAGAAAAGTCAACTGGGTGATCCGTTTCATCTTAAATGTCTCGAATTCTTTCCGATCAGGGTCATCATGGATATATCCTTTGAAGTACCATGTACTGTTTTTGAAAATAAGCTTCTGTGGCTCCACGGTCGGAATGCTCTTCTCACCATCCGAATTAACATAATGAAACGTAATCAGTTGATTCGTTAATATAGCCTGCTTCACCTGATTGAACAGTTCTCTCTCCTGCAGAGGGATGCTGCCCCATGGTGAGAAATTGAATTCGATCCAATCCAGCTTGTGATCAAAAAGGGCGGTTAACCGTTGCAGCATATGGGCACTGTTAAGATGGGGGATCGCACTGATGCTGTATAGTCCCATCAAAATTTCATTCTGGTCTTCTTCCGACAACAGAGACTTGTCCATGACATAGTTGTCCATAAGATGAATACCGCCATGCTTGCCGGTCGTTGTATAGACGGGAATGCCCGCAGCACTCAACCGATCGATATCGCGGTACACCGTACGTACAGAAATCTCGAACATACGGGCGAGTTCTGGTGCAGTGGCTTTCTTTTTCTCCAATAACAAAAGCAACATTCGAAATAGTCGGTTATTTTCCATGCTCTGATTATACCATGACAATAGGTGTCAGGGTATGGGTGATACACTGGTGTAAAAGTCTTACCAAGACATTTTGACTCAGATTTATAATTTGTTCTTCATTTATTGGGGAGTAGTGAAGGGGACGATATCGATTCTGAAGAAACGAAGTGTTCGCTAAAAGCTTTCTGTAAGAAAGCTACTTCGGAAGCAAACGCTATCATGGGATTTTTCCATTTAGAAATGGGAATAAAAGAAATCCGAGGATAACAGCGATCAGAAGAACGATTCGTAACCGGAACGGCTACTCGCATAATATCAAGCACTTTATACCGAAATGAGTTAATTATTAAGGAGGAACTGGTCATGACAATGAAAGAAGGATTTTACTGGGGTGGCGCAACGGCTGCCAATCAATTCGAGGGTGGATGGAACCAGGGTGGCAAGGGGCCAAGCACGTCTGACATGATGACAGGGGGAACCCACACGATTCCACGCCGGATTACGCCTGTATTGGAAGAGGGCACGTATTATCCGAGCCATGAAGCGGTTGATTTTTACGGACATTACAAAGAAGATATTGCCATGATGGCAGAGATGGGCTTCAAAATGTTCCGCATGTCCATCAACTGGTCCCGGATCTATCCAAACGGTTATGATCTGGAGCCAAACGAAGAGGGATTGCAGTTCTACGACAATGTTTTTGCCGAGTTGAAAAAGTACAATATTGAGCCGCTCGTAACGATCTCCCATTATGAAACCCCATTCGGTCTGACACAGAAGTATAACGGCTGGGCTTCCCGTGAAGTTATCGATTGTTATATCCGTTATTGTACAACCCTGTTCAACCGTTACAAGGATCAGGTCAAATACTGGCTGACGTTCAACGAAATCAACTGTCTGACGATGCCGATGGGTGCTTATATGGCTGCAGGTATTCTGTTTGAAGGTAAAGAAACACTGGTCGACGGAGTGGATGATCCTCAGACTCGTTTCCAGGCATTACATCACCAATTCGTTGCGAGTGCCAAAGCGGTGAAGCTGGGACATGAGATTAACCCTGATTTCCAGATCGGCTGTATGGTCGCTTTCATGACCACCTATCCCAACACATGTAACCCGGACGATATGTTGCTTGCACAGAAGAAAGACCAAATCTCTAATATGATCTGCGGTGATGTACAGGTTCGTGGAGCGTATCCTGGATTCGCCAAACGTTTCTTCGCCGAAGAAGGTATCCAGATCGAGATGCAACCGGGAGACGAGCAGACTTTGCGTGAAGGTTGCGTAGACTTCTATTCCTTCAGTTATTATATGTCTTTGGTTGAAAGTGCGGATGAGTCCCTCGAGAGAGCAGAAGGTAATCTGCTGGGCGGTATCAAAAATCCATATCTCGAAGCTTCTGACTGGGGCTGGCAGATCGATCCCAAAGGATTGCGTTACACACTGAATCATCTGTATGATCGTTATCAGATTCCACTGATGGTGGTTGAGAATGGCTTGGGTGCTGTCGATGTGGTCCAGGAAGACGGCTCCATTCAGGATGACTATCGCATTGATTATCTGAAAGGTCACATCGAACAGATGAAAGAAGCGGTAGCTGACGGCGTAGATCTGATTGCCTACACCATGTGGGGATGTATCGACCTGGTTAGTGCATCCACTGGAGAGATGAAGAAGCGTTATGGCTTCATTCATGTCAACAAGGACAACGACGGTAACGGAGACTTGAGCAGAACACCGAAGAAGAGTTTCCACTGGTACAAAAAAGTCATTGAATCCAATGGTGAAGAGTTATAAATTGGCTTAAAAATAACCAGACCCGCCTGTTCCCTTAAATGGGACAAGCGGTCCATGTGGTCCTGAACGAGTTCAGGACTACTACATATGAATATAAAAAATACCCGGTTATCCTTCAGTTAAGGAAAGCCGGGTATTTCTTTGTGTAGTTCAATAGCGGGCAGCCTAGGCCAGCCTTCTGCTTTGCAGTTGGGACATGCGCTCCAAATGCCGCCGATAAAACCATATACATGTGGAGAGCCAGCAACCACTTAAGAAGTATCCGCCTACGATATCACTTGGATAATGCACTCCCAAGTAGATACGACTTATACCAATGGTCAGTATAAATAGAGCGCTGGCAACAATCATCAGCACACGTCCGGTGACGGTGGGTACATGTTTCCAGATTAGAAAGGCCAGTCCACCGTACAGGCTAAATGCTGCCATAGAATGCCCACTGGGGAAGCTGTAACCACTCACTTCAATGATCCGGTTAATGGTAGGTCTGGCACGCTGGAATACCAGCTTGAGCAATGCATTTAACAGGGTTGAACCTGCGAGCACACAAGCCAGGAAGAGCAGTTCGCGTTTGTGTCGCAGGAAAATGTATAACACAATCATGGCGATGATGGTAATGAAGACCACTGGCATTTCGCTGCCGATCCAGGTGAAAAGGTGCATGAATTGTGTCATACCAGGGGATTCCAACCCCTGAATCCATCCGATTAAGGTATCATCAAATCGATGAATCTGGTTGTCGCTGATGGACAGGGCGATGCTTATAAAGGCGATCATGCATAACGCTGCAACGAGCAGCGGGAAGGAGATATTCTTTTTCCAGTTGTGTATCAAATGTTGAGTTCCTCCGTGATGGTTGATTTCGTATGTTGTGTCCTTGCGTATGTCGGACATAACGATATTTATATTGTGCTATAATTTTACAATAAATATAGCAACAATAAAAATATGTAACCTTAACAACGCTTATTCAAGCAGAGAATGTAGGAGGGGAGCGGTCGGAATGAAACGACGTTTGGTGATGTGCATGTTGATCTTACTGTTGGTTACGTCTGGGTTAGCTCTATTTCCCGGAGAGAAAGTGTATGCTTGCAGTTGTCTCAAGAGTGATGCTCAAAAGAGATTGGAAACGTATACCACGGTATTTACAGGAGAAGTGGTGAAGAAAGGCGGATCGCAGATATACCGGTATAATGGGGTAAGAGAGTATACCTTTGATGTAGATTCTGCATGGAAGGGAGTCAGTGCCAAAAAGATGAAAATTGTGGGGAGGGGCGGAGGGTCTGACTCCTGTGGCATCGAATTTGAAAAGAATCAGTCTTACCTGATCTTTGCCAGTCTGGATGAACGAGACAACAGGCTGCATACGAATCTGTGCAGTGGCAATGTTCCAAGTGAACAGGCTGGAGACGATCTGAAATTGCTGGGTGCGGGAAAGCTTGTAAGTAAAGAAGATTTTGGAGAAACCAAGGATGGTGGTGGGCGAACTGGGCCTTTCTATCTCATCTTATATGGCGGAGTCATTTTATTAGCAGCATTGGCAGTACTGTGGCTCTGGAGACGAAAGAAAAGAATCTGATTGCCCAACGGAAAAAAAAGCTAATCCCCGTACAGAACGTTAAGAAACATTGACGTTCTATACGGGGATTTTCAGGATTGTTGCAGCTAGTTCAGCTGCAACATGTATTCATAAGCCGTGACACCAAATACCCGTTTGAAATGTCGATTGAGATGGGTCAGATCGACGAATCCGCAATCGGCAACAGCAGCATAGACGTCCTTCTGCATTTCGATGGATTGACGGGCACGCTCTACTTTGCAGTTTAAGAAAAACTGGTAGGGGGATATGCCTGCTTGTGCTTTGAATTCACGGATAAATTGAAACTTGGACATGCCAAATTCGGAGCTCAGGTTGTCCAGCTTGAGCACATCTTCGGTGCTGCAAAACATGATTTCCTTGGCTTTGCGGACCAGGTTGTCCTGAGGCAACCAGAGCTTGGTGTCCATTTCCTTCTGAGCCAGCAGGTGAACCAGATCGAAGACCCGTTCGCTGCACTCGGCTTCGTTCTGTCTGAGTTGAACGGCATCGTTCAGCATCAGAATCTTACGTGCAAGCTCGGGATCATAGACGATGGGACTTCCAAAGCGCAATTCCTTTTTGCCTATAATCTCCTCTACTAATTCCGGCTTCAAATACAGCATCACATAGTCAATGCCAGCCTTATCATAGGAACTTCCATCATGGGACTGTTCACGGTTAAACAACATGACACCATTTTGGTGAGACGCCTGATATTGTCCGTCCAGGTTGTATTGTTGAATGCCACGCAGGGTTACGCCGATCGCATACTCTTCGTGGCAATGTTTTTTGTATGCAAAATCAGTAAAGCTGGCGGATAGTGCCAGCACGTCTTGCGACTTTTTATAGTTAAACCGTTCCATGCAGCACACCTCCCAAGCTTTAGATCAATCCGGATACTATAATGGCTGAGTATAACAAAAAAAGTGCCATGAGAATACTCAGTAATTTTTGGTGGCGATTCAGCAACGTTCTGAAAACCGTACCAAAAACAACCCAACTGGAATAGGCCAGAAATCCAATGAAGGTAATGAGCACCACGAACAGAAACGATGAGAATGAACTTTGATAAAAGGGCAATACATAACTTGGAATGACAGTGAAAGTAAACAAGACGACCTTTGGGTTCACAAATTGCATGATGAAACCGTTCCAAAATCCGGTAACTTGTTTCGGTGCATCCTCGGTGGTACCCATCTTGTAGATCTGGTACGCCAGATACACCATGTACAGGCCGCCGACAATCTGCATCACCTTCAGAATTCCGGGTAACACTCCCGCAAGAAGCTGATTAAGAAAAGCTGAAGCGGTAAGCAGCAGACCAAATGCCAACGTAGCTCCCCACACATATTGCATCGTTTGACGCGCCCCAACCTGTTGTACGGAAGAAAGAATTACGATATTGCTGGGGCCGGGGGTAAATGTTACGACGATGCAGTAGATTAAAAAAGATGCAAGATTCATAAGGATGATGCTCTCCTCTGGTTGTAGTTTAGTTCCATGATCATACGTCCATAGGGAGAAACCATATAGTACATTATTGCAGCAGGTACACCGTTAACAGCAGGAGCTTGTTTTTAAAAGATAAGGGGTGGTTTTCTTTTTGAATGATTGCGTTTACAATTTAGACGATGTACAAGGTGATCAGACGACTTGAGGAAGTGAACGGAATGAAAAAAATGCTGCTGGTTTACATTTTGCTAATCTCAGCCTTTGCGTTGTATGTATTGAGGTTTGAATACACCAGTCAGGTAAACAGTTCTTGGGAGGACCGGGGGCTACGCGGTGATATCGGAGAGACGTATATCATGATTACATTCCAGTCCGGGCTGGAGTATTGGAAGAGCCCGCTCAAAGGTTTCGAGGATGCCGCGGATGCACTCGGCGTGACCGTAGAATATCGCGGGGCTACCCGGTATGATGCGAAGGAGCAGACCATGGTGATCGAGCAGGCTATCGCTCGTAAACCCGCAGGCATTGCTATATCTGCAATCGATCCTCAATCGTTAGTTCCAGCGATTAACAAGGCAATCGACGCAGATATCCCTGTTGTATTATTTGACGCGGATGCACCCGATAGCCAGGCCTATTCTTTTCTTGGGACAGATAATTACAAGTCGGGTGTAATGGCTGCCGATAAAATGGCTGAACTGCTGGGTCGTGAGGGAGAGGTCGCGGTATTAACCTTGCCCGGACAACAAAATCATGAAGAGCGCACGAAGGGTTTCCGCGATACGATCAAGGCGAGATACCCTTCCATGCAGATTTTTGAAGTTGCAGACGGACATGGTGATGCGATGGTATCCAGAGACGAAACAATCAGAATGATGAAGGAACATCCCGAGCTGGCGGGAATTTTTGTGACTGAAGCTACCGGAGGGGCAGGAGCGGGGGAAGCCGCTCAAACTGCCGGGGACAGACATCCATTGCAGATTATTTCGTTTGATACAAATAAGACTACATTGGATATGATCAAGAACGGTACGATCTCAGCTACAATTGCACAGGGAACCTGGAATATGGGATATTGGTCACTCCAATATCTGTTCCATCTGCATCACCAGTTAACGGTTCCTGCCCCATCCTCATCCGGTGAAAATGCACCGCTTCCCGTGATGGTGGACACAGGGATCTCTGTGGTGACACGCTCGGATGTGGATGATTACTATGCCAAATAACAAGGAATATTTCAAGAGTCCAATGCCTTGGAGTAGGAGAGCAATTCTCTCCACTTTCAGGAACGGGATTCGGCGTTTACGCTTGCGTAATATGCCCCTTAGGTACCAGCTGATGCTGCTTTTTCTGTTATTCGCCATTGTGCCTTCCGTAGGGCTTGGGTTGCTTGTGAACTGGACGGTGGAGCGGGTTGTTGAACGACAGGTTGAAGGGCATACCATGCAACTGATTGGCAAAGTGAATGAAGCTCTGAACAGCAAAATGGAGAATTTGCAAAACATGACCTATCTGATTGCATTTGACCCGGAGATTGATGCTTTTATGAACGACAAAATGCCACTGAATGATGATGCAGGTATCGAACCGATGAACATGGACACCAATGCCGAAACGGAGCAAAATCGGTTATATGGCATCAAACAGACCTTGCAGGGATTCACAACGTTGTATCCTGAAATCGCCGGGATTGTTCTTGTCAATGCAAGTGGTGACTATATTAGCAACGAGATGTATCCCCGAGCGGAACAGAGCCTGATTCAGGAAAATTGGTATCAAAAAGCTTCGGCCAATCCGGGCATCTTCACGGTGTTGGGTCAGCCGAAAGAGCGTAATCTCACGACACATGTACGGTACAAGGATGATGAGATTGTATCGGTTGCGCGTTCCATAACGGATGAAGCGTCAGGACGTGTGCGGGGCGTTATTATGATTGATCTTAAACTTAGGTCCGTCTCTCAGGCTGCCCGTAATGTAACCTTGGGGAAATCCGGTTATGTGATGGTGACGGATGCAGAAGGTCAAAGTGTATACAAACCTGAGCATCCGCTAATAGAACACATTCCCACAGACTGGTTCCCCTCTGGTGAGAGTGGAACATTTACCGCCGAAACAGAAGGTGGAACGTTATTATTCATGTATCAGTCGTCTACCTTTACAGGTTGGAGAACGGTAGGGGTATTTCCCACAAGAGACTCGATATCCGAAGTACGCCAAATCCAGTTTTACGTGGTTAGCTTTGTATTTGTGGTGTGTTTGTTTGGCCTGAGCGCCTCTTTATGGTTCTCCCGTTCCATTGCTCAGCCCATTTTCCGGCTCATGTCCTACATGCGCAGGGCGGAGACCGGCAATCTCAGACCAGGCCGCTGGAGCGATCGCGCTGATGAGATTGGCATGCTTGGCAACAGTTATAACCGCATGCTGGCACAGATTAGACAACTGATATCACTAAATGAATTGCGGGAGCGGCAGAAGCGCGACGCTGAAATGCGAAGTTTGCAGGAGCATATCAAACCACACTTTTTGTACAATACCTTGGATACGATTCATTGGATGGCACGCAAAGAGGGTGCAGAAGATGTATCCGGCATGGTTGGCGCGTTATCTCGATTATTTCGCATAGGGCTTAGTAAAGGACAGGATTACATTCCGCTGCATTCGGAGATTGAGCATATGACCAGCTATCTGCAAATTCAGCAGACACGATACCGCGATCGTCTTCAGTATACATTGAATATTCCAGAGGAAATGCGGGACCTTTTTGTGTTAAAGCTGCTGCTTCAGCCGCTAATAGAGAATGCAATCTATCATGGAATCAAGGGCAGGCGTGGGCCGGGACACATTAGGGTGGAGGCCAGATTGGAACATAACAGACTGCTACTGACCGTTCAGGATAATGGAGCAGGCATGTCCAACGAACGGCTTGCCGAGATGCAGCATCTGCTCGAAGCTCCTTTGGCCAGTTTGGAAACGTCTTCGCCGGGGATAACAGGTAAAAGTTATGGAATGTTGAACGTGCAAGCCCGTCTTCGGCTGTCCTTTGGCGATGAGTACGGAATTGAACTGGATAGCCAGGAAGGGGAAGGAACGAGTGTGACCATCATTCATCCGTTGATGCGAGAGCTCCCACCAACCAAGCAAATCAATAACGAAGAGAGGCAGGAGAGTGAATGGGAAAATTCATGAAATCGACCGTGACAACTTCCACTGAAACAGATGAGACATCCGCATCGACCACAGTAATGGAGATTACGCCGGATAGCCATGTGGCGAAGAAATTCCGCGTGCTCATCGCTGATGATGAACCGATCATTCGTGAGGGGATTCGGGATGCCATTGACTGGGCAACTCTCGGGATGGAGGTTGTAGGTGAAGCGGAAGATGGCGAGGAAGCGCTGGAACGGGCGGCTGACCTGGGTGTGGATATTGTTCTCGTTGATATGAATATGCCATTCCTGAACGGAATCGAACTAATCCGTGCCCTTCAGCAGAAGTGCCCGGGCTGTCGTTACCTGATCATCTCGGGACATGATGAATTTGCATATGCGCAGGAGGCGGTTCGTCTTGGCGTAGAGGATTACATCTTAAAACCTGTGCAAGCAGAACAATTATATGCTGCACTTGAGCGATTACATCAGCGACTTACTGAAGAGCACCAGAGGACGGCATATGTACAACAGGCAGCTCATCAGATTGAACGTAATATCCCGTTGCTTCGCCAGCGATTTATGCTGGAGTGGCTGGAGGGGCAGGCTGAAGGGAGGGATCTGACGGAGCAGCTTGTGTTTTTGCGGCTGCCCGCCGTCCCACCTATGCAGATCGGGGTCGTACGCTGGCCTGCTGCTGAAGCTCGTCAGACGATACTGAGAGAGAATGATCGTCAGTTGTTTCTGTTTGCAGTGGAAAATATAATTAGTGAACTGCTGGGGGACGTGCCTCATGTCCTGTTTCGGGACGTAAGCGGGTTGATCGGCATGTGTCTGTGGCAGGAAGCCCCTGAAGAAATAGAGTCCCTTCTGGAACAACAGATTAGTTCTTGCCTGAATATTGCCATTCATGCTCATGTGGAGACACATGCAGGGACACTGGAAGAAACGCCGGATACGTACCGTCATTGCCGTGAACGGGTATTCGGTGAAGTGCAGTTGTCGCCTCTGGTTCGCCGGGCAAGACAGCTTATTCACGAAGAATATGCCGAGCGGGAATTGACCCTGGAATCGCTTGCTTCCCGTCTACAAGTATCTGCCGTATATCTTAGTCGTGTGCTGAAGAAAGAGCTGAATGATTCCTTTGTCACACTTGTCACGCATGCTCGCATTCGCAAGGCTATACAGTTATTAGATTCAACAACACTGCCGATTCACACCATAGCTGAGCGTGTAGGTTATGATACCCAGCATTATTTCAGCACTGCATTTAAGAAAACAATGGGCATTTCGCCTGTGCAGTATCGAAAGAACGGGGGGACGGCTTATCATCCTTCCGCGAATTAAATATCGTAATACAGTTGTTCATTCAGACGTGTGATAAATGAGATGGATGTGTTCTACTTCGTGTGAAGCGAAGTGGAGCATGTCCTTTTTTTTGACTCTGGTATGGTATCTCGTGGATCACACTTATACTTTAAGCGTTTCCATCAAAAGTTAAATTTTTATAAAAAAGGTTCAAAACGTGCAAAGACCTTGCGGCATCTCCAATGCTACGATTGGTCTCAGATAGGAACAGCAAGCAACAGGATGCACTACATGTATTGTAAGCGTTATCTTATAACTCATTCAGAACCGTATGACGTGAGGAAAGGGGAACTTCATATGAAAAAAGGAGCAATGCTCATCTGGCTTCTGGTGATGACCTTGATGCTCTCGGCCTGCAATCTGGCAGAGAGTGGCCCAGGCAGTAAAGAAAAGGGATATGTCGGTATATCGATGCCAACCAAATCATCAGAACGATGGGTGGGAGACGGGGAGAACATGGTCCGTCTGTTTCAGGAGCAGGGGTACAAAACCGATCTTCAGTATGCTGAGGATGTGGTCGAGAATCAGATTTCGCAGATTGAAAACATGATCACCAAAGGTGTGGATGTGATGGTGATTGCGTCCGTGGATGGCAACACATTAACGGATGTAATCAAGAAAGCACATGACGAAGGGATACAAGTGATCTCGTATGATCGGCTCATTCGTAATACGCCATATTTAACCTATTATGCCACGTTCGACAATTTTAAGGTGGGTGTGCTTCAAGCCTCCTACATCGAACAAAAGCTTGGGCTCAAGGATGGAAAAGGACCGTATAACATTGAGCTGTTTGGTGGCTCTCCTGATGATAATAACGCCTATTTCTTCTTCGACGGTGCGATGTCTGTCCTGAAGCCGTACATCGATTCCGGCAAGCTGGTCGTGCGCAGCAAGCAGATGACGATGGCCCAGATTGCGACCTTGCGCTGGGACGGGGCACTGGCCCAGTCACGGATGGATAACCTGCTGAGTGCTTATTACTCGGGTGATAATCTGGATGCAGTATTATCTCCTTATGATGGAATCAGTATTGGTATCATCTCATCCTTGAAAGGGATTGGTTATGGTACTTCGAACAAACCGCTGCCCGTTATTACAGGACAGGATGCCGAACTTGCCTCAATCAAGTCCATTGTGGCCGGGGAACAGACGCAGACGGTGTTCAAGGATACACGGAAGCTAGCGGAGAAGACGGTAGAGATGGCCAATAGCATTTTGCAAGGAAAACAGGCAGAAGTTAATGATGAAACATCATATAACAATGGAATTGATGTTGTTCCGGCGTATCTCTTGGATCCCATCTCGGTGGACCGTACAAATGTGGAGCAGGATATCGTTGGTACACAGTATTACACGAAGGAAGAAATCGGACTGAAATAATAAATGAAAGGAGCACATCCCATGGCCGGAATCATTCTGGAAATGAAAAACATCACCAAAACCTTTCCTGGCGTCAAAGCGCTGGAAAATGTCAATCTGAAAGTCCGTGAAGGCGAAATTCATTCCATATGTGGTGAAAATGGCGCAGGTAAATCTACGTTGATGAAGGTACTGAGTGGTGTATATCCACATGGCACGTATGAAGGCGACATTTTATTTCAGGGCAAAAATTGTGAGTTCAAGGATATTAAGCAGAGCGAGGATCTGGGAATCGTCATTATCCATCAGGAGTTGGCCCTGATTCCCTACCTTTCAATCGCGGAAAATATATATTTGGGCAATGAGCGTGCCAGCAGAGGAATTGTCAACTGGAAGGAAACTTTTGTAGGTACACGAGAACTGCTCTCGAAGGTGGGACTGAGCGAAAATCCAAACACGCTGGTATCCAGCATCGGGGTAGGCAAGCAGCAACTGGTCGAAATTGCGAAAGCGCTCTCCAAAAAGGTGCGGCTGCTTATTCTGGATGAGCCAACCGCTGCACTGAACGAGGACGACAGTGAAAATCTGCTGCAGTTGATGCTGGAATTCAAGAAACAGGGTATCGCCTGTATCCTGATCTCACACAAGCTGAATGAGGTATCCAAGGTATCCGATTCCGTGACCATTTTACGGGATGGCAAGACAATTGAGACATTGGATATGAAGAAGGAAAAAGTGTCGGAGGACCGGATTATTAGTGGAATGGTAGGACGTGATCTCACCAGCCGTTATCCGGAACGTCATGCGACCATTGGTGAAGTTATCCTGGAGGTAAAGGACTGGACGGTATATCACGAACATCATGCCGAGCGGAAAGTACTGGATCAGATCGATATGAATATCAGACGTGGTGAGATTGTAGGGATTGCCGGGCTGATGGGCGCTGGGCGTACCGAGCTTGCCATGAGTATCTTTGGCAAATCCTATGGCCGGAATATTTCGGGTCAACTCATTAAGAATGGTAAACCGATCCACAACAATACCGTCACGGAGGCCATTCAGAACGGGTTTGCTTATGTGACAGAAGACCGCAAGGAATACGGACTCATTCTGATGGATGACATCAAGCGCAATATTTCCTTGACGGGTCTGAGCAAGCTGACGCGAAACGCGGTAGTGAACGAGCGTGAAGAAGTGCTGGTAGCAGAAAAGATGAAGAAAAGCATGAACATCAAAGCACCAAGTATTTTGCAGAAGACCGGTAATCTGAGTGGAGGCAACCAGCAAAAAGTGGTGCTCAGCAAATGGATTTTTGCCGGACCAGATATTCTTATCCTGGATGAACCTACCCGCGGTATTGATGTGGGAGCGAAATTCGAAATCTATACGATCATTCATCGGCTTGCTGCTGAAGGCAAGGGTGTACTGGTAATCTCATCCGAGCTTCCGGAGGTTCTTGGCCTGTGTGACCGGATCTATGTGATGAATGCCGGACGAATCACCGGTGAAGTCAGCCGGGAGCAAGCATCGCAGGAAACGTTGATGAGATATATGACCAAGTCTGGAGGCGGCAAGCATGGAAATGATAACAAAACTGTTCAAAAATAATATCCGTCAATACGGCATGATTATTGCCCTGGTAGTGATTATGCTTTTGTTCGAGGTACTTACAGGCGGGCTGTTGCTCAAGCCGATTAATATTACAAATTTGATTTTGCAGAACAGCTACATTCTGGTGCTGGCGATTGGAATGGTGCTGGTCATCATTACCGGGCATATTGACCTGTCTGTTGGTTCCATTGCTGCCTTTGTTGGTGCCGTTGCCGCAATTATGATGGTTGATTGGCAGCTTCCGGCTTGGCTTGCAGTTATCGCTTCCTTGCTAGTTGGCGCTTTGATCGGTGCATGGCAAGGCTTCTGGATCGCCTATGTGCGAATTCCGGCATTTATCGTGACGCTGGCAGGTATGTTGCTGTTCCGAGGCTTGACGATGATCGTTCTGGAGGGGCAATCGATTTCTCCTTTCCCGGGTGGATTCCAGAAAATAAGCTCTGGCTTCCTGGTGGACATTCAATTCTCAGGTTTTGGTCTGGTATCTATCATTGTGGGTCTTGTGCTCACTGTCTGGTACATTGTCAATGAATTGCGGGAACGCCGTTCCCAGCGAAAATATGGATTTGAAGTCGTGTCACAGGGACTGTTTTTGCTCAAGTTGATTGTGGTGGCTGTTGTGACAAATCTGTTTACGTTTGTACTCGCAAGTTATGCAGGTATTCCGAATATCCTGGTCCTGCTGTTTGTCCTGATCGTTGTGTACTCCTTCGTTATGAATCGTACTGTCATGGGACGGCATGTGTATGCGCTTGGAGGTAATGAGAAGGCCGCAGGTCTGTCTGGAGTCAAAACAAAAAAGGTAACCTTCTGGGTTTTCGTGAACATGGGTACACTTGCCGCGGTATCCGGGTTGATCTTCGCCGCACGTCTGAATGCGGCTACGCCAAGAGCGGGTACCAACTTCGAGCTGGATGCCATTGCTGCCTGTTTCATCGGTGGTGCTTCCGCTTCAGGGGGCATAGGTACGGTATTTGGTGCCATCATCGGTGGTTTGGTTATGGGTGTGCTGAATAACGGGATGTCCCTGATTGGTCTCGGTATTGACTGGCAACAGGGGATTAAGGGGTTGGTACTGCTGCTCGCTGTAGCGTTTGATATCTATAATAAGAATAAAAGATCAGCGTAACACTTGGTAAAATGAAAAAACAGACCTTGATCTCAGAATCAGGTCTGTTTTGCTGTATGCACAACTTAGTTACATTAAGGCATCGAGGAAACGTGTGGCGATGCCAAAATAGATAAACAGGGACAAGATATCATTCAATGTGGTGATTAACGGGCCAGAGGCAACAGCCGGGTCGACTTTGAAACGACTAAGCAGAAGCGGGATGCATGTACCGGTCAGTGTACCAATGACCAGAGTGAGGAACAGAGATACCCCAATAATGGCGCCCAGCAACCAGTCCCCTTGCCAGAAATAAGCGATGACGGTGATCAGTAATCCACATACCAAGCCGATCATTATGCCTACCTTGATCTCCCGACCAATCAGTGCGAGTACGGTGGCTTTGTCGAGCTTGCGTCCGATCAGTCCGCGTACCACAACAGCCAGAGACTGCGTTCCTGTGTTACCGGTCATACCTGCGATCATCGGCATGAAAAATGCCAATGCCACAACCTGATTGAGTGTATCCTCAAAGAAATCCACAATACTTCCCGAGATTAGACCAATCAATAGAAGCAAGATGAGCCAGGGAAGCCTGCGTCTGACGGCCACGAGTGGTTTGGTATCAAAGTCGATATCCTTGCTACCGCCCCCCATTTTGGCCAAATCTTCACTGGCTTCATCCATAATAATATCGATGACATCATCCATCTGAATGATACCGCATAACCTGTGATTTTCATCCACCACCGGAAGTGCAATAAACTCATAACGCTGTAGAAGCTGTGCTGCTTCTTCCTGGTCCATATCTACCGTTGCATGGATCACCCGCCGGGTCATCAGTTCTTCAACCTGGGTCTTATCGTCAGCCAGGGCAAGGGATCGATAACTCACGACACCGACCAGTTTACCTTCATTATCGGTTACATAGAGATAACTGGAGGCTGAGATATGCATGGTACCTTGCGATTGTCGTAAGGCTTCCTTGGCTGTCTCATGAGCGAGCAGGGTCCGATATTGATCTGTCATGATGCGTCCTGCCGTTTCCGGCGGGTAATTAAGCACGGATCGGATAATGGCAGAGTGATCCAGGTTCATATTGGACAGCAATTCTTCTCTGCGTTTGGCAGGTAAATCGTGCATGAATCGGATCAGATCACTTTTGTCCATCTGCTGCATGACTTCAAGTGTTCGTTCCGGCCCAAGTCGTTCAAACAGTTGAATCTGTTCGTGCAGCTTCAAGGTCTCGGCGAGATCCGCCAGAGCATCGGGTTTGAATAGGAGCAAAAACCGATTGGTTTCTTCTTCAGGGAACTTTTTATATACAAGTGAGAGGTCGTAGGGATGCAGTTCTTTCACCAATTTATAGAAATCGGGAAGGTTCCGGGATTGTACATGTTGCACGAGTTGTTCGGTGATCTCCTCCACGGAGAAATCTTTCTTGGTATGAGGTCCGTTCATATCGACACTCCTTTCTATTCGGTCAGCTTCATATTTTTAAACGAAATGGGTTGGGAATTAAACAAATGGAGAAAAAATGAGAGTCCCAAAATGATATTGTAATCTTGCTCAAACATTCGATATGGGCTTACAAACAGCCACTTCAAGGATATACTTGTTGTACAGCAACAGACAAGGAGGACATGCGCTAGTGGAAGTAGATATCAGAACACAATTGCTCAGCATGGTTGAGCCGGAGTATCAGAAATTCTCGGCTGCACTTATTCCCAACATTACGAATGTACTAGGTGTAAGGTTACCAGCCTTACGAAAAATTGCCAAGCAGCTTGCCGCCGGGGACTGGCGCACGTATCTGGAAACGGCAGAGGATGAATATTTTGAAGAAGTGATGTTGCAAGCGATGGTCATTGGACATGTACAGGCTGATCTGGACGAACTGTTAAAGGCTATTGAAACATTTGTACCCAAGATTGACAACTGGTCGGTGTGTGACAGCTTTTGTGCGGGATTGAAATATACGAAGGTCCATTCGGAGCCCATGTGGGCGTTCTTGCAGCCGTATCTGAGATCTGATCAGGAATATGAAATCCGGTTTGGTGTGGTAATGCTGTTGAATTTTTATCTGAATGAGAGATATATCGATCAGGTTCTATCCGCATTGGATCAGATTAGGCACGAGGCGTATTATGTGAAAATGGCAGTGGCTTGGGCCATCTCAATGGCTTATGTGAAACAACCTGAGGTGACTATGCGTTATCTGAACCGTAATACCTTGGATGATTTTACGTATAATAAGGCACTTCAGAAAATTACGGAATCTTATCGCGTTGATCCGGAGAGCAAGCAGATGATCCGCAGTATGAAACGCAAGGTGAAGAAGCAGGTTACCTCCTAGTTCTAGCATTAAGCATTCCACCAGGGAGAGGGCGGTAAACGAATGAGAAAAAAGTTGATGTACACCACGATGCAGTTGGACGGTCGTCCATGGGTGCTGCTCGCTACGGAACAGGGATTGTGCCGAGTGGTCATGCCCAACGAAACACTGGAGGACTGGAATGGCTGGATACAGAAAGTTGCACCTGGCGTGGAACTGGAAGAGAACGAACATGCTCTGAAACAAACAGGTATGATGGACTGGCTGCAGTCCTATTTTGCAGGAGAATCGATGGCTTATACAGATGCAATCCCACTGGACTTGATCGGAACGAACTTCCAGCAGGAGGTATGGAGAGAGCTAGGGCGTGTGCCTTACGGTGAAATTCGGACCTATGGTGATATAGCTGTTGCGATTGGAAGACCTTCGGCTGTGCGAGCAGTTGGGGCTGCAAATGGGGCCAATCCAATTCCGGTTTTGTTACCCTGCCACCGCATTATTGGGGCTAATCGCAAGCTGACCGGGTTCCGTGGAGGCCTGGAGATGAAGCGCAGACTGCTGGATATTGAACAGATTGAAGGCGTGACCGATGGAGGGCATGCGCGATTTCATTTTTAATAGACTCACGTAATCAAGAAGATTAAGGTGAGTGGACGGGGCAGGCACGTATTGTGCCTGTTTTTTGCATGTATTAAGGTAGAGTAATACAAACGTTCCGCATATGGAACACCAACGTTTTACGTATTTTTGCCCTGTGAAACCGTATGGTACCATGGATCATAGATCAATCGGTATCCGGGGGACGTAATGCCGGGTAAGAAAAGAGGGATGACATGATGAAGCAGGCTTATTGGTTAACAAACGTGACTGTGGAGCGGAGTTATATTCGGGAGGGGGAACAGGTGACGGGGACACGGACAAGCCCCGCTCATCTGCGGATTAAAGATGGAGTGATCGCGGAGATTGTGGAAGGAAACAACCCGTTGTCTAGCGATCTACCACAAGTAGATGGCAAGGGACTTCTGCTGTTGCCTTCGTTCGAGGAGGCACATATTCATCTGGATAAAACCTACTACGATGGGCCGTGGACAGCCGTTAAGCGTATCTCCAGTATTTTCGAACGTATTGAAGAAGAGAAGGTTCTGTTGCCCAAGTTGCTACCAGATGCCAAGCGTCAAGCGGAGAGTATTCTGACCTTGATTCAGGGGTGCGGCTCCACTCATGTACGTAGTCATTGCAATATTGAACCCGTCAGTGGCTTGAAAAGACTGGAAGCGACGCGGCAGGCTCTGGAATCATTTTCGGGCAAAATCGCTTCGGAGATCGTGGCTTTCCCGCAGCATGGACTGCTTCGCTCCCATTCAGTGGAGCTTATGGGCCAAGCGATGAAGGAAGGTGCAACGCATGTGGGCGGACTTGATCCTCATACGGTGGACGAACATATCGAGAAATCACTGAACGCCATGGTTGAACTGGCTGTTCAGCACCAGGCGGGCATCGATATTCATCTGCATGATGGTGGGCAGGCCGGCAAACAAACGCTGTTGGAACTCGCAAATCTGACCGAAGCAGCAGGGCTTCAGGGTAAAGTTACGGTAAGTCATGCGTTCTGGTTCGCCCGCGCAGAGCACCAGGAAGCAGAAGACATGGCGCAGCGAATGGCCTCGCTTGGGATGAGCATTGCTTCTACGGTGCCTATTGGCAGAACGATGATGCCTCTTCCCATGCTCCACCGTATGGGTGTGAACGTGAAGCTGGCCACAGACAGCCTGACGGATCATTGGTCTCCTTTTGGCAATGGGGATATGCTTGAGAAAGCGGGACGATTCGCAGAACTGTACGGATATAGCGACGAACTGTCCTTGTCTCAATCTTTGGCATGGGTAACAGGCGGGATTACACCTCTGGATTCACAAGGGGAACAAGTCTGGCCGAAGGTAGGCGACACCGCGAGTTTTGTATTAGTGCATGCGAGTTGTTCGGCGGAAGCTGTTGCGCGGCGATCTGCGCGGCAGGCCGTATGGTACAAGGGGCAATTGGTCAGTGGATCAACAGCGGATTGAGGGAAATAGAGCGGGTGCAGCCACGGGAAACCGTGGTTTTTTGGCATGGGAGAAAAAGAGGAAAGAACTGTTCGCATATACCACATTTTGGGTTATGATGGACGTAGTTAATGAAGGGAGTATTACAAATGAAGATTGAGTATGCAACGGAAGCTGACTACGACTACATCATTGAAAGAGATCGGCATATCCATCAGCCACTTGTGAAAACGAAGATTAGTGAGAAAGAAATATTCATCCTATGGGACGAGGACGAGGGATCAAGAGTTGGATGGATGAGGTACGGGTACTTTTGGGATAACCTTCCCTTCATGAATATGATCTGGATTGATGAACCCTATCGAAACGGCGGATATGGCAAAAAAGTGGTACATCACTGGGAAAATCTAATGAAGCAACAAGGCTTTGATACGGTGATGACTTCAACGCAATCAGACGAACATGCGCAACATTTCTATCGAAAGCTGGGGTATGTTGATGCAGGGGCTCTGTTGTTGGATACACAACCTTTGGAGATTATATTAATCAAGAAAATTTAGTAAGTAAGCTGCAAGGAGAGAGGATTGTGGGTATGGAGCAAGTGACGTTACAACCTATAACCAAAGAAAATGAAATTGAGTGCATCCACCTTAAACCACGGGAAGATCAGCTAGATTTGGTAGCTAGCAATGCGGATTCATTGATTCATGCGACGAAGGAGATTACGTCCAAACCATACGGCATTTTGGCAGAGGATCAGATGGTTGGTTTTATTTTATTTGATAACGAGATATACAATGACGGGTATTACTGGATTTTGCGCTTCATGATTGACGAGAAGTACCAGGGGAAGGGTTACGGCAAACTTGCTATTCAAGAAGTGGTTCGTATGTTGCAAGAGAGAAGTGACTGCCAGCAAATCAGGGTATCCCATGTTCCGCATAACATTGCGGCAAATGCGCTGTACAAACGTTGCGGATTTCAGGACACGGGTGAATTCGAGGACAACGGTGATATCATTTTAAGTTATCAAGTGAGGTAACAGGGAGGGGAAGCTTGATGATAAGAGAGGCAGAAGCTAGGGATGTAGCGGTTATTGAAAGGCTGTATAAAGAATTATTGCCGAACAACTTAAACACGAAGGTACTGGCAGAACGGATTGAAGAGGTTCGGAATAACCCAAACAGTTTCTTGTTTGTGTATGAAATGGATGATCAGGTGATCGGCACGGCTCATTTACATATTTGTCTGGATGCTTTGGTGGAAAATAGACCATTCGGCGTAGTTGAGCGGGTTATCATTACGGAACATGTGCAGAGCAAGGGATATGGATCTGAATTGATGAAACATATAGAGCATGTATGTGTGCAGAAAAATTGTGTGAAGGTGTTTCTTACGAGCGGATCATCCAGAAACGAAGCACATCACTTTTATACGAAATTGGGGTACAACGGAGAATCCAGCAAGGCATTTAAAAAGTATTTATAACTTATAACATTCATCAAGGAAAAGGAAGTAGAAGCAAAGAAATGAAAGATAACAAACATCCGGTTCAAGATGTCCGACTCATCGTTACCTTGCTCGTGGCTACTCTTTGTTGTCTAGGTGTTGTGATGTATTTACGTGCCCAATCAGATACAAATATGTATCGATTTTTAAGTTGGGACATGTTCCTGGCATGGGTACCCTTCATCATCTCATCCTGCATTAGATACATATTTAATAAGAAATTAACCACAACGAGCATGATATGTATGGGGCTGATGTGTGGAGTATGGCTCTTTTTTCTGCCCAATGCGGCCTACCTTTTTACGGAGATTCTGCATTCATTCAGATATTTTGATGCTCAAGGGGAGGTTAGATTTTGGGTTAATATTGATTTTTGGTATGGACTCACCCTGACGTTTGCCGTAGCGATCATCGGATTGCTGCTCTCGACTTGTTCGATCATTCAAATCCACGGCATGTTAAACAAATTAATAAATAAGTACATTAGTATGATGGTTGTCGGTGTTATTTTGCTATTGAGCAGTATAGGGGTTTACATTGGTAGATTTAATCGGTGGAATTCGTGGGATGTATTATCCCGACCTGGGAAGATCTTTGTGGATCTTGTGAATGATTTTAATGCAGCGAACAGCATAATGGTTGAGTTTGTTGTCATTGTATTTGCGGTTCAACTTTTTGGATACGTTATTATATCCTTGCTAACCGCAAGGTCGGGCAACTAATTATTCCATTTGAAAGGGTAAAGGAGGCAGTATCACACGATGGGTAATCTTAATTTTATCGATAAACTTCCTCACATTAGTGAATGCAAACAGATTCTAAAGGCAGCAGCTATGCTGGATGCCATTTTGATGCCGGAATGGGAGTACAGGTATTACTCGTATAATTCCCAGTGGGACACGAATGAGCAAATGGCATCCATGAGAGATGGGCAAGGAGATCATTATTTTGCAATATTCAGTCCGAATGGGCTGATTATTAAAGGCTTTGATAAAGGCTTTGATAAAGAGTACACACTTCAGCATAAGGTTGATAGGAGTGAGGTGGTAAAAAGCGTTCCAGAAGCATTTAATACTTTTGTGGTAGAGCCGGCATTTGTAATGGATCAGACGACGTTCTGTATCTGGAGTGTGGCGGATCAGGAAGGGTGGTCTGCAGGCACGGAGCTTGGGGATCATGAATACGAACTGTTAGAGATTTTGGTAGGCGGCGCGAAATATTATCATGCTTGGGCACAGGATTACTACGAGATAGCGTTGGATATCAATCTGGTTGAACAGGTATTTGATATGAAGCCGATCGATGAGGTCTTACTACAGCAATTAAATGATGAACTGAAATTAAGTGATATCGAAGGTGAAATTGCAGAAATTGGATACCCGGATAAGGTTATGAAGGTGTGAAGGCGATAACCCAGGAAATCACGGAAGAACTATTGGCTGTGATGGATATGTACCAAAGAATCGCGCAGCAATTGATCGACCAACTGATATTGGAAACCGATCAGCCTGATCGGGCGGAAATTCTCGGAGGTGCGTACCATTTGCTGACCAATGCGGATGTAATCCACGGAGAAGAAGAATTAACGGAAAATTGGTATTTTGATGTTCACGGCGAGCATTGTATGTTCAAGAATACAGAAACAGGGCAGACAATAGAGGTTTTCCTTGGTAGTCTTCGTATTTCGAGAATCCGTTTAAGGACATGTTGGATTTCTTCGAACGTATGGAGGCACAGCATGTGTTAATTCATGTTCACGGGGTGGCGTATAGAAAAATGATTTGATTGCTTGCCATTTAATTAAAACTGAGGAGGAATTACATATGGGGTTAACTGAGTGGTCTACAGATATTCTTCAATATGATCTGTCGGATGAATATTCGATTCGCAAAGCTGATTTTGCCGAATGGGGATTATATTGCACGGTTTATTATGATATGCGTTATGTCGGATTTTTCAGGGAAGAAGAGTTCAGTTCTTCCAAGATCAGTGCCTACTGGATTTACAAGGGGGAAAGCAAAATAGGGGGCGTGAGAATGGAGCCTAACCGGATGTATCATTTGTTTTTTATCCCGCCATTCCAGCAGTGCTTTGATGTATTGAAGCTTCTGAAGCATAAATTATTACAGTGGTCGGATCGCACCAAACGTATTCTGACCTTTGAGATTCTTCCAGACCAAGTTGATCTATATGCAAGAGCTGGATTCTGGCCAGTGGAGTTTAAATGTCGCTGGATGCAGCGGCCTACAGATCACTTTGAAATCGAATGGGACAGCAGGGTAACCGTGAAGAGTCCAGAGATTATTGAAAGTGAAACCGGCAATAGAAAATATGTGAATGAAGATGAAATTGCTCAATGTGACCTGGAGAGTTTTGCAGGAAGTCTTGAAGCTACACGAAGAAAACATACCACTCTTGCAGATTTTATACCAAGTGATGACCCTAATTATACCAATGAAATTCTGACCGAAGCGTCCACGCTTGTATATGACAAGGAAACGGGACAGCTTATTGCAAATTGTCGCTTGTGCTTGCAAGATAATCAGGCTGCTGTGTATAGCATAGGTGTTCGTCCGGCCTATAGAGGCAGAGGTCTGGCTACGCTGATGTTACAGAGAGCACTAAATGAACTTAAGGGTAAGTATCCCGTTTTACGCTTGTATGTGATGCAAGGAAATGATGCGGAGTCCGTGTATCTGAATCTGGGCTTTATTCCGGGTGTGCAGGAGATTCAGACGATGTATATTCCTGAGGAGGAATCACAATGAAGGTTGCCATCTTAACCGATATTCATGGGAATGTTCCTGCGCTTCAAGCGGTATTGGTTGATATCGATTCCAGAGGAGACATTGAGCATACATTTTGTTTGGGGGATATGATCGGTATTGGCCCGTACTCCAATGAAGTGATCGAGATGTTGTACAGCCGCGAAAATATGATAGCAATTTCAGGGAATCACGAAGAGGCCGTATTGAGTTTGCTTCAAAATAAGGGTCCATTAGAAGGGCACAAAGGGATGGCCGAGCATCACGAATGGATTGGTCGGCATTTGAGTGCAGAATCGATCAAGAAAATTCAAGCTCTACCGAAATTCGTTGAAAAAGAGGTAGAAGGACATCGGTTCCTTTTGACTCACTATCATATGAACAACGACAAGTTGGATGTCATCGATAAAGAACCATCCAGGACCAAATTGGATGCAAGATATCAGGGAACGGCCCATGATTTGGTTTGTTTTGGTCATTATCATATTCTTCATTATTATAAGACAGATCAAAGAGTATATATGAATCCGGGCGCTCTAGGCTGTAACGATCTTGCCATAGCTAGATATGGCATTGTGGATCTCCAAGAGGGCAAAGTGGACGTGAAATTCATTGGCGTTCCATATGACAACATGGAGTATCTTCAATCGTATGAACGGTTGAACGTTCCGGATCGGGCTTTTATTTTGAAGGCATTCCATGGGAATCAGTTGGAGAGAGAGGATAGTGAACGTTCGTAGCAATGTGCCGCTACTTTGGAAAGGAGAGATATACATGGGAATGATCATTATGTTGGTAGTGTATCTGTTCCTCGGTATTTATGTTGTGAAAGTTGGAATAGATAACTCCAAAAATAGCCAGCACACCAAAGAAATATTATCAGAGTTAAGGGAGCTTAAGGAACTGTTGAAAGAACGAGGGTAAAGAGGAGGGGTGTACTTGTGTCTCGAGCACCATTTCAAATATTAGTTTTTCCTTATATCAGGTTGAAAGATTCAAATGATTATGCATACGCTATCTTTCGAAGATCAAGAGAAGGTTACTGGCAGGGCATAGCTGGGGGAGGGGAAGATGAAGAAAAACCATTAGAAGCAGCTATGAGAGAAGCATTTGAAGAGGCGGGAATCCCTTTAAATAGTAAATACAGGAGTCTTAATTTAAGCTCGACTCACTCCGTGGTAGATGTGGTTGGTTATTTTATGTGGGGACCTGATACATTAGTTATTCCTGAGTATTGCTTTGGAGTAGAACTGGATGAAATGGATCTGTCTTTATCCAATGAGCACTCAGAATATAAATGGGTGGCTTATGAAGAAGCTCGTGAAATACTTAAATGGGATAGTAATAGAGTAGCAATCTGGGAATTGAATCAAAGACTGATCAGAGAGTCATCGAAATAGACATGTGGAGGGATGCTATGATTTACGATCTACAAGGTGAAGCCAACATGTCACCAGTTGTGGGGATGTTATTTTCTGCTGTAACAGAAAATAGCCAAAGACTTAAATCAATTACAGAAGGTATGTCGCAAGAAGAGGTGGATTACAAAGGGGAAAAGAACCAGTTTAATAGTACAGCTCAATTAATACGACATATTATGTTTGTTGATATGAATTGGGTTTATAGAATAAAGGGAGTTGTCCTTCCGCAGTCATTAATAGAGCAATATGGTCCCATGACTGATGAAAATAATAGACTTCCGCTGGTTCAAGATGTGTCACGTGACACACTTATCTCTCAATATGAGGGTGTATTAACCCATCTGAAAGAAACATGCACACAAGTAGCAGATGCTGACCTAGATCGAGTAGTTACTTTTGGACATCAGAACGAAAAACAAGCTACGGTACGTTGGGGATTATGGCATATGGCTGACCATAACCGTTATCATCAAGCTCATATTAATCAGCTAAGAAAGTGGTTCCAAACACAGAATGATTGCTAACACATAGACAGGTTATTTTTCTAAATGCCAGATCTGATGATATCACCACCTCCCCTCAGCGGTTACTTCAGATCTGAAGTACACGTATAACAATATCCTGATCATGGTTACCAAAACCGGCACCATAGATCGTTAATCCCCCTACGTTGGGGCTTTCTTCGTCAACCGTGAAACGTAGCGTCCAGAACGATTCGCCTAGTTTGACATCTCTGAGAGTAATGTCTGACATCCACTCACCATCCATATAGGTACCGGAACCATCAATACGAATGGTCTTTAATAATCCATACTGATTCACATTGCGATGCCACCATTCTGGCGTATATTTGCCGCGTGCTGCTCTGCCAAAGTCGGCAGGGCTTGTCCACGTTCCAAGAGAAATGCCATTGAAGGTGAAACGAATATCGGAAGGCCAATGATCTCGCAATCCCGGAGCTTCAGACGCCAGTTCCATCGAAATTTCAATAGCATCGGTTGTCTGGTCAGGAGGGACAAAGTTCGGTGTTTTATATTCAACATAGCCCTTCCCAAACCACAGGATAGCGGCGTGTACCCGCTCGGGATCAAGGAAGTAACGGGGATCATCCCATACGCCGATTTCTTTCTCAAGTGTCCCTAGCCCACAGGTAGGGTGGATATCAAAAGCAGTGTAGTGTCCCACGGCTATCGTCTGTTCTCTGGTTCGTGAAGTTTGGCTTGCGGATGGCAGCTCGATTTCAATCTGATTTTGCTTGAGGTAACATAATTTGTGCGTCCCTCCGTTGATCCGAACTCGCCTGCTCCCAATTAGACCCGCATCTTCCAGTTTGCGAATATGCATTGTGACAATGGAGGGGCTAAGCTCTAATACTGCGGCAATATCCTTCACATTCATTTCGCGATCTGCAATCATATCCATGATTCTCCATCTGACTTCGCTTGCCAGCGCCTCATATAAAGGAAGGAACTGGGGCTCCCCATTTGCTTTGATCATCTGTACAACTCCCTACACTCAATATTCTAAAATCACATATATATTAATTTAATAAAATTAGCTCCAAGATGCAATTCAGATTCATTGCAAGTTTACACCCGATGGTGTTTAATTTTTGTAGTTGTTACGAAGTTGAATTCTTATATTTGTGAATTTTATGATAAGAGATGGAGTGGAGTAATGAAATACAATAACCCTGTTGTAAAAGGTTTTTATCCAGACCCTAGTGTGATTAAGGTGCACAATACCTACTATATGGTGTGTAGTTCTTTTCAATATTTTCCGTGTGTCCCGCTCTTTGAAAGCAAGGATCTGCTGAATTGGAAGCAGATTGGTCACTGCCTGACTCGTAAAAGCCAGATTCAGCTCGAGACGGTGAACAGCTCCGGGGGTGTATTTGCCCCAACCATCAGGCATAATGACGGGCGTTTTTATATGGTGACAACGAATGATACGACGCATCAGAATTTCTATGTCTGGACGGATAATATCTACGGAGAATGGTCTGAGCCTATCTATGTGGATCAAGGCGGAATTGATCCCGATTTGTATTTTGAAGATGGAAAAACCTTGTTTATGAGTAACGGGGTGGATGATGAAGGCGTTGGCGGAATTGTTCAGTGCGAGCTTGAAATTGAAACTGGCCGTAAACTGGCCCCGAGTCGTTCGATATGGAACGGAACAGGTGGACGATATCTGGAAAGTCCGCATCTCTATAAAATGAATGGTTATTATTACCTGCTTGCAGCCGAAGGCGGCACCGAGTATGGTCACATGGTAACGTATGCCCGGGGAACTTCATCTTCAGGTCCGTTCGAAGCCTATGCACACAATCCGGTTCTAACGAATCGCAATCTGGGCGGGTATGAGCTCCAGGGCGTGGGGCATGGTGATCTGGTTCAGGATGATCGGGGAAACTGGTGGCTCTTTCACTTGGGATTCCGACAGATTGGCAGATGGGCTACGTACCATCATCTGGGTCGAGAAGTATTTCTGACTCCAATTACGTTTGGTGAAGACGGATGGTTTACAGCCGGGTATGAAGGAACAACGCTGACGAGTTTTGAGACCAATCGTATCCCAGATAAGGTGATCCAGCAGGATAAGAAGAATTACACGTTTGAAAATACAGACTGGAACCTCGACTGGTGTTACCTTCGTCATCCAAATACAGAGCATTATCAGCTTGAATCAGATAAGCTTACGCTAACAGGAACCGATGTAACGCTGAACGTTCCAGCATCCCCAACGTTCATCGGGCTACGTCAAAAAGACTTTAATGCAACAATTTCAGTCGATGTTAGTCTGACGAGTGGAGAAGCCGGGATCACGATCTACATGGATGAGAATCATCATTATGAAGTGGCTATTCGTCAGGAACAGGACGGTTATAAGGTGATCGAGCGTTTAAATATCGGTGATATCAAATCGATAGAACATGAAGTGGATATGGGAAATAAACAGCATGCAACGCTGGTGATCCGCTCAAGCCAAGAACGCTACAGTTTCCTGTTTCAAGCAGATGGTGAAGAGATTCTGCTGGGCACGGCACAGACGAGATACCTATCCTCGGAGGTGGCAGGAGGTTTTACAGGCGTACTTATTGGGTTATACTCGAGCGGGCAAGATGCTTCAGCTGAGTTTACAAATTTCAAGTGTGATTATCATTAAGAAGTTAAGGGAAGGGCCTAAGGGTCCTTCTCTTTTTTTAAAAAAAGCTGCTGTTATCTATATGGCATCACTAAATAATCTACATGTAACAAAAGGTTAAAAGAACGTGTTATATAATTATATAGCTTGATTGGATAACCAAGGAGGAGTTGTATGGAGGATCAATGGAGAATTGCAAAGTATGATCCGGCATGGCGTGATTTGTTTCTCGAAACGGGTTCGAAATTAAGAGAAACGTTAGGAGAAAAGGCTCTGCGGATTGACCATGTTGGGTCCACTTCAATTGTTGGAATAGACGCCAAACCTATCATAGATATACAAATATCTGTTTCTAATTATGAGAATCTGTTGGACTACAAACGTGAGATCGAAACAGTCGGATTTGTATTCAGAGCAGAAAATCCGGATAAGACTAAACGTTACTTTCGTGAAGAACCCGGAAGCAGAAGGATACATATACACGTTAGACAGGCAGGCAGTTTCTCCGAACAGATGACCTTGCTGTTCAGAGACTATTTAAGGGAGCACCCAGAAGATTGTTTGAACTATGCGGAAGAAAAGCACAGACTCATGTCATTGTATAAAGATCAGCGTCCCAAATATGTTGAAGGAAAAGGACCAATGGTGTGGAGCATATTACAGAGAGCACATCGTTGGTCTCAAGAAATCGGATGGCAGCCGGCAAAATCTGACGCATGAGCACATCCAATGAATAGAGATAACTGTATTGGAGTGATGAGATGAACATGGGAAGAAAGCTGATGACAACCGTTCTAACCATCATTTGTTTTACTTTGGCTGCAAGTCTCATATCGATGAATGAAACCTACAGTTTTGATTTTTACATTCTTATTTATCCGATATACGCGACTCCCTTGATCCTGTTGATCGGGCTACCTTTATCGATATTGTTAGACTATCTGCTCAGCCGAATACAATTCCCTAATCATGTGTTGTATCTAAGTACGAGGATATTAGGCTATGCATGTGCTGGAGTTTTAGGCATGTATATTTATTATCTGGTCATGGGCGCAGGAGAAGCAATCTTGGATTTCAAAGAGACGTTAGTTCTGACCTTATTCGGCGTTCTTGCTGCTATTCTATTTGTACTGATTGATATGGGATTGGAAGTTTTGTTAAAGTTACGAAGAAGAAAGAGTTGAATTAAATTGATTTGTCAGGAGGAAAGCAAAATGACAACGCATTGTGCACTTCTAATCATTGACGTACAGGTAGCGATGTTTGATGAAGCAGATCCCGTATATCAGGGGGAACGATTGCTTCAGAAAATCCAGGTATTAGTTTCCAGGGCCCGTGAAGCAGGGCATTCCATCATATATATCCAACACTGCGAAGGGCCAGGCAGTCCACTGGAACGAGGAACACTGGGGTGGGACATCCATCCGTCCATTGCACCTAGTGCTGGTGACCTCGTTATCGAAAAAGAGACACCGGATTCGTTTCACAAAACCAATCTGCATCTGAAATTGCAAGAAGATGGCGTGACGGAATTGATTCTCGCGGGTATGCAGACTGAGGTATGTGTAGACACGACTTGCCGCAGAGCGTTCAGTCTGGGTTACACGGTCAATCTGGTTCAAGATGCGCACAGCACATGGAATTCAAAGACACTTCAAGCAGAGCAGATTATTGCACATCACAATACGGTACTGAGACTGTTTGCCAACGTGGTGGATACGGAGAATGCGCTGTAATGCTAGGAAAACGTAGGCGATTCTGGTTTTTCATAGGTGCGGCAATCATGTTTCTGTATTTTCTAATCACGAGTAACCCTGATCCAAATAAGCCGATCTCGAGAAATCAAGTGATAAGCACAGAGATGAGCATAGTCGTGTACACCAGGACAGGCGACGGTGGAGCACACGTTAGCATTGACAATGTTACGTTAAGTAAAGAAGACATTAGCCGTATAGTGGGCTGGCTGAATGCAGCCCCGGAAACAGCCAAAATACCAGTAGATGATGTCACAGGAAGTATTATTGCGGGAATTGCTTTGAAATTAAAGCATAACGCTAAAGTTACGATTCAATACAATCGGAAACAGATTATTGTATCCACAAAAAGCAGATTTAATAGAGATTCGAAATATATACTTGATCAAAAGGACTTAAGAGACTTTATGGATCAAAAGTTGGAAGGGACATATTTTGGTAAAGATACCGTTAGTGTTGAATAAGGGGGAGATGTATTGACGATTAACAAAAGAATAATGAATCTATCAGCCTGGCTTGCTGTATTAGCCATCCTATGTATTCCTGGAACTTTACATACTGAAGATGGACCGCTCCGAACAGAGTATGGTTTCCCGCTCCGATTCTTTACGGATTATCATTATGCTAATTCTGCGGGAACAATCTGGTTTATATCTGGTATCTATTTAAATGTACTTCTATATTTGTTCAATGTCCTGTTTATTTATGCAGGTATTCATGTAATCTTGTATATAAAAAAGAAATTAACTAAATAAATTCAACAGAATATTTACACGAAACGGAGAGGACAGAAAAAACCTGAAGAAGCGAAGTGTTCGCCTTTATCCCCGGAGTTTCCCATTATAAAATGAATCAAAAAAATCTGGGGATAACAGCGATCGGAAGGTTGTTCTGTCATCGGAGTGGTAAGTGTAAATATTCGGAGGATATCTTTGCCAATACAGAATTGATCAAATCTCTCTGAAAAATATAGCCGATAAAGGGGAATATACCAATGGAAACATTCTTTCGTTATAACTGGATGGTACGTGAGCAATGGTATGCGTGGTGTGAAGATGTGCCGCTTGAAGAATTGCTTCGGCCTCGTACGGGCGGAGTAGGCAACATATTACAAACATTATTTCATATCATTGATGTAGAGTGGAGCTGGCTTCAGCTGCTTCAGGGCAAATCGGATGATGCAGAAGATTTTGCAAACTACCAGAATCTTGAGGCGGTAAGGAGACTCGATCGCAAGTTACGTCCTGATGTGGAGGCATTTGTTACAGCCTGGGATTCGAGTATGGAAAAAAGAGCTTATATTGATCATCGCTCAGCTGGCAAGGCCAGTACAGATTCATGGGGAGAAGTTATGCGACATGTGATCGCCCATGAGATTCACCATATGGGACAGCTGTCGGTATGGGCCAGAGAATTGGGCAAACAGCCAGTATCCGCCAATGTCATTGGCAAAGGCCTGATTATACCTGACTAACCGGAGAGGCGGTCATAACATGGAAGAAGGGGAAACGATGACAATTCAACTTAGCCAGATGAATTGGATAGAACTGGATGAACGTATCCAGCAGGTGATGGAACAGGAGTATCAGATCATTCCCTTGCCACCTGGACTGGAAGCGAGTGTGATGAGAATTGAAATGGAAGATCAGCGGTACGTATTGAAAGTCTGGGACAAGGATTCTAAACCGGATATCGCCAAACAATATCGATTATTGTCCAAGCTTTATCAAAGTGGAATTCGTGTTTCCAAACCCTACGGTTGGGGATTAGACGAGCAAGGGAATCAAGTGCTGTTAACGAGCTATGATGGAAAGCCGATTACCCAATTAACACCAACAAAAATGACACATTTGGCTGAGCGATTAATGGAGGTCCATCGTTATCCGGTGAATGAAATGGGTACTGGAGAAGATGAAGAATACATATTCAGGTACGATTTTGTTCAATACTTTTTTCCTCAAATTGAATTACATGACGATATAAATGATCTTCTGGCAAACTTGATCCAGCAGGTCCAGATCAGACAGGACCGCTTGATTCATGGCGATTATAATCTGGGAAACATTCTTGAGATGGACGACCAGTACACCATCATCGATTGGACTAATGGGCAGTATGGTGATCCAAGGTACGATATGGCATGGTCTGTGTTTCTGATCACCGTTTATAATGGGGAAAGTTATGGCGAGATGTATCGCGCTCAATTTGCACGTTCTGCAAGTTATACGTACACGCTGGAAGAGGAGCAGGTTTTTGAAGCTGTAGCTTGTCTTCGCTGGATTCTGTTAAAGCGCGTTGGGGATGTCCCCATGGGGCCAGATGTAATGGAAAGGGTTCACAACATGGCTGTCCATAATCCGTATTTGAATGAACATCTGCTGTAATCGTAATACGGGGATACACAATGACGACAATGTACGATTAAGTAATAGAAAGACCACTTTTTTCGAATAAAATAAACAGTCAGTCCTAAACTAGCGATCCTCGCATACCTATGATAGTAGAGGAGCGTGATTGATATGGAGCAGAAAGTGCAAACTTACTTTGAACTGAAACAGCAGCAAAAAGATATTGAGCAGCAGTTGTCTGTACTACGAGATGAGATTGTCGCGTATTGTGCAGAACAAGGGGTCTATGAGACGCAGGTTGGTGGTTACACCGTGAAAACAGTGCTTCAGAACCGGAAGGAATACGATGATCAGAAGCTGTATGCTTCTCTTCCAGACCCGGACATCTGGCGATTGTTGTCCAAGGTAGACAGCCATAAGCTGAAAAGCCTGATCAAGCTGAACATTCTGTCCGAGGAACAAATTAACCCGGCATGCACAGTGAAACAGGTGACCTTGTTACAGGTGGACAAGCTGTAAGGCTTCATATCCTCTTTGTATATGAGTTGAATTTAATTGAACAGCCCGATCACAAAACACCTTCCGAGAAATGTTCTGTTTAGATGAGCAGTCGGACATACGTGGAGGTGTTTTTGTTGTGCAAACAGGGCCGAGGATCATAAATAGTTAAATATGAGGGGGAAGAAGTATAATTTGTTCATTGTAAGCGTATTCAACAAACGATATGATGGATAAAAACTGGCAGGGAGGAATTGTAAATGCCAACTGAAATTCCATCATTACATGTTGCGTACGCTAATACGTTCAAAATAGGTGCTGCTGTACATACCAGAATGTTGCAGTCCGAAGCGGATTTCATCGCCAAACACTTCAATAGTATCACGGCTGAAAATCAGATGAAATTCGAAGAAATTCACCCGGAAGAGGATCGTTATTCATTTGAGGCGGCGGATAAAATTGTTGATTTTGCTGTTGCCCAAGGGATTGGGGTTCGCGGACATACTTTGGTCTGGCATAATCAAACATCGAAATGGGTCTTTGAGGATACCTCAGGTGCTCCCGCTTCCAGAGAGCTGTTATTATCTCGCTTGAAGCAACATATTGATACGGTAGTAGGTCGGTATAAGGGGCAAATATATGCGTGGGATGTCGTCAATGAAGCTGTTGAAGATAAGACCGACCTGTTCATGCGGGACACGAAGTGGTTAGAGCTGGTGGGGGAAGATTATTTGCTGCAAGCGTTCAGTATGGCTCATGAAGCTGATCCAAATGCTCTTCTTTTCTATAATGACTACAATGAGACGGATCCGGTCAAGCGGGAGAAGATCTACAATCTGGTTCGGTCTTTGCTGGACAAGGGAGCGCCTGTACACGGGATTGGGTTGCAGGGGCATTGGAATATTCATGGTCCTTCAATTGAGGAGATCCGAATGGCTATTGAGCGTTATGCTTCACTGGATGTGCAGTTGCATGTTACGGAGCTGGATATGTCCGTGTTTCGTCATGAGGATCGTCGAACGGACCTCACCGCGCCAACTTCAGAGATGGCTGAGCTACAGGAGCGTCGATATGAAGAAATCTTTAATTTGTTCCGTGAGTATAAATCATCCATTACCTCTGTGACGTTCTGGGGAGTAGCGGACAATTATACCTGGTTAGACCATTTCCCGGTACGCGGACGCAAAAATTGGCCCTTTGTTTTTGATCAGCAGTTGCAACCAAAGGAATCATTTTGGCGTATCATTAACCCTATGTCCTGAACATCAGGGAAGTGGAGAGAATCGGTCACGATGTGACCGATTTTTTGCTGTAGTCAATATAGATTATACAGTGCGGTTATCTCGTGCATGATTAGAGGCGTTGATTTGTATGGATGATAAGTATATGGTTTTTTATGGAAGTTTATGATAGGGTAAAAGAAAGGCAATCTCGAACAATATTCTTTTCCGAAATGAGTTGAGAAGATGGATCGCACCCGCAATTATCTGTTAATATTTGCAGGAAACTTGGTCGCTGCGTATTATATTTTTGAAGAAGGTACTTTTGCCAAACCGCTGATGTTTGCTACATTGATGCTGTTACTGATCATGACAATCGATTACATGAAAAGTAGAAACAAATATACATTGGATTAGGGTATGTCCATGTTTTTAAACGATTCTGGAGCATAGGGTCGTTTTTTTTATTGTATATAGAACAGCTTCCATTTACATCATGACCATTGTTCATTACACTTGATGAGTAGTACCTCATTAACTCAGTTTTTGTTAACTCAATTCAGATCATCAGGAGGATATCATTATGCATCAATCCGCACATATTCAGGAAGCAAGAGATTACATATTAAACCGAATCCATACCAAACCTGCCGTAGGCATGATTCTGGGTTCTGGACTGGGAGCGCTCGCGGACGAGATTGAAAATGCGACCGTTATCCCGTATACAGATATTCCGTATTTCGCCCAATCGGAGGCTATCGGTCATGCCAATGAATTGGTTATTGGTGAACTGATGGGCAAAACGGTTGTAGCGATGAAAGGCCGCCTTCATTATTATGAAGGTTTTACATTGGACGAAGTGACTTTCCCCGTTCGGATCATGAAGGCGCTGGGTGTCGAGCAATTGCTTATCACCAATGCGTGCGGAGCCATCAACACAAGCTTTGAGCCGGGTCAACTGATGCTCATTACAGATCATATTAACCTGGTAGGCAATAACCCGTTGATGGGACCGAATAATGCTGAACTGGGTGTTCGTTTTCCAGACGTATCACAGGTATACAATCGTGAACTGCGCAGTATTGCCCTTAAGGTTGCAGAAGAGCAGAATGTTGCCCTGCAGCAAGGTGTCTATGCATGGTGGAGTGGCCCGGCATATGAGACACCAGCGGAGATTCGCATGATTCGTACGATGGGTGCGGATGCAGTGGGGATGTCCACGGTACCTGAAGCCATTGTTGCCATTCATGGCGGTATGAAGGTGCTAGGCATTTCCTGTCTGACCAACATGGCCTGTGGTATTCTGGATCAGCCGTTAAGTCATGATGAAGTTATTGAAGTGGCTGCGCAAGTGAAAACAACCTTTATCGGACTTGTAAAAGGCATTTTGAAAGAGATCTAATCGCGAGATGATTTTTTATCTAGGCCACGATGGATAGGATAGAGTTTTCATCCAACCCAATCGAAACCACAAAAAAACGTATGTTTCACGAGTTGTTACTCGTGAGACATACGTTTTTTTTATTTTGCAGAACTATGAACCATCTGAGAATGATCGGCCATGATTGCTGGTGTGGACTCCCTGATGATGGGTTTGGTCACAATGTGGGAGACCTGATACGGCTGTGTTGGACTATTAATCCGGGATAACAGCATCTCCGCAGTTTTAATGCCCATCTCATTGCTATAAATATGAACCGTCGTTAATGCTGGCTCAATAATTCGAGATTGGGGTGCATTATCGAATCCGCATATCGCAATATCCTGTGGCACAGCGACATTTCTGTCTTTTAACGCCCTGATCAGATCAACTGCAATGAAGTCATTAGCGCATACGTAAGCGGAAGGTAGGGAGGCCAGCTCTTCCACTCGCTGGTTCAACCATCCTGGCTTGGAGAAACACAGGCGATCATTATCTACGATGCAATGGGACAGGTCGACCTGCAACCCCGCCTCCAGCATAGCACGCTGATATCCAACCCATCGTTCATTAAAGCTCTTGCAGTGATTGTAATCTCCGACGAATCCAATACTTGTGTAGCCGCTCTCAATTAATTTTGTGGTTAACTGATAGATGCTATGTTCATTCTCCATGAGTAGCAGATCTGCTTTGAATTCGGGATAACATATGTTGGAAGCGCAATCGATAAAGATGGTGGGAATGCCTAGATCGGTAATCAGCTGTGTATATTCTAGATCAAATAATTCAATGCAAATGATGCCGTCTACTTTGGCTATATCAAAATTGTTGGGAAGTGTAAGTGTATCTTGATCGTCTTCACGCACGATATGAATCGAGAGATTGTATCCCTCCGCACTGATTCTTTTCTCCAGACCACTGATTAACAACGAACCAAAGTGAGATGTATTAGGCAGGTTTTCAGTTAACAGGGCGATATTACCCGGAGCCTTGGTTAGAACATGCTCATTGTCCATATAGGCAAACTGTTTATATTTAAGTTCAATTGCTTTTTTAATTACACGATTTCGGGTTTCATCCGGGATGTTTCCGCTATCATTTAATGCTTTGGAAGCCGTATTCCTGGAGATCCCCAAAGCATCAGCGATGTCTTGTATCGTGACTTTTTCCTTTGCCATCTAATGCTTCACCTCTAATCATCAATAGTCATCCATATTCTTCTCTAAGTCAAATGTATAATAGAACGGGACAAATAGCAATCTCTGTTTTACAAATGCACAATTACATTTACATTTAGATAGTCGAATTCTATTTTCATAATTGTTCCAGAAGTTTTGTTAATTAGTGTAACAATGATAATCTATTACAGTCATGATATAGAAAAATCTATGCGGGTATTAACGATTCAGTGCTGTATATATGCAAATTTAATCCTCTTTAGTTACATTAATGCAAAGATGAAATGATCAAATGCACAAATATTTTTTTACAAAACGTATTGACTAAATCCGTTGAAACCTGATAAATTGTAAATTATCAAATAGGCAATTGTAAATATTGAAAGCCCTTACTGAAAACAATTGTCAACTTCTAGAATGAACGGGGGTATCGTGTTGGATAACATAGCCGACAGCAAAAAGGGCGAAGGAAGGGTACTGAAAGTGAGGACGACAAGCGGTCATAGGTTACAGCAGCTCAAAAAAAATTACTTTTTATATATGTTGCTTGCACCAGCCTTAATTTTGACTCTTATCTTCAAGTACATTCCGATGTACGGAGCCATCATTGCGTTTAAGGATTTCAGTCCGATCAAAGGCATCATGGGTAGTGATTGGGTAGGACTGAAGCATTTTGAGAAATTTATAGCTTCACCCAATTTCGATATCATTTTAATGAATACGCTTAAACTCAGCTTTTTGGGATTGATATTCAGTTTCCCGGTGCCCATTTTACTGGCACTCATGCTGAATCAGGTACGCAAAGCTGGCATCAAGAAAAATATTCAATTGTTTCTGTACGCACCCAATTTCATCTCGGTTGTTGTGGTTGTGGGTATGCTGTTCATCTTCCTCTCACCGACAGGGCCAATTAATCAATTAGCCACATGGATTACAGGTCAGCCGATCATGTTCATGTCTGAACCGGAATATTTCCGCTGGATCTACATTTTGTCCGATATCTGGACCGGAGCGGGCTGGGCTTCCATCATATACGTCGCGGCTTTGGCCAATGTTGATCCGGAGCTTCACAATGCGGCTAATCTGGATGGAGCGAATCTCCTTCAGCGTATTCGCCACATTGACCTTCCAACGATTCGTCCGATTATGGCCATCGTCTTTATCCTTGCAGCTGGCGGGATTATGTCCATTGGATTTGAGAAGGCCTATCTGATGCAGACGTCCATGAACCTGCCTTCCTCCGAGATTATTGCCACGTATGTCTACAAGGTGGGACTACAGTCTGGAGATTACGCTTATTCTGCGGCAGTTGGATTGTTCAACTCGGTTATCAATGTGATTTTGCTGGTGACGGTGAACCTGATTGTGAAGAAATTGAATGAAGGCGAAGGCCTCTATTAGGAAAGGAGTATTATCCATGGTTGTTAAACACACGGGAATGGATCGGTTGATCCTCACACTCAATGCCATCTTTCTCACCTGTGCTGTACTGGTTGTGGTTGTTCCCCTGATTTATATTGTTATCGCCTCATTCATGGACCCCACGGTGTTACTGAATCGTGGACTGTCCTTTAATGTATCGGACTGGAGTCTGGACGGATATCAGATGATTTTGTCCAATCCAGCCATGATCCGGGGGTTTGCAAATGCGGTATTGTATTCGGTTTCCTTTGCACTGATCACCGTGACTGTATCCATATTTGCAGGTTATGCATTGTCGGATGATAGGCTCGCGGGACGTGGGTTTTTCATGATTATCTTTATCATTACCATGTTCTTCGGCGGGGGATTAATCCCTACTTATCTACTCATACGTAATCTCGGCATGCTTGATACGGTGTGGGCGATCATTATCCCTGGAGCCGTTAACGTCTGGAACATCATTCTCTCCAGAACCTTTTTCAAAGGAGTCCCTCGAGAACTGAAAGAAGCTGCAAACGTGGATGGTGCCTCTGAGATGAAGATTTTCTTCCAGATCGTCATTCCGTTGTCGAAACCGATCATTTTTGTACTTGCGCTCTATGCGTTCGTTGGGCAATGGAATTCCTATTTTGATGCAATGATCTATCTCGATAATCCGAACTTGCATCCGTTACAGCTCGTTCTGCGTTCCATTCTGATTCAGAATCAGGCTGCACCGGGCATGATCAGTGATCAGCTCGCGATGGCAGAACTGAAACGGCTCTCCGAGATGATTAAATACTCAGCGATTGTCATTTCGAGTCTGCCACTCATCATCATGTATCCGTTCTTCCAGAAGTATTTCGAAAAAGGTGTCATGGTCGGTTCCCTCAAATAGTGAACAGCCTGCGATACAGTAAGTTGATCCAATCCAACTCATGGAGGTCATTATTATGAAAAAAGTGAACAAATCCAGAAAAGCCGTTACAACGGCATCCATTTCCATGTTATCTGCAATGCTCTTTTTAACCGCGTGTGGCGGAGGTGGAGGCGGCGGCGCGGCAAGTGAGGCGCAATCCCCTGATGGCAAGGTGACATTGAATTTTATAACACAGAGCTCTCCGCTGGCTCCCGCTGATCCAAACGACAAGCTGATTAACAAGCGACTCGAAGAGAAAACCAATGTGCATATCAACTGGAAGAACTATACGAGTGATGTGTTTGCAGAAAAAAGAAACCTGGCGGTCGCCAGCGGTGATTTGCCGGATGCCATTTTTGATGCAGGTTACGGGGATTATGATCTCCTGAAACTGGCGAAGGACGGGGCGATCATTCCACTTGAGGACATGATTGAACAACACATGCCCAATCTGAAAAAGGTGCTGGAGGAAGCTCCCGAATACAAGAGCATGATTACGGCTCCAGACGGACATATCTATTCATTCCCATGGATTGAAGAACTCGGAAGTGGCAAACAACGGATTCAGGCAGTGGATAACTTGCCTTGGATTAATGTGGAGTGGCTGAACAAGCTTGGACTGAAGATGCCAACGACAACCGAAGAGCTGAAAGAAGTATTGATCGCGTTCAAAACTCAAGATCCAAACGGCAACGGTAAGGCCGACGAAATTCCGTTATCTTTCATTAACAAACCGGGCGGAGAAGATCTGACATTTCTCTTTGCGGCATTTGGACTCGGAGAGAACTGGGATCATACCGTGGTAACCAATGATGGGAAAGTGGTCTTCACGGCAGCTGATGAAGGCTACAAGGAAGCGGTTAAATACATTCATGAGCTGGTTAAAGAAGGGCTGATCGATGTCGAATCGTACCAGCAGGATTGGAACACGTATCTTGCGAAAGGCAAGGATAATAAGTACGGCATGTACTTCACATGGGATAAGGCTAACATTACAGGCATGAATGATACGTACGATGTTCTGCCTCCGGTTGCCGGGCCTAACGGAGAGGTCAATGTCACAAGAACAAACGGGATTGGGCTTGATCGTGGTCGCATGGTCATTACCAGCAGCAATAAAAACCTGGAATCCACAGCGAAGTGGGTAGACCAACTGTACGATCCGCTCCAATCTGTGCAGAACAACTGGGGTACCTATGGAGACGAGAGTCAGCAAAATATTTTTGAATTCGATGAAGCCAAAGGGATGCTGAAACATCTTCCGCTGGAGGGCTCTGCACCAGTTGAACTCAGACAAAAAACCAGTATCGCCGGACCATTGGCCATACTCGACAGTTATTATGACAAATACACAACCAAACCGGAAGATGCGGCTTGGCGGATGGAACTTCTCGACAAGGTTATGGTTCCGCATATGAAAGCGGAGAACGTATATCCAAGTGTGTTCTTCTCCATTGATGAACTGGATCGCTTGTCCACGATTGAGACCGATCTCTTCGCCTACGTGTTACGTCTGCGTACAGAATGGTATCAGAACGGGAAAATAGATCAGGAATGGGATGCTTACTTGAAAGAGTTGGATCGCCTTGGATTGCAAGAATGGCTACAGATTAAACAAGCGGGATATGACCGTAATAACAAATAAAGAGAAGTACGGAGGAGAAACCATAATGTCGACAATTCTTAAACAAGATTACAGAAATGAATACCATTTTTCACCAAAAGAAAAGTGGATGAACGACCCAAACGGCATGGTGTTTTTCAATGGGGAGTATCACTTGTTCTATCAGCATCACCCACATGGAACCACATGGGGCCCCATGCATTGGGGCCATGCAGTGAGCAGGGACCTGATCTCCTGGGAGGAACTTCCGATAGCTTTACTCCCCGATGAGAATGGCACTATATTCTCGGGAAGCGCTGTAGTGGATTGGAATAATACGAGCGGATTCTTTGAGGGTGAGCCAGGATTGGTTGCTATTTTCACCCATCATCTTGAAGTTAAAAACCAAGATGCCATACAAACTCAGAGTCTGGCTTATAGCAAAGACAGCGGCAGAACCTGGACTAAGTACGAGGGTAATCCGGTATTAAAGCATGAGTCCTTTATTGATTTCCGTGATCCCAAAGTATTCTGGCATGAGCAATCCAAAGAGTGGATTATGATTATCGCTTGTGGTCAAACGGTATGTCTGTATCGTTCTCCCAATCTGAAGGATTGGACCCTAGGAAGTGAATTTGGCGCCGGGATTGGTTCACACGATGGCGTGTGGGAATGCCCCGACCTGTTCCCGCTTACAGTGGATGGAGATTCAGGGCAGGAGAAATGGGTGATGCTCGTTAGCATCGGTGCAGATCCTGCTTTTATTGAAGGCTCCAGAACACAATATTTTACCGGAGATTTTGATGGAACTACATTTGTCCCAGACGAGGCATCCCAGACGATTCGCTGGATTGATTATGGTCGGGATAACTACGCAGGAGTTAGTTGGTCTGACGTTCCTGAGGAAGATGGAAGACGCCTCATTATCGGCTGGATGAGCAACTGGATGTATGCCAACCAGACGCCAACCAATGATTACCGTGGAGCAATGACCATTGCCCGGGAGTTGACACTGGAGATAAGAGCGGGAGAAGTTATATTGATTCAACGTCCTGCACGTGAACTTGAGCAAGCCCGTACGCCAGTATTGTCCCTACAGGATGCTTCGATTCAGCAAGTGAGTGAGCAGTTGAACGCATTGCAACTCGTGAACTATGAGATCCATGCAGAGTGGGCTCAGGATCAGACGTTCCATTTTGCACTAAGAAGCGGCGCAGATCACGAAACGGTCGTTGGTGTAGACTCGATCCGAAGTGAAGTGTACGTTGATCGTAGTCGATCGGGCATCGGCAATTTTCATGAACTTTTCCTGAGCCGTCATACAGCTGAGTTAAAAGAAGTGGATGGAAATCAAAGTTTGCGTATCTTTGTAGATCATTCATCTGTGGAGGTATTTGCAAATGATGGTCAGGCGGTTATCACGGATCTGATCTATCCGGATGCGGATTGCCAAGGCATCTCTGCTCATGCGGAAAATACAGATCTGGTCTTCTCTTCACTTCATATCTATGAGATATCATCAACCAAGGCTAAAGGTTAATTGTAATGAAGGAAAGGAGCCCAGAATGATGCGCATTGGAGCCATAGAAGCGGGCGGAACAAAGTTTGTATGTGGTGTAGGTAATGAACATGGACAGATTGAAGATCGGATCAGCTTTCCAACAGAACATCCGGAGACCACTCTTGCCAAGGTGATCGACTATTTCAGGGATAAAGATGTGGAAGCCATAGGGGTCGGCTCCTTTGGTCCGATTGATCTGCAACCGGATAGTCCCACCTATGGTTATATTACGACCACACCTAAGCCTGGGTGGGGAAACTGTAATGTGGTTGGAACCTTGAAGCATGAATTTTCGGTTCCTTTTGGATGGGATACGGATGTGAATGCTGCCGCGCTCGGTGAAGTGACTTGGGGAGCGGCTCAAGGGCTGGATAACTGTGTATATTACACGATTGGCACAGGAGTTGGTGTCGGACTTGTGGCAGGGGGCCAACGAGTCCACGGATTGTTACATCCCGAGGGTGGACATATTCGCACAAGACGCCATCCAGACGATCACTTTGCCGGATTATGCCCGTATCATGGCGATTGCCTGGAGGGTATGGCTGCAGGACCAGCCATTGAAGCCCGTTGGCAGATACCTGGCAGTGAACTGCTGGCAGATCATCCGGCGTGGGAGATCGAATCCTTTTACATTGCGGAGTCGATTACTACGGCCATCTTGCTTCATTCGCCGCAGAAGATCATCCTGGGCGGTGGTGTGATGCAGCAAGATCATCTGTTTCCTATGATCCGGGAGCAGGTAGTGCGGAATCTCAATGGTTATGTAAATGCTGCCCCAATCACGCAACATATCGACCAATATATTGTGCAGCCCGGATTGGGCCAGCATGCAGGCCTATGTGGTGCGTTAGCATTGGGTCTGGAAGCATTACAACATGCGGCACAAGCTTCACATGTTTCATAGTTTTCTATAATAATCTACATCCCAGAAGGGATGGCTGCAGGTTCGCTTATTGGTATAAGCAAGACTGCACCGTCCTTTGTGGGCTTTTTTATTTTTTTGAGGAGTTCAGTATGTTTGAAAAATATAGTGCGTTCTAAAATCCGATGTTGCTCAAGTGAGCTGCCAAAGGTATGATTTTTAGTGTTCTATAGTGCGATATGACATTCAAAAATTAACGTGTCTCCACTGGAAAGGAATTCAACAAATGAACCCAATAACAATGCGTCAAGCTGTACAGGCAGACCAAGAGCAACTCGCTGATTTGCGAGCCTTGGTATTATACGATGATCTAACCAGACTGGGAAGGTACGATGATGTGAAGGTGCGTGAACGTTTCCGGAATACATTCAATCCTGCCCAGACACAGATTATTGAAGTGGAGGGTTCAATGGTAGGTTGTGTAGCGTTAAAGCCCAAGGCTGAGGCATATCTATTGGAACATTTCTACATACATCCCGATTATCAAGGCCTGAGAATAGGAACTCAGGTACTGAACATGCTGCTGGAACAGGATGAAGTTCAGGGGAAATGTGTTATTTTAAATGTTTTGCAGGGAAGCCCTGCTCGTCGATTGTATGAACGATTTGGATTTATATTGGACAGTGAAGATGAGGTCGATGTATTTATGTCGGTCCAAGTGCCGGAATAGTATGATTACCATACGTAATCAAGTTCACTTCATATTTACACGTTAATGGAGAGTATAGAAAAAAATATTAAGAAGCGAAGAGTTGGCTTTTATCTCACAATTACCTATGTCGGGATACCGATCCCGCATGTTTGGAAAGTGGGGATAGATGTTGTATCACGGCATGTTTGAAGTAAACTGCTATCGTTGTCACACGTCAAAAGCGTCGTTCCAATAAAAAGGGACGGCGCCTTTAGTGTTATTAACTACTTGTAATATGAACTTTATTGGATGGCTTATGTAGTAGAGTATCGAGGTCACCATTCAAATCTTTCAGATTCGGGAGAAATGAAGCAGCTATCGAACAAATGAAAGGAAGAAGACCTAAAGACAGAAATAGGAAGGGAAGGCCATAGACTTCTGCAACCGCTGCACCTGCAAAAGCGCCTACGGGTTGTAATCCTCCACCAATCAGAAAACGGATCGAATTAACCCGGCCTTGTAGAGAACTGGGCACAAGCGTACCATGTAACGAAGAGCTTAGAGAACCGAAGAAAGGTCCGGCTGCTCCTGCAGCACATAAGGCAATAAGTGCAAATGGGTAACTCGGAAATAGTCCCAACAAAGCGTTGAAAAGCCCAATCACAGCTAAACTGCACAGCATGACCGTGCGTCTTCTCTTGATTTCACCCATCCACGAGATAATAGCTAGTCCTGCTAGTGTGCCAAATGCAGAAGCGGTGGTCAGAGTGCCCATGGCGGCGGCATCTCGGTGCAACACTTCGCGGACAAAAGGAATCATCATGGTCCAGATGGCTACAGAGGACATATTGCTGATCGAAACCATTACCATAATCGAGAGCATGGCTGGGAATCGCCGATAAAAAGAGAAACCCTCTCCAATATCTCGGATATAAGCTTTGAGAGAAAAAGATGCTTGAGCTGCTGGTTTCTGCATTGTGGGCAGATAGAGCAGTGCGGTGATGGCTGCAATGTAGCAAATAGCGTTGATGCCAAGTGTTGGTAACGCTCCGGATGTAGCCGTTAGAGCTCCGGCAAAGGCAGGTCCCAGCAAGGCAGCGGCATTTCGACAACCATCGATCACTGCGAATGCCCGCAGAAGTTTGTGTTCGCCAGCTACACCTGGTACAACAGCCATGGCCGTTGGCATGAAGAGGGCGGAGCAGGCTCCGCTGAGTGCTGCGGCGAGAAACAGGTGCCAAAGTTGTAATTGGCCCGCAATACCCATACTCAGTGGCAACAAAAGAGCCAACAGTCGTACTGCAGCCAATCCGGCCATGAACCGTCCACGATGCAGTCTGTCGGACAACGGTGATCCAAGTAGCCGGAAGACTACTTCAGGAATGCTGAAGCTTAGTGCCATAGCACCCATGGCTAGCTTAGAGGCAGTTAATTCATAAACAAGCCATTCCATGGCCAAAAGACCAAACACATCACCTAGAGAACTAAGAGTAACAGTAGCCAATAAACCGTAGTAACTTCGCTTCAGCATTAAGGTTCCTCCATATGATAGAATAGTGCAATTTGTGGAGAAGGAAATGCTTGAACTCAACCTTCAATATAAGCTCCAATCTGCCGTGGAAGGTTGTTTAGAGCTTCCAAGCGCAGGCTATATTCGGTGTTTTTGTAATCATAATGCACAATAATTAGCCCGGCTGCTCGCAAGGCTATTAGATGGTAATGCACCGTGCTCTTGGACAGTCCAACCTCACGGACAATTTCAGTGAAGGTCAGCTGTTTACCAGCCAGTAGTCTTAAGATGAACAGTCTGTTTTCATCGGACAGTGCCCGGGTTAGACGCAGTAACCCAGGGTCTGGTCGTCCCGGTTCTGTTGGAAGAATATCGCAAGAATAATTAGTGAAGATCATCTCGTCAAAGATCACTGAGGTGACAAATGGACGTGCATGATATTGAGGGATGAGGATTATTTTTTTTAGCGTATGGTTGGGATATATCCTCATGCCCTGTGTAGCTTGTTCATAGACCTCTTGGTCATTCGTCCCGTTCAGACTGGAACGTCTCGATTCAGCTTCCAAAGAGAGTCCCTCAATAATTGCCGGATTGATGTGCCCAAAATACTGAGTATCCCATTCTCGTAGCACTTCGGATGTCCGACTGCGCAATTCGGACAGATTGGAGGGGACAGATAACTTGAAGCGAGCGGCGATGTCATACAATTGTCCTGAGGACAACTCTTCAAGCCAATTCAAAAAGCCATTCACCGAACGTTCCCCTGAACAGCTCCATATATATGGCGCAAGGCTGAAATTGTCTGTGGCTTTCATCGTATCTCGCATTTGTTGAAGTTTGGCTGGAGAGAATCGATCCTGTACATCACGAACCCACCGTTTCCCGGCATCCAGGTTAGTATGATTTTGTTTACTCATAAAAGCGCTCAGGGTGCTTACACATTCATAAATTGGCGCAAAATCAACTTCTACTGTGTAGTTCATAAGAGTATAGTTCCTTTCTAGATTAGTTCTATATTTATAGAACAAGTAATTAGTTTTATATTATACGAACCTATTTGTTGTTTCAACATAAATTTTCCATGTTCGTACCAAATATCCTCATTCCACAAAACCCATTCATTTAATTCTTGAATGGGTCTATTGAACTTTTCTATTATACTTTCTGATGACGTTACCCTAATATGGATAATAACCTACTTTTTATATAGGAATTATATAGTATGGAGAATGCCAAGATGCCACAATGGAAGCGAAATCTGTATATTCTGTGGTTCGGCCTGTTTTTCAATCATATGGCGTACTCGCTGTCCGTTCCGTTCTTTCCTATATTTCTGCAAAATGATCTTGGTATACAGAGCGGTCTGGAGGCTTGGTCCGGTATTTCGATCTCCATCAGCTTTCTGATCAGCGGATTATGCGCACCCTTCTGGGGATCACTGGCTGATAAATATGGTAGCAAACTGATGCTAGTCCGTTCCGGAGTGGGGCTAGGCATTGCACATCTGGCTAACTTCTTTGTGTATGATCCGTATACGTTTATCGCGGTGAGGGTCTTTCAGGGACTCATGGCTGGTTTTCATCCCGCCTCGATTACACTGATTGGCACCAATACTCCGGAGAAACAGGTGGGTTATGCACTTGGCGTGATCTCCACGGCCAGCGCTGCGGGTGGGATTCTTGGTCCTCTTGCCGGTGGTGTGTTGAGTCACTGGATCGGACTGCGGGGATGTTTCATTGCATCCGCTGTCATTACGTTACTCGCGGCACTGATGGTCCTCGGTGTTAAGGAGTCACGACAAGCTCGTACGATAGTACCAACAAGGATCATAGGGGATTTGAAAAGAGCGGCTTCCACGCCGGGTTTGATTCGAATCTACAGTTTGATTCTCCTAGTCTCGACCTCCGTGCTCATCATCGAACCGGTGCTGACGCTCTATGTGGTCCAGATTGGTGGAGATGTTGGCAGTGCAACACTTAGTGCAGGGATTGTCTTCTCGGCGATTGGTGTGGCAACGGTCATTATGGGGCCGCGATGGGGGAAGATTGGTGGAAGGATCGGATACGAGAAAACCCTGTTTATTGGTCTGATTGGCGGCGGAATTGGCAGTCTGCTGCAAATGACAGCAAATAATCTGATTTATTTTGGCAGCCTGCGATTTGTTTATGGTTTGTTCTTTGCCGCAGTCTATCCCGCGCTTAATGCGCTGATCATCAAGTATGCTGATCACGATTTTCGTGGGAGGGCTGTCAGTTTGAGCCAGACGGCGAGTCAGTTCGGTATTGTACTTGGACCGTTAATCGGTGGTTTTCTCGGTGGATGGATCGGCATTCCGTTTATTTTTCTCTTCACAGGAATTGTATTACTTGGAGCGGCTTGGGCAGTGTCATCACCACAACATAGGGAGGAAAATATATGTCGCAACGACAATTGAAGTTGGGAGCTAATCTGAACGGAGTGGGTAACAGCATTTCCTTTTGGCGTCACCCGGATATTCCCATTAACGCGAGCGTTAGTCTGGAGTTCTACAAGAAGCAGGTGCGTATCGCGGAAAAAGGGAAGTTTGATCTGCTCTTTATTGCAGATGGTCTCTTCATCAACGAGAAGTCCAATCCTCATTTTCTCAATCGCTTCGAACCTTTGACGCTTCTGTCCGCACTCGCCGGGGTAACTTCCCACATCGGGCTGGTTGCTACATTATCTACTTCCTATAGTGAACCCTTCACGGTTGCGCGGCAATTTGCCTCGTTGGATCAATTAAGCGGTGGGAGAGCCGGATGGAATGTGGTTACTTCACCTCTGGAAGGTTCGGCACTGAACTTTGGCAAAGGCGAACATCCGAACCATGCGCTACGCTACGAAATTGCGGAAGAACATCTAAATGTGGTCAAAGGACTTTGGGATTCCTGGGAGGACGATGCCTTTGTCGGAGACAAAGAACAGGGCGTATTCTTCGATCCTGCCAAGCTACATACGCTAAATCACAAGGGAGCGTACTTCTCGGTACAGGGTCCGCTTAATGTGGGGCGTTCGAAGCAGGGTCATCCGGTCATTTTCCAAGCGGGCTCATCTGAATCTGGTAAAGATCTGGCCGCCCGATCGGCAGATGCCGTCTACACGGGACATGAGACACTGGAGGAAGCAAAGGAGTTCTACCACGATGTGAAAGCAAGAGCGGTGGCTTATGGACGCAAGGCAGAGGATATCCTGATCTTCCCGGGCATCGGCCCCATTGTGGGTAGAACAGCTGAAGAGGCGGAGCAGAAGTATCAGGAAATTGCCGAACTGGTGAGTATTGATCAGGCGTTGAACTATCTGGGGAGGTACTTCGATCATTATGACTTCTCCCAGCACGCGCTGGACGAACCTTTCCCCGAGATTGGGGAGATTGGCAGCAATAGTTTCCGCAGTACAACAGACAAGATCAAGCAGCAGGCGCGAGAACAAGGGCTGACCCTGCGCCAAGTGGCATTGCTGGCATCTACCCCACGTACATCGTTCATTGGTACACCGGATCAGATCGCAGATCGGATTCAGGAATGGTTTGAAGGCGAAGCGGCAGACGGATTCAATGTTCGTACCGTGGTACCCAATGGCTTGGAAGATTTCGTAGAGCTAGTTGTTCCAGTTCTGCAAGAACGGGGGCTGTTCCGTACGGAGTATGAACATGAGACGCTTCGGGAGAATCTGGGTCTTGAGATTCCGCGTAATCGGTATACGTTGGAGAGTGTGAGATAGAGATGTTAGAGCGGTAATGACGTTAATATAACGTTGTTGCGGCTCTTTTTTGATGGTTTCTTTTTCGGAGAGTACTGCTATTATAAAATGATAAAGAAAATGATACACAAGTTGCAATTCCAAACGAGTCACAGGAGGAGATTGGGATGATTAGAGGGTTAACGAATGCGGGACTGGGCAATATCGAGTCTGATGAACAATATATCATAGATGCGGCCAAGCACGGATTCGGATCTGTAGATTTGAATCCGCTCTCATTGATTGAAACGTATGGCAAAGAACAGGCACAACATCTGCTGGAAAGCAATAAGGTGATCATCGGTTCATCGGGTCTGACGGTAGAGTGGCGGACGACAGATGAGCAATTTCGTGAGGGGTTGCAATCTTTGGTCGCTATGGCAGAAGCTTCTGCTTCGCTGGACTGTTACAGCTGTTGCACGTATATTTTACCCTCAACGGATCAACCGGTAGCGCAATTCATGGCCGCGGCTACGAAACGTTTGAGACTCTGCGCAGATATCTTGGATGCTTACGGGATTAAGTTGGGTCTGGAGTTTGTGGGATGCCACCATTTGCGGACGCAATGGAAAAATCCATTTATCTGGCGTGTGGAGGATACGCTGGACTGGATCGAGACCATCCATGCACCTAACGTAGGTTTGCTCGTAGATTCATATCACTGGCATACGAATGGTTTACCGATGGAAGATCTGTTGAAGTTGAAGAAAGAGCAGATTGTTCATGTGCATATCAACGATGCCTATGATTTGCCGATCGAGGAATTACTGGATTATGAGCGTTTATACCCCGGCGAAGGGGTTATTGATCTGGGTGGATTTCTGAGAAATCTGCAGGCGATTGGCTACAATGGTGTGGTGGCTCAGGAAGTACTGGCCCCGGCATCGAATCTTGGTACGAATGAACTATTTGCCAAGTCGAAGGCTGGGTTCGATCAGGTGTTTGCCACACTTTAGTGTTAACAACTTCTGTTATCAGTGCACAAGCCATTCATATGTGTGCTGAATGACTTTTTGTTACTTTTGTAGGGGTGACAGAAATTTGTGGATAGTAAAAATTACCTAGGACTGCTAGACTTGCATTATTAGTAATTTAGTACATATAAGGAGGATATAATGAAAAAGTTTTTAAAGGTTTGGTTAGTCTTAGTTCTAATTATTCTCACTGCAGCACCATCGTACACCCATGCAGCAACCTCTACTAATAAAATTCCAAAACTCCAAAAAATCATTTCATCGTCGGGTACTCAAGTGCTAACAGAAGAAGGAATTTTGATATCATGGGGTGGTTTTGGTAGTGACGAAGGTAGCAAGACGAACTATGCACAATACGTGTTACAAGGAATTAATCATATTGTAGACGTTTCTGTAGTGTACGGAGCGGCTATTGTGGTGACCCAGGACGGAACGGTATGGAAAGGAAGGGGAGTCGGGGAACTAACAGAGTATACTAAGGTGTATTCAGGAGATGAAACTCACTTCAGTGAAGATGAGAAGATTGTGCAAGTGGAGGCTACTCAAAATTATATCTATGCATTACGAAAAGATGGGCAGGTTTTGGCCTGGAAAAATTCGTATTCTGAACCAGAGTTACCCATGCTTATCCCTGGACTAGATCAGGTTAAAGATATCTTCGGGTCGTATTTCATTCGACAAGACGGTACGGTGTGGCATGTTATGCCTGGAACTTCTGTAGCAAGACAATACATAACAATAACGGATGTCAAAAAGGTAGATCAGTATGGATCTGTGTTCCTTAAAGAAGATGGCACTGTATGGACCAAGAGCGGGGACTCTGCTGTACAAATACAGCAGCTACCCAAAATTATGGACATCTCGAATTCATCTGATGCGAGTTTTGCTTTGGATGAATCTGGAAATATGTATGGTTGGGGGGACAATCGAACAGGTACATTAGGAGATGGGACAGCCAATCAAGCCACGGTCCCCAAGATTATCCTCAAGAATGTACGTTTGGTAAGTGAAGCAGACAGTGGACACATGGTTGTTCAAAAAGAGGATCTAAGTGTATGGGCTTGGGGATTTAATTATAGAGGTGGCCTTGGAATGGAGCTGCCCAACAAAAAGAAGAACTCACCTATCCCTGTTAAGGTTCCATTTCAGTGGCCAACTCTCAATGTATGGGATCAAAGCGTTCGTTTGAATTTAAATGGTAAAAATCTCTACTTTACGTCGAACAAACCTTATCTAACGATAAAACAGGAAGTTATGATCCCGTCGCTCGCTTTTGCCAAACAAGCAAAATGGGCTGCTTCTATCTCCAACGGTAAATTAAACATGAACGATTCTACCCATTCGTTATCTGTGACCAAAAGCAGTATGGTCGATGGCAAAGGGAATGTCCTTTCGTCAAATACCTCAGCGCAGTTCCGAAATGGGGAAGTCTATGTCCCCCTAAGGGTACTTTCTGAAGCATTCAATCTAACATTCAATTACTACTCATTCGATAGATCATATGGGATATATACTGCAGATTTTACTCAAAAGGATAATCTGGATGACTACGGTAAACTAATTAGAACAAAAGCTTTGCCTGCTAAAGCGTCAAAATATCCTTATGTTCTCGCGGGTATCCCTAATCAGTATTATGAGAAAGAATTTCCTAAGGCGAATTCTCTCAAAGGTTTGTCTTTGAATGCAGCGCAGCTCTACCGGTCAAAAGCCGTGGGACTTCCCATTGAGTTAACCAGTGATGACTTTGGGCGTTATGCCAATCATATTTCAAAGTACTATGAGCTATTGCTGAATACAGATTACCGCACCATCAATATGAATTGGGCACCAGCATTGGAAAGCCATGCTGGTGGTTCTACCAGCAAGATGGGTGATAAGACAGCCAGAGAGCTTCAGATGGAAGGGTATGTGAAATGGATTAAGAACAAGAAAGTGATTATTCAGGGAGATGTTCGTCCTGAACCAAGTATGGTGACATATCGTAATGGGGTATTGTATATGCGTACCTACATTCAATATGAGATTGTGCATGCCAATGCACCGAATGATTTGAAGCTTCGTAAGGATCGTGTTGTACAACTCATTTCTGCTCCTAAAGACAAGAAAATTGTAGGTAGCTATGCGATGTATATAGATGTTCCTTTAACTTCGGACCCTGTATTTAGCAATGGGAGTGCATGGGGCTCTTGGTCGAGTGGCTTGAAAGTGGACACGCGGTATAACGACATTATAAAAACGCCTTGGGAGAGTGTGTTCACGTTAACTATGTCTCCTGATTGATGAAGCATTAATTTCTAAGATTCTACAAGTACCTACGGACCCAGGACAACATTATCTTGGATGTTTCGTAGGTATTTCTCAATAACAGATACAAGTGGGAATCGCAAAGATAACGGCTAAGGTAAGTGATAGGTGATTTATAGTTTCCAAGGGAGGTGTGGGAACTTATATCGGAAACCCTGTTGGTTTTCTTTTCTCACATATATCCAAGGTGGTGGGACAGGGGTGCCTAGTGCTTTATACAAGATCGTTCCTTCATCGCTTACGGAATATACTTCGATACTATTCTGTATATCCTCCCACTTAACCTTACCTTGGTAAGACAGTGTCTGCCCTTGAACGACAACATGAGGTGCACCTGAAATGACTCTCTGCGTTATGTTGAGAACTCCAACCTTTTCTGAGGACAACATCACCCATTCACTTATGAAAAGTATGATAATCAAAATGACTATGCTCACAATCCATCGCTTTTTTCTCATTTTGTGACCTCCACTACCTAGGGATCATTCCCCCATAGTTACTGTCTTTTAATGACGTAATCTCGTCAGAGGATGTTATCATCAGCAGTAAGATATTGTACGTTTAACCATAGCGTAATATCCTTTCCTTTTCCATGATAATGTACCATTAATCCACGAGCAAAACTCGAAATGGTTGACAAATGATGAAGGCCATTATGCGAAGGGATTTCAGATCTTATTACTTGTCTCAATCTTTTTGATAAGCATGAAAACTCAGTATCAATAACTAGGTATAATAGAGTGAAGTAATTTTGTTGTTGTAACTTTAACATTGCCGTTGGTTTCCTGTTTTTGTATGGGAACCCAGCGGCAATGTTATTTTAGGAAAGCAAAACGTGTATGTATTGTGTAATAGTATGGATTAATCCTTAAAAGGCACCCAAAGAGTTGAGGAATTTCAGAAAAATAGAATTCTATTTTCTAAAATTCCTTTATATGGACCCTATATTTGGTTTTAATTAACTTAGAAGTAAACAACAAAACAATGGTGGTGAGCAAATGACGAAGAATATATTGAGTGAAAAGTTAAAACAGTATCGTGAACAAAAAGAAATCACACAACAGGAACTTGCAGAGTTATTAGATGTTAGCGATAAATCCATCTCAAAATGGGAATTAGGAAATGGTTATCCAAGCAAAAAAAACATGATGAAAATTGCTGATCTACTCGATGTTTCTTTGGAGGTTATGTTAATTGAGGAGAAGCAAGAGGAAAATAAATTCAAAAAAAGTTTGAAATATGGATTAATTAGTTACTGCATTATATTTGCCGTGACAATATTGATTAAAGGGTGGAGAGAGCAAGAGCGCTATCAAGATTTGTGGAGTGAGAATTTAAGTGAAGTGGTTAAATTAGTATTTATTACGTTCGGGCAAAACATATTTACTGCGTTAATTCCATCTATGATAATTGGTTTAGTTTTTTATTTTTATATCATTCCACGACAGGAAGTTGATTAAATGGATTGATGTTGAAAATGTAAGTGTAGTTGCAATCAATTGAGAAAAGCAAGAGCTATCCGGGATAGGGGTGGCCTTGCTTTTATTTAAGGTTTAAATTAAGTAAGACAAGTAAATTGGGGTAAGTGGTTCTATATAATCCTTTGTAAACCAGAACAATCGACGGTTGGTACGCTCAAGGAGAAGGAGTCAACTTTTTATGACCGTATATCCAGATGGGATGATAAGGAACTGGAGCGTTTCACCACCATGTTAGGGCAGTTTAACGGTTTGGATGATGAAACGATGGGGGCTTAGAGAATGAACAAAACGGAGCGGCAGCTTGCGATTACGCTTGAATTGCAGCGAAGAAAGATGTTACGAGCAGAAGATTTAGCGGCTCAATTTGAGACAAGTGTACGTACGGTATATCGAGATATTCAGGCATTAAGCGAAGCTGGTGTTCCGATTATGGGAGCTCCGGGTCATGGGTATTCCCTCATGGAAGGATATTTTCTGCCCCCGGTAAGCTTCACCGCAGAAGAAGCCGTATCTCTGCTCATGGGAGCTGATTTTATCGAACAGAGATTGGATACAGAATACGCGATGGAGGCTAAGTCGGCTCAACGAAAAATTGAAGCGATTTTACCAGAATCCGTTCGTAATGAATCGATACGTGTTCGGGAAACGATGCGACTGCTTCATACGGTTGAACCTTTAACCCGAGCGCGGGTGAAAACATACCTTAACCAGATACGTAATGCCATTCTGGATAAACGTAAGATCAGCTTTATGTACCTGAAAAAAATGCCAGGAACGGATGGCAATCGGTATAATATGCGTGAGGTTTCACCCTACGGACTCTCACTGGTTCAGGAGAATTGGATGTTAATTGCACGTTGTGATATGCGACAAGACATTCGTCATTTTCGTTTGTCACGCATGACTGAACTTTCCCTGCTGGAGGATCAATTCCTTTTGCCACCGGATTTTGATCTAAACAGTTATCGACCTCCTGACGACCGTAACGAACAAGTATTAATCAGAGCAAAACCTGAAATTGCTGACAAAGTTATGGAGGCCCTGCATTTTTATATGGATGCATTTGAGGAGCAAGAGGAGGGTGTTGTTTTTCATTTTCGTGTTCGCTATCCGGAGGAAATATTGCATTATTTACTTGGTTGGGGTGGAGATATCGAGGTCTTGGAGCCAGAGTCTTTACGCTTCCGAATGAAGGAAGTAGCCAAAAACATCTTAAAACACTACTGACATACACCTGTCAGTAGTGTTTTTTTATACTTTGATATATCACAGATCAAGAGGAGTGGGTTGGAGGATGAGAAGTACAGCGGAAGTATTGAAATCATTTGAAACGACAGTAGAACGATATTTGGCAGAACTGAAAAATTTGGATATGTCTAGCTTACTTAAAAAACAAAGTGAAGAGGAATGGTCCATTGGACAGATGTATGTACATTTGATTCAATCAGCGCTTTTCATGCATCTGCATAATATTGAGCAGTGTTTGAGCAGCGGGGATTCAACATTAAACTCGGGTGAGGAAAAAACAGAACTGGGTAGGCAAGTGTTTGAATTAGGACAATTCCCTCCCGTGCCTGTTAAAGTCCCTGCTTCCCCGCAGTATACCCCGCAACCACCCGAGAGGATGGAGTCCTTGATCGATGGGCTTCACGAGGTAGTGGATCGGATGAGAAGCACGGCATCTGTTTTACACCAAGCGTCCGTAAACAACAAAATACGTCATCCAAGGCTTGGCGCTCTAAACGCTCAGGAGTGGTTTTTGTTGATAGAGATGCACTACAGACATCATTTTTTGCAATTAGACCGATTGAAATCGAATCTGGAAATATAAACGAGAGAAGGGAATGAGATGTATCCATGAAACCAAATCAGGACAGCAGGTATTGGATTGGTGTTGTATCTGCTTCTCATGTAAATGTAGCCGTAGAGGGAGGGTTTGCGCAGGTGTGCCATGGCAAGTCAGCGCTGTTGCGACAGATGTCCGCGGGTGATTGGCTGATATACTATTCTCCACGCACAGACATATCAACAGGCAAGCCACTTCAGGCTTTTACCGCTATTGGTCAAATTACCGACGACAGGATATACCAATATCAGATGTCGGAATCATTTGTACCCTTTCGCCGAGATCTTCGTTATCTTCCGTGTCGAGAAGTAAAGATCGCAACGTTATTAGACCAACTTAGTTTTACAAGCGGGAATCGCAATTGGGGGTTTCCGTTTCGTAAAGGTCACTTTGAAATTGGGGCTGAAGACTTCATGATGATAGCTTCCTCCATGTTGGAAGAAGAGGCACAGTCACTACTGGATATTAGCTTAAGCCAGAAATGTTAACCAAAGCAAAAGGCCCATAGACAGTCTATGGACCTTTTTGCTTTATGCATAATCATAAAAAGCTCTGACGATCATTACGGGTGTGTGAGACATCCATGAGTAACCGTTGTGTACATGTTATAAATAGTCGGTTTGACATCAACAGACCAATAGTGAGTGAGCGTAGGAGAATTTAAGAGTGCACGACGAGCCGCTAATCATGCGGCTTTTTTTCGATTTTCAATTGAAGAACCATAACTCTAAAGATGAAACTAAAACCATATCGGGCTTCTTATGGGAATTATCTACGTAAGAACATATTATTTAATATTTCATTACAAAATGTAACATTTTTTGGTTGGATACGGTAGATAGTTTTGAATAAAATATGGATTTGGATAATATTTGTAGTAAAATTGAGCAGTGTAAGTAGTAAGTATTTTGTCTTATTCGTATTTGCGATCGTATTATTCTATATCCCGACAGGTTGCTTAAAACAAGTAGAGTGACTCCAATGTATTCTAGCTCTTGTAATAATTTGTCTGGTGTAATGAAAGGGCTGCAGTCTGACTATTATATGCAATCTTTTGATGCTGAATTGAAGGCTTCTACATGTATCCAAATGCGTGGAGGTTGCAGGATCACCAAGCAGGATCTAACTCAACAGGTATTTTGATAGTGGATATGTAAATGGCTGGACCTAAAAAGCAGAATAAAGCGTTAGGAATATATACTGACTAAATAAGAGGAGGGTCTACCTGTGAAGAAAAAAACATTGGTTTCAATCCTCACCATAACACTGGTAGCTGCATCTGTGAGTGGCTACATGTACTTGAATGAACCATCTGTAGTTAGTGCTCAAAGCGATGTTGAAAGCGCAGCACTGAAGGCGACTCAGGGTAAGGTCGATTACATTAAAGAATCGTTTGAAGACGGGTCATACATCGTTCGCTACCGGGACCGTGTGAATTTGACAGAAATCACTGAGGATTACCGTGATAACCAGCTTCATAATAAATTGATTGTTGAAGATGGTGGTAAGAAAATCACTTCGTATGGTCGAGATTTCGAGACAGGGAAATTGGTCGGGAATACCTGGACCATGCCGGACAACATAGTTGCTGAAAATGAGAAGTTGCTACAGATCTCGCTCTTGGAGAATGCAAAAGAAGAATTACGGAGTCAGGATTGGACAGTACTGGAAGCAACGGGCACACAATCCCGTTCTGCTACACAGAGTAACGAGCAAAAAGCTGTTTCGGAGGATAACCTCCACAAGGAAGTTGTAACCATTGATGTAAATACGGGTTTACCGACAAAACGTGTGATTTATCAGAAAGACAAAAACGGTGAAATTGTAACTAGCTCTACCAAGACCGAAGAGTACAAGTACCTGGATTCCATGCCGATGAAGATCCAGAGTTTTGCTCCGGAAGAATCCGTAGAGATTAAAGAAATACCGGCGCCTGTAATTGAAGATAAGGTGCTTGAAGGTTCTTAAGACTTTCTGTTCCATCAATAAGTAGAATCAAATAAGACAGCCAACCCCCGTACTTGGGAGCTGGCTGTCTTATTTCTTATCCGTAGCCGGAATTAACTTGACTGGATTTGCTGAGTCTTTATAAACATTGAAAAGAATAGTTGTTTAGTTGGGGAAAAGGGTTTTAGAATCAGGTCCGTTGCTCTCCATAAATAAGTAATCCCAAATAATTCAAACCAATTAATACGTCTTCTTAAATCACTTTCTTTAATTATAGGCCATCTAACAGGATAGTCCTTGTTGCTATTAAGGTTTGAATTCAAGTGGAAAAGTCAATAAAAGCTCTGTAAGCCACGCTGTACAATCCACTGAAAACCAGTACAATTGATCCTATAAGAACATGAGATAAAGAGAGGTATTTCTCCATGACGGATACAAGTGGGAATCGCAAAGTTGATGGCTATCTAAAAAAACTCAAAACGTGGAAGGAAGAGTCCACAAAGCTGAGAGAAGTTATTCGGGATTTTGAACTGACAGAGGATATGAAGTGGATGCATCCTTGTTACATGCTGGATGGGAAAAACATCGTTTTAATTCATGGGTTCAAAGAGTACGTAGCCATTCTATTCTTCAAAGGTGCTCTACTGAAGGATACACACGGCATTTTGGTCCAGCAAACGGAGAATGTACAGGCAGAACGCCAGCTTCGCTTCACCAGTCTGGAGCAGATTGTGGAGCAGGAGGCTATGATCAAAGCCTATATCCAGCAAGCGATTGAAGTGGAACAGGCAGGATTGCAGGTGGAAATGAAAAAGACTACCGAATATAGCGTTCCTGAGGAACTTCAACAGCAATTCGATGAAAATCCTGCTTTCCGAGATGCATTTGAAGCACTGACACCCGGACGGCAGCGGGCATATCTCTATTATTTCTCACAACCGAAGCAATCCAAAACAAAAGTGTCACGAATCGAGAAGTACATGCAGCCGATCCTGGAGGGCAAAGGATTGAATGATTAATCTTATAACAATATATTTGAGGGAAATTAAGATTTAAAACGAGTTGAAAGTCTTTCAGATATAATCCGAAAGGCTTTCAACTCGTTTTTGCTAAAAGTATAGATAACAGGAGAGTGTCCCATATGATTCGAACTTACCAATACTACGCAATTTTTAATTTTGCTGAAGATGGAATTAATGTTACATTTCCTGATCTGCCCGGATGTATCACCTGTGGCGAATCAATTGATGAAGCATTATTGATGGCGAAAGAAGCACTTGAATTATTTTTGGATGGAGAACCTGTTGAAGATATTCCGCCTTCTCAAAGCATAATGCCTGAATTATTGAATCCTAAAGATAAAGCATATTTAATTGAAGCAAGTATTACGTATTATTGATGAACTCTATGTTTACATATCTGAATTCACCAAACTGAGTTTAGAACATCGTCCACTTCTTTGATTCTTGTGACAGATGGTGTTTCAATTAAATTTCCTTTGACCATGACCATAGAGATGTCTGACAAGGCCTCGATATGTTCGAGCGGATTTTGCTCCATAATAATCAGATCGGCATGTTTCCCGATATCCACCGTCCCTGTAATATCGTCAACACCGAGGATCTTTGCATTGGTTTGGGTCACCATGTCGATGACCTGTTTGTTGTTCAGGTTGGCCTGTCTCATGTAGTGGTCCATCTCTCTCCACATATCATAGTGAGTCACGTAAGGCATAGCGGCATCAGTACCTATACCGATGGTGATGTCGTTTTCGATCGCTTGTTTTACGCCTTTGAGCATGGAATCGTAGACGAGTCTGGAGTTCTCTTTTACTGTTGCACTTACCTTCGTTACGTTGGTATCCAATGAAGCGGATGGATAGGCGGCTTGCAGGGTGGGGATGAGTGCGGTGTAACCATTCAGGGCATTGGGATTATTTTTGTACAAATGAATGATTTCGTCGTCCATCTCCGAACCGTGCTCGATCGTATCAACCCCACCTTGTAACGCAACTCTTACGCCTTCCGTGCTCTCCACATGCGCTGCCACCCGCAAACCAATCTTATGTGCTTCGTTGCAGATCGCCGAAACTTCGTCCACCGTCATCTGTAAACGTCCAGCTTCGCCAACCATCTTCGCATCCGTCACGCCACCCGTCACACAGATTTTGATTAGATCCACGCCGTGTTTCACATTGATCCGCACATTTCTTCTGCCTTCCCATGGGGAGTCGCCCATCAGAGCGAGAAATGGAGCACCATGTCCGCCCGTGACACTTAGGAAAAATCCGGATACTAGCAAATTGGGACCGACAAAGTCACCGTTGTTAATCTCATCCCGTAGCTGGACATCGGTGTAAAAGAATTCCCCCACACTGCGCATCGTCGTCACACCCGCATGGAGTGCGGTCAGCGCGTTGCGTTTCATTCGTTTTTTCAAAACGTTTCTGCCAAACTTCGTGTTCAATATTCGATCATAGGCAAACTGCAACAAGCCTTCACTGACCGAGAGACTGAACGGTTTACCATCTGCAAAGAGATGTACGTGGGCATTGATCAGTCCAGGCATTACGTATTTTCCTGAGAGGTCGGTCGTTGTGTAGTGACTTGGGATATGCAACTCGTGATCTCGGCCGATATCCTGGATAAGTCCTTGTTCATTGACGAGAATCGTCATGTTTTTTTGTGGATTACGCTTCAGATCTCCGTGGATCAGATGGACGTTTTTCAATGCGTAAGCGGTGTTCGTGTTGTGTTCCTCCTTAGAATGTGGATGGGATTATATAAGTTGAAAGAGGGTATGTACACTTGCCACTCCGATGACAGAACAACCTTCGGATCGCTGTTATCCCCAGATTTTTTTGATTCCCTCTTAATAGGGAAAATCCGGTGATAGCTTATGCTTCCGATGTAGCTTTCTTTCAGAAAGCTTTCAGGCGAACGCTTCGCTTCCTCTGGTTATTTCTGTCTTCTCCGTTATCGTGTAAATATGGGTTCAACTTAAATAGTTTGGTAAATGGTAAATATTCGTCTTAAAAAATGAATTATAAATTCATTTTTGGGCCAAAAAAATAGAGTGACTTAATGTTAGTGTTTTTTTTTGCGTGCAAACCAAGTGAGTTGATCTGATCTGCACGCTTTGTCTACCCGGCATAATTGATGAGAAGGAGTGTTATTCGTTGAGGCTCTTCATACCGTACAGTCTGTATACATACAACGCTTCGAATATTTGCTTCCGGCTGTCCTCACTCATATCCCGTTTCAATAGATCCAGGTTCATGTCGATCACGTTGTGCGCGAGGATGTTCAGTAAGATCAAATTTTCCTCGGTGCCAATCTCATATCGTTTATATTGATTCTTGAGATAGGTCTTCTTGGTCTCGATCATCAGCTCGACAAGCTCATTCTTTGCGTTGGTGTAGATGGTGCCTTTATTCTTTTCGAAGATAATCACGATCTGATTCCGGTATTTACGTAACACATCGACCTGTTCCTGTAACAGCGCCGACTTTCGCTCGCTATCCGTTTCCTCGAACAAGGTCTGGTTATCAAAGTGAATCGTCTCCACCAGCACATTTTTTAAATAATCCACCAGATCCGGTGGAACAACGGCGTAGAAGAGTTCTTTCTTGTTCTTAAAATAAGTATAGATATTGCCCACAGAAATATTGATCTCATCCGCGATATCGCTCATCTTGGCATCCACATAGCCTTTTTCAAAAAAGACTTTGAGCGCCGCGTATTCAATCTCTTTCCTGACTTCGTCTTTCTTAGCTTGCACCATCGGGAACGACTCCTTAATAGTGAATTAACGATTCGTTATTAGGATAGATCTTTTTGAGGGGGGTGTCAAATTCCCATATATGGAAAAAAGATTTTGTGTTATCATTTGATTACATAAAAATCATTGAGTGTGGGTGAACGGAATGATAGAAGAAGAAAATACATTTGATATTGATGAACCAATATTAAAAACTAAATTGTCGAATACCGATCTATTATTGGGGAAGCCTATTGAACCTATTAATAGACTTCAAGTTATTTCCGACACAGATTTTGAAGATTTAGTCAGAGAGTGGTCATGTGGTTATTTAAAAGATACATATGTAAAAGTAAAGCGGTGCGGTGGATCTGGAGATATGGGTAGAGACGTTATTGCCTATGTGAATAATGAAAAAGGGAAGAACTTAGTGTGGGACAACTATCAATGTAAACACTATAATTCACCATTGTCTCCAAGTGCAATTTGGATAGAACTAGGAAAACTGTGTTATTACACTTTCGAAAAACAATATCCAGCTCCAAGAAAATACTACTTTGTTACGCCTAAAGGTATATCAACAAAGCTCTCAAATTTAATTGATAACCCAGGTAAATTAAAAGAAGGGCTGATCAAAGAATGGGTAAATAAATGTCAAAACAACATTACATCAGGAAAAAAGATAGAATTGATTGGTGATTTTCTTGCATACGTTGAAAACTTCGATTTTTCAATTATTGATGATATCGATCCTCAAGAACTGATTGAACAGCATTCGAAAACAAAATATTACTACTATAGATTCGGGGGTATTCATAGGACACGTCCAGAAGCTATTGAGCCTCCAGATAAGATATTTCCTGATGAATTACTCTATGTCAAGAAATTGCTTGAAGCGTATTCAGATCACCATAAATCTGTAATTCAAGATATTTCTCATCTATCAGCTCATTCTAATTATATTAATCATTTTAATAGGCAACGTAAATGTTTTTACTCTGCAGAGTCGTTAATGAAGTTTGAAAGGGATACTCTTCCGCCAGGAGTAGATGCTTTCGAGGATTTAAAACAAGAGGTTTATGACGGGATAATTGATATCGTTGAGTCAGACCATTCTGATGGATTTGTGAGAGTTAAAGAGGTGTGCAAATCTGCGAGAAATCTTAATATGCCGAGTTATCCATTATATACCTCAATTAAAGGAAACGACTTAAACGGGTTATGTCATCACTTAGCGAATGAAGATAAAATAAGTTGGGTGGACTGAATAATGATTAATGAAAAAATAAGATATGGAGAGGGATATAATTCTCCATTTGAGGTTGGATTAAGGACTTTAGCAATCATTGTTGTAAATTCACCAAGGAGTCTTAACCTTCAAAGACTTATTTATTATGATTATTTAATTCTGCATTCTAATGATGTTGGTGTAAAAAATTGTCCACCTTCGTTACATCCTGATATTCCTCATAGATCAGGTGGTCTCGTTGTTAGAAGACAAGCAATGCAAGTCGGTTTAGATTTAATGTATAGTAAGAGCCTTATAGATATCATATTTAATAATGAGGGAGTATCGTACGTAGCTTCTCAATTAACAGAACCATTTCTTGATTTATTTATTTCCAATTACAGCGATAGACTTAGGGAAAATGCTTCATGGGTTACGAATCATTTCTCAGCATATTCAGAAGAAGATCTCAAGATTTTCATTGAAAGTAACATTGAAAAATGGGGCGGAGAGTTTATGTATGAGGCTTATGTCAGGAGTGGTGTTGAATGACAACTAAAGGCTTTTTTATTAGTAGATTGCGTCTAATCAATAAGAATGGATTATTTTCAGAGATTGAGTTTAAAAAGGGCTTGAATGTCATTGTTGGACTGGTCATAGCCCCGTCAAGTAGACAATAAAAAAAGAGAAACTCCATTAAGCGGCGACTTTTTCCCGGAATTCAATTGGGGAGAGGTCGCCGAGTTTGTTTTGGAAACGGTCCTTGTTGTAAAACAACATATACTCTGTAATTTGGTTCCTTGCTTGTTCCAGATTCTGAGGCTTCTCCAAATATAACTTCTCCGTCTTTAAGTGGGAGAAGAACGACTCAATACATGCATTGTCATAGCAGTTCCCACGCCGAGAATGGCTTCCTGTTAGCTTCTTCTCTTCAAGCAATTTGGCATAGCTCTGTGTTGTATACTGGAATCCCTGGTCGGAATGGAGTAAGGCCGGTCCACATTTCAGTTTCTTTACCGTTTCCATCACAAGTTTTAAGTCATTTCGCTCGGAGAGTTCCCAAGCTACAATCTCGTTGTTGTATAGATCCATCACAACCGAGAGATAAGCAAAATCATGCCCGATCCGGACATATGTAATATCCGTCACGAGTTTCTGCACAGGAGCTACCGCCGAGAATTCCCGATTTAAGACATTACGGAATAGAACTGACGGTTTCCGGCCAGCAAATGGACGTTTCTTGCGAATCACGGAACGAATCTGGAGTTCTCTCATTAAGCGGCGTACCTTTTTGTGATTCACCACGAGGCCTTCCTTTCCTAACGCGGTTCGCATACGTTTGTAGCCGAAATAAGGACGAAGCCGGTGAATGCCTAAAATATGTGCTTTTAGATCCGTATCCCGATCTGCTCGTTTCTCTCGGAGGACGATATTCTTCTTCCATTTGTAGTAACCTGCACGAGAAATTTCAGCAATTTTACACAACCAAACCACAGGTGCCCACTTACTTATTTCTCGAACGGACTGGCACCGGGCTTCGAAATCCAGCTTCCCTCTCCGTGCAAATTCGGATTGAGCTTTTTTAGATATTCTACCTGCGCTTTCAGATAAGCATTTTCTTCTTCTGCACTGCTAAAATGCTTCTTCGTCCAACGTCCTCGATAATCCTCAAAACTCTCTCCATTTTGGCTTTTACGTACCCAAGTAATAATCTGGCTCTCACTCTTAATACCAAACTTCTCCATGATCCGACTGTATGTCCAACCTTCTTCCAATCGCAGACGAACAGCCTCTTTCTTCGTTTCTTCACTATATTGATTAAAAGTTTGGCCCTTTTTCGCTGGCATAGCAAAAATCCCCTCCGGTTTTCAGTGTTGAGTTCATTTTAACATGATCTCTTTTTTTCACTGTCTACCTTGAGGGGATAATACCAGGACCTACTAACACCGGGAAATCTTTTATATTTGAATGTATTAACTTTATGTTTGGCGGTAAAGATGTACCTGATCCAATTGAAGAAGTTGTTACAAATGACTATGATGTTGTTCTTTTAGAATTAGAAAACGCTGAGGGGCGAAAGTATACAATAGAAAGAGATATAAAAGGGAAAAATGTGAAAAAGTACAATGGTCCTATAGATGAAATACATGATGGAGTAGACTCTGAAGTCCTCTCCACTAGACATAGTAAGAATAAGGAAAGTATTTCAAATTTCCTTATGTCTTTATCGGGTTATCAAAACACTGATTTATTTATTAAGAAAAACAAATTAAATAAATTAAATAGATTTACATATAGAAATTATAATGATTTCATCCTAATAAATGAAATCGATATAATCTCTAAACAGTCACCAGTTCATTCAGATAACAATAAAACTAAAACATCAGAGGAATCTGCTTTCCGGTTAATTCTAACTGGAAAAGATGATAGTAGTTTGACAGAAGATAAAGATCTAAACAAATTAGATTCAACTTCATTAGGACAGATTGGATTATTAGAAAAATTAATTGATGATTTGGAATTGAATATACCGAGAGTTCCAGAAGAAACAGAGATAAACTTAGAAGAAAAAATAAAAGAATTAATTTCAAAAAGAAGCGGAATTAGTTCTGAAATTGAGAAGTTATCTGATTCAAGGATAACTTTGTGGAGGGAAATTCAACAAGTTAGTTCAAAAATATTGTCAACGACAGAATTGTTAAATAGGTTTTATTTGCTAAAAAAACAGTATGAAACTGACATAGATAGAATACATTTTTTAATAGAAGGAGATCATTATTTCTCTTTATTAAGTGTTGAGAGATGTCCACTTTGTAGCCAACAGACGAACAAATCTGAACTAGATTGTTCCCATTTTGAAGTTGAGCAGAGGAAAGCATCCTATAAAATTGAGCTTAATAAAATATTGATTCATCTTGAGGATCTAAAAAATACAATTAGTACAATGAATGACGAATTAGAAATTTTGAAAAAGGAATTATACGAAAAAGAAGCTAGCTATCAAAGATTAAGTAGAATACTTGATGAGCAATTAGCGCCACAAAATTATATTTTAGAGGAAGAATTGCGAAGCGTTCTAAAGATGCAGAAAGATATCAATGATTTGAAACAAAAGCATGTTATTTTAACGAGATTATTGGATGAGAAAGAGAAAATACAGAATATACTAGGAACAGATGTTGAATTTGAATCAGATGGAAAATCAACTGAGTCAACATTAATTGATCATAATAACAGTTATGAGGAGCTTTCCAAGTGTATTAAACATTATTTAGCTGGATGGGAGTATCCAGGCTTTGAAGAAATTAGTTTTGATATGAAAGAGAAAGATATACTAATTTCCGGTAAGCCCAGAAGGCTATTTGGTAAAGGCTATCGTTCAATATCTTACAGTGCTTTTATATTAGGGTTGATGCGATATTGTAATATTAAAGGTCTTCCACATCCGGGAATAGTAGTGCTTGATTCACCTGTAACTTCATACAAGGAAGAAGATGAAGCTGAAGATAAAACATCTGAGGATCTACAGACTAAATTTTTTGAATTTATATCAGAAGATGTTGTTTTGAAACAAGTTATTATCTTTGAGAACAAAACTCCTCCAAAGCAAGTAATAGAAAAAATTAATTATATTGAATTTACGAAAAATAAAAACAAAGGTAGATATGGTTTTATAGAGGGAAATTATAATGAGTAGAATTAGATTAGGAATTACGAATCTCAATAATTTCTCTAATATCATCAATACCCAAGGCTTCTGCAATCCGCTCAATATGAGCAAAGTTGATATTTTCTCTTTTCCCAGACTGTAACTCACTTAGTGCAGCATGGCGGATATCAGACAAACGTGCCAACTCGCGCAGCGAGATATTATGTTTTTCCGTGAGTTTATGAATATTGACGACGACTTTCTTAGCCATGAGTATCACTCCTGAAATTTCCATATGGTCTTGACGTTACGCATGAGCGTACCATATACTTTTTGTATATCTGGTACTCTTATGCGTACCAATTTTAGGAGTGATGACATGACCAGTATCAACAGCGAAGACCTCGCTTTGCAGTACGCACAACTTGTCCAACAGGAAGACGATTACGTCGATCAGCTGGTCACATGTAACAAACTCATCCTGGATGCCATGGACATCATCGCGAAGCGAGGCGGGGTGCTGCATATGGACACGGTGAAACAAGCTGCATATCACCTTCATTCCATGGAACAGGATCTAAACAGAAAGTTATTTAAAGTCCGACTGGAGAAGAGCATCTTGGCAAATCAAATGAGCCAGTCAGTCTACATAAAGTCACCTTAACTAAAGGACAGCGCAGGATCATATTAGATGTTCTTGAACTGTCTTTTTGCCTGTCCATCCAAACGTTTTCCGCTTCAATTAAGCATTGACTTTCCTCCCAAATCCCCCTACACTTCAATTATTAAAACACTTTTAAAAACATTCATTGAATGGTTCGAAATGAACGAAAGGAGGCATATAACTAACCATGTTACCTACATCACACAACACCCAACAGGTGAAGCGCATTAATGTCGAACTGGTGAAGAACACGCTCCGATCCATGGGCGTAGGCACGAAAGCTTCCATTGCGAACCTGACCAAACTCAGCGTGGCGACATGCGGCACGATCCTGAATGAGTTGCTTCAGACGGGTGAGATTATAGATCTGGGTCCAGATGAGTCGAGTGGGGGAAGACCGGCGAGTCGGTATCAATTCAATGCGGACTACGCCAGCGTACTTTGCCTGATTATTCGAACAGAGGGCGGCATTCACTCAATCATGCATACATATGCCAATCTGAACGGAGAGATGGCGGACGAACAGACGCTCATTTTGGAAGAAATTAATGTAACGGTGGTAGAGGATCTAATTGCGAACCTGATTGAACAACACCACAATGTGCAGGCGATTGGGATCGGCATACCTGGGGTGGCACACAACGGCGTTATTGGGATCTGTGATGTACCGGAGCTCATGTATCAGCCACTCGGACCAAGGCTCAAGGAGCAATATGAAGACGTGGAAGTGGTCATTGGCAACGACATGAACCTTACGGTCTATGGACTGTATAACCAGCAGCAATTTGAGGAAGAGAAGAACTTTGCGGTGGTGACTTTTCCGGAGAACCATTTTCCGGGTGCAGGCTTTATCATTGATGGTCGTCCGCTGACCGGGAATACGCAATTTGGGGGCGAGGTGTCCTTTTTACCTTTTGGCGTGTCACGAGAAGAGCAGTTGCGAATGTTGAAATCGACGGAAGGGTTGCAGGAACTGGTGGTACAGACGCTGGTATCCATCATCGCGATCATTAACCCGGCTACGATTGTGGTTACAGGCGATACAATGGACCCAGCTATGCGGGATGGACTGACGCAAGGTTGTCTGAATCATCTAATTCCACAGGAGCATATGCCGGAGTTGATCATCCAAAGAGACACGCGCCGCGAATATGTGACTGGGCTGGTCGCGGTGACGCTGGAGAGCCTGACCTACCGCATTCAGGTGGTTGAGAAGCAGTGGTAAAGGGAAAAGGAGCTTTTACGAGTATTCTATTTTTAGGAATAAAGCTTAACCATGTTTCCTGCCTCAAATGTACAAATTATTGACACGATAACGTAGAGGGCAGAACCAATCTGAAGAACGCCTTTATCACTGTATTTTCACCTTTAGGAACAATTCAAAAAAATACAGGGATAACAGCGGTCGGAAGATGGTACTGCAATCGTAGTTATAACGTGCAATCATTTTCCTGAACACACTGGAGGAACTTATTTTGAATCAGCAAGCAGGTACGCAAGGCAACAAACGAAAGTTCAACAAGCTGTACGCCATGCAATTGGCAACGATCTTTCTTGGATTTATCGTATTTGGCATATCGGAAAATATTAAGGGGCCGGCCATTCCGCGCATTCAATTTGATTTCAATCTAGATGAGAAACAGCTCGGGACGTTATTGTCCCTGAATGCACTGGGGTACCTGATCGCCTGCTCCTTCACGGCTATTCTGGTTCGCAAATGGGGCATCAAGGCGGTTAGCATCATTTCATTTGCATCGATGATCCTATCGGGTGTGTTCATTTATGTGTCTCATACTTATCCACTCTTTGCTTCATCGTACTTCTTCATGTACATCGGTAACGGCATGCTGGAGATTGCCTTGGCGATTCTGGGTGCGCGGATTTTTGTAAAAAATACAGGTACGATGATGAACCTGTCCCATTTCTTCTATGGGCTGAGTTCAACGGTGGCGCCTTTATTGGCGACAGGTGTGATGTCTTTGCGCGTGTTTGGACACGAACTGGACTGGCGCGGCATGTATCTGGTGATGTTGTCACTCTGTCTGCTGCCGATCATTGCGGCGTTGCGCAGCAAATTTCCGGGGGATGATCTTCCACATGAAGATCGGACTTCACTGAAGACGTTAACACGTGATCCTGCCCTTTGGCTGATGGTGCTCATTCTTTCTTTTGGCGTGGTATCGGAGCTGGCGGTTGGGGGTTGGCTGGTTAATTTCCTGGAAAAAGCCTACACGTGGGACACGGTCAAAGCCTCCGGGTTATTATCTGCGTTCTTCCTCACGTTCTCGCTGGGACGCCTGCTGCTTGGACCATTGACGGACCGGATCGGATTTGTATTATCACTGATTCTGTTCTCGGCTTTCTCGGGAGTATGTACGTTCGTGGCGCTTGCAGGGGGAGAACGTCTTGCGATTTTCTTTGCGATATCTGGCGCGGGCATAGCGATGATCTATCCAACAGTGATGGCGTTTATCGCACGCAGATATCCGAATGGCAGTGACACCGCGATTACATTCACGGTTACCTTGATGGGGGTTGGTAGTGTCATTGGTAACTATGTGATTGGCTGGGTGATTGAAGGTGTGAAGAATTTGTACGGTTCAACGACTCAGTTGGGACTGCTGCGCGGACTTCAGGCGGGGTATGGGTTCATTGGTTTATGTGCTGTGATCTGTGCGGCATCGGGAGTAGTGTTGTATGTGTATTTGAAAAGACGACAGGAACTGATATAGATGATACGTAGCACCAAGCTTCATTAAGAACTCTTTAATAGAACTCTTTAATAGCTCTTTCTCACCTGAACTATGGAGTGAGAAGGAGCTTTTTTTCAGTTTTTATTTTGCATATGAACGGGTATCAAATTAGCAAATGGTACGATATACACCTTCGATCGGATAATCTGAGCAAAAGTTACGGAACAGTTACTAGTTTACTTTAACAAGCTGAACATTTTGGAAATTAATATTGTTATAAGCTAAATTACATATTATGATGTATAGGTCTTTTGATTCAATATTATACAAAAAGCAGGAGAAAAGACTTAATCATTAGGAGGCAATATGGATATTTCGAAAAAACTGGGTGTAGCAGCTATGGCAACGATAGCTCTTACGCTAAGCACGGCAATTCACTCCAACGTGTCGGCAGCATCCGATCCGTTCAAAGATGTTGCACAGGCATCGCCTTGGGCAAAGGGACTTATTCAAGAAGCTCAAGAGAAGATGTTCATGAATGGAGATCGTGAGGGTTATTTCCACCCCTTACAGGAGGTAACTCGTCAAGAAGCGGCAGTCGCGCTTGCCAAATTAATGGGCCTTCAATTAAGTAACAATGTGGTTTCTTCATTTACAGATGTTGCTCCTGGTTCATGGAGTGAAAGTGCGATTAATGCGGTACAAAAAGCAGGATGGATGAATGGAGATCGTAACGGAACATTTCGTCCTAAAGCAGTAATTACGAGAGAAGAATTAGCTTCCATTTTGGCCAGAGCTACACAAGTAGATGCAGTGGCAGTTCAAGAAGATGAGCTTCCAGCTATTAAGGATAATCAGAAAATATCCGCTTGGGCTAAAAACTCAGTTTCATCCGTTGTTTCATCAGGTTTGATGACAGGAAGTAATGGAAGCTTTCATCCACAGAAACCAGTACTTCGGCAGGAATTGGCAGCTATTTTAGTAAGAATGGATTCTAAGACTACAAGCAATAAACTTCAAACGATCAAGAAAATAGAAAATGGAATGGTGACGATTGGAAATACCAACTATAGTGTGACGGAAGCATTAAAACCACTTTTCTCGGAAAATAATGTAGCTGCACTTGCTAACGCGGAAGTTCGTGTTGAAACCGTAGATGATCGTATCACCAAGGTATTTGAACTAAAACTTCTTACGCCAGGTCAGGGAGCAGAATCGGGTAAAAAAGAGTTCTCAGGTAATACCATACTAGATGGCGGACAAGCAGTCATTGAAGGCAATGTAAAAGTTGCAGCTGACTACATAACGATTAAGAATATCAACATTAGTGGCGATATGGAAATTACGAAGGAACTCGAAAATGACTTTTACGCAGAGAAGATTACGGTAAAAGGTACAACATACGTTAAGGGCGGAGACGATAATACGGTCGTATTCGACCATTCGTCACTCCAAGGAATGAATATTACCAAGGAAGATGTTCGGGTAGAAGCAGTAAACAAAACGGTCGTTAAAGAAGTCCATATTGAGTCGAAGCTCTCCGGATTGTGGGGGGATGAATCCATTACATATGAGAGTGTAACTGTAGGAGAAGGTGTTCAAAATGCTTCTTTGTATGCCCACATCCAGAAATTGGAGATCAATACAGGTAATAAAGAAACAACAATTTCTGGAACAGGTCATATCGAATCGGTGACCATTAAAGGTTCTGGCACAATTGCGCTACAAGGTACCGGCGTAATAGGGTCCGTAACGATTACAGATAGTGCCAGCCAAGTGTCACTCCCAGCTAACGGTTCCATTCAACGTCTAGTGCTTCCAGACGGAATAGCACCAGAGAGAGTGATTGCAAACTACGATAAAGTAAAAACACAGATCGCTACGATTAACGGAGCATCGAATCCAGCTTACGTACTCCCAAGTTCAGGAGGCGGTAATTCTTCCAATAGCGGAGGTAATGCGGGGAACTCCGGAGGAGGAACGCCCTCTAATCCGGGTACAACACCAACACCAACGAATCCGAACCCAATAGCATGGTATCCGTACACTTACAAGAGTTATCAAAACCGTACAGAAACTTCGGCTGATGGTTTGATGACCACGAACAAAACGGGTACGGTCTATTACATGGCTGTTCGTTCAGGTGATAATGTACGTCCTACAACTGAACAAGTGAAGAGCGGAATACTTCCTAATAACCTGCCTTCAACACATGGTGCGTTTTCTATAACAGCTAACCAACCTGTAACCTATAAAATAGAAGGCTTGGAACCGACGAAAGCATACAGCATGTATGCCATTTTCAAAAATGAAGAAACGGGTCAGGAAACGCAGCCGATGCTTATCCATTCCGTTATGAATTATCTTGCGAATGACATTAGTGTTCTTCCTTATGAGAATTCAAACTTAAGTCAGATTAGAATTCAGTTCACTGGCGTTCTTACTCCTCCGGCTACAAGTACAACAAACCCGTCTGCCATAGTTAAAGATGGTCATCTTCGAAACTATGGATATGGATTTATTGAGATTAATTCAATTGACTGGGATCTAACCATTCCCAATATGCCTATTATGAATCTGAATTTTGACCCGGTAACATTGGGGGATGGAACGTCTTATAGATTAGACTGGACCTACGTAAAAGATGCTCTAAAGATTAAATTTACAGAACAAAATGGTTCTCCAAGTGCCCATTCATTTGGGGGACATGGCAGTTACTCGGGTCCGGAAGTTGTCTCATTGATCACCAAGCAATTATCCATAGAAACTGGGAACACGATCGATCCTACTAAGGCAGAAGCGGTTATGCACATTCTTGGAGTGTATCCTTCTCCGTTAAAACAAGAGTTGGAATTGGTTGAGTTCAATGGACAGCATTATCAAAAGGCTCTGGCAGAAAAAGCGGGCCAATACACCACATTTAGTGATGTCAAACAGATTATTCAGGCGATCAACCAGCAATATCCTGCTCCATCCAGTACGGAAGCCAGTGTAATCCGAAACATCAATAGTGCGACAACCGTTTCTCTTATGGAGTCTTATCTGAAGAGATATGCAGCCACGTTAAATATTGATATCACGGCATACAGCAACATGAATCAGGTTGCTCGATTAGAAGTTGCGCAAACGGTTATTGATGATCGAAGACTTCTGCCTGATAACAAATTCACGAGCCTTGAAGAAATTCGTACTGCTTATGAACTTGCATATGTTAAGGCTGCTTCTATACCGATGAGCATTTCTTTTGTGGATACCGATACGGCTGCAGGCTTTATTGGGGGAGATATTAGATGGACTCCAGGTACAGATGATAGTTCCGTCATTTCTTATGAGTTACTCTGGGGGGATTCAGGGCTAGGCCTTTCAACCATTGCAACAATAGACAAAGAGGATGGGAATAGCTACACATTGCCTAACGGAACGTTTATTCCTGAAGGAGCTACTCAGTTGCTTGTTCGAGCTGTGCTTCAAGATGGATCTGAAACAGCGCCCGTATATGTTACTATCAAAGATACATTGCCTTCAGCTCCTGCGAAACCGGTCTTGACTAGGGATGAAACTAAAAATATCATCATTGGCGCTGATGCTTCAATGGAATTCTCGGTAGACAATGGAACGACGTGGATTCCATATGATGAGCAGGATCCACCGGTTTTCCCAGGTAAAGCGAGGGTACAGGTTCGTTTACAAGCCGATCCAGTTAATCAAATACCTGCTGGTAAAACAGCCTCTCTCTCCTTTTCGGATCAGGTAGAAATACTTATTTATCATAGTGATAGTACCAACAAATTCGATACCATGTATATATCATCTGTTATGGAGTATTCATCCGATGAAGGAGGAAGTTGGACCTCATACGATGAGGTGAATCCACCTGAATTTCCAGGTGATCTTACCATACTGCTTCGTGAGAAAGGTGGCAAGTATCTTCCAGCAGGTACTGCTAAAAGTTTTGTATTCACCTCTAATGTAAATGTGAAAAGAACGGGTAATTCATTTGCGCCACTCACGTCAACCCTTGAGTATTCAATGGATGGAGTAGATTGGATAGAGTTTAGTCGGGATTTAGTTGTCACGCTTCAAGCCGGAGAATCGGTTCAGGTTCGGGAAGCAGCACGTAATCTTTTTCCAGCTGGCGCAGCAACGACATATAATTTCGAATAAATAGAGAAATATCATAGGGAGAATCTCTAAAACGATTCTATACCCAACAACAATAAAGCCCCGCCGATTTTCAAAATCGGCGGGGCTTTACATATAAATTAGAAGAAGTTTATCATACGATTTCAAAAAAAATAACATCAAACTGCTCATCTTCTTTACCTTACTTAAACAAGCCTATGACTCGCTTTGAGCCGCCCTTCTTTTCCAACGTTTCAAAAGCACATACAATCCAAAAGCACCTAAGAAAACCACCGCTGCCGGAACGATATAAGGCTTAACAATCTCGTCCACGTGCTCCCATTGAGAGCCTAATTTGAAGCCTAGGTAGATATACAATGAGGTGATCGGAAGCATGGCCAAGAATGTAAAGATACTGAATTTAAACACATTCATCTTCGCCATTCCACATGGGATGGAGATCACGGTCCGAATACCGGGTACAAAACGTCCATAGAAAGCTACCCCGCTGCCATACTTCTCGAAGAACTTATCGGAAGCGTCCAGATGGTGGGGGCGAATCAAGAAATATTTGCCGAATTTTTCGACCATCGGTCTGCCGCCGTATCGTCCCAGGGCATACAACGTCAGAGGTCCAAACGTACCACCTACGGTACCAGCCAGAATAGCCAGCCAAAGCTTCATATCCCCAAGATACACCCAATATCCCGCCATGGGCAGTACAAGTTCAGCAGGTACGAATTCAAACGACAAGGCAATGACCAGACCTGCGTATGACAAATCTTTAAAAAAGAGTATAAATTGCGTGATCCATTCTGTCATGCTTTCCCTCCATGAATCTATCTTTTTTATATATAAAAGAAACACTCCTGTACAAAGAGTAACAATAGCGAATAGAGCTTGTCAAAGTTCACATGGATGTCCATTTCAGGGCACACTGCGGCAATATGTTTACCCATACATAAGGGTTGAATGGATTCATTGACACTTCATACGGAAGTGGGTACCGAAGCAATGATATAATCCTCTGAAAATGCTTCCAATTATAGTATGATAAAACTATCACTGGCTTCTTCACCATCCTGTACATAAAGAGAAGGAGATCAGAACATGACCGTAACTTCGATTATCGACCAGATCCATATTATTGAATACGCCCCCTCTTACGCTGCTGTGCGCAAGACCGTGGAGGCCGGATGGCCGACGGGAGTGTGGTTTTGATTTCTTTGACTATACGTGGAAAAAGGGAGATGTCTCCCTGCGGGCTGCATTTGAAAAGTCGGGTCGCGGGCTGACTGCCCTCGAAACACCGGATTACGAAATCTCTACAGAGGTCGATGATCATGATCTGGTTTTCGGTTCCAGCTATAAGGTTCGCTATCGCATTAAGAACACTTCTGCGTCCGAACTGGCAGTCGAGATCAAGGCACATTATACAAGGGTAAGCTACCGAGGGACTATAGCTCCAATGTATCCTTTTATTGTTTCATGTATATCATATAGATATACAACTGTAGGGAGGTGAGGTATAATTGGAGCATCAATCAAACGAAAGGCGTGGGATTGCCATGACTACAGCCACACTTAGCAAATGGGGAAATAGCAGTGCAATTCGCATTCCTAACCAATTGCTTAAGCGTCTTAATCTGGAAGAGGGCTCGGAAATCGAGATTTTGGTGACAGAAGATAATGAATTGTTGTTGCGTCCAAAAACCAAGCCTGTAGAGTCCAATGAGGAACTACGTAACCATCTAAAGACTTTGCTCTCTAAAGTGAAACAGGATACAAGACATGAAGAAATAGACTTTGGTACTGAAGGGAACGAGTTACTTTGATTATTCCCAAACGAGGCGATCTGATATGGCTTGACTTTGATCCTCAAGCGGGTCACGAGCAAGCCGGGAGACGACCGGCTATTGTTCTATCGGAACTTGAATTCAATGAAATAACGGGTTTTGCCGTTGTATGTCCCATAACGAGCCAAGCCAAGGATTATCCTTTTGAAGTTACACTACCAGAAGAGCTGCCATTTTCAGGTGTTGTTTTGACGGATCAGTTGAAGAGTCTTGATGTGCGGCAACGACATATCCAAATTGCGGGGCATGCCGAACCAACCTCTGAATTTATGAAATCAGTTCTACGCAATGTCCGTTCTATATTGGCATAATTGAAAATTAGTAGCTGATCATATTCCTAAATCCACGTCTAACTAAAAGACGTGGATTTTTTCTTTCATGCCTAAATAGATTCGTCCATCCTTGACGCTTCTAACAAGAGCTTCCGAAAGGCACATATAAGTTGGAAAGAAAGATTTTTAATTCTCTGAAAATGCTTCCATTTATAGTATGATAAGACTATCGCTAGCTTCTTCAAACATGGCATGTATTATCTCTGCGGCTATCGGGCAAAGGCCATATCGAAAGTTCACAAAGACCATCCTATAGATAAAGATAAGGAGATCCAAATATGACCGTAACTTCGATTATTGATCAAATCCATATTATTGAATACGACCCCTCTTACGCTGCCGCACTCGCGGATATGTGGAACCGTAGTAATGAAAGCTGGGGAGGTGGCACCAACCTTAGAACAGAGGAAACAGTTCGCCGGGAGATGGAGAGTTCGTCCAATCTTTATGTGTTTCTAGCCGTTCATGAGAAAGAGGTTGTTGGCTTCTGCAGTTTTGCCCATTACCGCTATGACGAGAGAGCGCTATATGTACCGCTACTTAACGTACGCCCCGACTATCACGGGTATAAGGTCGGACGTAATCTGATCCTGAATGCTGTGCGCAAGACCGTGGAGGCCGGATGGCCTCGCCTGGATCTGTTCACATGGGCAGGCAATACAAAGGCTGTACCGATGTACAAGAAATGCGGATTCTTCTGGGAGAAAAAAGATGATAATGTGCATCTGATGAATTTCATCCCTACCATTTTGCAGACCGAAGCACTCGCTCCATATTTCGAGGAGTTGGATTGGTATGCAGACAGCACGCGTGAACTCGTGGTCGAGCCGGATGGCCGACGGGAGCGTGGTTTTGATTTCTTTGACTACACGTGGAAAAAGGGAGATGTCTCCCTGCGGGCTGAATTTGAAAAGTCGGGTCGCGGGCTGACTGCCCTCGAAACACCAGATTACGAAATCTCAACAGAAGTCGATGATCATGATCTGGTATTCGGTTCCAGCTATAAGGTTCGCTATCGCATTAAGAACAATTCTGCGTCCGAACTGGCGGTTGAGATCAAGGGTGAGGATAACAAAAACATTCGATTTGCGCTGGACATTGCACAAGCAGTCGCTCCGGGAGAAACCATCATCGTGGAAGGTGAGTTTCACCTTGATCCAATTACAGAGGAACAGAATAACAATAAGACTCATCCCGTGGTTGTCAGCACATGGTTGATCGGCGGTAAGAAAGCGGAGTTCAGGTTAGGTATTGCCCCGAAATTCCCGGCCAAAATCAAGACCGTTTTGCCTGTGAAGGAGCTCTATCCAGGTATTCCAGCGGAGTTGGTTCTGAACGTGGAAAATAATGTGGATGCCGAAACGGAGTTTAGCTTGAACCTGCCTGAGGATGAATTCCTTGAATGGGCGGAGCGTTCGGTGCGCTTTACGGTGCCAGCCAAAGGTAAAATGTCTGTGCCAGTGCCTTTCACCTTGCGTTCGTATGGTCTCTATTCCCAAGAAGTAGAAGTGACGGCTGTCCCAGCGGGGAACCATGCGATCTCTTTTACAAGCAAAATTTCTGTCCTGATGAAGGGAATCGAAGGGAAATATGGCGGGCAGATTGAGGATCAATGGGTGGCTGTGAATGGTGCATTCTCGCTCCATATGAACAAACATGATAATGTCATGTGGATTGAATATCCCGGTTCCCGTCATTCATTCTGGTGGACTTATCCGAAGCTGGGTAAGCCGTTTGCCGAAGAGTTATCCAAGAAACAAGCAAGAGAAGTGAATATTTATCCCGAAGGGGAACGTCAGGTTCTTGAAGCACTGTATGACTCGGAGGATTTCCCTGGCTTGCAGATTAAGTCTGTGGTCAAGCTGTCTGCGAATGGAGTCGTCGAATTCCACCACGAGGTTGAGAATACACGAGACACCGCCTGGGAAGAGGACCTGTATCTAATGAATAACTTTGGGTTCTATGGTAGCAGGTTAATTCTCCCGTACCAAGATCGTTTTGTGGATATGGGGGATTCTTACGCTGGCGATCCGAACCATTGGGACAGTTCACAAATTACGGAAAATTGGCTGTTTTGCAAGGAAGAGTATGGTGCCAGCGGTATCTATTGGGACCCTTCTCTGAAGTTGCTTCGCCCGGAATACACGCTGGGATTTCAGCATGAGCTTGGCCGTATTCCCGCAGGAGCCGTTGTGCGGACAAAAGCAACTGTATATGCCCTGAACACGTTTGCCAAATGGTCGGATTTCCGTGCGTTTGCACGGAAGCAGCGTAACCCGGTCATTCCGTTGCTGGACAGTCATCTGGATCTGACACTGAGTGAGGGGAATCCATTTGCCCCGGACGTGCTTCAAGCAACGTTGACTGAACACAAACTGGTTCCGCTTGCGGGCAAGCTGGAGCTATATGTGCAGCAGGGTGGCAAACCGGAGGTTAGGGCCAATGTTAAGGAATTCAATCCGGAACAGAATCTAAACTCAGCCAAGCTGACATTCTCACCAGACGAAGCGGACCGAGACCAGCACGCGAGTGGTTGGAAAGTTCGTGGGCTATACCGGGGCGAAGATCGGATTCAGGAGCGAACTGCCCTTTGGTTCCCACAGAGCGGAACAGAGGTGAAGCAGAAGATTGAAGAAGGTTCATCTGGCCCTTTGTACACCGTAGACAATGGAGTGTTGTCGATCGCCGTTGCTCCTGAATTCGGGAGTGTAGTACACTCTCTGAAATATGCAGGAGAAGAATGGCTGGATAGCTCATACCCTGAACCGGCTCCACGTTCGTGGTGGAATCCGTGGTATGGCGGACTGGGTGTCGGGGTTCCAGGCATGAATGGTTTCAGCCGCCAGTTGGAACAGAGAGCCGCTTCCTGGACAGAGCAGAAGGATCAATACGGCAACGTCTGGAAGGGTATAAAGCTGACCACCCGGATTGAAAAGCATGAAGCGAATCGGGGACTCACGATCCACCAGCATTATCTGATGCTCCCGGGTGTTCCTGTGCTATGCACGCTACTTGCCGTGACCAACGAAAGCGGCCTGACGCTGACGGATTACTCGCTTGCGGAGGAACGTTTCCTCCAGCCTTCATCTGTATTTGCGGAAGGTTGGATAGAGCAACCGGGTAAAGATCGATTCCCGCTGGGCAAGGTGGATGTGGGCCTGCCACTTGAAGACCTTTTGCGATTAGGATCGGTTTCGCGTGAAAACATGCTACATGCGGTCCATCGTTACCCGAATCAGAGTGCGTGGGGGTTTGCTAATAATCAGGTGACGGGTCTGAACGTTCATCATCATCTGACACTCCAGCATGGGGAGACGGTCTGGACGGAGCCAACATATTTGGTTCTGGGACAGATCCCGCTGAGTTCAGCGGATGTGCATGACCTTCTCAAACTGAATTTTGCAACTTCTACCGATGAAAAGGAGGCTTCACATGCCGATCATTGATATTCACATTCATCTGTCGGACATCGACAGCTTTCACCGAACAGCGATCGATCTATCGAAAGTAGATTACTCAGCCGCTGGTCTTAAAGCGGAGTTTGATAAAAACGACGTCATTCTGGGCATCGGAATGGGGGTTACGGAGCAGACGAAGGGAGCGTTCCCGGATTCCAGTTCTCCTAACCCGATGGGACTTGATTTGGAAGAGAAGGTTCCATCATTCCTCATGGAATGTGTGGGGATCAATCCCAATGCGCTAGATGGTAAAAACGCTCAGGACGAGCTTGATCGGATTGAAGCAAGACTGCAATCCCCTGAAGTAGCCGGAATCAAACTCTATGCCGGATACTATCATCACTATGTGTATGACAAAATCTATACTCCGGTCTATGAACTCGCAGCCAAGTACAACCTGCCTGTCGTGATTCATACGGGTGACACGTACTCCATGAATGGATTACTCAAATATTCGCATCCGTTGACGGTGGATGAATTAGCCTTGCAGCAGCGCGGTGTGAACTTCATGATCTGTCATTTGGGTGATCCCTGGGTGATGGATGCAGCTGAAGTGGTGGCGAAGAATCCTAACGTGTACGCGGATTTGTCTGGTCTTGTGGTGGGGGATCGGCCCCATTTTGAACGGTTCATGAACGAGCCTTTGTTCATGGATCATTTCCGCCGGGCCTTGGTCTATTCGGATCATTACGAGAAAATGCTGTTTGGCACCGACTGGCCGCTTGCGCCCATCGATCTGTATGCCGAATTTGTCCGCCGACTTGTACCGGAACAGCATCATGATAAAGTCTTCTATGAGAATGCCTTCGGGCTGTTTCCGCGTATTGGACAGCGGATTGCCGATCTGGGGTAGAACCTAAGTACCGAATTATTAATATCTGAGGGGACGTATAGCATGCCTGTCATGAAAGCATGAATCATGTGATGTTCATGCTTAATCCCTGTCACGTAAGCTCCTGCCACTTTGCTGGCAGGAGCTTTTTTGTCCAGGAGAACAAGGCATTCATCGTACGTCTAATCTGATGAGGGGATTAGGAGAACAAAGGTTGAGTCACCATTTTCATATACCTTTTTAAGTCGTTTTTTGCATGTGGGTATTGTTCCCAAACCCCAAGGTTCCAACTCATATAACGGATGCCGAGATATCGGGATGCCAGAGAGAAGTACTTCTCGAATTGATGTTGTGAAATATCGTATCCGTGAGAACTTAGGGACTCCCGATAGATATCAACTTGTTTCAAATGTGTACAGCGCAGAGGGATATCAAAGAACAGGGAGCCATACCTTGCTTCCTCCCAATCGATAAAATAAACATCCTCATTGTTGTGTACCAATACATTGCCAGGATTCAGATCATTATGAATCATCGTATGTGTGTGCTCATCTTCGATGAGAATTTCAATATCATCTACAATATTACTTGCTACAGTTTCAATTTCCGAAATGAGCGGTGATCCAAATTCCTCAATGAATGATGGACGTTCTATGGCGGTGTTCCACAAAGGTCTCCAGCGTCTTTCCATCATTTCGATGATATGAGATCGATCCACAATAGGTATCCATGGCAGTTCTTTTTTCGACCCCATATTCGTCCCATGTATGTAAGCCAGTGTTCGTAATTCTTTATTCTGAAGCAGGTCTATATCCAGATGACTATAATCGGTTTGGTAGTCCACATCCTGAATGCAGATCAGACTGCGATCTTGAGTATGAGGTTCATTCGAAAGATGATAGGGTACATTGGCTCCCTGTAAAAATAATCTGGACAAGGCGGAGCGTTCAATGAATGTGGCCTTCTTTGTTACGAAAGAAATATCCCTTTTCACACCATTTATAAGGAATTCAATATGATGTCGAAGCAATTCAACGGCTTGAGATCCGGCACCGATTGGGTTACTTTTGATACTTAGAATGTGAATATCCGAGGATACATATTGATTAATGGTTTGTTTTATTAATTGTTGTAATGTGACAGACTCCATACTCATCTGTTGTCTCCTTCTTGCCTGTATTTGTTTTTACGAATAAAGAGAACTATAATGGTGGATGCACAAAATTTCAGATTTCTTTGGAGGAACATACGTTATGAGATCTTTTCAGTTTTATAATCCGACCCGGCTGATTTTTGGCAAAGGGCAACTTCAAGCACTACAAACCGAAGTTCCAAAATACGGAAAACGTATTTTGCTTGTATATGGTGGTGGAAGCATCAAACGTAGCGGGCTGTACGATCAGGTAATTAGCCAGTTGAATGAGATCGGAGCAGAGGTTACGGAACTGGCTGGTGTGGAACCGAACCCTCGTCTGTCTACGGTTCATAAGGGTGTAGAACTATGCAGAACACATAACATTGATCTGGTTCTTGCGGTTGGCGGCGGCAGTGTGCTTGACTGCGGGAAAGCCATCGCAGTAGGAGCCAAATACGATGGAGACATGTGGGATGTTGTTGTGCGCGAAGCAACCCCAGAAGGCGGCCTTCCACTGGGGACAATTCTAACGATGGCAGCGACAGGCTCCGAGATGAACAACGGTTCAGTAATAACCAATCAGGACACGCAGGAAAAATGGGCATGGTTCAGCGAGTATTCTTTCCCGGCGTTCTCCATTCTTGATCCGGAGTACACATACACCGTACCACTGGATCAGACTGTATACGGCATGGTGGACATGATGTCTCATGTGTTTGAACATTATTTCCATCTGGATACGAATACACCAGTTCAGCTTGGATTCTGTGAGACGATTCTTCGTACCGTCATTGATACGGCCCCTCGTCTGATTAAAGATCCAGAAAACTATGAACTGCGTGAAACCATTCTCTACTGCGGAACAATGGCGCTTAACGATGTCCTGAATATGGGTCTTGCCGGAGATTGGGCTTCTCACAATATAGAACATGCTGTATCGGCTGTGTATGACATTCCTCATGGGGGAGGTCTTGCAATCCTCTTCCCACACTGGATGAAGCATAATCTGGATGTGGATGTAGATCGATTCAAACGTATGGCCATTAATGTATTTGATATTAATCCTACTGGAAAGTCGGACAAACAAGTTGCTGAAGAAGGCATTGAAGCGCTGCGTACATTCTGGACTTCGATTGGTGCCCCTAGCCGTCTGGCGGACTATGACATCGACGACAGTCAGATTGACGTAATGGCTGATAAAGCGATGCGATTTGGTCCGTTCGGATTCTTCAAAAACTTGCAGCGTGAAGATGTAGTACAAATTTATCAAGCTGCACTGTAATTGTAAAACTCACAATCACTTTGTATAATGAGTCACATTAAACAAGGACCTTCCTGTAATACATAGGAACGTCCTTGTTTTTTTATTATGACATCATATCTTATGCGCTCCACCGTGTATCTGGACTTCAATATCATGTGATCCCCTTTTCGAATTAATTCTTCGGTTCAACTACGGCTTCATTGACAGGGGGATCCTTTCGTTTCAGATACATCTTGCTTGGACGATGCAAGAGCACGATGAGCAGGGCGAAGAGATGAATCAGGGTGAACAGGTTACTCTCATTCGGAATGGCAACGAATAGCGCCAGACTCAGAAACGTCACGGTGAGCTTGAACTTTCTTTTGGTGATGAATATAACAGCAAGCAGGCTGGGACCGATGATAAACAACATTCTGGCTAAGATTACGCCAGAGGCGTAAGCCAGATCATCTCCTTTGCGTAAGAAACCCAGATAGGTCTCCATGTTCTGGTTGAAGTCAATGAGGAACACGATAAAGGACACAATCACGTAGATCAGTTTTACACTCAATAAAATGCGCACGACATTTAATAGCGTAGGTAATGCTGTTTTTGCCATATCACTTCTCCTATTCGACTTTTAATAAAGTAGGCATTTTCGGATTCAATGCGTCGTCCCTCTTCCTGCACGATATGTATTTTATACATTATACGATGTTGATGTTATATTTTGTATTAACCCAAAGTCTTCATTTTCCAATCGTTTGCAGTGGCCTTTGACCTAGTATAACTGGCGAAACAGCTTACAGATTATTTGATATCGACCGATATAAAGTAGATACATAGAATTTGGACTTCATAATGATGAAAATGAAAATGGATGGTGAATGTAATCATGGTATTTAGCAAGGCAAGAGAACGCATGCGCAACATGTCGTTCAGAGTCAAACTGCCACTTATGATCAGTCTGCTGGTGTGTATCGTACTGGCGGTAACTGCAGTAGTATCCTACACTGTAGCGGCTGTCATCACACTCGACAAAAGCAAAGATGAGATTAAAGCAACCTCGGACCGGGTGGGGGCAGGTCTGTATGCTTCACTAAGTTTGGAAGAACAATCCACCTTTTTGATCACAACACATCGGACCTTCCAGGATCTGCTGGAGATTCGGAATACGGATGGGCAGGAAGGTGAGAACTTTTTCTCGGAAAACAATGAGCTGCTGGATAAGGCGAGTGGTATTCTCGCGGACAGTCTGGCAGGTATGGAAGGGAACAACAGTCTGATTTTGTTGGATCGGAATGGCATTATTATTGCAGCGAATGATCCGGCAGTTATCAAGGCAGAACGCGGAGATCGGGCATATTTTCAAGAAGCAATTCAGGGTAAAAACGTGATTAGCGAAGGGATTGTAGCCAAGTCCTCAGGACAACTAGGTACGGCTTTTGCCATGCCAATCTACAATGAGAATCAAGAAGTACAGGGAGTGCTCGTATCAGCGGCATCCACCTCGTTCTTCGTTAATCAGCTACAAAATATCAATATTAATGATGAGGGAAAAGTGATCATTCTGGACCGTGTAGGTACGGTCATCTACGATTCAGTGGATGAGAAGTTGGCAGGCCAGAAGATGGAGTCCGGCGAATACCAATCATTGATAGATCTGGCTCCTAGCGCTGAACTACAGCAAGGGGATATTAGCACAGATGAGAAAGTGGCGTATTACTCCAAAATCCCAAGATCCGACTGGACCGTCGTTGTTGAAGATAAACTGAGTGATGTGCAGAAACCTTTGCGTGCCATGGCAAAACAGATGTATATTGTTCTGTTTAGTGCTATTGCGGTTTCCGTCGTAGCGGGTATTCTGATCTCTTTGCTGGTAACCAGACCAATTACCAGACTAACTGTGTTGTTCAGACAGCTTGCTGACGGCGATCTGACGGTGCAGGCTCAAGGTAAATATAGCGGAGAATTCAAACAATTGGTGGACAGCTTCAATACCATGGCAGCAGGCAATAAACAGCTGATCTCCAGCATGAACCATTCCATCGGCATCCTGAAAACAAGTACATCCGAGCTGGAACAGTCCACTCAGCAAACTTCGACCACGATTGCCGAAACAACGACAACAGCATTTGAGATTTCACGAGCGATGGAGTCCCAGGCGAACGATACGGAAGCCATTGTGGACAAATTCATGAATGTTGGTAACAAGATTGCCAATGTGAATGGAATGTCGCAGGCAGTGAAGTTCAAGGCAGATGAAATTACGGATGCATTCAAAAATAATCATGAAGTTATTGATGCACTCATTGCGGTGAACGGCCAGAACGAGATTGAAGTTGGCAACATCTCCAAAATTACAGTTCAACTCGCCGAAAGCTCCTCGGGCATTCACCAGATTACAGGTACGATTGCCGAAATCGCAAATCAGACGAAATTACTTGCGTTGAATGCTTCGATCGAGGCGGCGAGAGCTGGTGATCAGGGACGTGGCTTCGCAGTCGTTGCTTCTGAGATCCGCAAGCTGGCAGAGCAGACGACAGCTCAATCGGAGGATATCAACCGAATTGTAATGCAGACCATTGATCACGTGGAGCAGAATAACCGGAGTGTTCAGGCTATTGAAGCGATTGCGGAACAGCATAAGAGCAGTGTTAGCCAGACGAAGGAGACATTCAATTTTGTCACCGAGAATATGAATGAGATGATGAGCCAGGTTCAGGCTATTGCCACGGAGATCGAATCGATTGAACGTGATAAGGATGACGTCATTGGGGCTGCACAGAACTTGTCTGCTTCCGGTGAAGAGGTGTCGGCTTCTGTTGAGGAAGTCACATCAACAATGCAGGAGCAGTCCGGCATGACGGAACATTTGACAGATATGGTGCAGAGAATCGATGGACTGACCAAACAACTGGCCGAAGAAGCATCTCGCTTTAAAACAAAATAGGAATACGAAAAGAAACCCGTTTCTCAAAAGAGAACCGGGCTTCTAGACAAAGAGAGCACCTGTACCCATCTATGGCTACAGGTGCTCTTTGGTGATGTGTTACTCTCCTCGAATGGAAGGCGCATACGCCAGCACTTCCATTTCAATTAAATAAGGGCCTAACCCGCTGAATACGGTAATACGGGCGGGATAGGGCTGCTTAATCATTCGCGCATACACTTCGTTGTATTCGGACTGATCCTCGACTCGGGCCAGATGAGTGCTTACCTTCACAATATGATCGAGTGTAAGTCCGGCTTCTTGCAGGATCACCTCAATATTACGAATGCACTGCTCCGTCTGCTCCTTAATGCCGCCAATGGGCTCAAGCGTCTGTGGATCAACGCCTACTTGACCTGCAACGTAGAGGAAATCTCCTGCGCGGACAGCATGGGAGAAAGGAAGCGGGAACTTGGGTGCTGCACTTGCATGTATGATGGTAGACATCGTAGCTGTCATTCCTTTCCTAATGAGTGTGTATGATTGGTGTTAACTGATGCCAGTTCGTAGCCTGCTGATAATGATGAGCGATGGACAACAGGCGGCCATCTCTCATGAGTGGACCCGCAAGTTGCATGCCGATAGGCAATGGCTTCCCTGAGGTGGTATCAAACCCGATGGGTACGGTGATGGACGGTAGTCCTGTATTAGTAAACGGTCCGTTAAAAATCGGGCTCCCCGTCTTGTAGCCATGTGGGGCCACATAGGGTGTTGATGGAGTCAATAACACATCCACTTCATCGAACAACAACATCATCTCGCTCCGGAATATCGTTCGTATGCGTTGTGCCTGCAAATAATCAACGGCACTCGTCTGGTAACCGAGTTCAAGCTGCTCCCGCATCGTGTGGCCGTAACGATCAGAGGCTTCCGCGAAGCGTTCCTGATGGAAGGCGGCAGCTTCTGCCCGCATAACCGTACGATGAGCAGCAATGGTCTCTTCCATATAAGAGGGCAGGTCAACTTTCTTCCATTGCATGCCCAGCTTCTCAAGCACAGCGATTGCCGACTCTACCGCTAACAAGATCGCTGGTTCATCGGTTTGGAAGAAGTTGCTCGGGAGACCGATCACCATTTCTGAAATAGGATGCTCAAGAGCATTTTTTAAGTCTGGCTTGCCATAAGGAAGCGTGAAGGAGTCCAGCTCATCTTGCCCGGCCATTGCTTCCAGAACGATTGCGTTATCTTGTGCGGACCGAGTGAATGCGCCAATATGATCCAGGCTCCAACTGGCTGTGATGACACCATTACGGCTAACTCTGCCGTAAGTGGGTTTCATACAGGTTAATCCGTTGTAAGCTGCGGGTCTAAGCAGAGATCCAAAGGTCTGTGTCCCGAGTGTGAAGGAAGCCATGCCAGCCGCTACTGCAGCGGCAGAGCCGGAGCTGGAACCGCCCGGGGTATGTTCTAAATTCCATGGGTTGCGGGTTGGTGGTTCTCCTCCCTGAAAGGCGTATTCCGTCGTTGTTGTCTTGCCGAGCAGGATAGCTCCTGCAGCTTGCAACTTATCAATCACTGTTGCATTCGTTCCGGGTACTAAGTCTGGAAAGGTACTTGATCCAGCGGAGGTGCGTATGCCAGCAATATGGATAATGTCTTTGGCTCCATAGGGAATACCATGCAGAGGACCGAGATATTCGCCATTCATCAGTTTTTGTTCAGACTCTCTTGCGGCCTGCAAAGCCTGTTCGGCGGTGACCGTAACAAAGGCTTGCACAGAAGGCTCTACTTTCTCAATGCGATTCAAATAGGATTTTGTAAGCTCGACAGGAGATATCAACTTATTTTTAATCAGTGTTGCGGCTTCAGCAATCGTCAGCTCGTTAAGTGGTTTCGTAATCATGGCAGAGGCACGCTCCTATGCGGGGGATTGGGCCCTACTTGTTCTGGCAACTTGAATTTTCGAATCAGCTCCAAGTCTGCTGTAAATAGGGCAAGCTCCTCGCTTGTAATAACTCCGTCCGCATATTTGGCGCTTTCTGTACGGCGGTGTGTGAGATAGTTGTCCTGGTTCAGAGTAATCACCCTTTCTCTCTCTATTTGGTGGTGAAGCTTGAATCGATAATCTCCTCATAAGCGAGGTCTTCCTTCAGATTGCCGATGAAGCGTTGCATATCGATTGCGGTCTCGAATGCTGATTCATTGATAAGTCCCTCCGCAGGATATATCTTGCTGTCGATCATGCGTTGTACCGCTTGCTCCACGACGTTTTTGTCCAGATTCGGAAATTCCTTCACGGCAACTGCTTTTGCGCCTTCAGGATTCGATTGAATGTAGTCCAGGGCTTGCTCAATAGAGGTGACAAAGCGTTGGGTGAGATCAGGATTCTTTTCAATGAAACTTGCGGTTGTATTCATCGTTGCAAAGGCAAAGTCAGGGTAATCCTTCGTAAAATCATGGACAATATGCAGTCCTTCTGCAATGCCTTGATCCAGCTGAGGTTCGTAAACGATAGCAATATCGGCTTTGCCGGCTAATACAGCACCAAGCTCGGAGCCATTCTGAACCTCGGTGATCGTCACATCCTTGTCAATATCAATGTTATTGTCAGCGAATAGTTTACGCAGTAAGCTGTTTGAGCTTGTAGGTGCCAAGCCCACTACGATGGTCTTACCCTTGAAGTCCGCTGTCGAATTCACGGTTACTCCTTCTCTCGCGACTGCCCATACTGGAGCGCTGCCGGATAGAAGGACCAGTGAGCGAGCATCTCCGCCCTTTGCATTAGCAAATGCGACATGTTCAGGACCGTGGAAGGAGAACGCCGACTCGCCTGAGATCACCGAAGACAATGCTGTTGGGCCGCTTCCGGCAGCACGGATGGAAGATAGCTCAATGCGATTCTCCTTTAGAAAACCTTGATTGTTCGCTACATACAAGGGAAGGTAGAGCAGATTGTGATACACCTCGGACACCATAATTTTGTCTACTTGTGTATTTGCTTGCCCCCCGCTATTAGATGCACCTGCACCACTCGCGGGTGTCGTGGCATTGCTTCCGCATGCACTGAGCAGTGTAGTCAAAATAACCGTCATCGTTGCTAGAAAAGCTATCTTTTTGAATGTACGCATTAGTCATCAGTCCCCTTTAATCGTTGTAGGTCAGCTATACAGATGTGGATTTGCTGCTAGTCTTGTTGTCATTCCATGGAAGGAGACGGGATTCAATATAACCGACACAGGTGTAGAGGAGCATGGCGACCAGCATAAGCATGAACACGCCGACCCATACGGCCGGAAGGTTGAACAGGTTACCTTCGACGAATACCATGTGTCCAAGTCCTTTATCTGAAGAGATGAATTCTCCACCTACAACAGACACCAATGCCAAACCGATATTGATACGGAAGGCTGAGATGATCCATGGCAGAGAGGAAGGAACGATAATTTTGCGGAAAATTTGTGATTTCTTTGCACCGAAGGATTTCATCAGATTAATCTGGGATTCGTCGATTTGATGAGTCGCTTGGTAGGCGGATAATAGCGCTACGATAAATGTTGCTACGGAGGCCAGAGCAATCTTGGAGAAGATGCCTGAACCAAACCAGATGATAATCATGGGAGCAAGTGCGATCTTCGGAATACCGTTCATCGCTACAATGAATGGATCGAGCACACGGGCAACGGACTTGGAATACCACATGAGTAGTCCTGCCAATGAGCCAATTAAGCTTCCGGCTACAAAGCCGATAACGGTGGCATTTACCGTTGCAAACGCGTCTGTAAGCAGTTGTCCTGAGCTAGCCATGGTGATGGCGGCATCAATAATGGCGCTTGGTGATCCCATGAGGAATCCGTTAACGAGTTTCAAGCGAACAGCGGATTCCCAGATCACCAGGATGACCGCTACAATAATGAACCGCCACAGCATCGTCATCAGCCATTCTTTGGAGAAGGTGGGCTGTCTGCGTTTGCTTTTCGCAACTCCAGCAGGCTTTCCGGCAAGGGTAATTTCAGGTGATGTGCTCTTCATTAGCTGATCCTCCCCATTTGGATATCAAGCTCTGACCAGATCGATTCAAAATACTGTTTGAACTTCTGGTCGGAGCGGGCTTTCAGTGCTGAGCCATATTGCGAGGCGAGACCAATGTCATACACCTGCTTCACAGTTGTTGGTCGTTTACTCATAACGGCAATGCGGTCGGAGATGGCGATGGCTTCCTCAATGTCATGCGTGATCAGGACGCCTGTCTTGCCCTCGGATTTCAGGATAGACAAGATCTCATCTTCCAGAATGAGTCTGGTCTGATAATCAAGTGCGGAGAAGGGTTCATCCAGTAATATAATATCGGGCTGGGTAACGAGGGTGCGAATGAGGGCTACACGTTGGCGCATACCACCTGATAGTGTGGAGGGATAGGCTTCTGCGAATGAGGCCAGGCCATAGCGATCCAGATAATCCATGGCAATATCGCCGCGATCCTTTTTGGACATGCCCTTCACTTCCAAGCCTAGCGTGACATTGTCCAGGATGCTTCTCCAAGGAAGTAACAGGTCCTTCTGCATCATATAACCGACATGTCCGGTGGTCTGATCGATCTCTTCGCCACAGACGATAACCTTGCCATTTGTTGGCTTAAGCAGACCTGCGATAATATTGAAAATCGTACTTTTGCCACAACCGCTCGGTCCCACGATACTGAAGAATTCCTGTTTCTTGATTTGCATCGAAACCTCAGCCAGGACCTGAATATCTTCTCCGGTTGCACTGACAAATGATTTGGATACGCCTTGTATCTGTATAGCCATGATAGGTAGCCCCTTTCCTACAGCCTGATGTTTTTTCGTTTCTTGATGTAATTTGATGTTAATTAACATGACATTAATGAATATATTCCTAATCATATAGACTGTTTGCATCATTGTCATTAGTTACTCTGAACATAAAAATAGAATTAAATCAGTTAAAATGCACAAATGAAGATTGAACATGAATTGAATATGAAAAGAAAAATTAAAGAACGTGTCATTAAACATGACACGTTCTCGATTTAAGACGTATGATTAGCTTCACTAGGGGCTGGATTAACATTCAAAAGGGACTCAAGTGCGAAGGCAAGTCGAAAGCGCAGGCTCTCCATCGGGTCTTTAATGTTCCTGCCGGTCAGTTTCTCGCATTTCTCCAATCTGTAGATCACTGTATTGCGATGTACGAAGAGCTCTTTCGCCGTATCAACGATCTGGCAATGATTCTCATAGAAGGAGGACAAGGTTTTCATCAGTTCGTTGCGCTCGTTTGGATCTCGGTCGTTGAAGGGTTTAAAGGTTTCTTGATGGAACTGCAGCATCTCATCGTGGGGAATCATGCGCAGCAGACGGCTTATATCCATGGTTTGATAGGAATGAGCGAAGCGGGTCTTTCGCATCTGATAGCCGGACTGGAGCGCCTTGACTGCTTCTTTATAGGAGAGTCCAATATCCAATACATTGGTGTAGGAATTACCTATGCCGAAGGATAGGCTGAGCTGCGACTCTGTATACAGATTGCTCGCCATCCGCTCAAGCTGCTGAACAACGGTGTGTTCGTCCCAAGACGATTCGGCCAAAAAGACGAGTATGCCGAACTGGTCGTTCTTAGTGAACATGACAAAGGAGAGATCCAATCTGGCGAATTCCTGTTTAATCAGCTCGTAATTAGCGTCTCGTTCCGAGATGAACCGCTCTTCCCCGGACGAAGTAGAGTTCTGTTTAGGTATGCCCGCTAAGGATTCATCCTTTTTGGCAATGATCAGAACGGAACTTCCTTTGGCTTGCAGCCCATATTTCTTGCCGCGATGCAGCGCTTCTTGTTCCGAACGAATGAAACCCTGAATGAGATCGGAGAAATATTCATTTTTGTAACGGCGGGAACGCTCTTTGACGGCTTGCTTCTTGGTTAACTCCAGGCCGATCACATTAACGGCTTGCTCCAGTGCCAGAGTGGAGAGCTTAGAGCTTGCGGAACTGTCATATAGTGCGATTAAATAGCCCTCGTGCCGATCCGTGAAAATGGGATGAAGCTCGGCGTGTCGATATTTATCAGCAGTAAGCAGGCAGATCGAGATTGCGGTTTGGAAGGAAGGGTGCTCATCTATAAATGTCAGTAAGGGCGCGGCGAGAGACTGGTGATCCATCTGTTGTGCATAATGGGAGCTTGCCGTAATCTGCTTCTTCGAACCAAGCAGAAGTACAGGTGAGGATAGTAATTGAGACAACGTATCTACGATGGAGGGTATGCCTTTTCCCTGCATCACCATCGTGGAAAATTGCTTGTGAATAGATAAGGCGTAGTGTAGCTCATGGGTTTTGTTTTGAAGGATGGCACTGATCGAATGTTGAAATATTTCACCAAGTGTATTGTCTATCTCGGATAGTTCGATGATTGGGAAGCCCAGCTTGTCGGCCGTTTCAAGCAGTTGCGGAGATAATTCAAGAGAGAAACGCTGTGTCTTGACCGCAAGCGCTGCACAACCAATTGCATGCATGTCTGTAATGAATCCAAGATGAGCATCGGGGCGGTCTTTCAGGATATAACCGTTCGTCAGCAACATATCCCCCGGCTTCAGGAATTGTACAATATCTGGCGCGTCCATAATGTTAATCGATTGTACCAAACGATCTAGTCCACGATGTCCGGCAATAACCTTTGCTTTGGAGAGAATGGGGATAGTCAATAACTGTTGCAGATCCATCTTCAACCCACTCGCTTTCATAATGATATGTTATAAAATCTAACATTAAGTGAGGTAGGCGTAAAGAAGAGTTTGGATAAAGAGGCTAAAAGATAACAGATTTTAAGCACATTGTACAAAGTGCTGAGGATGTTCTTTTGTAAATAAAATGTACGGTTTCGGTTTGAAAATTCTCTGGTAGTATAACTGCTCGAAATACGATGATGACAGATATCTAATGTGCTACACATGCGTTTTAGTTGTTCAACTATGAAAGCCTTTTCATTATAGAGTGAAATCTGATATGATAGAAAAAAATTGGTCTAAATTAACTATTAAGTAATAAATCTAGCGATTTAAGAAAGGAAGATAAGGATGCCAACAGAAAAAGGATTACCGATTAAATATCCAATGATTACTTCACTTCCTGCGTTTGCAAACATGACTGCTATTCTTAGCACTCAAGAAGATGTTTTTTTTCCGTGGTTTTGTCATAATCATGTCCAGCTAGTAGCCTGGGAGACTCCAGAGGTTTACATACAATTTTATACGCCTGTTTTTAGAGAATACTATCGATTATTTGAATTACACCACTACCATAAGAAGGTTTTAGTAAAGTGGTGTGACGATATAACACAGTTTATTATTGATGCAATTGATGAAGAAAATTATGTATATTTAAGCATAGATCAATACTACATTGCAGCCTATGATAATTTTGGAAAAGTGCATGCTCCGCATGATATGTTGATCTATGGATATAACAAAGAAAATCAAATGTTTTACGTAGCTGATTTTTTTAATTCCAAATATTCCTTCTCGACAGCAAGTTTTGATAGCGTTAATGAAGCATTTGTAAGTCCTCATTCTGAGGGAGAGTGGTTCAGAGGTGTTCAGCTTTTGCAATTCAATGAACGAAAAAGTGAATTCAAGTTAGATCTAGGTTATCTGATTAAACAGTTGCATGACTATATAAATGAAACTAAATCCTCTAACGATTATAAGTTGGTTGAAGAACCTGGCAAAGATACGGACGCTTGGGGAATAGGAGTTTATCGTTTTTTAAGAGAACATATTACAGAGACTGCTTTATTCGAATTTAGTCTGATTAGATCTCTCCATTTGCTCTTTGACCATAAGGAAGTGATGTTGAGAAGTTTGGTTTATCTCGATGAGAAAAAGTATATTACTAGATTGGATATTCATGAAAAGGCTTACAGAGAAATTAAACAGCTGTGCTTAATTCTTAGGAATTGGTGTATAAAGCACAGTATGTCAGAAACGACAAATGATATAGTAAAAATAGTTGAATTGATCGAGAAAATGGAGAAGCAGGAACGGTCGGCAGTTCAGGAACTGTTATCAGATCTTGAGGAAGTGAGATTAACCTATCTATAGTAGATTGAATTAAACGTATACCGATAACTACAAAGAAAGGTGAACTCTGTCATGCAGAGATCACCTTTCTTTATTGTTCATAATCAAACTCATTTAACTTCAACTGAATGATGTTGAGTATATTGGATAACGTGTTAAAGTTTTCGACTAACAACTCTTCATCATTAAAAGTGATATCAAAGTGTTCTTCTAACAGTACAATCAGTCTTATCACTTTAATGGAACATATTCCTAAGTCATTTAAATTATCTTGCACATCAATTTCTTTGATGTTAGTAACCTGCAGGCACTGAGCGATCATTATCGTAATGGTATCTTTGAGATTGTCGGTCAATGAGTTACACTCTCCCCTTCGTTACAGTTCATACGGATGAATCTCCGATATTCGGCTGGAGTACAAGAAAAGTGCTTCTTAAAAATACTCGAAAACTGAGAATTTGAAATATACCCGATGGCAGTCGTGAGTTCTTTGATATTCAGATTGGACGTTTTGAGAAGATCGCAGGCACGTTTCATCCGGACTTGTTGTAAGTACCTCATAGGTGATACATCGAATATTTTAGAGAAACTATTGCTTAAATAAACTGGATTGCAATAGATTAATTCAGCAAGTAATTGTAACGTAAGTGGTTCTGCATAATGTTTGCGGATATAGCGATGTACCATAATCAAACGATTATCAATTGTTCCTGTCTGTGCTTTGGTATTCGCCTCATGAGAGCGCTCACTGAAATTGTCATGATTTGCTCGAAGAAGGGTTTCAATTTGCTCTTCTGTTTCAGCAATGTAGCGTCCGATTAACGGCCCGGATATTAATTTGGACAATTTGTTTATACTTCTCATTGTCTTAGAAGAAGCTTGGATGACCAAAGGATATTCTTCTAGGTCAGTAAACGAATGATTAAAAGTGATCTTGCGAATCTCTACATAAGAAGAACCTAAGTTCCGCAAACTGAAATTATTACCTATTAGTATGCTCATTTTATTTATAAGTAGCTCATTACCATCGTAAGATACGAAAGTAGAAGAAGGAACAATAATTGCGTAAGCTTGATGGTGTATAGAGGAACAAAATATTTCGGTCTTAGGCAAAAGATGTTCGACACTATATGCAGAAACCGTAACAAACTTCATACATGGGTACTCCTTTACAAGTTTAATAGACCTAAGAATCCGCAACATTATTCAAATTACATCTACATAATTTCAAATAATAATGGTAATTAATTGCCAATCATAGCGTGATATATAGATTAAAATAACATATCTTAAATTATGTATCCAATTTTACATAAAAGAAAAAAAAGCATTTTTTTTGAAAAAAGTTGGTTTATAATATCTCCTATAGAAGAAAAATGGGAGTTATTATTCCATTATAATCAATTTTACGACAAATAACACCATTAACTGATTATAATAACAAGTTATAATTAACAATCGTTTATAAATAAGGGGTGTTTATGTTGCTATATCCATTGTCTCATCCACAAAAAAGAGTATGGATCATAGAGAATATATATTCAAAGAGTTCTCTGTATAACTTGGGCGGCGCATTTTATTTCAAACAAGCGATGGATCTGACTTTACTGAAAGATAGCATTAAGGAACTGATTGATAACAATGCTAACTTGCGTATTCGTCTGAAGCGAAGTTCTAATAACGTATATCAATATGTTGATGAAACAGAACATGAAGTCTCCTTCATCGATTTTAGAGAGATGCAGATAGATTCTGAAACGTGGTTTACCAATCACTTTAACGAACCTTTTGAATTGATTGAAAGTTCACTCTTTTGTTTTATCGTTTTTATTGATCAGTCTGGAAATGCCGGATGTTATTTTAAAGTGCATCATCTGATTGGCGATGGCTGGTCTGTGAAGCTAATCGCAGAGTCAGTCGTTGATATATATCAAAGCAAATTTTCTGGAAAAGAAGTTAAATCAGATCAATTATTATTTACTGATTATCTACATAGGGAAGAAAAATACAAGAACTCTTCGAGATTTTTAAAGGACAAAACCTTTTGGACGAAACGTTTCGAAGATTTGACCAAGGTTGCTCAAACGAAAAGCAGCGAGAACACGCAAGCTCGTAGGTTAACAACGATCATTGATGCTAACCGTTCAAACAGGATTAGGAACTATATCCAAAATCAAGCTATAACAAATGCAGCATTTTTCACTGGTGTATTGTTTCTTCACTTGTCCAAAATGGATAAGACAGAGGAACTCATATTGGGGACTCCTGTGTTTAATCGTTCTGGACGCAAGGAGAGGGCAAGCTTTGGGATGTATACCAGCACAATGCCCTTAAAAATGAACATTGATCCAGAAATTCAAAATTCGACATTTATGATTCAGGCCCACAAAGAACTAAATGATTGTTATTTTCATCAGAAATATCCTTACGATATTTTAATTGAAGATATTTTGCTCAAGCAACAAGGTAAGGATCAACTATTTCAACATTGTATCAATTACAGCAATGCAGCACTTCCTGAGCATTGTGACGGAATTGACATTAAAACGTTGGACTTTTTCTCCGGTCATCAGATTTATTCACTTCAAGTTTTTGTTAAAGACTGGTACCAGGATGGGCATATACGACTCGACTTTGAGTATAAGACGGACGACTATACAGACGCTCAGATTCAACACTTCTCATCTGTCTATCTATATTTGATAGAGCAGATCATCTTAGATAATGGAGCAAAGGTAAAAGATTTAAGAATTATGGAGCCAGAGCTTGAAAAAGAGATTATTCATCAATGGAATGATACTGAGAATCACCAGATAGAAGGAAATAGTATTGTTGAATTATTCTACAAGCAAGCGGCACTTCATCCAGGACGAATTGCGCTTGAGTACGGTGAGACCAGGTTGACATATGAGGAGCTTAATCTAAAATCCAATGCATTAGCACGTAACCTTTCAAGATATGGCATTGGATCAGAGAAGGTTGTAGCTATTATCTCAGAACATTCTCTGGAAGCCATTATAGCGATATGGGCTGTATTGAAGGCTGGAGCGGCATTTTTACCCATCGATCCTAAACTTCCTTCAAAAAGAAAAAGATATATGCTTGAAGATAGTAATGTTAGCGCTATCTTAACTAATTTAGGTGGAATTGATGAATGTAGTAATAATATCAAAGTGATTGATATTTCTTTAGAAACAACATATGAGGGAACAACAAATAATTTAACGGTTATTCCAGCCAAAAACCAACTTGCTTACATTATATATACTTCTGGCTCAACGGGTGTTCCTAAAGGAGTCATGGTAGAACATGGTGGATTGTTTAATTACACGACGTGGGCTTGCTCAACATATGTGGACGAAATTGAAGTGTTTCCGGTCTATTCGTCATTTTCTTTTGATTTAACTTTAACTTCGATTTTTACACCGTTAATTTGCGGAAGCAAAGCTATTATTTACAGTGAATCTGATAGTGGGTTTGTGTTGGATAAAGTCATAACGGATAACCAATCCACCGTAATTAAGCTTACTCCATCTCACCTAAGACTGCTGATTGAACATGGGCGATATGGAAATTCACTCAGAACGTTAATCGTTGGAGGGGAAGATTTAAAAGTACAGCTTGCCGAAAATGTGCTTGAAATGTTTGGCCAGGATATCAATATATTTAATGAATATGGGCCGACAGAGACTGTAGTGGGATGTATGATTTACCGATACGATAGTGCTTCGGTTAGAGGCGGATCCGTAAGTATTGGTAAACCTATACAAAACACTCAAATTTATATTCTGGATGGTGAGTTACAACCGGTTCCTTTGTATACAAAAGGTGAAATTTTTGTTTCGGGAGCTGGTGTTGCTAGGGGGTATCTAAATCAAGGTGATTTAACAAATGAAAAGTTTCTACCTAATCCATTCGTACTCGGTCAAAGGATGTATAAAACGGGGGATATAGGTTATTACGTCGAAGACGGAAACTTATTTTATGTAGGCCGGGCAGACGATCAAGTGAAAATTAATGGTTATCGGATCGAAGTGTTAGAAATTGAAAATATCATGTGTGGACTTGAAGGCGTTAAAGAAGCGGTAGTAACGAAAAATTCATTACCCAATGGCTCAGATATGCTGATTGCACATTTGGAGTTGCTAGAATCCATTTCTACTAATCAGTTAAAGAGATCGTTATCGCTTCTCTTGCCAAGTTATATGATTCCTTCGCATTTTGAGATAATGGAACGTTTACCTGTCACGACAAATGGAAAGATAAATCGTTCACAACTACCAATGCCTAAGTTATCACAGGGTGTTGAGAATCGCAGTGGCCCATCTGAAATCGCAAAACAGGTATTGAGCGCATTGGAAGAAATCTTAAAAACAGAAAATATATCTCTGGATGACAATTTCTTTTTTATCGGAGGGGACTCCATCAAAGCCATACAGGTTTCCTCTCTGCTTAACACGCAAGGAATTGAATTGAAGGCCAAAGATATACTTTTATTTCCAATTGTTGGAGAACATGCTGAGATGGCAGAGAAGCGTGTTACTGAACAAACAACTCAACCAGCCCAGTGTAAGGGAAGTATTCCTCCTTCGCCGATCAATCAATGGTTTCTTAAAGGCAGTATAAGTAACAAGGATTATTACTTGCAGTCCGTCCATATCAATCTTAAGGAAGATATTTCTTACAACATATTTTGCCATGCTATTTCTCAATTGGTTGATGTTCATGATTCTTTGAGAATTACGATGGACAAAGAAACAATGCAGTTAAAATATCAAGATGTTTTTCCCTTGACATCCGTAATGAAATACATGGATCTACGCTTAGAAGAAGAGGGAGATTATCTGGAAAGTATGATCAAATACGATAAGGAGATCAAAGAGAGTATTTCAATGGATTCACCCTCCTTATTTTATTGCGTGTTTTACGATACTCCGCATGGTATTAAGGTATCGTTCATTGCACATCATCTGATTGTAGACGGAATATCGTGGAGAATTCTACTGGAGGATCTGGATTCATTGATTAGGGAGGGGGAACAATCTCATATTTCTCGGATATCCAAAGGAAGCTCTTATCAAGAATGGGCTGGTAAACTATTGGAATACGCTGAGAGTCCTGCTGCCAGGAAAGATAGAGAGTATTGGAGCAAAGTTGTTTCCCGAATTCACTATATAGATTTAAAAGATAAGCTACAGACCGAACGATCTCACTCACCAAGTGTTCAGGAACAAAGGATAGTTCAAGAAAGTATAACAAAACTCATTATGTCCACGGTGAACAAAAATCTGCAAACAACATCAAAAGATTTAATTGTTGCAGCTGTTGTTCTCAGCATATGGGAGCTAACGAAGGAGAGCAACATCTCTGTAATGCTGGAAGGCCATGGCAGGGAAATGTTCGATCATACGCTCGACATTAATCGTACAGTCGGATGGTTCACCAGTTTGTTTCCCGTTAACTTCTTTGTTGAATCGGGAGATTTAACAGATCAGATTATTGCTATTTCCAATGAACTGAACAGTATACCTCTCAATGGAATGGGTTACGGAATACATTATTACTTAAAAGATGTATTAGGGGTGGAAGAGAGACGATTAGTCCGACTGAACTATCTTGGTGAGATGGACAATGGCCTTGCTGGTACGTGGTTTACACCCTCAGATACAAATACTAGCGCCGATGTTTGTCCCTACAATGATTTAAACTGTTTGCTGGACATCAATATTTATGTCATGAGTGGACAATTGTATATTCAAATCAACTATAAAGAAGATGATTTTTCTGTAAATACCATTCAACTATGGATGAATAAAATACAAAATAAACTAACAGAGATTTCTCTCATCCGTTCAGTTGTAAGCGACCCTATTGTAGATCTTACAGAACATAAATTAAACCAGGAGGACTTGGATGCATTATTTTCTTGATGAGCCAATAAAAAGAGAGAGGTTCTATATATGAAATTCCGTCGTATGTTTACCTTACTAATTCTAGTTGTATTTTTGAGTAATAACTATGTTGGGTATGCTGAATCCTCAACACATAATCTTGAAAAATCTATTGATATGTTTATTAATATGGAAATGGGAAAAATGAAAATTCCTGGATTAGCAGCTTCTATTGTTCAAGATAAGTTTGAATATAGTGCAGGTTATGGATTTCGTAGTTCTGGGAACAAAGCCGTTGATGAAAGGACGCTTTTTGAACTTGGTTCCAATTCCAAAGCTTTTACCGGGCTTGCATTACTCAAAATGGTTAAACAGGGCAAGCTCAGCCTGGATGATAACGTAACAGCACATTTGCCTTGGTTCACGGCCGTTTTGGATGGCACCGAATCAGACATTAACATTCGGCAATTGTTACACCATACAAGCGGAATTCCTACTGATTCCATAACTCTAATCCCTGAAAGCAATGATGCTGATGCCTTGAAGCAAATGCTGATGGAAATGGTACCTGTACAACTTGTCAACAAGCCAGGACAAATGTTCGAATACGCAACCTTGAATTACGATATTATCGGTCTCGTTGTTGCAGAAGTTTCGGGGATGAGTTACGAAGAATACATGATAGAAAATATATTCAATCCGTTGGGATTATTGAATACTTATCCTAAGGCACAAGTTCAGTCAGAGGAAAATATGGCTTCTGGACATAAGTTAGGTTTTTTCGGCGCAGCATCCTATGACGGACCATCCTATCGCGGGAATACGCCCGCTGGATACATTGTGTCCAATGCTGAGGATATGCGTCAGTGGATGAAGATCCAATTGGGGATGGTCAATGTACCTGGTTTTGGTGAAGTCATTTTGGAATCACACATGAAGGATAGCACTCTGGAGGGGATACAAGAAGGAGCGTCATATGCTGCTGGATGGGAGATTTATTCATTTGAAGGTGAGCAACTTGAACATTCAGGAGCAAATCCGGGATTTTCATCTTACATGTTATTGAATAAAGGAAAAAAAATAGGGGTAACCGTGATGGCCAACCTGAATTCAGAGGCTGTATTTTCAATAGCTATGGGAATTGAGCAAATTTTATTAGGGAACACGCCGACTCCATCCGAAGTAGATCTATTTCTGATATTGAATAATGTGATGAGAGTGCTTCTTGTATTGAGCTTGCTTGTGATCGCGCTGTCATTATTCTTCTGTTCTCGAATGTATAAGGACAAGCATAGATCTTTCCAAAAACCATCCTTGAATGCGAGAATTAAACTGACGTTGTTATCTGTTGGATATGCAATTTTCACTGTGGCCATCTACTTTTCTCCTACTGTTTTATATCACGGGTATCCCTGGAGTTTCCTGAGCGTTTGGGCTCCTTCAAGCTTGGTTGTGGGTGCAATCTTCATGGTCGTAGCTGCAGGGGGATGTTTCCTTTGCGGGGGATATAGCATTCTATTTCCAAAAAGAAAAGATTAAGTTCTCCAAAAACGTATGAAATCAGGAGGTTTATCATTATGAAAAGCATTGGTAATTCCATATTAAATTACACTGCAGGATCACTCTACACATATACTCCCACGGATACAGAAATCAAATTGAATCAATGGGTTACAGAGAACAAGAAGGAATTAGAAGAGGTATTGCTACAAAGAGGAGGCGTTTTGTTTCGGAATTTCCCCAAAGCATCGATATCAGAGTTTAGTGAAATCACGCAAATCTTCAGTTCAGAATTGTTAGAGTATAAGGAACGATCTACACCACGAACTGAGGTTCAGGATAATATCTATACTTCCACTGAATATCCTAAGGACCAGTGTATACCTATGCATAATGAAAGCTCTTATTCAAAAGTATGGCCTATGAAGATATGGTTTTCTTGCCAGATCAATGCCGAGGTAGGTGGGGAAACGCCGATTGCAGACAGTAGAGAGTTATTGCAGAAGCTAGATGCATCTATTAAAAAACAATTTATCGAAAAGAAAGTAATGTATGTAAGGAATTTCGACGGTATCTTGGATTTGTCTTGGCAAAATGTTTTCCAGACAGAAGACCAAAAGATCGTAGAACAGTATTGCCAAAAAAATGGGATTGCATTCGAATGGATATCTAAAGATCATTTGCGGACGCGAACCGTTCGTGATTCAGTAGCCATTCACCCCCTCACTAAGGAAAAGGTCTGGTTCAATCAAGCTAATTTATTTCATGTCTCTAGTCTGCCTTTAGAGGCCAGAGAATGGCTTATAGAAGAACGGGGTTATGACAATCTTCCTCGCAATACGTATTTCGGAGATGGTAGCACAATTCCGGACTCTTTAATAGATGAAATCCAAGGACTGTACGAGGAGATCAGTATAGTCTTTCCATGGCAAGAGGGAGATGTCCTCATGTTAGACAATATGCTCATGGCGCACGGCAGAAAAACATTTAAGGGAGATAGAAAAATTGTCGTTGCGATGGCTGAACCCTATAACGTATAAATCCAGGACCTAATCAAAGGAGAGATGATAACAATGAACAGGTATGTTCTTTCGGCTAGTGAGCTCAATGAGATCTATGAACTCGTTGAATCTATTCCCGCAGACACGGATCTTGAGACGGACCGTTACTTAATGGAGGCAGCTCTATGGGGGTATAATTTACCTTTTGAACTAAAGAAGAAATTAATTGATTTTAAACAATCGGAAAAACAATCTCATCTCGTTATATCCGGATTCCCAGTTAATGATGATGATATCGGTCTGACACCCTCCCATTGGAGAGAACGGCCAGATCCTAAATTGACACGAAAGGTAGAAATCTTTTTTTCGTTATGTGGGTCAATTCTAGGAGATTTGTTTGGATGGGGGACCCAGCAACAAGGATATTACATTCACAATATACTTCCTGTAAAGGGAGATGAGAATGAGCAGTTGGGCTCAGGGAGTAATTCGTTACTTTGGTGGCATACAGAAGAAGCCTTTCATGAATATCGGGCTGATTATCTCGGTTTGTTTTGTTTACGGAATCCGGATTCAGTTGCAACAACTTATGCATCTATAGATATGTTAAATCTGGAAAAGAAGTACAAGGATGTTTTGTTTGAGCCGAGATTTTATATTTTGCCTGATGAATCTCACTTTAGCAAAAATAATGTGGGACAAGATTCATCAGAGATTTTTGATCAATTTGAAGCTAATTATTCATCGAAGCAGCCTTTATCTATTTTATTCGGTAACTACGACTCTCCCTATATAAGGCTAGACCCATTTTTTATGGGAGTTATAGATGAGAAAGATGACTTAGCCAGAGAAGCTATGGCACATATCGTATCCCAGATAGAAGATTCAATTATGGATATTACACTGAAACCGGGAGACATGTTGTTTGTTGATAATTATCGTGCTGTCCATGGAAGAAAACCATTCAGCCCCAAATATGCGGGCAGAGATCGTTGGCTCAAACGAATCAATATTACACGAGACCTTCGAAAGTCGAGAGATAGTAGAAAGAGTGCTGAATCTAGGTTGATACAGCCTAAAATGAAAAATAATGTAGGTGTTTCGACATGGACATGAAGATTTCCAAGCAAAATGTGGAAGCGGTCACAGATCTATCCCCTCTGCAAGAAGGGATGCTTTTTGAGCATATGATTAATCCACAGCAGCATCATGTAATATACCATTATCACATCAAAGCTACATTCCTAGACGAAGAGATTCTTCGCAGGGCATTAGATCATGTAACAGTTCAAAATGACACGTTGAGAACAGTTTTTCGGTGGGAAAAAATAGAAAGACCTATACGTATAGTGTTAAAGGAGTATCATGTGCCGTTCCATTTCACCAATTTATGGAGTGATCAACTCGGTTCTCAAGATCCACAAGGTGTTGATGAACTATTAGGGTCATTGCGCGAAAAAATTGATATTATGCATGCTCCTCTTCATATAGGTCTGTTAAAAACCTGTGAGGAAGAATGGCATATCGTCGTCGCATTTCATCATATTCTGATGGATGGTTGGTCCAATATGCTCTTTATGGAGCAATGGTTAGAAATATATAAACATCTGTTAAAAGACGACACCTATTCCGTAGTTCAAGAAAAAGCAAAATACAGCCAGTTCATTGAAGCCTTAAGACATACGAGCAGTCATTCAGAAAGCGTTTACTGGACGAGCTATTTAGATGGAGCAGTTAAGACCTCCTTATTTAAGAAACATAATCAGAATATAGATTCCTTCACAAACTACAAAATCAATCTTGGCGAAAATAATAAAGATTCGATTATGCATAACATTTCTACCATTCAAAGTACACTGGCCATGGCTGTTTATTCTACATGGGGAATCTTGCTTCAGAAATATGCACAAAGTGAAGATGTGCTGTTTGGGGTGGCTGTTTCCGGAAGAAATATGGAAGTCGAAGCTATTGATGAAACAATAGGACTTTTTATCAATACAATTCCTTTTAGGTTCAAACACAGTTCTGATGCTAATGTACAGCAGGTATTACAGGAGTGTGCCGGTCGCTTCCATGATGGCATTGCATTTGAACACACACCTTTGACTCGAATTCATGAATGGTCAGGTTTTGGGAAGATAAATCGTTTGTTTGACACCGTTGTGGTCATTGAAAACTACCCTATGAATATAGAAAGTATGGAGAAAAATCATAACATTTCTATCCTGAATTATGAGGTTCATGAGACTAATCCATACGATATTACACTAACGGTTACGCCATCGGAAAGAGATGTTGAGTTTAATTTCAGCTATAATAGAGAGATTTTTGAAGATGAATTCATAAAAGGATTATCAGATCAGTTTATCCATATATTAAACCGAATGTTGAGCAACCCTCAGATGAAGTTGGAGCAGCTCTGGTATTTACCTGATGTGACAGCAGAGAATCTGGATCAGAAACCTTTATCAGACCTAGAGTCTATTCGTGCTTACAAGGAGAAAACACTAGATTTAATCTTCGATGAAATTTGCGTGGAGAAACCAGGGGATGTAGCGTTGGTATATAAGAACCATATTTTTACCTACGCAGAATTAAAAGTAAGGGTCGATTCATTTGCTAACTTCCTTCACAATCAATTGGATATTAGAGCAGATGACAGGGTAGGAATATGTTTACCACGTTCGGCTGAGTTAATTATTGCTATTTTGGGTGTGTTAAGAGCCGGTGCAGCTTATGTACCAATTGACCCGACATTGCCCGAAGAGCGCATTCAATACCTTGTTGAGGATAGTGGTATGATCGCCTTGGTAACGGATACAATCCCTGAAAATTATGGCTTCCCCATGAGGCTTATTACATTAGAAGACTGGCATTCTTCTTCGAGTTCGAGTTCTATAATCATGGATTCAAGAATCCATGATGTCAGCTCACTAGCTTATGTCATTTATACGTCTGGTTCAACAGGAAAACCAAAAGGCGTTATGGTCGAGCACCGAAACGTTATTCAGTTTTTTGAGAGTTTAAATGATTACTTTAAACCGAGTACGAAGGATGCTTTACTATCGGTTACGACCGTTTCATTTGACATTTCCGTTCTGGAGTTGTTATGGACTTTATGTAACGGGATAGAGGTTGTATTAAAAGTAGATGACCATGAACAATTTGAAAGCTACGACGCTTACTTAAATACGTCCCGCAAACTAGATTTCAGCCTCTACTTTTTTGGTAATGCGAATCGGGATAAGCAACCTGAAAACGAGTATCAATTGTTACTTGAATCTTCCATTTTTGCAGATAAACATGATTTTGAAGCAGTATGGACGCCTGAACGTCACTTTCATGAGTTCGGTGGGAAGTTTCCTAATCCTGCGATAACCAGTGCTGCTATAGCAGCTGTCACTCAAAAAATCCATATTCGAGCGGGCAGCATTGTCTCCCCTTTACAAGACAGTTTGCATATCGCTGAAGACTGGGCCATGATTGACCAGCTTTCCTCTGGTCGAGTAGGAGTATCTTTTGCATCAGGATGGCATGTAGACGATTTTAGCTTGGCACCGGAACGATTTGAGAACAAAGAGGAACACATGTACAAACAAATAAAAGAAGTCAAAACATTATGGTGTGGTGGAGAGATTAGTAGAATCAATGGATTAGGTCAAACCACATCACTGCGTGTATATCCCAAGCCTGTTCAGGAAAACTTGCCGATCTGGATCACATCTGCAGGAAACCCAGATACATTTCAGAAGGCTGGGCAAATAGGTGCTAACGTACTTACACATCTACTAGGACAAGACTTGGAAACGTTAAGGAGTAATATCGATATTTACAGGAAATCCCTGTTGGAATCGGGATTTTCTCCAGATACAGGCAAGGTAACTCTGATGATCCATACTTACTTGGGTGATGAACTTGAGGAAGTAAAGAAAATAGTTAAAGAGCCGTTTTGTAACTATTTGCGTTCTAGTGCCGGACTTGTTCAAAGATTGATTGATAAACTCCACGAGGATTTTAACATTGAGTCAGAAGATGAAATGTATGAATTTGCTTTTGAACGATATTGGAATAAAGCAGCATTGTTTGGAACGGTAGAGACATGTCAAGTCATGGTAGACGAGCTTGTTCATATCGGAGTCAATGAAATTGCAAGCCTGATTGATTTTGGAATTGATTCTGTAAAAGTCTTGGAAGGGTTAGAGCGATTAAACGAATTAAGGATGAAGAGTTTCAAAGAATACGAGAAGCTTCAAGTTCATAAGGAGAAGATGAGACCCATTAATTATTTTCAAACCACTCCTTCTCGTCTACAACATATTCTAAATGATTCATCATCACACGAATTTTTAAAATCTCTGACAACAATTATTATTGGTGGGGAAGCATTTCCAGTGGAAATGTTCCACAAGCTCCGTCATATTACGGATGCCCGAATCGTAAATGCTTATGGCCCTACGGAGACAACGATCTGGTCGGCGTTATTGGATGTGGAGCAGAATAAGCGTGATTTTATACCGATCGGAAACCCATTACCCGGCGAAATGATCTATGTGGTGGATGAAAAACTCAGACCTTTGCCCCCTTACATTCAAGGTGAAATTGTAATTGGTGGAGGTGGAGTTTCGAGAGGTTACTTGAACAGAGAGCAACTAACGAACGAAAAATTTATTTACCTTCCTTCTGACCTGCGACAACAACAAGGAAAGTTCTTTAGAACTGGAGATCTTGGAGTCATACGGTCCGATGGATCGCTTGAATACCTCGGAAGAAAAGATAATCAAGTGAAAATTTCTGGATATCGCATCGAGTTGGAGGAAATAGAAGCTTTCATCCGTGCGATTGAGGGAGTTGTGAAAACCGTTGTGTTCGAAGGTGAATTCCAGGAAGGGTCAGATGCAGTGTTGCACGCCCTAATTGTTGTTCAACCACCTCTTAACAAAGAGTATATTCGTGAAATATTATATCGGCGGTTACCACGGTATATGGTTCCAAGGAACATTGTTCTCGTTGATGATATCCCCCTCAACACAAGTGGCAAAATTGATCGGGGTGCAGCAAAAAAAATGGATTTGCGGCAATTTTATGTGGAGGAAGAGAACGTTCTTCCCCAAAGTGAGGAAGAAATATTAGTCGCTGAAGTCTGGAAGCAGGTTCTTGCCCGTGATGAAATCAGTATTTCTGATGACTTTTTCTCACTCGGTGGAGATTCTATCAAAGCTATGCGTGTTGTAGCACTATTGAAGAAAAAAGATTATGAGATTGATGTGAAAGATATATTCCAACGCTCTACCATTAAAGGTCTCATTGCGAGCAAAAACAGTATTGGACGGAGTACGATACCTAGCGTAGATACTGGCAAAAAAGTGCCTTCCAGCAAGCGGAGAAGTCATTATCAATATGGTCAATTAAATAATGAGCAATTGCAACAGGTGGAACATATCATTCAAGAAAATAAAAAAATGGGAGGTTCACATCCATGAGTGATGTTCAAAGAATAGATGTTGTCCCCCCAATACAGGCAGGATTGATGTTCCATCTTATTAACGATGAACATCCTGATGGGACATATGTTGAACAGTTTGTTGTTCAGATCGAGGGACTGTTCCAATACGATAAATTTATAGAGGCTTTGCACGGCATCACGAAACGGTGTGAAGTAATGCGAACTACTTTCTTACATGAAGATCTTGATCAAGTGGTAAGGATAATCAGGAAGGAAGGATTCACAAGAGTGAATCACATGGATGCTTCCAAACTGGAGGGAGACGATGTTGAAGACCTCTTATGTAAGCTGCTGGTTGAAGACCGTACAAAGCCTTTTGTGGTATCAGAAGAAGCGCCCATACGATTTTCTATCCTCTCGACCAGCGACAACTCATTTAAACTGATTTGCAGTTATCATCATATACTCATTGATGGTTATTCCTTCAAAATTTTGTTGAGGGATCTTTTGGTTAATTATGACAATGTGTTGCATGCCCGTGGAACGGATATCCAGCTGTTGGGTATGCCAGATGCCCATTTCATTCAATGGTTGAATGAGCAAGATTGGATGGGAGCATCCGATTATTGGAATTCTTATTTGGCCAATTACGATTCCAATTATTCAATTCCAAAGAGAAATTATCAAGATGTTATATCCGAGTATAAAGAATTGAAACTTGTAGTTGATCCAGAATTGTTCAAGAACTTAAAAACCGTTGCTGCTGCATATCGTGTAACGATTAACGTAGTGTTCCAAGGAATATGGGCAATGATGTTACAACGATACGCTAATTCGGAGGACGTTGTATACGGATTGGTCACTTCACTTAGAGATCCCGGAATTGAGAATATCGAACATGCCTTAGGGGTATTCTTAAACACGATTCCAATGCGAGTGATATCAACCTCAAATACAACTCTGGTAGATTTGCTTAGAAACATTCAAAATGACATGTTCAAATCGAGAGAGTTTTCATATTATCCGCTGCACCAAATCCAGGGGGAAAGCGAAATTTCTCAGGATTTAATTGATCACATCTTAATTTTTAATAATCATGGGGATATTCCTGCTGAGGATCAACTTTCTTTTGATCTGAACGATCAAATTACAGGAATGAATGTGAGTAATGTGACATTTGCTTCAAAATCACACTATCCATTAGAAATGATATTTGATATATATACTAACCATGCTGAGGTATCCATTATTTATGATCGTAACCGTTATGATTCGGAGTTGCTCAACTTGTTTAAAGGCCACTTCCTTCGAATTGTCCAATTGGTAGCTGACCAAAAAACGGAATTGATCAGAAATTTTGATATGTTGACTGCTGAGGAAAAAGGGAAGTTATTGAGTAGGCAGGAGCTTACTAGCATGCCGGAGTTCTCATCCGTTTTTCATATGTTTGAACAACAGGCTAATGCTCATCCTAATGAAACTGCTGTAGTCAGTATACAACGGACTATGACCTATAGAGAACTTCTAAGGGAATCAACCAATCTCTCCAATGAAATGATTTCAATGGGGTTGCCTAAGGGAACGGCAGTGGGTTTGTTGTTTGATCGTAATGAATGGTTCATCATTGGTGCTCTGGCAATATTAAGATCTAACTTACGTTATGTTCCTTTGGATCCGGAAGCGCCTGAAGATCGGAATCTATATATTATGCAGGATAGCGGTATTCAATTATTGCTTTCGGAGAAGAAACTATGGGAAGCACAAGACAGGAATTATGAAGGAATGAACTGTCTGTTTATTGACAAAGCTTCCCTTTCCGATTCGGACCAAAAACCGAGCGCTTTAACTTATCCAGTTCTGTCTGATGACGGAGCTTACATTATCTACACTTCCGGAACAACAGGAAGGCCCAAAGGGGTTGAGATGCAACATAAGAGTATTATCAACCTAGTAAGAGGTCTATCTCTTGAAATATATGCACCCTTTGAGAAGAAACTAAATGTGGCTCAGCTTGCGCCATTTTTCTTCGACCAATCCATAGAGGAGATTTTCAGTTCTTTATTGCTTGGTCACACCCTATTCGTTGCGACAAACGAAGAACGTTTGAATCAAGAGCAATTACTTCACTTCCTTGATAATCATGCAATTCAAATGATGAATGGCAGTCCAAGTTATATCAGATCTGTTCTTTTTGAAAACAAACAACCACGATTTTTGCGCCGCTTATTAATTGGTGGTGAAAAGGTGCCTCATCAGTTGCTGGAGGACTTGTTTCAATTATACGGGCAGGAAGATCTGGAAGTATTTAATGTATATGGTCCAACGGAATGTTGTGTGGATGCAACGTACTACAAAGTAAACCTGAATGAGATCAAGAGTTGGCAAACTACGCCTATCGGTAAACCAATGATGAATAAAACGGCATATATTCTGGACAAATATGATCGTTTGCAGCCAGTTGGCATTTCAGGAGAACTCGTAATTGGAGGAGAGGGCCTCTCCACGGGTTATATACGCTTGCCGGATATGAGCCGGTCCAGATTTGTGCCGAATCCTTTTTTGCATAATGAACAAATGTATCGTACAGGAGACCAAGCTAAATGGTTATCGAGCGGTTATATTGATTTTTTAGGCCGTAACGATCGAATGGTAAAGCTGCATGGTTATCGAATTGAATTGGAAGAAATCGAAAAATGTCTGTTATCTCATAGTGCTATAGAAGAAGTCGCTGTCTTATTGAAAGATACCGAAGATCGAAAATTTCTATGTGCATTTGTTGTTGTAACTGAGGGGAAAGAGATATTGGACCATGACTTGAAACTATGGGCCTCACGGACTTTACCTCCTTATATGGTGCCAACAAAAATAGTCTTTTTAGAGGAGTTTCCTCTCTCTGATCGTGGTAAGGTGGAACATCATCTACTAGAGCGAATGAATGTAACGGGTGGTAGTTCAGAACAAGTTACTCGAGATCCTGAAGTGATGAAAATCATTCATCTATGGGAGGGGATTTTTAAGTTTGAGGGCATTGGGCCACAGGATCACTTTTTCGAGCTTGGAGGGCATTCTCTATATGCGGCTAACTTCATTTCTAAGTTGAAAAAAGAGATGGGAATCAATGCAACACTCAAAGAGTTATTTCTATATCCTACACCCGCCGATTTTGCAAAATTAATCAAACACAAACTTGTTCAGGGTTCCTCTGTTGAAGAACTCGAACCGATGTTTGAAGCAACGTCTACGCAATATTCGTTGACACCTGCTCAGACACGTATGTTCCTAATGCACCAAATGAACATGAACAGTACAAAGTACAATATCTCTGGGAAATTTAGGATTAATAAACCGTTGGATACTAGTAGACTTCGGACTTGTTTTCATCGTTTGTTGAAAGAACACGAGATTCTAAGAACACGCTTTTCGGTCGTGGATGGGACCATCATGGCAAGCATATTGCAGGAGTGGAATTTCAATGTACATGTGTGGCAATCTGAGCCAGCTGATGACGAATGGATAACAAGTTTTGATTTGAATGATGCTCCTTTGCTGCGAGTCTCTGTTTTTGAAGTAACCGAAGAGTGCTTTGACTTATTTATTGATATGCATCATATCATAACTGACGGCATATCAAACTTGAATTTAATCAATCAATTCATTCTTTTATATGATGGCGAGCCTGTAGAAGCAAATTACAGCTCTTATAAATATTATGCCTTATGGTTTGAAAGTTATATGAAATCGCAGAAATCTCGGGACGATCAGGCGTACTGGTATGGAAAACTAGAGGCTGAACGGACAGATTTCACTTTATTACCTGACTACTCAAGAACATCGGAACAAGATGGAAAAGCCGAGACTGTTTGGATTGAACTGAACGCTGCGATGACTGCTTCACTTCGAGAGTTGGCGAAGGGGCAAGACGCGACCTTATTTAGTGTATTGCTGGCCGCTTATAACGTGATGATATACAAGTATAACGGACAAGAAGATGTATTATTGGGTACAGCTGTGTCAGGACGGACTCAGCCCGGCTTTGAAGAAAGTGTGGGCTTATTTGTAAACACCATCGCTTTAAGGAATTACCCATCTGGTGGGAAGACATTTACCGATTTTTTGAATGAAGTAACGGATTCATTAATGAATGATCTTGAACACCAGGATTATCCGTTTGATCAGCTTGTTGACGATCTCTCAATCAAGAGGGAGCAATCCCGCAATCCTATTTTTGACGTCATGTTTATTATGCAGAATAGGACACATGCAGACAATCAAATGAATGAACATGATGATATTGTTGAACACGTCGTTGCGAGCGGTGATGCCAAATTCGACTTATTGATCGAAGTATTCGAACATACAGATGACATGTTAATCAAACTTGAGTTTAATAGCAGTCTGTATACAAAAAATACGATTGAAAAACACGGTGAATATCTCGTTCATTTAATTGCAGATATCTTGTCAAAACCTCATGAGAAACTTGCTAATCTTAACTTTATGAGACAAGTAGAGGTGGACGAGATCATCCATGCGTTTGATCGTACACAGATGGAATTCCCTGTTGGCAAGACGATTCAGCATCTTTTTGAACAACAGGTTGCAGCAGTACCTGACCATATTGCTGTTAACGATCAAGTTGAAGCGCTTACGTATCGTCAACTGAACGAACGTAGCAACCAATTGGCAAATGCTTTACTAAACAGGGGCGTATCTGCTGGGCATTTCGTTGCCTTGCATATGGACAGATCTATCCATGCAATCGTCAGCATATTAGCCATCCTAAAGGTCGGGGCAGCATATGTACCCATTAATACGAAGTATTCCGATGATTTGATTCGTTACATTATGGAAGATTGCGGCGCAGAATTTGTTATCGCTGACTTACCATCTGACGTATGGGATGCACTCGATACATCCGGAAAGAAAATAAGCTTGAGTGATCTGGTTGAGATCTATGAGACCGGAGATACAACAAATCCGGGGATAGCCCTTACACCTGAACATCTCGCATACCTAATCTATACATCTGGAACTACAGGCAAGCCTAAAGGAGTTATGATCACGCACGCCAATATCGTTAGATTGTTTGAGAATGAAGCACCGTTCTTCCCATTTCATGAGCAGGAAGTCTGGACCCTTTTTCATGCATTGAGCTTTGATTACTCAGTATGGGAAATGTACGGGGCTCTTCTAAAAGGTGCCAGATTGGTCATTGTTCCAAACGAGGCTGTGTACGATAATCGTGAATTTTTGGAGTTGCTAATTCGGGAGAAGGTAACCGTGCTTAACCAGACCCCGGGAGCATTGTATGCATTAATTAAGGTCATTTTGGAGCAAGACGTGGATCTGCCTTTGAGATATGTTATTTCTTCAGCAGAAGCGGTTCACCCGATAAGATTGCTTGCTTTTCATGAAGCTTATCCCGAAATAAATATCTTAAATATTTACGGGATCACGGAAACAACCATTTTTACAACATATAAGGAACTTCGACATGAGGAGATGGCTAAGGATAATCGGAGTGTTGGAAGACCAATTCCTACTCTAAGCACGTATTTGCTGAATAAAGATGGACAGCTTTCTCCACAAGGTGGAATAGGCGAACTTTATGTGGGTGGAGCAGGTGTGGCAAGAGGTTATTTGAACCGAGAAGAACTGAACCAAGAGAGGTTCCTGGACAACCCATTCGCTGCGAACCAAAAAATGTACAGGTCCGGAGATTTAATGCGTATGTCGTCTGCGAAGGAGCTTGAGTATGTTGGTAGAATTGACGATCAAGTGAAAATAAGAGGATACCGCATAGAGTTATCAGACGTTGAAGAAAATTTAATGACGTATCCTGATATTGACGAAGCTTCGGTTCTGTCCCTGGGAGAACACCCAAATAACTACTTGTGTGCTTTTTATGTTTCACAGAGCCAGCTGCCAATCGAGGAGCTGAAAAGTCACCTTAACCAAAAACTTCCTTCTTATAGTGTGCCCTATAAATACGTACATCTAAATACCTTTCCCCTTACATTAAACGGGAAAATAGATCGTCGAAAGCTGATTGAGTTAGCCGAGCGTACGGAAGCGAATCCCAAAACTTTACCAAGGAAGGAAATGGAAATGAAGATAGCCACGTATTGGTCTGTTCTCTTGGAGAAGCAAGGATTCGGGATTGAGGATGATTTCTTTGAATTAGGCGGAAATTCGTTACAAGCTATGCAGTTGGCGGATTATTTGCAGAAGGAATATCAGATCAACTTCACAATCAAAGATGTATTTGATAATCCAACGATTGCATCGTTATCAAATGAAGTTGCTAAATCGGCCAGAAGGAATAGAGATGACCATATAGCGACGAATGTAATTACCGGAGCTCGGTATCCATTATCTCTAGCCCAAAACAGAATTTTTCTACTGAGTCAACACCCTAATATCGGGATGTCATATAACATTGTAAGTAAGTTTGATTTGTTTGGGACATTTGACTTTTTACGCCTTGAATCTGCTCTCCAAACAATCTTAGAGCGGCATTCCGTATTGCGTTATCGTTTTGGATATCACAAAGGCATGCCTGTGCAGTTTATGGGCGATTACGATAATTTCTTATACTGGTTTGATTCGACACTCGAAACGCGAGATCAGTTAATGGCTCAGTTATTGCAACCTTTCGATGTTGTTGGGGAAGAACCTCTCTTCTCAGCAGCAGTCATACGGATGGAGAATCATCATCATATATTGGTTATAAATATTCACCATCTGATCAGTGATGGAATCTCTATGGGGATTTTGGAACGTGAGCTGATGGCGTTGCTTAGGGGAGAAACATTGCCATCCATTGAATACCAGTATCATGATTATGTGATTTGGGAAACGGAGCGTTATAAGCGACAAATGTTGGACATTGACAAAAACTATTGGCTTACGACCTTCAGCGATTTTAAGCCTACTATCGCCTTGAATACAAATACTCATGTTCAGTCCTTTAGAGGCGGAGCGGTTTCATATATCCTGCCCCAATCCCTCCTCGAAGACTTGGCAACTTTATCAAACGACAAGAAAACAACCTTATTTAATGTGCTGCTTACCTTATACAAATGTACCTTGCATTTACTATGGGGATCTGAGGACATCGTTGTAGGAACACCAGTCTCAGGAAGGGTGGACCAGGAATTTTCCGATACCATGGGTATGTTTGTTAATACATTACCTGTACGCAGCAAGCCACATGGAAGCATGAACTATAATGACTACTTGAATCACATAAAAATGGTTATGCAGGAGGCATTGAAACATCAGCTTTATCCGTTGGATAAGTTGGTGGAAGAGCTTGGGATTGCCACCGTTCCGGGACGATCACCTTTATTCCGTTTCATGTTTGCTTATGAAGTATGCCGGCCTTCTGTGTTCTACATTGACGAATTGAAGATCGTCGCTAATGAGACTATGGATGATGGAAGCGCCATGATGGATCTTTCATTTGTAATCCTGGAGAGCCCTACAGGGACGGAAATTCAGGTCGAATATGATACCTCCCAATTCAGCAAGGATATGGTCGAGTATATAGTTGAAACTTTCGTTGAGATTGCGGGCCAAGTTCGAGATGATCATGATATTAAATTGAATCAGATTAAAATTAGGCAGCAGAACGAGAGTGAAGGCGGATGGAATACGCAGCAGTTCGAGTTTGATTTTTGATCTACTGATCTACTGTAATTGTAACAGTCGTCGGCAATATGATTGTCGACGACTAATCAAATGGGAGAAAGCGAGGGATTATGGTGCCTACTGAAAAGAACATGGATGAAGCAAAACAGTTTTGGGAAAACGTGCTGGGGAACGAATCATATCCAGCTACAGATATAACCATGCGAGTACACCCGTACACCTTGTCAGAAGGACAAGGGATGGTTCGAAGAACGGTGGATCAACAGACAGCCGATCTTTTGAAACAAAGATGCAAGCATAATGATTCATTAATATTTACTTATCTTCTCACCATATGGAATACGATGTTCGGCCAGTATACAAGAAGCAGACGTATCGCTGTTGGTATTCCTAATATGAAATCTAATTACAGAATCCCTCAAGTGAGCCTGACATTACCTTACTTTCAAGACTTGAAGCCCGAGGCTAGTTTAAAAGAAATGTTGATTGAGACCAAGAGTAAACTGGATACTCTGTATGCACATGCTTCAATTCTTCCATTCGTTGAAGAAAATAATCAGCCTATGGACACACTGTACAATGTAATTATCGGCTATAAGCCTCTTCATGGAAGCCACATCATGGATAGTCTCTCACGACAGTATCCGATCGTTCTTTGGATGAGTAGCGCGTTGGACGAATTGGAAATAAGCGCAGCTTATCAAGCCGATTTTAGTGAAGAGCAAGTGCGAGTGATGTTGGGTCATTATGAACAACTACTTAGTAATTCACTTAAAGGTTCATCGGACGTCAAAATAAGTGAACTGTCAATGTTATCGCAGGAAGAACATACACAAATAGCTTACGTGTTCAACGAAAGAAAAATAGTGGAGGAACCAGAATTACCGCTACATAAGTTGTTTGAGGAGTATGCTCTTAGGTTTTCTCAGCGGAGAGCCGTACAAGATTCATATGAAGCATTAACTTACGAACAGCTGTCTGAACGCTCAGATCATATCGCTTATGCTTTGCTGGCTCAAGGCTTGAGACCAGGAGAGGTAGTTGCTTGTATCTGTGAACGATCTGTTAATACCATTTCCAGTTTGTTGGGGATACTGAAAGCGGGTGGCGTCTTCTTACCCATTGACCCGTCATCTCCAGCAGGAAGAATGGAATACATGTATAGAGATAGTGAGGCTAGAATGGCACTTGTCTCGGCAACAATGGTTTCCAAAATGGAAAAATTTGAATCTGAGATCCTCGTCATAGAGGATGTAATACAGTTTGCTTATGAAAAAAAACAAGAATTCCCCTCTATTCCAATTCAGCAAGGTGCATGCATTGTATACACATCTGGAAGTACAGGAGAGCCGAAAGGCATTTTGTTCGAACATCAGATGTTACTGCATCACACTAGTGCTTTTGGTAAATATGTCGTTTCATACGAAGAACCTAAACATATTGGTTTGATTGCACCTTACTTTTTTGATGTTTTTTTGGAAGATGTATTCTATGGTTTGTTTAACGGACATACCCTCATTGTCATATCTGATGAAGCTCAACGAGACGGTAGATTATTAATGGAATACTTAGGTGATAACGAGGTTCATACATTGAATGCTACACCTACTCAGATTCGCATATTAATGTCTACCCCCCCTCATTTATTTCAGAGGTCCCATTTAGAATTACTTTTAATTGGGGGAGAGCCCCTAAAGGAATCTTTAGTTCATGAGATTCGGGCAGTTTTTGGACAAACTGCACCAACCATTATCAATTGTTATGGACCAACAGAATGCTGCATTGATGTGACGGCTTATAACGTGGTTGAGACATCGGACTTACAGGGTGGCGCCATCCCTATAGGTAGACCTATCAAAAACGTAGGTGCATACATTCTTGGGTCGAACAATGAAATCTTGCCTGTTGGGGTGATAGGTGAACTCTGCTTTAGTGGAGACATATTGGCCAAAGGCTACATCGGAAAACCTACGGAATCTGACAGGGTCTTCATGCCTTCGCCATTTGTGTCAGGTGAAACATTGTACAAAACCGGTGATTTAGCGATGTGGCTCGCTGACGGTAACATTGTATTTATGAATCGGATGGATTCACAAGTCAAAGTCCGGGGTCATCGAGTCGAACTCAACGAAATTGAATGGGTTATTCAACAGCATAGCCAGGTTAAAGAAGCAGTGGTATTACATCAGAATGAGGAACTTTTTGCGTTCCTTGTTATGAAAGATGACTCTGCATTGATGGAGCTTGAAAAGGGAATTAAAGAAAAATTGCCATTATATATGCAACCTAAAAACTTTACCTTGTTAGAGTCTTTCCCCACAAATGCCAATGGAAAGTTGGATAAAAAGGCATTATATCCGTTGGTGAAATCAGAAGTTTCGGATAATGGGCGTTCAGAACTCATAACAAATACCGAGAAAGTGCTTGGAACGATATGGAAGAATGTACTGGATATCGAAACCGTAGGCAGAGAGGATCACTTCTTTGAGCGGGGTGGACATTCTCTAAGTGCAGCTGTATTGAGCGGTCAAATATATAAACAATTTCAGACAAATGTATCGATTAAACAATTGTTTGCGACGCCTGAGCTGTATCATTTGGCCAAGTTTATTGATGACAGCGAAAAGGAGCAGAATACCCCAATATCGCCGGCTCCTGTGGCAGCGTTCTATCCATTATCGCTGGTCCAAGAGAGACTATTCACCTTACACTCAGCCCATCCTGACAGTACGGCATACAATATGCCAGGGATCATTGAAATAAAAGGTGCTTTGGATCGTCAGCAGTTGGATATGGCCTTGGAAAGAATAATTCAGAAGAATGAAATACTCCGAACCAAGTTTGAGGTGCATGATTACGAACCTGTTCAACGTATCTTGGATATTACCAAGTTCAGTTTAGACTGGCATCAGCTTAACTATGATAAGCTTCAATCTTTCATTGATTCATTTGTGAAGCCCTTCGATTTGGCGAATGCTCCGCTATTCAAGGTAAGTGTGGTCGAGTTGGATAAAGATTGGTTCTATGTACTGTTTGACATGCACCATATTATCGCAGATGGACGAACCTTCGAGATTTTAGTTCAAGAAATATTTGATTTTTATAATGGCACAGATGTTCCAGAAAAAATGATCCAATACAAAGACTTTGCATATTGGGAGAAAGAGCATACGAATAGCTCCGAGTACGTCCATTTGAAGGATTTCTGGATGAAATACATGGGTGGAGCTCTTCCCCAATTGTCTTTACCTTATGATTATGATCGTAGCGAACATCAAACGTTCACAGGCTCCGTATGTTTCAAGGAGATCAAAGGCGAGACCGTACACATGCTTAAACAGCTTTCCAAGAAAAATGAGACCACGATGTTTATGAATATCCTTGCTGCTTACTATGTATTATTGAACAAATATTCAGGAGATCAGGAATTTATCGTAGGAACAACTTCATCTATACGCGATGATAGCAACCTGGATATGGTTATGGGACCGATGATTAATGCCATAGCTATCCGGCAAAATGTTGATCCCGAGATTGCCTTCTCGAAGTTGCTAGACCAGGTGAAGGAAAACGTGGTGAATGTATATGAGCATAAGAGCTATCCATTCCACCAACTGGTAGAGAACATTTCATTTGATCGGATGAACAATCAGAATCCTATATTTAATACCATGGTCATTATGCATCAGTTTAAGGAAGACTTTGATACCGTGGTCGAAGAGATGACGATCAAACCTGTAGCATTCGAAAATAAAATTTCAAAGATGGATCTTTCATTGGAGTTAACAGAACATCAAAATAGCATGACAATCTGCTTTGAATATAACACGCAGTTGTTTGCTCAAAGCACTATAGAAAGATTAGCCTATCATTTTGTTGAACTTTTAGATTGTATTGCGCAAAAACCTGATGAATGTATCAAAACATATAACCTTCTTTCTACAGATGAGCAAAATTGGCAAATCTACGAATTGAACCGTAACGAAGTTTCATTATCATTCGAGAAACCAATACATCATCTGATTAGAGAGCAGGCAAGGATAAATCCTGAACGAATTGCAATACGAGAAGGAAATGAAAAGTGGAATTACCGGGAGCTGATGCAGCAAGCTGATGCTTTAACCAATCAATTGGTAATGAGGGGCGCTAGTGCTGGGAAAATTGTCGGCATCATGATGGAAAGATCCTCTTCATTGATTGCAAGTATTTTGGCGGTGCTTCAAACGGGAGCAGCCTATTTACCAATAGATCCAATGTATCCTGAAGAGCGAATCAGTTACATTTTGGAAGATAGTCAATGTTTTGCATTAATTAGCGATAAACCTGTTGAGAAATTAGTAGGTGAGTGCAAATTCAACTTGGTTGTAAATTCAGAATTGGAACCTTTCGTGGAAACCCAGTGTGATGATACACCCGAAATTAGCATTCTCGAACCGGCGTACATCATTTATACATCAGGTTCTACTGGACAACCCAAAGGCGTAACGATTAGCCACCGGTCATTGTTGAATTATTCTTTATGGGCTGCCAAGGTGTATGTAGGCGGAGAACAGGATATCGCCTTCCCTTTATATTCTTCCATCGCTTTTGATTTGACGATCACCTCTTTATTTACACCATTGATCACAGGAAATATCATCGTTGTATACAACGATCCACCCGAGGAGTCTCTCAAACGGATCATTCAGGATAACTTGGTCGATATTATCAAATTAACTCCGTCCCATCTGCGACTAATGAAAGAAATGGAACTTGAGGGTAATCGCATTAAACGTTTCATTGTCGGGGGAGAAGCTCTGGAAACCAAGTTAGCTCGTGATATTGAGTCGATATATGGTAAGGGTACAATTAAAATATATAACGAATATGGCCCAACAGAAACAACCGTAGGTTGCATGATCTATGAGTTGGAGCCTGATTATGATTCACCATTCGTATCTATAGGTGTGCCAGCGGACAATACAAGGGTTTATGTTTTGGATGAGTATCTCAAGCCTTGTCCTTTAAGCGTGATTGGAGAATTGTACATCTCCGGAATGGGAGTTGGGATGGGGTATATTGGACAAGAAGAGCTCACTAGAGAGCGCTTTATTCCAAATCCATTTGAGAACGGAGAATGGATGTATAGAACAGGAGATTTGGCCAGGTTAATGCCGGATGGCAAACTTGCATATGTGGGTAGGATAGATACCCAGGTCAAAGTAAGAGGATATCGTATTGAACTAGGCGAAGTGGAGCATTATTTGAATCAGAACCCAAATATTAAGGAGTCAGTAGTATTCGTTGAGAATGATTCTATTGGTGGATATGCATTAATAGCTTGTGTAGTACCGGCTAAATCGAACTCTCCCGATGGAGTGAAAAACGTCGAAGAAGAGTTGCAATTGTATTTACCCCGGTACATGATACCGGACCAAATATATATTATGGATGAAATTCCGTACACTTTAAATGGAAAAGTGGATCGTAACGCTCTCGCCAAAAAACAGATTTCCACCAATCTTAAAACGAAGGAAAGCACAGATATCTCTGATCCAGAACGTATGGATACATTGACAACGGCATTATCTGAGATGTGGACTCCTTTATTAAATGTTTCGGAGATAAGCATCAATGATAATTTCTTTGATCTAGGGGGGCACTCGCTTAAAGCAATCATGCTCCTTTCCAGAATCAAAAAGAAATTCGAAGTTGAGATTAGTTTGGAGTCGTTCTTTGCCAATCCAACGATTGAGATGTTATCGGAACTTGTTGTGAGCCGCCAAAAACCAGTTATCCCAGCAATTAAACCTGTCGAGAACCAAGGTCATTACCCGTTGACATCTGCACAAGTGAGATTATATTTTCTTCAACAATTCAATAATGGAACCGTTTATAACATCGTTGAAAGCTTTGTTATTGAAGGTAACTTAGAGAAGGAAAAGTTCGAGTTTGCCTTGAGAAAAATGATTGAACGACACGAAATCTTACGAACCAGTTTTCATTTTACAGAACAGGATGGTTTGGTACAAATTGTTCATGATCCAGATCGTGTTCAACCACTTTTGGAATGGTGCAACTCGGCGTTGGATATCTCTGAATATGTACAACCGTTTGATTTATCTGCTGCGCCATTATTTAGAACAAGAGTGGTCCGATTGGGAATGGAGCGCCATGAAATAAAATTTGATTTCCATCATATTATTTTTGATGGCATTTCTATGGAATATTTCATCCGTGACTTTGTGAGTTTTTACAATGCAAAACATGAACTTCCTCCACTTAGCATTCAATATCGGGATTATTCCGTATGGCAGGAAGCGTTTTTACAAACGGAAACCTATGCTCAACAGGAGAAGTATTGGTTGGAACAATTGTCTGGAGAACTGCCTGTTCTTGCTTTTCCGACAGATTTTCCAAGGCCAATGGTAAAAAGTTTCAAAGGATCAGCTTTTCGATTCGAGGCAGATTCGTCCGTATCATCCCAGTTTTCACAGTTGTGTAAACGGAACGGAATTACATTATATATGGGACTGATTAGCCTCTTTGGATCGACCCTGTACCGCTACACTCAACAAGAAGATATTTTAATAGGGACACCTCTAGCTGGAAGAAAGCAACAGGAATTGGAAGGCCTTATAGGGATGTTTGTAAATACGACAGTACTTCGTCTTGCACTTTCAGGAGAAATGACCTTTACACAACTGATAGAAGCAGTCAAGAAAAATACTGTTCAGATGTTAGAGTACCAGGATGTTCCTTTTGAACAATTGGTTGAACGTCTCCATGTGGAGAGAGATACTTCGCGTAACCCCATTTTTGATGTTATGTTTGCTTTGCAAAATTATGATGATGGGGGCCTTGCAATTCAAGACTCCATAACGATTGTACCTATAAGTCCAGAAATGGAAAGTTCAAAATTTGATTTGACACTGTTTGCTTGGGAAGAGAATGAACAGATCTCGTTCTGTTTTGAATACAGTACTGATCTTTTCGAAGAACAAACGATTAAACGTCTCTCGACGCATTTTATCAATTTAATGCTCGATGTCATTGGACAGCCCAATGCGCCTATAGCACATTTAAATATGCTTGCAGATCATGAGAAGAGACATTTGAATGTGGATATTCGTTCTAGCGGGAAGGAAACCCAACCCATAACACTCTATCACTGGTTTGAACAGCAGTGTGAGCATACGCCAGAGGCTGTTGCATTAATTCACGATGACATTCAACTTACGTATTCCGAATTACATCGGCGTACTCAGACGGTGGCCGGAGCGCTTGCTTTAAAAGGAGCTGAAGCAGGGACGATTGTGGGTGTGATGATGGAGCGTTCCCCAGAAATGATTATCTCGATTCTGGCGGTGCTTCAAACGGGAGCAGCTTACTTGCCATTAGATCCCGAATATCCCGATCAACGTCTGCAATACATGCTGGATGATAGCATGACGGATGTGTTGATGACGGATAATCAAACCAGCACAAAGATGCTTGCAGATTTTCAGGGACAGCGCTTTAACGTGCAGGATATCGAATACGATTATGTATCGGAGACTATTTCTGGAAGTTATCCGGACACCGAAGCATTAGCCTATGTCATCTATACTTCTGGATCAACAGGAAATCCAAAGGGAGTCAAGGTAAGCCATGCAGCCATTTTTAATACGCTGAAATGGAGAATAAACCATTATTCGTTTAGGTTAGGTGATAATACGCTTCAAGTACCTTCTTTATCCTTTGATAGTTCTGTAGAAGATATTTTCTGTGCATTATTGTCAGGAGCAACGTTGACATTAATGTCGTCGAAGGATCGATTGGATGTTACAGCACTAACTAAAATTGCAGAGCGACATAAAATTACTCATTTTCTGATGGTCCCTAGTATGTATGCCGCTATATTGGAAACTAAGCCGGATTTCAATTATCTTAAATCGGTAACTGTAGCTGGAGAATCAGTTCATGCGCATCTCGTAAACAATCATTTTGCATTATTCCCTGACGTGAGGTTGTTTAATGAATATGGGCCAACCGAATGCAGTGTTTGTACGACAGTTCATGAATTCAAGGCAGAAGATACACAAATTCGCATTGGAAAACCTATCGATAACATGGAAGTTTATATTCTGGATAACCATGAAAGAATAGTACCCATTGGAGTACCTGGAGAACTGTATATAACAGGAAAGGGCCTTTCCAAAGGTTATTTGAATGACGATGTAAAAACGAGTCAACGTTTTGTTCATGTAACCGAATTGCCAAATCAATTATTGTATCGTTCGGGTGACCGGGGGAGATGGTTATCAGATGGTACACTGGAATATTGGGGTAGAACTGACAATCAGGTGAAAATCAGGGGATATCGGGTTGAGCTTGAAGAGATTGAACGCAGTGCAATGCAGATGGACTGTGTTACACAAGCTGCTGCAGTAATGAAGAAAACCGATGACAGCCAACGTCTTGTTCTTTATGTCATCATGGATGCGAGCCAACCAATAGAAGATTCACAATTAAAGAAAGAACTTGCTCAGAAACTACCTCCATTTATGACACCCGAAGATGTGATATTCCTGAATGAATTCCCTCGAACGGCTAATGGGAAGATTGATAAGTTGGAATTGTCCTTGCGTGAGGATCTTACGGGTTTGATTGATTGTCCAATGGAGAATGAGTCGTTGAACCAAACGGAGGCTGTTTTGTTTGATGCATGGAACATTGTATTAAAACATCATCATATAAGCAGACACGACAACTTCTTTGAGGTTGGTGGTAACTCGCTCCTGCTAATACAGTTGCATGCCAGACTAAATGAAGCATTCTCGGGATTGTTGACGATTACGGATTATTTCACTTATCCAACCATTCGAGAAATGGCTCAATATCTGGATGACACAGTTACGGGTAAGGAAGGGTCCCGAACCAATGAGGCAAGCAGAGTTACTTTGGGAAGCGACCTTGCCGCTATGGGATTATCGGATGGAGCAATGTATCGGGTGATTTTGGCTGAGGAGAAAGTAAGTATTTTGAATGAAATGGCTAAAGGCATGGCTGTGGATATTCAAGATATTACGTTTGCTATTTGGGTATATACACTGAATCAATATGCTCAATTGGATAATATATCCATTGATTTGGGGGTTTCCGAAGATTCTATCGTGCATTGTGATGTTCACTTGCCTGAATTTGAAAGCTTGGAGGAATTGGTGAGCTATCTCTATGAAAAAAGATATGACCCGAAGTCAAACAAACATGACTTTGAGATGCATTATCCAGATGGAGAAGCCAGTATTTTATATACATGGAAATCGTCCAGTTCCTTGTATCAAAAATACGATATTACATTGTTAGCACAAGAAAATGAAGAAGGACTAACCATTCAATTTATCGGCAGCTCCAGAATACGTGAGCAAACAATACAAGAGATTACCGAACTCTACGTCGCTATGATATCGGCTGTTTGTGACCAGGTTTCTAACAACACAACAGTTTGAGGAGGGGTTATATTGACAATTGCAGAAGAGAACACTCGTAAATTAGTGATTACATCGACTTTTGAATCGGACCCTATTGTGCCGCATATGGAATGGTGGGCAGAAAGAATGTTACCTTTCAAACTGAACGTTACGCTCCATAAGCAGCGGATGTTACCTGATTTGTTATACCCTAGAAGTCAGTTCATGAACTCATTCGATTATCGCGTTGTTTTTAATAGATTTGAGGATTGGATTCGTGACGATGACCACATGATGGAACCACAAAAATGTGAAAAGTTAGAGTATGCCTTTAAAGAAACATTAAATGCTATTGAGAGTGCCTCCCAAAAGGAGGCGCTCATCGTAGCCATCTTCCCTATATCCACCGAAGCAGGTTTAAGTAACACGCTATTTAGCTATATTACAGAGTTGAACCAACGATGGAGAAATGCTCTAAGTGGCATTTCCGGTGTTCACCTTGTGGATTTTGAACGCAGCCAAAAATTGTATGTCATTGAGAATCCATTCGATTATGTCAAGGATAATCTGGCGCAGATGCCATTCTCCCAGTCGTTTGATGCAGTAATGGGGGCTTATCTCATAAGACAATTGCACGCTCTGAATAATCAGAAATTCAAAGTCATTGTGCTGGACTGTGATAATACCTTATGGGAAGGTATATGTGGTGAAAACCAGACAAATGTAGGAATAGATAATCCGTTCCAATCACTTCAGCAGACCATGATTTCCAAAATGGAAGAAGGTATGCTCTTGTGCATAGCCAGCAAAAATAACGAATCAGATGTGTGGAATGTGTTCGAAAACCATAAGGATATGTTACTGCAAAAAAAACATTTCGTAAGTTGGAGGATTAACTGGAAGAGCAAGGCAGAAAATATTCGCGAGATTGCCCAAGAGTTGAACCTAGGAATGGACAGCATCATTTTCATAGATGATAGTCCACATGAGTGTTTAGAAGTTATGAATCAACTGCCTGAAGTTTTGACTCTAAAACTGCCAAAAGATAAAATGCAAATCCCTGCATTTTTATCCCATGTATGGGCATTAGACAAGTTGTTAATTACAAATGAAGACCGAAAACGCACCCAAATGCAGCTGACCAATGCACAGCGGAAAACATTGGAAACGAAGTCGCCGGAAGATTATATGAATGAACTGGGTCTCCAATTGTATATGGATGTGGCCGACTCTAGTATGATTCCAAGACTGGCACAATTGACTCAACGAACCAATCAATTCAACTCAACCATTATCCGAAGGTCGGAAAAGGAAATGTATGGATTGATGCAAGATCGGAATTATGTCTGTTGGGCGATTGAAGTTACAGACCGTTTTGGATCATACGGCCTTACGGGGTTAATCATTACTAAAATGATGCAAGAAGCATTGATTATTGATACCTTTTTGCTGAGTTGCCGAGTCCTTGGAAGAGGTGTTGAGGTTGCAGTATTCTCTTTGTTGAAAAAGTTTTGCTTGGAACGGCAACTAACCAAAATTGAACTTGTATTGATTAACGGAGATAAAAATAAGGCCATCCAACAATTTATACGAGATAACGATTGGATGGAACATGAGGTAGTGCACGAAGGAGAGCGAGTGATTACGATACCTGTGTCACGTATACCCGATGAAGTAAGCCATATCGTTTGTGTATATGGACAAGGTCTGGACGACGAATACTTGGAGAATGAAGAGCCAGCAAAGGAAACTGAAAGCAAAAGCGAGTGTATCGAATCTGTGGGTGAGTGGGATATATTCATTAATAATGAGAAGGAACTAACTCATGCTGAACAATATATCCCGCTCCTACATAGTCAACCAACTGAGTTGAAATTTTTGCCTATGGAATCCAGGAGAGTAGAGCACGTTCAACAAGAGGGACTTTCTGAACTTGAAAAAATTGTGGAAAATGCCATGTACAACGTTTGGGGAGAAAACGCCGTTTCTTGGAATGACAGACTTAATCTGAATAGTGAGGAAGTTTGGCATAAGTTTGCATTCCTATCTGAAATCTATCAAAAATTCGGTGTTGTCTTGCCAGAAGAAAAATGGGAAGAGTTCATCACGCGAGGTGATATCATCGATTTCCTCAAATTGGAATTGAGAGGAATGAACCCGTATTATGCATAAAACAATGATTCTTTTTCCCGGTCAAGGAGCACAGTTTACCGGTATGGGGAGAGCCCTTTATGACCATTACCCCATTATAAAAAGGACATTTGATGAAGCAAGTGATATCCTGGATTTTTCAGTGTCTAATCTATGTTTTAGTGGAACGTCAGAACAATTAAAGAGAACAATAAATGCCCAAATTGCTATTTTTGTGTTAAGTGTCGCAGCATACCGTCAACTTCAGAACATGCATCAATTGGCTCCCGAAATTATGGGGGGCCATAGTTTAGGAGAGTATTCTGCACTTGCATCTTCTGGAGCCGCATCGTTCGAAGACTTACTTCGCGTGGTACATTATCGCGCGCAAGTCATGGAGGAAGTAGCCGACTCGGGGAACGGAGCCATGTTTGCCTTAGAGTACGAAGTAAAAGACTTGCAGCATATTGAACAGGAGTGCGCTGATTTACGTTTAAACGATATGCAGATTTGGATTGGGGCGTACAATTCGGATAATCAGATTGTGCTGACAGGTAAGAGAAGTGATCTTATGAGTGCAGAGACGAAATGGAAAGAGAGAGGTTATAAGGTAATTCCTCTTCAGGTTTCCGGTGCTTTTCACAGTCCGTTGATGCACGAGGCAGGAGAACTTCTTGGAAGGCGTTTAAGAACAGTAGAATGGAGCCCTCCACGATGCACAATTATCTCTAATGTAACGGGTCAAGCTTATACGGGCGCTGATTGTATCGTGGAAAACTTGGAAATGCAACTGACCAAACCTGTGTTATGGACAAAATCGATGGAAACGGCCATTAGGCATGGTGTTACACACCTAACGAGTATGCCGCCTAAAAATATTTTTCAGAAGATGCTTCAATATATCGAAGGTGTAAACGTACATGCACTATCGAGCGTGGATGATTTCGAAAATTATCAAAAGAATGATGAATCAGAGATTTATAATCATCTATTGTCTATTGCAGCTGGTACTCGGAATTACAATAAAGATGTAGCTGAATATGATCGGACAGTTGTGCGAGCATACAAAGAGTTAGAGGCCATAAAATACAGCTTTTCAAGTGCACCGGGAACTGCTGAAGATCGAATCCATCGAGCGGGTCTATTGTTCTTAACTATTCTTGAAAATAAGAAGATACCTTTGGAGAGTAAAACAACGATCCTCCATGCCCTCTATCGCAAATATAACTTGAGAATAGAAAGCCAGGGTTAAACATCGAGCAGAGGAGGAAGCCACGATGATCAAATTGACTGACCTTAATATAAAACCATCTAACGCCCCATTCAATGAAATGACCATTCAGAAAATGGATAATAAAGACATTGCTATTATTGGGATGGAAGGATATTTCCCAGGCGCGGATTCCTTAGATGAATTCTGGGCAAATCTTCGTGAAGGCAAAGATCTGATCGGTGAGTTGCCGGAATACAGAAAGAAAGATGTAGACGACTATTTAAAGTATAAGAACATCGAGAATCCCCAGTATGTAAAAGCTGGGTTTCTAAATCAAATTGATAAGTTCGATTATCCCTTTTTTGGACTATCGCCAGCTGAAGCAAAAGCAATGGACCCCAATCAAAGGTTGTTTCTCGAGGTAGCATGGAGAGCTATAGAAGATGCGGGGTATGGAGGAAGGAAGTTGAGAGGAAGCGAAACCGGAGTGTATCTCGGTTTTAGCGGCAACGCTGGAGGGCTATATCAAGATTTTGTGCAGGATATCGCTCCTGAATTAGAAAATGTCGCAGGTAGCCTGAATGCGATCATCGCCAGCCGAATTTCCTACGTGTTGGATTTGAAGGGACCAAGTATGGTAATTGATACCTCTTGTTCATCTTCACTAGTTGCAATTCATACTGCAGTTCGAGCGATAAGAAACGGGGATTGTACGGCCGCTATATGCGGCGGAGTGAATCTGAGTATTTTACCGACAGAAAGTCAAAGCCAGATCGGTATAGAATCCTCTACGTCCCGGGTTCGTGCTTTCGCGGAGGGGGCAGATGGAACCGTGAGTGGGGAAGGAGTAGCTGCCCTTATATTAAAGCCGTTACTTGCAGCTAAAAATGACGGTGACCATATCTATGCGATTATCAAGGGAAGCGCAATAAACCAAGATGGCAGATCCGCTGGAATAACGACGCCTAATGTAACAGCGCAGGAAGAAGTGCTGATTAAAGCGTGGAAAGATGCTCGAATCGATCCGAGTACCCTATCTTATATTGAAACTCATGGGACAGGTACAAAGATCGGAGACCCTATTGAAGTTGAAGCTTTGACAAAAGCAATGAGAAGATTCACAGATCAAAAACAATTTTGCGCCATAGGATCTTTAAAATCTAATATTGGTCATTTGGATGGAACGGCCGGAATTGCAGGAGTCATTAAAAGTGTGTTGTCTTTGAAAAGGAGAGCGATTCCTTCTTCTCTACACTTTGATTCTCCTAATGAACTGATTGATTTTATTAATTCTCCCTTCTACGTGAATCGGGATTTCTCTTTATGGGAAGCAGGTTCCGGCATCCGGCGTTGTGGAATCAGTGCCTTTGGTATGAGTGGGACGAATTGTCATCTTGTCCTTGAAGAGTATGTGGAGAACGAACAAAAGAGTGCAATTATCGAAAAAACAAGTCAAACCTCGTTTGAGTTTTTAACTATTTCTGCTCACAATTACAGTACACTAGTTGAACTGATGAACGCCTATGCTTTGTTTTTGTCTTTAAATCCAGATGTTGACTTGAAAGCGCTGTGTTATACAATTAATACGGGCAGGGGACAGTATGCGGAGCGAGTATTAATTATGTTCCATAATTATGAAGATCTTGTCCAGAGATTGGAGTCGATCCGCTTAAATCCGCAAAACAACGAGATAGAGCATGTGTACTATACTAATCCTGCGGCGGAAGCGCCGTTACTGTTTCATCCGTTAGCGTTATCTGACTCAGTAAGTACGCTCTTGCATAGCTACTTGCAAGGTGACCAGGTTCAGCTTGAAAGTCTGTATGAGAAACCGGTGCCTAAAATATCATTGCCTGTGTACCCATTTGAAAGAATTCGATGTTGGTTGGATGTAACAAACCAATCTCTTCTGAATAATTCTTCCAATGCAGGAGACGCCGATACCATTCAACAAAAGGTGATCCAAATTTGGAAAGAGGTCTTAGGATACAGCGAAATCAATGTAGACGCAAATTTTTACGATTTGGGTGGAGACTCTATATTTGCTTTGAAAATCATCAATAAATTAAGAGAACAACTTCATATAGATCTTGAAATTAGCCAATTATTAGTCAGTCCGACACTTTACGAGTTCGCAAGTTATATAGAATCACAATGGGACAAGAAACAGATGGTATCCCTCGACCATATTCATCGAACCCATAAAAAAGAAGAATTTATACCTCTTACGTATGCACAGAGAGGGATATACTACGCCCTTCAAAGAACAAAGATCAATACAAGCTACAATATGCCTGGCTCCCTGGACATTTATGGGACCTTGGATGTAGAGAGAGTGGAGCGCTCTCTTCAAGAACTGGTTCTTCGACACAGCCAACTACATGCATCGTTCCACTATATTAATGATATGGCTATGCAAAGGATCGAAAAACACGATTTGGTCATTGAATACTTACATTTGGAACCCCAATCGACCATGGAGTCATTATATAGAAATTTTGTACGTCCATTTGATATTACGAGCGATTTTTTGTTTCGGGTGGCTATAGTAAAATGTGCGGCGACACATCATTGCCTCTTTTTCGATGTACATCACCTTGTATCAGACGGTGTTTCTATGAATATTCTAATGGAGGATTTTGTTGATTTATATCATGGTCATCCGATTGAATCTAGCAGGTATACCTATGAGGATTATATAAACTGGCAGAAAGGTGAAGAAGGGAAACAGACGCTAAGGAAACAACAGCAGTTTTGGAGAGGACAATTCAAGGACGGAGTCCCTCTTCTTGATATGCCCACAGACTTTAGCCGTCCGAATGTAAGAAAGGGTACCGGGCAAGATTTACGAATGGATATACCCACCTCTTTAATTAGAAAAATTAAGGACATTGCCCATGAGGAGCAAACGACCTCGTATACTGTGTTGCTCTCAATATATGTATTGTTATTACACAAGTATGCAGGGCAAGAAGACTTGGTTGTAGGTACACCGACTTCGGGGCGATCCCGTAGTGAGTGGGATAGAATTGTTGGAATGTTCGTTAACACGCTAGCACTTCGAATGAAAATAAATAAAGAGAATACATTTAGGGTGTTTTTGCAATCTATTCGTAAAACAGTTCATGATGCACTCAATAATCAGAGTTACCCTTTTGAACTCTTGGTTGAAGAGATTGATTACTCTACTCCATTAAATCGAAACCCGCTATTCGATACGATGTTCATCATGCAAAACAATAAGTCTAGCATTGGAGATATCGAGGATTTATCTTTTATAAGCAAACCTTTTGTCAATGATACTGCTAAATTTGATTTCAAAATGGAAATCTATGAACAAGATGAGCAGATGGCGATTGTATTTGATTACAGCACAGAGTTATATCACGAAGCTACTGTGAAAGCATGGTTAGATGATTATATTTTCTTAATAAATCAAACATGCGGAAATATGGATCAACGCATTGTTGAGCTTGAGCTAACGGGAAGTGAGAAAAGTAAACAGACCATGATCAATTTTAATGACGATCTGACCTAGTGATGGGTCATAAGCATCTACATTGGATTAGAATTCACTTCTGATTGAATCGTTCTCATTGATGTGGAAGTCTCATCGAAGAAACTATGCAAGAATGTGTGGAGGGTCATATGTGCGGAATATGTGGAGTATATAACATGCGTTTTAAAGAACAAGTCATCGTTCCAGGTACGTTGGAACAAATGACGCAAGTTCTTCATCATCGGGGCCCTGACGATCATTCTAAATATATTGGGAATCGAGTTGCTTTTGGATTCACTCGCCTTAGTTTGATGGATTGGGAACATGGTCAGCAACCGTTCTCTAATGAAGACGGCACAGTTATTGCTATATGTAATGGTGAAATTTTTAACTATGAGAGCTTGAAAAGCTCCTTACAATCTGAGGGGCACGTTTTACACACAAAATGTGATATGGAAATCATTCCTCATCTATATGAAAAATATGGTATAAAGTTTATGCAATATATAAACGGGCAATTTGCTATTGCATTATATGATTCAGTTCGAGAAGAGATGTATTTGATTCGGGATCAGGCAGGAATATGCCCTGTGTTCTACACGGTGAATAACGATGACTTTATTTTTGGATCGGAGATCAAATCCATCCTCCATCATCCATCTGTGGAAAGAAAAGTAGACTTGGTTGCTTTAGATCAATTACTGACTTTTCCCAGTATTATAGCTCCCAGAACATTATTTCATGGAATTTCCAGCTTGGAAAGCGGACACTATTTACATATTACTGGTAACCGCATGGAGAAGGTTCAATATTGGGATCTCGTTTATCCCAAGTCGCACGAAATAGAAGATTCATTGTGCGAGGAGCAGGATTACATTGAAGAACTGGACCATATTTTTTCCGAGGCTGTTGGAACTCGGCTAACGGCTGACTTCCCGGTAGGACTTTATGTCAGTGGGGGGTTGGATTCTTCCATGATTGCTTTGAAAGCTTCTCAACTTTCACCATCGCCAAGGAAGTCGTTCTCCGTTACATTTGCTGATAAAAGTATGAATGAGTCTATCTATCAGAAGTTAGTTGTCGATGAGATTAAATCGGAACATTTCCAACACGAATTCGATATTCGTGATATCACTGAACATTTGAAAAGTGTGGTTTGGCATTCGGAAACAGCACTTAAGGAGAGTTATAATACAGCGTCCTATATGCTGTCCAAGCTGGTGAACCGTGAAGGTATTAAAGCGGTCTTAACCGGTGAAGGAGCAGATGAGCTTTTTGCAGGCTATGTAGGCTATCGGTTTGATCAATTTAACGCCAAAAAGGGGACTCACTCCATCGCTGAAGAGGAGGTTGCCATACGAGAAAGGTTATGGGGGGATGGCAGCTTTTTCTATGAACGGGACTATAGTCAACTGAGACAATTGAAGTTAAGGCTATATGGGGAGAAAATACTTCCTGACATTGAATCCATAGATTGTCTCCGGTATCCTGTAATCTCTAAAGAGAAGATTGCGGATATCCACTTGCTGCATAAACGTTCCTACATTGATTTCAAGTTGAGACTACCGGAACATCTATTGGCAGGTCATGGCGATCGCATGGCATATGCGCATTCGGTTGAAGCGCGTTACCCTTTTCTGGATTATAAGTTGATGGAATTTGTCTCCCGAAAATTGCCACCCCACTTAAAGCTTAAAGGGTTTAATGAAAAATATATTCTCAAAGAAATAGCACGAAGTATGGTTCCTAACGAGATTATCAAACGGCCGAAATTCGCTTTTGTCGCTCCCGGAAGTCCCGACTTAATTAGAGAGGCAGACGAGTATTTGATTAACCTCCTCTCTAAAGAGCGATTAAAGAAGCAAGGCTACTTCAATCCAGATTTTGTGCATGAATTGGTGGAGCAGTATAGTCGTAATGATTTCAAATTAAACCTCCCTTACGAAAGTGACATACTTATCATTATAATTACTTTTTGTGTATTTTTAGATGTGTTTGATATGCCTGATTTATAAAAGAAATGGGTGATTGGATTGGATGACAAGGTTCGGAATACGATTCAGAACAGAATATCAGAAAGTTTCGCACAATATAAGGACTACTGTGCGGTGGAATATTTAAGTCGTCATATCACGTATTCAGAGTTATATAAGGACATGAATCGAATCACACAGTGGCTGCACGTGAACAATGTTGAGAAGGGCACATTTGTTGGTGTGTGCTTCCAGGATCGTTATATGGTAATTGCATCTATGCTTGGAATCTGGCAAGCCGGTTGTGTATTTGTGCCGCTTGATGCAGACTATCCAGACCAAAGATTGTTGTCGATGGCGGTCGCTTCCGATTTGCAATTGGTCATTACAGATTCTATGCCTGGACTTGTTTCACTAGAGCAAGCTGGGCTTAAGGTTCTAACGCTAGATCGAAAGCAATTGGACGATTTGTTATTTTCCGAACCAATGGAATCCGTTGAATATGATGAGGATGATGCAATATATATTTACTTCACATCGGGAACAAGCGGAACTCCCCATGCCATACTCGGTAGAAACAAAGGGCTCACTCATTATGTAGAGTGGGAAACTAGTGAATTCAAGTTATATAGAAAAAAGGTAAGTCAACTCACTTCTCCAGGTCATGATCCATTCCTTAGAGATATTTTAGTGCCCTTGTTATCAGGGGGGACAATCTGCATTCCCGAATCTAGGATGACTCTTCTGAACACCAATCAGTTAATGGATTGGCTAGAAAATAGAGGAGTTCAGTTAATTCATTGTACACCAAGTTTGTTTAAGAACATGACTTCTTTCAAGCCCAACCGAGAGCATTATAAGAGTTTGGAATATATCTTTTTGGCAGGAGAAGAGATCGTTCCGCAAAAGCTGAAATCTTGGTATGAGGCCATTGGAGATCGGGTACAGCTTATTAATCTGTATGGACCTACTGAAACGACGTTGGCTAAATTGTTTTATAGAATCAAACCCCAAGATGTGTATCGAGCTAGTATACCCATCGGTCAACCTATATCCGGAACTCGTGTCATTATATTGAATGATGATTTGCAGATGTGTCCAGTTGGAACAAAAGGTGAAATCATTATACGTACTCCGTATCGAAGTTTAGGGTATCTCCATGAGGAAGGTCTCAATCGCGAAAAATTTATACAGAATCCTTTTTCAGAGCGCGACAACGATTTGGTTTACAAAACTGGAGATATTGGAAGAGCATTACCCGACGGGAATATTGAGTTTTTAGGGCGAAAAGATAGACAGGTCAAAATTAGAGGACATCGGGTTGAATTAGCTGAGGTTGAGCGAGTGATCATGGCTTCCGGTCTTGTGAAAGACGTCGCTGTTATAGTGAAAGAAGCACCTTCCGAGGAGTTAGTTCTCATTGCTTACGTTATTCCGAATACGGAAATTAAAGCAAATGACGAACCTGTGTATCCATACGAAACCTATATCCGAAAAGTTGAGAACCATTTATTAGAACCAATGATTCCTTCGTACTTTATTGAGCTTTCTAAATTCCCTATCAACGCGAATGGAAAGATTGAGTATTCAGCTTTGCCTGAGCCTGAGATGGTTGAATATGTTTCGCCAGTCGGTCGCTTTGAACAAGAAATCTCCGAGATCTGGACGGAAATTTTGGGGGTTGAATTCATTGGAAGAGAGCATCACTTTTTACATTTAGGCGGAAACTCTATCAATATTATGAATATGATTGCTAAAGTATACGAAAAATACGAGGTGGATTTAACACTGGAAGTTATTTTTGAAAATTCTCGCCTCTCTGATATTGCTCGGTATGTAGAAGCGGAATATGTGGAAAGAAAAGAGGCGGGAGAGGAAGTACATGGCATTAAAAATCATTCAGGAGATTAAGCCGTTCAACCAATTTTTTTACAAAAGCTGTTTTTATAACGCCCTTTTCTCCGTGCTGGAATGGATGGATAGAAGCATCTATCCACATATTTCTAATGATATTATGTTTTATAGTCAAGACGAAGAAGTGCCTGGCATGCTGGATATGACATATTATCCTTTTCGAGATCCGGAATTAATATTTAAGGAAGAAAATTATGAAGTCTGCACAAGCCGGCGACAAGAAAATATTATAGAATACCTTGTCAGTTCAATACATCAGAATAAACCTGTTATTATATGGGTCGATTGTTTTTATGAAGATATTCGATTGGATATGTATCACAAGGAACATTGGGCCCACACGTTATTGATTGTGGGTTACAACGATGATACGAAGCAGTTTGCTATTATGGAACACTCCAACAAAGAATCCCTAAATTATGGATTGAAATGGATTTCTTATTCCAGTCTTAAAGAAAGCTACGATGCTTTTTTTCAACTGGATCATGCGGATGAGAATCTTATTTCCACGTATAGGTTTGAATCGAAGCAAGAGCCTTTTGTCTCTGATTGGATCGAAACATATGAGTACAACATATTTAAACATCGCGCTAAGTACACAGAGGGTATCAAACAACTGGAACAATATTCGGCTTGGTTTGGCGAAAAATGTCTAGAAGAAGGTGAGATACAGGCATATGCCGAGTCCATATTTCTAGGATTTAATCGCATTGTTGCAGCCAAACAAGTAGAGTGTGCGAGGTACTTTTATTTTGATAGTAAACCAGATCGGCTTCAGACAATAGGAGAAATATTGGACGCATGGAAGAATATCCGGGCAATTTGGGGCAAATTATATTTTTCCGATATGTACTCTCCTAATCAATTGATGGCTACCAAAGACATCTTAAACAGAATCATGGAAATGGAGAAGAGACTGATTAAAATTAATGGATGGGAGCACATCAATGAATACTGAAATGAAACCAGTATTATTTTGCATTCCTTATGCCGGTGGAAGCTCCTCTATTTATTATAAGTGGAAAAAGGAATTAGAGAGTACTATAAAGGTTATTCCGCTGGAAATGAGTGGTCACGGAAGCCGTCTAAACGAACCACTGTATTCCAATATTGATGAAGGTGCGCAAGATTTGTTAAGTCAATTAAAGAGAGGGGATATAGATACACCTTATATTATATTCGGCCATAGTTTGGGAGGAATGTTGGCTTACGAAGTTTCTAGAAAAATTCAAATAAATGGGGATCCTCCACCAACTCGCATCATTATATCAGGATGTTTACCACCAGGTAAATTCGGGACTTCCAGGCAAGAAAAAGTCAAGGATATGGACGACGATCAACTAATAGAAACACTAAGGGATTTGGGAGGCACTTCGGAAATGTTGCTTGAGGAACCAGAGCTCCTTCGTTTGTTTTTACCCATTATCCGCAATGATTTCCATATAGTTGACAATTATCAGCATATACCAACAGAACCTCTTAATATCCCATTGTCGGTGTATATTGGCGAGCGGGATGTACCTTGTGACCTGAAGTCGGTGATGGAATGGCAACATTTCACTACGCTTCCTTGCACGGATGTTAAGGTTTTTCGGGGTGGTCACTTCTTCATTCATGAAGATGAGCAGTCAGTTCTCCAGCAAATCTCAGTTGAAACAAGTAACTTATCATGTACAGGGAGTGAATAAATATGAAGAACATAGAGCAACGTTTTTTCAATGTGATCCAAAAAGAATTTCCGGAGGCAGATATTGAATTTTCCATGGATACTAACTTGATCGACGCAGGAGTAAATTCAATCAGTTTTATTAAGCTTGTAATTCTCATCGAAAATGAATTTGATATTCAATTCGAAGAAACCAAATTAGACTTAAGTTACTTTCCAACGATTAGAGAAATCTTAGAGTATATTGAACAACAATCCAAAAGTGAAGACACGAACTAGAGGAGCCGAGATGGGAAAGACAGCCGTGTATTCGACACGTAAAACTTTTGCCAGACTAATCAAACATTCTAAAGCCTATGTTTTTCATTATCTTTGTTTATTGCTTATCATCTCATGTTTAGCCTTTGTTAACATAGGATATCTTGAATCTATCCGTAGAATCATATCAGGTGCAACTACAAAATCTCTTGATAGCGTTTATATGGGTGCCATTTTGGCGATAGGTGCAACCATTTTACAAGTTTTTTTAGGTCTTTTACAGGGTAGAGTCATGATTCGAGTGAAGAATAAATCTGTAACCGATATGCAACATCGTGTCTTGAATCAATTGCACGGTAAACAGCATGAATCCTTAGAAGGCTATCATAGTAGCGATCTTGTGGGTAGATTACTTCATTCTGTCGATAAAGCTCAATCAGGTGTAAATGAAAAATTTCTGGTTTTTTTCCAAAATGGCTTGCAAGTAATTTTAAGCTTAGCCTATTTCAGTTGGCTTAACCTTCCACTGACGATTGGATTGATTGGCTTTACTTTACTCTACCCGATCATCACGTATCCCATTTCACGTGTTCTGCGAAAGAATTATGACCATCAGGGTGATGAGATTGCTCAAAGAGATGTAGTTTTGCAGGAAGCGGTTCAGGGAGTTGAAGAAGTTCGAACATATCAATTGCAAAACTATTTTCGATATGTACTAGAAGGCAGGTTAAACAAAGTTTTAAGGCGGACACTTAAAATTTCCTTGTACGAGAGATCTGTCGATTCTCTGAATCGATTTGCTACCTTTGGTGGTATGATTTTCACGTTGGGTTTCGGTGGGTATCAAGTCATTCAAGGGGAGTTACTTGCAGGGACATTAGCTACATTTGTAGTCACCAGCGGTCAACTTATCAATCCTCTATTGTCCATATCCAGTTTGTGGACTGAGATGATTCAATCTATAACACAAGCACAGCGAGTTTTCACCATTAGTGATCTGCCAGAGGAAAATAATAAAACTTTTACTGGAAATTCGAGCTCCGTTTCTCAAACTTCCCATTCTATTATGTTTAGTAACGTAGGTTATCGTTATTCGAACGGAAATAATGGGGTGAAGAATATATCTTTTCAAATAGAAGCAGGTCAGATGCTGGCCGTTGTCGGACCAAGTGGAGCAGGCAAATCGACTTTGATGAAGTTGATGTTACGACTGTATACTCCTTCAGAAGGAGTAATAAAAAGTGGTCAAGTGTCCATAACGGATATGGATCTTAACGAATGGAGATCTAGTCTGGGTTATGTCTCCCAGGATGCAATCGTTTTTAGTGGTTCTGTTAGAGAGAATATCTGCTTTGGACTAAGCGATATATCTATGACCGAAGTGGAGAATGCAGCGAAGCTTGCACATTTGCATGATCGAATATTAATGCTCCCTCAAGGTTATGAGACATGTATTGGAGAGCGTGGAGTTCAGCTATCCGGAGGAGAGGTTCAGCGGCTTGCACTTGCAAGGGTATATTTACGGAAATCACCTATCCTGTTATTGGATGAACCGACTTCCGCATTAGACCTCGAAAATGGAATAAAGTTCAGGGAATCACTGGATCGTTTAGTTCAAAGCTGTACAACGATTGTCATAGCTCATAATTTGGATACAATACGCTCTGCGAACAAAATTGTCTACATGAACGAAGGAACTATTGAAGAAATGGGGAGCCATGAAGAACTGATGAATAATAAAGGGAAGTATTATCAACTTATACAGAGCAAGGTTTTGTGAGGGGGAAGGCACTTGGAACTTCGTTTTAGCACACGACAGACTGTATCTCTTATATGGTCTTACACTAAGAAATACGGAATTTTGCTTGTGTTTCTTCCTTTTTTAATGTTAGTTGATGTCATTTTTGAATTAGGCGTTGCGAAAATCCAGGGATTATTTATCGACACGGCAACCACCAGTACTAAAGAGCACTTATTTTATCTTGTTCAAATTGTGGTCGCTTTATTAGTTGCAGGTATCCTGTTATTGGCTGTGCATCGTCATATTATTGTCAAAGTTTTGGGCAATGTCCATCGTGATTTAACGTTGAAGTTGTTTGCAGTACTAAATCATATGCCTTATGAAGAAATAAAGAAATATCATTCTGGCGAACTCACTTCACGCTTAAAAGAGGATATTGAACATGGTTCGCAAATTATTGAAGCTATAATTGAATTTATCACCGTGTTGTTGCTTATTATCTTATCTTTTGTTTACTTGATTCGGATTGATCTGGTATTGGCATTGTTGGGGGCGGTGGGTTCTCCGGTTCTTTTTCTGATTGGTCGTATATTTGATCGGAGGATTCGATATCAGGCTAGTCGTGTACAGGAGGATGAAACGAAGTTAAGAGAAACATCACAAGAATTTATTCAAGGTTTGCCAGTTATCAGAATGTATGGTGCCAAATCTCTTTACCTTAACCAATTTATGGAACAAAGGAGAACGCTTAACCATTCCCAAACAAAGCTTGCCATGTCCAACGCGATGAGCCGGATTTTTACGGAAAGTAGCTTTCAGCTTGTGTATGTAACCGCTCTGATCTTTATTGCTATTGCGGCTTCCAGAAATACGTTAACGCCAGGAAGCATAGTGACATTCAGCGTTCTATTTGAATTAGTGATATGGCCCGTAATCGGGTTGTCCGATCAGTATAGTCGTTTGCAAGAAGGAGTAGGAGCCTTTCAACGCATTAATAAGTTTTTAAATACAAAGAGTAGCACAGATGAGATCGAACCCGTTCATTCGAATGATAGGAAACCAATTCAGGAAGATATGATAATCTTCATGAGAGATGTCTCTTATCAGCCTCAAAATAGTGAACAAACGATTCTAAGACATATCAATTTTGAATTGAAAAAAAGAGAGAAAGTTATTGTTATAGGAAGTAGCGGTTCGGGTAAATCGACATTTTCGAAAATATGCTCTGGACTTTACCAACCTACCAGTGGCGAATTCAGATCAGCAATTGATAAGTCCGTTTACGTTGGTCAATCCATATTCTTGTTCTCGGGTACAGTAGGAGAGAATATTAAATTAGCTATGGACGAAGCCACGGAACTGGATATTCGTCATGCAGCCTCCTTGGCGGGAGTAAACGAAGATATTGAACGTTTGCCTCTATCTTATGACACATCCTTAAGTGAGAAGGGAGACAATTTCTCCGGTGGGCAGAAACAGCGTTTAGGCTTGGCAAGGGCATTTATTCATCAGAATAGTCCATTGATAATTATGGACGAACCCACATCAGCATTGGATCAAGGGAAAGAACAAATCATAATAAATGCCTTGGAGAATTTCCTGCAAAATAAAGCTGCAATACTGATTACCCATCGTTTGAATCTAATTCCTTTGGCAGATCGCATTATCCTCATGGAAGATGGTCGAATTGCTGAGGATGGGACTCACGACGAACTAATGAAGTTAAATGGTAAATATCGAAAGCTCCAAGACATAAACAATACAGATGAATGATAGATTGTTAACTTCGAATGTGCATTGACTTAATGAATTTCTCCTAATCTTCTTGGCTGGTGGAATCGCAAGATTCGTTGATTTTCGATTCAGTTTGATGAGGATCGGGCTAAGAGGATGGGGGATGTTAGGGAGGCTTAGAACAACGAAATGTTGAGCAGACATAATAAAAGATTTTTATAATATGTAACCGTTTACATAAAATACTAATGTTCATCCATGATCTGTGAAGGGAGTGAAGCTTCATGTAAGTGCAATTCGAACAGATGGTCTATATTATGTCGTCTATACCACGAACTGGTCATGTAATACCATCGGGATACCGGGTTATTTCCTGCGCAATAATAATTTTGTGTCCAGAAAAGTCCAAGGATAACAGCGATCGGCAAGTTGTTCTGACATCGGAGTGCTAGATACAAATATTCTTTAATTGAACTTATATCGTTGTGTTCATTCAAAGGGACTTAATCATATCCCGTAAGGAGTGAAGTGCATGAAGGGGTTGAAACAAATGAACGCATATGCTGCTGGAGCCTATACGGCTGTTGCCGATCCATCGAAGCAATATCAGACGATGGAAGGATGGGGAACATCCCTCGCGTGGTGGGGCAAAGTGGTTGGAGAATATTCCAATCGGGATGAGTATGTGGAGAAAATGTTCAATGCAAATACCGGACTGGGGCTGAATATTCTGCGGTACAACATTGGAGGCGGGGATAATCCATCGTCCAATATCCTTGAATATCGCAAAGCCGTTCCTGGTTACCAGCCTTCTCCCGGCGTGTATGACTGGAATGCAGATGCAAACCAACGATATATGCTGCAAGCTGCCAAAGCGCAAGGCGTGAATGTCATCGAAGCTTTTGCGAATTCCGCACCTTACTGGATGACGATCAGTGGTAATGTGTCCGGTTCGGCCAATGGTGGTAACAACCTCAAGCCCGATTACTACGATGATTTTGCCGATTACTTAACCGAGGTTGTAAAGCATTTTCGGGATAACTGGGGGATCACATTTGATAGTGTAACTCCGCTGAATGAACCGATCTCGACGTGGTGGAAGCAGGGCAATGACCAGGAGGGCATGCACTTTGACCGGGCGGATCAGAACACAATTCTGAGTCAGGTACAAGCTTCGTTGAATGCAAAGGGCCTGTCCACAAAGCTGAGCGCACCGGAAGAATACAGTATCGATGATACCAATGTGTCGTTCAACAGCTACAGCAATGCGGTTAAATCAGCGATCACTCAGATCAACACTCATACGTATGGCGGAAGCAATCGTACTGCTTTGCGCAACACAGCGACGTCTGCGGGCAAACATCTGTGGACCTCGGAATATGGAGATGGGGATGCAAGCGGACTTACGATGTCACGGACCATCCTCAAGGATATTCGCAATATGGGCGCAAGTGGATGGGTGTATTGGCAAGCCGTCGATAGTGCAGAAGGATGGGGATTCTTCAAGAACGTGTTGAACAATACACAAACGACCAGTTACACCGTGAACCAAAAATACTATGTCATGGGCAATTACAGCAAATTTATTCGTCCTGGATACAAGATTATCGGCATGAATGATGCCAATACCCTTGCAGCCTATGATGCAGCTTCCGGCAAAGTTGTACTGGTTACAACCAATTCGGATTCGACGGATACAACAGTAACCTATGATCTCAGTCGTTTTACTAACACAGGCACGTCTGCTCAAGTATATCGGACCTCTTCAACAGAGAAGTTGCAGCAACTGACCAATATTTCAGTGCAAAACAAAACCTTTACCGCTACGGCCAAGGCCAATTCGGTCACAACCTACGTCATTTCCGGTGCAACTTACAATGGCGGTACAGGATATGAATCCGGGGCCATCTACAAATCAATCAATCGAAATAGCGGACTTGCACTCGATGTTAACGGTGCTTCTTCTACGGGTGGGGCAACAATCATTCAGTGGAATGATAATGGAGCAGCCAACCAGCAATGGAAGCTGGAGTCGGCAGGTAACGGATATTACAACATTCGCAATGTAGGCAGTGGGCTTTTGCTGGATGTGAATTCGGGTTCCACACAAGGCGGAGCCGCTCTGATTCAGTGGCAGGATATGTGGTACTTGCGAATCGAAACAGTGGACTGACGGTTGACATCAATCAAGGGTCTCTGACCGCGGGTGCCTCCACCATTCAATGGGCCGACAATGGCGGGGCCAATCAGCAATGGAGCCTAGTCAAAGTTAATTAGTGTGAGTACACATGAATTAAACGTTATTACGTGTCCTTTTTTCTTGGAGGTGCAGTGCTCTAAGCAACACTGCACCCTCAAGAAAAGTAACTATTTTAGACATACATATATTCATCCACCCAGCTGGTACTTAACGAAAACGGGATAGGGCGAACCTGCTAATATCCTGATCCGTGTACCCCGTTTGCACCAAGTCGGATAGAATCTGCCCAATGGCACTTGCGAACTTGAAGCCGTGACCGGAGAAACCGCCTGCGAGCCACACACGTTCATGGGCAGGGTGTCGGTCGATGATAAAATCTTCATCCGAAGTGAATTCATACTTGCACACACTACCACGTTTCAATTCTCCAGCTGCCTGAGGCATATGAAGTTCGAGCAGCCTGCGCAGATCCCCCTCGTCCGTTTCTTCCGTACCAAATGGAGCCATTGTACTTCCTGGTGTCCACACCTGGCCTGTATCATGACGACCCATCTTCAGACCTGATCCGCCCATGCTTGGAAATCCATAATATGTACCTTCTTTTCCCGCCAGTGTAAAACCAGGGAAGTTTGTCTCGCCGTATAAGGCTTCTGGTGCATCAAACCATCCAACCGTTTTACGCACTGCCTGAATGGGGAGATCCACGAAAGGTTTTAATGTCTGAAACCAGGCACCAGCGCTCAGAATGATTTGATTTGCATGGTATGTCTCACCACCTGAAGTCTGAACTGCAACGGAATGTGGTCCGTATTCGATATGCTCCACAAGCGTGTGCGTTAACAAGGTGGCACCGTGAGTTTCGGCTGCTTTGCGGAAGGCACGAATACAGGGTTCACTATACAGATAACCCGCATCAGGCTCATACATGCCCTTGTAATGTTCAGGTATTGTAATACCTGGCCAGCGTTTCATCACCTCGGCTGCGTGCAACGTTTCATAACGAATGCCTGCACCATCTGCATGGCTCAATCGGTTGTGGAAGGAATGAATCTCCGGATCAACCACATTTATTACACCGGAAGGAACAAACAGTTGGTCTCCGGTCGTTTCCTCCAGCTCGTGCCATAACTTCTGTGCAAGTAATGCCATGGCAATATAGTCAGGCCCACCACTGTACACATGGCGCATCAGTCTGCTATCCCCGTGATGACTTCCTTCCGTATGCGGAGGATCAAAGGCATCGATTAATAAAGTTTTGTATCCACTGCGCGATAGATAATACCCAGCACTCATACCCATGGAGCCGGCTCCAACGATAATAACGTCATATGATTGTGTGATAATAGCACGTCCTCTCCTATGTATCCTTTTCTACAGTAATGCCTTAATAGAACATATTAATAGTAAAAGCTTGATGAAGGCAAGTGTAGTAAAATGGACTTCTACAATGAATGTTGCAAAGGAGACTTCGCATGAGTGAGCAATTTAGGTTTGATCTATTTCCATTAATTCAGACAGAACGATTCATCCTCCGGTCAGCTGAGGCTGGAGACAGCCATGATCTGCTCGCGTTATATTCCGATGAAGCTGTGGTTCAATATATGCCATTCACTCCCTTTGAATCCGTAGAGGATGCACAGGGTGAGATGAATTGGTATACGAAGATTTTCAAAGAACACACGGGTTTACGCTGGATGATTGAAGACCGTGAAACTCGTAAAGTGATCGGAACCTGTGGGTTCCTGAACTATGAAGATGTACATAACCGTGCAGAGATTGGATACGATTTGCGTTCCTCTTTCTGGGGCCGCGGTGTTATGACTGAAGTGGCCCGTGCTGTGTTACATTTTGGATTCACAAGCATGCAGCTCAACAAGATCGAAGCAAAGGTTGAACCGGAGAACGAGGCGTCAATTCACCTGTTACATAAACTTGATTTTCAACAGGAAGGTGTACTGCGGCAGCATGAGTTTGAGAAAGGCAGATATATTGACCTTGCGGTGTTCTCTAAGTTACGAAGCGAAATATAGGCAAGCTAGCCCCATAAGGATTCCAATGACTCCATCTCATTCCAGAGCCGTAAGGCTTGTCCCTCTGAATGAGCCCATGCTATATTGGAGGGATGTGAGGAGATGAGGATATGAAGCTGGTGTCCTGGAATGTGAATGGCTTAAGGGCATGTGTGACCAAAGGATTCATGGATTATTATCGGGAGAGTCAGGCAGACATTTTCTGCCTTCAGGAGACCAAATTGCAAGCCGGACAGATTGAGATGGACCTGGGGGAAGATGTTTATCAATATTGGAATTATGCGATCAAAAAAGGTTATTCCGGTACGGCTGTATTTAGCCGAATCAAGCCTTTATCCGTTCGTTACGGGATGGAGGAGGACAGCGAGCCGGAAGGACGGGTGCTTACACTGGAGTATGATGAGTTTTATCTGGTGAACGTCTATACCCCTAACGCGAAGCGGGATCTGACCCGGCTGCCTTACCGTCTAGAATGGGAGGATCGATTCCGGGGGTACATTCTGCAATTGGAGCAGACTAAGCCGGTTATCGTCTGTGGTGACCTGAATGTGGCTCATCAGGAGATTGACCTGAAGAATCCGAAGCCCAATCTGGGCAATTCCGGATTTACCCTTGAAGAGCGTGGCAAGATGACTGATTTGCTTGCTTCCGGGTATGTAGACAGCTTCCGCCATCTGTATCCGGATCGTACGGATGTATACAGCTGGTGGTCTTATATGCCTAAGGTTAGAGAACGGAACGTGGGCTGGCGCATTGATTATTTTCTCGTATCCAATCAATTGGCACCTAAGGTGGCAGATGCGCATATCGACTGCCACGTGATGGGCAGTGATCATTGCCCGGTGGGTCTTACGTTGCAACTATAGGTAAGGATCATCATGAGATAGATTGAGGTAAGAGTTTTAGAATACAAGTATAGATGAACTGCAAGTTTCCTGAATGGGAGATTTGCAGTTTTTTTGCGTCACAGGTAGGGGAGGGACACTGGACTTTGGTTGGGGAAAGAACTGGACTCGGGATTGTTTCAATCCCGCTATTTCTTGGGTACGATTGAAGCATACATATATAGATGAACCTTTGGGGTAAGGGGTAGAGAAGATGAAGAAGGGGTTACGGAGAGGGTTAAAAGTGCTGGGAGGCATCATGCTTGCCACAGGACTTTTGCTGCTGGCAGGTACAGCGTATGAAGCGTATCAATCCACGCAGGATATGAAGTCCTATCCCCCGCCAGGCAAGTATTATGAAGTGAGTGGTCGCAACATGCACCTCTACACTGCTGGCAAAGGAGAGGTAACTGTGGTGTTTGCCTCAGGCTGGGGTACACCCAATCCGTATGTGGATTTCAGTCCGCTATATGACAAGTTGAAATCACAGGTAAAAATTGCAGTATATGATCGGTTCGGATACGGATACAGCGACTATACCGATGACCCTCGTGATGTTGATACCATCTCGGAAGAGATCCACCAATTGCTGCGAACATCCGGTCAACGTCCCCCTTACATCATGGTCGGTCACTCCCTGGGTGCGCTGGAGACACTGCGGTTTGCGCAAAGGTATCCTGATGAAGTGGCTGGCATGGTCATGATCGATGGTGGAAGCCCGGAGTATTACAGTCGTACGGACCTCAATACACCGGAATGGATGATGGATGGGTCCCGTTTTCTGGTGAAAACAGGCATCGCACGAACATTGTTGCAATCGGATCGCATGATGGCATCTCTGGTCATTGACCCCAATCTGGTAACGGAACCGATGAAAAAAGCCGTCACGATATCCACGCTGAGACATGCGTACAATGACAATGTCATGGAAGAGGTTCGTAATTCCAGAACAAATGCAGCTTGTGTGCTTGAGAACAAAACGAAGTTTGGCTTCCCCCTGACGATCCTCACAGCCGGTTCGGAGGAGTTGGATGAGGACAGTCGTGCATGGCAGGACGACCAAGCGAATTTTGCTTCATGGTCAAGACACGGAACACAGCTGACGGTTCCACAAGCGACACACAGTATCCACAACAGTCAACCGGATATTGTCGCCGCCGAGATCATGAAATTAGTGACACCGTCCAGTGACCTATGAGTAACATGATTCCACAAATACATGATGAACAGGAGGAGGAGGGATGGATGAAAAAGTTTAAAGTAATCACCCGCTTCCTGTCCATTCTTGTAGTCAGTTGTCTATTGTCTCTAAGTGTATTATCTGTATCTGTGATATGGGTTAAGAATAACGTTCATGCGGTGCCTGTGATCCAGCCGTTTGAACGTGATTAGCACATGAAACTAAGAAGAAGGAGTGGTAACAGATGGTGAAGAGAAGGAAATATGTATTGGCCTGTGCGGCACTGGCGATGATGGTGGCCTTGAGTGCTTGCAGCAGCGCGGCAGACGAACCGAGTGATACGGAGAAGGTGGACACTGAAGTTTCCTCTGGAACTGGTGAACAAGCGACTAAAGAAGGTGCAGGCGAAGCAACAACAAGTGCAGTGACCGAAACGGAGGGTACGACTGCACCAACCGACTCGGATTCAGATCGTGGTGAGGAAGCAACTGCTGGAACCAATGAGTTGCCGGAGAACTTGCCAAGTGATTTCCCGTTGCCGGAAGATGCTACGATTCGTTTAGCCAATTCTGGTGAGAATGAAGGCAAGCAATCGGCCATGGTGATTTTCTCCACTGAACAAGATATGAAAACCGTATCCCAGCTGTATAAAGATTACTTCAACGCCAAAAAGTTGACCGATGCAGGTCAGACGATCGATGACAAAAATATTATCATTCAGGGAACCGATCCGGAAACGCAGGATGTCTGGTCCTTGATTGGAGGAACATTGGCGGGACAGGAAGGCGTCATTGAACTGACGTTGACCTGGACAGAATCATAAGCAGAAGATAAGGGCTACTTTTCTTTCCTGCTTTTTTTCTTCCTAAAATAACGAATGAACGCCATAATACCTTGCATACGGAGCCGCATTATTGTTGCACCGCTGCAAGGTATTTTTATTTCGAACTGGAAACCTGACAGGTTACATGATATGTTATATCATTATAAACAGAGTAATAGACAACTATAGAAGAAGACAGGAGAGGATTGAACATGATTAGAGTGGGTATTGTTGGTTACGGTAACTTGGGTAAAGGTGTAGAGAAAGCCATTTCCCAGAACGAGGATCTGGAACTGATTGCTGTGTTTACACGTCGTAATCCGGAGCAGATGGTCGCTGAAAGCACAGAAGTACGTTTTGAGCATATCTCTGCAGCGGAGCAATACATAGGCAAGGTTGATGTTATGATCCTCTGTGGTGGTTCTGCAACCGACCTTCCAGAGCAGACACCAGCCATCGCCAAGTTGTTCAATACGGTAGATAGCTTCGATACACATGCGAAGATTCCTGAATTCTACAAGGAAGTTAATGCTGCGGCAGAGCAAGGCGGTCACGTAAGTGTCATTTCCACAGGTTGGGACCCAGGCTTGTTCTCCATGAACCGTCTGCTTGCACAGTCTATCCTGCCAGAAGGAAAAGAGTACACGTTCTGGGGCAAAGGTGTGAGCCAAGGCCACTCGGATGCTATTCGTCGTGTTCCAGGCGTTAAGGCGGGTGTACAGTATACTGTACCTGTTGAAGAGGTGATCAACCGCATTCGTGCAGGGGAGACACCAGAGCTGTCTACACGTGAGAAACATCTGCGTCAATGTTATGTGGTAGCAGAAGATGGTGCTAATCAGGATGAGATCCGTGAGACGATTGTGTCGATGCCTAACTACTTTGCAGATTACGATACAACTGTAACGTTCATTAGCGAAGAAGAATTGAAATCCGAGCATGAAGGTATGCCGCATGGTGGATTTGTAATTCGCAGTGGGGTTACAGGTGCTGGTCAAAAGCAAATTATTGAATTTGGTCTAAAACTCGACAGCAATCCTGAATTTACAGCAAGCGTACTTGTAGCGTATGCAAGAGCCGCACAACGCTTGAGCGTGGAAGGACACAAGGGAGCGAAAACGGTATTTGATATTCCGCTCGGTCATTTGTCTCCAAAATCGGCTGAAGATCTTCGCCGCGACTTGTTATAATTCTGATTCGTTCCAGTGATTTTATAGAAACAGCTCGTCCTTGGATGTATAGGACGAGCTGTTTTTTTTGCTGTTGCTGTATACGATTCATACATTCATATGAATTGGCAGGTACTATCCTGCCTGTATCCCTGCTCGTGCTCTTGCGGAAATGGCACCCTACATCCAGTGTGAGGGAATGTTAAGATGATCCGGCAACTTGGTATTCACATTACCTTTGGCTGCATTAATCTGGGATTGCGTCAGGAAGATGCCACCTCTCAGGTCTGCATCGCCCAGATCCGTATCCCGCAAGTCCGCGCCAATCCAATCCGCATTTCGTGTATCTGCATATCGGAGATCGGCTGCGATCATTAAAGCCCCTCGGAAGCTTGCACCCCGCAGGTCAGCCCCTTTTAAATTGGCACCAAAAAAGTCACTTCCGGTACGTTTTTTACTCTTCTTCGACTGTCCTTGTCCTTGAGCGGTGGGTGGCACATTCGCGCGTACCATCTCACTTGCCTGGACCAAGAGTTGATTCACACTGGACCGATAATTGGCGATGTCCAGACGGAGGAGTGCCGCAGGCTCCAGATTGCTCAAGCGCTCAACCTCCTCATATAACTCACCAAATGCCGAGTGAAGGGATGACGTCTCCGGTCTCATCATCATTTCCTTCATATAACTGAGCAACTCGTGAAGTTGTCGCAAGGCAGGCAGACAATCGAACATCTCGTTTGCAGACTCTGGATGATCACGCCAATCTTTGCCCGCGTAGGTCACTTGGGACAGCTTCTGTCCAGCTCCGAAACAGTCGTATACCGTGCAACCTTTGAACCCTTTCTGCCGAAGCTGGGTATGGATACCGCAGCGATTGTCCGTGCGCAGATTGGGACAGGGTGTGCCGCTGGCTTTATCAAAAGCAAAGTCAGATGACTTGCCATAGGGCAAGGCAACACAGCACAGGCCAAAACATTGCTCACAGTCTGCGCTAAGATGAGGACTCGCAGTGCTGGCAAATGGTTGGTTAGACAATGTAAACACTTCCTTATAATGGTACAAATAGATGGAATTACGTCAGTACCACTTTACCATTGCATTGCGATTAGAGCAATTGAAGACAAGGAAAAAAGGGCAGTTACCCAAATGGATGGGAACGCCCTTTGATCGTGGAGAATCACGTATTTAAATTAAACTACACCTTGAGCAATCATGGAATCCGCTACCTTGAGGAAACCGGCGATATTCGCTCCGGCTACGAGGTTGCCTTCACAGCCATACTCTTCAGCAGCTTCTACACAGCTGGTGTAGATGTTCTTCATGATGTCATGCAGCTTGGCGTCTACTTCTTCAAATGACCAGGACAACCGCATGCTGTTCTGTGACATTTCAAGAGCAGACACGGCTACACCTCCGGCATTAGCCGCTTTGGCTGGACCGAACAGCACGCCTGCACCGTGGAAGACGTCAATGGCAGCCAGGGTGGAAGGCATATTCGCCCCTTCGCCAATGGCCTTCACGCCACCTTTGATTAGAAGGGCCGCAGCTTCTTCATCGATCTCATTTTGCGTTGCACATGGAAGAGCAATATCACAAGGGATAGACCAGATGCCTTCACAGCCTTCGGTATATGTAGCATGCGGGTGTTCTTTGATGTATTCGCTGATGCGAAGACGATCAACCTCTTTCAGACGTTTCACAGTATCCAGGTTGATGCCTTGTGGATCGTGTATGTAGCCACCTGAGTCACTACACGCCACGACTGTAGCTCCAAGCTCCTGTGCCTTCTGAATGGCATAGATGGACACATTACCAGAGCCAGAGACAACGACTGTGCTGTCTTGGAAGCTGAGCCCCTTGGATTGCAACATCTCCTTCACGAAGTACACACAGCCGAAGCCAGTCGCTTCCTTACGTGCCAAGCTTCCTCCGTACAGCAGACCTTTTCCTGTCAATACGCCTGCCTCATGCCCGCCATGAATACGTTTGTATTGGCCGAACATGTAACCGATTTCCCGTGCGCCTACACCAATGTCACCTGCCGGTACATCCGTATCGGAACCGATATATTTGTACAGCTCTGTCATGAAGCTTTGCGTGAAACGCATGACTTCCAGATCCGATTTTCCTTTGGGATCGAAGTCAGAACCACCTTTACCGCCGCCAATGGGCAGACCGGTCAAAGCATTTTTGAAGATCTGTTCGAAGCCAAGGAACTTGATGATGCCCGAGTATACAGAAGGATGGAAGCGAAGTCCGCCTTTGTAAGGGCCAATGGCACTGTTGAATTGCACCCGGAATCCACGGTTAACCTGAACTTTGCCCTGATCATCTACCCATGGGACACGGAATGTGATTACACGTTCAGGTTCAACAAGCTGTTCCAACAGACTATGGTTCTTATACTTGGGGTGTGCTTCAATAACAGGAATAAGGGAATCCAGAATTTCTTTGACAGCCTGATGGAACTCGTCTTCGTGCGGATTTCTGGCGACAACCGACTCGTAAACGGAATGAACATATTCTGCGGCAGTAACTTGAACGGACTCTGTAGTTTCTTTTGTTATCGTGGACACTTTTTCGATGCACTCCTTTATTGTGTTAAAGTCTGTAGAGGCTTATTTGCATAAATTGAATAAAAGTTTGTAGTTAAATATACAGGAAAGCAAATAAAAATACGAGATAAAAATTCATAAAATGTTTTTTATGCAGTAATTAAAATGTTCTATGGATCTACCATATGATGTGAAGAATTAAGTTATTAAATGGAAGATATGACCACAAATGATAATAAAAAAGCAAGTTAGACGAATATACTGGATTAAAATATTAGTTTTGGTAAGATGGTAAGAAGGTCTCGTATTCCGGGGTCTTTTTAAAATATAAAGGAGGAAAACAAGATGATGAAGAGAAACATGCCAATCAACATGGAGAACAAGGCTTGTATAGGGGGGGAAATCTACTATGAACCATAGGACCTCCCGCCATAATTGCAGAGAGAAGCTGGTGAGCCAGCTATTTACATTCGGTGAAGAGAAAAGAACATTTCTCGACGACTATTTCGACGCGCGTGATCCAGAGCGGATACAATTGGAAAAACAATTGTCCGCATATACAGAGTATGTGGAAAAACTGCTCCTGGGTCCTGATGAAGATCTGGACTCAGCTGTATTGATCGGCAGTCATATTGATTTTGAATATCTCGATTTTCATACGTCAGATTCGTTCATGATTGTCATGCCAGAGGATACTAATCCTGATGAGGGTCGTATTTCCTTCCTCTCTCCAGTAGGGAGTCAATTACTGCTTGGCAGTAAAGGGGAAGTTAGGTCTGTTCATACACCATCAGGTTCCATGAGAATCCGCATTACGGGGATCGAGCTGAGGAGCGAAACCTTGAACGAGCCGGCGCTAGGGGGTGCAGATCATGCACTTTAAAGAGACGGACTTACCAGGGATTGGACGTAAATACTGGCTGCATACCCGTAGTGGTGAGCATTTGGTCATAGTGATTCATAACGACGAGCGACGTGACCTGTTCCATATGGAGTCAGGGGATACACCTGAAGAGGTGGGTGATATGGTATCTCTGGTCACCCTGGACGATGATGAAGCCCGGGCGGTAGCCGCTATTGTTGGTGGTATGACCTATAAACCGAAGTTTCAGGATGAGCGTGAAGTGATGCTTGAAGGGCTGTTAATCGAATGGCTACGGATTGAGCCCCACGCCGCAAGCGTAGGCATGACGATTGGTGAACTGGATATCCGTCAGGCTACGGGCGCCGTAATTCTCGCTGTTGTGACCAAGGATAAGGAGAAGCATTTTAATCCAGGCCCGGATTATGCTTTTACCGCTGGAGCTACAATTGTAGTTGCCGGTGAACGGAATCAGATCAAACATCTCAAACAATTGTTGACTGATGGACGGACTTAGCCTATGGATATGCTCATATTCGAAGTGGGAATTGCCGTTGCGCTGATTACACTTACTGGGCTGATATCTTCACGATTACGATTTTCAGTCATTCCTTTCTATATCCTGATTGGTATGGCTGTTGGACCACATGCACCACAGATCGGCATAGTGGATTTACGTTTTATCGAAAGTTCGACCTTTATTGAATTTATGGGCAGGCTTGGCATTCTGTTTTTGTTATTTTATCTGGGTTTGGAGTTCTCGGTCTCCCGTTTATTAAAGTCTGGTAAAGCCATTCTGACCGGGGGCATGTTCTATGTTGGTCTGAATTTTATCTCTGGATTGCTGTTGGGGTGGTTCATGGATCTGCCCCTTCAGGAGACACTTGTTGTCTGCGGGATCATGACCAGCTCTTCTACAGCCATTGTAGCTAAAGTGCTCGTTGATCTGAAACGCACGGCAAACCCTGAAACAGAGATTATTATGGGCATGATCATGTTTGATGACTTGTTCATCGCGATTCATATCTCCATCCTGACCGGGCTTGTGCTCAGCGGGGCAACTTCATTCTTAAGTGTTCTGTTAGTATCGCTGTCTGCCCTGCTGTTTATTGTGCTGTTCCTGATTATTGGCAGGAAAAGCATCAAATATATTGATAAGGCACTGAATATCAAGTCATCAGAGTTGTTTCTGCTTACCGTCATGACACTGCTCTTCCTGGTAGCAGGTTTCTCGGAGACGCTGCACGTAGCGGAAGCTATTGGAGCGTTGATGATGGGGCTTGTGTTGGGCGAATCAAGACATGTGAGTCGGATTGAACATCAGATCATGCCTTTCAAAGATTTTTTTGGTGCAATTTTCTTCTTCAGTTTTGGCCTGACCATCGAGCCGGCTTCACTTGGCGGAGCTGTTGGGATGACGATTATTGCCGTTATTCTGACGATTGCCAGTAACTATGGTGCAGGTATGATCGCTGGCAGACTGGCTGGAATGAGCCCTAAAGCATCATTGAATGTGGGCTTTACCCTGGTCTCGCGGGGTGAATTCTCCATTATCATGGCGAACATCGGCAAGGCCGGAGGGCTGATGGCATCCATCCAATCGTTTGCCGTGTTGTATGTGTTAATTCTGGCTGTGCTGGGGCCTATCCTGACCAAAGAATCTCCGCGGATCTATGCTCAGTATGCGCGGCTAAGGAAGCGGATGAAACGAAGGGAAACGGGTTGAGTCAAACGCTGTATGTCCTAGGACAGACAGGTTATTCTGACCGTAGTGTTTAATAGGCGCCACACCATTTGGAGAGCGAAATTACTCCAGGGTGTGGCGTTTTTTTATTACGAGGAATCCATCCAATACAGCCTTGTTATTATACCTACTTCACCAAATTATGGTATGTATCCATATCTTGTGCGTGGTCGTGAATGTTTAAGTCCACGGGCAGGACTATAGTTGTGATTTGGTTGAGAGGGATTGAAAATAAGAACATATTATGTAAAATAATGTTATATTCAAATCTAGCAATTGAACGCACTATGTACACGAGAACGAACGAGGAGGAATAGCTCATGAACAAGAAAAGTAGATTTCAACGGTTAAAATGGGCCGGTACAGGGGTGTTGCTCAGTCTCGTATTATTTGCTCTGCCTGCATCTGCTGCATGGAACGATACATATCAGGGTTACGCGACGTATACAGGCTCAGGTTACTCGGGAGGTGCAGTGTTGCTTGATCCCATCCCGGCGGACATGAAGATTACTGCACTTAATCCGTTTCAACTCAATTATAACGGTGTCAAAGCTGCTTTAGCGGGAGCCTATCTCGAGGTGCAGGGCCCTAAAGGCAAAACAACCGTCTATGTAACAGACCTTTATCCAGAAGGCGCCAGCGGAGCGCTGGATCTCTCACCGAATGCCTTTAACCTGATCGGTGACCCAAAGGCAGGTAAAATCGATATCAGCTGGAAAGTGGTCAAAGCTCCAATTCAAGGCAACGTCTCTTATCGGATCAAGGAAGGCAGCAGTCAGTGGTGGGCAGCCATTCAGGTTCGTAATCACAAATATCCGGTGCTGAAGTTCGAAGTGAAACAGAAGGATGGTACGTGGCTCAATCTTGAAAAGCAAGACTATAATCATTTCCTCGGAACTGGACTGGGCAAAGAAAAATTAAACGTTCGTATTACCGATATTCGCGGTCAGGTATTAAATGACACGATCCCGGCTCTGCCTAATGATGGGTCAGGTGGTGCATATATCGTACCGGGCAATGTACAGTTTCCCGATTGACAGATATACGGAGTTGTTATAAAAAGAAGTATGGTCATAGACGTATTCTTAACGAAAAGTCGTACACTGTACGGCTTTTTTTTGTATACAAAAAGAGGAGAATGTAACGTATGAAAAAAAGTTTGCCTTCATATCAGACAACACATCCCTATTGGAAACAGTATCAGGGCTTTTTCCCGGAAGAAGTGAGGTTAGGGGAGCATACAGCTCCTGAGGAAGAATGGTGGGAGTCAAATGGGGTTCATCTGCATATCGATCGCTTGCCTGCGCCGGAGTCTTCAATCAAAATTCTGTTCATTCATGGTGCGGGAGGCAATGGCAGGTTGCTCGCTCCGTATGCCCGCATGTTGCAGCGACATGGATACGAGGTGGTATCGCCAGATCTTCCGCCATATGGGTTAAGTTACGCAATGTCTGGTACACGTATTAACTACGAACTTTGGATAGAGCTGCTTGTGTCACTCATCGAACGGGAATACAAAAAAGACGGCAAGCCAATCGTTGTATTGGGAAGTAGCATCGGAGGGATGCTTGCCTATCACACCAGTGCACGCAGCAAGCGTGTTAAGGGTTTGATCGCAACTACATTTGTAGATACGAGTAATCCGAAAATGCGAGATCAGCTTGCACCGAATCGTCTGGTGAGTCGGGCGGGAAAACGGATGATGGATCTGTTCCCAGGTCTGCTGAATCATGTACGTATTTCGGTCAAACAGGTATCCCGAATGCAACTGATTACTAATAACCAGGACTTAACCCGGCTTATTATGAATGATCCACAAGCGGCAGCTACACGTATTCCGTTGAAATTATTAAGAACATTCCTTAATAAAAAACCGGAAATAAGCCCGGAACAGTTCAACCAGTGTCCGGTCCTGTTGGTTCACCCTGAACTGGATCCCATGACACCGATCAGGTTCAGCCAATCTTTTTTTGATCGTCTGGTGGTGGAGAAGGAATGTGTGATCTTGGAAGGGGCAGGTCATTTTCCTATAGAGCAGCCAGGGCTGAACCAGTTGGAGGTAGCGGTACTACGATTTTTACAACAAATTCAATGATGAACACTGGCTACTACACTGCTTCGCATAAGATAGTTTACATATCCTAAGTACGTAAAACACCTCCCACTAAGGGAGGTGTATTTGAATGTTTTTGATATGAATTGCACTACCGCCAACCTGAATCTGTGTGATTTCATTAGAGCTGTCCAATGTTAATCTGGCTCGGATCTCAGAGGGGCGGTTCATGGTATACCCTTGTCTGATCATGTACGTGTGAAGATGAGGATCTGTAAGCTGGTTGTATTGGGATAAATAACAGAGCATGGCACCATTGGATGTGCCTGTCGCGCTCTCTTCCGGTATATCATAAAGCGGTGCAAAATTACGGCATTCTGCCAGAACGTCCTCAGCATCTGATTCGAGTGTAAACACGTGATAACCTATGGCATGATGAGCCTTGCTTATTTCAGTGATACGCTGGAAGTCAGGATCGATACTGGTCAGAACATTAACATCTTTAACAGCTATCAGGATATCGGGTAACCCGGTAGACACAATCTGTACAGGTAGCTCGGAATGCAAATCCTCCATAGAAATACGTAACGAATCGGCAATCTGCTGTCGATCCACGATCTCCCCAAACTCCGGCAACGTCTGAGACAGATAGACTTCTCCATTGACTTCGATATCAACTTTAAGAATTCCGGCCAGTGTCTCCAGTGTATATGTACCAACATTAACGAGATGTTGTGTCTTCATTAGATAAAATAAAGCAATTGTGGCATGTCCACATAGATCGACTTCATCACTTGGGGTGAAATAACGTACTTTGAAATCAGCCTGATCCGACGGCATGACAAACGCAGTCTCTGAAAAACCGACTTGTCTGGCAATCTCCTGCATCTGGGTTTCAGACAAATGCGCTGCTTGTAAAACAACACCTGCGGGGTTTCCGCCATGAGCCTTGTCCGAAAATGAATGTAATGTACTTACTTCTACTTCCATCGTGTTACCTCGCTTGTTCAGTTATTGGGTTAAGATTTAACGTAATCGATAATGGACATTATATCACGATTGTTGAACGGGCTTGTGAATCCCAGATTGCTGTGAATTTTGAATGAATAGGTCAAGTGATCGCCGGGAAAGGGTAATGAAGGGAGAGAGAGTATAACAATAATCAATGAAAAGGCTGGGATTTCTAATGAAAGCAATTGTGATTGAGGAATTTGGTGGAGCGGAACAATTGAAGGAACAAGAAGTAGCCAAGCCAACATGTGGAGTGAATCAGGTATTAATTCGAACACATGCCACGTCGGTGAATCCGGTCGACTTCAAAATCAGACAAGGTTATATGAAAGAAGCAGCGGAGAATTTTCCGTTGATTCTGGGCGGCGATGTTGCGGGTATTGTGGCTGAAGCAGGTTCAAATGTCACGCGGTTCAGAGAAGGTGATCGGGTATTTGCGCGTCCGCGTCAATTCGGAACCTATGCAGAATATGTTGCTGTTGATGCAGACATTATTGCCCGTATACCGGAGCAACTGAGTTTCGAGGAAGCAGCAGCGATCCCGCTAGCGGCGATGACGGCATGGCAGGCACTTGTGGATCACGGACGTTTAGGCAAAGGGCAGAAGGTACTCATTCATGCTGGTGCAGGTGGTGTGGGAACGTATGCCATTCAGATCGCCAAGTCCCTCGGCGCTGAAGTGGCTTCCACGGCAAGTGAATCAAACGAAGCGTTGCTTCGCTCGTTGGGTGTGGATCATTTTATCAACTATAAAAAAGAAGATTTCTCGGAGATTCTCTCCGGTTATGATGTTGTGCTGGACACCATGGGCGGTGATATTCAGCGCAATAGCTTCAAGGTGTTAAAGTCTGGCGGGCATCTGGTATCCTTGGTGGAACAACCGGATGAGAAGCTTGCCAAGGAAGCCGGAGTAACGGCCAACGTCTTCATGATGGAGCCCAAAGGGGATCAACTGGATCAGCTGGCTGAACTGGCTGCGGAAGGCAAGCTCAAATCGATTATTGATGGAACGTACCCGCTAACTCAACAGGGAGTAAGGGAAGCACATGAGAAGAGTGAAACCCATCATACCCGCGGGAAACTGGTTATTCAGGTGCAATAGAATTCATTAACTCGTAGAAGTATTTGGACTCATGAGTCTGATATAGATTGTACCAGGCCTGTAATGTTTCTGGTGTATAGACATTCAACAGCTTCAACACATGCATCGTAAATTCTAACGGAGCTATTCCAGATGCAGTAACTAGATTTCCATCGGTTACTGCAGGCTCCGTTACATAATAGGTTTCTCCAGTATAATCTGGGCATATCATCTTCAGGTATTCTAAATCATTGCTTGTATGCTGTCTGGAATCCAGTATCCCTATTTTTGCAAGTGCAACTGTCGCACCGCAAATCGCCGCAATAACCGTACCCTCTTCTATAGAGGCAGCAACTTTTTTCAATAGGGGATCATGGATGGTGTCCATCCAGGTGTTTCCTCCTGGAAGAATGATGACGTCATCACTTTTCAATGTACATTCATCAATAGAAATATGAGGAAGGATGTTCAATCCGCCCATGGTAGTTACCGGATGTTTATCCACGCCTACGGTTACGACCTGTAAAGGCTTGATCTCTTTCCTGAAATACCTTCCCGAGTTCAATTCAGCAGTTAGATATCCTACCTCCCAGTCTGCCATCGTATCAAATACATATAGATATACGTTCTTCGTTTGCATCATACATGCTCCTTTTGTTTTCATGATTGAATGGATTACTCTTGTATTATAAATTAACTTCACTGACATCTACGGTCAGTGAAGTTTTTAAATTTGAAAATTAACAGCCCTAAGAACCAATATAGGGACTGCTCCCCAATTGTAGTGGAATAAGATATAATAGGAGAAATTTATTCCATTTTGTGCATGAGGTGATTAGGATGTCCAACGAACTCATTCAAGCCATTCAATTGTTAAAAGAAAAGAAATGGGTGGATCTGACCCATACGTTTGGTCCAAACTCTCCACATTTTTCAGCTTTTGAGGCAGCGCAATTCGATACACTGTTTGATCACGATCAAGGTTTCTTTGCCCAGAGCTTCAAGTTCCCGGGTCAATACGGGACACATCTTGATGCGCCGATCCACTTCGTTCGGGATACCCGGTATCTGGATGAGCTGGGCTTGAAAGAGCTTGTGCTCCCGTTTGTGGTCATTGACCAGTCCGCCGAAGTAGAGAACAATCCGGATTTCACACTGGATGTGGAGCATATTCTTGAATTTGAAAGAGAGCATGGCGTGATTGAAGCTGGAAGCTTTGTAGCCTTACGTACCGATTGGAGCAAACGCTGGCCTAATCATGAAACATTTGATAACAAGGATGCGGAGGGCAACAGTCATGCACCTGGATGGTCGGTTCGTGCGCTCATGTTTTTATTTGAGGAAAGAAAAGTACAAGCCATTGGGCATGAAACCTTTGACACGGATTCAGCGGTGGATTATCAGAAGAATGGGGCACTTCTGGCAGAATATTATGTACTTGCCCAGGATACATACCAGGTCGAGCTGTTAACAAACCTGGATCAGGTGCCGGCTAAAGGCGCGGTAATCTTCAACATTGTACCCAAAGCGGAGAGAGCTTCTGGTTTTCCAGTCCGGTCCTTTGCCATTCTGCCGTAATACGGGGTAGATCAAAAGCTGAAATAGTTAAATCAGGTACAGAACTCAGAATGATACTCAAGTAGAAAGCCGGCTAAATAGTCGGCTGTTTTTCAGCTAAGGGGCAGGATAGTGGCAAGGTAGCTCTTTGATACGGCTCATCGTAAATCATTCTATAACTTATTGAAATTGCTTGCAGATTTAATATTGACGGTAATTGCAATTTAGCCTCACGTAATGTAAAATTACTTAACGGAAAAACATGGAAGGGGTGGGGGTATGAGGTGGAAAAGTAAGACTTATATTCAGTCGACTTGTGTAATTTCATATTTCCATTCCTGTAGGACACTAAAGCATTTATTGCTTTAGTGTTTTTATTTTATGGGGGTGTATTAATTGTCAAGGTATAAAAGAGTTCTCGTTAAGCTAAGTGGCGGAGCAGTAGCCGGAAACTCTGAATTTGGTTTTGAACCGGAAAGATTGGACCAAATCGCTGATGAAATTATGTCAATAGTAAACTTAGGAGTTGAAGTATCATTAGTTATTGGTGGGGGTAATATTTTTCGAGGTAATATGGCGGAAAGCTGGGGGATAGAAAGGGCAGAAGCTGACAACATTGGAACACTTGCGACTGTAGTAAATAGTTTAATGCTTCGTGGAGTTCTTAAAGCCAAGACCAAAAAGGAAGTACGGGTAATGACCGCTATACCTATTACTTCAGTTGCAGAACCATACATCCGTCTAAGAGCAGTTCACCATCTAGAGAAAGGCTATATTGTAATTTTTGCAGGAGGGAACGGTCAACCTTACGTTACAACAGACTATCCTTCAGTACAAAGAGCCATCGAGGTTAATTGTGACGCCTTATTAGTTGCAAAGCAAGGTGTTGATGGTGTTCTTAATGCAGACCCTAAATTTGATAAAAATGCAAAGAAATTTCGTTCGCTTCATTACAACGACGTTTTAGAACACAACTTAAAGGTAATGGACCAATCAGCTTTCATTTTGGCAAGAGACTACAATTTGCCAATGCATGTGTTTAACTTCGATAAACCAGGTTCGATGAAAGAAATCTGTGAGGGTAAGAATAATGGTACGATAATTAGTGGCGAATCAATTCTAGAGTTGGAATGAAGTATGTTAGAAATACTACTCTTCCTTGATTTAGCGGAACGATAGTTCCACAAAAGAGAAGTTCTATTCAAAATCCCACTCGGCCATGGAGTGGGATTTTGTTTATGTTGATATGTATATCTTGTGATCAAAAGATACTTTATGTTTTGATTCATTACGGTGATCCGTATCATAGGTAGAAGTACAGAACATTACGCTAACGGGAAACGATAGCTCAATAAATCCAACAAAGCAGCTACCAACGTGATCAGCTGCTTTAGTTCAACTAACGGGCAGAATAGTTGAAAAAGGTATTTTTATTTAAACCTCGAATATTTAATGTAATCGGATAGCTAAAAATTTGATGATAAACAGGACTTAGATACGATGATAAAGGTTTCGGAGGAGTATTTTGGAGAACTAAGAATCTTGAAGTTATAAAAAAAGGTACAGTCTTTATCGAGAATGACAGTTATTTTCCAACAGAACAACAAGTGATGTTAAATTTCTAAGTACATAATCTAAACGAGACTATGAAGCATCTTGAACAGATTAGTGTACTTCTTGCAAAGAAAAAAGAGATTAGTGAATTTGGAAAGTTTATTTTGAATGAAGTTCCTGAAGGTCGACTGGTCGAGCTTTGGGAGAAATAACGGCATTAATTTTAAGATTAGAACAGGTATTCCATAATTTATATTATATATAAGGGGTAAGTGTATGCAGATTAGAGCTTTTCAAGAGTCCGATAAAGATTTCATTGTAAGTCTGGCTTTACGATTTATGGACTTTGAGCTGATGAGCTGGCGTGATCCAGACAAAATGGAAGAATCACAGCTCAGCCTAGCCCAAGAATCAGTAGACAATCTTTCTCCTGGTACGGAGATTTTTGTGGCGGAAGATGAAACAGGAGAGCTACTGGGTTTCCTTGAAGTACAGCCGCATAAAGATAAATTGAACGATATAGAACAAGGTTATATTGTGGCGATTGCGGTTTCTCCACAAGGAGAAGGAAAAGGGGTCGGCAAGGGACTCATGACCAAAGCAGAAGAGTGGTCAAGGCAAAAAGGCTATCGACAGCTTATACTGAATGTCTTTAACAATAACCTTCGTGCCGTAAATTTCTATAAGCATTTAAATTATGAAATTGAAGTTGTGAAGATGGTAAAAGAGCTATAGAGACCCTTACTTATAAGCTAACGGGAAACGTTAGTTCATAAAGCATGGGGAAGACTGCAGGATGGCAGGCTGCTCTTTTTTCATTTAGCTAACTGGCAAGAGGCAAGTAAGCTTATGAGGAACCAAGTTCAGCTAGGATTTGATTTATTTAGAAGCATAAATGTGTGCTTTGGCAAACTTATGGGTTAAGTCACAACTAACAAAGTCTAAATGATTCACATATGTAAATAGCAAGCAAGGGAGGCGTATTCCGCCTCCTTTTTATGTTGTTACTTTTGATCCGAGTGAGGATCTTGATTAAATCTTTGAGAGATTTTTTTCTCTGTTTTCTTACGCCGTATCCAGCGCTTGAGTATGCCTTCTTCTTTGCGTTCTTGCAGTGTTTCCTTCAAACCTTGAATCATAAATTCCGATCTTCGTCTGTCATCCCGACTAATCTCGCGTAATTCCTTAATAAATTTGTCGTCCATATCTGCCTCTCGCTTATTCAGGATAATCCCATTATACCGAACGTACGTTCTTTTATCAAGTTTTTCCATTACGAATGATTTTCGAGATCAATATAGTGAAAAGCAGCACAGGAACAATACGTGGCATGTGTGAGAATGGTACTAGAGGGTTTGAGTATAATCCTCCATATATGAGGTTGAGAAACGAGAGAACGGAAGGAGCCATTCATGATGAAGCAGCGTATAGGCAGATCGTGGTTACTCATGTTGATGCATGGAATGCTGGGGATTGGGGCGATCATTGGAGGCATCATTTTAATCATAGACCCATCCGGAAGTATGGTGAATTTGCCCGCATCTTTGTTGGAGAATTCTCCGTTTGCCAGTTTTTTGTTCCCGGGGATCATCCTATTGCTAGTTCTTGGCGTGATGCCTACAATGATTGCTATTTCGCTCATCTGCTACATTCATTGGGGGCTGGGTGAGAGACTGAATCTCTATCCTGACCGCTATTGGGCTTGGACTTTTTCGTTGTATACGGGGTTTGCTCTCATCATCTGGATTATGGCGCAGGTGTACTGGATTCAGGATGTCTCTATCATTCACTTGGTCTATTTTGCATGGGGAGTGGGTATCCAAGTTGTGAGCTTATTGCCCGGGGTACAGCGAATATATTCAAAATAAACTGCTTGTATATTGAACAAACGGCTGTCGAAAGAATCGTTGAATGATTCTTTCGACAGTTATTTTTTATGGACATCGAGATAATACGCGTTGTTGTAGTCTTGTTGTCCACATGTTCCTTGGACTGAAAACGGCTCGGATAAATCTATATCATATTGACAAAGAACTATTATCCTCGCATACTTACGTAATACACTTTATAAAGTTTGTTTATTAACTAGAGAAATAGTCACATGTGGTAAGTATCGCAAAATCCTAATCCGTATGAAACAGGGAGGTAAGTATGGATGGTCTACGTTATTATGGCAGTTATAATATGGGCAGGTACCTATGCAAGTATGGTCTTGTCAAAGCAACCGATTGAAGTGAAACCTGTGAAATCGATGGATGATTTGTTTGAGTGAACAAAGTAGCTTGGCCGATTTCGATCCTTTTCCAGCACGATGGAACTCATGTGTTCGAGTAAGGCATTATGTTATGATATGGTGTGAATGACATCCATACCATTGCTTTGGCTCAATTGAACCAGAGTAGAAACGAGAGGGTTATGAAAAAAGCCAACGCTACAATGATGAAATACATCAATTTGAATAATGTGCGTGAAGTCATGCAGCAGATTGAAACGGCGACCAAACCGCAATTAGCTTTATTAACCAATCTTAGTGTTGTTACCATTAATGCGCTGATTCAGGAATTATGTGATGGCGGAGAGTTGTTCCAGGATAAAGTGGTTCCCTCTAACGGCGGTCGTCCTGCTCAGGCATATCGATATAATTATAACTTCAAGCTTGCTTTGGTTCTTTACATCAAAGAGATGAAAGGCCAGGAGTTGATTTCGGCGACGGTCATGAATCTGGAGAATAAGGTTGTGTTGAAGGAAGAGCGCATCTTGCCTGCTTTTGATAAACAGCATATGCTGCAACTTATCGCGCGTTTCATTAAGGAATATCCCTCCATTGATATGATCGGCATCGGTATTCCGGGGCAAGCCGTTGATGGGGACATCACGGTGAGCAGTCATGAAGAGCTTATCCATTCACATCTGATACGGGAGATCGAAAGCGAGTTTCAATTGAACGTTCTCGTGGAGAATGATGTTAATGCAGCGATTAGCGGATACTGTACACAGCATGCGGATATGAAGGAACGGAGTGTAGCAGGAATTTATTTTCCGAACCGATACCCGCCGGGTATGGGCATGATGTTGAATGGACAGATGATCCGTGGGAAAAACGGGATGTTTGGTGAGATCAAGTATCTTCCTTATTCACCTGATTGGCACCGTGACATGAGCAAAGATGATTTTGTAGTGAACGTATGTCACATCTTGCAAACGATTAATGCCGTCGTTGCCCCGCACCAGATTGTCATTTATCAGGAACGGGTGGAGAGAGAAGAGCTGGATATGGCGTGGAAACAATACGGGAAGGATCACCCCATGCCGTCGTTGCCTGAGATCGTACATCAGGATTCGTTCCAACATGATTTTGATGCTGGGTTACGAGGAATGGTGCTTCAGGCGTTGAAGTCAGGCATTCTATCAGAAGCCTTATAACCCACAGGCCATGTCTTTGGCTTTTATTTTATAAGCTAACCCTTGTAGAGGAGGATTCATGATGCGTGAAGAAGAGAGAATCATGAAAGGCGTGTTGTTCAGTCCAAGTGATCCCGAATTAAAGATCATCAAAAGGCGGGCCCATAATCTCAGTCAGCGTTACAGTCAGACCTTTGAAGAACAGACTGAGGAAAGGAATCAGATATTACAACAGTTAATGGGGCAGATCGGTGAAGGTGGATTCATGCAAGGCCCCATCTTCTTTCATTATGGTGTGCATACCCGGATAGGCGAGCATTTCTTCGGTAATTACAATCTGACGATACAAGATGACGCACAAGTGACGATCGGGGACTATACCAGTTTTGGACCCAACGTTACGATTGTTACCCCCATTCACCCCATGATTGCCAGCGAGCGGAGACAGATGGTGGACCAGAACGGTGATGTGAAGTCGCTATGTTATGCCAAACCGGTCACGATTGGTAACGATGTATGGATCTCGGCAAACGTCACAGTGTGCGGGGGCGTAACGATTGGAGACGGCTGTGTCATTGGAGCAGGTAGCGTGGTGACTCGTGATATTCCACCGCATTCTTTTGCAGCAGGCGTACCGTGCAAAGTTATTCGCAAAATTACTGATGCGGACAGCATGCGAAACTACCCCGATGTTCTGGCAGATTGCCGTGTGCTGGAAGAATAAAAAAGGCTGCCATCAGGATCAAATAGATGATCCTGGTGACAACCTTTTTTTTGTTATGCGTTTACTTGGAGGCGTTGTAGTTACTCAAGAATTCTTTTACTTTTGCAGGATCAGCTTTCAATTCATTCCCGGTCTGAACGAGCGGGCTTACTGTAGAGTATGCTTTGAGTTTGTTGTTCTTGTAGAAACTCAAAATCTCATCCTGATTAATGGAGTACAGCACGGCTTTTCTCAGGTCACTGCTCTTGGCAACTTCACGATTGGCCGTGTTGAACAACAGATAGGAGACAGCGTTACTTGGCAGACTTTGCAGTTTCAGTTTGCTGTCATTTTCGATGATGTCATACTTGGTTTCAGGTACACCGTAGTATAAGTGAATTTCACTGCTGCGAAGAGCAGAGAGGGCGCTGTCTGCATCCGCGATGAATCGGACGTTAACCTGAGCAATTTTGGGCTCATCTTCCGTACCTTTACGGTAAGCTGGATTTTTTAAGAATACACCTTCATAATCATTTTTATAAGACAAAATATAAGGTCCGCTAGTATAAAGGGTGTTATTGTATGCTGCGCCTTCAGTCACCGTGTTCTGATCACCGTAAGGAATATCTTTGTTGACGTCAAAGGAAGCTACATCATATGTGTTGATGCTCTCCACCTGTTTTTTGGACACGATACCCGCAGATTGGTGAGCCAGATAGTTCAGTACTTGCGGGAAAGGTTCAGTTGTTGTCAGTTTAACGACCTGATATTTACCTGCGCTATTATCTGCTTTGGTTTTGTCCGTCACGAGTTCTGTAATTTTGCTGCCCAATCCTTGTTCCAATGCTTCGAGGATTGTGCCGTTACCGCTGGATTGTTTAATGGATTGTAATGCACTCAGATCCGTTACAACCTCAGCTTCTTTGATGTGTTCATGCAGACTGTACGTCCGGTGATCCGGAACGGAATCTTTATTTTTAGCACGATCCAGGGAGAAGATCACATCATCTGCACCGACACGTTCTCCTGTATCTACAGCTTTTTTGTTATCAATCTTCGCAAAGTTGATATCGTCTCTGAGAATGAAGTAGTAGTCCGAATTACCTTCAGCAATACTGAAGTTATGGGACAGTGATCCATCTGCTGTCAGCTGATCGTCATCTGTCAAGTTAACGAGACGTACATACATATTGGTATTCAACTGGTTGATGGAGCCGTCGTTTCCTTTGATTGGATCAAGGGAAGTCAGTACGGATGCACTTTGCGTCAGAATCAACGGATCTTTGGCATTTTTGGAGCTGTCCTTGAACTCAATTGGTTCCCAAGCCATGGCGCGGGATTTGGAGAGACGAACGGTGTCGACATTCAGAATGTCTTGGTTCACAGCCTGACTTTTCAGGGAAATGTACAAAGGAGCGATATACGCCTGATCCGTTACCAAGCGATCTTCCAATTGTTTGTACGTGTCTTTGTACTCATCTGGAGTTTGAGTAGCTGCCTGATCGATGAGTTTATCAAGTTCCCCATCCGCAAGGATACTGTAATCTCCACCTGTTTTGAAAAGGGAACGCACCGCATAATCGGGATTTCCCGTTACCGTTGTCCAGCTGGACAAGGCAATGTCATAATTCCCTGCATCCTGCTGGGATTTGAAGCTACCATAATCCGGCTGCAGGTTCAGTTTCACATTGAAGCCGTTTTTAGTCAGCTGGTCGCGCACAATGTTTACATCATTTTCGGAAGAACTCATGGCGAGCAGTTCAATGTCAGCCGGTTTTTGTGCAGTTTCTGTTGTATCCGCTGGTGTGGTCTCCGCCTGGGATTCGGTTTTCGTTTTTACACTGCAACCGGAAATCACAATGACGAGAATTAATAGTAATGAGATCAGTGTACGTTTTTTCATGGGATTACCCTCCATATCTTGAATGTGTGATGTGTGATTTCTTTTTTTCTATATCATTCATTTCAATGACGAATCTTTTATGCCTTTTCCAGCTTGGGATCAAGCGCATCACGCAGACCGTCACCGAGAAAGTTAAACGAAAGAACCAGCAGAATAATAGCCAAGCCTGGATAAATCGCCAGATAAGAGTGGGTCTCCAGGTATGTACTGCCGAGCTTCAGAATGTTACCCCATTCCGGAATATGCGGCTCCACGCCGAGTCCCAGATAACTCAAACTGCTGGTAGCGATAACCGCTCCACCAATCGTGAGTGTGGACTTGATAATCATGGGCGCAAGGGAGTTGGGAATAATGTGTTTGAAAATAATCGTACGATTGTTGTACCCCAGTGCACGTGCAGCTTCCACAAATTCAAAAGTAGATACATAGAGCACACTGGCTCTCATGGTACGGGCGTAAGTTGGGATCGAACCCAGACTCAGCGCCAGAATAAGATTGACCGTATTAGCTCCAAACGCCGCAATAATGGCAATGGCGAGCAGAATTCCCGGAATCGCATAGAGAATATCCAGCAGCCGCATGATGATGTTATCCGTATGCCTTCCGTAGAAACCGGAGAATGCTCCGAGGACTCCACCGATCAACACAGGAATGATGGTCGACATGCAACCTACGATTAAGGAGATCCGGGCACCAAATACAATCCGGGAAAATAAACATCGTCCGAAGTCGTCCGTTCCCAAGGGATACGCAAGGGAAGGGGGTTGAAGCAGAGCGGAGTAGTTGTTTTCCACAGCCATGCTGTAATCAAAAGTAAAGAAGCTGCAAATCGATATCGAGAACAGAAAAATGATAAAAAACAAACCGGACATGGCAGTCATATTCGGAGCAAGTCGCTCCCACAGATCATTCCAGAAGTTTGATTTTTGTTTCCCCTGTCTGCGAATGCGCCCAATAATGGAAATGCCGAGCAATAGGGCAAATACATTACCTGTGATTGAGGTCAGAATCAGTACTACACTGACACCGATCATCCAGCGAGGGAGGATAGAGGTCGCGTTATATCGGGATACGATAATCAGTACGACCAGGTCGATGACCAGAATAAATATGAGCACCGCCATAGCTGGCAGAAAGTTGTCAGCCACATAGGGTTTGAAAACATTTAACGCGGATACACCGATGACGAACAGCTGGGTTAACAGCATATATACCGCAAAGGTGTACTCCACATTCCTGGCTTTTCGAATCAGATGAAAGGCTGCCGTTACGATAAATATATTTCCAGAAATGATGGCAAGTAGCTGAACCCAGGCTAACCTGCGGGTCAAAGTAGAGATCGTACCCGTACGGATCAAGTCTTTTCGAATCCGAAGGGTGATGACACTTTGGACCAGTGTGAAGAATACATAGATCCCAAGTATCGTTAGCAGAAATGGTTTGAACGTCTGCCCGCTCCAGTCATAACTGTTGAACAGCAACAAGGCAGTCAAGAGAAGGGACGTGATCCAGGCGAAGCTTGCCTGACTGTATTCTCGAGAAGACTTAAGCCGGAAACGCATTTCTTGTGTTAAGGACGAGTTTGTCATAATACACCTGCTTTAAGAGGTAGTTCAACACACACTTTAATATTGTTTCATCTTGGAGCGCACTCTTGGATCAATAAAAGCGTACAGCAGATCAACCGCTACATTGATAATGGAGATCGTAATTGCTGTGTAGATTACTCCGCCCATGATACTCGGAATATCGGGGATGAATTGTTTATCCACAATATAGCTGCCGAGACCGCTGATATTAAACACTTTCTCCGTCACTGCTGCCCCGCCAAGCATGGCTCCGAATTGAAGTCCAACCACAGTTACGATTGGAATCAATGCATTACGTACAGCGTGTTTCAGCATGACCTGACGTTCGCTTAACCCCTTGGCGCGGGCGGTCATCACATAATCCTCATGAATGACTTCCAGTGTGGAAGACCGGGTCATCCGTGCCACCGCAGCCGTAAGTCCTGTGCCCAGCACAATGGTTGGCATAATGATCGACAGCCAGTTCTGCGGGTTGAAGGTGGCGGGAAGCCACTGTAATTTGATCGAAAAGTTCAGAATGAAAATAAGTCCTTGCCAGAAATTCGGGATCGATAATCCAATCAGAGCGATGAACATAAACGTATAATCGAACCATGAATTAGGCTTAATCGCTGAGATGATACCGATGGGCAATGCGATGACGAGTGCTAGCAGCAGGGAGATGACCGCCAGCGTCAATGTAATTGGAAACTTTCTTGCAATCGTTGCTGTTACGTCTTCATTTCCTGCAAAAGACTTGCCAAGATCGAAGAGAGCAACTCCCTTAATATTGTTCCAGAGCTGTGTAAGATAAGGCTGATCCAAGCCATACACCTGATTGAATGCTGCAATCTGTTCCTGCGTTGCTGTCTCTCCGAGAATGTTAGCTGCCGGGTTGAACGGAGACAGATACAAAATCGTAAATACGAGTGTGGCTACGCCCAGAATGACAAATACCGTCATCAGTATTCTTTCAAATATGTACTTTAGATAAGGATTTCCATACAAAAAGAGGATGCCATACATCAGACAGCCAGGAATAATGGATATCGCGAAAAACCACGGTTTGTCGATAAGGGTGTGGAATGTATCGGCCATCGTAAGACGTTGACTTCCCTGTTCCTGAAGTATGCGAGAAGTCCGCTCCTTCAACTCTTTCTGAACCGTTTCTTCCAACCATTCCTCGGTCTGACGTCTGAATTCTTCCTCACTGACCTGCTGCTGGAAAAAACGATGTTTGCGTCGTAGCTGTTCTTCGACTTCCAACTTCATCTTGTTCCGATAGGAAGAAGCGAGCAGTTCTTGCTCAGCCGTCTGCCTGGCGGCTACCCAGCCGTCATTTTTTCGATTCGAACGCCATATTAGAAACACGACCAGATTGATCGGTAATCCAAGAATGAACAGAACATATCGGTAGGAAGGATGAAGCATCATTTTGCCATAAATAAAACTTAAATTGTGCACCAACCGCGAGAGTCTGCTGCTTTCTGCAAGATTCAAACCAAGCGTGCCTCCTTTCATTCAGGTTTAAATTGCATTATTCCGATTGATATAGTATATATTATTTAGGGTCTAAACAATTGTCAAGGAATTAAATGGTATACATATGAGATAAGTGAATGTGAAATACGGATGAGAGCTGGTGATAACATGGAACCTTTATTGAAAGTGAATGATCTATCGGTCTCTTTTCATTCTGGAGAGAGTGAGTTTCATGCAGTACGAGAGGTAAGTTTTGAAGTGCGCAAAGGAGAGACACTAGGCATTGTAGGCGAATCGGGTAGTGGCAAGAGTGTAACCGCACGTTCCATTATGAGGCTGCTTGCATCGCCGCCTTCACAGATGAAAAATGGAGAGATTCTGTTCAAAGGGGTCGATCTGGCGAATAAAACGCAGAAAGAGATGGAGAGCATTCGTGGGCGTGATATTGGCATGATCTTTCAGGACCCGATGAGTTCTCTTAATCCGACTATTAAAGTGGGTAAACAGATCTCCGAAAGTCTAATCAAACATCAGAAGGTGTCCAAAAGGGAAGCCAAGAAACAGGCGATTGCCATGATGGAGCGGGTGGGGATAACTCGTAGTGAAATACGCTACAACCAATATCCACACGAATTCTCCGGAGGCATGCGCCAGCGGGTCATGATCGGTATTGCACTTGCTTGTCGTCCTGAATTACTCATTGCCGATGAGCCGACAACCGCACTTGACGTTACGATTCAGGCACAAATTCTTAATTTGATGAAAGATATGCAGGACCAACTGGGCACATCGATTATCCTGATCACGCATGATTTGGGCGTAGTAGCAGGCATGTGTGATCGGGTTGTTGTTATGAAAGAAGGACAGATTGTGGAAACCGGGACAACAACAGAGATTTTTGCTAATCCCAAACACCCGTATACGATCAGACTTCTGAATGCATTACCACGTCTGGATCAGAAGAAAAAGCCCAAACCGGTATCGTTGGTCCCGAGAGATCTGGAAGACGATCAGCCGTTGCTTGAGGTGAAATCACTCAGACAACATTTTAATCTGGGCAAAGGTAACACCTTAAAGGCGGTTAATGATATTAGCTTTCATATTCGTCAAGGAGAGACGCTTGGCGTTGTAGGGGAATCCGGTAGCGGAAAATCAACCACGGGCCGTGCGATTCTGCGATTGCATGAGCCAACAGGTGGAGATGTACTGTTTAAAGGAGTCCCGCTCAATCGTTTGTCGGCTTCGGAGATGAAAACGATGCGTAGACATATGCAAATCATCTTCCAAGACCCCTATGCATCTCTGAATCCCAAAATGAGGATTATGGATATCATTGGAGAAGCGCTTGATATTCATCAACTTGCAGGCACTGCCGCTCAGCGGGAAATGCGTGTGGAGGAATTGCTGGAGATGGTGGGTCTTGATCCCACCCATGCGCAGCGTTATCCACATGAATTCTCGGGTGGGCAGAGACAGCGGATCGGTATTGCACGAGCTCTGGCTGTGGAACCTGAATTCATCGTATGTGATGAGCCATTGTCTGCACTGGATGTGTCGATACAGGCTCAGATCGTACAATTGCTTGAAGAGTTGCAGCAGCGACTCGGATTGACATATCTCTTCATCGCGCATGACTTGTCCATGGTTAAACATATCAGTGATCGAGTGGCGGTGATGTATAACGGAAAAATTGTAGAGCTGGCCGAGAGTGAAGAACTCTATTCCAACCCGCAACATGCCTACACCAAGGCTTTGCTATCTGCTATTCCCGTGCCTGATCCGGCGGTAGAAGCGAAGAAAAAGAGACATGTTGTCAAAGAAACAACTAAAGAAAATGTTGAAGTAGAGGACCGTTATAATCTGGAACATTCCAAGTGGGTAGAAGTCACGGAAGGGCACTGGGTAGCCATATCTAGTTAGATAGTGCAATATATAGTCTGTTTCATCGACAAAAGAACCCCGACGATGATCTCTACAGATCGTTATCGGGGTTGAGTTATATGTTCTTCGTATAATGGCAGTAATCGAAAGCGATTATTTGAATTGAACCGATTTCTTGATGGTATCAATCTCGGCTTTGGTCTTATCATCCACGTAAGTGAATATGAAGTTGAAAGCATATCCTTCAATAATTGTACTATAGTAATCTTGAGTAACGGTTGAACCGTCACCTGGATCCATCGTGATTTGCATCAGATCCATCTCTTTACCACCGATGGTTTCCGTTGTCATTTCCTTATAATCGTAAGGGAACTGGCTATCCACCATGAATTTTTTGGTTGCTTCCAGGTAGTCTTTACCTGTACGAATGCCTTGCAACAAGCTTACTTTCTCAGCAACCGCAATTGCGGAAGGACCAACTTGGCCTGCATCTAATGGATACTTTGAAGCCATAAGCAGATTCAATGTTTTGGTCTGAGACAGTTCAATTTGTTTTTTCTTTGTTTCATCATCACCAGCAATCGCTTCGGATGAAGCACTTGTCAGCTCATTCATGCCTGCAGCATCCTGGAACTCCCAAGCTTCCGGAAATTTCAGAGATACGCCAAAATAGTCATTGGTGTAAGAACCTTTTTTCGTAGTCCCCAGCTCAACGTCTTGTGAATTATCAGTTTCCTTGGACTCTTCGCTTGCTGGTTCTGTGTTCTCTGTTTCTTCTGTATTGGCTGTATCAGAATCAGTACCTGTCGTTGTTTCTGTCGGGGTAGGCTCTTCTGTTGCGGCTGTGTTATCTGCTTTGTCACCGCAAGCGGCTGCAACCAGCATAATCATAATGAGCATGGCGAATAAAGAAGCTTTTTTTGGAATTGTCATATTACCCTCCTGAAATGTGTGTGTTTGTTTCTCTCTCTACATGTTGCCTGCTTCTTAAATTGTAGCACAAACGTTCTCATATACTACCTATAGGAATCTATAGGGGTCTTCTATACATAAGACATTCGGCTGGCAATTGAAACAGCTTCTGTGCTGGATTGCACACCTAATTTGTTAAAAATCACTTTTTTGTGATGATTCACGGTGCATTCCTTGATCTTTAATTTCAAAGCAATGGCTTTTACCGTGAGGCCTCCGGCTATCATCTCCAGAATGGTTAACTGACGCTCGGTGAACTCCACCGCCGGTTTGTCGCACGCTTCAGCAGTCTGTTGACTCTGATAACAGTTCTGCATGTACGCTGGAATTAGCTTGGCAATGGCAATCAGTTCACCTTGCATATCTGTATTAATGGTGGACACATCCAGATAACCGACATGTTGCGATCCCATGAACAGAGGTGCGGCGTAACAATGCCAGCTTTGAAAAAAAGGACTTTCATGCTGCTCGGGCAGCAGCACTACAGGCTCGTTGCTGTCCATCGTTACAGATATGGCGTTAACTCCACAGCTCTGTGCAGTGAAGAACATGCCAGGACGAATGGGGGAATGTTCTACTACAGCTTTAAGATCTGAACTATAATTCATCGAGAGGAGCACACCGTTGCTATCTGTGAGTAGAAAAAGATAAGTGCCCGTTAAATTCTCTTGGATAACCGAGATACTGTTCTGGAATGCATGAATCAGGAAATGATTGATTTTACGAAGCCTGTCCAGACTGGATTTTGGTAAATAGTCGAACGGAGCCGTTCCTGCTGCATGCGAGCAAGTCGGGGACTCTTCGTGTCGTGTGGCAAATGTAATGGCAGGCATGTTGTTTTCTCCTTGTTGCACAGTTCTCATCCAATCGTTTGAATGACGTGTCCTTCCTGGTCCTTGATTTCTGTTCTAACAATCTGAACGAGAATATGATCCAATGAAGTTATCTCAAATGTCCCTTCAACCGGACGAAGATTCTCTGCCAGCTCCTCAACAGTTTGTTTGTTCACCGTCAGGGTAACTTGTCTGTCCGACTCCAATACGGCTGGATGTTCTCCTGCTTCGAACAGAATATTAGTATCCGGTCCGATCAAGGATAGAGAGGCACCTTTCGAAATTCGGCTACGAAGGATGGTGCCAACTAATACGGCTTGTTTGGCTCCAAGCTGGAGTTTGGCCGGAACCGATTTTTGCAGCAATTTTTTTGCGAGGAGATTCCCAAGCCAGTTGTTGTATGAATAAAAACGCTGTGCTGGACCCGTCCTGTTCTATTCCATGCTCAACCGCTTGTATAACCGAAGGGATATCTGCGTACGAATTTCTCATCAGATCCGTCACATATTTGGGCATGAACATGGAGGAGGCAGACAGGAATCCACGAGCATTCCAGCTTTGAATCATTTCCAGTTCCCGACCTGTAATGCCAACCATCTGAATAAATTGCACTGAACCATTAGTCGTAGAGATCGCGGGTAGATCCGGGTCTTCAATAAACGAGAGAGCAGTCAGCAAAGTGTCGGACTCCAGACAGATGGGGCCATTGGCGTCCATGTAATCCCCTGGCTGAAAGATATTTCCGCTGTTGAACACGTATCGTCCTACATTCTGTAACAGATTCAGCGCCCAGGCTGGCGGATCAGTCTCTGCTTCACTGCGTGTAAGACGAAAGGTGAGCTCAAATCCATACCCGCTTTTGGATGCATCCTGCATCTCTTTTTCATATAATTCTGAGAAACCGTAGGTAACAAAATGCCAGTGAGGCATAGGTGTGTTCACCTCATAAACGCTAATGCCATCGAGTGGATCGGGACCTCCAAGAATATATGGAAGGGCAGTGCCGTAGTGTTTTGGCTCTTGTTCCCCATACAATTCACGCATGGATTGATCAATCGCATCCCAACCGGATGTGTTTTCTTCCTGAGTCATTATTGAATCCTCCTTGACTGTTCTTTCCCCCGAAAAACATTTAAAATTAAGTCTACCTGTTACAGAAACGGATTCAAGCGGCTTAAGGATGAATTGTGTCAGATAGGACTTGGGTGTTATTAATTGCAATTCAGGGAGTGAAATTACATGAGTATGAAAGGTATCTATTTAAAGGAGTTTAATCATACAAGCTGGGACTCATTTTCCGAAGGGTTTGAAGAACTTGGACAAAAGTTGGACCCCGCGTGGGTAGAACGTGCGCGATTACAAGGGATTCCGGCAGATATAAGTCGGGTGCTTTTGTGTGAAATGGGGGAGTACGTTTTTGAATGGATAGCTAAAGATATCCCGGCTTTAGGGGACCAAAGTCCCGCTGTTTACCTGGAAACGGAGGAAGGAGCGCAGGCATTAAGGGCGGCCATTATGCGTATGCCACGTTAATTTTTTCGATGGTGAGAGTGTGCGAGCGATCAGTTGATCCAGTGAAGTTGATTTTGCAAAATAGATATGTTACGCTTACATTACAAGAGCAAACACAACAGAATATGCAATAACATCTTTTGATGGATTGTAACTGTGAAGACAGGCAAAACCTAAACTGATGGTGAAATGAAAGCTCCTTTTTTTGGTGCTATTTTACCTTGAGTTTAGGTTTTTCTTGTTTTCTGCTCTAAATCACACCATTTTTTACCTGGAAAAACCAAAATAAATTTCGAAAAGAGGTTGTTGTTCATGACCACGGCAAAAAAAGGATTCCCCGAAAACTTCCTATGGGGCGGCGCTACAGCTGCCAATCAATTGGAGGGTGCATTCGATAAGGACGGCAAAGGCCTCTCCACAGCGGACATGATCGCTCATGTTCCCAAAGAGAAGCGTACAGGCGGACATGCTATGGAAATTTCCTCTTCCCGAATCGAAGAGATCCTCTCCGGCAAATTTGAAGAACGTTTCCCGAAACGTTTTGGTATCGATTTCTACCATCACTTTAGAGAAGATATTGCATTGTTCGCTGAAATGGGCTTCAAAGTATTCCGTTTGTCCATTCACTGGGCACGTATTTTCCCGAACGGTTATGATCAAGAGCCGAATGAAGCAGGCTTGAAATTCTATGATGAAGTATTTGACGAATTGTTGAAATATGGCATCGAGCCGCTCGTTACATTGTCTCACTATGAGACACCGCTTGGCTTGACGCAAAAATATAACGGCTGGGCTGGCCGTGAAGTAATCGAGCACTATGTTCGGTATGCAGAAACGGTGTTCAACCGTTATAAAAATAAAGTGAAATACTGGCTGACGTTTAATGAAATTAACGTCATGTTGTTCAGCCCATACACTGGCGGCGGCATTCTGATCGATAAAGTGGACAACAAACTGCAAACCACTTATCAAGCGCTGCATCACCAATTTGTAGCAAGTGCATTGGTAACGAAGCTTGCTCACGAGATTATGCCTGGTTCCCAAGTGGGTTGTATGCTTGCTCGTATGGAAACTTATGCAGCAACATGTAATCCGGTAGATGTTCGTCTGGCTCAACACGAGAATCAGATTAACCTCTTCTTCACGGACATGCATGCTCGTGGTAAATACCCGAACTACATGGCTCGTTATTTTGAAGAAAACGACATCGTGATCCAAAAAGAAGCAGGCGATGACGAGATCTTGCTGAACAATACCGTTGATTTCATCTCCTTCAGCTACTACATGTCCGTAACCAAATCTGCATCTGCAGACAAGGAAGAAACATCGGGTAACCTGACTGGCGGCGTGAAAAACCCTTATCTGGAAGCATCCGACTGGGGCTGGGAGATCGATCCGATCGGTCTGCGCGTAACCTTGAACAACTTCTGGGATCGTTACCAGAAACCATTGTTCATCGTAGAAAATGGTCTGGGTGCATATGACCGTGTTGAAGAAGACGGTTCGATCCATGACTCCTATCGTGTGGATTACCTGAAAAAACACATCGAACAAATGAAAGAAGCCATCAAAGATGGCGTCGATCTGATTGGATTTACAGCATGGGGCCCGATTGACCTTGTGAGCATGTCCACTTCCGAAATGTCCAAACGTTATGGTTTCATCTACGTGGATCTGGATGACGAAGGTAACGGAACACTCAAACGTTCCAAAAAGGATTCATTCGACTGGTACAAAAACGTAATCTCCAGTAATGGTGAGCAACTGTAGTTCTCACGTTTTCTGAGCGGGCAAACCTGATATAACAGTTAGTGTTTAATGGAATTTAATGTTCCTGAGGGCCTGCTGATTAGCGTTTGTCCGCTTTTTTATGTGCTGCAAACATTACATATGGAGGGATATCTTTTGAAAAGATGGAGTATGAACACAAAAAGTATGGGATGGATGCTTGCCCTGACACTAAGTCTGAGTGTGATCTGGCCAGCAACCGTTGGTGCGGAAAGCAACCAGGTTACTCGAATCCAGGCCAATACCTATGTTGGTGATCCTGGAGAGATGGTAGAGTCCTTTGACATTACTGTAGCAAATCCGGAGAAATATCAGAATCTGAAAGCTTCAGACTTCGAAATTACTGGCAATTATGATGGCTATCCCTTAAATGAAGAGGAAGAGATCATACAAAATGAGTATGAAGATGACGGAATAAAATTGACAATTACGGATCATACCATCCATATGGCGGTAAAGCCTTTTAAATATCCAGGTGGATTTAAGTCAGCATTTGCAGTCACAAGCAAGGCGTATCCTGAACTTTCTTTTGACGATAAAAATGTAAATGTAGTCAAAACACGTACGGTCGATGAGTTTGAAAAAGGACAATTTACAGGCAGTAATGGTGCGAACTTGTCCTATCAACTGAAACGAAGCACGTCCGAAGAACCGAAGCCGCTCATGGTATGGCTTCATGGCGGGGGTGAAGTAGGTACGGATGGTAGAAGTCATCTTACGGCTAATCGTGGAGCAGTAGTCTGGACGGAATCGGGGTATGATACTTCCGTGCTTGCTGTACAGTATCCCGAGAATTACAGTTTCAAAATTTACGATAACCCTGAACAACTGGCTAAAATGCAAGCATATTTTGTTGCACAGTATGAGCTGATCCAGAAGCTGGTTGCTGAAGGTGAAGTTGATCCGAATCGGATCTATCTGTCTGGTGTTTCCAGTGGCGGTGGTGGTGCCTTCCGTTTCTTGACACAATATCCCGATCTGTTTGCTGGAGCGATTATTGTAGCGGCCAAGGATACGGTAGCGGATTACACCGGATCTGTTGAAGCATTCAAAAAAGAACTGAAAGATATTGTGGATGTCCCAGTATGGATTATGCATGCCAAAAATGATCCAACCACTGACAGCCGGACAAGCTCTTTGGCTTATCAGGCTTTGACTGAGCTTGGAGCCAAGCATGTCAATATGACGCTGTATGACGATGCTTACATGGATAGCCAAAGACTGTACGGTGGCATGAAGCATTGGTCATGGGTACCGGCTTTTGACAACAAAGAAGTACTTGCCGACCTGTTCCAACTAAGCAAAGGAACTTCAGGGGAACAGGATGGAGGTAACATAGAGCATGGAACAAAACCAACTGAGCCTGTGACAAGAGCGCAGATCGCCCTCGTGCTTGCCGACAAGTTAAATCTTCCTGAAGTATCCGAATCTGCTTACCCGTACACAGATTCTGCCCCTGAATGGGCTCGTCAGGCCATCGCAACAGTGACTAAGGCAGGATTGATGAAAGGTGTCAGCAATCAGATATTTGCCTCGGGAGAGGAAGTAACACGTGCACAGATGGCAGTGATCGTAGACCATATTTTGACGAGTCGCGGCTGGAATGATGCAGACGAGTCAACTGTAGTATTGTTCAAGGATTTGAATGATAAGCATTGGGCTTATGAAGCCGTTCAAAATAGTGCCAAAGCCGGTATTATGTCCGGTATGTCCAAAGATCAATTTGATTCATCGAAGTCGGTTACAGGTGCTCAGCTGGAGCTGATTCTGCAACGATTGGAACAATTGCCAACAAACTAAGTTCAATAACCAACTTTATAATGATAAATAATGAGAGGAATGATTGATATGACTACACCATTTCCGAAAGACTTCCTATGGGGCGGCGCTGTAGCAGCCAACCAACTTGAAGGAGCTTATAATACAGATGGCAAAGGTCTGTCTGTTCAAGATGTAATGCCACATGGGATTACAACGCCTAGAACGGAAGCACCTACAGAAGATAACCTGAAACTGATCGGTATCGATTTCTACAACCGCTACAAAGAGGATGTTAAACTGTTTGCTGAAATGGGCTTCAAAGTGTTCCGTACATCTATCGCTTGGTCCCGTATCTTCCCTAAAGGTGATGAATTGGAGCCAAATGAGAAAGGTCTGCAATTCTACGATGACCTGTTCGATGAGTGCCACAAATACGGGATTGAACCACTCGTAACGATCTCTCACTATGAGACACCGCTGCATTTGTCCAAAACATATGATGGCTGGGTTAACCGTAAAATGATCGATTTCTACGAGCGTTATGTAACAGTGCTGTTCAACCGTTTCAAAGGCAAAGTGAAATACTGGCTGACATTCAACGAAATCAACTCCATCCTGGAGGAACCATTCATGAGTGGCGGAATCTATACGCCAAAAGCTGAACTGTCCAAACAGGATCTTTACCAAGCGATCCATCATGAATTGGTAGCCAGTGCGTTAGCTGTAAAACTGGGTCATGAAATTATGCCTGAAGCCAAAATCGGCTGTATGGTACTGAGCATGCCTACGTATCCGCTGACTCCGAATCCGGATGATGTGGTTGCAGCGATGCATGCGGAACAGCGCAATGATATCTTTGCTGATATCCATGCACGTGGATACTATCCAAAATACATTAATCGTTATTTCAAAGCGAATAATATCAATATCAAGTTTGAAGATGGCGATGCTGAAATTCTGAAGCATACCGTAGACTTTATCTCGTTCAGTTATTATGTAAGTATCTGTGAGACTGGTGATCCCGAGAAACGTATCGAAGGAAAAGGGAACCTGTTCGCAGGTGTGCAAAACCCTTATCTGAAAGCGAGTGAGTGGGGCTGGCAGATCGATCCGCAAGGGCTGCGCGTAACCTTGAACAAATACTGGGACCGTTATCAAAAACCATTGTTTATTGTCGAAAATGGTCTGGGCGCAGTCGATGAACTGATTACGGACGAAAATGGCAATAAAACGGTGAACGATGATTACCGTATTCAATACTTGAATGACCATCTGGTACAGGTTGGCGAAGCTCTTGAGGATGGCGTAGAAGTGATGGGTTATACGTCATGGGGCTGTATTGACCTGGTAAGTGCTTCAACAGCAGAGATGAAGAAACGTTATGGTTTCATCTATGTAGACCGCAACAATGACGGGTCAGGAACATTGGAGCGTTACAAGAAAAAATCATTCCATTGGTACAAGGAAGTTATTAGTACAAATGGCGCAAGTCTTAAGAACAACAACGAGTAAACACTAGTTCTATAAGCATAGTTGTGCAAGCACCTTCTGATGTCACATTAACGCACATTAACCGCTTTCACAAAAACATTGTCATATGGATAATTATATGGTAAGATGGGCCTAAGGCTAATGAATACTGGATTGTTACTGTTCAATCAGGCAAAACCAGAAGCGGGGCATATTTCGTGACCTGCTTTGGTTTTGCCTTTTACTACTTTGACGGTGCAAGGTGATGTGAAGAAATGAAAATTGAGAAGGTGCTGAACAACAACGTAGTTACCGTAATTGATCCGGGAGGAAACGAACTGGTCGTTATGGGACGTGGAATTGCCTTCAAAAAGCATACTGGTGAATCGATTGACGAGAGTCTCGTCGAAAAAATATTCTCGCTTGAAAGTAAGGAAGTATCACAGAAACTTAAAACACTTCTGTCTGATATCCCGGTTGAATATGTCGAGTGCTCGGATGAGATTATCCGTTATGCCGAGACGGTGTTAGGTGAGAAGCTGCATGAAAGCATCTACATTTCACTGACGGATCATATTCATTTTGCCATTGATCGACATCGTCAAGGATTGCAGATCCGTAACGCATTGTTCTGGGAGATCAAGCGCATGTACCGGAAGGAATATGCCATTGGACTCAAGGCGCTACAGATTATTGAGGAAACATTAGGTGTCCTGCTACCCGAAGACGAATGCGCATTCATTGCAATGCATCTGGTTAATGCCCAGATGAACGGTGAGATGAGGGAAACGATCAGTATTACGAACATCGTTAAGGACATACTTAACATCGTAAGACGTAGCTTTGTGATTGAACTTGATGAAGATTCATTGAGTTATTATCGATTTTTAACTCATCTGAAGTTCTTTGCCCAACGTGTGTTGCAAGGAACGGCGATTGAAGATAAAGAAGTAGATAATCCGCTTCATGACTTGGTGAGCAAGCAGTATCCGGAAGCACATGCATGTGCAGTAAGGATCAGTGACTATACGCGTAAGATCTATAATCGGGTATTGTCCAAGGAAGAAATACTGTATCTGACCATTCATATTGAACGAATTGTCAGAAATGAACAAACAATTGAATAAAGTTGGGATTGTTACTGCTAAAAAGGCAAAACCTAAACGTTGAATAATGATAAGCTTTTCTGCTTTGTCATTATTCAGTGTTTAGGTTTTTTTTTAACCTTCATTACACATAAAAGGAGCAAAACACAATGGATAAACAACAATTGTCCAAGGATATTTTGAAGCTTGTTGGTGGCGAAGAGAATATCGATCAAGTCACACACTGTATGACAAGACTCAGATTTAACCTGAATGACAACCAAAAAGCGGACAAAGCGACGCTAAAAAATACACCAGGCGTTATGGGCGTGATGGAGAACGGTGGACAGTTCCAGGTTATCATCGGTAACGATGTGCCTATCGTGTATAACGCACTCGTTGGCAACATGTCCAAATCACCAAACGCAGATAATGCAACCTCAAGCGCTTCAACTGGAGAAAAGAAAAAGAGAAATCCGATAAGTGCGTTGTTCGACTTCATCTCAGGTATGTTTACACCAATCCTGCCTGCGATTACAGGTGCAGGTATGATCAAAGGGATCGTGGCTATCCTTGTCGCACTTGGATGGTTGTCCAATACTAGTTCAACCTATATCATTTTGTCGGCAATTGGTGACGGTGCCTTCTACTTCCTGCCAATCATTCTGGCGATCAGTGCTGCACGTAAGCTGGGTAGTAATATGTATATTGCCGCGGCGCTTGCTGCGGGCATTATGCACCCGACCATTACAGCATTGCTGGCCGATGGTCATAACTCATCCTTTATGGGGATTACAGTCATAGCGGCAACGTATTCTTCTACAGTTATTCCAATTGTTCTGGCCGTTTGGATTGCTTCATATGTAGAGAAAGCCGTTGATCGTGTTATACATGCTTCACTTAAGTTACTCATTGTTCCAACAGTTACCTTGTTAATTATGGTTCCACTGACGTTGATGACAGTAGGTCCATTGGGTACGGTTCTTGGTAATGGTTTGTCCGGTGGTATTTCATGGTTGTTCGATAACATGTCCATCTTCGCAAGTATCCTGATTGGTGGTACGATGTCACTGCTGATCATTACAGGTATGCACTATGCGTTGCTACCAATCGTTGTTGGTTCAATGACAACACTGGGTTACGACTTTATTATTCCACTGATGTTTGCAGCTAACTTGGCACAAGGTGGTGCAGCATTTGGTGTAGGTCTCAGATCGAGAAATAGCAAAACCAAATCCCTGGCCTATTCCACAGGTCTTACGGCTATTATGGGGATCACGGAACCAGCGATGTATGGTATCAACATGAAGTTCAAAAAACCATTTATCGCAGCTCTCAGCGGGGGTGCTATTGCTGGTGCATTCATGGGAATCTTCAATGTTAAATCGTATGTTATTACAGGACTTGCAGGTCTGCCGAGTATTGCGGCATTTGTCAGTCCAGCAATTAGCACATTGATTTATGCTTTGGTTGGTGGTTTGATTGCCATCGTAGCGGCAGCAATCATTACGTATATCTTGGGCTTCCAAGAAGAAAATGCATCGGAGCCAGTAGCTGCACCAGCAGCAGAGCCGGCAACAGCAGTAGCAACAACTTCTGCTGCTGTAACTGAAGAAGCAAAAGCACAAGATGAGCAAGTATTCAGCCCGATCACAGGTGAAGTTAAACCGCTGAGCGAAGTGCCAGACCCTGCGTTCTCTGAAGAGATTATGGGTAAAGGATTCGCGATTCAACCATCTGAAGGTCGCGTCGTATCTCCGATCAACGGAACCGTGTTCTCGTTATCGAAGAGTGGACATGCCATTGGTCTGGTAAGTGATACAGGCGCAGAGATGTTGATTCATATCGGGATTGATACCGTGAAGCTGAAAGGTCAATTCTTCTCTCCTAAAGTTCAAGCAGGTGCGAAGGTTGCTGTAGGTGATGTACTGATGGAGTTTGACCGGGAACAGATCGAAAAAGCCGGTTACACAACGATTACACCAGTCATTATTACAAATATGCATCAGTATGAGTCGATTGAGTCTGCTGGTCGCACTACGATCAAAGAAAAAGACTTGTTGTTCACAGCTAAAGCTTAACCATAAAAATGAAACAGCAGCTTCACTGGAATGTAATCCGGTAAAGCTGCTGTTTTTTTTGCTTATAGCCTTTTACACGGGAAGCATACCCTGCACCAGTTGCACAAAGTGTTGTGCAGGCTTGGACAGATAACGGTTCTGCAGCCAGACCAGCGCCGAACCGACCGTGGAATGCTGATCCTGGATGCGATATACGTGGAATGGGTGCTCGTGATATAGCTGTAGTACCGTGTGAGGCACGATGGAACTGGCGAAGCCGAGTCGGACCAGCTCGAGTAACATATTAATGTCTGAGCACTCACCCATGATGGAGGGGGTAACCTGATGCTCCCGAAACTTGTCCAAAATTAGCTCGAACATACCGAGTCCTTCTGTGCTTGGAAGCAGTAGAGGGATACCTGTAAGCTGCTCAAAATAAGTCCCCATCTCCACTCCTGGTCCCATCTCTGTCGGACTATCGAGCGGTGTTGAAGAAATGTAGAAAAGGGGTTCCTGTGGCAGATGCAGCACCTCATAACGTTCAGTCTGGACAGGCATGCGTACACAGGCAAGTTCAACTTTGCCATCTTCCAGCAATCGGCATAATTGCGCAGATTCATTTTGTTGAATTTTATAGGTAACCTGTGGGTGGGTGGTGCGAAACTGTTGCAGTGTTTGCGGGATCAGGCGATCCGATATGGTATTGATGCCGATGGCGAGTTTGCCCCGTATGCCGTGACGGAAACTTTGCATCTCCATTACAGCTTCCTCCATATATTTGGTCAAGGTAACCGCATAATCATAGAAGCTGAGACCCGCCTGCGTTAATTCCATCATACGTCCTTTGCGTTCAAACAAAATTACGCCAAGCTCTTCCTCCATTAACTTTAGCTGCTGACTTAAGGGTGGCTGAGCCATGTGCAGTCTTCGAGCTGCGGCTGTAATCTGTTTCTCCTCAGCAATGGCAATGAAATAGCGACATTGTTTGATATCCAAGTGGTTGTTCTCCTTCGCCTGCAATGTATATGTAATTCATATGGAAAGGCAACAAAACATGTATTTTTAATATACTACGATCTTATGTTACCATACATTAGATTTGCATACCTGACTAACAGGGTTTGGTTTCTATATGAATATTACTGCATGAGAAAGACCTTGAATTGGAGGATAAAACAACGTGGTTAGAACAATACATGATGCTGCTCAAGCGGGCCATACCGATGAGGTCATTCGATTTATCACACAACAGGGTAACCGGTTGAACGAACGGGATACATTGGGGCGGACACCTCTGCTGGCAGCGGTGCACGGTAACAAGATAGACACGGCAAGGATGTTAGTGGACGCCGGAGCCGACATTAATCTTCGGGATGCACGATTGGACAACCTGCTGTTATACGCGAGTGCTGAGGGTATGTATGACATGGTCGAATTGGCGATTACAGCAGGTGCAGATACGAGGTTAACAAATCGTTTTGGCGGCACAGCTCTTATCCCAGCAGCGGATCGGGGCCATGTGGACATTGTGGAGCTTCTGCTGACACGCAGTGATGTGGATGTGAACCATATCAACAACCTGGGGTGGACAGCCTTGCTGGAAGCGGTCATTTTGGGAGATGGTGGGCCGCGTCAGCAGCAGATTGTTGCCTTGCTTTTACAATATGGTGCAGATCCAAAGATTGCGGATCGGGACGGGATTACACCGCTTGCACATGCGAGCCGGCATCGGTATGCCGAGATGGAACGACTATTAACCCAAGTCTGAAAAGGCTATACATTTATGATACAGAACAGTGAAAGGATATTCCAAACGAATGAACAGACATCAAGAGCATTTTTTACAAAAGAATATGAAGGACGTATCTTCACTGATTTTGGCAGGTATACAGTGGTTTTTCTTCCTGTTTACCAATACCGTTGTTGTTCCGCTATCCATTGGACATAATTTTCATCTGTCTCCGGATGCCATCGCTACCTCCATGCAGCACGCATTTATCCTTACCGGAGCAGTGTGTATTCTTCAAGCCGTATTTGGTCATCGATATGCGATTATGGATGGTCCGTCAGGGTTATGGTGGGGATTGACGCTAAGTTTGACGGTATCTGCTTCATCGGCCGGTATGAGTCTGGAGCGTATTGGCGGTGGACTGGCTGCAGGTTTTTTGTTAGCGGGATTAACGATGGTGATTCTGGGCTGGCTGGGAGCGGCGCAAGTGCTGCAAAAGCTGTTTACACCCATGGTGAAGAGTGCCATGTTGTTTCTAATGACGATTCAATTAACCATGAATTTTTTCAAAGGTATGATTGGATATACGGAGTTTGGCCGCTTCAATCTGCCTGTTGCCGCATTGTCCGTTGTCATTGCATTTTTGGTGGCATGGATTCAATTAAAGGGTAGGGGGAAACTGGGGAACTACGCGATCCTGATTGGGATTGTGGCAGGCTGGATCGCTTATAGTCTATTGTTTCCTGGACAACATAGCGGACAGCCGAATCAGGCCCCGGCTGGTCTCGAACTGTTTCCGTGGGGAGCGCCCAGATGGGAACCGGGTATTGTCATTACTGCATTTTTCGTGGGACTGGTGAACATGACGAATTCGATCACCACATTAAGCACAGTTGAGAAACTATACCGGACAGAAACAACAAGTCGTCAGTATAGGCATTCCTATGCGCTAACGGGTCTGTTCACGATGTTGTCAGCCTGTGTAGGTGTGCTGCCCTTTGGTTTATTTGCATCATCGATCGGGTTCCTGGAGAGTACTCGCATTCTGCGTCGTGCTGCCTTGATAATTGGAGCGGGGATGTTATGTGTGATAGGTCTTACACCTTCAGTGACAGCATTTTTTGCACAAATACCACCAAGCGTCGGCAGTGCGGTTTTGTTTGTGGCTTATCTTCAGATGTTCGGCACGGCACTAAGAACGCTTGAAGGTACAACGTTTAATTCTAAAACGATCTATCGTGTAGCGCTGCCGGTCCTCACGGGAGTTGCGGTCATGAATATTCCTGCTGAGGCCTTTCAAACTTTGCCCATGTACCTCATTCCGATCATAAGTAATGGTCTCGTCATTGGGGTATTGGTCTCGCTGGTTCTTGAAAAAACCGTGAACTGGTCCAAAATGGAACAACCAGCGACAGTTAGTAAAGCGGCATAAAGAGTTTCACTTGCGACAGTCCAATTTGATTGGGCTGTTTTTTTGTTTTTTGTTATCAGGCTATATGGCTATTTCACGATAATTTTGCCTTGTCCTGCAAGCATTCGCATCTCTCTAGATAGACGGTCCTGGTTCCCATCCTGCATTTCGAGTTGAACACCATAGTGCCATGAGGTATTTTTTTCTTGACCCCAACGGAGAGTGCCTTCCATATATAGAGGGTCTTCAAAGAGCAGCATATTCATTCCAATCCGAATATCGTTATTCTCTACAGGAAGGGATAGCGGAAATGACAGCTGACAGCCGGATCGACTGATATCGCAGAGTTCGGCCTGAATGGGTTTGGCTGGTGCGTTAACCCCGTTGATGCTGAGAATATAGATCTCAAAGTGGATCGGTTCCTTCAATGTGTAGCGAAAGGGTTCTTTTCTATTGTTAATTGACATGGCTTGGCTTCCTCCATCAGGTTCAAAAAAAGTCAGTTATGCTTATATCGACCATTTGGAGCGAGAAATGAAGAGTTGCGCAAGCAGAGATGGTCCATGGGTTCCTTTTACACGTGTATCAGGCTTGATATAATGATGGAATATATTTCTGAGGTCAGACCTGGATCAGGCAGAAGGGACGGATGAATATGAGAGGAACATTTCAAATGGTTACAGATACGGCAACATTGTGCCTGTATGATCTGGCAGCGTTAAAACATCGGCTTGAGGATACTTCGGACTGGTGGTCTATTCCAGTGGATGAGCTGGCTGAGGTGAATGCAGGTCATTGTCTGTTCTTGAATCTGGGTGCGGATGGAGTGTATGAGGTGGGATGGAGCCTGGAGGATGTAGAGGAGGATTCAGATCCAGATCACGCAGCGGAACGGGAAAAGGTGTATCATCTGCAAGTTCCGTCTGGGCACGTCTATCTGGGAGCGGCGGATGATGTCACTGGCGGTGAATTGGAGCCGGATGAGACGTGTGAAGGGGTTCTGTTTCAGTTAAAACCCGGAAATTATGCTTGTATCGTCTCCAGAGAAGCCAGTCGGATCACCATTGTCATGACACCAAGTATTCAGGGAAATAACACGCTGGATGAATTAATCCGGATATAGTGTACATATACGAACAGGAGGGATTCATATGCAGGAATGGAACGAGATAACGATGATGAATGCAGATGCCCTGCGTAAACGGATGAGAATACTCGCTGCTTTGGATATCATTTTTTCGGAGGAAGAATGGCTACGCGTTCATCATTATGAAGATAAAATTCAGCCAGGTCTGGCATGGGGAAACATCAATAACGGCGCAGGTGATCATCTGCATGTCTTGTTTACGAACTCAGGCACGTTGATCAAAGGATTTGATCATGAGTCACCCTTGAGCCCACATGCTCGTGAGGACGGAGAAATCTATCCGGGCATGTACGATGAAGTGCCGGAGGCCTTGATGGCTGTACTGCGAGATCATGAGGAAACGTTGGATATGGAGGATGTGACCTTTTGCCTATGGCAGGAAGGGAACGACTTGCCATGGAAGGTTGGTAACTGGATTCAGCTGGCGATGGCCAAGGAAGACAAAGCGGACGCCAGAGGTGGCGCAGAATTTTTACTGGGATATTTGGAAAAAAACTCGGAAGATTACGCTGATTGGGCCAAAGGGTACTATGACTTGCCGGATCTGCCGTTGGAAGCCGTAGCTGAAGTATATGAAGGAAAACCGGTGACCGCCAGACTGATTAAGCAGTTGTGTCCTGAGCGAGATGTGGCAGCCACACTGGGTGAGTTGCAGCAACGCGGGTACCCCGTCGAACAAACTTAACAGAGTAAAGAAGGGAGGTAGGGAAGCCATGTACAAAGTGCAACTGGAGCGTATGCGTGAAAAGTTGATCACTCTCCGAAGTCTGGACCCGGATCTGGAGCTGTTTGGTGCAGAAAACCATGAATATGAAATGGCACCTGTATGGACGCAGGAGGATATTACGCAATTTGAACAGAAATGGCGAATTGAGTTGCCGGAGGACTATAAGGTATGGCTTCTTCATATGGGAACGGGTGGTACAGGACCTTATTATGGTCTGGAAAACCCGGATGACGGCGTATACGCTGTGCTGGGTTATAACGATGAGCTGAACGCGGTCTCGGACCCTTTCCAATTCACGGAAGCATGGAACTGGAACTATGACTGGTTCGATGACAGCAAGGAAGAAGAGGAATGGGAAGCGCTGGAACATGAATATTTTGATCCAAAATGGTCGGCAGGCATGCTGCGCATCAGTGATTTTGGCTGTGGCATCTCCATGAATCTGATTGTTAAGGGAGCCTCCTACGGAGAGATCTGGGTTGATGACCGGGCTAACCGCAATGGAATCTATCCTGATCAGTATTGGGGCAATACGAATCGATTACATTTTCTGGACTGGTACGAGTTGTGGTTGAATCGTTCGATCCATCAAATGCATGAACAAAAGCAACAATCTGGAGCGAACGAAGTCTGAAGGAGGTTGTACATATGGGCTGGGAATATGGGATTAGAACAACGGAGCCTGCGATTTTACCTGAAGTCGTGAAGCGTTTGGCAAATTCATTAAAATTTACCGAAGTGTATAGTTTGGAACACCAAGCCAACGGCTTTGTATTGAAACGTGAAGATCCTTCCTGGCCTAGAGCACTTGAAGTGTGGATAGAAGAGGCTTCCGGGTTTGAAGAGATTGTGGATGGGGATTCGTATATATACTGTTTGTTTCATATCTGGGGTGAAGAGGCGCGGAGCTGGATGCATCAGATGGAGCAAGAAACCAGGCGGGTTGATGGTGGTTTAATCTGGTTTGAACTCTGATCGGTAGAAGATTTGCCTGAAACAGGAGGAACATATATGGCTAAAAAATCAAAGAGAACAATTCCTGCGCTCATATATCAATATCAAGGTCCACAGCGAAATGTGGGTTTTGTTTTATCCCCTTTATACATAGAAGACTCGGTTGAAGTAGAGATGGAAGACATGCTGTTCATATATAATGAAGACTTTGACTATATTCGTCCTGCATTGGATCGTGTATTTCCCTTAACTGACCCACGAACTGGAGAAGAGATGAAGGCTCTTGATCCCTGCTGGGAGAATCCGATTACGAAGGAAGTGTGGGTGGAAATTATATCAGAGCTGGATCAACAGGTGGTTGCAGAGCCAGAATTACGGAATTTTTTGAATCAGTTCACAGCTTGGGTGAGAAATCATCTGCAATTGGCTGACGGGATCGAAGTTACCGGCAATTTGTAAGTTAGTTGATCTTGGATTGTTCATTTGTGTACGTAATTCAGTATATCAGCGGCCGAAGTGCTATGTAATCAAGCTCCCTCATGATGATGGCGGAGCTTTTTTTGATGAATAAATATTAAAAACCGTTTGCTTCACTCACCCGTCTTATACCACAGAAAGAGAGAGAAGGAGGGATGCGGGGTGGAAACAAAAGCAGAGATAAACCAGAGGATCTATGTGCAGACCGAAGACGAGACGGCATTTGTGCAATCTATTATGGAACATCAAGATACGCTCATTTCTATTGCCTATAGCTACCTGCGTAACCGGCAAGATGCGCTGGAAGCTGTGCAGGAGATGACGTGCCGGGCTTGGATCAAACGTCGTACGCTGAATAATGAGAAGGCGTTCAAGTCGTGGATCATTCGGATTCTCATCTATGTCTGCATCGATGAACAGAGGCGCCGCAAGCGGGCGACACCTCTGGCGAAGGAGGATATGGAGGACAGCATTCCGGCATCTTGGATGATTAGTGTTGACGATAATCGAATCGCTATGGAATCTCTTTTGCAAAAGGTGAAACCGAAATATCGCCATGTACTACTGCTGAAATATTATAACGACATGACACTGACGGATATTGCCTCGATCCTTGGCAAACCAGAAGGGACGATCAAGACCTGGCAGCACAAGGGACTCCAGCAGTTGCGCAAGTTGATGAAGAACAGGAGGGATTGGCATGACCACTAACCCGGAGGAGAAAGCACTTCTTGCAGACGCATATCAGGTGAAAAGAGAGAAACAGCAGTGGAATCCGGCGGACACGACTGCTGCGATTCAACGTGGTATCGCAAAGGCCAGAACAAGACGATCAGGTAGGATCGTTCGTGTCAAATGGATTACGGCAGTGCTGGTCACGGTCCTTGCTGCAGGTTGGTTTCTTACGGGCCCGCTTGGAAACTATGGGCAACAACCGGCAACATATACTGAGCCTGTCACCCATTGGGGTGTACTAGAGCCCTTTCGTGGCCTGCTAACTTCGGATATGGATAGTGCCACGATTACTTCAACGCTAAATCATGATTATGTGCAACTCGTGGATCGGACGGTTACATCGGGCATATATCAGTTTACCGTGAATGCGGTTCTGGCAGATGAGAACAGGATAACGGTATTGTATACCGCCAGAACGGATGCTTCGCAAGAGATTTATTCGATAGTCAATACCAAGATGACGGATGCAAGAACAGGTTATGTCCTTGATAACGGAAATATAGGAGGTATGCATTTTTCGAAGGATAAGCATACCATTTATGGCCGGAATACAATTGAGCGTAATCGAAATAAACCGCTCCCTGAGCAAGTGAATCTTCAGTTCCAGCTTTCTTCCGTTGTTCCAGATGTGGTGGGAAATTCAGAAAAAGGGGAAAAGGAACGGAAATATAAATATTCCAAAAAAATGAATCTTTCTTTTGCACTGGATCCCAAATTCTCTATCCCCAAAACGGAAATCATCAACGTTAATCGGACCTTTACCGTTGGAGGCTATGAGGTCTTATTGTCGGAGGTGGAGATGTCTCCGCTAGTAACGCGGGTCAAATTTGTCCATGCACCTGATCAAGAGATGGACTACAAAACGAAGTTGTCGCTCAACGAGATCGTTTGGCCTATCGAAATCATTTCGATCTCCAGGAATGGGAAGCAGACCAAGTTATCCATGGTAGGCGGGAGCGGAACGGAAGATGGAATGATGTATTCTTTCAGTAGCAATCTGTTGGACCATCCGGAGTCCATGGTATTAAAACTTCGTGGTAAACCAGATAAGGTCTATGATGATTTGCAGGAAGCCAAGAAGGATGAACTGGAAATCAAAATCAAATAAGATGAACTAACTGGCAATACTCTTATTCAGATTAGGTGAATGTTAGTGAAAGCAGAGAAGGGATGTCCCTCAAGGATGTAAGCCTTGTGAGACATCCCTTCTTAGGTATGAAAAACCGCTGATCTTATACAGTTAAAATATCTACTCCCAGAGCTGGAAGGGTCAACTTCTGATCCAATCTCTCGCTGGTCAACAAGCTGCGATAAGGAACGTCCAGCGTAATCTCTCGTTGCTCATTCGTCAAATTGATCAGAAATAGGAAGTTTTGCTCCCCCTTCGTTCGAATCGACAGCTCGACACCTTCCGGCAGCTGGATTTTGGGCGCCAAATCCTTTTCCTTCAATATGCCTTCAAACAACTGATAGAAATACGATGGCTCCGGCCAAGTGCCGACATAATACACTTCACCTTCACCAAACTTATTGACAGTAACCGCCGGTACACCCTCGTAAAAGTCGTTGTCATACCAGGCGATTGGCTCTGCCCCTCGCAGTTCCAGTAGATCACACCATTGCTTCGCAGCGAATGTCTTGCCCTCAGCGTTCCGTATCCGATGCTCACTGTTGCCGATGGCATCATATTCACTTACGACAACACCCGCCGCTTCACCCAGTAGCCCCGGCAGAGGCAGCATCTCACATACATTCCTCATGTTCTTCACGCCAGTCCGATTGGTAAGAACAACCGTACCACCCTTGGCTGCGAATCGCTCCAGCCGCTGTGCTACTTCTTCACTTAACAGGAAGAGGGAAGGGGCAATGACCAGCTTGTACCCATCGAGCTCCTCAGTCCAGTTGATAACGTCTGTACCGACGCCCATTTTCAGAAATGCATTATGCATAGAGGACAAGTTGTCTAAGTAGTGCATTCCCCCTTCCGCCTGCGGCTGAAGGGAAAGCGCTGTGTGCTGATCATGCGAATGCAGAATCGCAACCTGGGTAACAATGGTTGAGTCGGCGAGCATTTCTCCTAACCGGTTCACCTCGCGAGTAAGCTCAGCAAACTCCCTGAACCTGCGTCCAGGAACATTGCTGTGGTCGATCAGCCCATGCCAGAACTGTTCCGCTCCGACGGTAGCACTCCGCCAGCGGAAATGTACGACCATATCGGCACCGCGAGCGATTGTCTGCCAAGAGCGAGCTCGGATCAGTCCAGGATACGGCGTGCGCTGAATCGGCATCCAGGCGCCCTGCGCTCCGCTGAGCTGTTCCATTACCCAGAAATTCCGACGTTTGATACCGCGAACCAAGTCCAGCGTAAGCGCTCCGTTCCTCGGAAACCGATCGCCATAATCGCGATACAGCTCATTCGGATAATAATCGACAGAGACGAAGTCCAATTCGTTGTGCATATCATAATAGTCCAGGCTATTCGGATATTGCCACATGTTATGCGTCACGAATTGATCTGGACAGTTGCGACGTAAAATCTCAAGCTGCCATCCCAGCAGATAGCCTACGCTGTCAGAACAAAATCGTTTGTACTCCAGAAGATAGGAAGGATTCATCGGTTTGCTGGCACCGAGTGGTGTTGTTACCTCAGCCCAGCTACTGTACTCACCACTCCAGACGACCGTACCCCACTCCCGGTTCAACTCCTCCAGTTTGGAATAACGCTTTTGCAGCCAAGCAACAAATGCACGATTACATGTATCACAATGGCATTCTTGGTAGTGCATCTCGTTATCGATTTGCCAGCCTATGACGGCGGGATGCTTACCATAGCGCTGTGATATCGCTTCCACAAATTTGGAGCCCAGCATTCTCAAGGAAGGGCTGTTGTTGCAACGATGTCCACGCACACCTGGCCGAATGATGTGGCGTTGTTCATCCATGGGCAGCACATCCGGATAACGGGTTGTCATCCAGTTTGGCGGGGTATTGGTGGGGGTGCATAACACAATTTCCATACCACGCGAAGCGAATACTTCTATGGCCGCATCCAGCCATTCAAACTGATAATTCCCCTCAGTCGGTTCCATTCGGCTCCAGGCGAACTCCGCCATTCGCACAACTGCAACCCCTGTCTGTTGCATAAGTATGGCATCTTTCTCCCATAACTCCGGGGTCCATTGCTCTGGATAATAATCAATTCCGATCTTAATTGTCATCCTGTGATCTCCTTTATTTATCAATATATTGCGATTATATGTTATATTAATTCGAGTGAATATCTTAAATAATTAATATGATATAACAATATTAAGATTAGGAGAGTTAGCCGTATGCATCATCCCAATCGTAATTTTCCGGTGTTATCTTCCCGAGACAAGCTGCTCCCTTTTTATTTACTTGGCATCGGCCTGCATCATGAACAGGAGCATATCCGCCGAGACCAAGGCATTGAGGATTATCAGTGGATACAATGCCGCAGCGGTGTGGGTAAGCTCAAGCTCAGTGAAACGGAACATATCGTCAAGCCAGGTATGGGCATGCTGTTATTCCCTGGACAGAAGCACGAATACTATGCGCTATCCGGCAGTTGGGAAGTCGACTGGATCATTTTCGATGGCAACGGGACAGCAAGCTTGTTTGAAACCGTTGGCATTGTCGACACATGCGTATACACGCTTGCACAGCCTGAATACCTTCTATCCCGAATGCGGGAGCTACTACAAGCTGCCTTAACACCACAAGAGCAGACATTAAGCAATTACGCCTGCTCCGCTGTCCTCTATACCTTATTGACAGAGATTATTCAACGCGTATCTGTTGAGGGCAGCGATACTGTCGGACAGCAGTATGAGCGAATAAAGCCGGTTCTGGACTATATTGAACAACATTATGCTGAAGAGATTACTTTGCCAACGCTTGCTGGATTGATCTGTGTTACACCAGAATATTTCTGTCATTTGTTTAAGAAAACGACAGCTATTCGTCCCATCAGCTATGTTAATCAGGTAAGAGTCAACAAGAGCAAGGAACTGCTGCTCGATAATGTGCAACGCGGGATGGAGGATATCGCTCGTCAAGTCGGTTTCGAATCGGCCAGCTATTATGGAGCCATCTTCAAGAAGCTGGAACGAATCACACCTGGCGCCTTCCGCCGCAGCTATCAGAAGTCGTGACATATTATTATTCGCAAGCGAATGGTTTTTCGTCAGAGGCTTTAGGAACTGATCCAAGGGTGGATCAGTTCCAAGTTGGATCACATAGTACTCGTTAATAGAGCCGCTAATTAGCGGCTCAATTTTGTGTGAACGAATAGCATGGTTTTATGTTTTTTCACTATATCTGATCTGCTGTTGCATAAAAATGATAATTGTTGTCTTTTTGCAATTTTTGTATTGTCACAGCCAAAGTTACACGATATAATCGAGTTGTCTTTGAGGATAATATTATAAAGGATGGTGAAATTTTGAAGAAATTTTCGATGCTTTTACTCGCTGTAACTCTATTGTTGTTAACTGTCTCCACAGCCCCGTCTACATATGGTGCGGCCAGTTATCCAAACACAGGTACGAACGGGTTGACTGGTTTTGCAGGCAGTGCCAAGAATGAAAATGGTGTATCCAAGTCAGCTACGACAGGTGGTAAGAACGGTCAGGTGGTTTACGTTAGTAATCTCAATGACTTGAGAACACATATGGCGGGCTCTACAGCCAAGATTGTCGTTGTTGAACAGAATATTTCTTCCTCTACGCTGCAAAAGGTTGAATTCGGAGCGAACAAGACACTTGTAGGTTCCTTTGGCAAACATACATTAACGAATATTCATTTCAGATCCACAAGCAGTTCAAGCAATGTGATTTTTCAGAATCTGACTTTTGAACACGCTTCCAATATTAATGCCAATGATGATATCCAGATGTATATCACTTCAGGCTCCAATTACTGGATTGATCATGTGACGTTTGCTGGTCACAGCTACAGCTCTGGCGGTAGTGATCTGGACAAACTTCTGTATATTGGTGATCGCGCCGACTATATTACGATTAGCAATTCCAAATTTGCGAACCATAAGTATGGCGTCATCCTCGGTCATCCGAATGATGGTAACAGTAGTTACAATGGCGTACCTCATGTGACGATGTCCAATAATTACTTCGAAAATTTATATGTACGTGGTCCTGGGCTTTTAAGATATGGTTACTTCCATCTCAAAAACAACTATGCAAACAACTTTAATCAGGCCATCACAATTGGTGAAAAAGCACGAATTTATTCTGAAAACAACTACTTTGGTGCTGGCGCTGAAAAGGGTGGCATCCTGGATGACAAAGGAAAAGGTGAGTTTACGGATACGGGCAGTACACCAGCGCTTAATAGTCCGACTTCTCCTAAAACGAACTGGAGACCAAGCTCCAATTATAGTTATCAGGTAGAAAGTGCCAGCTACGCGCGTGAGTTCGTCACCAAGTATGCAGGCTCCTCCAATACGACACTTGTATTCGGAAAGTAAGAGCTTGTCCCGTATATTCGCATTATGCCAAAAAGTCTGTCCTATACGCCAAAACGTATAAGACAGGCTTTTTGTTTATAAAATGATATGCCTACATATCATTTTATAATTCATATTCATTTTAAATGTTGAATACCGATATACATAAAGTAGCGCTGGTTTCATACTTATGAAGTTAATATGTACTATGCTAAGGCGCTGCGTATTTGCGATTTGCACATAAGCAGGACCAAAGACTACTAGATGTAGTACAGAAAGGCCCTACAACTTACATTTAACCTACATAAAAGGACGGGGTATGCATGGATCGTATGGACGAAATTATTTGGAAAAGGAACAAATTAATCGGTATCATTTTGTGGATTATTATTGCCATTGGTATGGGGCTGGCCTTTACGATGCCGAAGTTACTTGTGTCCAATGGAGTAGCTCTGATCTTTGTAGTTTGGATTACATACGCTAATGCGAAAAAGAAACATATTCATCTCATTCCATGGCTGATTACTGTATTACTTACAATATGTGGAGTCTATGTCGGTTGGGGAACGGTCAATTTTGCGTTAAGTTTGGTCATAACCGCAGTTCTACTGCTATTTCCTAACAAGAAATTTTTTGTGGTTGGATTTTCGGTATTACTAGTCAACAGTGTTCTTCAATTATTTGTTATGAATACCGTTGACTCTGTTGAGCTAATAGGTAATATCGTTAATGTGGGACTATTCGCTCTTACGGGGGCCATTCTGATGCTGGTCTCCCAGCTGAATCAAAGGCTCTTCCATGAAAGTGAAGTACGCCAGAATGAGGTGGAGCATTCTAAGCAAAGAGTGGAAACCATGCTGGAGCGTGTGAAGGAATCGGTCGAAGGTCTATCACGTTATACAGATCAATTGAAGCAAAAAGTGAATGCGACTGGCTCTATCACCAATGAAGTGACGCTTGGGTTCAGTGAGGTTGCAAAAGGTGTTGAGTTCCAAGCGACCAGTGTAGCCGAGATCTCGGAATCCTTATCTGTGTCGGATCAGCATATCAAGGACGTTGCTTCGTATTCCCAGCAGATGAAAGACTTGTCCGCAAGTATGGCAACGAGCACGCAAACAGGAAGCACACAGATGGACCAGCTGAACATCCAGATGCAAGATCTATATGAGATAATCGATACAACTGCAAATGACATGCGAAAGTTCAACGAGGAAAGTGAATCCATGACGCTTATGCTGAACAGCATAGCGGATATTGCGAGTCAGACCAACCTGCTCGCGCTTAATGCAGCCATTGAAGCCGCTCGTGCGGGTGAGCATGGACGCGGGTTTGCCGTTGTATCAGAGGAAGTGCGCAAGTTGGCAGAGAACTCGGGTCAGTCCGCAAGTGATATCGGAACCATCCTGTCTCGATTAAAAGGACAAACGCAGGCACTGACAGATCGATTCGAACGTATTCGTCTATCGTTACAACAAGGAAGAGATAGCGTCCATACGGCAGAGGAAGTATTCCGTACGATCAACAGCAACTCTCAGCATGTGTTGAATCAAGCGACAGATATCGAGACTAGTTCGGCGACCATGAAGGAATCTTCCACCAGAGTTGTGAATGAGGTTTCCGAGATTTCGAGTGTAACGGAGCAATCCAGTGCAGCGACAGAAGAGATTCTGGCGAGCATGGAAGAACAACGTAACCTGACACAGAAGATGGTAGAGAGCTTTGGAGAATTGGAGCAACTGATTGTGGACCTGAATGAGTTAGTCTCGGATCATCAGGCTTCTTCCGTTGAGAATAAATTTTAATATTAATAGTTGAGGGCCTGTTGGTACGTATTTAGCGTACTAGACGGGCTTTTTTCATCTGGAATACAGCTTGATGCCGACATTTTTTTCCTATACAGTGATGTGTAGAGTATGAAGAGCGTAGAACTGAAACTGTAAATGGTAGTTAAAAGAAGATGTAACCTCATGGGGGAGTAGAAGGTTGAAGGATAAAGGAATGAAAGATAGATTGGACTGTGATGACAGTACATATGAGGTTAAGAATGATAATAGGGCTACACGCGTACGTTTTTATGATCAGCAATCGTTCAAAGACATGGACTGGCCCGATACGGAGGATGGCAGATATGCCAGAGTCTATCTGGAACCTATGATGCTGGACGGGACCCAAAGCTTTATGTCCAACGTGGAAACGACATTGTTGCTCGCACGAATTGATGATCTCGTTATTCCGCTGACGGTGAATGATACAGAGTATGATAATGCTTACGTTTGTTCGCCATATACGCATTATGTGAGTTACGCCAAGCAGGAATTGACCATGTTGCAGAAGCCTGTGTTGGAAAAAGGTCTTTCTGTGCTGCTCAGTCTAATAGGTTGGGGAATGAAGCAATCACAGATCAACAAAGTTGTGCATGTGAACAACTGGTTGTTGTCCACCAATCTGTATCCAGCCATGTCCGGTGAACAGGCGGAATGTTTGCTCGCATCGGTACAAGAGCGATACCCTGAGCATGTCATTGTGTTTCGCTCCTTGTGTCCAGGACTTCATCCCGATCTGACGGCGAGGCTAACGGAAGCGGGCTGCCGATTAATTCCGAGCCGACAAATCTACCTGTACCAAGCGCATGATCCGAATTTTGGCAACTCGAAGTCACGCTGGCTGTTGAAGCGGGATTACGAATTATTGGGCAAGCATGGATACGAATTCGTTTCCGAATCAGATATGACGGATGCAGATATTCCGCGAATCGCGGAGTTGTACAAGCTGTTATACCTTGAAAAGTACTCCTATCACAATCCGCAATTCACTGAGCGGTTCATTGCTGTTGCGATGGCATCAGGAACACTCAGACTCTACGGACTGCGGAAGAAAGGGTGCCTGGACGCGGTGATGGGTTATTTCTGCCGAAATGGAATCATGACAACGCCGCTGTTTGGTTACGACACAGCGGTGCCCCAATCCGTCGGACTATACCGCATGTTATCAGCTTGTCTGATCGGACAGGCTCGCGAGAACGGCCATCTGTTACATGAGAGCGCCGGGGCTGCGCAGTTCAAGCGCAATCGCGGTGCTGTGGCGGATTTTGAATATTCGGCTGTGTATGAGCGCCACCTTCCATGGGGCAGACGCTGGTGCTGGCTGCTACTTGATTGGTTGTTGAATCGCGTAGGTGTACCGCTGATGCGCCGCATGAAGCTGTAAACAGACAAAAAACGTGCTTGCGCTGCCCGATGTAGGTGTGAGCTTGCATCTGATTTGACTGCACACTTGCACACACAACTGATCATCGTGATACGCACAATTATGTGCTCTCGCCTAATTAGACATGCTCTGCGAGTTGTACCTCGAAGCCATCTGGATCTGTAATGTAAATAAACCGCAGATGCGGATTGGGCTGGATGGGGCCACGCACAATCGGAATATTCAGCTCTGCCAATCGTTCCATGGCTTCATCCAGCGAGTTCACCTCATAGCCGATCGACACGCCGGCCTCTGGTTTAAGAATGGATTCACTGCCCTCAATCAGTTCCAGCTTGGCTTCATTCTCCATGCCCAGCATGGCAATCTGTCGTCCACGGCTTTCGAATCTGCGCTGAATGGGAAGTCCGAGCATGTTGTGGTAGAACCCGAGCGAAGCTTCCAAATTACTGACCCTCAGCGTGATCCAGTTTAATTTGATCAACATGGGTGAATCTCTCCTTTTGTTTTGCATGATATGTATTTTTGTTACGTTCATTATACGATAGGCGCTAGCAGGAACCTACTCCTTAATAATAAACAGTAAAATAGCTGCCGAAATATTCGGCAGCCAAATGGTGTAATCTCCTGTAGTCCTAGTAGTTCTAACGAATTATTGAATCAGATCAACGGCCGTTTGTGGTACAAATGCATCTACACCGTTATACACAATGACACCCTCCAAAGTTGTTTTTTTGCCGTTCACCAGTGCAATATTTTTGTAGATTTGCAGTTCCAGTTTGGTGTTACCTTTTGTTATGAGGATCTTCGGATTTTTGGCGTCCGTCAAGTCCAGTTTGTATGTCGCGCCTTTGGCTGTAAATGCCTGTTTGGCAGGTACAAACAATTGTTTGCTCACGCTGTCGAGATCCAGATCCAGTACTCGTGCCATATATTTGGCGACATCCGTGTTATCAATCACACCGAATGGACGGTCATTGTTCGGAGCATACGTGTACAGCACAACATCTCCACCTGTATGACCACCGGTTGTCCAGCCAATCCCTGCGCGTTTGCTGATCATTGGACCGATTGCATAGTTAAGACTGCCCGGCTCGGCCGCTTTAATGGTGGCAATCTCCTCGGAAGTCAGGTCCGTAATGCCATAGTATTGTTTCATCACTGCTTTGATGTTTGTACGCTTGGCATTCAGCTTCGCTTCAACGCCCTCGCCTGTCAGTTTGGCCTTTTTCAAAGGTCCGATAAATGTGGACAACGGCTCTTTATCGTATGTGCCGCTAGTTGCGTTGTTACCAATGGTGAGTCCACCATTGCCGTGGTCCGTAACAGCCACAACGGCAGTCTCTCCATCGGCTTTGGCAAAATCCATGGCTACCTTTACGGCATCATCAAAAGCCAGCACGTCACTGATAATACCAATCGGATCATTGGCATGAGCTGCCCAGTCCACTTTACTGCCTTCGACCATCAGGAAAAAGCCGTCTTTGTCTTTGGACAAAACTTCAATGGCTTTGGATGTCATCTCGGCAAGGCTTGGCTGCTTCGCAGGATCACGGTCCATATTATAAGCCATGCCTGCGGGTGCAAACATACCCCACAGCTTGTTCGAATCGGATGCTTTCATTGCAGCTGGTGTAGTGACGTAATCGTAACCCAGTGCCTTGATGGACGAAATCAGATTCTCGCCGTCTTTACGTCCGGCTGGCTCAAGATATTTGCTACCTCCACCCAATACAACATCCATGCCATTGTAGACTTGCTGTTTGCTGAGTGCATCATAGTTTTTACGGTCCGGATAGTGAGAGGAGAAGTCCGCTGGTGTGGCGTGCATAATCTCGGATGTAGCGATAATGCCAGTTGCTTTACCCGCCAGTTTGGAAGCTTCCAGTACAGAAGCGATCGGTTTTCTTTCGTCTCCAGGCGCAATCGCCTTTTGCCCTGGCATGGTAGCCTTGTCCGGCAGTACACCGACAAATCCGGTATGAGATTTATAACCTGTAGCAAAAGCAGTTCCGGCAGGGGCCGAGTCCGCAATCGGCGCATCGGCGGAGTGTGTCCGAACCATGCCGCTTGCCATGGAGTCCAGTGTCAGGGACGAGCCCTTATACCAGCGAGCCAGAGCGGTAGCATCGTTAGCCATACCGTCAGGAATCAGAATAATCACATTTTTAATCGGTGATGCAGATGTCGTTGAGGTGGTGTCTTCCACAGCCCACGCTGCACTGCTACCTCCGAGTGTAGCCGTAATAATTGTTGTCACCGCGAGCATCATTTTGGCTGCACGGACATTAAACCGGTTTAACATGAATGCATCCTCCTAGAATATATGTATAGTTTGGTATCCCAAACCAAGTGTATACAACAATTGCTAAACTAACGTATGAAATGGATTAACTATATGTAAAATTTACGATTAGTGAAGGATGCTGGAATTCAGGTGAACTGGACAAAAAGAGGAGTCGACGAATTAAGAGACAGTATTTATAGATCATCATGTTGTAAGTTGAGTTTAAACCCGCATGAGAACGCAGTTTTTTAATGTTACCCTGTCAAAGATCATATATTGACGATTAAAAAAAGATATTGCGAACGCTTACATTATGTGCTAACATCACCATAACAACAGGATTGTAACCGTGTTTAGGGCAATACCTGTGTCAGTTCATTCGTTGGTTGTTTGTTCATCAAACGATTGATTGCGTTTACATTTTCATATGGAATGAACCTCATTCCTCAGGGTTGTTACTGATTGCAGGCAAAACCTGAATTGAGGGCAGTAGACCACGCTAAAGCGATGTCTGTTTGCCTTCGGTTCAGGTTTTTTTATATAAAAAATGCCTGATGGCATGACCGCAAGCGCCGTAGCAGATATTTCGAGCAGAAAGGAGCGCAGCAGATTTAATTTTTTCATAAATAGAGATATAGACTCATCCAGACATTGGAATACTGATTCTTAGATACGCAACTCAAATGGACATTCCAATGCACTTATCCCATCACACACTATTCGACAGCGAGGAGATTTATGACATGAAAACCATTAAACGTTCGATTGCTGTAGCAACCATTCTGGGGTTATGTGTATCCGCTCTACCAGCTTATGCAGCAGGCAATACAGGACCTTCTTCTTCAGCAGCGATGGACAAGCTGATCCAATCCGAGCTTATTCGCGGTAGCGGTCAAGGTGTTAATGCAGCTTATCTAAACAAAAAGGCAACACGTATTCAGGCCGCAGTACTTTACTTGCGTTTGTCCGGATTGGAGAAAGAAGCACTCGCTTATCAGGGATCGGAAACGTATGACGATGCGGCTCAGGCAGGCAAAGTATTACAACCGGTCGTTGGTTACTTGAAGCAGCATCCGTATGTGTCTGAGATCGTAACAGGAACGGAGAAGTTTGAACCTAATGCACCCCTTACAGCGGAAGGTTATGCCGAAATGCTGCTGAAGGTGCTTGGATATGAAGCAGGTACGGATTATGAGCAGGGATCGGCTTCCACCTATGCGGCTGGGAAAGGAATCATGGCGCTTCAAGGGAAGGGAGCGAGTCAACTTACCAACCGCCTAATGGCAGAGGCAACCGCACAGGCTTTGCAGATACAGCTCAAGAATGGCAGTGGAACTTTGGAGCAGAACTGGTTGAAACATAAAGAAGCTGGAGCGTTCAAACCTCAAACGGTGCAACAGACCAAGTATGGCACAATTGATGGCAAAACCTATGAGCAATATGGCACGCTCGGTTGGCTTGGTGTTCCTTACGCGGCACCTCCGGTAGGGGAACTGCGCTGGAAAGCCCCGCAAGAACCGGAATCATGGACAGGAACCAGATCGGCTAAGGAATTTGCAGCGAACAGCTTGCAGATCTCCGGCAAGACTACAGCGGGAAGCGAAGATTCGTTGTATCTTAATATCTGGCGTCCCGACACAACCAGTTCGAAACTTCCGGTTATGGTGTTCCTGCACGGCGGCGGGAATATGACCGGATCAGGTAAAGATTTTCAAGGTGAACAGCTTGCACGGAGCACCAACAGCATTATCATCTCAGTGAATTACCGTTTGGGAGCCCTTGGATTCTTCGAGAATGCAGCGCTGAAAACAGGGAATGCCCTGGATGACTCAGGTAACTATGGTCTGCTTGACGCATTCCGTGCATTGGAGTGGGTACAGGATAATATCGAAGGTTTTGGCGGAGATACAGGCAATGTTACATTGGCCGGACAATCTGCTGGTGCACGTGATGTACTGGCAACGCTGATCTCGCCACTTAGCAAAGGTTTGTATCAAAAAGCAGTTGCTTTCAGCGGAGGATTGACGACAGCATCACCGGAAGAAGGCGAGCAAAAATCCGAGGATGTACTTGTGAAGCTACTCGTGCAAGAGGGGAAAGCGGCTAATGCAGAAGAAGCAAAAGCATGGATTGGCAAGCAATCTCAGGCACAGCTGGAGAGCTATTTGCGTGAACTGCCTGCGGACAAGCTGGTCACAGCGTTTGGTGCAACCGCAATCCGTATGGACCCATTCCCGCATCTGTTCCGTGATGGCACAGTGATTCCAAAAGAAGGATTTGACGCCATCAATAATGGCAATTATAAAAAAGTACCTGTATTGCTCGGCAGCTTGGAAACGGAGTTCTCCGGTTTTGCCTTCGGTGATCCAAACTTCTCTCCGTCGATTACGGATGAGACTCTGTTTACTGATAAAACCAAGGCGGAACAATATGCTGCTGCGTTGAAATATGGTAGCGAAGCTTATGCAGGCTTTAATGCAGAGCGTGTAGCGGAGCAATTGACGAGTGAAGCAGGTCAACCACCAGTATATGCGTATCGTTTTGCATGGGGCACACAACCTGGAGTCATCTCTGAGCGTTTGCTCACGTTACTGGGCGCACCACATGGTGCGGATATGGACTTCTATACAGGACACGCAGACGGAATTGCTGCTTATTTCCCTGATGGGTACTTTAGCGATACAAACAAACCAGGACGTGATCAGTTGTCCGCCGCGATGGCAGCTTATCTGAAGCAGTTCCTGTACACAGGCAATCCAGGTACGGGTGGATCACCTGATCTAGCGGCATGGACACCTTGGACGAAAGATGCTCAAGCCCCAGTCATGCGTCTGGATGCAAGCAATACAACGGCAGAAATTGGCATGTCCACACAATATAATCAAGGCAAAGACGCCGTTATGGCAAAGATGAAAAAAGAATTGCCTGAAGAAACGTATAAACTGTTGACGGAAAAAGTGTTCGCAGGCCGTTTCTTCTGGGAATAAGGATCATCGGATAGGAAGGTATATATAGATAAATTGAAAGCCAAGGGAGCATGCTCTCTTGGCTTTTTATACTGTTCGTTATGCTTAATTATGGTATTGTTGTAAATATAAATTAATAGAATGTCGGAAAGGGGAAACGTAAAGTTATGATTAGCTCTATAGGTATTGCAGGTATTATAACGCTATTAATTTTCTTTATTATGATTGGTCTTGTATTATATCTGGTTTTCTATCTTGTGATGAAGAGGTCTGGCGTCAAAGAGGAAGTATCCGCATTAAGGATGGAAGTACGAGTGTTACAAGAGGAAGTAGAGCGGAACAGGCGGGAATTGGAAAATATGAAGCGTCGATAACCTTTACATCACTAGTTTTGGATACGCGGAATGGTGTGGGTACAGCAGTAGGAGAGGACAGGGGCTCTACGCCCCCACCTACTCAATACAACGTGAAACCGCTCATTTCAGTCTTTGTACGCCATGGATACTAAAACTATTTCTTGGCAAAAAAACTAAGGGTTCCAGTACTTTCATCTGCACTCACAAACAGGCTGCGTCCGTTAACACGATGAATTCCCTCTGGTGATTCTCCAGCTGTAGGAATCAGACCCAGGTAGTCCGGATTGACCGGATCAGCAAGATCAAAGAACAAAATGGCATCTGCCCGTTCAGAAGCTACGGCTGCATACGTAGTGCCGTCTACAGTAGCAACGGTCAGGTTCTCGACTTCGCTGCCTTTGTTGGGACTGCGATCATCCGGATACAAGCCGACCATAGCGGTTGCCTCGTCAATGAGATTCTGACTATCGTACATCCGCTGGCCTTGCAGATTCCAGACAGCGATATTACGTCCGCCTGCTTTTACACCATCCTCAAATTCATTCTTGCCTAAGTCCCCTTCATTGGCTGTCAGCAGGTATTTACCATCTGCCGAGAAAGCAATCCCATCCGGTTCATAACGAGCGGTCAACGTCTCTTTAAACTGAACGATACCGTCATCCTTCAGATCTGCTTGATGTGAAGTAGTACCGAGCGCGAAGATCGAGCTGATTTTTTTTGTCTCCAGATTTACGATGGCAACGACATTGTTTTCCTGTAGCGTGATGGCTGCTGTTTTGTTATCTGGACTAATGGCAACATACTCTGGTTGTGGATCATGCGGATAGATGGCGCCTTCTACATTGTCCAGAGATACTGGCAAGTTGGTGATTTCACCCTCCAATACGTTCCCGCCAGCAAAAGATACTACCATAATGCTACCCGGACGTTTGGTGTTGGCATAGTCAATTTCATCCGCAGCTTTATTCAGCTCCTCATCCTCTATCGCGATCACCGCATGCAGACCGTCAGGTGACAGTGCAATCGAGTCAGGACCAATGCCCAGTTCATACGTTTTGACGGTTTTGTAGGTTGCCAGATCCACAATGGCAAGTAACCCTTTGTTTGCTTCACTGTCCGTATCCCCTGTGCGAATAACTGCAAGACCATATTTGCCATCTTTGGACACGGTTACGCTTGTGACTTCAGCTTTGGCGGAGAGGTCATGGAAGCTGACCGTCTTTAATACGTTAATATTTTTCAGATCAGCAATATCCAGTATGGCAATGCTACCATTGTCTGCTTCGGTTACGAGCAGGCGCTGTCCATCTGGCGTAGAGGCTGATATTTCTGCTTTGCCACCAGGCATCTGAAACGATGCGGTCTGTTCAAAACCGGTTTTATTTTGTTTCAGGATCAGTTGATCCGTAATTAATTTTAGCGTTTGGGAAGATACATACGTTGTACCTTTGGTGATGTAGCTTTTACTGTCCAGAGGAGTTTTCACACCGTTGATGGTGACTGATGAAGTTCCTATAGGAAGTTGTACTTTAGTATCTGCGATCTGGATATCAACACTGCGACTGCTTCCGTTCCATGTGACCGTACCCTGCATATTTTGGATGGCTGTGCGCAGTACGACATGATCGTTGGTGGTTTTAGTTGCGTCAGCGGCATGAATCATTGATGTGTAGCTGGTTGCTCCTGCAGTAAGAATGGCAGTCATCGACAGAACGGCAAGCCATTGATTTCTCTTTTTCAATGTTCCAGATCCCCTTTATCGTTTCGTGTGTAATGAGTTGTACAATTGTTTTAGTATAGGGAGCTTATGTTAAGGAGATGTAAGAGAAGTCTGTGATTTGTGTAAAAGGTTAGATAAGAGATATTTTTCCTAATTGGATATGTAAGTTAGTGTATAAAATGATGTTGCCACATGAAGAAAAAAGCAGACGTGAACCTTCATATATATAGGACTGGTCGAACGGGCGAAAATACGCTAGAATTATAATTGATAATCATTATCAATCAATTCAGACTTTCTTTACTGACAAGTCTGATCAAGATATAGGCGAGGTGAATACCCATGCGCACGGATGATGCATTAGGCGTAGTATATCAGCATTACCTGACCCAGGAGCCTTACAGTCAGCAAGATGAACACACGTATCTGCTCTCTCCCAAGGCGGGAAGTGGCAATATTAAAAGAGTAACGACATACAGTGGCATTGAGATTTTATATTCCCAGGTTGAATATCATCAGCCGTATCCAACGTATTTTGCATCCGAAACGCCCATTGTGGAATTGCAATTTGCCTTGTCAGGAGAGCGAAATGTGGATATATCCGGTCAGGATTATTCATTATCGATAGGGCAAGGGGCCCTTATTTTTATGCATGATTTCGAAGCGTGGTTCCATCCTCCGGCAAGGGAACTGTATACGTCCTTTTCGCTGGGGATTCCGGTTTCTCTGTTCAATTATGCTGCGGCGCAACTGGGCGGTTTCAAGTCGATTGCGTTTAATCAGGTGTTAGGGCGAAAAGTGTTCAAGCCGATTGTATTTCAATTGGATAACCGGATACGAACGATGATTGACAGTCTGATTGTGGAATTAAACAACAGTTATCGATCATCCTTAATGATGGAAGCGACAGCCTTGGAGATCTTGAATCGATTTATGATCCAATTGTTTGATCTGGCGCCAATTCCCGCGGGATTCTCCAGAGAGGACATCCGGAAGTTACATACGGCACGGGAGATTATGGAGGCTTGTATGGTAGATCCTCCATCTTTGCTAGCATTGTCCAGACAAGTAGGTCTTAACGATTTTAAATTAAAAAAAGGATTCAAGGCACTTTTCGGAAGCACGGTGTTCGAATATTTGCGTCAGGTTCGTCTCGACAACGCCATGAAGTTGCTGCGCAATCAGGATAACAACGTCACCGAGGCCGCGATTGCGGTCGGTTACAGCAATGTCAGTGCCTTTTCGCAGCAATTTTATCGCAAATTCGGCGTGAAGCCCTCAGAGATGAAAAAAATTTATTAAATAATCCGGCTTGCCGTGAATTGTTCCGTATAGAGGCAGTGGGGATTCATTCAGCCTTGTATACTCCAGGTACAGTGGGTACTGTACTGAAATATAGAGGAGTGTATAAACATGAATAGAATCAGAGGAAGTATTTTTTTTAGCGTATTTGCAGCCATGTTGGGTCTGATGCTGATTGCACCCATTATGCCACCACTTATTCGCGAGTTGGGCATGAAAGAAAGCCATTCCGGTCTTATTATCTCGCTTGGGTCCATTATGATGGCTGTCATGGCTCCGGTATGGGGCAGATGGAGTGATATAAGAGGAAGAAAACCAATTATATTGATTGGATTCATAGGTATGTCCGTGAGCTGTGCATTATTTGCACTGGCATTGTACGGGGGATTAAATGCATGGATCGGAGGGGGGCTCCTGTTAACCCTTCTGATTGTGACGCGCAGTCTGATCGGCATGTTCATTCCGGCAGTGCTGTCTTCTGCCCAAGCCTATATGGGTGATGTGACAGAAGGGGAAGAGCGGGGAAGTGGAATGGCGATTATCAGTGCTGCGAATGGACTTGGCCTTGTATTTGGACCTGCGATTGCAGGAGCTTTTACCCTTATCGGTCTGCTCTGGCCGCTTTATTTTGGCATTTTTATAGCGATAGCTGCGTTTATTATTGCCTTGTTGTTAATTCCGTCAGCCAAACCGGTCATTCAGGCAAAACCGCCTAAAGTCAACCCGTTCCAACGTGGTTTACGAATGTACCTTGCTGCCGGCTTAGTCACGATGATGGGTATCATGACACTACAGGTTGTCGGGGGATTTTATTTTCAGGATCAACTGGCTCTATCCTCAGCGGCGACGGCCCGAATGGTTTCGTTTGGACTCATGTTCTCTGGAGTAGCGATGTTGATCATGCAGGTCATTCAGATGAAATGGTTGAAATGGCAGCCACGCCCAATGATTTTGCTCGGGTCCCTTTTCCTGATCGCAAGCATGATCCTGTTTTTGGTCTTTAATGTGTTATCCATGTATTATTTCTCGTTTTTCCTGTTTGGCATGGGTTCAGGTCTGATGATGCCCGGGTTCATGGCAGGTGCTTCGCTGGCAGTTAGCAAAGAACAGCAGGGAGGGGCAGCGGGATTGGTAGCAGCGATTCAGGGGATATCTGCCGTCATTACGCCTTTACTTACAACGACACTTTATCAGGTGGACAAACATGTTCCATTTATGCTCGTAGCTGTTCTGGTTGTCTTGCTGGCAATCATGATGCTGGGAATGAGGAAGAATGAATCCAATACTGTAGCGGACCCCACTCATTCGTTATAGTCAGACAAAGTCAGAAGATCAAATAAGGTCAAAATAAAAGAAAAAAGGATCTATTTTAAAATAGTGAACCATGATGAAAGAAAATCGTTTTTTTTCGTCTTTTACGGACTTTGAGCCTTATTTGCACGGGTATTATAATAATCAATGTAAGCAACACCAATAAACCAACCACACAAAAGGAGCTGATTTTCATGTTTGATCTGATTCCGTTTCGTAAACGAAATGAAGACCCGTTCGGACACATGTTGAAATCCTTCAATGACATGGTTGAGAACTCATTCCTTTCCCCTTTTGGAACTGGCTCCCAGCCATTCCGGACCGACATTCGTGAGGAAGAAGACAAATATTCGGTAGAAGCCGAGCTTCCGGGCATTGCCAAAGAGGATATAGACATTCAGGTTCAAGGTAATGAATTGATTATTCGTGCCAAACGCAATGATATAGTGGAGCAGAAGGATGACTCCAATCGAATCATACGGCAGGAGCGCCGTTCCGGCGAGTTTATCCGGCGATTCTATGTTGATCATATTGATGAGGAGCACATTAAGGCCAAATTGGAAGAAGGTGTGCTGAAGCTCGAGATTCCAAAACGTCCTGGTGATGATCAATCTCGCAGACGCATTCAAATTGACTAATATACAGTGAAAAAAATAGTTTCCTAACACGGCAAAAAGCATGCAGGAGACATCCATAAGGATGTTTTCTGCATGCTTTATTTTTCATATGAATTGGACGATGCATAACTGACTATCCGTTGTGCTGGTACCGAGTTATTTCTCTGCTGTTGCTTGCATCAGGGCATATATCTTACGTGTGGTATTCACATTTCTAACCGTCATATAGGCATATACTTTGGATCCCACAAGCTTGTTCATGCCACTTTTGGATGCATCTTCTCTGCTGACTGAATATAAAATCGCTCCAGGAACATAGATCAGTGTACCAATTTCCGGTTTGATGGGCAGCTGGTCCAGCACGGAGGGCTCATTGATCTCATCCCAGAGGAACATCACATCACTTTTGGCTGTGTCATCATTAACCCATTCTTCTGGCAGCGCCTGAATAACGGATTGAATTTCATCCATATTCCGCACCATTACCCTGATCTGTAAGCCAAAATCGGCGGCGATGGCCTGCTCTAACACATGGGATATCTCCACATTCGCATTGGCACGTTCCTGATGATCGGCAAAAATAATATTGCCAGAATTGATGTAGGTAACGACATCCAGCATGCCTGCTTGTTCAAACGTTTCTTTCAGCTGTTTCATATTGATTTTATTGTTCCCGCCTACATTTATGCCCCGCAACAAGGCTACATAGATCATATGGACGCCCCTCCAATTCCTTCAATTCACCGTTTTAACAAAATGACAGATACTCGAAAAGATGAGCGGTATATTCTTCTCCCAACAGATCTTGCAATAAAGGTTCCACTTGCTCCAGATACTCGGGCTTGGTTTCATAGGTTTCTTCATCTTTTACTTCTCCGGCATAGGTGCGCGCCGCTTCAATCAGGATGGCTAGTGCACTGAAAAAGTCTGATAGTGAATCAGCAACACGGTTTGGTTCTCCACCTGTAAAAGCGGCATATACGGGAGAGTTTGGTGCTTCCACATCTACAATTAACGGATCATCGTTAAAGTTTGCGATGACAACGTGATTTTTTGGCCAAGTGGAGGACTCCTCATAAGGTTCATTCATGCCAATCCAGCGGAATCCCAGTTGCTGACGAAGCAGATGTTCAGGTGCGACAAAGGAAATGAGCGCTGCATCACCGATTTCGACGGCGGCATTTTTCATTTTGAGTGTACCTTCCGCATCCGCATCCATCATTTCATAATGACTGTACAGATACTGAAGTTCTGGAGAAAGAGCTATTCGTGTATCCACTTCCGGCTGGTGATGTTGTTCGCGTGGACGCAGATCATGATTTTTGAAAAGTCCATAAGCTTCATTATATAAATCCTGCTGTTCCACCAAACGGCTCAAGGCCGCATCCAGTTGTTGCATGATGTCTGAGTCCTCCTAATAACATTGATATAATAACAGGCCGATTCGTTTGATTCTTGGCTATAAGCATTATACTATATCAAAGATAAATTCAAAAAAAAATTTGAATACGTTTACATTAATGAGTGGACATGATATACTTTCACTCAAATAAGGATTGTTACTGCTTCGGGCAGGCAAAACCTGAACATCACTATGCGTGGACTTTGTTCCATTCATAATGTTGTTCGGGTTTTTTTGCATTCTACGGTCCATATTAAGGATAGAAAAACAGAGGACGTACTTATTTCCAACCCAACTAACATCACGCTGTACAGAAGAAAGGGGAGCATTATGAACAAGAGAAAATGGTTAAACGGTTTTGCCGCAGGTTGTCTCAGTATCATCCTGGTGATTAGTGGATGCGCATCCAAAGCGCCACAAACCGCGAGTGACACACCAAATCAGGCGACAGAGCAGACAGAGAATGAAACCCAGGAACCTGCAAACAACCAAGCTGCCAAAGGCAGAACGGTGATTACAACCGACGGTGAAGTGGATGATATGAACTCCGTCATTCGTTTCCTCTTATATTCGAATGAGATGGACCTTGCCGGAATTGTACTGACCAGCTCGGTGTATCATTATGCTGGAGACGAGGAAGCAGGGATCAAGCCGTTCCGCTGGACAGGCACACAGTGGGTGTACGATATGATCGATGCCTATGGCGAGATCTACCCGAACTTATCCAAACATGCGGATGGGTACCCGGAGCCGGAACAGCTTCGAGCGATGACCAAGATCGGTAATATTTCCGATAAAGGGGAGATGGAGAAGGAAACCGAAGGTTCCGAGTTCCTCGAAACTCTTTTCCTCGATGATGACTCCCGAGACCTGATTGTTCAGACATGGGGGGGCACCAATACCACAGCCAGAGCGCTAAAATCGATTGAAGAACAGTACAAAGATACGGCCGAGTGGGATACGATTCGCAAAAAAGTCAGTGACAAACTGGTCCTGTACATCATCCTCGATCAGGATGACAGCTACAACGAATACATTGCGAAGAATTGGCCGGATATCCGCATTCTCAACGACCAATCGAACTTCTGGCATTTTGCCTATGCATGGAAGATGCATGCCGAAGAAGTGAACAGTAAGCTTCATGGCGACTGGATGGTCAAGAATATTCTGAACGGACATGGCAAGCTGATGGATATGTATGCATCGATGGGTGATGGTAAAATGATCGAAGGCGAACTAGCCGAAGAACAACGGGGAAGTGCTGAGTATCTGAAGAACAATCCACAATATGACAAGTACGATTTTATATCTGAGGGTGACTCTCCTTCCTTCTTTTATCTGATTGATAATGGGCTGCGCAGTATGGAAGACCCTTCCTACGGCGGTTGGGGTGGACGCTTTGGAGTTGTGAACGACAAGCTGTTTAGAAACAATGTGCTTGATTACGATCCGTACACCAAACGCTATGAAGCCGAATACTCTCTGATGAGATGGTTTGACGATGTGCAGGATGATTTTGCAGCACGTGCAGACTGGGCAGTTGCAGACACTTACGAAGGTGCCAACCATAATCCGTCTTTAACGATTAAGGAAGGGGTGGATCTTAGTGTTAGTCCTGGGGAGGAAGTTACTCTTCACGCGGAGGGTAAAGACCCGGATGGAGATCAACTGACCTATACGTGGTGGAGATATTTCGAAGCGGACACTTATGAGGATTCCAAAGTAACACCGAACAAAGTTCAGCCTGAAATGGCGGGTGACCTGCAACTTGGATTGCATCGTGAACTTGTCAAGGATGAGCAGGTGGATACGATAAAATTACAGGGCAGTGACACCGAAGCGGTGACATTTACCGTTCCTGACGATGCCAAATCGGGTGATACCCTTCATATCGTTGCCGAAGTACAGGATGATGGAGAGCACCAGTTGAAGCATTATCAACGTGTGATCCTAACTGTGAAATAAAGAAATAGAGGGGCTATCCCAAAAGTCATCAACATGGCTGGTGGGATGCCCCTCTTATTTTTGTAGTCTGATCGTAATTAATCCGTTAACGCTGGATGCCTGACCAGAAGACATTCCAGGTGATTGCCAAAGCTTGTTCATAGGATTGCCGTGTCTCATACACGAGCTGTACATCCAATCCATCCATCACGGTGACAAAAGCTAGGGTGGCTTCTTCCGGACTCAGGCGTATATCGGAATGTCTGGTAAATACGGCTGCCAGCTCTTCCTTCAGTGTCCCGAGGTACGTTCGATACTGGGCTAGCACAAAATCATGCACCTCCAGCGGTGTGATAAAAGACAAGATATACATAAAAGCAACGTTTGGATGAGTCAGAAAGCGATTTTTGTGTTCATGCAAAAAGGCATATAGCTGCTGATCCAAAGTTTGGGTAACAGACTCGCTGAAGAATTGGCGTACAAACTGTTGTTCCTCCTGCACAACTTCCTCATATAACTCCAGCAATAATGCTTTTTTGGATGAATAATGATAAGCCAGGGATTGCTTGCGAATGCCTGCCTCTTCGGCAATCTGCGCCATCTTGGTCCCCTCGTAACCCAGACGATTAAAATGTTGAATGGCAATTTCTTTGATTCGTTTTTTACTCAATGTCTACCTCCAGTTGGCGAACTGTATACCTCTGCTGTTTTTGGGAGTATACCAAATATAACAAGATATATACCACAAAAATGCCTATAGAGATAGCATACACCACCGTATAGGAAAATGCAGAAGCCACAACGCCCAGGATCAACGAACCACCGCCAATTCCGAGGTCAAAGAAGTTAAAGAAGGAAGCCATCGCACTTTCGTGCTCATGTTCTTCTACAAGATTCACACACCAGGTCTGAATCGCCGGGAATATGGCACCAAAACCAAAGCCGTATAACGCACCGGCGATCAGGAATTGCACATCACTCTGGGCGATAATCAGAACCAGTAGCCCCGCGATTGCAAACACGGCAGAAGGTAACAACACGGAACCTGGTCCCCATCGATCAAACATTTTCCCCGAAAACAGTCGAACGGCGAAGCTGGCGATGGCAACGATGAAGAAAAACCAGGCTATATTCTCGAACCCTCTTTCGGCGGCAAATAAAGCCACAAAGGACATGATTGAACCCGCTGCAATGCCAACGAGCATAATGAGAAGGGAAGGGAAGAGTACCTTCTTTTCAATCAGTTTCACCGAAGGGACATGAGTTTGCATAGACTCGCTACTACCTACTGTTTTCGGCTTTCTGGATACAAACACTGTCATTAGGAGAGCTAACAGCAAAATGCACATACCTCCCATAAACAGGCTCTGGTAGTCGTACCTAAACAACAGGCTTGTTCCAATCAATGGACCGATGGATATAGCGACCGTCTCCCCTACACCGAAATACCCCATACCTTCTCCCCGGCGATCTCTTGGTATGTTTTCAGTGGCAATCGTTGCAAAATATGTCGTTGCCAAACCAAATCCGAATCCGTGGATCACTCGAAATACAAGAATCATCCAAATACCTGACGATAGGTAGTATGCGCCTGTCATTAATGCACAGATAGTGATGCCGATAATCAATAGATATTTTTTATCTATTTGAGCTGCTAAAACAGAAGTGAAGGGTCGAATCAAGATGGCAGAAAACATAAATACGCCGGTAACAAGCCCAATTTGGGAGGCTTCGCCACCAAGACTTGAGACAAACAAAGGCAAGGTGGGAAGCAACATTTCAAATGCCATAAACAATAATGCGTTGGCTAACATGATAAATAGGAATGATCTTCCCCAGAGTTGCTGAGGTGTAGAGCTATGTGTTGAAGTACTCATGGTTTTCCTCCGTAATATTGATCTCAGTCGCGCGACATGTTGAACTGATTTTACCTGACGATGGTCAGATTGTAAAGCGCATATTCAGAGCAGGGGTTCATGATTTTTTGATGGGTGAGAGAAGTTATTAATTATTTTTAATTCATATCCCAACATTTTCCGGTATAATAACCAGATAAAATGATTCAAGTGAATACTACCTCGGAGAGGTGATATGTAATGACGGTTGATATACTTGTAAGAAATAATGTTAAGGTACTTGGCTCGGGTAGCCAAACGATTGTATTTGCTCATGGTTTTGGATGTGATCAGGATATGTGGCGTTACATTATTCCAGGTTTTATGGAGAACTACCGTGTGGTGTTATTTGATTATGTTGGATCTGGCGAATCTCAAATTAACTATTATGATGCTATCAAATATAACAACCTTCAAGGATATGCCCAGGATGTGCTGGAAGTTATGGAAGCGCTCGAACTAAAGGACACCATATTTGTCGGGCATTCCGTCAGTAGTATGATTGGTATGCTGGCATCGATTCAGAACCCCAAATATTTCAAAAAAATTATAATGTTAGGGCCCTCCCCACGTTACGTGAATGATCTGCCGAATTATTATGGAGGTTTCGATCGGAATGATATCGATGAATTACTTGAGATGATGCAGATGAATTTTATTGGGTGGGCGAGTTATCTGGCACCCATTGTGATGAACAATCCGGAACGGAAAGAGCTGACGGAAGAGTTGGAGAAAAGCTTCTGCTCCAGAGATCCGCATATTGCGAGACAATTTGCCGAAGTGACGTTTTTATCTGACTGTCGTATTGATCTGGAGCAGGCAACTGTGCCAACATTAATTCTTCAGTGCTCGGATGACAGCATTGCCCCGGTAGAAGTAGGGGATTATTTACACGCTCATCTGAAGAATAGCCGATTGCAACAGATGACGGCCAAGGGACATTATCCGCATCTAAGTCAACCGGAAGAAACCATCCGAATGATTAAGGATTATTTAACGAGCGCATAAAACGCGGAAGAAAGGCAGTTATTCCATGGATATACAATTAGATCTGGCTCCCTGTGGATACTTCTCTATCTCTGATTCGGGCGTCGTACAGTCGATTAATCAAACTATGCTTACGATGCTTGGATATGAACGCGATGAGCTCATAGGGCAACATATTGAATCCACCATGTCGGTAAGCAACAAGGTGTTTTTCCATACGTATTTCTATCCCTACATCCAGTTATATGGACATGTGGACGAGATGTACTTCACGTTCCGTACCCGTGATCAACAGGCTGTTCCTGTTCTGCTTAACGGTGTTCGTCAGACACGTAACGGGGAAAGCGTGGTAGATTGTGTCGTTGTAGTCATGCGTAAGCGAATCGAACATGAGAAGGATATTTTGCATACCAAAACGAAGCTACAGGAGCTGTATCAAGCGACGCAAGAAGCGAACAAAGAGCTTGAACGACTGCATGAGGAATATAAAATTAAAGAGCAGGCGTTAATCAAAGTGAATGATCAATTGGAGACACTGGCCTCCACCGACTTGTTGACAGGATTGAAGAACCGCAGGTTTTTCCAGGAAAAAATGCTTGAAAGAGTAATGATGTTCCGTGAAAAACAACGTTATTTCTCCCTGCTGGTTGTGGACATTGATCATTTCAAAAGCATTAATGATACGTACGGACATCCGATCGGAGATCTGGTGCTCGGCAATCTGGCAGGGCTGCTGCAAACGGTATCGCGAAGTACGGATGTGGTTGCACGTTACGGTGGAGAGGAATTTGTTGTCATTCTTCCAGATTGTGAAGAGGAGCAGGCGATCGGTATTGCAGAACGATATCGTTCACAGGTTGCTTCAGCCGACTGGGGTGAATATAACATTACTGTGAGTATCGGTGCGGCCACTGTAGTAGAGGAAGATACGGAAAAGTCCTTGTTCCAAAGAGCGGACAACGCCCTGTATGCCTCCAAAACCGGAGGACGAAACCGGGTGACACATGCAGCTCAGATAGTAAAAAGTTAAGAATTGGATTGCATCAAAAGAAAGCAATAAGGAGCCTGTGCATGATGAGGGAGATGATCCCACATGCACAGGCTCCTTTTATTTGCGTGAAACAGATTGACTACGTTGAGATGGCAGACTCAGGGTTAATCTATCGCGGAGCAAGGTAACCATACGCTTTAGCCGGAGAGTTCGCCTGAGGACGAAAATCTTCGCTCGGTTCATCCATAAATGCCGGGTTCACATATATGGAGTGTGCATCATTGCCAGATTCCTTGATGTAGGCGGCGATGCCGGAGTAGGCTTTATTTTTCCAAACCCACAGGGCATCTTCCTGCTCACCTGGTGAGTAATAGACATTATGGTCAAACACATTGCCGGTATTGCTAGTATATTCGTTGTATATCAGTACTTCCGAGCTGCCCGATACGAGAATGTTACGCATGAACGTATTGTTCTTTGTCCGTGACTGCATGAATAACTGTCCATTGCCTGCATTCAGGGTATCATTTCCCACAAGTGTATTGTACATAATGTTGCTATCCTCGGTAGCTCCTCGTTCCTCGTCATAACCTCCCATGGCAATCCCCGTCAATCTGTTGGAATAAATCAGGTTATCACGCACGGTAATGTTGCTGGTTGAACGTCCGGCATGCTCTGAGGCAATCTCAATTCCGATATCGCTCCGATATACCCGGTTCTGGTCGATGATATGATCTTTCCCGCCATCTACATAGATGCCGCCGGCCGAGTTGGTATCATTGGGCAGGTCTGTACCGTAGGAGGGATTGTTATTGGACGTAATATCGTATACTTCGTTGCCTCGTACAATGCCGTTCCGAGCCTGATCGTACGTGTCGTCCTCGGACGTACCCTCGTACCCGATCAGATCAATACCAATATTATCGGAATCATGGATGATATTGTCCTGTATGGCAAAGGTATCAACATTACCGTTAACTGCGAGTGACTCGCTTGAACCAAGTGTAAGATCATACAATTCATTATCCTTGATGATGATATCGCGTAAAGCTTGAGGGTGCTCTGTGCCATATATGGCAATACCGTGGGCATCCCTGCCCCGCAAATCGGGACCTTCAGGAGTTGCGTAACTAGCAATCGCGTGTATGGTGTTGCCTAACAGCTGAATATGCTCACCTGCTCCGTGGACATAAATCCCGGTTGGAACTTGGCCCCCGAGTGTGGTCGTGAAGTTACGAATTTCGAGATTCTGAATCGTGATATAACTGGCATTTTCAATTTCAATTAACCCTTCAATGCCCCGAACAGATAAACCTTTACCATCAATGATAACCTGCTCCTGAGGATAACTTGAAAATAGGGTTGGATTAGCGGAAGAATTACCGCTCCGGGTGATTTTGACTTTCTGATGATAGACACCTTCACGCAAATAGATCGTGCTTCCTGGCGAAGCGTGGTCGGCTGCGTGCTGCAACGTTTTCCACGGAGATTGAATGGTTCCTTTATTCGAGTCGTTTCCTTGGGGTGATATGTAATGGATGACCTGGGGATCAGACTTTTGAACAGAAACGGATTCCTTCATGGCAGATGTATGATTCTGACAACCGGATACAAGCACCATCAGAATCGGAATCATAAGTATAACTACGCGAATCAAATCGTTTCCCCCTTGAATTTAGCTTTGAAGATAGATTATAGCAGATTTGAACGGGTTAATAACCCATGATATGCTCTTATAAAATCAGCGAGGAGACTGCTCATGAATACATTAACGATAGCTGAATTAGTAGATCGGGAGAATCACGCATGGGAAGAACTCAAGGAACTCCTGGATAGTGGGCAAAATACATATGTGTATGTTCCAGCAAAACAAGAGGCTGGAGAGGATACCCTCTATCGTCTGCAAATAAGCACCAAATCCTATTTGGGGGCTGTTGCTTATGAGACAGAAGGTATTGTACTGGACCATGGCTGGATCACGTTGCTTGGTGCGGGTGGTGACAGTACATCGGGGAGTCTCACCAGTTGGAATGGTGTGAGTGAGCAACCTTGGGTAGATGTGCTGGAAGGTATGATGGTCGTTGCATATGATGCGGCAGGCGGTTTCTTCGGACTGGATACAGGCAAGTATGGCCGCACGGGACACATATATTATTTTGCACCGGATACACTCGAATGGGAATCGACAGAACTGGCATATTCAGGTTTCATCAACTGGCTGGCGAATGGTGATCTGGAGCAGTTCTATCAGACCTTTCGCTGGAAAGATTGGCAAGAGGATATGTCTCAGCTCCAGCCAGGACAAGTATTTGCGTATTATCCACCACTTTGGACGCAGGAAGGTGACGGCGAGAGCAGCAGTAAAGCCCCAATTAGCATAATGGAGGCCTGGAAGTTCGCACTGGACGGGAAATAGTTGGCATGCTGCTGTAGGACGAAATCAGGAAATTAACCGGTAAGTTCAAGTTCATTGAGTGATCTACTTTTAAAAAAACGGCATTTCTGTTCCAAACTAAAAAAGGCTCGCGCTTGACGCAAGCCTCTTTGTTCTGAACTTTAAACCTCAATTATCAATTGTCCAATGTAACAGGTTTAATGCCTGAGCGTGAAGCTCTGCTATGCCAGACGGTCAACCCGAGTGAAACAACGCAGACGAGCAACAGACAAGCATACACCACATGATAAGCTTGCTCGACCGAGACTCCCGGAATACTGTGCAGCAGCAGCCCACACACGGCTACAGACACCGAACCACCGAAGAACTGAATCAATTGTAACATGCCCATACCGGAACCGATTTGCGCTTTGGGCAGCACACGTGACGCTTCATTATTCAGTGAAGCCATGGAGGCTGACAGTGCCGGTGAGAAAAAGAGATAACCACTGGTAATGATCAAGGCGGACTGATCCAGTCCGAGCGTGAATAAGGCAAGTACCGCTGCGAGCAGGGTGTGTCCGATGATCATAAATCGCATATTGCCATAACGGTCGATCCAGCGTCCAACAAAACGGGTGCAGAATGCTGCAACAATTGCCCCAGGAGCAATCAGCAAACCAATGGCGAGCGAAGAGCGTCCATATAAATCAGCGAGCACAAGCGGCATCAAAAACAGATTTCCCAGATTCACCACCAGCACGCAGAACCCGATAAGGATTAACCGGGTGTATCCTGGCGTTCGGAATACTTGTGGATTCACAAACGGAAGACTCGCTTTCCGAATATACAGGAGGTGTGCAACAAGTGAAATAACGCCAATGGCAAACCACAACCAGGACTGCTGGGTGATCGCGACCAGAAGTGTAGTGGCGTTAATGACGGTTAATATGGCGCCAATCACATCGAACGGCTGATCTGTTTTGACGGATTCACGGGGGAGAAAATAGAGCAATACAGGCAGGGCGAGCAGGACAAGCACCGTTATGGCAAAAAGTCCGTTCCAGCCCCAGTACTCGCTAATGAGTCCGCCGACAATGGGGCCAAGTCCAAAAGCCATGGCGCTACCTGATGAGATCAGCGCGATGGCAGCTCCGCGTCGTTCCACCGGGATGTAACGACTTGCAATGACGAGACCCAGCCCGGCCATAACTCCTGCGCCCGCAGATTGCAGAATACGTGTCAGTAACAAGATCGCGAAGTTATGCGCGAATAACCCCAGCAATGAAGATAATCCCAGGATCAGAAGCCCGACCGTTAACAGTTTGCGTACCGGGATACGGTCTGACAATCGACTGTAAATAACCGTCGACAGGGCGTAACCAATCGAATAACTTGAGATGACCCAAGACCCCAGGTCCGAGGTAATCTGTAGATCTTGAATAATGACTGGCAAAGAAACATTGAACATGGTGGTATTCATCACAACGATGAACAAGCAGCATGTCCAGAGTGGCATGACAATTTTATCTTTCACGGTACCATTCCTGTCTTGGGTATGAATATGAATTCGGATTGAGCTTTGATGAAAATGTGATGAAAAGCAATATATAATTTTACACCCCATTTCATCATATGGCAATAATGTCATACTGTATATTACGCAGTATAAGTGAAATTTAAGAGACGTAGAATCGGAATTTATAGACTAGTTCCCTGAAATTGGGTAAAATGGTGGTTGGAATAAATAAGTTTGAATACATAACTGGATTTGATTATATTTTAAGGAGTTTACAGTATGAATCATTTATTATTAATGTCCCACAGCGTATTTCCGACTCTGGATATGAAGCGAACGGCGCAGTTTTATGAAGAAAAGATGGGCTTTCGGGTGGTCGAATATCTTGATGCCACGGAACCTCATATCTGCCTGTATCGTGATCTTACCGAGATTATTTTAACCCAAAGCAATGGACAGAAAGTTATACCCAACAGAGAATTATATGGCTATGGATATGATGCATATTTTATTACCCAGAACCAGGAAGAGCTTCAGCAGGAATTGATCAACGCAGATGTGAACATCGTACGTGTCCTCAATCATACAGACTATAATAACAAGGAGTTTGTGATCGAGGATATTGATGGACGCTGGATCGCTTTTGGCATCAAACAGGGGTAATTAGATACAGTTAGAAAGCGGATTTATTTAATGCTAATGATGCTCAAATTGATATCGGAGTATGTGAGGGAGTTATCTATATGGTAGAAGGAATTTTTTTGCTGTTTGCCCAGATCGGTTTAATTATTGGAGTTGCGTTAATAGCATCCGGATTAACAAATGGTTCAAAAGGGAAAGAAAAGTTTAAATGGTCGGCGACATTTCCGACGGTATCCTGAGGATTATGTATCCTTAATTTGCGCTTGGCGGTAGTCATTTGCTGAGAAGACCGGCGCAGCTGCACATCGATACGGATAAGGCCGCACGTGCTAGTTCCGGATTTAGTACCGGTGCAGTATGACCATAATTTAGATTCAAATCTCTACAATCAGAAAACGGCGCTTATCTTAAAGATAAACGCCGTTTTTCTATGAAAATATGAAAATGGTTACATAGATTAGTGCACCTTCGCAGCAATATAAGCAGTAGAGCTATTATAAAAATTCTTATAAGTACCCAGATCCCAAGAGAAGGTACTTGGGTCTGAGATATTGGTGTTGATAGATGGTTGTTGTCCGTGTTTCTCAGACCATTTTCCCGTACTGTTCTGCAACATAAAGTGGAAGTCCACCACATCAATACCTACATCGACTTTGCCATTATTGTTGGCATCAATCCAGCCAACTCTATAAGCAATGCGGTGTTCTTCGTCTGTGACAGTAGCTGTCCTACTGGATAGAATTTTCCAACCAGGTTTAAAATACAGTCCATTCGTGTTTCCGTCTTTAACTACAAGGGCTGCTCCAACGCTCGAATTTGTAAAAAATCCTGTGTCATACACATTGGAAACCCCATCACCATCTCCCGGGTTCCAGAAGAAAGGTGCCTTTACCGAATATCCATAACAATTGACACCGCTTGAAGTGACTGCCGAATAAGGCCAAGCGTGACCGTAAGCTGACGCAAATGGCTGTACCATATCAATGTGTGGTGCCAGTTGTATGGTGATTTTCGGAGATACATCGGCATTAGGGTTATCCGGTAAAACAAGGTTTGTTAAGGCTTTGAGTTCCCCAACCGTAGTTTGGTTCCCTTCTTCATCAATAACAATTGTATTATCGCCTTGAAATTTTCCTGCTTTTGCTTTGGCTGTCCCTGACGTTTGAACTTCAGTGAACTTCTCCGTAGTGTACTGATCCGTAGTATCTGGCGAGGCCATAGCGACGGATGCCATACTCACATTAAATAGTAAAGTACAGGTAAGAGCGGCTTTGAAAATTTTCTTCACTTTAAAGATCGACTCCTTCTGTTGGAATAAACAAATAATAACATATAATTCCAATTAATTCCACATGTAGTGAATGAAAAAGAAGCCCAATCAGCTAATGAGAGGGCTACACCATTGGGAATTTTGACTGTCCTTCATCGTTCCTGGTTTCCGATCGTATCCTAGTTCCCGAATGGCAGCCGGTGCAGATGAGCATCTGTCCATCTGTTGATTGGTATATAGATATCAACTTAATGCTTAAATTTTTTGCGAAGATACCCTAGAAATCATCAGTATGGCTGAGAAGTGTACGCTTTGTCTGTGTAAAAAAAACTGTAAACAAACAGGCGCTCCGATAACGGGCGCCTGTTTGTGCATGTTATATCTACAAATCTTACGCCGCAGTAACTTGTTTACCGCGATTACGAATCCACTTGATGACATCCATCAGAATGACGGCGACAAGTGCAAGTCCGCCTGCAATCAGGAACTCATTCCAGCCGAATGTATCCGGGATGGCGAATACACCGCGAACACCTGGAATCAGTGTGATTGCATAGAGACACAGACATACCAGAATGGAGCCAAGCACGAATTTATTGGTCATGAAGCCCACTTGGAAGATGGTTTGTGTGTTGGAACGTGCTGCAAATGTTTGCAGACTGCGTGCGAGAATCAAGGTTGTGAAGGCCATAGCCACACTGATTTCCTCCGAGATGCCAAGTCCTATATATTGGGATACAATAACAGCCGCACCAATAAGGACACCACGTGTAATCACAGCCTGCAGGGTTCCACCTGCGAAGATACCCTCGTTAATATCACGGGGTTTACGCCGCATGACATCTGGCTCGGGTTTCTCTGTACCCAAAGCAATGGCAGGCAGGGAGTCGTTCACCAGATTGATGAACAGCAGCTGAAGGGCCGTAAATGGATTAACCCAGCCGACGATCAAGGCAAACAAAATGGCGATAATCGCGCCGAGGTTACCGGCGAACAGGTATGCGATGGCTTTTTTGATATTATCAAATACCATCCGTCCAACACTAACTGCATTCACGATGGAGACAAAGTTATCATCCGTCAGAATCATGGCAGCCGCATCCTTGGCGACATCTGTTCCGCTACCCATCGCTACGCCGATGTCGGCCTGTTTCAGCGCAGGTGCGTCATTAACTCCATCTCCGGTCATGGCTGCCACTTTGCCTTTACGCTGCCAAGCACGAACAATCCGGATTTTGTTTTCAGGAGATACCCTTGCGTAAACCGAGATGTGTTCAAGTTGTTGATCCAGCTCCTCATCAGACATTTTGTCCAGTTCGGCTCCGGTAATGGCGAGGTCATCCGGTTCGGCAAGGCCGATATCCACACCGATCGCCTGAGCCGTTGTTTTGTGATCTCCAGTGATCATGATGGTGCGAATGCCCGCTTTTTTGGACTCTTCAATAGAACCGTATACCGCTTCACGCGGTGGGTCAATCATCGCTGTCAAACCAACCAGTGTCAGATCATGCTCGTCATCAATGGTGACCTGGTTTTTATCATCGAATTTTTTGTACGCGTAGGCCAGCACACGGAAGGCACGTTTCGAGAAGGCCTCATTTTTTTCTTCAAATTGTGTGCGAATCTCGGGTGTGAGGGGCTGAACCTCACCGTTGATAAACACATGACTACAGCGGCTGAACAGCACATCAGGTCCACCTTTGGTCAGCAAAGCTGTCTGTCCCTCGAAGGTATGCACCGTACTCATGAGCTTTCGATCCGAGTCAAAAGGAAGCTCAGCTTCACGAGGGAACTGGTCACGGATTTCATTGTAATCCTTGTTCACCCGGTTGCTGAAGGCAATCAGGGCCACTTCGGTTGGATCACCCAATTCCTTGCCTTCCTGGTTAATATTCGAATCATTGCAGAGCACTGCAATATGTAACAGACGTCGTTCCTCTTCCGACCACTGATCGGGATCATCGGGGAATTCGTCCTTGGTGCCATGGGGAATGTAATAATCAACAACAGTCATCTTATTCTGAGTTAGTGTTCCTGTTTTATCCGTACAGATGATACTGGCAGAGCCGAGCGCCTCAACGGCAGGCAGTCTGCGAATGATCGCATGTTGTTTGGCCATCTTATTTGTTCCGAGTGACAATACGATAGTCACAATGGAGGATAACGCCTCAGGAATGGCAGCAACTGCAACAGCTACAGCAAACATCAGTGCATTCACGATGGATGGTCCGATATTCTCCGTACCTTCGGTCAACCATACACGACCCGCTTCAATGCCAAAGATGAGAATCGACAAGCCTAGGATGAAAAAGCCCAGTTTTTTGCTGAATGATTCCAACTTGCGTTGTAATGGCGTGTTCTTGGCTTCGGCATTTTCAATCAATTCGGCAATTTTGCCGATTTCGGTTTTGAGAGCCGTACCTGTAATGACAAGCATACCCCGTCCATATACGACGAGTGAGCCACTGAAGGCCATATTGCGACGATCTCCGATTGGAGCCTCATCCGGGATGGTATCGGCGTGTTTCTCCGCAGCTTCGGATTCTCCGGTCAACATGCCTTCGTTGATTTTCAGACTTCCTGATTCCAGGATACGCCCGTCTGCCGGGACATAATCACCTGCATCCAGCATAACAATATCACCGGGAACGAGTTCCCTCGCTGGAATGGTCTTTTTCTGGCCATCACGAATGACCTTGGCTTCGGGTGCAGACATTTGTTTCAGCGCGTCAAGCGAACTCTCGGCTTTTTTGGTCTGAACTACACTGATCACTGCGTTGAGCAAAATAACCAGGAATATGATCAATGATTCAATCAGGTGTCCAAGTACAACCTGTACCGCGGCTGCAATCAGTAGCACGATGACCATCGGATCTTTGAAATTTTCGAGGAACAGTTTCCAGACGGGTGTTGCATCTTTACCTTTTAACTCGTTATATCCTTCCGTTTCAATTCTCTTGGCAGCTTCGGAGGTCGTAAGTCCCTTGGAGGAACTCTGTACATCCTGAAGGGTTTCCTCCGCACTGTGTCTGTAATGTTGCAATTGACCAGCTCCTTGAATATTAGATTTCTCTGTGTATTACCCTTACGGGCAAAATCTAGAATCGTTTCATTTTCGTATTTTTTTAAGATTATGGATTTATACGTTTTTAGCTGTACACAGTATTTTTCATAATGATCCGAGATATGCCTTTTTTTGAATGTTATTATTTCCAGTTTGGATGATAGTCTGGAGAACCATATATAGATGTTGGATCAAAAACTGTGTGCACCATCACACTAGCTCATATCAGGGTCTGTTACGCTATTACATAACGAACTGCCTTAAATCTAAGTTTGGAGGGGAAACCATATGTTTTGTTATCAATGCGAACAGACGCCGAGTGGCGGGTGTACCGTGGTAGGGGTATGCGGCAAAAACGAAACAATCGCAAGTTTGCAGGATACGATGATTTTTGCGTTAAAAGGCATCGCTGCTTATGCGACACATGCACGCCAGTTGGGATATCATGATCCTGAGGTGGATCGGATTACACATGAGGCATTATATATGACATTAACGAACTCGAATTTTAATGTACAGGAACATCTTGAGATGGCGATGAAGGTAGGTAATGCAGCAATCCGCATTATGGATGTGTTGGATCGTGCACACACGGACCGCTTTGGTGTACCGCAACCGATTACGGTTAGCCAGAACCAGATTGAAGGACAGTGCATCGTGGTAACGGGACATAATCTGTATGCATTGGAGGAGTTGCTTCGTCAAACTGAAGGGAAAGGAATCAACATCTATACCCACTCGGAAATGTTGCCTGCGCACGGTTATCCTGCGCTGAAGAAATACGCCCATCTCAAGGGTAATATCGGCAAAGCCTGGTACGATCAGAGAAGACTTTTCGAACAATTCCCGGGTGCTATTCTTGCAACGACGAACTGTGTTATGCCGATCAAAGGCACCTATGCAGACCGCTTTTTCTCCTACGAAGTGGCGGGTCTGGAGGGTGTGGCCAAGATTATGGATGATGACTTCTCACCGCTGATTGAACGTGCATTGTCTCTGCCTGCGGCTAATATACAATCGGAGCAAGTCTTAACGACAGGATATCATCATGAGACCGTGATTGGGCTTGCGCCCGAAATTATTCAAGCGGTGAAAGACGGTCATATTCGTCGATTCTTCGTTATTGCCGGTTGTGATGCGCCAGGCAAAGGTGGCAACTACTATCGTGAACTCGCGACATCCTTACCGAATGATACTGTAATTCTGACCACGTCCTGTGGCAAGTTCCGCTTCAACGATGTGGATTATGGTACGGTTGTAGACACGGGTATACCGCGTTATATCGATCTGGGTCAATGCAACAATTCCGGTTCTACGGTGAAAATTGCAATGGCTTTGGCGGATGCTTTTGGCTGTACCGTGAACGAGTTACCTGTCAGCATTGTGCTGTCCTGGTTTGAGCAAAAAGCAGTTGCGATCCTGCTTGGCCTGTTCAGCCTTGGCATTCAGGACATTCGAATTGGACCAAAGCCGCCTGAGTTCATATCGGAAGGTGTCTTGGATGTACTCGTGGATATGTTTGGTCTGAAGTTAATTACAACGGCAGAAGAAGATATGAACGCGATGTTGGCACTGTCATAGGATGAGGATGTATATTTACGTGCATCGCCATCTGATGACTGCGAATGTCGGTTGTGAGTATGAAGAGTATGACTCATAAGTACAGATGGATAAGAGCCTACATAAGAGTAGGCTTTTTTGCTTTTTCGACTTTCATAGGTCCATATACCTTGTATAAATGAACATGAAATGTCAGGGAAATTAGTTTTTTTATCCTATTGAAGTTTTTTCATGGAAATGTGTATATAGATAGAGGCATATTAGATCATAACACATCACAAAACACGGGTTTACCGTAATATGAGGAGATCGTACATAATGCATAACACACAGATTGAAGATTGGTTGAAACTCGCAGGAGGCAAGGAGAACATCAAGCTCGTAGAACACGATAAGGGTACAACGACGTTGGCGCTGAAGGACAGTACCCTATTGAATATGTCGGTTCTTGCCTCCACAGAGTATGTGGTAGATATTCGAGTAACAAGTGAGCAGTGTCATCTGGTAATTAGTGATGAATCTTCACTAATCTACAATACGTTACTGGGTATGGACGCTTGGGATTCGACAGGGACAGCGTTGCAGGAAGCGGGACATACGAAGAAAAACGGATTCTCGATCTTACATTTTGTATCCGATGTATTCAGGCCATTGATGCCTGCGATTCTTGGAGCCGCTGTTATTAAAATTATAGTCGCCATTATTGCGTTAATGGATACGTACAGTTCTGCGGGCTCTTCTGCGTTGATGGACAGCCAGACCTTTACGATCTTCAGGATCATTGGAGACAGTGTATTTTATGTACTGCCTATATTGGTAGCAATCAGCACAGCGTATCGGTTGAAGAGTAATATCTATGTTGCAGCATCTATTGGCGGACTCATGTTTTATCCGGAGATGACCATGCTGATGTCAGGGGAAAAAGAGGTGCATTTCCTGGGTTTGCCACTTGTGTCCCAGCCTGCTTTTTACTCTACGCCCATCTGGGTCATTCTCACGATCTGTGCAGCGGCCTACCTGGAAAGAGTCATTGAACGATGGAGTCCAAAATTCTCCAAAGGGATGGTTGCTCCATTCCTGACGTTACTGATTCTTGTTCCGCTAGTATTGATGATACTTGGTCCAGTCGGCACCTGGATTGATGAATATCTGCCGGAGGCATTGAATTCACTAGTAGCTAATGCTCCAGTGTTGTCGGTGATGTTACTGGGAGCTGTCTTCTCACTGATGTTAATTATAGGATTACACTACTGGCTGATTGCCATCATCATTAATGAAATGGTTATGAATGGTGGTTCTATGGTGATTGCTGCCATGTTAGTGGCGATTGTTGGACAAGCGGGGGCCGCGCTTGCAAACGCTTTGCGCTCAAAAGAGCCAGCATCCAGAAGACTGGCTTTCTGGGCTACTGGAACAGCCCTCCTTGGAGTGGTAGAGCCTGCATTGTATGCGGTCAACTTGAGAAAAAGATCCTCTTTCTACGCGGCAATGCTGGGTGGAGCTGCGGGTGGACTGTATTTTGGATTGTTATCTGTCGAGGCATTTGCTATGGTGGGGAATCCGAGCTTGGTCAGCCTCCCGCTCTTCATCGAAGAGGGTAGCTTGAATCTGTTACACACTTGCATTGGTGTGGTTATTGCATTTGGTGTCTCAGGTGGACTAACGTATTGGATGGCAGGAAAAGGACAGAAACGGGGACAGGGGTCACCGAAAGCTAGTATTGATTAATATGTAAAACGTAGCATTGAAAAGTAGCATTAAAGTTGTAAGAAAGAGCTTGTACCTTATGGTGCGGGCTTTTTTGTTGTGTTTTTCTGATTAATGTAAGTATGGAATGTACAATCGCTGTCCACCATTTTATTCAAGCCATAGCTTGTTGGTTATGGAGTTGTCATGTATTTTGATATAGTGAAACCTATAAATCTGGATTACTAATCCCTTTGAAAGGATAACCTATGTCTGACAACATGGAATGGATTGCTCAATGGAGGTCAACGAATACACTAAGCAACGCATGGATAACGAAAGGCGAGCTGCACCACTTTCCCAGTCACACCTTGATATTTATTATTGATGGAAAAGCGATCTGGAATATAAATGGACATCGAGTTCACGTTTCCTATGGAGAATTAATTGCGCTTGAAGAGAACTCCGTAATGGAGGTCATTGAAGGTGGCAACCTGGATCTGGCAGGCTGGCATGTTCAGTTCGATACATATTCGGTGCTGCATGATAAACGGGAAGCTGAGAAGTTCGTATGGCGGTTACCGTCAGGAGAGGCGTATCAGAAAGTGCAACTGTCCGGTGGAAGTCTGGCAAGTATCATTCAGCATTGGAGTGAAGTGCATTCACAGGATCAGAGTGCAGAAAGGGTTGGCAATCAGCATTTATTATATGAGTTGTTAAGTAATCTATATCGGAAACAGCCGGATGACGAGTTGAAACCAGAACACGGTATACTTCGCTCCATTGACTACATGCAGCAGCATTATGATCAGGTCATTACACGTACACAGTTAGCTCAGATTGCCGGAATCAGTCCATGGCATTATTCCCGCAAATTTAGTGAACGATATGGTAAGCCACCTCTGGATTATCTGGCACACTACCGGATCTACCGTGCGCAGGAAGAACTGTTATTAACAGATGCAACCTCACAGGATATTGCCAAAAAATCTGGATTTGAAGATGCTCATTATTTTAGCCGGCGCTTCAAACAATTGACTGGCGTATCACCTAAGATATATAGGCAGACGATGACGCAGCGCAAGATGGTGTCACTTTCTCCAATCTGTGCAGAAATTATGATTCATCTGGGTGTCATCCCCCATGCCGTAGTGGTCACCCCGATCCTGTTGTCCCCACATCACCATGAACAATTTAAAGCGTATGGAGTAGAGATGCTGGAGGTAACACAGTATGAGGTGGAGATAGAACTTGTTCGACAAGTTCAACCGGAGATGTTGATAGGAAACGTATTGACGGAAGAGGTCAAAAGGGAGTTGCGCACAATTGCACCGATTCTAACCGGACTTCATCAAGATGTAGAACCAATGCTCAATCAAATGGCAGCCTGGTTTTATAAAGAAGATGAGGCTTATAGACTGCATCAGCAGATGAAACACGAAGTCAGCGTAGCTAAGCGACAGTTGCAACCCTTCATCCAATCCGCGTCCACTGTCATGCTGCTGAGGGTAGAAGCTTTTGGTTATCGATATCTGGGTGGGCATTCACACGGGGTATCACACTTGTTATATGAACAGCTTGGATTAACACTGCCGCAAGCACTGGATTCAGGTACAGCATGGTTTAACCCTTGTTCGCTTGAACTGCTCACACAAGCCAATCCCGATTACCTCTTTGTGGAGAAGCGGATTATGCAGCACTTCAGTGCTGAAGAGAATATGAGGAAACTATGGGAGAGTCCGCAATGGAATGACCTCAAGGCTGTGAAAAATAATCGGGTATTTTACGTAGATACTCACCTGTGGGTAGACGGTCACGGAATAACGGGACACACTCTGATTCTCAATCAGATCATTCGCCATTTTACGGAATCTTTTCATGAGAGAGCACAATAATCCAACTGAATACGCACGATATGCTATGGAAGCAACACTTCTTATTTGATACTATTTGATAATAATTATCATTATCAATATACATAAGGGGCGAAGTATATCATGTCACGAAGATTTAAAGGGTTGGGTATCATGCTGTTGGTGATTAGTGTAATGCTGGCGGCATGTTCCGGTGGAACCAAGGAAGAGAACGCTACAGCTGGAACAGCAGGCGCTCCAACTGAAGGAGTAGCGAGTACTGCAGAACAAACAGCGACTGAAAGTGGGACTAAGGTGGTGAAGGATCAGTTTGGAGAAGTAATGATTCCAACTCATCCTCAAAATCTGGTTGTGTTTGATTCGATTTATGCCGAGTATCTGATTGAAATGGGTGTTACACCCCAAATCGTTTTGTTAACTCCAGAAGTTGAAGCGGAATACCGCCCTGAGTATTTGAAAGAACACGGGGTCCAAATCATTGAAGTCGAGCAATATCAATATAATTATGAGCAGTTGCTTGCGTTGTCACCGGATATGATCCTTGCAGCTGGCGAAGGAATGGAACAGGGCGTATATGATGAATTGTCCAAAATCGCTCCTACAGTGGCACTTGATGCCAACAGTGAAATGAAACGTGCTATGCCAAAGCTGGCTGCCATATTTGACAAGAACGAAGAATCTGCCAAAGTACTGGCTGAATTCGATGAGAAAGCCTCACAAGCGAAAGAGAAAATCGCGGCAGCCTTGGGAGAAAAGACCGTATTGGTTCTCCGGGTTGAGCACAATCGTTACCGTTTCATGGGTCCCAAAGGAGGAAGTAGCAGTGTTTTCTTCTATGATATTCTTGGTCTGAATAGTCCTGATGCTATTAAAGATTCTACAGATTGGTTTAGCCAGTTCTCTCTGGAATTCTTGCCTGAGATGAATCCGGATTATATTTTCCTGGAAGACAGAACCCTCGTAGGTTATGACACGAAGAAATCCATGGAAGATCTGAAAGCAAGCCAGGTGTGGTCGAATCTGGAGGCTGTGAAGAATGATCATGTCTTCCCGTTGAAGACAAGCCAATTCGTATCCGGTGTGGGTCCGATTGGTTCTGTAAAATTGATGGACTATGTTGTTGAAAAGTTGGTGCCTTAAATGACAACGGAGACACAATTGGATATCTACGATATTACGATTATTGGTGGTGGGCCTGCTGGCATGTACGCCTCCTTTTATAGTGGCATGAGAGCCATGCGTACCAAGATCATCGAAGCCAAACAGGAACTGGGTGGATTCATGCGTACGTACCCGGAGAAGCTGATCTGGGATGTGGGCGGGGTTGATCCGATTCGCTGTGAGAAGCTGATTGAATCGCTGGAGAGACAAGCGAGAACGTTCGATCCAACGATTGTGTTTGGGCAGGAAATAGCCGAGCTTGAACGACGTGAAGATGGTGTATTTGTACTCATGTCTAAAACAGGGGAGCGCCATTACACACGTACCATCCTATTATGTGCGGGTAGAGGCATGACTCAGGTGCAAAAGCTGGATGTCGAGGGTGCCAATCGGTATGAGCTGACAAATCTGCACTATACGATAACCGACCTGTCCCGATTTGCCGGGAAGCGTGTTCTGATCTCGGGTGGTGGCGATTCCGCAGTCGACTGGGCGAATGAAATGGGCAAAATAGCAAGTGAAGTTACGGTGGCACACAGACGTCATGAATTTACCGGACACGAGTCGCCAGTTGCTCAGATGAAAGCTCAAGCGAGCGTCATGACGCCATTTAACATCTCACGCTTATACGGTACAGGTGACAAAATCGATCGTGTTGAGCTAGCCCATGTAGAAACTGGTGAGATCACACTTGTTGAAGTGGATGAAGTTGTTGTAAGCCATGGGTATGATCGTGATTTCGGTAACCTTGTGCAATGGGGACTGGCGCGGGAAGATTACGGCGTGTCCGTTGATCAGCGCATGCGTACCAACATTCCAGGCATATTTGGAGCAGGGGACTTCATCACTTATGGAAGCAAAGTTCGACTGATTGCAGGTGCTTTTAACGATGCGGTGCTCGCAGTCAACAGTGCCAAGACGTATCTGGAACCTGCTGCTTCCGATATGGCGGGTGTCTCTTCCCATAATGCCCGTTTTTATGAGAAAAACAAAGCTCTCTCCAATACGTAGATAGGTTTGCACGGATGGAAGGCAATCTGAAGAGCCCGACACAATTTCGAGATCTCCTCGAAATTGTTCGGGCTTTTTTCAATAGAATGATGAAGTAAGGAAATGAAATACAAGTTGAAGAAATGATATAATCATAACAAAGAAATATGAAAGATCACTATGGGAGGTAGCAGATGAAAAATATAAACAAATTTATATCTTCTCCTCTTGAATTTGAGGTCTTGGAGCATGACCAGGTGATTGCCAAAGTGAAGTTGGATTATAGCAATCAAACGGTTGATGTATGGCAAGATCACAATGTATCGCCTGTGTTTCTTCCTTTTCCAAACAAGTCCAAGGTGACCGTAGGGGATGTACTGGATTATTTCGAATCAAGATGTTTCCCTCGCACCAGACATCATGCCGATAAAATTTTGCAATCATTAGGTCTGAATGATTATGTAGCTTCGGAGATCGTAAAACAAACACATGGTGTGTTATATGATGATTATGTCTGGATTCGATTTTCTAATGAGGAGTTGTCTTGTGCTGATGTCCATCCCCGTTTTGCAGGTGAGCAAGGATTCTCGTAAGACTTTTGTCAGTAGTAGCAAGATTTTGAGATAGTTGCTCAGATTCGAAAGTATGAACACTTATTTTTGTAACTAGATATTTATAGTCTTTCGGCTTATGATCATTGACGACAGCGAGATATTCATACCAAATAAAACAGCGCCACCTGAATCGTTCTGGTGGGCGCTGTTTGTGTAATCTTTTTTGAGCTGGATAAAAACTTGAATCCCAGATTGCCGATCTTGGCGAATGGATAGATGATTTTCTAAGGAACTCAGGACATCTTATTTGGCCTTCCGCTCCTCTTCTTAAATTCTAAGGAACCTCAGACACGTTATCTACCAAAATGCCCTTATAAAAACACTGAAAACGGCTTGTTAATCGGATATAGAGTGTCTCAAGTTCCTTAGATTTCTGCACGCGCTTCAAATCGTTGAATAAGACGCCTCAGATTCGTTAGCGCTCGCTCCATATTTTGATCTAACCGGCGGCGAGCCGAGAGAACGACCCTGAATCCCGCCCAAAGCGAAGTTTTTCATTGTAAGGAAGAAAATCTGCTTTCACGACGTCTTGATCGCTTGCTCGTACTTGAAGGGCACGTTCTCATACATTCAGGATTCAGTGCGCTTGCCTACGCTGAACACGTTCAGGTTCGGTTTCGGGTCTCACTAGATTTGAAAACTCGCGCTAATTCAGCTCAGTCTGTCCACTTGCGAGTCGATCTGCGATCTCTTCGGCTTGTAGAATGGAGGTATAGGGATCAGCAGTGAAATATTTATGAATATCCAGTTTGTAGATATGGTCGTTCTGCACCGCAGGCAGATTGTCCCAGACGGTAGGCAACAGGGAGTGATCTTTCGTGCCTTCTGTAACCATCATCAGCAGGTAATCACCTACATACTCTCCAAAGACCTCCGCGCTAGCTTCCAGATTTTCTTTGCCTTGGTCCAGAAGATCTGATTTTACCTTGGGTGCCGGAGTTAGTCCAAGCAATTCATAGGCTGCTCTTCCACCACGATTGGCGCTGTTGCCGATAATGGCTGGGTTCTTCAAAAAGTTAAAATCGGCAACGGTGAAGGTGGCACCGTCCGGAATGACACCTTTAATTTTGGCCTGAGCTGTTGCGATCCGTTGTTTAAATGATTCGTTCCAAGTTATAGCTTCTGCTTCGCGGTTCAGAATCTCGCCCATGGCTGTCACTTCTGCTTCCATGGAATCATACTGATCGGGTACGAATACGACAGTCGGAGCGATTTTGGAATAGGTCTGAAATTTCTCCTGGTCCCATGTGATAATCAGATCCGGTTCCAGCTCTACCATTTTCTCAAGTGAAACCTCACTATGGTTACCCAAATCGGCGCTATCCACAAGTTTGTCACGCAGGAACATTCCATAATCCAGCAGGCTGCTCGGCACACCAACGGGTGTTACGCCGACAGCCAGAACATGTCCTATATTCCAATCAACAACTACTCGCTCTGGGTTGAGGGGGACTGTAACGTCTCCCATCATCGTGGAGATTGTTCTTGTCTGTGGTGTGGTGTTTCCTGTTTCTGTTGCCCCAGGTTTCACCGTCTCTTTCTGGTTACAACCACTAATGAAAATGGCCATGATCAGCAAAGCAGGCAGGGCGATACGATACCAAGCTTTCTTAGACAACATGACGAACCCTCTTTCTAATTGATAATGATTTTCATTTAATATAACTCTAGAGTCAATCTGACGATTGCACAATAACCGATTCGGAAGCGGAAGCATAACCATTTCAGAACTCAATCGACAGGTTGAACTGAGAATGATTATCATATATGATGAGGCGAAGCTTTGGATGTGGTAACGAGGAAACACAAAGAAAGGTCCATGACGATGAACATAGAAGAATACGGGGCATTATGGGAGCATATAACAGTCCGATTACTGGATATTCGGATCATGACCGTTAACATCAGTGAAGATCCTAATACGTGGACGCTTCCCTCGAATGCTTTTTTACTAATTACGAATGGCAAGGGGAAGATCTGGCTTGGTCAGGCGATGCATCACATTAAAGGGACATATATTCTGCACGCCTCCAAAGGAACGAGCCTGGATTGTCTGGCTAAGAGGCCGATGGAAATACATATGGTGTCTTATTCGTCACCAGAGTCAGAGAAGCCAAATACTGAAAGATCCCAAACATATACTGGGTCGGAGTCTTTGCAAGTAAGTTTTGGTTTTGAACCAGCGTGTCCATTGCCATTAATTGAAATCATGCAGTTGATATACAGACAATGGAATGAACTACAGTCAGCAGGCCGGATTCAAACCAAGGCGCTGTTCTACCAATGGCTCGCCGAGATGCTGAAACAAATGCAGGAGCAGAGGTTTAACGATGCTAAGCTGAATCGGGTAGATCAGGCGGTGCATTATATGAAACGTCACTACGGGGAACCACTCAAGATAGAACAGGTAGCTGAAATGCTGAATTGTAGTCCAAGGTATCTGAACCAATTGTTTCAGCTTCAATTAAATACGAGTCCCAGCCGTGTGCTGTCACAGATTCGGATGGAACAGGCATTAAAACTACTGGTGAGCACGAATGGGACCTTACAAGAAATCGCGGAGAGAGTAGGCTATGAGAACGGCTACACGCTAAGTCGTTATTTCAAGAAACATTATGGTGTATCTCCTGAGTTTTACAGAAAGCGTCGAGAGTGCGGTGCTCCAGATGTAGCCCTGCAAACATCCCAACCACATGCCGCTCTGGAAAGTCATTATTCGGGATGGAGCGAACGAACGGTACCCATAGTTGAAGCTGACAAAAACCAGCCAAAACAGAAGATTATAGAACTACAAGGAGTCCAAGTGAGGAAACCCCCAGCGCCCGCGGTACCAAGAGCCAGAACTCTAAAACTTGCCACAAGCATGGGCGAGATTACGATACCGACCAAGCCTAGCCGTGTTGTCGTGGACTGGAATTTGGGAGAAGTGCTGGCATTGGGAGTGACGCCTCTCGGAGCGCCGCATTCACTCATTGAAAGTAACCAAATGCTGGAGCCTTATATCTATGATCAAGTACAGGATATCGGCAATCATAATTTTATCTCGCTCGAAAAAGTGCTTGAACTGGAGCCCGATTTGATTATCACCTGGAATCCTGCTACCTACGCTTCCTATGCCCGGATTGCGCCTACGGTGGTCTATGGAGGGAGTGGTTACGGCTCTGTAGCAGAGGGGATTCGAGAGATGGGACGTATTCTGAATCGCCAGACAGAAGCCGAAACATGGATTAAGGAATACGGTCGGAGAGTACATTCTTTGCAGCAAACGATCCCGGGCAAGGTCTCCGCAGAGAAGACATTTACCGTCATTGATCCGAACTGGGGAGAACATATTACCCTTGTGGGAAATACGGGAACTCGTGGAGGTAAGGCAGCCTACGGGTTACTGAACTTGAGGCCAGCAGGCAAGGTTCGCCAGGAACTATTGGAGCCGGGCCTGGAATACCTGGATATTGCGCGGAGTGCGGTAGGTGGGTACCTGGAGGACTACCTGTTGGTGTTGGATAATGGTCCAAGACACGGACTTGATCAAGCTTCAGGCAAACCATGGCAGAAGTCCATCGAGACAGATCATTGCCGGATTATTAGCCTTGACTGGAATAGATATTTTCTCTCCGACCCGTTGTCTGCAGTACTTCAAGCCGAGGAAATGGCAGACCGGATTATGGCATATTAATTGTCGCTCACGCAATGAACTGTAAGACTTATCGACCAGATATCATACATATATGCATATCCCGAAATGAACCAACCATATATGTGAATATCTGGTGAATTTATCGATGTTTAAGTCCATCATAGTTTATTCTCTATTATACTTAATGAAAACGGACGAGGAGATGGACTCCAAATGAAGAAACAAATGTGGATCATTGCAAGTGTTGCAGTTGTAATTGTAATCGGAACCTATCTGTTTGCAAACAATACGGGCAAGGATGAGGCGGGCACAGCCAATGCGCCCAACATCCGAAAATTGGTGGAAGATATCAGCACAGGAAAAGAGACACCGGAATCTGCCTCCATTAATGCCAAACAGTTAATCGTCACCGATCAAGATGAAAAAACCATTACATATGATTTGCCTGAGAACGAATTTTTCCTTTCCATTGCACCCTATGTGGACCAGACCCATCCCTGTGCAATTCATAGCTTGACCGGTTGTCAGGGGGAAATGAGCAATAAGGAATTTAGCGTTACCATTCACGATTCTCAAGGCAACACTTTTATGAAAGATGAAGTAATTAAGTCTGGTGCAAACGGATTTATGGATTTTTGGGTGCCTAGAGACAGAACCTATCTGATTCGTATTGTTGGAGATGGAAAGGTTGCAGAAACGCAATTGTCTACATACGAAAATGATAATACATGCATCACTACGATGCAGTTGAGTTAATGCAAACAGTAGAAGGGAAGGATGGCCATTGAGCTATCCCTTTCCTTTTTTATTTGATAAAAGAATGGGAATAAGGTACTTTCCATTGACAAAAATCCATTCCTACGGCATAATCCAATAGTGATAATGATAATTGTTATCATATAAATACATATTAACAGGGGAGAAAAGAGATATGAAAAAAGGGTTGAATGGACTGTTGATTATGCTGGCCTTTGTGCTGGTTTTGGCGGGTTGTGGTAAAACCACGACTACAACAGATACAAGTCAAGGTAGTGACTCGGGTAGTGCTCCGGCTGAAGAGACAGCAGGTCCTGTTACCGTGAAGCATAAACGTGGAGAGCTTAAGCTGGACAAGCCAGCAGAACGTGTCGTTACGCTTGAATGGACATATACGGAAGATGTTGTTGCCCTGGGTGTTCAACCAGTAGGTAACGCAGATAACGCTAACTATAAAGTGTGGGTAACATCCGAAGCAGCACTGGATGACAGTGTAACGGATATCGGAACACGCAGTGAACCAAATCTGGAAGCTATTGCTGCATTGAAGCCAGATCTCATCATTGCTAATGCAGATAATAACACAGCGGTCTACGATCAGCTTAACGCTATTGCTCCAACGATTGAATATGATCCGTATGATGGTGACGGCTATGATTATGACAAGATGACAGAGATCTTTAATAACATTGCAACGGCTCTCGGAAAAGAAGACAAAGCAAAACAAGTTCTGAGTGATCTCGATCAACACTATGTAGAAGCCAAAGAAAAACTGGCTGCTGCGGGGAAAGAAAACTTCAACTTTGCACTGACACAAGCGTTCACATATCAAAATGCAGTCAGCCTGCGTATGTTTACCGATAACTCGGTTGTGATTGGTACCTTGGACAAAATCGGACTGGTTAACGACTGGCAGCCTGACAAAGTTGAAAACTATGGCTTCTCTACAGTAGGCATTGAATCCTTAACCGATGTGAAGGACAGTAACTTCATTTATATTACACAACCAGACGATGACGTCTTTGGCACAGCTATGAAAGATAACTCGGTATGGAACGGACTGAACTTTGTGAAGGAAAAACGCACATATCAACTCGATAGCACAACATGGACATTTGGTGGACCGATCTCCTCCAAAGTATTGGTTGATGGGGTAGTCGAGGCGATTACCAAATGAGTTCGGTTCAAGGATCTAAGCCAGCTATGAATTGGCGCACAATTAGCATATATGGGGGCGGTCTAACCGCTCTCATCGTGCTTTTTTTTGTAAGTCTGTGTTATGGAGAAGCTTCCATTCCTTTGCATGTCGTTTGGGACGCTCTTACAGGCAGACAGGATTCATTAGAGCACAATATGGTCTGGGACTTGCGCATGCCGCGTACAGTGATTGGTATCCTTGCGGGTGGCGCACTGGCTGTTGCGGGCGCTTTGCTGCAAACGATTACTCGTAATCCATTGGCTGCTTCAGATACGCTGGGCATTAATGCAGGAGCATACTTTGTGGTGGTGCTGGGAGCTATCGCTTTTCCAGGTCTATTAAGTCAGTCGCCTTTTCTTTTCGCAGCACTAGGTGGTTTGCTGGCAGCATTTGCGGCTTATTTCATGGGCGGCGGACGAACATCAAGCCCGGTTCGACTTGCGTTGTCCGGTATGATTGTATCAATGGTGCTTGGTTCATTTACAAGTGCATTACATATTTTTTTCTCCATGGAGACACAAGGGTTGTTCCTTTGGGGCTCCGGAACACTTGTCCAGAATGACTGGAGTGGTGTGTTTTATGCTTTGCCTTGGGTGGTTGGTATTACCCTTCTCGCGTTAATCCTGTCCAGACAGTGGGATATGCTGGAGTTGGATGAATCAACGGCTTCTTCCTTGGGACAAAAGGTTACATTGGCTCGTGCAGTAGGGTTAATTCTTGCTGTATTGCTGGCCGCTGTGATTGTCAGTGTAATTGGGCCGATCGGCTTCGTGGGACTGGTCGCACCACATCTGGTTCGATTGAGTGGTGTACGTTCTAATCGATTACTTTTACCCGGTGTGTTCATATGGGGCGCAGCGCTCCTGGTTGGAGCAGATGTCCTCGCCAAGATGGTGCATAACTCCAGCATGGAACTACCAACGGGTGCTGTTATGGCGATCATTGGTGCACCGTGGCTCATCTGGCTTGTTCTTACACGGATGAAGGCTGCGAACGGATCAGGCATGTCTACTTCAATGAGCACAGGAGGAGCTGCGCGTCGTTTTGCATTTGGCCCGATGGCTGTATTATTCTCAGTCATAACGGTCGTGCTTATCTTGCTCAGTACGATGTTTGGCGGTATGCGAATTCCTCTGGCCGATTGGTTACCAAGTCTGTTCCAATCGGATGGATTGTTCTCCGCGCTGATTCAGCTTCGGATTCCGCGTACTCTTGTTGCCGCAGGTGCAGGAGCTGCACTGGCAATCAGTGGTGTGCTCATTCAGATGGCGGTACGTAACCCGCTGGCAGATGCTTCAATTGTTGGTGTGTCCTCAGGTGCAGGGCTTGGAGCGATGATGGTCATCATTTTATGGCCGGGTCTTCCGATATACTTGCTGCCAATTGCGGCAATCATCGGTGCAGCCATTGCTGCAGTGGTGGTGTTCTCCCTCGCCTGGAAGAAAGGACTGAACCCTTCGGCGGTTGTGTTGCTGGGGATCGCGATGTCTGCGATTGCTGGAGCAGGTATTCAGATTCTGATTGTCCGTGGTGCGGTATACGGTAGCAGCGGATATATCTGGCTGACAGGAAGCACCTATGCTCGTACCTGGGAACAGGTGAGGGTTATCGGATTATTTTTAGTTATTCTGGTACCGGTGGCTTGGTGGTTGGCACGCAGATTCGAACTGCTGGTATTTGACGACAATAGTGCATCCGGGCTTGGTCTCGGAGTACGTCGTACACGATTATTGGCCATGACAGTTGGTGTATTACTTGCAGCAGGTGCGGTTGCTTGTGTAGGAACCGTTGGTTTTATCGGCCTGATTGCACCACATATGGTACGGCTACTGACGGGGAATAAGTTAAGACGATCCATGTTCCTATCCGCATTAGCGGGTGCAGTCATGCTGGTGCTCGCCGATACAATCGGCAGAACCGTCATGGCACCGACAGAGATTCCATCAGGCATACTCATTGCGATCATCGGAACACCGTACTTCCTGTATCTGATGTATCGTTCCAACTGGCGCAAGTCTGTATAAAAAGTTCAAACCTGAAGCCTGCTCCCCGAGCAGGCTTTTTGCTGTCACGGTATGCCCTCCAGCCATGATCTTATGTTCCTGTTTAACCCGGTTGCATAGATATTGGATCATTGGACCTGACGTGTGGTACCCACAGATAACCTCACCCGATGAATGTCTACTCCCGCACCAAATGACAAAATCCCCTCACGTCTACAAGAAGTAGAGACCACGTTTATCAAACGTGAAACTCTTACTCCCTGTGGACCTTGAGGGGATTTTGGCTTGAGCACATTCGAATTGTGCTCCCGTTAGCTGGATTTCAGAATCCCGCTGTCATCAACTGATTGTACCGCTTGTTGCAATATTTCATTATCCTGAACAAGCGCGAATCGAACGTAACCTTCGCCTGAAGGACCAAAGGCACTGCCTGGGGTTGCGATGACTCCTGCATGTGTAACCAGATCCATGGCAAATTGCTCCGAGCTGTCGTAGTGCGCCGGAATCCGGCTCCAGACGAACATCGTTGCTTCAGGTTTAGCGATGGGCCAACCGAGATTGCTGAATCCATCACAGAGGATGTCTCTTCGCTGTTCATAGATTGCTCTGACCCGTTCAACCTCGGATTGATCACCGGTAATGGCGGCAATTGCTGCTTTTTGGACCGGTAGGAACATCCCGTAATCCATATTGGATTTTAGCTTTTTCAGCATGGAGACCATGGTTGCATTGCCCACACAGAAGCCGATTCGAGCTCCTGCCAGTCCGTACGTTTTTGACAGGGAATTGAATTCCACACCGACGTCCATGGCGCCAGGGAATGCGAGGAAGCTTCCACATGACTTTCCGTCAAACACGAGCTCGCTGTACGCATTATCGTGAAGCACGATAATATCATACTTCTTGGCAAAGGCAATCAGGTCAAGATAGAACTGATCCGGTGCCATTGCAGTTGTCGGATTGTTAGGATAGGAGACCAGCATGAATTTTGCTCGATGAGCGATATCTTCCGGTATATCCTGAAGCTGAATAACATACCCGTTTTCTTCTTTTTGCGGCATATAATACAGTTCTGCACCTGCCAGTAACGGTCCATCCGCAAAGACTGGATAGCAGGGGTCAGGGACTAACACCAGATCACCTTCATCGACAATGGAGAGGGATATATGTGCCAGCCCTTCCTGTGAACCGAGCAAGGAACAGATCTGTGTTGCCGGGTCTAACTCGACCTGATAGCGTTGCTTGTACCAATCGCTTGTAGCTTGCAGCAACTCACTCTGATCATTCACAGCATATATATAATTAGCCGGATCAGCAGCGGCCTCGCATAGTGCAGTTATAATATGCTGCGCAGGTGGGATATTAGGCGTACCCACACTGAGATCAATAACGGGCTGACCGTTCTCCAGTCTGCGGCGTTTGATCTCCAGCAACCGGGTGAAAATTCCTTCGTTGAAATGATCCATTCGTTTGGCAAAGTTCATGATGATGATTCAGCCTCCAATCCTCTTCGTACGCATATTCATTAATAATAAATGGACAGCGACTAAAAGAGAAGAGCAGGGGAAAGCTTGCGGATCATGACTTTACTTTAAACTGACTTAGTTCGTCTTGCAGTTTGCCAGATAGCTGGTTCAACTGTTTCGACAGATCCGCTACCTGTTCGATACTATCCAGCTGATCCTGCGTGCTGGCGCTTACTTCTTCCGTCGATGCCGAGTTCTCCTCTGTGGTGGAGGAGATTATCTCCAATGCCTGGAATATCTCATCTTTGTGTTTGTGTACATTGGCGGTATTAGTGGTAATCTGCATCATACGTTGCTGCAGATCTTTCAAGTCTTTGTTAATACTGAAGAAAACATGTTTGGTATCTTCTACGGATTTGGCATTCTCCTCCGCAATCTTCATACCGCGCATGGTATGTTCAACCGACAGGGTTGTTTTCTCTTCAATAACATTCACCTTTTTGTTGATTTCCTCTGTTGCCTGAGCCGTCTGTTCTGCAAGTTTGCGGACCTCTTCGGCAACGACGGCAAATCCTCTTCCATGTTCGCCAGCACGTGCAGCCTCAATAGAGGCATTCAGGGCGAGTAGGTTCGTTTGAGAGGCAATCTGTTTGACTGTATCCACAAAACTGGATATTTCATTCCGACTCAGGTCAATCTCCTGGATAATAGAGGACATTGCTTGGGTGGACTGGTGGTTTTCGTCGGACCATTTCGATAATTGTTCCACGACCGCAAGTCCTTGGCTGCTTTGATCAGCAGATGTCTGCACGACCGTTCCCATAGCCTGCGCATCGGTAGCAATTTCATCAATTTGGCTGGATAATGAGCCTGTTTTGCGTAAGATATTTTCCGTTTCGATGGACTGATAATTCGTTGCATTGGCAATCTCGTTGATGGCTGTTGATGTGTCATTCATGGTCACAGCCGTTCGTGAGGAGATGGCCTGCAGATCATTCGACGACTGGTTCAGGATTTGCGCCGAGCTGCCGACCATTTGCAGCATGCCCTGAATTTTCTGCACCATGGAATTCAAGCCTGTGGCGATCTGGCCAATTTCATTATTAGATTTGATATCCAGTTTGACAGTCAGGTCACCTTGTTCAATCTGTTTAATCTTGGCCAGCAGCTGTGGTATGGAGCGTAACAGACGGCGAAGGGTAATGTAACAGATAATCACAAGCAGAAGGGTGGCTGCAGCAAAACCGCCAAGCGTAATCCACGTGAATGTTTTTAATTCCGCAAGAACTTCTTCTTCGGATATGGTCAGACCAACGGACCATCCCGTATCTTTGCTGGTAGCGTAGCCGATATATCGACGTTCCCCATTGTCGTTCATAAGTTGTACGCCGTTTTCACCCGCAAGCATTTTCTTGCCGATGTCCCCCATGTCGCCCGTACTGTTCAGGATGTTCTCCTTCAGTACCTTCTCTTGATCTGGATGGTACAGAATTTCCCCGCTCTTGGATAGCAACATGGAATAACCTGTGCTTCCAAGGGAATAACTCTCCATAATCGCCGGGATATCCTTGAATGCAATATCCGCTGCGGCAAAGCCGATCGTGGTGTTGTTTTTGTCTTTGATCGGATAGAAGATACCCATGAGTACATCGCCTGCTGCAATATCAATGTACGGATCGGAGAAATAAAGTCCGTCTGCGTCAGTAACCGGCTTGTAGTATGGACGTGACTGGATATCAAAGTCCGGTGCAGATACGACACCATCATTTTGAATCCAAAAGCCTTTTCCATCCAGGCCCGCGACCCAGGCATCGGCAAACGAAGGCTCTGCCTTAACGATAGCGGCGAGTGTCGCCTGTGTTTCCGCAGCGTAGGTTGAACTTTTCGCATCCGCAGCAGATGCTGTTGTTTCTATGTATTGCTGAAATAATGTGTTGGTGGACATTTGCTTGACCAGTGCGCCCTTTTCCTTGAATAGTGCATCAAATTCACTAACAATGGCTTGTGTCTTGGTCTGGAGCATGGATTCCTGCTGTTTCACCAGAATGTTTCGTGTGCTTGCAAACATAAATGTTCCCAGCACGGCAAAGACAACTACGATAATGATCAGCAGCACAATGGACAACGTATTTGCCATACTAGATGTCCGTGCTCCCGTTTTCCCCCACTTGTTCAACATGTTCGACATATTCCATCTCCCCAGATGATTAATAAAAAGCTCAAAACGCCTAAGTTATATGTCGGCTTAATCTATAGTTTTATGTAGATTTCTGTCGAATAATCCTGAAAGCGACGGAAAGGAAAGGCATGAGTATGAGCAGGGTGAAAGGGGAGGGATGAAAAAAGAGGAAAGGAATGAAAAAACGGGATCGGTAGTGGTTCATCCAGGCGATCTTGTTTATAATGGAATGAATTGGAACTATGGATGGGAAAAGGGGGATTATTTGTGAGTGAGTTATGGCATGCTTCAATACAGGGGGTTCCATGGAATGCCGAAAAGATGCACCAGGCGGTGCATCTGTTGCGTCGCAGAGCAACGGTTCATTTTCGCGTTGACGCGGATACATACGAGGACCTTGCCGAGCTCGATGCCAAAGTATTCTTTGCCCGGCCGGATCTGATTCTACACATATCACATATGGACCCTAAAGGGGTATATTCATCCGGATTTTTGGGGCGACTGGCACAGTTGAAACATGTGTCTGCCTTGCAGCTTGATCTTTCGCAGGCTCAGGATTTGACGATACTGGGTGCGATGGAGCAACTGCAGTTCTTAAGATTGAATTCACCTGCAAAGGCAACCGTGCTCGATTTTATTAAACACTACAAACGATTGACCTTTCTTGAACTGCGTGGCAAATTCAACGGATTTGCTTCCATTGCGGCATGTCTTCAACTGCATACGCTCATTCTGAACTGCACGGTCGAAAGTGTTGATGTGTTAGCGGAATTGCCCATGCTTCAGTATCTGTCCCTGGATCACTGCGAGTTAAAAGGCGGACTGGATGTATTGACACAGTCGACCATCTCGATGTTGAAGCTCAGCTCTGTTCGCAAACTGACGAGTATTCAGGGACTCGAACAGATGCGCGGGCTGGAATATCTGCATCTGTCCTTGCCCAAGCTGGAGCAGTTATGCGACTTTTCCCATCTGACCTCTCTCAGACAGCTCGAACTGGACTATATGAAATCGTTGCGGGATACGACACATCTATGGACAGCCCGTGCTTTGGAGTCTATTGAACTGAAAGAGATTAATACGGCGCTCAAGGCGGATTCGTTTGCTGGACTGACCGGGCTGGAGCATTTGCGCCAAATCGATTTTCGTTTTATTGATGTTAACAAAGGACGAATTGCAGCTATGCGTGATCACCTGGACAAGGCCGGAAAATCCCATTTGTTATATGAAAATATCCCTGAGCATGAACGTCTGAATTCTATAGGTATTGCGCACTTATCGCATGTATTAATGTAAACGGGCTTCTGTCCAGCATGTGTATACAGAGCGCACTCCGGTGAACGGACCGATTGAGGCGTGTAGATGTCATTGCTATCTAGGTGTTCGTATCCGTTAATGCAGGCATGTTGATCTCTTTTACGCAGGCCGCTTTGGACAAGCTGATGATACATCGAACGATGGCGACCATATCCTGCAGGGGAATGCGGGTCCCATCATACTCGGCCAGTGCACGTTCCATCCCGTCTTCATACGGAATTTCTGCCGCCAGTTCTCCCGGGTTGATGCATGTCACCGCGATGCGGTCATTTCTCGTATGTTCTCTTAGAGCTTCCGTAATACCCCGTATGGCAAATTTGGAGGCGACAAAAGAAACCTGGCTGCTGCCTGCATTGCTCAAACCGGCTGTTGAACCAATCAGGATGATCTTGCCTGCTTCAGACTGGCGAAGCTGAGGCAGTAAAGCCTGTATACATACAATTGTAGAAGTCACATTCACATGGATCAGCTGACTGATATCTGCGGGTTCATCCTTATCAAACGTGTAGTGCTCTTCAAATCCTTCTTTTTCCCAGATCCCCACGTTATAAATAAGCACATCCAACGTCTGGCCTTGAAGTTGGCTGGCAACTTGCTCTGCGGCCTGAAGCTCGGAAAGATCAGCCTGAATCCATATTCGCTCGACGCCATCCTCCACGGACAGACTTTCCGGCTTGCTGCGGGAGACCACCCAGACCTTATCACCGGATTGTGGCACACCTCTGACAAATGCATCGCCCAATCCCTTGCTTGCACCAAAGACAATTATATTTTTCAAATAAAGCCCTCCTTATCGATTAGAAATTAATAATATTTACATTAATCTATATCTTACTATAAAGGTGATATATGGAACATGAAGTTTACATGAGGTATGCTTCATCCTTATCAAGAAAAACCACCCCTGCCCCGCAAGGACGGGAGAGAGATGGTTGGAGAGATCATGATAACATTAATGGTAAAGTTTTAACTCGGCGATGGACCACCACCACTCGGGAGTGTCCGCGGTCAAGGCAATTTTGATGTATCGCGCCGTTTGTCTGGAGAACGTATGTGAGATGACAGGTCCTGTTCCCAGTGCTTCCGTAACCCCTTCCCAACGTTCGCCATCATCAGAAGTGAAAAGCTGGAAGCTGCGAGCATAATCGTTGCTGCTGCCTGAGTCCATTGTCAAGCGGCTGAAGCTCTGCTTGCTTCCCAGATCAATCTGGACCCATTGACTGGCATGTTGACCAGATGAAGAGGTCCAGCGTGAATTCAGATCGTCGTCGAGCATCGCCGCAACATCTTCAGAGGTGGAGGCAGTCGCTGTCCATGATGTTCGATCCAGTTCAGCAGGTAGCAGATGATCCTGTTCCCCGGATATCCAAGGTGTCTGATCAGCGGTATAGACCTCTAATTCAGCCACGGACCACCAATGAGAATCGGTACCCGTCTGTACGACCTTAATATAACGTGCCTCATGCGGTGTAAAAGCGATAGAAAGTAGCGCATCTGATCCTTCACCCGAAGCCAAGGCTTTTCCCCAATGCTCTCCATCCAGAGAAGTATATATTTCATAACCGCGAGCAAAGTCTTCCCGGCTGTGCGCGCTGTCCAGCACAATCCGATTCACTGGCTGCGAGGCTCCCAGATCAAGCTGAATCCATTCGCCGCCTGTTTGAGTCTGACCGGAGGTCCAGCGTGTTTGGTCCGAGCCGTCGAGTATAGCCGCTGCATCGTCTCCGGAGGAAGCTGTCACGGACCAGCCATCTGGCAGCAGCCTCTTTTGTTTGCCCGTTCCATTATGATGAACAAACAACTCGGAGATCGACCACCATTGATCGGAATCCCCGATCTGTACCATTTTCACATAACGTGCCTGCTGTTCAGGGAAGGTGATGGACATGCGTCCAGGCGTGCCTTCGCCGCCCGCAATGGATGTGCCCCAGTGTTCACCGTCATCCGAGACATAAATCCGATACTGTCTCGGATAGTCTTCTTTCGCATGGCCCGGGTCCAATTCTATGGCATCGAAAAAACTCTTTTGGCCGAGGTCAATGGTAATCCATTGTCCTTTGGTTTGCTTCCTACCGTTTGTCCATAGTGTATCTGAACTTCCGTCCAGCATATTGGCTGTAACATCTGCTCCTTGAGTAGAGGAGGCGGTTACGATCCATGAAGAGCGATCTGGAGGCGGTACGGGCTGTGGGAGCTCTGGTGTTGCTTCAAGTTTGCCAAATCGGGCAAGCTTGAGTTCAGAGATCGACCACCAGCTGTCTGCAGAGGAAGTCAATACAATTTTGACATAACGGGCGGTTTGCATGCCCAAATCAACGGACAGACTTGGAGATGTTCCTGCTCCCTCTGCAATAGGCTCGCTCCAGTTCTCGTTATCTTTGGATACGTAGATTTCGTACCCGTGAGCATAATCACCGCCGTTGTTGCCGGAGTTCATGAATACCGTATCCATAAACTGTTCGCCACCCAGATCGATATGCAACCAATCGCCAGGTTTCTGAATCTGTCCGGATGACCAGCGTGTAGTCAGATCACCGTCCACCATGCGCTCTACCGGCTCCGAACTGGAGGATGCCGTAATGGTCCATTGGCTCCGATCGAGATAGACTACACCCTGAGAGGCATCCGGCTGTTTAACGACGGAATGTTCCAGCGGGTTAACCTTTACTTGCGCTTTGGCATACACGGTAGCCGAACCCAAAGCGCCATGGGCATTGTAGAAATGAACTGTTTTGACAGTGTCGGACGGATTCCAGATTTGCGCTGTATAGACGCCGTCTTTTTCATACACGGTTGCTGCCGGATCATCTGCCCATATATCCATCGTGCGTGTTCCCGTAGAAGCCATGCTGTGCATGAACCAGTACGCGTTAAAGACTTCATTTTGCTGCATCTCACTCGTATTCCATTTGGCTAGAGCACTTTGCGGGTCTCCAATGGACTGGAATGGCCAGATAATATGCTGCCATGTGCGCTCCTGCTGACCACCCAGGTCCTTAATGAGACCATTGTAGAGAGCCTTAGTATTCTGCGGATCACGTCCATAATAGGTCATCCATTCCGCTGGCGGTAGCCAGTGAATACCGTAAATATGCTCCGCCTCATTAGAGAAGTACGTTCCATACAGGTAGGCGCTGCCGTACACATGACCTACCGTAGCGTGTTGGTAATCCTCCAGCCAGTTATCCCCGTCATAGTTAAACCAGTATTGCTCGGCAGCTTTCTCTTCGGTCATGAAGCCCCAGATCCCGGTGTCGCGATAGGCTTTGTTGCCTGTCACCTCACCCCACATATATTGGCCGACCCAACTAAAGAGCGCTTCTCCTGCGGCCTCCTGGTTATTCCCACTGCGATTATCGGCGTAACCACCTGCCCAGGAGTGACCAGCGTACGGATCAAAATTGCGAAGCCATGGAAACTGATCATCTGTCCGTGAAGGATTAGCATAGTCCCGAATCAGAAGCTCAACCATGTCACCGTAATCTTGCAAGAATGTTTTGTCATATGTGGCCAGTACAGCCGATGCAAAAACGTAATAACCGTAGGTGAAATGATGATCTGTCAATCCGGTATTAACACCGAATCCGCTACCGTAAGGGAAGATGGTTCCCCATTCATCCGAATAATAAAAATAATACGAGTGCAAAGGTTCGTCCGGCGAATAGGTATACCAATCTGTCAAAATGGTTCGAAGCAGGGACAGATAGTTGTCTCGTCGTACCGTATCTCCTATCTGGTCGCTGATGAGCACACCCAGCGCAAGCGGATGAAGCTTTTTCCCTTGCCAGTAAGGATCCTCGCTCATCAGATTGCCTGCCGTATCCGCGTCAAGCTGATCCAGATAGCTGATTAATTGTGCACGCGAGTAGGTTGGATCATCTGGCTCCACAAATTGCGGAATAATGCCATAGAATCGATCCTGTGTCGTAAACGTATTGCCTTCACTTACTTTCATCATGCCGCGAATGGAAGGGTAAGCAAGCTCCGTTACCGGAGTAGTCGCTAGTTTCCATTGGTGCGGCAACAAGGCCATCACTGTCTCGGATGAAAAGCCTGCCCGCTTCGTCCGGGTTACCGAGTTGAAGGTAGTCGTTACCAGTGAATTGCTCTCATTATAATTGTAGTCCACTGTTGTATCGGTTACAAAGGCGTAGGCATGCCGGTAATAATAAGACAGTTCTGCCGCGGACGGCAGGGTAGCCAGGGACAGATAGTCTTCGCTCTGGCCCAGCTTGATTTTGAGCGTATTGCCAAGTTTCATAAATACGGTTCCTTCAGGTGCAAAGATCCCGTAGTTTCTTGTAAAGGTCTGAGGCGTGGGCGCTCTGTCCTGATTGGTTACTTCAACACCGATATGATCGGCCGTCAGCGATTCTCCATCATTCAGAACAATTTCACGGTTCTGATCATCGAAGAGACGTGTGATGTTGGGAGAACGAACAATAATGGTATCCGGGTTATCGAAGGTGTTGTACAGGAAAGGGGAACCTTTCACAAACGTGGTATTCATTTTGGCTGTGTCATCATCGCTCATGATGATCGTTGCGGAATAATCCCCATATCCCGCCACCTTGGTATTTACCTCCGCCGGGTTCATATTGCTGGTGCTCATGATCAGATCCGGTTCACCGTCAGCGTCCATAGAACCGCCATCAGCCGAAACGTAACCAGCTCCGGGATTCAGAAGTTGAAGTCCTTGTTTGGTATATCTACTTTTAAGCGGAAGTGTGACCAGACTGTTGCCATCCCCCAGATCGGATACAAGAATAGACTGCCACCAGTCATTGGAAGGGAGGGGCGCTGTGATGTCAGCCGTGCGATTTTTCGGGTTTTTCGGCTGCAGCATGGTGATGTCATTTACAGCGTAACTGCCGGAACCCACCTTTACCGAGGACGGTTCAGGGATATTCGGAATTGTATGCACAGGTTTGGCATCGCCTTCGATATACTCGTAGACGTCGAATGCGTACAGGGAGTATCCGTTGGTTGTTCCTCTGCCAAGTCCGGCTAATTTCACATACCGTGCTTCGGCGTATACCGGAATCTCATCCCGTCCACCGTCGCTGTGCAGTTCCCGGTATAATGTAGTCCACTGGTCTGCATCATTTGATACTTGAATATCGTATGCACGTCCAAAAGCGTTTTCCCATTGTAGGGATACGTTCCCGATTTCCCGGATTAGTCCAAGGTCTACAACAATCCATTCCTGATCCTTGTAGATGGAAGACCAGCGTGTATCCGGACGGCCATCCGTTACATTCCGTGCTTCGTAATTCCCTTTTTCCATTTTGGCTTTATCCTCGGCTGAACGGCTGGGCTCATCAATTTCTTCCGAAGACGCTGTAACCGGTTGTCCTAGTGCAAGGTTCATTGCTAATGGTTTGGGAGGTGGATTTGCTCCGCCCGTCCCATATACATTGAATTCGTATACAGAGACGCCATAGGCTGGCTGTGCTCTTTGATGACTGAACAAGCGCACATATCGTGCCTCCGCTGTGACCTCAATTTCTGTCAGGCCGCCTTGCCCCTTTGTTGTCGAGTAAACAGACTGCCAGTTGACCTCGTCGTTGGATACTTCCAGATCAAAGGCGGAAGCATACGCATTTTCCCACTGGATGGAGATGCCCGAGATGGAGGCCACCGTGCCTAAGTCAACATAGATCCACTGCGGATCTTGCTGCCATATGCTTTCCCAGCGGCTGTTTTTGTTGCCGTCAACCACAAGATCTGCCGTATTGCCGCCCAGAGATGACGAACTGTACACAGGCCGGTTCAGGGATAACAGATGATGTTCCTCATCTGCGGCGTTCACTTTTGAGACCGGCCACAGCGGGATGCTGCTAATCAACAACAGAACAGATAACAGCAAGTTCATGTAGATGTTGTGTGTTTTTCCTCTTTGACTCGTTCGTACCTTCATATGACTACTCCTTTGTTAGCCCTTGCCATCTCACCAGACAGAGCTTCTCTTATTCTCTACTCGCTACCGTATGTATCATTTTGTTTCCCATGTTGCTTTTGTGAGATGTGAATCCAATGCTCAACACGGGATATTCAGGTGCCCCATTTTGTATATCGATCATTTTGTCTGGAATATAAAGGTTTTTTAATCGTTTTCGTGGAAAAAGAGACATATGTCCTACATAATGTATGGGGAATGTGCAACTGTGAAATCAAGATACGGAATCGTTGTTCTCCAACAATACGATATCTTCCCCCCGTTGTTGCCTGAGAGCAATATTGTCCCTCCCCCAAGCACACATGACATCCACGATGGTGTTGGCGGTAACGCCATATTCTGTAAGTCCATATTCTACTTTGGGAGGCATCTGTTGGTAGACATATCTGGTGACAAGGCCGTCCCGCTCCAGCTCGCGCAATTGTTGAATCAGTACTTTTTGCGAAATGCCCGGGATGCTACGCCCTAATTCGCCCGTTCTCTTTACTCCGGACATCAATAGACAGATGATCAGCGCCTTCCACTTGCCACCTATAATTTCGAGCGTCGCTTCAATGCCCAGATTGTATTGTTTCATCCTGATTCACCTCAGTTTAAGTTTTACGTGTTATATAGGGTGTAACTATTTATTTTCTCACGGTTCTGACACTGAAGTCCATACACACTTTGAGGTAACCATCTTACTTCATTGTGTGTATTTTCTTTTGACTGGATGTGACTGATAATGGTCCATGTTCAATTAAAGAAACCAACACCCGGGATGGGAAGAAAGGAACTTATGATGAAAACACTTGTTATTCTGGCACATCCCGATATCGAAAGTTCAAGAGTCAATCGTCGCTGGAAGGAGGAGTTGTTGCAGCATACAGATGATATTGTTCTTCACGAATTATATTCGGCCTATCCCGATTGGAAGATTGATGTTTGCCGAGAACAAGAGTTGCTGGAGACGCATGATCATATGATGTTGCAGTTCCCGTTATATTGGTACAGTTACCCACCGCTGCTAAAGAAATGGTTTGATGACGTGTTTACCCATGGATGGGCGTACGGATCGAAAGGTAATCGATTGAAGGGAAAGCGGATGGGTCTGGCCATGTCCATAGGGGATAAGCAGGAGAATTATGCGAAAGATGGTTCCATCGGTTACAGCGTAGAGGAACTTGTTGCACCTTTCGTAGCAAGCATGAATCATGTAGGGGTTCAGGCGCTGCCGCATTATGCAGTCTATGGTGCCTCGTTCCAGGCTACGGATGAAGAGATTAACCGAAGTGCTGAAGAATACATGCGTTATATAAAGCAGTTCCGGGATTTTTGAAGTTAAAAGGTGAAGCTCTTCATAGAAAATGTACTGAAAAGGACCTGACTCCACACATGGTGAAGTCCAGGTCCTGATCAATAAACGAAACATTAATAACCGAATAAAACTACATTTATTCTACGCGGAAATAATCGAAATCTGCATATCCTCCGGTAGACTTCGTTGCATAATTGAATAGTGCAAACCGGTATCCCATAAAGTGTGGCAGGGTGTAAGACATTTGAAGTGTATTGCCAATGGTTGTCCAGTTGCTGCCATTCAGGCTATAAGCAAAGTAGGCTTTGTCGGTTTGGTTCGTAAAATCACAGATGACGCGTAAATAGATTCTGTTCTGGTTTAATGGCACAGTTGCTACTTCAGTCATGGTGCCGGAACTGGCATTAGCCATAACGATGGATTTGGTGCTGCCCGTCATTTTTACGCCGACAAAACCATATTTGGCCTGAAAAGCAGCAAGTCCAGCATAATCACCATCCTTCATGCCGGCTGTATCCAAAGCGGTCATCCCCGTGCTTTTTGGACCAAAGGTTCGTTGTGTCAGGGTGTTGCGGGCTTCTAACAGGTTTTTGCTGATTTTGCCTGCGGTTAACCGCATGAAACCGGGCCGCTGGAGCAGGGACCAGTTGGCAGCATCAGGGTTATGATTCCACTGCCAGAAAGTACCGAGACTGGATGTACCAGAAGATGAATTGCTCGTCAGGGAGACGTCATCTACATAAAACGCCATCAAATCATTGGTCGGGTCCGGATTCGAGTTATACGGTGTTTCCACAAAAATAAAGCTTTGGGACAGGTCTGCATTCGACGGAACGGTATACGTACCTTGAATGGTACCCCACTGTCCACGGGTTAACGTCGCACTGCCCATAATGGTAATTCCGGTATAACTTGCACCGTTCTGGATGCTAAGATTGAACGTTTTGGTTGCAGGACCAGTAGTGTATTTGATCTTTGCCGAAAAAGAGTATGTTCCTCCCGGTACTAGCTTCCCTGTAACCATCTGTTTGGCTCCGCCTGCTGTCTGCTGTCTGCCGCTGACGAGCAAGCTTTTTGTACCGCTGAACGCTTCGGCATTTGTTACGGTGATGTTCGCCGTATTGTTGCTGGTCCAGGGCTGAATGCTACTTTCCTCAAAGCCGCCGTTCACTAACAGTTGCGTTACTGAGGGTGTGCCTGATGTGGTTGCGTTGAACTCATCGGACCCGTAGATTTTGGCAGCAGGCTGACCTTCAACGGGCATATTCATGTTAAGGGGAACCTTGCCGTTCACCCCAAACACAGGCCAGTTATCCGACCACGTCACTGGAACAAGATAGGGGATGCGCCCAATGGCTCCGCTATCACGAAACAGCAAGCCGTACCAAGCGCCGGATGCGGTATCCACGATGCCTCCTTGGGCGATTCCCGAGTCTCTGAGTACAACTTTACCTGTGTATGGACCTGTCAATGTGTTTGCACGATAGGCAAGCTGAATGCGACCATCACCCGAAGGCCAGGCAATCAGGAATACATAGTACATACCATTGATCTTCTGAATGTGTGCTCCTTCTGCCTTTACAATCATGTTGGAGCCGGCAACACTGCTTGCGTTTGGAATCAGGACCTGATTGAGCCCGCCGGATTTAACGGCTTTGACATCAGGTGTCAGCTCAACGATACTGATGTTATCACTGCCATGAACAAGAAAGGTTCGATTCCCGTCAAACAAAAGGGAGGGGTCATGGTAATAACTGTTCAATGTGTAAGGTGTCCATGGTCCTGTTTCAATATTGCTGGTTTGGTAGATATACGTCTTGCCCGTGGAAAGCGATCCAAAGGCCACATAATATATACCGTTGTTGTACCGCAAACTGCTCGCCCAGGAACCACGCCCATACTCGTTTTGTCCATTGTTCAGATTCTGTATATCCCCGTTTCCAAGCGTATCGTATACATAGTTTACGATGCTCCAGTTGACCAGGTCGTAAGACTTCATGACCGGGACTCCCGGATTCATATGCATCGTTGTGCTTGTCATATAAAATGCATTGCCTACCCGAATGACGTCACTGTCAGGAACATCCGCGTAAATAACCGGATTGCTGAACGTTGCGGCTGAAGCTACCGGACTTGTCAAAGGGAATGATGTTATAAGCAAAGGAAGAGCGAGTAGAAGAGCACTGATTTTTTTCCACATATTCTATCCTCCCAATTGATCATGTCCTAGGAATTAAAGCGAGTACTCCAGATAATCAATGTAAGCATCCCAAGTGCCATTATCCGTTGTTACGACCAGCTTGATTTCCTGATTGCCTGTAGCATGAGTGATGCCGGTGAGGGTTTGAACGGTCGGCTCCGTTCCCGTGAAGTAGAAAGAACCAGCGGTTACACCCCCAATGACCAGATCAACACGAGCTGTATTATTGTTGTTGGAAGCGCCGCGAACAGAGAATTGGTGGGTTGGGAATGCAAAATATTGATTGTATGCTACATAATCATTGTTCCCGTAAAGAGCGACTCCATTAAAAGGGGAACTGATTACGCCAGCGTATTGGCCGCCAAGCGTCATATTCTCGGCTTCGTAACGCGTAACGTTTGGATTGGGATTAGGATTTGGGTTAGGGTTGCCGCCCGAACCGGATGTGAACTGCCAGTAGTCCAGTTTGAACAGATTTCCATTGCCCGAGCCTGTAAACACCAGATACAAACGATGTACCCCTGTAGCATTGGTAACATTGGTCTCCATCTCGCGCCAAGTTTGCGAACCGCCAGTTGAACTTACGTTAAGTGTTCCAACTAGTGGGCCTGTCGGACTGTCCAGTCGAACCTCGATGTTGCCATTTCCGGTAGAAGCGACATTGGCCTTGAACTTGGAGGCTCCAGCTGAGCCAAAATCAACATTGCCGACCGCGATCCAATCCCCGTTATGAATATTAGTGACATTCTGATTGGCTACAGGTCCACCGCTCGCTTGACTCGGTTCAGTGTTAATTCCTGCTTGCCAGCCAATGGTTTCGGCTTCCACGCGGACATACGGGTTGAGGTTAGTGGTCTGAGGTACACCTGTCATATTCCCCTGAACTTCCTGGATTGTTCCATCCGCATTATGTGTCAGTTTGTTGATATGTGTGGAACGGTACCCTTTACCATCACCGAGGAATGCCTTGCTTACCGTTTGCGCATGGTACGCCACATACCATTCGTTGTTGAATTGGAACACGGCATGGTGGTTATTGCCGCCTACACCGAAGAACGTGCCGGGATTTTTCAGAAAGTGTCCTTTATACGTGAAAGGCCCCATCGGGCTGTCGCTGACCATGTATCCGATCTCACCTTTTGGATATGCAGTGGGGTGTGTTCCCGCGAAGTTGATGCAGTAGGAGTAATAATATTTGCCGTTATACTTGTGGATGCCAGAATCTTCGAACATATAAGGAGAATCAATAGTCACAGCACTGCCCACCACACTGGTCATGTCGGCACCGAGACGAATGACCCGAGCTGTTTTGGGATTGGCAATGGAAGCAGCATTGGTATCGTTCGGGATGCCGCCTCCAGCATACAAGTAAGCAGAGCCATCATCATCGACAAGTACAGCCGGATCAAAGAGCCAGGTTACGCCGGACATACCCGGTGTACCGTGAGTCAGGAGGGCACGACCAATTGGATCGGACCACGGTCCAATGGGGGAATCAGCCGTGAGTACGCCAATACCTCCACCCGAGTTGGCAAAGTACAGGAAAAACTTTTCTTTGCCAGCAATGGTTTTCTTCGCCATGGCAGGAGCCCAGGACTGGGTAGCCCATTTGGCGATTCCTTGTCCATTATTGGCATTATTCGCACCCGCTACCGGGATGGAACCATGGTCTGTCCAGTTCACCATGTCAGCTGAGGAGATGACGTTAATTTTCCCGATCGTGCTGTACTGGTTCTCTCGGACAGAGCCGTCACTGTTGTACAGATATGCATCACCTGTCATGTAGACGTAGACCCGATTGTTATGGACGAGCACATAAGGATCGGCTCCCAGTTTATGATCGATGAGGGGATTAGAGTTTCCAGGAAGTTTGGCAACGGCTGCATTGGCTGCATGGCTTGATTCCATGGGCAGGGTGACAAAGATTAACAGACACGACAACAACAAAACTAGCGGTTTACGAATCATACGTTTCGCCTCCATGAGATTTGATTAGTTGGTGAGCTAAAATTCAGGATAGCTGAGATGATGAAATGCCGAAAAAACGAAAAGATTTTCCTCATGTCACCCCCTTCTTGAAATAATGGTTAGGTTGGCTGTTAGGATAAGTCTTCATGTTGTCATGTATGGTTTAAGCCAGACAACCTGTGCACCGGGTACGTGGTCACGGCAGCAAGGGGAGTGGCTATAACCCGAAGTAAGCCTGCATCTGTGGGTGCGATTAGAAAAACTATAATCTGTCAGGTTTCTTTTTGTAATCGCTTTCAATAAAATGGGCTAGAACACTGAAATTTGGCGAAGAAAGAGGTTTGGCCACATTTAAATGTAATTATCTTTCATATTTTCATTTAAATGTTTATTAACTTGACGATATCATATCACAATTTTAAGATAATACAATCTTTTTCTATTTTTTAGTAGAGGATGAAGAAAATGATTATTCTATGTGTTTAACATTGGGCTTGATGGTAAAATACGATCTCATATTCTATAAAACTACACTTTCAAGCATAGCTTTACCCGGCCAACAATTAGATACGAGAAAAAGACGTCTTGAGCTGTGACCGTTTCCCTGGAATCTACCAGAGGAACGGTTATTTTCGCTTTTTTCTGGAATCGATCCTGGTTATATAACAAAATCTACTCTTACTTGCTGACCAACTTTGACATTGCATAATTTCTTCTCTTTGTTGTACATATCCCAGTTTTTGTATAGCCAAAGGCCTGTGCGTAAAAGGTTATTAAGTGATAATGGTGGGTTGCCCCCTGTGTTTTGTCCACACCGTTGATTGAGTGTTTGAATATTACTATCGAGTGAGCTTATGCCAAATACTGCTAGAGTCAGAGGTTCATAAAGGTGGGATGGGAAAAATGGCTATTTTGTCGACTGGGCCGATTGAAAACAATCCGGTTTCCGGGGTTAGACCGACCCAACAGGTAACGATTAGATTGGTAAGTCGGGCTGAGGTGGACTCTGTAACAGTATCCATTCAGGGGTATGTGCTAAGCACAACAAGAACGCTGTATGTGAGTGAAGTAATCAGTATTGCTCCTAATGAAGCAGTGACCAGAACTTATTTTGCAGATTTAGCTGCTTTTGAGTTTGTTTTTGGAACAGACGTGGAAGGTGTGGAGGAAGTAGGGATTTCATTGTGGGGCAAACAAGCCACTGGGCAATTGGTAGATGCACACCGGGTGGTGGAGCACGAAAATACAGTTAATGACATCTAGGAGATCAGAAATCCCCAAAAGAGGAGATGTAGCGATGAGCTTTTTATCAACAGGGCCAATAGAAAATAATGCTGTTAGCGGTGTAAGGCCGACTCAGACAGTTACAGTTAAAATTGATAACCGTAGTGATGTGAGTACCTCAACCATACAAATACAAGGGTATTACATGAGTGGTGGAATGAGGGTTCTGTATGTCAGTGAGTCTTTTGACATCGCACCTAATCAAATAGTAACCAACAACTATTTTGCCAATCTGGATGCCTTCGAGTTTACTTTTACAACAACAGCGACGGTTAATGATCCTGTTCAAGTATCCGTATGGGGTAAGAGCAACACAGGCGCATTGGTAACAGCCCATCGTTTGGTTTCTTCCGAATTGCTGGGTGAAACCCCAAGCATCAACGGAGCTACAGGCGCAACTGGGGCTACGGGGGCGACAGGCACACCAGGGACAGCTGGAGTGACAGGTGCAACAGGAGCACAAGGCACAGCAGGTACAACGGGAGTAACCGGAGCAACAGGCACAGCAGGTACAACGGGAGTAACCGGAGCAACAGGCACAGCAGGTACAACGGGAGTAACCGGAGCAACAGGCACGGCAGGTACAACAGGTGTAACAGGAGCGACAGGCACAGCAGGTACAACCGGAGTAACGGGAGCGACAGGCACAGCAGGTACAACCGGAGTAACAGGAGCGACAGGCACAGCAGGTACAACGGGTGTAACAGGAGCTACAGGCGCATCAGGTACAACCGGAGTAACAGGAGCGACAGGCACAGCAGGTACAACCGGAGTAACGGGAGCGACAGGCACAGCAGGTACAACGGGAGTAACGGGAGCGACAGGCACAGCAGGTACAACGGGTGTAACCGGAGCGACAGGCACAGCAGGTACAACAGGAGCAACAGGCACAGCAGGTACGACCGGAGTAACGGGAGCAACAGGCGCATCAGGTACAACGGGAGTAACCGGAGCAACAGGTACAACCGGTACAACCGGGGCTACGGGTGCGAGTGGTTCTGGAACAATTATTCCTTATGCATCAGGACTTCCTGTTGTGTTGACTACAGTTTTGGGTGGACTTTTGAATACTTCCAGTTTAGTTGGTTTTGGTAACAGTTCTACCGGAGTAAGTGTTAACGGAGGAATTATTGATCTCACAGGCGCTGCAGGCACGTTGCTTAACTTTGCTTTCTCAGCATCGCGTGCAGGAACGATTACTTCACTGGCCGCTTATTTCAGCACAACAGCCGGACTAAGTTTGGTTGGATCTACAGTAACCTTAACTGCACAATTATTCCGATCCACTACACCTAATAACTCCTTTACAGCTGTACCAGGTGCATTGGTAACCTTAGCTCCTCCACTGACCGGCATTTTGGCACTGGGCACAATATCCAGCGGGGTGACTACAGGACTGAGTATTCCGGTATCTGCCGGTGACCGCCTGCTTATGGTGTTCTCAGCATCAGTAACAGCCGGAATTGATGTGGCTACAACGGTAGCGGGATATGCAAGTGGCGGCCTTACCATCACTTAACGGAAAATGGGCTATATAACAAGTTTAAAGACAGGGACTCTTGCCAACATGGTGAGAGGTCCCTGTTTATGTGTGTGCTTTTGTTTTCAAACTCTCTTCAAATGAAAGATAAGGACTATACAAAAACATAAAAAGACGAGGATTGCTCCTCGCCTCGTACATACCGTGGCCTACTCAATTTCACTCTGTTTTGGTTAGGCTGTCTACGACAAATTTAAGTTGGGCTTCCAACGAAATTGGGTCACTAAACACGAAGCCACGGCTTTCCTCGCGATAAACGTGATTATTCTGGACAGCAGGGAGGTTATCCCAGATAGGACCTTCAAAAACGGAATCCCCACTCTCATCACCTGTCCATCCACTTACAAAGATATAATCTCCTGCATATTGTGGTAACAATTCAAGTGATAACTTGGCCCAACCTTTGCCGCTATCGATGGCTTCCTTCTGAATGATCGGCGGTGCCTTCAGGCCAAACTCTCCATAAATAATATCTCCACCTCTACCAAAGCTCCCGTAGGCATAAAATTCTTTGGCACTTCCCGTATCAAAAATCGAAACCGTGCGATCACCTACCGCTTGCTCCACGAGTGGTTTATATTCAGCGATCTTAGCATCCCACTCTGCGATCCAGGCCTTCGCTTGCTCTTCTCTACCAGTCATCTTGCCAAAATCCATCAATTGCTCCCGTAGAGGTATTCCATATTCAACAGCGACGGTCGGCGCAATTTTGGACAGCTTTTCGATCGTTTCAGGGTCATTCCAAACGACAATTAAATCCGGCTGCAACTCCATGATTTTCTCGTAGGGTACATCGTTACCGATGTTGACAACGTCATCGAGCTTTCCTTCTGTATAACTGTTAAAGGACTCATCACCAGTTCCAACAGGCTTAAGGCCAAGAGCTAGCAAATGACCGGTAAAGGCTCCTGCAACCATTACTACCCTTTGAGGTTTTTTGGGGATTTGTACTTCACCGTTAACCGCAGAATAGGTTACCATCTCCGAGCTTCCGTTTGTGGTGTTACTGATATTACTCTCTGCACCTACAATTGGACTTTGCGTACTGCCAGTGCTTCCATTCGTGTTTGCTGGCCTGGAACATGCGCTAACCAATAGAGTTAGGCACAACAGTAGGGTAATTCCTACAGGTAGTTTGCTTCTATACATCCGTAAATCTCCTTTTTCGCTATGTTGATAATGATTATCATCTCTGATATCAATATAACGACGGAGTTTACGCGGAGCAATGGATGATCGAAGCCTAAGGATAGGACGATAAGAACCTTTTGTCACTTGTCCGGACTCATCCTTGAATTGCTTTGGTGTGACTCCCGTATGTTTTTTGAACATTCTTATAAAATAGGATACATCAGCATATCCAACGCTTGCGGCGACTTCTTGCAGAGATAACTGGGTCTTTTGCAGCTGCGTTGCTGCTTTGTTCATCCGAATACCGATTAAGTAATCGATTAGACTTGCGCCAGTTTCACGACGGAAGTACTTGGACAGATAAGGGACACTGTAATGGAATGTACGAGCAAGGGTTTCCCGCGTCAGCGGCTGGGCGTAGTGCTCCTGCATATAGCGAATAAGCTGAGAAGCAAGGTTAGGCCTAACAATGCTGACCTGTTGTTGATCCATTTGTCTTAGCAATTCATATACAAATTGATAGAATAGTGTTTTGGTATGGAGTCGCTCCAAGCGTCCCGGTCTATTCCATTCGCCCAGCATTCGCTCAGTGATTTCGTAGAGTATGGCAGGATGATAGGGAATAAAACCGTACTGGAGGTGGAATGGCAATGGTTGATCCGGTTGTTGAAGAGTATGCTGCTTGCCAGGTAGCGGTAAGGAGGCTTTATAGAAAATCAGGTAATAATGAAAGGATTCGTCCGTTGAGATGATGTCCAGACGGGTGTTTTTGCCCCCATGAAGCATATAAAATGGTTTTGTAGCATGCTCATTTCCGTCCAAAATCACGGTTGCATTGCCATTCGTTACGTACAGAAAGGCGCTGGCAGGGAACAGGTAAGGACGTACGCACTCGTCGGCCTGTATGACAATATGTCGTACATCCATGATTTTGAGCGATGCACAATTCCAGATGAGTATGTGTTCTTGTACATTCAAGGTTGCTTTCAATAGAGAGTTGTCTTCCTTCCATGAGCTGTTGAAGCCAGCCTTTTATGTGGTGAGGTTATTATATAATAATATTAGTGGCTTTTTGTCACTTTCCAGAACGTTCCCCGTTTCCTTTATAGTCTTCCAAAGGCTATGATCAATGCCAGAACTATAAAGAAGATATTTACGCCGAGCTCCCGGTACTCTTTACGCCGAATATGAAACAGCATTCCAAGCAGTGTGACAACAGCCAAAGCGATTGCGGCGATGGGTGTAAGCACCGGAGTGATGTTCAGCACCCAAGGCAAAACAAGGCCCAGCGCTCCGAGTAGCTCCGTGATTCCGATCAAAATAACTAGACTTTTTGGCACATCATTGACCCAGGCCCAGGTCTTTTTTGACGACTCGATACGAATGGTTTTCATCCATCCTGAATATATGAAACCTAGCGCCAATATGATTTGTACGATCCATAACGTTAAATTCATCTTTTCTTATCCCCTCACTTGCTCGATTTTAATATCTGCCTCTATACTAAAGTGAGAAGGCCCAATCTGGAAGTAGGCACTTAAACCTAACCAGGTAACCAAAAGTATACCCGGGTATGGTCAGAAAGTGAGGAATAAGAATGACGGTATATTGTAAATTCGGAACGGCCTTGGATATCCTTACGGGTAAATGGAAATCATTGATTCTTCTACGACTGCTGAGCAACGGTACAATGCGGTTCAGCGAATTACAAAAAGCCATTCCAGATATTTCTAAAAAAATGCTGACCCAGCAGTTAAAAGAACTGGAGTATCACGATATTGTGCATCGCGAAGTATATGCTCAAATTCCGCCTAAGGTCGAATACTCGATTACGGAGTACGGACAGCTCATGAAACCTGTGCTCCAGACAATGAGCGACTGGGGAGCCGGCCATATGCAGCATATGGAGAAGCTGTACAGCGAAGAAGACGAAAAAGGAGCACACCCATCCGAACCTCGGAAAATCGATTCCTTGGGGTGATAGGGTGACAAGGGAGAGTTAGTTTTGAATAAACAAAAAATTGTGATTATTGGTGCAGGGATTGTTGGGGCGTGTATGGCCTATCATCTAGCCAAACGAAATCAAGATGTAACTGTTATTGAGCGGCACTCAGCCGCGGCGCGTGAAGTCACAGAAAAATCATTTGCCTGGATACATACGACGCATAGAGTGGCTCCTGAATACTGGCATTTGTACGATGCAGCTGTGGAAGAATATCACACACTTCAGCAAGAGTTGTCCGAACTGAAAATTCATTGGCATGGCGCGCTAACTTGGGACACTCCGCCTCTAAGGGAGCAACACTTTCAAAAATTAAACCGGGAGCAGCTTGAGGCATTGGAGCCCAATCTGAAGGAATATCCGGATGAAGCCATGTTTGTCAGCGAAGAAGGTGCGGTGGACCCTATAGCGGTAACGGAGCTGTTGTTGAGCAAAGCGCAAGAGTACGGCGCAAAGATTCAGTTCGACACCAACGTTACACAGCTGAAGCAAGAGGGTTCCCATCTGGTTGGTGTTCATACATCCAAGGGTTTTGTGGAGTCGGATGTTGTGGTATTGGCTGCAGGAACAGGTACACCCGAACTTTGTAACCCGTTAGGTTGTCACGTGCCGGTAACTTCGTCACCTTCGATTCTGATTCGGATGAAAACTGCTAATAAACTGATACACACATTAATCTCCAATGCGCAATTTGAAGCGCGTCAACTGACAGATTATACGCTACTGGCTGCGGAAGATTATATCGACGAGTCGGAGGCAAATGGACCACAGGCGGTCGGTAAGCGAGCTTACGACACATTGCGTCGCAGTCTCAAGCACGGAAATCAACTGGAACTGGAAAGCATAAAGGTTGGATGGAGACCCATGCCTGAAGACGGTTATCCGATTGTGGGCTTCCATGATCACATGAATGGACTTTATCTGACGCTAATGCATTCTGCAATTACGCTGGCGCCGCTGATTGCGAATCTGGCTGCAAGTGAAATTATTGATGGCAAATCAAGAAATGAATTAGACCCTTGCCGCCTCTCACGGTTTTAGATTCACCACACAACGAAAAGGACATCGCTCAAGTGGCGATGTCCTTTTCGTTGTGTATATTTGTTGGAGTCTTCTACACTTCCCCAGTAGCCACCGGATTCTCCTCATAACTGTATTCGCAGCCACTGGCGATTGGCAATTCCTTGCTAGCTTCATCTACCTGTGAATCTCGCTAGCGGATTTGGCACCTTGACTTTCAAGCCACGGGATCAGTTCAGTTGATAAATTGCGTTTTGCTGTGTCTAGTGGAGTCATTCCATCCCAGCTGGCTATCCAGTTCAGTTCTGCGCCTTGGTCAAGAAGGTACTCGGCTGCTTCTCTTTGTCCTCCATGGCAAGCACACCAGAAGGCAACGGTTACTGCATTGGGAGGAGAAGGGGAGGTGCTTGTTCCCCAAGGATAACGTCCCGGGAGTTTGGCTCCTTTAAAATGTTCTTGTATGGCGTGAATATCTCCAAGGGCTGCCGCATGCCAAAGGGCAAAGATCGCGCCGCGCTCAACCAAGCGCCGTGCTGCATCCCATTGTGCAAAAGCAATAGCATCGTCCAGCGGCGTGCCACCGGCGATCACCGCGCCAGGCGTTTCAATGTCTGCGCCAGCATCAAGAAGGGCATCAAGTACTTGAACATCATTGGAGCTTGCAGCCCAATGTAAAGGTGTCTCGATGTTTGGACCAACAAAAGGAGCGTTCACTTCCGCACCAAACTTGGTCAATACTCGCACGGCATCCGCTCCATTAGGGAAGTGCCCCGGCCAATCCGTCACCACGTGCAGCAGCGTTCGAGAGATACTAGAGTCTGCATCTACGTTGTCAGGCTTTCTTTCCAATATTCTTATCTTTGCCAATCCCGGATTCTCTGCCAGCAGTTGCTCTAACGTTGGAATATCTCCAGTGTGAATGGCTTGAATAACGCTCACTGCAAGTTTTTCATCTTCGTGAATAAACTCCATGCTCAAATCTCCTTCCAGGCTTATATCCATATTCATGAAAGCATTTGAACTGCACATCTGGCATGATACTCTGCAAGCCCTTTAGCGAATTGCTGATCGGGGAATTGTCTGTGAAGCAGTTTCAGTCCTCCTGATATCAAGGACAAATGATGGCAAAATCGATAAAATGTCATCCGCTCCGGGTCGAGATCGTTATTTTTTAAGTAATGATAAAAGTCTCCAAATCGAAACTCCAGAAAGCTATGCTCATGTTCGAGATCGAAGAATCCTGCGCCCTCAATATCAATAAGGCATGGTTGCATAGCATGATCTATCCATATATGATCTGGACCTAACTCTCCATGAATGAAACTATAGAGATCTCTGGGTTGAATTGCTGCTTCCAATTCGCAAAGTTTCTCAAGCAACCTTTCGTCATTTTTCCTTATATCTGTCATGTGTTTGGATGCATAGGATAAGGCTGTTTCGGCATCCAACCGTTGAACTTGGTAGCAAGGCCCAGCTTTTTTACTGTTATCGTTGGCGTTTCCATAAACGTTTCTTTGGATGTTATGCATATTAGACAACATATCCCTGATCCGTTGAAACAACTCATCCCGATCTTTGTCATTTTTATGCTGGAAATACGCTTCGGCTTTCTGTCCATCCACATACTCAACAAGAGCAAAATCATAAGAGTGCCGGTCTCTATCGTTATTTAGATCATACAAGATGGGTGTTCGAATTCCATGTTGAGCGAGAAAGCGAGTATTCAAAGAGAAAAGTTCGCTGCCATAGGAACTGTGGAAAGTGGGTTCATTCAAGATCTCTTCCTGAAAATAGTTGCTGGAAATATCCCAAACGTACAGCATACAAGTGAAACCATTCGTGCAGTCAATTTTGTAAATGACTTTTTGTGCGCCTCCATGTATTCTTGCGCTCTGCGTTATGAGGTAACTGGCACCAAATACATGTTGCACATAATCCTGTAATTCTTCACGAGTAAGATGGTTGTTGGACATCATCGACTTAAGCTCCGTTTCAACTGTATTTTGCCGGCCAGCAACCTAAATATATAGAATATTTTCCCAAAAATATAGACTGTTTCTTTTTGATCTGTTAAAGTGTTGATTAAGGTCTGTATATTCATATGTATATTAAAGAAAGGGGTCGGGTACTCACGTTAGTGGGTGATCCGGCCCCTATTTTGCATGCAAGTTGACTCTCTATTGACTAATATATGACCAAAGATTTTAAGGAGCTGGGAAGCCATCTTACATTTCAATGAACATCTTTTATTATGGAACAAGGCATCTATTAAAATAATGGATATTCGCCATATAACTATGCAAAGGAAGGAGGGACTTCACTCCTATCGATTCCCCCCTCGTTCCATGCGTTAACGAATCTAGCACATCTTAAATGGTGGATTATGAAAGACTACAAGGTTTAACAAACCTCAGTAACGCTATTCCGTCATAAAACGGTGTCAACACCTTAAAAATGGACCGAACTGACGAAATAACGTCTCTGGGATTCGTTAGAATTTAAACTTGTGCTAATGAGAGCAAATAGCGTGTGCTAGATTCATTAAAACAATATAACCCTAACGAAGGTCCGCATCGTTCGATGTGGGCCTCTATGTAGTCTATAAAAATGAAAAAGTACACCAACAAAAGATGAATCTAACTTGTCATGGTGTTTTATTTATCGCTATTTGACCCGTATAATTGATTAAAATGCACTTCATTCGGAAGGGGACATCATTCTTTGAACTATTATTTTCTGGAATCTCAATATCCACGTAGAGGGTTTATTAGTGGCGGAACAACCTTCACTCCCCAATTAGATATGAATTATTTGGCGATAGACAATCCGTTGCCCGAGGGGACAACAGCAGAGGTTGAGCTACTGTCTACGGTACGCAACCTGAACGTAGATTATTTTGAGACGATCACAGGAACGAGACACGTATCAGATCGTTTTAAAACGCTGTTGGAGGAAACGAAAACAAATACACAGTTTATTCCGACAACGGTGTGTTACCACGACGGTCGTGTGGTTGAAAAAACCTATTGGACTGCACATCAGCTCGATCGTTTGGATGTTTTTGATTATGAACGTTCGGAATATGGGCGCAAAGCGGTCATTGCTGCATCTGTACAACAGCCTCCACGTAAGATCGTCAAAGTTGTATCTCAAATCTGCCTTCATGAAGAGCGAATTGGCGAGCATGAATTTTTTATGCTGGATTATATAAATATCTTCAAACCCATTGTTTCAAAAGATTTTTACGAAGTATGCCGAAAACATAGGCTGAATCTGAACGTTACAGAGGTCGGAAATGTAAGCATCTAAAATGCTACATGGATATAATGGAAGCACAAAGAAGCCCACGCAAAACGTGGGCTCTTAGTCTTTATTTTTCCCCAGTAGCCACCGGACTTTCTTGTGTATTTTGCTTGGCGCGGGTCAGCTGACTTAGCTCCCTGATCTATGCATCAAGTTTTCCTTTAACGTATAATCCAATTGATATAGTCTTGTATCATTTCTTTGCTTCGTGTTCTATTTATCTTATCCGGCTCTAGATACAAATTGAGAGCCATCCCATTCATAAAGGCATACAGTTTTTCTTGTTCCTTCTCTTCATCGGTTGTACGCAGAAGACCTTCATTTTTCAAGTACATGATGCAGTTCTTGATTGCGTTTTGCAGGTCCTCATAATTGGCGTCGAACCCTTTTTGCGTTTTTCCATAGCTTACAAATGCAAACCAAACCTCCATTTCCAATAATGTTTGTTCATCCGTCGGGACTAGTTCGAGCAAGTATTCAACAATTCTTTCTTGAGGCGCCAGTTCTCTTGCATTCAGATTTTTTATTCGAGTAAGTACCTTTTCCTTAACTAACTCCATTGTAAACGCTAATAGACTCTCTTGTTTTGAAAAGTAATGTCTTAAAGCGCCTTGTGATAATCCGGCCTCCTTCGCAATCGTTCTTGACGTTGCATGATGAATGCCTTTCTCACTAATGATTTTCCAAGTAGCTTCAGCGATAATATTCTTCATCTTCTCATGGTCCACGATTTTTGGCATACACACAGAATATCATATTATTTAACTCAACTGAAATAAATAGACGATGAAGGAGGGATGTGCTAGAATTTATTTAACTCAACTGAATTAAAAAAGAATGGGGCAAACGCAACATGCCACTCAAAGGAGTGCAATTGGAATGAATCAGCAATTCAAAGTAATGCTTCCAGCATGGGGAAAGGCAATCGGCTTATTATGTATGATCATTATATTTGCTGCTGTATTGTGGTTAGTGTGGACCGGAAATTTGAATATAAGGTACACGGCTGATCATGAGGAAGTGATTCCAATATGGCATAGTATGTTACCGGCATTCCTTGGTATTTTTCTAATCCATATGATTCCTTATCAAAGTCATGATTCCTCAATTTTCCAACAAATGGAGAAACAGCACTTGGTCGTTCAATCGATTGTATTATTGCTGTCAGGCGTTTTATTTACGGTTTCTCTGATAACGATAGACCAGCAAGGATTACATTTCCAGCTATATTATTTGGCGTTCAAGTTAACGACATTAATGTTCACTCCGTTGATTTTATTTCTGATTTATCGCAAAATGGCTGGCGGGCATCAAGACATTATATCGGCAAAGCCTCGCTCTCGCGGACACGTCATCGTACCACTAATCGTTATTTTGGTCTGGGGTTATCTAAAGTTCTATTCTCCAATTGCACAACCAGAAGGAGAAATCGTAGCAACCGATATGACAGAATTACTTCTCTTGGTGTTGATTGGTTTTATGATCAATAGCGTATTGGAGGAAGTTTTTTATCGGGTATGGCTGCAAACCCGATTGGAGACGTTGCTTGGAAGATGGCCCGCCATACTACTAGTTTCAATACTATGGTCCATTTGGCATGTCGCCATTCAAGGAAATGGTCATTGGGATATTGATGTGGCAACAGTAATTGCAAATCATGGGGTTACAGGTCTGTTTCTTGGTTATTTATGGGCCCGCTATCGTAAAATATGGGTGATTATCTTGATACATGGACTCATGAATGCTTCTCCTCATTTTCTTTTGCAGATCCTGTTTCATTGAGCGAGAAAGGATTTGGTTGGATCAGTCTTCCCATGAAACATGCCTCTATCTCGCCCATATTCCCGAGTGACGCTCAGGCACTAGAAAATACACCGCCCCAGGCATCAGCCTGCATGGCGGTGTATTTGTCTTTGAGATACTGTAGACCGGTGCTCCGTACCTACTCTTCCCCGGTAGCCACCGGATTTTCCTCATAACTAATTCAGTCAATACAGCTTCCGGAATACAACTTCACGTTTGAGCATCCCGCTTCTTCCAGCGCAATCACGTGCAGACAGGTGATTATGCCTGAACCGGAGTGCAGTAGTATTCCAGCGGCGGTATCGGATACATTAAAGATATACATAATTTCCATGTAACTTAATTTCGTTTGTTCAAATCTCTGAAGGAGAATCCTCAAGTTACTAGAAGTATTTTAGTTTTACATGTCTTTCATATGACAAGTATATTGACGTATCATTTGTGTTTATAAGTTTATTCTTGATATTTATCTCTATGGTGTTATGTTTGTTAACAAAAAAATATTGTTTTAAATGTATTTATATGTTAGTGTTTATTTGTGTTAGAAAATATTACATAGTATAGAGGGGGAGCGTAATGTTTATTAACCGAACGATTAGGAAATTTGGGGTTTCAGTAGGGATTATAAGTATGTTTACATTTGCTCTACCTTCAGTGGGCTTCAGTATGCCGCTGCAACCAACAACCCTTGATAAGGTAGAAGGTGATTATTATGTAACGTCTGCGATTGAGAACATTCGCTGGGGATCACTGCCCAATCGAGACAGCTCTCCGATTCTTACTGTGCCATCAGGAAGTGCTGTAACATTTGATACGGTATCGCATGAGGGATTGATAGAAGATCAAGGGAGAAATCCAGTGGAGTACTTCGGCAAATTCGGTATCTCACCCGATGGAGTGTTGGATGATGCGAAGGCAATTGCGGCTTCTGCGATTAAGCATGATTATGTAAAAGACGGACCTCATATTATCACTGGGCCAGTAGCGGTTGAGGGAGCGGAGCCAGGAGATGTTCTTAAAGTAGAAGTCCTTTCGTTGCAGACTCGAGTTCCATATGGTGTCATTTCTAACCGCCATGGTAAAGGTGCCCTTCCTAACGAATTTCCAGAAAATACAGGCCCACAAGAGGGAGCTAGCGCAACAAAACCGGAATTATATAATAATGTATCTATATTTACGCCTATTGAAGAAATCAACGGCAATTGGTATGGAGTATTACCAACAAAAGCTGGAAAAAATGTACGTTTCCCAATTAACCCGTTTCTAGGTGTTATGGGGGTTGCACCAAATACCAGTGAAGTTGTAAGTTCTATCCCACCTATTGAAACAGGAGGGAATATGGATATTAATGAGTTGGGTGTTGGTGCAACTATTTATTATCCGATTCAAGTTAAAGGCGGGTTATTCTATACTGGAGATCCACACTTTGCTCAAGGAGATGGGGAAGTAGCGTTAACTGCATTGGAAGCTTCCTTAAGGGGGACAGTTCGTTTAACGGTGTTAAAGAAAGGTGATCCATCACTACCACACAGTGGAGAATTTACGCAACCCTTTGCTGAAACAGAAGATTATTGGATTCCAATTGGACTGGACCCTGATTTGGATGAAGCAATGAAAGAATCAGTACGTGAATCGATTCAATTCTTATCCGATAAGCTTGATATGGATAGAAGTGTAGCATATGCGTACCTATCGGCCGCAACGGATTATGAAGTATCTCAGGTCGTAGACCGAACTAAAGGGGTTCATGGACTCATTCGAAAAACCGATTTCCTTGAACATGTTGACGTTGCAATGAACGTAGGTGGTACGTTAATCAAACCGGTTGTCCATAACAATGAGTTCTACGTACCGATTCGAACAATTTCGGAGCTATTGGGCGGTACAGTAGTGTGGGATAATAAGACGCGTACAACGCAAATCAAATTAGGTGCGAAAAATATAAGTGCGCAAATTGGTTCAGATGTGTATTCAATTAACGATAAACTAGTGTTCAATAGTAACGTACCAAAGCTTTTAAATGGCGAAACCGTAGTTCCGGTTTCTGTTATTAATGAAATACTAGGTGCTTATGTCAACTGGACGACGATCGACAAGACGTTAACAGCTAATGTATCGTTAAGTAAAAAGCAATAATAGATTTCATTATTCAACCGTGGTGGACAGATATCCATCACGGTTTTTTCCGTTATCATGAATCAAAAAAAGCTACCACTTGATGTCTACTTCTGTGTGCTTTTAAATACTTAAAGGGTTGTATTGTTGACTCGATGTTGACTCCGAACATAGAAAAATACATCGCCGGGGCAGATAAGCCACCTAGCGATGTATTCAACATCGATACACTGCTATACGTCTTTGTGCGCTTCCTCATCGCCTATAGCCACCGGATTTTCCTCATAACTGATCCAGTCACTCCAGCTTCCGGAATACAACTTCACGTTCGGATCATGGCCGAAGGGATTTCAAACTGCACGGGCAACTCGCCTTTCAACCGTTCTTTCTTCCTCGATGGCTCCCATAATTTGTTCCGCTATGAGTGCGATAAGAGGTTAGTTATACTGATTTATGTGATTGGGTTATGGAGAGCGGGGACTCGGCATTCCTTTAAGCCTAATAAAAAAGCCCGAGTCCTTATTTGGAAACGGGCTTGGAGCACAGAATATCACCTCGTGTTTATCGTGAAATATAATAAGCACCCTTCAAATTAGAGTTACCTTCGAATACCAGCACGTTACCATCCACCTCGTACCAGCGTACCATTTGTCCTCCGGTCATGGTTGCATTCGGCGTTCCATAGACGGCAATGACATGCTTCAGTTTATTGATATCGAACAGAATATTTCGCAACGTACGGCCACCCGCATTGTATATAGAAGCTACATTTACGAGTAAGCCATCTTTGAAGATGAGATTAGTCCCATCATAATAATACCTGTTGGCTTCCGACAACGGCCTTGCGGCAGGTTTACCATTTTCCATTGAATAATAATTCCCTGAATCATTTTCGATGGCCTCGTACAGATCAGGGCGAGCGATAATATCTGCTTCTTTCAGATCCTTGGAAAAAACATGGAGCACTTTGTATTCGTAGCCCTTACCTAAAAGGGAATTCAAGAACCCCCCAGCCATGCCCAATTTTTCGTTCAGTGTCTCCAATGGTACGAAGGTCTGCCCAGCCCAGGTTAATACCGTTTTATCGGTTTTGGAGACGGTCATTTTATAATTACCACGATTGATCGTCCACCCACTGGAAGTTTTGGACACTGTAGCATCCGCTGCCTTTGCAAAATCATTCACTTCTACGTACCAGCGGTTGTCCTTCGTCAGGAAGGGGCCTTGGCCGACATAACGCATCGGTTTGCCGTTTACGAGCATTTGTGGTGGAGCTTGCATGGAGATCAGTTTCGATTGGTCGCCCGTGTATCCACCTGTATCGGCTTGTACCAATTGAGAATTCTCCATATTACGGGTAATAATTCCTGTTGGCAAGTGCAGGTAGTAATCTTTCTTTTCGACTTGGAATAAAACAATTGAATCGCCAACTTCCTTATATATTCCACCGCCGATATCCGGAATTTCGGATACAACTTTTGCCGTTTTTGTATCGACGATTCTTATTGTTTTTTCTTTGGCTGTTTGCTGACGAATCAGAACGTAATGCTTGTACTCAGTGAACCACATCGAACTTGAAGCATCTGTGCGAGATAGTGGCTTGATTGCTGCACTTGCAGAAGTTCGATAACCTACCATGCGATTTTCGCTTTTTGGATTTTTATAGGATACATAAGTTATTGAACCAATTTTATCTTCATAAAAAATATGGTTTGGTAGTGCGGCGGGAATCTTGCTTTTGGTTCGGGTTCCGTCTGAATTCAAAATGATTGTTTCTCCTATGTAATTATTATTCCTATGTGTTACATAATTTCCAATTTTAGCGATAACTTTTGGATCATTGGATATTTTTGTGTACTCGGAGTATCTTAAGGTTTTGTCAATTACCTGTGGATATTCAGCAATACGCGCCAGCAATTTGTTACTGAGCAGTGAATAGACTCGGATATTTCGTTCTTCATAGTTTATTTCTCCGTTACCTTCCTGCAAGGTATAGCCTCCAAAGTCATAATAGATTCGGAACGGAGGCCGGCTTTCCCCGAATGTTTGTACTTGATTCAACACGCTTAGAAGATTGCGTTCGAGATCATATTTATAGATAACATGATTGCTTACGGACTTCTTTTTACCTTTTGCATCTGGTTGTTTGTCTGTCGTTGAATCACAATAAATCGTAAAAGCTAGCGGCCCTTTCTCTGTATTCATCACATGTGTGCCAAAGCCCCAACCGCAGCCTGGATAAAATGTTTGCTTCAGCGCTGGATCATCTTTTTTGCGTGCACTCTCTAAGGATTGCGCATCTTTCGATACAGCCCTTGCCTGCTTTGGAAATTCATAAAGTTCAGTCTCCACACGACCGTCATCAAAATAAAACTTCGTTACACGAACCTGAGGTATAACTCTGGATGCTTCTTCCTCATATTTGAATTCAAATTCGAATTCCGATTTGTAACGCTCTTGTGCTGCTTCTGCTCTTCCACCTGTAATCGGTAGCAACCCACTACATAAAATCATAGCTACTACGATCAGAAACTTTGTGGTAAAGCGTACCTCACTCTCTTTCATACTCCATCTCCTTAAAATTGTATATTGGTTACTAAATTATTCATTATAAGAGAATAAGGGGATAATACCAAGAAGGAAAAGTTTGGACGGTCTCTTTCTCAGATTGGTGCTCGACGAGGGACCTAGTCGTAACAAGTAATATCGCCTCAATATCGTACGCGAAAAATTCTACTATTCGTTTATGGTAATGCTGATGGTCTCTGCAGAAACAGATCAGACCCATGACACTCTCAAAGCAATCTTTTATAAACGTTTCTCAAAGTCGGCAGCTGATTCTCACTCTTCAATTCCTACCAAAACCGCCGCTCATATTAAATGGGAACATGAAAATCACGATAAAATGCCGCCATGAGTCCTTAGACCCAGGCGGCATTTCCGCTTAGCTATTCCAATCATCCACAATGTATCAGAATCCTAAACTTCTTCCCCCGTAGCCACCGGATTCCCCTCATAGCTAATCCAATCGCTCCAACTTCCGGAATACAATTTCACATTCGTATATCCCGCTTCTTCCAGCGCAATCACGTTAGGGCAGGCCGAGACGCCAGAACCGCAATACACGATAATCGCACCATCCTTGTCCAGTTTACTGAAACGCTCTTCTAACACCCCAGTATCTGTCCAACGTCCATCCCAATCCAACACATCTTTCCAAAAATAATTCACCGCACCCGGAATATGTCCGGCCTTGGCATCAATCGGTTCCTCCAGACCCGCATAACGGCGAGCATCACGGGAGTCAATTAGCACGGCACTGCCACTTGCCGAAGCCTGCTGAACATCTTCAACACTTGCCAGCATGGCTGGTTGCACATTCACCTCAAAGGAAGCCGGGATCTGAACCGGCACATCCGTAGTCACTGGGAATTTGGCGTTTTTCCAAGCGGAGAAACCTTCGTCCATGATATACACTTGTTCATGACCGATATAGCGAAGCAGCCACCATAGCCGAGATGCATTCATCCCGCCTTGATCGTCATAAGCAACAATACGACTATTGGAGCCGATGCCAGCTTTGGAGAGACGACTTGCGAGCACAGCTGGATCAGGAAGCGGATGACGTCCTCCGTGCGCAGATACAGGAGAAGACAGGTCTTTTTCCAAATCGAGATAGACAGCCCCTGGGATATGTCCAGCTTCATAGGATTGTCTTCCAGCCTCTGGCTGACCGAGCAAGAATCGGCAATCTGCAATAACTACATCCGGTTCATACATTCTGGCGAGCAGCCAGCGCATGGATACAATATTTTTCATCAAAATACACCGCCTTATGAGAGTGGTAGAGTCGTTTATTACTATGATTTACGAAAAAATACGTTATACCGTTGTAGGTTCAATAGGCCCTTTTCCCGCAACAGAGGCTTCTGCTGAAGCAATCTGAGGTTTGGTTTTGCCATATCGAATGAAGATCCATACCCCGAATATAATGACCACCCCGGCGGACATTTGTAAAGCACTGAGGGATTCGCCGAGCAGCATCCAGGCTAGCAATGAAGAGAATACGGGTTCCCCAAGTACGCCCATGGATACCGTTGTGGCATTCATATATTGAAGCAGCCAGTTGAAGAGATAATGTCCAAAGATCGTTGGCACAATGGCGAGCAGCAGGAAGATTCCCCACTCTGACGCAGCGTAACCTCCGAACGGATGGCCCATGATCAGATTATATACCGCCAGCGTGCAAGCAGCTACGAAGAAAACCCAGAAGTTATACGAAAATGCACTAAGTCCCGCTCGCAAAAATTGACCCAGCAGCATATGAACGGCGACTGCGATTGTGCCAAGTAAAGACAGGACATCACCTTGCAGGGCAGTACCTGCCAACTGGAAATCTCCTGCGCCAATGACGATTGATCCAAGCAGGGCGATGCCCATGCCGATGATCATCATGCGGTTAATTTTGGCTTTGAACAGCCATACCGAACCGGCAAGAATCAGTATAGGCTCCAGCGCGAGAATAACTGTGGAACTGGCAACACTGGTGAGCCGTAGCGAACCCATCCAGAGCAGGAAATGAAGGGCCAGCATCACACCGGATGCAAGCAGCAAGCCCCACTGCCGTAAGCTCAGACGCATCATCTCATGTCTGTATTTCCAGACAAAAGGCAGCATTAGCAGATTGGTCAGAAATAGACGGTACATGGCAATGACCGCAACATCTGCGGTAGACCAGCGTACAAAGATCGAAGAGAAAGAAATGGCGATAATGCCGACAAAGAATAACAGATAGATGGATCTGCCGGCACGGTTCAAGCTTGTCATGGGTGTAGCTCCTTCTTGAAGTCTGATAGCGTAAATCACTTCATTATACAGGAGAAGACAACCGCAGGAAAGATAAAGAGAACGAAGAGATAAGTAGATTGTAACCGGGCTTGTAACTATTCTGTCATTCTCCCGATCCATTTTTCTATTAATCTTCTATATAGAGACATGAAACGAGATAATATACCAATAATCGGGAAAAAATGAAAGTAAGGAAGTGGCATGACAGTGAGAGTTCAACAAGAGAGAGCGGGAGAGCGTGGCAGTATTCCGCCTAGCACAAGTCGCACGAAAACACATAAACGAAGAAAAATCCGGTATGGAAGGGTAATCATAGCTCTAATGCTCTTGGTACTGTTCGTTACCGGTATTACATATGTATTCTTTGGCATGACGCATTGGATCAAAAGCGTTGTGGCGCCGCCTCCGATCACTGTAATCGAACAGCCGGCCAAGCTCGGCATGATACAAGTTACTCCGGATGCGAAGGAGGAGCCGGCACGGTTTCAGGGCCAGGTTCGCAAATTGGCATACATAACGTTTGATGATGGGCCAACTGAATATACGGAACAACTGCTGGATATATTGAAGCAGCATGAGGCAAAGGCTACCTTTTTTATGATCGGACGTCAGTTGAATCAGCATCCGGAAGCAGTGAAACGGCTGTTGAAGGAAGGCAGTTATCCTGGACTTCACAGCATGACGCATAACTATAAAAAGCTGTATAAGAGCGGCAACTCGGCAAACTTTGTGAAAGAGTTCAAGAAAGAGCAGAAGATGGTGCAGGACCTGATTGGTTTTACACCTCATCTTATTCGTGCACCTTATGGCAGCAGTCCACAGATCGGTGAAAAGTTCAGAGGTGACATTGCGGCGGCCGGATTCAAAATGTGGGACTGGACGACAGATTCACTCGATTGGAATCTTCCCGGTCAGCCGGACAAGATTGTGGCCCGGGTGAGCAAAAGTGTACATCGGGATAAGGAAGTGATTCTGATGCATGAGCGGGAGCAGACGGTTCAGGCTTTACCACGCATTCTGAAGTTACTCGAAGATCGGGGTTACGAGTTCGAAGTATACGATCCGGATGCACACTGGGTAGCCAATTTTAGCGGAGATACCCGCTTGTAATATAACAACAAGATGATGATGCAAGAGAGGAAGGGCTTGGGTGCTAACGAGTAAAAAAGTGGCGCTTGCGGCAGTTAGTGTATTGCTAATTCTGCTGGTAAGTGGTTGTGGAGATCCGCAGGAGCCTGCGGCAAATCAGATAAACCAATTGGTGCTCAGCGGTCAGGAGATCGATCAGAGTTTGAAGACGCTGACCAGTCATGAGCAGGAAGATATGAAGTTATACAAGTCTATTTTAGACAAAGGAAAGAACAAAAACAGTGACCTCGAAGCACTGCTGGATCAGGCAGTAGATCATATCCGTGAACGAAGAACGTTGTTGAAACAGGCGGAAGAGGCCATGGAACAGACCAACGAGAAGACGGTGGCCCTGCGCGGTTCATTGAAAGAACTATCATTTGAAAAAGAAGAAACGTTGGCACAGGCTGAAAAGGTGCTGGATCAATATGAAGCAAGAGCACGTGCATTGGAAAATTTTGTTGCCTCGTATCAGCTGAGTTTGAGTGCCGATGAACAGTTGTATGATCTGATGAGAGAAAGTGCAGAACCTAATCTGGTTAAGATTAAGCGAGCCATTCGTGTACGGAATAGCGAATATGCGAAGCTTGCTGAATTCCGAAAGCAATTTAACCTCCAGACCAAAGCATTTAACGGAGCCAATGCCAAACTGGTTCAGATGGATCAGGCCAGCTGAGTAGAGGATCTGAGCAACGATTCAGATATTTTGCATGATTGAGCTGCCTGTCTCCCGTGTAAGTACTAGTATACAGCCAAGCCAATGGATGAGAAGCAACATGGACAAGCATCATTGCGTATAAGCTAACGGAGGTGTTCATATGCGAAAAGGAAATACAATGAAAGTCAGTGCATCACTCCTGGTTTTACTTATGGGATTCTCGCTTGTGGCTTGTGGGAACAGTAATCCTGCTGCACAGCCAACAGTGAATAATACGGAAGAACAGTCACCAGCACCGGAGCAACAACCAAATGAAAGTGCTGCAATAGAAGCAGAAGGTATTCTGACTGGATGGGCTGATCCGCATACCGTTGAGATTCGAGTGAATGAGAAGCCGATGTCATTCCAGGTGAGCGAAGATCTGCAGAAGTCTCTGGATGATATCGATGACGAAGATTCCGTTCGTTTCAAATATGTAGAGAAAACGATTGATGCAACAACGAAACAGTTGGTACTTACAGAGATTGCAAAGATTGAATCGAGTGATGACAATAACGGTTCCAATGCAGGCGGTACAGTAACGTCCGATCGTCCGAAGACATCAGAGCTGGAAGTGACGGTAGAAGGAATGACCGAGAAACGCCCAGTAACACTGGCACAAGCGAAAGGTTATTCACTTTATGTGTTTGAACCGATGGCCTTTGACGCCGAAGACCATGAATTAACAATGAAGATTGATCCGGATTATGAGGTAGAGATTGAGAAGCTGCCGGCGAATTACAATCTGGATGCGCTGAAGATGGATGCCAAGGAAGAGTTGTCCGAGACCGGAGAAGTGAAGCAATTAACGGCTGAACAACTCAGCAACGGCCCGATGAAGGATGCAAAATTATACATGATGTCCCAGAATGATAAGAAAACAGAGTATTTTATCGTGAAAGAACTGGACGGCAATGGTTTCATTTTCCACATCCAAGCACCTATTGGTGAACCTTCGGAAGGTTTCCTGCCCATGGCCTATGCATCCCTCAATTCCATTATGAATGAGTAGAAAATTAAATTAAAAAGATTCCCTAAACAGCGTGTTTCCTTGAGAGGAGATACGCTGTTTTATTAACGTTACTACAATATAGATAGGATGTACCGTGCCGTGCCACGCCGTGCATAGACAAATAGCCGGAAGGAGCGATGCAGCTGCATAGGTTCCTCCCGGCTTCTTGGCCGTGCTTCTATTCAGTTTGCAGGATCGAACCCATGCCCTGATCCGTTACTCAGGTTAGTATGGTCGATTCCTTGCGCCCTCTGAGTTCCTGATAACGGGCGATTACATTCTGATGAACGGGATGTTCGTCGGGAATTCCCATGCGTTCACGGATGAAGGCGGAGACGCCATCTTCGCGAATCATGTGTTGTAGCTTCATGGCTTCCTCGTCGCGTTTGTCATTAAACAGCATTGCGGCCGCCATAGCAGAAGTTAAATGAGGAATTTCAATTCCGAATTCACTGGCCTGCATCGCTGGGCGAACAAGCCGATCATGAGGCGAAAGCTTGCGAAGGGGGGAACGTCCGACCCGGGTGACCTGATCCGTCAGGTTGGGATTGGCGAAGCGTTCCAGTATGGTATCGATATATTTGTTATGCTTCTGAGCGTTGAATCCGTGCTTCTGGATAAGCATCTGACCGGTCTCTTCCATAACATGGCGCACTTTGGCCCGCAGGGTGGAATTACTCATCACCTGTCGGATCGTCTTGAATCCTTCGAGATAGCCGAAGTATGCGGCGACACAATGGCCTGTATTGACCGTAAACATTTTACGCTCGATATAAGGTTCAAGCGAATCCACATAGTGTACGCCATCTATTTTCTTAAATCCATCCAGAAGTGCTGGACGATGAACGACCCATTCGTAAAAAGGTTCAACAGTGACCTGTAGCGGGTCTTTGTGGTTTTGAGCCGGAACAATCCGGTCCACAGCTGCATTGGGGAAAGAAACATAACGTTCGGCTTTTTTGCGAGTTTGTTCATCCAAAAATGGATAAATGCGTTTCTTCAGCCTGGTGCTACCACCGATGGCATTTTCGCAAGCGATAATATGCAGTGGAGCCTGATTATTGTTTTTCATGCGAAGTTGAATGCCTTTGGCGATCGGTTCGGCGATATCTCCGAGTGCAGATACCCCCACCGCGGTTGTGATCACATCGGCTGAAGCGATCTCTTCAGCAACCAGATTCTGCTCACTCACATTGATAGCCGTCACGTTGTTGACAATCGTAGTGTCCTGATCTCTATTGGCAAGTGTAATCGGATATTCCTGTCTCTCTTGAAGCATGGAGATTTTCTTCGGGTTACGTGCGACAAAGCAGACTTCGTAGTCGGAAGCGGACAACATATGACCGATAAAACCGCGGCCTATATTGCCCGCACCAAAATGTACAGCTTTCATGTGTGAACTCCCCCTTTAAGGATTAAATCGAGAAATTCGTGCAGACCTTAGACGGTAGTGACGAGTGGCTTCGAAATCAAATCATTAAATGTAAGGTCGGTCAAGCAAGATAACCGTTGGTGAGGCATATCGAATTCCAGTGTTCCTGTGATGGTATTCGAGATGACTACGCAGTGCATACCAGCCGCAGCAGCTGCACGCGCGCCGTTAGGTGAATCCTCAATCGCTACGGCTTCGTCTGCAGTTACTCCAAGGGCTTCAAGCGCTTGAGTGTAGAGTTCCGGGTCAGGCTTCACATTTGCAACATCATCTGCCGTACGAATGACTTCAAAATAATCTTTTAGTTTCAGTTGTTCCAGATGTTGTTCAACCCACTCCCGTTTGGAGCTGGATGCTACAGCCAGTTTCAGTCCGGCTTCACGTGCTTGTTCAAGATATTCCTGAATACCAGGGCGCACCTTTTCTTTGTTCATCAATGCAGCGTGCTGCAACTGAACGGATTCCCTGAACTCTTCCCGATCAATCGGAAGATTCAAATCTGTGATGAGGTACTCATACGGATTAAATGTTTTCAGACTGGTACCGATGCATTGTGAATACATCTCCAGGGTTAAATCTACGCCGTGTTCCTTGTAAGCATCACGAAAAGCAATATACCATGCTGTCTCTGTATCAATAATCGTTCCGTCGAAATCAAACACCAGTGCCTTAATCATAAATTTGTTCCTCCTGTTTCAGAATTAGTTTGGGGATAAAACGAAAAATGAAAATTTTCTGCAAATTCATTCCCTGTATTCATTAACCTGCGGGATATTAGTTGACGCAATAAACCGAAAATGAATATTAATTTGGGAAAAAATATGCGTTTGAAGCTAATAAAACCGTAACATAGGACAAACCGAAGGGTCAAGCGCGTCATGATTGTTTACATTGAAAATTTTCACATGTATGATTTGTTTTCGGAAAATGATGAACGTTGCAAACCGTTAACCCTTTTGCATGTAAGCGGTGTACTGAATAAACTGTTTTTACAGCTCAAAAAAATAAAACTTTTTTTATGAAAATTGGATAGTCTTGCCGTTCAACAGCTTTCGACACTTTTATAATAGAAGAAATGGAGCTGAATTTATTGGATTTTATTAGCTTTACGCCAGATCAGGCCCTGTGGGAGAATGGAAGAAAGATTCTGAAAGTATATGGAGTAAGGGAGGAAGACAAGCATGTTGCAAAAGGACTGTTTCAATGGCTGCTTCATCGGGCTTGCAGCGGGTGATGCGTTGGGAACTACCGTGGAATTCAGCAGCCCGGGCACATTTGAACCCGTAACGGATATCGTGGGTGGAGGTGTATTTGGGCTGGAGGCAGGGCAGTGGACAGATGATACATCCATGGCTCTGTGTCTGGCAGAAAGTTTGGTACGTAAAGCAGACTTTGATCCTGCGGATCAGATGCGCAGATACACCAATTGGTACAAGGTCGGGTATATGAGCAGCACAGGCGATTGCTTCGATATCGGCGGGGCCACACGAAGTGCCTTGGAGAGGTTTGAGATAACTGGAGAAGCCTACAGCGGATCAACTGACCCGATGACGGCGGGCAATGGCTCTATCATGAGGCTTGCACCTGTCGCGATGGCTTATGCTAATCGACCAAACGAGGCGGTTCGTTATGCCGGGCTGAGCTCCCGGACAACACATGCTGCAACAGAAAGCGTGGAAGCATGTGAAGTGCTAGCCGCCATAATTGTTGCCGGTCTGCGCGGAGCGGACAAGAGCGTCATGCTGATGCCGGAGACATGCAGACAGTGGAGGGAAGAACCTACTTTTTCGCCTGCAATTGAAGAGGTTGTGATGGGTTCCTATCAGAGCAAAGAACCGCCGGAAATTAAGGGAAGTGGTTATGTGGTTCGTTCACTTGAAGCAGCACTATGGGCGTTTCATAAGTCGTCAAGCTTTGAAGAAGGCGCGTTGTTAGCTGTTAATCTGGGTGATGATGCGGACACTACAGGTGCGGTGTATGGGCAGATCGCAGGTGCTTATTATGGATTGAGTGGTATTCCGGCACACTGGCGGGACAAGCTGGCTATGCGTGAAACGTTCGAACAACTAACAGATGCCTTGTGGTTGAAGGCGACAGAAAATCGTTGATTAGAGACAGGAGAAGAGAACATCTATGAGCACCACAGGACACACAACAGAACCACAGGCTTCGCAGTCAGGTAAACGAGGGGCGTTTCCATTATCCCTGTTATGCCTGACGATAGGGGCTTTTGCGATTGGTATGACTGAATTTATTATTATGGGCCTGCTGCCCAATGTGGCAACAGATCTGAATGTAAGTATTCCGCAGGCGGGACAACTCATTACGGGATATGCGCTTGGTGTAGCGGTAGGTGCGCCGATATTGACCGTATTTACACACAAGATTCCGCAGAAAAAACTGCTGGTACTGCTGATGTGCATTTTCATTATCGGGAACGCATTGTCCGTTATTGCTCCCACCTATGGGTTGTTAATCTCAGCACGGATATTAACGGCATTTGCCCATGGCACGTTCCTCGGTGTAGGTTCAATCATGGCGACGCGGCTTGTTGCGCCCGAGAGAAGGGCAGGAGCGGTATCAGTTGTTCTCGCGGGGCTAACGATTGCCAACATCATTGGCGTTCCGTTTGGTACGTTTATTGGGCAACAGCTCGGATGGCGGTCATCTTTCGGAGCGATTACAATTCTGGGCATTATCTCATTAATGGGGATTATTCGTTTTATTCCGGTTATTGCGCAAGGACCGCCTGCAAACCTCGGTCAGCAATTTCGAAATCTGGTACGTCCACAAGTGTTGCTGGTTCTGCTTATTGGGGCGTTGGGGTGCGGAAGTTTGTTTACAGTCTTCACCTATATTACGCCGATGCTTGTGGATATTAGCGGCTTTGCAGAGCAAAGTGTGACCTGGATTCTGGTGTTGTTTGGCTTCGGTGTAACCTTGGGCAATTTGGTTGGCGGCCGTCTGGCAGACTGGAAGCTGATGCCTTCGTTAATCGTCAACTTTGGGATCTTAGCTATTCTGTTAGCTACACTTACGATTACACTAGAGAATCCTTATCTCGCGGTAATCACCATATTCTTCTGGGGTGTAGCCGCGTTTGGTATTATGCCGGGACTTCAGATTCGGATTATGAATATGACCCGCGAAGCGCCGCTGCTGGCGACAACCTCAAGTCATTCGGCATTTAACCTGGGAAATGCCGCTGGTGCCTATATGGGTGGGTATGCAATTACACATACGGGACTTATCTCAGTGCCTTTGTATGCCGCAGTTATTGCCGGATTAGGTTTGCTAGGACTGCTCTTCAGTCTGTTCATGGAGCGTAAACATCATGGGCCAGAGGTTGCCCAGGTTGCAGAGGCAGCGTCGGTAAGCTGAATATGGAATCGTTTCGCCTCAATTCTTCCGTTGAACACGGAGAGTTGAGGCTTTTTTATATCATGATGAGATCCAGAGTAGGGGAGCGAATAGACGGTTTGGTGGGGTGGAGAAGTATACTTTTTAAACTATAAGATATAGTTATTTAAGTTTTTTGATGATGTACAGGCCTTGTGAGGTGATATAATAAAGATGTAATTGGAATTGATTGTAAATTATGGATCGCTGATGTTTACTTCCTTATTGGGAAAGGTGAAGGATAGCGGTCCGTATTCATGCGTGGAAAGGAGGAACTTCGTTTTTAAATGTAAGGGCTTTCAATTGGGGTTTGTGTGTATCTGAAAGACCTGTTATGAGGTTCGTACACGGTTTAAAATCATATTCCAAAGGAGATTGATATTAATGAAAAAACGTCTGTCCAAAATTCTGAGTCTCTCCATCACAGCAGCACTCCTTGTACCAACGATCGCGTCTGCAGCCGATATGCAGGAAACTGCAGCTCCAACCCCCATCCAGGCGGTTGTAGATCAGGGAGCGACCGGCACCATGGATAATACCGGGCAAAATGCGCTGGCTAACACTCCGGTTGTGCCTGCACCACCGGGTTATGATGGCTATCGAAACAATATTCCGCACGGAAATACCAATCTGATATCCTATTACTCCACAACGGTAGGCAATACACGGAAAGCCACCGTGTATACACCGCCAGGATATTCTCCGAATAAAAAGTATAACGTCTTGTATCTCCTGCACGGCATCGGCGGGGATGAGCATGAGTGGGTCAATGCAATGAAACCCAAGAACATTTTGGACAACCTGTATTCGGAGGGCAAGCTGTCCCAGATGATCGTTGTCATGCCGAATGGCCGTGCCATGAAGGACGACCGTCCAGTCGGTGACATTTTTGCTCCGGACAAAGTGGCTGCGTTTGAACGGTTTGAGCAAGACCTGCTCAAGGATCTGATTCCTCATATCGAGGCCAATTATCCGGTATACAAAGACAAGAATAGCCGTGCGTTGGCCGGTCTGTCCATGGGTGGTGGGCAGTCGCTTAACTTCGGATTGAAAAATCTGAATACCTTCGCTTGGGTAGGGGCCTTCTCGGCTGCACCGAATACGCAATCTGTATCACAGCTGGTTTCCAACCCGGGACAAGTAGCCAGCCAACTCAAATTGTTGTGGATCTCCTGTGGATCAAGCGACGGTCTGTTATGGGTCAGCCAGAACTTCAAAAACGGCTTGAGCAGCATGAATATTCCGCATACCTTTTATCTGGATGTAGGTGGACACGAACCATCTGTCTGGAACAGCGGCCTGTATCAGTTCTCACAACGAATCTTCAAATAATTTAATTTGAATTAGCTTCTTGAAGCAATCGACAGGAGAAACAGGAATTCATATCGATATGTAGCCTCAGTTCTGTTCTGCACAGGGCTGGGGCTTTATGTTGGTTAGTGTGCGAATATGACATGATGAATGAGAGAGAATATGTTAGCATGAAGGAAGCAGATCCACATGGAGCGGGTAGTTAATTACATAGGTAGATACATGAAGGAGAGAAATAGGATGTTCTATTACAAAGGTGCATTCCGGGAAACGGACAATGTGATTTATTTCAAAAGCGATGTTTCATTAGCCCAGAATGATGTTGTCCTATTTGGTGAAAAGAAGTATTTTATCGAAAGTGTGGAAAAAGAATTTCTCCTGCTTCAGCGGGTGGGCTCCATAGTTTCTGTGAGTCTGTGAAATCTTCGCAAGATCATCCCCTTTTTCAAGTGTACGTGCACTTCTGGGCCACTGCCTACATACAATAGATCGACCCTGTTCCCATATGTGCTCAGGCCAGATCGTTGTAAAACTGCAGGAGGTGTCATCTGTGCCCGGATTGTTTACCGCAATTGCTCTATTCATTAAAGAGTTAACGTTACTCGTCTCGTATGTCAAAAATAATGCGTTCCCCCAGCCACTGGCTGAGGGTGATGAAGCCAAACATTTGCGCCTTATGGCTGAAGGCAATGCTCACTCTCGCAATCTGCTCATTGAACACAATCTGCGCCTCGTCGCGCATATCGTCAAGAAGTTCGACAATACGGGTGAAGATCAGGAAGACCTGATTTCCATCGGAACCATTGGTCTGATCAAAGCCATCGAAAGTTTTCAACAAGGCAAAGGTACGAAGCTTGCCACATTTGCGGCGAGGTGTATTGAAAACGAAATTTTAATGCATCTCCGTTCCCTGAAGAAAACACGCAAAGACGTATCCCTGCACGACCCCATTGGTACGGACAAAGAAGGCAATGAATTAACCTTCAATGGCTATCTGTGTTGGGTCATTTTACTTTCACATCAAGCTCTATACTGAAGCTATCCTTAAACTCGTGTTTCTCTTTCGAATAGACCACTTTGTTGATTACACTTTTGAGCAGCGCATTCTGTTTTGCTGGATCGTCTGTCTTCTTGTACAGCTTGATGACGTTCTTCACCATCGGGATGATGTTTAGTTCCGCATCCTTCTGCTTCATTTCCTTGGCCACTTCTTCCTCTGCTTTAACAATGGATTTCTGGGTTGCTGATATCCGATCAGCCAATGCTGCAGAACGTTCCAAAAATGTTTCCTCATCATAAATACCACGTTCCAAGAAATCATGAAGCCTGCCTTTTTGGAGTTCCAGATCCTCCGCTTCTTTCTGAAATGCTTTAACCTGCATTTCTTTCAACTCCAGGGCGTTTGACGTTCGTTTGGAAGGCTTATGTTTATCCCACTGAATCTTGTAATCCTCCAGCCATTCTTGCAAGCCTCCAATTACGGCATCGAATACATACGTCGCTTGCACGCTCTTGCACGGACATTCCTTATTCGGACACATCAGGTGACTGGGCTGACCCGTGTATGGTCGTAATACAATGGCGTATCCACATTTACCACACTTAATCAGTCCGGCCAGTGGGTTACTGATCCCATTTTCCAGCTGATAAGGGACATGATACTTCTCTCCAAGGAACTCCATAGCCCGATTGTATAGTGCTTCTAACTCAGGCGTGACGTATTTACGATGCTTACCAAGTACCTTGGTATATGTGCCCTCAGCTTGTGTTGCGACTGTGCGACCGGTTGGAGTTTTTTTGTATTTCTTTTTACCCCAAGATAAATACCCGATATTTATAGGACTTTTTATAATGTTCAGCACTAGCTCAGCTTTCCATGGTTTATCCGTGTATGTTCGAAAACCAAGTTCATTTAAGCGAGAAGCGATCTTGTTAGATCCCATGCGTTCTTCAGGATCTTCGTGAGCATATAACTCATACATCATCACCATAACTTTAAACTGAGTAGGGTGGGGTACCAGGTAACGCGATTTCCCATCTTTCTCGATCTCCCAACCATATGGTGGACGGGTCCCAATGTAATTACCTTCCTCCACGGATCTCAACCTACCACCTTGTAAACGGCGGGTGATGATCTTCAACTCTTTACGGGCCATGAACGCTTCAAATTCGCTGTATTCCTCGTCAAACTCATCGTTAAGGTCATATGTCTTACGGGGTGTGATAATCTTAGTGTCGGACTCCCTGAACGTCTCCAAGATCAATCCTTGCTCCTGCATGTTACCACGGCCCAACCGGTCAACGTCCATAACCAGTACAGCATCATAATCTCCCAGCGACACTTCTTTCAATAACTCATTCATTTGTGGCCGATGAAGCAAGCTTTCACCGGATACAATTTCTTCACGAATCTTTATAATGTTCAGGTTCATCGACTTCGCTGTACGAAGTAATGCCTGTTTGTGCTTAGCTAATGTTTCTCCCTCGCCACGGGCTTCAGCTTCCATGTCCTGCCTGGATTTACGTAAGTAGATAGCGACTCTCTCCATGTCTAACCTCCGTGCGTGAATTAATATCTTCTATGTCTGTATTGTAGGGGATATGCAGAAAAAAAGCACCCCGAAGGGTGCCTGTGCTTACTGAATCCAACTTTGGATTGAGTGAACTGTCCCCAACCTTGGGGGCGTTGACAACCAGCGGGATATTCCGCCCGCTAATAACCGATCCAACTTTGGATTGGTTGGATGAAACCTCAGATTTGAGTTCTCAGAGGTCAAAACCCAAATCTGGGTTGTGATCAAAATCCAAAGTTGGATTATGAATGTATGTCATTATGTATTGTCAATTATTTCCTTGGATTTCCCTAGTATATTTTATCGCCAATATTCAACAATTCGTGCTATATTTAACTTGAGTTGATGGAGGTGCATACTAAAAGTTACGTTAATTCGGAACTTTTTACCCAGAGCAGCGGAAATGCCACTCTGCTACCGTACTTCCCATTTCCACAGATCATCAACTTTGCATTCAAGATAATAGGCAATGAGTACAGCTCGTTTTATCGAGATATTGGTGCTTCGAAGGTTCACAATTTCCGACATACGCGACTTACTCATTCCTACCTTGTCTGCAAGCCATTGCTGCTTCTTTCCAATCCTCTCAAGATGTTCGGGAATACGACAGCGGACGGGGATAGGTTCCATCGCACTGCCACCTTAATATATTTTTTTATCTTGTAACAGAACATACGTTCCCTTAGAATAGGTATTACCAAAAGGCAACTACGAGAACGGGAGATGGTAAACATGGATAAAAGGATCGTTTTTGATGTGACAAGAGAGACGCTGTTAGAAGTCGGCGTAAGCCCGGATCTCATAGTAAAAAAGATATCTGAGATGGACGCCAAAGAAGTAAAACCTGTTTACATAAGAGCGTATCTTATTCTGATTGTTTCTTCCTCATAGATCTTTCAAGTCTTACAAGTCCAATGAATCGCTTGACATCATCTTCTTCAAGCTCGATGCCATCCACTTCAAATCGGATGTTCTTCATAATTTCCTCATCAGTCAGGTTCAGCGAGTCGATCAATGCTCTTGACGGCTCCGATAGAACCTGTTTTTTCTGATCTGTTCTTCCTAATAAATAATCCACTGAAACTTCTAGAAAATCTGCAATCTTATTTAATGTTTCGTTATCTGGTTCCCGAGATCCATTCTCATAACCAGAGTAAGTTGTTCTAGCCATTTTCAAATATTTAGAGATTTCTTGTTGCGTTAATCTTCTTTCTTTTCTTAACTCCAACAGTCTTTCACTAAGCAACTACTCCACCTCACTTCTATCAGTATTATAACGACGCGAAATGAATCACAATACATCCTGACTCAAAACTCGTCAGTAATTTTAAAAAGACTGTTGACATGACGCAAAGTGCGTCATATAATCAAAACATAGCAACGACGCAAAACGCGTCAAGGAGGTGAAACACATGCGCCACTGGCTAGTACAAATGCGTAAGGCTAAAGGATTAACGCAAAATGACGCGGCCAAGCAGTCTGGTATCTCCCGCAGTTATTACGCCGAGATTGAACAAGGACGCAAAGATGCGAGTGGACGGGCAGCAAAGTTAATTTCAGCGACATTAGGATTTGATATGAACCTTTTTTTTGCAGATGTTGGACGCGAAACGAGTCAAAAACCTAAAAAAACAGCTTAAAAGGAGCGAATAAACATGAACCAATTAAAAGCAATTGAAAAAAATGATCAGAGAGTACTAACAAGTGCTCAGCTAGCTACTTACTTTGGAGTAGAAACGAATATGCTCAACCGAAACTTTAATCGAAATAAATCAAGATACACAGAGAATAAACATTTCTTCGTATTAACTGGTGACGAGAGAAGAGAATTTATTAACCAAAGTCAAATTGACTTGAGTTCAAAGAAGTCTCAAATTCTCTACCTCTGGACCAAAAAGGGAGCATTCCTTCATGCAAAGTCTCTTAACACTGATAGAGCATGGGAAGCTTACGAATCCTTGGTGGATGATTACTTCGATAAAATAGAACGTCTTCAAAACATGAATGTTCCAACTACAGTGCCTACTACAATTGAAGGCATCTTGGAACTGGCAGTCTTGAACATGAAAGATCTTCGTCAAGAACTCAACCAAGTACAAAAAGATAATCGCCGCTTACAACTGGTGGTAGATAACGAAATCTGGCTGACTGAGAACCAAAAGGCTGACATTCAGGAGTCTGTAAATGCGCGAGTAGGATTCTTGATGAAAAAAGGATATGAAGCTCACTTCCAATCCATATACCGTGCCTTGAAATCACATTTCTCAGTACCGAAATACGACAAGATTAAGCGTTCAGACTTTGAATTAGCTATCGACTTCATCCACGGTTGGTATCCAAAAAAGAAAGAAGAGGCGAACTAATATGATCTACATCAAAAAGGAATTAGACGGCAAGCAACATGAGATTGAAATCTACGGCGACGAAATTTACATCCGTTGCTTCCAATGCGGGAATGAGTTTCAACTGGATGAGGAGCTTCTTCTAGATATTTTGAAAGAAGCCGGTTCATTCAGCGGTACAAGGATCAGTTGCGGATGCAAAACCGAACCTCCAGCTTCATCTAACGAATAAAGGAGGCTTCACCTCATGAAAGTTGTCCCATCCAACTTAGCGCATAAGATCAATCGAGGTGATTCGATGATCGAAGCGGAGTACATGATCGGCAAGTCCCGAGTAAAGATCAACACAGAAAACATATGTAAGACGGACGAAGAACGCGAACAGGTGGATCGTGAAATTGCATTAGCTTGTTGGTCGATTGTCGAGAGTCTGGTAGCTAAAGGGGAGGCGGTGTAGCCCTCCTATGACGGACAAGCAGTAAAACACAAGATGCTGATATGTATGACGTTACAAACCCTATATATTGTACACAATTTCACTTAATTCGAAAAGGAGTGACCGAAATGCCTAACTTAAAACTGGTCGGTAAGAAGAAAGACAACATGATCCCGTTCATCAGCCCAGCAGCTAACTGCGGATGCGGTAGTCCAGCTGAGTACGAAGTGTACGAGGGAAAGGATCGGCAACCGCATTGCAAAGGATGCATGCTTGAAGCGGTAGACAACAGCGTGTTTATCACAGTACGGAGGATTGGAGGATACGACGATGCAAGTTGAGGGAATGAGAAGTAGCGAAACACCTTTGACGGTGTACCGAGTGGTTACCGATGCAGGCCGGGTGCTCAGTTGGAGCGCCTTCGACTACAACGATCTGTTCCGCCAGTTGCGCCGGAGGGGTCACGATCCGATCTACGCCAAACCGTTAAGCGAGTACGAAGCAGAGATTGCAGATAGAGAAGAACAGGAACGCCTACATCATGAGTTGCAACAGGCAATTGAGGAGGAACGAAAGACAGCGTGAGTAATGAAGAAACTTTTAAAAGCGTGGATGACATATTGAAGCATTACAAGAAGCGAGAAGAGATGGTGTTCAAACGAACCGAGGATGTTATTGAATACTTCGGGTGGGGAAGGCCAATCAACTTAGTGGAGGTGAGGAAGGATGAAAGTTCCGCCAACAGATCGAAAACACTTCGAACAGCTGGAGCAGATCGCAAGCCAGAGAGGGACGCTGACGGAGACGTTAAAACGGGTGTACCAGATGAACAGCGCCATTGCCCTTAGACGAGAAAAGGCCGCCGTAGCATCGGCAGCCTTAGAAAGACGATTTGCAAATTGAATTACAACCAATATACCACAACGAAAGGAAGAATGGAATGCCCACACAATACAGATACATCCCACAGCATAAGAAAGGTTACTTCTTGGACAGAGTAGCGCAACCGACAGATGACTTTATGCAAGCCTTGCGCCTGTCCCGTAGAGAGGATATGGAGCATTGGTTGACAACACGGCATTGCCCGGACATACCACAGAATTTCGTTATACGCACATTGCGTGGCGAATGGGAACTGTTGGATCTGGAGGAGGTGGAGGTAGATGAGCGAGCAACAGACGCTTAACCTTTATCAGAAGATTGTTCAAGTTCGGATGGTTGCGGAGGGATTTACTAAGGACAAAGCAAGTTTCAGCTACACATATGTGTCCGGCAACCAAGTGCTTTCCAAGATCAAGGACAAGATGAATGAGTTGAACCTGTTGCTGATTCCTTCAACGAAAGTGGGCGAACACCACACACATGAGTACAAAACAGCGAAGGGTAAGGAGATGCTGGACTTCGTCGTGAAAGGCGAAATGACATACACCTGGATCAATGGAGATAAGCCAGACGAAAGAGAGACAATCTCATGGGCTTACTACGGGCAACAAGATGAGATATCCAAGGCGTACGGTTCCGGACTGACATACAGTGAGCGCTACTTCCTTTTAAAATGCCTGGGATTGCCGACAGATGAAGATGATCCTGACGCCAAACAAAAAGAGGGGTCCGCACCCGCAAGTAAAGCCAACAACAATACTATGAATACATCTAACAACAATAATACGCAATCTAACGCGAATACAGGCGGTGGGACACTTGCCAGCGAGGGCCAGACTCGAATGCTGTATGCCAAGCACAAAGCAACTGGTTGGAACAGCTTCGATGCCATTAACACATTCCTTGGCTACACGATCACCAAATTCGCGGAGGTTCAGGCAGCAGACGTGACCAAGCTGGCACAGCACCTGGACAAGCATAAAGCCGCATGAGATACCAAGACACCCTATTCTACGACGACGGCAGCCCAATCATCCCAGTAACAGACGGACCATTCGGAGAGGAGATACACACTCATGAATCAACTTGCTTTTGGAATAGTGATGCTGATGTTAGGCACTTCAATGGGGATAGCAATCGGATGTCTGATCCACACATTACCACGGAGGAGGTAGACCATGTCACTGGCACGCAAGAAGGAAAAGAACATCATGCCCTGGCGGAAGAATCTGCTCGCACACCACAACCGCAAGGAGAAAGCGCCTAAGAAACGCCGTAATCGCGCTCTGGACGATCCTGAGTACATGACGAAGGAAAAGGTACGGCAAGCAGTAATCGAGCGCGACGGAGGCAACTGGTGCGCTATAAGTGGAGTATCAGGAGTTAGGCTTGAGTTACACCGAATCGTGTACGGATCGCAAGGCGGAAAATACGAGGTAGACAACTGCATCCTGCTGAGCGCGGATATGCATCGGCTGGTACACAGTAGCAAGAAAACATGGATGCCCATCTTACAGGACCATGTTCACTGCATGAAGCTTGGCATGCCTGAGAAGTCACCAATACAACGCATAACCCACAGGGAGGAATAGAAGATGAGAAGTAATTATGGAAGTTACGACGATCCAGAGCCATGCCCATACTGTGGTGATGATTGCCATGCGGATTTTGTGGATGTAGGAGTTGGAATGACACAGTGTGGTCCCTATCATTGCGAAAGCTGTGGAGCAAGCGAGATTGGGCCCGAACTTAGAAATTGGTACGTAGGCGAGCGTGATGAGTATGGAACAGTTATTAAACCGGAATACAAGGATGGATTTCCTGTTCTGAGAGAAGGTCACCCGTTTTCAGAAGTAGAGCTTGAAAAGGGATGGTATGACCCAAACAAAAAGAAAATCTCACCTTATGCAAACACAATTAACGGCGTGCTGGTTGACCATAAAACAGCTAAGACCGCTTATGACTTAGGAATTTTAGATGAGAAGAAGTTAGTTTAACCCACCAATAAACCATCTAAGGGAGGATACACCACCCCACCGGGGATAACAGAGGAAGGGAGACAAGACACACATGAGAAATCGGATCATCTTCTTCAGTGGTGGGAAGGCCAGCTTTGCGGCGGCAGACTGGGTGAAAAAGAATCATCCAGACGACAACATTGTATTGTACTTCACGGATACGCTTTGGGAGAACCCGGATCTATACCGGTTCAACGATGAAGCATCTGACAAACTCCAATTGCCGCTCCTGGTCCACTCATCCGGCTTAAACCCGATGCAGCTCATGTTTGAGAAGAAGCTGGTATTTAACAGCATGATAGGCGATTGTAGCAAAATCTTAAAAATGAAAGTATCCAAAGACTTTTTGAAAAAAGGCATCAAGCCTGCGGCAGAGAGTTGGAGGAACCAGGAGTATCTACGGGACGAGGATTTCACCACGGACGCTGTACTGTATTTTGGGATTGGGTTCGATGAGATGCATCGAGAGGGTGCTATACGAAAGAACTGGCAGCCGTTCCAGGTGGAGATGCCATTGATCGACCATAACATTTGGAAAGACGAAGTACTGAAGGAATACGACATTAAACAGCCTGTATTGTACGACTACGGGTTTAGCCATAACAACTGTAACGGAAGGTGCGTGAAGGCTGGACAGGGCCATTACAAGCTCCTGAAAACGCAGATGCCAGATGTGTTCCAGCAGATCATGGAACAAGAGCATCACTTGAAAATATGTGTATCAGCCTATCGGTACATCATGGATGACAAGGTTCCAGAGGATGAACGCATACCAGATGATGTCCGGGAACAGATGCTGCAAGAACTGGACGATGCATATAGAGATTACTTTTATGACCGGGCCAAGCGTCCGAAAACATATATCCATCCGGCAGGCAGTGCGGTGCAGAAATACATGCAAATCAAGCAATACGCATTCATGAAACGGGACTCCAAACCATTGCCAATTCGGGATCTGAGAGACGAAGTGGACAACGATGGACAAATTGACTTATTTGATATAGGCGGTTGCGGCTGTTTTGTAGACGCAATGTAGTTAACAGAGGAAGGGAATCACCACACCAAATTTAGAGGAGCAATCATATGAAACCAAAACTATTAGACCTATTTTGTAAAGCTGGCGGCTGTTCGGCTGGGTACGCTAAAGCGGGATTTGAGGTGGTCGGAGTAGACATCAAGCCGCAACCAAACTACCCATACGAATTTATCCAGGCGGACGCACTCGAAATCCTCAAGGACAAAGCGTTCATCGCTCAATTTGATGTCCTAACGGCATCGCCTCCATGTCAGGCGCATAGCAAAGCTAAGAGTTTATCTGTAGCACGCAACGGCGGCAAATATGGCGACCACTTGGACCTGATCCCGGATACCAGGAGGCTACTCCAAGAAACAGGCAAGCCCTACATCATCGAAAATGTGGCTGGTGCGCCGTTGATCGATCCCGTAAAGCTGTTCGGATCGCAGTTCGCAAAACTCTACACTCAGCGTGAACGGTGGTTCGAGAGCAATATTCCGCTGGTTGAACCGGATGTACCGCGAGAAAAGATGAAAACACCAGCAGCTGGCAACGGAATTGGTGAGGACGGTAGTATCTCCATCTGCGGAAGCGGAGGGGTACGAGGGCTTAACGCAAAGCAGATAAAACTGTACTGGGGCTTTGCGATGGGCGGCATTGATTGGATGTCCCGCGACGAGCTGGCTGAGGCAATACCTCCAGCGTATACAGAGTTTTTGGGCAAGCAAGTAAGGGAGTATATCAGGGGCTAGGCCCACCAAAGTAGAGATAACACACATGACAAACCAAGACGTTAAATTCTGGCGCTATTACATTCCATCCGTGGACGGAGAAGGATGGGGAATATTCATTCTTGATTCAACAGGCATGTTTTCAGCGGTGACGGATTACGGGAATGCAGCTCACAAGTTTGAAGTACGCGAAGGTGAAGATATTCGTAAGTATCTCGCAAAAGGCGTACCTGGAACCCTAATGGCAAGACTGTTCTATGATCTTCGACGTTATGATCCGGACGAAACACTGCGTAGGGCTAAACAAGACATCATTTATCTCAGGGGTGATCAATCGTTAACCCGTGAAGAAGCGCGGAAAGAATGGGATTTGCTACAAGAATGTGATTGGTTAGAAAACGAAGCTGGATTTGTTCGGTGGTTTGACCAGACATCCATAAGTGATGCAGGCGAAAATCACGCATTAGGTTACCCGGCCTCATGTAGAGCTTTCGTTAACGAGCTTATGCCACGTTTCTGCGCGGCTCTGGCGGAAGAGTTTAAACAGAAAGAAATTGCGGTGTGAGGCTACGGCCTCTAACCAAGGAGGGATATACATGGAATACACAATTGAACGCACTGACAAAGACATTTTGAAGCTTGCCAAGTGGTCGTTCTGGTACACAGGCGACAAGCTCATACTTCGCGGATATCGTTTATACACCAGAGAAACCCGTAGACATGGCTACAAAATCGTTCAGGACTATGACGGAAGCAGACCGAATGACACGGGTAGAGGCAAGCTCAGGAAGGAAGAGGTACCTTTCCCGTATCAGGTGATGGATGAACTGAAAGAGCGGATCACACGCCATGTGGATACGCTAGTGGGCAATACATGGTCTGATCATCAGGAACTGAAGAACGAATCGAAGATGAGGGAGGAAGAACAGTCATGAGAGCTAAAAAAATGACGGATCAATATTTAACATCGCAATTGGCTGATTTGCTGGGATTCGAGTATTTCGAGCAAGAAGCTCCACCACATAACTTTGTGATTAAAAGGGAAGATGGGAGTTCTGATTGGTTCATCCCATGCTCGGAATACAATCACGTCAAGGAATTGGAAGACAAAGCACTTGAAGCTGATCAGATTGGATACCAGGCTCACCTGACGTACGCCACAGGACACAGTTACCATGAGGGACTAACTTATGACACAGCAGAGGCGATGCTTAGAGCAACACCACGCCAGAGGGCTGAGGCTGCTTATATGACGTTGAAAGGTTTACAGGTGGGTCAGGAAGGAGAGGGGAACCATGGTTCAACTGGTGAAGCTTGAACAACAAGAACAGTTTGACGAGTTGAAGAAAGGCGACATTGTTGTGGTCAAGTGGAATGAACGCAGTGACGAACATCGAGCGGCTGTCCGGAAGAGGAAGATTAAAGAAGCTGAACCACACTTCATTGGTCATTACAACATGGTTGAGATAACAAGACTAAATGAGGTTGTCCTTGAGGTGAAACGGAACATTTATTTCAACATCGGAATGTACCTGGACGGAGAATCAACGGCGTTAGAAGCACACAAAATCGAGGGTTGAGGCTTGGGCCTCTCCCTACTAAGGAGGATATGCCAATGTTCAAATATTCAAAATGGCATGCCAACTATGAAGAGTTGCAGTTGGGCAAGTCATACGAAGGATATAGATACAAACCGGGATGGGTCTGGATAAACGAAGTCCTGTATCGAGAAGAATGCTTCGTTAGGGAGGATATATAGATGACACAAACAGCGTTGACCCGGGAGCAAGTGTTGGCGATGGAACCTGGACAGGAACTGGATGCACTGGTTGCACAGCATGTTATGGGCTGGCACAAGGGCGATCCATGGGGCGGAGCGTATTGGGTTGATTCGGATAAGTGTTTACGGTATGAGATTTTAGTTTTCAAACCTTCCTTGCACATCAACATAGCTTGGGGAGTAGGAGAGTGGTTTGCGGAAACCGGAATAAGAGGGCGGTATGCTAAGCGGTTAAAAGAAGTGATACTCGCGAACAAAGGTGAATGCTCAACTTTTGACATGGTGCACGCCAGCCCGGCTGACCGTTGCAAAGCCGCGTTATTGGCTGTACTGGACTTATAACATTCATAGGAGGGATAGACGATGGCTCGTGGCGTTATGTTCGGATCGTGCCAGCGTTGCGGAGAGCTTGTCTGGGAGGACGAGAATTGGGATTTTGTTGGTGAAGGAATGATCGAACATACTCGCTGTCAGGCAGAAGGAATCAAGACTATAAAAGTTACGGGCATTGTACTTGCAAAGGTTGTTAAGAACGGTGTTATGACGCTTGTAATGGATGTTGGAGAGCAAGAGGACGTCGAGGAATTGGCCGAAGGCGACCAATCGGCTGAATAAACTTAACGAAGTGGAGGCCGGATAAGGGTTTCTGGTCTCCCCAAATAGGAGGATATACAACCTCTACGTCATAAACATAAAGAAAACCAATAATCGGAGGTATAACATGCATCCACGTACAAAGAAATCAACAATGGACCTGTTGCAACGATATGCGAACGGCGAAAATATTGAGCATGAAGTTATGCGTATAGCGGCTGCTCATGCACTTGAGATAATCAGCGACTTACAGCGCGAAGTGGAAGAGACTGAAGAAATTTTGGAGGGGTTGGCTCCCAAGGAAGGAGCGGAACAACATGAAACAGATTAAGGTGAGGTGTATCGACTCATTTGAGGAGTTCAACTACAACAACGGTCGATTGATATGTGCAGTCAATGACGGTGAGGAATTGGTAGCGGAACTGCATGAGGAATCAGAAGAATATTATGCAATGGACAGTGAAGGACGGGAAGTATGCGTGGGGTATCTGAACTCTCTAGGGACATTGAAATTGTTTGAGGATAGCTTCGAATTGGTTGAGGAAGGAGCGGATAAGCATGGATGAACGTGAAATCAAAGCAATCAGAGACACTATGGAGCGTTATGCAAAAGGTGAGCAAATCGACCATAGTGTCATGCGGATAGTAGTTGCCAAGGCATTGGAAATCATGGATGAGTCGAATAGAGAACTGGCCGAAGCGGAACACGAATTATGGCTTTTGGCTGGTGGGGAAGGAGCGGATACAGAATGATAGAGTGGATACCGTTTAACAAAGAGAATCCGCCAGAGCCGGGAAGATACTTTGTATCAGATGGAATAGACGTAGATGTAGCGGATTACTCCAGCATTTGGGACGCGTGGGTGATCAGAGACGATAGCTCGATAGATAATTCGAATGCTGTCACACGCTACGGCATCATTAACCCACCTTGGGAAGATACGAAGTGTGTTGAGATCACTATCACCGAATATGTAGGAGATAAAACATTTTCAAAATCATTCAAAATCGGTAGCGGAACTCTACATGGCATGCCTAAGAGAGCGACAGCGCGAGCAAATAAATTCGTAACCGAATGCCTGCAAGAAACTTTAGAACACTGGGAAAGCCTACCTGGGGAGGAAGAAGCATGAGAGAGATAGCGGAACACCCACACTTACTAGAGGGTAGGGATGAAGCATGAACGAACGTGACAGACAATTCATCAAAGCGATTGGCGAGGCATGGGCATTCATCAGGAGTGACGGCAGCTTCACATCTAGAGAGGTTAGAGAGTGGGCCAATAGCTTGGACAGCTCACTGTGCAGACAAGTATTGCAGGCAGTGATCCAGACAGCTTGGGAAGATTACGGAGGTCAGGGTAGGGAGTCTATGCCCAAGGAGGATACAAAGGATGTCATATAACAACGATCTGAAGACAATAGAATTAGCGTTGTGGGAAGCGTCAGCGGAAGAAGCTGCAATCCAATATGAGCATGCAAAGAAGTTTGATGACCGTGGCGCAATGGAGTGGCACAAGGAGCAAATACGTTGGGCACGGATCAAGATAGCGGAGATAGAGGATTACTTGGATATACAAAAAGGAGCTTAGGTGGTGGCCTTATGGACGGATGGATCAAACTCCACCGGAAAACAATGGATAACCCGATCGTTTGCAAAGACGCTGACCACTTGGCCGTTTGGATATATCTCCTGACGAACGCAACGCACAAAGAATATCCAGCTGTGTTTGCCGGGGAGAAGATCATGCTCCAACCAGGCCAATTAATCACCGGAAGAAAGACGATCGGAGAGAAATTTAGTGTTCACGAAAGTAAAGTGCAACGCATTCTAAAAAAGTTCGAAACCGAACAACAGATTGAACAACGAAGTAGCAACAATAAACGCTTGATATCAATACTTTCATGGGCTGATTACCAATCGAGTGAACAACAAAATGAACAGCAAATGAACAACCAGCGAACAACGGATGAACAACCAGTGAACACAAACAAGAATGTAAAGAACTTAATAAATATATCTACTACAACTACTACTGAACCACTTCAGGATGTCTGGCTAAGACTGACCAACAAATTCGTAATGCCCTCCAACCTGCTAGATTATTTCAGTAAGTTGAGAGCAAACGGTTATGACGAGTCCTTTTGTACAGAGTTGCTTCAAGAGGCATTTGAGTCAGCGAATAACGGCAGCGTCAATATGAGGTACTTGGAATCGATTAGCGATAGATGGATTGCATCAGGAATAAGCAGCAGACAACAAGCAAAGGACAGGAGGGCCAAACATGCAGAGCATAAAGTCAGCACTCAAGGAATTCAATCTGGAGGAAATCCGCCGGAGAGCAAATTCGCTTTCCTCAACCAACGCAGCAGACGCAGCGGAACATAAACAATACCGGTGCAAACATTGCAAGGACGAGCTGGGGTGGATCAAACGGGTACCGCTCAGTGATAAACCATTTGACTACATGGACAAGTGGGAGGACTGCCCTTGTACCAAAGACCGGGCGATCGAACGGCTGATGAAGTCGAGCCATATCACAGAGAAGTTCCGGCAGAAGACGCTGACCAACTTTATCACGGATGGCCTTCCTGAACTTGTGAAAGAATCCCATCAGGCTGCAGTCGAATACGTGTCGTCATACGCGGCGATTAAAGACACACCACAGAACAGCATGGCGCTGCTTGGTAAATCCGGTGCAGGGAAGACACATGTACTCATGGGAGTGAGTAACAACCTGTTAAAAAAGGGTGTTGGAGTTCTATATTTTCCTTACATCGAAGGATTTTCGGAGCTAAAAGACAACATGGACACGGTGGGGACGCGGCTCCAGCAACTAAAACAGGTCGAGGTACTGTTCATCGACGACTTGTTCAAGGGCGGGAAGAAGGACAAGGTTACCGGAATCAAGATGCCCAGTGATTGGGAAGTGGAGAAGATGATCGAGGTCATCAACCACAGATATCTGGAACAGAAGCCGACACTGATCAGCTCAGAGAGAGACATTGCAGACCTGTGTGACATCGACGAGGCGTTGGGTGGCCGGATTCACGAGATGTGCAAGGACTACATGGTGATTATCACAGGCGGATTGGAAATGAATTATAGATTACAGTAGGGAGATGATCAGGTGAAAAAACCAATCGACGACTACGACCTGATGGACCAAGACTGGGAAGAATTTATGCGCAGGGGCCGAGAGGCCTTTGCAGACGAAGATATCGAGGAGGAAGCAGCATGAAGAAGAAATATTGGGCATCCGGAGGACAGATCAAGGAGCAGAAGCAGACGAAGAAACCAATTGGCAGGCAACAGGGAGAGCAATACAAAGGTTATGTGAAGACGAGGAAGGAGCCAGAGGCAGATAAATTAATGGCGAGTTTGGATATCCCACTTTCGCCAGAACAGTCAGACATGATTATCGAGCTCTACGATTATGGCTGGCTGAGGTCAGACATCGCTAAGGAAGTCGGCGTACCCAAGACACGGGTTAACCATGAGCTGATTGTAAAACGGAGAGGAGGTGGTGCAGCTTGATTGAGTTTACCGTGGACATCGCTCCCATGGGTGCGGTCCGCATGACGCGTAACGGGAAGTGGACAAGTGAAACGGCTCAACGTTATCTCAGCTACAAGAAGTTCATCGGCACACACGCAAGGAAGTATTGCTCAGAACCGCTCAGACGGCCTGTACAAGCCGAGATACACTTTTACTACCCAATTCCTGCGAGTTGGTCGAAAAAGCGTCAGGAGGCCGCTAGAGTCGGTCAGACGATGCCTGTAGTAAAGCCCGACCTTGATAATTGCGTAAAAGGTGTTTTCGATGCTCTAAACAAGATTGCCTGGAACGATGACAACCAAGTCGTTTCGCTGGTCACACACAAACATTATTCGGACAAGCCAAGGATCGTCATCAAACTGAGGGAGGTCGTGGCAGCATGATCGGACGGTATGTGCATGTGGGAGACGGATGGGTGCTTCTGGACGAATCTGGGGCGTGTAGAGGGCGTTTGATAGAGTTGGACAGACAAATACTAGGATCAACACAAAAACGTCTCTATGAGCCAACAGGGTGGTTTAAACTCGATGGCTGGAAAGTAGGCAAACGGGAATCGAGATCCGAAATCGCATGATTGGAAAAGTCAAATGTGACATGTTGCAGATAAACCACAAAATATTGTGTAAAACGGCGAAAAAAGTACTTTATAACCACAAAATGTGCTATAATAAGATATATCATTATTACTATCGGAAAACGGGGTGTATGTAGGTGGAAAAGCAAGAACGTATTGAACAATTACGGTATGAGTTGAGCATTGAAAAACAACGTGGGACTATGGCAGATGCTGGTAAGATCGTAGATATCGAGGAAGAAATTGCATACTTGGAGCAACAAAACGTGGAAGAGTCTCAACAAGAGGTCGCCTACATCATGGACAATATGGATCTGGACGGCGTGACCATGCGTGACATGTTTAAAAACGACACACCGGAGTCAGCAGAATCGTCATATCAAGTTGTTCGTATCGTGGTGCAGAACACATTGTTACAGCGGGACGAGCACTGGATGGTTCAGATCAAAGATTTACAGGAGCGACTTGCAGCAGAAACAGCCGCCAAAGATGTGGCACAGGCGAAAGCGGATGAAGCAGGTGAAGCAAACGCCAAGTTGGTAACAGAACTGCGTGATGTCCGTTCTGAATTGCTGGATGCGGAAAGCAAACGTGATGCAGCTGTTGCGCAACTGGAAGAAGTTAAGGCTGAGGTAAGACAGAAAGAAAGTCACATCGACGATCTGCGCCAACAAATTGCAGTGGGTGCGGTACAAGCGACCAAAGTTATCGACGTTGGTGACGCTATGGCAGCATGGAAAGAGCAGAAGAAACGTGAGGAAGAATCCAAACCAGCCATCTATGACGTTGAGTGGGCAGATGACAAGCGTTCCACATATAGAGCAAAACTTGCCGCATCAGACGAAGTGATCACCTTCAACTACCTCGAAAAAGGGAAGTATCGGGAGGTGAGCGCCGAAGAGGCGCCGCAATTTCGAATCAGCGAAGAACCCCAACGTGTTGATGAGGATCTGGCACGGACTAACGACCTGGAAGAGGGCGGAGAACTAAAGCCTCCCACTTGGCAGTTTCCAGAAGGGGACGAAGCCACGCAAGAAAGCACAGGACACGAGCTGGCTCAAGGAGACGTGGCAGGAAGTGCTGATCCGGAGACAGAGGGGCCTCCAACGCGAGCAGAATTTGAGGAACTCAAAAGACGCGTGAGTGCACTGGAGTTGCCGCAATCGGAGGTGGCGTAATGAACGAGGCAATGATTGCTGTAATTCATGACCACATGACAAAACTGTTTGACCCAGAAGACGAGTGCTTCACGTATGATCTAAGCACTACCGACGCAACAGAGCTTTTCACATCCATGATCCAAGCAGAGGCATTCCTGTTCAACGAATTAACTAAACAAAAGAAAACATTTCTGGAGTACACGCATATGGCGAATCAATTAGTCGTGCAGGACTTGATAGAGAGCAAGGGTACATGATATACCACCGCAAAGCAGAAACCGTGAGAGCGATCCAAATCAAGGATTACTCTCCGGCTACTGTTGCCGCAGTAAAGGCGTTTACGGGCGCTGAACACGTGGAGTACCGCAGACACATTAGGGCAAAGCAAGAAGAGGTACATGTGATCATACGAGGAGCATCTAGCATATTCGATGACCACATTCATTTGTACCGTGGGGATTGGCTTGTAAGATCGGAGTTAACAGGCTGGTGTAAATATAGAGATTGGGAATTCAAACAAAGGTATGAGGAGGGAGAACATGGACAACAATCAGTTGACGGAACTGCTGAAGGATTATAGATCTTACAAGTTCGCTGTGCAGAATTTGATTGAGGTGGAAGCAAACCGATGGTCAAGTATATACGACGAACGAGCCTACGGCAATCTGGACGGATGGGATAAGTCGAGATACAGCCGAATCGTTAATCTGATCGATGGAGCAGTCAATGAGGTATTGAGCGATGATCAACGGATGGTCATTATGCGGAAGTATCTGGAGCGCAACACAATGGATCTGGTCGAGATCGCCAAGGCCATCCACCGGGACCGGACAACTGTAGGACGCTGGCACACGGAAGCTATACGCCGATTGTCTGTTGCACTAGCACCCTTGAGTTATAAAGATCGTGAGATCAGCAATATTGATTTTATGTTCAACCAACCAGCATAAATGCATCATCTGTGCATCATTCATGCAACATAATTCGCACACATATGCAACATGGAATTTGTTATGATACTAACATAGGGAACGGATGATAAGCGCCGATAGCTGTATGCGCAGTCGTCGTTTACAACGTTCCTTCCTTGCATGCCAAAACTAAGATGTGGTGGCGGAAGAGGTAGACGCTAATGGCAGATAGAGGGGCTTAGTGGTTCGATTCCACGAGCGGATAATCACGGTGAAATAGCCGACTCCGCGACGCCGTAGTAACCAGGCAGACGAGTAGCTTTTCTTGCAAGGTGCAAATCCTTGCCCACATCAACAATAACTTCAACGTTCAGTGATTTGCGTAACGCAAGTGTGGTCACGCTCTCGTATATTGGGTCTTCCCCGAAGTGGAGTGCACAGCCCGTGTACAGGTAAACGTGATTGTTGCGTAAGTCCCTGAGCGTTGAAGTACAGAGAGTGACGGTCAAGCGCCGTTGCTCTTTTTGTTTTTGCCGAAGGCCATCGAGTCCGACCGAATCACCCAGCGACAGCGGGGGCCGTATCGGGTTGGGTCATTAAGAGGAGGGATAACACATATGAAACTCCATAAAGACGGAACAGTAGAGGGTACACCACAGGAGATAGCTGAGTATAACAGGTTGGTGAATGGTACGCAGACACTTGGCCCAGTGGGAGGGCAGTACCGTAGCCCAAGTGCCGCAAGTAACCCGTTGCTACCCGGAGACACTATTAAACCTGTCATTACTTCAGCGGGTGGGAGCGGCATTCAATCTGGTGGTAGAAACATTACAGCCTGGAATGAGATGACACGGGGCATCATGCAGATGCAGGAAGAGTACTGGAAGAATCGAAAGCCTGAGGATCGACCGACTGTGATGTATGGGTGGTCAATACCAAAGTATGAACGAACCGAGTAGAGAGGAAGGTGATACCCATGGCATTGTCAGAAAAGCAAATGAATTTCGTTAACGAGTACATGAAGGACATGAACGGAACAGCCGCTTATCTGCGTGCCGGGTACAATTGTACCGAGGAGGCCGCAAGACGTGCAGCAAGCCGTTTGTTGACAAATGTTGACGTAATGTCCGAAATCGGACAAAGAACGGACAAAATGCAGGAAGAATCAGGTATGAGTGTCCAATGGGTGCTGGATCAGTACAAGGAGATCATCGTCAACAACCTTGCGGAAGACCCGGCAGTAGCCAAAGGTGCGCTTGATAGCGTGGCGAAACATTATGGCATGTTCAAGGATCGGACAGAGATTGACCTGAAGGTAAGCAAGAAACTGGAGGAATTCTTCTCATGAGCATATCCGTACCGAGAGCAAAGCAGATGACATGCAAAGATATCATAGCCAGACGCAAAGAGTTGTGGGCAGATAGTCGTGACATTGAGCGAGACAATCAGTTCGTGGCGGCATCCGTTGACTATATCGTTGATCCCGATAATGCTACGATGAGAAAGGAGATCCAACGATACCCTGAGTACCTCATCGAGATTTCCTTTGTCATCGTAGACAAGGACAAGCGCACCGTGCCGTTCTTTCTCAACGAGGTGCAGCAGAGTTTCCTTGATGATATCAACGTGGCTAAGGATGGATATGCAGCCGGCACACGGTCACACCTCAAGTTTCTGGTGCTGAAAGGTAGGCAACAGGGTTTCACGTCGTTCATCACCGCTTACCAGTTGGCTAATGCGATCATCGGAAAGAACTTCTCCGGGTTCACCCTGGCAGACAGTGGTGACAACACAAACACGATATTCGAGGACAAAGCCAAGTACATCTATAACCAGTTACCTGAGCCATTACAACCGTCCATCAAGTACAACAACAGACGGGAGTTCCACTTCGACAAGTTAAATAGCCGCTGGCGTGTCAACACCGCTGGCAATAAAGAGGTTGGTCGTTCTAAGACGATCAACTTTTTTCATGGTTCAGAGTCAGCGTTCTGGGACAGCATCGACAGTATCATGACGGGTCTGGGTGAAGCACTCACCAAGGACAGCATACAGATACTGGAGACCACAGCTAATGGACTGAACGAGTTCAAAGACCTGTGGGACGATGCAGAGAAAGGCGCGAACAACTGGGACCCGAAGTTCTACCAATGGTGGTTAACACCCGAGTATGTGCTCAAGTTCGAGGACAAAGAGCGTGAGCAACAGTTCAAGCGTGATGTGGCTGCTGGTGAGACAGAGTTCATGCAGAAGCTGAAACGACTGCTTGAGATCGAGGGACTACGGTGGGAACAACTCTACTGGTACTACGGCAAATACAAGGACTTGAAGGATAAGCTGGATCAGGAGTACCCGTGTACGGCAGATGAAGCATTCTTGGCGTCCGGACGACCGCGCTTTGACGTCAACGTACTGATGGAGTACCTCAAGCACTGTGTACCCGGTACGATGGGGCGCATAGAGCGGTATGGTGACAAGGTTGTGTTCGTGAAGGATGAGAGCGGTAACCTTGAGGTGTGGAAGCAACCGCAACCGAACAAGCAGTACTTCATCGGTGTGGACGTGGCGAAGGGTAAGGCAGACGGTGACTACAGTTGTGCAACCGTGTGGGATGCAGACAAGAACCTTGTGGCGATGTGGCATGGGCATGTAGACCCAGACGCATTGGGATCTCCGGTACTCAGCAACCTTGGAGACTATTACAACGAAGCACTCGTGGCGATTGAAGAGAATAACCACGGTCTGACAACGATTAACACGATTAAACACATATATACGAACCTGTACAAGCGAACCACGCATGACAAGATCACGGACCAAGAAAAACAAGAGTTGGGATGGTGGACTTCTCCACGTACCAAGCCGCTCATGATTGACAACTTGGCCAGATTGATCAGAGAGAAACAAATCGGATGTAAGTCCGAACGCATGATAAAAGAGCTCATTAAATATGTAGTCGGTGAAGACGGAGACACCAATGCCGCAAGTGGCAACGATGATACCGTCACGTCATCGGCTATTATTTTGCTCGTTATGGACCCGTACATCACAGAGTTAGCCGATGTGTTCGGCAACAAGGCGACAAAGCCAGACAGTGACAACTCATTCGTGATCAAGTCGGATGGTAGTGTACAGCACATAAGTGAAATAGAAGACGAAGCGCGGCGTCCAGGTAAGGATGACAACGACGATGCCGCATGGTTTAGGAGGATGTGGTGATGACATTCACAATAACTTGTAACGGATGCGGGACAACGGTCGAACTGACTGACGAGAACGTTCATGAGTTCATCAATGAGTATGCATGGGCGCATGAGGATTTTAAAGTGTCAGAAGAGACGCCTATTGGTGCGTTTGTAACATACGACACATCGAACGAAACAGTGCTTTGTAAATGCGGAAACAAGGTTAGGAGGTAGCTGATACATGGTTGTGCTAATTAGCTTCATTTGCATCGCGTTGACTGCCAGTGTCGCCTATGCCGCCTTTGTATACGGCAGGCAGATAGGATACACCAAGCGTGATAACGAAGCGCTCAAGGATGACAAGAAGGCCATGCAGGATCACATTGAAACACTGACACTGGAGTATATGCAGTTAGAGACACAGTACAAGCAGGAGCAACACGACAAGGCGCGGCCCGTGAATCCAGGTAGCTGGGATCCGAGCCAACTTAACGCAAGGGGGTGAGATGAATGCCGCAACAGAAGGTGAACGAGGTCGTTGATACTATGGACCAGCGTAACCAAGACACCACATCCAAGGTGGATCAAACGGACACTGAGACAACAGAAGCCATGCGGATACAGCAATTGTTCAACGGTGCGTGGTTAGCCAAACAGAACATGCAGCTACACGAGAACTGGCGCAGGTTTGATGACTATGTTCACAGTAGACAGGGTGTACAGGAGACAGCAGATGATCCCAACAGTAACACCAACATCATCAAGCCTATCGTGGACAGCCAGATTGCTGACTTGGTAGATAAGCCGCAAGCGGTCAGTGCTAAGGGTGTGGAGCTGTCAGACGAACTGTACGCCATCCAGACACAGCACATGATGGACTTCATATTGGATCATAACAAGTTTAAACAGAAGCTTGAGCGTGCCGAGCATGACCGTCTGGAACTGGGTACAAGCGTATACAAAGTGTACTTCGATGAGGATGCACTGGGTGGACGAGGACTTCCAACGTATGATGTAGTGGATCCGGCTAACTTCTTCCCAGATCCCAAGATTACAGCGTACACCAACCTACAGGATGCAGAATTCATCATCCACGCCACCTGGAAGCCACTGAGCTGGTTCAGACGTGTGTTTCCGAAGCGTGGTAAGTATCTGCAACGTCAGGTGAACGTACTATATGATCCCAAGATATATGAAGGTGACAACTCCGACGAATCGGATTACACCACATCCCAACGGGCTCTACTACTGGAGTTCTACACACGGGATGATGAAGGTGAGCTGTACTGCCTGAGTGTATCGCAACAAATCATATTGCAGGACACACGAGAAGAGGATGGCAAGCTACAACGCCGGGACATGTACCCATTCGTGGTGATCCCATGCTACCCTCAACGCGGTATTTTGTGGGGTCAGGGCGATGTAGAGTTACTCATACCAACGCAGGACATCATCAACGACTTGGACGATCAGATCCGTATCAACGCAAGGCTGATGGGTAACCCGCAGATTGCATTCGGAATTGGTGCTGGGCGTGGGTTTGATCCACGCAAGTGGACATCAACCGCAGGGTTGAGAATTCCTATGCGAGACGTTAACTCATTCCGTGTTGTCGAGGGCAGACCAGTGTCACCGGATGTTATCAATCGGCGGGAGAAGGCATTCCAAGAGGCAGATGTCATAAGTGGACGACCAGACGTAACCCGTGGGCAACAGCCTTCGGGCGTTACTGCGTTCCGAGCCATTGCGGCATTGCAACAAGCCGGACAGAAGGGAACCGTGCACAAGAAAGAGATGCTGAAAGAAGGCTTCCGTCAGGTGCTACAGCTCCTGTATGACGAGATGATTGAGCAGTGGGACGAGGAAATGTGGGTTCGGATCGAGGGGCAGATGCCGGACTACAAGTTCTACGACCCACGTAAACTGCGCGAGGTTGACCGCTTGATACCGAATGAGATGGCAGATGCAAATATGCCGAACGAACCAGAGCACAAGGTGCTGGAGGATGAGTCCGGCAAGCCGATGACTCGTGTGGCTGAGTTTGATTTGTCTATCACCATTGGTGACGGTATGCCGAGCGACAAGGCGTTTGTGTTCGACATGATCACGGATCTAGCACGAATGAACATCGAAGGCAAGCCGGTTATCTTCTGGCGTGAGATTCGCGAGTATCTGCGTGAAGAGGTGGGATTGCCGCTACGTGATGAAGAGGAAATGACGCAGGAACAACAGCAGATGCCAGGTATGGGCGGTCAGTTACCACCTGGAATGGCACCGGAGGGTATGATGCCACCGCAAGGAGCACCAATGCCGCAAGGAATGATGCCAGGACCGCCACAAGGACAACCAATGCCACAGGGACCACCTCAAGGATTACCGCAAGGCATACCGCCTGAGTTACTCATGCAGTTAATGCAACAGGCGCAAGCGCAACAAGCTCCGCAAGGACAGCCTATGCCGCCTAATGTGATTCCAATGCAAGGAGGTGGTATGGGTGGCTAGAGAAATGTCAGCGAGTGAACAGAAGGCATGGATGCACTTCTTGGAAGGCGATCCAATGTTTCGTGACTTTGTAGCACGCCAGACGCGTGCAGGGGATGAAGCACACCAACGGATTGCATCACAGCCGATGTGCCCGAAGTGTGAACGTCCTGGATTCCATGATGTCTACGGTATGGCTTGCAACAACTGCGGATACCGTGGTGCTCCAGCGATGACGACACGACAGTACCTCAAGGAAGGGTGGTGGAAGTGATGGCTAAGGGTGAGATGAACGTTAACCAGAAGAAGCCGGAGATTTGTGGCCCGGGCAGTGCCAAGTCAGTTGGTAAGATGTATGACACATCGTCTGGTAAAGGCATGCGTCAGACGTACAAAGAGACTGGTAAGCAAGGAAAAGGAAGTAAATAAATCTACAGGCCGTTCCCAGTCGTGGGGCGGCCTTTTATATACCCACATTCGGTGGTGACTTACCGAGAACAGATCGGGATCGGGCGATAGCTGGTTGATGCCGTCCAGCAAAAGGAGGAAACGATATGCCAACACTTGACGATTACCGTAACAATTCGGGCGATTTTGCGGAGGAATCCGCAGAGGTACATGACGCCGATGTGCCAGAACAGAACGACATCCCTGATCAAGTGGATGAACCGGACTTTGATGATGATACACCTGATGGCGAAGAACAGGACTATGAGGACGATCACACGCCTGAACCAGACGTTTATGACGATCCCGAGCCTGAACTATCCCCTAAGGAGAAAACAGCCTTTGAGAAGCGTATGGAGCGCGAGAGACGCAAGCTTGAAGAGGAACTGACCAATCAATTGGAGCAGAAGTACTCCAAGCACAAGAGCGTCATTGAGAAGCTTGGCGGCGATCCTGATCAGATTGAACGTCACTTGGAGAATCAGCGCATCCAGAACGAAGTACAAGGGCAAGCACAACAACTGGCTTACAACAACGGCTGGGACGAGGAACAAACCCAGTGGTACATCAACGACCAGATGGAACGCCAACGCCAGCAACAACAGCAGAACGATCTTCAAAAGGAGATTGCACAACTGCGTTTGGAAAGCCAGATCAACGAACTGCGTGACAACCCTGACTTTGCCGGGATTGCAACAATGAAGAATGAAATTGCAGACAAGGTCAACAAGTCAAACGGTAGTCTGAGCGTGTCCGAGGCTTACTGGGCTTTGGGTGGTGAGCGTCGAGCTAAGCAAATGAAGCGCGAAGCCGAACAACGCTCATCCGTACAGCGCCGGAGTCGTGTGGTAGCGAAGGACAACGCTACTGCCGCAAGCACTGAGAAGGCAATCCCTGCGAGTGTCTTGGCAGATGCGAAGCGTATGGGCATCAGTGAGGCTGAGTACCGAGAGTTATTGGTGTTTGATTCGAACAATATCAACGATTATCGCGAGAAGAAGAAACGAAAATAGGAGGAATTATTCATGGCTATTACACCATATATCGTGCGCCGCTTGGGTGCAGGTAATAACAACCCGGACATTGAGTACTTCGATGTAGACGCATCACAGAACATTATCGCAGGCAACTTCGTCGTGGTGGCGGCTGGACTGGCTCAGAATGCAGTAGCAGCTACGACAGCGGAAATTGTGGGACTGGCAAATGGAGGATATCAAAACGGGGCAACCGCTACAACAGGCAAGCCATTGCCGGCTGTGTTGGCGAAAAACTCCGTGATCCGCATGAACTTCACGGATGCTGGTACGAAGAAGACATTTACACGCGCTGACTTGTATGGTGCGTTGTACGGCCTGAGTGATGCGGTCACGCTTAACCCGGACGATACTACAGGCGGTTTCTTACAAGTGGTAGATTTCGATAACACAAATAAAACGGTTGATGTCGTGGTAGCAGCAGCGGCTCAATACCTCGTATAAGGAGTGAACTAACATGCCAGGACCTATTCAAACACAACAGTTCAGAGACGTATTTCTAAAGAAAATTGACAAGGTATTCTTCGAAGCTTATGACGAAGAGCCAGAACAATGGTCTAAGTACCTGAATGACAAGACATCCAACCAGTACGCAGAGGTTGTTCAACGTTACGCGGGTACAGGACGCTGGAAGCCAAAGGCTGAGCTTGCAAACCCAGAGAAGACATCCTTCAAGCTGGCTGACCTGATCGTAACGGAGCATGAGCCGTGGTCGATCCAAGTTGAAATGTCTCGTGAAGCGAACGACGACTTTAAGTTCAACGAAGTCGAGAACATGACTCGTGACGCTGGGCATGGTGCCCGTGATACGGTTGAAGCTGAGTGCGCGAAGGTGCTGGACAACGCATTCACTGAGAACACATACGATGGCACGCCGCTGATCTCTGATGCGCATGCTTATCGTGGTGCACAAGGTGGTATCTGGTCCAACAAGATTGATGGCGCATTGAGCGACTCCACTCTCAAAGAGGGTATCATCTTGTTCCGCGAACAAAAGGATGAGTCCGGTAAGCAAATCTCCCAACGTCCGAAAAAGCTGATCGTCAACCAAGCGTTGCAGTTCCAAGCGGCGGCTATCGTGCAATCCGTCCTGCAATCTGGCACAGCGAACAATGATGTGAACACGATCCCTGATCTGCAGATCATTGACTTGCTGTACACCGAAAGCAAAACAGCGTGGTTCCTGCAAGCCGCTCGTCACCAAATGCAACATTACTGGAGAATTCCGGTGGAGTTCCGTCGCCGCAGTCAAATGACAGACAACATGGCTTGGATCTGGGATGGATACTTCCGTCACTCCACAGCTATCGAGGATGTGCGCGGTATCGTCGGTTCCACAGGCCAATAAGGAGGGATAGTATGCCAGACTTTCGAGGTACAAACGGTAACGAAGGGAATGGGATCGTCTATGCGGACGGATTCTCAACAGGCGACGGCTCGGTTTCTTTTCCGAGTACCGTTGCTTCAACCACGATTACGTTCAATCCGCCATCACTGGCGACAGGAGTATTCGCTGTTTCGACCGCCATAACAGTCACGGGCGTTGCTTTGGGTGATTCCGTTACGCTATACCCGCCATATGACACGGACGGTGTGATCTACCAAGCGTCACCATCAGCAGCCAATGCCATCAAGATATCGATGTTCAACGCCAACACAGCAACAAAGGATCTGGCATCAGGCACGTGGGGCGTAGTCGTTACACGGAGGGATTAGCCCATGGAAAAGATTGAATGGGAGGTCGGAGGACCGCAGTCATCGGGTAAGAAAGTGCAGCACATACCGACACTGCGGAACAATCCCAACAGCTCCGACAAGGAAAAGGAGAGCGTTAGGCTATGGAACGTCATGGTCAACGCACTCCGAGAAAACGGATTGATGAAGGAGAAGGGAGAGGAATAACCTCTCTCTTTTTTCTTTAGGAGGTACTATGGATCATTTTGACGGAGTTACACCAGAACAACGCTGGAAGAACGAGTTGTTGCGTGAAATTAAGAACTTGAACAATAACATTAGACAGGGAGTTAATATTTTTGGCATGAAGCCTATGGAGCAGCCAGAACAACTGGAGTTGATCCCTGAGCCACAACCAGAGAGGAAGGGGAAGAGTAATGGCACAAAGAGTGGATGACGTCCTTACGGGCGGTGTCACGGTTGTACCGGATGACGAGTTGAACATTGTGTTCCCGAGTGGAACAACGTGCAGCAAGGCAGTGTACGTGGATGGAACTGGAGATGTAGCTGCGGTTATGGCAGACGGTAGCGAGTTGTTATTCAATGATCTGGCTGTCGGTGTGTTCCATCGGTTAAGCGTGGTGCGTATCTTCAGCACGGGAACAACTGCAACAGGCATCAAAGTTTTGTATTAGGAGGTGCAAGCATGACAACAGTACCATCAATGGTGAGTCAACAGCTTGGCTTGCTAAGTTCTGGGGCTGATCCTGCGGATGTTCGAGCAGGACAATCCTTTATTAAGCCAGGATCACTCGCCATTCAAGCAGGAACGATGACAGACAACGGCGACCTAGGCACGATTGTTCCTGGAACAACGGACGTTCCAATTCCTGAGGGGTATACCACAGGCGGTGTAGTCCAAGGGGATGCAGACTTAGTGTCATCGAATATCAAGGCTGGTACTGATATATTCGGGGTTACTGGCACAGCTGTGTTGGCAACAGGGAATGCCGTTGACGCTAATGTATTGGCTGGAGTAACGTACTCAAGCGGTTCAGGTTCCAGTACGGGAACGATGCCAAACAACGGATCGCTGGGTATCATCATCCCAGACACCACACCCAAAACGATCCCAGCAGGCTACACAACAGGCGGTAGCGTAGCGGGTAGTATCAACTTGATACCAAGTAATATTCGAAGCGGAACAAGCATCTATGGCGTTACAGGTAGTGTGATCCAAGCTAGCGGCAGTGCTACAGAAGATAAGTTATTGATAGGCGAGACGGCTTCAACAGCTACTGGAGTAATTACAGGTACGATGCCAAACAACGGATCGCTTGGGACAATAACTCCAGGAACCACGAGCAAACCCATACCATCGGGTTACACCACGGGCGGTTCTGTCGCAGGAAGTGGTAATTTACAGGCGGGTAATATACGTTTAGGTGTCAATATATTCGGCATAACCGGTTCCCTTGATCCTGGTACACAAACAGGGGGTACAGCAGATCCGGGAGATGTATTGACGGGTGAAACCTTCACGAATGATTCTGGAGTACAAACGGGGAACATGCCCAACAACGGGGCCATAAACATCACTCCGGGAAGCTCCAGCCAAACCATTCCGATCGGATACCATAATGGGGGTGGTACAGTTAGTGCCGTGACGTTTGACACCACAAAAGTACTGACAGGCACAACAATCGCTGGTACGTCCGGCACTATGGTGAACAATGGAGACTTGAGCACAATCATACCTGGTATTGATACACAAGCAATCCCTTCTGGATATACATCGGGAGGAACAGTAGCGGGGGATGTGGATCTGGTTCCAGGTAACATTAAAAGTGGTGTAAACATATTTGGAGTAACCGGTACATTAGAAGGTACTTTAATTAACGGGCAGATATCAACAACACTCCCTTACGCAGTAAACATTGCGAAGAATGATCCTATTGTAGTGTCCGAAAATTTGGAATCAAACTCTATCCCGTACAGTGCAACAAATGCGAATGGTTCCGCGTCAAGTCCTGACGGTGTGTATCTAGCAGTAGTATTTGATATTTCGCCTTTTGTTGCTATTTACAAAAATAGCGGGGGCTCATTTACCAAGCTGCCTGACCCTGCCTCACTTCCGCCTGATGCATGCTATGATGTCGCTTTTAGTCCAGATGGTAACTACTTAGCAATAGCCACATACTCGTCTCCCTTCATCGTAATTTATAAACGCTCAGGAGATGTGTTCACAAAACTCGCCAACCCGAGTGTTTTGCCAGCAGGAAGGGGATACGGGGTTTCATTTAGTTCAGATGGAACTTATCTGGCTGTAGGACATGATACCTCGCCGTATATAACGATCTATAAACGTTCCGGCGATACGTTCACAAAACTGGCCAATCCGAGTGTTTTACCAACTGGCGGCGGGCGTAAGATGTCATTCGGGTTTAACGATAGTTACTTAGTTATTGCTCATGCCACAACACCGTTTATTACAATTTACAAACGTTCTGGAGATGTTTTCACAAAACTATCGGACCCCGACGTTTTGCCAACTGCTCAAGGGTCTGACGCAAAATTCAGTTCAGATGGCACCTATCTAGCTGTAAGTTTTCAGTTGTCTCCAGGTTTACGCATTTATAAGCGTAGCGGCGATGTATTCACGAAGTTGCCTGACCCGGATGTAATGCCAACATCCCAAGGTTATGGTGTAAGTTTTAGCGCTAACGATTTGTATATGGCTGTAGCCTTCCAGCTCACACCCTTCTTTCTGCTTTACAGACGTAACGGCGATGTATTCACGAAGTTATCCAACCCTGACGTATTGCCTACAAGTAGAGGTAACGGTGTTTCTTTTTCACCGAGCAGTGATTATCTGTTCTTTAGCAATGCCACAACGCCTTATTTTAGGTCGTACAGAATATGGAATAAGGCTTATAAAAGCAATAACTCGGTGCTTGATTTGCGAAATATAGCCGCCGCAGGCTATGCACTATCAGATGGAAATGCTGGAGATACAAAAGACGTAGTATTGATATGGAGGTAGATCACATGAAATTTTATTTTCAACTGGACCAGGACAATATCATACGCGACGCTATCACATATCCACACGAAGGATATACAGAGGTAGAGTTGGACATCACCCACCTACCTGCTGGCATCAACGCAGGGTACTACCGCTGGAATGGTACAACATTCGAGATTGACGAGTCACTAAAGCCAAAAGATCCTACCGATGTAACTCAAGCTATTGAGGATCTACAGAGGAACCAACAGCTCATGCAACAAGCGATTGATGATCTTGTCATGGGAGGTGCGCTGTAATGGGAGCGTATATGGGTCAACGGATCATCGACAAGGCGTACACTTACGACTATGTGTTATCGCGCAGGCCAGATTTGAAACCCGGCATTGACACTTACCTGATTGCTGAGGGATACGGGAACTTGATTACAGGCGGTGAGTGATATGATCGCATCTGATTTACTGGCAGACATTAATCTGCGGTACCGGAACACCTTTACCGAAGCACAGAAGCTGGTCTGGATGAACGACGAACAGAATGATATATTCCAGTCGTTCAAAATAGAGAGTGACCCGGTGCCTGTACCTTTGGTAACTGGGTCAAAGCTGTACCTGCGTCCACCTGAAATTAAGTACATCGAACAGGTGAGGGCAGCGACCATGCAACTCAACTCATCAGGCAATGATCCAGCATTTGTGGACTTGCCTTTTCGGCGTAACATGAATGATGTTGGCGCTAACTTTGCACCGTGGTACACCTTCTTGGGATCTGACAAGATGTACATCAATCTACCGAACACAGACATGACGGATTGCATCGCATACTTCTTCATTGATGCGTACGCTACTCCCATTACAGCTGGAACGTCGGTTCTATCTCTACCAGACAAGTACATGGAGATCATGAAGTATGGCGTGCTACGGAGGATCGCAGAGGCGAGAAAGGACATCGTGATGGTCAATAACTACACGGGTTCACGTGACGAGATCATTGACAACATGCTGTGGACTGAGGTAACGAACGAACCAGAGTGGGTTGTGCCAACATCCACACAGAAGTTCCGCAGTCACAGTAACGGATACATTATCAACGGATATTGAGGTGTATACAGTGGCAATTTGGAAAGAAGATCGGAATAAAAACAAACGGAATGCCAACAATTTCTCGAATGGACTGAACACAGTGAACAGTCCATTTTTTGTTGACGAAAACACGGTGATTGACGGATACGGATTTGATTTTGAAGCATTCCCAGCAATCCAAGTAAGAGGTGGGCGTACCAATTACGGCCCGGCTGGCAGCGGTCGAATTAACTTGCTCACCTCTTACGGTAATAAATATCTGGTAAGAGCAGCAGGAACCTCACTGCAATACAACAACTCGGGCACAACTTGGACGAACATTTCAGGTGCGTACGCGAATGTAGAATGGGCAGCGGCCAACTTTGATGTTAATGGACCAGCTTTGCTTTTGCTGAACCCTACCAACGGCGGGTATTACTGGAACGGAAGCACGATCACAGCGATCAGCCAAATGCCCAAAGGAAAATACATGACAACTGATAACCTCAGGGTTTATGTGGCTGGTAAGGCTGGAGAAGAAGACTACGTTTATTATTCTGCATTCCAAAATGCATTGGACTTTACCACTCCTGAAAATTCAGGGGTCGTTCAGTACTACACTGCTTCAGGTGGAAATATCACCGGACTTCACTCTTTTAACGGCGCGATATGGGTCTTCAAAAGTGATTCATTTGCGATTATTTATCATACAGGCAACTCAGATATTACGTATCGTCTGGTACCGATGTCCGACAATATAGGATGCGTATCATCCAAAACACTGGCTGAGGTTGGTCCATACCTCATGTGGCTTGGGATGGACGATGTCTATGTCGGCGCTGGTGATGCCGCTCGTGGCGTAGGCTCCATGATCCGGCGTTTCTTGAAACAAATCAACCCTGCTGCTGTAGAGAATTCATTCGCATTTAGTACAACTCGTAGATACTACTTGTGCATCCCTACTGGTACGAATGTACAACCAAACCTGTGCTTAGTGTATGACTACGAATACAGGCAGTGGCTACCGCATACGGGAAATCTGCCAACGCTCACATGGGGAGCAACACTGAATGGTGTTAATTATGCGGGTGGAACAACAGGTCAGGTATACAAAATGAACGACGGTACCACTGATTCGGGCCAACCCATACCGTGGATGGTGCAAAGCAGGCCATTTGATGAGGGCATGAAAGAGGCGGAGAAGGAGCTATATGAGCTTCATCTTCTTGGCATGTTTCCTGCTGGAACTACCCTAAACGTGGATGTTTCTCCAAGGGATGATGGGACGGAGTGGTATCGGATTGATTATAATCCTATCTCTACAAGCGGTGTAACCCAAAATAAAAACTTGATTGTGCCATTGGATACTGTACCGTTGTGTCACTATTACGCTTATAAATTGAGTGGGGCTGGGCCGGCAGTTGTTGAAGAAGTACAACGTTATAGCCGTATCCTACCTGTTATGCATTAAGAGAAGGAGTTGAGTCACTTGCCAGTACCGGATTTCGGCGGTCTACCGCCATATGCTAATTTCGAAGATGTGACAAACAAAGTAAACGACCTGGTTCAAAGGTTGAGACAATTACTCTTGAATCTGGATACTCTCAACATCAAATCCTTGAACGCTGAGGTAATTGTGGCTGGGACCATTACGGGAGATAAGATTCAAGCTAACACGATCACTGGTGACAAGGTTCAAGCGAATACCATTACAGCAGACAAATTGCTCGTTAACGAACTGTCCGCCATCAGCGCGAATCTAGGGCACATTGTAGCTGGTTTGATAGAATCCGTGGAGATTTATGGATCGTATATTTCCACTAACAAAACAGGGTATCCAAAAGCAGAGATGAGTAATACAAATGATTTGTTTGCGACTTACCTCGATGCGAATAACTATTTGCTTATTCAGGCTGATTATAGTGGAGCTCCTTCCTTGGTGCTTGTTCAAGGAGGCGTAGTCAAATATAGATTAAGCGCGCTTCTCGGAACACCACTTATTGATGCTACAGGAGGAATGGAAATAAACGTGATTGGCGGTAAACTTAACTTACCTAAATTCACTGATATCCTAAGTAGCGATGGCTACAACCTGGGAGTCGAACTTGATGAGAAGGCAGTCGCTGGTATTTCTACTGAACCATCAGGTGCTCATAACCATGGAATTCCAGACGGTACTCAGTTCAAGGATGTGAATGGCGTAACCTGGACATACAGGGTCGCAGGAACTCATACCCACGAACAAACTAGTTGATTTCTAAAAAAAATGATATAATCGTGCCAAAATCTAACAAGAGGTGCGTTTATGAAAAATTCAATTAAAAATTTGGGACTTCTGTTCGCTGGTGCTGTAATTGGTGTAACGATTTCCTTTGCGCCTGACATTCAGGCCGCTACTTCAAAACTCCTAGGCGGTGAAGTGGCAAAGGTAATTACGGTTAAAAAGGATGGAGTGGTAATTGGAGAAGGTGGGATTATTAACAATACTACTTATCTTCCTGTACGAACAGTAGTTAATTCAGTCAATGGAATTGAGGTGGGAAGTGTGAATTCTAGTGAAGTAAACTTGGTTTCTACCGATGAAGATCAGGCAAGAGATTCCTCAACAAGTATCGATACATCTGAAAAGGCAAAGCAAGAAGAGGAAATGATGAAACTAGAAACAGAAGAAAATAATAAAAAACTAAATTCATTGCGATCATCTATCAAGGAAACAAACAAGAAAATTCATGACGCAAACTTTAAAATAAATATTGAGAATACGAACCCATATAAATCAGCAAAAATTTTCGTTGATAATTATGAGGGTGGCAAAGGCAGTCCTGCAGAAGAGGCCGGTTACAAATTATATAAATCTGAGCTTGACCGGATGAATACAGAGAAGAAAGAAGCCCAAACTTCTTTACCCACGCTTGAAGCAGAACTCGCTGATCTCGAAGCTCAACTGGCTGCGTTGAAATAAATTTAATTTTTTCAGTTATTCTTTTTGATGAATTCCTCGTTGTTGTTACACTATATAAGGAATTGAGAAGAGGACCCCTCAGTTTGAGGAGTCCTTTTTGTATTCGGAAAAAAGTTTTGAGTTTGTCTTAACGATTTGCAGTGCTTTTGATTATATTGATAGAGTAAGGCAAAAAAGTTCGCTTCGACATACTACAAAGGAGGTTTTGTGGGTTACAGTAAGATGTGGGGTTTTCCCCGAAATGGGGGAAAAGGGTGTAAGTAGTAGTTACACCCTTTCACATCTGTCAGATAGACAGGTATGAGTTAAGAATATAGATTGTGCTAACTCGTGATTACGCGCAGTAATTATTTTTGGAGAAATCTTCAAATCTTCCATACCTTTTCCCTTGCGGACTCCCATCCGAAAAGGCAATGACGGAGTTGCGAAAGGGCGCTGTGGCCCACTTTACAAACACAATATGTTGGGTTAGTGTGATTTATGCAACGAGAAAAACCCAATATGTGGACATGTCGAAGAAGGGTGTAACAAATGGATACACCCTTCACATTATTAAGATTACATTATTTCACGAATGCTTTTTTCTTTTCGATACTCTTCATATGAAAGATCCAAGTATTCAGTAGTGGCATAGTTGATAACAGCAGTCATTCCAGGAATAGATGAGATATGCTCAACTAGTTTGTTATAAGTTCGATGAAACTTATCTTCAAGAAGATTTATCCGGGACTTCTGATTTGCGATTAATTCGAGCTTATTTTCTAAGTCTAGTGCTATATCGGTTTTTTCTAGCAATTCGATGGAATAGGTGAGACGCCTTTTTCCATCCTCTGTGCGATGTCTTAGATCGCAATATTCATTCATTAGCTCTTTCCCTCTGCTATCTAAGGCAGTTATGCCGCATATGAAATCCAAAGATTCACCGAATATTTTCGGCAACTTAACAAGTGTTTCAAGGTTCGGTTCACCCGTCCCTTTTTCAAACTTTCCATAATAAGGCTGAGAAACGTCCAATGCTTCAGCCATATCTTTTTGAGTATACATGTTTTTTTCTCTTAGCCATTTAAGTCGATCAGAAAAAATTCCCATAAAAAATAACCCCTATCTATTTACAATTAACTATGAGTAATATATAATTAACTCATGGTTATAAGGAGGTGAGCAAATGAGAAAGCCAGATAACAATCTCATGTATCTTCGCATGATGAAATTCATGTCTCAGAAGGAGGTAGCAGAGCAGCTTGAGATATCTCAAGCTTATTACAGCAAGCTTGAGAAGAATCCTAGCAAGATATCTTTAGGAATGGCAGGAAGGCTGAAAGTCATTCTTCAAGCAGATACCATTGATGATTTTTTGAAACATGTCGTCTAAGTAATATTACCATAAGTATTAAAATTATAACAAGGAGGTTTCAAAATGAAAATTCGTTTGGAGAATTGGATGGGCTACGAAATTCGTTTTGTTGAAGTTAAGATAGACGAATGGTGGGCAGTGGCAAAAGATATTGCAGATGCACTTGGTTACAGTAAAACCAATTCCATGACTAAAAATATTAAAAGTAAATTTCTTACAGGCTCCAATCTGGCGCCTATGAATAAGAAGTATACATTAATTAATGAGCAGGGTATCTACAAGGCAATATTCCGTTCACAACGACCTGAAGCAGAGGCGTTTGAGGACTGGGTGTGTGATGTACTCAGCGAGTTGAGAAGATCTTCTGGTTTGCAAGCTTTCCAGATGTTCAGAATGTTGGACAAGGAACACCAGAGAGAAGCTATGAAGTCTCTAAAGGAAAAACTTCGAACTCCAGTAAGAGTAGACTTCATAAAAGCCAATACAATCGCCAACAAAGCAGTGTCCTCAGTTTACGGTCACCCAAAAATGATTAAAAAGGACCAGATGACGCCGGAAATGCTAGTACAAAGGCAGGATATACTTGACGATGCAGTCAATTTGATGGGTATGTCGGATAAATTTAAGCTGAATTTGTCGGTGTCACAAACGATTTACGACAAATATTTGGGTGATTTACAGCGTAATCGTGAGGCTAACTAAAATTTCCGGTTGAAAAGTTTGTGGTTACAGAAACCTGTGATACGATAGATTTGTGGTCAGGCACTGGAGGTATAGCGATTGCCACGAAAGTACTACCGCATAAATCAAAACCTGTGCTACCATGTATATTACATGAGAGGAGGAACTGCGTTGAAATGCATCTCAAAAAAATAAAAAGAGCCGCTAAAAAGCGACTCCAGCACTTGTCACCTATCTCCCGCCAAGTTGATTAGGTGACGCAAAAAATCCGGGGTGTTGCACAATACGTGTAAATACCCGTGTCAGAAACACGTGTAAATACCCGTGTTGACTATAGACAACGTTAGTATAACACACACTTTGTATATGTAACACCCTCCAAAAGTGAGGAGAAAGCATGAAAAAAATGGTTTTTACCATGAACGAAGAGAACATTTTTGAAGTTTTAGGAGTTGAAAACTCCGAAGGATTAAACAAGCTTCGTGAAAAATTATCTCCTCATGATTTATCTTTAACGGACTTCATATCTACTATTAATAACTTAATTAATGTTTAACCTAAGGGTGCCCACACGGGTACCCTTTTCTATTACCCAAAGGAGGGATCGCAATGGCATCACCATCTGGATACGGCAGTAACGTCCGGCAGAGCTTGGTCAGCAACGGCGTAAGCAACAACGACATCGGATACAACAAAGCGAATGGATACGTCACAGTCAAGGGTCAGGACTTCATGAAGCCATCTAAGGTTCTCGATGGCGTATCCTACGACACGCAGAGCAACTTCAACAACGCCTGGAACACCTACAACAAGGCACAGACTCAACCATCAACATCAGGTTACAGCACTACAGGTACCACATCCACTCCAGGCACGACCAGCACGCCAAGCTATGTACCGCAAGGCATGACAAGCACCCGTGATGCGCTCAACTCTTACGGCATTGACAACAGCCGTATCGGTTACAACAACGGCGCTACCACGGTAGACGGCAGATACTTCGGTACACCGTCAGTCAACTTGGGCGGCACCACTTATTACGATCAGACAGGCTTTAACAACGCTTTGGGGAATTACAGGATCGGCGATATGCAGAATCAGATTCTGGGCAACACACAACTGCCAGAGAATGCGTACACATCCCAAATCGATGCGCTACTAAAACAACTTGGACAGAGTGCGAATACTCAGAATGTTGACGCATATGGGACTCCTGAATACGCAGCTTACCAGGCTCAGGCGGATCGCAGAGCGAATCAAGGAATACGGTCGGCACAAGAATCTCTTGGATCGGCAGGATTCGGTCGGTCAACAGCGCTTGGAGAACGAGCACAGGGAATCCAGAATGAGCAGACGGAATACCTTGAAACACAAGTGATCCCAATGATCCTTGCAAATGAACGCGCTAAACAGCAGCAAGTGTATGACAATATGGCCAGTTTGTTGAATCCACTTATGAGTCAGCAAGGGTACACAGATCAGCGTAGTCAACAGAATTTGCAGAACCAATATAGTGCGCTTGATATGCTTACTGGTGAGCAACAGAGAGGCATCGATAATAGACGTGCAGATGCTGACTTAACAGGTTCATATTTGACACCAGAGCAACAGAGTATGGTTAACTCCCTGCTTGGACTGAAACAACAGGCTGAGACGAAAGGCATCACTAAAGATCAGCGTAATGTACTGACCAAACAGGCAGATCAGATCCGGACTCGCATGCAAGCGGCAGGACTTGATCCAACACAATATGGCGCTAATATCAACTACAGTACAGCTTCACAGAATACGCCAGGACGTACGCTTGCGGGACAACAGGTAGATTTACAACGAACCGGACAAGAGTTTAATCAAGGCATGCAAACAAGACAGCAGAATTTCAACGAGAAACAAACTGGTGTTGAAAACAAATTTCGTGATCGCGAACAAACGTTCAATGAAGGACAAACCTCTTGGGAAAATCAGTTCAAAACAAGGCAACAAGACTTCAATGAAGGGCAAGAGTTGTGGCGCAACTCGTTTGATACAGCTAAGTTTGAAGAAGATAAACGCCAATACGGACTTAATCACGCCATTGATGAGCAAGCTCAAAAACTTCGTGAGGATCAGTTTACTTACGATAAAGAGACGGACAAGCAGACTAAGAAGGACTTGGAATCAGCATACAAGAGTGAGTTGGCAGACATGATTCTTTCTCAGAATCTTTCGGATGATGAGACGAAGAAGATGCTTAAGAAATATGGGATCACCGATGCAATGATTCAGGAATACATGGGTAACCCGGGAAACCTGTAAGCCCCACATCCTTCAAGAATGGGACTGGTGGGGCTTATAACAACTACTACAAAGCTGAAAAAGATGCTAAAGCGAATCCGAAAAACTTCTCAACTGCAAGTAATGCTGTAACCAAAGCGATAAAAGAACTGGGCTATCCTGAGAGTTGGATACAGCCGGCATTGGAATTGGTTGCGAGAGAATCAAGCTTTAACTCGAATGCGAAGAATCCTAAATCTACCGCAGCCGGGTTATTTCAGTTTCTGGACAGCACCCGTAAGAATTACGGCGGTAGCTCAGTGAACTGGAATGATCCAAATCAGCAAGCGTTACAAGGATTGAAATACGTTAAAGACCGTTACGGCGACCCGGTTAAGGCCCTGCAATTCTGGGATAAAAACAAATGGTACTAAGATGATGGAGGTGAGGGCATGTCTCTCTATGATGAATATCGGAAGCAAAGAAATCTGAGCAGCAAGTTCCCTTCAAGTACAGGGAGCACTGACACCAAAGAGGTAAGTGTCTACGATCAATATCGGATGGCTAAGGGATATAAGACAGACATGAACAAGCTGAAGTCATCTTTGCCACCTGTCCTTACTCAGCAGGGTCCAGACAGATATATGAATTCCACATTGGGTCGCGCTTTGTTAGGCGATCCTCAGGACGTGGATTTATATCAGCGTGCATCCGGGCTCAAAGTAGATCCTATCCCGTATCAACCAACACAGTATGAGATCAACAAAGAGAAGATTGCTAAAGACGCAGCCACCAGTTCTTTTGCCTCTTCAGTGGCTCCATTCGCAAATTTCATGAACAAAACATTTTATGACAATCCCGTTGGTAATTTCATCACCCGCTTGGGCGGTGCTGCTGGACAAGTAGCTACTGGAACACCAAGTATGGCCCCGGGTGATACCGGGAGTCGTGCTGCTAACGTTACTGCTGATATTATAGGTGGTACGTTCGGTGCTCTTACGAATCCATCTACTATCGGTGCGCCAGGCATGGGGATGCTTTCAAGTTCCTATAGAACGTCTGATGGCCTGTTGAATACCCAACTGGGCATGAAAGCAATTGATAAGCTTTCCAAGGCTCCAGGGAAAATTATGAGTGCTGATAAAGCAAGAAGCTTGACGCAGGGAGTGGCCAGGGAATCCATAGCTGGCGCTTTCCAGGGTGGAACCGGATCACTTGCAAGGGGAGAGGATTTCAAAGGCGTTTTAACAGACACTGCCCTCGGAGCTGGATTGGGTGGTGCGGGTGATCTTGTTTTACGTGGACTTGGTGCAGGGTTTAAAGGTTTGAATTCAACATTACGTAATAAAACAGGGTCTATTACTGGGCCAATCAGAGAAGTAGGCGAAGCTGCACAACCAGGGCTGGGTGCATCTGGACTGGGGAGGAACAGAGATCCTTATGCAGCAGCTGCACTGACAGATACAAAGAGTCAGATCCGCTCCAGAAACAGTGTAGAACTTGGTAGTCCGGGTGGACTGGCTAACCGTGCTTATACGGCATTGGTGGATGATCTCAATCCATTGAGACAGTTTGACCGACTCACTGAAAAGGTGCTTGGGCGTAGCCTCAAGGCATCTGAAAGCCCGTATACACTGGCCCTAGGGTCACGGGGTGCTGACATGACAGCTCGCCAAATAGTAACAGAAAATCTAGTGGATAGCGGAGGTAATACAGTTGGATCGTCACTCAAAGAGATTCTGTCAGAACTACCCAAGAATAAATATAGCGATTTCGAAGATTACCTAGTTAATCGACATGCCGTGACACGTTTCGGACGTGGAGAAAAAGTATACCGCGATGATTTGAATTGGACACCAGAGGTAGGTGAGGCGAAGATTGCTAAGTTTGAAGCTGATCATCCCGAGTTTGCTCAAGTTGCAGATAAGCTATATGAATTCAACAATAATATGGTGCAGAAATGGCTTGTAGATACAGGTATTATTTCTCCAGATCAAGCTAAAGCCTGGTCAGAGATTAACCCGTATTACGTACCAAACAAGCGATACTTCAATGAGCTAGAAAAGACAGGGAAACAGATTGGTGGGGCTAAGGGAAAAGGATTCAGTGGGAAAAATCCAGTTAAGGGTTATCAAAAAGGCGGGTCCCAAAGACCAATCATTAGTCCGATTGAAGCAACAATTGAGAACGTAGATTCTTACGTTAAGTCTGCTAAACGTAATCAGGTTATGCAGCAGTTCGTGAATAACATTCGGCAGTCACCGGATGACTTCCGACCATTTGCTGAGATCGTGGAGCAACCAGGGAAAATTGATGACATCACAAAACAGTTGCTTGATAACGAAGGTATGGAAGAAGTATTGTCACGATTCAGCGATGACTTTAATAAGGCCATTCAGAACACCAAGCTGGATAAGGATAACATTGTTCGGGTGCTGGTAAACGGCGAACCGGTTCACGTAAAAATCAATGATAAGAGTTTATTGCAAGCCGTTACAGCTCTAGGCCCAGAGAGCGGAGGGAAGCTTCTTGATGCTATTGGATGGGTCACTAATAAGATGAAAATGTTGACCACTGGAGCAAATCCAATTTTTAATATCACCCGTAACTTGTTTAGAGACATACCTCAGGCTTACGTAACCAGTAAGTCTACGAATAACCCTATTCGCTTTGTTGGGGATCTGGCAACTGCCTCTATGGAAGTATTCAGAAACAAGGAGTTGTACCGACAGTATACAGCTATGGGTGGCGGGCACTCTTCGGCGGTAGCAGCAAACCGTAATCTACTGGCTCAGAGTAAACGGAGAATACTCCCTCAGGCTCCGCTCAAGAATGCAATTCCTAGAGCGTGGGATGCATTGGAAAACTTTCAGAATGTACTAGAAACAGCCCCGCGTTTGGCCGAATACAAACGGTTGTCCAATAATGGAACAGGCTCACGGGATGAGATATTAAATGCTCTTTACGAAGCACAGGATCTGACCACCAATTTCAAACGAAAAGGTACGTTGGTTCGTGAACTTGATAAGGTGTTTCCATACATGAACGCAGCCATCCAAGGTATGGATCGCTTCGTCCGGATGTACAAGGACAATCCAGTTCAGGCTGGGATCAAATCAGTCTTAGCCATCACGATTCCTTCGTTAGTAGCGTATGCGGTAAACCATGATGACCCTAATTACCAGAAGCTCAGTAACCGGATCAAGGACCAATTCATTTTGATCCCGAAGGGTGATGGAACCTTCATCCGTATCGCGAAGCCACAAGAACTGGGCGTACTGTTCGCTGACATCCCTGAGCGTCTGATGCGTAAGCTACAGGATGAAGATCCAGCAGCGTTTCGCGACTTTGCAGAAACCTTACGGAATAACTTCATGCCACCGGGCCTCCAGTCATTAACCAAAAAAGGAGCAAATTTCCCTGACAGGCTTTTGGGCGATACAATTTTTGGTCCGATGACGCAGGTAGCTGGTAATAGTAACTATGCGGGTGCGCCAATCGTTCCAGGATATCTGTCCAGACTATCGCCTGAATTGCAATCTGATGCACGTACAAGTTCTTTGGCGAAGAATATTGGGGAAATGATGGGCCAATCACCGAAAGAACTGGATTATATTATGCGTCAGTACACGGGTGTTCTTGGTCAGGTTGGCTTGCCGGCGATGTCACCATCAAACCAAGGAGACAACATTCTACAGTCCCTTGGTAACTCGTTTGTGCAGAACATGACCGCAGATCCGGTTTACAGCAACGACATTTCGAAAGAGTTCTACAATTATAAAGATCAACTGGATCAGGCCAACTATGACAAGGAATTGCGCGACTTCCCGGCTTGGTATAATGACGATCTTCGTAAACAGTTCAACCGTATCAATAAGGACATGGGAGCCTTGCGTAAAGAAATGCGGGCACTAGAAGCTAACACCACACTAAATAAGAAGCAAAAGCGTGAGCAGCTACGCACCATGCAACAACAGCTTAATACACTTGCTCAGCAAGGCGTTGATCAAGCGAAAGGTACTGTCCCATATAAGTGATTTTGTGGTAAAATATAATAGTATTGCGGAAGCACCGCATACACCCTAAAAAGGACTCTGGGAAGGCATCCCGGGTCCTTTTACTATTTGAGGTGATAATATGATTGAAATGGACGAAGACGAGTATCAGGAGTCGGTCGTATCAGATGACACCCTGCACCTTGTATCAATATTCTGTGGACCAGAAGTAAGAGATAAACTGCTCTATCGGAGAGTGGACGATGCTATACGACATACTTTTAGAAATCTCACATGCAATAGTGAAAAACGGCCTCACGCTATCGACAGCGGGAACGGTCGTTTTTTTGATTCTCAAACAAAGGAAGATGAAGTCCCGTCTGAAGCGATTCATACCTTGGATGTTTCATGACGACTCAGAAATCAAGCCGTTCGTACACAACCAGATGATCATCATGAAAAACCAAGAAATCATTATGAAAGGACTGGGGTTGGAACCATGTGTGATCACTTTGAACGAAAAACCGCAGGCTTCAGTAAAGAGCTTAAACAATATTTACTCATCATCTTGGGCGACTATTACTTATGCCCACATTGCAAGAAAATTACCGAGACGGAGGAGATACGCGATGGCAGAAAAGCTGGTAGTTCTTGATCCTGGACACGGAGGGAAAGACCCGGGTGCTTCTGGACCCACGAAGAAGAGGGAAAAAGATTTTGTGCTGACGATGGCATTGAAGGTTGAGGACATCCTGAAGACAGTCCCGAACATTACTGTATCACTCACCAGACGAACAGATGTATATCTCGAACTCAGTGATCGGGCAAAAGTGGCCAATCGGATGAAGGCAGATTTCTTTGTCTCCATTCACGCAAATTCATTCCTGAGTACTTCGCATGGATCGGAAACCTTCTATAAGAAGGACAACAGTAAATCGGCGGCGCAGATACTCAATAAGGCAATGGTCGGTGCATCCGGTTTATATGATCGCGGTGTGAAATATGGAAACTTTGCTGTGATCAGAGAAACCACAATGCCCTCAGTGCTATTAGAGGTAGGGTTCATATCTAATCCGGAGGAAGAGAAGCTGTTATTTGATCCTGCATTCCAGGACCGTGTAGCGCTGGCAATAGCGAAGAGTATCTGTGATTACATGGGTGTGAAGTTCGTGGTTCAACCAGCGCCAGGCAAGCCTGTACCCGTGTCATATCCCGTCATGGAAGTCACTGTACACGCTGAACCAGCACAGAAGTTTGAAGGGATCAATGTGAGTGGTACAACATGGTTGCCATCACGGCCCATTGGAGAGTACCTGGGTGGGAAGATCGGATATAAAAAGGGTCAGGTGACCATCAACGGCACTGCTGTGGAGACAATGAACATTGGTGGTACTGGGTACGTTACGGCTCGTGCGCTTGCTGAGAATGTAGGAGCTCGCCCATTCTGGGACAAAGAGAATCCGACTAAAGTAGATATCTATCCTAAGGAGGCGGTTTAAATGTTAGAATCCATCTGGACGGCGTTTATTAATAAGATTGCAGTGGATCTGGTGACAGTGATTGTGAGTGTACTGCTTGTGTTGTACGCGATGATTAAAACGAGAGTATTTTCGTGGATTAAGAATGAGATGATCCGCAAGGCAGCCGAAGAAGGGTTCGCACTGGTTGAACAAAGATTTAAGGATGCTTATAAGGAAGATAAATTTGATCGTGCATATGCATACACCAGTGAGAAGCTGACCCGTTGGAAGATTAAAGTGCCACAGAATGAGATTGAAGCAGCCATTGAAAAAGCTGTAGTGGATTACAACGCACAAAAGGCTGGTGGAAAGATTGCCAGCTAAGAGGAGAGGCCCTGCTATTGCGGCAGGGTCTTTTTGCTTTATAATGGAAAGGAACATCTTTGGGAAAGTTATAAACACCGATAGCTACTTAATGTTAATGAAATTACATTAATCGATATCCTTGGCACAGAAGCTGATGATGTCGTAGATCGGGTACAGCTCAAGATTGAAAAAAGCAAAATTTATCGCAATCTAGACATCCTGGATGATCGGGAGAAGGAAGTTGTAATTGGTCGATTTGGTCTGGAAGCCGGCGGGGAGGAACGAACTCAACGCGAAATTGCGAAGGAACTGGGCATCTCACGTTCTTATGTATCACGGATTGAGAAGCGGGCGTTAATGAAGTTGTATCATGAGTTTTATAAGCAAAAGTAGTTGTTGGATAGACCAGAGGGCGCCTTTATCGGGAGCCCTTTTTACTGTGAAGATACTTAAATTGGATCTAAATAGTATTAATTATTTGGGGTTATGACCTAAATAAAGGAATTTTCATTCCTGATAAAGAATATCTTATACACAGACCAATTTAATATATAAGGAGTACATCATAATGAAGCAACTTTTTCAAAAGATTCCACTGTGGTATTTGTTAATCTGTATCATTGGGATGATTATGATCGTTTATAACATGTTTCAATCGTATTCGAGTGTTATTAACTTTATTGCGTTATTGATGATTAGTGTTGCTAATGCTATTCGAATTTGGAAAAACGAACGTTCATTAGCGATTACCTTTTTAGTTGTTGCCGCTCTATTCTTGGCTTTTATTTTAAAATACTTCTATAGATATGTATAATCAGCATAACGTGGCATGAGAATAACAAAGGAATGTACATAGGCTGATGATAGTATGGATCGGATGCAACTTAAGATTAATAAAAGCCAAGGGCATGAAATAGGAGCATATGAAGTGGTCACCTCTTACAAAGGTGGCCTCTTTGCTGTGCAAAAAAAATATATAAAAGAGGATATGTATTCTGGACAGATTATTTTATATGATGAGTAATAATATTTTGCATCGTAGAGAGCATGTACAGAAAGAGAGAGGTGGTTGATCATGCAGCAAGAAACGTTAACAAGGGGATTAAAGAACCGACATGTGCAGTTGTTGGCGATCGGAGGTGCGATCGGTACAGGTCTGTTTCTTGGAGCAGGCAAAACGATTCAGCTGACAGGGCCATCCATCTTGCTGGCCTACATTATTACGGGTGTTGTGTTGTTCCTGATCATGCGTGCATTGGGGGAGCTGCTGTTAAGCAACTTGCAGTATCATTCCTTTTTCGGTGCTTCTAAGCGTTCCATCTTTTCCTCCAGTGTCCATTCACGTTTCAACGGTTGACCTGAATTGGTTCTGTATATATCCTTCTACGTCTGCTTCATGATACGAGGCACGCCAACGTTTTCCACAAGAACGGTTACGCTCTGAACTAATTTATTTGACATCTAAACGCTTTTTGAAAATTTCATTTGGATCCTAAATATTCCATTTTATTTAAAAGCATCGGTGTATGTTACCGGCTAAGCATTGAAGCCTAACATAATCATATTAACCCTAATATTACCATATAGAACTAGTGTATCTCTGGTGTTAGAATGAGGATTATATTTATTTTTAATTTTGTTAAAATGTTGGTTCTGATCAAATAAATGGGAATAATCCTTTAAAGGAGTGAATTCGTGAATAAAAAAGAGCTTCCTATACAATATCCATTAGTATCTAATTACCCACAGCATGCCTATTATTTTTCGATAATATCAAATAATAAGAATTGTTTTCCGTGGATTTATAGTAATTATTTAAATTTGTGTTTGATGCAATCTGGGGAAGATTGTTTTTTAGACTATTATGCACAATCCCCTGAACATCATTTTCACCCTTGCTTTACACATACTCAACGGATGTTAAGATCGACGGTATTGAAATTCATGCCAAATATAGTTGAATTCTTAAAAGAACAAATCCAACAAGACAATTACATATGGCTTCATGTAAATGAATATTACATTCCAGGTTCGCCAGCGTATCAAAAGTTCTCATTTCCACATGCCATATTTATATATGGATTTGATGATCATGAGAGACGATTTAATATTTCTGGTTTTTTAGAAAACAGAAAGTATACAACTGCCTTCGTTTCGTATTCAGATCTAGAGAAGTCATTTCATGATTTTGGAAAAAAACATATAGATAATGATGTTACTCAACATGTTAACTATATGCACTTGCTAAAATTACATCCGAAACATCATCAAGGATTGCCATATCTATTTGATATGAAATTTGTTGCAGAACAAATCAAAGATTATTATGAATCAAAAAATCTATCCTTAAATTATCAATCCTTTTATAGTCATAAATCATATTCAGAGTGGACTTACGGAATAGACATTTTACCTAAGTTAACAGAATATTATTCTTCACACTTGGAGCACAGCGCTCAGTTCGATGTGAGACCACTGTACACGCTATATGATTATAAAAAACTCATGGTATCAAGAATTAAATATATAGAAGAAAACAAACTTTATGATCTTAACCCTGTGTTCTTGGAGGGATTCATTAAGATTAGGGATAAAAGTCAGAATATACTCAATCTATATATAAAATATGCATTAACACAAGATAAGCAAGTCCCTCCTAAATTGATAAGTCTCTTTAATGAATTGTATCTTAATGAACAAGTGCTTCTAGAACAATTGCTTAATGATTTCTCTAAGAACTCTCTATTGTGAAATTACTTGACCTTAATAAGCTATTCAAATGATTAGCGTGTTTTTGTATCAGCGATATGTTGAAGATATCTCTGTATGGTCCGAATGTTTAACGTCCAATCTTTAATGGGTCATAGCTCTGTTAAGTAGCGAATAAAAAAGTGTTCTAATAAACGGCGACTTTTTCCCGGAATTTAATCGGGGAAAGTCGCTGAGTTTGTCTTGAAAACGTTCCTCGTTATAAAACGAAATATAATTCATAATTTGGATCCTTGCTTGCTCCATATGTTGAGGTTTTTCCGATTAGTACTCCTCGGTTTTTAAATGGTAAAAGAACGATTCAATAAAAGTGTTGTAGAATCAATTTTCACGCCGCATCCTTCACGAGTTTCAAGTCATTCTGTTCGGAAAGTGTTCCGAAGACACAATCTCATTGTTATCGTGATACGGACGAAGTCGGGGAATCCTTAGAAGCTTGCTTCCATATCCGCTCGCGCACTGTTCGCTTCTCTCTACAGGCAGTGTTCTTAGCTCGCTTAATCTACAGTGAGATTTCAGTAATTCTACACAGTCCTACTACGCGGCCCACGTGCATATTTCTCGTATGGACCGGCACCGGGCTTATAAATCCGGCTTCCCTCCCCGTGCTAGTTCGGATCGAGCTTTTTTTAGATATTCTACCTGTCCTTTTAGATAGGCATTTTCTTCTTCGGCACTGCTAAAATTTTTCTTTGTCCAAGCGTCCCGGGTAACCCTTAAAACACACACTCCGTTTTAGCTTTTGCGTCCCCATGAGATATCTGGCTGGCATTTTTAAACTTCCCTATGATCCGGCTTTATGCCTAACCTTCCTCACTCGCAGAAGAATAGCCTCTTTCTTCGTTTCTTCAATGTATCGATTAGAAGCCTATCTTTTCTTTGCAAGCATAGCAAATATATCCTCCATTTTTCAGTATTTAGATCATTCCAACATGCTTTTTTCATCCCCTACCTTGAGGCGGTGAGACCAACACCGTTCAATTTCACAAATCTTTTGTTTATCGTAGGGCACTGCTGCAATGGGAGGCGATGTGTACTGAGCTGGTCCGCCGCAGTGTGGTTGCAAGCCAAGCTTGATGCAGAGATCAAGGTCGCGCCCGAAAAGGCAGGGTCATGACTGGCATTGGGATTATGATCGTTGGAACTGTACTTGTGATTCGGGCTCTTATTTTGTCGGACGGCGGGATTATACTCATCCTTCTCTCACAAATAACTTAAGATTATAAAAGCCAAGGGCATGAAATACGAGTGTATCAAGTGGTCACCTCTTACAAAGGTGGCCTCTTTGCTGTGCAAAAAAATATATAAAAGAGGGATATGTATTCTGGGCAGATTATTATATGATGAGTAATAATATTTTGCATCGTAGAGAGCATTTGCAGAAAGAGAGTGGTGGTTGATCATGCAGCAAGAAACGTTAACAAGGGGATTAAAGAACAGGCATGTGCAGTTGATGGCGATCGGAGGTGCGATCGGTACAGGTCTGTTTCTTGGAGCAGGCAAAACGATCCAACTGACAGGGCCGTCCATCTTGATGGCCTACATCATTACGGGGGTTGTATTATTCCTGATCATGCGTGCATTGGGGGAGCTGCTGTTAAGCAACTTGCAGTATCATTCCTTTGTCGATTTTGTGCGTGATTACCTGGGAAATATGGCGGCATTTATTACAGGCTGGACCTATTGGTTCTGCTGGATCTCCATTGCCATGGCTGATATTACGGCAGTTGGATTGTATACACAGTTTTGGTTTCCAAATGTACCTCAATGGATGCCAGGGTTAATTGCGCTGGTCATTTTACTAATCATGAACTTGGCAACGGTCAAGTTGTTTGGGGAGATGGAATTCTGGTTTGCCCTGATTAAAGTCGTAGCTATTCTGGCACTTATTGTTGTTGGTTTATATATGATCTTCAAAGGTTTTACGACGGATCAGGGTCCAGCAAGCTTCACCAATCTGTGGAGTCATGGGGGATGGTTCCCGAATGGAATGCATGGGTTCATCATATCGTTCCAGATGGTGGTGTTCGCCTTTGTAGGCATGGAACTGGTGGGACTCACAGCGGGGGAAACGGAGAACCCGGAGAAGGTTATTCCGAGAGCCATTAACCAGATTCCGATCCGGGTACTGCTCTTCTATGTTGGCGCACTGCTGATTATTATGAGTATTTATCCGTGGAACGCCATTGTGCCTACTGAAAGTCCGTTTGTACAAGTGTTTGCCGCTGTGGGTATTGCAGCCGCAGCCGGCATTGTGAACTTCGTGGTACTGACGTCCGCAGCGTCAGCGTGTAACAGTGCCATATTCAGTACAAGCCGTATGGTGTTTTCCATGGCAAAGGATCACAACGCACCCGAGTCATTTGCACGACTGAATAACAGGAAGGTTCCTTCCAACGCGCTGTTTTTCTCCACAATTGTTATTTTGATCGCGATTGTGCTGAACTATATCATGCCAGAAGGTGTATTTACGCTGATCACGAGCGTGTCGACCGTGTGTTTTATCTTTGTATGGGGCATCATGGTAATCTGTCATCTCAGATACCGCCGTACTCAGCCGGAACTGGCGAGTCGCAACCGCTTCAAACTGCCACTATATCCGTTTTCGAACTACTTGATCCTGGCGTTTCTGGCATTTGTGTTGGTGGTATTGGCATTGGCCGAAGATACGCGTGTGGCACTGTTTGTCACGCCAGTGTGGTTTATTCTTGTTGCGGGGATCTACCTTTTTAAAAAGAAAAATTTGAGTAATAACAGACAGTAGCCTTACCATCGTTGCCAAATAGCCGCCCAATGATATTGGGCGGTTATTCGTATTTATATTCGTGTAGCCTCTTTGCCTTCACGAATGCCTGCGTAGATTGCACCACAGATATCGGTGGTATACTGGCCCGACATCCCTTCAAGTGCCGTGTTGGTGAATGCTACAACACTAAGTTCTTCTTTTGGATCAACAAACCAGGAATGACCGTAAGTTCCACCCATACGCCACGTACCCGGGGATTCCGGTGTACCGGCTGCGACAGGATCTTTAAGTACTGTAAAACCAAGGCCAAACCCTCTGCCTGGCCAATATGGCATCACGAGATCCCCGATTTGATTGGTGGACATCTCAGCCGCAACGGCTTCTGTAAGAAGAGGCTGTCCTCCTTGTCGCAATGCTTCAAGTAAAGTAAGAAAATCTCCGGTACTTCCAACCATACCCGCTCCGCCCGATAAGTAAGCAGCAGTACGATTGGCACGATTGGGTGACAGTCGGAAGCCAGCAGTACCCTTAATAAAAGGAATCAGCTCCAACTCCTGATGAAGGAGACGCGGTTCTTCAGAACCATTAGCATATGCGGCTGTTAATCGTTCCGAATCCACCGCAACAAAGTCAGTGTCGGTCATGTGGAGTGGATGAGTAACCAGCGTGTTGACAGCTTCTCGTAGTGACATCCCAGTTACCTTTTCGATAACGGCACCAAGTACATCTGTCGCAATGGAATATCTCCACATGTTGCCTGGCTCATACAAAAGAGGAGCAGAAGCCAGCCTCTGCAGATTCTCCTCCAGACTCATTTCAGACCAATCCATTCCGTCCGATACCCCTGCAAGCTCATAGGTTCCCTGATCTTCTTGGAAGAAACTGTATGTCAAGCCTGCGGTGTGCGTCATCAACTGATGTACTGATATTAAAGCGTCCTGACCACTAGCGAGTTTGGGCCGGAATGCAGGAAGCCAGCGTGTCACCGGATCATGCAGACTCAGCTTTCCTTGTGAGATTAATGCCAGAGCTGCTGTCGAGACAATAGGTTTGGTTACGGAAGCAAGTCGAAACAGAGCGTTTTCCGACATGCTGCGCTTTTGCTCCCTGTCCGCGAAACCAGCAGCCCGGCTGTATATCAGTTTCCCTCTTAAAGCAACTTGTACAACTGTTCCTACGATTCTTTTTTCGCTTAGAGCGCGGTCAATGGCTTCATCCACATAATTATGCAATGTCGTCATGTCTTTTTTTCTCATGTTTATCTTCCTCTCACCAACTGATGTATTTGATTTCTCGTGATAACTGTGTTTATTATATAAATGATTGATCTTGTATTACATGGTTTGTTAAAGGCATTATAATGAATTGGCGAATATACTTAAGGTAATTTCTGAATATATCTTATGTATTTAAAGGAGTGGATCACATGGACGAAATAGATCAGCATATTCTGTATCACTTGGAGAATCAGGCGAGATTATCCATGACCGAACTAGGCAAATTGGTGGGGTTATCTCAGCCCGCTGTTACTGAACGAGTCAAACGAATGGAAGAAAAGGGAATCATCGAGGAATATCGAACCGTAATCTCCCCATCCAAATTGGGCAAGCAGAGCACAGCCTATGTTCTTTTTCGTACGCGGGATTGTTATCCTTTCCTGGATTTCTGTCGTGCGTCACCTGAAGTTGTGGAATGTTATCGGATAAGCGGAGAGTACAATTACTTGCTGAAAATCCTCACAGATACCATTCAGGGACTCGAGGAGTTTCAGAACAAGTGTGATCCGTACGGTACTTACATGACTTTAATCACCATGTCTTCTCCGATTGCACATAAAAATCTCGTGGAAGGACCAAATCTGTTGGCACAGGCAGAATAAGATTCTGGTCTTTAAAATGAAAAACAGAAGAGGAGTCCACATCAAGTGAACTCCTCTTTCCTCCTGTGTGTAACTCATGCAAAATGCCTTCCTGTTAATTTACTCTGGTAAATCCATATTTATAAGCCCGCATAGCTACAAGCAACGCAGGAATGAGCAAGATAAACAGTGCCCCAGGAAGATATTCTGCTCCAAATAGCTCAAGAAGGATGCCCCCGATGATGCCTCCTCCGCCAATCGCCAGATTCCATGCTGTAACCAGCATCGATTGGGCGACATCTGTACTTTTGCCTCCGGCTTGAGCAATGGCAGTTTGTAGTAGCGTGGCAGCCCCACCAAACGTAATTCCCCAGATCATGATGCCAAGGATAATAATCATAGGTTGATGAGTACCGATTCCCATCACGACAGACGCGAGAGCGAATGCTGCCAAGCTAATGATTACCAATCTCCTCAAAAATCGGTCAATGAGCATTCCGGTTAACCAAATTCCAACAATGGAAGTAAAACCGAAAATGAGCAAAATCAAGTCTACTCTGTTAGCAAATACGGTCTGGGCTAGGTAGGGAGAAATATAGGTGTAAAGGATATTATGGGCAAGCATCCAGGCCAGAACAACAAACAGAATAGGCCTAACTCCCGGAATTAAAAACACCTTATGCAGCGGAAGACGTTCACCAGCTGGCTCTCCGGCAAAATCCGGCATTTTCCAGAGAACCCATACGATTAAAGCTACGGTTAGAAGAGATACCATCCCGAAGATGAGGCGCCAGCCGACATAAGAACTGAGAAAACTACCGATTGGAACACCCAGGGCTAATGCTACCGGTGTGCCGACCATAGCCACGGCCATGGCTTTACCTTTTAACGAATCCGGGACCATTCGACGAGCATAACCAGCTGTCATGCCCCATAACACACCCGCAGAGACTCCAGCCATGAAACGAGCAGCAAGTGTAAGGATGTAATCCGAAGATAAGGCGGTAACGGTGTTAAAGACAAGAAAACCACTAATGCATACTAACAGTAGAGGTCGGCGTCTCCATCCGCGTGTAGCAGTAGTCAAGGGAATGGCAGCAACAAGTGATCCAATGGCATAAAGAGTCACCAACTGTCCTGTGAGGGCTTCTGTGATCCCCAAGTCTTTTGCAATTTGCGGCAGCAGTCCCGCAGGCAGGCTTTCAGTGAGGATGCAAATAAATCCCGCCATGGCTAATGCAAGAAGCCCAGCCCACGGAAGGCGTTTTGAAGATATGGAAGGAATCTCCCCTTGGTTTGGGAGGGATGTGTGAGCGGTCATGAATAAAACCTCATTTCTTATATTTTAATCCTATCCAGAACTATGCATATAAGCTTATCTGAAAAAATCAAACTTTTGCATACAGGATTAAAGGTGAGAAGGGGGCCTTAACATGGTATTTATTTTAATTTGTGAGTTTTTCCGTTAATTCAAAGGGGAACTGTCTGTTCATCCATTCAAGGATGATATCGACAGGTTCCATGTACCGTTGGCCTACCAGTAAACCTGTATGGGTCGTATCCCACAGTCCGGCATATGCAGCATGCAGTTGCTTGGCGGTTAATTTGCCTCTCTGATCTTCGTCTTCACTGGAGACAGCCTTGATCACCAAGCTGGGGCAATGGATCAGGTCGCCATTAATGGATACGCCATCGGCTCCTCGCAGGATTGAAAAGGTAGCAAATGCCTTCGCAGATTCCGTTTGCAGATATTTAAGCTGAAAAGCAATGTCTTCTGCCGTCTCATCTATACTGGTTAGTTCATCACGGACAGGTGCAGGCATGATAATTCCAGGTGTGATACGATTACTTTCCGGGTAGGGGATTAGCGCATGCACTTCCTTGCTCAGACTGGCGTCGATCACAACCAGGCCTGCCAGAGTAACGGTTTCTGCAATCTTTTGACTGAGAATCCCACCCATACTAAAGCCAATGAGGACGGGAGGCTCGTTGAACTCGGCTAACACTTCACGAATATCCTCTAAATAATCGTCAAACGTAATCATTGTCATATCCATGACCCGACTCTTGTAGTGACTTCTCAGGTTCATGACATAACAGGTCCAACCGTGCTGGACAAAGTGGGGGATATATTTGCTCCACATCCAGCTACCTGTGTATGCACCGTGAACGAACAGTAGTGGGGGCTTCTTGGTCGTTGTTTTTTCGTCATGAGGCGGGGTTCCTGCGAATATCTCCAAGTGTAAATCATGTTCTCCGATCTTCTTTACCTCATGTTCCGGTAAAAATTGAGTGTAGTCCGTCATACCAAAAACCTCCTCTAAACTATTAGTTTGATATCAAACTATTTCTCCAAAAAAAATTAGAAGTTGCTATGGATCTTCATTAAAATTCGTAGCAGTTCTTTTTTCTCCGCTTCCGTAACGTCCGCATAGAACACGTTCAGCATGCGCTGTGATATCTCTTCGAAGACTGGCTTTAATTGTTCGCCTTTGGCAGTCAAAGCTACATGAACAACTCGTGAATCTGTTGCATCACGCTCCTTAACGACGTATCCTGTCAGCACCAATTTGTCCACAAGTGCAGTCACCGTGGATTTATCCTTGCCAATTTTTTTGGCGATTTCAGCCATAGTCATCCTGTGATTATTGTATAGGGCATAGATAATATCCCCATGGGACGTAGCGAGATCCTGGATTCCCTGCTCAGCCATCTCGGCCAGGATAAAGCGGTTGACCTTCTCTTTAATTTTGGATATGAGTGAAATAGCGTCTCTTGTTTTCATACGTGTAATATAGTTTGTTATCAAACTAATGTCAAGCTTTGATCCATCGTTTATTGCATGCGCGGTATAAAAAAAGAGCAGGGAGAATGTCTTCTCCTGCTCATTGGCTCAAGTCATTACTTGATTGGATTTGCTTTCATTTCCTGTCCCATTTTCTCAATGCCATCCAGAATTTGGTATCCATAACCCCAGAACTGGCTGAAATCTGTGACATAGATCTGTTTGTTTTTGATTGCGTTCATACTTTGCAGGGCAGGGTTCGCATACAGATTTTGAATCAGTATATCGATATCCGGTGAACCGGCATACGCGGACAAGAGCAGGTAGTCCGGGTTCGCTGTGATCAGTTGCTCTACACTAACTTCACCTTGCACACCATCAAACGTATTTTTCAGCTTCAACAGGCCAAGTGCATCAAGCTGATACGTATCGTTCTGCATGCTGCTTACCGTAATGGTGTCTTCTGTAGCGGGTACGATATAAGCAAAACGTTGCTCAGGCTGATCCGCTACACTTGCCTTAATGGCTGCAACACGAGTCTTCAGACTTTCCGTGAAAGTTGCGGCATTTTCTTGAACATCGAAGATCTGCCCAAGTTGTGCAATATCACTATACAGGCTATCTAGTGTGCCTTTGTGATTCGTCGTTTGCAGGAACGTACGTATATTCATGTCATTCAATCCATCGACCGTACCCACGCCCCAGTCTGCATCAGCGAACAGGTCGCCCCGTCCGAGTACCAGATCCGGGCTTGCGCCTACAACCAGCTCTTTACCTACATAATCCTTGGACAATACCGGAATTTTGGCGAAATCATCAGCCACATCGGGTGTAACGGAACCATATAGAGCAGCAACACCGACCATTTTATCGGTAAGACCTAATTTGATGAGCATCTCAGCCGCAGATTGGGTATTCGCAACAACACGTTCAGGTGCTTTATCGAATACTTGCACTTTGGGTTTCCACTCGCCGCCCTCACCCGAGATCGTGAAATTCTCAATGGTGAGCGGGTACGTCGTTTTATTTGTATTCTCAGCAGGAGCTGAAGTTTCTGTCGTGTTAGTAGGTGAAGTTGTTTCTTCGGCAGGGGAAGAAGTTGAAGCGTTCGAACAGGCTGCAAGTAGCAGTAACAGGAGACTTAGAGCAGCGATGCCAATGGTTCTGGATGTGAATTTCATTAAATGATGAACCCCTTTTCTATGTGTTTTAAATTGACAAAGATAATCATTCTCAATTATAATCCGAGAAAACACATTGTAAATAGCTAAATTTAATTTGTTCTACATTTTACGCGAATTGATGGGGGAAGAGATGGCACAGACGGTTCAGGTTCAGACACAGCGTATGGGGAAAAGAGAGTCTCTGATTCATAGTAAATCCGGGTTTGCTTTACTGATTGCAGCTTTAATCATGATTACGCTTATATCCGTAGGTATTGCAGTTTCCATTGGACAGGTACAAATTCCACTGGCGGAGTCATATCGTATTCTTTTAACCAAATTAACGGGATTTCAGTGGGGGACAACACCCATTGAGGCAGGTTCCTTTACCGATATCATTTGGCAGATTCGTTTCCCGCGTGTGCTGATGGCGATGTTTATCGGCGCAGGCTTGGCCTTGTGCGGTGCTGTTATGCAGGCTGCTGTGCAGAATCCGCTCGCTGATCCTTACATACTAGGTATATCCTCAGGCGCTTCACTTGGAGCAACCTTTGCAATTCTCATTGGATTCGGTGCGATTGGGTGGCTTGGTCAGACGGGGGTGGCTTTCTGGGCCTTTGCCGGTGCGATGGGTGCGTCCTTACTGGTCCTGACTTTGGCAGGGATTCGGGGGAAAATGACGTCGGTCAAGCTGGTGCTTGCCGGAATGGTGATTAACGCGTTATGTAGCGCTTTTTCGAACTTTATTATTTATTTTGCCAACAATGCTGAAGGCATCAAAACGGTGACGTTCTGGACCATGGGCAGCCTGGCGGCTTCCGGATGGAACAAGCTTCCACTCGTGGGTATCGTCGTGCTGGTGGCGATTCTATTTTTCCTTTTACAGTCCAGAGTTCTTAATACGATGTTATTGGGGGATGAAGCAGCTGTTACGCTGGGCATTAATCTGAGTGTGTACCGCAGGGTGTACATGCTGTTAACCGCTTTGGTGACAGGTGTTATGGTGGCGAGCTGTGGCATGATTGGTTTTGTCGGCCTCATTATTCCGCATATTGTCAGAGGTCTCGTGGGTTCCGACCATCGTAAAGTGATGCCTGTATCCGTGCTGTTTGGAGCCATTTTCCTCATCTGGACGGATGTTATTGCACGATCCCTCATATCCAGCGTGGAGTTGCCAATCGGTATTATTACGGCCATGATTGGCGCACCAATGTTTATGTATATGCTGGTCAAAAAAGGCTACGGTTTTGGAGGAAATTAAACATGAAGCTGAACGTAGAAAATGTATCCATCTCTGTGCTGAACACGGACATCATCAAGGATATTTCATTACAGGTGAACGGCAAACAGTTCGTTGGACTGATCGGACCCAATGGTTGTGGCAAGTCAACACTGCTCAAGAGCATTTATAAAGTGATCAAACCGCAGCAAGGTAAGGTTTTTCTGGACAATACCGATATTCTCAAATCCAGTCCCAAGCTTGTTTCCAGACACATGGGCGTTGTTGGTCAGTTTAATGAATTGAGTTTTGATTTTACAGTACGCGAGATGGTCATGATGGGTCGTACCCCGCACAAAAAAATGCTGGAGACGGATAATGAACGGGATCATGAAATCGTAGAGCAGGCTTTGGAAAAAGTACATCTGACTGGACATGCAGACCGCAATTACGTGTCTCTGTCTGGTGGGGAGAAACAGCGTGTCGTATTGGCGCGTGTCTTGGCACAGCAACCCCAATTCCTGATCCTGGACGAGCCGACGAACCATTTGGACATCAAATACCAGCTTCAGATTCTAAATATTGTCCGTGGACTCGGGATTGGCATATTGGCAGCGCTGCATGATCTCGAACTCGCGGCAGCATATTGCGATTATCTCTATGTAGTGAAAAAGGGCCAGATTGTGGTTCATGGCAAACCGGCTGATATTCTGACTCGCGAGATGATTGGTGAGGTGTTCGATGTCGATTGTGAAATCTATACAAATCCAGTTACGGGCGGCTTAGGCATTGCTTACCTGAGTACACGTTGATTGGGACTATATCTTCGTTTGGATGACCTGGAGCAATCTTTCGAAATAATCAATTGAAGTGAAAATAGACCGTGCCTGTTGGAGCGATGTTATTGCATGCTCGCAAGGCCGGTCTTTTGTTTTTAGGTGGGGTAGGGATTAACTATTGAAGCTTAGGATCAACGGGATGAGCATGAGCACCTTTGCTGACTTCTTGAAAAATATCTGAGGAATTATCGCTATGCGTTGAAGACTTGCTGCTGTTGTCTTGTTGGGGGTGTTCTCCCGTTGCTGGACTACTACCTGTAATCGCATAACTTCGTAGGATCTCTTCCAGATCTCCAATCGTTACAGGACGAGCATGTCGTTTCAGGACATAACCAAGTTGACCATTGGGTTCCACCGTCGCCGTCTCCAGATCATCTACACTTGTAATTCCGTGCTGTCGCATATGCATCTCAAGCTGATCCATCGTATAACGCATACGTTTCAGATTCGGGATAATGACCTTTCCGTCCTCTACCACGATTTTGGAACTGCCACTCATTAACCGTTCAAAAATATTAAATTTCAATTGCAGTTGTTCCACTACAAGCAATGTCAAAATGAAGACCGATGCTGATCCAATCGCTTTGCCAAGCTCATGATTTGCGATGGGTTGTACAATCGTTGTTCCGATGGAGATCATGATGACCGTTGTGGCGACACTCATCTGTGAGATCGACTTGCGTCCTGCAATTCGCAGCAGAATCATGCCGATAAGTACAAGTAAAACAGATTTCCATATCCAGTCCATACGTATATTCCTTTCTATTCCAGTATGCGCTTTGTTTCTTAGGCTGTTCTGGAGTTGGAGGAATTATGCAGATGGCTAAATCCATAGCTTTCATTCCCCCCACCGGATCGTTTACAATAGGGTATTGATGAAGTGAACAAAGGAGCGGGTCACAGTGGCAAAACAGAAATACTATGTTGTCTGGGAAGGCAAGAAGCCGGGTGTGTATAACACATGGGCAGATTGCAAAGCGCAGACGGATCATTATACTGGAGCAAAATATAAATCCTATGAGTCCAAAGCAGCCGCAGAAGAAGCGTATCGTGCTGGCTGGAAAGGGAACTGGGGTTCAAGTGCAGGCGGAGCGTCGAAGACAAAGTCGGCTGGTAGCGGAAGAAGTGCTGGCATGGAAACGTCAGAGGAAGTGGATTACGACAGCATCTCTGTTGATGTGGGCACACGTGGTAACCCCGGACCTGTAGAATACAAAGGGGTAGACACCCGCACTGGTGAGATTATTTTCTCCGTCGGACCGATCTCCAAAGGCACGAACAATCTGGGCGAATTTTTGGCCATTGTACATGCCCTTGCACATCTGAAAAAAGAAGGCAGTACCAAAACGGTGTATACCGACTCGGTCAATGCCATGAAATGGCTAAAGCAGAAAAAAGTAGCCACAACGTTACCAAGAGACAACTCCACAGAAGAAATCTGGCTGATGATTGATCGTGCGGAGCAGTGGCTCCAGACGAATACGTACAGCAATAAAGTGCTAAAATGGCAGACCAAGCAGTGGGGCGAAATCAAGGCAGATTACGGCCGGAAGTAGGTATTTATCCGTATTAATTTCATAATACCTTTCGCTGCTTCAATTAAGGCTAGATATAGATCAAAGCGGTTTAATTTGTCTATATCTAGTTGCAAAAATCCATTTTTAGTGAGTTATGAAATTGATTTTTCCAAAGGATGCCTCCTTAATTTCTGGTCTATTAGAATCGTTATTTACAATTTCCAGTTTCCGCTCTATAATCATCTGAATATGATTAGTTAAACATATGGAGGAGCCTGTCATCTGCAGGCCCTCTTTATCTTTTTGGTCCATTGATTAGCAAGTCCATTCAATAGAATGGGGTATTTGAGTATATATTGCAGGAGGCAGACATGAGTTCCATTTATAGAAGTGAAGAAGGCAAGAGCAGCATACTTGAAGAGTATGAGATTTATTTGAACGAGTTGGGTGAGGAATTTACTCGGGAGTATGTAGAGACGCGTTTTGGAAAGACACATGTTTTACTGACGGGTCCTCTAGATGGCAAGCCGCTATTTATTCTCCAAGGCGGTAATTGTGTGAATCCGATGACGTTGTCCTGGTTCTCTTCTTTATTTAAAGAATACCGGATTATTGCTCCTGATACGATTGGTCATCCTGGTTATAGTGAGGAAGCGAGTATCTCGACACGGTTTGATAGTTTGGCATTATGGGTATCGGATCTGCTGGATCACTATGATATCGAAAAGAGTGCATTTATCGGCCCATCGTTTGGAGGAGGCATTATTCTCAGACTGGCTACCTATATTCCGGAACGCATCTCGTGTGCTGTATTGGTTGCTCCTGCGGGTCTTGCGGTCAATTCCAAAATTAAAACAGCTCAGGATATCACGTTGCCACTCGTCAAGTATCGTATGACGTCTTCACCATCTTCTTTGCAAAAAATTACGGACAACATGTCGTGCAACTGCATGAAAGAAATGGATAAAAACATTATCGGCAAACTTTTTAAATACGTCAGCATAGATCAGGATCTGCCCAAGCTTACGGAGCGGGAAGAACTGGTGAATTATACGTCACCAACCTTGTTATTGGTAGGGGAGAAGGATGTCTTTTTCCCAGCGGATAAGTGTATTGAGCGAGCTCAAAAGATTATTACGAATGTAGAAGCCATCAAGTATGATACAGGACATTTTCCTTCACAGGACGTATTGGTTCAGATGAACGAGGAAATCGGGCGTTTTTTACAGAATAATTATTAATAAAAGCTGTTAATGAAGGATGAGAAATGTTTTTCTCCAGTTTAATAAAGTAATTACATCCTTCTGTCGATACTCTATATAAGAGAATGCTTTTCTTCTATAGAATAGTGTGGATAGGGATTAGCAGTAGAACGAAGAAGGCTTGATATCATTAATATTTAAATATTTCGCGTGAAGGTGTTTCAAATTGCATCATTTGGTTTATATGTATAGTTGGCGATGAATTGCTGACTGGTTAAACCAAGTGATGCATTTACGCGGAAAGTCTTCCGATCGACAAGGTTGAAAAGAGGTCTGTTATGAGAAAAGACAATTGTAAAATGACATTGCAGCGCAATGTGATTATAAATGATACATATCAGGTAAGACAGGTATTGGCCAGCAGTGAGTTGGCTATTGTATATGCAGGGCGAGATCGTAATACAGGTGCCAAAATAGCCATTAAGGAATTTTTCCCACAGAGAATGGCTGAACGGCAGGCAGACAAGCGAGGGGTGTTCTGCTCTTCACGAGGATACGGTGGGCAATATCAGGAGTTACTGGCTGCATTTCTGCTCGAAGGTGAACTATTATCGAAACTGGATCATCCCCATATTGTATCGTATATGGATCATTTTGAAGCAAATGGTACGGGGTATCTGGTTATGGAATACTGCACGGGAATCACATTGACCGAGTATTTGAATGAACATAATCATGCTCTTGATGCTGCTTTCATAACGGAGACGCTGCTTCCACTGGTGGATACATTGGATTACATACATAAGCAAGGCATTCTTCACCGGGATGTGAAACCTTCCAACATTATGGTTATGGAGGATGGTACACCCAAACTTCTGGACTTTGGCTCAGCTACCCGTTGGCCTATGCAATCCGGAGAGAAACAGGTGATATTTACATCGGCAGGTTATTCTCCGCTGGAGTTTTATTCGGAGAAATCTAGTCAAGGACCGATGTCGGACATCTATAGTTTGGCAGCTCTGCTCCATTATTGGACATGTGGGCAACCCCCTATGGACGTGAAACAGCGGTTGTTCCAGGATGAATTGCCATCTGTTCGCTCACATAATGAGTATGTGAATCCTTGGCTCGCTCGTGTTATTCATTGGGGGTTGACGGTTCGTTCTGAGAAACGCTGTGCTTCCTTAGCTTGGGTCAGAAGCTCGCTGCGAGTTCAAGCCTGGGTATGGAAAGTGCGCAAGCCAGGTACAGTGGAATGGTCTTTAGCCGAGAATCAACATACGCAGGTCTATGAAGTGGAGCCGAAAAAGCAACATGAGACGGCGTAAGCAGTCATGACCTATGTTGCTAAAGTAGATACGCTTAAATGAAAGCATAACCGTTAAATAGGTGTAAAATAGAAACAAGCCAGTTCTTACCCGTACATATGGGGCGAACTGGCTTGTTTCTATTATATTTTCAGAGAGAACATACATCAGCGTGCTTCATTTCCACGTAGTTAACACGTAGTTTACTGTGGATCTCTCTTTTGTCCTACATAGATATTGGTACTTGGTTTGATGGCTTTGTAACGAATTTCGATCTCCGTAACACCATCCTCAAACGTGATATACAACTTTTCATTGTACTCCATAGCTTCCGTGTGTCTGCGTTTCACTGGCGTTCGGCCTCGGACAACCGTACAATTCGTATCGTGCCGTACCAATAACGTTTCTTTTTTACCCGCTTCCAGCCAGATTCGTCCCGCTTCTAGTACTTTGACCCCGATGTCCATGCGATCAAACAGTTCACTGAGACTTACTTTTCGGCGTTCCAATGAAGTGAGAGGCCAATTGGTCACTGGTATATCCTCGCCGTTCGCTGTCGCTAGAAAGTATCCTTCCAGTCTTCCCCGGAATACGGGTTTTGGCTTCATTACGAACCAATACAGTGCGAAAATACCACCAGCAAGAAGCAGGCCCAATCCTGTATATAGCAGTACCTTTTCACGTAAAGAATGAATTTGCAACGAAATGTCTGTAGTTATACTTGCTCCCTCAGAATCCGTTGCTGTCACCTTGATCGTTGAACTTCCGGTGTGTAGAGAAGACCATCGCAACAGGTTGCCTTCAATGATGGCATCTCCAAGTTTGCGCTCACTTCCACCGTCTGCAAGGACATACGTTAATGGATCATTATTGGCATCCTTAAAGTAGTTGTTCAGGTCGACATCTGTATTGCTGTCATCTTTGGATAACACCATGGATTCGCCGGTGGCTACGGGTGCTTGATTCGTAATGTCTACTTCAACCGGAGTAATTTCCCGATAAAAGTCCGGACCGTCGATTCGTAGTCCCCATGTGTACAAATCCGACTTGGGAAAAGTGTATTTTCCCGTAAATCCGCTACCTGTATTGGTCAAAGGGATACGTTCTGTTTTTCCATCAGATGGAGTTACAATGAGTTCCGCTTCCAGTCCCTTGTACACATCCAAGTCCTTAATGGGTTTAGGGTCCACAGCCTGATCGTAGAGTGATGCCTCAAATGTGATGCTCTTCCCCTTGACGGGCTGCTCCGTTGCCATATTTGCGACCGCAGAGACGTTGTAGTTCCCTAATAGGTTAATCTTCACCAGATCACCGCTACGGCCTTTGAATTTCAGTTTAAACTGTCCTTTGACCGGACGAATGATCTTCATCAGAGCATATTTATCAGACCGTATGAAGCTGACATTGCTCGATTGATAATAGAGCTGAGCTTCCGAGACAGCATGATCAGATAGCATGATAATGTTGGCATCCGCCATGCTGGAGTTAGGAATATCCACGGTTACTTCCTGCATTGCTCCTGTTGCAGTTACAGCCGCTACAGATACAAGAACGGATTGAATCTGATCTGCAAAAATCCGATTGAAGATTTCAGGCAGATCGTCCGCACTTCCGGTGATAAAGGAAGAACCACCCGTTTCTTTGGCGATACGCTCCAGTTCTGCCGGGTTAACGGTACCGTCGCGGTTTAGTCCCACAGTATAGATGGGATAACCAGCTTGTTGTGCCATCTCAATAACTTTGTCCACATCTTTGGAGGAGTCAGCAGGTGTTCTGCTCGTCGATCCTCGCAAATCCGTTTCTCCGTCAGAGAGCAAAATCATAAATGGTTTACGTTTGTCCGTCTGCGATTGTTCGAGCAGGCTAGCCCCTCGGCGTAAGCCAAGTCCGAGATCTGTATATCCCGAACGTTTTAAGCCATCCACACGGCTACGAAGATTATTGCGAGCTCCAGAGGATGAAATCTCCATCAGTGGTACGGATGAAGTGATCTTGTCATTATAAGCTACGAATCCCAATCGGGTCTTAGGTCCACTACTCATATCCATAAACATATGTATAACTTCTTCGGCAATGCGATCTTTGTCGGTCTCATTCATGGAGTAGCTAACATCCAGGACAAACATGGCATCGAGGCCTTCATACGTCTGGGTCTTGACGGATGATTCAGCGTATATGCTCCCCATGTCCCATGCTGGAATTAAAAAGCTGATTACCAAGATAGAAAAAAATGTTTTTTTGAATTTTGTTAATATCATACGATGCTTTGAATCTCCTTTCTGTTTTGGGCACTGCAATTGTTTTTAGAGGTCAAACTGATTTTTGTTGAAAAACTTTTGTTTATACTCGACAAAACCCCGTTATGCGTAGTTTTGATAAGCGAAGAATATTGCAACACCGCATACGTTAAGGCGATTTCCTCTTGATTAGGGGGAAAACTCCACTAGTTTTAAATCATTGAACATCATCCAGATTATAGGATATTCTTTATCATCGGCATGATTCGATGGGAAGTGAAGCGGAAATCGGAAATTAGTTCTATAGGTATATCGAAGTCACAAAAATGAGCTTTTAGACCTATATAGGGTAATATTGACAAAACATATCACTGATGATTAAGATGAATTCCATAAATCTCCAAAGCAAACGGCATAATCTGGTACATAAGTTCCAGTCATATGTTGACAGCTCGTTCTATTGGACTTGTGATCGCCTGAGAAGATGATTCTCTTAGATCATGACCAAAGACTGATAGAGCGTGCGGAGTGTCAAAAATTGATGGAGGGGGGGAAGCATTCGCCCGAATGAACCATCATTAGGGGGATGTTGCCTGAATGGATATTATTAATCAAACGAACCGAACGATGCTTTTCGAAGAGATCAATCCTGAGAAAATGGATTTGATTACGATTGTCGGTGACGTAAAAGGGATCGACAGTCTGAATGATGACAAGATCAAGGAGATCAATGAACACCTGCTTGTACGAAGCTTCGATGAGTTTTTGGACAAGTTTTCTCCCAGTGTGTATTCCTTTTTCAATGCGGTAAACCAGAAAGTCATGTATACGCTCAAAAAGCCCGAAGGGATTCCGGATGAAGCAATCTCTGAGATCAAAATTGATCATAGCAATGACTTCCTGAGAATGCTCTTTACCCTGATCGATACCAAACGTAGTCAGGGGATTACGAATGTAGATTTCAAGTTTGAAAATTTGCTGGATATGATTTCACCGAAAAAGGTTATGGATGACATTCGGCAGGTACGAAAAGAAATTCATTACATGTACGGCCAGCATGAGAAGCTGGATGACGGGGACCCGAAGAAGTTGGATATCGGGGATAAACTTAATGTCATGTTTGAAGATGCTAGCCGGAACTATAACAATGTTATGGCAATGCTGCCACTGGCCATCGAAGATATCAAAACCCGCTTGTTGCTGGGCCGTGCTCAAGAAGAAACTTCTTCCGAAGCGATTCAGGTAGGACAACTCACAATTGGTGAGAGCGGAGAATTGAAAATTATCGAAGCTCCAAAGAGTGATAACAACGAGTTGATGCTCCTGGATGAGTCGACAAGCACAGATTTGACTCAGGTGTTTGCCGAAGATTATGATTCACTCTCCGAGGCACCTTCACCGTATGTACAGGATCTGGTCGTTCGTACATTCTGCCCACTGCCTGCAGTTCAGACGGATGTTGATACGGCAGTTGAAGTACAGAATTACAATACATACCTGGAATTTTACAAGAACGCCAAGGATGACTTTGTAAAAACCGTAAAACCGCTGGTAGAGAAAATTTTGGGTGTCAAAATGTTCTTTGATCAATATGCGACCAAAAACAAAGGCATGCTTCCTTCCATGCTGATTGCCAATGCCAAGCTGGATATGCTTGTTAAGAGCAGTAATATTCCGCGGCTGGAGACCTATCTCAACACAGTCAATGCGAAGAATGATTTTACCGACACTATTTGGTTCGGAATTGTTCCTTCCGTTGAACTGGAGAATACGGGACAAGTTCAAGTCAGTCGAGCCCGTTTCCGTGGTAACGAGAAAGTGGTTAAACAAGACGGAAACAGTATGGAATCCCTGTCCATGCTTCTGCAAGTCGTTAAAGACTACAAAGTACAAGTATTCTTTAGCTTTGAATCTGGAGAAGAGACTACATTCAGCAGCATGGCTACTGCGGGCATCGATAAATATATTGATAAATGCGCGGTATTAACTCGCAAAGACTACAGCGAATTCGCCATTCCAAGTGCTCCGAATTTCACCATCATTCCGAAAGAGAAATCGGGTGTCGTTATCGACAGTCGTATGCTCCAGACGGAGAATGGTGTGGAGCTTTCCAAGGAGAAAGAAGACATTCTGAAGCTGTGGATTGAAGGTGTGTATGTCGGTGCGTCTTATGTATCTGCCGGAATTGTGGCTGCATATCAGTGCCCCGAGTATCTACGAGGCGCATTCAAAACCGTGAACCGGGATTATCCAGGTGTGCGTTTTGATATTGAGGCAGGCGATAACAGTCTGCGTGTAGTGACTACGATGACCAAAGAAATTTCCGGATTCACGAACACCATCAAGGATTCGATTAACCGCAAAAACTTTGGATTTATTTTCTCATCGGAGAATGCCCAAATCCAGGATAGCGACATCAAGCGGATCACGGTATACAAAGCGAGAAGCATGGCGATGTCCGAAGATGGTTTTGATTCCTTGTATAAGACACTCGTAAGTACTTACATTGAGCGCTTGCTCCGTTTCCAGACGGGTGATTTCAAGCATGAAAATATCGTCAAATTCTTCAGCAACAATCCGAGCAGTCAGAAGAGCCGGTGGCTGGGAACCCGAGGGTCGATCAATTCGATCATTCAAGAAGGTGACGACATGAGCTTTATCATCGATGAGAAGAGCAATATGTGCCACATTGACCTGGTATTCAACGGCAACGTGAAGAACCTGGAGGTCATGATTACTAAAGGCACCAGCGCGATGAAGGTGTAAGAAACTGGAGTGGGTACAAGTTTTAGAAATGTCTATAATTCTTCAAACAACGAATTATAGACATTGATTTTGGTGTTAGAGGCGGCCTTTATTGGCTGACCTTATACATATATTTCGGTACCTCTCCTCAAATGGAGAGCATGCCGGGCACATTGTTTTCTAATCTTAAGGAGGTTTTTATTAATGGGTTTTGTATTGAAAGTAGAAGGCGCAGAAACAATCGAATTGGGAATGGATAATATCCGCACAGTAGTGTATGACACAGATACACCGGATGATTCCAACGCTAGATCCACAGATGTAGGTGCAACACTTCGCATCAGTGGCAAAATTATTACAGCAACAGACGGTGACAATGCGGATGACACGATGAAACTTGCTCTGTGGTCACTCGTTCCAGCTGAAAAAGCAGATTGCTACCGTAAAGTGACCCTTGAAGTGGTTGCGGCGGATCAAGTGGTACGCAAAATTTACATGCCTAACGCGTTCGTTGTGGATTACACAGAACGTTTCGGAGATACCGAAGGCGTAGGTGAATTCAGCCTGTTCATCAAACAGAAAAAAGACAAAACGGAATTCACTAAAATTGAAGGCGGCTTCCCTGTATAAAGGGAGAAGCTGATGTTCCGGGTCAGTTATGGCTGGCCCAGAATAATTCTGTCAAGTTAAGGGGCCTTGGTGCCCCTTAATCTTTATTTACGCCCGAATACGGCAGGGAGGCAGGTACGAATACCATGAATGATTATTATGCCGTGCTTGGTGTGGAACGTGAAGCTTCTCCGGAGCAGATCAAGAAGGCTTATCGTCAATTGGCAAAGAAATTTCACCCGGATGTTAATGGGGGAGATGCGCAGGCAGAAATGCGTTTCAAGCAAGTCCATGAGGCCTACAGTACACTCGGAAATCCCGAGTTAAGGGCTGCATACAATCAACAACCTCGATCTACAGGGAACCCAGGAGGGGCAAATGGAGCAACATCCAGTACTGCACGAGAAAAGAGTGGACAAGCCCAAAATGGACCTATGAATACCGAGAAGGTATGGTCTGATCCATCACGAATGCAGGAACAATTTGAACAATTTTTTGGCTATCGCCCCAAAGGCAAGGACAGCTCAAACAGTGGCAAAGCCGATCCCAACAAAGGAATGGATATGTCCGCCATGTTTGACCGATATTTCGGAGTTCGAAAAAAGTAAGCCGGTGGCCTGTAATGGATCGTGCCGGTTCAGGCGGAGGTTATGGAAGTGAAACGAGGAAGGTCGGTAATGACGATAGGTGTTGACGCATGCGTCGCCATGATTTCGTTAGCCGTGCTGTATTACATATTCATCATTAACCGGGACATGAGTGCCCAGTGGATAACTGGAATTATTGTGGTCCTCTCCGGGGGAGCATACTTGTTTTTTAAATACTTACCTGCCAGCAAGAGGGAAAAGAAGAAGTTGTCTTCACGTGTTGTGAAACTCGTACTGTTGGACGATGACGGTACAAGTGTGAAGGAATGGTACATTCAGGGTGAGACAAGTGTATTGATCGGAAAAAGTTCGAAGAACAGTGAGGCGGACATTGATTTGTCCGATACTCCATATGCTTCCCTCATCAGTCCGCAACATGCTGTGCTGAACAAAGCCTCGGGCCAATGGTTTATCGAGGATATTGACTCCGCCAGCGGCGTGGGCGTACGTAAGGGAAATCAAAGCAGATCATCCAAATTGGAAATCGAAGAACCCAGCCTGATTGAGGCAGGAGACTTAATTTATATTGCCAATACCCGAATTTTGGTGAAATAACGTTGGCATACCATCATACAAGCTTACGGGGGAATGAAAAGAAATGAGTCTGACAAGATGTGGAAACGGACATATGTTCAGCACGAGACGGCACGGAAACACCTGTCCATATTGTAATCTGGCCGTCGAGTCACCGCCTTCCGGCAATAGTGAAGCAGGGGGAGCAATCCCACGCGCGCCTCGCACGGCAGAGGATGACAGAACGATGCCATACCTGGGAGAAACGACAGGAATTGAACCGGTAACGGGATGGATGGTGTGTATCGAAGGTCCACAGATGGGCCAGGATTATCGGATTATGGCTGAAAAGAACTTTATTGGACGTTCGGAAGAGATGCATGTTCGAATCCTTGGGGATAACACGATTTCAAGGCGCAATCATGCGGTGATTGTATATGATCCCAAAAAACGGAATTTCTATTTGCTGCCCGGCGATGCTTCCGGCCTTGCCTACCATAACAACGAAGCGGTCTATTCTCCGGTGGAACTGGCTGCCTACGACGTCATTCAATTGGGACGCAGTAAATTTATTTTCATCCCATTATGTGGTGTGCATTTTGAATGGGAGCAACAGTGAATACCTTCATGATCTTGTGGAACGACAAGGAGCTAACGCCTTATTGGGTTCTGGCAGCAGGCTGTTTGTCGATCTGGTTGTTGTTATTCGTCCGAAGCCGGATTCCGGTAAGGCAACGTGACGATAGGCCGGTTGGCGTTCAGATCGGGAATGGACAGACCATTGGTGCTCGCAGTGAACAGGATGATTATTTTGCCTGTGCCGTGGAGCCTTATGGTGTGCTTGCGGTACTTGCCGATGGAATTAGCGGATTATCTGGTGGGAAAGTAGCCAGTACCACTGCGGTAGAAACATTTATCCGTGAGTTTGAAGAGTTGGAGCGGTTTCCTGATCCGGAAGAGTTTTGGGATGCTTCTTCCCATGCAGCAAACCAGGCGATTCTTCGTAACTTGCTTGGCGTTCCGGGTGGAACAACGTTGGTATCGGCCATGATCAAGGGCAGAGAGTTATATTGGGGCGCGGTAGGAGACAGTATTTTGGCCGTATTTCGTAAAGGAGAGCTGCTTGCTATCAATCATAAACATACACTGGAAACCCAACTGGAAGAACAGTATATGTCTGGAGAAATATCGGAGCAGGAGGCGTTGGATAATCCGCAGCGCAAAAGGCTGGTCAACTATTTGGGGTACGACCATTTTAAACAAATGGAAATCGCGGACGAGCCGTTTGCACTGCAGCCGGCGGACAAGATTGTGTTATGCAGTGACGGGGTATACAACTCTCTTACTGAGATGGAACTGGAAACTATACTTGCGAAAGACATGTCGCCATTTGATGCAGCTCAGACCATCATTGATTTGATTGAAGAAAAACAGCTCGTGCATCAGGATAATGCCACGATTATCATTTTGGAGCAAGGATGGTAACGGATCAGGCAACGCACAGGGAAGGGAAATGGGGAGACGGATGAGGAAGGAGAACAGTGAATTCAAGACGGCTTTTGTCTCGGAAGCGGGATCTTTCCTGAAAAATCGGGATTTCTACGGCTGCGTTGAGCTGGAAGATTGGGCCTGTTATGTCATTGCAGATGGCCTGGATACAGATACGGAAGTGAATAGCGCACAGATCACAGTGCAGACCATTCTGGAATCCTTTTTGGAAAAGCCAACCATGTCCAAACGCAGACTAACGGAGTATATCAAGATTGCCCATGAATGGTTGCAGTATGAAAGCCGCCGAGTCAGGCTCAAAGCGGGATTCGTCATTGTTGTGACAGATTATACACGTATGGTGTGGGCATCTGCCGGACACAGCCGGTTGTATCATTTTCGTGGAAATCGGCTTGCACTAAAAAGCAAAGATCATAGCGTTGCTGCTCAGTTGGCAGCCGAAGGCCAGATTGCAGAAGATCGTGTGGATCAGCATGATGAACGCGGCAATCTGAACGAATACGCGGGCAAACCTGGCATGATCAGACCGTATGTATCGGATAAGATCAAGCTGGCCGATGGCGATGTGCTTGTGCTCTGCACCCCTGGATTATGGGAAGGGGTTCAGGATGCCGAGATGATCGATGCGGTTGAAGGCGCCAATGACCCGCAGACACTGGCGGATACGCTTGAAGAAGTAATGCTTAGCAAGCAACGTGCCCGTATCGAGAATTATAGTGCGGCAACCATATATGTGAACAAGATTTTTCATGAAGAGCCCAAGAACCGTAAGAAATGGATTAAGCGGATTGCCATCATGCTGGTCATGCTCCTGATTTTTGGTGGAGCCGGCATATTCTACGCTGTAAAAAGTGCAGCCAAAAAAGCTGAATTGGTCGTAGATATGCTGCAATATGAACAGACCGCAGACCAGTACGTCAAGGAACAAGAGTATACCAAGGCGGTCTCGGACTACAGCCTTGCACGCAATAATTCCATCAAAATCAAGGACCCGATACATAAAAAGCTATTGACCGCGAAGATGGCTGCTGCTCAGACGCTGGTTGATGGGGAAGCTCACCTGAAAGAAGGCGACATTACCAAAGCAACCGCGAGTTACACCAAAGCATTGGAATTATCTGAATCCTATACCATGTTCAACCGGGAAGTTATTCAGGAGCGACTGGAGCAGATGACCACTTTCCAGCAAGTGCAAGACTGGATCACCGAGGGCGATCTGAAACTCCAGAACGGAGATTACAGTGGAGCAATCATTTTGTATAAACGGGCCAGAACGGCCGCTACGGAGACAGCTTACAAAGATGCGTTGAAGGAGATTGCTACGCAACTGGAGACGGCCGAGACCAAACGTGCAGATATCAAGCGACAATCCCGGCAGCTTCAGGCAGATACGCTGGAACAGAAGGGTGACCGCTTCAATGAAGCCGGAGACTACAGCGGAGCCATGGATGCCTATGCTTCGGCACAGGGAATTTATCAAGAGATCGATATGCTGGAACGCGTGCTGGCCATGGAGCGGAAAATAAACAAACTGGATGAGAAATTAAACCCACCGGTACCGGCGGCTGATCTTACGCAGGATACGGCAGGATCAGACTCACCAAATACCTCGGGCATAACCTCGGATATGACCGGGAGTACAGGAAGTGTGAATACAGGCAATACAGTAGGGAACGGTTCTTCCACTGCTAATGGCACCTCGGCTGGAAATGGCAATGCGGATGCTTCCGGCTCAGGTACTTCTCCTGGAAAAACGACAAGTAATGCTGGCAGCAATTCTGCCTCCAAGGCTGACGGAAGCACCGATACCACGGAGGCTGACGTGAACGAACAGGAATCATCGGAAGGAGGAGATTCATGATGAAAGACATGATTCGTGACCGTCTTAACAAGATGGAGGATCTCGAACAACGCCGCATGCTCAAAGATCTCATGACAGGCGTTTTTCTTAATCTTGTGGAGTATCAGGAGACGCTGAACAAACAGATTGAGCAACGGGTTTTTGATGAGGTGTTGCCGCAGGAGGAACGTCATGATGTATATGTCACATTATGTGCGCGGGAAGATCTGGATCCCATTCATGAATTTCTGTACCCGATCATTCCTGAGGATGCTGAATCACAGTCCGTCTATTTGAGTGAGGCTTCAGAGGCATTGGCGCGTCAGGAAGAGATGAAATTATTCACGTTCTACATGGAATGTGGGCAACAGGAACTCCAATCTCTACTGAACAGTAATCGGACATTTCGCGGGGAGATAGTAACCAGTGGAGGCAGGCATGCCATAACGGTTCGGTTGAAATCAAGTGCAGCGTATATCTCCAAAGTTGAAGAATTGTACCGGGTCTTTCGTAAGAACAGTCTGCTATGGAAATCGATCAATGCACCCTATGTGTTCAAATTCATTGATTGTGTTCTGGTCAGTTCGGACGATGGAGAAGCATGGGACAAACAACATGCTGTCAAGGAACTTTCCATCCATCTCGAAGAGTTTGAGTCTTATAAAAGAACCAATATGATTCCGCTGTGGAACATTCAGAAGCTGGATATGAAAACGGGTGGATTCCCTGTTCCGGCTTCGGACCGAATCAATTATGAACATGTGTTGCCACTCCGCAAAACCGGAACGGAACACGGATATCTGGTGGATGGAGACGAATCGCATATTCGGTATATCAAAAGATCGGAAGAAGATATCACCATCGTATCACCACTGGAAAAATCCGATTCATGGACGGTGCTGAAAATAGCGGGTCCCGTCGCAACCCGCATTGGCAGGATGGACTATCCGCTGTTTTCCAATAACAAGCGGGAAGGGTTTGCCGGTAAATATGCTCGCCAGGAAGGACGTTCTGTACGATCCAAAGGAGAGATTTCCCGCATGGTTCACGCTTTTCAGGCAGCAGAGGGGTTGGAACTGGAAGATGTGCAAGTGGTGGCGCCAGGACCCGCTTTGGGCATTACGTATCCACTTAATGCATTTGTTAGCGATCATGTCCGTGTTGAAACAGATAAACATCGAATGATTTTAAGGTTCAGCAGACACGGAAAGCAGCCGGGACAGGCCATTTTTCTGGATGATCTGCTGAGCTTTCTGGTATCCGAAATCCAGCTGGCTTTCCCGGAATACTGCTGCGAAGGGGAATGGGTGTGAGTACAGCATGAATTACATCTGGGATCTGATTATTCGGGCCAAGCGTAATGGAACCGATCTGCGCGACGTAACCTTTGTGCCAGCACGTGTATATTCGCCTTACATGGAACTTAGCCAGACAAACCTGAATGCTTCAGGCGTGGAAGGCACGGTTGAAGTCAATCCGTATTATCGCTTTTTTGATATTTTCCGGGACCTCTTCGATATCAATAATGAAGAGCAGGTGGAGTTGCGGGAAGCGCTCTTTGATCTGGTTATTCATTTTCTGGCGGATATGGATTTGATGCAGGGGATGAACAAGAGGGAGTATTATATTCGCTTCATTCTGAAGGATATGCATTCGGGTGTATACGGGGATCGGGTTCGGCGGCGACTGGAGCTGTTCGGACAGGAGGAGCAGGAAGTGATCGCCTGCAATATGCTCCGTTTGTATGATACGGGAGAGGCGGTTCATCTGCTGAGGGATACCCTTGTTCGAATGTTCCCGCGTTCAACCCTATATGCCAATTGTGAAGAAAAGGATGAATTGCTTTTGTATATTGGTCAGGTAGAGCGTACGGAAGCGAAGGAGAAGCTGGAACTGATTCTTGAACTCTTTCTGCCGGTTCGTTTCGACACGGAAATATACTGGAGGCATCATTTTGGCATTCTGGATGTGGATTATACGATGATACAGGACGGGATTGCCCTATATTAAGCAGCACCAGCAGTTGTAAGGAGGAAGTATAGATGAACGGCTATTCATACCGATTGTATCCTGATGCCACGAGCAGGGAACGTTCCAGAGGAACCATGCGTTATACGCGTGAAGAATTGATGGACATGACCACGTTCCAATTACGGAACATTTGCTACAAGGAACGGTTAATCGAGGGATTGGGCCCTCGGACGGAGCGGGAAGAACTGATTCGGATTATTTTAAAATTTCTGGGAGCGGACGATATATTGTGGATCAATCAGTCTGTTGAAGGTGGATTCGAGCGGATACAAAAGGCTATTTCTCGTCATATGACGGCGCCTATGAGCAGTGATGGAGGCATTAGTGTACCTGCGCGACTGATTCTGTACGAAGGATTGAACGTGGACAAGCTGGATCGATATGTGGTTACGGCACCGGGGGGACTAACCGAATCCAACGTACTTTTAGTCAATGAAAGCATGGAGCTGTGCGGCATCTTCAACCTGGTTAAGGACGACTCCGTATCGGGAACCTTTTATTTGACCGCAGGAAGTGGGGCGACCTGGAAGAGATCTGGAAACAGACAGTATAGTCTTCTCTTTTTCCGTAAACGCGACTCGGAGTACCTATATCAGACCTATTATTCCAGCAGACCGCTTCCACCGGTTCATATTCAATATACTCAAATCCCACTGGCAGATCTGGACATCCGGGAGCTTGAACCGACAGAAGCAGTGCTTGCAATTGATTTTGGCACCTCCAATACGACGGCAGGCGCCTATTTGCATAACGGTTATATTCAGGCGCCGAGCAGCCAGGATTTGCTGAATGGGCGAGTCCGTATGGATGCCATCAACTACGTTTCTTTTCCCGATCCTACATACAAAGATACGGATTGGATCGAGGTCTTGCCTACGGCCATTGGGGTGGCGGAGTGTTCGGATCCAGCGAACATTCGTTACGAGTTCGGCTATGAAGCGCTGCGAAGTATGCGTCGGGGAGGATACAGTAGCCGGGCGAGTGTCTTCCGCAGCATGAAGCGATGGGTGAACAATTACAACAAAATGGAAGAAATCGTCGATGTTCATGGCAATGCGGCCATCGTTTCTCGTATGGATCTGCTGCGTGCGTACATGAATTACATCATCCGAACGGCAGAGCATCAGTTCAAGTGCAAGTTTCGCCATGTGCATTTTACCAGTCCCGTGAAGATGAAAACACAGTTTTTGCAGATGTTCGGCGAGATGCTTCCGGATTATCGGATTGAGCAGACGTATGCGCTGGATGAGGGAATGGCTGTACTCTATAACACCCTTGCTGACGGGATGGAACGTGGTGCTTTCATGGAAGGGCAGACGTATCATGCGCTCGTGATTGATTGTGGCGGTGGAACGACGGATTTATCTTCCTGTGCCTTTACGATCGAGGATGGACATATGGCGTACAAGCTCGATATTCATACTACCTACGAAAATGGGGATACGAACTTCGGAGGTCACAACATTACCTATCGTATTATGCAATTCATGAAAATTGTATTCGCCGACTACTATAGCGGACGCCGTCAGGTGACGGATATTGATAGCCTGATTGAGGCACCTGGTGCGGATGTGTTCCGTCAGGTGGACGAAGAGGGTGTGAAGTCCGTTTATCAGAAGCTGGAGCAGCGATATGATGAGGCAGAACACATCATCCCTACCGCGTTTGCGCGCCGAGAGAATCGTTCTCGGGACGAGTATTTGCGGGTAAGAGGCAACTTCTACTTTCTGTGGGAAATCGCAGAAGAGATGAAGCAGCAATTTTTCCGCAAAACCGGCATATTGCGTAACCGATTCCACTCGGAGATGGAGGACGACGGGGACAGTGATCTGCAAATAACGACCATGGAGCGTTGGTTCCTCTCGGTAGAACGGAATGGGGAGTTGAAGGATGAATATGAGTTCCCCGATGTGGTGTTCAATATCAAGGAAATTACCCAGCTGATTAAGGCCGATATCTATGAGGTGGTTCGCAAGTTTTTGGATGATTTCTATCATCAAGGGCGGATGAACCAGTACTCGATTATCAAGTTGACAGGTCAGTCCTGCCGCATTGATGTATTTCGGGAAGCACTGAAGGAGTTCGTTCCAGGCAGAAGCATTGAGTTTCGGCAAAAACCTGCGGAAGGGCGTGTGCCTGATCTTAAACTTGCCTGCCTTCGAGGGGCAATTCGTTATCTGAGTGCCCGCAAAACAGGAAGCGTTCAAGCTGACATCACGCATGATGCCGCTGTAATTCCGTATACCGTAAGTGCCTACACGCATAATGGACGTGAAAAAATGCTGATCAGCAGTCTGGATCGGAGTGATGGCATTCCAGGTAGCATTTCCCGTCCATTCGAGACGGCAGAAGTGGAGTTGTATCTTAGCGGAAGCGATGGCCAGCTGAGACAAAAATTCGTATATGCGAACCGCCCGGAATTCTATAAAGAGGTGCTCTACGAAGACATTCGAGATCGATATGGAGATAAAATTCCGCAGGATGATACGGATTCCATCGTGAATGGAGAGACGAAGTTTTTTGTGTTTCCGGATGATCGTCATTGGGGCTTCCATGTGTTGCCTGTAGCTCGCAGAAATGAACGGCTGTATCTGGGATCGCAGAAGCTGCTTCCGTTTGAAACAGACTTGTCGGAACTGGACTTCTTTGACGGAATGAAGTGAGGACCACGGGCAGAAAGGGGGAACACCGCTCATGTTCACATATTCGTATCCGCATTTTAACAAGGGAAGAATTCTGAAAACATCCATGTTGGAGGGACTACGTGATTTCCCCAGAGACTTCATCGAACTGTACTATCGCGGTTATGCAGATGGCATTCTTGCAGGTGCAGAGGTAGAAGTTTTCCCGGACAGATTGTTCGTCGCCTCTGGGATGGTGTTGCATAAAGGAAGGATTTATATGCTGACAGAGCCTATGGAACTGGCATACCAAGCTACGGGACGGGTCAATGTGCTGAAGCTTCGGTTTACCGCGGAGGAGACCATGAGTGACATGACGATAAGCCACTCGGAACTGCTCTTGGATGAAGAGGCAACGTGCACATCGAGTGAGTTGGAGCTGGCTCGATTCAAGCTGAAGGAAGGGGCCCGGCTGCGGCGTGACTACCAGACCTTTGCCGACTTGGCAACGGAGTTCAACACCCTGCATGTCATTCATGTCCCTTATGCAGCCGAGGGGGCAAGCACCTTATCTCCTGTTGTCATGAAGGATTATGCCGAGAGGTTGCTTCGAACGGGGACCTCTGATCCCCAGGATCTGGTCTTCGCCATGATGTGTCTCAATGAAGGAACGGTTGCGCGTAGCGTCATTTTGCATCACATTGCTAGTCGATTAGGGCTGGAGTACAGAGAATATGATAATGCGCAGATTCATCGATATCTGGATCGCATACTGGCGAATGCAGGTCGGGGAACGGGACGTTCGGGTATGCCGGTGGGTGGACCACATCGTATGATTGTGGATTGAAATTTTCAAGTGAATGGGAGGATGGAATTCGTTTATGGAACATATGGATCGCAAAATCATCCCGATGTTATATGGCAAAACATTGAACGGTGAACCTCATCAGGGAACAGAGACTAGAGATGTTGAAGCCTCTCCTGAATCAAGAGAAGTAAAACCATTCGAGCCAATAACCATGATACGCCTTGAACAGGAAACGATACATCTGAGAAGAACGGAGCTATACGAGGGCAAGGTTACGGTGTCTCTTCCCCGCACATTTCGTTTGGTGACAGAAAGAGAAGCTCAGTTAAAATATCCGTCGTCCCATCGTCCTGAATGGATCTATACCAATGATTCGGGAACGATCAACTTTACGTTCAAGACATTGGATCATCGTCTTGCTCCGGAAGAGCTGAATTCCTTTACGGAATCGATGGCTGATGTGATTCGTGCAACTCAACCTGTACGAGAATGGAAAAAACACGGCGTTCGAGTGACGGATGCCGGTCTTTCCACGGGTTACTGCCAGTTCGTTGTTCAGGGATTGAATGATCAAATTTATAACCATATGGTGTTCACCATTTTAGATCAGAAAGTCCTTGTTTATGGTTTTAACTGTACGGACGATGAGAAGAGAAATTGGATGGAACCCGGTGGTACACTTCTGGATACACTCATTGTCGAAATGAATTAGAGAGGAGCTGAGTCCATGAGCCTGACGTATGAAAATCTGATTATTGAACCTTATGAGCTAGTACATCTGCAAGAATTGACAATCCGCAAAAAGATGAATGAGCACACCCGTCTTGTTTTCAAAGGCATGGTATCCGAGGAATGGAAAGATCGTTATGTGGATGTTACGGATAAGAATACCCCGATTGAAGTGTGGCAAAAGGACGAGGAAGGGAACAAAAGTCCGCTATTCAAAGGCATTCCTTTATCTGTAGAAGTACAGGTTGTGAGGGGCGTATATACGCTCCAGGTTGAAGCAATCTCACATACATACCTGATGGATGTCAAGAAGCGAACCCGTACGTTTCAAAACATCCAGATGACGCTCCCTGAATTGTTAAAGGAGCTGGATCAGGATTATCCGGGACTGGACGTGATCGATGAGGGGACCGGGGGAGCCAAGATTGGCAAGGTTGCCGTGCAATACCAGGAAACAGACTGGGCATTTCTCAGAAGACTGGCTTCCCGATTTCATACGAGTCTGATGCCTGCGGCTCAATTCGACAGTCCCAAATTTTATTTCGGCGTATATGAGCATGGTAACTCGATCGAACTGGACAATACGCGTTATACCGTCCACAAAAACATGACTCCGTTCATGTACTTCACAGAGAACGAGACTGTAAATGTGAATGAAAGTGACTTCATTGTATACGAAGTGGAGACAGATCAAGTTATGGAACTGGGACACCATATCTCATTCCGTGGCAGAAGTCTGTATCTTACGGAAGCCTATACGGAACTAGCCGGAGGTATTCTAAAGCATAAATATGTGCTGAGTCTTCACAAAGGATTGCGGCAAAAGACGTACTACAATCCGCTGATTGCTGGAAGCTCATTAATGGGGCGTGTTATCGGTGTACATGGTGGACAGGTTCAGGTGCATCTTGATTGTGATGATAAACAAGGGACGGAAGATGCACTGTGGCTGTTGTATCAATCTCCGTATATTGCAGAGGGAGAGACCGGCTGGTATGTCATGCCCGAAATTGGTGACCCGATAGCTGTATATTTCCCAACGATGTATGAAGAAGATGCTTACGCCACAGGTGCTCCACGACTGGATAACAAGTCGACATCCACCAACAAGCTGAACAATCCAGATCATAAAATTTTTCGCACTCCTCATGGGAAAGAGATACGTCTTACTCCAGACGCTGTAATCATTAGCGGCAAAGAAGGAGAGGTCTATATTCGACTTAGTGGAAATGAAGGTATTCATATTGCAGGTAGTCAGCAAGTAAGTATGTCAGCAGGAGGGAGCATTTCGCTAAAAGCAGGAAAGAAAATTACATTATCTGCTGGATCAGAACTTCTTCTTGAAGGAGGAGGAGGGAAAATAAGGCTGGATGGTCAGGCTCAAATGAGCGGGACAGAAGTGAAATCTAATTAACGTTGGAAGGAGGAAAGTCAGTGAGCCGGAAGGAATCACTACTGCACTTTTATACGAATCAAGTGGAGCCTGAACGAATCAGGCTGATGGCTGACCTTCAATATACATTAAATAGCCAATCCCCAATGTTGACTACGGAGTTCCTAAGTTATTTCGAAGAATTAACTAGTAAAGTAAGGCACAGTCAACAGATTGGTGCCAAAGGGAATGTTGCTTACATCCAATATTCTTTGTTGCGGACAGAAGTCGCTACGGGAGCGATGCATTATCTTGCCGAAGCCAGTGATATGTCATGGCTTCTCGACAGAGAGCCTATACAGGCAATATATGATGCCCAGTGGGCCTTTGATTGTTTGGAACGGATGCTTGATCGTTTGAAGAAGACACTTCCTGATTATCAGGGGATGATCTCGATGGTTGAACTGGATCGAATACGACTTCAAGAGGTAACTTTGGTTCACCGCTATGTTATTTATTTTATTCGTCAATGTTTCCATCAGCTCCTTGATTCCCAACTGATATCGGATATGCAGGTGGAGCCCGAATTTGAGGTTCGTGTAGGGGAGTATTTGGATACCAGTGAATGTGTGTATCGACTTGACCAACGAGAACGGAACCTGGAAGACATCGGCAGGGAGCTTGAAGAGGGTGATGGTTTGGGTGGGATGTATGCGGACTATCACGATCTGGACATGGAAGAGATGATATGCAGTGATCTAGACTTCCGGTATAGCAGGTTTAATGACATCAGATTAAAATCAACAGATTTTGAACGTTGTGTCTTGGTAGGCACACGTTGGCATAACTGTGATATGAGAGATACCAATTTTGCTGACAGTCTACTATACGGTGCTGACTTCAATGGATGTTCACTGGAGAGGGCTATCTTCAGGGGCATTTCTGGGGAAGAAGGGCATCCTGATGGTCGAATACAGGGTCCTGGGTACTCAGGTATCAACTTCGAGAATGCCAACTTAACCGGAGCAGATTTCAGGGGAGCGCGACTCCGTGGAGCTATATTTCGTAGAGCAAACCTAACCAACGTGTTATGGGATGGGGCAGATCTGGAAGATGCGATATTTGAGGAGTCGGTGAAGGAGGAATCGCCATGCGATACTTTAGGCTGATGCAGGATACCAGATGGACAAATCGTGTAGAGACAGAAGCGGTTGGTGAGGTACAGCGTCGAGAGTGGAATGCTTCTTTTCAGGAGGGGAGTGGTAATCACACCGCAATTAACCTTTCAATCAAAAGCAGACCTAATGTAGATTACACCGATTATTTGGAGCGCCCTGTACCTCTGGTATCGGATCGAATGCTGGAAGTATTTACGTTGTACCATCCCGGCTTAATTCGCAGGGCGGCAGTGTTGACGGACAAAGCACGTATGTCCCAGGAGACCTATTGGGCTATTTATCCAACGGTAATGGATGTGCTCTCTCCCCAAACGGAACGTCATCTGGATGGAAGTCTGAAACAGATTGTTCTGGATCGAGGTAAGGCTGAACTTCCTTTGTTTCAATTAAAGGAACCTCGTGAATCTGTCATCATCGTTAATCTAGCTTTGGCAGAGAGTCTGCTGCGTCGGGATTTTTCCGGGATTCAGCTGGTCCGTCTGGAGCAGGAACAGACAATATAGAGAGGAGAGAGGCGAAATGACACAAGGTAATCAAGAGAGTGAGATCAGTCTTCAACCTGCTACAGGAGATTCCAAGAGTTATGTGGTTGCCGGAGCGATTCTGCATTGCAGTTGTGGTACACAGCGTACCCGATTGAAGATCCCATTTAGTCATGGCGTTTACATCAAAGGCAAGGCTCAGTTGACGATTGAAGATTATGTACCTGGAGTCCATATTGGATCATTTGGAAATTGCTCCAATATGGAGAATCCGGCTGTATCCAACAGTATGATGGTGGATATCTATGGGGTGAAGAAAGCACCGTGTGTACCTGTATTGACTATGCCTTGGCTACATGGCAAAGGAGATGCCAAGGTGGAAGGGAAAGCTGCTCTACTTGGTCACTGTACGCATAAGTGTCTGTATGGTGGAGATATCGTCATCGAGGATGACGGACAGCAGCTGGATTTTTGAGATGAACGAATCCATGAAAAAGGTACAGGAACGCATCGGATACGAACAACTCCGTTTATATTGGCCGTATAAAGTGCAATGGCTGGAAGAAATCCGAATTACCCGACAGATTAATGAGCATGCGAAGTTATATATTAGCGGCGTTATACCGGAGGAAGATGGACCAGGCATCCTTCATGTCCAGGCTGAAGGAGAACCGATTGTACTAAGACAGCTAGATCAAATGGGGAAATCTGTAAGGCGTCTGTTTCATGGCGTGATGACTTCATTAACTGTACATTTGGTTGGTGGCATATACAGGTTCGAGCTAGAGGCCATATCGAATACATATCAGATGGACATTGAAATATCCGAGCGAGCATTCCAGAACAGGGCGATGTCCTATGGCGAATTAGTTAAATACGTGATGAAGGCGTATACCTACTCGGATGTAATTGATAATGTCACAGAGAATACCCAATTGGGAGAACTTGTTTTACAATATAGAGAAACCGACTGGATGTTTCTGAGACGTTTGGCTTCCCGGTTTGGTACCGTACTGGTGCCTGAAGTGACAGCGGCTTCACCGAAATTGTTCTTCGGGTTGCCCATGGGCAAGTTGTGGAAATGGCCTCTGGATCGTCCATATCATGTCAAGAAAGAAATGGGCCATCTGAATTGGCATGGGGATGAACAGCATCGGTATATGATGCAGGATCCCAAAGGTACACAGGGGGCGCTCATCTATACGATGGAGTGTTATGAAACCTATGCTTTGGGTGATAAAGTCGAACTGCCTGACGGGAAAGAATTAACGGTAACTCAAGCGGAATCCCGATTGGAATCCGGGTTGCTCATGACTACATATCGTATGATGTTGGAAGACCATATTCGGGTTCCACGATCCGATCTTCTGGATCTCATTGGCCTCTCCTTATACGGTGAAGTAATCCGCATTATTGGTGATCGTGTACAGATGGAACTGTATATCGAAGATGGTCCGATTAAAGCAGAATCTTCCTGTCCATATCCTTTATCGACATCTTACGTCGCCGAAGGTCACAGCGGACTCTACCTGATGCCAGAAATTGGTGACACGGTGGAACTGTACATTCCTGGAACTCGCGAGTCCAAGGCTTATATTCGTCATGCAGTGCCCGAAAGCAAGCGTTCGGTTTCCGGTGGAACGCAACACAAACTGTGGGGCCATCCTGACGGACCATCTATTGGTATGTCATCGGATGAGGTGACCGTACAGGCTGGAGCTGGATTAGTCATCACACTGAATGACCAAGGTGTAATGATGCAGAGTGCAGGTAACATCTCGATTCAGGGTGGCAGTCTATCACTTAAAGCAGGTCAGATTAAAGCAACCGCCCCTGAAGCAATTTGGCTTCTTGGCGGAGGAAGCAGCTTTATATTGGATGGACAAGCTGATGTTCGTGCTGGACTGCTTCAACAGGAAGGCAGCCATAAGGCACCGGTCGTGGTAGCTGATTTGCCGCCAGAGCCGGAGCCGCCCCTTATTCCGCTTGAACAATATGAGGCAGCTCAAGCAGCAGCTGCAGCCGAAGCAGCTGCTATGCAGCCTTCCGTGGTTAACATGAAGGAGGTCTCCCTGTTTGGTGTAGCGGTCGCCATGGCGGGCATGATTCCCGTTTTGGGTATGCTTGGAGGTGCACCAGCCATTGCGGCACAGGCCGTTGTCGTTGGCGCTGCAGCAATCGGCTTGATCGGGAACATCCCAAGTGCAGGATCCTTTAAGCCTTCGGCCCTACAACTTCTGAATCATCTGAATGGTGATTTCGTGGGCAAGATGCAGCAAGAAGAGGCTTATAAGCACCAATTATTTGGTAAAGTTGTCTCAGCAGCACGAGAGTTAAGCACAGCTACTTCCTTTATGGATTTTGTGAAGAAACTGCATCAGCAGGAAAAGGAAATTAGCCAGATGTATTATCAGATTCCAGGCAATACGAGGGAGCATTGGGCTCATCAACAGGTTGACCAAGAGTTGAAGGAAGCACTCGTGTATTATGGGGATGTGAAGCAGAATGACATTAAATATGAACTCTTTTTTGGCCCTTATCATAACGGCATTGCTCGAGATATCGGAAGAATAGACATCACCGCCGAGGAAATGGGTGACTATAATTACTGGCAGAAACAGAATCTGACGGTCGAACAGAAGAAGTATCTTGCCCGGCGAATTATGGCTCCCATGAGCGAAGAAGAATTATCTACCCTGATGGGTGAATTCGAGCAACACGAGATGACTATGAAAGGATTGGACGGGGAGTTCAATGGATTTACGGGCAGAGTAAGCACGAAAAAGGGTTCTTCAGGTGTACCCGAACCCTCAGACCATCCAGGAACAACAGGTTCTCCAAGTGCTGCTTCTAAAGGAACAACGACGACAGACAAACCGGCTACAAGTAAAACAAAGACATTTGTGAAAAAGTCAAAAGATGTGATGGTTAAAGCCGTCAGCGATTATTATAAAGCGAACCAGGTCATCCGGTTTCAGCCTTGGGGCAACTTGGGAAAAAACAAGCCCAAAGAGTCGGGGACTGCCGGGGAAGTGGGTTCTGGAGGGAAAACAAGCTCGAACGCTGGGAATAAGTCAAGCGACGGGGCAGGAACAAGTTCCTCCAGCAATGGCAAGAAACCGAATCAGACCCCGAGCAGCAGTAAGAAGTCTTCATCGTCAGGTGAAACGGATGCTACTGCATCGAGTCCAGGTATAGGGAAGAAGTCTGGCGACGGTGAAGGCACAAACTCACCAAGCAGTGGCAAGAAAACGGGTCAGACACCGAATACTAGTAAGAAGTCCAAATCATCGGGTGAAACGGATGCTACTGCATCGAGTCCAGGTACAGGGAAGAAGCCTGGCGATGGTGAAGGAACAGAATCATCAGGTAGTGGCAAGATAGAGGATCCAACTCCGAATACCAGTAAGAAGACCCAAACATCCGGAGAACCGGATACTGCAGGATCAAATACAGGTACAGGGAAAAAGTCGAGCGAGGGTGAAGGAACAAGCTCATCTAGCGCTAACAAGAAAGATAATCAGATTCCCAACAGTCATAATCAGTGGAAACAAGATTCATCGAAGAAAAAAGGAAAAGATGATAAAAAGAAAAAAGAGGAGGAAAAACGTAAAAGGGAAGAGGAAGAAAGACAAGAAAGTGAATCAGAGGCTGAGGGGACGGGACAAGCTGTTATACCGCCACCAATAGTCTATGAAACAGTTAAGTATGGAGATCATTTTACAAGAAAGAATAGAAAAAAAGTTTTAAAACCAAATATAGAATACACATCACCAGATGGTTATAATTATCGTACGGACAGTCAAGGGCGTATTATTGAATGTGAAGGAGCACTTGTACTTGGTAAAGGAGACCGTAGTGAATATGCCCAGAGGACGGTAGGAAAAGGGCAAGGTAGGTTACCTGATGACGATGGTGGACACTTGATAGGGGCACAGTTTAAAGGACCAAAGGATATCGATAACTTAGTGCCACAGAATAGCCAAATTAATCGAAGTGGCGGAAAATGGTATGAAATGGAAACTGAATGGGCGAATGCTCTGAATGAAGTACCACCTAAAAAAGTTACTGTGAAAATTGAACCAGTCTATTCAGGAAGTTCAATGAGACCACATTCATTCGAAGTAACTTACCAAATAGGGAAGAAAAAAGAAGTTACTATTACAATACAGAATCAACCGGGAGGTTAGTAGAATGGAACAGCAGATGAATGATTTATATAGAGAGATAGCAGAAACAATAAATGAATTGATACCTGAAGATTGGGAAAATTTTTATTTTAATGGCGAGGTAGAAAATGGAGAAGGGGGTGTTTTCTTTTTCTTCAAACCAATAAATAAACATGATTATGTTTATTGCCGAGATATTTTGAAGAATTACAATATTAATTCAGAAATATATAAAAAAACTATGAGAAAGTTGTTGAAAGTTACCAATGATCTAAAAAATATATTTATAGAAGATGGACAAGAGCCTTGGTTTTCAATAACCATGAAACTTACATCTGAAGGAAAATTAAATATAATATACGACTATACAAAATGGGGAGAATCCAATTTTGGCCCTTCAGACAGGTTAGAATATTGGGAAAGTAAATATCTGAATAATATTCCACAAGAAGAGAATGACAGAATAAAGATCGAAAAAATGAAGCAGTTTGAAGAAGCGAATTAAATGCCATTTTTCTTTGGTAGGACTACCCAGTGCCGATTACATCCATCATTCGACCAATAACACAACTAACCCATGTAATACCCGTATAAAGATTTCATCATTTCGGTTGTACGCAAATCAATTGCTTTAATTTTATAATTTAAATAACGCTATTCCTATACATCAAACAGGTTAATTATGGTCAGATACCACCATGATTGACCTCTTTTTTATTACCTTCGTTTTCTCACAACTTTTAAATAAGCTGATGATCAGTCAAGACAACGGAGTAAGGTATTCAATCAATCAACTGGATACTCCAGATGATATAAGTAGTAAATTTGATTTATCCAGTGTAGAAGGGTATGAGCGAAAAATCGATAATACAAAATATTATGATCATGATAAGGGTGATTTTGGCGAGGAAGTTGCGAAAAAAATCGCAATAAACAACAATCTGGGTAAGGATATTTCCGATCAATTTCAAGTTGGTAGGAACGGCATAGATGGAGCCTTTTTGTCCAAAGGTCCGCCTCCTAAATTAACCATGATTGAGGCTAAGACTTCCGAGTGGGGAAATTTCAATTATTCAACAGAGCAAAAACTGGGTGGTGCTAAATATTTTGAAGTGATGTCAAGCCGTAAAAATAAAAGTTTTGCGGATTTTAAAGCAAAGTACAAGAAACTTTTAAAAGATAACCCAGGGTTGGAGTTTGAGTATATCAGAGTAGAGGTTGATATTTCGAAAACTTCGGTTGGTTTTGGAGTAGATGTTGTAAAAGTAAAAGATTGGAGTAAGGAGATAAAATAAAACTTAAGGAGAACACAATGGTTAATTCAAAAAAAATGCATTTGGCCTACAAAAGGTATGTCAAAAACTTTTTTGGTAGTAATGCCGTAAATGAATACGAAGAAGGTAAAAATGAGATTGTTGAAATCATCGATATTAATGATACAGAGAGAGATCACATTCTATTAATTGATATGGATAATATATCTTCCTTTTGGTTAGATGTGTGGAAAAATGACGTATTGATTAAAAACGGTCGAAATGTAAGTGCGCTAAAAAAAAACCAACAAATAAAATTTTATCAGTGCATGGGTAGTCATATTTATAGAGAGCGTTATCCGAGCCTGAAATTGATTGATTATTCTTTCGAGTATAGCATCATCGCATTAATACACTTCAATTTATACGGATGGGTAAAAGAGGAAAAGATATTTTTTGATTTTATAGTCAAATATCTTGGAGATAATTTAATGGAAGCGAATGATTGGAATCAACATATCTGGTTTTTACTAGAGTTATATCTCCAACATACCAAGCAAGAACTTGAGGGAACTAATGAATATGTTCACTTGGCTGTGAAATCCGCATTAACAAATCGGGAACAGCCATGTGGCTTGATTCCCGAAGAACTTGGAATCTACAGAGAAGTATTGGAACAATGGAATACACCTGATGTGGATGAAATTACGCATTTAATTGGAAGAATGTCCGAACATCATTCCACGCTTGCTTCAGAGTTAGGAAAATCGCTTGAGTTTGGAAATTATGATTACGCTTTTTATCCTTATGAAATTTTGTATTTGCTTCATGTGAGAAAAAAACAAGGTCTGCCCAATCCAAGTCATTTTGATGATTTCCTGATGAACTTACCGGAGGCTAAAATGAACATTCAAGATCCTGAACCGTATCCAGAATGGGATCCCGTTTTACGAATGATTGATGACTTCTATCGCAAAAACTATCCAGAGTATATCCCAAACCACCATGGAGTTCTGTTTGAATAGGAGAGGAGGAAGACTGCATGGCAGATGAAGATTTGGTGCCGTTAATTTTCGATGATACAGAGGATATCGACATAATTTTGAATGATCCGGATGAATCACTGGCGTATTATAGTATGCTGAATCATGGCTTAGCGACCAAACGGTTTTTATTTCTGGACTACAAAGGAGAAGTGGATCAGGAAATCGTCAATTACATCTTAGACTATGAGTATGCCTATGATATCGAATTGGGAACTGCAGATCAGCTAGAAGAGTTGGGAGAGTTTGACTACAAATATCTCCCTGAGAAAATTAGGGAGGTAAACAAGCTGATTTCTCGAAAAGGATATGGTTTATTCTCCTATCCGACAGCAGGAGACTTCTATGCATTGTTCATCGCCGAACTTAAGCATGAGGGTGCGCTAACCGAAGTGGATTTACTAGAAGATGAAGATATTCCTGAAAAAGAGCGTCATATCCAGTTGTATATTTAGTTCAGAGATAAGTCAGACAGGCTCCAGTTATTTGACTGGGGCTTATTTGTTTTGAGGTTTTTTAGAAAGGGTTAATCTTGCGTTTTAAAAGTCAAAACTCTGATCAACTATATGATCCATAAAGTCTTAAGAATTAAATTCAGTGAAACATAATAAGAAAAATGACTAAAGATTTGGATAAACAGTATGGAGTCCGGGTTGCTCATGACTGCACATCGTATGATGCTAGAAGATCATCATATGCGAAAACCACGATCTATCTGCTCTTGATGCCAGAGCTTGGTGACACGGTGAAACTGTACATTCCCGGAAGTCGCGAGTCCAAGGCTTATATTCGTCATGCAGTCCCCGAAAGCAAGCGTTCGGTTTCCAGTGGAACGCAACACAAACTGTGGGGCCATCCTGACGGACCATCTATTGGTATGTCATCGGATGAGATGACCGTACAGGCTGGAGCTGGATTAATCATCACACTGAATGACCAAGGTGTAATGATGCAGAGTGCAGGTAACATCTCGATTCAGGGTGGCAGTCTATCACTTAAAGCAGGTCAGATTAAAGCAACCGCCCCTGAAGCAATTTGGCTTCTTGGCGGAGGAAGCAGCTTTATATTGGATGGACAAGCTGATGTTCGTGCTGGACTGCTCCAACAGGAAGGCAGCCATAAGGCACCGGTCGTGGTAGCTGATTTGCCGCCGGAGCCGCCCCTTATTCCGCTTGAACAATATGAGGCAGCTCAAGCAGCAAATGCAGCCGAAGCAGCTGCTATGCAGCCTTCCGTGGTTAACATGAAGGAGGTCTCCCTGTTTGGTGCAGCGGTCGCCATGGCGGGCATGATCCCCGTTTTGGGTATGCTTGGAGGTGCACCAGCCATTGCGGCACAGGCCGTTGTCGTTGGCGCTGCAGCAATCGGCTTGATCGGGAACATCCCAAGTGTAGGATCCTTTAAGCCTTCGGCCCTACAACTTCTGAATCATCTGAATGGTGATTTCGTGGGCAAGATGCAGCAACAAGAGGCTTATAAGCACCAATTATTTGGTAAAGTTGTCTCAGCAGCACGAGAGTTAAGCACGGCTACTTCCTTTATGGATTTTGTGAAGAAACTGCATCAGCAGGAAAAGGAAGTTAGCCAGATGTATTATCAGATTCCAGGCAATACGAGGGAGCATTGGGCGCATCAACAGGTTGACCAAGAGTTGAAGGAAGCACTCGTGTATTATGGGGATGTGAAGCAGAATGACATTAAATATGAACTCTTTTTTGGCCCTTATCATAACGGCATTGCTCGAGATATCGGAAGAATAGACATCACCGCCGAGGAAATGGGTGACTATAATTACTGGCAGAAACAGAATCTGACGGTCGAACAGAAGAAGTATCTTGCCCGGCGAATTATGGCTCCCATGAGCGAAGAAGAATTATCTACCCTGATGGGTGAATTCGAGCAACACGAGATGACTATGAAAGGATTGGACGGGGAGTTCAATGGATTTACGGGCAGAGTAAGCACGAAAAAGGGTTCTTCAGGTGTACCCGAACCCTCAGACCACCCAGGTACAACGGGTTCTCCGAGTGCTGCTTCTAAAGGAACAACGACGACAGACAAACCGGCTACAAGCAAAACAAAGACATTTGTGAAAAAGTCAAAAGATGTGATTGTTAAAGCCTTCAGCGATTATTATAAAGAGAGCCAGGTCATCCGGTTTCAGCCTTGGGGCAACTTGGGAAAAAACAAGCCCAAAGAGTCGGGGAATGCCGGGGAAGTGGGTTCTGGAGGGAAAACAAGCTCGAACGCTGGGAATAAGTCAAGTGACGGGGCAGGAACAAGTTCCTCCAGCAATGGCAAGAAACCGAATCAGACCCCGAGCAGCAGTAAGAAGTCTTCATCGTCAGGTGAAACGGATGCTACTGCATCGAGTCCAGGTATAGGGAAGAAGTCTGGCGACGGTGAAGGCACAAACTCACCAAGCAGTGGCAAGAAAACGGGTCAGACACCGAGCACTAGTAAGAAGTCCAAATCTAGCGGTGAAACGGATAGTACGGGTTCAAGTTCAGGTACAGGGAAGAAGCCTGGCGATGATGAAGAAACAGGATCATCAAGTGGTGGAAAGATAGAGGATCCAACTCCGAATACCAGTAAGAAGACCCAAACAACCGGAGAAGCGGATACTACAGGATCGAATACAGGTACAGGGAAAAAGTCGAGTGAAGGTGAAGGAACAAGCTCATCTAGCGCTAACAAAAAAGATAATCAGACTCCCAACAGTCATAATCAGTGGAAACAGGATTCATCTAAGAAAAAAGGAAAAGGTAAAGATGATAAAAAGAAAAAAGAGGAGGAGAAAAGTAAAAGGGAAGAGGAAGAAAGACAAAAAAGTGAATCAGAGGCTGAGGGGACGGGAAAAGATACGAAGAGGTATGGTGATCCTCCCGAGGAAGAATTTAAATTTAAGATTGAAATTGCTGCTGAAAAGAAAGCTGAAGAAATAAGAAGTACAGGATTGAAAGATATAGAGGATTTTGCTAAGAATACAGGTTTGGAGTTACAGGATGCAATTGATTTAAAATCACATCTGTTTCTTAATAAATATGATCTTCCAGCTTACGATGAGAAAGGTTTATACTTTTATAAAACTAGATTAACACCTGATCCCGAAGTAATATATGCTTATCACAAAGTTCTGGATGGAGAACTGACTCCTGATCAGAAAAAATGGTTTCAACAGTTAAAAGCACATGAATTAGATGAAAAAGCCCGAATGGATTCTGGGGAAGAATACTATAGGCATCCAGGTTCTTGGGATTTCGAGTCGAAAACCTGGAAATCAAAGCCTCCTGGTGCACATGATAATGCTGTACCACAACCTGAATTTGGAACATTTCCTGGATATAAGGAGGAAAGTTCGAGATTTTATAAAATCAAAAAAGGTGATGAATATGAGATTGTCTTTTAGTAGTGCGGTGAAAAAAATAAATGAAATAGACTGGAATACAGGAGAAAAGCCCAAAGAATCACATTCAGCTCTGTTAGCTGAATACTTGAGAAGAATTGCTGTCTTTACAAGTTCTTATACTTCTAATCAAAGCCCAATAGGAAGTCCAGTTAGAGTCCTAAATATTGAAAACAATGATTTGCTGCTAGAAATTGATAGGATTGTGGATGAAAGTTTGCCTGACATTAACAACCCTATACACTATAAAATATGTAGAAATTATTTAGAAACAGCATATGTTGTTGAAAAAGGCTTATCGGAAGTCTTAAAAGTAGCAAATATTTATGAACCAATTATTAAGTTTTTTGAAAGAGGTGGGAAACTAAGATTCGATAGCGACAGGGCTTTGAGTTGTGGTAGTGCTGCTTTTGTTCTTGAAAATTGGATTGATTTTCATAGCAGTAGGCTAGAAACCGATATAAGTGACTCTAATTTGGAGAGAATTGATCTTAATAATAATGATGTTTAGTTAATCTCGATATCGTACCTCGAACGGGTCAATTATGGTCAGATATTACCATGATTGACCGTTTTTTTGATTTGTACCTCCAACATCCATGCGCACCATGCACGGCCAATTAAGGAGCAGGAGATAACGAGTCAAGTATATTACCGCAACTGACTTTTTTTCTTTCTTAGCTTTATTACGTTTCTTAAATTTACTCACTACTGTAGATGAACTGAATTTTGCATATTCAGAAGTGAATATCGAAGGTATAAACAAAAAGGAATTTTATGCACATAGTGGATCGAATCGTGATAACAAGGCAAAAGACTATGCTGATTATTCAATAAAGCTACCTAAACCTAAGTATGAGGCTACTCATGCGCCGGATAGAGGAGGAGGTGTAAGATTTGGAGATAATGATACAGATATAAGATCCTAAATGATTTAGCTGCTAGACTGGATAAATTAAATGATCCTTCACAAGCCCATGGGAAAATAAAATTATTTACTGAAATTAATACTTATACAAGTAGTGAGCAGAGTTATTAAGAAATTCCACGAAGATTATCCAAATATTGATATTGAAGTAATCCACAATGGTGACAAATTAGTTGAGTTTTAATAAAGGAGATAAGCAGATGAAACGAAATTATGAAGCTTTATTTGGTGCTTTTTATGAAAGGTATTTTGATTATAAAAGCGAGAGAATGAGTAAATGCTGAAGCACTTGCTTGTACCACTGAGGCATACTTCGGTATACAAAAAAGAGGCGAAAGGGAGAAATCAGTAATATTAATTGCAGAAGGAAGAATTTATTTAACACATTCAAGTATATTCATAAAATCAAAACAGAGGATAGTTGAGGGATTAAATTCTTTAGATTTAAACAAGTTGCAACTTGAAACGACTCCGGATGAGTACCAGGACATATTAGAACGAAGAGATATGGTGCTTGATAGAATCGAAAGTATACATGCGGAATATATTCCATATTCAAGATTGTACTGCTATTAAATGGAGAATGAAGTTAAAAATTACTTTGGGAATATCATTAATGACATGAAAGATACGAGTGGGCTCGTTGAGCAAATAATGGAGCGTTTCGATCGTGAATGTAGGAGTACACTTAGTGAGAAAATTGTTGTTAAAACAACACTTGCAGAACTACTTATCCGTGAATTTGTGAAAATAAAAAGCGAATTCGAGAAATTCGATATGAATGAAGTGGATGAACAATTAACAGAAGCTGAGCAATCAGATCTTTCTATACGAATCAAGGAAGTATTAACTAAGCTTCAAAATTATAAATCATGAGTACCATATCGTAAAATTGAATCATAAAATCTAATAGAAGGTATGATTGGAAAAACACCTAACGAGGGGGCTCATGATCTTGCACCTCCTCCGCAAAAGTATTTCCCATATTTTAATTCGGATGACACTATCTTATAATTTAACTAATATAATTAAATTTTAGGAGGGCAGCTAGTTGAATCAGATATTTGAAGATGCCAGAACCATTATAAGAAACATTAATTGGGAGAATGAAGAACCTAACAAACCTTCACATGGAATATTATTATATGAGTTTTTAAGGAGAGGTTCTCATTTTTATGATTTTATAGATCAAGAACCTAACAAGAGACTTGCAGTGTTTAGTGCAGCAGATATCTGTGATATAAAGTTGCCAATTGAAATATATGGATACTGTGATGAATTAAACGAAATTAAGGATGAGTGGTTAGTCAAATCAGTTTGTAAAAGCTATTTGAAATGGGCATATTTATCTGGTGAAAACGAGTCGATAGCACTTGAATTCCAAGGACTCTATACTCCAATTATAAAGTTGTTTAGTAGAGGCGGGAGGATAAGATACCATAATGGAGAGTTAACCTATGGAAGGGCTGCACGTTCTCGAATTGTTTTTGTAGAAATGAGCACGGTTGAACCAATGGATATTAGTGAAAATAGTCTGGATAAACTGGACAAAAATTGGGATGAGAAAATAAAGTAATCGTAAAGTGGTTTTAGAAGACTAATCAGTTCAAAAGTTATTATTTTTTGGAGTAGGTCCGGGATACGCTGATAAGACAGTATATAAGTGGGATCGGAAAAAGAAATGTAAACAAAGTAGATATAGGCATAAATAAAACAGATCGATCCTGGTCAAAGAGCCAATGGTGTCGATCTGTTTTGTAATAGATTTTTATAAATTACGAAAAAGTGTACAGGGAGGTGCTGATTTAACAGGTAAACAAAGAAAACTGATTAGAAATAAAGCTGCGGAATTAAAGCTTATACCAAAAATTGAAGTGAAAGAAAGTAGAAGGTATTTGTTTCGGCTTTGCTGATTTCGAGGGGCTGGTGTATTAGTGCACACAGATTACCTTCCAAAAGATTTGTGGAAAAAAGGTGACACAGAGCAGTTTCACTGGCTGAATAAAATTTACCGGAAGACATAATGAAATCGGTTAACGATGGACCTTATACATGGCATCACAGAAGTACCGGGGAAAATGCAATTAGTTCCCTTTGGTATACACAACATTACTACTCATAATGGTGGTAGATCAACCGGAATATGGGCAGATGCACCGAGATAAGGGAGGAAAAAAATTGTGGAAACGAGAGCAAAATCTATTATCTATCCATTACCAACTGATCAGGTATTGTCAAAAGAAGAAGGTTTTTGGAGGGTAGTATTGCCTTCAGACTATAAAGAATTTGTTAAGATAAACAACAGAGGCATTCCAGAAAGATGTTCTTTTAGTTGTAATAGTCATAATTACTTAATTACTAGATTTTTGTGCATTCTTGAAGATCCAACCGACAATGGATTTGGAATATTTGATATTGATGCCACAAAATCTCAACTTGATGAGAGATTAATTGATGATGAGGACTTAATAGGAGTTTCCTTGTTACCAGTAGCTGTTCTATTTTCTGGTGACTTTATATGCTTAGATTTTCGTGAATCTAGAAATTCTCCTAATGTTTGTGTCTGGGATCACGCAAATTCTGGTGAATTCGATCCAGTGAGTTATTTTTTGGCGGAAAGTTTTTAAAGATTTTTTGGCATTGTTAACTTAATAAACAAAACAATATACTTAGGCCTGTTAATGTTACACAAATATTTACAACAGATCGTACAATACAACCAGCAGATAGAACACTAAACGATTCAAACAGGAAATGTTTTAAGAGCTAAAGGAGGTATAAAGAAGTATGCCATCTATTCCGAATTTCGTTTTTGAGAAAGAAATACCTATAAGCATTATCGAGAAATACAGATCGAGAATTCCTGTTGAACTAATTGAAGTATGGAAGGAATATGGACTGGGTAGTCTTTCCAATGGATATCTGAAAATTATTAATCCTGATCAGTATTTAGAATTATTACAAGATACCTACAGTCGAGCAAAATTAGCAATTCCTCTATTTACAACAGCAATGGGAGATATATTGATTTGGGAAGATGGATACTTAATGGCGCTTAACTTCAGAAAGCATGAAGTAAATGTTATAGGGAAAAATTTTAAGTACTTTTTTGGGGACATAAGTGATGAATATTTTTTGAATAAAGCTCTTGACTGGTCTCCCTATCTTGAAGCGTTTGAAAAATATGGAGAGCCTGCTTACGATGAATGTTTTGGCTATGTGCCTCTTTTAGGATTAGGTGGAGCAGAGAAAGTTGAGAATTTAAAAAAAGTTAAATTTATTGAGCATATATATATAATCAATCATTTTATGGGACCAATGGAATGAAAATAAAAAATGGAGACCGATATAAATGTTTAAAAGTATGGATTATTTTCTATAAGGGGCATCTATAGGAGGTATATAAAAGCTAATTGGAGAGTAAGCAATGGGAATAATTTGGGAACGTACGGTTGGAGATATTAGTGAAGATATAATTAATAAGGTTGAAAAAAAATATGGTATACAATTTCCTGATGACTATAGAGAATGTGTTAAAAACTATAATGGTGGGCATCCTGTACCAAATATATTTTCCTATGATGATGGAGGAGAGGGAGTTTTTGACCATTTACTAAGCTTTACAAGTGAGCCTAATATTGTTTTAGTTTATGAATTTATAAGTGATTTCATGCCAAAAGAGATATTTCCATTTGGAACAGATCCTTTTGGCAATCAGCTTTGCTTTGATTACCGAAAAAGTAAAAATTCACCTTCAGTTGTTTTTCTTAACAATGAAGAATTTGGTGAGGACTCCATTACTGAGGTATGTAACAGTTTTTCTGAGCTCTTAGAAACATTACATGAGGCCAGCGATGAATATTATTGACTTTCTTAATAGGTGGGTGGATAAGTATGAATATAGATGAAAATATTATTAAAAGTTCATATCCTCCTGTAAGTCTTCAGGAGATTGAGATAGTCGAGAAGAAGTATAATATGATTTTCCCTGATGATTATAAGAAATTTTTAATGTTAAAGAATGGTGGAAAAACTGGTACTAGAAGGAGATTTACTACAAATGATGACCAAAAAGAAGGTGAAATAGAGTCTTCTATTTTGATGTTTTTTCCTTTGTCTAATAATTTAAATAATAATTCAGAACAAAAGTATCGTCTGTACACAGAAGCAAATATTTTATCGAGAATTTATTATCCAATAGGTGAGACACCGAGGAATAATTTAGTTTGTATTGTAGTAGAAGGACCTAATAAAGGGAGTGTGTATCATTTCGATATGGATTATGACAATTATATTGAAAAGAAACTTCCTCTAGAGGAAGAACATATCAGACTGATCACAGAAAGTTTCACTGACCTTTTGGATAGTTTATTTGTTTCTCAGACGTAGGAATAATCGTGAATAATTTCAAAAATTAGAAGTTAAAATTATAAGGCCTATTTCATCAGTATTATTCAGGTGGAATGGGTCTTTTTGTGAGAAAAGATTTCTAAATAAAATGAATGAACCTAATGCACCGACAACGCCGAAAAATAGCACCAAATCGAATACGAAACCAGAAAAAAATGAAACGCCGAATGAAGTGAATACGTGGAAGCCATCTCCATCTAAAAAAAAGGCGAAGGTAAACGGCAAGTCGATGCGAAACCGTCTAAATCATCCGAACCGAAGAAACCAAAGGTAGAATAGGATACAAACAATCCGAAGGAAAATACGGAAGGCACTGTGGAGACGGGTAAAGGTAAGAAGTTAGAACTGTCGGATATGACTTAAGAAGTAATGGAAACGAAGCCTATGAATTCACCTGTCCCTAAAAATGGTAGGATAAAGGTGGACATATATTAACAAAAGTGGAATATCGGTTATTTATCCTAATGGGTATCCTGACTTTTCAGCATATTACCATCCAACTATTAAACTAGCAGTAACAATAGAAATTACTATTACTAAAAACCCTCAGGCGGACTCTAAGACGGCGAACTTAGAAGCAGGACTAAATAAGGATTCTGATCCACCAGTTTCTGAACTAAAAAAACCTCCAACAGGGTACACTTGGCATCATCATGAAGATGGAAAGACAATGGTTCTTGTTCAGAAGGATATCCATAGGGACTTTAGGCATATAGGTGGTCAGTCTACATTTAAGGGAAAAAATGATTATAAAGGAGAATAAACATGGCAACGATTTATAACACAAATGAAAAAATTAAATTAAAAAATATTGAGGAATTTGAAGCAAAATATGATGTCGTGCTTCCGGTTCAATATCGCGATTTTTTGCTTGAGTATAACGGTGGTAATGTAAAGCCAAATGTTTTCAAAATTTCAGATGATGAAGGAGAGACTGCTCTCAACACACTTTATGGGCTAGATATCAATGAATCCTACGATGAGTTATCGAGTGTGTTTGACTCATTATATGGCGAAATCCCAAACGAATTTATATCTATAGGTGATGATTCTGGAGGAAATCAAATTTGTCTGGGAACTAGCGAAGAGTATGCGGGGAAAATATATATTTTCCTTCATGATATAGAACCTACTGAAAAGATAAGCAATATGTTTCTTATATCTGATTCTTTTGATAGCTTTCTAGATAGTTTATATGAAGTTTAATCTTTAGAAAATGACGGATGCAGAAAAGCTAATTTCAACTTGAGTTATAAGTCGAAATTGGCTTTTTCATTTGTCTGATCCCTGGTCTTTCACCATTAGCTAAAGCATAAGTGCAAATTGAGTATATGTTATGTGGAAAGGGCACATACGGAGGAGCGGCGAGAAGATTTAATTTTGCTCAATCAGATCAAAGGTTAGCTGAACAACTTAATAATTCTCCTGAAATAGCACGCCAATTTGGTATGGAGTCTGGTGAAATTACTGCTAAAGATATAAAGATTTATCGAGATGGAAATAAACTAACATGGCACGAATTAAAATGATGTTAAAGCAATGCAGTTAGTACCTACAAAGATGAATAGTACTTTTGGGCATCTTGGAGGTGTGGGAGAAATGAATGCAGGAGCGTTTGAACCTGGGGGATTTCTAATAAACAATAAAGAGGGGAGTACACAATGATAAAAAATGATCCTGTTTTTGGAGGGCTCGAATATAACTATGGTTGGACTAGGAAGACTATGTTTCAATTATTCGGAGGAGAACTTGAAATTACATTGATGATTGATGGAGATGAAGATGGAAGATTTGATGAAAAACAATATTCGGCATATCAATCATTGATACAAGATTGGAAACAAGTGCAATTTAACTTATTACAACCTATTTTGGATTATTACATACAAAAAAGAAGTGAATTGGGTTATGATGTTGCGTTTAATGAGAATTATCCATTAGTTGAAACAACAACTCAACTGATGAAGATGATTACTTTAGAGGGGATTGTTGTTCCGTATGGAGACATTAATGAAGAACGTGACATTGGAGTTCTTTTTAGTTGTACATGGGATTCAGAGAATGGTTTAGGGTTGCGTTTATTAGATGAAGAAATAGCTGATGTAGGATACCAAGATGTTGCAATTTGATACCAGGCTAATTAAATCGTATAGCACAACCATATCCAACGAACCCAACATTAAATGATTCAAACATTTGATTAACATTCAAAAGCTCTTTCTTACTTGATTTATGAGTTAGAGAGCTTTTTGCGTGTCGAAAATAACTAATGGTTGCTTGGTGGGGTGGTAGCTTCATTTTGGACGGGGAGGCCAACGTACGAGCAGGTCTATTGCAACAGGAGTGCAGCAACAAAGCACCTGTTCATGTGGCGGATCTGCCTGCGGAGCCGGAGCCACCGCTGATGCCGATTGAGGAGTACGAAGCGGCTCAGGCCGCAGCAGCCGCAGAGGCTGCTGGAGTGACGCAGGCATCAACGACGAACCCGAAAGATGGATCGTTGGCTGGAGCTGCATTGGCCATCACTGCTATGATTCCGATCCTGGGAGCTCTAGGGGGGATTGCTGCCCAGACAGCCATCGGCGTAGGCATTGCTGCCGTTGCCACGGGTCTCATCGCGAGCGTGCCGAAGATAGGCTCCTTCAAGCCTTCGGCTCTGAATTTGCTGGACCGATTTACGAATGGTTTTGCTGAGCTGCAACAGCAGGAGAACGAAGCAAAATGGACGATGTTGGGTAAAATGCTGACGGCCGCCAAAGAGTTGACTACATCGACTTCGGTGACCGATTTCTTTAAGAAGTTGGAACAACAGAACAAGGAGATTAGCCTTGCTTATGAGCAGATTCCGAGTTACTTCCGTGAGAAGTGGGCGCATGAAAAAGCCCAACGTGACCTGCAGGTGTCGCTGGAATTTTTCAAGAGTGTGGAGAAAGACGATGTTCAACATCAAACCTTCTTTTCGCCCTATTACCAAGAAATTTCATGGGCATTAGACAGGGCGGGCATATATCATAATATTACCGTCGAGGAAGTAAAAGATTACGATTTTTGGTTGCGTCAGGACCTGACATTGGAACAGATGAAATATCTGACACAGTTGATTTACAATCCGATTAGCGATGAGAAATTCGTAGAGATGATCTACGATTATGAAATGCATCGCGATTTAATAGAGAACGGAACGATGATTGGTGGTAATCTAAGGGTCAGGACGCCAGACATTGAAGGAAAGGTCATGCAAGTTGTTGGTAACGGATTAAAAACAGCAGCGACATTTGCAAAGAAGAAATGGACAGACGGTCAGAAAATGAGGATCGTTTCTGGTGGAGGAAGCGATTGGAGCGGGGATAAGTCGAAAAAAACGGGACAAGCAAGTTCTGGTGGTAAAACAGAAGCTGAAACTGAAACGAGTCCTAACTCTGGGAACCCTCCCAAGACTGCAGCTGAATCTTCGAAGCAGACTGTAAAAACCGGTTCATCTGGAAATAACAAGCCAGCAAACTCAAAACCAAGTTCTTCAAGTACAGGGACTAAACAAAATGGTTCAAGTACGAAACTCAAAGATGCAAGAACAAAGCCAGAAAGTTCGAATTCAGTTAACAATAAAACACCGAATGAAGTGAACACTTGGAAACCGTCTACAACCACGAAGAAGGACGAGGGCAGCCCTAGCGAACAAACGAAGAAACCAAATGATACAAAAGAACCAAATACTAATGACAATCTGAAAAAGAAAAAAGGAAAGAGTCAAAAGCAAATCCAACAAGAACTTGACGATCTGGATCAGAAAATTAAAATTAAGGAAAAAGTAGGGGCCAGTGAAGAAGAAATTAAGAAGTTAAAACGAGAACGAAGTAAGCTGGCCAATCAACTAGATACTCCAGATGATATAAGTAGTAAATTTGATTTATCCGGTGTAGAAGGGTATGAGCGAAAAATCGATAATAAAAAATATTATGATCATGATAAGGGTGACTTTGGCGAGGAAGTTGCGAAAAAAATCGCAATAAACAACAATCTGGGTAAGGATATTTCCGATCAATTTCAAGTTGGTAGGAACGGAATAGATGGAGCCTTTTTGTCCAAGGGTCCGCCTCCTAAATTAACCATGATTGAGGCTAAGACTTCCGAGTGGGGAAATTTCAACTATCCAACAGAGCAAAAACTCGGTGGTCCAAAATATTTTGAAGTGATGTCAAGCCGTAAAAATAAAAGTTTTTCTGTTTTTCAAGAGAAACTTCAAAAGCTAATTGACGATTATCCTGGATTGAAATTTGATTATATTAGGGTTGAAGTGGATATTTCTAAAACATCCGTAGGTTTTGGGGTAGATGTCGTCAAAGTAAAAGATTGGAGTAAGGAAATAAATTGAAAATTAGGGGGACTATAAATGAATGTGAAAAAAATGAAAATGGCATACAAGCGCTATGTCAAAAACTTTGATGACGGTTTGAATGATGTTCAAGCTAAATATGATGAAGCTAAACTTGAGATTGTTTCTTTGGTAGAAAGTAATGCAGTAGATCAAGATCACAAATTGTTGAATAGAATGTACAAAATATCTTCTTATTGGTTGGAAGTATGGAAAAATGAAGTGTTAATTAAAGAAGGGGTAAATCCTATGGGGTTGAAACACATACAGCAAGTAACTTTTTATCAATGTATGTGCAGGCACATTTATAAAGATCGTTATCCTGAGATGAAAGTAATTGATTATTCTTTTCAAAATAGCATCGTATCATTAGTTCACTTCAATTTATTTGGATGGGCGAAGGAGGAACAGATATTTTTTGATTTTATAGTCAAATATCTTGGAGATAATTTAATGGAAGCCAATGATTGGAATCAACATATCTGGTTTTTACTAGAGTTATATCTCCAACATACCAAGCAAGAAATTGAAGGAACTAATAAATATGTTCACTTGGCTGTGAAATCCGCATTAACAGATCGGGAACAGCCATGTGGCTTGATTCCAGAAGAACTTGGAATCTACAGAGAAGTATTGGAACAATGGAATACGCCTGAATTGGATGAAATTACACGTTTAATTGGAAGAATGTCCGAACATCATTCCATGCTTGCATCGGAGTTAGGGAAATCGCTTGAATTTGGTAATTATGATTACGCTTTCTATCCTTATGAAATTTTGTATTTGCTTCATGTGAGAAAAAAACAAGGTCTGCCCAATCCAAGTCATTTTGATGATTTCCTGATGAACTCACCGGAGGCTAAAATGAATATTCAAGATCCTGAACCGTATCCAGAGTGGGACCCCGTTCTACGAATGATTGATGATTTTTATCGGAAAAACTATCCTGAGTATATCCCGAACCACCATGGAGTTCTGTTTGAGTAGGAGAGGAGGAAGATTGCATGGCAGATGAAGATTTGGTGCCGTTAATATTTGATAATACAGAGGATATCGACATGATTTTGAATGATCCGGATGAATCACTGGCGTATTATAGTATGCTGAATCATGGCTTAGCGACCAAACGGTTTTTATTTCTGGACTACAAAGGAGAAGTGGATCAGGAAATCGTCAATTACATTTTAGACTATGAGTATGCCTATGATATCGAATTGGGAACTGCAGATCAGCTAGAAGAGTTAGGAGAGTTTGACTACAAATATCTCCCTGAGAAAATAAGGGAAGTGAACAAGTTAATTTCTCGAAAAGGATATGGTTTATTCTCCTATCCGACAGCAGGAGACTTCTATGCATTGTTCATCGCTGAACTTAAGCATGAGGGTGCGCTAACTCAAGTGGATTTATTAGAAGATGAAGATATTCCTGAAAAAGAGCGTCATATCCAGTTGTATATTTAGTTCAAAGATAAAACAAATAAGCTCCAGTTATTTGTCTGGAGCTTATTTGTTTTGAGGTTTTTTAGAAAGGGTTAATCTTGCGTTTTAAAAGTCAAAACTTTGATCAACCATATGATACATAAAGTCATTAAGAATTATATGAAAAATGACAAAAAAATTGGATGAACAGCTAGGAGTCCGGGTTTCTCATGACTACATATCGTATGATGTGAAAGATAAAATGATGCGATGCAAAAGAGGCCTGGATACGGAATTTAATTTTAAGGGCAAGGCTGAAATGGCAATATGGAGAACAAAAAAACAAGTATACTTAGTATGAACTTAATGATGGGAAAACCATACAATTGGTTCCGAGTAGTGTTAATTCTAATTTTGGACACCTTGGTGGTGTAAGTGAAGTTAAATAAGAAAGGACGATACTCTAAAAATGAAAAAAGATGAGTTGTTTGGAGAAATTGTTTATGAAGATTTATGGATAGGGACGACAGAGATAACTATATTTGGAGAAAAACGAAAAATACTTTTGAATATTTATGGCGAAGAGAATGAAGAAATTACTCCGAACCAACGGGATGCTTTTTCGCAATTCAAAGCGAATATGCCTAGCATAGTAAAGGAAAGCGAAGATAAGATTTTAGAGTATTATTTAGAGAACTTTGAAGATTATCGAGCAATGCAAAGTGATAGTGAAGAAGTTGAAAAAATTGCTCCAAAGATTTCATCAATAGACGAGTTAGGGAGACTTGTTACGCCTACAGGTTTGCTAATAAGATATGATTTCGAGGATGGTATTAGAAGAGTAGGGATATTATGTGATTGCACTTGGGAACAAGAACACGGATTGGGTATTGGTGTTGAAAATGAAGAAGTAATAGAAGTGGGTCTTCAAGATATTGTACTTTAACAGGGGCTGTCAAAGACTTAGTGTAAACTTGGTTTATAACCCCAGCAACAAGATCGTATAATGCCACAATGCGAGTTAGCCGGCCGTGTTGTAGTCTTTTTCATTTTCTGATATAGATGGCGGCGATTAATGAAGTAACCCCCACCCAGTACCAAATAAAGCCATCATTTAACTAATCCCATACTTAACCTATGTAGTACCTGTATAGAGATTTCTTCATTTTGTTTGTACGCACATCAACGCTTAAATTTTATCCCCTACTTAACTTAATAGCATCAAGTTGAACGGGTCGATTATGTTCAGATACCACCATAATGGATCTGTTTTTTGTTATGTTCGCTTTCTCACCCATTTTGGAGGGGAGGCCATGGTACGAGCTGGCCTATTGCAACAGGAGGGCAGCAACAAAGCGCCTGTTCATGTAGCGAATCTGCCACCAGAGCTAGAGCCACTGTTCATGGCGATTGAGGAGTACGAAGCGGTTTTCCCGACAGTTAAAGTGAAGAAATTAAAAGGTTTGAAATCTCCGATATGAAGTGTAGTATTGCATGAAGATATATTACCAAAGGACCTTTGGAAGGCAACAGAGGTTGTACAATTCAAGTGGCTGAACGCTAGATTACCAAATAAAGTACAACCAGAAGAACAATTTGTCACCATAATGAGGAAAGCGGATTGATGCAACTTGTACTTTTTGGTATTCATAACATTGCAAAGCATAATGGAGGAAGAACAAAGGGACAATGAGCAGACGCCCCAAGACATTAATTTGAGAGGTGAAATATGTTAAAAATAAAAAATAATAGTATAATTTATCCGCTTCCAACTAGCAATTTATTAAGCGTGTAGAAGAAAATTTTGAAATCGAGTTTCCGAAAAATTTTATAGATTTTATATCGGAAAGCAATGGATCTATTCCAATAACTCGATTTTTGAATTTAAATCGAATAGATATGTGGTTGATCGTTTTCTTTGTTTATTGAACAAGCCAAGTGAGCATGATAAAGGTATTTATGATATTAAGGTTGTTTTCAGTCAATTGGATGAAAGGATACTCTCTGATGGAGATATGACAGGTGCTGAATTAGTACCAATTGCAGCTCTATTTGCAGGAGATTTCGTTTGTCTAGACTATACTGAAAGTAAAATCGATCCAGTTGTTTGTATATGGTATAATGAGGAATCAGATGAGTATGACCCAGTTACAGAAAAGATTGCAGATAATGTTAATCGTTTTCTTGATATGCTAGAAGAATAGGTTCTTCCTATAATGCAATCATATGAGAAAAATTAAAAGGCTTACTCCTACTCGAACAATGAGTCAGGAGTGAGTTTTTTATAGTTTGATGAAATGGCTATAGTTGTTACATCTGTTACCTAAAGGTGTGCTTGTTTGAGCTGGGAGTTCACCCCTATACAGGAGAGCCTGTTTCAGATTCCTATGCCAAAATGATGACGACAACACTCAAATGGAATCGAGTTATTTTGAGTTTCCAAATGGTAGTAAGAGCATCATATCCAGTTTTATACTAATGGTGTGTACGAAAGGAAGTTGTTGTTAGGGGATTCTGATCTTCCTGGTTAAAGTCCATGTGGTGGGGCATGTGTTAAAAGATGAGAATGGGAAGTGAAGCATATGAGAATGGATGTTAATACGATTGTTGTTCCATTACCAGGCGATGATTTATTAGATGCAGTTGAGCGAAGCTTGAGAGTTTCATTCCCTGAATCTTATAGGCACTTTATTAAGGAACATAACGGAGCTGTACCAATCACAAATATGTTTAGTATGAATCAGCAAGAATACATAATAGAAAAATTTCTATGTATATTGGATGACAGTGAGTCTGATCCTATTAATGGATGGTATGAAATTGAAGTTACTATTACGCAAATAGGTGATAGATTAACTGATAATGAAGATTTAGTGGGAATGAATGTAGTTCCTATTGCAGCGCTTTTTTCAGGAGATTTTATTTGTTTGGATTTTAGAGAAACAGAAGAGCCTACTGTAGTTATTTGGTTTCATGAAGAGTCAGAGGAGTTTTCTCCTGTGACACAAAAAGTCGCGACCAATATATTAGAATTTTTTGAATTGCTGAGTAAATAAAGTTCTCCTAGTTCATGTTAACGAATGCCCCAGTTGTCAGTATCTTGTAGAGAAATTAGGTGTGCGTTTTGAACGTGAATTGTAAAACTGAAAGAAGATCTGTGGAAATATTTGAGTTGAGCGATGTGAGTGGAGAATTAACAGAAGATAGAAGAGAGATCTGTCTAATGAGAGATGACAAAAATCAGTAAGGAAGTGACCTGATGGAATTTGAATATCATGTAACCATGCGTGATCTGAAGCAGAACGAGAAAGAGACCTTTATCAACATTTGTAATCAAGAGAACGTGAAGCCCGTGTTGATCGTCTTGGACAAAGGTGAATATATTAATCAGCCAATGATTACAGGCATTCTACATAGCACGAATTACGAAGAAGTGAAGAATGTTATTGAAGAAGTTGGGGCGAAGTTTCGGGATAACGGATTCACAGTTGTTCGGACGAAGGTGGAAATTCCGGCTAAGGAAGAAACGTATTTTGATCAGCCGATGCTGGCACAGTCCAAGCCTTATTTCGAATGGCACGGAAAGGTATATGTGGATGATGTGGCCGTATTGAAGCAACTGTGCGCGGATTCGGGCGGACATATCTCACGGAACTCACTTAATGCAGATGGCAAAGTGAGATTCGTAACGGTCCGTGAATATGAGAGTGCAGAACATTTTTATCGTAGAGTGGGAGAGATCCATACCATTTTGCATACGAACAAGATCGAACTGTTAAAACAGCAATATGAACTGTGCATCTATGACAGCCGGGAAGAACTGGATCGTGGATGGATCTAATTGGATGTTGAGTACGATGAATGGAGGAGGAGAACGAGTGTCAGAAAAAAACATAAAAATGCACCTCCTAAATGAGGATGAGAGATTCATTGTTGTGTTAGAAGCTCTATTAAAACGCGCTTCTCTAGTGAATAGTCCATTTGTATTAAAAGGAAGCTTATTAACAAGACAGTATTTGGAGAATCCCAATATTCGTTATGTGGATGACATCGACTTTCTGTATACAGGTCGAATTGAGAATGAGGATCAGGCCAATGCAGTATTTACAGACTGGATGATCCGGGTAACGGAGATGGACCTGAATGACGGTATCATATTCCGAAGCTTTCGGGAGAATGCCTTCTGGAGAAGAATAGACTACGCGATGGCGGATGATTTTCCTACGGTGAACACGGAGCTTGCCTTTTATATTGATAGTGAACCAAGGAATGAAAATGAGTATGAGGATGAACTGCATCTTGATATATCTTTTAACCTCGACTTGGATGAGAAGCCTGTTACTCTATCCTACCAACCCATGGTTGGTGAAGCTTTTGTCGTTCCTTACACTGTACCACTCTCCATCCAAATTGCATGGAAGCTGCATCAAACGATAGTGAGGCCCAGGTTTAAAGACTTGTATGATTTGCAGCATCTGTTGTCTAACCCGTTATACGATCAGCAGGCGCTCAAGGAGACAATGCAGACCCTGGCCAACGAGTGCAGCATGGACCCAGCTATTACGAGAGAGGATATGAAAAAGATACTGGTTGACGATCTGCATGATGTATTTTCGAGGTTAAATTACGATTATGACTTGCAGTATTATGCCGGAAGCCGTAGTCCTGAAGTGTATTTTATGGAATTTGTATCGGAGCTGCGCCAAACGATGAATCACGTTGGTATTAACAGTGACGCATATGAACATTTACCAAGTTGCCCCACGCATACATAAAGATCTTCATGCACTGAAGAAGCAGACCTAAAAGCTTTCTGTAAGAAAACTGCTTCGGGAGCATTCACTTCGCCTTTATTCGTAGATGAATTTGAAACGAACACCCCAACTCCGATACAATGTTCTCATAGAGTCTGAGAGAATGGATCAAATACGGTGCAGAAATGGAGAAAACCAATATGACTGATTTTATCAACGCTGACGATATTAATGACGTAATTCTGGCTGCGGCAGCAAACGAGCTGGAGCAGATGGTGGACAAAATGTGTGAGCTGATTGGCACGCCTTTGGAACAGACAACAGAACTGGAGCGTCAGGTCATGGCTGCTTTTGGTTTTGGCGCGGTGTATGGCATCACTCATCGGGATCAGCTGGCGGAGCCGCAGGCCCATGCCTTGAGCATTCGGATGCTGATTAAACCATTTAATTACAGTGAACAGCAGGCGGTTGATTTTGCCAACGATCTGATTCGGGTGGCTTCCGATCGTGAGGTTCATCCGGTAATGAACACGATTATCCAACGTGGGATTGATGGACACCGCCAATTCAACCAGGAAAACGATGAAGGATTGGAACGTAACATTCAGGAGATTTTAACAGCGGTTCAATCGCAAAAATAGACGGTTTTAATAGATGTGGGAGATGATTGCATTGGATCTGATGAAATTAAGCAAGGAACTCTCATACGCTCTGCGACATGCACCATGGGAGTATGAGCTGGAACTGGACGAAGAGGGTTGGGTGGAGATCTCGCAATTGCTGGTGGCTTTACATGAAAGTCCGTACTGGAAGGAAGTCACGCAAGCCGATCTGGAGCAGATGATTCAAACCTCGGAGAAAAAGAGACATGAAATCCGTTCTGGCCGCATCCGGGCATTGTATGGACATTCGACGCCCCTTAAGATATCGAAGATATCTGCTGAGCCACCGGAAACCCTGTACCATGGAACCCCGGCACGCGCAGTGAATTCTATTATGGAACATGGCTTACAGCCGCGGCAAAGGCAATATGTACATCTGTCCGCAGATATCGATACGGCCAATCAGGTGGGACGAAGACGGGATGATCAGCCTGTCATTTTGAAAATCAATGCTGCTCAAGCGGCCACAGACGGAATCCTTTTTTATCATGGAAACGAAAATATCTGGCTGGCCGATCATATTCCCTCACGTTATATTCTTGAGCAGTGAGCAGTGACCAATGAGTGATGAACTCTTGTGGACAGCATAAATACCAAGCTCAAATCGCAGCAGTCGCAATCAACGGTGAGTGTACGGTCATCCGTACAACTGGTGTATCGTTGTATTGATCGTTAGCTACACCAAAAAAGGGACGCATCCAACATTTGTTGGTGTGTCCCTTTCTCATATTCAAAACTTACTTGCCTACAATTGCTTTAATACCTTCGCTAAGTGGCTGAGCCGGACGGCCAAGCAATTTCTCTAAAGTATCACTCTCTACAGCCAATGCGCCTTCACGGATGGCACTTTGCATATCAACAAGCATCGATACGACAAAGTCCGGTAGACCTGCACCTTTCATGATGTCAACGTAAGCGGCATCGTCCACGTTTTGCACGTTGATTTCCTGCCCAAGCACTTCACCAACAATGGCAGCCAGTTCAGCTTGCGTGCGTAGTTTGCCGGACAATTCATATACGGTATTCTCATGTCCTTCTCCTGCGAGAACAGCTGCAGCAGCATGGGCGTAGTCACTTCGGGTAGCCCAGCCTACTTGGCTGTTGTTGGTGGCATGAACCCAAGGTGCACCTTGGGTAGCTGCTTGCACACTGCCTGCTTCATTTTCCAGGTACCAGTTATTGCGCAGGAAGGAATACGGAATGCCGGATTCACGAATAGCTTTTTCTGTAGCGCGGTGAACTTCCGCCAGGGAAAGGGTATTTTTCTCTGCATTCACAACGCTTGTATAAGCGATGAAACCCACGCCTGCGTTCTTGGCAGCGTCAATGGCAGCCTGATGTTGGCGAATACGCGTTTCATTGTCACCATCAGTTGAGATGAGCAACAGACGGTCTACACCGGCAAAAGCTTTCTCCAACGTCTCCGGTTGATCGAAATCACCATGACGCACGTCAACCCCTTGAGTGCGGAGTGCTTCCGCTTTCTCTGGATTACGTACACTTACTGCCACATCCTTGGCAGAATTGTTTTTCAACAATGCCTCTACAACCAGTGAACCCAAATGACCTGTGGCGCCAGTAACCAAAATTTTCATTTTCTTTTCCTCCTAGGATATGTGTTTTGTTTGCATATGGATGTAATCAAAATTGTTATAACAGGTGTGATTACAACGAAAGGGTTAAAAAAAGCTCATAATGAGCTTTGTTATTCAGAGACATGAATCTGATCCATCATCTGCTGTATGGTTACACGATTCAAGCGCTGTTCCATGGCTGTCTGAGCCTCAATGAGTTCGGCACGCAAGGTGTGTTCAATCATGTTGCCGACCGGACATTTCGGATTCGGATGTTTGTGAAAGTTAAACAATTCCCCATCCTCCACGACCTCAAGCGCTCGATATACATCAAGAAGGGTAATGTCGGCTGGATCTTTCAACAAGGAAGCACCTCCCACACCGGGTCTGACGTCAATCAGTCCAGCCTGTTTCAGCTTGGACATAATCCGCCGAATAATCACGGGATTTGTATTCACACTCTGCGCGATCACATCTCCGGTGCATTCATTGGGCATAACAGCGATCAGGGACAGGGTATGAACCGCAATGGAAAAGCGACTGCTGATTTGTCTCATGGGATAATCACCACCGTTGTAACTATAATAGTTACAAAGCGATTGGATGTCAATTCCTTTATATTATATTTTAATGGATAGTTGCTGTTGTTCTGGAATCGTAGATGATCAAACAGATGATAATTGAACTATCACCTATGTCAAATAAATGAGTTGTGGTTCTTTTGGAGCGTTAAAAAAGAAGTAGGTTTCAAACCTTTTAATGTAATAATAGGGCTAAATTCCTATTATTTTCAAGTTAAATGGAACTATATGGTTTTCTTGTTTGCGTACAGAAGAAGAAAAATGACAAAAGCTTCGACAAACTAGAAAATTATGTATGAATTGACAAATGTAAAAGCGATTATATAATGTGTTTAACTACAAGATTGTACATTTAGTTACAAATGATTCCAAATAACAAACGGCGGGAGTGGGACAGGCATGTGGTTTTTGGTTCTATGGTTGTTAGGTCTAATTTCAGGGGGAGTACACCTATATGTGTTAGGTTTTCCCGGGGAAATGAGCGAGATTAGCAGGGTGTTGCTGCTTCATCAGTTTGTGGTTACGTTTGGATTGGTTGGAGTGATTGGTTATGTTGTCAACATTGCCAGAGCGGATCAGACAGCCAAAATGTTAGGATGGCCTGGTGGACCATTTCAGGTTAAATACGGTTTTTCCCAGGTAGGGCTTGGAGTTATGGGGATTATGGCCATCTGGTTCCAAGGGAACTTTTGGGTTGGTGTATTGGTAACGATGTACATATACGGATTAAGTGGTCTTTGGTCACATACTTATGTCATGATTAAAAATCGCAAGGCAGATGGAGACAGTATCGGGAATCTCATTATGGATGTGGTGTATCAAACGTTTATCACGGTTCTCTCCGTATTGGCTGGTGGAATCTGGGTAATGCACTAAGCTGTAACTGATTTTTTGCCTTACACAGCTTGAATCTCAATTAAACGATGAGGTGTGGTCGTGATGGTACAAAAAACCGTTGAACTTTCCGAAACACAAAAGGGAATCTATTTTGATTGTCAGGTGAATGATCCCACTTCGTATAACATCTCAGCTTCAATGCAATTTGATCATCTTCAAATGGAGATATTTCGCCAATCCATCGAATTGCTTATGTATGAGCAAGTGGTGCTGCGTACTCGGATTGAGATTCAAAATGATGTACCCGTGTTATCCGTTCATGAAGATATGGATTATTCACTTGCCTTGTGGGACCTAAGTAGCGAGAATCAGGAGAATCCAAAGGAACAACAGTTAGAAGCACTGGTGGATGAATGCATCGGGACACCTTTTGAGCTGGAGAAAGGTCCTCTGTTCCGTATAATGATTGTTCAGATGGATAAAAGCCGATATATTCTGACCTTATGTATTCATCATTTAATATGTGATGGCTTGTCGCTTGAACTGATGAAAAACAAACTTATCCAGTCATATACGTGTCTTCTTGAAGATCAGCCTGTGGATGTCAAGCTGGATGAAGGATTCATCTCTTATGTTGAGGCAGAGAACAAGAAACTGCACGAAAACAAGTACTCCAAAGAGCGGGAATACTGGTTGAACAAAATGAAGGGAGTGGAACCTCTTTCTCTAAAGCACGACTTTCCAGCAGGTTCTGTACAAGAAGGGATTGGTCATGAACTGCGATTTGATATTTCGGAATCGTTAATGGCTGATATTACACAGATGTCCAAAGATAATGAAGTAACCGTTTTTATGTTCTTTATGGGTGCCTTTGGCATTCTTATGAGTAAATATGTCGGTACAGACGATATCACCTTTGCCTCCCCATATTCTCATCGTCCCGGTATGGACTTGGAAGAAACGATTGGATGTTTTGTCCATATGTTGCCTATGCGATTCCATATTGACCTCGAATCAACTCTAAAACCTCTGCTGCAACAAGTAGCCACAACCTGGATGGATACGTACAGGAACATCGGATATCCCAATAACCTCATTGTCAGAGACAGTATGTTACAGGCTCAACCCGGATCACCATCGTTGTTTGATATCTCCTTTGTTTATGATTCCTATGAGGAAGATATGCTCGGAACTCGTATTCTGGATCAGGATAAGGTTACGTTCCCAGGAGATCTAATGGTGGTGTTGAGTCGTTTACCGCAAGGTGCGCAGTTGAAGCTGCAATATAAACCGAGCTTGTTCCGTGAAGATTCAATGGAGCGAATGGGCCAACGATTTCTATATTTGCTGAATCAACTAGTAACCAATTCTGAGCAAAAAATCAGGGAGTTCAGCCTCCTGATACAAGATGAGAAAGAAAACTTACTGTACCGATTCAATCAAACTTCTTATTTTCCCTACACTCCACAACATATTATGGATATATTTCACGATAAAGTAGCACGTTTCCCGGAGCGGGTAGCTCTAATGGAAGGCAAGCAGCATCAGACCTATGCGCAGGTCAACGCAAAAGCGAATCAATTGGCTAGGCAGATCGTTGCGATTAAAAAAAGTGATAACGCGGCAGTTGGCGTGCAGATGCCACGTTCCTCGGATATGGTCATTGCCCTATTGGCTGTATTAAAAGCCGGATGTGCTTTTGTGCCTGTAGACCCTTCCTATCCTTTGTCCAGAAAGGCCTATATTTTATCGGATGCAGACATATCCATAGTGCTGGCTATGCAGCCCGAAAAAGATGACGAGACTCTGGATGTCCAGTACATCTACGTTGAGGGAGATCAGGCCTATACGGGGGATGTCTCAAATCTCGAAGAGGCGCTGAATCCGCATAGCCTTGCCTATATCATGTACACGTCCGGATCAACAGGCAAGCCAAAAGGAGTCATGGTTGAAAATCATAGCGTAGTCAATACACTGCTTGATCTGGAGCGTCGTTTTCCGATGCAGGCGCAGGATGTTTACTTGCTGAAAACAGCATATACCTTTGATGTGTCTGCCACGGAACTTTTCGGCTGGTTCATGGGTGAAGGCGCACTAAGCATTCTTGAGCCTGGAGCAGAAAAAGACCCTGCTCGTATTGTGTCAACGGTGGCATCACATAAGGTTACGCACATCAACTTTGTTCCAACGTTATTCCGTCTTTTTCTGGAAACGATGGAGCTTCGCTCCGATCTGTCAGCATTGGAAACGTTGAAATGGATGTTTGTTGGCGGAGAGGCAGTCACGCCAGACATCATTGAGAAATTTAACAGGTTAGGCATTGGAGCAAGTCTTGAAAATGTTTATGGTCCAACCGAATGCACCATATGGGTTTCTCATTATCCGTTAAGTCATTACGAAGGCTTGGGCAATGTACCGATTGGCTACCCGCTCAATGAGTCCAGATGGTATGTCGTCGGAAATCATGATGAGCTTCAGCCGTTAGGTATTCCAGGGGAGCTTTGTCTTAGCGGTGTTGGGCTTGCACGTGGATATCTGAATCTGGAACAGATGACCCGAGAGAAGTTTGTCCCTAATCCTTTCTTTCAAGAAGGACAGGATGCAGAGCATTTCAGGTACATGTACCGCACAGGTGATCTGGTACGTTCACTCCCAAGCGGTACGATCGAATATCTGGGACGCATTGATTTTCAGGTTAAAATTCAAGGAGCCAGACTGGAGACAGGCGAAATTGAGAATACCCTGTCATCCTATCCGGGTGTCATCCAGACCGTGGTAGTCATGAAATCATTTGAAGGTAGGTCCGGCTTGCTGTATGCCTACTATCTGTCAGAGCAGGAGCTGCCTTCTGTCGAATTGAGAGAGCATCTGTCTCGTTTGTTACCGGCATATATGATACCATCCGTTTTTGTACATAAATCCGAATTTCCATTGAATAGCAGTGGGAAGATTGACCGGAAGGCACTCATGGCAGATATCACGCATGCTCACGCTTCCAGTACGTTCTATACCGCCCCGTCTTCTGAGCTTGAGAAGGTTATAGCCGAAGTGTGGGCCGAAGTGCTCGGTGTTGAGAGAGTAGGGCGCGATGACCATTTCTTTGAATTGGGCGGAAATTCATTTTCTGTCATTCAGGCTCACAATAAACTTAAGCATTATACCGATGTGGAGTTCCCTGTGCCTCGTTTTTTCGAATGCCCGACATTGCGTCAATTTGCCGCACTGGGTCCGAAAGATGAGGGAGTTCGGATACCGACTGAAAGGGAACAATTGTTTCAACGAAAAGATGGCATTATGCGTGAGGACATTGCAATTGTGGGCATGGCGGTGAATGTGCCGGGTGCTGAGGATATAAGGGAGTTCTGGAGTAACCTTGTTGAACGGCGGGAAAGCATTCACTTTTATAGTGATGATGAATTGAGGGAGCTTGGCGTGGAGGAAGCACTGCTGCGTTCACCTCGTTATGTCAAGGCAAAAGGACGTGCCAACGGCATCCATGAGTTTGATGCAGGGTTCTTTGACTATACTCCCGGTGAAGCCAAAATGATGTCTCCCCAATTCAGACTTCTGTATCAGGGAATATGGGAAGCGCTGGAGGATGCAGGCTGCAGACCGGATGAAGCGGGTAAGGTGGGTGTGTTCCTTGGCGGGTCCGATGACTTCGAATGGTACCGTCAAGTGCTTTTTAACGATGCTAACTATAGCAGTAAATACGAAGCATTCACCCTCAGCACCAATCATTTTCTCGCTACCCGAATGGCTTATAAGCTGAACTTAAAAGGGCCGGCCTATACCGCTCTGACGGGATGTTCTACTTCACTGGTTACACCTCATCTGGCATGTCAATCTTTGATCGTTGGAGAATGTGATGTGGCCGTGGCTGGTGGGATCACCGTGGAGTTGCCCAATGAAGGGGGTTACATATTTGAGGATGGCATGATGTTCTCCACAGATGGACACTGTCGTCCATTTGATGCGGCAGCCAGTGGAACCGTCTTCTCCAATGGTATGGGAATTGTGGTGTTGAAGCGGGTAACCGATGCTCTGCGGGATGAAGATCATATCTACGGGGTCATCAAAGGCTCAGCAATTAACAATGACGGACAAGAGAAACTCAGTTTTCTTGCTCCAAGCGTAAGCGGACAGGCTGAAGTCATTCAGGATGCTTATAAGGTAGCCGGAGTAGACCCGGAAACGGTGAGTTATATCGAAGCACATGGTACGGGAACGTTGCTTGGTGATCCAATTGAAGTAAACTCGTTAACTCGGGCCTTTGCTTCCGACCAAAAGCAATTTTGCTATCTGGGTTCTGTCAAAGGCAATGTGGGACATATGGATACAGCCGCAGGTGTGGTTGGTTTAATCAAGGTAGCGCTCAGTCTTGGACAAGGTTATATCCCTGGAACAGCGAATTATGAGCAACCTAATCCCAAAATTGATTTTTTGAATACGCCTTTTAAAGTTAATGCACAAGGGGTGGACTGGAAACAGGGCAATGTTGGAGTCATGCGCGCAGGAATCAATTCATTTGGTGTGGGGGGCACGAATGCTCACATGGTATTGGAGGAGGCTCCCGAGATGGAGAAGTGCAGTCCGGATGATGACGTAAATATATTGCTTTTTTCCGCCAAAACGGAGTACTCGCTGAACCGCACCGCTGAACGGATTATGGAACATCTGACTCAGCAGCCGGATCAATCTGTATCAAACGCAGCGTGGACCTTGCAATCAGGTAGATCTGTTTTTGCGTATCGTAAGGCACTCATTCTGGATAAGACATGGAAGGATAATCCGGACAAGCTGATACAGCAGCTGGGGAAAGCACGGGTATACCATTCGGCTCAAGGTCCTCCCGTATACTTTATGTTCCCCGGACAGGGCAGTCAGTATCAGGGAATGGGTGCAGAACTATACAGATCTACAGAGCAAGCAGGCCTAGCTCCAATCTTCAGAAGTTATATTCAGGAAATATTGGACCTTCTGCCTGCGGAAGAACGAGAAGATATGCTGTCCGTTGTATACGGAGATCAGCAGCCTGAGCGAATAAACCAGACAGAGTACAGCCAATTCGCACTGTTCATGACAAGTTATGCGCTCGCCAAGTCTCTACTGGATCTGGGCATCAAGCCAGATGGCATGATCGGGCACAGCATTGGTGAACTGGCTGCCGCAACGGTAGCGGGTGTGTTCGAACTCGGAGATGCTGTCAAGTTAGTTCGACTTCGCGGACGTCTGATGCAGCAACAACAACCCGGGGTCATGCTTGCCGTTATGGCGGATGCGCAGCAGGTGAAGTCACAACTGGAGGAAGACATGTGGCTTGCCCTGGTGAATACTACAGGTTCCAGTGTGATTGGTGGGACAGCTGAAGCCATTTCACGGATGGAAGCCAAGGCTGAAGGACTGGGCTGGAAGTGCATTCGTGTGAAGACTTCCCATGCATTCCATACGCCAATGATGAATCAGGCCGCCGAGGAATTTAGACGTTATCTAGCAGAGCATTCACTTCATACGCCACAGATCCCATTACTGTCCAATACCAGTGGAACATGGGCGCTTGGCGATGAAATCACACAACCTGACTATTGGTCCCGTCATATTTTACAGCCGGTGTTGTTTGAATCAAACCTGGCTGAAGTGTTGAAGGATGAGCGGGCTGTATTAATTGAAGTAGGTGCAGGACGAACGCTAAGCTCCTTTGCCAGACAGCACAGTCTATCAAGAGATTCCCAGACGGTACTGAATATGCTACGTCACGTAAGGGAGACGGAGCAGGACAGTATCTATGTGAACCGCAGACTTGCGGAGTTATGGTGCGAAGGCATTGAACCGGACTGGAAGGTGCTCAAAGGGCAGACGGTACGACGAAAATGCTCTCTGCCTACTTATGTTTTCAACAAACAATCCTATCCTGTCAGTGTTTCTCTTTCTGGCTCATCAGCAGTGCAAGGAATGGGTACCGGGGATGATAGGCAGCATGCAGAGCAGGGTAAGGGAAGTGGCCCTACTCTAGTAAAAGGGACCGTTTATACTGGTGGTTCAGACCAACTGAAACAGATTGTCCTGGACGCATATCGAACGATTTTTGGCATCGATGATCTAGATGAAGAGGTTAATTTCTTTGCGGTTGGAGGAGATTCTCTCAAAGCAGTCAGCTTGTCTGCATGGATCCGGTCTCATTTAGGAATTCAGCCTGAGGTAGCTGATGTTTTCAATCATTCAACGCCTATTCAACTGGCGGAGCATCTCTATGTCATGGCGAAACCAAAAGTGGACCAACAGATAATTCAATCTGCACCCACTATGGATGCTTATCCAATCTCTTCTGCACAGATGCGTATGTTCACACAAGCGATGCTTGATCCAGGCAATACGGCATACAACCTACCGTCTGCAACCATTATTGAAGGTGAATTGGACCGTATAAGAGTTGAGGCTGCTTTGCAGAAGTTGATGCAACATCATGAGGCGCTCAGAACATCGTTTGAGATACGGGGTAGTCAGATCGTTCAGATCATCCAACCTTCGGTTCGCTTAAGTATGGGCTACGCAGAGCAGCATGTGGCAGATGACCAAGAGTTGCCTGCGATGATCGAGACATTGATTCGTCCTTTTGATCTGGGGAGAGCTCCGCTTATGCGGGTTGAACTGATTAAGATAGGCGAGCGCAGGCATCTGTTATTCTTTGATATTCACCATATTATCGCGGATGGTACATCTGTCGAAATCATTACTCGTGACTTCAATGATTTATATTTTGGCAAAGAGCATGCAGTCCGATTGCAGTACAAAGATTACGCGGTATGGCAGCAGCAACGTCTCGCTTCACAGGAATACATTTCACATCAAACGTACTGGCTGGACCATCTTGGCCCTTCTTTACCTGTGCTGGGGCTTCCACTTGACCATGAGCGTCCATCACAGCGATCCATGCAAGGGGGACGTCTTCATTTCACGTTGAATCGTTCGTTAACACAACACTTGCATGAGCTGGCTTCCTCATCGGAAGCATCCATGTATATGGTAATGCTAAGTGTGTGGAATCTTCTTCTTGCACACCGCTCAGGTCAGCAGGACATTGTGGTAGGAACGCCTGTTGCAGGAAGGATGCAAGAGGAGTGGAAAGAGACGGTAGGCATGTTTGTCAATATGATTGCGATGCGGAATTTTCCAACGTTTGATCGTACGTACACTGATTTTTTACGCGAACTCAAACAACATACACTGGATGCTTTTGCATATCAGGAATATCCGTTTAATGAGCTTGTGGCACAACTGGGCGTGACACGTGAGCTGAACCGAAATCCGGTATTTGATGTTTGTTTTGATTATCAGAACATGGACTTGCATGGACTTGAACTTCATGGTTTGCAATTTAGTTCTTTTCCGGTGGAGACGGGTACGTCTACTTATGATCTGTTAATGACCTGTCAAGAAAACAGGGAGAAGCAGGTGATTGAAGGATATATCGAATACTCGCTGGATCTGTTCCGCCGGGACACAGTTGAAGGTATGATGCAGGAGTTTATCGGACTCTGCCAAGAGGTTGTACAACAGCCTAATCTGTCTCTGAGCGAACTGTTTGAGAGAAACATTTCTCATGAGCACCCAGTCCATCGTCTTGCTGGTCCACGTCTGGATTACACTCCTGCGGTGGGTCTGCATCGGCTGTTCGAGCTGCAGGCAGAACACACACCAGACAAGAAAGCTCTCCTTGTATCATCTGGAGCTTCTTTTACCTACAGGGAGCTTAATGAAAAAGCTAATACGCTGGCTTGGAAGCTGATTGATCAAGGTGTGCGCCGGGATGAACCTATAGGCATATTATCCAGACGAGATGAATCGTTGATTATTATGCTATTGGCGGTGCTGAAAGCTGGGGCGGCTTATGTGCCTCTGGACCCTGCTTTTCCGCCGCAGCGCATCGTGAATATGATTGAAGACAGCCGAATGAACGTATTGCTGTGTACGCCTGATGAAGAAGGCACAGTGACTTTTAGCGGAGAGCGATTTGTGTATGATCCAACTGCCCAGGATGTGCGCTCATCCGTTAACCCGGACGTAAGCCTCCTGTCTTCGGATCTGTCCTGTGTGATTTTCACCTCAGGATCGACGGGGCGTCCCAAAGGGGTCATGATTACTCATGAGGCGATGGTCAATTTTGTTGAGGACGTCAGGCACCGACATATTTTTGCGCATGAGACAGATCGCATCATCAGTGTAACGACCATATCTTTTGATATTTTCGGATTTGAAGTGTGGACACCATTATGCACCGGATATTCGCTGTATCTGGCCAATGAGCAGGAGCAGCTTGACCCGGCTCTTGCTTCACGTCGAATACGTGAACATGGTGTTACACACATTCTTAGCACGGTCTCACGCATTAAGGCATTTGTCGAAAATCCAGAATTCGCTCAGGCGCTGGGCAATCTGCGGTGTGTTCTTACCGGAGGGGAAAATGTCCCTGTGGGACTCCTCACCGATCTGAAGCGGCTTACGCCCGCTCGAGTCTTTAACATGTATGGACCAACGGAAACTACGATCTGGTCAACGACCAAAGAATTGAATGACACAGCCGCGATTACCATTGGCAAGCCCATTACCAATACAGAGATTTATATTCTGAATGATGAAGGTGAAATACTGCCACCTGGAAGTTATGGAGAGCTGTGCATTGCAGGAAAAGGATTATCCCGCGGTTATCTGCACAACGCTGCTGAGACCGATGCCCGATTCATTGCAAACCCCAATGTTTTGGGAGGCCGTTTGTACCGAACTGGCGATCTGGCCCGTATACTGTCGGATGGGGATGTTGAGTTAATGGGACGGTTAGATCAGCAGGTGAAGATTCGTGGCTACCGGATTGAACTGAATGAGATTGAGCAGGCAGCGATGAATTATGAACGTGTAAGAGAAGCTGTCGTTAAGGTAGAAGGGGCCGATTCACATTCATTGCAATTAATCCTTTTCTACAGTCTGAAGCCTGGGAGTGGGCCTTCCGTTATGGAAGATGAAGACGTACAGCTTCGGACCTGGTTAAAGCAGCGGCTTCCACAGTACATGATGCCTTATCGCTTGATTCGTCTGGAAAATCTGCCTGTGCTGCCTAATGGCAAACTGAATCGCAATGCCCTTCGTCTGGCTGATTTTGAGCCGGGAGAGAGGGATAACCCGGCTCTGGTTTATGGCTCATCGATTCAAGGAATGGAGCGGGCAAAAGTTGACCTGGAGCAGATGCTCATTGCAACGTGGAAGGAAATATTGAATCTGGATACGGTTAATATCCATGATCACTTTTTTGACATCGGAGGCAACTCGCTGGGGCTTATTCTGATCAATAATCGGCTGAATGCCTATCTGGATAAAAGCGTTCCGCTGGTGCAATTGTTTGAGCATTCCTCCATTGCATCACTGGTTAATCATCTGGTGGCGGAGCAGATGCTGCCGACAGTTACACAACAGGTGCAAGAGGAGAGCGGGCATATCGCTTCGGTTGGATATCCTGTTACGAACCCGGACCCGACAACAGCTCCAAAAGAGTATGTGAGGAGCACAGTTGAACACAGCAAAGTGGAGCAGAGCAGACCGGAACAGAGTATCCCGTCTGCTTCAGAACACAGTAGCAGAATTTCTTCTTCGTCGGATATCGCAGTTATTGGCATGGCAGGGCATTTTCCCGGCTCAAGAAATATTGAGGAGTTCTGGGATAACCTAATGGCAGGTAAGGACGGTATTACCCGTCTGAATGAGGAGGATCTAACCGCTTCGGGTGTACGACCGGAAGACTTCAAACATCCCGATTATGTACGGGCCAAAGGTGTACTGCAAGACACTGAGTATTTTGACTCCGGATTTTTCGAATATCCGCATCAGGAATCCAACATGATGGATCCGCAAATCCGGCTGCTGCATCAGTGCTCATGGGAGGCGCTTGAGCATGCCGGGTGTGATCCTTACAGTTATGAGGGATCTATAGGATTGTTTGCCGGAAGTGGACTGAGCTTACCATGGATGGTGCAATTTCTCGGTCGCTCCGGTAATTTGTTACAGGCTTTTGAAGCCATGACTTTAAATGAAAAGGACTATATTACAACCCGAGTATCTCACAAATTAAATCTGAGAGGGCCGAGTATGGCAGTCCAGACCGCATGTTCGACTTCTTTGGTCGCTATCCACCAAGCTGCTGAATCTTTGATTCGGGGAGAGTGTGATGTGGCACTTGCGGGAGGTGTCTCTATCTCCTATCCGCTCAAAGAAGGTTATCACTGGCATGAAGGCATGATTTATTCAAAGGATGGTCATTGCAGACCGTTTGATGAGCAGGCATCTGGTACTGTGTCTGGTAATGGATGCGGAATGGTTGTGCTCAAGTCACTCCGCGACGCGCAGAGAGATGGAGATCATATCTATGCAGTCATTAAAGGTTCAGCGATTAATAATGATGGCATGGACAAAATTGGATATACGGCACCGAGTGTGGCCGGGCAGGTCAAGGTTATTCAATCAGCCCTGCATCGTTCGGGAGTGTCTCCAAAAGAGATCTCCTATCTGGAGGCGCATGGAACAGGAACCAAACTGGGGGACCCGATTGAAATCGAAGCGCTCAGGCAGTCATGGGGAACAGATCGTAGAAATTATTGTGCTCTAGGTTCTGTGAAAGCCAATATTGGGCATCTTGATGCGGCAGCAGGTGTCGCCGGTTTTATTAAAACCGTACTGACGCTTTATCACCGGGTGGTTCCGCCACAGATTCACATGAATCGGACGAATCCGATGTTGGAGCTGGAGCATAGTCCCTTCTATATCAACAGGGAGCCACAGCCATTAGAAGACGCGAAGCGTATCCTGCGAGCGGGTGTCAGTTCGTTTGGGATCGGGGGGACCAATGCTCACGTCATTCTGGAGCAGCCGCCCGTCCAAGAGAGCCAAGCCAATTATGAATCATTGCTTCTGCTGCCCTTCTCGGCCAAAAGTGAATCTGCGCTGGAACGCACGTATGATTCGGTTCTACAGGCAATCCATGCATTGCCGGAGCAGTTGCCCAATGCTGCGTGGACGCTACAGAAGGGAAGAAGCAGATTCGTTCATCGTAAAGCGCTAATCGTTGTAGACGGTTATATTCCGCCAAGCGAGCAGTCTGTAGAGTTTGAGACACAGGCAAGTGTGATGAATGGGAAGCCTAAGGTCATGTTTTATCTCAGCGGAAATGCAAGTTGGGAAGCGCGCAAGATTCGGGAACTATATGCTTCTGTGTATCGCAGCCAGGTCTCAGAGATATTCAAACAGCACTTTGAAGAGATACTGAACCTCTTTGAGTCCAAGGAACAGTATGCCATCCGCCAAGGCATAGGGCGATCGTTAATCGATTCAAGGCTTGAGCGCATGCAGTGCTTTGTTGTGCAATATGCTCTTTATAAAACCGTGATGCAGCTTGGTATCAAGCCGGATGCTGTCTGTGGACAAGGCGTTGGCGAACTGGTGGGGTTGGTTATTAGTGATGCACTTGATCCAGTACATGCCGTGGGGCTTTTATACAATCTGGAGCATTGGTCACTAGAAGAAGGAGCATTGTCAGATGCTTTGACAGGAAGGATGACAGATGCAACTGTAACAGACCATGCGTCGAGTATTGCACCACTGTTATCTCCAAATTTCCTGTTTACGCTGCTAAATCGCAAGACGCTTTCTGAATCTGCTGGGCATACGCTGTGGATCGTTTCGAATCAGCAGCAGGATACAGAACCAATAGCTCCGGATTCATTTTCAGAGCCAAACATCATTGCTCTTACTGGAGATCGTCAGAGCCTGCTTGAGGCAGACGTGTATTTAATGAAAGTACTTGCTTTTTGCTGGTGCTCTGGCATGGAATTGGATTGGGAACAGTTAAACGGAACGGGGCCTAGGCAAAAAATCTCCCTGCCGACGTATTCCTTTGACCCCATTGTTCATCAACATGATGTTGCGTTGTATCAGCTTGCAGGTATGTCGCAGGTTGCAGCGGGTTCTATCGCAGCATTAGACCAATCTCCATCTGGGAAAGTCAGGGTTCAACGGACTGATGATGAGATAAGGCATGTATTATCGCAATTGTGGCAGGAGTTGCTTGGTAATGGAGAAGTCGGCCTTGAAGATGATTTCTTTGAGCTTGGAGGTCATTCTTTAAAAGCGATTTCCTTGGCGTCGAGGATTAAAGAAATGTTTGGATTAAATTTGGGGCTGGAAGAGGTTTTTGATCATTCTGTGTTTGAACACATGGTTCAATGGATTGCTGAACATCAGGTTACAAGTGACTCTGATTCAGTGAACCCAATCTTACCTGTAACTAAGAAAGAGAAATACAAGACCACTTCTGCACAGCGAAGAATGTATGTGGTGCATGAGTGGATGAAAGGTGAGAGTACGGCGTACAATCTCGCCAGTTCCTATAGGGTAAGGGGAAAACTTGACCCTACGCAATTCAGAGTAATAATGGATGCACTGGTAGAGAGACATGAAGCATTCCGTACCAGATTTGAAATGATTGACGGTGAGATTTTCCAAATTGTGGAGGATCAGGTTCCAAGCGTGGTGGAGTTGCTGGAATTAGAAACAGCAGGGTTAGAGCAGGTCATGGAATGGATCAAGCCTTTTGATCTGACCAGCGCACCATTGGTTCGTGTTAAGCTCATTCACCTTTCTCAAGAGGAACACATCTTATTCATCGACATGCATCATATCATTTCGGATCAGAGTTCCATTGCGATCCTGATGCAGGATTTTGCTCGCATGTACAGAGGAGAAACATTGCAATCTCTTGACATTCAGTATAAGGATTATGCGGAATGGCGTGATGAAGCTGCGTCACATGCACAATCTGTTGAAGACGCCAAGTTTTGGATACAGGAATTCAAGGACAAGCCTGCACCGGTTGAATTGCTTACAGACTTCCCAAGACATGGCGCGTCATCCTACAGCGGAGACAGACTTTCCATTGAACTTGGTGAGTCGTTAAGCACACAGGTCAATGATTTCTGTACTCAACAAGGGCTTACACCCTATATGTTGTTTATGGCAACTTTGAATCTATTAATCTGGAAGTATACGGGTCAAGACGATTTGGTCGTAGGTACAGCGGTTGCGGGGCGTGAGAAGCCAGAACTCAATAACGTTATGGGGATGTTCGTGAACATGCTTGCCATTTGCACCAGCATGGACAGAGAATGGTCCACAGAGACGTATTTGAATGAGATGCGTGGCAAGCTGTTATCCTGTTATGAACATCAGCATTATCCTTATGAAGCACTGGTGGAACAACTTGGTCTATTCGGTGATTTAAGCCGCAACCCCCTATTTGATGTGGTGTTAAATTACATTAACATGGGAACCGATGATCCTGAAGCCGGGGAACTGATACTTGAACCATGGGTCGAAGGTAAGGTGGATGCCAAATTTGATCTGACTTGGACACTGGTCGAGCATAAACAATGTTACACGGTTGAACTTGACTATCGCTCAGATTTGTTTAAAGCGGAGTCCATGGAACTGATGCTGGATAAATTCCGGTATATCCTGTCTCAGATCACAACAGGGCATAATGAACGAATTGCTCAGATTAAGCTCACTACACCGGAGGAAGAGGAATGGCTGCTGTACGGAGTCAACGATAATGCCGCTCAGTATCCGCGAGATGCGACCATTTCCCAATTATTCGAGGAACAAGTTCATGTGCATGCACAGAAGACAGCATTGGTCTGGGAAGACGGTGAATGGAGCTATGCGGATCTGTATGAACGTGTTCAGTGGCTGGCGTTCAGGTTGCTTGGACAAGGGGTAAAATCAGGCTCCAGTATTGCTCTTATTCTGGACCGCGGACCGATCCAGATGATCAGTATTCTTGCTACACTCCAAGTGGGTTGCAGTTATGTTCCGATTGACCCGGCTTCGCCTCCATCGAGAATTGAATTTATTTTGCAAGATTGCGATGCGGCTGTGTTATTGACTGAAGCGGCGTATGCCTCCACGTGGCAATCTGTAGTTCCTTGTATCGTGCCGGCAGATGAACTGGCAGCATTTGATTCAGGAGACATCCAGGAGCCTGTTGAACATATGAACAAGACCGCTCTTGACCCGGCTTATATCATTTATACATCAGGGTCAACAGGAACCCCAAAAGGGACTGTGATGAGTCATCGCAATGTGACCAAAGTTATGAAAAATAGCAATTTTGTCACCGTTGTGCCAGAGGATCGTATCCTGCAAATTTCTAACTATGCGTTTGACGGTTCCATTTTCGATATTTTTGCTTCATTAATAAATGGCGCTACTCTTGTATTAATCTCAAAAGAGACCATTTTGGATATGGCTCGTTTGGCGGATGTCATCCAACAGCAACGGATTTCAGTATTTTATATTCCAACATCCTTGTTTAATATGCTGGTGGATTGGGATGCTGATTGCTTGAAGAATGTGCGTAGAGTGATGTTTGGTGGTGAAGCTGCATCGGTGAGTCATGCCAACAAAGCGCTTGCATGCGTGGGGCCGGGCAGGCTGTTAAATGGATATGGGCCAACGGAAGCAACCTTTTTTGCCTCCTACCACTTATTACAGCAAACAGAGCCTTATACTGGCTCACTGCCCATAGGTCAGCCCCTGTCTAACACAGCCTTGTATGTTCTGGATGATGAGCTGAAGCCTGTGCCACCGAACGTTCCAGGTGAACTGTATATCAGTGGGGATGCGGTGGGTATTGGATATCTTAACCGTGAGGATCTTACGCGAAAACACTTTCTTGATGATCCCTTCCGCAAGGGAGAACGAATGTATCGGACAGGTGACATCGTCAAACGTCTAGCTGATGGCAGTCTGATTTTTATTGAACGTTCGGATTTCCAGGTCAAAATCAGAGGTTTCCGCATTGAGTTATCGGAGATAGGCAATTGCATGGAGCGTCTTTCGGGAGTTCGTGATGCCTTTGTCATGACAGTTACAGAACCATCAGGAAGTCTATATATTGCCGCTTTTTATACAACCGATACTGGAGCAGATGCTGAGTATATTCGAAGAGAACTTCACCAGCAGCTGCCAGAGTACATGGTGCCTGCACGAATTATTCGAATGGATCATCTTCCGATTAATGCCAATGGCAAAGTGGACCGAAGGGCATTGTCCGAGCATTTGGTTGAAGAGCAGCAAAGGTCTCTGGAGGTGAGTTCACCTCGGGCAAAAACAGAGCGTGTCATTCTTGCCGCCATGCGACAGATCCTGGGTAATCCAGGCATTGGTGTGGAAGATCACTTCTTTCAAAATGGGGGGCATTCGCTCAAAGCGATTGCATTCACTCAAATTTTGGCAAAAGAAGGAATTGCCATCAATGTGAACGAATTATTCCAATATCCGACAGTTAGAGGACTTGCCAAATTGGTAGATATTAATCCTCCGGCGTCAGTTTGGTCCGAAGATAGCCTGCATATTCAGTCCCCGATAGTCATACCACAGGACATAACACTTCATGAGAAACAACTGGACAGCCTGGTCCTGCATGTCTTAAACAGCTGCAATCAGGTTTCATCTTTTATGGCGGGCATGACCCCTATGGGTCAATTCCCACTATCTCCAATTCAACAAGCACATGCTTCTACGACTTCACGAGCAAGCGGATTTACAACAACGCTGGAAGGCGAATTGAATGAACAAGCTGTAAAACACCTGATTCTTGGGGTTATATCCCGGCATCAGTTGCTGCACAGCATGATATATGAGGAAGAACAATTGTATTGGCATCCATGTGATATATCGTTAGCGGCGGACATGCTGCAACAGCTTATCCCATATCTTGATATTCGTCATTATGCTTCGGCTACGATTGAGCAGTTGGAGTACAAACTGGTTCAGTCTCTGTTACACAAAACGTATACGTTGAAGGAACTACCTTGGCGTCTGTGTATTTTGCGTACAGGAGCAACAGAGCATAAGCTGATTTGGAGTTTTGATCACCTTGCGTTTGATGGTATGAGTGCCCAGATCATCAAGCAGCAACTTGAGTCGAAGGCATTATATAGACCGCAAGGTATAGAGATCGAGAGTGATCTTCTGTACCAAGTACGAAATTATGAGGATTATGTAAATTTTCTGTCTCAAGGCCCCATAGGGGTATCAGAAGATGAAATGGAGAAACAATTTTTGCTTCAGGCATGGAATAGATGTAACGCCATCGTCATGAACAAGTTGAAGGAAACAGAAACATTGTCGCCTTCAGCGATGACTGTCGAGTTGTCCCTTGCAGGGAAGGAGCCTGCAGATGTTTGGTGGACATGCTTTAAAACTTTTTCCAACATCATTGCGGCTTATCTGAACATAAGCCAATTGCCAATAGCCCTGGTGCATTACGGAAGGGAGTATGGCGAAGAATCCTACTATGATTATGTGGGAGAATTCCTAGATCTGATTCCAGTGCTGGTAGACAGTGAATTCACACAGGAAGATCTGTTGGAACGTCTGGAATTTACGAAGCAACACAGCATTAACTTTATGGCACTTACACATGATTCTTCCCTCTCGGCACAATATGATGGCATACAGGAACAATTGGGAACTGCCTACAGGCAAGCAGAACAGGAGACGCGTCAGATGATTCTGTTTAATTATCAAGGCTTCATCTCCAGTAGCGAAGCGATCCCAATGTCGTCTCAGTCGTCGGATGACCAAGATTCGAATTCGGGACTCGCCCAATTCGAATGGGTTATTCGCTACGACGAAGAGTGTCTGTACGTACATCTGGCCTGTCAGGCTGGTCTGGACATCAAACGTATGAAACAGCTGATTGATGACAAGCTTGGTAGCGATGTGAGAGTGGTAGTTCACAATGAGGCAATGGAGGTGCAACATGTCCAGTAAATCCATACAGCGAGGACCCGAGCTGATTGTGCCAGAACATTATTCAACAGTGGCTGAGATGCTAATCTACATTGCAGATACTCATCCAGAAAAGGGAATGACCTATATCAGCTCTTCAGGTGACGAACAGTTTGAATCATATCCTGAATTACTGATGCAGGCGCGCAAGTACCTGCAGTCTCTTCAGGAGCAAGGCATTCAACAAGGACAGGTTGTTATTTTGGAAATTGACCAGTCACAGGAATTTTACCGTACCTTTTGGGCTTGTATGCTGGGGGGCATTATTGTCGCCCCGGTTAGTCCTCCGGCTGCCTGGGAACCAGGCTCAGCCGGTCTGGAGAAATTCACGAAAGTGTGGGAGGTACTCGGGCGTCCAGTCGTTATCGTCGAGGAAGCCTACATGCCCAAGTATAAACAGCTTGCGGAAAGTCCGGTATTCAAAGGTCTTATGTTGATTAGCGTGAACCAGCTTCAAGCAGGCCAGCAGATGGCTGATCTATGCCCAACCTCTCCTGATGACATTGTGTTCCTGCAATTCTCATCAGGAAGCACGGGAATTCCCAAAGGTGTGCAGTTAACAAATCACAATATTATCGCCAACAGTATTGCATGCAAGACTTTTCTTGGAGCTGAAGAAGGAGATAATGTGTTTACCTGGTTGCCGCATACGCATGATATGGGGATATTTGGACAGCATCTGACACCCGTCCTGAGTGGAGCCAACATCATGGTGATGTCACCTTATACCTTCGTACGGTCGCCTTATCTGTTCTTGCGCAAGATTACGGAGCATCAGGGGAAATGGTTTTGCTGTACCAATTTTGGTTTCGAATGGATGGTTCAGAAGATCCCGGATTCCAAGCTCTCAACGCTTGATCTGTCTTCATTACGTATGACCTTGAATGGTGCAGAGCCTATATCAACGTCTGTTATCGAGCGATTTGTCAAAAAATTCAGCTCTTGTGGCTATCGTTCCAATATGATGTTTCCTGCGTATGGCATGGCAGAAGCGACAGTAGGTGTATGTACCTCCAGACTGGGGGAAGAGCCGCGAATTGAACGTATTTCGCGTTCGCGGCTGGTGCAGGAAGGACTGGCTGTGCCAGTACAGCTGCCTAGCAGTGATAGCCATACTTCGGATGTGATCGAATTTGTCCATGAAGGATATCCCATGACAGGGATTCAGATCCGGATTGCGGATAAACAGGGTGAAGTGCTGGATGAGCGGGTTGTTGGCGAAATCCAGATCCGTGGGGAATCGGTAACCTCCGGATATTACAGTCTTCCAGAGATCAATCGTGAAATGTATATGGATGGGTGGCTTCGCACTGGAGACTTGGGTTATATGGCTGATGGCTCCCTTGTTGTAAGCGGACGAATCAAGGACATTGTGTTTATTCGGGGACAGAACCATTATGCGCATGATCTTGAAGAAATTTTGTACCAGAATAGCAGCATTCCGAGAGGGAATCTGACGGTAGTCGGGCACTTTAACAGCCTCAAACAAGTAGAGGAACTGCTTGTATTTGTTAAATACAAATCGGGCGCTCCACAGTTTCTGGAGGTGCGACAGGATCTGATCCAACGTATGAGGGCTGGATTGGGTATTGAGATCACCCATGTTCTCCCAATCAAAGTTATCCCCAAAACGACGAGTGGCAAGGTCCAGCGCTTCATACTGAGAAACGAATATGAGCGTGGAGTATTTACCAAGGACATCGCGGCCATTGAAGAGCTGATTCGCGAAAACTCACAACAGCAAGGACACGAGACGGTTTCCGCATCGTCTTTGGAATATACCGTACGTAAAGCCTGGGCCGAAATTCTTCAATTGCCCGCAGGAAAGATTGAGATGGATACTTCTTTTCTCGCACTTGGAGGCAATTCCATTCTCTCTTATCAATTACTTGACAAGCTGTCTGCACATATGGGACGTGAATTAGGACAAGAACTACTTGTTTTTTGCAGTACAGTACGTGAGATGGTGGAATATCTGCAGGAACTTCCAGCAGAAACGAAGGACTTTGAACAAGTTGAAACAACAGATAATCACCTGAATGTACATCGTGCTATTGCTATTACCGGACTGTCTCTGCGTCTGCCTGATGCCGACACCCAAGAGCAGTTCTGGGGCAATCTGGTTAACGGGTTAGATAGTGTTGACCGGGTTAGTTTAGAGCGTGCAACACGTTCCAAGCAACCCGGTTGGGATGACTGGATTGGGGAACTGAAGCAACCGGATACGTTTGATCATGAGTTCTTTGAAATCCCGTCTGAACAAGCTGCATTTATGGATCCGCAACATCGCAAGCTGCTGGAAGTTGCTCATGAGGCGCTGGAGGATGCGGGTATGCTCGTGGACCATGAGGATAAGCGTGATGTGGGTGTGTATGTAGGGATTAACCCAAGCACATACTTCGATCTGGTTATTGATTATATGAACCGGAGTCTTGGAAAGGCTGTTCATTCTCACGCTATGGTAGGCAATATGTCCAATATTGCAGCGGCCTCCATTTCACACATGTACAATTTTACAGGGCCGGCACTGTCCATAGATACAGCATGTTCTTCTTTTCTGGTGGCACTGACACAAGCTGTGGCGGCCATTCAGGACAAGCGTATCTCTGGGGCAGTTGTAGGTGGAGCGAACATTTTGGCTACACCGCATGTTCATCAACTATCACGCAATGCTGGAATCTGTTCTTCCACTCAACATACGAAGGTATTTGACCGGGAAGCAGATGGTTCAGTCTTGGGAGAAGGTGCTGTTGTTGTATATCTGGAGCCGCTAACAGAGGCAATTCGCAACAATAAACATGTTTATGGTGTGATTCGCGGGACAGCGGTGAATAACGACGGATATTCCCTGGGCATTATGGCACCCAACCCTCAGGGGCAATATGAGGTACTCCGTGCCGCTTATCGCGACGCCAACCTAAACCCCAGCGAGATTTCTTATATTGAAGCACATGGATCGGGGACAAGGATTGGAGATCCAATTGAGGTGAATGCCTTGCTCCGACTGTTCCGGGAAAAGGGAGATACAAGCGATAATTCGATTGGATTAGGTTCAGTCAAAACCAATATTGGTCATTTATTTGCAGCCTCCAGTGGAGCCAGTCTTGCCAAGGTTCTTCTCAGTATGCAGCATGGGGAACTGGCACCAAGTCTGCATATGGATAATCCGAATCCGGCCCTCCGACTGGAGCAATCGCCGTTCCATATCGTTAGCGAGCATAAAACGTGGGATGTACCTGAAGGAAAAACACGGAAGGCAGGCATCAGTTCATTTGGCCTGGGAGGTACGAATGCCCACATTGTGCTGGAAGAATGGAAAGCCCCTGTCCGTGCAGATGCCCCGGCACGCGGCCAGTTGTTAACGTTCTCTGCGAAATCAGAGCAGGCTTTAAAAAAGCTGATTGATAACACGGAGCAATATGTGAAGAAACATGCGGACCTGGCACTAGAGGATCTTTGTTTTACCCGGAACAGATATAGAAAACATTATCGGTATCGTGCAGCAGTAGCTGTCAGCTCAACCGGAGAGTGGAACATCGAAGAAATGGAATTTGGCTTCAAGCCTAGAAACCGAGCTGCTCGTGTCAATATTGTGGTTGGGGGGCATGAGATTCGCGGAGAAGATGAAGCTCAAGCTCGTAAGGTACTCAGGCCAGACGATTCTAATGAAGATACGGTATCAACCTTGAACTACTGGGTGACCTTGCTTGAGACACTTGTACGTCTGGTCCCTTCCATTCAAGAGATTCGAGGAATAGCTGCAGGAGAGGAACTTGTATCCAGTTTACATCTGGATGGCGAGGAACATCACAGCGCTCATGCAAGCCAATCCATTCCAGTGAACAACAGAGTGACGTTAGACAGTCTGCAAGACACACCTGGCAAGATGGCAAACGCCGACATTGTAATTATGATTGCTGCAGATCAGACAGAGCAGCAGCTTGAATACAGTGGCAAGGAGAGCTTCATCCGCCTGTCTGCCGAGCCGACACTTACCATGGAGGATCAGCTTGCTTTATTGCTGGGACAGCTTTATGTACGTGGTGCTGCGCTGGATTGGGAACAGTTACATCCGAATGGCTCTGGCCAGATTGTACATCTGCCAGCACACCCATTCGAGCCGTATGTACATTGGATAGATGTGAATCAGGGAACGGAGGTCATGATATGACAAAAGAAGAAATTGAGCTTTTTCTCAAAAGCGAGATTGCTGTAGCGTTGAATCAGGAGCCAGAGGACATCGATGAAGAGATGAATTTTTTGAAAATTGGTGTCTCATCTGTGCAGGCGCTCAAGATCATTAATCGTGCACGTAAGCATCTTCAAGTTGACATCAGTCCGGTTGCGTTGTTTGAATACAAAACAATTGCCGAATTCGCCGCTTATCTCAATGAATCTCTTCTTCAAGAGGGGGTTGCCGAATGATTGAAGCGGATATAGAGCAAGAGATCATTCATGAAGCTGAATTGTTTGCTGCCCGTGAAATTCGTCCTTATGCTCAACAGATTCAAGAGCAGCAAGCCATTCCCAGAACATTGATCCGTGCCATGGCTGAAAAAGGTTACTTGGCTGCCTCGATCCCGGCTGAATATGGCGGCATGGGTCTCGGCCCTAAGGCGTACGGGCTGTTGACTGAAGTATTTGGCAAGGCTCTTCCAGCCGTTCGCAGCTTGTTAACGGTACATACTTCACTTGTAAGTGAAACTTTGGTACGTTTCGGAACGCCTGAGCAAAAATCGTCCTGGCTGCCCAAGTTGGTGAAGGGAGAATGGATTGCTGCCTTTGGCCTGACTGAACCGGAAGTTGGTTCGGATGCCAAAAGTGTAAAGACCGAGTGGAGAGAAGAATCGGACTGTTATGTTTTGAATGGAAAAAAGAAGTGGATCACGTTTGGACATCTGGCAGATGTATTTATCATTATTGCCTCGAATCAGGGACGAAGCACTGCTTTTTGGGTCGAACGCCAGTTTGAGGGTGTACAGACCCAACCTATTGAAGGTGTCATGGTTGCGGGAGAGACAGGTATAGCTGAGATTGATCTCCATGAGGTGCGTGTACCAAAGAATCACATTATTGGACGTCTGAATGAAGGTTTTGAGTACATCGTAACCGGGGCGCTGGACCAGGGCAGATATAGCATTGCCTGGGCAGGGCTGGCGATTGCGCAGGAAGCGCTGGATGCCATGGTGACTTACTCAAGGAAGCGGAAGCAATTTGATCAGAAGCTGAGTCATTTTCAGCTGATTCGCGGCATGATTGGAGATGCGGTGACAAAAGTCCATGCAGCACGAGCATTATGTTTACGTGCAGCCGAGCTGAGAGAAGCCAAGGACCCGCAGGCCGCTATGGAGACAACGATTGCCAAATATTTTACGTCCAAAGTTGCTGTTGAAGTTGCAAGTGATGCGCTACAGGTTCATGGTGCGAACGGAATTAGTAACCATTATCCTGTTGCCAGGCTGTATAAGGAAGCCAAAATTCTGGAGATTATTGAAGGTTCCTCTCAGATGCAGCAGGAGATGATCTCGCATTACGGATTAAAAGCCTATTACAAGCGTGGCGGTAGCGTATGACGTTCTGTGCGCTATTTCCCGGCCAGGGAAGCCAGTATATCGGAATGTGCAGCGAGTTGTTGGGCAGTGAGCCGGAGGCGAATCAGATTTTTGCAGAAGCGAGCGAGGTGATCGGATTTGATTTGAAGGCACTGGTTATGGAAGGGACCCTGGATCAATTGACGGTCTCTGAATATGCTCAGCCTGCTGTACTGACGGCAAGCTACGTTTTATTTGACTCATTTGTTCGGCGGACTGGAATGACTCCAGATTATGCAGTAGGTCACAGTTTGGGGGAGATTTCGGCTTTAGTAGCGGCGGGAGCATTGCGATTTGCTGATGGAATTCGTTTTACAGCTCAGCGTGGTGCGTTGATGCATCGCTCCATTCAGGAGCAAAAAGGAAGAGCGGGTATTGTCGTTGATGTAACCCAAGCAGCGCTTGAAGAATTAGTCGAGAATATTCGTCAGAACGAGTATGTGACGATCTCCGGTTATAATTCACCGGGACAGTTTGTCGTCGCAGGTACTGCGAAGGGTCTTCAACTGCTGGATGATCAGGTGGATGGCTACGGTGGGGAATTCATTCCTTTTCGCATGATGCCAATGAAGGCAGATGCACCTTATCATAGCGAGTTGATGCAGTTCATTCAGCCTGAGCTTGAAGAGATGCTTGCAGGGATTTCCTTCTCTGCACCGGTGTTTCCCATCTGCTCAACAGTACATGGTGAGTTCATTCGCGGAGCCGAGGACATTCCTAAGCTGCTGAGCAGCCAGCTTTTGCAACCCATTCGTTGGAATCAGGCATTGGCACGCATTCAAAATCTGGGAGCGACGGTATGGATCGATATCGGTCCAGGCCAGAGCGTAAGAAATATGCTGGCTGAGAATAAGACCTTGCCTGCAGCCTATTCGCTGGATGATCCGCAAGATCGGTCCAGATTACTGGAGCGATATGAAGCAGTAAACCAGACAAATGGGGGAGGCGATAAGGGATGATCACGGAGATGATGCAGTACAATCAGCGGGTGAAACAATGGCTGCCTGGAGGTGTGCACTATAATTTCCACCTTCCTTGGGAAGAGACACCGCTCCATTTCAAGCATGCTTCCCGAAGCAGAGTGACGGACATGAACGGCAACGAGTATTTGGATCTATATGCACGCTTTGGTGCCCTCATCGTTGGCCACGGCAACGAGGAGTATAACGAGTGTCTGAAGGATACCATTGACCGTGTTCTTTCCGTAAGTCATTGCGATCTGGATGCAGAGGCTCTGGAACTGATCCATCAATATGTACCTTCAGCAGAGATGATTCGTTTTGGGTTATCAGGCACGGAGATTGTCCAGAATGCACTTCGTCTTGCCCGGGCGTGGACAGGTAAAAATCGCTTTGTACGTTTTGAAGGCCATTATCATGGCAATGCGGACAATATTATGGGTGGCAAGACTGCACGTACAGGTCTGCCTGTACCTTCAGACTATCCTGGTGACATGAAAGGAACAAAGGGAAGGGCAAGGGATGCCATGGAATCTCAATCCTACCTCTTGCCATGGAATGACGCACCCCGTCTGGAGGAACTATTTCGCCAGCATGGAGACGACATTGCAGCAGTAATCATGGAGCCGGTTTGTGTAAATGGAGGCGGAGTCATGCCTGCTCCGGGTTATCTGCAAAAAGTCAGACAGTTATGTGATCAGTACCAGGTCGTGCTCATTTTTGATGAGATTATAACAGGATTCCGTATGGGTCTCGGTGGTGCCCAACAGTTATTCGGTGTAACGCCTGATCTGACTACACTTGGGAAGGCAATCGCGGGTGGCGGAGTTCCAGTGTCAGCCCTGGTTGGCCGAGCGGATATCATGAAGTTGCTTGTAGACAAAAAAGTAATTCATGCGGGTACGTTTAATGGCTATCCATTAGGTACAGCTGCTGTAAAAGCTACGCTGGAAATGTTGGGACGCAATGGAGGACAGGCGATGCACAGCATGAACCGCCACGCTGAGATGATGCATGACATACTCTGCCAGGAAGCAGTGAAGGTAGGTCTGCCTTTAATTGTTCAAGGGCCGTCTGGCTGTGCTTCTTATCACTGCTGCACGGAGCCGCTTACGGATACGGCTGATTATACGTTTGAATTGATGTCTTTTGATATTTTGTTAAATAGCAAGCTTGCTGAGCACGGTGTTCTGGTATCTACGCTCTCGCGGATGTATCCGAATATCCTGCTTGATATGCAAGATGTTGCCTGGTTCCGTGAGCGTGTCCCTGCAGCACTTGCAGAAATGAAAGAGATCTACGACGAGCTGATCTGATGGTAGCTCAATAAGGAGGTGATTAGGTATGCATAATCGACTCATTGCAATCATTGGCGCAGGGGTGATGGGATGCGCCACAGCACTGGATGTCGCGAGGGCTGGTTATCGTGTAATTTTGCAGGATATTTCGGCGTCGGTCATCGAACACGCCCCTGATGTTATACGTCGTGAATATCGTTCAGCTTGCTTTCTGAAGCAAGGGTACGGTCAGGTGCCCCTGGATCAGATCATGGAACGAATCTCGTTCCAGACACAAGATGAAGGGGTGGAAGAGGCAAGTATCATTATTGAAAATGTAACCGAAAACCTGGAGTTGAAAAAGGAAGTTTACGCACGACTATACCACAAGGTTCGTCCGGATGCTTTATTTGCGCTAAATACAAGCTGTATTTCCGTGACAAAGCTCGCTTCATTTTTGCCTGACCCAGGTCGAGTCATTGGGGTGCATCTGATGAATCCGGTTCCCGTTAAATCCATGGTGGAGGTGATCAAAGGACATCATACAACACAGGGTACGGAACATGAGATGGTAGCGTTTTTGGAAACTCTTGATAAAAGTCCAGTTGTCATAGAGGATCTGCCCGGGTTTGTCTCTAATCGCCTCTCGCACTTGTTAATGAATGAAGCGGCGTACATTGTACAGGATGGAATCGCTACACCCGAGCAGGTGGACGCCATTATGAAGAAGGGCTTCAATTATCAGATGGGGCCGCTGGAGACGGCGGATCTGATTGGTCTGGATACGGTCGTGCTTTCATTGAAAGTATTGTACGACAGCTATCAGGACCCCAAATTCCGATGCTGTCCGATGTTGCAGAAAATGGTTGATGCAGGACAGTGGGGGCGGAAGACGGGTCAAGGATTCTATGCCTACTAAGATGAAGGGTGGCATGACCATGGAAAAGCTCAAGGATATCAAGTGTATTGTTTGGGATCTGGACCACACCATATGGGATGGGGTTTTGCTTGAATCTGCAGATGTGCAACTGAAGCTGGGCTTAAAGGAGGTGATTGAAAAACTGGACCAGCGAGGTATTTTGCACTCTGTTGCCAGTAAAAATGATGCAGAGCTAGCTTGGGCGAAACTAAACGAACTGGGCATCGCCGAATATTTTCTGTATCCCGAAATCCATTGGGATGCGAAGTCCGTCTCTGTTCAGCGGATTCAGCAGAACATTAATATCGGCATGGATGCCATTCTGTTTGTGGATGATCAACCTTTTGAACTGGAAGAAGTGCAAAGTGTACATGCTGACATCCAGGTACTTCATGCGGATCAATATGAAACCATGCTTGATGACCCAAGGCTGATGCCCCGATTCATTACAGCCGACTCTGCGTGCAGAAGGCAGATGTATCAGGCGGATACGCTCCGTAAACAGGCTGAAGAACAGTATGAAGGACCTTCAGAACAATTTCTGGCTACGCTCGGCATGAAATTTTCCATCTACGAGGCTACTGAGGATGATCTTCAACGTGCAGAGGAACTTACCGTTCGCACCAATCAACTAAATGCAACGGGAATTACCTACAGTTACGAGGAGCTGCATCAACTGATGACCTCGCAGGACCATATGTTATTGGTGTGTGAACTCGAAGACAAATACGGGACGTATGGCAAAATTGGGCTTGCACTTATTCACATGCAGCAGAAAGTATGGCGGCTAAACATGCTTCTGATGTCTTGCAGAGTGATGTCCAGAGGAGCAGGGAGTGTACTGCTAACGTATATCATGCGTGAAGCTCAGAAGCAGGGCAAACAGATGCTTGCGGACTTCAGGGATACCGGAAGGAACCGGATGATGAATATCAGCTATCGCTTTGCCGGTTTCAAGCAGCAATCTGCAGATCAGGAAGGAAGAGTACTGTTTTATCATGATTTACAGCAGGCTGTAGAGTTTCCAGACTACATTGAGGTTTTAGTGCCCGAGGGGCAACATCAATAACAAGGGGGAAGGGCAGTGGATTATCGTCAGGAAATTCGGGAGTTTATCGGGAACAACCTCACCATGGATCATGAGGACACTCAAATTAATGATAATGACAATTATTTTGAGCAACGGTTCGTCAATTCGCTCTTTGCGATGCGTTTGGTGGACTTTGTAGAGCGTAGATTCCAGATTGAGATAGCAAATGAAGATCTGGATTTGGCTAATTTCTGCACGATTAACCGTTTGCATGATCTTATTGAGAGAAAGTTGACTGAGAAGGAGGCGGCACTATGATTACAGCTAATCAGGCATCCATTCGTCCAGTCACAAGTCCGGCAACCAGCCCGTCCAACAAATATATGTATTTGTTTTTGGGAATTTCCTTTGGCACATGTTATGGAATCGCAAGTTTGTTCATGTTCTTTGCGGATTTTATTGTACCCATAACAGGTGAGTTAACCTTGATGCATCCACTTGCGATCGTTGCTCTGTATTCACCTTCCATTGCCGGATTAATTACATGTTATGTGATGGGCGGAAAGGAAGCATTAAAAGGAATGTTTATGAAGCTGGTTCCGCGCAGACAGGACCTGTTCTGGATACCGCTCATTATTGGAATTTCCATCATCTTTGCATCAACAATGCACTTTGGTTCCTTGTTATTCGGCATACCGGTCCCTGAGCTGACATATAGTGTACCTGAAATGATCTGGTTGGGAATTGTGAATCTGATCAAGGAGACGGGGCTGATTGGTGGGCTGTTTGGCTGGATCGGATTTTTGCTTCCATTCTTGCAAGGGAAGTTAAAAAATAATATAACAAGTGGTCTGATTACCGGCCTGTTGTTCGGATTATGGGTGCTTCCGGGATACTTGATTTCCTCTTTTGGCACCTCAACCACTTACATATACTACGTTGTTCAGCTTATGGCATTTATCGTGTTCCAAAGTTATATCTTCAATGCAACCAAAGGTACACTTCTGTTTTATCTGCTTGCATTCTGGCTTGTAGCTACAGGAAGTCAAATTGATTTGTACTACTTTAATCCGCAAGTTCAAATTATGCAATTTTTCTTTTTTGCAATATCGGCTATTGTCATACATGTCATCTTCAAGCGTAAAAATGTGGATACTTCACTTCAGACATTCCCTGCATATGTTCTGGAAAGAAAGTAAGCCTGGTTATGGTGGTGGATAAGTGATGGAACCGATCTATTTGGAGCAACTACAAAAGGGGGAGGGAAACAGACAAATGGTCTGTTTTCCTTATCTCGGTGGCACCTCCAACAGTTTTCAGCCCCTAGTGCCGTACCTTCCTGACACGGAAATTTGGGCGTTTACGCCCCCGGGTCATGGTCTGAACACCGAAACACCCCTGGAGCATATGCAGCAACTCGTAGAACTGTATACCAGCAAGCTGCTGGATGTTATACAGCCCGGCAGTCTGTTATTTGGACATAGTCTGGGAGGGATTACAGCCTACTTCGTTGCGCAACGCTTATGTCAGGAACGTCCAGATGTAGCTAAAACGTTACGGCTTGTGTTATCTGCCTGCAACACGCCTGACGAATGCGGGATGCAGAATTATGATCGGATGTCAGACGAAAATCTGATTAATCATCTGTTTTCCTATGAAGCTCTCCCGCAAGAACTGATACATGAAAAAGAATTATTGAATTATTTTCTGCCCGTCATCCGGGCGGATTTCAAGATGCTGGAATCTGCAGCAACGCTTGAATATGAGCCGCTCTCATTGCCGGTATTGTATCTGTGGGGAGAACGGGATCGTACTGTTACCCTTCAATCAGCGTTGAGATGGGGCCGATATTTTGGCACATCCATGAAGCTTCAAACCATCAAAGAGGGTGCTCACATGTTCATGATGCATCAACCTTCAACGGTGGCGCATTGTCTGACAAGCTTTATGACTCCAGATAAATAGGAACAACTTGTAGATGAGAGGAGCCATGTTCGTTTATGCTGCTACGAATGCTGAGAAACGATATAACGAGAAAAAAAGGGATTACGGCTGCGTTGTTTATTTTTGTACTGCTGGCCGCCTTGCTGGTATCTTCGGGGTCACGAATGATTATGGAACTGACGAGTTCCATCCAATATCTATTTTCTGAATCCAAAACACCACACTTTGTGCAAATGCATGCCGGAGAACTCGATCAGGTCAAAGTGAACACATGGGCTGAAGAAAATGCTATGGTCCAGCAGCATCAGATTGTGGAAATGGTCAACATTGACGGCTCTAATCTGTTTCTCGGAGCAGAGTCCGAAAAGAACAGCGTTATGGACATTGACTTTGTTACACAGAATCAGGGTTTCGACTATTTGTTGAATCTGGACAGTGAGATTATTCAGGTGAACGATGGCGAGATCGCGGTTCCGGTATATTACATGCAACAAAAAAAATTGAGCGTGGGCGACCAGGTTCGGATCGATAATGGTCAATTTGAGCGTTCTTATACCATCGTTGATTTTGTCCGTGATGCTCAGATGAATCCATCGGTTGTGCACTCCAAACGTTTTATTGTGAGTGCAGGGAATTTGCAGGAACTGAAGCAGAGCATCGGAGAGATGGAGTACCTCATTGAATTCCGGTTGACGGATCCCGGACTGACAAGTGAATTTACCCAGGCTTACCAAAATGCCGGACTTCCTAACGCGGGTCCAGTCGTAACCTATGGGCTGTTCCAGGTACTGAATGCGATGACCGACGGAGTTATTGCAGCCGTTATTATTCTGGTCAGTCTTGTGCTGATTCTGATTGCAATGCTTTGCATCCGATTCACGATGCTTGCGACCATCGAAGAGGATTATCGTGAGATTAGTGTCATGAAAGCGATAGGGATTGCAGAGAAGGATATTAAGAGACTGTATCTGATGAAGTATGTATTTATGGCGGGATTTGCATCCGTGCTTGGTTACATTGCATCACTTGGCGTTAACAGATTATTTGTTTCTAACATCATGTTGTATATGGGAAAAGCACCTGCAACCCTGTTGCATTTCGCGATTCCGTTATTAGCCGCTGGAATAATATTTGCCATGGTTGTTCTGTTTTGTCGAACAGTACTGCGGCGTTTTCGTTCCATCTCCGCGGTGGATGCTCTCCGTACCGGGAGCCTGGGAGATACACAGATCATTCGAAACCGGCTTAGTTTGTCCCGCAATCGCTGGTCTTCCGTACCTGTCTTTCTTGGTCTGAAGGAAGTGATACAGCGAATCAAGATGTTCCGATTATTGTTATTTGTCTTTGTAGTCAGTTCATTTATCATGATTGTGCCGGTCAACTTCCTGAACACTTTGCAGGCGCCAAGTTTTATTTCTTATATGGGTGTTGGACAAAGTGATATTCGCATTGACTTGAGGCACACAGACGATGTAGAGCAGCGTTATGACAATCTGGTTACCCAGATCCAAAATGATAAAGACATCAAAACGTATTCCCCATTGGTAACAAGCCAGTTCAAGATTAAAAATGCGGAAGGAAGTTACGACAATCTGAGTGTAGAAACTGGAGATTTCAGTATTTTCCCATTGTCTTATGTTAGCGGTAATGCGCCAACAACCGAGAATGAAATTGCGTTATCTGATGCCAACAGTAGCGAGCTGCGCCTGAAGACTGGTGAGCAACTTACCTTGCTGGTTAATGGCAAGGACCAGATAATGACGGTCAGCGGAATATACCAGGACGTTACGAATGGTGGGAAAACGGCGAAGGCCTTATTACCTTACAACAAGGATAGTGTGTTGTGGTATGTGGTCAGTTTGGATCTGAATAATCGCGGGGACATGGCTACCAAAATTGCTGAATATGAGACGGCTTTCTCGCCAGCCAAAGTAACCGATCTTCAAGGTTATCTGGATCAGACGTTAGGCGGAACCATCCAACAATTGAAAATGGTGACGATGCTGGCCTTGGTCATCGGTGTCTTCATATCTATTTTAATTACAGCACTGTTCCTTCAGATGTTAGTAGCCAAGGACAACAACGACATTGCTGTACTAAGAAGCCTTGGGTTTGCCTTGTCTAAAATCAAGTTCAAGTATGTCGTGATGTCACTTGTCATATTAATCTTAGGGGTTGTTACTGGAACGATATTGTCCAATACGTTGGGTCCGTTGCTGGTTAGTGCCATTATGTCGACGTTTGGTGCTTCCAATATTGTCTTTGTTGTTAACCCGTTACAGGCATATATTTTGTGTCCATTGTTACTTGCAGGCACGATTGTACTAACAGCATGGATTAGCATCCAATCGATCAAGGAAACAAGCATATCCAAAATGATTGTCGAATAGGGAGGATCAACGATGACAACTATACTTGAGGCTAAAGACGTGAATAAATCCGTAGCGATCGGCGAGAATGAAGAACATAACATCTTAAAAGATATCAACCTTCAATTAAAAAAGGGAGAATTTGTTTCCATCATGGGGCCATCTGGCTCAGGCAAGTCTACCTTACTGTACAACATAAGTGGTATGGATCAGATTAGTGCTGGAAGTGTCTATTTTAATGGCAAAAAAATATCGGCATTTGAGGAGAGGGATCTGGCAAGTCTACGTTTGACCAAGATGGGATTCATCTTTCAAAATATTCATCTGCTCAAGAATCTGAATCTATTAGACAATATCGTACTTTCCGCGTATCTGGCCAAGAATAGCAGCAGAGAAACGATTAATACACGGGCAATGTCATTAATGAAAAAAATGGGGATTGATGAGTTGGCTGGGCATAACATCACCCAAGCCTCAGGCGGACAGCTTCAACGGATTGCCATCTGCCGTGCGCTGATCAATAATCCAGATATTTTATTCGGCGATGAACCAACGGGGGCGCTGAATTCCAAATCAACGTATGAGATCATGGACATTCTGGGCGATATTAATGCAACGGGAACAACCATTCTGCTGGTGACCCATGATGTGAAAGTCGCTGCCAGATCGGAACGTGTACTGTTTATGATGGACGGTAAGCTGGTTGCAGACAGAAATATTGGAAAATATGCAAGAGAGCGTCAGGATCTGAAAACAAGGGAAAGCCATTTGGCGCAATGGTTGACTGAAATGGGGTTCTAAAAAAAGAACTCCATGACTACAATAGACCGACAGTCGGTCGAACGTATCGGAGGCCAGGATATGAGACTGATAAAAAACCCGGAAGAACGCAGGAACGAGATTTTGGATGCCGCCGAGATTCTGTTCATAACAAAAGGGTACACCAAAGCTACGGTCATGGATATCCTTCAGGCGTGCAACATTGCCAAGGGTACATTTTATTATTATTTTCAGTCCAAGGAAGAGGTCATGAACGCCATCGTCATGCGTTTTATTCTGAGCGGGGAGGCATCGGCCAGGCACGTGGTGTCCGATCCCAAACTGAATGCCCATGACAAAATTTTTCGCATCATGATGGCGCAGAATCAGCCTGACGGCAGAAAACATGATCTCATCGAGCAATTGCACAGTGTTCATAATGTGGAGATGCACCAAAAGAGTCTTGTTGAGACGGTAATTCGATTAAGTCCCATCTTGGCCGAGGTGGTAGAGCAGGGCATTCAGGAGGGGGTATTTCATACACCTAACCCAAAGGAATCCATCGAATTCCTGCTCGTATCGTCACAATTTTTGCTGGATCGAGGCATCTTTCAATGGGAGGAGGAAGAACTCCAAAAAAAGGTTGAAGCATTCACACATATTATGGAACGTGTGCTGGGAGCAGAACAAGGAAGCTTCGCCTACGTCACTCGTCTCTATTTTCCGAATCAAGGTTAGCCGAGAAAGGAGTATCATCCATGGAACATACCGTTCAAAAATCATTTAAAAAGTTTCTGGTCGTATGGTTCGGTCAGCTCATCTCCATGATTGGGATTGGACTTACTGCCTTCTCCCTGGGGGTGTATGCCTTCGAAAAAACGAATACGGCAACAAGTGTTGCATTGATTACCTTATTCACGTTTCTGCCGAATATCCTGCTTCGACCTATTGGAGGGGTACTGGCAGACCGATTCGACCGTCGAACGATGATGATTATCGGCGACCTGGGGTCGGCAGCCGGTTTGATTTTCATTCTGTCCATTATGCTCACAGGTGATATCCAATTATGGCATATCTACGTGGGAGTAGCCTTTAGTTCCGTGTTCTCCGCGTTGCAGAGCCCGGCATATAAGGCCTCTGCTACGGACCTGCTGGATAAGGAACAATTCTCGAAAGGAAGCGGTCTTGTACAACTGGCTGAATCCTCGAAGTTTCTGTTTTCACCGATCATTGCGGGCATTCTGCTTAGTATAACAACCATTGAAGTCATTCTGGTCATTAATATTCTGACATTCCTGGTTGCCATTCTGGCTGTGCTGGTTATTCGGAAGAGCATGAAGGTGGAGCGAGAGGATCGAGAAGGAAAAAACTGGATCACCGATATTCAAGAGGGCTGGAGAGAAGTTGTAACCAACAAGGGAGTACTGTTGCTGGTGGTGATTATTTCACTTGTCACCTTTTATCTGGGATTCCTGGAGACACTCATTGGTCCGATGCTTCTGTCATTCACGGATGCCAAGACACTTGGAACGTTTCAGTCTGTTAGTGCCATCGGCATGCTGATTAGCAGCTTGTGCATCGGCATATTTACAATAACAAAGAGATACGCAAGTGTGCTTGTGATGGGTCTGATTTTGTGCGGTTTGTCCTTTTCACTTCTGGGCATATCCACCAACATTTATTTTATTATCTTCGCAGGTTTTCTGTTCCTGTCATCACTGCCGTTTGTCAATATGAGCGCAGATGTACTGGTGCGAAACAATATCGCCAACGATAAGCAGGGCAGGGTATGGGGAATCATTGGTATTCTGTCACAACTCGGGTTTATTATCGCGTACAGTTTGGCTGGTTTTCTGGCCGACCATGTGTTTAATCCGTTACTGATGGAGGGGGGAGCACTGGCTTCGTCTGTTGGTCAAATTATTGGAACTGGGCCAGGCAGAGGTATTGCCTTTCTGTTTATCATCGCGGGTCTGTTTGTTATTCTGATCGCAATAATCACATCCCGTTTGAAAATGATCAAATCTCTGGAGCAGAGCCCAGATATAGCGGCTCCATCCGATGTTGGCGGGTTGGCGCACGATTAATTCGAATCCAACAGCGTAAGCCCTTGTCCGCAGCAGCGTGTGATACTTCTTCTGTACGAAGAAGTTATTCACACGATGAGCAGACAAGGGCTTTTTTGTGCTGAGGAGTCAGAAGATGTACTTAGACAAGAGTGTTTGTGTATTTGGATTGTCGGTGGAGCTTACCCTTTAACCGCCCCTGAAGTTAGTCCTCCTACAATATACTTTTGCCCAATGAGGAACACAATCAACACAGGCAATGACGTGAGCACGATATCGGCACTGACCAGATTCCACTGGGCACTGAATTGTCCAAAGAAGTTATATACAGCCAGCGTCATCGGCCACATCTCCACTGTATTCAGCATATAGAGTGGGGCAGTAAACTCATTCCAGACACTCAGGAAATTAAGAACAAATACCGTTACCAGCACCGAGGTTAACAAAGGTACAATGATTCTCAGAAACAGTTTGATCCCATTACATCCGTCCATGATCGCGGCTTCATCCAGCTCCTTCGGGATGTTAGACACAAACGCATATGTAATGAACAGCGAGATTGGAATACCCATAGCCGTATAGAGCAGAATCATGCCGACATGTGAATTAATCATACCCATCGACTTCATGACTTCCATCAGCGGAATGTAGTTGAGCGGTAGGGTGATACCAAGAATCAGGAAGAAGTACAGAAACTTGCTGAGCCTCGAATGGTTGCGGGATAACGTGAAGGCCGAGAAGGCCACAACAAACACCAGTAGCAGAGAAGAAGCCCCAGAATGTAGCAGACTGTTGAAAAAGGAACCGCCCAAATGTCCCTGTTCATAGACAATTTTGTAATTTTCGAAAATAAACTTCTCGGGCAGCGTCAGTTTAAGCACTTTGGCCTCGGCGTCCGACTTGAATGAATTCAGTACAATGACGACAAAAGGAATCAAGACCACCAGGCTAAGCAGCCAGGCGAGAGCATTTAACCCGATCGAAGCCAATCTTTTTCTCAATCGCATGTCAGTATTCCACCTTTCGGTTCATCAAACGAATGATGAAAAAGGAGATGATCGCCATGATGACAAACAGGATGGTGGATAGTGCACTTCCGAGTCCCCAATATCCTTTGGCAAAAGAGGAATAGACCGCCGTGTTAATGACATCTGTCGCGTTACCGGGGCCACCATTGGTTAACACGTATACGGCATCGAATACTCTCAGCCCGTATGTAATATTAAGTACCGTGGCGATGGTAATGGTAGGCATCAGCATCGGAATGGTGATACGGAACAACTTCTGCCCGAATCCGGCGCCATCAATGGATGCCGCTTCGTAATAATCACGTGGAATCGCGAGCAGTCCGGCGATGAACAGCACCATGATGTATCCCATGCCTTTCCACGTATCCACTGCCATAATGGATGGCATGGCCCAGGTCAGGGAGCCCAGCCAATTCTGTGCGAGAACGTCCAGTCCCATGGAACGCAGGGTTACGTTAACGAACCCGTTGTTGGGGTCAAGCAGACTTTTGAACACAAGCCCAACAATCAGGAACGACAGCACCTGCGGGGAGAAAATGATCATCCGGTGCAGATTGGCGGCCTTTACACCGCTGACCAACAGTAGAGCCAGGAACAAGCCCAGAACCGTCTTGGCGATGGATGTAACGAGGGTGAACAAGACTGTGTTTTTGATAAAAAGCAGATAGGTCGGATCACCCGCGAGAATGGTACGGAAATGCTCCAGACCGATAAAGTTCTTCTCCGAACTATAACTGTTCCAGTCAGTGAAGGAATAATAGATGCCCAGCAGGGCGGGAGCAACGATGAACAGCAGATATAACACAATTGCTCCAGATGAGAAATACCAGGGATAGATTTTGTTTGCATTCATAATCCGTAACACCTTTCCTTCCTGCCAAAATACATGAGCGGGCAAACGCCCGCTGCATGTAACGCTGTTCAGCGTTTATATTTATCTGAAATATGCGCTATTATTGCCACGCTTCATCCTTCAACACTTTGGCTTGTTCAGCCCGGCGTTTATCAATATTTTGCAGAATCTGATCCGGTGTCATGGCTCCGGCGAACATACCTGATAAGTCCTTGCCAATATCCATCCATTGTGGATCAATGTATTTTACAGCGGCCTGCATAACCGTACCTTTTTCATGATTTTTCTCATAATCAATATAGTCCTGTGTCAGCTTCGGTTCGATTTCCGGCCAGCAGATCGTCAGGTTACCTTCACCTTCATCGAACACACGTTGCAGATGATCATGCTCGGTAATCCAGCGGAAGAATTTCAGCACTTCTTCGGGATGTTTACTGTTTTTGTTACCAAACATCGCAGCCGATCCGCCCGGATTCACACCAATCGTCTGATTATCTCCCCATGGCATGACGAAGAATCCCATATTGTCTTCCATTTCCGGATACGCTTCGGACACTTCCTTTTCCGTCCCTGGAACCCGCAGCAGCATAGCCGCTTTCTCCTGACCAAACGCTTCAATGCCCGCTTCTACCGTATTGGACAAGAAGTCTTTGCCGAAATAACCGAGATCCGCAAATTCTTTCAACTGTTCAATGACCGTCTTGAGTTGCGTCATATCTGCGACTTTCATCTCATTGTTGTTTAATTTCTCGTAGGTTCCCGCTGTTGTTTGCTCATAGTTAGGCCCTGTTTCGAACAAAGGCAGAACCTGATACCACCCGCTGGCAGGTGCTTGAAAGAATGGAATAATGTCTTTATCCTTTATTTTCTGGCTGATCGCCTTGAATTCTGCATAGGATGTAGGAGGCTCTATGCCGAGCTCTTGGAAGATACGTTTGTTATAGTACACATACCAGATTTTTGTTGGCGCAAAAGAAACCCCGTACACCTTGTCAGTGTGACTGACGGTTGGCAAAATCTCTTCAGACATCCGACCTGTGAATTCCTCATTGGTCAAGTCAATGGCATTTTCCTCCGGTCTTACGTTAGCCGGCATGCTCAATGGGTCCACATCGACATTGAAAATGTCAGGTGCTTCGCCAGAGGCCAGCTTCACCTTGATCAGGTCACGCCACTGTGCGTCAGGTACGACCTGGAAGTCAATTTTGACACCCGTCTCCTGCTCATATTCCTTGGCCATCGTCTGCATGATGCCTGTACGCGGAATACCGGATTGACTTGTTCCAAACGTGAGAGTCACCTTACCCGAACCTTCCGTACTTTTACCTGAGTTGCACCCGGCAAGCAGCAGAGTGGAGAGCAGGAGCACACTTGCAAGCGAAAATAGAAATCGTTTTCTCATCATTGAACCTCCCGGAATATAAAGAAAATTGTCACTTGCCGAAACGCTTAATGTAAGCGTATTCTTATGTGGATAACTTTACTGTGAACAGCGGATGTGCTCAATAGACAAAAGCGTTCTGTTGGGTGGACATTTTCGAATGGTGTGACAGATATCATCATAGGACGAGGTGTGTGAGGATTGCGATATCGATTTGGAACGCTTCAGCAAAGTCTGTTTGCCTATTACTCTGCGGTATTTATTATCTTTTCGCTGATTGTGGCGGGGCTTCTGTATGTTTTTCTCGCAAGTGACATTCGTCAGCGAAGTGAAGAACAGCAGAGACAACTGGGGGTATCAATCGTCAGTAACCTGGATCAGGAAGTGGTGAAAATGAACAACTTTTCCATGAATATTGTGTACTCCAATCTGGTCAAAGAACACTTCAGTCACTACTTGGCACCAGCAGAAGACAGTGAGCAGACAATGACGAGTGATCCGGCATTGTATAAGGATACAACCACACTAATTGATGTCATTCTCGCGATCATCAGCAGCTCCAATACAGCCAAACAGGCCAATATCTATGATGTGAATGGCAAGATGCTGGGAGCGGGTGCATTCAACGGTCAACTGTCGGTAGACCTGACTCAGCGACCGTGGTACAAGGAAACCTGGGAGCGGAGCGGCTGGCGGGTGATTCAACTGTTAGAGGGGGGAGCTTTGCCCATGCCAACAGGTGAGGGGAAATCAGATCAATCCTACATTTCCCTTACCCGGGTGTACAAAGATGGCAACTATGTCAGCCAGGGTGTCGTTGAGATTTTGCAGGATGCCGGAACCCTGTTTCAGCATTTGAATGAATTGCAGACAAATAACGACGATCTTCGGATCTATGTAGTGGATGAACAAAATACAAGGTTGTTTCCACTTTCTTCGGCTGCCGATGCTTCTCAAGCAGGCCATTTCGATGATGTGGACTTGATTCAAAATCTTTCATTTCCGCCTGATACCATGCAGGAGATTAGCGATCCTTTGAGTCAGTCCAAACAGATGATGACGTACATGACGTCACAGGAGACGGGATGGACCGTTATTGTCATGCAGTCCAAACAGTCCCTTTTCGCGAGTCTCAACCGGATGGCTGTGATGTTTATCGGTGCGACGTTTGCTACTCTCATGCTGATTCTGGTTCTCTCGTATCTGATCTCCAAACGGGTTACTTTGCCGCTACATCGTTTGCAGCGCATTATTCAGAAAACGGGTGTGAATGATCTGGTATCGGGTCAGGATTCCGGTCAGTTGTTCAAGCTGGAGCATCCCGGTTCTATTCGGGAGATGGATGAGCTGAATGATACGTTTATCCGGTTGAATCAACAGCTTGTGCAATCGTTTCAGGACAGGCTGGCGATGAAATCTCAGGAGACAGAAGCGAGATTACTGGCGCTGCAATCCCAGATGAACCCGCATTTTCTCTATAACAACATCACAAATATTAGCATTATGGCGGAAGAAGGTATGAATGAGCAGATTGTCGCGTTCTGCGGCAATATTGCGTCTATGCTGCGTTATATTTCTACTCCGAGAAAGAATGGGGTTCCCCTGTCCCAAGAATTGGATTATTGTGAGCGATATCTGGAGTGTATGAAGATTAGGTTTGAGGATGATCTACACTACGAGTTTCATATTCCGGAAGAGATGCAGCCTATCCAGGTTCCGATGCTGATGGTACAACCACTACTCGAAAATGCCATGAAATATGGACTGGGTGATACCCCTCCATGGAAACTGAATATTACTGGAGCTATGGATGCGGTACAGGAGACTTGGATGATCCACGTAGAAGACAACGGGCCTGGCATGGAACCCGAAGCACTTGCCAAGATCATGCATTACATCGAACAGTCACAGGAGTGGGAGCGTATGCCTGATCTCGAAATTAACGGCATGGGACTCAAGAATATATGGGTCCGATTGAAATTATGGTATGGCACAGCAGCCCACATGCAGATTACGAACAAGCTTTCCGGCGGTGTCCAGATTACCATAGGTGGTTCCATTCGAAAGGAGCATGACTGAACCCATGACAATCAAATACAGAACGATTATTGTGGAAGATGAAGCCCTGATCCGCCGGAATGTCTCGCGCAAATTCAGAGAGCTGGACACCCGGTTCGAGGTGATTGGTGAAGCGCGGAACGGTCAGGAAGCGTTACAGCTCATTGAACATTCCGTACCTGATCTGGTTGTAACTGATATACAGATGCCGGTGATGAATGGATTGGAGCTCGCCAAACATCTGTATTTTGCCTATCCGCATGTGAAAATTGTGATCCTGAGTGGTTATCATGAATTCGAATATGCACGGCAGGCAATCAGTTACAAGGTGGAGGATTATCTGCTCAAACCATTATCGGAAGAACAGCTTCGTACACTGCTGGATGCGATGGAATTGAAGCTTGGGAGCGCTGTGGATTCGCTTGCGCATGTCAGTGCCGTACTGGATGAGCAGGTGAAGCCGGAGGATATCGCAGAGGCCGTTAAGTTGTATTTGAAGCAGAATTACATGCATGAGATTACACTCCAAGACATGGCGGGACAGATGCATTTTAGTGTGGACTATCTGGGAAAGTGTTTTAAGAAAGTAACGGGTGAGACTCCGCTGAAATATATGACAGGTCTGCGGATTAATGAAGCAAAACGCATGCTCGTCACGCACGAGAATATGGATATCAAGACCATTGGTGGAGCGGTAGGGTATAGTGATTCCCACTATTTCAGCCGGATCTTCAAAAACAAAACGGGCATGTACCCTAGCGAGTACCGACTGCAACTTCAGGAACGAAAAAAAGCCCTGTCCATGGATGATGAGCACCATGTTGACTTGAGCTGATTACTGGGCCAGAGCTTCTTCGGTTATTTTGCGAATATCAAACGGGGAGCGGATACCTTCTTCGATCATGTCGGGGAGAATCTGTTCCAGGAAATACTGCACACAGTGGAGGTCGATATTTTTGATTTTGACCAAGGCATAACGGTACATAACGATAAATTCTTTCTCCGTATTGCCACGTTGGAGCTCAGCAAAGGCTTCATATACCTGATCCATCTTGTCTGCGACTTCGAGAATCAGTCCTTCAACCGATTGGTCTTTGCCCTCACGTAGCTGTCTGCGGAAAATGGGCTGGAACTCTTCAGGAATATTTTCATTAATAAAATGTTCAACCATGCCTTCTTCCACCTTTTGTAGCATCGAACGTAGCTCCAGTGAATAATGTTTGACGGGTGTTTTGATATCACCGATGAAGATTTCGCCATAATCATGACTGCTCGTAATTTCGTATAACTTCTTCCAATCGATGGTGGTTCCATGTTGCTCCTCAATATCTGCGAGCGTTTTGGCGTACTGTACCACTTTCCAGGAATGAGCGGATACGCTGTGTTCTTCGAATTTGAATTTGCCAGGTGTACGAATAATACGTTCAAGATCATTCAGTGACCTGAAGTATGTGTGAATCCCCATATAAGCGTTCATCCTTTGCTGGTTGAGTATAAGTGTGAGTATCCATCGACTATACGCCAGTTATGTCAACTGTGGATTAACGCGGATAGCGACGAAGGTAAAATGAAGTTTTAATTCTCTATAGAAGGACGAGAGGATGAAAGGGAAACGTACGAGAGAGTAGCAGCTTATCGACAAACAATAAAAAGCCACGATGTGTGACTGAACGTGAGTTCGGCATCCATCGTGGCTTCAGTGTGTGTAGATGTTGTGCTCTAGGCTACATAAGTGTAGTTGAATCAAGAATTATGCTTTTTTTCGTACCGGAGAAGTATACCAGTACGCCATTCCAACAAAGAGGGCACCGCCGATAATATTACCAAGCGTTACCGGAATCATGTTATGGAACCAGCCTGCCATCGTAATTGTATCCGGGTGGTTTGGAAGCAACCAGGATAAAGACAGCAAAGTCATATTGGCAACACTGTGCTCATAACCACTTGCGATAAATGCGTACAGACACCACCAGATCAGAACAAGTTTGGCGATATCTTCTTTGGAGCGAGCTGCCATCCAGATCGCCAGACAGACGAGCCAGTTACAGAGAATGCCTCGGAAGAACAACTCAGACATGGGTGCCGCCATCTTTTTGGCAGACACAACGAATAACAGATGTTCCGGCGTAGCCGTTTTGAACAGGCCGCTACCGACTATAAGTAGACTTAATAGAATTGCGCCGAGCAGGTTACCAACAAAGACGAGCCCCCAGTTCTTCAGCGTTTCATTCACTGTGGTTCGGCCTGCCAGTGTACTCATGGTAAAGAACATATTGTTACCTGTAAACAGTTCCGATCCGGCAAAGATAACCAGCGTGAGCGCGAGTCCGAAGGACATGCCCATCAACATGGTTTGCAGTGGTGACTGTGCCGCAAGGAGCGGAGCACCAATACTGAAGATCAGAACGATGCCAAGCCCTACATAGGCACCAGCCATCAAGGCAGCAACCATATATCGTGACAGGCTTGCGTTCATTTGATCCCGTTTTTTAACCGCAGCTTCAATAATTGCCTCAACACTTGGTGTATACATCACGGTTTCCCCCAACCATTATTTTGCATCAATCTTTGAACGTTTCAATGGAGTTATATTTCAATCCAGACCTGGCCGTTCTCTACCTTAACCGGATACATCTGTACTTGACCGTTGTCCGGTGCTTGCACAAGACCGGTAGTCAGGTCAATTTTCCAATCATACAGCGGATCGTACAGATAATGCCCGGACACGATCCCTTCAGCCAGTGGCCCACCCTTAGGGTGGGGGGTGTGATTATCCGCAGCGAAGATGGTACCATCCGATGCACGAAAGACAGCAAGCTGATGGTCCTTAATCTCAACTACTCTTCCGATTCGTGGCAGGAATTCTTCAACTACTCCGGCAGGGAAGTAGGTGCCTGATTGTTTTGTCGTCATCTTAAACCACTCCTTATCTATATTTAACATTCCGGCAGTATTATCTTGCGAGCTTACTTATGGACGAGCCGATACTTCAATTCCATGGAACATTTTACTTTGGCCTTCTTCATTGCGAATCGCTTTTTGCCAAGGTTCTTCAACATGCTCAAGTGCAAATTCAATCCGCTGCATCAACGCTTTACGTTCCTCAAGGTTATCCACAACAACCGAACGAATATGCTCCAGACCCATGCGTTCCACCCACTCGGAAGTCCGTTCCAGATAGTTACCTGTCTCGCGGTAATATTGCATGATGGCTCCGCACAGTTCAATCAACTCTTCATCCGTTTTCACTTTGCACAGGGAATCAGCAAGTCTTGCTTTAATACCGCCGTTACCACCGATAAAGATCTCCCAGCCGCCGTCGTTACCTACGATACCAATATCTTTTGTACATGCCTCTGCACAGTTCCGCGGACAACCGTTGACGGCATATTTAAACTTGGCTGGCAGATCCAGACGTTCGAATTTACGTTCGATGCGAGCACCCATGGCCATGGAATCCTGTGTACCGAATCGGCAGAATTGGGAGCCGACACATGTTTTGACTGTACGCAGCGATTTGGCGTATGCATAACCTGAAGGCATATCCAGTTCTGCCCAGACTTTAGTCAGATCTTCTTTTTTGACACCAATCAAGTCGAGGCGCTGACCGCCAGTCACTTTGACTGCTTTCACATCATATTTGACCGAAACGTCAGCGATGCGTTTGAGATCTGCCGGTGTAGTTACCCCGCCATACATCCGAGGTACAACCGTATACGTTCCATCTTTTTGAATATTCGCGTTCATCCGTTCGTTAACAAAACGGGATTCTTTCTCATCTTCGTGTGTGTCTGGTGCAATCATGCCAAGGTAGTAGTTGATCGCTGGACGACATTTGGAACAACCTTCAGGTTGACTCCAACCCAGTACATTCATGACCTCTTTGGTCGTTTGTAATCCTTTTTCACGAATCTCGGCTACGATTTCATCTCGACCCATGGAAGTACATCCGCAGATGCCCTGTTTGGCTCCAGTACTGAAACTGTCTCCAAGTACATATTGCAGAATCTGTTCCACAACCGGTTTACACCCACCGCAAGAGCGTGTTGCACCGGTACAGGCTTTGATTTCATCAACAGTGGTAAGGCCCTGGTTTGTAATGACATCAACAATGGCTCCTTTGGTTACCCCGTTACATCCACAGACGATCTCGTCCTCGGGCATCGTTTCAACAGAGGTTGCTTTCTTATGACCGCCGCAGCCTGTACCCATGAGTGAACCATACAATTCCTCGGTCATTTCGGTTTGATTTTTAATCAGTTTCTGCAATTCGGCAGAATCCGTAATGTCACCGAAGAGAACAGCGCCGACCATTTTATTATCACGAAGCAGAATTTTTTTGTAGGTCCGTTTCCAGTCATCTTTGTGCGAAATGACGGTGTGCTCTGGGCTGTCGATGAATTCACCGGTTGAAAACACGTCCACACCCGAAATTTTCAATTTCGTGGATACAACTGAACCTTCATAAGGAGCGGTCTCCACACCGCAGATATGTTTCGCCAGAATCATACCTTGCTCGAACAATGGGGCAACGAGGCCGTAACATACCCCGCGGTGCTCTGTACATTCCCCAACCGAGTACACATTCTCAAGTGAAGTCTGCATATAGTCATTCACGACAATGCCCCGATTCACTTCCATACCGCTTTCACGAGCTACGACCGTATTAGGTTTAATCCCTACAGCCATGACCACAAAATCAACATTCAGAACCGTATTATCTGCAAAACGAATCCCTTCAACGCGTTCGCCGCCCAGCAGTTCGGAAGTCTGCGCACCCATCTTGAACCGGATACCCTGACGTTCCAATTCAGCTTTCAACATGGCTGAAGCTTGTGGATCAAGCTGACGCTCCATCAGATCTTCCATCAGATGCACTACGGTAACTTCCATACCAAGTTGTACCAATCCTTTGGCAGCTTCAAGGCCTAGCAGTCCGCCCCCGATAACGGCCGCTCGTTTATACTGTTTAGCAGCTTCCAGCATGACATTGCAATCGGCGATATCGCGGAAACCGACAACACCTTCTTTGTCATGTCCTGGTACAGGGAGAATGAAGGAGTTGGAGCCAGTCGCAATGATGATTTTGTCATAAGGAACGCGAGTTCCATCTTCAGTCACAACTTCGTGCGTCTCGGCATCGATTCGTGTAACCGTTGTGCCTGTGTGCAGCGTAATGCCGTAATCTTCATACCAGTGAAGGTCGTTCAGTACGATATCGTCCAGAGTTTTGCTTCCTTCCAGTACATAAGACAACATAATGCGGTTGTAGTTAGGATAGGGCTCTGTGCCAAAAACGGTAATATCAAATCGCGTAGTTAATTTTAAAATTTGCTCAACGGTACTGATTCCTGCCATACCGTTACCAATGATAATGAGGTTCTCTTTTTTTCCGTTCATGTGTGTATGCCTCCTTGAATAGACGCTGTACATTACTCAAAATTTTAGTGGTTTATATTTGAAATTATACAAGTAGTTGACGACAGTTTATGTGATTTAATTCACTAATAAAGATAAAAGAGTCATAAATATAATAATGTGAGCCCCATCACAGAAAGTTATATTTATTTTCATACAAATAAGAAATGCGAACTATTGTTCTTATTTTGTTTTCGTTGTAAAATCGAAACTGGGCCGTATTGTTCCCGATTTCTTCGAAAGGACGTTTTTGCATCATGATGGGAAGATCTCACCTTATTATCGGGACCGGCGTGTCGCTTTCTGTTCTGCAGTTGGCCGGTATGCCGGTGACTGCGCCGGCAGTTACGGTTGCTCTGATTGGTTCGTTATTGCCTGACATTGATGAGCCAAATTCGCTGCTGGTATCCAGAGCCTTGCCTAACAGTCTGATCAGGTTGTTACAGACGATTCTGTTGCCCACAGCTGTATTTGTGTACTTCTATGTTCATGCCAAACCATGGAACCTGTTGCTTGCGATCCTCATTGCGCTTGTGTCATTCCTGCCTTCGCGTTCGCTTCGCAAAGTGTTGATGTTTGCGATTGGACTTGGACTGGTTTTCTATGGTCACGCGTTCGCACCGTGGAACTTGATTGCAGGCAGTTTGTTAATGCTCTGCACCACACTGACTCATAGGGGACTGACACATACCCTGTACGGAACCGCAATATGGGCGGGCTTGTTGTACAGCACGACCCAGCAGCAGGGACCGGAGATCTGGGTAGCGGGAGGCACGGCATATGCGATGCATCTGTTGGCCGATTCACTAACCAATCGGGGTATTCGTCCGTTACCACCGCTCAAGTGGCGCATACGGGTGAATCTGATGAGTACAGGGACCAAGCGTGGGGCCGTTGTAGAGAATGTCTGCATTGTGCTTACTCTTATTTTGGCCTGGATTGCATTCTCACCGCTATTTCTATAGCCATCCAAAAACGCCAGCCCACATATTGTGGGCTGGCGTTTACAGGAATGCATTTCATAATGATTGGATCGTGGATCGTAATAACCTAGCCAATTCAGGATTGAGAAGGAGAATCAGTCAGGTCGTCAATATCGGAAGAACCAAATACAAATAAAACAACAAGAATGACAATGATCAGTAGTTCAGCGAACCCATTTCCGTCAAAGTCAGACATCACTTCAACCTCATTTCTTGGTGTTTAGGAATTGATTCTCTGTTGGAAAGCCCGTATAACGTCATTCAACGTCATATCACCACCGATCTCATCGAGGAATTGCACCAGTTTGTCTTGATTCGATGGTGTAATATTTTGTAGCGATTTATACTGCCCGACCAGTTCAACGACCAGTGTAGCTTCTCGAAACAACGTGACCGCATCCACTCTTAACTTCCCACTTACCAGTAATGCTGCAACGATAAGTTCCAGATTTCTTCCTTTAAGGTTGCCATTGAGAAGGGTGTTTGCGGCATTTGTTTTTTTGGAACCTTTATTCGATTTTCCATTCCTTCTCACTGCCATAACAGGTCCCCCGCTGTTTGGTGTTTAATTCATCTTCCGTTATTGTATCTTATGTGTAATTCCCTATAATGTTCGGCCTATTAATCTACGTGTCTAACTGATATCGTTGTGAATATAAAAAAGAGACCTCCCGATGGTTAGGAGGTCTCTTGTCAACTGTTACGCGTTATTAATTATGGTATTCATCGTTGTCCGATCCAGACCTTTGACCAGCTTCACGATCAGTTCTTTGGCTGCATCGTAGTCATCCGTATGAATGATGGAAGATGAGGTATGGATATAACGTGCGCAGATACCAACAACTATTGATGGTACACCAATGCCACTCAGGTGAACTTGACCTGCATCTGTACCCCCTGGTGAGATGAAATACTGCATTTTGATCTGATTGGATGAAGCCGTATCTTGAACATATTCAACCATTCCGCGATGGGTGAACATACCCGGGTCAAAAATACGAAGCAATGCGCCTTCTCCGATATGTCCAAATGACTGTTTGTCACCTGTCATATCATTTGCCGCGCTACAGTCAAGTGCAAAGAAGATATCAGGCTGAATCAGATTGGCCGCCGTACGTGCACCGCGAAGCCCCAGTTCTTCCTGAACCGTTGCACCAGCGTAAAGCGTGTTAGGAAGTTTTTCCTTGTGCAGCGCTTCAACCAGTTCAAGTGCAAGTCCTACGCCGTAACGATTATCCCACGCTTTGGCCATAATTTTTTTCGGGTTCGCCATAGGCGTAAATTCACAGATCGGTACGATCTGCATCCCTGGATGAATGCCCCAGGATTCTGCTTCCGCACGGTTGTCTGCTCCAATATCGAGATACATGGAATTCAGATCCACAGGTTTATTCCGCTGGGACTCGTCCAGCAAGTGTGCAGGTGTAGAACCTACAACTCCGGTAATCCGACGATCAGGTGTGATGATTTCCAATCGTTGAGACAGTACAGCCTGACTCCACCATCCACCCAGTGGACGGAACTTGATCATACCTGTTTCGGTAATGCCAGTAGTCATGAAACCTACTTCATCAAAGTGTCCGGCTACCATAACTTTAGGACCGGATTCCTCCCCGCGTAATACACCAAATAGACTCCCCAGGCGATCCTGGACGAACTCATCGGTATAAGCGGAAAGCTTATCTTTCATCCAGCCGCGAAGCTCACGTTCAAAACCGGATGCGGAAGGAAATTCCGTCAACGTACGGAACATATCCATCGTTTTTTCATTCATGTGTCAACAACTCCTCTGTTGGTATGTATTTCAGGTCACAGTAGAACGGCTACCCGCCTGTTGTCCTTTAAATGTAATTCAAAAAGTCTTTTATCTTTTTGAACATGCACTTTAATATGCTGAGGACTTGTTATTTAACCACTGGTCACATTACAGTATGAACCTTGCGCAAGTGATTGTCCATGTTTATGTCACGTATTTAAGGCATATTTTGGGCGCTTACCGTGTCCAAGTTTCATGACTCTATCCGCTGTAGTCGCAGTCCTGATGCCACTTCAATGAATATGAATATATGGAGGAGATGTCATCATTTTGTGAAGTCATATGTTCAATATTTGTTTGTCTGTCTACAGGAAGGAGCTAAATATCCAATGAAGCCTCCAGAAGAGGGCACGGAAAAAGTACTATTTATCGTTCTTTTTATCTTGCTCGTGATTGTTCTTCTTTATTTATAGACGTATCTAAAAGTCCTCAGATCCGGCGTATTCCCATCTTGCTTTCACAACATAATCTTGTTGGAAACATATGCTGTCTGTCGCCGGATACATAACCTTCCGATTATTAACAAACAATGAATATAGGATTACACACATTGGCATTCAGCCGTAGCTTTGAACCATTTTCACATAGAGGAGGTCTTGTAACTTGCCAGCTCAATCTACATCCGGAAGCGAAAAAAAATCATCGTCCCTGTCCATGGATGAAAAGGAGTACAAAAAAGTCGCAAAAAAACATGAGCCGCCTCGTCCAATCCTGAAAAATTGCCTCAAAGCATTTCTGGTTGGGGGTACCGTCTGTTTGATTGGACAGGCCATTCAAGAGGCTTTTATGGCCGGTTTCGACATGACATCGAAGGAAGCTTCCAGTCCTACGGTGGCGGTCATGATCCTCATATCGGTTATTCTAACGTGTCTCGGCGTTTACGATAAAATGGCTCAATGGGCAGGAGCGGGAACGGCTGTACCGGTTACCGGATTTGCCAATTCCATGTGTTCTGCTGCACTGGAACATCGTGCTGAAGGACTGGTGCTCGGTGTAGGGGCCAACATGTTTAAACTTGCTGGTTCCGTTATTGTGTTTGGTGTCGTGGCGGCATTTGTCGTAGGGATCGTTTATGCCTTTTTGGGATTTGGAGGTGGGCACCTGTGAAACGATTGGGTCGCCAGACATGGCAGTTTGAAAATCGTCCGCGGATCATCGGTAAATCCGCAGTTGTAGGACCAGAAGAAGGCGAGGGCCCACTGTCATCTGATTTCGATTATGTCTACGACAACCTCGAGATCGGCGAGAAAACGTGGGAAAAGGGAGAACGTAAACTGCTCGAACAGGCCTCCCAACTGGCTTTGATAAATGCAAATATCACCAAGGAAGAGCTTCAATTTTTTGTGGGTGGAGATCTGATGAACCAGATTATCAGCAGTTCCTTTTCAGCGCGAAAACTGGGTGTGCCTTACTTGGGTGTCTTTGGAGCCTGTTCTACTTCCATGGAAACGTTAGCGTTAGCGTCCATGATTGTTGACTCCGGAGCTGGCGATTATGTTCTTGCAGGAACGGTGAGCCACAACTGTACGGTGGAGAAACAATTTCGGTATCCGACGGAGTATGGCTCCCAAAAGCCGCCTTATGCGCAATATACCGTCACAGGAGCAGGGTGTGGTGTGGTCTCCCGTACGGGTGATGGTCCCGTTGTTACCAAAGCCACCATTGGACGCATTATGGATTTGGGTATCAAAGATCCCTTTAATATGGGTTCAGCCATGGCGCCAGCAGCAGCCGACACTATAATCTCTCATTTCAGGGATACGGGATTGGAACCCGGCTATTATGATCTCATTGTGACCGGGGATCTGGCTTCCGTCGGTCTGCCAATTACGAAAGAGCTTTTGCAAAAAGAAGGCATTCCTATGGAACAGACGGTTTTTAATGACTGCGGCCTGATGATCTATGATCGGGAGAAACAGCCTTATGTGGTTGCCGGGGGAAGTGGCTGCGGATGTTCTGCCACCGTCACCTATGGTCATATTTTGAACCGGATGCAGAAGGGTGATCTTAAACGGGTGCTCGTTGTTGCTACCGGGGCGCTGTTGTCTCCAATTTCGTACCAGCAGGGTGAAAGTATTCCTTGTATTGCACATGCCGTAGCCATAGAAATGGAGGGATAAAGGTAATGCAGTTCTTGTGGGCATTTATTGTTGGCGGTTTGATCTGTGTTGTCGGACAGCTTCTAATGGATGGGGTTAAACTGACGCCAGCTCATACCATGAGTACACTTGTTGTGACGGGTGCGCTTGCGGATGCATTTGGCGTGTATGACCCCTTGGTTAAATTTGCAGGTGCGGGTGCTACCATCCCCATCACAAGTTTCGGTAATTCCTTGGTGCACGGGGCATTGACGGAGCTGGAAAAAGAGGGATGGCTGGGTGTGATTACAGGGATTTTTGACCTGACTGCGGCGGGAATATCGTCAGCGATCATCTTTTCTTTTCTCGCGGCATTGGTGGTTAGACCAAAAGGCTAACATAGAATGAGAAATCTCCTTGAACATATTGCGATTCAACAGAGGCTTCGGATAACTTTTATCCGGGCCTTTTTTGTCGTATTCATGCGTGAACTGCGGTGAATCTGACGGGCTGGAAACAAATTGTGAGTTCCTTCGAGTGTACTCGTGACTCTGGATCATGTACAATAAAAGGAAATCTGTATGCTTTTTTAGGAGGTTAGACCACATGCCTGTGCGCAAAGAGTCGATCCAAATCATATCCGCAGTTCGTTCTAATCTGGAATCCTGCATTATGGGGAAATCCTTTGAAATTCAACTTTTACTTACAGCTTTGCTTGCAGGCGGGCACGTTCTGATTGAAGACGTACCGGGAACTGGCAAAACGCAGTTAATCAAGGCATTATCGAAATCCATGCGTGGTGAGTACCGGCGTATTCAATGTAATCCTGATATTTTACCTAGTGATATTACGGGCGTATCTGTGTTCCATCCGAAGGATGAGCGTTTTTATTTCCGGCCAGGTCCTGTGATGACCAACATTTTGCTAGCTGATGAGATTAACCGGGCCACAACAAAAACCCAATCGGCTCTGCTCGAAGTGATGGAGGAGCGCAGCGTAACCGTTGATGGCGATACGTATGATCTGCCACATCCATTCATGCTCTGTGCAACTCAGAATCCGATTGATTTTGAAGGTACGTATACGTTGCCGGAAGCACAACTCGACCGGTTTATGTTGAAAATAAGTCTAGGTTATCCCGATAAGGAAATTGAGAAAATCCTATTGAAACAGCATCAGCTCGGTCAGCCTGTAGATCGCCTTGAATCCGTGACTCATATGGACCAGATCTCGGCAATTCAGCAGGAGATTAAAGAGGTCTTTATCGGTGATCCGGTTATGGACTATTTGCTTGATGTTGTTCGTCAAACTCGCTCCCACCCATCTGTTTTGCTGGGTGCCAGCCCACGGGCAGCCATATCGTTCATGATGGCCGTAAAAGCCTTTGCTTTCTTGCAGGAACGTGATTATGTGCTTCCGGATGATGTGAAAACGATGGCCCCTTATGTGATCTCTCATCGTATTGTGCTTCGTCCCGAATCGAGACTGGACAGTATGAGTTCCGAGGCCGTTTTGAATGCCGTACTCCAGCAAGTACGCGTGCCCGTCTCCATGGGGCAATAGTTCATGAAGCCGCTTTTGAGAACAGTGAATAGAGGGTTACGCCACCCACGCGTATGGAGCATCGCAATGGTGTGGATGTGCTGTCTGGCTTATGTTTTGTTTCAGGGCGGGAAGACATCCCTTATGCTGCTGTCGATGGTGACCCTGCTCTGTGTGTACCTTGCCATTGCTGGATTTAGCGGGGTAAGACGTGCTCAAGGAGTTCGTAGGTTATCTTCTGGTCCAGACCACGAAGAATTGCTGCATGCGGGTGACCAGGTTCAAGTACAGCTGAGTCTGACGATTCCGGGATTCCTCCCGCTTCCCTATGTTGTTGTGCGTGAAATGCTGCATCGGCATAACGGAGAATCGTGGTCGTTCAAGGAAAGTTTGATTCCCAATATGCGAGGTAATGGCCAGCTGTCATTCCAGACACCGCCACTTGAGCGGGGAAAGTATGTCTTTTCAGAAACGGAATGTGCCAGCGAGGACATATTTGGACTGATTGAACATCGAGGAAAGTTTAAGGCCAAAGGTGAGTTTCGCGTACTGCCAAGAACGGTATTTATTCCATATTGGCAACTTTACGACCGCAAATCACGGTTATCCGGTCCTCAGACGGCGTTAACCCGCTCACGGAGAGAGACCACTCAGATCAATGGTGTACGTGACTACGTATACGGAGATCGACTTTCCCGCATTCACTGGAATGCAACGGCAAAGACAGGGAACTGGAAGTCCAAGGAGTTTGAACATGAGTCTGTGCCCAAAACCATTCTGGTTCTGGATGCGCTGGCATCAAGTTATGAACATGGGGATGCATTTGAAATTGCCGTTTCCACGGCTGCCTCTCTGCTGGAGTATGGTGTCAGGGAACGAATGGGGATGGGATTGTTGACATTGTCAGACCAGACATCCTTCATGGCCCCTAGTGAAAGTCTGATGGAACGACAGAAGATGATGCATCATCTGGTGGATATTCAATATAACGGTCAGGATACCCATCTGTTACCCGGCGTGGAAAGAATCGCACGTCAACTGCCTCAGGGAGCTTACTTTGTCGTGATTTCTCCCCAGAAGGATGAAAAAATAATGGAACTGTTGCGCTGGGCCGATACGCGGGGCATGACGCCATGTCATATTCTGATCGATACCAGTGAATCTCGCCGGAGTGCCGAGTGGAATGCCATGTTGCGTGGAAGAGGCACGAGGTCATTCACTGTTTCTCACTTGCAGGAGCTTCCAACGGTGATGGGGGGAGGTTCTGTATGAGTACAAAAGGAAATGAAAGTGTTACAGGCAAACGATCCTGGTATCATGCAGCGTCATTGCTCTGGATTTTCCTGATTGGAATGCAGTGGATTTCATTTACGCAGGAATCGTGGTACACGGAGACAACTTCTCTGGTGTTATGGACACTTGCAGCGGTCAGTGTACTGGAGGTCATTCTGCCCTTCAAAACGATCTATCGGGCGATCATCAAGGCGGTCGTTGTTGGTTACATTTTGCATAAAACGCTAATTGATTATACGGTATACATCCCTTATGGCTCTTTAACGGACCGAGCGGAGCAATTCATATTACACATGACGCCGTACATCTGGTTCTCCCTGTGTGCATGGGTGATGCTTGAAGCTGCGCTTCGACTCGTGACCACCACACGTCGCATTCTTGTTTTTTTGGGTGTTAACATCATTTCGATGGGGATTCTCGATTCTTTCACTCAGATTCCACTCTGGATTGAAATCGCGTGGGTGATGTTTGCGGGGATGGGATGGCTCGTATGTCAGCATTTCCGTAACTATCAGCTACAGTATCCACAAGGTTGGAAACGAATCATCCGGTATCCTTATAAAGTCCTGGCCAATATTGCCATTATCTTTTCTTTGATTATTGTAGCCAGCGTTAATATGCCTGAGATTCCACCCACCTTGACGGACCCATATACGGCATGGCGTAACTATACCGGAACTTCCACAAGTCAGGCTGGTAACGGAAACCTTGATATTCCCGCGGCTACCGAATCGGGATACAGCAGGGAAGACAATCAGCTTGGTGGAGGATTCAACTTCGACTATACCCCTGTCATGTCTGTCACGACCAATGAGCGTAGTTACTGGCGCGGTGAGACACGTGCAGAGTATACAGGCACAGGTTGGGATGACCGTGGACGGGGTACGACAGAGAATGTTCAAGCCGGACAGCCTCTGGAGAACCAGGAATCGGGTAATGTGAATACCAAACAAGTGACTCAGAATGTAACGATGCTGAATGATAATGTCTATCCGATTCTCTTTGGTGCTTATTCGATCTCGGAAGTGAGCTCAATTAATGGTGAGGACAGAACGGAACGGATGTTGTGGAATGCTGAACAGGCTGAACTGCATGTGGTGACAGACCGTCAGCAACCACAGTATCCCAAGACGTATACTATCGTATCGGAAGCGCCTGTGATTGTGGAAGATGAGCTTCGTACGAAGTCATTTGAAGATCTGTATAACAGTAATCCGGCAGATGATATGTACTTGCAGTTACCATCCCGTTTCCCTGACCGGGTGTCGAATCTGGCAGCCGAGATAACGGCATCTGCGAATACTCCGTATGAAAAAGTGGCATTACTGCAAAACTATTTACAAACTAATTTTGAATACACAAACAATCCGGATTTATCTCGAAAAGTAAGCAGCGACTTTGTGGAAGGTTTCCTGTTCGATATTATGGAAGGCTACTGTGACTACTTCTCCACTGCGCTGGTGATGATGGCGCGCTCGGAGGGCATTCCTGCAAGGTGGGTTAAAGGTTATGCGCCTGGACAATTGTCCCTGAATTCGGACATGCAGGCCCCACGTCAACCTGGTGCGGAGATTGAGACGACCTACACCGTTACCAATGCAGATGCACACTCCTGGGCAGAGGTTTATTTTGGTGAGTATGGCTGGATTCCTGTTGAAGCAACGCCGGGCTTTGATATGCCGCTGCTGACGGAACAGCCTGATGTACAACCTGTAGATGAGCCTGAAGAAGAGCCAGAAGAGGAGCCGGTACAAGAGGAAGAGCAGACCCCTGCACCTGAGCAGACATCGTCTGCCATCCCGACTTTTGTTATCTGGGCTGCAGGAGCCATTATTGTATTATGGGTAGCATATATGTTCTGGCGTAATCGTTTCTCTATGCGATTCTTCCTGCTTCGTTTACGGACAGGTGGACCGCTCACCCCTGAACAGAAGGTAGTGGCAGAGACCGAGCGTTGGATTCAGTATGTGAAACGCAAAGGGTTGACCCGGAGCGGAGACGAGACACTTCGGGAATCGGTAGCCCGCTGGAGCCAGGCAAAACCTGCTGCAGAAGCAACATTGTATGAGCTTCTCACGAAGTTTGAACAGACTCGTTACAGTCCGGCGTCCGTAACTGCCGACGACTGGAAGGGCGTCTATCAGACCGCCTTGAAGCTGCGGAAGGAACTGAAAGCGGAACGGGCATAGTTGTTGCCCGTCCCGTTTTTCCTTTTTTCCTATGCCATCAGGCGCTGTATGCATTTTCAGGAAAGACGGATTTGTGATATAGTGTGTCGTATGAAACTGAGGTGACTTCTTTGTTTAAAATGTTAATGCCCAAGCTGCGTGTAGACACGGTTTTTGACATTAATCTGGAAGAGCTGTACGCTCAAGGCTACCGTGGAATTATAACTGATCTGGATAACACACTCGTTGGAGCCAAAGCCCCTGACGCTACGCCCGAACTGATTGAATGGTTTGCACGTGTGAAAGAGGCAGGTTTCAAGCTGATGATTGTGTCCAATAACAATTTGAATCGTGTATCCCTGTTTGCGACCCCGCTGGATATCCAGTTTGTGCATAGTGCACGCAAACCATCGAATGTACCGTTTCGTAGAGCAATGAAAATGATGGAGTTATCTCCTGAAAACACGATTGTAGTAGGCGATCAGATGCTTACGGACGTTTATGGAGGGAACCGAATGGGGTTATATACCGTTCTGGTACTGCCAATCTCCATTGGGGACGAAGGTTTTATGACCCGCTTCAATCGACGCGTGGAACGGATTGCTCTAACGAGTTTACGCAGGAAAGGCTTATGGCTTGAGGAGGAAAAGAAGAAATGACAGAACCGCATAACGGCAATCTTGCCGTAAGGTGCAGCGGATGCGGCGTGCATCTGCAAACAGAAAATTCGGAATTACCAGGGTTTATCCCAGAGAAGGCACTGGATCGTGAACCGGTTATATGCCAGCGCTGTTTCCGCATCAAAAACTACAATGAGTCATCATCCGTTACGGTGGATCAGGACGAATTCCTGGCGCTGCTTAGCAAAATCGGGGATAAGGATGCACTTGTCATCCATATCGTTGATTTGTTTGACTTTGATGGCAGTATTATCTCCGGTCTGCAACGTTTTGTAGGCAACAACCCGGTGTTGCTTGCTGTGAACAAAACGGACTTGCTTCCGAAAGTAACCAACTGGAACAAGGTTCGCAACTGGGTACAGAAGCAAGCCAAAGAACAGGGTTTGCGTACCGTCGATGTAGTCTTGTGCAGTGCAAAGCAAAACCAGGGCTTCGACCGACTGCTTGAGCTTGTAGGAACGTATCGCGAAGATCGTGACGTGTACGTGGTTGGCGGTACCAATGTGGGTAAATCCACACTGATTAACCGTCTGATCCGTGATTACAGCGATCTGGAGCAGGAACTGACCACATCCCGTTATCCGGGAACAACGCTGGATATGGTGAACATTCCATTGGATGATGGAAAATATATCATTGATACGCCTGGAATTGTGTATCCATGGCGTTTCAGCGAGATTGTCTCACGTAAGGATCTCGCTGCCATCATGCCGGAAAAACCGCTTAAACCGGCTGTGTATCAGTTGAATTCCGGTCAGACGCTGTTCTTTGGCGGCATGGCTCGATTTGACTTTGTGGAAGGTGATCGCCAGTCGTTCACTTGTTTTATCAGCACTGCGCTTGATATTCACCGGACGAAGCTGGAGCGTGCAGATGATCTGTACCGCGACCATCTGGGAGAATTGTTGTCTCCGCCAACCCGTGAGGATGCAGCAGAGATGGCTGAATGGACCAGACATGAATTCCGCATCAAACGCGGCAGTCAATCGGATGTATTCATCTCGGGTCTGGGCTGGATTAAGGTTAATGGCGATATTGGAGCGCTTGTTGCTGTTCATGCTCCAAAAGGCATTCGTGTACAGATCCGCCCATCCTTGATCTAGTAATCTCAGAAGCTGTACATCAGATGGATCGGAGGCGGACCTATGTCTGAGCAGAACAAATTCAACTCTTCACTTCCCGTGTTGCTTGGTGTTATGGGTGATCCTATTGCTCACTCCAAGTCTCCGGCAATGCACAATGCGGCTCTGCAGGCTGCAGGAGTGAATGGAATGTATATGCCACTGCATGTTCATCCGGATCAACTGGAAGCGGCAGTTCGCGGAATTGTGGCACTGGGCTATCGTGGTGTTAATGTGACCATCCCGCACAAAGAGCAGGTGATGCAGTATCTCGATGTGATCGATGAAAGTGCTCGCCTGATTGGTGCGGTGAATACCATCGTTAATGAAGGTGGAACACTGACAGGGTACAATACGGATGGTATTGGTTATGTCCGATCGTTGAAGGAAGAGGCTGTGCCTGAGCTTGCGGGTAAACGTATTGCTGTACTGGGCGCAGGTGGAGCAGCGAGAGGTGTCATATATGCACTTGCATTGGAGAAGCCTGAACGCATCCACATTCTGAACCGTACAGTGGACAGGGCTATTGCACTTGCTTCGGATTTACGGGGCCATGGCTTGGGAGAAATCTCGGGCAGTGGCATGGAAGACGCTGCAACGGTACTGGCTACGGCTGATATCGTGATTAACACAACGGCTGCTGGAATGCATCCTCATGTGGATGACGTACCGGTTGATCCTGCACTGATCCGTGAAGGCGCAGCGGTGAGTGATCTGATCTACAATCCGCAGGAGACCCGTCTGCTTCGAGAATCGCGGATACGAGGATGCACGGTGCACGGTGGTCTGGGTATGTTTGTATATCAGGGCGCAGTGGCCTTTGAACATTGGCTCGGCATTCCCGCTCCTGTGGAAACGATGAGACGTGCTGTACTAAACAGTTTTGAAGTGTGAAAATAATAATTGAATGGTCAGGTCCGGACAGTTTTTGCGCTGTCGATCAGGGCCTGCTCAACATAAGGAGTATGGAGTATTCATGTTAAACGGTAAACAAAAGCGCTTTTTGCGGTCACAGGCACATCACCTGACCCCTGTATTTCAGATTGGTAAAGGTGGAACCAACGAGCACCTGTTCCGTCACATCGAAGATGCGATTGAGAAGCGCGAATTGATGAAAGTGCAAGTGTTGAACAACAATGACGAGGACAGAAAAGAGATGGCAGAAGAAGTTGCCCGTGAAACGGGAAGTGAGCTTGTACAACTCATCGGTAACACAATCATCCTGTACAAAGAATCTCGCGATAACAAACAAATCGAACTACCTAGATAAGGGAGCGTGACGCAGGTGAAGATCGGCATCATGGGTGGTACGTTTGATCCGATCCACATGGGACACCTCCTGGCAGCTGAAGCGGCAAGGGATTCACATGCACTGGATGAGATCTGGTTCATGCCTTCCCATGTTCCACCTCACAAACGCGGAGCCGGAGCTTCGGGACAGCAACGTCTCGATATGACGGAAGCGGCTGTGAAGGGTGTGCAGCAATATGAGGTGCTGGGTATCGAGATGGAATTGGGCGGAGTGTCTTATACCATCGATACGATGAAGGAACTGTGGCGTCGCTATCCTGAACATGAATTTTATTTCATTATCGGGGCGGATATGGTGAACTATCTCCCCAAATGGGAGCAGATTGAAGAGCTTGCAGAACGCTTAACCTTTATCGGAGTTGGTCGGCCGGGCTTCCAGTTACATCTGGATGATTTACCAGACGAGTTACAGGATCGGGTCCTGCTGGCCGAGATGCCCTTGGTCGATATTTCATCGACAGCCGTACGCAGACGTCTGGCCAAAGGTCATTCGGTACGCTTCATGATTCCTGATGAAGTGCACCAATACATTGTAAGGAGCGGTTTATATGGCGCTAAGCCGTGATGAACTGATTCAAGCCGTATCCGGACAAATGCCGGAAAAACGCTGGAAGCATACACTGGGTGTAATGGAATCGTCAGTGATGTTGGCTGAAAAATACGGTGCTGATCCTGTGAAAGCAGATCTGGCAGCGATATTGCATGATGTGGCGAAGTACTGGCCCGTAGCGGAGATGGAAGCGGTCATCCGTGATAACGGGTTAAACCAGGAACTTCTGCAGCATGACAAGCAGCTCTGGCATTCCGAAGTCGGTGCTTTTGTAGCCAAGCGTGATTACGGTGTGGAAGATTCCGAAGTTATTAATGCCATCCGGTGGCATACCTCGGGTCGGGTAGGCATGAGCTTGCTGGACAAAGTGGTATGTCTTGCCGATTACATTGAACCGGGACGAGATTTCCCGGGAGTGGATCACATTCGCGAACAGGCTGAACGTAGTCTGGAGGAAGGTTTAATTGCCGGATTCGATTCGACGATCAGCTTGCTGATTTCGCAACGGCGTGTCATTTATCCTTTGACCATGCTGTCGCGGAATGACTTAATTGCACAATTATAGATTATGGAGGTTGGTTCATGACAGTATCATCGAAAGAACTTATGAATATGGCGGTTGCTGCCGCTGACGACAAAAAGGCATCCAACATTGTAGCGTTGGATCTGATTAATGTTTCCCTGGTGGCAGATTATTTTGTTATTTGTCACGGGAATTCCGATACACAGGTACAAGCCATTGCCACTGAAATTCGCAAACAGGCTCATGCAGCCGGAGCGACGATCAAAGGTATCGAAGGTATGGATTCCGCACGTTGGGTATTGATGGACATGGGCGATGTTGTTGTTCATATCTTCCACCGCGACGAGCGTGAATACTACAACATTGAACGACTATGGTCTGATGCCAAAGTGGTGGAAACTGTATGAGTTTGATTGCTGGAACAGTCGTCTCTTTGCCGGTTTCACGTGAAGTGTCTCCGTTTGGCTTCTTTTTGACGACAGGATCGGAAGATGTACTGCTTCACTACACCGAGTTAACACGGGATATTAAAATTGGTGAGACGCTTGAGGTATTTGTATTCTTTGATACAGAAGATCGTCTGGCCGTAACGATGAAAAAGCCTTATCTCATGCTTGGCGAAATGGCACGACTGGTTGTGGCTGATGTTCACCCACGACTGGGCTGTTTCCTGGAAATGGGCCTTGGACGGCAATTGCTACTTCCTATTCGTGAATTGCCTGAACTGGAAGAATTGCGTCCTCAAGTGGGGGATGAAGTCTTTGTAATCATGGAACATGATAAGCAGGGACGTCTGCGTGCCAAATTGGCCGGGGAACGTGAGCTTTCACCATTGTCTTTCCATGCTCCAACTTCATGGTTAAACGAGTGGGTTGAAGCGACGGTATACAAGCCACTGCAGATGGGTACTTTTGTACTTGTAGAGGGTGGTGTACTGGGCTTTGGCGCGATTGGTATGATTCATTCATCTGAACGCAGTCATATGCTGCGTCTTGGTGAGAAAGTGAAATGTCGGGTGACACTGGTACGTGAAGACGGACGTGTGAATCTGGCCATGACTCAACTCAAACAAGTTGGACGTAACGAAGATGCAGACAAGCTACTCGCCTTTATGAAAGAGCGTCCTATGGGCGGCATGCCTTACTCGGATGCAACTCCGCCGGATATCATCAAGCAGCGCTTTGGCATCAGTAAGTCTGCCTTCAAGCGTGCCTTGGGCAAATTGATGAAGGACGGACTGGTGGTCCAAAAGGAAAGCTGGACGTATCTGTCCGAATCTGCTCCTGCGGATCAAAGTGAAAACAAGTAATCTTCCTGATTAAATAGTTGTAATATGGAACTCGGATAAGGCAGGGATAGGCTGGGTAAACACCGGATGCCCCTGCTTTTTCTTTTGTTAACAGGATTGGAAAATGAAATTGAAAGTGCGGTGCCTGACATGTCTTACCGGAAATTTGCCTATGTGTATGATGAATTAATGGAAGATATGCCTTATCCGGACTGGATAAGGTTTGCAAGAACAGCATGGGAAAAGCATGGAATGCCCAAAAGTGTCGCTGAACTTGGCTGTGGAACGGGCTCCATTACGATCCCGCTCGTGAACTCCGGTTTCGAAGTTACAGGCATTGACCTCTCATCAGATATGCTGTCGGTTGCACGCAGCAAGATGGAGGCTACGCCTCAGGGTCATCGCTTGTATCGCGAGGGCAGTGTCCGTTGGGTGCAGCAGGATATGCGGGAATGGCGAGTTCCGGAACCTGTGGATTCGGTGATATCTTTCTGTGATTGCGTCAATTACCTGCTTGAACAAGAAGATGTCGTTCGTACTTTCCAGCGGACATACGAAATGCTGAAGCCTGGTGGAACGTTCCTGTTTGATGTGCATCATCCGAGTACCCTTATTCGTTATGATGAGGAGCAGCCTTTTGTACTGGATGAGCGCTCCGTATCTTATATTTGGACTTGTGATCTGGACCAGGATCGCTGTGAGATTGAGCATCATCTCAGTATTTTTTCGCGTGTGGATGATGGTAATAAGGATATGTATCAGCGGTTTGAAGAAGTTCATGTCCAGCGTGCATATAATCCGGACTGGATGAAGCTGGAATTGTCCAAGGCAGGTTTTAGAGACGTGAAGGTATATGCGGATTTTGAATGGAAAGAGGCCGGAGACAGCGCACAGCGCTTGTTCTACGTGGCTGTGAAGTAAGAGCGAATAATGAGAACTGTCCTTATGGTGCATAAGGGCAGTTTTTTGTTTGATTTTTTATGGAGAATGAATAGCAATAGTCTTAAATAGGATAAAGGAATGCAAGAAAAGACATAATCACGTGACAAAAAGTATTGCCAGTTAAAGTAAAGGAGGCGATAATAGTTGGATAGAAAGCGTTTTCTGAGAAGATAAATCAATTGTCAATGTGAGGTGTAAAAATGGAAAGTACATATAAAACAAGACTTTCGTCAGAACAGTTGAATGCCATAATAGAGCAGCATTTCTCTGCAAGTATACAGGACTACAAGGAAATGGTGGATGGCTGGGCCAATCATGCATATCTCATTAAACTGAGTGACGCACAGCGAGTGGTACTCAAAATTGCACCGTCAGCTTCGACAAATCTGATGCGCTGTGAACAGGATCTCATGATTGCCGAAGTTGAGGCACTACGCCTCATTACGGAGCTACAGGATGTTCCCGTACCCCAAGTGTTGGCTTATGATGATTCGTTAACTATGGCTTCAGCGCGTTATTTTATCATGGAGTACATGTCTGGAGCGCCCTATAATCAGGTCAAGGATCAATATTCTGCGGAAGAGCAGGAAGTCATTGAACACCAGCTGGGTCGGTACAATCGTCGAATTAATGAAATCAAGGGTGAGAAGTTTGGATATTTCTCGGAGCAAAAACAGCGATATTCCACATGGAAAGAAGCATTTATGAATCTGATGGATGACATTCTTACCGACGGGGAAGAAGCCGGGATTACATTTTCGATCGATTACCCTGAATTGAGACGCCTGATTGAAGAAAAATCGGATGTGCTGGACGATGTCAAAGAACCTGTGCTTATCAGTTGGGATCTGTGGGATGGCAATGTACTAGTGGACGCGGGTCGAATCACAGCGATTATTGATTTTGAACGTTCACTGTGGGCAGATCCTCTGATGGAGCATTATTTCAGTCATTTTAACTATACGCCTGGTTTTGTGAAAGGGTATGGGTATGCGATTACGACTGAAAGTGAGCTGAAAAGAAGAAGTCTCTATGACTTGTACTTTGATCTGGTGCTGCGCATTGAGTGCGCTTATCGTCAATATGATAATCAGGAACATGTGAATTGGACCATTCATAATCTGGAGGAAGGCATTGAGCGTTTTCGGTTATCCTGAACAGCAATGAGTATTATTGAACGGTACGAACCGTGTGACTTAAAAGGGTCATTATAACGTGTAATATTGACTTTGGGCTTGCTTTTTTATATAATGGTCCCGATATTGTATACATATTTCGATGATAAGGATCAGTAGTAATTCCTGTACATAACAGAGAGCCGGCGGTTGGTGCAAGCCGGTTGACAGTGATTTGCGAACTCGCCTTGGAGAAATGCGGTGATTACACCATTCTGTTTAACCTGCTTGTATAAAGCTTGGGTTCAGGAATGGAAATCCGCATCGGTTAACCGCCGTTACAGGTCCAAAGGGAGTGGATGACGAAGCACGTTCGTCCACTAACTAGGGTGGTACCACGGGAATTCAACCTCTCGTCCCTAGCGCTGCAAACGCTACGGGATGCTGAGGTTTTTTTGTTGCAATTAAAGCTAAAGTGAATAACCTGAAGGAGGAACAATAGATGAGTGAGAATAACCAGCCGAAACACGGCTATCAGCCACAAGTCATGGAAAAAAGTTGGCAGCAATATTGGGATGCAAATAAAACGTTTAAAACGGGTGAGGACCCTGCTAAACCGAAATTTTATGCACTGGATATGTTCCCTTATCCATCCGGTTCAGGTCTGCACGTAGGTCACCCGGAAGGATATACGGCAACGGATATCGTTTCCCGTTACAAACGTATGCGCGGTTACAACGTATTGCACCCAATGGGTTGGGATGCTTTCGGTCTGCCTGCTGAGCAACATGCACTGGATACAGGTGAACATCCACGAGATATTACATTCCGTAATATTGACAATTTCCGTCGCCAGATCAAATCGCTTGGTTTCTCCTATGACTGGGATCGTGAGATCAGCACAACGGACCCTGAATACTATAAATGGACGCAATGGATCTTTATTCAGCTGTACAACAAAGGTCTGGCTTATGTAGATGAAGTTGCAGTTAACTGGTGTGAAGCCCTTGGAACGGTACTTGCTAATGAAGAGGTTATTGATGGCAAGAGTGAACGCGGAGGACATCCGGTTGTACGCAAACCGATGCGTCAATGGGTTCTGAGAATTACCGAGTATGCAGAGCGTCTGTTGGAAGACCTGGAAGAGCTAGATTGGTCTGAAAGCATCAAGGATATGCAGCGCAACTGGATCGGTAAATCGACAGGGGCGGAAGTTGTATTTGCCATTGAGGGTCGCGAGGAAGTTATCAAGGTGTTCACTACCCGTGCGGACACATTGTTCGGTGCGAGCTTTGCAGTACTGGCTCCGGAACATGAGTTGGTAGAAGCAATTACAACCGATGACCAACGTGAAGCTATTCAGGCTTATCAGGAGCAGGCTTCTCGTAAGAGTGATCTGGAACGTACAGATTTGGCCAAAGACAAAACAGGTGTATTCACTGGCGCTTATGCAATCAACCCTGTTAATGGTGCAAAACTGCCGATCTGGATTGCTGATTACGTTCTTGCAGGTTACGGTACAGGTGCGGTTATGGCAGTTCCGGGTCATGATGCACGCGACTGGGAATTTGCGAAGCAGTTCGGTCTGGATATCATCGAGGTTATTCAAGGTGGAGACGTTACACAAGAGGCATATTCGGGTGATGGCGCGCATGTGAATTCCGATTTCTTGAACGGACTGAACAATGAAGAAGCGGTTGCCAAGATGATTGCTTGGCTGGAAGAGAACGGTAAAGGACAAGGGAAAGTGACCTATCGTCTGCGCGATTGGTTGTTCAGCCGTCAGCGTTACTGGGGTGAGCCAATCCCGATTCTGCATTTGGAAGACGGAACGATGAAGACCGTACCGGAGGATCAACTTCCACTGCTGCTGCCTGATATCGACCAGATCAAACCTTCGGGTACAGGAGAATCACCACTGGCGAATGTTACGGAGTGGGTGAATACGGTAGATCCGGAAACGGGAATGAAGGCACGTCGTGAGACCAACACCATGCCACAATGGGCGGGTAGCTGCTGGTATTACCTGCGCTTTATCGATCCGCGCAATGACAAGGAACTGATCTCCAAGGAGAAACAGCAGCAGTGGCTGCCAGTTGATCTGTACATTGGCGGAGCAGAGCACGCTGTACTTCACTTGCTGTACGCTCGTTTCTGGCACAAAGTGCTGTATGATCTGGGTGTTGTGGAGACTAAAGAGCCTTTCCACAAACTGGTGAACCAAGGTATGATCCTGGGTACCAATAATGAGAAAATGAGTAAATCACGTGGTAATGTCATTAATCCGGATGAAATCGTCAATGAATTCGGTGCAGATACATTGCGTCTGTACGAGATGTTCATGGGACCATTGGAAGCGACAAAACCGTGGAATGCAAACGGGGTTGAAGGCATGCACCGCTTCCTGTCACGTGTATGGCGTCTCTTCATTAACGAAGACACAGGAGCCATCAATGACAAGATTACGGTGGACGGTGGAACGGATGAGTTCAAACGGACTGCTCACAAAACGATCAAAAAAGTTACGGAAGATCTGGAACATCTGCGCTTCAACACATCCATCAGCCAGCTGATGATTTTCATCAACGATGCATACAAAGCGGACACACTGCCTCGTGAAGCGATGGAGAAATTTGTGCAGCTGTTGTCACCACTGGCACCACATATGGCAGAGGAACTGTGGAGCCGTTTGGGTCACGAAGGTGGGATCTCTTACGTGGCTTGGCCTGAATATGATGAGTCCATGACAGTGGATGCGGAAGTAGAAATCGTTGTTCAGGTAAATGGTAAAATTGTAACTCGTGCTACGATCGCGAAGGATCTGGATGCACAGGGTATGCAGGACTTTACGATGGAGCTGGCACCTGTTAAGCAGGCGCTGGAAGGCAAGACCATTCGCAAGGTCATTGCCGTTCCAGGCAAACTCGTTAATATTGTTGCCGGTTAATCTCACCGGCTCGGAATAGTTCATCCAGCTTTAACAAATCTTCATCATATTTGTCATGTGTCGTGTGGATCAGGCTGTCGAAAACGCCGTCAAGACTAACCTTCAGCAGTGCAAGTGCCTGAGCGGTAATACCGCCAGGTACAGCGACACGAGCCTGAAGCTCTTGCGGGGTGTATCCTCCTTCGGTGAGAAGCTTGCCTGTTCCCAGGAGCATTTCGCCAGCCAGAGCGCAGGCATCTGCCCTTTTAATGCCTGTCAGCTTCACTGCACTTTCGATCCACTGTTCCAAAAAGAACGATATGAATGCAGGTCCGCAGCTGGAGAAGTCGGATGTGATTCGTGTACAGGCTTCATCCACTTGGTACGGCCTGCCTATATGACTGAGCAGACTTTCCAACACAGCGCGGTCTTCACTGGTCATTCGTTCGCCATGTATGCAGAGGGATGCTCCACTCCCGACTTGGTGTGTGACACTGGGAATTACCTTGGAGACTTTGCAAGGAAGTGAAGATTCCAGATGTCGCAGCTGCACGGGACTGGTGATCGAGACAATTATATGATTGGGATTCACGACAGGCAGGATGTCGTCAATAACATGTTTGAATTCAAGCGGCTTCACGCACAGGAAGATGATATTACTTCGGATCACCGTTTCCCGATTGCTCTGGGATTCATGCAGACCGGGGTAACGGAGGGATAACTGACGTACTTTGGACGGGGTTCGATTGCTGGCCGCGATCTGCCGGGGCTCAAGTGCACCCGATTGGATCAGGGCATAGATTAGCAGGCTGCCCATGCTGCCGGTTCCGATAAATCCAACCTTCATTGTTTCAGGCCTCCTTTCATGCTTTACGGTACTGGCGCAGTTCATTCCCTCTATTCTATGCGTGAGGACCTGTTTCACATGACATGAAAAATGCACAACTTGTTTCATCAGGAAAGTTCAACGGTTCGGAAGCACCGCCCGTGTTCGAAATGAATGATTTTGAATTCAGGGAGAGGTGTGGAAGAATGAGATGGAACAAAGGGATGACTATTGCTGCTGCGGTGGTTGGAAGTATACTTATATTATGGTCGGGCAAAAGTGAACAACCACCTAGTGGCTGGGAACCCTTGCAGCTCGGCACCGAGAAGCCGACGATAGAGCAGGTACTCCCTGTTGTACAGTCGGCTACTTCGGTTCAGGGCAATAGAGGAGCATCTTCGGGAGCGGATGCAAGTGGGATGCAGACTGGGAATGAGACAAAGGCAGAAGAGTCTAAAGAGCTTGCGAGCATTGGGGTTGAAGGTGAATCAGTTGTTCAAACTATAAGTCAGACGAATGATAATCCACCTGACACCTCAAATTCGATTGAACCAGTTACGCAAAGTACGAAATCGAATCCTTCGGTTACCTCCGAGACGGGCTCGAACAGTAATCCACCTGTAGTTCGTGAGGAAGCTAGCGACAATGGCAAGATTGATGTGAATACCGCTCCTGTCTCCAAGCTTATAGAGCTTCCCGGAATCGGAGAGAAGAAAGCTCAAGCTATTGTGGACTATCGGAATGCACATGGTCCTTTTGCAAAAGTCAGTGATCTGACAAAGGTCAAAGGAATTGGGATGAAGATGCTGGAGAAGATGGCGCCGTATGTGCAGATCCGGTAATATTAGAATGAAAAATGTGTTGAGCGGGAGGAATGCAACATGAGTACTGAGGTACGCAAGGACTGGGATACGTATTTTATGGACATCGCGTATATGGTTTCCACCCGTTCCCGCTGTTCGCGTCGTCATGTGGGTGCCGTTCTTGTTCAGGGAAAGAAACTGCTGGGAACAGCCTATAATGGTGCACCCACCGGCGTCCCGGATTGTTCTGAAGCAGGTTGCATGATATCGGAAGAGTATGAGTTGGTCGTGACCGATGGGCAAGAAGAAATGGTGAAAAAGCAAAGATGCATTCGCACAATTCATGCGGAGCAAAATTTGCTTTTATTCACAGATCGAATCGACCGCGAAGGCTCGTCCGTGTATGTGACCGACGAACCGTGCTGGACATGTGCCAATATGCTGGCGAATAGCGGGATTACAGAAATCGTGTTTCATCGTTCTTATCCTAAAGATACCGGCAAGGTTACCAATATGATGGAACAGAAGGGCATAACGTTCCGTAGGCTGGAGAATTACCAGCCCCCGCGGGAAACGATGATGACTGTGAGCAATTAATGTGAATATGATCGAATATGTGAGGGAGAACCTCCGGAAAGCCTGAATTGGCTTTCCGGGGGTTTTTCTGCGTTCAACGGGTGAAATGAAGGAGGGGGAGAAATGAAAGGCAGACCGTTATTAAGTTTTACGATTTGTTGGTTGTGCGGGAGCGGGATAGCATGTGCGTTAACAGGCTGGGCGTTAATCTGGGGGTTAATTGGAGCTCTGGCATGTTTACCACTTTTACTTCGTTTTATGGATGTGCGTGGATGGTCTGTTTTATTTTTACTTGCTGCCTTTATTGGAGGTGTTGCACATTGGGAGTGGAATGACGCACGCAATCATAGTAGTCTGCCGGAGACCATGCATATCGCTACTCATGAGTTGGACGGATGGTCAGCTGAAATTCAGGGTGAGCTGGTGTCAGATGTACGTATTGATGGAGATCGGGCTGACTTTAAGATACAGATGTCTTCAATATTGCCAACATTGGATTCGTTAGCAGATACAGATCTGGCAACAGTATTATCTGCATTCAACATAGATGAACAATTGATGGTACAAGTCAGACTGTTGGAGGAAGAAGAACAACAGATAGCAGCGGGCTGGAAGAGGGGCGATTTGATTACGCTTAATGGTTCTTTTGTCCTTCCTGGTGAAGCTAGGAACTTTGGCGGATTTGATTATCGCAGTTACTTGCGTACCCTGCATATCCACTGGTTGTTCAAAGTGAAAGGAGCCAGTTCGGTAACAGCAGTTGCTCCTGAGGGACTTGGACAATATAACATACTAAGGTGGACGGATTGGACTAGGCATAAGTTGGGCTCGGCGGTTGAGCAGTTATTTCCAGAGCCTCATGCTGGATATATGAAGGGTCTTATTATCGGGATGGCTACTGATATCGATCCAGGTACCTATGGTCAGTTTTCACAACTCGGTCTAACGCATATCCTGGCAATCTCCGGAACCCATGTCGCTGTATATGTTGCTTCGTTGCTTCTCATTCTATCTTGGCTAAGGCTTACCAGAGAGACGGCACTCACGATTGTTCTGATCCTGGTGCCAGCTTATGTACTGTTATCCGGAGGTTCACCTTCAGTGATTCGGGCAGGAATGATGTCCATGATTGGGTTGTATATGGCACGTCGTGGTCTCGCCAGAGACGGTCTTCAGATGATCAGTGCAGCAGCGTTGCTGATGATGTGGTGGGACCCGTACTTTTTGCTAAGCGTGAGCTTCCAGTTATCCTTTCTAGTGACCGCAGGTTTGATGATCTATATGCCATTGATTAACCGGCTGTTCAGCGGCTGGCCGAAATCTCTGGCTGCAACGGCATCCGTGACCGTGACCGCTCAGTTGATTTCGTTCCCAGTAACCATTCTGTATTTCAATCAGTTCTCATTACTCTCATTTGTGGCCAACTTTCTGCTGGTTTCTTTGATTAGTGCCATTGTATTACCTCTGGGGACGGTCGCCATGTTACTGTCATTCATATGGGTTCCCTTGGCGAAACCTCTCGCATGGATTGCGATGCAACTGAATCAACTGACATTTATAAGCGTGGAGTGGATGAACAGCCTGCCAGGTTTTGTGTTGATCTGGGCAACACCGCCCTTGTTATGGATTGCCGCATATTATGCTGTGTTGTATGCCTTACTCTATCTGTTGCATCGTGGCAATGGTGAGCAGCAAGAAACAGCGTTTGTTGAGGAAGAGACGGCTCCTCTTGTGAGGGGACAACCTTCAGTTTCAATGGCGAATATGGGCATTCGCTCTTCGATGTCTACCGTGTTACAGGATCAAGGTAAGAACCGTGTAGATGGAAAAGAAACTTCATTAACGACATTAGGAGCCAGTATTGCCTGGCCGGAATATACAAGTGCATTTACTACACGAGGTGCAGGTTATTATTCAAATGAACGAATGAGTAAAGCTCAGCAATGGTTGTGCGGGTTGCTCGCAATCAGCTTTATTGCTGGATTATGGTGGGCATATCAGACTCCCAAGCCTGCTGGAACCGGCATCGTGCAGTTTTTGGATATTGGTCAGGGAGACAGTACATTGATTACAACCCCGGAAGGCAAACACATTCTGGTGGATGGCGGGGGAACGGTTAGTTTTGGGAACAACGAACAATCTTGGAAAACAAGACGTGATCCGTATGAGGTGGGAGCCAAGGTCGTTGTTCCTCTATTGAAAAAAAGAGGTATCCATCAACTGGATGCTGTAATTGTCACGCATGCTGACCAGGATCATGCCGGAGGACTACAGGCTGTGCTGGAACAGATTCCAGTTAAACGTTTCATGTTTAATGGAACGACCAGCGGTAAGGATAACTTTGATAAGTTGCTGAATACAGCCATGGAACGGAAAATCCCTCTATACGCCATTCGGCAGGGTATGTCCTATAAGGCTGATAAAGAGACAATTTTACATTTTATAGCTCCGGATCTGGCACATATGGATGTAAATGCATCAGGCAATTTACCAGTGTCTGAAAATCAGAATCATGATTCCGTTGTCTTTTTGCTGGAAATGGCCGGGGCTTCCATGTTGTTCACCGGAGATATGGATGCGGCAGCCGAGCAGGACCTGCTCTATATGATTCAGGATGGCTCATTGGCTGCCCAGTTTGAACAGAAAGGTGCAGATATTGGAGTTACAGAGGGAGTTGTACAAAGGATACTTACACGACCGTTGCAGGTTGATTCAAAAGATGCTTCAGCATCTGTCTCCATTGATGTTCTAAAGGTCGCTCATCATGTTATATTCACTTTGTTAACACTATTAAATAAAGCACAGAAATAACACTATACATATAGTAAAGTTTATCAAAGATATAGTGAAAAAAATAATTAGTTTACTATAGAAAGAGGTGTAAATATTTGTTCAATGTGAAAAAAGCTATGGTGAAAATTAATAGTGAGTTAGTTTACCGTTACTTTATTCTAGATCATAATATGCCTGTTAATGAAGTGAACTTTTATTTAGATTATAAAAGCTTTAGAAGTCTAAATACTGGAAGGCAGTATGCATATTACTTATGTAAGTATTTAAATTTCTTAGAAAAATCTAATAAAAACTATTTGAAAGCAACAGATAAAGATTTTAAAAGATTTCTTGATTATATATTATGGGGAAATTCAAACCAAACTAATGTATCTTCAATAAATGGTGCTATATCCTATAACACTTTAAAAGAATATGTAGTTGTAGTAACTGGTTTCTATCGTTTTCTGAACGATGAAAGGTCAGATGAATTTTTGGATAAGCGACATAAAACGAAGATGCATAGGAGAATAGATCGATACCAAAAAATTTATTGTTTTAATTATGGGAACTATATTGATAGCAGATTACGAATTTTAAAGAAAAAGAGAGTTAAGATAAGGTGGCTTGATGATGAGTTAGTTGAAACAATATCAACAGGATTTAATACTTTAAGAGATAAAGCTATTTTTCTTATTACTGTGTTATGTGGGGCTAGAATTGGAGAAGTACTAAGCCTACATTATGATGATTTTGTAGAGTGTAGGCGTCAAAATTTAAGATTCATTAAGCCACACGAATCTAAAGGTTTATCAGAGGGGGAAGCTAGAGACCTTTTGTTGCCAGAAAACTTATGTCGAATAATTGACTCGTATATATTATCAGAAAGAGCAATTGCAGAACAAGAATCAGGTGCATACTTTACAAAAGAGTTATTTATTACATTAAGGAAAGGAAGCTATCAAGGTAATAAACTTACTTATAATTCCTATCGAAAGGCATTTAAACAAGCTGTGAAACGTAGCGGACTAGATTCAAGTTTATTTGCAACTCATGATGGTCGAAGAACTAAGGTTATGTCTCTATTAAAATATCAAAGTGAACATGGGGATCTAACAGATGAAATGATAAGACAAATCATGGGATGGACAAATCCCGCAACAATCAATTCTTATAAAAATATGAAAGATATGAGTTATATGAAAAGTATTCTAATGAAAGTTTCATCGTTTGAAAAATAAATGTATATCCAGCAGGAGTGAATATCAGTGGCTTTAATGATAAGTTGTGTGAAAGGGAGAATAGGTTTAAAGAGAGTAGAGTACAGAGGTATAGAAGTGATAATAAATTGGAATAAAATTAAATCTGTCGATGTTAAGAAAGTTGAGTTTAACTTTTATAAACTTTTGGAATGTTTGAATAAAGGAGAGAGTTTGAAAGAGGTTGTGAATTTTTTTAAGATAGGTAATACATTGAAATTAATATTTGCTTTTGCATCACTTCTAATGGATGAATATTTTGATGAAATAATAAAAAAACAAATAAAGGAAATGAACACAAGTAGTATAGATTTAATTACACAAGAGGTTTTTGGGCTTAGTAAATTAGGCATAAGAGAAAATAATAATAAGCCTGCGATTGAGCTGGAGAAGATCATGGAGAGACTACTATGTGCTAACGCTAGTGAAAATGTTGATTCAAAACATATCTATGTTTGCCTTAGTAATAAAGTTAGTGAATATTACATTTCTAACCAAGGTACAGTTGTACCCATAATCTTAATCAATTTTCCACACAAAGATGTTGCGAATAATATTAAATTTCTTGTCATGACAATACCCGCAATAGAAAAAAAGATTTTAAATTTCGAGAGTCTAACTGAACAAACACAAGTTTTAGGGCGTACGAATATATTTAATATTTTATTCGGTTTTTTTAAACATGAAACCTTTAAGTATTTTGAATATTGTGCATCGCTTTTTACTGAACAGAGAAGACGGATTACTCTCGTTAAACTGATTAAAGAAACTATTGATCCTTCTGTTAAGGGTTCATGGCAATCTTTCAAAGGAATAGAAGAAGATATAAAAGCAAGATTAGAGAATCTCGTTAATAACGAGTATGATAAACAACTTAAGATTCTTCCTTTAACAAATAATAGCCACATGGAGAGATCTAATTTAATTTGGAAGTATTACTGGAGAGAAAACCATATTTTAAGTTCAGTGTATTTTGATTTCTCATTTATAAAATACAAAAAAATTCGAGAAGGCTTTATGGCGTTTATGAAAAATTCTCTTCTCATTAATAATGTTCCGAATGCAAGGCATAAATTTTTCACAGTAGCAACCGGCATAAGAGGTTTAGAATTAGTTAAAACAAATTTCACCGATTTTAGTGAGATTCAGAAAAGTGATGTTCGATTACTAAAAATTCATTTAGAAACCTCATATAAAACTAAATCAGGAAAAAATGCTTCTATATCATTTATATCAAAAATCTTTACACATATGAGTCAGTTAATTGATTTTATAAAGGCTTATAATACTGAACAAAATGAGTTTAATCCAATAAAAGTACTTAATGTTCCACAACATAATTATTTTGATGACTTTAAATTTACAAATTTAAATAACATGAAAAATAATACAAAATTCATTCCAGAAGTAGTTATGGAAGCGTTAAATAAATACAAATACGAGATGAGTGATACTTACCGTCTTATTTTCGATATTTTCAATTCTACTGGTCTTCGGGCAAAAGAAGTAAGTTTACTAGAATATGATGCTTTGAAGTACGATACCAAAAATGAGATGTGGTATATGCTTGTCAAGAATTATAAAACTGAAAAAAGTAAAGTAAAAAAAGGTTTAGAGGAGAAGCGTATTGTTCCAATTCCTAATCAACTAGCTCAAAGAATAAATAAATATCAAGAAGAAACCCAAAAATTCCGCGATGAAGTTAAATCTATCTATCTGTTCATTAAGAAAGCAAAAGGGTTCGGTCATAATTATGGTATTGTCAATCCTTCAGATGTTATGAAAGCAATGAAAACTCTAATCAAGAATAAAAACATTATGGATGATAATGGTGATTTATGGAATATAACAACACGTCAAAGTCGAAAGACTTTTGCTGTTAATTTAGTTTCCAATGGTGCCTCCATGGAAGAAGTATCGACCGCACTTGATCATGCATGGCTTGAAACTACTGCTTTGTTTTACACAGAAGTAGATAAAATGAGAGTTGCTGATATGAATAGTGAGTTCTTTCAGAAAAAATTTGAAGTTCAGCTTACTGATGAACAGTGGAGTAAGTTCTCTGAAAAAGAGAGAAAGCAGTTGTATATTGACTTTTGCCTTGGGACTCGTACTGTAGAATTGGGACAATGTTCATTGCATATCTCTGAGGGGGTTTGTAATAAAATTGAATGTGCTACATGTAGTAATTTGTGTACTGGAAGGGATTATATTGATAAGTGGGAAGAGATGTTCCGAGATCAAAGTAATCAGTTAAATTCATTGAAAACGTTTTACGAAAAAAATCACATAACAGATTACAGTGAGTATGTTGAATATAAAAGAATGAAGTATCTAAGTGAGGTATATCGAGAAGTTATAAAAAATATTTCTTTATGATAGTTAGGAGAAATCATGAAAACTCAAAGTTCAAATATAACAGATATGCACCCAAATCATAAAGAAATTGATGTGTCTAAACTAAAAAAAGTTTTGCAGGTATACAGTTCTTTGAGTGAGTTTAAGGATAATACTTGGTATTTGAACATTGTACAAAAACCAGGGTCTTCATTAACTAACACAACCTTATATTTCAGTAAATGTCCCTCATCGTACAGATCTATGATTAAAAACTTTGCAATAATCTTACTTGCTGAAAAATATGCTTCAGCAAGAACTATTTCATCAGTAGTTTTCGAAACTATAACTTTCTGTAAATATCTTGAAAATTTTCACTCTTCAATCAAATTATCTAAAGTGAAAAAGAATCACGTTGCAGAGTATATAAGTTTCTTGGATAAAAAGTATGCTTATGAAACAAAAATAAAACTCTATAGATCTCTGAGAGTCTTCTTCAAGACTATGAGAGATTTCGAAGAAATGCCGTCAAAATCACCCTTACTGGTTATAAATCCCTATCCAAGATTAAGAAAGAATATTGTAAATAATACAGAAAAAATGATACCGGAATATGTTACTAATCAAGTTGATCAAATTTTCAGAAACGAAAAAATCCCTTTACATGTTCGTTTGGCATATTGGATTCTGCGTAGCATACCGTCGAGAATCTCTGAGATAACAGGGATGCAGTTAGACTGTATCTTGCCTGCATTAAGACCCAATTGTGCAATTTTAAAAATTCCAACTTGGAAACAAAATGGAGGTTATCTAGAGCCTGAAAATAGACTTATAGAAATCAAAAATGAAGGACATGGTGCTTATTTATTGAGCTTACTGAAACAACAACAATATATTGCTAAAGAATATCAAGAAGCAATTAGAAAAGTAGAAGATAAAGACTTATTATTCATCTATAAAGTAGAATATATGGAAAAATCAAATACCTTCCATTTGGATAAATCTACTCAATTAATTCAGCGCAAAACACCAATAGTATGTACAGAGAGAAATCTAACTTTACATTTTAATAAGGTATGTAAAGATTATGATGTGAAAACGGAAGACAACATAAGCTATAAGTTTAGTTCACATCAGTTAAGGCATAACGGTATTACTGATCGTATATATTTCGGCTTCAATTTAGACGATGTTAGAGAAATGACTAATCACAAAGGTTCTGAAATGCTAGTAAGAAACTATATACACATTAACAATGAAGAACTTCAAAAAAAACAAGATAAAATTTATGAGATAACAAATGATCTACAAGTTAGTCAAAATGTATTCTTCAAAGGTAATATTTTAAAAAGTGTAGATCAAGAACAACGTGTGTTAAAAAGTCCACGTGCAGGAAGACTTGGGGGGATAGGAATTTGTTCAGATATGCTTGGGTGTTCGAATCCTTCCGAGTGTCTTCAATGTCTTAACTTTATGCCTGATTCTACGCAGCAGGAGTACTTTGAAGCCCAAATAGAGTTGTGGTCAAAAAAGGCTCATTTATTTAGTCGAAATCCAATTTGGAAGGATCATGCTATAAATAATATTAATGCTTATCAGAATATTGTTAATAAAATAAAGATGAGGGAGAATTGATTTGAAAAAAAGAAGTTTACCCGAAGAACTTTTATTAAGACAAGAAATTGCTAGGCAGGAAACATTAACGAAATTGCAAAATGCCATAGATGACTTGAATTCTGAAGGAGCACTAGTAACTTTAAGTAAATTGGTAGTAAGGACAGGATTAAGTCGAAGTACCTTAAACAAGTCTCACGTTAAAAAATTCTTGATGAAGAACAAAATAGGAAAGTACAATTTGATGTCTGTGCCTAACGAAGAACTGACAGAAGATACCGAAGAGCTGAAAATGAGAATTGTTAAATTAACACAACAGCTAAAAAAAGAGACAGAAAGATATAAAATTATCAAAGAGGAGCAAAAACTCCTCTCTAAGAATTATGAATTTTTATTGGGGAAGTATCACCGTGCTGTAATGATTGCATTCAATCATGGTATTCCTATAGACATACCAGATATAGAAAGCGAAAAAGAGTACTAAGATCTGAAAAAAAAGTGAAAATATCTGTAGATATTATAATATAATTTAGGTTTTTTTGAAGGAGTTCATACTAGTTCAACACCATGTAAGGTGATGCTAGTAGAGTATGTTTGGAAAAACCATAGGGGTCTTTTAGAATCATTGATTAAGTGTCACACGGATTTAGTACATGAAAAGTTATCAAAAGCTTATCTGTTCTCAACGAATAGTTATATGTGCCAACATTTATATGAATTGGATTAGGGCTGTTTTCTTTAAAGTAGTGTATCAGCGTTTGGATTTATAGCTGAGGACAGCAACTGAGAAGCAGTCAACTAGTAGTAAAACAAAAAGGCGACTCTAATTTCGACAACCTAAGATAGTCCTAGGGAGCGAATGTGAAATCGTGTAACATTCATTGAGCTAATGAATGCTACACGATTGTGCTTCCGATAGTACACAATCTGCATTCAGGTCATCTAACGTTTAGCGCTGGTCATATGCTTCTATGACACTGTCAAAACAATCTTTCCTATGTGATTTCCGGCTTCAAGATAACGGTGAGCATCACTAATGTCTTCGAGTGGGAAGGTCCTGTCTATTATCGGTTTTAGGTCACCGGATTCGAGACCTTTACGGATGATAGGTGGGTATTCTGTTCTCTCTTCGTAATAAATTTAATCGTTGACTGATATATCTGATTATAGATAGGCAAATAAGATATATTAATACATGTTATAATATTCCTATTGTGTGATCTAAAAGGGGATAGAGTATAGAATCACATGACATATAAAATCATGAACGAGCTATGTAGGGTTGAAAATATAATATATACAAATTGGAGGGACGGAATGGTTAAAAGTTCAAATGAATTACTCATGTTCGAAATAGAACAGCTTATCATGAGTAAACGAGAAGACGAATACTGGGATTTCAAACAATCACATCATTCGAATACAGCTAACTTATTACATGACATTATCTGTATGGCTAACAACAAAGCTGATCGCGATGCTTATATAATCTTTGGTGTAATGGATCAAACTGGAGAAATTATAGGTGTAGAGCGAGATGAACAGCGTAGAAATCAACAAGAACTTATTAATCAATTGAAAAGCAAAAAGTTTGCAGGTGGTGTAAGACCGAGAGTTGAATTACGTACTCTGCTCATAGATAAACATGAAATAGATGTTTTGATTATAATGAATTCAATGGAGACGCCTTATTATCTTACCGAAAGTTATGAAGATAAGAAAACAAAGAGATGTGTTAGGGCTAATCACATTTATACCAGGGTAGGGGATACAAATACGGATATTGATAAGAGTGCTGATATCAACGATATTGAGTATCTATGGAAGAAAAGATTTGGCCTACACCTGTCTCCTTATGAGAAACTAATGCACAAATTGAGATCTAAGGAAACCTGGATCGGAGATGAAGACCAGTTTTACAATCGGGAAAACCCAGAGTTTACTTTGTCTTTAACTGATGACAGTGATCTAAGAAATACCCCAGAGTTTTACGCGTATACCATGACAGACAGTTCAGTTTCATACAAAGTTATAACAGCAAATTACTATGGTACTACCCTTTATAGTAAAGGAATCGTCTATTTAGATGGAGCGAGATATTTTACTACGACTCCGGACTGGGGGTTTATAGATTTAGATGATTACCACCAGGACACTATCCCATATAAATATTTTATCAATAACGATATAAACTACCTTCTGCATAACTTTTTATTTCAAGAGGACCAACATGAGGCACACATAGCCAGAAGGAGATTTCTAGAAGTGATTTTGATTTTTCACGACGAGATTGAAAGAGTACAGTTTGAAGACTATGTCTTCAATAATAAAGATATCATGATCAATCATATAGGTTCAGATATCAATGAGTATGTATTAGATGAAAGCAGACCAGGGGAGGTTGCAGCAGAGAGAATTAAAGCCTCTATAGCATTAAAACGTATGCTTGAAGAGTACCGTGAACTGACTATATAAAACAAAGGGGTAGTTTGAATTGAAGAAAGTGTTAGCTACAATATTGATTTTTAGTATTACGTTTGTTCTATTCATACCTAATAACATCGTATCAGCAGCTAAACCTCATACTGTAAACACGAAGATCCATACGTATAAGGGTCAAAAATATGTCCAAATCACCGGTGGAAATCAACAAGTAAAGGACAAAATCAATAAGGTCTTGAAGACTTATGCTGTAAAAGCATCCCAAGAAAACGTAGAATTAAAGAAACAGCAAAATTACTTTTACAGACAAACGACATCCGAGACGAAATTTAATAATAATCAGCGATTATCCGTTGTATTTAAAGATTATTACTACAAGGGTGGGGTGCACGGATATGAAGAAGCGACTACATACAATTTTGATTTGAAAACAGGATCACAACTTTTTTTAAATAACGTTACTAAGACGAACCAACAGAGTGTTAACCTTTTCGACGGTATTGAGTCTGGATTACGGGTTAAGAAGGAAGTGTTCGACGATAAGATTAGAAATTTCCCGCTAAGTAAAAAATCCAGTTTTTATTATTATAATGATGGGATTGTCATAATTTTTGACCCGTATCAAGTAGGCCCTTATGTAGCTGGGTTTATAGAAGTAAAAGTACCCTACACAAGAATCCAGTCCAACAATACTTTGCCCTTTTTAGATTTAACAAAAGACTCGGTTAAATATTTAAAGCAAGGAAAATTACCTGGTTTCAAAGAAATAAGCTTTGGAAAAACCATAAAACAAGTATCTGATGCACTGAATAGCAAAGTGAGAGAATCCTATTATGAGAGTGGAGGGCTATTCTGGATTTTTGAGAGATGGAACTATGCTTCTTTCAATTTCAGTGAAGAATCTGGGCGACTGGCTTATGTATATTTAAGTGCTAGAGCTTTTCCTATGAAAGGGTTCGATGATATCGAGAAGATCTTGGGCAAAGGCACAAGGTTTGAAAGTACAGAGTATGAAGGTGAATTTGTCCTCACGTATCAATTTGATAATGTATATCTTGAATTCACATCTGAATCTCCTAAAGAGTCCGTTAATGCAATTAAGATTTCAAAAAGATAAATTGGTTTGGTTTAAGCTGACTACTATGTATAAATCAATTCATTTAACTGGAAGGTGCTTACCAACTATTATTTACTAGATCAGGAAGATTGTCCGATCTTTTTATGAATTCTTGTTAGATTTGGAACCTACTGATGTGATCAGAAATTTCCAGATCTAACAAGAAAATTTTAAGGTTTCAATCTAAGGAGGATGAACTAGATGTTAATTGAATGGATTAAAATAAAGGGTCTTCGAAATTTTGGTGATGAGCGTATTAACTTCTCTAATCAAACTTTGATAATTGGAGCAAATGATGTGGGGAAATCTAATTTAATTTTTGCGCTTAGAATATTATTTGATCGAGGATTGAGTGATAGAGATCTAGATTTACTGGATAGTGATTATAATGTTTATACAAAAGCTAACTCAATAGAAATTACAGTGAAGATCAGTAATGTAACGGAAGACTGTTTGATAAGCACATTTAAAGGTGATATCCAAAATGGAACTGTTTATGTTCAATATAGGAACTCCAAAAATGGCGAGTTCAGCACTTATTCTGGTCATTCAGTAGATGCATTGGAACTGAAGTCGCCTCGTTTTTATATCAAAAGACTCAATATGGAATGTGTTAATTCTAATAGAAATCTATCATCATTCATAAAAAGAGAAAAAAATCAAATATTAGAGAATGCGAAGTCACAACTCTCTGCGGAATTAGCAGAAGAAGATAAGATCTCCATTGATAAACTAAAAGTGGTACTAAACGATGTAAGTTCAGGAGTGGATGAGTTAAATTATATAAAAAAATCCTTGGCGAGTGTGAATCAAGAATTGAAAGATTTAGCTATACATAATGAGAATCAAGACTTGAGTTTTAAAAACGCAAACTCCGACGTAAAAACGATGCTTGAAAATTTAGAATTAACTTACGCATCTGAAGGTGAAACTCTCACATTAGGTGGAGACGGAAGAAATAACCAAATATTCTTGGCCACTTGGGTAACTAAGCAAAAAAGTAAAATAACACTTGAGAGAGTTACCTTTTTTGCTATTGAGGAGCCGGAGGCACATTTACATCCTCACCAACAGAGAAAACTCTCTAGCTATCTATTAGATAATTTCAAAGAACAAGTTTTTATAACTACTCATTCACCTCACATAGCTGCTGACTTCCGTCCGGATAAAATTGTGAAATTGAAAACACATAATAAAAAAACTAGTGCTGCAAACGGAGGATGTAGTGAAGACATAAGCCTGAAATTTGATGATTTTGGGTATAGATTAGATGCTATTACTTCGGATATATTTTTTGTGAACGCCGTGTTTTTAGTTGAAGGTCCCTCAGAGAAACTTTTTTATACAGCTGTGTCTAAGAAGATGAATATAGATCTTGATCGTCTCAATGCTTCAATAATTTCTGTAAATGGAGTTGGATTTAAACCATATATAAAAATATGCCAAGCATTGGATATACCATTCGTATTTAGGACTGATAATGATATTTTCAGTAAGAAAAAGACTATTGGAACTAAGACTCAGGAGTTTTCGTTTCAAGCGGGTGTGTCACGAATAATGGGGATATTTAAGGAAGTGTTAGATAAAAACGAAAATGCTGTCCTTCTTGAATATTGGGGGAAAAATGAGTCATACAACGAATGGCCTAAGGAATCTAAGATTCCCCAAAAAGCAGTTGATATTCTAAAACATATTACACAGGAAGTAGAAAAAAAGAATATTTATTTATCACATAAAGATTTAGAGAATGATTTAGTAGAAAGCAATCTATATAGGAACCTGAAAAGTTTCTATAACACGAGAGCAAAAAGTAGCACGGTTAAAATTATGCAAAAAGCTAAAGCAGAGAATATGTTTGAATTTTTGAAAAATAATTATGATGCTTTGGATTGCTTGGAAAAAGACGATATTGTTAAGCCCTTAAAAAAAATTAAAGAATTAGCTGAAAAGGTCGTGAAGGAGAATGGGTAATTCTTTTCCTCCCACTGATGAGCAAAATGTAATCATTGAAGAAACTGGAAATCTAGTTGTTACTGCAAAACCTGGAAGTGGTAAAACATTTACGGTTGTAGAAAAGATAAGTGTGATTTCTAAGACGTTATTAAATTATCAAGGTGTAATTGCAATTTCATTTACGAACAAAGCAAGTGACGAATTAGAACTTCGATGCAGAAAAAAAGGGGTTAAAAAGAATAATAACTTCTTTGGAACAATTGATAAATTCTATATTTCCGAGATAATTATTCCTTTTGCAAAGTTGTTAATTGGAAAAAATGTTACATGGGAAGTAAAAAATTCGGTGGATGATTTTCCGAAGTATGCGAGACTAAAAGATCTTAATAAAAATTTTAATGATGAAGAATTATTGGAACTACTTCAAAAATCACTGAGTGAAGGGTATGTATTTTTAGAAATATGTGCTGAAACGGCTCAGTACATTTTAAATGTTGTTCCTGAATGCATATCATACTTGTTAGCGCGTTATACTCATATCTTTATAGATGAATATCAGGACTGTGGCAAATTTCAACATCATATTTTTCTGAAGTTAGTGGACGCTGGAATGGTTGGTATCGCTGTTGGAGATCTAAATCAAGCAATTTATGCATTTAGTCAGAGGTACTCGAAGTTTTTATTTTCATTGATTTCAAACGAAGATTTCAGATATTTAGAAATAACTAAGAACCATAGGTGTCATAAAAGCATTTCAGATTATTCATTAGCTCTTATGGGAATTCCTAATATTAACTTATCGGATGATCCAAGAGTTTTTAAAACGTATATTCCAGGAACAGATCATAATATTTTTGAATCGATAGATTTTAATTTACCTTTACTAAAAGAGAGGTACAATCTTGAGAATAACAATGATTTTGCAATTCTATGTAGAGGGAATGAGACAGCAAAAAGAGCAGCAGGATTTCTTCGTACTCCGAATAAATTGTTTGTTGAGACTGCCTTAGATAGAAGCAATTCACATTGGGGAATTATATTTAATGATATGTTATCTTCTTATTTTATGTTTGGAGGTGGACTCACGACAAAATTAGATTTTGTACAGAGCTACTTTAATGAGGATTTAGATGTGCGGAAATTTGAAAGAGCACTTAATGTAATTCATGCAATTTTTATATTAGGCGAAGAAGAATTAATCAGTAATATTGATTTATTTATATGTTTTGCAGAAATGGTTCATCCAGACGATAGAGATTTAGAAGTATGTAACGAATTAAAGCTTATTCTAGGAGATACTCAAAAACTAAATAGTTTTAAGCCGGCTACAGAGAATGAGGTTAATATAATGACGCTCCATAAATCAAAAGGATTAGAGTTCAAAGTTGTATTTCATTTAGATTTATACAGATGGATACTACCCTTTGAAGGAGCTAGGACGTCAGAAGAAGAGTATATCCAAGCACTTAATTTACATTATGTAGGTGTAACTAGAGCAGTTGAGGCTTGCTATATTATGCAAGCTACTCTTCGCTATCGCCCAGCGCAAGGAGATCTTTGGTCAGCGGAGGAATCACCCTTTTTACATCTTCACAATACATCTAGTCTTAGGCAAGATATTTATTGTTCAATCCCTCAAGTTCCTTTTCATACTGCAATCAGTAAGGTTCTAGTCAAATAGTTGCTTCAGACACGGAAGTATCAGAGCATTAAAGAGGTATTAAAAGTATGATTGGTATTCACCCTATTATTATTGTATTGGATCGATAATATAGTACAATGAATTTTTTTGTCATGATGGAGAGACCCTTTGAAAAAATGAGTACCATCTGTTTAAAATGTAAGGAAGTTGGGATAACATGTTGAAATTCGAAATAACAAGTCAAATGGAGAAAGAAATTAAACAATGGGACTCATGCATACCTCTCGACGTATCAGGAGCAAAGTTTGCTTATACGTTCATGCCTACGGGGATTGGTTTGATTATTGAAGTAAAGTGTGACGTTTGTAAAAGAAAAATTTCATTTAATGAGTTTTAAAACAAAAAGGACCAGTGCACTATAAAAATGCAACTGGTTCTTTTTGTTTTACATTTGATAGTGAGATTGAAAGACGGCTTGGACTAGATCAATATATCGGGCTATCGGATATGGGTTATGAAGTATCCTCAAATATTACACAAATTACCCTTAGGTTTCGTTGGTTGGCTTAATCCCATATTACAGAATGCCTTCAAATTGATAGGGTGTATTTGTTTGTACCAGATTTAGATGATTTTGATATCTTAAACCAGTGTTAATCGAGGCTAGAAGGAGCGCTGTAGGAGATATTACAGAAGATGTAATTCGGAAAAACGTAAAAGATAAACGGAAATAAATATCTGGAGAAGAGGAAGAGCGCCTTTCGGGGCGATTTTTTATTTTATCCCCTTTTCTAAAATATAAATTTCCGTAGCAATTTTATGTAAGGCTTTTTTGCCAGCATGGCTTAATTGTTGATGTAATCTGATAAGAGAAATACTTGCTTCATCCTCTGGATTCATTAGTTGGCCAAATAAGATATAATCTGTACTCACTTCTAGAGTTAGAGCCATTTTAATAAGGAGGTCAATACTGGGTAGACCTTTACCACTTTCAATTCGTTTAATATTCTCATCTGAAGTTTGAAGAGCTTGGGCAAAAGATACACGGTTATGAAATCGTGTCTTTCGAAGTTCTTGTATTCGGCTTCCCGTATCTTTGAAATTCATGTGATGATCACCCCTTGCCCAATAATAGCCAAATTAAAATAAAACAAGAAGGGTATACAAAATACCTATAATATAGGTATAATCAATAACGGATCTTCTCATTCTTAACGGTAAAGGAGTAGCCATGTATGAGTAATAATAATAAGGCGAATATCCTTGTTTTAATGGATGAGCATAACTATCGAAATGTGTATAGAATTGAAAAATTTATCTTATATCAGAATTGTTATTTCATTTTGATAACGGACGAAGAGCGGTTCGAATTGCTGCGAGAAGAATTTACCCCGAGAGGAAAGGAATGGATTAGTGCGGTCCATGAAGAAATAATAGCCATATCTGCCGTGGATCAATTACCTTTTCCAATCGTAAACTCAGATAAGAGATATAGAACAGTAGGCCTTATGTTTACGGAGGAGTTAAAGGCTAATGTTGCTAGAACGTATCAGTTCATGGTAGCAGGGGATGATGAAAACATTGATGTAATCCCCTATCTTAAACATATAATTGACCCCAATTTATAGGACAACCTGGACAAACAACAAGGAGTATGATGACAACTATGAATTCCAATTTAGCTAGACCTATCGTGATAGAGAATGTTCTTTTAAATAAAATACGTGGGAAAATAACATATCAAAGTTCTCTTTCCGCTCATGATTCTTTTTTGTTAACTTTCGTAAAATCGTATGATGATCCATCAGGTAAGGGATATCAACGTCCAGTTGATATCAGAAGATGTAATGAATTTGCTTTATATTTATCTAAGGGAGACGAAGCTCTATTCACTCCTTTATTATTAAATGCATCCTCAAATTGGGAGTTTACAGCATATGACAAGCAACGTCCAACATTTGGTCGTCTCATTTGTAAGGCCAAAGCGTCACTAATGGATGGGCAACATCGCTTAGGAGGAATAAAACGCTATATAGAGGAAACAAATTCCGATTTGGCTGTTCCTTTTGTAGCGTTCCATTACTTAGATGATGACGAGGAAATCCAATTGTTTAATATCATAAATACCAAAGCTAAAGGAATTGCCCCTTCTCTAAGTAAATACCTTACTAGAGCTTCAGATGATATTAGTTGGGTTGCAACTGAATTGCTTGTAAGAGCAGATAGTCCATTTCATCATATTGGTAGCATCGTTGGTAAACGAAACAAGGGAAGACATATTACCCTTCAAAATTTGTACCGGACATTGAAGTATCTGACAAAGAAACCGCAATGTTCGGCTTTGACCAAAGAGGTCAAATTACATTTGTCTTTGCTATATTTCAATTCAATTAAAGAGAAGTTTTATCCACAGTGGATTGATTATAAAGAACAGCGATTAACTCATATTGTTTGTTTGGATGCTTTATCTATGGCAGGCTCGGATCTCATTGAAAGCTGTATCAATGAAGAGGGGAATATCGATTATAAGATGATTCCCAAAAAGATTGAAAAATTAAAGGGGATAGATTGGTCATCAGATGGTCATCTAAAGTATATCAAGGGGATTTCGGGCTCTAAAGCCCTTGCAGAGGATCTTACAGATCGGATGTTGGTTTAAGTCTCCACTAGATTAGATTTACATGGAAATGAACGGAGAAAACTATGGTTGGCATGGAAGTTACATTAACAGTGAAGGTCATGCCTTATGAGGACGAGGCCCTGAGTAGCTTCATTATTCGTGCAGTGTCGAAGGACAAGAACATAGTCCCATTAAAAGGCGCTATGTTGGTCATAACCCTATCAAGTAGACAGTGAAAAAAAGACGATTTTAAGCTGCGGCCGTTTCCCGGTATTCCACCGGGGAAAGGTCGTTTAGTCTTTTCTAGAATAGGTTCTGGTTATAGAACAGAATATATCCGCTCACTTGCTGCTCAACCTCCGCTTGGTTTGCTGCCTAATTCAAGTATATTTTCTCGGTCTTTAAATGAGAGAAGAACGACTCGATACAGGCATTGTCCAGGCAATTCCCGCGTCGGGAGTGACTTCCTAGAATGCCGAGTTGTTTCAGTTTACGGTGAATAGCTTAGATGTGTATTGAAATACTTGATCCGAGTGTAGGATTACGCCACTCAGATCCGTGTGCTGACAGAGTCTATCCAGCGTTTCATGAACCAAAGCAAGGTCATTTCGTTCGGAAAGATGCCAAGCCACAATCTCGTAATTATACAAATCCTGAATGACAGACTAGTACACAAACTGTTCTTCAGCGCGAATATAGGTGATGTCTGTAACCAGTTTAGTTCGCGGTGAACTCGCTTGAAACTGGCGCTCAAGTCGATTTGGATTCACTACAGAAGCTTGTTTCCCAAAGAATCGACGCTTTTTTCGATTGACAGAACAGATCCCTAATTGTTTCATTAATCGATACACCTTTTTGTGGTTAACTCTCAGGCCTTCTCTCCGTAAAGCCACTGTCATTCGAAGGTAACCAAAGTAGGGATGAACGCGATGAATGGCAAGCAGATGTGATTCCAATTCATGTTCTTGTTGTCTACGTTCACTTGTCGCCTGTCTACTTTTTCTCCACTTATAATAGCCCGAATGGGAAACCGCAGCTAACTTCAATAGCCAAGCCAGATTATGGTGCACTCGCAAGTCCTCTACAATCGGAAATCTGACAGCTTTACTCGTCACTCCTTGTGTAGATTTGGATACTGCTTTTTTAAATAGTCAATCTCCGCTCGTAAGTAAGCCATTTCTTCTTCCATACTGGAAAACTTCGTTTTAGGGCGTACTCGTTTAGATGTGGCTGGTTCTAAGCTCATTCCATGTTTCGTTTTCGCAGCCCATACTTGTACCTGAGATTTATTTGAATATCCAAACGTTTCGTGACTTCACGTATGCTCATATGTTCTTCGTTGACCAGCCGGGCTGCCTCCATTTAATTCTGAGGAGTACCACCGGAAAGTGTCCTTTTTTAGCCATGAAAAATCCCCTACATTATGCAAGATTAAGTCCATCTTAACAGATGTCTTTTTTCTCTTGTCTACTAAAAGGGGATAATACCATTTTAGAAGCTTTTTTGTTTTATCAGTACTAATTCTCTCTCCTATGCAGGAGTGAACATGTTCCGATTTATATGTTCTTTTCCTATCCCCCTTATTACTGACTTTTGAGATAGTTTATATATATATCTTATTTCGTTAATGGAAAGGCAAAAGGAATAGAGAAATCAATTTTATTTTACTTTTAATTACATAAGATCCATGTATCTGTGTTTTATTCAAATGTTTTAGATAGGATAGAAAGTGAATTTCTTGTCGAAATTACGCCCATACTGAAAGTGAGTCATACAAACAATGAAAGGATGTATATGATGGTTTTATTAACAAAACAGGTCGAACAAATATGTAAACGGCTAGCTCCGCATGGATGGAGAGATTTACTTATGATACATGGAGTAGATATCACTGCACCAGACTTGCAGGGAGAGCTGAGTAAAAAATTAAAGATTGATCGTACCATAAAAGGTTTTGAAGATTTCTCAATGGAAGGAAATCGTGGTATTGAACCTGGCTACCCAGCAAGAAGCTTGCTTTATCACGCCTTAGCTTCACCGAATGTCAATCTGGGGCATAATGGTTTTCCACTGTCTGTATTTCCAACGTTAGCTGAGCTTGATGTCGTCGAGAATTATGTTTATGGCATCAAGCCACCATGCTTATCTGAACTCCACCAGCGTGCAGGTGGAGATCTAGCTATTGTAGTGTTTTCGACGGAATATCGCCCTTCACCAGAAACAGTTCATCGAAAACATGCTGATGTTTGTTTCTCACGCACTGGGGTAGCACGAGTTGGAACGAAGGAGCCCCTTTATAACCCCGAAAGCCGAGGATTTCTTCCCTTTTTTGAAGGCGATGATTTTGCATTTCGAGTCCTACCCGCGCGGTACTCAGCTTACTTAGCGGTCCAAAAAAAAGGTGATTCAGGGAATTTTGGACCAATGAGTATCACTGAGGTTGCAGAAGAGGATAAAGATAGAATCTTTTGGGTACCTATTCATAAGATTTTTACCGGTTCGGAATGTTTAAAAGACGATCAAGGTAATCCACTGAAGTTAACTTTAGAGCTTAAGGCGACTCTTGTTAACGAGAAAATTCGTCGTATACATCAGGTTTTAAATGATAAAGAATATGTGGGTGAAAGAACTTATGATACCGGCTGGAAAGAACCAGATATTCACGAGTCACCGTTTTATTTCACTGAGGGAATAGCTGCATGGTCCGGTAATACTGATTTTGGACCTCACGTGCTTGTCCCAGATGTACATCCAGCACTTATTGAAAAAGCAGAATATAACAATAAGTTACTGACCTTCATTGTTCCTAAAAGCAGTGATTTAGAGGAAGGGACTATTTCAGGTTTAGATATTCGGCCCTTTTCCTCAAGTTTACAATTTCGTTTCTATAAAGAGCAGCAGAGCCTTGAGGAAACAAAGAATGTTATTTTCGGAAGACCAGTGCCTGAATATGTACATGTACGTCATGAACTCTTAGACAATGGAAGCCAACAGAACCTCAACAATATGACAGCGGAAGAGATGATAACAAAGCTAAAGAAAGGAGGCTACCAAGCCATACATTATAAAGACTATACAGGGGATGGATGGATAGAAGCAGTTTGTCCAGAAATATCGGATATACAATATTACCCTGCCTATTCAATGGTAACAGCCCCAGACTTCTTCCCGAACTGTGACCAGAGAGAGCTAATGGAATGGTACGAGAAGGAAGTAAATGAAACTATAAAAATTTATGTTTGGGAAAACAAAGATGACTTGCCTTACACGCTATCTGATATAAGATATCCTGTAAATATAAAATTAACTAATGAAGGGTCATCAGTGTTTAGTTTAAACGATGACACGACAACGGCGATCGTATCAACATTGTATGAGCAAATTCCAGATGAAACAATGGTACGTGTCCCTTTTACAACGAGACATTCCTATTTGCCAGATGCGGCTTCTGGAGTTTTCGCACCAGGTTGGGATGTAAGCTACGATCTCAGTAAGGAAGGACAAGAATTTATTGCGGGATATGGTCTAGGAAGTCCATTCCCTGAAGATGCCAAGTTGTGTGCAGCTTTGAGTACTTTTTGGCCAGCAGTTGCACCTGATGCAGCAAGAACGTTTGAAACAAGGTATCCAACGGTATGTCCTTTAACGGATGAGGAACTTGGGATTGTGGGGGGGGCACCTTGGGATGGTGTTCCAGGTCCAATCTTAGATCAAACCAAAGGTGAAGTGGAGTACAATCGTTTATCTCATGCAGACTATGTTGAAAATGCGTTGAACAATAAATTCACTTTGTCACTTACCGGGAAAATAGATGTTATGGAATATAAACAAAGACTATTAGCGATGGCTTATGTTTATAAAGCGTTAGGATTGGCTCCAAGCCCTGAAAATAGCTTAAATAGACAAAAAAGTGAATGGAGAGTTTTATCTTTTCAAGTAGTTGCAGGTCATAATGAAGAGCTGAAAAGAGCCCAGTTGCAAACGAGAACTGAATTTGCAGGTAATATCTATCGATTTGATGTGTATAAGTCAGGAGATGCTATTACACAAAGTAATAGTAGAAAGATCCGATTAACAATCAAAGAAAGAGTCATCCTATTTGTAAGTGAGCCGAATATTTTACTTCGTTACGTAACATGTGAAGATGAAGTGTGGACATATAAGAATGGGAATGAATGAAAAGTACGATGTCATTGTTATTGGATGTGGACCAGCTGGGGCAGCAACTGCAATCACTTGCGCAAGTAAGGGACTCAGAGTTGCCATGATTGATGGGGAGTCTTTCCCACGACAAAAACCGGGAGAAACATTACATCCAGGTATTGAGCCTGTATTGCACCATTTAGGTGTTGCACAGATCGTCCACCAAGCAGGTTTTTTACGTCATAAGGGACACTGGATTACATGGGAGCAAGATCGTCAATTTGTCCCGTTTGGTGCTGATGAAACAGGCGATTGGTATGGATACCAGGCACGACGTACCGAATTCGATTCCATTCTGCTCGAGCGTGCGATGTCTTTGGGCGTAGAGGTTTATCTTCAGCATCGCGCACTGAGGCCGATTATACAAAATAATCGTGTGGTAGGCGTCGTTACAGTAGGAGGTCAATTGATGTCCTCATTTCTAATCGATGGTACAGGCCGTCAGCACTGGTTAGCAAAAAAGTTGCGATTACCAATGGATACTTACTCGCCTCAACTTATTGCACGATATGGGTATGTGCAAGGAGAATGTCATCTCCGTGATGATGAACCTGCTATTGTTGCCGATCATGAAGGATGGACGTGGACGGCAAAGATCGGAGCTGGTATGTACCAATGGACACGCTTATCTTTCGGTAATATTCCGCTGGAAAATAGGTGGCTTCCAAAAGAATATCAGGAATTAACCCCAATAGGCAAAACTCTCGGAGCAGATATGACTTGGAGAGCTGTTCGACAACCTGCTGGTCCAGGCTACTATTTAGTTGGTGATGCTGCTTCTGTGCTAGATCCTGCCTCATCACACGGTGTCTTAAAAGCAATCATGTCAGGTATGATGGTGGGTCATTTGATTGACAAAGTAAACATGACTGGTTGTAAAGAGCATCTTGGGACTGAGGAGTATTGTAAATGGATAAGAAAGTGGTTTCAACATGATGTAAAAAAATTAAAGGAGCTCTATTTGCTCTTACCGATCAATCGTTCAAAGGGATGGTTAGAAACTGATACTTCTGTCTAAGACGACAATAAACGCGTTATTTGTATGATAAGAAAGAGGTGTAAACGATGGGATTAAATGAAGGGTTTAATGTAACTTTTCTGGGGGAGCAATACCCCATTCCTTTTCCTCAGTTAAGGGAAGATATTGCTCAGACAGCAGTAGAGGAAGGGAAGGTATTTCCTTTTACTCATTTTTCAATCGTTATGAATAAAGACAGGAAATTTGCAATTTACGGAGCAAACAATACGGATCTAGAACAAGATTTGCGAATTGACAGATGTAATGACTGGCATTTTGATGACCGAATCGGTGAGGGAAATCAAGTAGGAGACTGGCTTTACGCTGGAGGCCAAGTAGATTTATGGGATCGAGGTCATCTAGTCAGAAGAAACGATGTAGGCTGGGGAGAAGAAGCAGAGGGTAATGATGCAGATTGTGATTCCTTTTGCTTTGCGAATATCATGCCCCAACATAAGAAATTTCACGCTACAAAATGGGGGGACATTGAGAGGTGGATAATTGAAAGAACAGAAAGTGAAAACAAAAAGCTTTCTATTTTCACAGGACCAATATATACAGAGAGTGATCGGGAATATTGTGGATTTAGAAAACCCCTAGGCTGTGGAATTAAAATACCGGCTGGTTTCTGGAAAGTCGCATTTTATATTGGAACCGATGAACAACTACATTCTACTGCATTCAAAATATTACAAGATGACTATTGGAGAAATGAGGGGCAATTCCATACTTCAAACTCATTCGGGTTTTTAGACAGAATGGAAACCTTAACGATGTATCAAGTTTCCTTAACAGCGATTACAGAAGTTACAGGTATTGTGTTTGAAGAACACCTTTACGAGACCAATCCATTATTATTTAATCCGAATACATTTACGGAGAGCTTGAATATAGTTACGCCAGAAATGCACGTAATTCGATCTCGAGCAGATCTAATATTGGATCGGACCTAGTGAGTGAGGGGAGCAGAATTTCAAATTTGCTCCCTTAATAGGGACTATATTGTTATAGTGAACTTTGCTAACACCATTTGCTGAATTGGAAGCAAACATTATGGAGTTTTAATAGGGAGAGTAGTTAATATAAGAAAAGATAATCCAGTAAATGACAATTAATCAAAAATTGTGTTGAAAAACACCATCATGCAGAACAATAAAGACGAAGAATTTGAGTGAAAAGACTTGATATTAAAAAAAGGATCTGACAGTAAGGTGATCCACAGAAACGCCAGGATAAGGTTGTTTAATAAGCTAGAACCAGGGAGTTCCCCTCTTGTTTTATTCAGGCAAATGGCCCATCAAGGTTAATTTTATTATGATTAGTGATGAAAAAAATGTCAGGAACAAGAACATGTTCCCGTTGAAGTCGCTATTTTAGCGGCTTTTTTGTTTTATCGGTACAAGTTCGTGTACCGAGCCAAGGACAAGAACTTGTACCAATTGCCGGAATGGACAAGAACATCGTCCGATTTCCGATTAGATGTTTATCTAAATTAAAAGCAGATGCAGATAAGCTCTTATTATAACAAAAGATGGGGATTTTGTATGGACGATCATCAAGATATCGATGTGGTGTTTATTGTGCTCGAAGGGGAAGCTTGGGTTGGAGACCGCTCACGAATCCTTTTCAGAGGAGCTGTCGCACTTAGCTTGACAACCCGTCCTCATATAAAAACTAAAATTCATTCAATTTCCTAAGAAAACCCTCCGTTTTTTAGCTTTATATTCAACTGGAACGAATAGGGTTAGTATGGCCCTGTATTTTAATACTGTATTTGGAGCAGTCTATATGTGTTCACAAAACCAATACGAACAAAAAGATCTAGGGGGAAAGCCAATATCGTAAATCCAAATAGACATATGATGGCGGAAGCGGTTTTAAAGCCAATGCAGGGCAAATCGTTTCTTCATTTAAGTGAGCCTGTTTCATCAAAAAATATAAATCAGTTCAAAATTTCTAATGAAACAATAAAAAAAGCAAAAAAGCTATTTAGACAATCCGAGATTGAGGTCGTACAAGCAGGAATGACATTAACTTTAATGGGGCTACCTGAAAAATTTGAAGCCTTGTTGGATGTGAAAATGATAGCTTCGAAAGCCCATAGTGAGGGACCAGAGTACCTTATTCCTAATAAAGATCCTGTTATTCCGGAAGTAATGCAACCCTTTGTAGATGCAATCGTCTTTCCAAAACCTATTTCAATAAAACCCTAAATAGATCAAGAGAGGAGTATTGGTTCACATGGCAAATTCCATTTCATCCGAACTGCCAAATGTTATATTTGCAGAGGCTTCCGTTCACTCTATTGGGGGCCAGTCCGTATTTTCCGTGTCAAGTAAAATTACAAGTGAAACGGTTCAGCACTATCATTCAAAAGAGGATTTGGTGCTAAAGGCGGTCTCTAAGTTAAAGGATAACGGTTTTGAAGTTTTAAATGTAGGTGATGTATCCATTTCAATTGCCGCTTCGCTGCAGACATACGAAAAAGTGTTTAATACTTCAATTGTACCAAAGGAACGCGAGGTTAAAGGAATAGCCGGAAAGTCATCTACCACCATACTGGACTCGACAAACTCGGGGATGCTAGGCTTAATTAACACCGATAAAAGTCCGCTCGCTGACGTCTTGGAAGGCGTGGCAATTGGCGAACGGGTCTTTTATTATGCGCCGACAGTTATGATGGCGGAACGTCCTTTCGCGACCCCTCCTCAGAAAGATTATTATCATCTGGAGCCGCCTCAAGATCTGGTTAAACTTTTGCATGCTGAGGGTGTGCATCAGAGCGGAATTACCGGACACGGCATAAAAGTGGTTATGGTTGATAGTGGGTTTTATAAACATCCGTTTTTCGATAAACACAATTTCCGTTCAAATCAGGTCGTGCTCGGACCTGGTGCAGCTGATCCTGAGCATGATGAAATCGGACATGGTACTGGCGAGTCAGTCAACATTTTCTCGTTGGCACCGAACGTTGATTTCACTATGGTGAAGATCAACCTCTTCAATAGTACCGGCGCATTCAATGCTGCAGTAGCGCTGAATCCTGACATTATCACCTGTAGTTGGGGAATTCCTATCGAAGGCAGTGTTTTATCTGGCTTTGACAAGGTGCTTGAAGCTGCTGTAGCTAATGCGGTGAGTCATGGTATTACAGTGGTGTTTTCTGCAGGCAATGGTCAATTATCTTTCCCTGGCATGCATCCGGATGTGATTTCAGTAGGCGGCGTATTTGTACGGGAAGACGGTACTATGCAAGCGACACCTTATGCTAGCGGATTTCAGAGCAGAGTATATCCAAACCGTCAGAGCCCGGATATCTGTGGATTAGTTGGTTTGCCTCCACAAGCAGCCTATATTATGCTTCCAGTTGAACCAGGGGACCAAATTGACAATGATTTATCCGGAGATATACATCCTCGCGGCGACGAAACTTCTCCAAGCGATGGGTGGGCGGCTTTCAGCGGAACCTCGGCAGCAGCGCCTCAAATCGCAGGCATTTGTGCACTTATAAAGCAGGCAAATCGTAACTTAAATCCATTTCAAATTAGAGAAATATTGCAGCGAACAGCTCGAGACGTCACAGAGGGCCGATCCGCTCAAAATCCGGCTTTGCCGGGTCCCGACCTTGCCACTGGATCTGGTCTAATTGATGCATCACGCGCGATCGATGAAGCAAAACGTATGGGATAGCAAGCCGCAGACTGTCATAGTTCGTAACTACCGCACGAAGGAGGATCAACTAATGGCTGTCCCTCAATTCCCGAATGAAATTATCCTAATGATGGCTAGTCGCGACATGCGAATGCACCACTATATTTAGCATACTGTGCGAAATAATTGGCATCGCCTGTCTAGCTCGACACAGCAGAGTTTGAGAAACTTGGGGTGGGAACCACCCCGACCCGCTCTGAATCAAAAGAGGGATCCTATTTTAAACAATACTTCTTTTGTTTATGCATCGGCAGATGATCGCATCCGTCTCAGGCTTACAACACACGATTAGTAGCATTCGGCGTGAAGGGCAGCCACTCTCGCAAAGCAACCTGCCCAGTGTAATTCAGAAGTAGAGATTCGACAAGCCGTGGAAGATTATATGTACAATTACAACTACCGACGCTTTCAAGCCAAACTCAAACAGTGCGCACCGATTGAATATCGATGCGCACTGTGAGCATAGCTTTTTTCCTCTGTCTACTTGACAGGAGTAAGACTATAGTCACTATTCCTAGTGTCTTTTTTTGTTATCCACTTAGCTAAGTTAGACACATCTAACCTTGTGGAGACCAAGAGGAGATAGAGCTCAAGATAAGTTACTTTGTAGTTCTGAAGAGCAATCACATCTCTAAAAGTAATTAATACATAATACAATTGATAGTGAAGAAGCATCCGAGGTAAAAGCCATGTGTTATATGACAAGGGGACCTTAGTTGATATTTATATTTTAGGTGTTTTGAATTAGATTTTTAGTTATTTCCTAACGTGACGAAAGGATATTCGGAAAAAGAGAAATAGGAACGTATCTCAATTAAAAGGGTGGTTGGCAAGAAAATAACTTTAATTTAAGATAATCACTCTTTAGTTTAGATTCTCATATGTCGATATAAAATAATAAACTGGATTCTATGTTATAGAAATGGAGCTTTTCAGGGGAGGCTACTACAGTGTTGGTAAAAGTTGTTGGTAATGGAGGCCATATACGGGCAAATCCAATAAACCAGTTTTATCTTGTGGAAGACGATTGGAATGACTGGTGGGAATTCAAGACTATGTATTCTTTACGATATGTTAATCATTCTGGTGAGATTGAATATATCGGGAGTCTGAAAATTGGTCAAGTTAATATGTCTAGAAGTCAAAAAAGGCCTGACTTACCAGAGGAGTTTGATCAATTAAATGATGAATTTTTCTCAGTAGGACAAGATGTATCTTACTACGAGTCTCTAAATAATCTTGGAGATGATATTCGGGAAGGTATACTAAAATCATTAAATGATATGGCTCTATTGTCATCTGCATATGAGAAAGCGATGTCACAAAGAGTTACTGGACAATCTTTAATGAGAAGTGTGCAAAGAACTTCAGTACTAGGACAATATCGTCGATTGGCTAAAGGAGATGCAAGACTTACTCCTTATGAGTTCAAATATGTTGGCCCATATTATACAAACACTGAGCGTCTCGAATTGACTTTTGAAGTAGGGCCTAAATCAAACCCTCCAACCAATATTCATATCTTAATTGGTCGAAATGCTGTTGGGAAAACTTTCTTAATGAATAATATGATTGATTCTTTAATCGACAAAAAAAATCCTTCAAAAGTTGGGTATTTTAGTCCTATTTCTGAAGAAATAACCTCTGAGAATTTATTCGCAAACGTAGTTTCGGTATCATTTAGCGCGTTTGACCCAGCAGAGCCACTTCCAGAACGTAGAAACAAGTTAGAGGGGACCCCTTACTCTTATATCGGCTTAAAACAATTTAAGAAACCTCCTAAAAGTCCGGATAACTTGAAATATGAATTTGCAAATAGCTTAAATGCTATAGTCAGGAGTAGTAAAACAACTAGATGGCTCAGAGCAGTAGAGATGCTTTCATCCGATCCAATCTTCATGGAATCAGATGTTCCAAGTATTCTACAGTCTGAAAACGAAGATGGAAGTCAAACAGAATTAGATGAAACAGATTTAATGGATCAGGGTACAGACGAGGAAAAAAAATTAAAATCTAGAGCCCAAAAGTTTTTCCATCGGTTAAGCTCTGGACACAAAATTGTGTTACTAACTCTAACTAGACTAGTTGAGACGGTAGAAGAAAGAACTATAGTTCTATTAGACGAACCTGAAGCTCATTTACACCCACCCTTACTTTCTGCATTTGTTAGGGCTTTATCGGATCTATTGACTCGGAGAAATGCGGTAGCGATCATTGCGACGCATTCCCCAGTCATTCTGCAAGAAGTACCTCGTAGCTGTGTTTGGAAGCTTCGCAGACAAGGGAAAACTCAATGGTCCAGCCGTACTGAAATTGAGACTTTTGGTGAAGGTATTGGTGCATTAACGAGAGAAATTTTCGAACTAGAGGTATTTTACTCAGGATTCTACAAGATGTTAACTGAAGCAGTCGAAGAACATAGTGACTATGTTTCGATACTGGAACATTTTAATAATGAGTTGGGAATAGAGGCACGTGCAATTGTACGAGGACTTGTAGCTTCTATTGAAAAAGAGGAGGAATAAGTACATGCGTTCCCTCCCTAAGCCAACAATCAAAGTAGAAGATGTTTTTATTAAAACCATTAGTAAGGTGAAAGATAAATCATTAAAAAGAAGACTAGAGAAATGCTTGCCAGAAATCATTATAGATTCAAACGAATTTGATCTCAAAGCGAGTAATGCAAAACTACACGAAATTGCAGAGAAGTCCCATGTTAATGGTGACATTACTAAAGATGAAATGATTAAAGTTTATGATGGTAGGCTGGCTAAAAAAGATAGTCCTGGTAGAGAGTTTTATATGACATTAAGATATCCTAAAGGTATTGATAAATGTCCATTATGTGGGCAGTTGCCTATTAAAACTTTGGATCATTATTTGGCGAAAACTAAACATCCATCTTTGGCTATTTCCCCAAATAATTTAGTGCCTGCATGTAGTGATTGTAATAAAATTAAGGGTTCAGTGAATCCAATTAATAGTGAACAAGAAACTCTACATCCTTATTTTGATAACATTGATGGTGATCAGTGGCTGTTTGCAGAGGTTATTCATACAGATCCAGTGTCGTTAATTTTTTATATACGATCTCCTGATAATGCAACCCAACTTATGGAAAAACGGGTGAAGTACCATTTTGAACTGTATGAATTAAATAGTTTATATAGTTCTGAGGCAGCCTCTGAAATTTCAGATATTTCTTACCAGATTGGAAGGTTGTTCGATTTGGGTGGGGCAGAAGCGGTTCGACTGCATCTAACTGAAACTGCAGATAGTTGTTTGAGTTCTCGTAAAAATTCTTGGAAATCAGCAATGTATCAAGCACTCGCAGCAGATTCATGGTATTGTAGCCAACGTACATCTTCGTAGTTTTAATAGACTGTTGAAGGAATATCTTATATAAAAAGAATACAGAAAGATACCTTTATATTGAATAATCTATAGAAGTTCTTTCTGTATTTTTATGTGTGAGTTCTTAATTATAAATAACTCATCTACTGGAGCGTGTCTTCAAACCTAAATTAGCCATAGAAAAATAGAAGCCAGAGATAAAAAAGGTTGCGAAAGTGCAAGACAGTTTATAGTAGCGTGTAGTCAGTCTGCGATGTTTAAGTTTTAAGTTTATTAAAGAAGCACTCCACCAGGAGACGTTCTTTTAAAGCCACCAATCACACTTGCGTGGAACTTTTGGAATGACAGCAAAGACCGGGAGCGCTCATAATTGAGGGGAGGTAAAACATCAAAGGGTTATACTCAGCAAAATGGTGAGCTATGCCGTACATTTCCTTTCACTTAGCGCGCCGCACGCGACTGTAGATGATCAGCTACGTCTTTTCTTTTTGCCTATTACTCAACAGATACAGTTCTCTAATCGCATAAACGAAAAACAGCAGTCCTCTATCTGGAGGATTGCTGTTTTTCTAAACTTTTGTTGTTTCAAGAATAATTAATACGCCCTAATTGGTGATATTTCAATAAAGAACCACTTTTAAGGCGGTTTGCTACTGGATTCAACGGGCTGATTATCTGATTCTAAATTGTACATGAGGAGATTGATCTCCAGTGATGCTGGATCTACACCTTGGCCTGCACAAGAAACTTTTTTCTTATCGTTTTTAACTTTAGAACTGTAAAAATTAAAGTTTCGGTCTAAAGGAGTCTTTACTGGTTCAACTATATTAGATTGAACAGTTACCTTTGGTGAAAAACGAATTGCTGAAAATCAACGCAGAGTCAAGTAGAAACTGATGTATTAACAAGGTTAGTTTCAGTCGCTGGAAATAATCGCTCGTCCCAACCGATTTGCCCTCTACTAAATTCGCACATTTGCAAAGTATTGGCATTCATTAAACATGGGATTTGGGAACCGGGTGGAGAGCAATTAACGCAGTTGTTGTTTGGCACTCCGAGGTGTCCGCTGATTTCTCCACAGGAACAAGACCCATATTCGTCTGCTGCCCCAAAAATATGGCAGGTTTCGTGAGCGAAAACTTTGTTGATATTGTCCGGTCCCCAGCCGTCGTTGTCATAGTTCATTACTACCTTTTCGACGACAGCGTATGCGAAGTGATTAAGGGGATACTTAGTGAAAAATACCACATAAGACCAGTCAGTTTGTCGCTTTGCACGAAGATCATTAGCGTACTTCTGATATCCTGCTCGGCCGGCTGCGTATCCCATGGATGCGAGTGCGGCATCCCGCCAGTCCCTTTCAAATCGCTCGTAAGGATCTGAAGCTCCTGCGTACGGACCTGGAAGCGATGTGACAGTGATAGGGCGTATATCGTAGTTGAAAGAAACTCTTGCTCTAGGTTCAACCCCGGCTAACCAATCAAGGCCCTCCTGAACTTCCTGAATAATTTTTGACCTTTCTGCATCAGTAAAAGCTTCCGCCCCTGTATCTCGAGACACGAGAACGATGCCGACAGCTACTGATCCGATCATATACAGACTCGTTGGTGTCCCAGTGGATTCGGCTACATTTTCGGCCATAAGGGTAACTGCTGATGAGGAATCATGTGGAGGCTCAAACCCTGGGGCATCCCACGCTAAGCCCTCAGTAGGTGATGGAGCTGATGTGAATTTCGCCGATTTGGCTGCTTGTTGAGTTGTTGTCCAAGCGGTAACTGCAAGTTGAGTAATCTCGTCAAGTGGCTGTGTCGGATCAGCAGACGATATCGTCAGATCATTCAGATCTACAGCATCCGGTAACTCTGCTACAAATGCGGTTGGGCTGAACTGGTGAACGACTCGACCGCCCAAGTTGGTAACTTCTGTTCTTGCTTCCACCTCATTGTTTGTGTAACGTAGCACTTTCTGTGTCATTATTCTGTCCTCCATTCAAGTATTTGTATCATAAGATATTATCTTCGTTTAAACGGCTCTTATACATGAACTCTTATTTCATGGGTACATTAATGATGGAGGACGAGAAAAATTAATTTCAGGCCATTGGACGCTCCATAGGTGGAATAACCACTAAAATACACGTGATTGTGGATGCTTTTGGACTACCCTTTGTGGATTGAACCTAACCGCTGAAAACCAACATGATTGTGTCAAAGGATATGAAATGCTTCAAGGCATGGATCTTTCCGGCAAAACTGTTTTGGCGGATCGAGGTTATGATGATATGAACAACATTTTAAATCTGATTTATGAACAAAAGTTACTGCTGTCATTCCAAACCGCAAGCATCGTAAGGTTCAATGCAAGTATGATGGGTGGCTTTATAAAGAACGTCATCTGATGGATTGCTTCTTTACTAAACTTAAACATTATCGCAGACTGAATACACGCTACGATAAACTGTCTTGCACTTTCGCAGCCTTTTTATCTCTGGCTTCTATTTTGCTATGGTTAAATTAGGTTTGAAGACATGCTCTATTCTAGTCACTGAGAATGATTTTATAAAATATAAAACACTAACATACCTTATTTATTGTAGCTTAAAAATAGTGTACATATTTTGTTGTTTTGGAATTAGCACTATAAAAAGCATCGAACTGGTAAGGAATAGATTATAGTGCAGTATTGACAAGACAATATAAATCATGGCAGTAAAACGTCGTCAACCGAAGCCTGGCTCCAATACTGGAGCGCCAAAACCGCTGTGATATCTGCAGGAGTTAACAATACATATGGGCATCCCAATCCGGGAGTGATGGAACGTTTAGAAGCTACCGGGTCAGATATTTATCGTACAGATCAGATGGGGGAGGTTCAGATGAGAGTGAAAGATGGGAAGATCGATATTCGATACAAGCTGGTCGGAGTTGAGTGATGGATACTACATGGCCGCATAGTAAGCAGGTTGAAGAGTTTAGAAAAACGGATATGACGGCACGCAATGTGACTTAACCCATAAGAAGATAAATTTTCACCCATATGTGTGCTGGAATTTGCTTTAATTTCCGTTGTTTTTGCCTTTCGGAACACAAACAGAAGCATAAGTTTGAGGAGTCGAAATTGGAAGCATAAAGTTGCTGTGAATTTCCAATAGAATGATAATTCGAGTATACAGCCAGCTAATCTATAGGGGTTCTTTTACGTTAAGCTAGCGGGCAAGTTAGTTCAATCATGTCGACAGTATCTTTTAGAAATTCACAAAGGCAGGAAAGTATGAGAAGTATGTGGAATAAATATACAAATTTATCTTATTTGGAGGTTGTAAAATGACGTTCCCGACACATATTGTATCTGCAGGTGGAATTGTAGAGGATGGAACTGGAAATATCCTTTTAGTAAAAGCCCATGACGATGGTTGGGTGTATCCTGGTGGGATAACTGAAGTAGGAGAAAACCTAATTGATGGTGTCATCCGTGAAATCAAAGAGGAAAGTGGAATAGACGCCACGGTTAGCTATTTGATTAGTGTTATTTCGAATACAGCAATCCATAAGTGGTATGACGGTGTGACTGATGTCCCCACGAAGGTCATGTTTGATTTCGTGTGTAAATCTGTGGGTGGAGAGTTAGCTACTTCTAATGAAACGAGCGAATGCAGGTGGGTTCCCAAGGAAAATGTTCTGGATTTGATTACTTTACCTGGAATCCGCATGCGTTATGAAGCTTATTTGAACTTTAACGGCTCTGTGAATTATATGGAGTATGTCACTGCGTCAACGACAGAATTTAATGTCAAGATTCAAAGAAGTATTTAGTTGTACGAGGGATCGTGTATTGAACTAACGGGAAACGATAACTCAATAAAACTAAAAAGCAGCTGATCAATGTGATAGGCTGCTTTATTATGCCAAAAATCAATAGCATACAATGGTTAGACTGATTGCCTTGTCCATTCATTAAAACACTGAAGTGCTAATCACGTATTGGAACCATAAGTTTACCAAATGGAAACCTTATGGGTTAAGTCGTACGCAATCTATTTATCGGTGTGAAGATGAGTGAAGAAAACTCCGATTTAATACCAACTGGAAGGTTAAAAAGACAAGAGAACATACAACAATATGGATAGTCAGAGCGGAAAAAGTATTGAAGTTAAGTGTAAATATCGAGTAGATGATCCCACCTATGAAGCCTAATAGACCATATGCGGCAATAGCAACGAGCAATCTCATATACGTATTATCTTTTTTTCTGTATAAAAGTAATCCATCCACCAATATAGAAAGGGGCGTAATTAAGAAAAGTAAAATAGCGAGGTTAATCAATAATCCAACCGCAAATTTATACCCGAATGAATAATAGTAAGTATTCTCTAATCTTTCATCTATAGGGACATAGTGATATATCCCCATTGCAAGTGAAATGAAAATTGCAGTTAATACAGCTGCAAGTATTTTTCCGCGCGGCCTATTGATTCTATGGGATTTTGTCATTATGAGCATTAACCTCCATCTTGAATAACTATATTCAACAACTGATAGACTTAGGGAGTTATTATATTTTAGCATACACAGGCTGAGAAAGAATGAGTGAGGGACATTGAGAAAGTAGTATTTGGTTAACCAATAACAGAAAAAAGTCGTTCCGCTGCGAACGACTTCTTTTTGAATTTCATGATAATAACACATTTCAATCGTTATGCGTTATGAGGATAGTTTGGTTGTCAGTTAGTATAGTTGACTAGGGAGGAACGACTCTCACTCTTTTGCTTTTGAGATACTAATCGGCAAGCTAATTATAGTTGCGCTGAACAAGTTGAGTATGTGATCAATTTGATCCCAACTTTTATGCCCTATTATCATATTAAATGCAATGAATAAAGCACTACTGAGAAGAAAGAATCCCATGAAGTATTTGAAAAAGATTTTTAGATTCATTTAATCACCCTATATTCAATTGAAATTTTGTTGCGGTTGTACGTTTATATGCCATTTTAGATTATTGAATAGAAGTATTTGTATGTTATTCGTTAATTTCGTGTAAAAATATGGTTGTAGTTGCGGTTTTTATTAGTGTTAAGTAATTTTATTGCAGGATTATGGATATTTTTACCCAATATTAGTTAGGCCCGCCTTGAAGAAGGGCTAGAGATACCAAAGTGACCATATCAGATATCAAAATTGAAAAGATTAAATACGGTGATCGAAGTTACTCTATTATCTTCCGTAATGCAAAAGGAAAAACCGTTTCTGCCTACGCAGGAGGTGCACCTTCCAGTGTGACGGAGATGCTTGCCGATTCCAACCAATTCTTCTCTTCTGATCCGTATAAGAAATACAATTGGTCCAAGTCCACTTGGAATAAAATCATTGCTGGAGAAGTAGTTTTAGGAATGAACATAACTCAGGTGCGCCTTGCTTGGGGAGATCCATCGAGCATTACGTATGAAACGAGTTCAAAAGGCAAAATCGAGGTTTGGGTGTATGCCAGCTCCGCAGGCATAAGAGCTTTAGGGTTTCTCAATGGCAAACTGATGGCGATTTACTGATAAATATACCAATTCATCACTTCAATTGATTGCAAGTTACAGCACAGCACAAAAAAAGCCCGCTTTCCGTTACACTCCAGGAGGGAGAATATCGGAAAACGGGCCATTTTTTCAAAATGTAGAAGAAATATAAGAACTACTCTACGCCATCCTTAAAGTGTTTGCTCCAGTGTTTGTCGCCCTTGTGCAACAGATCTTCTACCGTTTTCTCAAGAGTCATCAATAGTTGTGCTCTGACATCCAGTACGGTTTCTCTGTACAAGCGTTCTTCCGATCCAACGATTTTATCGCCGTATAATGCCTGTGCAGCTACGTACTTCCGATGTTCCTCGACCAGAGTATCAATGGACTCCAATGCATGTTCAACAAAGTGGGAAATACTTTGATATTCTTTGGGCATTTGTTCTTTTAAAGCTTGAATTTTCGCAAGAGCTGGCATGCTCATCACCTCGTGTTTATGAATGTAAATTTACAATACACTATTTTCATGAAAATTGCATTAAAATCAGCTTAAATTTGGACAAATTTCGACTTTTTTTATTTTAGGAACCAAAAAAGTGCTTATCTATAATGTATGCCATTGCATTTGAATTGAGTCGTGTAAGTAATGGAATCCCTTTTGGATACGTTTGGTGACTCGTTATGCAATTTCTGTTATTCTAAGAGAAGATTTCAGCGGCCCTAATACATACGCCGTTATTTTGTTATGGCAAATTAAAAAAATACTTAACTTTGCAACAATTTTATTGATGATCACGTCTGTAAGGTTGCAGGGAGAGGGGGATCCTTTGTGGTAGAGCCGGAACTCATCAGAGCCGCTCAATCGGGCGATCGCGACGCTCTAATTACCCTATTGCGGGAGATTGAACAACATGTCTATCGGACCGCATATTACATTCTAAATAATGAACAGGACGCTTTGGATGCTGCGCAGGAAGCGTTGATCCGAATTTACACCAAAATCAATTCATACGAAGAAAAGGCCCAATTCAAAACATGGGTACAACGCATCGTCACGAACATCTGTATTGATAAATTCAGAAGAACCAAGCCGTCTGTCTCCATTGATGAACATGACATGGTTTTTCAGGATAATCAGGATGTGGAGTACGAGGTCATGTCTACATATGTGGCCCAGGACATTCAGGATGCGATCAACAAGCTTCCCGAGCATCATCGTACCGTTATTGTTCTAAGATATTTGCAGGACTTATCCTACAATGAAATTGCGGATTGTCTCGATCTTCCGTTGAATACGGTGAAATCTTATTTATTTAGAGCCAGGCAGCAATTACAGAATCTACTACAGGAATATCAGAAAGGTGGTGTGACAGGATGAAATGCGAAGAGGTGGTGGAATGGATGCACCGCTATCTGGATCATGATCTGGGCGAGGCGGAAACCGCGCAGATGCTACAGCATGTGGCAAAGTGTCCGGAGTGCGCCGAGAATTTTAGTTTACTCAGAGCTCTTTCCAGAGAACTGGAAGAATTACCGCAAGTAAGCCCGAAATTTAGTCTGGTTGATGCGATTATGCCACAGCTTGATGCCATTGACGAAGCGCGGAAGGAACAAAGTAGCACCATACAGGAAATGAATCCTGTCCCCGCTGCATTTGAGAATTTACAACGTTCAAGTGAGCGGAAAACGAAGCAAAAATGGCTTAACTCGATGGCAGGACGTATGTCCATGGGTGCAGCGGCTGCGGCAGTTATATTGGGATTCGCCATCTGGGGAAATCCGCCTGAACAGATTGAGAATGCCGATTCCATGCTGATGAGCTCTGGAGCTTCTCAAGAGAGCGGCAATTTGGATGAGAATTCATTAAGCAAGAATATTGAAAATTATGATCCGGCCACTTCGTCCCAACCAAGCAGCAACGATGTGTTTGTGGGTCAATCGAATGATTCACCAATTAAACCAGATAACCAAGACGTAGAAACAATGCCTGAAGAGAACGGTGGAGATGAGGTACAGGAGCCTGAAGTTCAGTCAGATCCGACACCTCAACAACCGGCTACTGAATCAACGCCTGCTCCGAATAAAGGACCGCAGGATAATTCGTCCAGAACTCCTTCGACCGATAATCAGAAGAATCCGGCTCAGAACCAAGATTCTGAGCAGAGAATTCAGGGATCAGGAGATTCTCCTAAATCTTCTGCAGATGGGGAAGAGAATGGAGTAACAGAAACAGAAAATGGAGATGCCCAATCCTTCACTTCTCAGGATACAACACCTAATATGACTGAAGATGTTCCGATTGAAGGTAACACTGTACCTGATTCCAGTGCAGGTGCAGACACCTCTGGAGGAGACAAAGGATTCGCAGCAGGACCGGATCAGGGAATGACTACAACAGCAGCACCAAAAGAATGGAAATCACCTGACGGCTCCTATGTAGTTATGCTTATTGGTGATCAAATCAGCATATACTCCAAACCTGTGAGCGAACCGGATGTTCTAAATTTGGTTGAACAACGCAGCATAGAGGGGACACTGAAGTCAGCGAGTTGGTCAAAGGATGGTACCCTTTTTAATTACGAAACGGACAAGGACGGAACAACGGCGAAGAACTCGTTTAATGTACCTGTTGTTTCAGGTGGAGCTCCTGCGAAATAATTAAAAATGGGGAGTGCGCTTCTCTAAACGAAAGAACATTTTCAGTATGACAAGCATATAGTGGAAGTAACAAAACGTCCTATCTCAGTTCAAACAACTGACGTCGTATGACCGCGCACCGGCTTTTTCTAGAACTGCTGGTGTCTGCGTTTATATAGATGTAGGACAGGGGACCTTCATCCGCAACTGGATGTAAGGTCCCTTTGTTGTCTTGCGCTTTTTCTGGTAGGATAAGAGGGATAAGGAGGCGCCGTGAATGGATGTAAAAAGTGCAACAAAGGCAATACGTAATGGAGAAACGGCACCGATCTATGTGCTGTACGGAACGGAGAAGTACCAGATACAGCAATTTACGGATATGTTAAAAGAACAGGTTATTGAAGAAGAACATCGTGATTTTGCGATTATTCCATATGATTTGTCTGAAACGGCTGTGGAGGTTGTTATTGAAGAAGCAGAGACTGTACCTTTTCTGGTTCCACGCAAATTAATTATTGTAAGGGATGCGAGCCTGTTCACCGCAGGTAAAGAATCCAAGATTGAACATCAGGTTGATCGTCTGCTTACATATATGGAAAATCCGGCAGATTACAGTACGATTGTTTTCCTGGCCCAAGGGGATAAGCTGGATGAGCGTAAGAAACTGGTGAAAGCTGTCAAGAAACAGGCAGTAGTTCTTGCTTTTGCTCCACTCAGTGGAGAAGAGCTGTTGAATTGGATAGTGAAACTTGCGAAGCAGCGGGATGTTTCCTTGGAGACGGGAGCGGCGGAAACGTTGATCAGCTATGCAGGAACAGGTCTTCAGACCCTGTCTGCTGAAGTAGACAAGTTATGTTTGTTTGCGGGTAATGGGGGGACAATCAAACGTGCTGATATTGAGTCACTGGTTGCCCGTAGTACAGAGCAGAATGTATTTTCACTAGTGGAGGAACTCGCTAATTTGCGACTGGAGAAAGCGTTGGCTCTTTTCTATGAGTTGCTGAAGCAGCGGGAAGAACCGATTAAAATTGCGGCTTTAATCGCACGCCAGTTTCGGATCATGATCCAGGTGAAAGAGTTGGGACAACAAAGTTACTCCCAGCAGCAGATTGCCAGTCAGCTTGGTTTGCATCCGTATGCTGTTAAGATTGCGGGTGAACAAGCTCGGAAATTTCAGCCGGAACGTCTGAGAATGATTTTGAGTCACCTCAGCGAACTGGATTACCAGATGAAAACAGGAGCGGTGGATAAAGTACTTGGTCTGGAGCTGTTCTTATTGAGACTTGGTGCATGAATGGATAAGTAAACGTAATAGATTACTAGTGTGAATAACAAACAAAGCGACCTTTGCTCCATGATCGTTAAATCATCGGAATAAAGGTCGCTTTATCTTTGTCTTATACTTATCGAATCAGATACTAAAAAATCCTGAAAGCCTATGCTGTTCAGGATTTTTCCATTGGATCGTATAAGTAACGCTTCTTACGCTTGTGCGGAAAGAGCGTTCAGTTTTTTCGCCAAGCGAGACTTTTTGCGTGCTGCAGCATTTTTATGAACCAGACCTTTAGTTACAGCCTTGTCCAGCTTTTTGGAAGCAGCTTGAATCGCAGCTTTTGCAGTATCAACTTCGTTACTTACCAGAGCAGCATCAGCAGCTTTAACAGCTGTACGGAGTGCAGACTTCTGAGAAGCGTTGAGTGCGCGGCGCTTGTCGCTCGTTTTTACGCGTTTAACAGCGGATTTGATGTTTGGCATTACATTCACCTCCTGTAAGGCATTTGCATGAATACAAACGTTTCACAACTTAAAATATTCTATCACGCTAGCATGTAAAATGCAACAGATATTCCTACGATGTTCGACATGCTGTATAAAGAAACCCTTTTTCCCACACAATATGCTCAAATGCGGTAAGGGAGGCAAGGACAGAATGACACTGGATTTGCAAAACTATACAGTTCGTACCGATTTGGCGATCGACTCCAAGGAAATGGCGCAAGGTGGACAGAAACAGACGATTCCCGGACTGCGGGAAGATGTGGAGAAAAAAGAGGGTATTACGATTACACGTATTGATGTCCTGAATGAAGAAGCAGCCACGGCCATTGGTCGGGTAAAAGGCCACTATGTCACCTTGGAAGTACCTTCACTACGGAATGGTGATACCGAGTTACAGGAGCGAGTTGCTGCCGAGTTTACCCGTGAAATGGAAGATTTTATGGTTAAGGCCGGAATTAACAAAACATCCAAGGTCTTGATTGTTGGCTTGGGCAACTTAAATGTCACCCCGGATTCACTCGGTCCACTTGTTGTGGAAAATCTGATGGTGACGCGTCAGTATTTCGAATTGGTGCCAGATCAGGTTGCGCCAGGGTATCGGGAAGTCAGCGCGATTGCTCCCGGCGTGTTAGGTACAACGGGCATTGAATCCAGTGACATCGTACAGGGGATTGTAGATCGGACCAAGCCGGATGCCATTATTGCGATTGATGCGCTGGCCTCCCGTTCCTTGGAACGTGTAAATACAACGATTCAGGTAGCGGACATTGGTATTCACCCGGGTTCCGGTATTGGAAATAAACGGCGTGGCCTAACTCGTGAGATATTAGGTGTGCCTTGCATCGCCATCGGAGTACCAACCGTATGTTATGCGTCCACCATTGTGAACAATGTGATTGAGATGATGCGCTCACACTTCCGCCAGGAAACGGATCAGACCAAACAGATCATGGGTATGCTGGACGACATCGGTGAGCAAGATCGCTTGAGTCTGGTGAAAGAGGTACTGGAGCCACTGGGTCATGACCTCATTGTTACCCCAAAGGAAATCGATGAGTTTATTGAGGGAATTGCCAATGTTATCGCTACAGGACTTAACGCTGCACTCCATGATGCCGTGAATCCGGATAACGTAGCTGCTTATACACATTAAAACTAAAACTGCTGAAAAGAAGGTCCGAATCTATCGGACTTTCTTTTTTTGTTTTTGGAATCTTTCATTTTCCTGTTCTATCAAATTGGGCGGGCTCATAGAGTTGAAGTATAAGAGTTGTCCAGCAGGGAAGGAGACAGCAGAATGAACAAGATATTGGCCTGGAATATTGGGAAGTGGAAAAAAAGATGTCTGCACGTGCTGGCCATGGGCCGTACGTTGTTGTTGCTTATGATCATATCTGCCTTGTTTTTTGTCGTACTGGGTCTGGGGGGGATGGCAGAGAAACGCTTGAATAATTCACCCGTTTCTTCCATGAAAGGATTTGCGAGTGCCGTATCAAGCCGCTTTTTTGTTGATATGCTCGGTATGGAGATGCCCCATCTCACTCAGAAGGAACAGACGTCTGCTATATCCGGTGAAAACCTCACCTCATTTGTTTTTCAATTACTAACGAATGTAAATCCTCAAGATCCGAAGAGCCTGATTGCGAGAGAAATGCCGGGCATGGGTTCCAACCAACCTGTTCTGCTCCGTCCTGGATCTGGTAACGAAAAAGCCGAGGCTCCCGAAGATTATCAGCCCGGTCCCGGTCTTACGGACACGGCTTCGGCAGGTGGAGGAAAACCCGGTAGTGAGCTGCATATTCCACCAGGCCAGGACAATACGGATCCACCTGAGTCAAGTGAGCCTGGAGATGGAGAAGGTAAAGAGGACCCCCCAGCGAAGAATGGTGAGAAAGACAATTCAGGCTCACCGACAACAGGCCAAAAGTCAATTCTTATCTATCATTCCCATCCACGGGAAGGCTACAATCCACTGCTAGGTACGAAAAGTGATAATCCATCATCAGGCAAATCAACAGGCAATGTATTTCAAGTGGGAACCTACCTCTCAGACAGTCTGGAGAAGCTGGGAATCGGCGTAGAACACGCCAAAGATGATTACCCCACTAAAGTAAAAGACTATAACTGGAACTATTCTTATAAATACTCCCGTCAAACGGTAAAAGCGGCACTCGCTCAAAATGATGATCTGACATATCTCATAGACATTCATCGCGATTCACAGCGTCATGGCAAAACAACAACAACTATTAATGACTTGGGCTACGCCAAAGTGTATTTCATTATTGGACATGAAAATCCAAATTGGCGGCAGAATGAAGCCTTTGCAGCGAAAATTCATAAGAAACTGGAAGCCAAGTATCCTGGGGTATCCCGTGGTGTGTGGGGCAAAGATGGCGGAGGAGCCAACAATGGAGAGTATAACCAAACCCTTTCACCCAACAGCATTTTGATTGAGATTGGCGGCATCGACAACACAGGAGCTGAGCTCCAACGGACATCGAAGATTCTAGCAGACATGATTGCCCAAGTGTATTGGGAAGATCAGAAGGTGGACAAAGCCAGTGCCAAAACCTCGTCGCAGGGTGGATAGGAACCATATATGTAAGAAGGAAAAATAGTAGAGAGTGACAGGAGGCAATGCACATGTCCAGATTCGGGAAAAGACTGTTATCCATCGCTGTATTAATGTTGCTGGGTGTTCTGTTTGGAATGCAGCTGGCTGGCAGCAACTTTCATATGGGCAATCCATCGGGAGGCACGTCAACCGCTGTGACAACAGAGCCAACTTCACAGGTTACCGAATCTGTCCCGACTGCACCTGTCCAAAAGGAAATCAAAGAACCACCATTTGTACCTGTTCAGTCACCAAGCCAAGTGCTTGGGGCAGATCAAGATAAGGCTCCGGTTGATGTGTTGGCAGACAAAACGGCTGGATTATTGCAAAATCTCTCACACAGTGGAATCAAGTGGGTAGTCTCTCTTTTTAGCGGCGTTGCTGAATAAAATACTATAATTTTAAGGTACAATATAACCTCTGGGGGTGCATGATAACACTTTATTATAAAGTTGAGACATCACGGGATTGATGCACTGTGCTTCAACTGTTATAATGAAGTGATTGACACTAGGCTGTTTCTGGGGGTAAGGAATGACTGACATTCGGGCAAGACAACGTAAAATTCGTAACTTTTCTATTATTGCACATATAGATCACGGTAAATCAACACTTGCGGACCGGATCTTGGAGCACACAGGTGCGCTCACTTCACGTGAAATGCAGGAACAAGTTCTGGATAAAATGGACCTTGAACGTGAACGTGGAATAACGATCAAGCTACAAGCAGTAGCCTTGACTTACAAAGCGGATGATGGTGAAGAGTATTTATTGAATCTGATTGATACACCGGGACACGTAGACTTCACGTATGAAGTATCACGCAGTCTTGCTGCATGTGAAGGTGCTCTGCTGGTTGTGGATGCGGCTCAGGGAATTGAAGCCCAAACACTTGCCAACGTGTATCTGGCATTGGATAACAATCTTGAAATTTTACCGGTTATCAACAAAATTGACCTTCCGAGCGCTGATCCTGAACGGGTGAAGCAGGAAGTGGAAGATGTTATTGGTTTGGACACAAGTAATGCGGTTTTGGCTTCGGCCAAATCAGGAATCGGAATCAAAGAAATTTTGGAACAAGTGGTGAAAAGTGTTCCAGCACCAACTGGTGATCCTGACCAGCCTTTGAAAGCGCTGATTTTTGACTCGCACTATGACCCGTACAAAGGTGTAATCGTATATGTGCGTGTTGTTGACGGCAAAATCAAATCCGGTTCCAAAATCAAAATGATGGCAACAGGAAAATCATTTGAAGTCATTGAAGTTGGAGCGTTCAAACCTCGGATGACCATCGTGGACGAGCTGAACGTCGGGGATGTTGGATTTATCGTTGCAGGTATCCGGCATGTTGGCGATACACAAGTCGGGGATACGGTAACGGATGCCAAAAATCCAACACCGGAACCTTTGCCGGGTTATCGTAAAATTAACCCAATGGTGTATTGTGGTCTCTATCCGATCGAAACATCGGACTATGTTGATCTGCGTGAAGCATTGGAGAAATTGCAGTTGAACGATGCGTCTCTGAGCTTTGAACCGGAAACATCCAGTGCACTCGGTTTTGGATTCCGTTGCGGATTCCTTGGACTGCTTCACATGGACGTTATTCAGGAGCGGATCGAGCGGGAGTTTAACATTCCGTTGATCACAACGGCACCAAGTGTAATCTATCACGTCACCTTAACGAATGGTGAAGTGATGAAAATCGACAACCCATCCAACTATCCTGAGGTGGGACGGATTGATTACGTCGAGGAACCATACGTCAAGGCAGATATTATCGTACCGAATGATTATGTAGGTACGATTATGGAGCTGTGTCAGACTAAACGCGGTGAATATGTAAATATGGAATATCTGGACACAACCCGGGTTACCATTACCTATGAGATTCCGTTGTCCGAGATTGTATATGACTTCTTCGACCAGTTGAAATCCGGTACCAAAGGATATGCATCCCTGGATTATGAGCTGTCCGGTTACCGTCAGTCCAATCTGGCGAAAATGGATATTGTACTCAATGGCGAACAGGTGGATGCTCTGTCCTTCATCGTTCACCGTGACCGTGCCTATAATCGCGGACGCATTGTCTGTGAGAAACTGCGCGAGCTGATTCCACGGCAAATGTTCGAGGTGCCAATTCAGGCATCTGTAGGTACCAAGGTCGTTGCTCGTGAGACGGTAAAAGCAATGCGTAAAAACGTACTTGCCAAGTGTTATGGTGGTGACATCTCGCGGAAACGGAAACTGCTTGAGAAGCAGAAGGAAGGTAAGAAGCGGATGAAGCAGGTTGGTAACGTTGAGGTGCCACAAGAGGCATTCATGGCGGTACTGAAAATTGATGACTAGGACGTTTGCTTGCAAACGTCACGTGAATCCTTTTGGTATATCAATAATTTGTGTATGAAAGGATAAACGATATTTTGTCTCGGGTACATCACATAATGTGTGTATCGAAATTGAATTGTAGGACGTTTGCTTGCAAACATGGGTACAACACAGAATATTAAATAACTAAGCTGAAAGGGAAGCCGGATGGCTTTCCTTTTTTCAAATAGAGGGGGACTTGCCATGACATTGGCAGCACACAGCCGGAAGACAGGTGCGCCCCAAGCGGTGTATCTTCACATTCCCTTTTGCACGAATAAATGTTTTTATTGCGACTTTAACTCTTACGTTCTGAAAGATCAGCCCGTGATGCAATATCTCGAAGCGCTGGAACGGGAGATGGAACATACAGTTAAGGCCAATCCACCGGGCGAGATCAAGACGATATTTGTAGGTGGGGGTACGCCAACAGCTCTGAAACCGGATGAGATGGCCGTATTTCTTCGTTCCGTGAAGACGTATTTCCCAAATTGGGCGGACGATATTGAATTTTCGATGGAAGCCAACCCGGGAACAACGGATGCGGAGAAACTCGCTGCGATGAAAGAAGGCGGCGTCAACCGTGTCAGCTTTGGCGTGCAGGCTTTTCAGAATGATCTGCTGACAGGCATTGGCCGTATTCATAATACGGATGATGTATATCGCAGTTTGGAGAATGCTCGAAAAGCAGGCTTGAATAACCTGTCCATTGACCTGATGTTTGGTTTGCCAAACCAGACTGTTGAAATGTTGAATGAGAGTATCGACAAAGCGCTGGAACTGGATCTGCCGCATTACTCCATCTACAGCCTGAAAGTGGAAGAGAATACACTTTTCCATACCCTGTATCAGAAGAACCAGTTACCACTTCCTCATGAAGATGATGAGCTGGAGATGTATCTTCTATTAATGAGACGTATGAAAGAAGCGGGCTATGGACAATACGAGATTAGTAACTTTGCCAAGCCGGGCTTCGAGAGTCGTCACAATATTACCTACTGGCGTAATGAGGACTACTACGGTCTGGGTGCAGGGGCACACGGATATGTGGGCCGCGAACGGCATATGAATATTAAAGGTATAAATCCTTATGTTGAAGCTTCACGAGCAGGGCTGCCTCGTCTGGATCATTTTGAGATTGCTCGCCCGGAAGCCATGGAAGATTATCTGATGGTTGGACTGCGAATGTTGGAGGGGGCTTCGGCCTCACGCTTTAGCGAACAGTTCGGAGAGTCGATGGAAGAAGTGTTTGCGAAGCCTTTGGGCAAAATGTTGAACGCAGGGTTGCTTGAGCGGACGGCAGACGGCTTCCGACTGAGCGAGCAGGGCATCCTGTTCGGAAATGACGTTTTTGCGGAGTTTATCGGGTCCATATCGCTGAATTCATAGCTTGAAATTCTATACGCTCTGTTGTATATTTATTCATATTGATTTTACAGAGCGTGTTAATTTAACAACTACGAAGTCAGCTTTCCTCTGGAAAGCTTGGTAATAGGAGGAGAGCAGGATGTCGGTAATATGCAGAAAAGCCGTGCCGGAAGATGTTGAACCACTGTATGAAATGATTAAGGGCTATGCAGAGCGTGGGATCATGCTTCCGCGATCACGGGAAATACTGCACCGACAGCTGGAGCACTTTGTTGTAGCCGAAGTTGATGGTGAAGTGGTGGGTTGCGGATCGCTTTGTCGTCTGGGGAATGATTTGGTGGAAGTCAGATCACTCGGTATCTCGGAAGGACACAAAGGGCTCGGTATTGGCTCCCGATTGCTGGACCGACTGGTAGAAGAAGCAGAGAAACAACAGATTCCTAAGGTTATGGCGTTGACATATGAAGTATCCTTCTTCCTCAAAAACGGCTTTGCCGTGGTGGAAAAAGAGATTTTCCCTGAGAAAGTATGGACCGACTGTGTTCATTGCAGCAAGCAGGATTGTTGCGATGAGATCGCGGTATTAAAAGAGCTTAACGTTTCAGCATAACAACTGAATGGACTGCATGAATCGAGCCGAGTCAGCCTCTGCCCTACATGCAGTCCTTTTTTACTTCAAAGTATGTTCAATAAAGTTGTTAGGACTCGTTGACATTGGTCTATACTATAAATAGATGAGCCCACTCATCAAACTCACTTGACAATGTTCACGTCAGTTTGGTATTTTTGTATTACCGCTTAGCACTCATCTAACCGGAGTGCTAACGACATGGGACAGTACAGTCAGAAGGAGGGATACTCACCATGTTAACAGAGCGTCAACGAATGATTCTGAACGCTATAGTGGATGACTATATCCGTTCAGCTGAGCCCGTAGGGTCCCGGAGCATTTCCAAAAGGGGAGATGTTGGATACAGTCCGGCGACGATCCGTAATGAAATGGCGGACCTTGAAGATATGGGTTTCCTGGAACAGCCGCATACATCGGCAGGACGCATTCCTTCTCATAAAGGCTATCGATATTATGTCGATCATTTGGTCCCTTGGAATCAGGTGGAGCCTCAGGAGTTGGATGATCTCAAGTCGTTCTTCGCTGAAAAATTGAACGTCATGGAACAAGTTATTCAGCATGCATCCAATATTTTGTCACATATGACGAATTATACTTCGATCCTGCTTGGACCGGAAGTATTCCATACGTCCTTACGTCACTTCCAATTGCTTCCGTTGAACGAGAGTGAAGCTGTGGCAATTATCGTGACCAATACAGGTCAAGTGGAGAACAAGACGGTTCAGATTCCACCAGAAATCTCGGTAGCCGAGATGGAAAATGTGGTTCGCTTGTTAAATACCAAGCTTGTGGGCGTACCAATCTACAAATTGAAATCCCGTCTTTATACCGAACTTGGGCAAGAGATGGAACGGCATATTACACGTTACGAGGAAGTTATGCAGGTGCTGAACAGTGCCTTTGACAACGAACATGATAATCGTCTGTTCCTCAGTGGTGCCACCAATATGTTGACTCAACCGGAGTTTAAAGATATCGAAAAGGTAAAAGATATTCTTGACCTGCTGGAAGAGACACCAACACTCATGAAATTGATGATGCCCGTGCCGGGTGGATCTGGTATTCAAGTGCGAATCGGCACTGAGAATGATCATGAAGCCTTTGCCAACTGCAGCCTGATTACAGCCTCCTATTCATTGGACGGTGAGGCTTTGGGGTCGATCGGTATTTTAGGACCCACGCGGATGGATTATGCACGTGTCATTCATATTTTAAATACACTATCCCGTGACTTGACGGCGATGCTAACACATCGTTTCAAATAAGATTCGGGAATGAACCATTTCATTCGTATAAGGAGGTGAACATCTTGAAAGAGGAGCAATCATTTACAGAAGAACAAGAGGTAACAGCAACTGAGCAGGAGCCTATTAATGAAGCTGGCGCTGCAGAAGCACAAGCTGAAGAGATGGCTGGTCAGGAGCAGGATGAGCTTGCACGTCTGAAGGCAGAAGCTGAGGAGCAACAACAGCGTTATGTCCGTGCACAGGCTGATTTTGATAACTTCCGTCGTCGTACGCAGAAGGAAAAAGAAGAATTGGCTAAATACGCTTCGATGAAGCTGGTCACCGAACTGGTACCGGTTATTGATAACTTCGAGCGCGCCATGGCTACTGTACCGGAAGGAGCAGAGGTCGAATCTTTCTCCAAGGGCATCCAAATGATTTTCCGTCAATTGGAAACCGTGATGAATAATGAAGGTCTGACGGCTATGGAATCGGTAGGACAACCGTTCAATCCTGAATTCCACCAAGCAATTATGCAAGTGGAGAGCGACGAGTACGAAGAAGGTATCGTTGTTGAGGAAGTCCAAAAAGGCTACATGCTGAAAGATAAAGTGCTTCGTCCAGCTATGGTTAAAGTCAGCTCATAAATTCCTTATAGGAAGGAATGAGTCGGCTCCATGGTTGAACAATGTGGGCGAAGTTTAATATAAAGGTTTGTACACATAGAGCACGATTAGCAACATGAACATCTAAATAAGGGTCAGATCAGACCCATTCATTTTAAATTGTTGAGGGAGGAAATTTTCGGATGAGCAAAGTAATTGGTATTGACTTAGGAACAACAAACTCATGCGTAGCAGTAATGGAAGGCGGCGAGGCTGTCGTAATTCCAAATCCGGAGGGCGCACGTACAACTCCATCCGTAGTTGGTTTCAAAAAGGATGGAGAGCGCGTTGTTGGTGAAACAGCAAAACGTCAAGCCATCACCAATCCGGATCGTACCATCATGTCGATCAAACGTCACATGGGTACTTCCCACAAGGAAACAATCGATAGCAAAGACTACTCCGCACAAGAGATCTCTGCAATCATTCTGCAAAAATTGAAATCCGATGCTGAAGCTTATCTGGGTCAAACGGTAACTCAAGCAGTTATCACTGTACCAGCTTACTTCAATGACAGTCAGCGCCAAGCGACTAAAGATGCGGGTAAAATTGCAGGTTTGGAAGTTCTGCGTATCGTCAACGAGCCAACAGCAGCAGCTTTGGCATACGGTATGGAGAAATCCGAAGACCAAACGATCCTCGTATATGACCTGGGTGGCGGTACGTTCGACGTATCCATTCTTGAACTGGGTGATGGCTTCTTCGAAGTTAAAGCAACTAGCGGGGACAACAAACTAGGCGGGGATGACTTTGACCAAGTGATCATTGATTACCTCGTAAGTGAATTCAAAAAAGATCAAGGCATTGACTTGAGTAAAGATAAAGCAGCGGTTCAACGTTTGAAAGATGCAGCGGAAAAAGCGAAAAAAGAACTTTCCGGCGTATTGACTACAACGATCTCCTTGCCGTTCATCACAGTTGCTGATGGCGTTCCTCAGCATTTGGAGTTGAACCTGAGCCGTGCGAAATTTGAAGAAATCTCTGAAGGTCTGGTTGAGCGTACGCTTGAACCAACTCGTCGTGCATTGAGTGATGCGGGTATGACGCCTAACGATATCGACAAGATCGTATTGGTTGGTGGTTCGACACGTATTCCAGCAGTACAAGAAGCAATCAAAAAACTGACGGGTAAAGAGCCACACAAAGGCGTTAACCCGGATGAAGTTGTAGCTTTGGGTGCTGCTGTACAAGCGGGCGTACTGACAGGTGACGTTAAAGACGTTGTATTGCTCGACGTAACGCCATTGTCCCTGGGTATCGAAACAGCGGGTGGCGTATTCACTAAAATGATCGAGCGTAACACTACGATCCCTACAAGCAAATCTCAAGTGTTCTCCACGTATGCAGACAATCAACCAAGCGTTGAGATTCATGTTCTGCAAGGTGAGCGTGAGATGGCAGCGGGTAACAAATCGCTTGGACGTTTCATGTTGGGTGATATTCCACCAGCTCCACGTGGCGTTCCACAGATCGAAGTTAGCTTCGATATTGATGCCAACGGTATCGTTAACGTATCTGCAACAGATAAAGGTACGAACAAAACTCAAAAAATCACAATCACTTCTTCCAGCGGTTTGAGCGATGCTGAAGTTGAGCAAATGATGAAAGATGCTGAGTTGCACGCTGAAGAAGATAAAAAACGCAGAGAACTCGTTGAAGCGAAAAACAGTGCAGATCAATTGATCTACTCTGTTGACAAAACGATCAAAGATCTTGGCGAAAAAGCAGATGCTGGCGAAGTTGAAAAAGCGAATGCTGCCAAAGAAAAACTGCAAGGCGTTCTGGCTTCCGACAACCTGGAAGATATCAAAGCTGCTACAGAAGAACTGACAGAGATCGTTCAACAACTGTCCGTGAAACTGTATGAGCAAGCTCAGGCGCAAGAGCAAGAAGCACAAGGTGCTGAAGAGCAACAAGGTTCTGCTAAACGTGACAACGTCGTAGACGCTGATTACGAAGTTGTGGATGAAGATAAAAAACAAAACTAATTCGTAGTTCTACGCGAATTAAACATCGGTGACGTTCGAATTAGAGGGAAAGTCATAGCCGGGGCTCCCGCGCTTTGGCTTTCCTTTTGTCACGATGTGCGATATGGTGAATGATATGGGGGTGGAAGAGTGGCTGAAAAGCGTGATTATTATGAGGTGCTTGGCGTTAGTAAAACGGCTAACGACGATGAGATTAAAAAGGCTTACCGTAAGCTTGCCCGTCAGTATCACCCTGACGTAAACAAGGCTGCTGATGCGGAAGCTAAATTTAAAGAAGTTAAAGAAGCTTACGACGTAGTGAGTGACGGTCAGAAGCGTGCACAATATGATCAATATGGTCATGTCGATCCGAATCAAGGTGGATTCGGTGGTGGCGGTGATTTTGGCGGCGGCGGATTTGGCGACATCTTCGACATGTTCTTTGGCGGCGGTGGCGGTGGACGACGTGATCCAAATGCTCCGCAACGGGGGAATGATCTGCAGTACACGATGACAATTGAGTTCAAGGAAGCTGTATTCGGTAAAGAAACCGATATTACGATTCCGCGTACCGAAGGCTGTGATACCTGTCATGGCTCAGGTGCCAAACCTGGAACGAAACCGGAAACCTGCTCGGTCTGCCAAGGTAGCGGTCAGCAGGAAGTCGTGCAAAATACACCGTTTGGTCGTATGGTTAATCGTCGTGCATGTTCGAACTGTAGCGGTTCAGGCCAAATTATCAAAGAAAAATGTACAACGTGCAGTGGTAGCGGTAAAGTCCGCAAGCAACGCAAAATCCATGTTCGCATTCCAGCGGGTGTAGATGATGGCGCGCAACTGCGTATGACAGGTGAGGGTGAAGGCGGCCTGCGTGGCGGACCAGCGGGAGATCTGTATATTGTCATTCGCGTGAAATCACATGATTTCTTCGAGCGTGAAGGCGACGATATTTATTGCGAAATCCCACTTACCTTTGCTCAGGCAGCTCTGGGAGATGAAGTTGAGATCCCAACGTTGACCGAGAAAGTGAAGTTGAAAGTACCAGCTGGTACACAAACGGGAACGTATTTCCGCCTCAAAGGCAAAGGTGTACCACGCCTGCGCGGTATGGGGCAGGGGGATCAGCATGTGAAAGTGGTTGTGGTTACACCTAGTAAGCTGAATGACGAGCAGAAGGATCTGCTTCGCCAAATTGCTTCGCTGGATGGAGAGCAAACACATGAGCATGAACAATCTTTCTTTGATAGAGTGAAACGCGCCTTCCGCGGTGACTGAGAATAAAATAAAGTAAGTTCAAAAGGACACCACAGCGGTTTTTAACGCGGGGTGTCCTTTTTTGTACGCCTTTTTTAGTGGTTCAGTGGTTTTTGTGAAATCCATGGATTTATGCTACAAAGAACGACAGCAATTTGTGGGAGCATTTCGGTATATTCTGAGCGAACTTGCGGAAAGATAGCATGGCGAGAATGATATGCATAGCTGATATGCGAGAAATTAGGGAAGCAGGTGAAGCGGATGACCGAGAAAAATATTTTGGCGTACTTTCACAGCCCGGAGCAGGCTCAAGGGGCGGCCAAAAAACTGGAGGCATTGCGAGTGGAGGACCTGTCAATTAATCGATTCAGCCGATATGCGGGTGTAGGACCAAGCGGGGCTTCCTACAAGCCGGGCGTTTCCGGCAGTTTTTCATCATGGGTGCCCGATTCGATGCAAACAAATGCCAGTGCTGGAATTATGGCTGCGGCGGACCCTTCTGCAAGCGGCATGAGTGATGGTGGACAGGGTGGACCTACAGGAAGAGATGTATTGCTAACTGTCATCGTAGATGAATCGGTACATCACCGCGCTATGTCTATTATCGAACAAGCCGGTGGAATGATCTAGTTTCAAGAAATCCATATAAGATGGACAGATAATTACACTTTAACGGAGAGTGTAGAACCAATCTGAAGAAGCGAAGCGTGCGCCTTTATCCCCGGATTTCTCCCTTTAAGGAGGGAGTTGAAGGAATCTGGGGATAACAGCGATCGGAGGATGGGGCTACAATCGGAGTCTTACAGTGTAACAAATATTAGTTCATTTTAATTTGAAGGAGGAGCATTACAATGGCTGAACATGAACGTCCAGGCAAGATTTTAACGAAAACGGAAAAGATGAAACGTATGCAATCCGCAAAAAATGAGGACGTGGAATTCAGCGCTGAAGCTGCGGATCATGAAGATATCGAAGCACTACGCCGCAGTGAAGCGGCTGATCGAAGACAGGGACGGGAGCTTCATGACTGAAGATCGCTCGGCAGTGACCCTCGAAGCTGTTTTTACAAGCTGGACTGAGGCCGAGTCTGCACGGAGAGCCCTGGAATTGCTGCACCCGAACCAATTAAGCATCGAGAGCCTTGGCAATGAAGCATCCACATTGGGCTCAAACGATGTTACGGGCTCCGATAATTCTCCTACGGCCGTCGTCGGAGGATTTAGTGGCGAACTGAATGTACTTGCCTTGATTAGTGATGAAACGGAAATGTTGTCCAATGGTCAGGTGTATGATACACCCAAAGAGGACTCGGCCAACAGGCTAAAACAAGAAATTTTGCTGACCGTGTCCGTATCCAACGATTCGCTCCCGCAAGCCGCAGAGATGATCACGCAGAATGGTGGGCGTTTTTGCTAACTGAGATTCGAATTATGCAAAATGCTGAAGTAAATGAAACAGATATGTATGAATAGATGACAGGATATTCGAGCAGTTAGGCTGCGGATATCCTGTTTTGTTTTTCTTTTACTGGTGCGGCTTTGTGCTCCGGCTAGCTTGTGTAGTACAATAGTTGGGATGTTTGAATAATGAGGAGGAAAAACCAAGTATGTTATGGCATGAACTAACAATACATACCACAGAAGAAGCTGTGGAGATGATTTCGAATTTTTTACATGAAGCGGGTGCTGGAGGGGTTTCGATTGAAGAGTCCGGTACTTTAAATAAAAAACGGGACACAACGTATGGTGAGTTATACGACGTTCCTTTGAATGATATTCCGGAAGGCTTTGCAGTCATCAAAGGGTACTTCTCCGAAGGTACGGATATGGTTGCATTACAGTCAGAAGTTAATCCGAGAATTGAGGAACTCTCCGAATTCGGAATTGATACAGGTGAGGTTCGTTATGAGACGCGTACAGTGGATGAAGATGACTGGGCAACAGCCTGGAAACAATATTTCAAGCCGGTACGTGTATCGGAACGTTTGACGATCAAGCCAACTTGGGAAGAGTATACGCCTGAAAGTCCGGATGAGAAAATTATTGAGCTTGATCCAGGCATGGCCTTTGGTACAGGAACACATCCAACGACCTCCCTATGCTTGCGCACACTGGAAACGGTTATTCAGGGCGGCGAGGAAGTCATTGACGTAGGTACAGGTTCTGGTATTTTGGCTATTGGAGCGATAAAACTTGGGGCAAAACATGTACTGGCGCTTGATCTTGATCCGGTTGCGGTAATCAGTGCCAGGGATAATGTGGAACTGAATGGGCTGGAACAACAAATTACGGTTAAAGAGAGTGATCTGTTGTCCGTCCTTGGGAGTCAGGACCCTGCACTTGGTGTACAACTACCGGTTAAGGTTGTCGTGGCGAACATTCTGGCTGAGATTATTTTGTTGTTCGTAGACGATGTCTATAATGCGCTTGAGTCTGGTGGGACCTATATTGTATCCGGCATTTGGAAGAACAAAGAGCAGGTTGTACATGATGCACTGGTAGCCTCCGGGTTTGAAGTGAGTGCGATCCACCGTGATGAGGATTGGCTGGCGTTTGTAGCCAGAAAGGGGTAACGTATGGACTTCTGGAATTCGTTCTTTCGTTATCCGATCGATCAGCTTCCGTTTTTCCTGCTGACCATTCTGATCGCATTTACGGTGCATGAATTCTCGCATGCGTATTTTGCTAACAAATTTGGTGATCCAACAGCGAAGCTGTTGGGTCGGGTCACGCTGAATCCGGTTGTACACTTTGACTTGTTAGGTGTGCTGCTGCTCATTATTGCCGGCTTTGGTTGGGCACGTCCAGTTCCCGTTAATCGGGCTAACTTCGACAAACCTAGATTGATGGGCATCATCGTATCTGCAGCAGGGCCTCTGAGCAATCTTTTGCTCGCGATCATCGGTACAATCATCTATGCTTCACTGGTTGGTTCGGGAGCTCTCGGCGGCATTGATAATGAGCGTCTGCTCACAGCAATCACGACGTTTTTCGCTATCTTTAACTTAACCAACTTTTTCCTGTTCCTGTTTAACTTGATTCCGTTGCCACCACTGGATGGTTATCGGATTCTAGAGGATCTACTGCCACCTTCAATCAGCCGCAAGCTGCAAGGGGTGGAGCAATGGTCTGTTTTTATCTTCCTATTGATTCTTGTTATACCTCCGTTGCAAAATGTGACGATTCAACCTTTGTATGAGTTTGCGCAAACGATGTATGTGGATCTAGCAAAGGTGATTATCGAATTATATCGCTAAAAGCGCATTGTTTATGAACCGGAATACTGGTCAGAAACACGTAAAAGTTGTATGATCATCTGTGGCGATTGGATTCATGCCTGTCATCAGGTGGGGTGAATTCCAATCATAACAGGACAGAATGGGTGGATTGACTAATGCAGCGATATTTTATATCTGCAGAACAGTTTAATGAACACGCTGTGATTATCACAGGTGATGATGCACGCCATATTGGCAAGGTCATGCGTGGTAAACCTGGAGATAAACTGATTGTCAGTGACGGAAACTCCAGAGAAGCACTCGTGGAAATTGAGAGTATTGAAGTTGGCCAAGTGACAGCCAATATTGTGGAACCTCTCGAGATGGACCATGAAGCACGAATTCGTGTAACCGTGGCACAGAGTTTGCCCAAAGGCGACAAGATGGAAACAGTCATCCAGAGATGTACTGAGATTGGGGCGGTATCATTTGTACCCTTCCTATCAGAACGTACGATTGTGCAATATGATGCCAAGAAAGAAGGCAAACGGTTGGAGCGGTGGCGGAAAATTGCCAAGGAAGCTGCCGAACAGAGTCACCGGAATCGCATTCCATCCGTTGAGCAGCCGCTTTCCTGGAAAGGGCTGTTATCTTCTTTTGAGGGCTATAGCCTGGTATGTTATTGTTATGAGAAAGAAAATGGTAAACAGCTGAGAGATGCATTGAAGCCGTTTATAGAGCAGCTTGCACCTGATGCAAGTGCAGAAGTTTTGATCGTGGTTGGACCGGAAGGTGGATTTTCTGAGAAGGAGACGGCAGAGGCTGATCAGGCAGGTGCTGTATCTGTTGGACTGGGCAAACGCATTTTGCGTGCTGAGACAGCTGGAATGGCAGCACTAACTTGCGTGCTATATGAATCCGGAGAAATGGGAGGAATGTAATTATGCCATCCGTGGCGTTTTACACCTTAGGCTGCAAAGTTAATTTCTATGATACAGAGGCGATTTGGCAATTGTTCAAAAACGAAGGTTACGATCAAGTGGACTTTGATGAACAGACAGCGGATGTATACTTGATTAATACTTGTACAGTAACCAATACCGGCGACAAAAAGAGCCGTCAAATTATTCGTCGTGCCATTCGGCGCAACCCGGAGGCGATTGTGGCCGTTACAGGCTGCTATGCGCAGACTTCTCCGGCAGAGATTCTGGACATCCCAGGGGTGGATCTGGTTATCGGTACACAGGACCGTGACAAGATTCTGCCATATGTTAATGAAATTCAGGAGTCCCGTCAACCGGTTAACGCGGTACGTAATATTATGAAAACCCGTGTATTTGAAGAAATGGACGTACCGGATTTTGCTGACCGTACCCGCGCGTTCCTGAAGATTCAGGATGGTTGCAATAACTTTTGCACGTTCTGCATCATTCCGTGGTCTCGTGGTCTCTCACGCAGCCGTGAGGCGAACAGCATTATTCAACAGGCGCATCAACTCGTACACGCAGGATACAAGGAGATTGTTCTGACCGGTATTCATACAGGTGGGTATGGCGATGACATGGAGAACTATGATCTGACCGATCTGCTGTGGGATTTGGATAAGGTAGAGGGTTTGGAGCGTATTCGAATCAGCTCGATTGAAGCCAGTCAGATCGATGACCGCATGCTCGACGTGATCAAACGTTCGGACAAACTTGTTCGTCACTTCCATATTCCGCTGCAAGCGGGTGATGATACGGTGTTGAAACGCATGCGCCGCAAATATACGACAGAAGAGTTTTACAACAAAATGCTTCGCATTCGGGAAGCAATGCCGGATGTAGCGATTACAACAGACATCATTGTTGGATTTCCAGGTGAGACGGATGAGATGTACCGTAATGGCTATGAGTTGATGCGGAAGATCGGTTTTTCCGAAATGCACGTATTCCCTTATTCCAAGCGTACGGGTACGCCAGCAGCACGAATGGAAGATCAGGTGGACGAAGAGGTCAAAAATGCACGTGTGCATGAACTGATTGACTTGTCTGAGCAGATGCAGCTGGAGTACGCTGAGCAGTTTGTTGGACAGGTACTGGATGTTATTCCCGAAGGGGAAGCCAAGGGCCGCGAGGGAAGTGGCAAGCTGCACGGTTATAGCGACAACTACATTCAACTGGTCTTTGATGGAACGATGGATATGGTCGGTAAAGTGTGCCGAGTCAAAGTGGTTGAAGCTGGCGTCAACGAGAGTCAGGCTACGCTGGTACGTGTGTTGGAAGAGAATCTTAAGTCCGCCGCGATGTGATCGAGGCGTCAGAAACAAGGATTTCATTTCCTTGGGGAGCTTACCCGGGGAGATGAGGTCCTTCTTTTGCAAAAAATAAGATAAAGATATCGAAGTTGATGGGGGAGAGCACGATGAACAAAAAAGAAATTTCAGCAGGCGGAGTTGTTTATAGAACAGGGGAAGACGGACGTCTTCAAATTCAGCTTATCGTAGATCGTTATGGTAAAACAACTCTCGCCAAGGGCAAAATGGAAGATGGAGAAACAATTGAACAGACGGCACTGCGCGAGATTTTGGAAGAGACAGGTATGGTGGGCCGCATTGTAGAGCCGGTTGATATCATTGCTTACACGTACCAACATGCAGACTTTGGCCCGGTGGACAAGGAAGTTCATTATTATCTCGTTGAAGCCGAGAGGGGTGATTTACAGCCTCAGATTGAAGAAATCAAGGGTGTGGATTGGTATGCTCCGGAAGAAGCATGGTCCTTACAGCAGCAGAGCGGATATGATAATAACGATGATATCTTGCGTGTAGCCCTGAACAAGTTAGGCATTAACGTATAACGCACTATTGTTCGAGTCAGTTAGCCGCGAGCTCTGTGGGTCTCGATAGGCAGATCATCAAGCCACGGGTGACTTCGCCGCGGGGGCGTGGATCGGTGGTTTTTTGTGCCAGATTGGCAAGTAACAAAATGGCAAAGCAAGCAGTGAACTGGTGATGTTAAAAAGGGTCTGGGCATGCGCAATCTGTGCCCCGTTGTCCGCTGACAGCCAGGCCGAAGCTGCATGCAGCTGGCCGATCAGCGGCATAAACAGCAGCGCTCCCGCAATGTTTAATACAACATGGGAGGCTGCGACAAATTTGCCTGCGGATGCTCCACCCGCGGCAGCAATCACAGCGGTGATGCAGGTCCCCACATTGGACCCGATCACAATGGCGATGCCGATCTCCACAGGCAATACCCCTGTGGCTGCCAGCGTAATCGCCATGCTAATGACAGCTGCGCTGCTGTGAATGAGAGCTGTCAGACAGGCACCTGCCAGGAAGCCCCACCACAAGCTGTCGGCCGAGCGGTCGAGAAACCATTGAAATACGCCCATGCTCCGCAAGGGTAAGGCAATGGATTGCATCACCTGAATGCCTGTCATAACAAGTGCAAATCCGGCAGCTGCGAGGAAACTGTACTGGATGTTAAACAGAGTCTGACGCGTGCGTTTAGGAGCGGCCAGATTGCGTTCACCAAGAACAACAAACATGGCCCAGCCCGTTAGCGACAGGACGAGTAGCGGTAGGGAAGCACGTCCGATCTGCAGTCCCACCAGCTCCGTCGTCAGGCATGTCCCGATGTTGGTGCCGAGGATGATGCCAAGTGTTCGTCCATAGGTAATTAATCTGGCATTAGCCAGTCCAATGGTGAGTACGGTGACCGCAGTACTGCTCTGTAACAGGGCCGTTGCACCTGCACTGAAGGCCATGCCTTTCCATGGAGCAGAGGTGGCACGATTGAGCCAATCTGCCAACATGGGCCCTGCCATGCGCTGCAAGGCCGTTTCCATCAGCTTCATGCCACCAAAAAAGATAATAAGCCCATAGAGTAGGGGCAATATAACATCTCTAAACATAGAAATATCATTCCTTCCGTCCGGTTCCTTAACTCATCCTATGAGTAAGAAAAGACAACCATGACAAGCCTAAAGGAATTCAGAGGGAAGCGACCTAAATTACCCCACCCCAATTCGAAATATACGGTGATTCGTGCAAACGTAGTGGAGGGGACGAAATCGAATCTAAAGAAGCGAAGCGTGCGCCTTTGTCTCCGGATTTTCCCTTTAAAAAAGGGAATCAATAAAATCTGGAGACAACAGCGATCGGAAGATCGATTCGTAACCGGAACGTCACTTAACTGTTGCACCCCAATTCGAAAGATACGGTGATTCATGCAAACGTAGTGGAGGGGACGAAATCGAATCTGAAGAAGCGAAGCGTGCGCCTTTGTCTCCGGATTTCCCCTTTAAAAAAAGGAATCAAAAAAATCTGGAGACAACAGCGATCGGAAGATCGATTCGTAACCGAAACGCCACCTACGCGCCGCACCAAACCTATCTTTTGAACTATTAAATTAAAGGAAGTGGATCTACCTTGCCATCAGTTACACTCGAACGCAGTCGCAAAAAGCGGCTTGAACATGCACATCCATGGATATTTAACAATGAAATTGCCTCTGTTGACGGAAACCCGGAACCGGGTGATCTGGTCAATGTATTGAATCATCAAGGTCGCTATCTGGCGACAGGATATTACAATCCCGCATCTCAAATCACTGTAAGAGTTGTAGCGTATCAACCTCTGGAGTCCGAACAGATGGACACCGCGTTTTTTGCAGCTCGTTTCCGCGATTGTTTGCGTCATCGGGAACGTTTTATACAGGATGGCGAGGCATACCGGCTCGTTTACGGCGAAGCTGATTTTCTACCAGGATTGATCGTTGACCGTTTCGGTAGCATCCTCGTTGTACAGTTGCTTACACTTGGCATGGATCGTTGCCGTGAAGCCATCGTACAGGCACTCATTGAAGTAATGCAGCCGGAAGGCATATATGAGCGCAGTGATGTCTCGATTCGTGAACTGGAAGGTTTGGAGCAGACCAAAGGTCCGCTGCATGGAGAGTGCCCACGGCATGTCACGGTTACAGAGAATGGACTACTCATTAAAGTGGATATCGTGGAAGGGCAGAAGACAGGTTACTTCTTCGACCAACGTGAGAATCGTGCAGCCATCGAACCGCTCATGAAGGGTTGGGGCTACAAGAGTGGAATCACACTTCAAACGACTGAGCAGGATGGCACAGAGCAGCTCTTGCCTGTGAATAAAAGCGGTAAGGTAGTTACATTCCCATATTGGGATGGTGCCACTGTTCTGGAGTGTTTCTCACACACGGGTAGCTTTACGTTGAATGCTTGCAAGTATGGAGCCAAAAAAGTGACTTGTCTTGATATTTCGGAGCATGCCATTGAGAGTGCACGAACAAATGTGGAGCTGAACGGTTTCACTGACCGGGTTGAGTTCGTAGTTGCTGATGCATTCCAGTACTTGCGTGAACAAGTGAAAGGGCTGGATGAACGTACCGCACGTGCACGTGCAGGCGAACAGAAAGTGGATACATCCAAAGCGCTTGCAGCTGGCGGTAAAACATTTGATGTGGTCATCCTTGATCCTCCTGCATTTGCCAAAACGAAATCAGCAGTTAAAGGTGCATGTCGCGGTTATAAAGATATCAATTTGCAAGGAATGAAACTGGTCAATGAGGGTGGATATTTGGTAACAGCCAGCTGTTCGTATCACATGCGTCCAGACCTCTTCCTGGATACGATTGCCGATGCAGCGGAAGATGCAGGCAAAGTGCTTCGTTTGATCGACTGGAAAGCAGCCGGTAAGGATCACCCACAAATTTTGGGCGTGGATGAAGGACATTACCTGAAATTTGCTATTTTCGAAGTGCGCAGTAAAAAGAATTAATCGTATGATTTTCGTTCCAATCAAGTATAGATCAAGTCAAAAGTCCACAGTGTGATAGCTGCGGGCTTTTTGCTGTTTTGCTGTGTTAACGGAGATGATCTCCGGTTTTACCGGATAGTGGCAAACGTATGTTCCGAACCAAGTCAGATATGTTATACTGGGAATTAAAATCTTGTACGTGTGGTTTGGAGGATTAGACATGTCCGTTCGTTTTGTTATTGGCCGGGCAGGCAGCGGAAAAAGCTTGCTGATTACCCGGGAAATTACATCCCTGCTTCAAAAGGAGCCGCAAGGCACACCTTTGATTTTACTCGTTCCCGAACAGAGTTCTTTTCGAACAGAGCAGGTATTGGTGTCTTCTGGAGCAATTAAAGGTACCATGCGTGCAGAAGTGCTCGGCTTTCGCCGTCTAGCCTATCGTGTAATGCAAGAAGCAGGTGGTTCTGCTCGTATTCCGATCGGAGCCGAAGGCAAAAAGATGCTGCTCTACAAGGTCATCCAGCGCCGTAAGGAAGAATTAAAGCTGTTTGGTGCATCCGGCAGCCAGCTGGGTTTTATAGGCGAATTAAATGACTTATATAGTGAATTTAAACGTTATGAAGTTGATCCATCATTGCTGGAAGACGGGCTGTCTGGAGGGAATACCTCATCCACTTCGCCAATTCTGGAGGACAAGTTGCATGACTTGAATCTGATATATCGTGACTATGAACAGGAACTGACCAATTTATATATTGATGATGAAGACACGTTGACCGAGCTGACAGATCGTTTGTCGGAAAGTGCATTGCTGCAGGATGCCCAGATCTGGATTGATGGTTTTCAGGGATTCACACCACAGGAGATGAGTGTGATTGGTCGGCTGATGTTGCAGTCCTCTTCCGTGACGATTGCACTGACATTGGATCGTCCTTATGATCACGGCGCACTGCCTGGAGAACTGGAACTATTTTATCCCACGGCAAGTGCCTATGCGCGCCTGAAAGGAATGGCTGACGAACTGGGTGTAACGAGCGATATAACCGTTCTAGATTCGGAGATTCCACCGAGATACAAGGATCGCCCGGGACTTGCTCATCTGGAGGCTGGTTTCGACCGCCGAATTCGTTGGAAAAGTGAAGGCCTTGATTCCGGAATCCGACTGGTTGCAGCGGAGAACCGACGAGCTGAGATGGAGGGAGCACTGCGTGAGATGCGGCGCCTGGCACAAAATGAAGGTGCGCGTTATCGGGATATGGCGGTACTTGTTCGTCAGTTGGATACCTACGCTGATATAGCTGAACCTCTATTCAGGGATTATGACGTACCCGTCTTTCTGGACCGCAGAAGAAATGAACTTCATCATCCATTATCCGAGTTTATCCGTTCTGCACTCGACATTGTTCGTCGACATTGGCGTTACGAGGATGTATTTCGCTGTGTCAAAACGGATCTGCTACTTCCGCGTGATGGTTCCATCACTCGTGAAGATATGGACCAGCTTGAGAATTATGTACTGGCTTGTGGTATTCACGGGTATCGCTGGACTGACGGCAAACCGTGGAAGTATGTACCTAGCTTATCACTGGAAGATAACGGTCAGGATGGCCGTAGTCGAGGACGGGACCAGATGCTTTCTTTAATGGAGAGCTGTCGAACGGTCATTACAGATTCCTTGGGTGCTTTTGAGAAACGAATGAAAAAGGCAAAGACAGCCAAAGCCCAGTGCGAGGCACTATACAGACTGCTGGAAGATGCTGAGATCGCATGGAAGCTGGAGAACATGTCTGCTGAAGCTAAGGCACAAGGTGACCCCGAACGGTCGAGAGAACATCGGCAGATGTGGGGAGCTGTGCTAGATTTATTGGATCAGATGGTCGATATGATGGGGAATGAACGGCTGGATATCACGCTGTTTGCCGGGATGATTGAGACCGGATTGACGGAACTGAAGCTGGGTCTGGTACCACCAGCACTTGATCAGGTTTTGATGGGTTCTATGGACCGTACACGCCTTCAGGACATCAAATACGTATTTATCCTTGGCGCCGTTGATGGTGAATTACCCGCCGTACCTCAGGATGATGGCGTATTAACGGAACTGGAGAGAGCGTTACTGACGGAAAGAGGCATGGCGCTTGGACCAGGTGCAACAAGGCAGATGCTGGATGAACGTTTTCTGATCTATACGGCACTTACAGCGGCAAGCAGCCAGTTGTGGCTGAGTTACCCGGTTGCTGATGATGAGGGGAAAGCACTGCTTCCTTCCGAGATTGTCCGCCATGTACGGAAGATGTTTGGTCTACAAGAACAGCCATTGCTCGCTCAACCACCGGTTGCGAACTCGGAAGAAGCGCATTGGTCCTATGTCACCCATCCGGGTCAGAGTCTGTCAACGCTTATTGGACAATTGCGCAAATGGCGCCGCGGAGAAGACATCCCTGAAATGTGGTGGGCGGTCTACAATTGGCATGTATCTCGAGAGACAAGCAGACCTCAGCTGGAACGGTTGATGGGATCAATCTTTTATCGTAATCGGGCATTACCACTACGTACAGCTACCAGTCGCAGACTGTATGGTACAGAGGTGAGGACTAGTGTCTCGCGAATGGAGCGGTTCGTCGCTTGTCCGTTCTCCCATTTTGCTTCGCATGGGCTGCGTCTCAAAGAACGGCAATTGTACCGCCTTCAGGCTCCTGATATCGGACAGCTGTTTCATGCTGCACTAAGCCAGTTGGCTATGCGATTGCGCGAAGAAAATCGTAGTTGGGGCAGTTTGACTCCAGACCAATGTCGTCAGGAAGCCGAGCAAACTGTGGAGCAGATTGCACCACAGCTGCAAGGGGAGATTTTGCTAAGCACCAAGCGATACGGTTATATTTTCCGCAAATTGAAGGACATTGTTAGCCGGGCATCGGTTATTCTTGGTGAACAGTCCAGACGTGGAAGTTTTGAACCGATTGGATTGGAGCTTGATTTTGGACCCGATAAAACACTGCCGCCACTACGTTTTGAACTGGAGAACGGCTGTGTGATGGAGATCGTGGGTCGAATTGACCGTGTAGATGTCGCAGAAGGAGAGAATGGTCTGCTCCTGCGTGTCATTGACTATAAATCAAGCCAGACGGACCTCAAGTTACATGAAGTGTACTATGGTCTGTCATTGCAAATGCTCACCTATCTGGAGGTGCTGCTTAGTGCTGCCGAAGAATGGCTTGGGGAAACGGCGATGCCGGGAGGAACGTTGTATTTCCATGTGCATAACCCGCTGTTGCAATCTGCAAACGGCATGACATCAGAGCAGGCAGGACAAGAACTACTGAAACGGTTCAAAATGAAAGGTTTGCTTCTGGCGGATCGGGACGCAATCGCTCAAATGGACAACACCCTGGATAAGGGATATTCAGCTATTATTCCAGTTGCTCTTAAGGCGGACGGAAGCTTTTATAGTAGCGCCGCTGTAGCTACGCCAGAGCAATGGGATACGCTGCTTGCTTCGGTTCGCAGTAATATCCGTGAGATTGGTACCCGAATTACGGATGGGGATGTGGCCATTGAGCCTTATCGTATTCAGCAGGAAGTGGCGTGCACGTTCTGTCCGTATAAGCCTGTTTGTCAGTTTGATGAGAATATAGAAGGAAATGAGTATAACCTGTTGTCCAAACCGGGCAAACAGCAAATCTGGGATATGTTATCTCACACCAAGGGAGGGGAAACATCATGACGAATATGCCAAAACCGGAGGGTAGCTTCTGGAGTGATGACCAGTGGAGTGCCATCTCGGAAAGCGGAGAAGACATACTGGTTGCCGCAGCGGCGGGATCAGGCAAGACAGCCGTGCTGGTTGAACGAATTATTCGCAAGATCGCAGATCCCTCCCAAGGATACAGTGTGGATCGTTTACTTGTAGCTACGTTTACCAAAGCGGCCGCCGCCGAGATGAAACAACGGATTCGGGAAGCGTTGGAACGTGCGCTGGAAGAACAGCCTGGAGAAGAGCATCTGCGTAAGCAGCTGTCGCTGCTTGGACGGGCATCTATTACAACGCTGCATTCATTCTGTATGGAAGTCATTCGCCGTTATTATCAGCAAATTCCGTTGAACCCGGCTTTCCGTATCCTGAATGAAAATGAAGCGGAAATCATGCGGCAGGAACTGCTTGAAGAACTATTTGAGGAAAAGTATGGCGAAGAAGATGAAGGGAGTACATTCCGCGAATTAGTAGACTGGTTCAGTGGAGAACGAAACGATGATGCGATGCATCGACTGGTGCAACGTTTGTATGATTTCTCCCGCAGTCATTCCTGGCCGGATCATTGGCTCTCAGAGATGGCGTCTGCTTTTCAGGTGGAAAGTGTAGAGGCACTTGGACATTCAGCATGGGTTCAGAGTATTTTGCGTGATGCGGCTCTTGCTTTAAGTGGTGCAGCAGGATTGCTCCGTCAAGGCATTCATATTTCCATGCAGCCTGAAGGTCCGGCACCTTATGCAGATACGTTAAAAGAAGACCTGGTGATGGTAGAAGAACTGTTGTCTGCGGCCCAGGTTATGCCATGGGAAAGGTTGCCTGAAGTGTTTCAACCCGCTACATTTGGCAAACTGAAACCTTGCAAGAAAGATCAGACGGACCCTGCTTTACAAGATCAGGTGAAGGAACTCCGTGAGGCTGCGAAAAAGGCAGTTACCGACCTGAAAGGTTCATTGTTCGGAAGGAGTGCGTTTTCGTTCTGGCAGGAGCTGGAGCAAGCGGCACCACTCATGCAGGAGTTGTCTAGGTTGGTTAGTACATTTGGAGAACGTTATCGACAGGCCAAACAGGAACGTGGGCAAGTTGACTTCAGTGATCTGGAGCATTACTGTCTTCACATTTTGCGACATGAGGATTCAACGCCTGAACTGTCGATGCCTTCCGATGCGGCTATGGAGTACCGTTCGCGATTCGATGAAGTGTTGCTTGATGAATATCAGGATACCAATACGGTTCAGGAAGATATCGTGAAACTGATCTCCAGAGAAAACCCGGGTAACCGATTCATGGTCGGTGATGTCAAACAGAGTATCTACCGTTTCCGGTTGGCTGAGCCAGGTCTGTTTATGAACAAGTATCGCCAGTATGGAGCGAGCACAAATGAGGACGGAATGGTGGAAGAACGTCTGCATCGTACAGGTCAACGTATTGATCTTGCGCGGAATTTTCGTAGTCGAGCAGAAGTCGTGCATTCGGTCAATATGATATTCCGGCAACTCATGAACGAAGGTGTGGCAGAGATTGCTTACGATGAACGAGCTCAACTGGCATATGGGGCTACGTTCCCGTCAGAAACACTTGGTGATGAGGCGTATACACCTGAACTCATGCTGATCGATCGTCAGGGTGGTGGTCCGGATCTGACAGAGAGCACGGATGAGAATGGGGATGTATCGGTCTCCGCAGAACTGGAGAGTGCCGAACTCGAAACAGCACAGTTGGAAGCGAGGGCGATCGCAAGGCGTATTCGTGAGATGGTTGGGGATACGGACAAACCTGCCCTCCATGTATATGACAAAGCCCTGCAAACGATGCGCCCGGCACGTTACGGTGACATGGTCATCTTGCTGCGTTCGACCTTGATGTGGGCTCCGCTCATGATTGAGGAGTTCAGACAGCAGGGAATTCCTGCTGGAGGAGAACAGAGCAAGGGTTATTTTCAGGCTACAGAAGTGGAAATCATGATGTCTCTGCTTCAGCTTGTTGATAATCCAAGGCAGGATATTCCGCTCGCTTCCGTGCTTCGTTCCCCGATTGTTGGACTGGATGAAGAGGAACTGGCACAGATTCGGCTTGGTGACAAAAGACAATCATTCTATGATGCGGTTATATCAGCTGCGGGAGATTGGAGCGATTCCTCCACTAATGCTGTACAACAATCCCGGCAGGATAATCATCCCGATTCCAATATGGTCCAGTTGCAGTGGCCGGAAGCCTGGGCAGAGATGGAACAGGGACAGCGGGAGACAGCAGCTTCAGTCGAGGCAGAGATCCTGGATGATGTCTATGAATCCGATGTGCATACATTGCATACAGATGGAATGCAAGATGCTGGTGTTACGGGACATGCAAGTGAGGATCCGGGCATAACGGAGATCTCAGGCTCGGAGTTACAGCAAAAGTTAATTCGTTTTATGCGTCAATTGGAGCAGTGGAGACTTGAGGCAAGACAAGGCAGTCTAAGTGAACTGATCTGGCGTATGTATCGGGAAAGCGGGTATTTGGACTGGGTTGGTGGTCTTCCAGGAGGACTGCAACGTCAAAGTAATCTTAAGGCATTGTACGACCGCGCACGACAATATGAGGAATCAACTGCGAATCGCGGCTTGTTCCGTTTCCTGACCTATGTTTCCAGACTGCGGGAAAACGGGGGAGACCTCGGAACTGTAGCAAGTAGCTCTGGTGAGCAGGACAACGCCGTACGTATCATGACGATTCACCGGAGTAAGGGTTTGGAGTTTCCAATTGTCTTTGTCGGTGGCATATCCAAGATGTTTAATCAGCAGGACTTGAACGCACCGTTTCTAATGCATAAGGAACTGGGATTTGGTCCGAGGTTTGTGGATCGTGAGAACCGGGTTGCCTATCCTACATTAGCCAATCTGGCGATTCGTCGTCGTGCGCAATTTGAACTGCTTGCTGAAGAGATGCGTGTGCTGTATGTTGCGTTGACCCGTCCCAAAGAGAAAATGATTTTGCTGGGTACTGTAAAAGATGCCGCGAAAAAAGCGCTCGCGTGGTCTCAGGTCAAGGATAGCCCTGAATTGGCATTGCCAGACTATCTGCTTGCTGCTGGACGGAGTTACCTGGACTGGATTGGACCATCCCTGATGAGACATCCAGATGCGGCTGTGCTGCGTGAACTTGCTGGAAGCAATGATTCGTTCTCAGCTTGTCTTGCAGATGATCAATCACGATGGGCGATCTCTATTATTTCCGCCGATCAGGTATCCCGTGACCATGTGGTAGATCTGGCACTCGGAGAAGAAGACGGGATAAATGAGGTACGGAAAGAACGAATTGCTGCACTAAAAGCCGTCCAACCCGTGAAGTTGGTTACATCTTCAACTGTAGAAGAGCTGACGAAGAGTGCACAAGATACGGCTAACCAAAACATTGGAGATGAAGGTGCAGACATAGTAGCTCTTCAACAAGAGGAGACACGGCTGATCAACGAGGTTGATCAACGACTTTCATGGACGTACCCCTATGAAGCAGCAACTCAAGTAGCAGCCAGTACATCTGTCACGGAGTTGAAAACATTACTTGCGATGCAGGACATCCAGTCCGTAGAGGTGATGGAGGAACTGGGGGAGCAGTCCGAGAAATTATTGGCTCACAACAACCCAGGAATCAATTACACCAAAGATGAAGCAGGCCATGTACTACGTGGCGTATCCGATGAATCTAACGAGCGTGAGACTGGATCATGGACAGATTCAAACGGTACGGTGAACCTTCCGGATGCGGGATCTGCAGGTACGTCTTTCAAACTGTACCTGCGTCGTCCCAAATTCATGGAGGCAACGCAGTTGACAGGGGCAGAACGGGGGAACGTGTATCATACGTTGATGCAGCATCTTCCTATAGATGGATCATCTGTTGATTCACAGCTTATTGAACAGACGATTGAGCGGTTGATTAAGCTTCAGATTTTGCTGCCCCATCATGCTGCGGCTATCGAACCTGAAGAACTGGCCGGATTTTTCAATACAGAACCAGGGAAAGAATTATTGCGTGCAGCGTGGGTGAAACGGGAGATTCCGTTTGTGTATGGACTTCCGGCACATCAGTCTCCTGTGGAATGGCTACATGAACGGGCGGCGAACTCAGATATGCAGATAATAAATGAAGATAGCAAAATGCAGGCAACGATTGAAAATGAAACCGTGCTTGTACAGGGGATTATCGATTGTCTGTATGAGGTGGACGGCGAGCTTGTCTTGCTTGATTACAAGACGGATCGGGTATTGGAGCATCGTGGTGGTTTGGATGAACTCACCAAAAATTATCGCTTCCAGCTAGATCTGTATGGACGGGCCATTGAAGATATATTGGGTCGGAAAGTTGACCGGAAATGGCTGTACTTTTTTGATGGTGGACATGCAGTGAAATTGTAAAAGATCGGAATTTAAAACCATGTATATCACATGGGAGAGGGGTGGAACGGACGATGCGTATTTTGCATACAGGGGACTGGCATTTGGGAAAAACGCTGGAAGGACGAAGCCGACTGCGTGAACAGGAAGATTTCGTTGATGAACTCGTCAGGGTCGCTGATGAGCAACAGGCGGATGCCATATTGATGGCCGGAGATGTGTATGATTCGGTGAATCCTCCCGCAGCGGCGGAACAACTTTTTTATGAAGCGGCAGCGCGTCTGACGGAGCATGGAAGACCCCTCGTGGTGATTGCTGGAAATCATGATCAGCCAGAACGTGTAGCTTCTGTAACTCCACTTGTGAACAGACAGGGCATTACACTCGTAGGGATGCCTACTTCAGAAGCGGTAACCATCCATGCAAAGCGAACCGGAGAAATTGCACAGATTGCCGCATTACCTTATCCTTCTGAAGCCAGATTGAATGAATTGCTGACAACAGATGGGGACGAAAATGTGCTTCGTCAGGCATACAGTCACCGGGTGGGCATGTTAATGCAGCGTCTGGCAGCTTCTTTTCGCCCGGATACCGTGAACTTGGCCATGAGCCATATCTATGTGCTCGGCGGACTTGAGAGTGATTCGGAACGTCCGATTCAGATCGGTGGGGCCTACACGGTGGACCCTTCATCTTTAGCGACTGGTGCGCAATACACGGCGCTTGGGCATCTTCATCGTGCACAGGCTGTCAAAGGAGACGGTGTGATTCGATATAGCGGTTCTCCTCTCGCCTACAGCTTCTCGGAAGCAGGGCAGAGCAAGTCTGTCACGATGGTTGATCTGGCGCCGGGTGGAGCAGCACAGGTAGAAGAAGTTTTGTTAACGTCCGGGCGTCCGCTTGTACGTTGGCAGGCCCGTGGTGGTTTGGCAGAAGTATATCGCTGGTTGGATGAGGGGCGTGATCCACAGGCTTTTATCGACATGGAAGTGTGGCTGGACGAGGCGATGTCCCTGAAGGAGATTCAGCAGCTGCGAAAATCACATGAAGGTATCATTCATATTCGCCCGGTGTATCCCGAGATGGCTGCAGCAGGACTTTTGGAACAACGATCCGAGCTGCCGGTCCACGAACTGTTCCGTAAATTTTATCAGCGTCAGACCGGTGGTGCACAACCGGAAGACAGCCTGGTACAGCTTTTCCTGGAACTTGTGGATGAAGACGAGCCGGGTGCGCGTGAGGAGGTCGAGGAAAGATGAAGCCAATTCTATTAAAAGTTGCCGGACTGCAAAGTTACCGGGAGATGCAGGAGATTGATTTTACCGTGCTGACAGAGACGGGGCTATTCGGTATTTTCGGTCCAACGGGCAGTGGTAAATCTTCCTTGCTCGATGCCATCACACTCGCCATGTACGGAAAAGTGGAACGTGCGGTGAACGGGACGCAAGGCATTATGAATCATGCAGAGGATTCGTTGTCGGTTGCTTTTACATTTGAACTGATGTCGGCGGAAGGCACTCGAAGGTTCCGGGTAGAGCGACGTTTCAAACGAAATAATGAAGTTTCGGTGAGTAACACGATCAGCAAATTCATAGAGACGGTTAATGGCGAAGAACAGGTACTTGCCGACAAATTGGCAGATGTGAATCGCTGCGTTGAAGATGTGATCGGTTTGAAGATGGATGATTTTACACGGGCAGTGGTGCTTCCGCAAGGGAAGTTTGCCGAGTTTTTGTCACTCAAAGGCAGTGAACGTCGTCAGATGCTGCAACGATTGTTCCATCTGGAGAAGTATGGGGATCAGCTGGCCATCAAATTAAGTCGGCGGGTTAAGGATAATGATATGGTTCACCAATCTCTTGCTGCGGAGCAACAGGGACTTGGGAATGCCAGCAAGGAGACGCTGGAAGAAACGAAACGTCTTCTTCAAAACGCTGTTCAGCAGTCTGAATTGTCCCGCAAAGCGCTGGATGAAGCTGTGAAGGAAGCTGAACAACTGGGCAAAATTCGTGAGTTAAGTAACGAACGGCAGGCCCGGACGGATGAACAGCAGAAGCTGAAAGCACTGGAACCACAGATAGAGGTAGGCGAACAACGGCTGAAACAATCCGTTGCGGCAGATGCAATACTGCCTGCATTGCAGACGGTTCGAGATGCCATGGCTACACAGAAGCAGCGGCAGGATACTGCCGAGACAGCTCATCAGCAAGCACTGGAACATGAGCGTCTGGCTGTTCAGGAAGCGGAGAAGGCTGAGACGGCACGCAAGCAAATGACTGAGGAAGAACCGAAACTTCTGTTGCGCCTGGAGCAACTCGAACAAGCGAAAGAGCTACAACGTGAACGGGACGGACTTCAAGCCGATTGCTCGCGCCTCGCGCAGTTGCTGGAACAGGGGCAGAGCGAACAAACTACGCTGGGACAGCAGCTTGAGAAAGAAAAGGAACTGCAACAGCGCGGACGCAAACGGCGAGAGGAACTACAGGAGAGCCTCAAGCCAAATGAAGTGAAGTCAGAGGAACGCAGGCAACTTCAAGCTGCGCTAGAACTGAAACATCGTGTGGATACTGCCGCGGAGCAGTTGCAGCAAAATAAGGCTGACATGCAAGCCTATAAGCAATCGGCAGAACAGGGAGCCGACAAGCTGAAGGCGGCGGCTGAGGAAGAAAAACGCCTGAGTGATCAGCGTCAGCATCTGGTAGAACAGGCGTCAGCAGGTCTTGAGGCCTTGCTTGCCTGTGAGCAGGATATTAGCCGCGAACAAAGCCTGCTGGCCCTTGCGGAGGAACGGCTGCGTGGCACGATGCGCGAGCAGGAGCTACACCGGCTGTCCTCCGCCTTGCGCGCCGAACTGCACGACGGCGAGCCATGCCCGGTGTGCGGCTCGCCGCATCACCCGCTCCCGGCTGCGCCGCCGGGAGAAGGTCCGCACGCAGGCGACGCGGACCTGGAACTGCTGCGCAGCCTGCACGCGGAGCTGCAGGAGCTGCGCTTTGGGCTGCGCCAGCAGCTGCACGAACGTCGCAGCCTGCTGACGCAGCTTGGCGCTGCGGCCGGCGAAGCTCCTGCCGCAGCCGAGGCCGCGCCTGCGGCAGCGGAGCCTGAGCCCGCCGGGTCGCCCGAACACGGGCGCTCCCCGGCAGGCTGGGCATCGCGTGCCGCTGCGCTGCGCGAAGCCGCGCAGGCGCTGGCTGGCGCAGCAGCGCCGCTCCAGGCCGAAGCCGCCGCGTTACAGCAGGCGGCTGTAGGCGCGCAGCAGCGCCGCATGGAAGCGGCAGCTGCGCAAGAGGCCGGCCGTGCCGGGCTCGCCCAGGCGGATCGCAAGCTGGCCGAGAGCGAGGCCGCAGCGGCTGCCTTGCAGAGCCGCTGGGCCTCGGAACTGCCCGGCATCGCTCAGGAGGAGGCCAAGGCCCTCTATCAGGCGATGCAGGAGCGCGATGCACGCGCCGAAGACATCAAGGAACGTCTGAACAAAAGCGTGACGTTCCTTGAGGAAAAAGACCAGATCATCCAATCTCTCCAGCAGAAACTGGTTGAATTGGATAAACAACTGATTCAGTGGCAAACGGAGTGGCAGGGCAATAGCAAACAGCTGGCCGAGAAGGAAGAACGCTTGCGCCAGTGGGTTGGGGAGCAGCGGGTAGAAGATCTGATTACTGCGGCTCAGGCTCGTCTGGATGGACTGCGGAAAACAGCTTCGGACTCGGCACAACGCTTCAAAGAGGCGGACACGCTGAAGCAGGAATCAGCTAAGAAAGACGTTATGGCTCAACAGGCAGCCGCCTCGGCTACAGAACATCTGCAACAAGCACAGGAACGGTGGAAGCAATTGTTGGAACAATCCCCGTTTGACTCGGATGATGCTGTTGTATCCGCGGCAATTCCTTCCCAGGAAGCAGAACGACTGGCAGGAGAGATCCAGCAGCACCGTGAACGTGAGCGTGAACTGGCATCCCAGTTGCGTGAATTGGAACAAAAGCTGGGTGGTGCTGTCGTATCGGAGGAACAGTGGTTAGCGTGCACCGAACGTTTGCAGCAGGTCCGAATTGAGGATGAGGCTTCCCTTCGTGCCAAAGCACGTGCAGAACGTGATCTGGAGGATGTGGAGCAGCGACATGTTCGCTGGACCGAACTGGAGAACAAGCGGGTGGAGGTAAGCCGTCAAGGCGAACTGCTCAGCAAACTTCAATCCGCGTTCAGAGGCAATGCTTTTGTCGAGTATATTGCCGAAGAACAACTGATGCAGGTTAGTCATGCGGCATCTCAGCGTCTGCGTTTCCTGACCAAACAACGTTATTCACTGGAGGTGGATTCCGGTGGTGGTTTTGTAATCTGTGATGATGCCAACGGGGGAGTCAAACGACCGGTATCAACGTTGTCAGGTGGCGAGACGTTTTTGACTTCGTTGTCACTGGCCTTGGCACTGTCGGCCCAGATTCAGCTGCGAGGTCAGTACCCACTTCAATTCTTCTTCCTGGATGAAGGGTTTGGTACACTTGACCCTGAGCTGTTGGATACCGTCATTACGTCTCTGGAAAAATTGCATGACGACCGATTGGCTGTTGGTGTAATCAGTCACGTGCCTGAACTGCGTGCACGCTTGCCGCGCAAACTTGTGGTGATTCCAGCAGGTGAGGCCGGAAACGGCTCACGTGTGGTCTTGGAGACTCTGTAGAGGGCAATGTGTAAGCAATATAGATCATAGAAGCGCCTCTAATAGTCCAAGCAAAATGAATATTAGAGGTTGTTCAAAAAGTCCGCTTTTGATTACGAATGGTGCCTATTAAACACGCACTATTACGTAATATTATTTTTGTGAAAATATTTCTTTTCTTGCTTTGATAACTTAGCGGAGTGAGTTACATCACAGATACAGGTTCATCCCGCTGTTATACTACAGTTAAGCCGACAAACTTTATTTAAGTACCCCGGCGGACATCTGATCAGGACGTTTCCTGAATAGATGTCCGCGCAGCAGACTTCCAAGGAAGCCGCTCACGGGGTGCTCTTTTTTTTGTGTTTTTTCGTCAGTAGTGTCAATTCGCCCAGTTCTGAATACCATGAAAAGGTGATCAAGAGCAGAATCAGGGAGGCGTTGGCAAGTGGAAAAAGTGGAAGCAAAGAAAATATGTAAGGAACACATGCACCGTTATGTATGTGTACAGATGAATGACGGTATGCACTACGATGGCATTATGGAAAATGTGGATGACGAAATGATCTACCTGGCTGTTCCCGTTGGACCAGAAGCCATGGTGAATCATGCGAACTGGGCTCCAAATGCAATGCCTGGAGCAAACTATCCGATAGGTCATACTCGCGGATTTTATCCAGGTTACGGCTACCCTACACCTTATCCGTATTATGGTTATGGCCGTAGACGTTTTAACCGACTGGTGCTCCCGTTATTTGCGCTTACAGCATTAACCCTTTTACCGTACTATTGAGATTAGAAAAAACAGTCATAACTAAAGTGACACATTCTTATGCACCCTATGAAAATCCTCGAGAATAACTAGCTGAGGATGGATGTTCCGTTCATGGCATCGTACAGCATAAAATAGAGAGGTCTTATCACATACAGAGTCTCAGCCTGATGTATCGCGATAGTCATTGCAATACAACTGGCAACATACCGAATATCCAAAAAGGTCATGCCTGTGCAGAAGCGAACTTCTGTAAGGCATGACCTTTTTTTGAATCTAATTAGTGTAAGGTCGATGATGAACGGGTAGCACTTAACGTGTATCGTGCCTGCTGTTCCTTGTAATTTCAAATGAGAGCCTGAACGCCAAATAAGACTTCCTGTGTTCCTTAGAAAATCGTCCACTACACCTTCTCCAAGATCAGCCAGCATGGACTTCAAAATGCCCTTAACTTAATGCAGATTTCAAATCCTCAAGTAAATCTTCAACATCCTCGATCCCAACGGAGATACGAATCAAACCATCCGTGATCCCCAATTCTTGCCGACGTTCATAAGGAATGGAGGCATGCGTCATTCGGGCAGGGACAGAAATTAAACTTTCCACCGCGCCCAGACTTTCAGCCAATGTGAAATAACGGACTTTGCTTAACACGTCATCTACTTTTTCAGCACTGCCTACATCAAAGGAGACCATACCGCCATAACCTCTCGCTTGCGTGGAAGCAAGCTTATGCTGTGGATGGTCGGGCAACCCGGGATAATAGACTTTGCTTACTGCTGGATGTTGATTCAAAAATGTCACAAGCTGCTCTGTATTGCGTTCTTGCGCTTCCATCCGTAATCCCAATGTTTTAAGACCTCGCATTAACAACCAGGAATCCATGGGTCCCAGGACTGCGCCAATTGCATTTTGAATAAAATGCAGATCTTCACCAAGTTGCTCGCTGTTGACAACCGCAAGTCCTGCCACGACATCACTATGACCGCCGATGTATTTCGTTGCAGAATGCAATACAATATCCGCTCCCAGAGCCAGCGGGGTCTGCCAATAAGGCGTACTAAACGTGTTATCCACGATGAACATCAACTCATGTTGTTTTGACCATTTCGCTACAGCAGTAATATCGGTGACCTTGAGTAACGGATTGGTAGGTGTTTCTACATAAATGGCCTTTGTATTGGATTGCAAAGCCTTTTCCAGTGCTTGTGGTGAGGTAGTATCTACAAAGGTAGACTCGATCCCCAGACGACTCAGCACCTTGTTGAAAATGCGGTAAGTCCCGCCGTATACATCATCCGTCAGAATGACGTGATCTCCTGTTTTCAACAGAGACAGTACAGCGTGAATTGCAGCCATGCCCGAACTAAAAGCAAAACCTCGAACGCCATCCTCCAGCTCTTTAATGACTTCTTCCAACGCATGCCGGGTAGGATTGCCTGTTCGTGAATACTCGTATCCTTTGTGTACGCCAACCGATTCTTGCTCATACGTGCTTACTTGATAGATCGGTACACTAACTGCTCCAGTGTGTGGATCACCAACAATACCTGCATGAATCAGCTTGGTTTTTGGTCTCATTTCATTGTCCTCCATTATAGATATTTTGGCTTAAATATCGTTCGCTGCTATCCGGGAAAATAACGACGATGTTACTTCCGGGAGCTGCGTGAACAGCTTCGTTTAATGCGGCTTGCATAGCTGCACCTGAGGAACTTCCTACCAGTAAGCCTTCCAACAAGGCCAGATCCTTTACCCGCTCAAAGGCATCTTCATCTGAGATCGTATGAATGGCATCAAAGTAACTCACATCCATAAAAGAAGATAACGTTTCGACCCCTATTCCTTCTGTACGATGTGGTCCCGATGGACCTCCTGCGAGTATCGAACCTTCGGGTTCTACGATACATGTTTTAATTAACGGTTTTTGCTCCTTCAAATAGCGAGATACTCCCATGAAAGTTCCGCCAGAACCGGCTCCGGCGACATATACATCCACCTGCCCGTTCAGATCACGCCAAATCTCAGGACCCAGATGTTCATAATGTGCGAGTGGGTTATCTGCATTGGAGAACTGACCTGGAATATACGAACCCGGTATTTCTTTCGCCAGCGATTCCGCCTTGCGTATGGCACCAGTGATTCCTTCGGATGTGGGTGTGTTGACGACCGTAGCACCAAGGGCTTTCATCAACTGCTGCTTCTCAACACTGAACTTCTGAGGTACCGTGAAAATGACCTTTAAATTCAGGCCTACAGCCGCCATTGCAAGACCAATTCCTGTGTTGCCTGCGGTAGCTTCAATCACTGTTCCACCTGGCTTAACATCTCCTCTTGCCAAGGCCTTCTCCAATAAAAACTTGCCGATCCGGTCTTTCACACTTCCTCCGGGATTCATGAATTCCAGTTTGGCGAACAGGCGGATTCCTTCCGGTAATGGATAACGAGTTAATTCAAGCAGAGGTGTATTACCTATAAGTTCCTGTACATGTTGATAAACGGTCAAATTAACCAATCTCCTTTTGTGTGTCATTAACCATACATATTTGTTTAATTGGGAAAAGTGCGTGATAAAACCATATTTCGATAAAAGAGCTTGGTATACATCCAATGTTGTATAGTGTTCGGCTTGATGATAGATGGAGAGTTGACCTAGAATACCTGGTTGTGTGTCTAAAGATTGGACGTGGGTTTTTACTTTTAGTATGATAGAGGGGAATACATACACTGGAATACAAAGGAGGGTATGAACTATGGATTGCTTATTTTGCAAAATTGTAGAGGGCAGCATTCCCTCCAATAAAGTACTGGAGAATGACCATGTTATCGTTTTTCATGACATCCAGCCCGCTGCACCGACACATGTTCTTGTCATTCCGAAGAAACATATTGCTTCCATGAATGAAGTTACTGCAGAAGATCTGCCGTTGATCGGCGAGATTCATCTGGCTGCTCAAGAAGCTGCGAAGCGTCTTGGCGTGGAGGAAACAGGATATCGATTAATCAACAATTGTGGTAAGGATGGAGAACAAACCGTTCATCATCTGCATTACCATTTGTTGGGTGGTACCAGACTTGGCGTGTTGACAAGTCTGTCCGATTCTCACAAATAAACGAGCTAATGGGTACTACTATTGAGGATTTAGTCATATGCATTAAATCCACGAATGTGTGACCAAATGCTTATATAATGAATTCATTTCATAATACCTTTGAGTTATAAAATGGATTCAAATAAGTGATCATTACATTGAGGTTGACACCTTTATTATCTTTCGCCTATAATGTAAGATGATGAACCGTGTTATTGCTCTTGGACGGTCTGGTCGGAGGGAGGGAAAACTGGTGTCTGAAACTAAAGTTCGCAAAAACGAGACTATTGATGCTGCACTTCGTCGTTTTAAACGCTCCATCGCTAAAGATGGCGTATTGGCTGAGGTGAAGAAACGTAAGCATTATGAGAAGCCAAGCGTAAAGCGCAAGAAAAAGTCCGAGGCTGCTCGTAAGAGAAAGTTTTAGGAGGATTTTAATTACATGAATCTTAGCGAACGATTGAACGAAGATATGAAGCAAGCGATGAAGAGTAAGGACAAGTTCAGACTCTCCAACATTCGGTTGATTCGTTCGACGATCAAGAATCTTGAAATAGATTTGAAAAGAGATTTGGATGACAACGAAGTGCTTGATATCCTGAGTCGTGAAATCAAACAGCGCAAAGATGCCCTCCAAGAATTTGACAAAGCGGGCCGTGAAGATCTCGCGGCAAATGCAAAAGCGGAAATTGAAGTACTCATCCAGTACCTTCCCACACAGCTTACCGAAGAAGAAATTAAAGTTATTGTACAGCAGACCATCCAGGAAACCGGTGCTTCTTCGAAAGCCGAGATGGGGAAAGTCATGGCGGCCCTTATGCCGAAAGTTAAAGGCAAAGCGGACGGCAAACTGGTAAATCAAGCAGTTCAACAATTTCTGCAATAAAGCAAATCAATAAACACCTTCTGACTTGTCAGGAGGTGTTTTTTCCATTTATCAGAAGGCATGATGTCCTTGGGATGACGAAATTTCTTTTTAATGGTTAATATATATTAATATGGATTTTTATTCTTGCAATTGATCGAGTTTTCAAATATAATTTTAAGATTTTGAAACGAAATGTTGCATTGCACGTAATAAATACCATAAGCTGGACAGTATAACATTAATGGAAAAGGGGGGACTATTGTGAAGGGAAAGCGCCGGAAGAAGCTTACGGGGCCATTGATGCTCTTAATGCTGCTGACGCTGTTGCTTCCTGTCTGGATTGGATCACCGTCAGCGCATGCAGCTGAGAAGAGTGGTGCCGTATATATTATTCCGGTTGATAAACCAATCGAGCAGGGACTTGGCAAGTTCATGGAACGCGGGTTCAAGCAAGCAGAAGAGATGAATGCTGGCCTGATCGTTCTTGATATCAATACGCCGGGAGGCCGTGTCGACACTGCAGAAGCATTGGGTACCCTAATTAAGGACAGTCCGATTGAGACTGTTGCATTTGTTCGTGGAGATGCTGCTTCAGCCGGGAGTTTTCTGGCTCTGAATGCAGATAAGATCGTAATGTCACCAGGCAGTATGATTGGTGCGGCAGCAATGGTCGACAGTACGGGTAAACATGTTGATGATCCAAAGCTTGTTGCATTCTGGAAAAGCAAAATGCAGGGAGCGGCTGAAATCAGTGGTCGTGATGGCAAGATTGCAGCTGGAATGACGGATGTTAACATCGTTGTTGAAATGCCAGAGATCAATAAAACCAAGCAAAAAGGTGAAATTATTGCTCTCTCTGCTGAAGAAGCGCTGAAAGTTGGTTATGCCGACCACATCAGCAACACACCGGAAGAAGCGGCAGCTTGGCTCGGTTACAGTCAGGATGACGTATTTAAGGTAGAACGAACAACAGCGGAGAATATCTCCTCTTTTCTTACCAATCCGGTTGTGATGACTGTGTTATTGTTCCTCGGAATCGCGGGTGTGATCATTGAATTGATTGTTCCTGGTTTTGGAGTTCCTGGTATTGTAGGTATCGTGTGTTTCGTGTTGTATTTCTCGGGTAATTACATTGCGGGATTTGCCGGAGCAGAGACATGGGTGCTATTTACCGTCGGACTCATCATGATGATTCTGGAGATGTTTATTCCGAGCTTTGGTATTCTGGGGATTTTGGGATCAATTGCGCTTGTGGCCGGTGTTGTAAGGGCTGCTTATGATACGAGTGATGCATTTGTATCTCTAGGTATCGCTTTTGGAGCAGCACTGGTAGTCATTGCGATCATCTCAATTATCTTTAAGGATCGAGGGATATGGAATCGCTTCATACTGAGTGACAGCATGTCTGCGGATCGGGGTTATTCATCAGCCACAGAACGTAAAGAGCTGGTTGGTCTGCAAGGAATCAGTCTGACACCACTTCGTCCTTCTGGAACAGCGATGTTTGAAGGGGAACGAATTGACGTTGTGACCGACGGAGATTTTATTCCCATCGATACTCCGATTATTGTGATTAAAGCGGAAGGTACCCGGATTGTGGTTCAGCAAGCTTTGCCGGTGTAACTCGCTCTGTTGTCGAAGCGGATTAACGCTTCGGCAATGTACATAACCACATGCTGAAGCTGCCAGCGAGGTGGTGTATTCTTTAATTTAGCAGCGGACTCATGAGTGTCTTCTCAAACATTTTTATCAAAATTCAAATTGCAAATGGAGGAAATTAAACAATGGACACATCTATGATTACGATTTTGCTCATTGCGGTAGTAGGTATTATCGTATTGAGCGTATTCTTCAGCTTTTTCCCGGTTATGCTCTGGGTTTCAGCGATTGCATCCGGCGTACGCGTAAGTATTATTACACTGGTAGCGATGAGACTGAGACGTGTAACGCCTAGCCGTATCGTTAATCCAATGATTAAAGCAACTAAAGCTGGTCTTAAACTTTCAATGAACCAACTGGAAAGTCACTTCTTGGCCGGTGGTAACGTTGACCGTGTTGTAAACGCTCTGATTGCTGCACAACGTGCCAACATTCCACTCGAATTTGAACGTGCTGCAGCGATTGACCTCGCAGGTCGTGACGTATTACAAGCCGTACAGATGAGCGTTAACCCACGAGTTATCGAAACGCCGATTGTGTCTGCGGTTGCCAAAGATGGTATTGAAGTTAAAGTTAGAGCACGGGTTACGGTTCGTGCCAACATTGACCGTCTCGTCGGTGGTGCTGGTGAAGAAACGATCATCGCCCGTGTTGGTGAAGGTATCGTAAGTACGAACGGTTCCTCCAATTCTCACAAAGACGTCCTGGAAAATCCGGATCTGATCTCTCGTACTGTATTGTCCAAAGGTCTGGATGCTGGTACTGCTTTTGAAATCCTGTCCATTGATATTGCGGACGTTGATGTAGGTAAAAACATTGGTGCCTTCTTGCAAACAGAGCAAGCAGAAGCTGACAAACGTATCGCTCAGGCAAAAGCAGAAGAGCGTCGCGCAATGGCCGTAGCCCAAGAGCAAGAGATGAAAGCACGCGTAGTGGAAATGAGAGCACGCGTTGTTGAATCAGAATCCCAAGTACCTCTCGCCATGGCTGAGGCACTTCGTAACGGTAAAATCGGTGTGATGGATTATATGAACCTGAAGAACATTGAAGCGGATACTCAAATGCGTAATACATTGGGAAAACCTGGTGAAGGTTCGAATTCCAACGATCAGGGTGATTCCAAAAACGGAAGATAGGCGGTGAGTGCATATGGGCCTATTTGAATGGATTTTTGATAATCTGTATATTGTGGCCGTCATCGGTTTTGCACTCTTCTCCTTCTTGGGGAAAGCTGCCAAATCGGCTGATCCGAACAAAAAGCGTCCTGCCAACGGGATGCCTACATTTGGAGGCAGTGGTGATTCAGGCCGGGATGAACGTTCAAGAGACAATTCATCTCCGCAGCAGTCTTCCGGACCTACAGACCCCCGCTATGATGAACAGTATGACGATCGGTATGATGACGTGCAATATGAGAATCAGTATGATGAGCCGTATTCGGAGCCTGCTGCATCTTCTCGCCCCGCAACTGACTACAGAAGTGAGGGCACGATGAGTGCGATGGCAAATTCACTTGAGGAACAGATGAGAGGCATGGAAGAACAGCAACGCTTAATTGAAGAACGCTTGAATCGTATCTCTTCTGCGAATCGACCAGTTGTGTCTGATTCCAGTTGGGATGAGACCAGCACCAATGAATCGGGAGCGTCTCCGCTTCGTCCTGCTGATATTCGTACAGGTGTCCTTTGGGCAGAAGTACTGGGTTCCCCTCGTTCCAAACAGCCGTTTGGTACAAGAGGGAAACTGTAAATAAGTTAAGTTGCTGGACGGAAATAAAGCCGTCTCTGGTGAGCATGAAGCCGCCGGAGACGGCTTTTTCTGTGTTCGATCCTTTTTTCTCAACATTCGTCCCTAACACGCCCCGGAATTTTCATAAATTCTTGAATCTGCGCATAAGTTGAACTGTAGAGGAAGGGGGAAGACCTTCGAATGACCCGGATCAGCCGCAAGCTGCGCAGATGGACCAGTGAAGTGTTGGATCTGCCGCAGGATGTGCTTTATGATATGCCACGGTTAACCCTGATCGGCAGTAAGCAACTGTATATAGAGAATCATCGCGGTGTCATCCATTTCACGCCGGATCGTATCGTGTTGGCTCTTTCCCAAGGCCAGTTAGAGATCAAAGGAACTGCCTTGGTGATACGTAACATTTTGCCGGATGAAGTAGCTGTTGAAGGAACGATTCTGGATATTCATATGAATGGAGTGGAGGGGAACGGATGAAGCAGCCCAGTCTGTATAAACTGCGGGGAGCAGTCCGAATCACGGTCACTGGGGGAGACATTGAAACATTAATCAACACGGTGGCAGAGCAGGGACTGGAAGTTTGGGACCTGCGTGCTCACGATGGACGCGTGGCAGAGATGAATATTCTGCTGCCGCATTTTTTCAGGTTGCGTCCTATGTTGAAACGGACAGGCTGCAGGGTGAAAGTAACCCATCGCAGCGGTTTCCCCTTTTTTGCGGCCCGTTTATTGCGGAGGAAGTTCTTTCTTGGGGGGATGCTGTTTTTTGTGGCAGCTTTGTTTGCGTTGTCATCCATGGTATGGGATGTGGAGGTCAAGGGTAACGTCACCATTCCCACCGACGAGGTGCTCGCAGCAGCGAAGAAAGAGGGCATATATCCTTTCCAATGGGGGTTCCGTCTGCAAAGCCAAGACAAGCTCTCCAGGCAGCTTGCACTCGCTCTGCCGGATGTAACCTGGATTGGCGTCAGCAAAGAGGGGACAACCATTACCATTCAGGTCGTAGAATCTGCCCAACCAAAGCGCGAACCATTACTGAATCCCAGACATCTGATCAGTAAGTCAGATGCTGTGGTCACTCAAATCTATGCGGAGCAGGGACGCCCTGTTGTTCAGAAGGACATGCGTGTCAAAAAGGGTCAGGTATTGATCTCAGGGATTCTCGGGGATGAGGAGAACACCAAAACCATCGTTGCCAAAGGCGAAGTTCGTGGTCTGGTATGGCGTGAGTATCAGGTAGAGGTTCCGCTAGTGCAAAAACATAATACAATGACAGGTGAGAGCAAAGAACGTTTTTACATGGTACTGGGGAATTGGGCGATTCAACTGTGGGGGTACGGAAGTACACCATTCACTTCATTTGATACCGAGAGTAATCATAAACCATTGACGTGGCGATCCTTTACACTTCCTATGGGTTGGCTGACAGAGAAAGATCTGGAGACCCGAGAGCATGAGCAACAACAGACGATAGAATGGGCCAGAACGAAAGGATTGGAAGGAGCAAGGAACGATATTATCGCCAAAAACGGCAAAGGAACAAAAATTATAAGTGAAAAAATTTTGCATGAGAAGAAAGAGAATGGTAAAGTTTATATGAAAGTCTTATTTGAAGTAGAAGAAAGCATTGCGGAAGAACTTCCGCTAGTCCATAGTCAAGGAGAATGAGGATATTTGTCAGAGCAAACACGCAGCATACAAATCTCCCTCCAGAGTGCGGGAGAGGGCCAATCTCTTTTTGGACCCCAAGATACTTTTCTTAAACTGATTGAATCCGAGATTCCCGCCCAGATTGCATCCCGTGAAGCGGAGATTGTGATTTTTGGCAACGCACAGCAGGTGGAATCGCTTGAACAATTATTTGATGTGTTACTGCAATTGATACGCAATGGATATGTGTTAACCGAGAGAGATGTGAAATATGCGATTGAACTTGCCAAGGATATGCGGGCAGACCAGCTATTGGATCTGTTCAAGGGCGAGATTACGACAACATATCGAGGTAAACCAATCCGTGTTAAAACCATTGGACAGAAGCACTATGTAACTACAATTAAAAAACGTGATATTGTATTTGGCATTGGTCCTGCCGGTACGGGTAAAACCTACCTTGCTGTTGTACTGGCTGTTGCTGCAATTAAAGAAGGCAGCGTCAAACGCATTGTACTCACACGGCCTGCTGTTGAAGCGGGAGAGAGTCTTGGATTTTTGCCAGGTGATCTTCAAGAGAAGGTAGACCCTTATCTGAGACCACTGTACGATGCCCTGTATGACGTTATGGGACAGGAACAGACCGCGAAGGCACTGGAGCGAGGGTTAATCGAAATCGCGCCACTCGCCTACATGCGGGGGCGTACGCTGGATGACTCCTTCATCATTCTGGATGAAGCACAGAACACAACGCCGGAACAGATGAAGATGTTTCTAACCCGTCTTGGTTTTGGCTCCAAAATGGTCATCACCGGAGACGTGACACAGATTGATTTACCGCGTGGTAAGAAATCCGGGCTTGTGGAAGCGAATACGATCTTGAACGAAGTTAACGAGATTGGATTTGTCTATTTTGCCGAGCAAGATGTTGTACGGCATTCCCTTGTCCAGAAAATTATCGTGGCTTACAACCACGCCGCAGAAAATCAAGCATAGAAAGGGATTGTCTAAAGTGACCTCGAAGGAACCGTCAAAAGGCAAATCTTTTCAGAATAAGGCTACAGGATGGAAGTATAGCGTGTGGGCACGCTATCTTCTGTTTTTGTTTCTGGTGATTCTTTTCTACGTCAGTCTGGCTTCCAAACTGCTCCCTGAGCGCTATGATATTCAGGAAGGGACACGGAGTGAAGTGGACATTGCTGCGCCCATGCAGATTCCGAATAACAAGGCCACACTCAAAGCACAGGAAGAAGCTGCTGAACGGGTACAGCCGATATTTCAGATTGTCCAGTTGCGAAACGAAAATTTGATGACTACCCTGCTTGATCGTGTAGATCGATTAAATCAGGATGATCAGATTTCAAGTCAGGATAAGATTGATATTTATCGGGATGAAATTCCACAGCGCCAGAAGGACTTTGTGACCAACTATATCAATAATAATCGGAAAGCCGGTACATACTCCGAGACTCTTTTGGAAGAAATCAGAAATGTGGTACAGGAGCAAAGCTACCGTATTCCCGAAGAAACTTACATCAAAATCTCACGTCTGACATCGGATGATATCCAGGAGATGAAGCCGGTTGCGAGGGATATTGTTGCCCGGTTAATGACGGATCAGATCAGCGATGCAACCACTGCTCGTGCCAAAGTAGCCGAGATGGTGAGTGTCAGCTCTCTTGGTAAGCGTACGCAACGTGAGGTCGTGCAAGAGCTTGCTCGCCTTGTGGTGACCGCGAACCGCTTCTACGATGAAGAGGGAACTAAGGAAGCCAAAGTACAGGCGCGTGAGAACACGCAAACCGTCTTTATCAAGCAAGGGGACACATTAGTTGCCAAGGGTGAGATGATCACCCCGGAGATGTATACTTTGCTGGGTGAGAATGATTTGCTGAAAAATGAAGTGAACTACTGGCCGCAGCTTGGACTTCTTATGTTTTCCTGCCTGTTGTCAGCAGCCATTCTGATGTATATTCAGCAAGGCAGCGGAACACATTTTAAGTATAATAATGCCCAGCTGTTGATGCTTGTTCTCATTTTTATTATTACGATTGTGGTTATGCATGTGACGGCGATTATCCAGACCAATGAGAGGTCTTATGTTGGCTTCCTTGCACCTGTTGCGGTAGGAGCGATGTTAATTGCCTTGTTACTGGATACCTCGCTTGCCTTTGTATGTTCGATTTTGATCGGTATGTTGTCCAGCATTATTTTGAATACACATCAGGGTCAACTTTTTGACTTCGAACTAGGTTTCTTTGCTGTATTGGTTTCATTTGTTGCGATCTTCGCAACTCATAAGGCTAGCCAGCGATCAACGATCCTGAAAGGGGCCATTATGGTCTGTCTGTTCGGGTCCATAGCCGTCTTCACCTTGGCTTTGATTGACTCGGGCGATTGGAACCGAACCACGACACTGTATGGTGTTGGGTTTGCATTTGCGGGTGGCGTACTGACTGCCATTCTGGTTATTGGGCTGATGCCATTTTTTGAAGCTTCATTTGGCATTTTGTCAGCGCTCAAACTGGTAGAACTATCTAATCCGAACCATCCGCTTCTTCGCAAGTTGCTGACGGAGACACCGGGTACCTATCATCACAGCGTTATGGTAGGAAATCTGTCCGAAGCAGCAGCAGAAGCCATAGGAGCTAACGGATTGCTCTGCAGAGTCGGTTCGTATTATCATGATATTGGCAAGACGAAGCGCCCCATCTATTTTATTGAAAATCAGAACAATATGGAGAATCCACATGATTCAATTGATCCGAAACTGAGCAAATCCATTATCGTTGCCCATGCGCGCGATGGGGTGGAAATGCAGAAGGATTATAAGTTGCCCAGACCTATTCGGGATATTGCTGAACAGCATCACGGCACGACATTTCTCCACTATTTCTATCACAAAGCACTGCGCCAGGCGGAAGAAGCAGGCGTTGAGCCTGATTTCACGGAAGAAGATTTCCGTTACCCTGGGCCGAAGGCTCAGTCCAAGGAATCGGCTATTGTTGGCATTGCCGATAGTGTGGAGGCTGCTGTGAGATCTTTGCGCAAACCGACAGTGGAGCAAGTGGAGTCCATGATTGAGAAGATTATTAAAGGACGATTGGACGATCATCAATTTAATGATTGTGACCTTACGATGCGTGAACTGGATATCGTCGCCAGAACATTGAAGGAAACGGTGATGGGTATCTTCCACTCCAGAATAGAATATCCGGAGGAGATCAAGAAACCAAAGCCAACTTCACCCGAAGCAGGCTAATTTAATAATAGTTCGTGTTCAAAAAGGTTGGTTTTCAGTACCGAGAAGATGGGATGAAGTTAGAAATGGAGTAGCGGAGCGTAGGGAAAACTACGTGAGCAAAGGACATTTCGGCTGAATTCCATATTCGATGCTGATGATGCCCCTAGGCATCCTTCGTAATCAAAAGCGGGCTTTTTGAACAACCTCTAAATATTAGTAGACAGGAGTTATGAAAGAATGAGTCTTAATCTGGCATGGAATAATGAACAACAGGATAAAGAAATTACAGAACCGATGATTGCAATGCTGGAACAGTTGCTGAATCTCGCAGGAGAAGCAGAAGGTGTTGCAGACGGGGAAGTGGCTCTGACTTTTGTGAATGATGAGCAGATTCATGAGTTGAACCGTGATTATCGCGGTATTGACCGTCCTACGGATGTATTGTCTTTTGCAATGAACGAGACGGTGGATGAAGAGCTCGATATTATCTATGAGCTTGACGAAGATGAAGAAATGGAAGAAATGCCGGATGTTCTTGGAGACATCATCATTTCCGTACCACGGACCATCCTGCAAAGTGAAGAGTATGGACACTCATTTGAACGTGAACTTGGTTTTCTGTTTGTCCATGGTTTCTTGCACCTGCTTGGATACGACCATCAGGATGAAGCAAGTGAGGCTGAAATGATGGGCAAACAAGAAGCGGTATTGGCCCAGGCCGGGTTGACACGATAATGAGAAGACGCTCCTGGGGTCTGGTATTCCGCAATGCTGCGGAAGGAATCGCATATGGTTTGCGGACTCAGCGTAATGTGAGAGTTCACACGGGAGTGGCTATTTTGATGTGTGTAGCCGGCTTTTTTTTCAGAATCTCAAGAACGGATTGGATGTTTGTGCTGACCGCTGTCTTTTTGGTCCTGGTGACTGAATTGATGAACACGGCTGTAGAGGCAGTGGTTGACTTGGCACACCCCCATATCCACCCGCTGGCAAAAGCGGCAAAGGATACCGCGGCCGGGGCAGTTCTGCTGGCTGCGGTATTCGCCGTCATCATCGGTTGTATCGTTTTCATTAAGCCGGTGATGAGCTGGCTAGATTTGTACTGATTTTGTTTTAACCTTGTTTTGATTTGATTTTAATACTACACACTAATATAAATTTACTTGATGCAAACACGATAACGGAGAGGTCAGAAAAAACCTGAAGAAACGGAGTGTGCGCCTTTATCCCCGGATTTTCCCTTATTAAAAGGGATCAAAAAAATCTGGGGATAACAGCGCTCGGAAGGTTGTTCTGACAGCGGAGTGTCCAGTGTAAATGCACTAGTTTGATTTTATATTGCACCCTAAGGGAGAGATTATTAATGGATAACAGTTTGTTAATGCAAGAAGCAATTAAGGCACGTACGAAGGCGTATACGCCTTACTCCCATTTTGGTGTTGGCGCGGCTTTGCTTGACAGTGAAGGTCATGTGCATCATGGTTGTAATATTGAGAATGCTGCCTATACCCCAGGTAATTGTGCTGAGCGTACGGCGATGTTTAGTGCCATTGCAGGTGGGCAGAAGCCTCGCAGCTTCACAGCGATTGCCATTGTGGGCGACACGGATGGTCCTATTGCTCCATGTGGCGTATGTCGTCAGGTCATGTACGAACTGTGTGAACCTGATATGAAAGTCATCTTGGGGAACTTGAAAGGTGATCTGCAAGAGACCACCGTTGCTGAACTGTTACCTTGGGCTTTTGGGCCTTCTGATCTGAATTCTGCCAAAAAATAAACCAATATTCCAGGCCTAGGCGCCTGAGGAGGAACATATGAAAAAACAAGCATTTAAATCCGGTTTTGTAGCCATTATTGGACGTCCAAACGTAGGTAAATCCACACTGATGAACCAAGTGATCGGACAGAAAATTGCGATTATGTCGGACAAGCCACAAACCACACGTAATAAAATTCATGGTGTGTATACATCCGAACATCAGCAAATCGTATTCCTGGACACACCGGGTATTCACAAACGTCAATCCAAACTTGGCGATTATATGAATCAGACTGCTCTGAATACGCTCGGAGAAGTAGAAGCAGCACTGTTCCTGATTGACGCTTCAGAGGGTTTGGGTGGCGGTGACCGTTATATTGCGGAACAGTTGAAAAACATTCGTACACCTGTCATTCTCGTCATGAATAAAATTGACAAAATTGAGCCGGAAGCGCTGCTACCACTCATTGAGACGTATCGCAAGCTTCACGATTTCGCTGAAATCGTTCCTGTCTCTGCCATGCTTGGCAGTAATGTCAGCACGTTGCTGGAACAGCTAGGCAAGTATTTGCCAGAAGGTCCACAGTACTATCCTGATGACCAGGTTACTGACCATCCGGAGCAGTTTGTATGTGCCGAGTTGATTCGTGAAAAAATTCTGCAAATGACTCGTGAAGAAGTGCCTCACTCCATTGCTGTAACGATCGAAGATATGAAAGTGCAGGATAATGGTGTCGTTTATATCTCAGCTGTCATTTTTGTGGAACGGGATTCCCAAAAAGGGATCATTATCGGGAAGCAAGGTGCCCTTCTGAAAGAAGTGGGTAAACGAGCTCGACACGACATTCAGAACTTGCTCGGCTCCAAAATTTTCATGGACCTGTGGGTTAAAGTGAAAAAAGATTGGAGAAATCAGGATCGAGTTCTGCGTGACCTTGGCTTTGGCCGTGACTAATCGTCGGAATTGTATCCAGTAATTGCAACACATAGTTTACCTTGCAAGACTCCATCCTATTTGGTAGATGCAGACGTCATTTCCGAAGAGAGGATGAAATTCCGATGCGAGATTTTTCGTGGAAGGTTTTTGCGATGACGGGGGATGTAGAGTCCTATTTGTTATATACCGAGGCGTGTAACTCGTTAGGACAGGAGTCGGATAATGCAAGGGAAGTGATTGAAGATGAAGAAGCCGAAGGATAACTGGCTGATTCGGGAATGGTTAGGTGACGAGGCATGCTATACAGGGTGGAAGGGATTGTCATCCGCAGCATGGACTACGGCGAAGGGAACAAAATCATTACACTTTGCACCGAAAGCGGCGGGAAAGTAGGGGTACTCGTCCGCGGTGCCAAAAAGCCCAAGAGCCGACATGCTGCACTGGTGCAGCCGTTTACGTATGGTCAATATGTATATTTTCGCAATACAGGTCTAGGCACACTGAACGCTGGAGAAATTGTTGAATCCTATCATGAGTTGCGTGAAGATCTGGTCAAGGCCTCTTATGCCTCTTATGCGTGTGAACTATTGGATCGGGTGCTTCAGGATGAAGAGACAGGTACATTTTGGTTCAAACAGTTAAAGGCTTGTTTGCAGGCGTTGAAGGAAGAGAAAGATCCGGTTGTTATTACAAGTCTGTACGAAATGAAAATATTACAGGCATCCGGATATGGTCCACAGTTCGATGAGTGCATCTCCTGCAACCAGGAGCGACCAGATGAGCAGTTGTTTATAAGTCCCAGACTTGGTGGCGTCTTGTGTCGAGCATGCAAACACTTTGATCCTCCAGCGATGTCAGTTAGTCCAAAGGCTCTGAAGTTGTTGCGTTTGTTCGCACAGTTGGATCTGCAGCGCTTGGGGAATATATCAGTGAGTGAATCTACCCGTGATGAGATCAAAAAGTTGATGCGTGCCTTTATGGATCATCAGCTTGGTCTGAATCTTAAATCCCGTTCTTTCCTCGATCAGATGGAGAAGTACGGGATTTGAGGCGTTTTGGTGGAAGTGAAACTATATCTTGACTTCATACTAGATTTTATATATTATGAAATATAATTTCTCTTTATGAGACATGCATTGAACGAGAAAGTAAAAGACTGGATTTATTGCATTTATGGAGACAAGTCGTTGTATAACACTTGGGAATCATGAATGAGCGAGTCGGGGATGGTGGGAGCCTGGCTGAATCGGTTTTTGAAACGGCACTCGGGAGCATGAATGGACACGGAAAAGTGGGCTGGAACGAACAGGATCATCTTGTTTGATCTAAGCCAAGTAGGGTGGAACCGCGGGAATAGCTCTCGTCCCTACGTCTGTACAACAGGCGTAGGACGGGGGCTATTTATTGTTGTCTTCACCGTCCTAAGCTTGCTAACAAACCATTGAAAAGGAGCATGATTATGAATTTTCAGCAGATGATTCTAACGCTGCAACAATTCTGGGCCGAGCATAACTGTATTATTGTCCAGCCATACGATACGGAAAAAGGGGCAGGTACGATGAACCCGATGACCTTTTTACGCTCGCTTGGACCCGAACCTTGGAAAGTGGCCTATGTGGAGCCTTCCCGTCGTCCTTCGGACGGACGTTATGGTGAGAACCCTAACCGGCTGTACCAGCATCATCAGTTCCAGGTCATCATCAAGCCTTCTCCGGACAATATTCAGGAAATTTACCTAGAAAGTCTGAAACGTCTTGGCATTGATCCGCTCAAACATGATATTCGGTTTGTTGAAGATAACTGGGAGAATCCTTCCCTTGGTTGTGCAGGTCTTGGTTGGGAAGTATGGTTGGACGGAATGGAAATTACGCAATTTACGTATTTCCAACAGGTTGGTGGGATCGAGACAAATCCGGTAGCTGTTGAAATTACGTACGGTATGGAGCGTTTGGCTTCTTACATTCAGGATAAAGAGAATGTGTTTGATCTGGAATGGGTGGAAGGTATCACTTATGGTGATGTATTCCGTCAGCCAGAATTCGAACACTCTAAATATACGTTTGAAGTATCTGATGTCAAAATGCTGTTTACACTCTTCAACATGCATGAAGAAGAAGCAAACAAGGCCATGGCGCAGCATCTGGTATTCCCGGCATATGACTATGTGCTGAAATGTTCCCACACGTTCAACCTGTTGGATGCACGTGGAGCCATCAGTGTAACGGAACGTACGGGTTACATCACACGTGTTCGTAATCTGGCTCGCCAAGTCGCTGCAACATATATGGAAGAGCGTGAGAAGCTAGGCTTCCCGCTGATCAAGAAAGGGGGAGCCGAGCATGTCTAAGGATTTGTTGTTTGAAATCGGGTTGGAAGAAGTACCTGCACGCTTTATGCGCGCAGCAATCGCACAGCTGCAAGAGCGTCTCGTGAAATGGCTTGACGCATCCCGCATTGCTTATGGTGAAGTGAATGCATATGCTACACCGCGCCGTCTGGCTGTTTTGATTCACAATGTGGCTGAAAAGCAGGAAGATATCGAGGAAGAAGTGAAAGGTCCTTCACGCAAAATTGCCCTGGACGACAGTGGCAATTGGAGCAAGGCTGCACTCGGATTCGCCCGCAGTCAAGGGGTTGAACCCGACCAGTTCACGTTCAAGGAACTGAACGGCGTTGAATATATCTATGCAACGAAGAGCAGCAAAGGTGTGGAGACGGCTTCTGTAGTTGGCGAAGGATTACTTTCTGTATTACATGCCATGACGTTCCCAAAATTCATGCGTTGGGCTTCCTATGATTTCAAATTTGTACGTCCAATCCGCTGGATTGTGGCTATGCTCGGCAGTGAGGTTATCGATCTGGAAGTGACAGGTATTAAGTCGGGTAATGTAACTCGCGGACATCGTTTCCTCGGTAAGGAGGCTGTGATCTCCACTCCGTCTTCATACGTGGAAGTGTTGCGTTCCGAACATGTCATTGCTGATATCCAGGAACGTGAACAGATGATTGTATCGCAGATTCAGGCACTGGCTGCGGAGAAAAAATGGGATATCGCGATTAAGGAAGACTTGCTGGAGGAAGTTCTGTTCCTGGTGGAAACACCTACCGTATTGTTCGGGACATTTGACTCTTCATTCTTGAACATTCCACAAGAAGTATTGATTACTTCCATGCGTGAGCATCAGCGTTATTTCCCTGTACTGGACAATGAAGGACAATTGTTGCCATTCTTCGTGACGGTTCGTAACGGTGGAAGTGATTCACTGGACGTTATTGCTAGAGGGAATGAAAAAGTTCTGCGTGCACGTCTGTCTGATGCCAAGTTCTTCTATGAGGAAGATCAGAAGCTACAGATTAAGGATGCATTGTCGAAGCTGGAAAGTATCGTCTTCCAGGAAGAATTGGGAACGGTTGGAGATAAAGTGCGCCGTATTCGCAAGATTGCCGATGGAATTGCTGCCAAACTGCAAGTATCCGGTGATGTTGCCGAATCCGTTAGCCGCTCAGCAGATATCTGCAAATTCGATCTGGTGACACTGATGGTGGGAGAATTCCCGGAACTGCAAGGTGTGATGGGTGAGGATTACGCTCGTAAAGCTGGCGAAAAAGAAGAGGTAGCTAAAGCGGTATTCGAACACTATCAGCCACGTTTCGCTGGAGATCAATCTCCTGCTTCTCTTGTTGGTGCCATTGTGAGTGCTGCGGACAAAATGGATACAATCGTGGGTTGTTTCTCCATCAACATTATTCCAACGGGGTCTCAGGATCCGTATGCGCTGCGCCGTCAGGCTGCAGGTATTGTACAAATTTTGCTGGATCACAAGCTTCCGCTGACATTGTCAGATGTGTTCGGAGTGGCACTTCAAGTGCATGCCCAGATGAACCTGTTGAAACGTGCAGATGAAGAGGTTCGTAAAGATCTGCAAGACTTCTTTGGTCTTCGTGTGAAAAAATTGTTGTCCGAAACAGTTCGCTACGACGTAGTGGATGCCGTAATTTCTTCGGGATTCGATGATATCAGCGCTGTGGTTCCAAAAGGTGAAGCGTTGATGGCGGCTGTTATGACAGGAGACGCATTCAAAACAACGGTTGAATCGTTCAACCGTGTGGGTAATCTGGCTGCCAAAGCATCCAATGCTTCCGTACATCCAGAACTGTTCACAGAAGATGGAGAACGTCAGTTACATGAGGCATGGAGCAAAACGAATGCAGAATATCGTCAGGCGTTGACTCAGCATCATGCTGCTGAAGCACTGGCTATTGCATCTGCCTGGAAGGATGGTATTACCTCATTCTTCGATTCGGTCATGGTTATGGCTGAAGATGAAGCTGTTCGGGCGAACCGACTTGCCTTACTCGCGGCTATTGATCGTGACTTGAAAGGATTTGCTGATTTTTCCAAGTTGGTTTGGTAATTGGGCGAATTTCATGAGTCCTTTTCCACAGACTTGGCGCAAAGCTAAAATTCAGTATTAAAGAAGGATATATGAGGGTATAAATATACGGAACGGGTTGTGAATTGTATTTTTGACAACCGCTCCGTATTTTAGCCTTTGATTTCCCTCGTTCCGGCAGAAGGATTTTGCCTGGCCGGGGTCGTATATAACAATATGCAGCTATTTTATGAAACCGGGTGGTCTGGGTTTGAGTGAGTTAAATATACGCCACATTGTTGTGGATGGTGATGCTTGCCCGGTCAAAACCGAGATTGCGCAAACAGCTCGCCTTTTCAACATCCCCGTATTGTTAGTCTCTTCATTTGATCATTTGCTTCAAGGAGGAGAAGGGGTACGAACCGTGCAAGTGGATCGCAGTGATCAGAGCGCAGACCTGTATATTGCTAATCATATTAAGCCATATGATGTGGTTATCACTCAGGACTATGGACTTGCGGCACTTGCGCTTGGCAAACGTTGTTATGTTTTGTCCTTTCGTGGTCGTGAGTTCAACGATCGTGACATTGATTTCATGTTGGATTCTCGTCATACTGCGGCCAAAGCACGAAAAAGAGGCCATTACGGGAAAGGCCCAAAGCCTTTCACAGAGCAGGATCGAGAAATGTTTCAACATAAACTGACAAAACTTTTAAAAGATTTGCAGGAGAATGTGTAAGTTTATCGAATTATATTTACGTGTTGAAGAGATGAAGGTGGCCAGAGATGAGTACCGGACAAGGCGGTATACCCGAAAGTATTATTGAATCGGTGTTACAGCAGAATGATATTGTCGATACGGTGAGCCGATTTGTGCATCTGACCAAACAGGGGAAGTATATGAAAGGCCTCTGTCCTTTTCATTCCGAGAAGACGCCTTCGTTCACCGTTACACCTGAGAAACAAATTTTCTACTGCTACGGTTGCGGCACGGGCGGAAATGCCATCAAATTCAGGATGGAAATCGAAGGGTTATCCTTTCCCGAGGCTGTCAAAACGATGGCGGAAGAAAGTCACATCTCTATGGGGGACTGGCAAGGGCGTGAATCTGCTCATGTGAATCCGGAGACAGAACGTCTGTTGGAGGCTTATGAGCTTACCGCGAAGCTGTATCATTTTTTGTTGAAAAATACAGAGCACGGCAAGTCAGCCATGGAGTATTTACGCTCAAGAGGTTTTGGCGACAAGTTGATTGACCAGTTCCAGATTGGTTTCGCACCAAATCGTTGGGACACACTGGTACAATTTCTTGAGAAACGTAACTATCCACTCGAAGAGATGGAAAAGGGTGGACTTCTGTCACCCCGAAATGAAGGTCAGGGATATGTGGATCGATTCCGAGACCGGATTATGTTCCCGATTAATGGCAGGAGCGGTAAGCCGATTGCATTTGCAGGACGCATATTGGGAGATGGGCAACCGAAGTATCTAAATTCACCGGAAACCCGGTTATTTAACAAAAGCCGTGTTCTCTATAATCTGCATTATGCCAAGAATGCAATTCGCAAACAAAGACAAGCCATTTTGTTCGAGGGATATGGTGATGTCATCTCCGCATGGGACCAGGATATCCAGAATGGTGTAGCGGCAATGGGCACTGCGTTAACCGAGAATCAGGCACTGATGCTCAAAGGGATGTGCGACGAAGTCATCATATGTTATGACGGCGACAGAGCAGGACAGGCTGCTGCACTCAAAAACTTCCCTATTCTTGAGGAAGCTGGATTGCAGGTCAAAGTGGCTCTCATTCCCGAGGGACTTGACCCGGATGATTTTATCCGGAAGCATGGTGGTGAACGGTTCCGAAACCAGATTGTGGACGGTGCCGTGACAACTACAAAATTTAAACTTATAAACTTAAAAAAAAGCCATATACTGCTAGAGGGTGGCGGACAAATCGCCTATTCGAAAGAAGCAGTAAAGTTGATTGCACCCTTACCTTCTCCAACAGAAAGGGAAGTGTATCTTCGTGAACTGGCTGCAGAAGTGGACGTATCGTTCGAAACATTGAAGCAGGAGTGTAATGAAGAACGGGAGGCGATGAAAAATAACCTCCAGTTTGGGGATAATAACCCGAAAAGGTGGAATAATGGTAGGCAACAAAATAGGCAGGTGCCTACACCCAATCTGTTGCCGGCTTATCACGCTGCCGAACGCAAACTGATTGCCTGGATGTTGCAGGATGATGAGGCTGCCCAGTACGTGAATGAGCATCTTGGTGAAGCTTTTAACTTGGATGATCATGCAGCTATTGCTGCTTATCTATATGCCTACTATGCGCAAGGCAAACCGTCGGATACAAGCCGTTTTATGTCTTCACTGCATGACGATCGTCTGGAAAAAACGGTCAGTTCAATCTCGATGATGGATGGTCCAGGTGAATGGAGTATTCAAATGCTCGATGATTGCATCAGGGAAGTGCTGAAGCATCCGCGTAAGAAAGAGTACGATTTGAAAAAAGAAGAAATGATTGCTGCAGAGCGGGCAGGTGATTCTGTACGCGCGGCACAGATTGCAATTGAAATGATTGCCCTAGAGAGACAGTGAACGTCTGATGATTAGATGTTTCTAGGGAGGAGGGAGTCGAATTATGGCGAATGATCAGCATACTGAACTAGAAACAGAATTGACACTGGATCAGGTTAAAGATCAATTGATTGAATCAGGTAAGAAAAGAGCTTCGCTGAATTACAAGGAAATTATAGAGAAACTCTCTCCTTTTGAGCAGGATGCAGAGCAAATGGATGAGTTCTATGAGCAACTGAGCGATCTGGGTATCGATGTAGTGAATGAAAATAATGAAGAGGTTACACTTCGTCCTAGTGAAGATTCCGAGAACAACACCAGAGAGGGAGAGGACGAATTCCACTTTGATGATGATCTGAGCTTGCCGCCAGGTATCAAAATCAATGACCCTGTCCGTATGTACCTCAAGGAAATTGGTCGTGTGCCACTGTTGTCGGCAGATGATGAAGTACAACTGGCTAAACGAATTGAGAACGGGGATGAAGAAGCCAAGCGTCGTCTGGCTGAAGCTAACTTACGACTCGTTGTCAGTATCGCCAAGCGTTACGTTGGACGTGGAATGTTGTTCCTTGATTTGATTCAGGAAGGTAATATGGGTCTGATCAAAGCGGTTGAGAAGTTCGACCACAAAAAAGGATACAAGTTCAGTACGTATGCAACATGGTGGATTCGCCAAGCGATCACTCGTGCTATTGCTGACCAAGCGCGTACAATTCGTATCCCTGTGCACATGGTGGAGACGATTAATAAGCTGATCCGGGTATCCCGTCAGCTGTTGCAAGAACTTGGGCGTGAACCGACACCAGAAGAAATCGCTGCTGAGATGGATCTGAGTGTAGAGAAAGTTCGTGAAATTACGAAGATTGCACAGGAACCGGTTTCTCTGGAAACACCGATTGGTGAGGAAGATGATTCCCATCTGGGTGACTTCATTGAGGATCAGGAAGCACTTGCTCCGGCGGATGCTGCTGCGTATGAGTTGCTGAAAGAACAGCTCGAAGATGTATTGGATACATTGACTGAACGTGAAGAGAACGTGCTTCGTCTACGTTTTGGTCTGGACGATGGACGGACGAGAACGCTGGAGGAAGTCGGCAAGGTATTTGGTGTTACGCGTGAGCGTATTCGTCAGATCGAAGCGAAGGCTCTTCGTAAGTTGCGTCACCCGAGTCGTAGTAAACGACTCAAGGATTTCCTCGAATAATCGAACTATGGGAGACTTTCCGCAAGACGCTTTAGCGGCGGCGGGGTCTCCTTTATTTTTAATTTAAACGTCTTGATTTCTTGGTTTTGGAAATTCATCCTTGAAATGTTTTATTGGATTTTATTTTATCGCTTTTCCTTGTTCAATGCAAATCAATAAATTAAATGAATGGTGTAGGTGCTTCATGAAACTTTCGAATCGATTACAGCGAATACATGATCAAATTCCCGATGGCAGCCGGATGGCTGATATCGGTTCAGACCACGCGTTGCTACCAGTAGCCGCGATCCGCAGTGGGAAAGCTGCAAGTGCAGTAGCCGGGGAAGTCAATCCTGGCCCTCATGATGCTGCATGCAAACAAGTCAGCGATGCTGGCTTGAAAGAAAAAATCACGGTGCGTCGTGGAGACGGTCTTGATGTGATCTCTGCGGGTGAAGTGGATGTCATCACCATTGCAGGTATGGGCGGTGCCTTGATTGCTTCTATTTTGGACCGAGGTATATCCAAACTGGAAGGAGTCCAGTTACTTATTTTGCAACCAAATGTGGGTGAGGATATCCTCAGACGCTGGTTACTGGAGCATCACTGGGTGGTTGTAGCAGAACAGTTGCTCGAAGAAGATGGCAAGATTTATGAGATTATAACGGCGATGCCACAATCTGTAAGCCCGATTGCCAATGTCGAGGTGTATCGTGCACGTCCGCTTCAAGGCGGGGCAGAATTAACGGAAGATTTGTTGCTGCGGATGGGACCTTATTTGGTGGATCGTCCATCGGATGTATTTTTTGCCAAATGGGAAAGTGAGATCATCAAACTGCAAGGGGTTGTAAACTCGATCTCCAAATCCGATCAGGATTCTTCCCGGGACAAGGCGGCTGAGGTAGAGCGTCTTATCGCAAACTTGAAGGAGGTTTTGGCATGTTTGCCAAAGGTCAAACTGTAATTCAACTGATGGAGCAACTCGCTCCCAAACATCTGGCTGTACCGGATGACCGCATTGGTCTCCAGCTTGGCAGTTTGCAAAAAGAAATCCGTCACGTGTTAGTAGCTTTGGACGTGACGGATGAGGTGGTGGACGAAGCGATTCGTATCGGTGCCAACCTGATTATCGCTCATCACGCGATCATTTTCCGTCCGGTTAAGTCACTGAGTACAGATACACCTATGGGTAAATTGTATGAAAAGCTGATTAAGCATGATATTGCTGTCTATATCAGTCATACAAACCTGGATGTGGCCGAGGGTGGGATGAATGACTGGATGGCCGATGCACTTGGCATCGAGAGTAAAGAATCGCTGGAAGATGTACACACAGATCATCTGTACAAGCTGGCTGTCTTTGTGCCTCGTACCCATCATGAACAGGTTCTTCAGGCCATTCTGGAAGCCGGAGCGGGGAGTATCGGTCAATACAACAAGTGCAGCTTTAACACGGAAGGTACAGGAACATTTGTACCTGGTGAAGGGACTCAACCGTTTATCGGTACCCAAGGGCAGATGGAACGTGTGGAAGAAATGCGTATTGAGACCATCGTACCCCAAAGTCTGAGAAGTAAGGTCGTTCAGGCGATGCTTAAGGCTCATCCGTATGAGGAAGTGGCCTATGACCTCTATGCAATGGATTTAAAGGGCCGTACGCTCGGTCTGGGACGCTTGGGACCCCTTAGGGATCCTAAGACATTAGGTGAGCTAGTGGAGGTCGTGAAGACCCAATTCAATGTGCCTCATGTGCGGGTAGTAGGAGATCTGAACAAGCAGATCAAAAAAGCAGCGGTTCTTGGCGGCTCTGGCAGCCGTTACGCGCTGACTGCCCGCTTCAAAGGTGCGGATGTTATTGTGACCGGAGATATTGATTATCACACGGCTCATGATGCGTTAATGGCAGGTATGTGTATCATCGACCCGGGACATAATTCCGAGAAGATTATGAAACCAAAAACAGCGGATTGGCTTCGTTCCCGTTTGGAAGAAAAACGATATGATACGCAAGTTACAGCTTCAGAGGTAAATACGGAAGTATTCCAGTTTATCTAAAAAGATCGTTGCTGTGCAGCTCCCAGTAATATTAAGCTTGTCTGGGAACCTAAATGCCTGTATACTATGTAATGTTGTTCGGAAAGCTTGACAGACAATCGCTGGTGGCCTTTGTTGCCACGAGAGGAAAGTCCGGGCTCCACAGGGCAGGATGCTGGATAACGTCCAGTCAGCGCGAGTTGAAGGATAGTGCCACAGAAATGGACCGCCGATGGCCGGATTTTCCGGCACAGGCAAGGATGGAACCGAGGTGTAAGAGACCCCGAGGAACGCTGGTGACTTCGTTCCTGGTAAACCCCATCTGGAGCAAGACCTAATGGGACACAGCCGCCTCTTCGGAGGAGGCAACCTTAGCCCGAGGTGTGTCTAGGTTGGTCGCTTGAGCTGTGCAGCAATGTATGGCCTAGATAGATGATTGTCGCTTCTGGTGGGAGGGTAGTTCCCGTATGAACCACGAAGAGCACAGAACCCGGCTTACGGTAAGCTTTCCTAACTGCAACAACAACACTATTGCAACACAATGTAGTCCACCTATCAGTCGAGGACAACTCGTATGAATTATCCGATGGCCTGACTGATCAGAAGGACCCATGAACATCTAAAAAAACTTAACTCCTGTTGATAACAGGTTCTATAAAAATAAGGCGGCAGTTCCGATATTCTCGGGCCTGCCGCCTTATTTTTGTTTCTCATATCAAGTTATTAATCTTCATATGCTAATGGAATAGTCAAACGTTTATGACAGTTCATTACAGTGTAACAACACTGTCCGATGTTAAGGAAGCATGCCAACGTTGGATGGCGCGATCCATTCTTTCCACGGCTTCCGGAAGGAGCTCAGGGTCCGTATGAGTAAAGTTGATCCGCATGCGGTTTAACTCTGGTGTGCCTGCATAGAAGGAATCACCAGGGACAATGCACACTTTCTCCTGGATTCCATAAGTGAACAGATTGCTTGCAAGCATGCCTTCAGGCAATTGCAGCCACAAGAACATGCCACCTTGAGGTGAATTCCACGAGATACCTTCCCAAGCTTTGGCTGCCATAAGAGTAGTCAGTGTTTTCATGCGTTGTTCGTAATCCTCTGAAATATGGCGGATATGCGCATCCAGATCGAAAGATTCAAGTAGTGCATGAAGCGCTCTTTGGTCAATGCTGCTGGAGTGCAAGTCAGCACCTTGTTTGGCTCGTGCTGCCATTTTGACAATATCGGGGGCAGCCAGTATCCAGCCCGTACGAAGGCCAGGTGCTACCGTTTTGGAGAATGTACTGGTGTAGATAACGTTGGAAGGGCCGTCATAGGATACTGCATCCAGTTCTGCGAGAGCAGGGACATCCAATTGCTCCGGATTAAACCGAATTTCACCATAGGGATCATCTTCCAGAATGAGTACACCATACTTGCGGCACAGATCCACAGCCTGCTGTCTTCTTTCTCGCGACCATACTTTTCCCGTAGGATTGGAGAACGTGGGATTAATATAGACAAGTTTTGGACGATGCAACTGGAGCTGTTCCTCCAGAGATTCAGGCAACATGCCGTGATCATCACAGGCTACGCCGTGAGATTCAGCCTGATAGGAATGAATGACTTGCAGAGCAGCGAGGTAGGTTGGTGATTCAACCAATACGCGGTCACCTGGGTCGAGAAGGATGCGGCAAACCAAGTCAATGGATTGCTGTGAACCCGTAGTGAGAAGCATGTGATCGGGTGAAGCGGGAATGCCCTTGGATTCAAGACGTTCGGCGATTTTGGCGCGAAGAGGACGGTAACCCTCAGTCTCCGCATATTGAAGAGCGGCTGCTCCGCTCATAAATACTTTTTCATATGCAACGCGTATGGCTTCCAGCGGGAATGAAGTCTGGGCTGGTAATCCACCGGCTAGAGAGATCATTCCAGGTGCCTGAGCGGCCTGGAGCATGTCGCGAACGACAGAGGACGGGGTGTTTTGTGCCATTTTGGACCAAGGGATACTCATGTTATTCTCATCTCCTGTTATTCACTGTTATACTGATATTATAAACTATAATAGACGGACTACACTATAACAGTAAAATGAAGATCATAACAGTTGGGGGAGCACATATGCATATTGAATTAAAGCGGGGAAGCAGTACCAAATTGTACGTGCAGATTGCGCTAACGATTGCCGATCGCATCAGATCAGGACTCATTGAACCCGGAACCCGACTTCCTTCTGTTCGCAAAATGACCGCGGATTTGGGTGTCAGCCTGGTCACTGTATCCAAAGCGTATGCTGAACTTGAAGCGATTCAATTGATCACCTGCTCCCAGGGGAAAGGTTGTTATGTGAGAGGTACATTGAACGTGGATCAGATGGAGGATGTGGACCGAACGCAACGAAACAATGCCAACAGTGAATCCAGTACGTCATGGAATTGGCAGATGGCACTGGTGGATTATTTACCGCGAGCCCAGCTCTGGAGACATTTTGATACGTCACCTCAAGTGCGGTATGAACTTCATATGTCAGCGATTCAGCCTGAACTGTTGCCTACACGAGAGATTATCGACAGCGCCTACCGACTCTCCTCTGATCATACAGAGCGTATGGCAGCTTACGGATCTTTTCAGGGGGATCGGGAGCTTAGACAGATCTTGGCCGAACACTTTGCCGAGCGTGGACTACAGGCTGCACCTGAACGCATGTTAATTACAAGTGGTGCTCAGCAGGGGATCGATCTTGTGGCACGAACTTTTGTCGGACCTGGGGATGTTGTATACATGGAGGCACCAAGCTATACCGGAGCCATTGATGTATTTACGAGTAGAGGCGCGAAGATCATTACGGTCCCGATGGATGACGAAGGCATGCGTATTGATCTGTTGACCCGATTATGTGATACCTATCCACCCAAGCTGATCTATACGATCCCGACCTATCACAATCCAACAGGTATCACGATGAGCGCAAGAAGACGAGCACAACTTCTTAATCTCGCGCAAAGTTACCACTGCCTCATTCTGGAGGACGATCCGTTTGCAGATCTTTATTTTCGGGACCCTCCCCCGGCCTCAATTAAATCGATGGATGGGACAGGTCATGTCGTATATATCAAAAGCTTCAGCAAGGTGTTGTCTCCCGGTTGCCGTATAGCCTGCGCCATCGCAGACGGAAGTGTATTGACCCGGCTTGTGGCCGCGAAATCTACGGCGGATCTGGGGAGTCCGCTGCTTACACAAAAGGCACTGCAATCTTTCATTCAGAATCAGTACGGTGCCTATGTATCCCGATTGAGGGATGAATTGTATTCTCGCTTATGTGCAGCATCTGAAGTGCTGGAAGAGCATGCTACTATGGGCATGCAATGGCGCTTGCCAGAGGGAGGACTCAATCTGTGGCTCCAACTTCCGAGTAACTTGGATATGCGTGAGTTGCATCATCAGTCACTTGCTGCAGGGGTCTCTTTCCTCCCCGGTTCCGCCTGTTATGTAGGGGAGATGGATACACCAAGTCTGCGTATCTGCTTCACTGTAACAAACGTTGAGCTTTTGTGTGAAGGACTTCGTGTACTGTGCCAAGTCATTGACAGAGTAACACCTGGGCAGGGTGGGACAGTGGCGGACAGGCTACCGCTCATATAATTTTTCGGACTATGGACATACATCCAATCCACTTTCGATCTGTTGCAATAGGTTATAGTATCACCAGAAAGGGAGTTGGTTTTGAAATGAACCATTACTGTCCACCGCTTTGCCCGATTGTCTGTGACCCGATCCAGGTTGTTGAGGATTATTACATCCCACAAATCGTGCCTGTAATCCACCCGATTGAAGTGATCAAAAAACATCACTGTGTTCCGATTCATCACCACATGTATCCTGTTGTTGTCAAAGAAGAAGACCCTTGCTATGTATCCAGCCATAATCCGAAGAAAAAATCCGTGAAAAAATCAAGCAAAGCCCGCACAACTTCTCGCAAACGCTAATCGCAGCGGGTGCCCCGGGGAATTGGATATAAACCAAAAAGAGCAGCGTACGCCCCGGGGCGCAGCTGCTTTTGTATTTTTTACAGATTATCCTCATTACGCTTACTGCGTATACTTTTTCATCGTATTATCCATTTGTTGTCTGACATGTTGCGGCCAGAACTGCAAAGGAGCGCTGTTGCCTGATGCGGCTTGCAGTGCCTTATAGACATCGATTTGACCATAGCCGAAATACTTGTCGTGACCCGGATCACCGAGGTCAATAACACTTTGGCGCATCAAATCCATCACTTCCGTGTTGGTCAAGTCCGGGTTTAACGAACGAATCAAACCTGCAAGTGCGGCTACATGAGGGCTAGCCATGGACGTTCCAGACAAGGCCGCATACTGATTGTTTGGATAGGTACTGGCGATACTGGACCCCGGGGCCATCACATCTACATAGTCTCCGTAGTTGGAATAGGAAGCTTTGCTCATATCCGGGTCCGTAGCAGATACGGCAAATACTTCCGGATAAGCAGCAGGGTATCCTGGACGCTCTGTATTATCATTTCCCGTGGCTGCAATCAGGACGATATCCCGGTCAAAAGCGTATTTAATGGCATCATGAAGAAATTGCGCATCAGCATAATTGCCCAGACTCATGTTGATAACTTTGGCTCCATGATCGGCTGCCCAGATGATGCCTTCGGCAACGGCATACGTGGTACCAGAACCTGAGTTGTCGAGTACTTTAACGGGTAGTACCTTGTTATACCAGCTCATGCCTGCCACGCCTTCATTATTGTTGACAATAGCGCCGATAATGCCTGCAACGTGTGTCCCATGTCCCACATCATCCATAGGTTGGCTTCCGGGCTCGACCACATTATAACCTTCAAGGAGCTTGCCCTTCAGGTCAGGGTGATTCATATCAACCCCCGTATCAACTACTGCTACGATGACATCTTTGTTTCCCTTGGTAATATTCCAACCTCTGTTTGTCTCAATCGCAGGCAGGTTCCACTGATAATCGGAGAACAAAATGTCATTGGGTATCGTTACATCTGTTTGTTCAGTTACAGTATCATTGGTTAAATACATATAGTGGGGCTCCATATAGAGTGGATTCCATTTGCTTTCGAAATAACTATGCAATTGTTTGTAACTCATGTGTTCTGACCGAAAAACATACGTGTATCCCAGCTTGCGCGCAGATTGCGCTCTCAGATCGGATTTAATGATACGCATATCCCGTTCACCGGGATCTTGGCGAAAACGGATGACGATTTCATTTTCATAAAAATGACTGGCATTGGCATTATCATGTCCAGTTTTCACTGTGATTTCGTTAAGCGTATCCGGGTGAACAGACTCAATTTTGAATTTACCCTCACGCGGATAAGGGATCATGCGCAGATTTTTGCGCTGATGTTGTTCAACAGCATTTAATACGTTCTGACTGAACAAGGCAATTACAGCTCTTTTGCCATCTTTGGAGGGTTGCCCCATAACAAAGTATTTTTCTTTTCCCAAAGGAAAAGAAGAGGATTCAAAACTTTGACGTTTGTTTACCGCTTTTTTGGCAAGGTTGAGCGAATGTTGAAGCTTCTGTTGTTCCAACTTGCTTCCTTGTGTGGAGGCGTGATCAAAGGGCTTGTTAAATGAGCCATTGGTATTCATCAGATGAATGGATCTGATATGTTCATGTGAACTTTGGAGATCATTCACATATCGGCTAACCTGAGTAGCATTCATTGTGGCGGTTTTCTCCAGCATGATACTGAGATGTTGCTTGGCATCCATACGGGTCAGAAGATCGGTTGCTTTGACATCCTGCACTTTCAGACGATGCTTACTCGTGTGCTCCTCATGAGCAGAGTCGGACAGGGCACTTGGCTTAGGTTCGGGACGATTGGATGTTGGGAGCAAAAGCGTCAGGGCGAGTGCTCCTGCACCAGCTGCAAGGGCCCAGTTAATCCATTTCGGTCTGGACATGGTGGATGGAACCTCCTTCGTTCATTTTGGACAATCATTAACAGTGCTTCGTCGTTGTCACTGGTTATAACTATCGTTAGAAAAAGCGGATATTTTTATGCAGGCGAGTTCGAGTCTAACTGCGTATAATAGGCATGTTTAACGGCAGAAGCGGAAAGCATGATTAAGGGATACCGCTCGTCATCTTTTTATGGTAGGATTATAGCTGAGAATTCAAAGGTCAGGGGAAAACCACCGTTGGCCGACCTATATGTAAGGACTTATTTAAGGGGGAGCTACCTTTATGTCAGCAGCCAATGTACAGAAAACATGTGAGTCAACTAGGGAAAAGTTAAAACCGGCTATCGATCGGATTGAAAATTTTTTGAATGAGAATGCTTTGCCTGAACTGGATCAGAATCAGACGGAAGAATCAACAGCCTTCTACAAAGGATTTCTTTCAGATCTCCGTCATTTGCTCGTTTTTTCTGAAGTTTCTTACGAAAAACTTGGCGTTGTGCTGCGTCGTGCCAACTTTGATGTCGATTTTGCCGAAAAGGCTCTTTATAATACGTATCACCAATGCGTAAACAGCTTTTTCTATCCCAAAAATGAATGTTATTCCGAAGACGGAAGATACGCTTACACAGGACAAGATGCCATTCGTTTCCGTGACAAGCCAATCCGTGCAGTACGGGATGTCATTCTTGAGGTTTCCAAAACGTACGAAGAATTGCGCGATGATCTGGCGTATTATGAAAGTGATTACCTGACTCAGCGCCGTATGCAAAATCAACGGAATCACGCCTAATTAACGTTTAAACCTGAATATGAAATTGGACGAAACCGCCCTTGTGGCGGTTTTTTTGTGTTCTTAGTGAGAATCAGACGAGGTGTGATCATGTCATCATCTGGCATTTTGACGGGGAATATCAGGTTTGTGACGGGGAGACAATAGTAGTCGAGGTGATAAAAAATGAGCCAAGACAAACCAATTGTCAAATGCAGCGTCTCCAACTGCAACTTTTGGGGAGAGAACAACTTCTGCCACGCTGATGCCATCATGATTGACATCGACCAACATGCCACCCGTCGTCTGCATGAGGAATTTGCCGGTGAGACATTTGACTCCGATCACCATGATCATGCACGCACATCCTCTGCAACATGCTGTCACACGTTCAAACCCAAGTGAGCAGTCATCCCTATTCATAACGGAGGTGCTTCCCAATGAAAAATGACGATAATAAGTTTAATTTGCAGGATCGCCCTAAAATCAATGTTGACGGTGAAAAACAGCGTATGCGCGTCGATTATCCCAGAAAAGCACATCGGGAAGAATACGGGGCAGAGGTCGCTCCTCCGACTGTCGTAAGAACTGGAGGTACCGAACGGGCAGAGCCTGTACCTGAGAAGCATGAGGCAGACCGGGTCATGGAATCAACAGGCAAGGTTGCGGGTTACATGGGACTTGCCTTCGGGATCGCGTCTTTGTTTATGTGGTCAATCGTACTTGGACCGGCCGCAGCCGTACTGGGTTACTATGCCTATGTGAATGGTCGTAAGACAGCGGGAGCCTGGTCCATTGGACTGGGTGTTGTAGCTACGCTGAGTTATTTTTTCATGATTCCATTCGCTCGCTAACGTGTAAAATGATTCATTCAAAAGCCTTCTGTTCTCACCCAAATGTGGTGAATTACAGAAGGTTTTTTTCGTATATGCGCAGGTTATGTGGAGAGATTCATATATTTTTTTGAAAACAATGGAACCTTGCTGTAAAACGATGTAGAATAAGGTCATAATACGCTTAATTATACGGGAGTGGGTATAACTCATGCAGATTGATCCAAGCGGATCGCGACAGTTGTTGGAACTGCAATTGTCCAATGTGAATAACCAAACCAGTGGATCACCATCGGATGCTGGTTCAACAGTGGATTTCGCCAATGTGATGGACGGGCTGTTAGGTACGGGTGCCAATACGACGATCAATACAGATTCCACCGCTACGGTCTCCAAAAGATCCAGTGATGGTCTGTTGTGGCTGCAACTCGGAAGCACGTACAATCCGGATATAAATACGGCAAGATCGTCCTCTGTCTCCAATAACATCGTTGAGTCTTTATTATCTTCATCCAATACAGGAATCGTGGATTCAGGTGCATCTGTACCTACGGATTATGAATCTTTGATTGCCGAGGCAAGTGCCAAATACGGTGTTCCTGAATCATTGATCAAGGCCGTCATTGACACAGAGTCCAATTTTAACCCAAATGTGGTGTCCTCTGCCGGTGCCAAAGGGCTTATGCAATTAATGGATGGCACGGCTGCAGGGCTGGGTGTGAGTAATTCATTTGATCCTGCCCAGAACATTGATGCGGGTACGAAGTATCTTTCCCTTCAGCTCCAGCGTTTCGGTGGAGAAGTGAAGATGGCACTTGCTGCGTATAATGCAGGACCGGGCCGTGTTTCACGTCTGGGCGTGTCGAGTGATAGCGAACTGATGAGTGTACTTAACCGTCTGCCTTCAGAAACACAGAATTATATCTCCAAGGTGGAGAAGGCACAGTCGAAATATGTGATCTAAACTCACAAATAGACATTTGTGAAAACACATGGTAGGCAGGATGAGATCAAATGTGGGAGCAGAAGCGCTTGAAACGCCTGTTCCCGGTTGGTCTTTTTGTGTTGTATGGGTATCGTGTTACAATGCTCACTGTAGGTTCAAGAACGAAGAGATAAGGGAGGTCTAACCTCATTTGAAATATTTTGATTATGCTGCAACCACACCTCCCCATCCTGATGTGATTCGTACGATGGCCGAAATTATGGAGACACAATTCGGTAATCCGTCCTCCATCCATGGGTATGGAGAGCGTGCCGATCAGTTGTTGCGTCGTGCTCGATCCGGATGTGCTGCGGCAATCGGCGTTAAGCCTGAGGAGATTATATTTACTTCCGGTGCAACCGAGAGTAATAATCTCGCGATAAAAGGAGCGGCATTACGTTATCAGTCACGAGGCAGACACATCATTACAACAGCTACCGAGCATGCCTCGGTGTACGAAAGTTTTATGCAATTGCAGCAGTGGGGATGGGAAGTGACATTAGTTCCTGTGAATTCCGATGGAGTGGTCAACGCTCAGCAGGTTGTAGACGCGATCAGGCCCGACACGGTGCTAGTGAGTCTGATGCATGTAAATAATGAAACTGGAGCCATCCATCCGATTGCAGAAATCGGCAAACAGCTCAAAAAGAAAGCACCACGGGTGCTTTTCCATGTGGATGGTGTTCAGGGCTTTGGAAAAATAAAGGTTACACCTGACGCTTGGGGTGCAGATCTGTACAGTCTGTCTGCTCACAAGATTCGTGGGCCGAAGGGAGTAGGTCTCCTGTATGTGCGAAGTGGAGTGGAGCTTACGCCACTAATGTCAGGGGGGTCACAGGAGCAGGGCCTAAGAGCAGGCACAGAAAACGTAGCCTTGCTGGTAGGCATGGCAAAGGCCATGCGAATGGCAGCAGAAGATCAGGTTGATTTTGCCCGGCGTACAACGGTGCTCCGTGATCGATTGATGGAAACAATACGTGTTATTCCTGAATTTGAATTGAACAGTAGCCCAGAGGGTGCACCTCATATTGTACACTTCTCCTATCCCGGGATGAAGGCAGAAGTGGCGCTGCACACCTTGGAGCAACTTGGCGTAACCATATCGACCCAATCTGCCTGTTCTTCGCGCTCGGCTGAACCGAGTCGGGCATTGCTTGCGATGGGCAGAGATGCAGCTTGTGCTGGTGGCGGATTGCGTATTAGTCTTGGAGATGAACATACAGAAGAAGATGTAGCCTTGCTTGAACAGGCTTTACATCAGATGGTGGCGCAGTTGCGGCCCCTCGAAAGGCGGATGTAATGGATATGAAATATGATATGCTGCTTCTCCGTTTCGGAGAGTTTATGTTAAAAGGGAAAAATCGTGCCCGATTTGAGAAAACGATCATTACACAGGTGAAAGCTTTGCTTAAACCTTATCCAGGAGCGAGCCTTCGCAAAGAATATGGCCGTGTCTATGTGGATCTTGGCGGTGAATCACATACTGAACTGATTAAGGTGCTGAAGCGGGTATTCGGTGTGATGTCGATTAGTCCGGTTAAAGTTACTCCATCCGAGCTTGATGAGATTGTGAAAACAGCAGTCGCGTTTATGGACGAAAGGGAGGACGAATTCAAAGAAGGCACCACATTCAAGGTGAATGTAAGGCGGGTGTGGAAGGAGTTCCCGAACTCCTCCCATGAAATGAACCATTTGGTCGGTTCCCCGATCCTTCGGAAGTTTCAGCAATTAAGTGTTGATGTTCGTCAACCTGATATTGAACTGCGAGTGGAAATTCGGGATCAGGGTACCTATATTTTCAACGAAACCATTCCGGCAGTAGGCGGGTTTCCGCTGGGCACGAATGGCAAAGCAATGGTACTGCTATCAGGTGGAATAGACAGCCCGGTTGCAGCCTGGTCTTCCATGCGCCGTGGACTTGAAGTGGAATGTGTACATTTTTACAGTTACCCGTTCACAAGCGAGCGCGCCAAAGAGAAAGTCATTGATTTAGCACGTGCCCTTGCTGATCATGCGGGAACAATCAAGCTGCATCTGGTTCCATTTACGGAGATCCAAACGGCATTTACCCAGCTGGGTCAGGATAATCTGATTATTACGCTGATGCGACGTTCAATGCTGCGAATTGCATCCAAACTTGCCGAGCGTGAGCGGGCACTCGCACTGATCACCGGGGATAGCCTGGGCCAAGTAGCGAGTCAGACTCTTCCGAGTATGAATGTCATTGGTCGTGCGACGGATCTGCCACTTTTGCGACCACTGGTTATGATGGATAAACAGGAGATCATTACCCTGTCTAAACAGATCGGAACGTATGACATATCTATTTTGCCATATGAGGATTGCTGTACTCTCTTTGTGCCAAAGTCACCTTCAACCAATCCAAATCTTCGGATTGTGGATAAAATTGAATCAACAATGAGCCATCTGTCAGAATGGGTAGATCAAGCGGTGGAACAAACTGAAACAATTGTGCTACATGCTGGTGATTCAGGCATTATTGCAGATCAAAAGAAAGATCATGAAATCAAAGAAGAATGGTTCTAATAAAATTTATGATTGAAAAGATACCAAAAGAAAAGCCATGTGATACAAGGCATCAAGTTTCATGCATTCTGGGTAATTAAGTATCGTAATAAGGTATTAAAAGGGCAAATGCGGAATGAACACGTTAATTGATCCAAGTAAGTCAGATCAGAGGCGATATTCTACAGGGAAGCGTTGGAAAGGGAAATAATGTTATATTGTTCGTCGATCCTAGAGATGAGAAAAATTCTTTCAGGATGTAAAAGGAAAAAAATCTCTATTTTGGTTATGCTCTTGTCAAGACAAAGATGTAAAAGCTATGCCGCCAGTGCGCATCAATATTCAATCGGTGCGCACTGTTTGGGTTTGGCTTGAAAGCGTGGGTAGTTGTAATTGTAAATGTAATCTTCCGCCGCTTATCGAATCCCAACTTCTGAATTACCCTGGTTAAGGTACAGCTTTTCATTCTTGAAATTGAAATGCAAAAAGAAGGATTCGATGCATTCGTTATACAGGAAGATTGCTTTGCCAGAGTGAGTGCCCTTGACGTCAAATGGATCTAATCGTGAGTTGTATCCTGAGAAGTATACTGTAAGGCCTGATTCGAAAGGAGTACGGCTTTCGAACTGTCTCTTTTTTTTGTCCATTGTCCCACCGTATCTAGTACGAGCTGAACATCGTTCCGTTTAGATAAATTCCAAAAAAATGTAACTTTTTTTACTGAGGTGGTGTGGCATGAAATTTACACTTTAGACGATTTTGATAGCTAAGAGATGGCGTATAGTTGGACTTCTTTCGATTCTTGCGAATCAACGAATGGATCGATGGTTACCGCATGATTCATATACTTTCTTGTTATTGACGTTCAGACCAGCTTCTTACAACGCCTTTGTCATGCGTGGGTAACCAAACTATCGTTTTGTAAAGATAATTTCGCTCTACAATTATGCTGCCAAAGCTTGTACGGGGATGTCTCTTTAGTGGTTTCTGGAGACTTTTTTTCCCTCCTCGAACGCTTTCCCGTTTTTCCACTTTTTCATTCACACCTTCAATTGTGAACAGTTTGGCATCCCCTCGCGTTCAGCAACCACCTTGTGTCTTGAAGAACCTTTGACATATGATCTAACTACAATCAAATTGAATTCTCAATTTAAGTTTTAAATGTTTGCACTTTTTCGCCATAAAAGTATCCCTCTAAGTGTCACTTGAACTCCCATGATAACTTGAAGGTTTTTTAGTGTCTACTTAAATGGGATGGGATATTAAACATTTCATTTATGGGAGTCAGTTTTCAAGAATAGATAGACAACATCTTTACCTGAGGATTGGCTAAGCGTTTACCTTTCAGAAGGCGGAACAAGCTCTTTCCTTCAAAAAATAACGAGAATACCATTCGAAAAATGGCTAAACTTTGAGAGAGTGAATGATTTGGGAATTTCTGATTTCTCAAGGTTGTCCCTATCAGAAGTATAGCTATAAATATAGAGAAACGGGACTGTTCAGACATGGAATTTTGTATAATTAGGTCGTCTTTCTTGTTGGCATGGTTGGTGGTCCTTCCATGATACCAAACCAGAGAGGTATTTTTTGTAAATTGAAACCGCTATATTTAAATCTTCTAACAACCAGAAAGTGTGCTTAATATTCTAGGTGTGAAAGTTGAGTTAAATATTGACATGGGTAAAATTAGGATATATATTAACTAAGGCAATTCAATAATTTTGAAAGTGGGTAGTTATATGTCAAATCAAGCTAAAGGTAGAACAATTTTCGGTAATGACAGAGGCGTGAGTCGTTTTGGGCAAGGTGCAAATATTAGAACTAAATATGAATCAGGTGCAGGAGGAGGTTGTGGTGGTGGTTGTATGGGCGGCTGCAGCGGAGCGTGTATCAAAACGTCGCCTCCAACAGGTTCTAAATGCAGTGGTTGTACTGCAACTTGTGGTTGTGGCTCAGCTAATAAAGTTAAGTTTTAATATGTAATTAATTTGGTTGAGAAAATGTCTCTGATAGCATAAGGCTATCAGAGACAATATTTTAATTGAATCGAGGTTTGGTGATGAACTACAGAATATCAAAATATCTTATGTTTCAAATTGAGAATGGTGAAATTGTAATCCAAAATCAACAAAGTATAGTTTCAGTAAATGATGAATTGATGAAACAAGTATTAATGGATTGGGATATTAATCAAAAAGAATATATTGGCACTGAGGAACTTGAAGAGTTATTCAAAGAATTGGCAGACGAAGCAATTGAATTCTTAATGCAATATTATATCCTGATCCCAATGAAAGATAAGACAGTCTTCGTTGAAAAAATCGTGATAGCGAGTAATGATATTGAAACGGGTCAAACTATTCATCACTATCTCAGTGAAGAGTATCTCTCAAAAGTACCTGTTGAATTTTATGAATTAGATTCTTTGCCTCCAACTACTCAAAATGAGCTTACTGTAGTTTTAATGAGTCCATACAGCAAAAAAAAAGGAAAAGAATTAGTATCTAGACAAGCTAAAGAATCAAACTCAAAGTTACTGTTTGGTTATGTATACCATGGCAACTTCTACATGGACTGTTTATACTCCCCTGAGTGGAAGGTACCTTGTCATTCGTGTCACATTGGTCATATTGAATCAAGTGGACTAGTGGAAGATGCGGAACAGGATATGACTTACCAGAATATGATCGATCTAATTTATAAAGAAAATGAAGCTTTCGAAGTTCAAATGCCTCTCACCAGTATTCAAAAATTAAATATCATCAGTAATCTGGTTAATAAGACAAGAGATTATATTGGTGACTTTAGTGTCACTAAGTTACACAGGGAGGAAATAACGGTGTGTACACTGGTTGATCTTCAGAATTTCAGAAAAACTCGTGATACTTCACTACATTGGGAGTTGTGTAATTGCTATGAATGATAATCAATCCAATAGTCGACTTGATGACCTTGCTCGCACATTTACAGCAGAATATTTAGAAGAAAGTTTACAAAATAAAACAGCAATGTCATCTGTTTTGAAATTTCATCAACAAACCACTTGGCAGAATGTAGGTGATTTTGAGGTAGAAGCCCGTCTCAATGAATGGATAGGTTTAGTTCAGTGTAACGATATATTACCCGAATATTATCAAGAGAAATATAAATTTGATGTGAAAAAAGACACCAAAACTGAAGGGAATACCAAACGGATTTTCGATAAGGCTACGCCTTTAGCTTACCAAACGATTGGTGAAATATTACATACTGCATTTGGATTTGCAGATGGATACCAAACCAAACCATTTCCTTCTGCTGGAGCACTTTATCCAGTCATACCCATTTTGGTGATAATTAGTGAAAATGCAGTTGAAAAACTCTTACCAGGAGTGTATGCGTTTGATTCACAAAAAACTGAACTTCTGCTTATTAAAAATTTAAACGAAGAAGAAATTTTGAACATTAGCAAGAATATCTATGGCGAGAATCTTTCAGATGTATTTCTTTGTTATTCCGTAGATATCAGAAGGGCCATCACCAAATATCGTACGAGGGGCTACAGACATGCATTGATTGAGGTTGGTCTTATGGCTCAAAGTTTTCGAGTGGCTATTGAAAAACAAGATCATTTGGGGGATTGCTTAATATCAGGTTTCAATGATAATGCTTTGGGCAGTATATTGGGAATAAACCCTCGAATCGCCCCGATTGCGTTAACACAGTGGTTTGGTAAATATTTATGATATTTGACCGAAGTAGAGGAATTCATTTTAATTTAAAGAGTAAGATATTTTCGAATTTTCCTGTGTACACATCTAACTCTGTTATTGGGAACTATGTTGATGAAGAAGGTTACATGGGACCAATAGGGTGTGGGGCTGTGTCATTGGATAAACGGAATGCATTAATTAAATCATTTTCAGAATCGGTAGAACGCAGATCTCTGATGTTTGGTGCCAAATCAGTTGGTGAAGCAAGCTTTGCCTATGATTTATTGAGTGAAAAAGTTGTTGAAATCCCTACAAAATTAACAAAATATAATGAATACAATCCTACTGTAGATACAACAGGGACGGCTGTTCATACTGATCCATATCATTCATTATACAATGCTTTGGTGGAGTTGTTAGAAAAGAACTGCATTTTTTTGTTTTGGTATGGAAAATATGGAACCAAATTAAGAACTGAGGATTATAAATCCATTTATATAAATAAAATGGATAAAGATGGACTTATAGTACATTTATTCCTCCAAGATTTCTTTTTTCCTTTATTAGTTGTGCTATGCATAGTAGAAGATAAGGAAGGAAGAATTACTTACAAATTTGGTAGCGGTTCAGGAATGCATTTGAATGATGCAGTAGATAAAGCGGTATCTGAAGCCTACTTCTTGGGAAGATATCATGATTTGAAAAATTATTTCGAGGAAGGGATACTTAATAAACATGATCAATTTGTTATGTCTCCTAAAGCAATAGATCATATCCAAGACCTGCTTAATATCAAGTATAATAACAATTCTCCTGATGATAATATTACTGATTTTGACAGTAAAACGAAAATTACAAAGATCCTTGGGGGGCTTCCTAAGTGGATTACAAGTATGAATGTTTCGGTTTTGCAACAGAAAATTCATACGTCTTCTATCTCCATTAAAGTATCATCTAACGAATTACTGACGCATATACCGCAGAAAAAATTCATAAATGAGAAAGTTATGATTAATCAGCGTACATTAGGTCTAACTGCAATGGAATTAGAAAATTACCCTGATTGTCCAATTATTTAGAAGGAGGTTGGTTATGAATAGTGCTGCACCGTTCATTAAGAAATCAATGAATATTTATCAATCTGCTTTTCTTCATCGACCGAAAGGATGTACTATAAATTCATATTTGCATCCTGGATTAGAAGGATTCTCAAAAAAAAACAATGTGAAGAATTTAATGAAGTCATCGATCGGTGAATTTGAAGAAAGGTTAGCAGGAATAAAATATCTTGAAAAAAACAAGTTTGATAATAAACAGCCTACCTTCAAAGCGTGCAACCTTATTTCTGGTGATATCATCGATGTAGGCGCAGACTCTATACTATTGAATCATCATTTACCGATATTTGATTCCATGGAACATGGTAATTTTACAGATAGTACGGGAAATGCAGCACATGTTCGGAGTGATTTGGTTATTGAAAAAGGATATTTAGAATTCATAGAGCGGCAATCATTGATCTATTCTTGGCTCAGTGCGTGCCCAGGTGAAGTAGTTGATCCAGCATACATCCAAAATCAAAATCTAAGACAGAAAATTACGCAGATCAGCTCTGCATTGAAAAAAATATCCTTTCATAGCATTTCCATCATAGAGGGCGTTCATGTAATTATGTGTGTAGGTTATGAAGATAAAGCATTTTCAGTGGGCTTAGGAAGTTCATGGAATTTTGAAGCAGCAGTGGAATCAAGTTTGGATGAATTTTTAATGATATTTGAAAGTGTAGTCATTCATAAGGCATATCGGGAGGAAGATGGTCATAAATACGATAATATGTATGTTGACATGTTTTATTCCATGAGTCTCGATGATTTTTTAGAGGATGTAAGTTATTTGTTGAATAATAAAAAAGAAATATGTACTTATACACAGGAATATGCTCCGTCAAATAAGCAGCTGTTTGATTCGATCAAGATGTTTAAAGATCGCTTCGACATTGATGTCTATGTTACACAAATGTCTTCTCCTTATCCTGAAAATCAAATCAAAATAGCAAAAGTATTTTCTCCAGATGCATTTCCACACATTAATACTGTACTATATGACCCAAATGATTACAAAATATCAAAAAAAATGGAATCTGATAATTATCCAAATAAATTTAAAATGATACCATTTGCCTAAATGAATTGAGGTTAGCTTTAATGTTAAGAAAAACGTATGAGTTTTATATTTTCTTCAATAAAATTATATTCAGAGAAGGGATCGGCAATTATTTATGGTCATTGCTAATGCCTATTTTAATTTTTCTTTCTATCAATATTAATTGGTTTTATAAAACACCACAAATAAATGAAATCATTTCTTCCTTCAGTGCGATTTGGTCCTATAACTTTGTAGGGATTTTTCTTTATGGGATAGCGAGTAGAATTTCAATTTTCCGAGAAACTGGTTTTCTTAGATCTTTTACTTATGTAGCAGGGGACAAAAAACCTATTATTTTCAGTTTATACTTTATACAAATTATTCATGGTTCCATTATTGTCTTAGCATTTACTTTAATCTCAGCAGTTGTGTTTAAGTTACCTGTGATTGAATTAGTCGCAATCTCAATAGTGTCTTTCTTACTAGTTAGTCTCCCCTTAGCCATGTTAATGTTACTGTTGGCCTCTCTACCGGTGACAACAGCTACACTTAATTCTGTTGCAAGTTTAGTTATGTTACCTGCTTTATTCATGACTATGTTTAGAAACAATAATTATACTCAATTAAATGACTTATTTTTACTCAGTCCAGTTGAGTATGTATCAAGAATGTGTCGTATGACATCAGATTTCTTTTTTTATGGTCAAACTCAAGAGAACATATTTCTTTTATTTATTATTACTTTAGTTTATTTGATTATAGGAATAATATCGTTTAAATTTCTAAAAGTTAACTCTAAAATCGTTAGAACTTAGATCGGAGATAATCATGATCAGTTTAAATAATATATCTTTCAAATACCCTAAAACAGAATTTAATGTTATCAATGGAGTAAACATAAATTTTGAAAAGAACCTTGTTAATGTACTTATAGGACTAAATGGTGCAGGGAAAACCACGCTTTTTGATTTGTTAATTGGACAATACAGGCCTTCTGAAGGTCAGATCATAAATCTCCCCAAATATGAAGATATTCTGTATCATCTACAAGGAGCCTATATTTCCTATCTAGTAACAGGTAAAGATTATGTTCGTCTAATTTTCTCAATTTCAGGAAAAAAATTTGTTGATGATATAAATGCAATCATAAGTGAAATAGACTTGAGGAGTGAAAGGGAACTCACTTTATTTAGTCAACTTTGGAATAAACGCATAGGGCAAATGTCTGTAGGTGAACGAAAATGGCTTTATATTATGACGCTAACTCAAATTAAGAAAAAGTTATATATTTTTGACGAACCCACTGCTGGGGTAGATCCATCGTCAAGAATCAAGATTTACAAAAGAATGGAAAAACTTACGGAAAATGATGATTCTACGATTATTTTTTCGACACATCATCTACACGAGCTCAAGGATATTAAATGCAAAATTATATTTCTGCATAAAGGAGAGATTATATTTCAGGGTAACTATACTCAGTATATTTCTAATTTCGACACAACTAACCCGGACGAAATATTCGATCGGTTCATAAGTTGAGGTTGTTAAACCCAAAAACTGATGACCTTTCTTGAAGCGCACTCCTTAGAATAGAAATTGGAATAAACCCTTGGTTTATCCGATGAAGTTCTAAGGGGTGCATTTTATATGCCAGCAGTTAAAGGTCAGAAGTTTAAACAGTATTCCTTGGAGATAAAGATGGAAGCGATACATTCTTCACTTGGTGGAAGGCTGGACGTATCGCAGAATCATGGAGAAGTTTGGCATGAAAGACAGACAACGTCTCAAAAGATCGAATTGAAGCGTATATCCATTTTTACAACCAACATCGACCACAACGAAAATTAAATAAACTGCCTCCGGTAGAGTTCCGGAAGCAGTTTATAGCCTAGGGTCTTTTTTCAATGTCTATTAAATGGGGTCTTGACCATCTTATAGTTTTCATTTTTTTGGGTTTTATTTTGGATGTATATCTTGAAAATTTTCTCCGCAATAAGACTACGAATAGGAGCGCTGCTGTTCCCCGCCAGATCCCTTGTGGCTGGAACTGCTGGAGCGTTTGCGATAACCTGCAAAGACTACACCTGCAATAACCACAACGATGAAGAGAATGCGCAATGCCGGATGTTCAGTAAAGTAAGGCAAGAGTCGCTGTTCCTCAGTGATCATATTGGAAGCCGTATACCCGAGAACAATGGCTCCGACATAGATGATCCATGGAAAGTGATTAATTAGCTTGATAAACAGGGTACTGCCCCAGACGATAATAGGTACACTAATCAGGAGTCCAAGGATGACAAGCACGAGATGCTGCTGCGCTGCTCCAGCAACTGCAATCACGTTATCTAATCCCATGGCTGCATCCGCGATCACAATGGTACGAATAGCGGTCCACAAGGAAGTTCCCGCCTGGACATTATTGTGTTCATCTCCCTGATCCGCCAATAATTTATAGGCAATCCAGATCAGAAGTATGCCTCCCACAAGCAAGAGCCACGGAACTTTAAGCAACCATAAAACAACAACTGTTGCTAAAATTCGAATCAAAAGTGCGCCGCCAGTTCCATATAGAATCGCCTTTTTCTGCACGGAAGGGTGCAAATTTCGAGCTGCGAGACCAATGACGATGGCATTATCCCCAGCCAGAATTAGATCAATAAAGACAACGTTCAGCAAAGCCAGCCAGAATGTGGGACTAAATAGCTCCATGATATATGTCACTCCTTATATACGGTTCAATCATTAAGAATAGCATGGACAACTCCGACATACAAGTTAATGTGGGGGGATGAGGACATGGATACACTATGGCTGTTAACTGAAATTTTGATGATCAATCTGGTATTAAGTGGAGATAATGCGGTTGTTATTGCGCTTGCCAGCAAGGATCTGCCACCAATACAACGCAAAAAAGCGGTATGGTGGGGAGCTTTTGGCGCGGTGCTGCTGCGTTGTGTGTTAACCTTTGTAGCGGTATTATTGCTGGGGATTCCCTTTATCCAAGCGGCAGGTGGGCTGTTGCTACTCTGGATTGCACTAAAGCTGCTGCTTCAAAATGAGGATGAAGTACATATTCGAGAAGCTTCTACGACCTGGAAAGCCATTCAAACCATTCTGATTGCCGATTTTGTAATGAGCTTGGATAATGTTTTGGCCATAGCGGCTTTGGCAGATGGAGATTTGGCTCTGATCGTCATTGGTATTGCAATCAGTATCCCCATCGTCGTATGGGGGAGCGGCTTAATTGTTGGTTTGTTGAAGCGATTTCCGATTCTTGTATTCGTTGGATCAGGCATCCTGGCCTTCACAGCAGGTGAGATGGTGATGAAAGACCCCAAGTTAGGAGAATGGCTGGGAGGTATGGCATCAGAGGTTCATACGCTGCTACCCGTAGCCATGGCTTGTCTTGTGGTTGCGATTGGAGGCGCACATAAATTTGTGCGGAAGAACGCATAGTTTAATTTTGGATAAAAGCTTGAACATATGACCGTCTGAACCGTCCGGTTTAGGCGGTTTTGTGGTGAGATAATACGCTTGTCAATACAACAATCATTGGGCTGGTCATAAGTTGCACATTTTAGGGTAATACAGGTAAAGGACGCACGCAAAGTGCGACATAAAGTATAGTTTTTTGCCGAAACATCGGATACACTAGAAGCATGATTAAAGGTTTGATTATCAACAGTCAGCATGGAATGCGTATCGTTTATGAAGAAATAAAGTACATAGCCATAGTATAAGAGGTGATTTTAGATGAGGATGAGAAATGAAAAAGCGATTGGACTATTTATTGCAGCTGCGGGAATTATTATTCTGCTTGGCAAGTTTGGCGTGTTTGGATTTATTGGTCGTAATTTCTGGCCTTTGCTGATCCTGCTGCCAGGCATCGCCCTTCATGCGTTATATTATGCGCGTATTTCACCATCGTGGTCACTCGTTCCTGCCGGCATACTAACGGTGTATGGTGTTTTATTTAGTATAACGAATACCTGGGGCGCTGGACTTATGAGCAGGCTGTGGCCAGCATTCTTGCTTGGGATCGCCATAGGGTTACTCGAATATGGAATGGCTGAACGGCGAAGACCGGAATATGTGTTACCTGCAGCTTTGATCCTTGGTGCGGTGTCCATCATATTATTCGGATTTACCTTGCTGCAAACGGGAATAATCTATGTACTTGCTGTCCTTTTGATCTTGGGTGGAGTCTGGTTATTACTTGGACGAGGACGTCAAGGGAGAGGCTGGTAACATTCCCAGTGGTCTTTTCGTGCGAAATATCTTGATTTTTACCTATAATAAACTATAATATAAGGGATATAGACATGCGTCGGGATATCACCGACGCTTATTTTGTGAGTAACCTGCGAAATTGCGGGAAGTTTAAGTAGATATGATTTGAAATTGGAAAGGATATGGATACAAAACATGCATTCAAGAGAACACATTCGCAATATTGCGATTATTGCCCACGTCGACCACGGAAAAACAACACTCGTTGACAAGTTGCTCCAGCAATCCGGTACTTACCGAGATCACGAAACGGTACAGGAGCGCGTAATGGACTCCAACGATTTGGAGCGTGAACGCGGTATTACGATTTTGGCCAAAAACACGGCTATAACTTATAAAGATTACTTGATTAATATTGTGGATACACCAGGACACGCCGACTTCGGTGGTGAAGTTGAACGTATCATGAAAATGGTTGACGGTGTATTGCTCGTTGTTGATGCTTATGAAGGCTGTATGCCACAAACGAAGTTTGTACTTCGTAAAGCACTCGAGCATAATCTGACACCAATCGTTGTTGTAAACAAAATTGACCGTCCAGCGGCTCGTCCGACTGAGGTTATTGATGAAGTATTGGACCTGTTCATTGAACTGGGTGCCAACGATCAACAACTCGAATTCCCTGTTGTATATGCTTCCGCATTGAACGGAACATCCAGCATGGATAATGATCCTGCCAAACAAGATGACAACATGATGGCGATCTACAATACCATCGTTAGTCATATCCCACACCCTACCGAAAATGTTGAAGAACCACTTCAATTCCTCGTTACTTTGATGGACTACAATGAATACCTTGGCCGTATTGCCATTGGTCGTGTTAACCGCGGTGTGATCCGTCAAGGACAATCGGTAACGGTTATTATGCGTGATGGTAAGAGTAAAACTGCACGTATCGAGAAACTGTTTGGTTTCCAAGGTCTCAAACGTATTGAGACGGAAGAAGCAGGAGCAGGCGACATCGTTGCCATTGCAGGGATCAAGGACATCAACATTGGTGAAACCATTGCCGACCCTAACAACCCGGAAGCTTTGCCAGTTCTGAAAATTGATGAGCCAACACTGCAAATGACGTTCCTCGTGAACAACAGTCCATTCGCAGGTCGTGAAGGTAAATGGGTAACTTCCCGTAAACTTCGTGAGCGTTTGTTGAAAGAGTTGGAAACAGATGTTTCCCTTCGTGTTGACGAAACGGATAGCCCTGATGCATTTATCGTTTCCGGACGTGGTGAGCTTCACTTGGGTATCCTGATTGAAAATATGCGTCGTGAAGGATATGAGCTTCAAGTATCCAAACCAGAAGTTATCGTAAGAGAAGTTGACGGTAAGAAAATGGAACCTGTTGAGCGCTTGTTGATTGATATCCCTGAAGAGAGCATGGGTTCCGTAATGGAGAGCCTGGGCGCACGTAAAGCAGAGATGGTTAACATGGTTAACACAGGTAGTGGTCAAGTTCGTCTGGAGTTCCTAATTCCAGCACGTGGTTTGATCGGATACAGCACAAACTTCCTGACATTGACTCGTGGTTACGGTGTAATGAACCATGCATTTGACAGCTACGCTCCAGTAGTATCCGGTCAAGTGGGTGGACGTCACCAAGGCGTGTTGATCTCAACTGAAACGGGTACATCTACGTTCTATGGCATGATGGGCGTTGAGGATCGCGGTACGCTCTTCTTGGAGCCGGGTACTGAAATCTACGAAGGTATGATTGTTGGTGAACATACACGTGACAATGATATCGTTGTTAACATCTGCAAAGAAAAACAACTGACTAACGTTCGTTCTTCCGGTAAAGATGATACGGTTAAAATTAAAACTCCGATTATCTTCTCATTGGAACAGGCGCTTGAATATCTGAATGAAGATGAATATTGTGAGATTACACCAAAATCTATTCGTCTTCGTAAAAAGATCCTGAACAAATCCGAGCGTGAGCGTGCAGAAAAACAACGCAAAATGGCTTCAAAAGCCTAATAACAACAAAATAAGCTATATAAGTTAGCATTTGATGGGCCCGGCAAGTAACGAGAGGGTTGTACAGCTAAAGTAGTGTAGGGATCAGAATCGATTCTGAAGAAGCGAAGCGCTCGCCTTTATCCCCGGATTTTACCATTAAGAAAATGGATCAAAAAAATCTGGGGATAACAGCGATCAGAAGAACGAGCTGAGACCGAAACGGTCACGATGCACGTACTGGCTCTCTAAGTTGCTAAAGGGAACTCCATCAACCAGTTAACTTATACTCTAGCATGAACACGAAAGGAGCTGGCTGTGCATGCAAGCATGGTTCGCATCACACCCGATCGTAGCCTACATCGTCATCTTTGTATTGATTACTTACGTATATAACAAGGTGTTTCGGGTACGTCAGAAATTGCCACTTGGTAAGGAAATCGTTCTCTATATTTTGATGGCGATGGGCACATTCATGCTTCTTATTTTTCAGATCGACAAGTTGCCCATCATTCAATGTTTGTTGGTCGCGGTTGGTTTGATGTTGTTAGTGAGAGTGCGTTATTTTATTGAAGGTCGTCAAAAGAAAAAGGCGGAAGCTGCCGCTCGAAACTCATAAATCCTGTCTTGTACAGACCATCCGTTTTCCTTAGGGAAAGCGGTTGTCTTTTATTTAGACAAAAACAGATGTGATAAAGGTGTTGAAGATATGAACTCAAATTCGAACGGACTGCCTCCACGGAGACAGGCACCAACGCAATCCGGTGCTTCTGGATCGAAGAATGGCAAGGGCAAGCAGCCTAAGCAGAAAAAGAGAATGAATGCTTTTGGCAGAATCCTTTTAAGTCTATTGGTTATTGCCATTGTGGTAGGCGGTGGATATGCGTACTGGGTATACAATCAAGTCGTGGATACAGGCATCGATAAACCGGTACCTCCCGGGATGTCAGCCACAACCAAACCGATCACGATGCTGTTATTAGGCACAGATAACCGTCCTGAAACTGGCACATATCTCTCGGATGTTGTTATGGTGGCTTCGTTGAATCCGAAGACCAAGACGGCAACCATTGTATCTTTGCCTCGAGACACGCGTATTCAATTGGATGGGTACAAATCCAACAAGCTGAATTCCTATTATCCAAGATTCAAAGCACAGGAAAAAACCACTGGCAAAAATGCAGAGGATCAGATGAAAGAAATGATGGGCAAGTATTTGGATGTAGATATTAATTATACAACCGTCCTGAATTTCCAGGCATTCCGTGATGCTGTCAATGCCGTGGGTGGCGTGGATGTGACTGTGGATAAAAATATGTGTTATAGAGATACAGCCGATGGTACAGATATCAATCTGGTCGCAGGCGCACAACATCTCGATGGTAAAGCAGCACTAGATTTTGTGCGTTACCGTAAATCCAATTGTGATCCAAAGACTGCTGAATCCAATGACTTTGATCGTAACAAACGTCAAAACCAAGTGCTGAACTCTATGCTGGATCAGATGAAATCTCTTGGGGGCATTACAAAGATCAGCAAAGTGATTGGTGCAGTTGACAAGAATATGACGACAGATGTGGAATCGGAACAAATGAAAAACTTTATCTCAACGTATTGGAACATTTCCACTTCGGATGTGCATTATACTCCGGTTACCGGAGAGTGGAGAAGTCCATATGTGTATATTAATGAGACGGAACTCGCCAATGCCAAGCAGGCATTACAAGATACACTTTCAGGTAAAGTAACGGCTTCACCTTCAGGCGAATAACCTTCATTCTTTTGGGATTGGAAGCACGTTAATCGGTATGCTATAATAACATAAACCAAGTACAAGAATTGCATAAAGAAGGTTAGGGGGCTGGTTGAATGTCCGAAGCCGTCACACAATTAACTGAATCTCTTTTACAGCAATTCAAGAATGAGACCTTTGTGCTTCTGAGCACAGTGGATGTAGAATCCGGAGGTCCGACTTCAACAGCCATCTCCTGGATTTATGCGGAGAATGCTTCTACTTTTCGTGTAGCGATCGATCATCGTTCACGTTTAGTGAATAACATGACTACTAATCCGCTTATTACGGTAACTGTCTTTGGAGAAGAGACGGTGTACGCAGTGAACGGACGTGCTGCGGTACGACAAGATCCGCTGCTGGACGTTCCATTTAATATGTGCTGTTTCGACATTACAATTGAAGCGGTGAGGAATGCTCTGTTTTACGGCGCTCAATTGTCCTCTGTGCCTCAATATGTCAAAATATATGATCAGCGTGCTGCTGAGAAATTAGATGAGCAGGTTTTTGCTGCCATGAAAAAAGCCTAGTGAGAGATCACTGGGCTTTTTGTTGTCTTTTGTCCGATGAATGCAGTTGCTGCATTTGTTGTTTTTGATTCATGTGTTCATCCGGATTTTGACGGACTTTGACGTCTTTCGGGAGTTGAGGGATAATTCGTCCCACCATGTCAGCGAGTTCTGAAGCAAAACCCGAAATTGGGTGCCCTTGACGAATATGTTCACCAATCTCTTTAATTCGTTCAGTGACATCTGCATCAGCAGTAACGATGGAATCTATACCTTCGGGGTCTTTGCGAAGTGCTTCGGCAACAGCGTACTTAATGGTACCCACCCGAGCACGTTCCAGTTCACCATCAACATCGATGCCAACTACAGCTGTATTACCGAGTATGACGCAGTTCGCATCTTCAACACCTTCTACTTGCTTGGCAAGGGCTTTAAGGTGATTGATTCGTTTTTCATTTGGCATCCGGCCACTCTTTGCATCATCTGCAATGTTGGTATCATGGACTTCACCTGTATTCTCATTGAGACGGTCCAAACGTGAAGGATTCATCCGATCTTCCTGTGCATTGAGCATGTGAGATCCTTTCCCTTGATCTTGCTGAGTTGTTACATTTCCTCCGTAACCTTTCGCATGTGTACCTTGATTCGGCGAAGCGCTGCGTGTGGAACTGTTGCAACCTGTAAGTATAAAGATCAGAAGCAGCGTGCAAACCCATATTTTCATAAATGTTCATCCTTTCTTGGAGTTTTTCAGAATGGTTGACAATTATTTTGCCCTAGTCGAATACATTTATGTATGGGATCATGATTGTCCATGCCGCTGCTGAAAGATCACACTATTCATGCCTTTAACGACGCCGCTTTGGAGGGGATTGAATGAAAAAGATTTTTGTATTGGATACCAACGTGCTTCTGCATGACCCCAATGCCATATTTGCCTTTGAGGAACATGAGGTAATCATTCCCGCGGTTGTACTGGAGGAGATCGACTCCAAAAAAAGAAATGCCGATGAAATTGGGCGTAATGCCCGTAATGTATCCAGACTGTTAGATGGATTACGAGAGCTGGGTCACTTGCACAGTGGGGTACCTTTGGCTAATGGAGGTAACCTGAAAGTAGAGCTGAATCATCGGAGTTTCGTGAAAGTTCAGGAAATGTTTGGCGAAGTGTCCAACGATAATCGCATTTTGGCTGTCGCACTGAATTATCAGATTGAGGAGAATGAAAAGGAAGTAGTTGAACGTCAGGTCGTGCTTGTCAGTAAAGATGTACTTGTGCGTATCAAAGCGGATGTACTTGGTCTGTTCACACAGGATTACTTATCAGATCGGACGGCAGGACTCAGTGAGTTATATCCAGGTTATACGGCCCTAAAAGTTCATCCGTCAGTGATTGATGAGTTTTACACATATCGTTTTTTACCAATCAAACCATTGCAGTTGTCTTATTCGTTGTATCCGAATGAATTTGTCATTCTCAAGGATGAGATGGGAACCAATAAATCGGCTTTGCTTAAAGTGAACACAGAGGGAACAAAGCTGGAGCCGCTTTTCCTCAGTAATGATAATGTCTGGGGTATTAGTGCACGTAACGCACAACAACGCATGGCACTGGAACTGCTTTTGAATGATGACATCCCGCTTGTTACTATCACCGGTAAAGCCGGAACAGGAAAAACCTTGCTGGCACTTGCAGCAGGTCTGCTTAAGGTAGAGGATGATCATAAATACAAAAAACTGTTGATCGCTCGTCCTGTCGTTCCGATGGGGAAAGATATCGGTTATTTGCCTGGTGAGAAGGAAGAAAAACTTCGTCCATGGATGCAGCCGATATATGATAATCTGGAGTTTTTGTTTGACACCAAAAAAGCCGGAGATATCGATAAAATCCTAATGGGGCTTGGCAGTATTCAGGTGGAGGCCTTAACGTATATTCGTGGAAGATCGATACCAGGACAGTTTATCATTATTGATGAAGCCCAGAATCTGTCGCGTCACGAAGTGAAGACCATTGTATCAAGGGTCGGTGAAGGCAGTAAGATTATTTTGATGGGAGACCCCGAACAGATAGACCATCCGTATCTCGACTCGGCCAGTAATGGCCTGACGTATATCGTGGAACGGTTCAAACAAGAGGGAATCAGCGGACACATTATGCTCGAAAAAGGAGAACGGTCCAAGCTGGCACAGCTTGCAGCTGATTTATTGTAATATTTAGGGGATTTATTTCCCGGAAAATGTTGTTATTGAAGCCGGCTCCTAGAGCCGGCTTTTTGCTGAAAAAATAAGTAAGCGTTATTACACAGAACTCGATATGCTCGTATTATGCAAAAATCCGAAAAAGTGTTTTTCGGCAGGGTAGGACAAGAGTACTACTTATTTGTTACAATAATTGCTGCAGGAAAAAACTAGGTGAACAGGGAGGGAAGTTAATGAAGCGTAGACATCAGGTTGTTTTATTCGCGGTATTGCTGCTTTCGTTAACGATCTTGTCACCGAGTTTTGACTTTAGAGGTTCGCAGCTCAATCAGGAACGCGATCAGGAGAAGGATGCTTTTCCTGGGTCTTCGTCCCGTAATGAAGATGCTCAAGCTCCGCTGGAGATTGTAGTGGCCATGTCGGATGAAGAGTTCCAAGCCTTTCAAAAAATAGCTAAAGAAGTTGCTGCTTCCCAGCTGGTAGAGATTAATCTTCGGAATGAGAAGCCGGATACATATAAGCATGTTTTGGATCTTGAATTTTCACTAGGAGAGAACGGTGATGTTGTTCTGCTTGATAGTGAGGAAGTGCAATACTATGCCCAAAAAGGGTACCTGTATCCGTTAAACGGAACCACATTATCGAAGTCGCTAGGAGATACGGTAGTTGGGTTACGGGGAATGACAGAGTGGAATGGTTATCAGTGGGGAATGCCTTTTGATTTTGATCCGTACATTCTGGCTACCCAATCTTCATTTCTGAAGAGAGCTGGTCTGGAGTCATTACCTCGCAATAAAGATCAGTGGGTCAAACTTACTCAACAAGCCATTGCGGAAGGCACCCCTTTAATTACAATGAACATCAATGATATGTACGGGACAAATGCGTGGCTGAATCATTTGGAACCGAGAATGGCACCAGATCAAGTTAAACGAACACAATTAGATTCGCAAACAAGGGATCTTCAGCAAGGGATTCAGTTGATGAATCAGATTCAGCCCCTTATTAAGCTGGAGTCTACCAATCCAGGGTTCTCTCCAACTGCTGACCAAAACGACATACCAATGGTTGTATCATTGTTATCTCAATTATTGGATGCGGATCAAGGGAGTACAGTTGATAAAGAATCTTTGAAGCGGATTTCTTTAGAAACCTTGGAAACTGTAAAATCCAGAAGTCTTGTCATTACTGCGGGTTCGGTTGAGGCTGAGGAGGCCAGTAGATGGATTGAAGGAATGACGTCCGCTACGACACAGCTGAAATGGTACCAACAGGTTAACCGGTTGCCCGCAAAGCAACAGGAGCTGGATTTGGCGTCTGAGAAACTCGTTGGACCTTATGACATGACAAAAGGACAATCCTGGTTCCCGACCACCCAAGATGTCCCTGCTGCAACGACCGAAAGTCATACTCTAATAACTCGTTTTCATAAAAAAGTACAACTATTCTTAAAGGGAGAAATTACAGCGAATCAATACGTAAACAGTATTAGAACGACGAATTAATTTTGAGTTCGTGTTCAAAAAGTCTGAATTTCAACTTTGATGCTGATGATGCCACAAGGCATCCTTCGTAATCAAAAGCGGACTTTTTGAACAACCTCTTTAAAAGGATATAGCTAGTTTTACTTCCAGTATGCCTTCACTTGTCGAAACATCGGTTGCTTTCACAAACGAGAGGATTTTCTGTGGATAGAACCCAAGGTCAAATTCTCTTTCCAGCATTCGGCGAGTGGTGTCTGGTAATTCAAGCTGGTTGAATACAAGTTTGTCCACATGAAAACGAATGGAGTTTTGAGGTTCATTTTCAACCGTATAATGTCCTTCAATGCTTAATTGCAACTGATCCCGCTGACCGGAAGCTATAATCTTATCCTGGTTAAACTGAAAGGCAAAGTCTTCAAAGATTGGATTTTGGGAACGTAGAAATGCATTAAGCTCATCCTGCCCAATTCGAATCGTATACGTTGTTCCAGTCGTGGATATACCTCCGTTTTGTTTTTGGATAAAATCAGGCAGGTTCTGCATGGCAGATGCCAATGCTTTGAAATATCGTTTCACCTCATAGATGCCGATATTCTCCCAATAAAGGGTTAATTCATCCATCAGTTTCTGAATCGCTGCCGCATCTCCCCTGGTGGCTATTTGGTCATCCACTTCTTTTTGCAAGGCGACTACACGTTCCCGCTGGTTTTGAAGATTAGTCTTCATTTCGGTTAATTCTGTTGTAGTCTGACGAATCTGAGTAGAAGTCTGTTGCAGATTGCGATAACGGTCCTGATACTTGTCCAGCACAGCCTGATCCCGTCCGATAATAATCTGGTAATAATCATACAGTACAAACAGGTCTTTGAATGATCTGGCTCCCAGGACCGTCATGAGGAGGCTGTCGCGTTCTCCTGTGTAGTAGGACCTCACTACAGCTCCGGCCCGATCTTGCTGAATATGTATCTGCTCTTCCTGTTCCTGCAGCTGGACGGATAATGTCTCGTGTTGTTGACCCAGCTGCTTCTGCCTTTCGGTGATGCGTTCGATTTCGTGATCGATTTCAACGATGGATAGACTTTTTTGTAATATCTCACGTGTATCCTCAGGTGAAGACTCTCCATAGGCATAGGCTAAAGGTAGCTGGAGGAATAAAATGATGCATAATATAAAGGCGGAAATGCCGTGTTGACGTTTCACCGATCCATTCTCCTTTCCACTCCTTAAATGACAATCGTACAGGCTTGTTGTCTTCCAGACAATATATGAAACAAATACGTGAAATATCCTTAGTGGTTACATAACACCATGAACATTCATTTAATCTGAACACAACAAAAAAGCAACCCGACAGATATCGGATCACTTTGATGCTGCAGGTGGATTAGAGCGGCAAACCCATTTCGAATACGGTCCAGTAGCTGAACCCCGTGAATGTTACGATCATATAACCCCAGAAGAGCAATATGTACGTTCGCTCGGTAAATTTCAAGTATCCCAAAATGACAAAAAACGCAGTCTGCAGGAAAAAAAGCAAAGCCATTTCGACCAGATCTCCCGCAAAAGCCATCAGGCCAATTGCAAGCGTGAAGAACCCGAGTACCCGAAACATGCGTGCCACGGTAAATCCTCCTCTCCTAAGTACGTTCATAGATTGTCTACACAACATTATACCGGGAAAGGAAAAACGTGTAAACAAATTTGGATATGAAAGCGAATTCTTTTTTTGCTCAAAGTAAGTATAGAGGGATATGTTTTACGTATGTCACGTATGAGCAAGCCTGAATGTGGAAATACATTTTAGTATGAAATCAATTCTATGAACTCTATGAGAGGCATAAGAATGAATGAAGCAGCTTTTATACCTAATTCACATACCGGGCTTCCGGTAATGCGGACGGTTATTTTAGGATGTTGTTAGGAGGGTATTATAGCATGACTGCAGTGAGACAGGATGCTTGGAGTACAGAGGACGATTTGATATTGGCTGAGGTTACTTTGCGTCATATTCGGGAAGGCAGTACACAATTGGCCGCTTTTGAAGAGGTGGGCGAAAAAATAGGCAGAACATCTGCCGCATGCGGTTTTCGCTGGAACAGTTGTGTACGTAAAAAGTATGATTCTGCCATCAGTAACGCCAAGGCACAACGACAAAAACGAAGTTATCTCAGAAAGCAGCCAGCTATGCTCGGACCACAGGTTGCAGCATTGTCTACACTGGACACTGAAGAACATCTGTACAAATCAGATGGGATCTCAGACGATTCATTATCGATGGATGCAGTAATCCGCTTCCTGCGACAATGGAAGGGAACAGTGCAGGAGAGTAATCGTCAACTCAAGATGCTGGAGAAGGAGCTTCGGGAGAAAGAAGATGAATTGCTTGAACTACGTATTGAGAATGACCGTCTCTCCAAGGAAGTGAATGAAGTACAGACGGATTACCGTGTGGTGAATGACGACTACAAAGCTTTGATTCAGATTATGGATCGGGCTCGCAGACTCGCATTTTTGTCCGAAGAAGAAGAGGAACTTAAGACACGTTTCAAGATGGATGCCAACGGGAATCTGGAACGAATTGAATAAGAAGTTCAGAAGTTTGTTTTGTGAAAGTCAGGTATGAACCCGCCACACCTCCGTTACACAACGGCAGGTATGACGGGTTTTTAGTTTGGTGTTTTTGTTCTATTATAGATATTAGAAGAGAAACTACTGAAGCGGAGAGGAGCGCATCATATGATCATTGACATCGTAGGAGCGGGAGCACTTGGTCTTTTGTATGGCGGGAAACTGCTGGCGTCAGGTAACCAGGTCAGATTTTGGACGAGAACAGCAGCTCAGGCAGACCTCCTCAGCCATTATGGAATAATCATTGTGGAACAAGACGAGGAAATACATATTCTACCGGATCAATTACAGGCTAAACCAATAAGTAAGCTGACTGACACATGGAAGAACACACCAGGAGAATGGTTAATGCTCATGGTTAAACAGACAAGCATTGATGATTTCATTCATGAGATTAGTCCATTACAAGATCATGTGCTGAATGTCGCTTGTTTTCAGAATGGGATGGGCCATCTTACAAAACTTCAAGCAGCTTTGCCAAAGTCGCTTCTGTGTAGTGCGGTTACAACAGAAGGTGCGAAGCGAACACAAAGTCAGGTGACTCGTGCAGGTACAGGTGAAACCAGGCTGGGGAGGTACAAGATACATATAGGAGCTTCTACCTCTATAGAGGAGAAGAGAACATTTACTCTGTCGGGATCGTTGCAGCAGGCAGGATTTGACTGTACAGTGTCGAATGAAATCGATAAGCTGATATACAGGAAACTATTGATTAATTCAGTCATTAACCCGCTTACGGCACTATGGCGAATCCCTAATGGAGAATTGATCGTCAAGGAAGAACGAAAGAGGCTAATGCGCCAGTTATATGATGAAGTATTGTTAATCTACTCTGCAAGTGGAATATGTTTGGATCAGGATATGTGGGATCAACTGATATCGGTCTGTCGTTCTACTGCCACGAATATTTCCTCCATGCTTGCAGATGTTCTCGCTGGACGTGGTACAGAAGTGAGGTCAATAAACGGTCATATTGTAAAGATGGCACAGAAGTTGGACCTTGTTGCACCTACACATGAAATACTGCTTCATCTGATTGAAGGAATGCAACCGGAAGGAGTGAATTAATGGGACTTTTTATTGTGTTGAGCATATTGCCCTTTTTTCCGTTCTTTCTTGTTTATTGGGGAATGTACGTATGGAAAAAAGACAAACGTAAAGCATTGCGAATGGCAATGGATGTAACCACTTTTTTTCTTGTATTTTCAGTTTCAGCGTTATTCAACTTAACATTTGATTCGGATTTTGGTTTTTATCTGACATTAATACTCATACTAGTAGCACTTGGATTCATCGGGGGTGCGCAAAATCGACTAAAAGGGAAGGTCGATAGGGGGAGAATGTTCCGGGCCGTATGGCGCATGGCCTTCATCATTATGAGTTTCGGGTATGTTTTGTTTACTTTATTTGGATTATTTAGATACTTCATGAAACAGATGTGAGGTTACATAACGCAAAAGAGGCAAAAAATGTGTCGATTTTGTCGAAAACTGAAAAAAACATTACTTTCTGAAAAAGTAATGTAGATTTTTTTGACCGGTGGTTGTATAATCTATAAACATATAAACCATATCAATTTAGGGGGAACGTGTTAGATGAAAAGGAAAAGTCTATTAGTCCTTTTGACGCTGATTTTGGCGTTCGGTACCGTACTTGCAGCGTGCGGATCGAAAAACGAAGGCACAGGTAACACCGATACTGGTTCTGCAAACGAAGGAAAGGGTCTTGCTAAAGATCAAATCCTGAAAATTAACCTGACTGCTGAACCTCCTACGTTGGACCCGGCTCAAGCAAAAGACAGCCAAACCAACACAGTTCTGAAATTTTTGTATGAAGGTCTTGTACGCATCGATGAAAACGGTAAAGAAGCCGCTGGCGTAGCTAAAGACTGGACAATCTCCGAAGATGGTTTGAAATATGTTTTCAACCTGAATCCGGAAGCTAAATGGAGCAACGGTGATGCAATCACTGCCGAAGACTTTGTTCGTTCTTGGGAACGTGCTTTGAAACCGGAAACAGCTTCTCCATATGCTTACCAATTGTACTATATCAAAGGTGCTGAAGGTTACAACCTCAGCAAAGACGAAACATACAAGGGTACTAAAATCACAGATTTCTCTCAAGTAGGCGTTAAAGCTACGGATGAGCACACACTTGAAGTGACGTTGGAGAATCCAACACCTTACTTCTTGGGTCTGACAGCATTCTATACGTACTACCCGGTACATCAGTCTGCTGACACGAATGACAAGTTCTTCACCGACTACAAAAACATGATTGTTAACGGACCGTTCGTAATGGACCAGTTCGCTAAAGGTCAAAAAATTGTTGTGAAGAAAAACGATGGTTACCATGCAGCTGCCGATATTAAATTGGCTGAAATCGATATGTCTCTGACAAGCAGTAGTGCTTCCGAGCTGCAAGCTTACAAATCAGGACAATTGGACTACACTGGTCATCCGAATGGTGAGATCCCAACAGACCAGATTCCTTCCCTTAAAGCTGAATTGCCGAATGAGTTCAAAGCAACGGGTATCGCAAGTACGTACTACTATCAGTTTAACGTAAACGAAGCACCATTTAACAACGTTAAAATCCGTAAAGCATTTGCAATGTCAATTCAGCGTCAGCTGATTGTTGACAAAGTTACACAAGGTGGACAAATTCCAGCATTCGGCTTTGTACCTCCAGGTATCCGTGGTGAAAACGGCGAATTCCGTGATGAGCACAAAGACGATTACTTCACAGAAAATGTGGAAGAAGCTAAAGCATTGCTTGCTGAAGGTATGAAAGAAGAAGGTTACACAACATTGCCAGCCGTTACGTTGATCTACAACACTAGTGATGGTCACGCAAAAATTGCTTTGGCGGTTGCTGACATGTGGAAAAAAAATCTTGGTGTTGATGTGAAAACTGAAAACCAAGAGTGGGGCGTATTTCTTGAGAACCGTCAAAACCAAAACTTCCAAGTAGCTCGTGCAGGTTGGTCTGCTGACTACAACGATCCATACAACTTCTTGGAAATGTGGACTACTGGAAACACAAACAATGATTCCAAATTCAGCAACGAACAGTATGACAAAGATGTTAAAGAAACTGTAAAATCTGCTGATCCAGCTACACGTATGGCTGCATTTGCTGACGCTGAGAAAATCCTGATTCAAGATGAAATGGGCGTTATGCCAATCTATTATTACACTAACGTATCTTTGACTAAGCCTTACCTGAAAGGCGTACAACTTGATTTCAGTGGAGCTATTGACTACACTCGTGCATATCTGGAAGAGAAATAAGTTGTTCTGAAGTCTAATATGAATACTTCGGGATATATATGTGGAATTCCATATATATCCCGATTTTTTGTATGTGCACCGATTTTCCTTATAATTCTTGAAATTTCCGATAAATGGATTGGACTTTATTTCTGTCTAATTCTACAATCGATTTGTATACAAAATATTGTTAGTGGAGGTGTGCAAGGGTTGGTTAAGTACGTTTTGAAAAAACTACTATTTATGCTGCTATCGCTTTTCATACTCGCATCAATGACTTTCTTCCTGATGAAGGCCATTCCTGGTGACCCTTTTACATCTGAGAAAAAAGTTTCACCTGAGATCCGTGCACTCTTGGAAATCAAGTATGGACTGGACAAGCCGATGTATGAACAATACCTGAAGTATATGGGAGGAATCATTCAAGGAGATTTCGGTGTTTCAATGAAATATTTGAACCAAAGCGTCTCTGAAATGATTGTGAATACTTTTACAGCATCCTTGAAAATAGGTATATTCGCGATTATTATTTCAGTTATTGTAGGTGTGTTGCTCGGGCTTCTTGCAGCAGTGTATCACCGCAAACTGATTGACGATGTAACCATGATTCTTGCTGTCATAGGTATTGCTGTTCCGAGCTTTTTGCTTGCCTCTCTGATACAGTTTGTTTTTGCGTCGAAACTGGGATGGTTCAACGTTATGGGTTTCGACGGACCGCTTGACTATGTGCTCCCAGTTGCGGCATTGTCGGCATCACCAATTGCTTTTATCGCACGTTTGACTCGTTCCAGCATGTTGGAAGTTTTACATGCAGATTATATCAAAACAGCTAAAGCAAAGGGTTTGAAATGGCCTGCTATTATGTTTAAACATGTTGTACGAAATGGTATTTTACCGGTAGTAACTTATGTTGGTCCAATGACAGCGAATATCATCACAGGTTCCGTTGTAATTGAACAGATCTTTAACATCGGGGGAATTGGTAAAGTATTCGTAGAGAGTATCACAAACCGTGATTACACTATGATCATGGGGATTACGATTTTCTATGGTATCCTCCTGATGTTGGCTCGTTTCTTAACGGATATCGCTTACGTGCTGATTGATCCTAGAATTAAGCTGGAAAGCCGGAAGGGGGCATAACGTTGTCTGGCACGAATAATAAAAAGAATGAAACGGCGAACACAAACCTGACTAGTCAGGCAGCGGTTAAACCGCAAGAAAGTGTATCCCTTTTTAAAGATGCCATGTACAGACTTGCAACCAATAAGGCTGCAATGATCAGTCTGAGTGTGTTGGTTCTTGTCGTGATTTTCTCTTTGATTGGTCCAACTTCTTTGTTTACTAGTTATAATTATTATTCCAATGATTTGTTGAATGCCAATGCAGCACCGAGTGCGGAGCACTGGTTCGGTACGGACGAGCTTGGTCGTGACGTGTGGGTAAGAACTTGGGTAGGGGCACGTGTATCCCTTACTGTAGGTTTGGCCGCAGCCTTGATTGACCTGGTTATCGGGGTTATTTATGGAGCGATCATGGGTTTCTACGGTGGACGTGTAGATGGAATTATGAACAAGTTTTCCGAAATCCTCTACTCCTTGCCGTACATGCTTGTTGTAATTTTGTTGCTGGTTGTACTGGAACCAAGTCTGACAACGATTATCATTGCCCTCACCATCACAGGCTGGATCAGCATGTCATGGATTGTACGAGGTGAAATTATGCAACTCAAAAACAGAGACTTTATTCTTGCTGCAAGGTCCATGGGAGCAAGCACAGGGCGTCAATTGTTCCGTCATTTGTTGCCCAATGCAATAGGACCGATTCTTGTAACATTGACGTTGTCCATTCCAAGTGCAATCTTTGCCGAAGCGTTCCTGAGCTTCCTTGGATTGGGTGTGTCAGCACCAAAATCTTCACTTGGTTCTATGATCAATGATGCACTTACAGGCTGGACGCTATTCCCGTGGCGGATGTGGTTCCCAGCAGGTCTGATGATTCTTACAATGCTTGCATTTAACTTGCTCGGAGACGGTCTGCGTGACGCACTCGATCCGAAATTACGTAAATAGAAATAGGAGGTGGGATTATGGAGCCGATTTTAACAGTCAAAGACCTGAGTGTGTCGTTCTCAACACGTTCTGGTGAATTTGATGCCGTTAAACATGTGAGTTTTGAACTTGGCAAAGGAGAGACGCTGGGGATCGTAGGTGAATCGGGTAGTGGTAAGAGTGTTACCGCCCAAACCATCATGAAATTGATTCCCTCCCCGCCTTCGAAGGTCAAAAGCGGAGAAATTACTTTTCACGGGCAAGACCTGCTGAATAAGACAGACAAACAAATGGAAGCGATTCGTGGTAAAGATATCGGTATGATCTTCCAAGATCCAATGACTTCATTGAATCCTACCATTAAAATTGGTAAACAAATTACTGAAGTATTGCGCAAGCATCAGAACATGTCCAAACAAGCGGCGAATAAAGCGGCTTTGGAGATGCTTGAACTTGTAGGTATTAAAAATGCGGCTATTCGCATGAATCATTATCCTCACCAATTCTCTGGTGGTATGCGTCAGCGTGCCATGATTGCGATCGCGCTTGCATGTCGTCCATCCCTTCTGATTGCGGATGAACCGACAACTGCACTTGACGTTACAATTCAGGCTCAAATTCTGGATGTCATGAAAGACATGCAGCAAAAGCTGGGAACATCGATCATGCTGATTACGCATGACCTTGGTGTCGTAGCGGGTATGTGTGACCGTGTCGTTGTTATGAAGGAAGGCGAAGTTGTTGAAACAGGAACAACTGCAGAAATCTTTAGTAACCCTCAACATCCATACACCATTAAATTGCTGAATGCTTTGCCTCGTCTGGACGAGCCCAAAAAGGAAAAACCAGCTCCGGCTGGTATTATCAAAGGCAGCAATAAGCCTCTGGTACAAGTGAAAAACTTGAAACAGTACTTTAATTTGGGTAAAGGTAACATTCTCAAAGCGGTCAATGACGTAAGCTTTGATATCTTTGAAGGTGAAACACTTGGCGTTGTAGGCGAGTCTGGCTGTGGTAAGTCCACAACAGGTCGTACCATTCTGCGTCTTTATGAGCCAACTGGCGGAAATGTTAACTTCAACGGAACGGATATCTACAAGTTGTCTCCGCGTAAAATGAAAGAAATGCGTAAAGATATGCAGATGATTTTCCAAGATCCATATGCATCTCTTAACCCGCGTTTCAATGTTATGGATATTATCGGGGAGTCCCTCGATATTCATGGTCTGGCTTCCAGCTCTAAAGAGCGCAAGAGACGAGTGGAGGAATTGCTTGATCTGGTAGGTTTGAATCCAAGTCATGCTCTTCGTTATCCTCATGAATTCTCCGGTGGTCAAAGACAACGGATCGGGATTGCGCGTGCACTTGCTGTAGACCCTAAATTCATCATCTGTGATGAGCCATTGTCTGCACTGGATGTATCCATTCAGGCACAGGTCGTTAAATTGCTTGAAGAACTTCAGCAACGTCTCGGCTTGACGTACCTGTTTATCGCGCATGACTTGTCGATGGTTAAACATATCAGTGACCGTGTCGCTGTAATGTACATGGGTAAAGTGGTTGAGCTCGCAGAAAGTGAAGAACTGTATGCGAACCCTATCCACCCTTATACCAAAACATTGCTCTCAGCAATCCCTGTACCTGATCCGGAAGTGGAAGCGAACAAACGTCGCATCTTGCTGCCGGAAGAGCATATGAGCCCGATTCAAAATGGATCTGGTGGTCCTGCAAATGACCCGTACAACCTGGAAAATGCTCAATTGATTGAGGTTTCCAAAGGTCACTGGGTTGCAGAACCTTACGTATAATAGGAATATTAATGCGATATGCTATTATTGATGTATTAAATGCCGCCGACTCGTTCGGCGGTTTTTTTCGTATTTTAATCACTTTCTTTTGACGAAGCGGCCTTGAATTCGGTACAATCAAGAAAGGCTCTTTGAAGCAGAATAGGAGGCAGACCTCATGAACGGTATTACCGAGGCACTCCGCAGCGGATCAAGACTTGCAGAAGATTATATCTGTTCAAGAGATGCTGCGCGTGGCCTTTACGAGTATGACATTCGCTGGGAATCAGGACTTCAGGCGCGTGCCGAGTGGCTGGACCAATCGGAAAACACACGTATTGATCGTCGTGATCTGGCAGAGTATTTACGTATATATAATAAGCGGGTGAACGACCATGGAGAGGTTCATGCGTCCATCACACGTCTTGCAGAACAAGATGCACTAGTGGTTACAGGAGGACAGCAGAGCGGTCTGCTCACCGGACCACTGTTCGTCATATACAAAGCCGCCAGCGTAGTGGCAGCTGCGCGTGAAGCGGAAGAAAGACTTCAACGCCCGGTAGTCCCAGTATTTTGGATTGCCGGTGAAGACCATGACTGGGATGAGGTTAACCACACATATCTACCTGATCATCAGGGAGACATGAAGAAGGTCAAGTTACAAGGACGATTTGCAGGAAGGGATTCTGTGAGTAATGTTCATGTGGATACGCAGCAGTGGATGAATGTACTCGAACAGGTGGAACATCTTTTACCTGATACGATACATAAACCAGGACTGATGAAATGCATCACAGAGATCCATCAATCCAGTTCAAATCTGAGTGATGCATTTGCCCGCATGATATCTGCCTTGTTTGCGAGTAGTGGACTTGTTCTAATGGATGCATCGGATCCAGATTTACGCAGGTTGGAACAGCCCGTGTTTGAGCGGTTGATACGAAAAAATGAAGTGCTGCACAGCGCATACACACAAGGTGCTTCGTTGGTACAACAAGCTGGTTATGCTATGCCTGCCGAAGTAGCGGAGGATGGAGCCAATCTGTTCTACATTCATGAAGGGACGCGTCTACTCTTGTTGTTGAAGGACGGTTTATATAGTGATCGCAAAGGTTTGGTTTCTTTCACAGAGGAACGTTTGCTTCAGGAACTGGGAGAACATCCGGAGCGCTTCAGTAACAACGTATTGACACGACCATTAATGCAAGATTCCGTGTTGCCTGTAGCCGCTGTTATTTTGGGGCAAGGTGAAATTGCATATTGGGGTTTGACTCGGGAAGCATTCCGTCAGTTCGGCCTGCAAATGCCCATTTTGTTGCCGCGGTTGTCTTTCACCATTATGGAAGATATTCATCACAAACATATGAAACAATATGGACTTTCTTTTCAGGATGTTCAATATCATATGGAAGAAAAGAAGGAGCAATGGCTCGCACAGCAGGAGACGTTCCAGGTAGATGAACAGTTTGACAAGGTTCAGGAAGCGTTTCTTGATCTGTATGGACCGTTGCTAGATGAGATCGCGGAGATTCATCCGGGGCTGGAACGAATTGGCGACACCAATTTGAGTAAAATCAACGAGCAAATGCAGTATCTGAAACAACAGACTCACAAAGCTATCGAAGATAAACACAATGTGAGTCTAAGGCACTGGAACGGCATTCAGAACTCCTTATTCCCAACGGGCAAACCACAGGAACGAGTACATAATGCACTCTTTTACCTGAATCGTTATGGCACCGAGTGGATCGATGAACTGATTAAGGCCTCAAGTGAATTCCTTGGAGAGCATAAGGTTATTGCACTGTAGAGCCCTTTATAATAGAAGAAACACATAAACGAGGAGGACGTGAAATGACTACACCTGCATTGCAAAACAGTATTGTTAAAGATATGGGACTCGCTTCAGAGGGTCACCTGAAAATTGATTGGGTAGAAGCGCATATGCCGGTACTGAACCGCATTCGTCGCCAGTTCGAACAGGATCTGCCCTTCAAAGGTTTGAAGGTTGCTATTTGTCTTCATCTGGAAGCGAAAACAGCTTACTTGGCAAAAGTGATCCAAGCCGGTGGAGCAGAAGTGACGATTACGCATAGCAATCCATTGTCTACACAAGATGATGTTTGCGCAGCATTGGTGGAAGACGGCGTTACGGTGTATGCGAAGTACAATCCGGAGCCTGCGGAATTCAAATCACTGCAACTGCGTGCGCTTGAGGTGAAGCCTGATCTCATTATTGATGATGGTGGAGACTTTGCAACCATTATTGCATCCGAGCGCCCTGACCTCGCAACAACCATTCGCGGAGGAGCAGAAGAAACGACAACGGGTATTATCCGTTTGAAAGCATTGGCGAAAGAAGGCCAATTGAAGTTTCCGATGGTTGCGGTTAATGACGCATACTGCAAGTATCTGTTTGACAATCGCTACGGTACTGGACAATCTGCATTCGACGGGATTATTCGTACAACTAACTTGGTTATCGCTGGTAAAAACGTAGTGGTAGCAGGTTATGGCTGGTGTGGTAAAGGTGTAGCGATGCGCGCCAAAGGTCTTGGTGCAAATGTGATCGTAACCGAGATCGATCCAATCAAAGCGGTAGAAGCACACATGGACGGGTTCCGGGTCATGACGATGGTGGAAGCCGCCAAATTGGGCGATTTCTTTATTGCAGTTACAGGCAATAAGGATGTTATCACAGGGGAGCATTACGATGTGATGAAGGATGGAGCGATCCTGAGTAATGCGGGTCACTTTGATGTTGAAGTGAATAAACCTGAACTGGCTAAACGTTCCGAATCGATTCGCACAGTTCGTCGCAACATTGAGGAATATCGTTTCAAAGATGGTCGTAAAATGTACCTTCTTGCTGAAGGTCGTCTTGTGAACCTGGGTGCAGCAGATGGTCACCCTGCCGAAATCATGGATACGACGTTTGCTCTGCAGGCACTTGGTCTGCGTTATGTAAGTGAGAATTATAAAGACTTGGGTAAAAACGTTGTTAATGTACCTTATGATATTGACCAGCAGGTTGCCAGCTATAAACTTGAAAGCCTGAATATTGGCATCGACTCCTTGTCAGCTGAGCAAGAGAAATATCTGGATAGCTGGAAATTTTAAGCACTATCCAATAATTACAAGCTGATGAAATGATTCAATAGGTATAGAATGGTTTATTGATGATATGGCTCATGTGCGGGTAGACATACGATTGCCCGTTTAAGGGAAGCGTCTTTGATCCTGAGTTACAGGATCAAGGACGTTTTTTTATGCTGAAAAATTAAAAAATCAAGTCATGCAAGAAGGGTTTTGATTTTTTTGTGCGAATCTATTATGCTTAGGTGGTGGAAAGTGGGGCAAAGTGGGAGAAACGGGTGAGGAGTGAGTGGGCCAATGTTTATGGGGGAGTTCCAACATAGCATTGATGATAAGGGTCGGGTTATCATTCCGGCTAAATTCCGCGAATCTCTGGGACCGTCTTTCGTTGTCACACGGGGTTTGGACCAGTGTCTTTTCGTGTACCCCATGGAGGAGTGGGGGGTCATGGAACAGAAGCTCAAAGCACTGCCATTGATGAAATCTGATGCACGTGCGTTTACCCGGTTTTTTTTCTCGGGTGCAACCGAATGTGAACTGGACAAACAGGGCAGGGTAAATCTGCCGGGCAATTTAAGAGAGTATGCCAAGCTGGACAAGGATTGTGTTGTTCTTGGCGTGTCGAACCGGGTGGAGATTTGGAGCAAAGGCATATGGGAGAGTTATTTCAATCAATCCGAAGAAGCATTCAACGACATTGCCGAAAAGCTGGTCGATTTTAATTTTGATTTATAAAGTCAGGAGGGGTGCAGGTTGTTTCACCACATAACCGTACTCAAAGAAGAGGCAACAGAGGGATTAAACATCAAGCAGGACGGTATATACGTGGACTGCACTTTAGGCGGTGGCGGACATAGCTCCGTGATTGCTTCCAAGCTCGGTCCAGGGGGACGTCTGATCGCACTTGATCAGGATGATTGGGCTTTGGATAATGCTCGCGAGAAGCTCGCAGCTTATGGAGAACGTGTAACATTGGTGAAAACCAATTTTCGGGATCTCGAACAGGTACTCAAGGATCTGGATGTACCAATGAAGGATGGTGTACCACAGGTCGACGGTATTTTGTACGACTTGGGTGTGTCATCCCCGCAATTTGATGAAGGAGAACGTGGATTCAGCTACAATCACGATGCTCCGCTCGATATGCGAATGGACCAGGATGCAATGCTGACGGCCAAAGAGATTGTGAATGAGTGGCCAGAAGAAGAGATTGCTCGAATTTTGTATCGCTATGGTGAAGAGAAGTTTTCGAGAAGAATTGCCCGTGTTATCGTGGGAAAACGAGCGCAATCTACCATTGAGACGACAGGTGAACTCGTGGAACTGATCAAGGAAGGCATCCCGGCGGCAGCTCGCCGTACAGGTGGACATCCTGCCAAACGCAGCTTCCAGGCATTACGCATTGCCGTCAACGATGAGTTGGGTGCGTTTGAAGAAGGCTTACATCAGGCTGTTCGTTGTCTGGCACCAGGAGGACGTGTATCTGTTATTACCTTCCACTCCCTTGAGGATCGGATATGTAAACAGATTTTCAGCAGTTATCTGGAAAAATGTACATGTCCACCCGATTTTCCGTTGTGTGTATGCGGCGGCAAGGGGACCCTGCGTTTAGTTAACAGAAAACCGTTGATTCCAACGGAAACGGAATTGACCGAAAATTCACGTGCTCGTTCAGCCAAGCTGCGCGTAGCCGAGAAATTGTAGATCAAGAGTGGAGGAGAGAATCGGAGTATGGCATATACACGTGGTAATCTCGCTGTAAAAGAAAAAGCGTCCCAGGAACGTGTGACCCAGCAACGATACAAAGAAACCACCAAAGTGGTGACCCGTCGTACGGGTCTTCCGGCACGCGAGAAGATTTTGTATCTGATTACCCTGGTTGCAGTTATCCTTGTTGGAGGAGCGTTGATGTCTCGTTATGCTCATATCTATGATCTGAACAAGCAGGCGCAGTCCACTATTTCGGATATTAAGGGGTATGAAAAGACGATTGCAGACCTGCAGGTGGAAAAAGAAACATTGAACAACCAGGTCATCGAAAATGCAAAACAACTTGGTTACGTTGAAGCTTCCGGTAAGGATGTCATTTATGTACCTCGCTCAACAAGTACGAAAACAACTGGCACTGAGTCGTCCTCGAATACAGCAAGCAGTAAGTAAAGAGGTGTTCCGATGATAAAAAGAATAAAGATGCGCACGTTGCTTATAGGGGGATGTATTACCCTCTTTTTTCTTGTACTCGTAACCCGAATCTTTTTCATTCAGGTTGTGAATGGCGGTGTATGGCAGGAACGGGCAGCCGGTTTGGTAGAGCGGGAACAGACGATTAAGGCTGCACGTGGAACGATTACGGATCGAAATGGTAATATTTTGGCTACCGATGCGCCTGCATACACGGTCTCGGTCAATCCCCTCTTGATCGATGAACTTGGCATACAGGATGTTGTCACGGAGAAACTCTCTACCCTTCTAGGGAAAAATGAGAGTGAGATGCGTGCTCTGGTAACAGCCAAAAATAAAGATGGAATTTTCTATCAGCAACGTGAAGTACGCAGTGAAGGTTATAAAATAAGTCCTGAACTTGCGGCACAAGTCAACGAATTGCGTGAAGAACTGCAAGATGAATATAAGGCGCGTAATGCAATTGTGATGGCTCAGGAGTCGAAGCGTTTTTACCCTGAAGAAACACTTGCTTCTCACCTCTTGGGATATATGAGCCGTGATGGGAAAGCTGTCAATGGACTTGAAGTCTCATATGATGAAGCACTGACAGGTACAGATGGATATTTGAATTATCAGAAGGATGCCAAAGGCATTAAACTTCCGGATTCACAGGATAACTATCTGCCACCTCAGAACGGTAAGAACCTTACGCTGACCATCGATGATACGATCCAGTTCTACATTGAGGATGCAATGAAAGAAGCCGTTGCCAAGTATAATCCACTGAGCATGACGGTCATTGCCGCGGACCCAAACACGATGGAGATTCTAGGGATGGCGAACTGGCCAACCTTTAACCCGAATACGTATGGGAGTACACCTGATCAAAAGAATTTTATCAACCATGCTACTCAATCCATCTATGAGCCAGGTAGTACATTCAAAATAGTTACGCTAGCAGGGGCTGTTGAAGAAAAACTCTTCGATCCCAATGCAAGTTTTGAATCCAAACGCATGTATATCGGTGGTTTCCCGATTAGTGATAATGGTCATTCCTATGGTTGGATCTCGTATCTCGAAGGTGTCAAACGGTCAAGTAACATTGCTTTTGTTAACTTGGGTTACAACATGCTTGGCGGAGAACGTCTGCGTCATTACATAGACGAATTCGGCTTCGGCAAAAAGACGGGTATTGATCTGCCAAATGAGGCAGCGTCCCCGATCAAGCCACTGGTTTACAAATCCGAGATTGCTACTGCTGCTTACGGTCACGGTCTTGTACAGGTAACACCAATTCAACAGGTCGCAGCCATCTCTGCGATTGCCAACGGCGGCAAATTGCTGGAGCCACATCTGGTGAAGGAGATCAAGAACCCGAATGATGGAACAACGGAAGTCATCAAAACTAAAGTTGTCCGTCAGGTGATTTCCAAGGAATCTTCCAAACTGGTGAGCGGTTATCTGGAACAAGTGGTTGCAGATCAGACGATTGGTACCGGTCGTAACGCCTATATTGAAGGTTACCGTGTAGCTGGTAAGACAGGTACAGCAAGAAAGGTTGTTAACGGAGCATACAGCAAGTCAAAAGACGTTGTATCGTTTATTGGATTCGCGCCTGTGAATAATCCGAAGATTGCTATACTTGTTGTCATTGACCAACCGGATGGAACCAACATTGGGGGAGGAACCGCAGCTGCGCCGGTATTCAAAAAGATTGTCAGCCAGACTCTTCAATACATGGGGATACCCAAAGATACAGCCAAAACTCCTGACAAAAAGTCAAAAGAAGTCTCTGTCGTGCAAGCCAAGGCGCCTGACTTGAGTGGCAAGACAGCCAAACAGGCCAGAAGCCAGCTTCTAAGCGCAGGTATTGCTTATGTGACACTTGGTCAAGGTGATAATGTAATTCGGCAGTATCCGGTTGCTGGTGCCTCTATGAATCCAGGCCAACGAATCTATCTGCTAACGGAAGAAAGCAGCAAGATGAAGATTCCCGATCTAACAGGTGAATCTCTCCGTGATGCCCTTGAAGTACTTTCTCTCATGAAGGTCGGGGTTACAGTCAAGGGTGAGGGCTATGTCGTGAAGCAAACCGAGCAGGTCGCAGGTGAGCAGAGAACTGTGCAGTTGAACTTGCAAACTGCCAAAGCTGCAGTGACAGGTATAGCCGATGAGGCTCCAATCTCTTCTGATCCGTCGTCAGAAGCTGAAGTGAAGGAACAAGAGCCTTCGGGCGGAGAAGGTAAAACCGACGGAACAGACGAAACAGACGAAACAGATAACAACAAGACTCCTGCCAATGAATCCGAATCCTCTGACGATCCAGCAACAAACGGAGCTACGCTTCCTTAGAGAGCTCTGACAGCTTGTTCTAACCCCCGGTTGTCCTGAATATTCATGAATGGAACGAATGTCATGATTTTGGGACGAGTGGGGGGATCTTTTCGTGAAGGGATCAAGCGTAAATCTGCGACGCAGGTTGCTATGGAGTTTAATGATTTTAGTTTTGTTATTTTCGGCCCTGATGATCAGGCTTGCTTATGTACAGCTCGGGGAAGGCCCTGAATTGTCAGCAAAAGCAGAAGAATCCTGGCGGCGTAATATTCCTTACTCAGCTAAGCGAGGGGAGATCCTGGATCGAAATGGAACCTCTCTGGCCTATAATGTGACAACACCAACCATTATGGCCATTCCGGCTCAGGTTAAAGAAGCTGAAACGACGGCTAAAGCGCTGGCCCCATTGCTTGGGATGACGGAAGAAAAAGTGCTCGCAACCATCAAGAAACGAGAACTCATTGTACGACTACAACCCGGCGGCCGCAAAATTACGATGGAGAAAGCTCAGCGCATCCGTGATTTGAAGCTTCCGGGTATCGTTGTTGCTGAAGACAATAAACGTTTTTATCCTTATGATGATTTGGCTGCCCATATTCTTGGTTTTACGGGCATTGATAATCAGGGCTTAACGGGTGTCGAGAAGAAATATGATGATAAGCTGAATGGTTTGAATGGCAGTGTGTCCTACTTGTCCGATGCGGCCGGAAGGCTAATGCCGGGCTCATCCGAGAAGTATGTGGAACCGAAGGACGGCCTTAACCTCAAGCTGACCATTGATAAATCCATTCAGTCCATCATGGAGAGAGAACTGGATCAGGCCATGGTGAAGTTCCAGGCGAACTCAGCATTGGCCATAGCGATGAATCCGAAAACGGGTGAAATTTTGGGGATGTCGAGCAGACCGGGATACGAACCTGCCGATTATCAGCAATATCCCGCGGAGATATACAATCGAAATTTACCGATCTGGATGACCTACGAGCCGGGCTCCACATTTAAGATCATTACTTTGGCAGCAGCGCTTGAAGAGAAAAAGGTCAATCTGCAACAGGATCAATTTTTTGATCCCGGATATGTTGAGGTGGGTGGGGCCCGTCTACGTTGCTGGAAAAAGGGCGGCCACGGAAGTCAGACCTTCTTACAAGTTGTGGAGAACTCATGTAACCCGGGCTTTGTGGCTTTGGGGCAGAGGCTGGGCAAAGAATCGCTCTTCTCCTATATTAAAGACTTTGGTTTCGGTACCAAGACAGGGATTGACCTCAGCGGAGAAGCCAGTGGAATTCTGTTCAAACTGTCCAGAGTGGGACCTGTCGAGCTTGCAACGACGGCTTTTGGTCAAGGTGTATCCGTAACGCCCATTCAGCAAGTAGCAGCTGTGTCAGCGGCCATCAATGGGGGTAAACTTTACAAGCCTTATGTTACGAAAGCGTGGGTCCATCCGGTCACAGGGGAAGTCATGGAAGAAGCCAAGCCGGAACTGGTTCGTCAGGTGATCTCGGAGAATACATCCAAACAAGTACGTGAAGCACTTGAGAGTGTTGTTGCAAAAGGTACCGGACGTCCAGCATTCATTGATGGATACCGGGTCGGTGGCAAAACAGGTACAGCCCAGAAGGTTATCAACGGACGTTATTCCTCGACCGAGCATATCGTATCCTTTATCGGATTTGCACCAGCAGATGATCCACAGATTGTGGTCTATACCGCAGTTGATAACCCCAAAGGAATTCAGTTCGGAGGTGTGGTTGCCGCCCCGATTGTGCAGAACATCCTTGAAGATGCTTTGCATTATATGAATGTCCCTGTTCGGAAGGATCAGGTCGCCAAAGAATACAAGTATGGTGAAACCAAAATCGTGACAGTCCCAGACCTGACAGGAGCTACTGTTGAAGATCTGTACGAGGACCTGAACATGAATTTTATGCTGGCGAAGTCTGGCAGTGGTAAATATGTGATTAATCAGGCACCTAAACCTGGGGCGAGGGTAGAACAGGGATCAACCATCCGCATTTATATGGGGAATGTACTGAACGATGCACATGATCACACAAAGGATGAATAACAGGGCTTAGGGGTAGTTTGAGGCCTCTAGCGCAACAAAATTCATCCAAGTGCGTTTCATTATAGGGTTGTATTGACGATATTAATAAATACAGACATATGTTAAAACAGAAGTATAATTGGAAAAGTGAGGTTATTCATGTGCTTTTAAAACAATTTGCATCGATGCTGACCACCGCCCGCCTCGTGGGCGAATCAAATACAGAATGCCAAAACCTTCAGACAGATTCCCGGCAGGTAAAACCGGGTGATCTGTTTATCTGTCTTCCGGGACATACAGTAGATGGTCATGATTATGCAGAAAAAGCTGTAAATGCCGGTGCAGTTGCATTAGTGGTTGAACGGCAGCTGGATCTGCCTGTACCACAATTGCTGGTGAAGGATAGCCGATTTGCGATGGCTGTTTTGGCAGATTTCTTTTTTGACTCGCCAAGCCAGAAGATGAATATGATTGGTGTAACGGGAACGAACGGAAAAACAACGACCACCTATTTGATTGAAAAAATCATGAGTGATTACGGACGCAAGACGGGATTGATCGGTACTATTCAAATGCGGTATGACGGTCGCACCTACCCGATGTCAGGAACAACACCAGAGGCGCTTGATCTGCAGCGTAGTCTGCATGATATGGTTCAGAAGGGTACGGACTGCTGTGTTATGGAAGTTTCTTCTCACGCATTGGAACAAGGGCGAGTAAAGGGAACAAATTTCCGTACTGCGGTATTTACTAACCTGACGCAAGATCATTTGGACTACCACCATTCCATGGAGGAATATCGCGGGGCCAAAGGATTGTTCTTTGCACGTCTGGGTAACGGTTATACGGAAGATGTTTCACAGCGTAAATTCGCTGTTATCAATGCAGATGATCCGGCTGCGGCTTATTTCATCTCTGTGACTGCGGCTGAAGTGATTACATATGGCATGGGTGAAAAGGCGGATGTACGCGCATCCCAAATCTCAATCACGTCTCAGGGAACTGCTTTCCACGTGGATACATTTGCAGGCAGCGCGGATATTCGCTTGCGCATGGTAGGCAAATTCAATGTGTACAATGCAATGGCAGCAATCTCTGCAGCGCTGGTGGAAGGTATTCCGCTGGAAGAGATCAAGCGCAGTCTGGAGACGGTACCGGGCGTGGATGGACGTGTTGAAGGAGTGGACGAAGGACAGCCATTTGCTGTTATTGTCGATTATGCCCATACACCGGATGGACTGGAGAATGTGCTGCGGACGGTGAAGGAATTTGCCGAAGGACGTGTGATCTGCGTGTTTGGCTGTGGTGGTGACAGGGACCGTACCAAACGCCCTCTCATGGGGAAAATTGCTGCGAATTATAGTGATTTTGTACTGGTTACTTCCGATAATCCACGGACAGAAGATCCGGATCTCATTCTCAAAGACATTGAACAGGGCCTGATTGAAGAATCCGTTCCTGCTGAACGTTATACGATGATTGTGGATCGACGCCAGGCAATTCATGAAGCTATTGAAATGGCAAGCCCAGCCGATGTAGTATTGATTGCGGGCAAGGGTCACGAGACCTATCAGATTATCGGCACAACCAAAACCGATTTTGATGACCGAATCATAGCCAAAGAAGCGATAAGGGGCAAATCCAATTGATAAAAAGAACATTGGCACAATTGGCCGAGATGTGTGGAGGAACATTAAGTGACGTTGCTGCTCATGGCAATGTAATGGTCGAAGGGGTGTTTACCGATTCGCGTAAACCTCTGGAAGGCAGTTTATTTATCCCGCTAGTGGGTGAAAGGTTTGACGGACACGAATTTGTGCAAGCCTGTTTAGAGAAGGGGGCTGCAGGGGCGATCTGGCAAAAGGATCATGGTATTCCGCCACAAGGAGCTGTCATTGTTGTTGACGACACACTTGTCGCACTGCAAGCACTCGCATCTGCTTATCTAACGGAGAATAAAGCGGCTGTAGTCGGCATTACAGGCAGCAACGGCAAGACAACAACAAAGGACATCGTTGATGCCATTCTCTCAACGACGTTCAAAGTGCATAAGACGCAAGGCAACTTCAATAATCACATTGGTTTACCACTGACTGTACTAAGCATGGACCCGGATACCGAGATTATCATTTTGGAGATGGGTATGAGTGGTCGCGGGGAAATTAACGATCTGTCGGTTATTGCGCAGCCTGATGTAGCGGTCATTACCAATATTGGTGAATCACATCTGCTTCAGCTGGGGTCCAGACTGGAGATTGCCAGAGCCAAAGCCGAGATTGTAGCGGGATTGAAGCCTGGCGGGTTACTGATCTACAACGGAGACGAGCCTTTAATTGCACAAGTCCTTGAAGAGCCCGCAACGAAACAACCCGATGGATTGCAGCGGTTTACATTTGGTCTGCAAACCGATAATGATGACTATCCTACCGGACTTATGAATGCGCAGAACGGGGTAGTTTTCACCACCAAACAGTCTGGAGAACATGCATTTACGCTACCTCTGCTAGGAACGCATAATGTCGTTAACTGTCTGGCTGCTTTGGCAGTAGCCCGTCATTTCAAAGTGACGACGGAACAGATTGCCGCGGGATTGTCTCGCTTGAAACTGACAGGCATGCGTATTGAGGTTACGCAAGGCGTTAGTGGTCTAACCCTGCTGAATGATGCATACAATGCAAGTCCAACCTCCATGAAGGCCGCAATCGATGTACTAGAAGGTCTGAAAGGATACCGCATGAAAGTGGCTGTGCTTGGTGATATGCTTGAACTCGGTCCCCAAGAGCAGGATCTGCATTACGGAATCGGAGAGTATATCACATCGGCCAAAATGGACATGGTGCTGGTATATGGTCCGCTATCAGCCAAGATTGCTGAAGGAGCAAGCAAGCATATGCCTACAGAGGCTGTGCATGCTTTTATAGATAAAGAAGAAATGACCCGTTATCTACTGGAGAAACTACATCCCAGAGACGTTGTCTTGTTCAAAGCCTCAAGAGGCATGAAGCTGGAAGACGTGGTCGAAGCACTACTAATAGCACCATTACAGAATCGAGTAGACTAGAGGGGTGAACCCATGGATTTTCAGGTATTACTGTTAACAATCGGCGTTTCATTTATTCTGGCGGTGATTGCCGCACCGCTCCTGATTCCGCTGTTACGCCGGATGAAATTCGGACAGCAAGTTAGGGAAGATGGGCCTCAGAGCCATTTGAAAAAAAGCGGAACACCTACAATGGGTGGAGTCGTCATTTTAGTTGCGTTCACATTGGCCTTTTTGAAATTTTCGGCAGTCAAGAATACAGACTTTTATGTCTTGCTCGTGGCTACGCTGGGATTCGGGCTGATTGGCTTCCTGGATGATTACATCAAAATTGTGTTCAAACGTTCGCTGGGACTGACGGCCAGACAAAAAATGCTGGGCCAATTGTTCTTCAGTGCAGTGATGTGTTTCTTGCTGATCCAGAATGGACACAGCACAGCCATCTCTATTCCGGGAACGTCATTCTCGTTTGACTGGACCGGATGGTTCTATTATCCGTTTGTCGTATTCATGATGCTTGCCATTACCAATGCGGTTAACTTTACCGACGGTCTGGATGGTTTGCTATCAGGGGTAAGTGCGATTGCCTTTGGCGCGTTTGCCATTGTGGCGATGCAAGCCACGTCGATGCCGGCAGCAGTGTGTGCAGCAGCGATGATCGGAGCCGTACTCGGTTTTTTGGTATACAATGCACATCCGGCCAAAGTGTTTATGGGAGACACCGGTTCTCTGGGGATTGGCGGTGCGATTGGTGCGGTAGCCATTGTAACCAAAACAGAGCTTCTATTTGTCATCATTGGCGGTATTTTTGTTATCGAGATCCTGTCTGTCATCATTCAAGTGGTATCTTTCAAGACTCGTGGCAAGCGTGTATTCAAAATGAGCCCCATTCACCATCACTTTGAATTAAGTGGTTGGTCAGAATGGCGGGTTGTTATTACCTTTTGGGCGGTAGGCGCAATTTTGGCCGCTCTTGGACTTTATCTCAACAAGGGGTTGTAGATCATGAACCATCCTGAATCATATCGCGGACAACAAGTCGTTGTGCTCGGATTGGCTAAAAGCGGCGTACAGGTCGCCAAAGTGCTGGATCGCGCCGGAGCGAAGGTTACAGTAAATGATAAAAAAGAGAGAGATCAATGTCCCGAAGCTTCCGAATTGGAGGCTTTGGGAATTTCTGTTGTATGCGGAGGGCATCCGGATGATCTGATTCACAGTGGTGTGAAGCTGGTTGTCAAAAACCCCGGTATCCCATACCATGCAGCTCCTGTGCAGCAAGCTTTGGCATTGGGCATTGAAGTGGTGACCGAAGTAGAGGTTGCTTATCATCTATGTGCTGCACCCATGATCGGGATTACGGGATCCAACGGCAAAACAACAACCACCACTTGGGTGGGTAAAATGTTGGAGCATGCTGGCCTCAAGCCGATCGTTGCCGGTAATATCGGAACACCTCTCTGTGAAGCGGCAGAGCAAGCTTCTCCAGATAACTGGATGGTTGTTGAGCTTAGCAGTTTCCAGCTCAAAGGAACGGTTGATTTCCGTCCTCAGATTGCCAGCTTGCTTAACGTTGCAGAGACGCATCTGGATTATCACGGGAACATGGATGATTATGTGGCTTCCAAAGCCAAACTATTCGCCAATCAGCAGCCTGACGACGTAGCCATCCTGAATTGGGATGATGCGGTATGTCGTGGTCTGGTTCCTTACATCAAAGGCAGATTGATCCCCTTCTCCGTGACAGAGAAATTGGATACAGGTGTGTATGCAGATCCTCCTTATGTGGATGGAGAAGAGGATGATGTGAAGCGTCAGGTAATCTACGCGGATGAAAACGGAGATCACCACATCATTATCGACGTTGAGGACATTGGCCTTCCTGGGCGATTTAATGTGGAAAATGCACTGGCTGCTGTGGCTATTGCCGTAGCGGCAGGAGCTGATCCTGCGTTGCTGGCTGCTCCGCTTGCAGACTTCAAGGGAGTTGAACACCGACTTGAATATGTCCTGGAGCATAACGGCTCTGCATACTACAACAACTCCAAAGCGACCAATTCGAAAGCTACGGTTATGGCTCTGAATTCGTTCAAGGAACCGGTTGTATTAATTGCTGGAGGGTTGGATCGCGGGTCAGACATGATGGAGTTGTTACCCTTGTTCCAGGAACGGGTAAAAGCTGTCGTTGCAATTGGAGAAACACGGACAAAAATTGCCAAGGTCGCGGAACTTGCCGGATTAAAGCAAATTAAGGTCGTCGATAATGAGGAGGACGCTGCCCGGACGTTAACCGTTGCTGTGCAGGAAGCATCGAAGCTTGCCAGTGCCGGTGATGTCGTTTTGTTATCCCCGGCATGTGCAAGTTGGGACATGTTTGCTTCCTATGAAGAGCGGGGACGCATTTTTAAAGAGGCGGCGCATAACTTGTAAGTAGGGGGGTGGAAAAGCCCCTACTTCCATGCAAGGGGTGGCCTCCTGATGAAACAGACGCGACCGGCACCAGATATTTGGTTGCTGATTTGTATTTTGGCATTGCTTGCCATCGGCATTATTATGGTATATAGTGCGGGCTCGGTGCTTGCCTTTCATGACTATGGCGATTCATTTTATTTTGTAAAAAGACAGGCCCTGTTTGCGGTGCTTGGGCTTGTGGCCATGTTCGTAACTGCTAATGTAGACTACCGGGTGTGGAGGAAATATGCCAAGCCTATATTGATTGCCTGTTTTATAATGCTAATTGCGGTGCTCATTCCTGGAATCGGTGTGGTTCGCGGTGGTGCACGAAGTTGGCTGGGCATTGGTTCGTTTGGTATTCAGCCCTCAGAATTCATGAAGCTGGGCATGATTTTGTTTCTCGCTCACTGGCTGAGCAAGGAACCGGGTAAAATCAAAACCTTCACAACGGGGCTTCTGCCACCGCTGGGATTGATCGGTTTGGCTTTTGGGATTATTATGCTGCAACCTGATTTGGGGACTGGCACCGTGATGATGGGCGCAGCGATGCTTATTATTTTCACAGCCGGAGCGCGAATGAAACATCTAAGCCTGCTTGCTCTTGGTGGCATAGCGGGGTTTGCAGGTTTGATTGCAGCAGCACCCTATCGGCTGCAGCGTATCACAGCGTTTTTGGACCCGTGGTCCGATCCGCTGGGTGCCGGATATCAGATCATTCAATCCTTATACGCGATTGGTCCTGGAGGACTGGCGGGATTGGGACTGGGTATGAGCCGGCAGAAGTACAGTTATGTACCTGAACCGCAAACGGACTTTATTTTTAGTATTTTGGCCGAAGAACTCGGCTTTATAGGTGGAATGATTGTATTATTGTTGTTTCTGGTGCTGGTGTGGAGAGGGATGCGTGTAGCCATGACCGTTCCGGATGCCTTCGGCAGTCTGCTTGGTGTTGGTATCGTAGGTATGGTCGCCGTACAAGTAATTATTAACATTGGTGTTGTCATTGGCATGATGCCTGTTACGGGTATTACATTGCCTCTGATCAGTTACGGCGGATCATCATTGACCCTCATGCTCACAGCACTGGGTATTTTAGTGAATTTATCCCGTTATGCGAGGTGACTATGCGATGCGAGTCGTTCTAAGCGGTGGCGGTACGGGTGGACATATCTATCCGGCCGTTGCCATAGCAAGACAATGCGAGGCGGAGAACCCGGACTCTACATTTCTATACATCGGAGGAACCAGAGGTCTGGAAAGTAAACTGGTTCCCCAAGAAAATATTCCTTTTAAATCCATTGATATTACGGGCTTTCGGCGGAAATTGTCCATCGACAACCTGAAAACGGTCATGCGTTTCATTCAAGGTGTACGCAAGTCCAAAAAAATGCTGAAGGAATTCAAACCGGATGTTGTGATTGGTACAGGTGGATATGTATGTGGACCTGTGGTATATGCAGCAACAAAACTGGGGATTCCGAGTATAATTCATGAACAGAACGCCATCCCTGGTCTGACGAACAAATTTTTGATGCGTTTTGTGGACACGGTTGCCGTTAGCTTTGAAGGTTCTGAAAAATCGTTTTCCGGCGCAAAAAAGGTGATGTACACCGGTAATCCGCGAGCGACTACGGTAGCCCAGGCTAGCCGTGATCGTGGTTTTGCCACGTTAGGTGTACCGATGAACAGCCGTGTTGTTCTTGTGGTTGGTGGCAGTCGCGGGGCAAAAGCAATCAATCAGGCCATGGTGGACATGGCTCCATTGCTGGAACAACTGGATGATGTACATGTAGTTTACGTTACAGGGGATACCTATTTTGATGAAACGCGTGAAGCCATTCGTAGCTCATTGGGTACGATGCCAAACCACCTGCATGTCCTGCCTTACGTGCATAATATGCCTGAGGTGCTTGCCTGCACATCCTTGATTGTAAACCGCGCAGGTGCATCATTCCTTGCGGAGATTACATCACTGGGTATTCCTTCGATTCTGATTCCGTCACCTAACGTGACTAATAATCATCAGGAAGCCAATGCTCGCACGCTTGAAGGTGGAGGCGCATCACTCACGATGCTGGAGAAGGATCTTACAGGCAAAGTCCTGTATGAAGCCATCGCCAAGATTATGAATGATGAATCGGGACGCAAACGAATGGCTGAAGCCTCCCGGAAACTGGGGAAACCCGATGCAGCTGAAGTGCTTGTTCAAGAAATTCAGCGTCTTGCTACACGCCGATAAAGTGCGATTGTGGGCGATTGTCACACACAAGACGGGGCTGACATAAGATACCGTATAAATCGTGACCATCGTTCCATGGCGCCAGAACACGGTCTGTAACAACAGAACATACCGTGCTCATCGGTTTTGAAGCAAAGGAGGAAGCAAACATGCATCAGTGGATATCGTTACTATCCCAGAATAATGTTGGCAGAGTTCTTGAAAACGAATCACTAGCCAAATACACCACATGGAAGATCGGCGGTCCTGCGGATGCACTGGTCATTCCCGAGAATAAAGAGCAGATGATGAATCTCGTTCAATTGCTTCACACTTATCAGATTCCGTGGATGCAACTTGGACGGGGCTCAAACATGCTGGTGTCAGACAAAGGAATACGTGGTGTTGTGGTGAAACCAGGCGAGGGCTTTGATTATGCCGAATTTCACGAAGGCGGTGTAACCGCCGGAGCGGCGCATTCTTTTGTTAAACTCAGCGTGGTTGCTGCCAAAAAGGAATGGACCGGTCTGGAATTCGGCAGCGGTATCCCCGGCACTGTCGGTGGAGCCGTATACATGAATGCAGGCGCGCATGGATCGGATGTGTCACGGATATTCAAATTCGCTGAGATTGTACTGGAGACAGGGGAATTGGTGCGTTACAGCAAGGAGGACATGGATTTTGCCTACCGCCACTCTGTTCTGCATGATCGGAGAGGCATTGTGCTGGAAGCTACGTTTGAACTCCAGCATGGAGAGCGCAACGTCATTTCGGAAACGATGGCGGCTTACAAAGATCGCCGACGCCGCACACAGCCACTGCAGATGGCATGTGCAGGTAGTGTATTCCGAAATCCACCGGGTGATCATGCAGCCCGCCTGATTGAAGCAGCAGGGCTGAAAGGAATGACCCAGGGAGGCGCACAGGTATCCACCATGCATGCCAATTTCATTGTTAATACAGACCAAGCAACAGCAGAGGACGTTATCACCCTAATGCAGCAGATACAGAGCACTATATCATCTCAAAACGGTATTAACCTGGTACCGGAAGTCTTCGTAGTGGGTGAGCGGTAAACCCCGGAGGTGATACATTGGACAAATTGGTGATTGAAGGCGGGAAACCCCTCTCAGGATCCATACGCATCCATGGAGCAAAAAATGCCGCTTTACCGATTATGGCCGCAAGTTTGTTGGCAGATGGAGAAGTTACACTGCATAACGTTCCACACTTGCTGGACATTGAAGTGATGCTGTATATCCTGGAACGGCTTGGATGCACGTGTCGGCATGAACAGGGAACAGTGACGATTAATACCTCGTCTATCCGGTCATATGATGTGCCAGAAGATCTAATGAAGCAGATGCGCTCTTCCATTTTTTTGATGGGACCATTGCTGGCTAAGTTTGGGCAAGTGTCAGTGTATCAGCCAGGAGGCTGTGCCATTGGAGAACGCAAAATTGATCTTCACCTCCGGGGCCTGGAAGCGCTCGGAGCTTTGATTGAAGAGCAGGACCAACAGATTATCTGTCATGGGCACAATCTGGTGGGTACAGATATTCATTTGGATTTCCCAAGTGTGGGAGCGACCGAGAATATCATGATGGCAGCCGTTATGGCTAAAGGGACGACAACCATCTGCAACGCCGCAAGAGAACCTGAAATCCAGGACCTGCAACACTTTTTGAATGCTATGGGTGCAAGCATTATTGGTGCAGGAACGGATACAATCACGATCAATGGCGTTGAGAAACTGAAACCTTGTTCGTATGAGATTATACCGGATCGAATCGTGGCCGGAACCGTAATGATTGCAGCAGCAGCAACACGAGGCAATGTTACGCTTACACACTGCAATCCTGCTCATCTTACTTCACTTATACATGTATTGAAGCGCACTGGTGTTCAAATCACAGTCTGCAATGATATAATGACGGTGAGCTGTATGAGCCGTCCAAAATCAGTAGACCGTATTGTGACTTCTCCGTATCCTTCGTTTCCGACAGATTTGCAATCGCAAATCATGGTGCTGCTCAGTTTGGCAGACGGATTCAGTGTGATGAAGGAAACGGTATTCGAGGGCCGGTTCAAACATGTGGATGAACTGAATGTGATGGGGGCTGATATTTCAGTCGATCTGAACGCAGCATTTATCCGTGGTGTTCCCCGTCTGTACGGGGCTACAGTAGAAGCAACCGATCTTCGTGCAGGTGCAGCCCTGGTAATTGCTGGTCTGGCTGCTCAAGGCAAAACGGTTGTGGAGCAAGTGCATCATATTGACCGGGGCTACGATCAGATCGAGAAGTTATTCCAAAGTCTTGGAGCATCGGTTGAGCGACAGTCGCCCGTTTCGAAACAGTTGGATTTTGCCAATTAACGTCCTTGGCGTCCCCTTCTTGAAGGGAGGGGACCTGAGGCTTTGTGGAGCGCTACTTATGCCTAAAAGTCAAATTCCGGTTCTGAAGAAGAATCGGCCAAAAGGAAACACAAGCCGCAAAATTGTAATTATTCTCTTATTATTATTTATTGTATTGCTGGCTGTATTATTCTTTCGTTCTTCCATGAGTCGGATTTCGGCAATTGAAATTACGGGTAATGTATATACAGCAACTTCAGAACTGCTGGAGAAAAGCGGACTGAAAGAAGGCGAACAATTTTTTGGGACAAGTACAGCCGAGGTTATTGAGCGACTCAAGACCATCAAGGCGATTTCCACCGTTACAGTGGACAAGCAATTTCCTGGGATTATCCATATCAAGGTTCAGGAATATGCCACGGTTGCTTATGAGCTTGGTTCTGACGGTACGCTCAAAGCGATATTAGCTAGTGGGACAAGCTTGACGGTTCCGGCAACAATTGGTGTTGCTGTGGAGAAGCCCATATTGACCCAATGGAAGGCTGATGATCCACTCAAAGCCAAACTGAGCCAGACACTGGCTAAAATTCCGAATGAATTGACGACGGATATTTCGGAAATTATTCCGAATCCAACGCCTTCATTTCCGGATCAGATTCGGATGTATACCAAATCGCAGTTTGAAGTGATTACAACCGTCTCTCTTTTATCGGATAAAGTGGAGTATCTGAATCAGGTGATTGAGACCGAACGGCCTGGGAAAATCACTATGCTTGAGGCAGATACCTATGTCCCTTTCATCCCGGATGACCCGGAAGATGATGCTGAACCAGGAGCAAGCCCCTGATCTTTGCCATTAGGAGGCTGGACTGAATATGAAAGCCTAGGCAGGTCGGGGTTTGACCCCGTCAGAGCAATGAAACTTGTTCTTTCTGAGATGAAGAAAAAATGATACACTTGAACTTATGGCACATGAGTTGCCTCCTTCTTTTTTCTTCAATGTTTTATGTCTGGCAACCAGATTTTGACACCCAAAAACATTGTAGAAAAAAGAGGGAAAGCCTGAAGTGTGTTGAATATGTTTTAAGAGTGTTTAAATTCGAACGTAATTTACTATTGGAGTCAGGAGGTGCCACAGACTTGAGCAACAATGACATCATTGTTAGTTTGGACATCGGTACATCCAAAATTCGCGCTATTATTGGGGAAATGAATAATGGAACCTTTAATATTATAGGAGTTGGATCTGCCGACTCGGAGGGAATTCGCAAAGGTGTAATCGTAGATATCGATCAGACGGTGCAGTCGATTCGCAACGCAGTGGATCATGCAGAACGTATGGTAGGTATTCAAATATCCGAAGTGTATGTTGGAATCTCGGGAAATCATATCGGACTGATGAGCAGTCACGGCGTCGTGGCTGTGTCTAACGAGGATCGTGAAATCGGAGAAGAAGACATGGAACGGGTGTTGAAAGCAGCCGAAGTCATTGCAGTTCCGCCGGAACGGGAAATTATTGATGTTGTCGCCAAGCAATATGTTGTGGATGGCTTGGAGGGCATACAGGACCCCCGTGGTATGATTGGTGTTCGTTTGGAAGTTGAAGCAACGATCATAACGGGTGCAAAAACCGCGATACATAATCTTTTGCGCTGCGTGGAAAAAGCGGGTCTGAAAGTAAGCGATCTGGTTCTCATGTCGCTTGGAGCGGGTCAACTGGCTTTGTCCAAAGATGAAAAAACGATGGGTTCAGTGCTTGTTGATATTGGAGCAGGTGCAACAACCATCGCCATTTTTGAAGAAGACAGTCTTGTTGCAACATCAACGTTGCCTATAGGTGGGGAATTCGTAACAAATGATATCGCCTATGGCTTACGCACGTTAACGGATCAGGCAGAGAAAGTGAAACTGAAATATGGTTGCGCCTGGTTGGATGATGCTGCTGCGGATGTGATGTTCAAAGTCACCCGAATTGGCAGTAATGTAGACAAGGAGTTTTCACAGGAGGATCTGGCAGCAATTATTGAACCTAGGGTTCAAGAAATATTCCAGATGATATCCCAAGAAGTGAAGCGTCTTGGTTACAACGAGCTTCCTGGAGGTTATATACTAACGGGAGGTACGGTCTCTATGCCGGGGGTTCTGCAGGTCGCTCAGCATGAGCTTGCTGCTTCGGTACGAGTTGCAGTTCCGGATTATATTGGTGTGCGTGACCCCGGGTTTACAAGTGGAGTCGGCATATTGCACAGTGTAATTCGCAGTTTGCGCATTCGTCCCTCGATCAATAACGGCGGTGGAAATAACAACAACAACAATAATAACAACAAGAAACCGACCAACCGTCCGAAGCCAAATTCGGCACAGGAATCGGAGCAAAAACCCGGTCTGTTCGAGCGGCTGAAGAATATGTTCAGCGAATTTATATAACAGGTTGGATCCATTTCATACATTCTTGAAGCCGTCTGAATGCGCCGGTACTAAAATAAACGCTTTCGTTCGTCGATATATGAAATTGATTCGGTTCAAATCAAAAATTGGACGGGCCATCCATGCACATTGAGGGGGAGATGGAATAATATGTTGGAATTTGATTTCGAGATGGAGAGCTTGGCTCAAATTAAAGTCATCGGTGTAGGCGGCGGCGGAAGCAATGCAGTCAACCGTATGATTGAAAATGGTGTACAAGGTGTTGAATTTATTACGGTGAATACGGATGCTCAGGCGTTACACCTGGCGAAATCCGAGCATAAATTGCAAATCGGTGATAAATTGACTCGTGGTCTTGGTGCTGGTGCCAACCCGGATGTAGGTAAAAAAGCAGCGGAAGAGTCCCGCGATCTGATCATGAACACGTTGAAAGGTGCAGACATGGTATTTGTTACAGCCGGTATGGGCGGTGGTACAGGTACAGGTGCGGCTCCGGTTATTGCCGAAATCGCTAAAGAGTGTGGTGCACTTACCGTTGGTGTTGTAACTCGTCCATTTACATTTGAAGGACGCAAGCGTTCCAGCCATGCAGAGCAAGGTATTGAAGCTCTCAAGGAAAAAGTCGACACACTGATCGTGATTCCTAATGATCGTTTGCTCGAAATCGTAGACAAAAAGACTCCTATGCTTGAAGCATTCCGTCAAGCGGATAACGTACTTCGTCAAGCTGTACAAGGTATCTCTGATTTGATCGCTGTACCGGGTCTGATCAACCTTGACTTTGCTGACGTCAAAACGATTATGCACGAACGTGGTTCAGCCCTTATGGGGATTGGTGAATCAACTGGTGAGAATCGTGCCGCAGAAGCAGCACGGAAAGCCATTATGAGTCCTTTGCTGGAAACTTCTATTGAAGGTGCTCGCGGCGTAATCATGAATATTACGGGTGGCGTTAATCTGTCCCTGTATGAAGTGAACGAAGCGGCAGAGATCGTAACTTCTGCTTCCGACCCGGAAGTGAATATGATCTTTGGTGCCATCATTGACGAAGACCTGAAAGAGGAGATTAAGGTTACAGTTATCGCAACTGGTTTTGAAGATAAACCTGCTCCACCACCACCAGGACGTAAGCCAGCTCCAGCAACAGCGGAGACGACAGATACGCGTTCGCCGAACCTGCGTCCTTTCGGAAATCAGCCGAGCAATGATCAGCTGGACATTCCGACATTTTTACGCAATCGTTCACGCAATAATAACAACGATTAATACGCAAATCAATTTATTGGAAACCCGGTACTCCTTATGGAGCGACCGGGTTTTTTCTGTTTATTTAGATATCATAGCATACAGTAATGAACAAATTCTGAACAAAGGGCCTGAGCAATTCCGACAAAAAAAGTTGGAACCACACCCCCATGATTAGACAGACTTTGAACAGGGGGCTCCGTATACTTGTGAATATGCTCATGAATATCAGGATATCGGGTACCGGTATTTCGATATGTTGCGCGCAGGCAGGTGAAGACTTTGGTTGTTTATGTGGATCTGATTTTTTTGACAAACCTGTGTATTGACGGTGCACTCATCGGAATGACCGCCTGGATGCGCAAGACAAAGCTGGTTTGGTGGCGATGGTTGCTGTCAGCCATTGTGGGTGCATTATACGTGGTCATGATGTTTGTACCGGAGTTTGATTTTATGTTCACCTTTCTGATCAAGTTCGGGTTCTCGCTGGTCATGCTTACGATTGCTTTTGGTTTTAAAGGTCTGCAGGCTTTTGCGAGGACGCTCGGTACCTTCTATGTGATTAATTTTGTCGCTGCCGGAGGTATTCTGGGTGTGCATTACATGCTTCAGAGCTCCGGTGAGTTGTTTAACGGCATTTGGTTCACGGCTTCTGGCGGTATGTCATTTGATCTGAAAATTGCTTTCTGGTTCACGTTTATCGTATTTTTTGCTGTCCTGTTTTTATTCAAAGCTGTGCAGAGCTCAAAACGGAAAACGGATCGCATGACGACCTATTTGGGTAAAGTTGAGGTCTGCATCGATGAGGTAGTCATTTCTTGTACAGGCCTTCTGGATACGGGCAATCAACTTACAGATCCCTTATCGCGCATGCCGGTCATGGTGATGGAGGTTTCGTTATGGCAAGACATGTTACCCGCTTCATGGAAGGTTAGACTCAAGGACGAGGCGCCGGACAACCTTATTCTGGAGCTTGATCAGGAAAGTTTTCAGTGGCAGGATCGACTGCGGCTGGTGCCTTATCGGGGCATTAACAAAGGGACTGCGTTTATGCTGGCAATGAAGCCGGACCGGGTGAAGGTGACGATGGAGGAAACATGTTATGAGACGACAAGGGTACTTATTGGGCTGGATGGAGGTGTTTTGTCGTCGGATGGGAAATACCAGGCCGTGATTCATCCTGAACTTGTGCAAGACGCTGCTTCTGCGCAGTCTACGGCTCTCTCTGCGGGAGCAACAGAAAAGCCGCTGAATGTGGTATAGGAGGAACGTACATGCTTGTGAAATGGAAACTGGTGGCGCAGCTGCAATATTACCGTCTGTTATTTTTGTTGGGACTCAAAAGTGAAGAGATCTATTATATTGGGGGAAGTGAGGCACTTCCGCCGCCTTTGACAAGGGAAGAGGAAGAATTTTTGCTGCAAAAATTATCCTCGGGAGACTCGGCCATTCGCGCGATGCTTATTGAGCGCAACCTGCGTCTGGTGGTGTACATTGCACGAAAATTTGAAAACACAGGAATCAATATTGAGGATTTGGTCTCCATTGGAGCGATCGGATTGATCAAGGCAGTTAATACATTTGACCCGGAAAAGAAAATCAAACTGGCAACCTATGCTTCACGTTGTATCGAAAATGAAATTTTAATGTACCTGAGACGTAATAGTAAGATCCGAACTGAAGTTTCTTTTGATGAACCGCTCAACATTGATTGGGATGGAAATGAACTATTATTATCCGATGTATTGGGTACTGAAAACGATACAATCTATCGGAATATTGAAGAGCAGGTAGACCGGAAACTTTTGCACAAGGCACTGGAAAAATTAACGGAGCGCGAGCGAATGATTATGGAGCTTCGTTTTGGCCTGACGGATGGGGAAGAAAAGACACAAAAAGATGTAGCCGATCTTCTCGGAATCTCCCAATCCTACATCTCTCGACTCGAAAAAAGAATCATTAAAAGACTCCGCAAGGAGTTCAATAAAATGGTCTGAAATACATCTTTGGTCAGAATGGGTATTACTGGCAAGGGTTCCAAGTACGAATAAAAAAGCCTGCCCCGGAGATAATGTACATTAATGTTTCTCCTTGGGAGGTAAATCACGATGACCCGAAACAAAGTCGAGATTTGTGGCGTGGACACCGCAAAATTGCCTGTCCTCACCAACACTGAAATGAGGGAATTGTTTCATTCCCTTCAGCAACACCATGATCGCTCAGCAAGAGAGAAATTAGTGAATGGCAACCTGCGTCTGGTACTCAGTGTCATTCAGCGTTTTAACAATCGGGGGGAGTTTGTCGATGATCTGTTCCAGGTTGGTTGCATCGGCCTGATGAAAGCCATTGATAATTTTGATTTATCCCAGAATGTCAAATTTTCAACCTACGCGGTGCCGATGATTATCGGTGAAATCCGTCGATACCTGCGTGATAATAACCCAATTCGGGTATCTCGCTCCTTGAGGGACATTGCTTACAAAGCACTTCAGGTCCGTGACAGCCTGACGAATAAAAATTCCCGGGAACCGACGATATTTGAAATTGCGGAAGTACTGAATGTGCCGAAGGAAGATGTTGTTTTTGCATTGGACGCCATTCAGGACCCGGTCTCGCTCTTCGAACCGATTTATCATGATGGTGGAGATCCGATCTATGTTATGGATCAGATCAGCGATGACAGAAACAAAGATGTGTCATGGATCGAGGAAATTGCACTTCGTGAAGCGATGCATCGTCTTGGTCAGCGGGAAAAAATGATTCTGTCGATGCGGTTTTTCGAAGGGAAAACCCAGATGGAAGTGGCTGATGAAATTGGCATTTCCCAGGCTCAGGTATCACGTCTGGAGAAATCAGCGATACAGCAGATGCAAAAACATGTAAAGTCATAACACGATGCAAAGGCAGAAGGACGATCAATCGGGGCAGTGTATACCGTTGGTCGTCTTTTTGTTTTGGACCGTTTCCACATTCGATGAAAAACAGGACATTTTTCGCCCCTGAAACATATATTGTATAGAAGCGTGAAGAACGGGCAGAAGAGGAATAACAGGGGGCGGGAATGAATGAAAGTAAATACGAGCGAAGTAGCGGCACGAGGCATGAAAATCTCAGACTTTCAGACAAAGGATGTCATTAACATTACGGATGGTAAACGCCTCGGTCAGATCAGTGATTTGGAGCTGGATCTGAAGCAGGGACGAATTGAAGCGATTGTTGTGCCAGGGTACAGCCGTTTTATGGGTCTTTTTGGCGGGGGAACGGATCTGGTGATTCCCTGGAGAAACATTGTGAAGATTGGTTCAGATGTGATACTGGTGAAGATGGATGAGGTGAAGGAAAATACGTATGACGAGCGTGATCGCGAAGCGCGCCTGTATGATGAACAGCAGCATAACCGCACAGAGCGAGTGGAACGCATTGAACGGTCAGAACGTAATCAGCGTCGAACGATATAAATGAGACAGAATGTGGCTCATTTGGTACACTGGAAGTGGTGAGGTGAGATAATGGAACCCTTTGTATTGGATAAAGAATTACTTGAACGGACCAAGAACCCAAATTCAGATTTCGGTCCTGATCCGTTATTATTATATGTTGAGCCCTGGACACAGCAATTTGAACAGCTGTCAGTCGGGTTTACGACGAGACATGGTGGAGTTGGAAAAGTTCCGTATGCTACGCTTAATTGTGCTTATCATGTGGGGGATGATCCTGAAGTTGTACTTAACAACCGCAGGCTTGTAACCGAGAAGCTTGGTTTTGCAGCAGAAGCATGGACCTGTGGAGAGCAGGTGCATGGCAAACATGTGGCAGTAATTACCGCTGAAGATCGGAGCAGAGGATTACTTGATCGTGAATCTGCGTTGCAGGATACGGATGGATTGGTCACGAATGTGCCTGGTGTGCTGTTGACTTCTTTCTACGCAGACTGTGTTCCGCTTTATTTCTATGACCCTGTGCAGCAGGCGGTAGGTCTTGCTCATGCCGGCTGGAAAGGCACAGTCGCGGGTATCGCTGTATCCATGGTGGAGACGATGGAACGGGAGTATGGCAGCCGTAGGCAGGACATTCGAGCTGCAATCGGTCCGTCGATTGGGGATTGCTGTTATGAAGTGGATGAGGCGGTCATGCAGCATGTACGGGTTTGGTTTGATGATTCCCCGGTTAATGATAAATACGAGGATTCTGCTTCTAAACAAGCATATCGAGCCGTGAATAACGGTAAAACGATGTTAAACTTGAAAGAATGTAATCGACACATTATGATGAAAGCAGGAATAATGCCGGATCATATCGAATGTACAACATGGTGTACAAGTTGTCATCCCGAACTATTTTTCTCCTATCGGAAGGAAAATGGTGTTACAGGGCGGATGGCGAGCTGGATTGGGCTGGAAGAGAGGTGACCCTCTGTGTCATTGGAGGAGCGTATACAACAGGTAAATCAGAAGATCGAGGATGCATGTCGGCGCAGTAACCGTCATCGTGATGATGTGAATGTGATTGCGGTCACGAAATATGTCTCACTTGAAACAACGGGATCGGTGCTGGATCATGGTCTTGAGCATATTGGAGAAAATCGGTGGCAGGATGCACAGGCCAAATGGGAAGCTTTTGGTCAGCAGGGTACCTGGCATTTTATCGGTCATTTGCAGACAAACAAGGTGAAAGACGTGATTGGCAAGTTTCGTTACATCCATTCACTGGATCGTTTGTCATTGGCGAAGGAGTTGGATAAAAAAGCTGCTTCACTTGGCATCCAAGTGGAAACGTTTTTGCAGGTGAATATTTCGGGTGAAGAGAGCAAGTATGGATTACAGCCTGAACAGGCAAGTTCTTTTTTGCGTGATATTCGTTCGTTCAACAATCTCAAGGTCGTTGGCCTGATGACTATGGCACCTCATGAGGAAGATCCGGAGCTGACGCGTCCCGTATTTCGTGGATTGCGTGAGCTGAGAGATCAATTAAATGGACAAGCCCTTACAGCAGAGCCATTGACTGAGCTGTCGATGGGGATGTCCAATGATTTTGAAGTGGCCATTGAAGAAGGTGCAACCTGGGTACGGCTAGGATCGATTCTCGTAGGAAAAGAGGAGGGTTCACGATGGGCGTAATGAATAAATTTATGAATTTCCTCGGACTTCAGGAAGAGGAAGAGATTGTGGAACGTGAACGAATGGCTGCGCAGGAGGAAAATGAGGCTGAACATCAGGAAGCTGAAACCTCCAGTCTCGATAAACGTAGAAACCAAAGGGGGAATAATGTGGTGAGCATTCATTCCCAGAAAAATGTTAAAGTTGTCCTGTATGAACCGCGTTCTTATGACGAGGCTCAGGAAATTGCCGACCATCTGCGTTCGCATCGTACCGTTGTGGTGAATCTGCAACGAATTCGCCAGGACCAAGCGCTGCGTGTTATTGATTTTTTGAGTGGCACGGTATATGCATTGGGTGGCGGTATTTCCAAAATCGGCGGAAACATTTTTCTCTGTACGCCAGATACGGTTGAAATTCAGGGATCAATTACGGAAATACTGGCTGACAGCGAGCAAGATTATAACAGAATGAGGTGAGCCGTTTTTGGAGTCGTTAGTTAATATTTTGGGTTTTGCATATCAAATTTACTTTTACATGGTCATCGTCTACATATTGATGTCATGGCTTCCCAACGCACGGGAAAGCTTTATCGGTGAATGGCTGGGCAAATTAGTGGAACCATATCTAAGTCCGTTTCGCCGATTTATACCGCCTTTGTTCGGTGTGCTGGATATTTCCCCGATTGTGGCGCTGATCGTTCTGCAACTTGCGCTTAATGGGCTAATCTCCATACTCCGGTATTTTGCATATTAGAGGTTGTTCAAAAAGTCCGCTTTTGATTACGAAGGGTGCCTAGTGGCATCGTCAGCATCGAATATGGAATTCAGCCGAAATAAGCGGGAGGCTTACGAAGTATGTTTCCTTCGGAAACATTGTAGTTGCTCACGTAGTTTTTTCTACGCTCCGCTACTCCATCTCTAGCTTTATCCCATCTTCTCGGTACTGAAAACCGGTCTTTTTGAACACGGACTATTAGGGTAGGGTGACATAGATGAGCGGTGAAATTTACGAACATTTTAGCCATGATGAGCGAGATTTTGTAGATAAGGCTTCGGATTGGGTTGAGCAGGCGGGTAAGTATCATGACATGAAGCTAACTGACTTTCTTGATCCAAGACAGGTTTTTATATTACAGACTCTTGCCAATCGCCGTAACGACGTTCAGATTCGTCTGGATGGTGGTTACGAGGCTGCTGAACGCAAGCGTGCGCTGGTTGCACCTGATTATATGTATCTGGATGATGAGGATATGGGAATGCAGGTGCTCAGCATCACGTCTGATGATCAGAAAATCTCGGAGCTGGAGCATGGGGACTATATGGGTTCCCTGCTCGGGCTTGGGATGAAACGTGGAAAGATCGGAGATATCCAAGTGCTGGAGGACGGTTGCCATACAGTGGTGGCGGCGGAAACCGGCGCTTTTTTATCGCTTCAACTGAATCAGGTGCATCGGTTACATGTGTTCACAGAGTTACTTCCTTTGGATCAGATGCGATGGTCAGAGAGTAAACTGGAGACGATGGACATTACGGTCGCTTCGCTTCGTTTGGATGGAATCTGCGCAGATGTGTATCGGCTTAGTCGCAGTAAAGTGCTGGTGCCAATCAAAGCTGGTCGCTGCCGTGTGAACTGGAAGGTTGAGGAAGATCCCTCCAAATCGCTAAAAGCGGGTGATGTCGTATCCATTCAGGGATTTGGCCGTTTCAAGGTTATGGAACAGGATGGGATGACCAAAAAAGGGCGCTGCCGAGTGAAAATCGGCAAATTTGCCTGAGTCTGTTGCAGGAAAATCCGCTTTCTTGTCGAAATGTTTATCATAAAGGTGTAGAAAATACGCGGTGTATCCGATAAACATTAAGTCAAAGCTTTGCATGAACGTTGGAGGATGCAATTCTGATCCTGCATTCCGTATACGTTGCCAAGGTTAGGCATCAACGATACGGCCCCTTGGGTGGTACCCATATGCTGCAAACCTTCTCTGGACGGGAAGGAACTTTAACAGGAGGTGGACAGCATGCCATTAACGCCGCTGGACATACACAACAAGGAATTTTCCCGACGTTTGCGCGGGTATGACGAGGATGAAGTCAATGAATTCCTGGATCAAGTCATCAAAGATTACGAAGGCGTCATTCGCGAGAACAAAGAGCTGAGCAATCAGTTGCTGTCCGTTCAGGAGAAACTGGATCATTTTTCTACAATTGAAGAGACGCTTAGCAAAACGATTATCATTGCGCAGGAAGCTGCTGATGATGTGAAGGGTAATGCGAAGAAAGAAGCGCAGTTGATCGTGAAGGAAGCAGAGAAAAATGCAGACCGGATCGTGAACGAATCGTTGGGCAAATCTCGCAAAATTGCTTTGGAAGTGGAAGAACTGAAAAAGCAGGCCTCGATTTATCGTGCCCGTTTCCGCACGCTTGTTGAAGCGCAGCTTGAACTGTTGACTCAGGATGGTTGGGAAGTGCTGGAGAGCCGGGAGCAGGAAGTGCGTGACCGTGAGCGGGAGATGAAAGAAATTTATTAGTCTGTCGCCTGGTTGACTTTTGTCTGCAAAGAGGCTATAACTATATTCATAATGAATAGTGATTCCATGACGGGTTCAGTACGTTATGATCTCATCCCTCAGAGAGTTGGTGGTTGGTGCAAACCAATGGATGAGTTATAGCCGAATATCTCCCCGGAGAAGTGACGCTGAAGCGGTGATTATGATTGCCGTGTGTAAGCCGAACCGTAAGCCGTACGTTATAACGGCACCCTGCAGTAGTTTAGCGGGGCATAAGCGCTGTTGATGACAGAGCATACCCAGGCTTGCCTGGATGTGGTTTGTGATGAACAGAATTAGGGTGGTAACGCGAGTATAGCCTCGTCCCTTTCCAGGGACGGGGCTTTTTTGTGTCCAAAAAAGGCGAACGTCCATGAGGCCCGAAGGGACCTCAAGGAGAGAGCCGCCCGCCGGGAGAGCGAAGCACCCGGCAACACCCGCCTCGCAGTAAGGCCATGCGGCGTTCACGCAGGGAACAGCCCCAAAATGGCCGCCACTACGCACATTAACCCTCGCCCATAACCGCCACCGATCCGCCAACGACAACCCATCCCGGGTGTCCAGAGGGCGGAGCGCCTATGGGGTCCCCCTTGGCAAGGGGGATTTAGGGGGATTGAAACGCTTTTTGTGGACGGTCCACAATCCAACCAAAGAAAGGGAAGATAATCATCATGCAACGAGTTGACGTCAAAGAGAAGGCACGTGCCAGAGAATTACGCGTGTTAGATAAATGGAAAACGGAGAATACATTCAAAAGGTCCATCGAAAACCGGGAGGGAAAACCAAACTTCGTATTTTATGAAGGGCCGCCTACAGCGAACGGAAAACCGCATATCGGTCACGTACTGGGACGGGTAATCAAGGATTTTGTTGGACGGTATAACACGATGAAAGGTTACCGTGTCGTTCGTAAAGCGGGTTGGGATACACATGGTCTGCCTGTAGAACTGGGTGTACAGAAAAAGCTTGGTATCTCCCACAAGTGGGAAATCGAAGATTACGGCGTGGAGAAATTCATTAACGAATGTAAAGCGAGCGTATTCGAATACGAGCAACAATGGCGTGATCTGACAGAAGGTATCGGATATTGGACGGATATGAATAACCCGTATATCACCCTTGATAACAACTACATCGAGAGTGTATGGAACATCCTGGCGACAATCCATGAGAAAGGCCTGTTGTATCGTGGTCACCGTGTGAGCCCGTATTGTCCTTCTTGTCAGACAACACTGAGTTCCCATGAAGTTGCACAAGGGTACAAAGACGTCAAAGATCTGAGTGCTACAGCGAAATTCAAACTGAATGACAGCGGAGAATTTGTACTGGCTTGGACGACAACACCTTGGACACTGCCTTCACACGTTGCACTTGCCGTGAATCCGGATATGGACTACTCCCGTGTTCGTCAAGGTGATGAAGTGTACATCATGGCAACCAATCTGGTTGAAAAAGTGATGAAAGATACCAAGGGTGAGTATGAGATCATCGGTGCACTGAAAGGTGCCAATCTGGTTGGCAAAACGTATGATCCTCCGTTCAACTACGTACAGGCTGAGAAAGCCAACATCATTCTGGGTGCAGGCTTTGTAACGGATGCAAGTGGTACGGGTATCGTACACATGGCTCCTGCCCATGGTGAAGATGACTATCGTGTATGCCGTGAGAATGGGATCAGCTTTGTGAACATGGTGGACTTGGAAGGCAAATTTGTCGCTGAGGTTACTGACTTTGCGGGACGTTTCGTGAAGGATTGTGATATTGATATCGTGCGATATCTGTCTGAGCATGGACGGTTGTTCAGCAAAGAAAAATATGAGCACAGCTATCCATTCTGCTGGCGTTGTGATACACCGCTTCTGTACTATGCGATGGACAGCTGGTTTATCCAAACAACAGCCATCAAGGACCAATTGATTGCCAACAACAGTGAAGTGGATTGGTACCCAGGTCACGTTCGTGAAGGTCGCTTTGGGAAATTCCTTGAAGATCTGGTGGATTGGAACATCAGCCGTGATCGTTATTGGGGAACTCCGCTGAACATCTGGGTGTGCGAGGAGACTGGCGAACAATTTGCTCCACACAGCATTGCAGAATTGCGTGCTCGTGCGGTAGGTGATGTGCCAGAGAATCTTGAATTGCATAAACCATATGTGGATGACGTTAAAGTCATGAGCTCTTGTGGCAAATATGAGATGAAACGTACACCGGAAGTGATCGATGTCTGGTTCGACAGCGGCTCCATGCCGTTTGCCCAGCAGCACTATCCATTTGAAAATAAAGAAGTATTCGAACAGCAGTACCCTGCGGATATGATCTGTGAAGGGATTGACCAGACACGTGGCTGGTTCTACAGCTTGCTGGCGGTTTCCACCCTTTTGACAGGCAAAGCGCCTTACAAAGCGGTTATGGCTACAGGACACGTTCTTGACGAGAACGGACAGAAGATGTCCAAATCCAAAGGTAACGTTATCGATCCTTGGGAAGTAATTGAAGAATACGGTACAGATGCATTCCGCTGGGCTTTGTTGTCTGACAGTGCACCGTGGAACAGCAAACGTTTCTCCAAAGGTATCGTAGGCGAAGCAAAATCCAAAATGGTGGATACGCTGGTCAACACCCATGCATTCCTGACGCTTTATGCTACCATTGATGGATTTGATCCACAGGAGCACCCGTTCCAACTGTCCGCACACAAGCTGGATCGCTGGATTCTGTCGAGACTGAACAGTCTGATCCTGGTTGTAGAAAAAGCATTGCTGGTTAACGATTATCTGAACTCCTCCAAAGCGATTGAAGCATTTGTTGATGAGTTGAGTAACTGGTACATCCGTCGTTCCCGTGACCGGTTCTGGGGAAGTGGGCTGACAGAGGATAAACTGGACGCTTACCGTACATTGACTGAGGTACTGGTGACTACCGCGAAGTTGGTTGCTCCGTTCACACCGATGCTGGCAGAAGACATCTATTTGAACCTTGCAACAGGTGAGAGTGTGCACATGGAAGACTATCCGGTAGCTAACGAAGCGCTGATTGATGCAGGACTGGAACAGGATATGGAGACGGCTCGCCGCGTGGTTGAACTTGCCCGTAACGTTCGTAACGAAACAGGCATCAAGACACGTCAGCCGCTGTCTGAATTGATCGTTTCCCTGGATAAAGGCTTTGACCTGACAAGTTATGAAGAGATCATCAAAGAAGAGATCAATGTAAAAGGAATCCGTACGGAGCATAATGATGCGGAATTCGTTGACTTTACATTGAAGCTGAACCTGAAAGTTGCAGGTAAGAAATACGGTAAAAACGTAGGGTTCCTGCAAAACTTCTTCAAGGGAATGTCAGCCGATGAGACGCGTAAAGTGGTTTCGGAAGGTGTACTGAACATCGTTTCACCGGAAGGCGAAGAGCTGCAAGTAACGAGTGAAGAATTATTGGTTGATAAACAGGCCAAATCAGGTTTTGCTTCAGCATCAGGTTACGGTCTGACGGTTGCGCTGAATACCGAAATCACGGTAGCCTTGGAACAGGAAGGTTGGGTCCGTGAAGTGGTTCGTGCTGTGCAGGATACCCGGAAACGTCTGGACCTGCCGATTGAGAAAAGAGTACGTTTGACACTGGATGTGGATGCATCCCTTCAGGAAGCTATTCAGGCGTTTGATGATGTGTTGCGTGAAAATGTTCTCGTAACCGAAGTTACATTTGGCTCGAATGAGTCCATGGAACGCGTTGAAGCCGGAGGCAAATCGATCGGTATTTACATCGAAGCGTAATTCGGAGCATGTCCCATTCAATTAGGACAGAATATAGAGTATAAACAAACGAGCCGCAGAGGCAGGGACATATTCCCTGGTTCTGGGCTCGTTTGTTTTTTAGGTAATAAGGCAATGATTCTATAGTGCAGTCAATCTATATTGATCAAAGGAACTGACCAAAACATGAGCGAACATGACAAGCAAACCGCATCCACTTCACAACAATCAACATCAGATAATTTCAATTCCCATGACAAAATTGAAGAGTTACATACCCTGACGAACCGTCTGGCGAATGAACTGGAACGTTCACGAATAGCGCAATACACAGAATTGCTGAACAGACCATGGAAATTGATTGGACTTAACCTGTTGTCTGGAGCCGCACGAGGTGTGGGGATTGCGATTGGGTTTACCTTTTTCGCAGCAACGATCATTTACGTTTTGCAGCTACTTGGGGCGCTCAATCTTCCCATTGTTGGAGATTACATCGCTGATATTGTGCGCATTGTCCAGCGCCAACTTGATATGAACACATACTAAGCGATTAAGCGAAAAAAGCAAATGATATCAAAATGCAATTAATACGTGTCATCCGTCTCCATATCCGGTTCTAACAGACCCTCGCCCTCACGGTTCTCCAGGTACTGGCGATATTGCCGATTGCGCACGATGGAGACGTCATGACCATAGATGTCCGTGGCAACAAAGCTTTCGTACGCTTCAACGCAGCCTTCCACTTCATCGGTGGCTTCAATCGCCATAACATCATAGCTGTCGATATCGCGTCCTTCAGCCATGGCTGGTGAGTTCGATGTGCCCCAGCTTTCAACAATCTGCCAGGTGTCTTCACCATCGAAGCCATTTTGATCATCATGCTCGTCCAGACTGGTTCGACCAAATGCCGGGGCAAGGAATTCTTCCTCTACAGGGCGGTTCTCAGAGACAACGGTTTCTGGTTGATGTTTTTTGCAGTATTTGGTGTAGGGGACAGCTTCCATGCGTTCATAAGGGATGGGTTGCTGGCAGACCGCACATGTACCGTAATGTCCTTCTTCGATGGAGTGCAGTGCAGAATCGATTCGTTCCAATTGGAATTCATCATGTTCCAGTAGGGAAATATCTTTCTCGCGTTCATACACCTCCGTAGCTATGTCTCCAGGATGATTATCAATTGGTGATAATTCACCTGTCTGTAGTTTAAGGGAATCTCCAAGGCCATAATGCTCGTTTTCCGAAAGTCTATGTTCAATATCGCGCTTATCGGACATCAGTTGGGAACGTAGAAATTGTAGCTGTTCGTTAGTAAAATGTGACATGATTTTCCCCTTTCTGCTTTCATGCTGAAATCCGGATTTTGACTCTATTGTAGGATGTGCCATTGAGGGCAAGATTACAGAAGGGAAATGTTATCGTTTTTGCCATAAGCATTGCGATGTAGCGCGTCGTGGACGATTTCCAAACAGCTGTGCTACAATAAACAAGTCTGGCGTAAGCCTGGTATCGTTTGGAAAAGACAAGAACGGAGTGACAAACAAACGTGGTGTATTATATCCTCGCTTTTATCGTATTTTTATTGGATCAGGGAACCAAGTATCTGATTGCAACCCGGATGGAACTCAGAGAAGAAATTCCGGTCATTGGCAATTTCTTTGTCATCACATCACATCGTAACTCAGGAGCAGCATTTGGCATTCTGCAAGACCAGCGTTGGTTCTTTATCGTGGTTACGTTGATTGTGGTCGTTGCCTTGATTTGGTATTTGCAAAAGGTAAAAGATACCCCGCACAAATTGCTGCCTGTGGCGCTTAGTTTGGTGCTTGGTGGAGCAATTGGCAACTTCCTTGACCGGGCATTGACCGGAGAAGTTGTAGATTTTGTACAACTTAATTTTGGAAGTTATACGTTTCCCATTTTTAACATCGCCGATTCGGCAATCTGCATCGGTGTAGGGTTGATCATAGTGGAGACATTGCTTGAAGGACGGCGCGAAAAAGCAGCCGCGAAGATTGAAGGGAATGAACATCATGAGTAATCCGAATAAGGAACAGATTAACGACGAAGAACTAATGAATGGCAATGAACGTATGGAATGGACCGTTGCCGCTGAACATAAAAAAGAACGAATTGACAAATATATTACGGAAGCCGTGGATAACGTATCTCGCTCCCAAGTTCAATTGTGGATCGGAGACGGAATGGTTACGGTAAATGGTGCTGTAGTCAAAGCCAATGCCAAGTTATCCGAAGGGGATCTGGTTGAGTTACAGATTCCAGAACCAGCTGCTGTGGAGATCATTGCCGAAGATATTCCGCTGGAAGTGGTATATGAAGACAGCGACCTGATCGTGATCAACAAACAGCGTGGTCTTGTGGTGCATCCGGCACCAGGACACACGTCGGGTACCCTCGTTAATGCACTTATGCATCACTGCAAAGACCTCTCGGGTATTAATGGGGAGTTGCGTCCTGGTATTGTGCATCGTATCGATAAGGATACATCCGGCCTGATCATGGCTGCCAAGAACGATCGTGCTCATGCATCACTGGCTGCTCAGTTGAAGGAACATACGGTGAATAGACGGTATATTGCGCTTGTTCATGGTCATCTTAATCATGATCAAGGTACCATTGATGCACCGATTGGACGGGATACCAATGACCGCAAAATGTATACGGTCACAGAACGTAACAGTAAACATGCCGTTACGCATTTTACCGTTACAGAGCGGATTAATGATTACACCTTGCTGGAATTGAAACTGGAGACAGGACGTACTCACCAGATTCGGGTTCACATGAAATTTATTGGTCATCCGCTTGTAGGAGATCCAACTTATGGACGGAATAAAGGCATCAAAATGCAAGGACAGGCTCTTCATGCGGCCATTCTTGGATTTGTGCATCCAACAACGGGAGAATACCTTGAATTTTCAGCTCCGATTCCGCAAGATATGGAAGACGTGCTCGCCTCGCTACGCAGTCGTTAACAGCTCCAAGAAAGTACAAATGTTCGGATACTTTGTCCATGGCTTTGATCACGCAAATGCTTCATATTAAAGTGTAGAAATTTGCGTCAAATGAGGAGATGAACAACGTTATGAGTATCGATAAATACCAAGAAACTTACATTCAGACTAATTTTGCCGACCGTATCGGTGGCTCCAACTATGGTAAAGACACGAACATTTATAAATTCGAGAAAATCAAACGTGCCAAAGCTTCGGCCAAAAAAGATTTTCCCGATGTGGAACTGATTGACCTTGGTGTAGGTGAACCGGACGAAATGGCTGATGCAGGCATTGTAGCTGCACTTGCAGAAGAAGCTTCCAGACCTGAGAACCGTGGTTATGCCGACAATGGTATTCCTGAATTCAAAGCTGCGGCTGCTTCCTACCTGAAAAACGTATTTAACGTAGAAGGTATCGATGCAGATACTGAGATTGTACACTCCATTGGTTCAAAACCGGCTTTGGCGATGATGCCTTCATGCTTCATCAATCCCGGTGATGTGACGATCATGACCGTTCCAGGTTACCCGGTTATGGGTACACATACGAAGTATCTGGGTGGAGAAGTATTCAACATCCAATTGACGAAAGAGAACAACTTCTTGCCTGATCTGACGGCTATCCCGGAAGACATCGCAAAACGTGCGAAGTTGCTCTACCTGAACTATCCGAACAACCCAACAGGCGCAAGCGCGACGGTGGAGTTCTTCACTGAAGTTGTGGAATGGGCTAAGAAATACAATGTTGTGGTTGTACATGATGCTCCATACGCAGCATTGACGTATGATGGCAAAAAACCGTTCAGCTTCCTGTCTGTACCTGGTGCGAAGGATGTCGGCGTAGAGCTACACTCTCTGTCCAAGTCCTACAACATGACGGGTTGGAGAATCGGATTTGTAGCGGGTAACCCGCTTGTAGTCAAAGCATTCAGTGACGTGAAGGACAACAATGACTCAGGTCAGTTCATCGCGATTCAAAAGGCTGCTGCTTATGGATTGAATCACCCTGAAATTACGGAAAAAATTGCAGAGAAATATTCTCGCCGTCACGACATGCTCGTTGCCGCATTGAACGAACTGGGCTTCCAGGCTGAAAAACCTAAAGGTTCATTCTTCCTGTATGTAGAAGCACCAAAAGGTGTGGTTGGCGGACGTCGCTTCGAATCCGGCGAAGATTTCTCCCAATTCCTGATTCGTGAGAAACTGATCTCATCCGTACCTTGGGATGATGCGGGTAACTTTGTTCGTTTCTCCGTAACCTTTGAAGCGAAGGGTGAAGAGGAAGAAAAACGTGTTATTGCTGAGATCAAACGTCGTCTGAGCGATGTACAATTTGAATTTTAATCGCATTACCCAATAGTTCAATCATGTACTAACGAAGAGACCGAAAACGGTCTCTTTTTTTATGTCCATATTAGAATTTTTTCATTTACTCCCTTTACAAAATTATACAAGCAACATATGATTAGATCTTTACGTTATTTGTTATATACAGAAGTTGTTGTTGAAGGGAGTTATTACAATTGTTATCATCACGAACAAGTACGGTGTCCTCACCGGCTACAGGAACAGGCAGTACAGTGTCAGGATTAATCAGATTGTTAAGACCCAAACAGTGGACTAAAAATCTGCTGTTATTTGCTGCGTTACTATTTTCTTTTGAAGAGATTCGGACTGAAACCATTCTTGCGACGTTGCTTGGTTTTATTCTATTTAGCCTTGTTGCAGGCTGTGTTTATATTTTAAATGACTTTGTAGACCGGGACAGGGATCGACAGCATCCGGTGAAAAAGTATCGTCCTATGGCTTCTGGGCAGGTGAATCCGAGTCATGCTTTGTTGTTTGGCATTATTCTATTAATCCTTTCCGTAGGAACGGCTTTCATGATGAACCCTCTATTCGGGGTGTTATGTATCGTTTATTTCCTGTTGAATGTATCGTATTCATTTGTGCTGAAACATCTCGTTATCCTGGATATGATGACCATTGCAGCCGGCTTTGTACTTCGTGCCATTGCAGGTGGTGTGCTGATCCATGTGCCATTCACACCGTGGTTTTTGATCTGTACGATGCTGTTGTCGTTATTTCTGGCCATTGGCAAACGGAGAAATGAACTTACGTTGCTTGAAGGAAATACGGGATCACACCGTAAGGTTTTGGATAACTACTCCATTACGTTACTGGATCAATTCAATACGATTGTGACAACAGCTACGATTATCAGTTATTCCCTGTTCACATTCACTTCAGATCGAACCATTCATCTCATGTGGACGATCCCATTGGTCATTTACGGCATGTTCCGTTACCTGTATCTGATCCACATGAAGAACCAGGGAGGTTCGCCCGATCGTGTGCTGTTTGAGGACAAGCCTATATTAATTACGGTTATGTTGTATGTGATAAGTGTTGTTACAATATTTGCAATCTTTGAATAAAGGCTGAGGGGGATCAGGGTGAAAAGCACGAAAGTCGCAATTTTTGATATTGATAAAACGATCATACGCAGTGATTCCATGTTTCAATTTGTGCATTACGGTGTTCGCCGTTACCCGTGGCAGGTATGGAGATTACCTGTCATTGCATTACATACCGTGTTATTCAAGGCAGGTTTTATGACGGTTGAACAAGTCAAACGATCCTACTTTCAAGAAATTGAGCGTATGTCTGAAAAAGATCTCGAACATTTCTTTGATACTCGCTTGCGTACGTCCATTTTTGCCGAGGCCAGTGTAGAGATGCAACATCGCAAAGAAGCAGGGTATCATGTCTTGCTAGTAACTGCATCTCCGCATGCCTATATGAAATACTTTAATAATTTTCCCTGGGTGGATCATGTAATTGGAACTGAACTTGTCCGTCATGAGAATGGTTACACATGCAGAGTTGATGGCAGCAATTGCAAAGGGGAAGAGAAGGTACGCCGAATTCAGGCTTATCTGAGTGAGAAGAATATGGTCATTGATTATGACCAGTCATGTTCCTACTCGGACTCCTTATCCGACCTTCCAGTCATGCAACTTGTAAGTCAACGATACTTTATTAACAAGCGTGTTCCGGACATGGAGGCATTAACGTGGGGGAAATAAAATCGCGTCATACTGGTAAATGGTTGATGCTCGTTTCCGCTTTTCTGACAGCAACGGGTCAATTGTTTTGGAAATGGGGACTAACCGAGTGGATTTACCTAGGTGTTGGTTTTCTGTGTTATGGACTTGGAGCGATTTTGATGATTAAAGCTTTTGCTCTGGAAAAACTCTCAGTTGCTTATCCTCTGATGTGTGCCAGCTACGTATTTGCCTTAATCTATGGGTATTTTTTGCTTGGGGAAGAAATTACGGTGCAAAAGCTGGCAGCAGTTGTGTTGCTTGGAATCGGGGTGACATTAACCAGTGTTGATCGATAGCTGGATGGTTGCCGTATTAATTGTCATGACGTTGTGTGGTGCACTGGGCGGGGCCGGACTGAAAGCTTATGCGACAAGTCGCAATCGTCTGCATGTACTCATGGGACTTGGATTCTACGGAACTGGTGCGTTGCTGAATATTGTATTGCTGAAGTTTCTTCCATTAACCGTAGTGTTGCCTGCGAACGCATTAACATATGTCTGGACTCTCATCATAGCTCGGCTGGTATTTAAAGAGACAGTGGGCCCTTTACGCTGGATAGGTGTGGCATGTATTATGGGTGGCCTATGTTTATTGGTATTTTAGAACTTAATTAATCAGGATGTGAAATGAAAGCATGAACTTTTTAGATCACTTATTTTATAATCGCAGAGCCAACTGGACAGCCTTTTACCTGTTTGCGGGATTTGCTCTGTTCTATGGTTTAATGAACGGCTCGTATGTTCTGTACATTGAAAATAATGCAGAGATGCTTGGGGCGTATACCCCATTTAATACGACGCTGTTTCCAATTAATTTATTCAACTTTGATCCTTCAATGTATTATGGGGACAACAGTTCTTCCGTGATCCATCCGCTCATTTCTTTTCTCGCAGTCACCCTTGCGGCTGTAGCGAAACTGCTGGGAGGCAACTGGTTCTTTCTAATCCTGCAATCGCTGGTGAATGCGGGTTCGGTGGTGCTGGCTTATCTGTTCCTGAGTCAAAAAGAAGATAAATCGACCATCGTACCGCTGCTGTTTGCCTTACTGTTTGGTTTCAGTTCCTATCTGATGTATACCGCGTTGATCCCGGATTCGTATCCTTATGTACAGTTCGTTATTCTGTTGTCGGTGGTTTACATGCAGTATACTCGTGAGCGTCAGGACGTACGTTATGTACCCAATGCATTGCTTGCATCGATTAACTTTGGACTAACCTCGACTAATATCGTACCATTTGCTGCTGCCACATTCTTCAATATGAATACATGGCGCAATAAGGCGAATTTGAAAAAATACATCGGCATCATGGCACTGGCGGTTCTGATCATCGTTGTATTAACTGGCATTCAGTATGTTGCCTTTGGAGGCCGCAGTTGGGTTAGTAACTGGCTGTTGGGCATTCAAAATGGCGGAACAAGCTATGCAACACCATTCCAGTTCGCTGTTCATTGGAAAGCATTGAACATGTTAACGATTAATCCAATGCTGACACCGAAGATGCATTTACTGGACCCGGGCATGGCAGCCTTTGTTACGGATCTATCCCGTTCCAATCCAATCTATGTGCAGATGACAGGTATCTTTGTTTTACTACTGGCATTCATGGGCTTCATTAAGGGCATTCGTGAACGAGAAGTGTGGACCCTTGTGCCATATATTCTGTTTGCCTTTTTGCTTCATGTCGTCGTGGGCTTTGGTCTGGCTGTATTTCAATATGATATGTACCTGTATGCGGGACATTATCTGTTTGCGTTCTTCCTGTTGGGTGGAGGTTTCGTCATCAGTCTTCGTCCGGGATTGGGGAAAAAAGTGGTTATAGGCTTGATCATGTTATGTGTTATCGTTACGGCAAGTAACAACATCTATCGCCATGTAGAAACATTAACAACAATCAAACAATCCTATAATCAGTTGGAACAGGAACGCTCAGTGAAATAGTCAAATAGTAAATGTATCGATTCATATAATGAAACGAGAAAAGGCCATTGGATGTAAAGTCCAATGGCCTTTTCTTAATTAGTGTTGAGCAAAATGAGTTAAGCAATAATTTTGGTCTTCTTGGCATTCTCGGCTGAACGTTTGGTGAGACTGCTGAGTGGACGTTTCAAAGCGAGAGCAACAATGAGACTCAGCGCGATGAACATACACAACCACAGAATATCCTTGATGGCAGTAGACCACAATATGCCGCCGACCGACTCACGCAACAGACTGATCGCATACGTGAAGGGCATGAACGGATTCAATGCTTGGAAAAAGGGTGATGTCATGCTGATTGGGAACGTACCGCCGGAGCTGGAGAACTGGAACACCATGAAGATAATGGCGATCCCTTTTCCGATATTTCCAAATACGGACAGCAGGGTGTACGTTATGGTGACAAATACGGCACTCACCAGCATGGCAAACAGGACAAACCACAGTTTATCTGCAACATAGGTACCCAGGATTAAGATATCTCCCAGGGTGACACATATCGCCTGAAGTAACCCAATGGTCAGAAAAGTAGCGAGACGTCCAAGATACAATTCATATCCCCGGAACTTACCCCCTGGATTCTCAGCTTCGGCACGAAGCAGAGAAATCAGCAGTGTTGAGCCAACCCACAAGGACAGCACGCCATAAAATGGTGACATGGCCGATCCATAATTCGGAATCGGATAAAGCTGTTGTTCTTTGATTTGCACGGGACTCGAAAGGAAAGCACTCTCTTCTTCAATATCGCCGCGCAAAAGTTTGGCGAGCTCCGCAAACTGGTTATTACCTTCGACCTCCCGAAGTTTGTCAGCAGCCTTGCTGATGGCACTTTCCAATGCTGGCAGATCATCACGTACAAGCGCGGCAACACGGTGAACTCCTTTTTCGACCTCCGGCAGCTGATTCTGTACAAAATCGGATGCCTTGCCTATCTGTTTCTCGGCAGTAGGCAGATCATTACGAACAAAATCAGCTGCTTCGTTCAGTTTGTTTCCCAGCTTGGGCAGATCGTTTCGAATTAATGAAGACACTGTGTTCAGAGCTTGGATAAAACCTTCACTTTTGTTCGCGAGTGTCTCTGATATCTCATGGATCTTAGATTGTATTTGAGGCAGTTCGCTCTGGATTTTTGTCAACTCGGCCTGCCCAAACGTAATTCCTTCTTTGGCTGATGCAAGAATGTCCGCAATATCCGGAATACGATCTTTTGCTCTTTGCAGAGTTTCTGCTGAAGTGGAGAGGGTAGACCTGAGCTTATCCGCACCAGCTGCAAGTGCAGGCGATATTTCACTTTCATAGGTGTTTAAGATATTGCCAATCCCGCTGCTGATGTCCTTCGAGAGAGTATTTAACTGAGCGATGACGTCTGTTGGTGGAGTTGTATTACGACGCATGGCATCACTGATGATGCCAGCCAAGCGGATCTGCAACTGAAGTTTATCTGAAATGGAGTTCAGTTGTGTGATTTTAACGGCAAGTGGTTGGCTTGGAAGCAAGTTATTGATGTTGCCCAGTAGTTCTGCCATACTGTCCACGAGTTTTACCGCAACCCCTAAACGTGAAGCAATCCGGTCGAGATCTTCTACTGTAGGAAGGTTATTAAGATCCGAATTTTGCAATTGTGCAAATACGTCTCCTGTAGCGTTAGTAATCTGCTGCACCAGCAGCAGATTTTGGCGGATCGTCGGGCCAATTGTCTGAAACGCTTCTTCACTGGAATCCACGAACTGATTTAATCCCTCTGCAAGCTCAATCCCGTTGCCAGCGATATGTGATACTTTGTCCAAACCTTGCTCTGCTGCCGTTACGATAGACAGAGCTTTGTTGGTTTTATCCAGCGCCGTTTGGATGACATCTGATACCTGGCTAAAGTTTTCATCCACTTCTCGAATGCGTTCTACCGCTTTTTGTATATCCGGTATCCGCTCTTGAATAGCCAGCACTTCGGAAGCCGCATCATTAATTTGTGGCCAATACTCCTGCACCTTGAGCACATACTGTGCTGCTTCATTGATTTCAGGCAGTTTTTTCTCGATTTCAACGATCTTTTGAGCATCTTTTACAATCTCGGGCATGGCTTTTTCTACTTCCAGAACCTTTTGACCTGCGGCTTGAATAGCCGGAAGATTTTTCTCCAGTGTAAAAATGCCATTCTCCATTTTGCGTAATGTTGGAAGCTGGGAATTAATCTCAACCCCGGCTTCATTCAGCTTGGTCAGAACGGCCTCACTGACGGCTTCAGTGAAATTTTCATTGATTTGTGTTGTTATGGCAGATACACCAGAGCCTGTGATTTTAGGAGCAATGGCATTCACCTTCTCATTGACGGTATAGATTACTTCCGGTCGCTCCAGCTTCCCATTAACGATGCCTGTAATTTTGGATGAAAAGTCCCCCGGAATGAGCAGGCTTGCATAATACTCTCCAGTTTGCACACCCCGATTAGCCTCAGCCTGGTCCACAAAAGTCCAGCCCAGCTTTTCGTTGTGTTTAAGGCTGGATACCAGTTCGTCTCCGATATTAACATGGGTTCCTTCAACAGTCGCACCCTTGTCCTCAGTTGTCACCGCAATTTTGATCCCCTGGGTATTACTGTATGGGTCCCAGACGGACTTCACGTTGACCCAGTCATACACCCCGGGCAGTAGAATAATAGCCACAATTAGAAATATACCTGTGGGAACCTTCAGAATATGCAACCAGTCTGTTTTGTAAACGTGCCAAATGTGACGCATGACTTCCTCCTAAATGTACATAAATGTAGGGCGTAACTTATTTCTATGTCGTAAATTTGTGAATCTTATGTATATCGGTATTATTGCAGTATCTAATAATGGGTTCATGTTTATAAACTGTACCCATTTCACTTGGTACTAATTCAGAGCCTTCATATATTGCGTAAAATGAAACTCACTGTCTGTTCTAAAAAGAAGTGTTTTATCTCTTTTGAGTACAGTAAGAGGTTTATTTTGGTTATATCAAATTTCTCATTTTCCTATGGATAAATATGCAGAAATGTTGTATAATTATGAATAACCAATGAGATGTATTGTGCATGGATGTTTTTCAGCCTAACTGCTGATTCTAAGAAGAACGTAGCAGAGGGTTTTCACCTGCGATGGTGAGGTGTTGACAGGGGGTTGTCTTTCTGTCATAATTCATGAAGACAAACGGACATATTGATTACAGAACCCTGTGAGGTCCTGCAATATGAACGACATGAATAGCACCTTTAAATCAGTCCCGTGAGACTGGCAAGGTAACGTGAACGATACATCGTTTTTTGCTGCGGCAAATGAAGCGATGCATCCCCGAGAGTAAACTTTCTTCAGAGCGGTCTGAAGTTCGGAGACTCCTTGCCAATAAACACGGCAAGGAGTCTTTTTTTTTCTCCTCGTCACGGGGCCATGATGCTGAAGGGAAATCCTGAGGAGGCTGAACGCATGAGCACAGAGACACATGTCATTATGGATGAGACGGCGATCCGCCGCGCATTAACACGGATTGCCCATGAGATATTGGAGAAAAACAAAGGAATCGACGATTGTGTGTTGGTCGGTATCCGTACACGCGGGGTTTACCTGGCAGAACGGATTGCCGCCAAGATTGAAGAAATCGAGGGCGCCAAAGTCCCCTGGGGAGAGCTGGATGTGACTCCTTACCGCGATGACCGCTTGGACGAAAATAAAGCGAATCGCAAGGAAATGTTGATTATGACACCTGAATCACTTTCGATCCATAACAAAAAAGTGATTTTGTTCGATGATGTGCTCTATACCGGACGGACGATTCGCGCAGCGATGGATGCCCTGATGGACTGTGGAAGACCGCAGAACATTCAGCTGGCTGTACTCGCAGACCGCGGACACCGGGAACTTCCGATTCGACCTGATTTTATCGGCAAGAATGTGCCGACTTCCAAATCAGAGGAGATCGAAGTTGCACTCATGGAAACGGATGGACAGGATGAAGTCAAGATCACTCAGAACCGGGGGGAGCAAGCATAATGATTACACAGACAGCATTGAGAGACCGAAGCTTGCTTGGACTGAAGGAACTTAGTCGAGGAGAAATCGAGTCCATTCTTAACCGAGCGGCTCACTGGGAAGCGCAGAAAGAGAAACTGGTTCCTGTACTGGAATCACGCTTCGTTGCGAACATGTTCTTCGAGAACAGCACACGTACCCGCTTCTCCTTCGAAATGGCAGAGAAACGTCTGGGCGCACAAGTGCTGAACTTTACGGCAGCCGCATCCAGTGTGGAAAAAGGAGAGTCCATCTACGATACGGTACGAACACTTGAGTCGATGGGCATTGATGCAGGCGTGATCCGGTTGAAACCGGCAGGGGTTCTGCAACAACTGGCTCAGAAAGTGAATGTACCACTCGTGAACGCCGGAGACGGCAACAATGAGCATCCCACACAGGCGTTGCTGGATCTCTACACGATGAGGAAAACATTTGGCGAACTGAAGGGCTTGCGTGTCTCCATCATAGGTGACATTCTGCATAGCCGTGTAGCTCGTTCCAACCTGTGGGCACTGCAAAAGTTTGGTGCAGATGTACGCTTCTGTGCACCGCAAACGATGCAGGCACCGGAACTCGCAGAGCATGCTCCTTATGTCGGTCTTGAAGAAGCGCTGGATGCAGATGTAGTCATGATGCTCCGGGTTCAACTGGAACGTCATCAACATGGCTTAATTACTTCAGCTGAGGATTATCGCGAACACTACGGATTGACGGAAGAACGGGCATCACGCCTAAAACCAAGCACCATTATCATGCACCCTGCTCCAGTGAATCGCAACGTCGAGGTAGATGACGCGGTTGTGGAAAGTGAAGCATCGCGGATCTTCCCGCAGATGGCAAACGGCGTTCCAATCCGCATGGCGGTTATGGAACGTGCGATGAAACTGTAACAGGGTCTGGCTGTGGGTCATAGGCTGACGGTACGGTAGTTCTTATAGAGCAATAAGAGAGTACACGATAAAGAAAATCATCCGGCTTGCCTGGTAAGCCGGACAGAACCGAAGCGGAGGGCAATTATGCTACAGATTATAAAAAACGCAAACGTCTTGAACCAACAAGGGGAACTTGAACGGAAAACGATCATTATAGATGAAGGTAAAATTAAAAAGATCGCTGGTCTGGAAGACCAAGCCGTACTGGATGCCGAAAAGTCAGCGCAAAGTGTGACAGACGCATCAGGCAAACTGGTCATTCCGGGATTGATCGATATGCATGTGCATCTGCGTGAACCTGGATTCGAACACAAAGAGACGATCGAGACAGGTGCCCGTTCAGCAGCACAAGGTGGTTTTACAACAATCGCTTGCATGCCGAACACAAGACCAGTAACAGATACAGCGGAAGTTGTGAAGCTGGTATTGGATAAAGCCAAAGAAGCTGATCTGGTTAAAGTGTTGCCTTATGCAGCCATTACAAAAAATGAACTGGGTCGTGAACTTACCGATTTTGCCGCATTAAAAGAAGCAGGCGCTATTGGATTCACAGATGACGGTGTAGGCGTACAAAACGCTCAAATGATGAAGGATGCCATGAGCCTCGCAGCAAGCATGGATATGCCAGTGATCGCTCACTGTGAAGATGACTCACTGGTTGTTGGTGGATATGTGACGGAAGGTGAGTTTTCGAAGCGCCACGGCATCAAAGGGATTCCAAATGAATCCGAAGCCATCCACGTTGGCCGTGATATCTTGCTCGCAGAAGCAACAGGAGTTCACTACCATGTCTGTCACGTAAGTACAGAGCAATCGGTTCGTCTGATTCGTCTGGCGAAGTCCATTGGCATTAAAGTAACTGCTGAGGTATGTCCACACCATCTGGTGTTGTCGGATGAAGATATCCCGGGCATGGACGCCAACTGGAAAATGAACCCGCCGCTGCGCTCACCACGCGATGTGCAGGCTTGTATCGAAGGTTTGCTGGACGGCACGCTGGATATGATCGTAACTGATCACGCACCACACAGTGAAGAAGAGAAAGCCAAAGGCATGGAGCTGGCACCTTTCGGAATCGTAGGATTCGAAACAGCCTTCCCGCTGCTGTACACCAAGTTTGTGGAAACAGGATTGTGGAGCTTGGATTTCCTGGTGAAACGCATGACAGCTGATCCGGCACGTGTATTCCGACTGGATACAGGCAAACTGGAAGAGGGAGCACCAGCCGATATCACGATGATTGACCTGAACGAGGAAAAAGCAGTTGATCCTGCAACGTTTGCAACCAAAGGAAGAAACACACCATTCACAGGTTGGAAGCTGAAAGGCTGGGCCGTACAAACTTGGGTGGATGGCAAAAGCGTGTGGAATAACACGGTACAACAGTAAAACGGTAACTTAGCAAATTAATAAATCAGTAACTCTATATCTTTAACTCTTTAAAACAGTAACAGTAATTCTTAACTCTTAAATCAACAAGTCATTATAACTCTAAATTTACAACTTCTACACAGTAACATCTTTTCAACTAACTCGAGGCAAATTATGCCGAGAGTCTAACATACGAAACAAAGCAAAGTTGAATGTCATGATTTTGAACTTGGACACCAACGTAACTGCGGAGTGGGCAGAAAGAACCCGAAGAAGCAAAGCGTTCGCCTTTATCACCGGATTACTCCATTTGAAGAATGGGATCAAAGTAATCCGGGGATAACAGCGATCAAAGGGTTTTCTGCCCACGGAGCCGCACAATCGTAACGTCCCCCATGTTCAACCCCAATGCATTCAACGTTGATAAACACAGAGGAGTGAAATGGGATGCAGGCACAGGCAAGATTATTGTTGGAAGACGGCACACTGTTCACCGGGAAAGCATTTGGTGCTGAAGGTGAAACTACAGGTGAGGTCGTTTTTAATACGGGAATTACAGGCTATCAAGAGGTGCTTTCGGATCCTTCCTATTGCGGTCAAATCGTAACCATGACGTATCCGCTGATCGGAAACTACGGTATTACGCGTGATGACTTTGAGTCGATTCGTCCATACGTACACGGTTTCGTTGTGCGTCGTCATGAGCCAACGCCGAGTAACTGGCGTGCGGAATACAGCGTAGACAATCTGCTCAAGGAATACGGCATCGTAGGAATCAGCGAAATTGATACACGCATGTTGACTCGCCGGATTCGTCACCACGGCACAATGAAGGGAATTCTCACAACAGGATCGAAGCCTGTGGAAGAACTGCTGGAGATGATGGGAGACACCACCATTGCCGAGCTGCGTAACCAGGTGCCAATGACTTCTACAGAGCATGTCTACAACAGCCCGGGAACGGCTGAGCGTATTGTGCTCGTGGATTACGGTGCGAAAACAGGAATCTTGCGCGAACTCAGCAAACGTAACTGTGACGTTGTTGTTGTTCCACACGATGTAACAGCAGACGAGATTCGTCGCCTGAACCCGGACGGCATTCAACTGTCCAACGGCCCTGGGGACCCGAAAGACGTACCTCACGCAGTTAACATGATCAGTGAATTGCTTGGCGAATACCCGATCTTCGGTATCTGCCTGGGTCACCAGTTGTTCGCACTTGCAGCAGGAGCAGACACGGAAAAACTTAAGTTTGGACATCGCGGAGGAAACCACCCGGTGAAAGAACTGGAGAGCGGACGTTGCTTCATCACATCCCAGAACCATGGATTTACCGTAAACGAAGAGTCTGTGAAGAGTACAGACCTGGAAGTTACACATATCAACAATAACGATAAGACCATTGAAGGTCTGAAACATAAATCATTCCCGGCATTCTCGGTTCAATATCACCCTGAAGCAGCCCCGGGTCCTTACGACAACAGCTATCTGTTCGACCGCTTCATCGAGATGATTCGCGAGCACAAGATCACTAACCCGCAAAAGCCGCGTCAAGCCGTATTGGCAGCCGCAGTGAAAGGAGCACAATAACATGCCGATTAACAAAGATCTCAAAAAAATCCTGGTGATTGGTTCCGGTCCAATCGTCATCGGTCAAGCGGCCGAGTTCGACTATGCCGGTACACAAGCTTGCCAGGCTCTGAAAGAAGAAGGCGTGGAAGTTGTACTTATCAACAGCAACCCGGCGACCATTATGACGGATACAAACATGGCTGACAAAGTCTACATTGAGCCAATTACACTGGATTTTGTAACCCAAATCATTCGTCAAGAGCGTCCAGATGGCTTGTTGCCAACACTGGGTGGTCAAACAGGTCTGAACATGGCTGTAGAGCTGGCTCGTGCTGGCGTGCTGGAACGTGAAAATGTGAAATTGCTCGGAACACAGCTGACATCCATCGAGAAAGCGGAAGATCGTGATCTGTTCCGTGACCTGATGCGTGAATTGGAACAACCTGTACCAGAGAGTGTCATCGTAACGACACTTGAAGAATCACTTGAATTTGCGAATGAGATTGGTTATCCAATCATCGTGCGTCCAGCCTATACACTGGGCGGAACTGGCGGCGGAATCTGTGCGAACGAAGAAGAACTGCGTGAGACGGTGGCAGCGGGAATTCGTTACAGCCCGATTGGGCAATGTCTGGTCGAGAAGAGCATTGCAGGTATGAAAGAAGTCGAGTATGAGGTTATGCGAGACAAAAACGATAACTGTATCGTTGTCTGCAACATGGAAAACTTTGACCCGGTAGGTATTCATACAGGTGACAGTATCGTCGTAGCACCAAGCCAAACATTGTCGGACCGTGAATATCAAATGCTGCGTTCAGCTTCCCTGAAAATCATCCGTGCCCTGAACATCGAGGGTGGATGTAACGTACAGTTTGCACTGGACCCACACAGCTTCCAATACTATGTTATCGAAGTAAATCCACGGGTAAGCCGTTCATCGGCTCTGGCTTCCAAAGCAACGGGTTATCCGATTGCAAAAATGGCTGCCAAAATTGCCATGGGTTACACGTTGGATGAAATCGTGAACCCGGTAACAGGCCAAACGTATGCTTGCTTTGAGCCTACACTGGATTACATCGTGAGCAAAATCCCACGCTGGCCGTTCGACAAGTTCATCTCGGCGAACCGTAAACTGGGAACTCAGATGAAAGCAACAGGCGAAGTAATGGCTATTGGCCGGACATTCGAAGAGTCGATTCACAAAGCAGTTCGTTCCCTGGAAATTGGCGTACATCGCCTCTACCTGAAGGATGCCGAAACGCTGGACGAAGCGACCTTGAACGAACGTCTGATCAAAGCAGATGATGAGCGTATCTTCCTGATTGCCGAAGCATTCCGCAGAGGTTATACGTTGCAACAGCTGCAGGATCTGACCAAGATTGACTGGTGGTTCCTGGACAAAATCGAAGGTCTGATCGCATTTGAAGATCGCATTCGCGAAGAATCCGAATTGTCTTCCGACATTCTGTATCAAGCGAAACGCCTTGGATTCACAGACCGTGCCATTGCTGAACTGCGTGCGCAAGGTCAACCAGGAGGCACATTAACAACTGAAGCGGAAGTTAGAACTCGTCGGGAAGCAGAGAACCTGCGCCCAGTGTACAAAATGGTAGATACATGTGCGGCTGAGTTTGAAGCAACAACGCCATATTACTACTCAACTTACGAGACAGAGAATGAAGTTATCCCTTCAGACAAGAAAAAAGTTGTGGTGCTGGGTTCAGGACCAATCCGGATCGGTCAAGGGATCGAGTTCGACTACTCAACTGTACACGCAGTATGGGCATTGCAAAAAGCAGGCTATGAAGCAGTCATTATCAACAATAACCCGGAGACGGTGTCTACGGACTTTAATACATCGGATCGCCTGTACTTTGAACCGCTCTTCTTCGAAGATGTCATGAACGTGATCGAACAGGAGAAGCCAGTAGGAGTTATCGTACAGTTCGGTGGTCAAACAGCCATCAACCTGGCAGCACCATTGCGTAATGCAGGTGTAACGATTCTCGGAACCGATCTGGAAAGCATCGATGAGGCGGAGGATCGCAAGAAGTTCGAGCGTCTGCTCTCCCGTCTGGAGATTGCACAGCCAAAAGGTAAAACGGTCATTTCCGTTGATGATGCAGTAGAAACAGCTCAAAGTCTGGGCTACCCGGTACTGGTTCGTCCTTCCTATGTACTCGGCGGTCGTGCGATGGAGATTGTATACTCCGATGCTGAATTGCTGACATACATGGAACAGGCGGTTAAAATCAATCCGGAGCATCCGGTCCTGATCGACCGTTACATGATGGGTAAAGAAGTTGAGGTTGACGCCATCTGTGATGGTGAAACGGTATTGATTCCGGGAATCATGGAACATATCGAGCGTGCAGGGGTTCACTCTGGTGACTCCATCGCGGTATATCCTCCTCAACATCTGTCCCAGGATTTGAAAGAGAAAATTGTAGAGATTACAATCAAAATTGCGAAAGAACTGAAAACGGTAGGTTTGGTCAACATCCAGTTTGTTATCCATGATGGCCAAGTGTACATTATCGAGGTGAACCCGCGTTCATCCCGTACCGTACCATTCCTGAGCAAAGTAACCAACATTCCGATGGCGAACTTGGCAACCCAAGCCATTCTGGGTGTGAAACTGAAAGATCTTGGTTATGTCGATGGACTGTGGCCTGAATCGGATCATGTATCTGTCAAAGTTCCGGTCTTCTCCTTCGCGAAGCTGCGTCGTGTAGAACCAACCCTTGGACCTGAGATGAAGTCTACAGGTGAGGTTATGGGCCGTGACCCGAATTACGCTAAAGCGTTGTTCAAAGGCCTCATCGGTGCAGGAATGAAAATTCCGGCAACCGGAGCGATCGTAGTAACTGTAGCAGACAAAGACAAAGACGAAGCAGTTCCTTTGCTCGAAGGTTTCTACAGACTGGGTTACAAAATCATGGCTACCGGCGGAACAGCAGCTGCGCTTGAAGCAGCGAACATTCCGGTAACGACTGTGAACAAATTAAGTGAAGGTTCGCCGAACATTCTGGATATGATCCGTAGCGGCGAAGCAAACTTTGTCTTCAACACACTCACCAAAGGCAAAACACCGCAGCGTGATGGATTCCGTATCCGTCGTGAAGCGGTAGAAAACGGCATTGTATGTATGACTTCATTGGATACGATTCGTGCGCTGCTGATCATGCTGCAAACGATCAACTTCTCTTCGGAAGCAATGCCTGTCTTTGTAAAATAAATAACTCTCTGATGAAGGACATCAGTCAGCCTGCGGGCTGGCGGGATGTCCTTTATATCGGGCAAAAACGGAAAAAATGAGCAAGTGGAGGGGAACGCTGGTGATGAATCAAGCGAGTTTCAATGAAATGGCTGGCCGTCTGATGGTGGCACTGGATTATCCTGGAGCGGAAGAAGCTCAAGAATTGGTACAAGCTCTTGAGGGCATTCCCTGTTATCTCAAGGTGGGTATGCAGCTGTTCTACGCAGCAGGACCGGACTTTATTCGGGAGCTGAAATCCAAAGGTTACTCCGTTTTTCTGGATGTGAAAATGCATGACATTCCCAACACCGTTCGTGGCGGAGCTGAGAGTATCACACGTCTTGGCGTAGACATGTTCAATGTACATGCAGCGGGTGGAGCCCTTATGATGCGTGCTGCACGTGAAGGTGCTGAGGCAGCAGTCGCTGCTGATCCTTCCCTCAGCAAGCCCGAGATCATTGCAGTCACCCAACTCACCAGTACAAGTCTGGAAACGATGAATAACGAGATTGGCATCCCGGGAAGTGTGGAAGCTGCTGTGGTCCGTTATGCAGGACTAGCCCAAGAGGCCGGACTGGATGGAGTTGTTGCTTCTCCACTGGAAGTGCCCGCAATTCGGGCAACGTGTGGCAGTGCTTTTCACACCGTTACTCCAGGAATTCGTCCAGCGGGTAGTGGTCTGGGAGATCAGACACGCGTCTTGACCCCAGGTGAAGCCATCGCCAGAGGCAGTCATTACATTGTTGTAGGCAGACCCATTACAGGCGCTCCCAATCCGCGAGAAGCGGTAGAAACCATTTTGAAGGAGATGTTGAACGCATGATCGAACTGAATGAGATTCCGAATCATATTGCTTCCCAACTATTGAAAATCAAAGCCGTGGCGTTACGTCCGCAGCAGCCATTTACATGGACATCCGGCATCAAATCACCAATATATTGCGATAACCGCTTAACGATGTCCTATCCGGAGATTCGCAACGATATCGCTGAAGCCTTTGCAACGATTATTCGGAACCAATACCCGGATGCAGAAGTCATTGCAGGTACGGCAACTGCAGGTATCCCGCATGCTGCCTGGGTGGCTCAGAAGCTGAATCTGCCGATGGCCTACATTCGTGATAAAGCGAAAGGACACGGCAAGGAGAACCTGATCGAAGGTCTGATTACCGAAGGACAGAAAGTGGTTGTCATCGAAGATCTGATCTCTACAGGTGGAAGTTCGATCAAAGCAGCAGAAGCTGTACGCGTTGCAGGTGCAACACCTCTCGCCGTGCTTGCCATTTTCAGCTACCAGCTGGATAAAGGTGTTAAAGCATTTGAAGATGCTGGAATTCCACTTCAGACGTTGTCCAATTACACGGCGCTGATGGATGTGGCTTTGGCTCAGGGAACGATTCAGGAGAGTGACTTTGAGTTGCTTAAATCCTGGCGTGAAGATCCTTCTTCATTTGGTAAATAATATCATTGATACCTCGAAAAAATGTTCAGGAATGAACGGTATCAAAATTGTAATGATTGCCGTCATAGCGGCAAAACCATTGAATATGCAAGAGGCATCCCGCACTTTGGGGTGCTTTTTTTGTTTGTTCATCAAAATATTAACTTTTTCACTCTACCGTTGTAAAAAGCTTGTAACTTTTAGTTGTGATCGGTCGTTTATAATTCAGTGTAGGATGGAACAGATTTCTAATTTTAGGTTTTTTGAAGAAATGAACGGGATTTCAAGAAAGGATGAGCGTGATTGCTGGCATGAAGAATTTATTTCTCAGAAAAAGACCTGCCAAGAGCCAGTCAGGCGATGAACATCAACAGGGGGAAACGCCGTTGGAGGCATCGACGGAGTCGGGGGAAAATACATACAACAATGAACACGATTACCCGACAAGTAAATCTCCGTTACCTGAAAGTGAAATCGCTTCAGATGAAGTGGCTGCAACTGCTGTCACTACCGTTGATGAACCCCAGAAGAAGATCAAACCAAAGAAGGATATGCTGCCTCCATATGATGGACCTGTACTGGAGGTGCGTAACGTGCATCGCAGTTTCCAGACAGGCAGTCGCATTATCCATGTGCTCAAAGGCATTGATATGGAAGTGAATCCGCAACAACTGGTCATGCTGAAGGGGCGATCGGGCTCAGGCAAAACAACACTGCTGAATATGCTCGGTGGACTGGATCAGCCTTCAAGTGGAGACATTCTGTTCTCTGGTCAGCCTCTTCAGGATTGGGGAGACCGGCGGCGGACCGCTTTGCGGCGCAAAGAGATCGGTTTTATTTTCCAGGCGTATGCACTCATGCCCTTATTATCTGCTTGGGAAAATGTAGAACTGTCGCTGCGAATGGCGGACGTTCCGCGAGCGGAATGGAAGGACAGGGTTGGTCACTGTCTGGATCTGGTTGGATTATCCAAACGGGTGAAGCACCGACCTTTCGAGATGTCCGGGGGAGAGCAACAGCGGGTGGCTATAGCCAAGGCGATTGCCCATAGACCCAGATTGTTGCTTGCGGATGAGCCTACAGCGGAACTGGATTCCAAGATGGGCGCTCAGGTCATGGCCGTATTCCGCAATATTATTGAAGTAGAACAAGTAACAATATGTATGACTACACACGATCCTACAATTTTGGAGGTTGCGGACCATGTTTATGAAATGGCGGACGGCAGATTTATCAAGTAAAGGGGCCGCTCCGAAGAGGGGGAAACGCGCAGCGATTATTGTACTCGGTGCGATAATGGTTGCAACGATGTCCGGCTGCTCATTGCTGCCGTCAGAAACAGAGGAAGAAGTGCTTCCGCCTATTACACCACCAACGATCTCCAAGAAACCGGAATATGAAGTCCGGACGGAAACGTTGGAGAAAAAAGTAAGTGGCAGCGGCAAGATGATGAGTCAGCGGGAAGAGAAGGTGTACTTCACGCTTGATGGCATGCATGTCAAAGAGTTAAATGTTAAACCAGGGGATAAAGTGAAAAAGGGTCAACTTCTTGCTGTCCTCGATGTGGAGAGTGTAGAAAAGGAGATCCGTGGCAAGAAACTGGCTATTCGCAAATCCGAAGTTCAAATGAAGGAAACACTCCGCAAGAAGGATGAGATGGACCCGGTAGAGTTCGAAGAATCAACGATTGCGTTTGAAGAACTACGCCAGGAACTCGTTGATCTGGAGGAACAACTGGGCAAAGCCACGTTGACAGCTCCGTTTGGCGGCACCGTTATTGCAGTGCAGGTAGAGAAGGGTGCAACCGTGAAAGCGTATGATCCGATTGCTACGATTGCGGATACATCGAATCTGGTTGTGGCAGCTACCTTTGCCAAGGAAGATCTGGAGAAGTTCTCGGCCGGTATGAAGGCAGAAGTAGATATTAATGGAGCTGGTAAAGTCGCTGGCAAAATTAAAGTTATGCCTATCGCGGAAGCATCGGGAAGCGGCAGTGGCGAAGGGTCGGGTGAAGGCGGTACGCCTCCAACCAAGGAAACGCTGGATAAGTATGTCATCGTTACACTTGCAAAAATGCCAAAAGGCGTCGAACGTGGCACACCACTATCGGTCTCGATTGTAACGCAGCGTACCGAGAACGCAATTGTGATTCCTGTATCCGCTTTACGCTCCATCGGTTCAAGAACGTATGTACAAGTGGTGGAGAGTGATGGCAGCAAGCGTGAAGTGGACGTTGAAGTTGGACAGCAGACATCGACAGATGTCGAGATTCTGAAAGGTCTGACCGTAGGTCAGAAAGTAGTGGGACGCTAATGGGGCTGCCATTGCTTCGGCTGCTGTTCCGCAAAATGTGGAACACGCGCTGGATGACCTTCAGCACACTGATTGGATTGATTGTGGCGGTAGCGTTCACCGTCAGTATTCCAATGTACGCCGATGGTGCGTTGAAACGGGTCGTCGCGCAAACGCTGCAGGATAACAGTGAAGGGTTGCCAGCCGGTTCGTTGCTGATGAGTTATCAGGCACCTGGTGGCGTGAAGACAGACACTCGGGGTCTGGACGAAGTAGATCGTTATATTCGTGAGGATGTTCCTCGCGACATCGGGTTTCCTTTTCATACGTATGTGAATTCGAGATCCATTCGCAGCACAGAGGTGAGCCCGGAAGATCCAACCAAAGTGGATGCCAGCAGGGCGCGCAGTATGAGTCTGGGTACGATGAGTGGGCTGGATGCACAGGTGAACTACTCTGCCGGGGTGAAACCTGGAAACCAGGTCAAAGATGACACGATCGAGGCAGTCATGTTGGAAGAGGGCATGTACCGTAACGACCTGCATATCGGTGACATTCTGGAATATCCGGTGTATAGCGGTCTTGATATCACGTTACGTGTGAAGATTACGGGGTCCTTCAAGGCAGATGATCCGAACAGTCCTTACTGGGTACAAGGATTTGACGGCATGATGAATGGACTATATGTGGATGAATCGGTTTTTAATGATGTTTTACTGAAGGAAAAAGGGATTCCACTTCAAAATTCACGTTGGTATTATGCCTTTGATCTGAAAGAAATTCAAACCAGCCAGTTATCAGGTCTGACTTCCATGCTGGAAAGGCTGGATATCGATCTGTACCAGCGGCTGAAAGATACAAAAGTGGACATCACCTTTGGTGATCTGCTTAAGCAGTTCCGCAGTCAGAGTCTGCAACTGCAGACCATGTTGTTTACCTTGGCAGCACCGATGATTGCGATGGTCTTTTATTTTATTGCGATGAACGCCAGACAGTCATTACAGAAGCAAGAGAGTGATATTGCGGTATTGCGTAGCCGTGGAGCTTCAGCTCGGCAGATCTTCTCTCTTTACCTGCTTGAAGGTATATTCCTGGGCGTTATTGCGTTGATTATTGGACCGTTTCTCGGTTGGTTTATGGCCAAGAGTATTGGCTCTGCAAGTGGCTTTCTCTCGTTCGTAGATCGGAAGTCTATTCCGATCGGTGTATCAAAAGAAGCTATTCTCCTGGGCGTAGCAGCGGTCCTTGTTGCGATCATCGCATCACTTATCCCTGCGATAACCTATGCACGGGCAACCATTGTATCAGCTAAGCGGCGACAAGCACGTACAGACCGCGCTCCAGTATGGCAACGCTGGTTCCTGGATGTTGTGTTGCTGGGTCTGGCTGGATATGGATACTACCTGTTCTATGAACGTCAGATGTTGACCTTCCAGACCGGAATGACAACGGATCAGTTGCAGGTACAGCCGTTTCTGTTTTTTGTACCCGCACTCGCGATCTTTGCGCTTGGACTATTCTTCCTGCGCTTGTTCCCGTGGATTTTAAAGCTCATTCAGTTGATCGGTCGCAAGTTTCTCCCGGTCCCGTTGTATCTGACATTAACACAGTTATCGCGTTCATCTTCTTCCTATTATCCGCTGATGATCCTCCTTGTACTGACACTGGGACTTGGGGTGTACAACTCGGCTGCAGCTCGGACGATTGATCTGAATTCCACTGAGCGTACCTTGTACCGTTATGGTTCTGATGTGATTATGCAGACTGTATGGGAAGGAACACCTGAGGTTAAACCCGGTGGTTCAGGACAGAACGGCGGTACGGGTGGAGGTCAACAAGGCGGTGGCAATGGAGGAGGAGGTTCTGCTGGTGGTGGTTCCGGCGGAGGCAATGGCGGTGGAGGTGCTCCAGGTGGTGGTGGCGGTTCTTCGCAGCCATCCAAAGTCATCTACTCCGAACCTCCATTTGAAGTGTTCCGCAGATTAGACGGGGTTGAACATGCAGCACGCGTGCTGCAGACCAAAGGCAATATTATCGTCTCTGGTAAATCGGGTGGACAGGGAATGCTGGTCGGAATTGATAATGTGGACTTTGCTCAAGTGGCTTGGTTCCGCAACGATCTGTTCCCGGCACATCCCTACAAGTACCTTGACTTGCTTGGTAAATATGAAGGGGCTGTATTGATCTCTTCCAAATTTGCTGACAAGTTCAAACTCAAAACTGGAGATCTCGTCTCCATGGGTGTACAGGGACAGGCGATTGAATTCGTCGTGTTTGGGATCATACCTTACTGGCCAGCCCAGTATCCGGATCAGATGCCATTTTTCGTGGCGAATCTGGATTATATCTATGATCAGGTGCCTTTGATTCCTTATGAGGTGTGGCTGAAAATGGAATCGGATGCCAAAGTGGCTCCACTAATGGAGAAACTTGCAGCAGAAGGCATTGAGTTATCATCTGTACGTGACGTACGTACCGAATTGGTATCTCAGGCTAAACATCCGTCAAGAGGTGGCGTATTCGGGATACTGAGCCTTGGATTCCTGGTATCGGTTATTATCTCATTGATTGGATACGTGCTGTACTGGTTCTTCAATTTGTCCGGGCGTGTTGTGCAGTTTGGTGTATTAAGGGCCATGGGGTTATCCCGGGCACAACTAAGCGGCATGCTGCTGCTGGAGCAGGTGTTCACAGCAGGTCTATCGATCCTGCTAGGTATTGGGATTGGTCAGGTATCCAGTCGTTTATTCCTGCCATTCCTGCAAACGACGGATAATGTATCTGCTCAGGTACCTCCGTTCCGGATTGTGTTTGAACAGCAAGATATGTTGCAACTGTATGGGGTCACCGTAGTGATGCTGGTCATTGGTGCAACGATGTTGCTCTGGCAGATTCGCAGATTGCGAGTTCACCAGGCAGTCAAAATGGGAGAGGAGAGGTAAACGTGATCCAATGCGAAGGACTTGTCAAAATTTTTAAATCCAGCGATGTGGAAGTCGTTGCCCTTCAGGGTCTCAACCTGACTGTCAATCAAGGTGAAATGATGGCGATCATCGGTAACAGCGGTAGCGGTAAATCCACGCTGCTGAATATTCTGGGCGGACTTGATCGTCCTACGGCTGGTACGGCTGTTGTGGGAGACTGGGATTTGCTCAAGATGACAGATGCTCAATTGGTCGAATACAAACGTCATACGGTAGGTTTTATTTGGCAAAATAACGGTCGTAACTTGCTGCCTTATCTCACTGCACTGGAAAATGTGGAGACTCCCATGATACTGGGAGGCAAGCGTGATCGTGCTTACGCGAAACAGTTGCTCGAATGGGTAGGCCTTAAGGATCGGATGCATAACAAATTGCATCAATTGTCAGGAGGAGAGCAACAACGGGTAGCGATTGCGATCTCATTATCCAATCGTCCCAAAATTCTGCTTGCAGATGAACCTACCGGTTCGGTCGATTCCGAGACATGTGATACAATCATGGGCATTTTTCGAAGAATGAACAAGGAACTTGGCGTTACGATTGTCATCGTTACCCATGACTTGACGCTTGCTGGCAAGGTGGACCGGATCGTTGCGATTCGGGACGGCTTGACCAGTACCGAGTTTGTGAAGCGCAACCCGAATCTGGATGATGAGCATAACTTGTCCGAGGCGGGTATGCCGGACATTCACGAAGCATTTGTCATTATTGACCGTGCAGGGCGACTTCAGGTGCCTAAAGAGTATCTGGAGGCCTTATCCATTGATAACCGGGCTACATTGGAATTTGACGGTGAACGCATTGTTATTACACCGCCAAGATAATTAAGAGGGGGAACTGGGATATGAAGAACAGTATGTGGGGAAAACGTGTTTTAGCCGTCATGGCTACAGCAACGCTGGCAATGCCGCTGATTGCCGGCTGTACGGCAAGTGAGGCGAAGGATACGGAGCAGCGTGTATTGCGTGTGGCTACGATGTGGGGCGGACAGGATGACAGTTACTTCCGTCAGCAATTTACCGATGCTTTTGAACTGACACACCCCAATGTAACGATCGAGATTGTGGCTGCCGTTGATCAGAGCAGTATGTATGGGTACGGTAACACAGAAGAACAGCAGGAAGCTCCGGATACGATGGAAAGTCTGAAGAAGATTATGACTGGGGATAATCCGGTTGACGTCATCGTGGCGGATACCTCTACAGTCAAATCATTAATTCAGGAGAATCTGGTCAAACAGCTGGACCCATTGATGCAGGAAGACAAGTTTGATACCAGTGATATTGTGCCTAGTGTGCTGGAGGGAATTAAGGACCTTGGGGACCAGAGCATCTATGCATTGACACCAACGTTTTCCTCCTCCGCTTTGTTCTATAACAAGGGTATGTTTGAAAAAGCAGGCGTGGAACCGCCAACGGACAATATGACTTGGGATGATATTTTCAATCTGGGTACCCGTCTAACGAAAGGTGAAGGTAAAGATCATGTATTTGGTTTCTCCTTCACGACATATCAGGGTGGTCCGCCGTACTACTCCATGCAGCAGTACTACAGCTCGTTGCAGCTGAAGACGTTTGATGACAAAGCAGAGAAGATGACAGTAGATTCTCCTCAATGGGAGAAAGTGTGGAGCACCATCAGCAAACTTGCGATTGACAAAGTTATTCCTAAAGGCGACGAGCCACAGGATCAGAATCCGAGTGGGCGTTATGATCCGGTACAGGGTGACCTATTCCTGAGTGGCAAGTCAGCCATGGTTATTGGTGATTACAGCTATATTAATCAATTAATTGATGCTAATAAAAATGCGGATAAAATGAAAGACTTTACGAAAGTGGATTGGGATGTGGTAACACCTCCAGTTCACCCGGAAGCTCCTGAAATTGGAGGTAGCATCTACCTGAGCAACCTCATGGCGATTAATAGTGCGGCTCAGAACCCGGATGATGCGTGGGAACTGATCAAGTACATGAACAGTGAGGACTGGGCTAAGATTAAAGCACGCAGCAGCTATGAGATGGTATCACGGAAGAGTTTCATTAAGCCCAAAGACGGCCTGGATTATAACATTCAAGCATTCTATTCGCTGAAGCCGATTCCGCCAACAAATACCAATCTGGATAAAATGTATCAAAAATCCCCAGGTTTATGGCAAGTCAATGAAAAAGGTATGGAATATTTCAACCAGGTACTAGAGAACAAAAAGACACCAAAAGAAGCACTTGGTGAGTGGGCAGCTAAAGGAAACGAGATGCTGGAGAAATTGAAAAAGGATCCTAAAGCTACGTTTCAATGAGATTTGATGTAGTAGTCATATCATAAGTTAAGGATAGCCGCTGAAGATTTTAATCTTTGGCGGCTATTTTTATGAAAATGGGGTATTCTACAAAAAGCAGGAATAAATGACGACTCCGGAAAGGACGAGCGGTATGCACTGGGTATATTTCAGCAAGTTGTATGCAACCAAATTTCAGGCAGGGTGTCTGGCCAAACGTATGGAGCAGGATGGGTGGATTTACGGTCATAATGAACCAGCGGAAGTGGAAGTTTATCGATCACGTAAAGGACGTTACGGTGTACGTTTTATTCCCTGACATTACCCCTTGACTTATTGGGATAGAATGGTGTATATTAATTAAGTCGCTGTTTTAATATTTCTTACTGACGCGGGGTGGAGCAGCCCGGTAGCTCGTCGGGCTCATAACCCGAAGGCCGCAGGTTCAAATCCTGCCCCCGCAATTTAGTTTCACTTGGATGATTCACAGCCATCATCTGCACGTTATACATTATGTCTAGGGCCCTTAGCTCAGTTGGTTAGAGCGGTCGGCTCATAACCGATTGGTCACAGGTTCGAGTCCTGTAGGGCCCATACTCTTAAAACCCTTGCCTAGCAAGGGTTTTTTTCTGTCTGCATGTAAGCTCTGAAGTAAAAGGTATCTTGTAAATGGTGTCTTTCTAGTATGCCCTTTTTTTCGAATCACGATGTATGTCCATGCCATATCTCAAATCTCGCATATACTACCTTATCCCAACCCATAGGAGGTAGATTTCATGAGTCAATTTCTTGATGCAAGAACATCTCAGAATGCGAGTTTGGCTAACTCTATTGCAATACCAATCCTGGTTATTAATACACCACAATTATTCGGTCAGATTGGTCTGCAAACAGCAGGAGCAGGGGCAAACCCACGGGTACAATTCAAAGGAACGGTGTCTGTGCAACTTCCTTTGGCACTCGTTGGTGTAACTATTACAATTGTTAGGGGGACTTTGGCTACGGACCCTGTGATCTATTCCGCAACGTCTACGTTTAGCTTGAGTGTCCTTGCACCTCAGATTATTACGTTCTCTGCAGATGACTTCAACCCGCCTATCACACCTCAATTGACGTACACTGCATTTATCAGTTCCAACTTGCTCGGTACGATCCGTGTAGGCCCTGAGAACTTTGATGGAGCTGTATATTCCGACTAATGTTGAGCGTCCTTGCCTAAGTAAACTAGATCAATAGTCTTCTTAATTGAAAGGCCTCAAGGACCTGCCCTAAAAAGCAGGTTTTTTTCCTGTTGAAGGGGAAAACTGAACTTCATCGAGTAGGTAGGGTTCTATGATATAATGCATTACAGAGATTGAATGGTATTGGACATCAAATAATACGTGATCATCTGAGAAACGTATGAAATTAGTGATAGAAAGCAGGTTTCCGTTTAATGACGTCAAATGAAAGTCAACGTTTTCGTTACAGTGAAGCTCCGGTCTGGGATTGGCAGAGAGCTTATTATGAGCAGAAGGGGCTACAAGCTTGGACAGAGAACCATGTCCCTCAATATATTACGAGTAATCCGTTGATTGCCACGGCGTATGCAGAGATGATCTTTGGCTTTCTTCAGGACCTTTCGAACAAAGGAAAGATCAACGAGACCGTAACCATTCTTGAACTTGGAGCGGGTGTAGGGCGTTTGGCACATCAAGTTCTCCTGAAATTGCTTGAGTTAAAGGAATTTGCTGGAATACCTTTACCGCCTTTCAGATATGTGATGACGGATCTCGTAGCGGAGAATGTGCTAGGTTGGCAGGAGCATCCATCCATGCAATCCTTTATTCAACAAGGTATATTGGATTTTGCGCGTTTTGACGCTGTAGCGGATACGGAATTGAATCTGGTCGTTGCAGGCACGGTTATTCAGCCCGGTGATCTGAAACAACCGTTGTTGTTGATTGCTAATTACTTTTTTGACAGCATTCCACAGGAATTAATCTACATTGGGGATGGCGAGATCTATGAGTGTGATCTGCTTGTACAGTCTCCGGATCGTCGTCTTGATCTTGAGCCCGCTGAGATGCTGAAGAACATGACACTGAGTTATGAGTATTGCCGAGCGCCGGAATACAGTGCGGATAACTATCCATATCAGGAGCTTATTACATTGTACAAAGAGGAACTGGAGGATTCGCACATTCTTTTCCCTGCAATCGGGTTGTCCTGTCTCGAACGGTTGAACAAGCTGTCACAGTCAGGTTATGTGTTGATTACCGCTGATAAAGGGGATCATCGCCTGGATAACTGGAAGTTCGCAGAGCCACCAGAATTTGTTCTTCACGGGAGTTTTTCTCTAACGGCTAACTACCATGCCATTCAATATGTTCTTGAACAGCAGGGCGCTCATACACGATTCACAACACATCATTATAAAGATCTGAATGTTGGGTGTATGTTGATGGTGGACGAACCCATCAGTTATGTGAACACACGTCTGGCCTACCATCGATTTGTTGAACGTTTTGGCCCGGATGACTTTTTCAGCATGAAACAATGGGTAGACTCTCGAATAGAGAGTATGGAGTTAAAGCATATTTTACCGTTTTGGCGTCTGGGCGGGTATGATGCGGAGTTCTTGATTCACAGTGCTACCCACATTTCCAGTCTTCTTCCTGATGCAAGTGATGAGGAAATGCTTGATATTCAGTCTGGTATTCATACGATGTGGTCGTCCTACTATGTGATGGAGCAGCAAGGAGGTCTCGCATTTCTGGCAGGGCAGCTATTATATGAGATGTATATGTATGAGGATGCAAAACGGTTTCTGGAGATATCATTGGTTGCAGATCCGAGTAACCATAATCCAGCCGTCTTGTACGATTTGGCTGTGTGCTGTTACGAACTTGAACTGGAAGAAGAAACCCTGTCATATACGCATAAAGTATTGGCTCTGGAACCTGATCATGAAGAGGCGGCAGCCTTGCTCCAGAGTTTCGAGTTGATCTGAACGGAACAATTTTAGTTTGTCTCCTGTATGTATGTTGGATGTAATTGGTGATATTTATATAAAAATTGAAACCTTTAATTGAAATTCATCGTATTAATGGGATATTCAACCAATCACTATTTCAACAGCAAAGGAGACAAAAACATGAAAAAAGCCTTATCCATTGCATTATATCCATTAATGTGGGTTGTGGGTGCATTTAGCTTTCTGTCTGTAAATGCAAATAGTGCAGCAGGCAGCGCCCTCTTTGTGAAAGATATCGCCACAGATCGAAGCTATGATGGGCAGGCCATCTATGATAGTATTGAACATAGAAATGCCTAACTACATATCATTCAACTGTAAAGGTAATTGTTTCACCGAGCAATAACATGAGAACCAATTACTCTTGAAGCGAAGTACGGTGAGCAGGAGTTCTGTTCGTGCAACCTTTAAGCCGGTTTCGTACCTTATTCAGGTATGAACCGGCTTTTATTTATGACTGGGGGATACCAGATGAAAATTATCATTGGACAACCGAGGCTCGAACGGCATTTGCTACAGCTTGAAGCCGAACTCAAGCAACACCCTGATGCGGATATATTGGTTTTTCCTGAAGGTTATCTGAACCAAAATGTTGAGGAAGCTTGCAGGTTGGCGGCTGAATATGGGACCATGATTGTCTCAGGTCATCGCAGACTGGACGAACGTCCAAAGGACCGATCAATTATCATCAGTAAGGCTGGAGAGGTTGTATTGGAGAAAGCTAAATATACACCTGCTGAGAGGGTTGAGGAACAGGGTTGGGTAATAAGCACTTTGTTGTGTGATGAGCTGGTCCTGCAAGGATTTCGCAATGAGAATATAGGGGATGTGGACATTGTGATGCATTCCATTGGTGTGGGCATGTTCAGTGAAGAGCAGTACAGTGAGTGGGTCGAAGAGGCTCGGCAGATCGCCTTGAAGCATCAATGTATTGTCATGGGGACTAGCCATGCGGATGGTTCGTACCGTGATAGCGAGATCTCCATTCCAATCGCGTATTGCATAACACCTGATGGAGAGGTTGTTCTGGCATCCGAAAGTGATACACGTACTCGTACAATCTTTCTCGACAGAGGAAATACAGACCCTTCACCTCAGGAGTCACAAGAAAAAAAACTGAAAATTTCCATAGCCCCATCCGGTTAAATTAACGGGTATGAATCCCAGATGAATGGGCTGTTGAACTTGCCGATTCGCCCGGTCACTTGCACGGAATACGCATATGTTATGGCATACCTTGAAATTCAAAGGAGGCCAATCAAATGAGTCAAGTTGGATACGGTTGTTGTAATGCTGGTGGCGGATGGACTTCTACAAGTGCAATTCTCGTGCTGTTCATCCTGCTCGTGATCATCACAAAATCTTTCTGGCTGTAAGTCACGTATAGAAACGTGCAAACAGTGGCTCCGCTGAGACTTCAGCGGGGCTTTTCCTGTTTATAAGAAGCAACATATGCCATCCATGACATTTGACAACTGAAAACAATGTGCTTAAAATCACATAAGAGACTATTAACAGAGATTGAAGGGATAGCAATGCCGTTTATTCGCTTTAAAGGATTCACAGGTCCTCAGCTAGAGGAAGTTGTACCCCAAATTACAGAGCAGATGGCCCTAATTACTCATATTCCAAGGGAGAGAATGAAGGCAGAGCGTCATGATGTACAAGCGCTAACACCTTCTCCGGCTTCTATAGAGATTCTGATGTTTCAACGTGACCAGGAGATTCATAATCGGATTGCATCGTCGGTGCAAGCTATTTTGGAAGAAGCATACATGCCGGATGTGCATATTTTCTTCAATATATTGTCACCTAATTTGTATTATAAAAAAGGCAGGCCGCTGACAGATTATCGATTGGATTGAGGTTGTGAGGGACGAGCAGATGTTGCTCGTCTTTTTGATTTACATATTTTTCGTATGCTTAACAATATGCTCGTTTCTGTGCACCCGGTTCAACGATATAGAGCATATCGCAGACACGATAAACAAGGCTCCACCGATAAGGTATACCCATCGAACGTCTAGTAGATCGACGACTAGACCGAAGATGACGATGGATACACTCATAACCGTGGAGATCAGGACGCCATGTGCGGCGTATACCTGGGACAAGGATTCAGCGGGCACACTTCTCTGAAGCGCTGTCTGTTGAGCCATATCACGAATCTGGTAGACAGGGCCCATAAGTATACATAACGCCAGCGCGAGCCATGGCAGGCTGTTGAGGCCATAAACGATGGTCATCAGGCTGAGGAGAAGAGAACCCATGGTCATGCTGGCGATCAAGTGCTTCTGAATCCGTTTGGCCAGAGCCAGAGCCAGAATACCTCCAAGCATGGTTCCAGCAGCGTAACTCGAGTTCATGAGTCCCCACCAACCTTCTCCTCGTCCCAGAGCTTCTTTTGCAAAGGCCAGCGTAACAGCTCCGATCCAGATGGAACCCGCAAGTGCTTGGGCAATGTCCATAAGCGTAATCAGCCGTAAGGATGGATTCTTCCAAAGTATACTCCAACCTTCCCTCAATACATTCCGCGATACAGCAGATTTCTGAGGTTGTTCTACATTCCGTGTGAGCGAGCCCATGGCAATCGTGAAGATCAGAACGGCCCAGGACAGGCTTGTAACTGCCCAGAAGGTCTGTGACGCCCCCCAGTTCATCACGGCGAATCCCGTCATGGCGTAACCGACAATGGTTACAGTCTGATTGGAGAAAGATAGTAGGCTATTTGCTTTTATAAGGTCTTCACCTTGAACCAATCGTGGCGTTAAAGTCTTCAGTAACGGAGTTTCCCATCCGTCCAAGAAGGATAGTACAATCACTCCGAGCAATAGAAGCGGCAGTTGTGAAATCAAGTGATTCAACGAAATGGCTATACAGGTCATGATTAATGTTTTGGCTATGGAAATGCTGATCAATAGTCTGGAGAATGGGAAACGGTTCACAAGTAATGGCAAAGTGAGACTGGCTATTATGCGTGCAATGATCTGAATAAGTGGAAACATTGCAGCAGAGAGTACCGATCCAGTGAGACCGTATATAAATGTAGTAATGACCATGATATATATGACATTAATAAGCGAGAGCAGCGTTTTGGCGGCCCAGTACGGATAAAATGCGATGTTCATGCCAATGATGTCCTTTCCGAAACGATATATCTATATTACGGGCATTGTCATCATTGCACCACAAACAAAGTTATCATTTTCCCGTCATTTCATCACAAAAAAACTGCCCAACAGGGCAGTCATCTTCTAATGCCTATAGTTCATGCCATAGCAAGTGTGAAGGCGATAAGCAACATCAGCAGGCTGGTCGTTCTGACCATAGTCATATAAGGCCTGCTGGGTTCGGCTTCGCCCCGGGAAATCCAGCCATAGCGCAGATACCAGCCGAATTTTGGGAAACAGAGATTGATGATACAGAGTACCATGAATATAAAAAAGAGGGTTCTCATACCCATCTTCCTTTCTCACTTACATAACGGATCTTATTTTAACGTTTGCGTCTGGTAAAAAAGACTACAATCAAAATAATAATGATGATAATTAACAGAAATTTCATGTATGTTCCTCCTGGTGAGTAGTTAGGTTATTGTGGAATGTTAGTTATCAACTATTACCCATAAACCACATGACTTGAATAACTGTGTTACAATTAAAATATATTGATTTAATATCAACACATTCCGACTGGTTAGTTTTCTCTCCTTATAATGTACGATTGCAGAATATATAAACATTAATGTGTGTGAGATGAAGGAGGAAGGCATGAGCCAACATAATCAACTCTCATTACAATGGGAATTTATCATCTCGAAAGTGAAATCCTCCGTGACGGTGGTCGATGCTACCTTGCCTGAGCTTCCGCTCATGTATGTAAACGAACACTTTACCCAACTGACAGGATACACGTATGAAGAGTCTGTCGGACACAATTGCCGATTTTTGCAAGGGCAGGATACAGACCCGGAAACGATAATGCAGATTCGTGATGCGTTAAAGAAACAACAGTCCATTAAGATTGATATTTTAAATTATACAAAAAGTGGTCAGAAGTTCTGGAACGAACTGAATATCGATCCGATCTTTAATGAATCCGGAGAGTGTTTATATTTTGTAGGCATTCAATACGATATTTCAGAACGGAAGTATGCTGAACAGCAGTTGAAGTTTGCAACTTCCATGGCTGAGATGAACAGCAGAGGGCAATTGGAATTCATCGGCAAGCTGAATCACGAGCTTCGTACCCCGCTTAACGGCATTATGGGCATGATCGAACTTGCCAGTATGGGTGAAACTACGGATGAGCAGAAAGAATATCTGGAGCTAGCACGTCAATCAGGTGAGGCGCTGCTGAACATCATTAACAACAGCCTGGATATGGCGAAACTGGGCAGAGGCAAAATGGATGTTGAAAACATTGAATTTCAGCCGTTGAAGCTGATCCAACAGATTGTGAAGACACATGAACCTGCGGCACAGAATAAAAAAATACGTCTGCTCTGTCATGCTGATCTGAATGTTCCTGATGTGCTTATCGGTGATCCGCTAAGACTTCGGCAGGTACTGGATAATTTGCTGAGTAATGCAATTAAGTTCACGGAACAAGGTGAAGTGCAGTTACAGGTGGATGTGAGGCAACAACTGATGGATACCGTTGTATTGGTATTCTCTGTGCGTGATACGGGAATTGGCATTCCTCAGCATCAGATCGAACCATTGTTTGATGCATTTACCCAGACCGACATCTCCCATGCGCGCCGATTTGGCGGAAGCGGTCTTGGTCTGACCATCTGCAAAGAACTGCTGGAACTGATGAATGGTCAGATTTCGGTGGAGAGTACAGAGGGGAAAGGTACACAGTTTGAGGTGACACTGCCCTTGCTGCGCCAACAGGCCATTCCCAATGTAGGATAATCAATCAAGCAGAACAGCCGGGCGGTCTCGGCTGTTTTTTTATTGTATTGGATTGTTTTACGAACGGGCGTTCTGTTATAATGCAAGTGTTGAATGGGGGAGACACAGCATGAGTAAGAGACGCACAAGAAGAAAACGTAAAGGTAAGCAAGGTTTCAAAAAGCAGGTTCTGACGCTGGTAGCAATGCTGCTGGTAGCCCTCTATGCCTGGGCTGGGGGCGAATGGCCCGAGGAGATACCTAATCCATTCGGTGGGACTAATAAGAGTGTAGACCATACCATTACGTTCCCTTCAGAGCGTTATCCCGAAACAGCCAAACATATTAAAGCTGCTATCAAGGCAGGGCATTCGGATGTATGCACCATTAATCGTAATGGAGCGGAAGGCAATCGGGATCTATCACTTAAGGGTGTTCCGGTCAAAAAAGGTAAGGATCGTGACGAGTGGCCAATGGCGATGTGTGCTGAGGGAGGAACAGGTGCAGATATCCAGTACATTACCCCGAAGGATAATCGTGGTGCAGGTTCATGGGTAGGGAATCAGTTAAGTACATATCCGGATGGAACACGAGTGAAGTTTGTAGTGAAGTAACAACAGGATATGGTTGGGCAGAAATAAGGATTGTAAGGCCTTTGTTGTGAGGTCAGTGGCAGCGTGGTACAGGATAAGTAGAAGAGAAAAACCAGACGTGCATGCGTCTGGTTTTTTGGTGTAAAGTGCTGGCATAAATAGATCTAGTTAACGTATCTATACGGGAACTGGAGTTTCTAGGATTACAGAGCCGACTAAACGAGTTGCATTCCGCTTAAATGATGAGACCGGATGCTTAACAGACGCGTAACATGTTCCACCTCATCAAACGGTATCCACAGACTGCCGTGGACCGTACGTAAGGAAAGAATGGATGTATCAGCGGTACGCTCGGGAAATCCGGTTACCGTCTGACCGCTTGTATTACGAACCATGATCTGTTGCTTGCGCCGGATGGCAATTTCTACCTCTTTTTTCATAAGTCATTGCTCCTGATTATGAGATGTTAAATCCATATGTCAATGTTTTCAATGGTTAATTTGTCTTCTTTATCTAGTCTATCAGAACTAGGTATAGATTTCCAGAAGAGAAATCAACAATCTTCTAGGTGATTTGTCTTAGCTGTGGATGATCCGTTTTTGAATGGGGATTACGGGGTTATATTAGGGTAAAAGGAGGGGAACGGAATGACACAATTGATTATTGGGCTGGCCCGTACCGAGAACGAGGCTATAATTATGCTGAATAAGGTCAAAGAGGAAGGCATCAAGGATAAATATTTGGGAGCGGTGGCGAAGGAGCAGCTTAATCTGGAGCTGGTGAGCGAAAAGACGGGGCTACCCAAACCTTTGAAGGGTGCCGGAACAGATGGTGCCTTTGGCGCTCTGAAAGGCATATTGGCTGGTCTGGGGAAGCGAATGGATCAGACGATGTCGATCGGAAATGCAGTGCGTAGACTCGCTGGTAATGAGATTGGGAGTGAGACCGATGATTTGGTGCTTACACTGACTGAAGCGGGGATCTCGGAGGAGGATGCGCGGTATTACGAAGATTGGCTGTTAAAGGACCATATCTTGGTTATCGTGGAGTGCAGTGAGGAAGAAGCGGCTCGTGTTCAACCTATTTTACTTTTTTAGTTTAATTTAAGGCTGATTTTAGGTTTCTTTAATGTTGGGGAGGTATTCTTATCTCACACCTCCCTTAATATAGATTGGTTTACCGGAAGTCCGGGACCGCAACTCGGACTTTCTAGGCACTGTGAGCTGACGCTTGCAGTGCCTGTTTCATTTTTTTTATTATTTTTAATAAAAGTGTTGCAAAGTTAATTAGTTCATGGTAAGATATTTCTTGTCGCCAAGAAATACATAATCCTGCCGGGGTGGCGGAATTGGCAGACGCACAGGACTTAAAATCCTGCGGTAGGTGACTACCGTACCGGTTCGATCCCGGTCCTCGGCATAACTAGGTTTATTCCCGATAGACAGTGTTAAATGGACGATAATTATCGTTGAGTTCTGTGTACTTGTAATGAAGCATTTGCAGGTACACAGGATTCGCGCAAACACACTCGAAGCACTCCACCGTAAATTGCGGAAGGGGTGTTTTTTGTTGTGGTGAGAATTACGAAAGTTAGTGTAGATAATCGTGGGAAGCGGCGTAGCGCGGTTCCTCGATTATAAGCGTGCTGAGGGGTTAGCCGAGCAGACGCAGAGCGACTATACGCGGCACGGTTTTATTCGGAAGTATCCGAGCGCTTGGTCAACGGCAGATAGACTTGCGGATGCGGCCTTCAAGTATCTGGCGGAAGATAAACGCATTGCTCTTGTTCGGCGGTCAGAAAAGGCCGACGTCCAATAGGTGGTTCGAGTCGCAGACCGTGGATTCCCTCTCTGCGATAGGCGTTTATGTAATTGTAGACGGTGGAAAGTGAACATCCGATGAACTTGCTGATGTCCTTTTTGGACACTCCATGAAGATTAAGCAAGATCGTTTGATATCTTTCGTGCATTCGCAAGTCCTGGTCGCTATGATGGCTATCTTCATTGCCAAAATTTCAGGATTGTTCGGTCTTCATTAAGGAGTTTTGATAGTTTCACTTGTCGTACCTCACAGGCTCATAGGGTAATGATTTTACGATATACGGCATTGTTTCCGCTGTCCAAAAATATACCCAGAAAATGGAGTCAAAGGGAAAAATATTGACAGGTACCTTGCAATAAACGGTAGTAGGTGGTAATATTTGTATTAACAGCTACTGTTTATTGCTCAGTACTAAATAAAGCGTGGTGAAAAATTATGAATGTTCAATTCAAGAAGGGTGTGTTGGAGCTTTGTGTTCTTGTTTTAACATCAAAAAAGGACCGTTACGGATATGAGTTAGTTGAACAGATATCGCAAAAATTTGAAATAGCGGAGGGAACCATCTATCCGTTGTTAAGAAGACTGGCTTCGGAAGGATTATTTTCAACCTATTTATCCGAATCGGATGAGGGACCTCCCCGCAAATACTATAAGATTACCGATGAGGGAAGGAAAGTTATGAACAAAATGATTGAAGAATGGAACGCTTTTGCCGTAGGAGTGCAGGAAATGATTGGGGAGGGATCGGATTGAATAAAGAAGCCTATCTAAATGAATTGGCACAGTATCTGAAGCTGCTTCCTCCTGAGGAATTTACTGATATTATGGCTGAATTCAGGGAACATTTTGAGTTTGCCAAATTAAGCGGACGGTCTGAAGCAGAGGTGATCTCCAAGCTGGGAAATCCCCGATTGGTTGCTCGTGAAGTACTTGCCCAGTCTCAAATTGCAAAGGCGGATAAATCGCCTACGCTCTTAAGCGTAACTAAAGCGGTTTTGGCAACAGTGAGTTTAGGATTGTTCAACTTAATTATCGTTATGCTGCCATTTGTCGCTTCTTTAGTTATCATTGCCGGGGGATTCGGCTTTGCAATTTTCTTAATCATTTCGCCGATCTTATTCATTATTCAGAATCAGTCGGTCGCGTTTTTCTTCAATGATATTTTTCTTATGCTTGTCTTGGTCGGTGGAGGAATTTTGATAGTCATTGGAGCATTAAAATTTACCCGAATTTATTACAATCTTGTTATCAGGTATCTGAAATATAATTTGAAAGTCATAAAAAGGATGTGAGCTATATTGAAAAATAGATTCCGGAACTTAACCAGACTTGCTCTTCTACTGATCGTTATCGGAGTAATTGGAAATGTAGTGCTGTATATGTTAGGAAAGTCGCCATTCAATTTGGGTGAGATTTCTACTGAACAAAATGTTCGGATGGACCAGACAACAAACGTCCTTATCCATACAGAAACAGGGACGGTAGATGTGGTGCCAATTAAGGGACATGAAATCAAGGCAAATTTGGAGGGAAAGACAACAAAGCAGTCGCTGAAGGATTACCGGCTGGATATCACTCAGGATCAGGGACAAACCAGAATTGAAGTTGTTCAGGACAGCAAATTCCGTTTCTTTGATATCTATACGAACCTTAAACTCACGATAGGGATTCCTGAAACCCAGTTAAACCAGCTGCAGGTTGTGACTGACACAGGAAATATTTATGTAGGCTCCGTCTTGGCGAGCGAATATCGGGTGATAAGCGACACGGGTTCTATAAAGATGGATATAAAAGAAGGGGTAATAAACGCAGAAACAAATACGGGAGCAATCACTGCTTCTTTTGTTAACATAAGTCAAAATATCCGTGCTACATCTGATACGGGAGATATTCTCATCCAAACAGCTGAAGCTCCCCAAGCACTCCGCACCAAATTGTTTGCGGATTCTGGAACCATTAAGGTGACACTGCCGAATTATCAGGATGGTTATATCGGTGAGGGAGGCCCATTGGTAGAACTTATCTCCGACACCGGCAATCTTGAGATCAAACAGAATTCAGGCGAATATCAGGAAGAAAAATAAGATTAATTTTAGGGGGCGTCCTTTTGATAACACAAAATTCCAAGAAAGAAACTTTAATCAAGACGGTTGATTTATGCAAAGTCTACACCTCGGGAAATGAACAGTTTCTCGCAGCTAAAAGTATTAATCTTGAAGTATATAAAGGTGACTTTACGGTTATTATGGGCAGTTCGGGCTCGGGTAAATCTACGTTATTATACCTCCTCAGCGGCCTAGATGGAATCACTTCCGGAGAAGTGATTTTCAAAGGAGAACGAATTGATGAATATTCAGAAAAGGAAATTACGGATTTCAGGTCCAACAAAATCGGCTATGTGTATCAATCGATCAATTTGATTCCTGATTTCACATTGCTTGAAAATGTTGCTTTCCCGGGGTACGTGGCTGGCCGCAGCAAAAAGGATGTGAATAAACAAGCATTAGACCTGTTGAATAGGATAGGGATCGGGGCTCAAGCAGAGCGCCTGCCATCCCAAGTATCTGGAGGCCAACAGCAGAGAGCAGCTATTGCCAGAGCCTTGATCAATTCCCCAGAAGTGATTTTTGCGGATGAGCCAACAGGGGCATTAAGTCAGGAGCAAGGTGCAGTTATTTTGGATCTTTTGACCGAAATGAACCAGAATGCTCAATCGATCGTTATGGTGACGCATGATATAAAAGCTGCATGCAGGGCGGATCGGTTAGTTTTGGTCAAAGACGGAAACATCGAAGGGATATTGGAACTGGGCAAATATTCCCCGGATGAATTGAAAGCAAGAGAAAACCAAATATTCATTTTTATGTCAGGTAAGGAGGGGTAGGGATGTATGCAGCATGGAAACTATGTTGGACGAACCTGAAGCATAAAAAAGTTCAAAACAGCTTCATTGCAATCATCATCATGCTGGCAGCCCTGCTCCTTTCAACGGCTGTGTCGGTTCTTAACAACACAAATCGTATGTATGAGAGTATGCATGATCAGTCCCATGGCGCCCATCAAATATTGCGGATGGAGAACGGCATCCATGATCCGATCCAGGTACACAATTGGTGGGAGAAGCAGAAAGGCGTCATTGTTTCGGATTTAATGCGGTACCGCTATCTGTCTAGTATGTCTCACGCTGGAGAAGAGATCCCTAATGTTGACTTATTCATGATGGATGCACCAAGCGGACCTTTTCCCGTCGACCGGCTGCAGTTTGTAGAAGGAGAAGAAAAAAGCACACCGGAAGAAGGAAGCGCCTGGATTCCCACCTCTCTGGCTTATCCCAATGATATTCATGTTGGGGATCCGATTGAATTTAAGACGGACGAAGGGGTTATCCAGTTGAACGTTGCGGCCGTCGTCGTGGATATTTCATACTGTTCGCCATTTGCTACGAGCGGGAGAATCTGGCTGAATCATCAGGATTATAATAAAAATATGACCACATTGCCGGGCGACGATAAGTATATGACCGGATTGCGGTTTGATGACTACAGCCAAAACAGGGCCTACTGGGAAAGATTTGAACAGTCTCTCGGGACCCCCTATCTGGAATCGGTTAAAGACTTCGAGAGCTTGTCTTCGTATTATATGATTGCGAACCAGGTCATCAGTTTCATTATGATATTTCTTGCAGTCGTCATGATCTCTGTTGCCCTTTACACCTTGGGATTCACGATTTCCGATGCTATTCTTTCCAGCTACAGGACGATCGGGATTATAAAATCCGTTGGATTATCTTCCAGCAGAGTAATTATGGCTTATGTAGGGCAATATACCCTCTTGGCGCTCGTTTCGGTCATCCCGGGGATTCTGGTCAGCAATATCCTCTCAGGTACAATTATTGCAAATTCCATGGCTTATCTCAACACAGGGTCATCAAGTATGAATGGGCTGTATTCAGTAACAGGCATTTGGACTGGCGCGGCTGTAGTAGCGGTTATCTTCCTCTCTGCCCTGCTGTTTTCTAATAAGGCGCGCAGTGTCGAGCCCGCACAAGCCGTTCGTTATGGCATGTCGGAGAAGGCGTATTCCCAAAAATCAGGAGGGAGTGGAACATGGAAACGAAAGCTCCTCCAGATAGGCGCTCTTCCGACTTCTATGATTATCGGGCTAAGAAGCGTCACGAAAAATATTCGGGGTTCGCTGCTGATTGTTCTGATATCGGCTTTGTCCACCTCTGTACTCGTTTTTGGTTTCCTGTTTGTATACAGCATTTCGTCCATACATGGAACCATTGCCAAATGGGGCTATGATTCGGCCGATCTGTCCGTAAGAATCGATAATCCAGCCGAATTGACCTTTGAACAGCTTAAAGAAGAGGTTCTTTCGGATCCGAGAGTTAAGAATTACTCACGTTACGGGGATGCAAATGCGGTATTGCCGATGCCTCAGGAGTCTGGGGTTGAAATGAAACAGGATACGATGGGGATATTACTGACGGTGGCTGATGGGAACTATGATGAAATAGGCTATGAAAATGTGGAGGGTCATAACCCAGTTTCTGACAATGAAATCTCGGTCGGTGTGAATGTTGCAAGAACTCTGGGCATCAAGTCAGGCGACTCATTGGACATTTACATTGAGGGTGAAAAACATACTCTGACAGTCACCGGAATTTACCAGGCGATCGCGAACATGTCCAATACGGGGCGAATTACCGCTGACGTCATCAGAAAAAGTAATCCAGACTATGGAAGTGCGATGAACACAACATTTGTTAATCTGCATGAGGGAACTTCAGTTGATCAATTCGTGAATGAATTGAATCAGCGATATGGAAGTGTAATCTGGATAGCAAGTCAGGCTGCGCTGGTTGATGAGGTATTCTCCCAGGCTGTCACGATCATCGTACTGCCAATGTCGGTCATGGCGCTGTTGTTTATCGTCATTACGTTTGTTATCATATACAGTATTTGCCGAATTAACATGAAGAAAGAGAGCCGTACCTACGGAATTTACAAGTCAATCGGTATGACATCCCGTCAAATCCGATTGTCGGAAACCACTGGAATCCTTGTCGTATCGGGGATCGGTGCGCTGGTCGGAATTCCATTAGGTTTAGTAGGACTCCCCCCTCTGCTTAACTTTATATTGGCAGATTACGGAATTGTTGAAGTTCCACTGATTATGAACGGTGGAGGGATAGCCTTGATGATACCTCTAAGCATCATCGCTGCTGGTCTAGGTTGTTGGGCAGCATCCAAATCTATTCAAACTACATCTCCTCGGCTTTTGACGATGGATTAATAGAAAAAGGGTGTCACAAAAAGCCATGAAATGGCTGCTTGTGACACCCTTCTTTTTTGAAGAGAGAGTATGTAAAATTGAATTGAGAACGCTCCGTCTTCCTCCGCCAGTAGTATATCTACTTTTAGAACAGCCTCTTTTTAAGCTAAATACTTACTTGACATGGAAATAAATTGTACTGTATTGTATTTTTATGCTCAAATTACAACTATATCCTATTCTTGAGTATAACTCGAAAGCAAATTCTTCTTTTATCAACCACAAATCGACATCTTTCATCAAAATCTCCCAACATAGAGTGTTTTTCATACCGCTTTAATTGTTTTAAAACAAAATACTACGAATCGAGGTTTGCTTATGCCAACTACGGCATTTTTGTTTCCGGGTCAGGGATCACAATATGTCGGTATGGGAAGAAAGTTGCACGATGAATTTACTATAGCAAAGCGTTACTTCGAAGAAGCGAACGATGCGCTGGGGTTCAATCTTACTGAAATGTGTTTTGAAGGCAGCCATTCACAGCTTATGCAGACGATGAATACACAACCGGCCATATTGGCAGTAAGCGTTATTGCCTTCGAAATCGGCAGGAGGGAACTGGGGTGGCAACCTGATTTTATGGCCGGACATAGTCTTGGCGAATATTCCGCACTTGTATGCAGCGGTGTGCTATCTTTTCGGGACGGGCTCGGGATTGTAAGGAAGCGGGGGATGTTAATGCAAGCTGCGCATTCTTCCGACATTGGAGCGATGGTCGCTGTGACGCATGCTGCTTCTGATCAATTGGAGGAGTTTTGTCGTCAAGCTAGTAACGACACATCACAAGTTGTTATTGCTTGTTATAACTCTTTGAACCAACATGTGCTTGCCGGTCATCGAATAGCTGTACAATCGGTGGTTCATCGGCTACAAGCGCAATTTACAGATGTAAGCGTTAAATATTTAAATGTTAGCGCCCCCTTTCATAGTCCATTGATGCAATCAGCGGCGGAGCAACTGGCCGTTGAACTGGAGAGGATTGAGACTAGGGACGCCCGGTGGCCGGTCATATCGAACGTGACGGCAAGAACGTATGGGCGGCAAGAACTACTTCCGCTTCTTTACCGCCAAATGACCGAACCGGTTCGCTGGCTGGAAACGATGCATTATCTGAACAGTCAAGGAATCAGCCGAACGGTGGAAGTCGGGCCACGCCAGGTATTGACACATCTAATGAAGGGCACCTATCCCGCTGTTCAGACTTGCCAATTCGATCATCCTAAGCAATTGGAGGAGCTACGTGCATGGTTTGACAGAAGCGAGAATAATCGTGAAGCCGTCATCGCCAGCATTCGAGAATCATTGACAGCCGCTATCATTGCGCGAAATCGGAATAACGATGCCATAGCGTACAGTGCCGGCGTAATTCTGCCCATCCAACAAATCAGGGATTTGATCGAAAAGTTGTGTGGAAATAATCCTTCGGATTTTACGCAAACGCTAAATCAGATTAAAAGTCTGTTGCAGTCAGTACTGTTCACCAAACAATTACCGCTGGAAGAACAGATGAAAATCACTGACAAGTTACCGGCAATGGATTAGGAAGCCGCACTAATGAATTTCATCATTTTTTTGGGGGGAAGAATGTGTACACAAAGCAATTTACAAGCCTGGTTGACGTATTGAAAGAAAGAGGGAACACAGCGGATCGGGGAATCATTTTTATTGAAGGGGACGATCAAGAGAAGCAGCTTACATATAAGGAGCTCTATGAAGAAGCCTGCGGATTTTTAGGCTACCTTCAAAAGCGGGGAGTGGAGACAGGGCAGGAGGTTGTGTTTCAAATAGACGACAATCGCCATTTTATTATCGCTTTTTGGGGCTGCATCCTTGGCGGTATGATTCCTGTCCCGGTAAGCACTGGGAACAATGACGAACATAAGAGCAAAGTATTTCGTATTTGGAATATACTGAATCGCCCTTATTTGCTTGCAAACTCAAAAATATTAAAAAATTTGGAAGAATTTGCGGTGAAAAGCGAACAGACAGAATTATTCGACAAGCTTCGCGGCAAGGTATCACTTTTTGACGACAATTCAGTATTCTCACGGGCATTCTCTCCCCAAATCTATAGTCCACATCCCGAAGATATTGCCTTTATTCAATTTTCATCAGGTTCGACGGGAGATCCCAAAGGGGTTATACTGACCCATCGCAATCTGATCTATAACGTTAACGGTATTATAAACAGAACTAAAACCACCTCTGAAGACTCCTATTTGCAGTGGATGCCTCTGACTCATGATATGGGAATGATATGCAACCACTTGACACCTCTGACAGCCAACTCGGATCAATATATTATTCCAACATCCTTATTTATAAGACAACCCGCACTATGGATCAAAAAAGCAAGCGAGCATCAGGTTACTGTCATCTCCTCTCCGAATTTCGGCTATAAATACTTACTGCAGTTTTTCAAACCGGAAAAAGCTGAGAATTGGGATTTATCAAATATCCGCCTGATTTATAACGGAGCAGAGCCGATTTCAACCGAGCTGTGTAATGAATTTCTGGACACCTTCGCCCCTTACGGTCTAAAACGGACTGCTATGTGTACTGTTTATGGACTTGCCGAAGCTTCTGTAGGCGTTGCTTTGCCTCCGATCGAAGATGAATTTGTGACCGTATTTGTCGACCGCCGTCATCTTAATATTGGGGAACAGGTTATTGAAGTTGATCAAGAATTACCCTATGCGTTGTCCTTTGTAGAAGTCGGTTACTCGATCGACTACTGCCAGTTGAGGATCTGTAATGAGGACGGAACAGAGTCAATGAACGGTAAGATAGGCCATATACATATCAGGGGGGATAACGTCACCAAAGGATACTACAATAACCCGGAAGCAACTGGTGAGCTACTAACACCGGACGGCTGGGTTAGAACCGGGGATTTGGGATTCCTCCGCAACGGTCAGTTAGTCGTCACCGGACGGGCGAAGGATATTATTTTTGTGAACGGGCAAAACGTATACCCTCATGATCTGGAGCGAATTGCTGAGGAAATAGACGGTGTGGAGCTCGGCCGAATAGCCGTATGTGGGATTTACAATACAGAAAATAAAAAGGAAGAAATTGTTATATTTGTCGTTTCCAAAAGAAAAATAGAGAAGTTTTATCCGATCGTGCTAAAGCTAAAGCGGCTTTTGAACGAGCGGGGAGGCTGGGAAATTGCGGATGTGGTTCCGACCAAACGAATGCCGAAAACGACCAGCGGAAAGATACAGCGGTATGTACTTGCCCAACAGTATCAGAATGGCGAGTTTACTGAGGTTTTACAGGAATTGAAGAGTATGTTCTCAGCAGAAAAAAAGGAAATGGCGGACGAGCAGCAAGAGTCTCTCGATCCGAGGAGTTCGCAAATGGAAATTGAGCGTGATATCCAGCGTATCTGTCGCGAAGTCCTCGGGAAAGACGAGATCGGTGTTCGGGACAGTTACTTCGAGATGGGAGTAAACTCCCTCCATATGGCGCAAATGGCTGACCGGATCGAGAAAAGGTTTTCGGTCAAACTAGCAGTTGCAGATTTGTTCGCTTATCCGACGATTCATGACTTGGCCAAATTCCTGAAGTCTGAACCAAATTTATCCCATCAACCGGAGCAAAATGGAATTGATTCATCGAAACAGGATCATGATATCGCGATTATCGGGATGTCACTTCATTTGCCGGGTGCGGCAACGGTTCAGGAGTACTGGGGAAATTTGATGGAAGGCCGCCATCATATCGGAGAATTGCAGGGTAATCGGCGGGAAGATGCCAAAGATTATTTATCCGTGATGGGGCTGGATGTCCAGGAACCCGAGTTTAGTGCCGGAGGATATTTAAAGGAAATTGATAAATTCGATTATACGTTTTTCAAAATCACCCCTAATGAAGCCAAGTTAATGGACCCGAATCAAAGGTTATTTACTCAGCAAGCTTGGAAAACAATAGAGGACGCAGGATATGCCGGAGATAAGCTGCGCGGCCGGAAGGTGGGGGTATACGCCGGTTATTCAAAAGTGGGATATGATTACGAACGTCTGATTTCCAAAGCACAGCCGGACCAGATATCAAATTATATCGTCGGAAACTTGCCCTCCGTTTTGGCCAGCCGCATCGCGTATTTTCTTGATTTTAAGGGTCCGGCGGTAACCGTAGACACGGCTTGTTCTTCTTCCTTGGTCGCTGTTCATATGGCGTGTCAGGCGATTCGCTCTGGCGAATGCGAGATGGCGTTGGCTGGGGGGGTCAGAACTTCCATACTTCCCTTGTCTTTAGGTCTGGATATGGAATCCAAGGACGGTTATACCCGCGCCTTCGATTCAGATTCGGACGGAACGGGCGTGAGCGAAGGGGTGGCATCCGTGTTGTTGAAGCCTCTGGCTCAGGCGCTCCGTGACGGAGACCAAGTATATGCTGTCATTAAGGGCAGCGCGGTGAATCAGGATGGAACGACGGTGGGAATTACGGCGCCTAACCCTGCTTCCCAGAGTGAAGTGATCCGTGCGGCCTGGGAGGATGCGGGCGTGGATCCAGCAACCCTTACGTTTATCGAAGCTCACGGAACGGGGACGAAGCTGGGCGACCCAGTCGAGTTTTCAGCATTAGAAAAAGCATTTGCCGGATATACAGATAAGAAGCAGTTTTGTGCACTAGGCTCCGTGAAGGCCAATATTGGACACACTTTTGAAGCGTCTGGGATCGCTGGTCTGATTAAATCGGTTCTGATGCTTAAGCACCGGCAAAATCCGCCGCTGCTCCATTTCAGAGAGCCAAACAAAAATATAAATTTAGAGCATTCCCCTTTTTATATTAATTCCGAGCCCGCTGCATTTGATGCAACGGAGCAACTGCTTCGCTGCGGAGTCAGTTCCTTCGGATTCAGCGGAACGAACTGCCATGTGGTTATGGAGGAATTCGTTGATCCAAGAGCGGAAGCAGCGGAACAAGAGGATGGACGATCCCATTTGTTCACCCTATCTGCCAAAAGCGAAGGCGCTCTTCAAGAGCTGCTTCGCAGTCATGTGGACCATTTGGACTTATATCCGTACCAGGCCTTATCCGATATTTGCTACACGGCAAGCACAGGGAGGGCTCATCTTGAGTACCGTATCGCATTCGTCTGCCACTCACGCGAAGAATTAGCCCGTAAACTGACAGATCTTGCTGAGAACAAAGGACAGCAGGGAATATTTCGAGGTGTACATCGGATCGTTTCCGAGTCAAACCGGGAACCCGGGCGGGGAGAAATCACTGAAGAAGAATTATACCGTATCAATGAAGAAGCAGCCGGGATGATTTTGAACCTCGCTTCCACGGCGCTAGAGAGCCGGGGGTGGCAGCTTGAACGGTTATGCGAGCTGTACGTTCAGGGCGCGCGGATCGAATGGGACAAGCTCTATTCCGCGAGAAAGGTTCCCTTGCCGCTGTATCCTTTTGAACGTAAGCGCTGCTGGATTGAAATTGAACGAAGCGATCATCGAAAGGAGGAAGGACATACGAATTCTAAGCAAAAGGATTTAATGACGCCAACCGCTGAAACTTCCCATTTGTCGGCTGATGTAGAGAAAATAGTGAAGAAAATGATCGGTGATGCCTCAGGATTGGACGTGACTGAGATAGACAGCTCCGCCCACTTCCTTGAAATGGGACTGGACTCTATCATGCTTGTCCGGATTCGCAAGGAAATTGAACATATTTACCTGCTGGATATCGCGATTGAAAGGTTTTTCGACTCGATCACCAATGTCCACACATTAACCCGATATATTATCGAAAATGCCAATTTGAAACCGGCTGTGGCTTCGGCACCTAAGGAAGTCCCGAACCAGGAGGAAGAGTCCCAGAAGCAAGCGGTGCTTCAAGAAGCAGAAGATCAGCGACTTCAGGCTGCAGCGACTGTTTCCGTGGAGATGAAGGATTGGATATCTCCGCCGGTTGCGGGAGGCTCGGCATTGGAGCGGATTTTTACCCAGCAGATAGAGCTGATGACCCTTCAGCAGCAAAATGTGAATGATATTCTCGGCAGGCAGTTGGAGCTTTTAAGCGGCAGCGGGGCAAAGATGAGCGGAACTGAGGGAGACGTGCGGAATTTTGACGTTTTGCCGGGTGGATACAAGCGGGGAGAGAAAGAAAAGGTGAGACCAGACGGCCAGAGCACAGCCAATCTGTCCAACTTTGTATCCTCTCCTGATTCCAGCGTTGCTCCCGAATCGACCGAAGTGTTTCAGGCCGATCCTGCCGTTCGGGTTGCGCCAACCGGCAGCGGTGGGCAGGAGCCTAAGCCATTTATTCCCTATCAGCCGATGGTGATTGGAGAGGACGGAGATTTTACAGAGCAGCAGAAAGAACATCTGAATAAGTTTTTTGCGGAATATACAAGACGTACAGAAGGGTCCAAAACATATGCGCAGCGGACGCGGTATGTCCATGCAAACAACCGTAATGTACCGGGATTCCGTTCCTATTGGAAAGAAGCAATTTATCCGATCGTGGCCGAGCGTTCTTCGGGTTCAAGGATGTGGGACGTGGACGGCAACGAATATATTGATTTGACAATGGGCTTCGGCGTAAATCTGCTCGGGCATAATCCGGAATTTCTCGTTTCAGAGATGAAAGAGCAGTCTTCTTCTTCTCTGCCTCCGTTAGGCCCGATGTCTGATCTGGCCGGCGATGTAGCGGAAAGAATTAGCCGGATTACGGGCATGGAACGCGTGGCTTTCTACAATTCCGGAACAGAAGCTGTCATGGTTGCACTGCGTACGGTGAGAGCCGCGACGGGACGCTCGAAGGTCGTCATTTTTTCCGGCTCCTATCACGGTACATTCGACGGAGTGTTGGGGGTATCCCATCCGGATTCCGATGCTGCCGCGTACCCGATGGCACCTGGCATCCAGGCAAATTTTGTTCGCGACGTTATCATGCTGAACTACAATAAGCCTGAATCGTTGGAACTCATCCGCAAGTATGGACATGAGTTGGCAGCAGTGCTCGTCGAGCCCGTGCAGAGTCGCCGGCCGGACCTGCAGCCGCGCCAATTTTTGCAGCAGCTCCGGGAGATCACTTCCGAATCGGGGACGGCGCTTATTTTTGACGAAGTCATCACCGGGTTCCGAATCGGCCTGGCAGGTGCTCAAGCCTGGTTTGGTGTAAATGCCGATCTGGTGGTGTATGGAAAGGTGGTCGGGGGAGGTCTGCCCATCGGGGTCGTGGCCGGGAAAGGAGATTTCATGGATCCGATCGACGGCGGGAAGTGGAATTTTGGAGATATCTCCTATCCGTCAAAGGCCGATCGTAAAACCTTTGTCGGAGGCACGTTCTGCACTCACCCGCTCACGATGCGCGTGGCTCTAAAAACGATCGACTATTTGGAGTCTCAAGGGCCCGCATTGTACGACGAGTTGAATAGTAAAACGGATTATCTCGTGCAATCATTGAACGCCTTCTTCAAAGAGCGGAAAGTTCCGATTTATATGGTGAATTTCGGATCTTTATTCCGCTTCGTTTCCTTCGGAGACATCGAGCTGTTCTTCTATCATTTGAACCACAGAGGACTTTATGTGTGGGAAGGACGGAATTGCTTCATGTCCACGGCCCATTCCGATGAAGATATTGGTACGATCATTCACATCGTAAAAGAGACCGTGAGCGATTTACAGCGTGGCGGATTTTTGCCGGGAGACCCACCTCCGGACGATGACGGCGGAGGAGGAAAGCGTGTCAAGCTGTCCAATGAGCAAAAACAGCTTTGGATTTCCTCCGTTGCAGGCGGACCCGCTTCCGCTTCTTTGAATGAATCCGTACTGCTTCGAATGAAGGGGTCTTTGAATATTGATGCGTTACGGCAGGCGGTCAACTTACTGATCCGCAGGCACGAGGCACTGCGCACGGTCATTGATGCCAGCGGTGAATACCAAGAGATTCTGCCCGAGGCGCAAGCACCGTTGAGGGTGCAGGATATGCGCGGTGATCTGGCTGATAGTAGTAAGGATAATCTGGATCGCTGGCTGGCGGCGGACGCTTCCGAAGCAATCGATCTGCAAACCGGGCAGCCGTTGTTTCGGATTACCGTGTTGCAAATGGACGATGAGGAATACATTTTGGCATTTGCCTTCCATCATATCGTCATTGACGGTTGGTCGATCGCTATATTTGCAGGCGAGCTGGAAGAGGCTTATTCGGCGGTCTGCGAAAAACGAATACCGCAGCTGCCGCAGCCGGTCCAATTTCGCGAATATTTGCAATGGCAGGAACAAAAACTTCATCAACCCGATGCCGACGAGGCTGCGACGTTCTGGTCGGCCCAATGCAGCCAGCCAGTTCCAACCTTACAGCTGCCTTCGATTCACGGATACATTAGAAAAAAGATGTTCAATGGTGGCAGGTATACTCTGGTGCTGGACCGGGATGAGACGAAGAGGTTAAGGGCGCTCAGCATTCGTAGTAAGAACAGTATTTTTATTACCATGCTGGCTGCTTACAGTTTGTTTTTATATCGGCTCACCTGTCAAAGACAAATTATCGTCAGCATTCCAACGGCAGGACAATCCCACATGGGGGAAACCCACCTGATCGGAAATTGTGTGAATTTGCTTCCTATATATACGGAGCTGAATGACAGTGAATCGATCGCTGACTACTTAGGTGCCGTAAAGGAAGTCATGCAGCGGGTGGACCGGCATCAAAGTTATTCGCTCGCAAGCCTGATGGAACACATGCCCGATGTGCATATACCGAACTTGAATATGATGTTCAATATGGACCGTCCTGTTCGTCAACTGAACTTTAGTGGATTAGAAACTGAGCTTCTTCCGTACCCTGTTCGCCATTTGCATTATGATTTGTTTCTTAATGTAACGGAAATCAATCAAGAGCTGAGGTTGGATTTCGATTTCAGCACCGATTTATTCGAACCGGAAGTTATGAAGATTTGGGCGGAAGGTTACCGGCATCTATTACTTTCCATGACACAAGATTCCTCCATGAGTGTATCGCAAATGTCGCTGAGTACTGAAGAGCATACGCATGCGCTATCGCAGTTCCAGAATAAACATAAGGGAAAGTATATTCTTGATTCGCAGCGGAAACCGACTCCGATCGGTTCCATCGGCGAACTGCATACCTTGAATTTAGAGAACGATGCAATGATACCTTCGGGACAGCTCGCGATGATTGTTCCTTCCGGGGCGATGATCATGTGTGGGGATACTGATCGCTGGGCGGAAATTCGCGGATACCGCATCAACTTGACACAGTTGGAAGCCGAGCTGACGAAGCTGGAAAGCTTGAAACAGGCTCAAGTGGTTGTTCGGATAATAAAATGTCATCACGCATCCACGAGACTTGCGGCGTATATTGCATCTCAGATGCCGATCGATGTTTCGCGTGTCCGAGTGGAGATGGCCGAACGCCTGGCCGAGTATGCAATACCTGCTGATGTGGCGGTACTGGAGTCGTTCCAGCGATTGGATGACGGATCCATCGACGAAAATGCACTATCCGGTCTGGATATGTTCTCGCAGGAACAGGAGCCGTTAAATGAGATGGAGTCCAGCATTGCTGAAATCTGGAACGAACTTTTGGGGACCGAGCATGTTGGTGCTAACGATCATTTTTTTAACATTGGCGGCAACTCTTTAAAAGCGACAGTCATGCTGTCGCGAATATACCGGGAGTTCGGTATTCAAATTCCAATTGGCCAGTGGTTCCAGCAGCCGACGGTTCGCCAGTTATCCGGGTTGTTGAACGGACATGCGGAGGAATCATACGATCTGATTCCGGTACAGCCTCAGCAGGAGTACTATGGAATATCCGCGTCCCAGAAGCGGATTTATATATTGGAGCAGCTTGAGGCGAACAGTCTTATCCACAATATCCCGGGTCAGATCCATCTTGCGGGTGAACTGGATCCGGACCGGTTAATTACTGCTCTTCAACAAATTGTGGACAGACATCGGGTGTTTCGAACGTCTTTTGAAATTCGGGGCCAGGAAATTGTGCAGAGAATTGGTGATGCGGTTGTGCTGGACGTTCCGTACTCGGAACTTTCTTCTGAGGAAACAACAGATGACCGGTTCCGAAATTTCGTAAAGCCGTTTGATCTGACCCAAGCGCCACTTTTCAGGGCAGAGCTTGTCAAACTGTCCGATGCTGAATCTCTGCTGTTAGTAGATATGCATCATTTGATTTCAGATGGTTATTCCATGGCCGTATTTATGAAAGAGCTAGTGGGATTGTATCAAGGAGATGCACTGCCAGAGCTTAGAGTACAATACACGGACTTCGCTGTCTGGCAGAATCAAACGGTTAACGAACAACGTATGAGAGAGCAGGAAGCTTACTGGCTTAATGAATTTGTAGGAGAGCTGCCCACTCTGAATATGCCAATGGACTATCCGCGGCCTGGACAACTGAGCGTGGAGGGGGAACGACTAACCTCCTGCTTGGACGAAGGATTGACGAAAAGACTTCGCCGATTGGCCGCGGATACGGGCACCACGTTGTATATGGTTATGCTTACGGCTTATAAAGTACTTTTGCATAAATATTCCTGCCAGGATGACCTTGTTGTTGGTACTCCGGTTTCGGGGCGTATTCATCCCGACATCGAGCCGCTGATTGGTGTGTTTATCAATACTGTTGCGATCCGTAGTTATCCGGCCAAAGACAAGACATTTGCCGAGTATTTGGAGGAAGTTCGGCACAGCAGCATCGGAGCATTCGAAAATCAAAGTTATCCCTTTGAAATGCTGGTGGAAAAGCTCAATATCCGAAGAGACCCCAGCCGCAATCCGTTGTTCGATGTCATGTTTATTTTTCAAAATATGGAATTAGAGGGTGTGTCTGGAGCGGGAGTGACATTTAAGCCGGAAGAGAAAAATCCTGGTGTGTCGCCCTATGATCTGACGCTTAGTGCTGAGGACTGGAATGAGGAATCGGTAACCTTAAACCTGGACTATAGTAAAAAATTGTTCAAGCATGAAAAGGCAGAGCGGATGCTCGTGCATTATGTAAATATTCTAAATGCTGCGGCGGATCAATCCGCATTGACTCTATCGGAGATTGATATTTTATCCGCGGAGGAGCGTCAACAACTGCTGTTTGAATTTAATGCAGCCGAGCTTCTTTATGACAAGCAGTTGACAATCGATGAGTTGATCCGGCGGCAGGCAGAACGTGCTCCTGATGAGGTTGCGGTAATTTGGGAGGATAAGTCTTATACCTATAGTGAACTGGATGCCCAATCGGACGAGCTCGCGGCTGCGCTTCGGCAAAAAGGGGTGCTGCCCGGAACGATTGCCGGGGTAATGGTTACCCGATCGATTCATATGATCGTGGCTTTGCTTGGCGTATTGAAAGCGGGAGCCGCTTACCTGCCGATTGATCCGGAATATCCGGTGCAGCGGATTGAGTATATGCTGGCCGACAGCGGTGCACAAATTTTGCTGACCGATCAAGGGCTGGACGTCCAGGTGGAATACAGTATCGCAACGATCAACATGCACGATGAAAGCTTGTATCAGGGGATAACACCGGAAGATATGTCTTCCTTACCAGTTCATACAGCCGATCACAATGCGTACGTTATATATACCTCGGGCTCTACGGGAAATCCCAAGGGAGTCATGATATCGCACCGGGCAGTCCATAACTTTATCGAAGCTACGACCAAGGAGATCGCATTCTCCCCCGGCAAAAGCATACTGTGCCTGACGACGGTTTCTTTCGATATTTTTGTTCTCGAAACGTGGGTGCCTTTAACCAAAGGGCTCACTGTCGTCATCGCAGGAGAGTCGGACCAGCGGGATCCCTTAGCGCTCAACCGTTTGATCACGAAACATCATGTGCAAATGCTGCAAATGACGCCGTCCCGTTTGAAAATGCTCCTGGGCGGTGACCCGGACATGACATTTCTAAGCAGCGTGACCGACATTATGCTCGGCGGAGAACCCCTCCCGATTTATTTTTTACACCGACTTCAGGAGGGTTCCAGTTTAAACATATTTAATATGTACGGTCCGACAGAAACGACGGTATGGTCCTGTATCAGTAACTTGACGAAGAAGGAAATAGTGGATATCGGCACACCGATTAGCAATACACAGATTTATTTACTGGATGCCAACGATATGCTGGTTCCGATCGGGCTGCCCGGGGAGCTGTGCATCGGAGGAGATGGATTGGCCGAAGGCTACTGGCAGCGCGACGATTTGACGAATCAGAAATTTGTCGACAATCCGCAAGTCCGGGGCCAAAGAATGTACCGGACCGGAGATTTGGCTAAATGGCGAGAAGATGGATGCCTTGAATATATAGGCAGAATGGACTTTCAGGTTAAAATCCGTGGGTACCGGATTGAGCTCGAAGAAATTGAGGCAGCGATGATTCGTCAGCTTCCGGTAAAGGAATCCGTTGTGGTGGCCAAACAGGACAACCAAGGAAATTCCTACCTCTGCGCTTATTACGTTCCGCAAGCGGGGAGCGAACTGGGCTCGATTCGGGAAAGTCTGCTCAAGTCGCTGCCTGAATATATGGTGCCTTCCTACTTTATACCGCTGGAGCAGATGCCGTTGACGCTAAACGGAAAAATCGACAAAACAGCAATGCCTGAGCTGGAAGTGAGTGCAGTTACTTTGGAGTCTTATACGCCTCCAGAAAATGCAATCGAAGAGCGACTGGTTCTGATTTGGGAGGAAGAACTGGGCCTTGAGCAAGTCTGCATTCATGATAATTTCTTTGAACGGGGTGGCCACTCCCTGAAAGCGACGATCATGATTGCCAGAATGAACAAAGAATGGGGTGTGGGAATATCTGTGGGGGAATTTTTCCATCATCCTACGGTACGAGGATTAGCAAGGTTGATTCAGCATGGCAACCATCGTACGTTTGATGAAATTCCCGTTGCGGAAACTCGCAGCCATTACGCATTGTCAGCGGCGCAAAGACGTCTGTTTATCCTTGAACAATTAAATGGGGCCAGCACGGCATATAACATGACGGCAGCCTTTGAGGTCGAGGGAGATCTGGATATTGGGAAGCTGGAAACCAGTTTCCGTACCATGATACAAAGACATGAGGCGTTCCGCACCTCCTTCCGGACGGTCGACGGGGAGCCAGTGCAGATCATTCATCCTGAGGTTGAATTTGCCATTGAGCTTGTCGAATGCATGGACGATGCCGATTTAGTCTCGCTTTCCAAGAGATTCATCATGCCTTTCGATCTAAGCAAAGCTCCTTTATTTAGGGCATGTCTGGCAAAAAGGGATGCAAACTGTTATGTCCTGCTGATTGACATGCACCATATCATTTCGGACGGTTCTTCCATTGAAGTGTTCATAGAGGAATTCAATACGCTGTACAGCGGCGGTGAACTGCCGGAGCTTCGAATTCAATATAAAGATTATGCCGCCTGGTATAACGAGCAGCTGCATGAGGGATCGTTTGAAGATGATAAGCAATACTGGCTCAAGCAATTTGCCGTAGAGCCTCCAGTATTGAGTATGCCGACTGACTTTCCTCGTCCGCAATACCAAAGTAATGAGGGGGCAAAACTTGAAACTTCTGTCGGTTCGGAGCTGACAGCTCAATTGCAGCAGTTAGCGCTCGAAACGGGGACAACCCTCTATATGATTTTACTTGCCGGGTACAGCATCCTCCTATCCAAATACGCGGGGCAAGAGGACATTATTGTAGGGACGGCGTCAGCCGGAAGAGATCATGTTGATCTGCGCAAGGTGATGGGCGTATTCATCAATACACTGGCGATTCGAACCAGCCCAGAGGGCCGGAAGAGCTTCCGTGAGTATTTGATGGAAGTCAAAGACATATGCCTGAACGCTTATGAACATCAGCAGTTTCCGTTTGAGAGCTTGGTAGAGGCATTGTCGATTCCGAGAGACTTGAGCCGAAGCCCATTGTTTGACGTGATGCTGACGATGCAGAATGCAGACGAAGACGATTTTCAAGTGAAAGGTTTGGCAGTCAAGCCTTATGCGCTACAGCAGAACTCATCCAAGTTTGATATCTCTCTGCTGGTCAAACGGACCGGGGATAATATTCTTTTGGAATTCGTCTACAGCACTGCTTTGTTTACTGCTGATACACTGGAACGGTTTGCTCAGTTATTGGTCCATGTGCTTCACACGTGTGCGAACAGGCCGGAGCTGGAGCTTGCCAAGCTCTCCCTGCTGTCGGGTGAGGAGAAGACAGACGGTTCGCATAGGCAGCTGCTCCAAGATACCGAAGCTGCGAAGAAACCGGCATTTGGCACAATGATTGAATGGTTCGAGTCGACCGCAAAACGGATGCCGAATCAGACGGCGCTTGTCTGCGGAGAGGATCGATGGAGCTTTTCCGAACTAAATGGAAAAGCCAATCGGTTGGCAAAAATGCTGCTGGAGAACGGTTTCGGAGAAGGCAACCGTATTGCCGGGATTAGGATGGAGAACCGGCCTGAAACGATAGCTGCCCTGCTTGCTGTTTTCAAAGCGGGAGGCACGTATTTGCCGATTGATCCCGAGTTCCCTCAGGAACGAATCAAGTATATGTTGGCGGATTGCGGCGCCCAGTTCCTGTTGACCTATGCTGCCGATCTGCTTGCAGCTGACACTGGAGGGCAATTATTCCTTCTAGATCATCTCAAAGCGACAGATGGTCTGGAGAAGAATTTGAATATTCCGGTGAAAGAAGACGACTTGGCCTACTTGATCTATACCTCCGGGACAACCGGGACACCCAAAGGCGTTATGATCGAGCAGCGTAATTTGGTGAATTATGTGCACTGGTTTGTGACGAGTCAACGAATCGACTGCACAGACAAAACAATGCTCCTTTCCTCGCCCGGTTTTGATTTGTGCTATACCGCGCTGTATCCGGCGTTAGCGGGCGGTTGCGAGCTGCATCTGCTCGACCGACACGATTATGTGGACCCGGCTTTCGTACTGGACTACATGTCACTGAACGGCATTACATTTATTAAAGTGACGCCGTCTCTGTTTCACATTTTGGCGAATCATGAACGGTTTGATACGGAAGGGCTGTTGAACTCGCTGGAACTGATCGTTCTTGGTGGCGAGAAAATGAGGATCCAGGACGTTAAGCGATATTTTGAACGGTATCCGTACACCAGATTCGTAAACCACTACGGACCTACGGAAGCCACGATCGGATGTATTGCCCATCCATTCGACCAGGATTCATTCGAGGAATTCAGCAGTCAGCCGGTAATTGGGCAGCCAATCTTTCATACAGAAGCACAAATTATGGATAATTACGGAAACTTTTTGCCGGATGGAATACCAGGTGAGTTAGTGATCGCCGGGCGGGGGGTTGGACGCGGATATTTGGGACAGCCAGAACTTACGAACCAAAAGTTCATCTCCCATCCCCTTCATTCTGAACAGCGTCTGTATAAAACGGGAGACCGGGCTAAGCGATTGCCGAATGGCAGCATTGAGTTCATCGGCAGGGTCGACCATCAAACCAAAATCCGTGGTTACCGGGTAGAGCTTGCTGAAATCGAGTTTCAGCTTGCGGCTCATCCGGATGTGCAAGAGGCCGTAGTCACCGTGAAGGAGGACGACAACGGCAGCAAATACGTTTGTACCTATCTGGTTACTACGCAAGTGTTGACCGCGCAGGATATGAGAAACTATTTAGGGGCCAGACTTCCGGCATATATGCTGCCTTCTGCTTATGTTTTCCTTGACCACATACCGCTCAATGAGAACGGCAAGGTGAACTTCAAAGCGCTTCCCGATCCGGTCATGGAAGTCAAGCTTTGCGGAGAAGACTCGACTCCAATAAACGAAATTGAGGAAGTGATGCTGCGTGTATGGGAGGAAACGTTGGGCGTACAAGGTATAGGAACGGATCATAACTTCTTTGAATGCGGCGGCGATTCCATCAAGGCACTGCAGGTATCTTCACGATTAACAGCTTACAGTCTGCGGATGGAAATGAGGGATCTGTTCAAACATCCGACAATCCGGGAAGTGAGCAAATACGTACAGAGGCTGACTGTCAAAACCAGTCAGGAGCCGGTGACTGGAGAGGTAGGCTTGACTCCGATTCAATATCGGCTGTTCGAACAGAAATGGGAGCATGTCCATCATTACAATCATTCAGTCATGGTGCACAGGCCGGAAGGCTTTGTTCCGGGGTTGGTCGCCGAGGCGTTCGATCGTCTGGTGGAGCACCACGACGCACTGCGGATGAGGTTTGGCATGGAGGATGACAGGATCGTTCAGTTCAATCAAGGGTTGGAAGAACAGGAGTATTACAAGCTGAATGTGATCGATCTCAAAGGAACTGCAAACACTGTGGCCGAAATCGAGCGGGAATCTGCCAAACTGCAGACGGAATTGAATATCGAGCAGGGACCGCTTATCCGACTGGCGATCTATCATACAAATACCGGAGATTATCTGTTATTCATCATTCATCATCTGGTCGTTGACGGGGTGTCCTGGCGGTTCATTCTGGAGGACTTCTCCACTGCCTACAAGCAATTGCTTGAACAATCGGAGGTGAAGCTCCCGGACAAAACGGATTCCTTCCAAGCATGGTCGGAGAAGCTGAGGAAGTATTCCGTAAGCTCGTCACTATTAAAAGAAACAGGATACTGGAGTGCCGTCGAGCGGACTTCTGTCACCGAGCTTCCCGTCGACCATTCGATTTCTTCGAATCAGGCAGGGGATCACGCGGTTCAGAAGCTGACATTGGACACCAATGTTACCCGTAGCCTGTTAACAGACGCTCACCATGCCTACAGTACGGAGATACAAGACCTTCTTCTTGCGGCTCTGAGCCGCACGCTGAAAGAGTGGGCAGGTTCCGGTAATATACTGATCCAACTGGAAGGGCATGGCCGGGAGGATGTAATAAAAGGGGTGAATGTGTCGAGGACGGTAGGATGGTTCACAGCCCTGTTCCCGTTCGTGCTCGGAGAGAAAGGGACGGACGATCTTGCCGAATTGATCAAGAGTACCAAGGATGAGTTGCGAAGAGTACCGGGTAAAGGGTTGGGCTATGAAATTATGAAATATTTGACCTTCCATGACTCGACCTCCGAACTTTCACTGGATTACCTGCTCAAACCGGAGCTTGTCTTCAATTACCTTGGGCAGTTTGACCAGGAGGCAGCGCGGACGGCGGTGTTCCAAGTGTCCGACATTTCGACTGGACCCGAGGTCGGGCCGCAGGTTCAGAAGGGATATAAGCTGGAATTGAATGCCATGGTTTCCAACGGTCAATTCAGTATGGAAATAAACTACAACAAGTATCAATATCATCAGGAAACGATTCAGCGGCTCGCTAAGCGGTTTGGAGAACATCTTGAACAAATTGTCCAACACTGCTCCCGTAAGGAGGTTAAGGAAATGACACCGACCGACTTCCAGTACAACAAACTTTCGCAAAAGCAATTGGATGCCATTTCTCGCAAGCTGAAGAAGAAGCTATAGTCCTGCCGTAGGTGGAAGCTGCCGGATTGGTGGCAATCCGGCAGCCAAAGTAGATGGGGAGTGTGTGACATTGAGCAATCATGAAATTGATAAAATATACCCGCTTACGCCGACTCAAGAAGGAATCTTGTTCCATTCCTTATTGGAACCCGACTCTGAAGCGTACTTTGAGCATGTTTCCTTCACGATTCAAGGGATGCTATCACTTCCAACAATGAAGCGCAGTTTTACAACCTTGGTAGAACGATATGATGTATTAAGGACGGTATTTATATATACGGAAGTGGAGCAGCCCTTACAAATCGTCTTGAACCAATGCGAGCCGGAAATAAGCTTTGAGGACATTTCGACCTGTCCGAAGGAAGAACAGCCGAGGCTCATCGAGGTGTTTCAAGCACGGGACCTGGAGCGAAAGTTCGATTTAGAGACAGGTCCGCTCTTTCGCATGACTGTGTTCAAACTGGATAAGGATGTCTACAAAGTCGTCTGGAGATTCCATCATATCATTATGGACGGTTGGTGTATGGGGATCCTTGCCCAAGATTTGTTCCAAATTTATGAGGCTTTGGAGAGTGGTTCCTCGCTACGATTGGCTCCGGTATATCCTTATAGCGATTATATAAGGTGGCTCGGGGAGCAAGACCAGAAGAATGCTCTGCAATACTGGAGCCAATACCTTGAGGATTACGAATTGCGTGCGACGGTCCCATCCCTGGGGGGAGGGGATGATCGAAAAGGGTTCGATCATCGCAAATACCATTTTAAATGGGATGAAGATACAACTCGGCGCCTGAAAACGCTGGCCGTCAAACATCAGGTGACGTTAAGCACGGTGTTCCATGCGATTTGGGGTGTATTGTTGCAGCGTTATAACGACAGCGAGGATGTAGTATTTGGTTCGGTCGTATCGGGCAGGCCGCCAGAATTGCCTGGTATCGAGAGCATGGTGGGACTGTTTATTAATACGGTTCCTTTACGAATCAGAAGCTATAAGGACACCTCTTTCCAAGTACTACTTGCCCAAGTGAATGATTCGATGCTGGAAGCGAACCGGTATAACTATGTTTCATTGGCGGAAATCCAGTCAAAAACAGTACTCAAAAATCAACTGATCGACCATATTCTCGTTTTTGAGAATTATCCGCTGGAGACGATGGGCGGCGATGAAGGCAGACTGTCGATAGTCGACAGTGAAATGGTGGAACATACCAATTACAATCTGGACGTGACCGTATTCCCGGAACAGGAACTCGAAGTGTTGTTCACCTATAACGGATTTCTCTATGACGAGCATTTTCTGCAAAACTTGGAAGGGCACTTGAAGCAAATCGTGAACATTGTATTGGACAATGATGGTGTGTATTTGCGGGATATCGAGATCATCTCCGAACAGGAAAAGCGTGTCATTCTGACCGACTTTAACAACACGGAAAAGGAATTCAGGCTTGACAAGCCTGCGCATGAACTATTCGAAGAGCAAGCACGACGTCAGCCGGAAAAAGTTGCACTTCGCTATCAGGAGGAATACCTGACTTACGATCAGTTGAACCGAAAAGCGAATCGCTTGGCACGCATATTCAGACAGTTCGGGCTTGAAAAGGGTGATTTTGCAGCGGTGATGCTGGACCGTTCACCGCTAATGGTAGCGAGCATACTCGCCATTTGGAAACTTGGAGCTGCTTATATACCTGTCGATCCTCAATATCCACAGGAGAGGAAGTCGGGGATCGTTGCCGATTCGGATGCCAGAATCGTTGTTGCATTATCCGCACACGTGGAGGACGAGTTGAAAGCACGTTATCCAGGCCGGTTTGCGGAGCTGGACAACCTTGTCCCTCCCGAGGGTGAAGAGGCCGAAAGCAATATCGGCGTCCCGGTAGAAATGACCGATTTGGCCTATACACTCTTTACTTCTGGTTCGACGGGAAAGCCGAAAGGAGTCTTGATCGAGCACCTGGGGATGCTGAACCATATTTGGGCTGAAGCGCATGATCTTCAATTATCTGATGATATTGTGTTCGCCCAGACGGCAAATCACTGCTTTGATATTTCGGTATGGCAATTATTCGGTGCATTGGTACTTGGCGGGACCACGGTTATCTATCCAGAGGAACTGATTCTATCACCCGAGAGGTTCATCCATCAGCTCATCCGGGATCGGGTAACCCTTCTCGAAGTCGTTCCTTCGTATTTGAGTATACTTTTGGATATCGTTAAGGCACGTTCACTTCGCTTTGAATCTCTGCAGCATTTGATGATTACAGGGGAGGCCGTCACGCCTGCGCTGGCTACACGCTGGTTTGAGCTTTGCCCCGGAATCAAAATGGTTAACGCATACGGTCCGGCGGAGGCATCTGATGATATTTGCCAGTATGTTATGGATTGTGCACCTGAGAATAAGGGATATATCCCGGTCGGAAAACCGTTGTCCAATATTCGAATGTATATTGTTAACAAGCAAACACAACTGTGTCCAATTGGAATCATTGGCGAAATTTGTGTAGCTGGAATTGCAGTAGGAAGAGGCTATCTTAATGATCCGGAGCAGACTGCAAAAGGGTTTATGGAGGATCCGTTTGCTTCCAGGCCAGGCGTTCGATTGTATAGAACTGGAGATTTGGGCAGATGGCTTCCTGACGGTAATGTCGAGTTCATCGGCCGCAAGGATCAACAGATCAAAATCAGGGGATTCCGGATTGAGCTCGGAGAAATCGAGCACAGGTTAAGCGAGCACGAACAAATTCGGGAAGCAGCAGTGCTTGTCAAGGGTGGGGCCGAGAAATACTTATGCGCGTATTACACGGCTTATGTCGATCTAACGGCATCCGAATTGAAGGAGTATCTGATCGCCTGTTTGCCGGATTATATGGTTCCTACAATCTTTATACAACTGGAGGATATGCCGCATAATACCAATGGGAAAATTAACCGCAGCCGGTTACCCGAACCTGTCATCGAGCGTAACGAGGGCGAATTTGTACCTGCACGCAATGATACGGAGGAGTCCTTAGTTTCCATTTGGACTGAGATTCTGGAAGTGAAGAGGGTAAGCATAGAAGATAATTTCTTCGGTTTAGGCGGACATTCACTAAAAGCAACGATCCTTGTTTCCCGTATTCAAGGGGAGCTGGGTGTTGACGTAACAGTGAGGGACATTTTCGAGTATCCGACCGCTGCTCTTTTGGCGGAGCGAATCCGGGAAATGAACGGAGGTGTGTACTATGCAGAGTCCATTTCACCGGCACCTGCCGATGACGCTTATCCAGTGAGTCCGGCGCAAAAAAGAATATATGTGCTACATACGCTAGAGGAGTCGGAATCAACGGCATATAACATGCCATTCGCCTACCAAGTTCAAGGCCGTTTGGATTCCGCGCGCTTACAGCATATTATCAATCGGTTGATTGACCGTCATGAAGTATTTCGAACGTCGTTCCGCTTTGTTGACGGGGAGCTGGTCCAGATCATTCATCCCGAAGCGGACTGTAAGCTTGAAGAGGTTGAAATGACCGGTGCGGGTAAGCAGCAGATCGATGAACAAATCAAGTCGTTTATCCGCCCGTTTACTTTGGAAGAAGCACCGCTCTTGCGGATTCAATGGCTTCATACCGGACAGGCCGAGGGTGTGCTGCTGATCGATATGCACCACATTATTTCCGACGGTTTGTCGGGAGTCATTCTACTGGACGAACTGGAGCGGATGTATAACGACAACGGCCTGCTGCCGCTTGACATCCACTATAAGGATTATGCCTTCTGGTTGAATGAACGGCTCGGCGGGGAAGAGATGCAACGCCATGAATCTTATTGGCTGGAGCATTTCTGTGGTGAACTGCCTCTATTAAACCTGCCGCTGGATTACCGTAGACCGGCCGTGCAGAGCTTTAACGGCAAGACATTGCAGCTTTCGCTGTCCCCGGAGCTTGCTGGATCGCTTCAGAAGCTGTCTCAGGACATGGGCGTAACTTTGTTTTCCGTGATGTTAGGTGCTTACTGCACCCTGTTATCGAAATATAGCGGTCAGGAGGAAATTATCGTCGGAACGCCGGCCGCCGGGCGTAATCATCGGGACGTACAGCACATGCTGGGGATGTTTATCAACACAGTGGCGCTTCGCAATTTTCCGGAACATCATAAGACGTTTCGCGAGCTTGTCAGGGAAGTTATGGATCACACGTTATCAGCAATCCATCATCAGGATTTCCCTTTCGAGCGGTTGGTGGAGCTGCTTGATCTGAATCGTGACACAAGCCGAAACCCGCTTTTTGACACCATGTTCAATTTGACGGACCGCGAGAAACCGGAAGTTGCTATAGGCGATCTGCTCCTCACTCCATATGAGCTGAAGACCGACATCTCCAAGTTCGACTTGATGCTGGATGTTTATGCGGATCATACCGAGATCTCTCTTGATTTGCAGTACAACACCGATTTGTTTTCAGATTTCACCGCACAACAAATGGGTCGTCACTACTTGCAGATCCTCCATAACCTTGTAACGGCTCCCGATATACCGCTGGGAAGCGTGGAGCTGCTCAGTTTGGAAGAGCGCAAGGAAATAATGAGTTGGGGCCGGGGACAAAAGGCAGCCTATGACTTCAATCTGAGTGTTCCTCAACGCTTTGAGCGTTTTGCGTATGAACAGCCTGATTCACCGGCAGTGAAATTCGCTGGGGGAGTATGGAACTACGCCGAACTCAATGCCCAAGCCAACCGGATTGGCCGTTACCTTCAAAGGTGTTTGGGTGATCTGCCGGAGGAAGCGATTGCTGCAGTGATGTTGGAGCGCTCCCCCGGATTTATTCAAAGCGTGCTCGGAATCTGGAAGGCGGGAGGCGCCTATGTTCCGATCGATCCGGAGTATGGAGTAAAGCGTAAAGCGAGTATTTTGGAGGATTCCGGGGCACGAGTTCTTATAACCCGCTCGGAATATGTCCGGGATGGGTTGGAAGAGCAGTATGAAGGGGTGATCCTTTGCCTTGACTTGGTGCTGGAGGAAATTGAGAAGGAAAGCCCGGTGAATATCGGGAAACTGCAGGGTGCGGACAGTCTGGCATATATATTGTTTACCTCTGGCTCGACCGGAAAGCCCAAAGGTGTAATGATCGAGCATCGGGGTTTATTGAATCACATCCTTGCCGAAGCCGATGCTCTTGCTCTGGATCATCATCTGGTCTTTGCCCAGAACGCCAATATCTGTTTCGATATTTCGGTATGGCAATGCTTTGGTGCTCTTGCATTGGGCGGGACGACTGCGGTGTATCCACAAGATATGGTACTTGAAGCAGAACGTTTCCTGGAGGCAATTACAGCCGATCGCGTGACGCTTTTGGAAGTGGTCCCATCTTATTTGACAGTCATGCTGGATGTGCTGGAACAGACAGGGATGAAACTAGATTTTCTAAGTCACTTGATGCTTACGGGAGAGACCATAAAGCCGGATTTGGCCCGGAGATGGCTGAACCTGTATCCCGGAATTCCAATCGTAAATGCGTACGGACCTGCGGAAGCTGCCGATGATATCAGCCAGCTTGTGATCCGCGACTTGCCTAAGGAGACAGACTTCGTCCCGATTGGTAAACCGCTGGCGAATTTAAATTTGTATGTGGTCGATAACCAAATGAAACTTTGTCCGGCAGGCGTTTACGGAGAAATTTGTGTATCCGGTGCGGGTGTAGGGCGTGGATATATCCATGATCCGAAAAGAACGGACCAGTCCTTCGGGAAAGATCCATTTGCTCCTTGTATCCCGGAATCGGGTGAAATCCCTCGTCTGTACAAGACCGGTGATTTAGGGCGCTGGCGGCATGACGGAAATCTGGAGTTTTTCGGACGTAAAGATTTTCAGGTCAAAATCAGAGGCTACCGCATTGAGCTGGAGGAAATCGAAGTTTGTATTATGCAATCCCCGCATATCAAACAAACGATTGTATTGGCTAGAGAAGATGATACCGGAAGCAAATATTTGTGTGCATATCTGGTTCTGGAGTCTTCCGTGCAAGACAGCGAGGAGAATTGTCTCTTCGAGTTAAAAGATGAATTGGCAGCAACATTGCCCGGCTATATGATACCGGCCCACTTTATCATTCTTGCAGAAATGCCGCTTTTGATCAGCGGGAAGATCAACCGGGATGCACTGCCTGCTCCCGAACGCAGCGCCGCGTCGAGTGGGAATTATACGGAGCCCCGTAATGAAGTGGAGCAAATCCTGGTGACGATTTGGGAAGAGGTTCTCAGCGTCCACAAGATCGGGATTGATCATAATTTCTTTGAGCTCGGGGGGGATTCGATTCGAGCCATTCAAATTTCTTCGAAGCTGAGCAATCAAGGTTATAAGTTGAAAATGAAGGATCTGTTCCAAAATCCGGAAATTCGGAAGCTGTCCAAATATGTACAGGCGGACCACCGCGAAATTGATCAGGGGCCGGTCGAGGGGTTTGTGAAGCTTACTCCAATTCAGAAGTGGTTTTTTGAATGCGGATTCTCACCAGCAAATCACTGGAACCAGGCTGTCGTTCTGCATAAGCGTGGAGGATTCGATGCGGACCTGTTAAGGGAGGTCTTCACCGGGCTGATCCGTCATCATGATGCGTTAAGAATGGTTTATAAATGCGAGGAAGGATTATGGATGCAGTATAACAGGGGGGAGAACATTCGGGAGGAGCACCCGTGGTTCGAACTTTTCATCAAGACAATGGCCGATGAGGATGATGGCCGGATTGAGATGGCCCGAATCATTGATGAGCTGCATGGCAGTCTCGATTTGGAAAACGGACCGTTGGTCAAGGCGGGATTATTCAAGACAGACCAGGGTGATCATTTGGCGATCATTATTCACCATTTGATCATTGACGGTATTTCCTGGCGCATTTTATTCGAGGATTTGACGCTTGCGTATCATCAAGCAGAGCGGGGCGAACTTATTGCACTGCCGTCCAAGACGGATTCCTTCCAAACGTGGGCGAACCGACTGACGGAATATGCAAACAGTGAAATGCTGCAGAAAGAGAAGTCCTACTGGCGACAAATCGAATCGCAGAACATTAAGATCCTGCCCAAGTCTGGCCTTTTTGAGGGCACTGCAACAGTCTCGGATAACATGTCGTATTCCTTTAAGCTGTCTGCAGCCGAAACCGGGCAGCTTCTCGGTAAAGTGCATAAGGCCTACAATACGGAAATCAACGACATTCTACTCGCTGCATTGGGACGGGCCGTAAGGGAATGGACAGGCGAGGACAATGTTTTGATCTGTCTTGAAGGCCATGGCAGGGAAGACATCATGAAGAACGTGAATATCAGCAGAACGGTCGGTTGGTTTACTTCCATTTATCCAGTCGTATTGAATATCCCGAGTTCAGCGGATATATCCTACCACATCAAATCGGTCAAAGAGAACTTACGTCGCATTCCGAACAAGGGTATTGGCTACGGAATCCTGAAATACCTTGGTGAGAACCGGCTTGAGGAAGAGATGCAATTCCGTCTGGTGCCTGAAATTAAGTTTAACTACCTGGGGCAATTCGATAACGATGTGAATACAGAGCTGTTCAGTGCTTCCGACGTGCCATACGGTCAAACCGTCAGCCCGGAAGCCGAAAGGGAAGTGGCTTTGAATATTACGGGCCTTGTGGAAGATGGCTGTCTGACGATGTCGATCGACTATAATCTTGCGGAATATACAGGAACGGAAATCAGCCTCCTGGGCGGCCGTTTTAAGACACAGTTGATGGAAATAATCAAGCATTGCACGGAAAAAGAGACTCAGGAACTGACGCCTTCCGATGTGGGGGGAGACGATCTGTCCATTGAAGAGCTGGAAGCCATTATGGATTTTTATAACCAATAAAAATGAATTTAGGGAGAGATGGTCTTGAGCGATAAGCTGACTATTGCGGGGGTATACAACTTAACACCGATGCAAGAAGGAATGCTGTTTCATTCCTATTTGAACCCGGATTCCGCCGCATACTTCGAACAGTTTTCCTGCACCGTCTCGGGAAGGCTGAATGCCTTGATATTGGAAAAAAGTTTTAATGTCCTGATCGACAAATATGATGTGCTTCGGCTTAATTTCATCCATGAGAACACGAAAAATCCAAAGCAGGTTGTATTCAAAAAGCGCGTGATGCCTGTGTTTTATGAGAACTTGTCGTCGTTTGGCGAAATGGAGCAGGAGCAGTATATCCGCCGCTATATCCAAGAGGACCAGAAGAAGGGGTTCGACCTGGCCAAGGATGTGCTGCTTCGTGCGGCCGTGCTGCAAACCGGTGATCTCAGTTATAAGCTGATTTGGAGCTATCATCATATCATTCTGGACGGTTGGTGTTTAAAAACAATCGTTCAGGAATTGTTTGACGTCTATAAATCGCTCAGCCAGGGTACGTTTTCATCAGTGGAAGAGGCGCCGCCCTTCTCCCGATACATTCAGTGGCTGGATGGGCAGAACCGCGAAGAAGCCCGAAGCTACTGGGCCGGATATTTGGAAGGCTACGAATCAGATATTGAACTGCCCTCCTTTGGCATGAACACCCAGGTAGGCCGGAATGGCTATGGTCGCAGGGAGGTACGGCAAAGAGAGCAAGCCGTTCAAGTGGACCGTGCCTACAAAATAAGCCAGGAAACGACACAAGGGCTGGAGCATCTGGCCAAAAGTCATCAGGTGACTTTAAATACGGTGCTCCAGTCGGCCTGGGGCTTGTTAATGGGCCGCTATAACGGAACCGAGGATGTGGTTTTCGGTACCGTCACCTCCGGCCGACCGGCTGAAGTGGAGGAGGTTGAGAACATGGTCGGGCTGTTCATCAATACGGTCCCGATCCGGATCGCCTTCCATGGCGGGATGTCGTTCTCTGCATTAATTCGGGAGGTCCAGCAGTCCTCCTTAGAAACCCAAAGCTACGACTTTTATCCGCTGGCTGAGATTCAATCCCTGACTTCCAAGAAGCAGCATCTGATCTCTCATATTTATGCCTTTCAAAATTATCCGGTGAGTGCGGACCCTCTAGATGAAGGAGAAGAAGCGTTTGCAATTACTGAGCTTGAAGATTTTGAGCAGACGCATTATGACTTTAACCTAATTCTGATGCCGAACGCTGGGCTCGAAGTCAAATTTAAATATAACTCAGCCCGATATGTCCAGGCCGCAATGGATCGTTTGTTCCAAAATTTTGAGCAAGTGCTCGATCAGGTCGGCCGGAACGCTGACATTCTGATTCAGCATATTTCAGTCATTACAGACGACGAGAAACAGCAAATCCTGCACCAATTTAACACCGTCGGCGAATATCCGAGGGATCAAACGATCGTGCAGCTGTTCGAGCGTCAGGCCGGGATGATACCGGGAAACATCGCTATCGTGAATAAGGAACACAAACTGACTTATGCGGAGTTGAATGTGCGAGCTGATCGTCTGGCATCCCGACTGAGAAGAAAGGGTGTTGAACCAGATAGCGTCGTGGGCTTGATCGGCGACCGTTCAATGGAGACGGTAGTGGGTATGCTGGGTATTTTAAAGGCTGGTGGCGCCTATTTGCCTATTGATCCGGAATACCCGGAAGATCGCATTGCCTTTATGTTGAGGGATAGTGAGACGAGATGGATCGTTACGTCGGAGTGTTATGCGGACAAGCATATGGACGGAGTCGAATCCATCATTCTGGATCGGGAAGAGGATGAATGTACTTCAACTGTGATAGAGGACCGTGCAATCGATGCGGAAAAGATTCTTACGCCCTCAAACCTGGCCTATGTGATGTATACCTCCGGTTCGACGGGACGTCCCAAAGGGGTGATGATCGAACATCATAATGTGGTACGGCTCGTCCAAAACAGCAACTATGTCCCTTTTGAACCAGGAGACCGCATTTTGCAAACCGGAGCACCTGTATTTGATGCCTGCACATTTGAGATTTGGGGAGCACTTCTAAACGGCCTGGAACTTTATATCATCGATAAGCACTCCATTCTGGATGCGCAGCTGTTGGGAGAAGCGATTCATGAATACCGCATTACAACAATGTGGCTCACCTCTCCCTTGTTCAATCAGTTGTCTCAATTGGATCCGACGTTATTCCGTCCCCTTCGCTTCTTGATCGTCGGGGGGGATACCCTTTCCCCTAAGCATATTCAGCTTGTGGCGAACCAATGCCACAATACGACGATCATTAACGGGTATGGGCCGACTGAAAATACGACGTTTTCCTGCTGCTACACGATCCGTTCGTTCGAGGAAACAAGGATTCCGATCGGCGGACCGATTGCCCATTCTACTGCTTACATCGTCGATTTATACGGGCATCTGTGCCCCGTCGGTGTTTCGGGAGAACTGTGGGTTGGCGGTGATGGCGTCGGGCGCGGATACATAAACAATCTGTCCCTGACTTCGGAGAAGTTTATTGCAAGCCCTTTTATCGAGGGAGAACGGATTTATCGTACGGGGGATCTGGTAAACTGGCTCCCGGACGGAAGCATCGATTTTATTGGCCGGTTGGACAATCAGGTGAAAATACGCGGTTTCCGCATCGAAACCGGGGAAATCGAAAGCCGGATTCAGATGCATGTAAGCGTGAAGGAGGCTGTAGTCTCAGTAAGAGACAAGGGTGACGGTCTGAAATCATTATGTGCTTATGTGGTTGGTGCGGAAAATCTCGATGCGACGAGTATGAAACAGTATCTTTTGAATGATCTGCCGGATTATATGGTACCTGTTCATTGGGTATTTATGGACCAACTACCGCTTACTCCGAACGGCAAAGTTCACCTGCAGGCCTTGCCGGAGCCCGTGGAGGCTAATGCTCTTGGTAACGAAGCGTTTGTTGCGCCTCGGAACGAAACGGAGCAAAAGCTGGCGGACATTTGGAGCGCTGTACTGGCCATTCCTTCGATCGGGGCGAATGACCATTTCTTTGAGCTTGGGGGTCATTCCCTGACAGCGTTAAAGTTGGTCACGGAAATGAAAAAGCAATTTGAGATCCAACTCCCTTTAAGAGATATATTCCAGACGCCGATTCTAGCAGAGATGGCAGCGAGGATCAACAGGAACGAAGATGAGGAATTTGTTGGGATCGAGCCTGCTCCCCTAGCCGAGTTCTATCCAGTGTCCTCTGCGCAAAAGCGCCTGTATGTTTTGAATAGTATGGCAGGAATTACAACAGCGTATAATATGCCGTTTGTCCTGCAAATCGAGGGTAAACTTGATGTCGACCGGCTGGAACAGTCTTTTCAAATCTTGATTTCCCGCCACGAGTCTTTACGAACCTCTTTTGCGTCTTTGCATGGGGAACCCGTCCAGGTGGTGCATGAGAAGGTACCCTTTGCTATAAAGGAATTGGAGTCTCATCCTAGTGAGGATATTGAGAAAACCGTCGACCGATTCGTAGTTCCGTTCGACCTCGGAAGCGCACCTTTGCTGAGGGCGGGACTATCTACAATAAGGGAAGAATGCTGTCTTCTGATCATTGATATCCATCATATCGTCGCCGACGGTGCTTCCATCGGAATCATCGTGCAGGAATTCTGCGAAGTGTATAACAGCCTGGGTAAAGAAGCAGTTGCAAAAACTCATGCAGGGCATTCGGTTCGACGTGTTCAATATAAAGACTTTGCCGTTTGGCAAAGTAAACAGTCCGGCCCCAGGGAGCAGCAGGAGCATTACTGGCTTAATCAATTTGCCGAAGAGCCACCCGTGCTTAATTGGTTGACCGATTATCCACGACCGCAGATTCAAAGCTTTGAAGGAGCTTTTTCCTCAGTGAATCTCGATGAAGAGCTGACGTCCCGGTTGAAACAGCTGGCTAACGAAACGGGAGCCACCTTGTATATGGTTATGATGGCTGCCTACAGCATATTGCTTTCCAGATATGCCTCCCAAGAGGATATTGTGATTGGATCTCCAACGATGGGCAGAACTCATGCAGACGTGCTTCAAACGGTAGGTATGTTCGTCAACACGCTTGCTTTGCGTGTAAAACCGGAAGGAACAAAAACGTTCGATCAATTCCTGTGCGAAGTGAAACAAACGACACTTCAGGCTTTCGAGCACCAAGACTATCCATACGAGGAGCTTATCGAGAAGCTCGGACTCAGACGCGACTTAAGCCGTAACCCGCTGTTCGACACGGTGTTTACGCTTCAGAATCTCGGTATTGAAGAGTTGGCTTTAGACGGACTTACCGTAAGTTCTCGTTCCTGGGACGGACGGATGTCGAAGTTTGATTTGACATTGACGGTAACGGAAAATGACCGGGGAATGTCCATCGAAGCGGAGTATGCTGCGAAGCTGTTAAAAGCCGGGACGATCGAGCGCCTGATGACGCACTACATTGAGGTTTTAAGGTCAGTGGTTGTTAGCAGACATATCAAGCTGGAAGATATAGAACTGCTGCCGCCGGAGCAGCGGAGCTGGATTCTGGAACAATTCAACGGTTCGAAAAAGGACTTTGCCCATAACCGGACCGCTTATGAGTTGTTTGCAGAACAGGTCAAGCGTACGCCGGACCATATTGCCCTCGTCTTTAAAAACCAGCGGCTGACTTACCGTGAACTGGAGGAACAAACGAGCCGCCTTGCTTACGTTCTGCTGGAAAAGGGTGTGAAACCCGGGGGGATCACGGCAATCATGGTCGAACATTCGGTCGAAATGATTGTGGCAGTGCTTGCAGTATTACAAACGGGGGCAGCATATCTCCCAATCGACCATGAGTACCCTGCCGATCGTATTACTTACATTCTGGAGGATAGCAAGGCTGGCTTGCTACTGACGAAAAATGGGCTGGTACAATCGAAAGGTTTGAGTCTCCCCTGGATCGATTTAGAGGCAGTGCTGATGCCAAACAGTGAGCTTCATATACAGAAGCCGTTCTCGACGCCAAAGGGTTCGTCCGCCGACTTGGCCTATGTGATCTATACGTCAGGGTCTACGGGGAAACCGAAAGGCGTGATGATCGAACACCGCTCCCTGCTCAATATGACAGGATGGTATCAATCGTATTACGGGCTGACGCCTGAGGACAAAAGTACCAAATACGCCGGATTCGGCTTTGATGCCTCTGTGTGGGAGATATTCCCATCACTCTTGTCGGGCGGTGAGCTTCATATTATCCCGGAGGAAATCCGATACGATGTGCCGCGATTGGCGGATTACTACAACGAACAGGGTATCACTGTCAGCTTCCTGCCGACGGCCGTCTGCGAGCAATTCACCCAGATCCAGAACGATTCCCTGCGTGTGCTGCTTACCGGTGGAGATAAGCTCAAGTCTTATCATCCCGTACCCTATGACCTGGTAAATAATTACGGACCTACGGAAAATACCATCGTGACGGCAGCTTTCAAGGTGAATGGCGAATACGATAACATTCCGATCGGCTGCCCGATTGACAACGTAAGGGTGTATATCCTTGACAGAAATGACAAGCTCCTTCCGATCGGGATTCCCGGTGAACTGTGTATTGCCGGAGACAGTCTGGCACGGGGGTACATGAACCGGGACGATTTGACGGCGGAGAAGTTTACCGCCGATCCATTTCAAACCGGTGAAAGAATGTACAGAACCGGTGATCTGGCTAGGTGGCTCCCTGATGGAAACCTGGAGTATCTAGGCCGGATGGACGAGCAGGTCAAAATTCGAGGTTACCGCATCGAGCTTGGAGAAGTGGAGAATGTCCTGCTCAAACAGGAGGGCGTTGCTGAGGCTATCGTTGCTGTGGTATTAAATCCGAAGCAGGAAACAGAGTTGTGCGCTTATATTACGACATCCCGTAATATTGCCGTCCGCGAGATTCGGGGATGTCTGGCGCGGGAGCTGCCGGAATACATGATCCCTGTTCACTACGTGGAATTGAACAAAATCCCGCTGACCTCCAACGGAAAGGTGGATCGCCGCGCGCTTCCGCAACCGGACTTTGCATCCGCTGCAGCAGATAATTATGTGCCACCGCGCGGTGTGACGGAACGAAAGCTGGCCGAAATATGGTCGGAGGTTCTCGGAACGGCCCCGATAGGAGCATACAGCCATTTCTTTGAACTGGGCGGGCATTCACTCAAAGCGGTAGCGCTGGCGTCCCATATCAAGGAAGTCTTCCAGATTGACTTTCCGTTAAGCAGTATTTTTCAACATCCTGCGATGGAACAGATGGCTGAGGCGATCGACGCTGTGGAACAAACAAGCTATTCCTCGATCGCAAAGGTGCCGGAAAGAGAGCATTATCCGGTGTCGTCAGCACAGAAGCGCTTGCTGATTCTCAATGAGCTTGTAGGGGCGGGGACGGCTTATAATATGCCTTTTGTTTTACAGCTAACGGGGGAGCTGGACCGTGCACGGCTGCACCAGGCATTTACTATCCTCATTCGCAGGCATGAAGCGTTCAGGACCTCGTTTCGGTTTGTAGAAGGAGAGCTGATGCAAATGGTGCATCACGACGTTTCTTTCTCTGTCCGGGAGCTTGAGGCACCGGAAGATCCGGACCATATTTCGGAAATCATAGAGCGGTTCGTTGAACCCTTCTCCTTGCAAAAGGCTCCGCTAATGCGCGTAGGGCTGGCAAACTTGGGTGAGGATAGGCATATTTTGATCATAGATATGCATCATATCGTTTCGGATGGAGGATCGATCCGCCTTCTTGTCGAGGAGCTGAACTTGCTTTATAGCGGCCAAGAGCTGGATGATACCTCATCACGCATCGAATATAAGGATTATGCGGCATGGCAAAGTGAAATGCTTCAATCGGAAGCCTACGCGAAGCAAGAACAGTATTGGCTGGAGCGTTTTGCAGGAGAGCTGCCCGCTCTAAACCTTCCGGCAGATTATCCACGGCCGCAAATCCAAAGCTTTGAAGGCGATGCTTTCTCTATTGCGATCGGCAGTGAATTAAGCTCCCGGATTCTTGGGACGGCTGCCCGGACTGGAACTACGTTATACATGTTTCTATTGGCTGCATACAACATTCTATTGTCCAAATACGCCAACCAAGAGGACATTATCGTAGGCACACCGACCTCTGGTCGACTGCAAAAGGAATTGGAAAGTGTCATCGGTATGTTCGTCAATACCCTGGCGATTCGAAATCAGCCGGAAGGAAGCAAACGGTTCATCGACTTTTTGGAGGAAGTTAAAAAGCATTCGCTGCAAGCATTCGAGCATCAGATGGTCCAATATGAGGATTTGCTCGAAAGGCTGAATGTACGGCGGGATGTCAGCCGAAATCCGCTGTTTGATACCATGTTTGCCGTCGATAACGTCGGCGTCGGGGAAATTCAGCTTGGTGAACTTCTTATAGAACCGTATGACTTCGACAACGGAACATCCAAATTCGACCTGATGGTTACGGCAGCAGAAGAGGAGGGGGAAATTCGCCTGGATGTAGAATATGCCCGGAAGCTGTTCCTTAAAGATACGGTGGAGCGGATGATCGCGCATTACCTTCAAATTCTGGAGGCCGTGACCACAGATGTGGAGATCTGGCTATCCGACATCCGTATGCTGACGGAAGAAGAACGGGGTCAGATCATTGGGGACTTCAACAACACGAAAACCGAGTATCCCCGTCAAACCATTCACGAACTGTTCGAGGAACAAGTGGATAAGCATACAGAGAGCATCGCGCTGGCCTGTGATGGTATCGAACTGACATATGGCGAACTGAATGCCAAAGCAAACCAGCTCGCGGCACTGCTGCGAGAGAAGGGTGTAGGGCCTGAACGGGTCGTTGCCGTCATGGGTGACCGTACGCTGGAAATGATTATCGGGATGCTCGCCATTCTAAAAGCGGGAGGTGCTTATCTTCCGATCGATCCTGACTATCCGCGTGATCGGGTGGAATATTTCTTCAAAAACAGCGGCGCCAAATGGCTGCTCGCCCGGAGCTGCTTTGCGGATCGGGCTGCCTGCGACGCGGAAGTCATCTTGATGGATCATCGGCAGCTCTGTGACGAGAGTGCCCCGAACCTGCTGAATAAGACGGGCACCGACAATCTCGCCTATGTAATGTATACATCGGGATCAACCGGACTGCCTAAGGGCGTTATGGTCGAGCATCTGGGCGTTTCCAGATTGGTCAAGAATACCAACTATGTTCGCTTCAGCACTGAAGACCGGGTCTTGCAAACGGCGGCACCCGTATTCGATGTCAGTGTATTTGATATATGGGGGGCGCTGCTGAACGGAGCGAGGCTGCACCTGGTCGACAAACTTACGCTGCTGGATCCGGTCCTCTTTGAATCCGCGCTTCAGCAGCATGACATTACGACTTTGTGGTTAACATCGCCGCTGTTTACACAATTTGCCCAACACAAGCCAAACATGTTCCGCAACGTAAGCTATTTGATTGTCGGTGGAGATGTTCTCTCCCCGAAACATATTCAGCAGGTAAGAGAGCAATCCGGTCCGTTAACCATGGTAAACGGGTACGGACCTACGGAGAATACAACCTTTTCATGCTGCTTCGTCATCGATAAGGCATACGGAAATAGCGTGCCAATTGGACCGCCGATCAGCAACTCCACGGCCTATATCGTCGATAAAAACGGGAATTTGAATCCGGTAGGTGTCCCCGGCGAGCTTTGGGTAGGGGGAGACGGCGTGGCTCGGGGATATATAAATAATGAAGAATTATCGGCTCAGAAATTTTTCTCCAATCCGTTTATTCCAGGTGAGCGGGTCTACCGGACCGGGGACGCCGCCAAATGGCTTCCAGACGGCTCTATCGAGTTTATCGGCAGAATGGACAATCAGGTGAAAATTCGGGGGTTCCGGATCGAGACAGGCGAGGTCGAGAATATACTGCTCAGTCATCCTTCCGTGAAAGAAGCCGTCATCCTTGTCAAGCAGGCCGGAGAGTCGCAGGATAAGATCCTTTGCGGTTATGTTGTGGCGGAGGTTGAATTGACCATACAGTCGCTAAAGGAGTTTATGGGACAACAGCTCCCCGACTACATGATTCCGACCGTAATCCTATTTATGGCTCAACTTCCGCTCAACGTGAATGGCAAAGTTGACCGAAAAGCGCTCCCCGAGCCGGATTATGACGTAACCGAGGGCGAATATACTCCGCCAAGGAATGAGGCGGAAGCTGTAATTGTGCAGGTATGGTCGGAAGTGCTGGGATTGGAACGGATTGGTGTCCACAACAATTTCTTTGAAATCGGGGGACATTCATTAAAGGCCATGCAGGTTGTTTCAAAGCTGGCTAATCTTGGCTTCGAACTGAGTATAAATCAGGTGTTCGCCCATCAGACTCCTGCCGAGCTGGCGGCTTCTACGGCACGTTCTGTAACGGTGGAATCTGAGCACCACTTTACAGATATTCCCACTGCGGAACAATGGCTTGGGGAACGCTTAGAACGCACATGCAACTGGAAAACTTATTCCGTTGACGGCGAGGAATTCATGGTCGTCCACATTTCAGGAATGGATGAGGGACTGAAACGGAGAGCAGAGAACTTGATTGCTGCACACCTGGACGAGAAGATTCAACCGCACTTCATTGCGGATGCTTTGAGCGCGCTGATTCCGACATCAGAACGCAACCTAAGCAGGCAAGAACTGAACGACCAATTGGGTTTGCGGCAGACGAATGGCGCAGACTGGGTAGAAACGATGATGAATTCGATCTCACGGAAGCAGAAGGCGTACGCCAAAGGCATTACAAACCAGCCGATAGTCAAAGAGTATGATATTTCGCCTTCCCAAACGTACCATTTCAAGCATAAAGATGTGTCGGGAACCATGGTGAAATTTGGAAAAGTGATTCAGCCGGAGTTGTTGGGCCGAGCCTTGCAGCGAATTGTGTCTGCCGAGGAAGTCATGCGCAGTGTACTCATCGAAGACACTGAAACGGAAACCGGACGTTGGCGATTGCATGAAAGCCCGGAGCAGCTCGAGCTGCCAACTTTAGATATTTCCGGTTTCGAACCAGAGTCGCAAAGGGATATTCTGCGGGCGCTTATGAAGAATTTTTTCATCAGGCCGTATACGGACAGCGATCCATTGATGTACCGGGTGCTGCTGGTCAAGCAAAACGTAAAGGAATATGTCCTGCTGCTCCCGTTCTCACATACGATATTCGATTACATGAGTAATGAAATTATTCGTAATCGAGTAATCCATGAATATGAATCACTAAGCCAAGGGAGAGTTGACGAAACGAGAAAAAGCCGTACCTTTACGGATTTTGCCGACCAGATTCGCAGAGGCCCGGAAGGGATATCGGCAGCAAGTTTTAACGAGCTTTACAATATTCCGTCATTTGAATCCGCTGCTAGGGAAATCGCCGTCAGTATGTATCGGCGCAGCGACTTGGATCCGGCAAAGATTACGGTTCTCCACCATAGCGTCCCATTTGATATGGAATTATCGCAAACGCTGGATGCAGAGTTTAAATGGAAGACAGCGTTGGGGATATGCGCTGCGTTTTTCGGAACGTACTTCGGTAAGTCACGGATTCCGTTGTGGATGACGCATTTTGGCAGACAGTACCGGGATCAGTCTTATTTCGATATTGTCGGTGAATGCATAGATTATATTCCGCTGTTGTTAGACTGCGGAGAAGAAATGGACAGGCAGACCGAATCGATCAAAGGGATGCTGAAATCCGCTTCCGAGCATAACATCCATTTTGCGAATCTGTTGTACAACGAGTCGATTGATCCAGCCTTTATGGATGCGGCGCAGCGGTTGGCTGCAGCCCATCGGGAGATGCCGATCAATTTCAACTATTTGGGAGAACTCGGCACGGAAACGGATTTGGACTACCTTGAGGAAGATGGTGTGAATTGCGATGAGCCTAACCGGATCTTATGCATGGCGTGGCACCAAGGGAACCGGATTCACATGACGCTTGTTATTCCTGCGGAAGAGAATCCAGATACTCTTCGCAGCATGCTTGATGAAGCCGCACGGAAACATATGAAGGGTGTAAAAATATGAGAGACTCAACAAATATAATCGTTTTCAGTCTAAGCAGATTAATCACCGAATTGGGAACATCCATTTTTCGTTTTGCACTCAGTCTGTATGTTCTGGATCTCACCGGTTCATCGAGTATGTTCGCTTTAGTGTTGAGCTTCACCTATATACCGGGCATATTCGTCAATATTATCGCTGGGGTGTTCGTTGACCGCAGCCGTAGTAAAAAAAGGATTATGATAGTCTGTGATTTTCTATGTGGAATCTCAGTTCTAATGCTTATGTTCATGTTTGAGGCTTTTCACGACAGCATTTGGCTGTTCGTTGTTTATTCTATGATCTTGAGCGCTCTTCAAGCGCTCTTTACTCTGACGGTAAACTCATCCGTTCCCAATATTGTCTCTCCGGAAAGGGTTCCGACGGTCAATTCCAGCACGCAGAGCATCAGTGCCCTAATCGGCATACTGGGACCGGTGCTCGGTGCAGCGGCTTATAGCAAATTTGGGCTGGAGCATATCTTTTTGATCGAGGGAGCCGCGTTCATTTTCTCCGGGTTTTTGAATTTGCTATTGAAATTCTCGCCCCGCAAAGAGGAGATCGGAGAAGCAAAGCCTTATTTTGAAAGTGTAAAAGAGGTTTACAAATACATTCGCCGCCGGGCTGCGATCAAGTATCTGCTGATGATTTTTGTTTTTATTAACTTTGTAATTGCTCCGGCAGTTTCCCTTATCCTGCCCTTTATCGTTTATCAAGCGCTCGATATGACGCCACAGCAATTATCATTTATCGAAGCGGCGCTGGCGGTAGGCGTAATTATAGGGGCCGTTGCTGTGTCGGTACCGGTCATCAACCGGTTTATTACCAACAAAATCTTCATTTTAATTCAGATCCAGGCGTTGATGATTGTCCTATGGATGTTCCCCGAGTGGCCCATCTTTGAGACAAGCACAAAGGTAGTGCTTATGATAGGCTTCATGATCGTCTTGATGTTCACCGGAATACTTAACACAATGGGCAATATTCCAATGCTTTCTTATGTTCAGCTCTATATACCTGAGCGAATAAGAGCTAGTGTTTTAGGGGTGGTGAACACGGTAATAACCATCGCTGTGCCTATAGGAATGGGGGTATACGGTGCACTTCTGGAAATTGTAGATTGGTACTATATTACATTGGTTTCCGGTGCCGGTTTGCTTGTGGTCGGCATCCTGGCTTACCGTAACCGCGATCTCAGAGAGTTTTTTACCCAAGGCAGCGAGCCTGAGCCTTTAAGAGTTGTGGAAACACACGAGGCCTGACAATTTCTATCGAAATTGCAAAAGACGAAAAGGGGAATGTAAAATGGATACGTTCGAAATGTTGGAGTCCAACGTGAGGTCTTATTGCAGAAGTTTTCCGGTTATTTTCGATAGAGCTAAGGGTGAGCAATTATACTCGGTTACGGGAGAAGCCTACATCGATTTTTTCGCAGGAGCCGGAGCGCTGAATTATGGGCATAATAATGAGTATATGAAGGCCGGAATCATTGAGTATGTAGCTCAGGACCGAATCATGCACGGACTCGACATGTATACGAAAGCGAAAGAGGATTTTATTCTTTCATTTTCGGAGCATATCCTTCAACCTCAATCTTTGGATTATAAGCTGCAATTTTGCGGCCCGACAGGCACGAATGCTGTGGAGGCTGCTTTGAAGTTGGCCCGTAAGGTCAAGGGTAGAAATGGTATATTTGCTTTCATGGGGGGCTTTCATGGGATGTCCCTCGGAAGTTTGTCTGTCACGAGCAGCAATGCGATGCGGGAAAGTGCGGGAATTCCGCTGAATAATGTGACTTTTATTCCTTACGGACAGTCTTTTGAAGGGTTGGATACGATCCGTTACATGGAGCATATTCTGTCAGATACGCATTCCGGTATTGGCAAGCCTGCAGCGGTTATTCTGGAAACCGTTCAGGCGGAGGGCGGAATCAACGTTGCTGAAAATGAATGGTTGCAAAGCCTGCGACAGCTATGTGATGATCACGATATTTTGATGATTGTCGATGATATTCAGGTCGGATGCGGAAGAACGGGTGCGTTCTTCTCATTCGAGCGGGCGGGAATCGTGCCGGATATCGTTATTTTATCCAAATCGATTAGTGGGTATGGATTGCCGATGTCGTTGTTGCTGATGAAACCGGAGCTGGATATATGGAGTCCGGGTGAGCACAATGGAACGTTTAGGGGGAATCAATTAGCCTTTGTCACGGCTAAGGCCGCGCTTGAATTCAGGACTGCGGAAAGGCTTGGGGAACAGGTACGCAAAAAAGAAGAATTTCTTAAGCAATATTTAAAATATGAAATTGAACCGCTATATCCTGGACTACATATTCGAGGCATTGGCATGATTTGGGGGATTGATGTCTCTTGTCTGGGCGAAGAAGTGGCACGGGAAATCACAGCGAATTGCTTTAAAAATGGGCTTATTCTCGAAAGAGCTGGTCGTAACGACACAGTGATTAAAATCATGCCTCCTTTGACGATAAATATAGAGAATTTGATGATTGGCTGTAATAAAATTAAAGAGAGTATCAGTAATGCTTGTCATGCGTATAGTTTCTAATCTTTCGTATATATCGTTGTTATGTTGGTAGGCGTATCTATTTTAGGTCGCCCCAGTCATAAAATCAATTGGAAGTGAACTATGACCCAGCATTTTAATTATCGCATACCTATGCAAATACTGGCTCAAACCCGAAATCTGGCCAATTTCCACAGGAGGTCTTTCAGGGGTCGTGGCAACAAGGATCGAACGAGAACGCCAATGATCTGCTGCGGGTGTTTTTTCCGAAAGGTCATGACTTTGCCTCCATCAATAACGAACGCTGTATTTTATTTTTCTTGTTTTCAAGTATTCCTCTCCGCAGTTTCCTGTAAGACATATTGGGGGAATAATTTGATAAAGACAACAGAATTAGAAATTGTTCTGTTGTCTTTTTTTTGTCTAAAATTAGACTGAACTAAATACGTCTTTTTCACAGCAACTGTTGAGAGAGTGTATGTTAAAGATCTATTAGCATATTCTTAACCGAAATGGTTTAACAATACAAAGTACTATTTCTTTAACTGGCTTTTATGAAGAGACGGAACAATGGTGTATACTATCCATAGGCATATATTACCTTTACCGTGCTGAACGATATAGGTTCAACTACACATTTACACGATAACGGAGAGGACAGAAATAACCTGAAGAAGCATAGCCGAAAGTTAAAGCTGCTTCGGAAGCATACGCTTCGCGTTTAGCACCGGATTTTCCCTTTCAAAAGGGAATCAAAAAAATCTGGGGATAACAGCGATCGAAAGGTTGTTCTGTCATCGGAGTGCCAGTGTAAATAATCATATGTGAACTTATAGAAAGCTCACAAACAAATAAAAACAAACATATGGACGGAGGAACTCAATTCATGTTGAAACAGCTTAAACCATACAAGGTGTTACAGGAGCGCAGAATCGAAGAACTGAAATCCGATGCATACCTGCTGGAACACCAGAAATCCGGGGCCCAAATTGTACTTTTGTCCAATGAGGATGATAACAAAGTGTTCAGTATCGGCTTCCGCACACCTCCGGAAGATGATACAGGGGTAGCCCATATCCTAGAACACTCCGTGCTCTGTGGGTCCAAGAAATTTCCGGCCAAGGATTCTTTTGTTGAGTTGCTGAAAGGTTCATTGAATACATTTCTTAACGCCATGACGTATCCCGATAAGACGATCTATCCGATCGCGAGCCGTAATGATCACGACTTTCACAATCTGATGGATATTTATCTGGATGCGGTATTAAATACGAATATTTATGAGAATGAAAAAATATTTTTGCAGGAAGGCTGGAATTATAATCTGGCCTCTGCCGACGATGAGTTAACCTATAACGGAGTGGTATATAACGAGATGAAGGGGGCCTTTTCTTCACCGGAACGAATGGTGCGCAGAGAAGTGCTGAACTCCCTTTTCCCGGACACAACGTACTCCTGTGAATCGGGCGGTTTCCCGGAAGCTATCCTGGATTTAACGTATCAGGGGCTGCTGGATTTCCACACGAGATACTACCATCCTTCCAACAGTTACATCTATCTCTACGGGGATATGGATATGGAAGAGAAGTTGCAATGGCTAGATGAGAACTACCTGAGTGCATATGATCGAATCGATATTGATTCAGCCATTCAACTTCAACATGCCTTTGCAGAACGGGTAGACACGGTTAAGACTTACTCTGCGGGAAGTACGGAATCGGAAGTGGATAATAGCTTCTTGACCTATAATGCAGTGATCGGCACAAGTCTAGACAAGGAACTGAACATTTCGTTTCAAATTCTTTTATACGCCCTGCTGAACGCTCCGGGAGCGGTATTGAAACAGGCTTTGCTGGACAAAGGAATTGCGAAGGATGTCTACGGTTCGTATGATGACAGCCTGTATCAACCTGTATTCACTGTGGGACTGAAGAAGAGCAATCTGGCGAGCAAAGAGGATTTCCTGGGAACGGTCAAAGAAGTGCTTGAGCGTGTGGTAAAAGAAGGCTTTGATCCTAAGGCACTGCTTGCAGGCATTAACTCATCTGAGTTCAATCATAGAGAAGCGGACTATGGCAGAATGCCGAAGGGGCTGATCTACGGATTCTCTTCCCTGCAAAGCTGGTTGTACGATGAAGAAGCGCCTTTCACTCATTTGGAAGCCAATGACGTATTTGCCGAACTGCGGACAAAAATGAACGAAGGTTACTTCGAGCAACTGATTGAGAAATATATTTTGCAGAACACACATACTTCCTTTGTAGCCCTGACACCGGACAAAGGGTTGAATTCACGCAAAGAAGAAGCGTTGAAAGAACGTCTGAAAACTATTCAGGCCGGTCTTAGTGAGGAAGAAGTTCAGACGTTGATTCAGAAAACGGAGGCACTCGCCGAGTATCAGAATACACCTTCAACCAAAGAGCAGCAGCAGGTCATTCCGACGTTATCGATTGAAGATATTGAACCAAAGGCCTCTACGTTGCATCAAACGGTGAACCAGGTCGACGGCACAACCATTCTCCATCATAACCTCTACACCAACGGAATTGGCTATCTGAGACTGCTGTTTGATATTAAAGAAGTGCCACGTCATCTCCTGCCGTATGCAGGATTGCTGAAAAATGTACTGGGTTACGTGGATACTCAACACTACTCGTTCAATGAACTATCCAATGAAATCCATATCCATTCGGGTGGTATTCATAGCGGGATAGGATCTTATGCTAACGCGCATAAGCACAATGAATTCAAGGCTACCTATGAGTTCAAAGCAAAAGTGTTGTATGACAAGCTTGGATTTGCCTTTGATATGATCAAAGAAATCGTGTTCACTTCCCAATTCGATAATTCGAAGCGGTTATATGAGATCATCTCTCAGATGAAAGGTAACCTGCAACGTAATCTGATCAATAGCGGACACTCTGCGGGAATTGGCCGGTCTTCGTCCAAACATTCAGCGGTTGCGGATTTCAGAGAAGCTGTGAGTGGCATTGCCTCTTACCAGTGGCTTGAGGATCTTCAAGCGAACTTTGAGGCGAGAAAAGAAGAGTTATCTTCCAGCCTGCAAGAGTTGACGGGGTATATTTTCAGACCGGAGAACTTGCTTGTTAGTTATACTGCCGATGAGCAGGGATATGAAGGACTGGAGCAACAGGTATCCGATCTGAAAGCGAAGCTGTTCACACATGAGGTTGCCAAGGAAGAATTTACATTCACACCGGCTACTCATAAGGAAGGATTCCGATCTCCTTCAGAGGTGCAGTACGTGGTGCAAACGGGCAATTATATCGACAAAGGATATCAATACACCGGTTCGTTACGAGTCTTGCAAGGAATCCTGTCTCTGGATTACTTGTGGACCAATATCCGAGCCAAAGGTGGAGCTTATGGCTGTATGTCAGGCTTCAGACGGAACGGAGACAGCTACGTTGCATCGTATCGTGATCCGAACCTGGATAAAACGTACAAAGTATATGAAGAGATACCGCAATATTTGACCGATTTCCGGGCAGACGAGCGGGAAATGACGCGTTATATCATTGGTGCGATCCAGGATCTTGATACGCCGAGAACACCTTATGGTGAAGGGGCATTCTCCCTGGAGTGTTATCTGTCGAATGTGACTGAAGCGGATCTGCAACAAGAACGTGACGAAGTGTTAAGCACGAAGGAAAGCGACATTATCGGTTTTGCTGAGCTCTTATCGGCCATACTTGAACAGCAACAGCGCTGCGTAATCGGTAATGAGAACAAAATTGAGGAACAGAAACAAATGTTTGACGAGACGCTGGATTTAATTAAAAACTAAGCATTAGTCGCTTATTTCCGGGTCGAATAGGCAGCAAAGCGAAAGGCACTTTTATGAGCTGGTTTCAACAGCTTATAGAAGTGCCTTTTCTAATGGGGAAGGACTGTCTCCATCCCATATGAGAATGTGTGACACACTGCGTTGTTCAGGTGACAGCGAGCATGTTGTATATTTTCAGGGTCCGCAGATCTTCCTTTGAGATTTTTAATTCATTATATAACTCCTGATTCTCGGGCAGCGGGGTTCTGGAGAATAACATTTTGAGCGCGATAGGCATGAAAGGTCTGAACGAGACTCCAGCCATCAGTCCCCATTTTTTCTCCGATTCCTGAAAAGACGCCAAAATATTAATATATAGGTTCTCCAGCGGCGTGGCCTGATTTTTCAAAATCAGCGTGGTGAGTGTATCATAATGCTCGGTGTGGCCCCAATACATATTCTCGCACTCTTGGTAGTTCTCAAAATCCTTCACATTCATATACATCACGGTGCGATAACGGTTGGCATCCGATTGAGCCATCATGTCAATGACACAACGAATGAGACTGTTGTTACGCCCATCATAGAAGTAAGAATAGAAACGTGTGGAGTTCTTGAAAAAGCTGGACGGGACCGCATTCATCAGGGGAGATGCATGCCTTGGTTCTTGGTACAAGAGTTGCTCCACCTGAATGTTGAGCGCGTTAGCAATATGATGTAACGTGACCAGATCAAGTGTAATATCTCCGCTCTCATATTTGGACAGCGTACCCTTGCTTTTGAAGATCTGATCCGCAAGCTGTTGAATGGTCAGTCCCCGCCACTTCCGAAAGTTTCGTATTTTCTTGCCAACTTCCTGATTGATATTGTTCATAAACGGTTCTCCTTATGCAATGTTTCTTGAGAGTACGTGAAAATGATGAAAGTCATTCATAAAAATGATGTTATATGAGAAATATATCACTTTTTCATTGAAATACCTATTTTGGAGAAACAATTAACTTCATTTGTTTCGTCAGGATAGATTGTATTACATTTGATGCAATTCCTGCGTCATGAAATAATAGGTGTAATAAGACATGAAACGACAATGAAAAAGTAAAGCAGATAGAGGAGCAGAAGCTATGAAATATAACTTTGATGAGATTATCGACCGCACAGGAACAAATGCGATGAATACGGATGGTTTCCGTCAATATATTTTTAACGCCACAGAGGACATGACTTTTCCATTCAAAGATGAAGAATTCATTCGCATGTGGATTGCAGATATGGAATTTGCCACACCTCCCGAGATTCTGGATGCAGTTAAGGAACGTCTGGACCGTAGAATCATGGGTTACTCTCAGGTGTTTGATCCGGCGTATTACGAAGCTGTCTCGAACTGGATGAAAAGATACTATGACTGGTCCTTCCCGCAGGAGCATTTGGAGACCTCAAACGGGATCATTCCCGCTTTGTATGAACTGGTGGAATATATCTGTCAGTCGGATGAGAAAGTACTGATCGTGACCCCGTCTTATGGTTTCTTCAAGTCAGCTGCGGAGCATAATGATCTTGAACTGGTATGTTCGGATATGATCAACGATCAGGGACGTTACTCGGTTGATTTTGAGGATTTTGAAGCCAAGGCGAAGGATGAGAAGGTAAGGGTATGTATTTTCTGCAACCCCCATAATCCGTCTGGACGTGTCTGGACAACCGAAGAGTTACAACGTGTGGGTGAGATCTGCCTGCGGAACAACGTATGGGTCATTTCAGATGAAATTCACTGTGATCTGCTGCGGACGGGTAAGAGACATACGCCACTCGCAAAGCTGTTCCCGGATACGGATCGAATCATTACATGTATGTCCCCGAGCAAAACATTCAACATGGCTGGTCTGATGTTCTCTAATGTCATCATTCCGAACAAAGCACTTCGAGACATCTGGCAGGCACGCCATTATGGTTTCAAAAACCCACTGAGCATTGCTGCCACTCAAGCGGCTTACGAAATGGGTGATGAATGGCTGAAACAATTAAAAGGGTATCTAGATGCCAATTTCGCCTGCGTAGAACAGTATGTGAAGCAGCATCTGCCACTGGCCGTCTTTCACATCCCAGATGCCACGTATCTGGCCTGGATTGATATCTCGGCATATGCTCCCGAGCATGTAAGTCTACCTTTATTCTTCGCGGAGCAAGCGGGTGTGTTGCTGGAAGATGGTCATATGTTTGTAGCAAATGGTGAGGGTTGCATTCGGTTGAATCTGGCTTGTCCCCGTTCTGTCCTTCAGGAAGGGTTACGGAGAATCAGCAGTGTGCTTGTGAAAGAAGTAGAAGAGGTGCCCGTTCAAGTATAAAGTCATCAAGTCATCACGCAATAGCGAGGTGACTTTTTTGTATGAGTATACTGATTGTAGCAAGAATACGATTTATTTCGAGGTGAACGTACACCTTGATGTGCAATTCTGGTCTGCTGTCCCCGGTTATGTTAAAATGGTGGATAGTCTATGAGTTGCATGACATGCGGCTCTCAGAAGGTAGAGCCCAGTAGTTGGGCTGAACGAAACTGCATTCATCAGGGGAAAGGAGCCTATACATATGTTTGGAAACGATTGGGACAAGGTGCTTCAGGAAGAGACGGAAGCCGACTATTTTAACAAGATTCGTTACACTCTCGCCGCTGAGTACAAAACACAGACGGTCTTTCCGCCCAAAGAAGACCTGTTCTCCGCATTGAAGCTGACGCCTTACCATCAGGTTAAGGCTGTTATTATTGGTCAGGACCCTTATCACGGAGCGGGACAAGCTCATGGATTAAGTTTTTCGGTTAGACCGGGGGTACGTGTACCGCCTTCTCTGAAAAATATATATAAGGAACTTCAGGCGGATCTGGACCTGCCCATTCCGAATCATGGATCTCTCGTTCATTGGGCACAGCAGGGAGTCCTGCTATTAAATGCTGTTCTAACGGTCCGTGAAGGTCAGCCGAACTCCCATCAGGCACTGGGCTGGCAGACGTTTACGGATGCTGTCATTCGTGCGTTGAATGAACGTTCAGAGCCGATGGTATATATGCTGTGGGGCAGTCATGCCCAGAAGAAAGGTGCATTTATTAACAGGGACAAGCACCTGGTACTGGAGTCTACACATCCCAGTCCGCTGGCTGCGCATCGCGGATTCCTCGGCAGTCGTCCCTTTTCCAAAGCCAATGATTTCTTGACCTCCAAAGGTATTGAACCGATCGATTGGAAGATACCTGAAAACTAGACAGATGGAGGTGAGAACATTGCGACATTGGATAGGACGAAAAGTAGCGGTATATCGTGCAACAGGCATACGGGAGCCATTAAAGGGAACGCTGGTCGAGTGGGATGAAGAAGCGGAATGTGTACGGATCGGACCGAAACGGATTAAGGTATCGTTTGACAATATCGCAATGATCAGACCTCTTCCCGAAGAGAGTCTTCCCTTAAAGAAAGCACGTTCTGAAGTGCACAAGGTTGGATATGTGATGAAAAAGGCGATTCAGTTCGAAAATGCGATCTATTTCAAGTCACAGGTGATGATCTGGCGCCGGGCCAAAATTGTAGCGTTATCCACGACGATTCTGCGTCATGACGAGGATCAGGTTGAACTTGCAGATGGTCGGGTTCTTCGTAAAGACAAGCATATGTTTGTCGTACGTTCACGCCGTGGGATACGTTAGTTATACGAAGATTTAATATTCATTTCATGCAAAGATCATACGGATTTAATATTTGGTCTGTATATTAGGTAATAACAACCCCTTCTAAATTGATGTGTATTGAAATGGGAGCCCGACCGGCTGCAAACGGTCGGGTTTTTTTTGTCCATTGGTTCTGTTAACCTGTTGTACATACCCATTACATTCATGTTGTATACTATTAAAATAGAAAATTGAACTAAACATTTACACGAGAACGTAGAGGGCAGAAATAACCTGAAGAAGCGGAGCGTTCGCCTTTATCAACAGATTTTCACCTTTGTAAAATTGAATTAAAAAATCTGGGGATAACAGCGATCGGAAGGTTGTTCTGTCATCGAAGTGGCAAGTGTAAATATTCTTTAGTTCAATCTAAAAAGATCATGAGAAGGAGTGAAACCCAATGAAACGTATAGCTGTTTTTGCAGGCTCCAATCCGGGAAATCACCCCGATTATACAGAGAAGGCTGTTCAACTGGGCAAACAGATTGCTGATAGTGGTTATGCACTGGTCTATGGTGGTTCTTGCATGGGCTTGATGGGTGCAGTAGCCGATGCTGCTCTTGAGCAAGGGGGAGAGGTAATCGGGGTTATGCCTACTGGATTGTTCCGGGGCGAGGTTGTTCATGGAGGGCTCACACAACTGATTGAAGTGGGAACCATGCATGAACGGAAGGCTACGATGGCTGAATTATCCGATGGATTCATTGCACTTCCCGGAGGTATGGGTACATTTGAAGAACTATTCGAGGTGCTGTGCTGGGCACAGATCGGTATTCATCGTAAGCCTGTCGGTTTATTGAATGTCAACGGGTATTATGGACCGCTGATGAAGATGGTAGAACACAGCGTACAGGAAGGATTTTCCAATACCTCCCATCTCAGTCTATGGAGTCTGGAAGCTGATCCGGCTGAACTGATCAAACAAATGTCATCCTATATTCCTGCAGAGCTGACTCAGAAGTGGTCACAACTCAACGGGAAATGAGTGCATAAGAAGACGGGCCTGAACCTACTCGTTCCTCGGGAGAATTTTCGATCTGCCCAAGCAAGTTGCGCTATCGGACATAGTCTATAGTGTACTTCGATGAAGAGGGGAGTGTCACTCATGAGCGAACTCAAAGGTACAGGTTACGGATATTGCGGAGGCTTCGGTGGTGGAGCATGGACATCAACAGGTGCAATTCTGGTATTGTTCATTCTGTTGGTTATTATCTCTCGCACATTCATTCTGTAATTCGGTCAGTATCCCGGGACGGGGATTAAGCTGCAGAGGCAGCGCCCGAATAAAAAATGACCTTTCCAAAGAGACGCCGGTATATGCCGGCGTTTCAGGGGAACGGTTTTTTGACGTTTCCAGCATACGTTGAGTAATTGAAAAAGCAAAAACCTGCCCCTGAATAAGGTCAGAAGCAGGAGAGAGCCTCCTGAGCCATTAGCTGCACAACAAGCAGCTTACACCACAACAGCAGTTTGATCCGGATTACTTAACGATTTCCAGGCGATATATAGCCCGATGGCGGCTGCAATTAAGGAGAGTATTGCTGCAACAATAGCCAGCTGATCCAGTGTGTTGGGTGAACTGGAGTTAAGAGAACGCTGATTAGCCGTCTTACCGGATTTGTTTTTGATATGGACAGATGTTCTGGAAAGCCTGGAAGCCGACTGTAACTGGGATGTGTGAGGACGCGTAGGTATCGATTTTTTCTTTGAGGGATTCAATAGTCAACCTCCTTATAACGGAGTTCAGTGCTTCCATCGTTCATACTATGTTATGTCGATTTTCAGATTGAGTTCGCAAAAATGAGTGAATCCCCAGCCCGTTAGATGTTGAACCCGTTCGCTAGTATCAGCGAAGCAGGTAACCCATTATACGCTCTGTTAATACAGGTCTAACAAACGGTGTTTATAGTAAGGATCATAGAGTGAAGCTTGAACACAGGAGGCGCTGGAATGAGGAACTTGGAGATTATTGCCCACCGCGGTGCATCTGCCGTATGCCCGGAGAATACGATGAGCGCTTTTGAACGGAGTCTGGAGCTTGGAGCGACAGGCATTGAAACCGACGTGCAGATGACGAGTGATGGCAGACTGGTACTGATTCATGATGAGACGTTAAACCGAACTGGCGGCGCAGAAGACTGGGTTAAGGATACGACTTACGATCAATTGCGCACACGGGATGCGGGGTCCTGGTTCCATGCTGATTTTACCGGGGAACGTATTCCTTCTCTGGAGGAGTTATTCAAGCTGGTACAGGGGAAAGGAACACTGCTTAATCTGGAATTGAAAAATGGTATTGTGAGTTATAAGGGGATGGAAGAGAAGGTTATACAGGCAATCCGGGACTGGAATTTGGAGCAACAGGTCGTGCTGTCCAGCTTCAATCATGCTTCGCTTGTGAGATGTAAACGTCTTGCCCCGGAGATTCGTACAGCACTTCTATATATGGAAAAGTTATATCGACCCTATGATTATGCCGCCAAACTCGAAGCTACCGGCCTTCATCCCTACAAGCTGGCAGTCACACAGGAAGATGTTGCTGCTGCACTTGCACATGGCGTTGTTACCTATCCATTTACGGTGAATGATCCTGCTGAGATGCAGGCCATGATTGACATGGGTGTGCAAGGGATCATTACCGATGTTCCGGATGTCCTGGCATCCTTACTTACGGTACATGCCCGTTAAATGAGTCTGTATTTTACATGTTCTACATATGCAATGATAAGGCTGTGTACGAGCTTTTTGGCTCTTGCGCAGCCTTTTTGCGTGTGAAATTGTGTGCAAATATTCATATATGCAATAAACATGTCCTATTTGTCCATTGCCAGAGCCGGTGGATTCACTTACAATGGTCTATGGGAATGAGAATCAATATCATTAAAGTTCGGTATTCATAGAGAGGTGATTGTTATGTACATAGGTTTGAGCAGCTCCACTCATAACGAGGGTGGGCGCGTATGAGTTCACAAGCTTCACCAGAAAAACATAATCCGGATTCACCCACAGCGAAGATACACACTCGTCCGTGGGCGGCCACACTTATTCTTACAGGGGGAGTTTTGCTACTCGCTCTGGGTATGGCGTTGTCCATTTCTTTTGGCGCTGCTGATATTAAGCTTAGTGTAGTCTGGAAGGCCATCTTTGACTTCAATCCTGAGCTGACTCCACATCAGATCATATGGGAGATTCGGTTGCCACGTATCCTTGGAGGAGCAATGGTAGGTGCATGTTTCGCTGTAGCTGGTGCGATCATGCAGGGCATGACTCGTAACCCGCTGGCCGATTCAGGTCTGCTTGGGTTAAATGCAGGAGCTGGATTTGCGCTTGCAGTTTGTTTTGCCTTCTTCCCTGGCTTGCCATTTATGTATATCATCATGTATTCCTTCCTTGGTGCGGGGCTTGGTGTCCTGTTGGTGTATGGTTTTGGTGCAGCTTCTAAATCAGGCCTTACACCACTACGCCTTGTGCTTGCAGGTGCGGCTGTATCTGCGATGTTGTCGGCACTCAGTGAAGGGATTGCATTATATTTCAGAATTGGACAAGATTTGGCTTTCTGGACAGCTGGTGGTGTAGCCGGAACGAAGTGGTCTCAACTTGAGGTCATGTTCCCCTGGGTACTCGCGGCACTGATCGCAGGTCTTCTCATCTCCCGTTCCATTACTCTGCTTAGTCTCGGAGAAGATATTGCGGTGGGCTTGGGGCAACGTACTGGGCTGATCAAGCTCATAGGCCTGATTGTTGTACTGATTCTCGCGGGTACAGCTGTGTCCGTGGTGGGTGCGGTCGGTTTTGTTGGACTCATTATTCCCCATCTCACGCGGAAGCTGGTTGGGGTAGATTATCGCTGGATTATTCCATGTTCCGCTGTGATGGGCAGTCTGTTGCTTGTATTTGCGGATCTGGCTGCACGTATGATTAACCCGCCGTACGAGACGCCAATTGGCGCTTTGGTTGCCCTCATCGGGGTACCATTCTTCCTGTATCTGGCGCGTAAAGAAAGGAGGACTCTGTAACGATGGAATCCTCAACAATTGTTGGAGCAGAGCGCAAGAAGAGAACCAAGAGTACGATTGTCCTCATTGTGCTTGCCCTATTAATTATTACGGCTTTTGTGGTGAGCATGAACACAGGTTTTACCAAGCTTTCGCCGCTTGAGGTGTTGCGAACCCTGTTTGGTGGAGGCACGGCGAAACAGGAATTGATCCTGTTTGAATTCCGTCTGCCACGTATTGTGATTTCGGTGCTGGTCGGGGCCGGACTTGCGTTATCTGGTTGTATTTTGCAGGGAGTATCTCGGAATGCATTGGCAGATCCGGGGATCCTGGGGATTAATGCAGGTGCTGGTCTGGTCGTCATGTTATTTGTTTCCTTTTTCCCGACAACGACAGCAGCGCCGGTATTTCTTTTGCCAATTCTGGCCCTGATCGGTTCCGGTTTTGCTGCATTTCTGATCTATGTTCTCTCTTACAAAAAAGGAGAGGGCATTATGCCTACTCGTATGTTACTTACGGGGATCGGGGTAGCGGCGGGAATCAGTTCTGCCATGATCGTACTTACGTTACGGCTTAGTCCGGAAAAGTATCAATTTGTAGCTACCTGGATGGCAGGCAGCATCTGGGGTTCGAACTGGAAATTTGTAACGGCATTGCTACCGTTTCTTATTATTCTTGTCCCGCTTGTTCTGTATAAGGCACGTGTATTGAACGTACTGAATCTGGGGGACCAGACTGCAAGCGGACTCGGGACTCCGGTTGAGCGTGAGCGACTGATTTTGCTTGCGGCTGCTGTAGGACTTGCTGGCTCATGTGTATCTGTGAGTGGGGGGATCGGTTTTGTAGGTCTGATCGGACCGCATTTGGCACGTCGTCTGGTGGGTCCAAAACATCAATTCCTGTTACCCGCATCTGCGCTGATTGGTTCATTGCTTGTGCTGGTTGCAGATACGCTGGGTCGTGTCATCCTGCAGCCTTCGGAGATTCCTGCGGGGATCCTGGTTGCCATTATTGGTGCGCCATACTTCCTGTACCTCTTAAGCAAGACGAAATAGAACGTAATCATCATTGTGTGATTGCATAAGGAGGACTTCAGTCCATGCTTCGCCGTTTCTTTGCCTATTATAGGCCTTACAAAAAGCTCTTTATTCTTGACTTCAGTTGTGCGATTTTAGTCGCCCTGCTGGAGCTGGCATTTCCACTGGCGGTCAACCGGGTAGTTGATGATCTGCTGCCAGGCGGCCGCTGGGACTGGATTCTATGGGCGTGTCTGGCATTGCTCGGCATCTACTTATTGAATTCATTTCTCAACTTCGTGGTTACTTATTGGGGACACAAGCTCGGTATTAACATTGAGACGGATATGCGTAAAAGTCTGTTCAATCATGTGCAGAAGTTATCGTTCCGTTTCTTCGATAATACAAAAACAGGACACCTCGTGTCCCGCATGACTAACGACTTGATGGATATCGGTGAGATTGCCCATCATGGTCCAGAGGATGTATTTATCGCGGTCATGACGCTAATTGGTGCATTCAGCATCATGATGAGTATTAACGGGAATCTGGCGGTGTTAACCTTTATCATCGTACCGCTGATTATTTATCTGTCGCTCTACTTTGGTAGCAAAATGTCCAAGGCATTCAGCCGAATGTTTGGTGATATTGCGGACTTCAACGCTCGCGTAGAGAACAATATTACAGGTATCCGTGTTGTTCAGGCTTTTGCTAATGAAGAGCATGAAAAAGCACAATTCGCTGTGAACAACGGTCGTTTCCGTCAGACCAAACTAATCGCATACAAAATCATGGCCTGGAACTCCTCTGTCAGTTATATGCTGATGAAGTTGGTATCCCTCTTTGTCCTGGTATGCGGAACGTGGTTTGTCATTCAAGGCAGTATGACCTACGGTCAGTTCATTGCATTTATTATGCTGTCCAATGTGTTCCTGACACCGATCCAGAAGATCAACTCGGTTATTGAGACGTATCCAAAAGGGATTGCAGGCTTCAAACGTTATACGGAGCTACTCGATATGGAACCGGATGTGGAAGATCGTCCAGGAGCCGTTACGGTATCCCATTTGCGTGGAGATATCCGTTATGAGCAAGTGACCTTTGGTTATTCCGATCAGGAACCTGTTCTCAAAGGTATTGATCTAAACGTACGTGCAGGTGAAACTGTAGCGCTTGTCGGTCCATCGGGGGCAGGTAAAACAACGCTATGCAGTCTGCTGCCGCGGTTCTATGATGTGCTGGAAGGTCGCATCACAATCGATGGGCAGGAGATACAGGATATGACACTAGACTCGTTGCGTAGTCATATCGGGATTGTACAACAGGACGTGTTCCTCTTCGATGGAAGCATTCGGGAGAATATTGCCTACGGCAAGCTGGATGCATCCGAAGAAGAAATCTGGATGGCCGCCAGACGTGCACAGATGGAACCTTTGATTCAATCGATGCCGGAAGGATTGGATACGTTAATTGGTGAACGCGGCGTGAAGCTGTCCGGTGGACAGAAACAGCGCTTGTCCATTGCACGTATGTTCCTGAAAAACCCGCCAATTCTGATCCTGGACGAAGCCACATCCGCGCTGGATACAGAAACGGAAGCGGCGATTCAGCAATCCCTTGCTGAACTGTCCGAGGGCCGGACCACACTGGTTATTGCTCACCGATTGGCTACGATCAAAAATGCAGACCGCATTATTGTCGTTGCTGAACAAGGGATTACGGAGCAGGGGCGTCATGAAGAATTACTCGCAGCAGGTGGGGTGTACAGCCGCCTTCACTATGCGCAGTTTGGCGCGTAACCTATTCGATGTGGATGTAACAATGTAAATACGAGAAGTAACGCCATCGTTCTTGACTTGGAAGGAGTCAGGACGTTGGCGTTTTTTTCTTTTTCATGATCAATTGTGGGTCAGGGATACTGTGCTCATATCTGCCTGTGATCATGGATGTGGAAACGGGTAATATAGTAAAGAGAACACTTAACGTGTAAGATATGTTCATCATCTTGCAAGATATAGGAGGTACACGATATGCAGTTGAGCGATATGCTGAAAATTCTTATAACCTGTCTATTATTTATTCTGATTTGGTGGCTACTGACTCAAGGGATTCGCAAACTTTCCAGTACTCGTGCGGGGTCCGGTTTCCGACGCGGGGGTGGATGGTCCATTGGACTTTTCATTGTTGGCGCCGTGCCACTCGGTTTTTCACTATACACAGAGATCTTTGATAAGCGCCTGGATGCCAACATCGGGTTGGGGCTTGCCATGTTTTTTGTATGGGCTTATTGTGTGATCTTGTTGTGTGCGGCGTTGGTGGTATGGGGAAGGTATGTGTACAAAAGGGATATGAAGAAGTGAATATTTGGGTTGATCGTGCTGAGCACGTCAGAAAGTTAAGGGTGAGCTAAAGGCTATATTTGCAACAATAACCTGATATGGAACGTTAAATTTAGGAAGAGGTGTTGTTAAAAGGGGGATTTACATATGACCTATCTTCGTCGAATCCTTATATTTCTCTCAATCCTGATCGTATGCCTTACGGGATGTTCTGGATCAAACGAATGCAACTCTGTGCAGACTCAAGCGAATGCACCAAGTGAAGATGGTTTCACTGGTTATGTGGTTGAACGCAAAGACAATTCCATTCTTGTGGTTGATCCTGCATATGAAGATTTCAGTGCGAACGGAGGAGGAAATCGGTATTATCCGGCAAAATGGTTCTCCAATGCGCCTGATCCGCAGATCGGCTCTTATGTTGAAGTCTGGACGGATGGAGGCCCGGAAAATGAACCTTATCCTGGGCAGGCCAGAGCAGAAAAGATAGCGGTATCTTGTCCAGTAGCACCGGATGGTGCTCATCTAAGTGAGGCGGACGCAATTCGGGGTGGACTATATTCACCAGATGGAGAAAAAGTACGTGTTCCTGTGATTGAAGATGTACAATTCTATCAGGATGCAGGAACGTGGGCGATTCGCATAAGAGACGCGATGTCAACAACGAAGAATCAAGATGAAATTGAGATCAGAGTAGAGGATATAGAGCCAGTAGAGTAACAGAGGGAGTTTATGATTTTGCACATTGAGATGAGGAAGGAAGTTTAAATGGATTTTAGGGAGTGCCTTCCCCGCGATAAGTTTGATTATGAAGCGGTGCGTAAGTTAAGTGAGTTCAGTGATGTCGAATTAAAAGTTATCATCCCAGAGCTTATGGAGTGGTTGCAAGACGGGAATTGGCCTATCTCTAAGCCGGTAGAGGATATACTATTGAGACTAGGCGAGGACTTAGTTCCTCATATTAAGGATGTATTGCAAACCCAAGATTCTACTTGGGAATATTTTATTTTGGTTGGATTAATTGATCGATTGCCTGTATCTCATCTAAGTATGTTACGGTCGGATTTGGTAAGAATACTGGAGTCTCCTACACATGATGAGATACTAGAGGAGTTGGATGAGGTTATCTTGGAGCTTTTGGAAAAGATGAAGGGAGACCAACGAGAGATAGGTGGAGATGGAAGTTTGGATACATAGGAACTGCTACTTAATTTGCTGAGAAAAAATGAAATATGGTAGCTGTGCATTAAGAAAAATAGATGTTACTGGAAGACACTAAATACCTAAGAGGTGCGAAACGTGATTAAACCGATCTTGAAGGATCTTATTATTACTGGAAATCCGAATATTTATGGCAAGTTACAATTCACGGAAACTGAAGATATTGGAGACGATTTTTACTTATCAGGTACAGCCTGTATTGGGACGAAAGATTCTGAAGGTGAGGATAATTTTGATTTTACAATCATAACTCCGAAAGCTTTAGAAAAAGAACTTAGAGCTGGAACAGATATCATATTGGGTGCAAGGCACTTTATTGTTAATAAACTGGATTTCGAATTAATAACTGAAGAAATAAATCAAATTCTCTTGAAACATCAAGGAGAAACCTGGGAAGATATAACTAAAAATCTTGCCCCTTATTTCAGTTGGGAATATACAGATTCTATACGATTGAATAGTGAGGAAGAGCTCTCGCAGATGATCAACAGACATTCAATTGAAGACGCTGATTAACTTAAAAAAGCGAGTTTATTTTACCTTCAAAATTACCTAGTGGGGATTGATGATGGATTAGAAGACAGCAAAGCCCTCAATACTGCGTTGACAGTATAAGGGCTTTATTATATTTGCACATCTCCTGTATATCTTAGTTTTAATCCGCAATATTCCCAGCCATTTTCAGACGACGCGCAATTTCCTTAAAGTCTTCTTGCGAAATGCCCGGTGCAAATTCTTCCTCGACCGCAGGAGCTTCTGGAATTGGGAATCCTTCAGGTATCCCTTGAATGACTTCAAGAGGTTGTCCATCTTCCGGGTGAGTTCCTTTCCAGATCTGGCCGATCGTATTGAAATCTTTATCACTATAGGTATACAGCTTAGTGTGTACCCCTTTTTCTTCATATTTGCGAGCCTCGTTGAAGGCTTTGTTGTTCAGTGAAGGGATAGGAACCAGCTTGGTCACATTTACGCCAGTTGCAATCTCAAGTGCTTTTGCATATGCGACAACATGCACGCCGCCACGTACCAGCAGGAAACCAACCACTTCCCGGGCTGCTGGGTGATCCGTCATCTCATATACTTTCATTTTATGGGTACGAGCGCCACATTCTAGGAAGAAGTTATGCAGCAGATCCTCGACCAGATTGCCACTGTTGAAGACGTTTGCTCCCGTCCATGGATTACCCATAGAGTCAAAAGGCATTGCGCCTTGTGCACCTGCCAGGTAGTGATACGACAGACGAGCATCTTTTACGGAACCTAGCGGTGTATCGTCGGGTTCTTTGTACTCGGTTGAACCTCTGAGGCACTTGTTAATACCATGAGACACGAGCTCAACATGACCCAATTCTTCGGCCGTAATACTCATGACGAGGTCATAGAAGGGCTTCAGCTTTTCTTTGGATCGAAAATTAAATGATTGATAGAGGTAGTTGTTCAACGTTGACATTTCTCCGAATTTGCCGCCGAGTAATTCTTGTATGGCTGCCGCAGCATTCGGATCTGGCTTCTCGACATTGGGAATCTCAATCAGGATTTCATCCAAGCGTTTGAACATTCGGGTGTAACCTCCTCATATTGGTATTGCAGATCGTGTAGGGTTTCAGATCGTGGAGTCACTCTGTCATGGCCTATTACACGTTTATTGGGTTTTTTAAACAAAAAATCAACCAAATGGGACTTAAGCATCGCATAACGCATGCCCCAACTCTTCTCCCATTTGTTATTTCCAATACGGTCAAATTTATGTATAATCAAACATTCAAACGAGTCTTCACGTATAAGAGAAGAGAGTCATGAATCCATAAAGGAGTAAGAGATGAACAAGCTTTGGATACAAAAAGTTGGGATTGTGATGTTTCTAATGATGCTTATGTACATAAGCAGCGAGCCTGCCACAGCATATGTCGTTACGAATGAGGTTCAGGTGGATGAAGAAATACGGCAGTTAATTGAAAAGAAATACGGGTTGGATCGTCCTGAGGAGCCGAAGACACAACAACACTTTTTCTCGGGTGACTGGGGAATGAGTTTCCGGACGGAGCCTCCTGATTCGTTTGACCGACTTGTTCATGTGGTTCCTTTTTCCCTACGGCCACTGGCCTGGATCTTTCGTTTATTCGTGTAAAATGAAACCCGGACGGGCAATATAACAGAAACATATTGTCCCAAGGAGTGAGTGAAATGAGAATGCTCATCGTTACCGTCATGTCGGTAGTTCTGAGTTTAGCCGGAATTACATCAGGCACAGGCGCCGCCATCCCTGATTATGCGAAGTGGGGAATTATTGCGGTCAAAGAAACACAGACCAAGTATAATGTGGATATTTTGGACTATAAGCATATCGGTCGCACCTCTCTAACAGCAGATCAATCACGGGAACAATTCAAGCTATGGGTTCGTGCGAAAGACGGCAAACAATTCGCAGTCTATGTGAATGTTGATTTTAACCCATCTACACAACAGTTAAAGAAAGTACAATTTTCGGAATCGGATCGGCACTGATCCGCTGAACTTGGTCATTACAAGTCATGTTTTCATATTAGCTATACTATGGGTTGAACCAGACTGCCTTAATCATTAAGGTGAAAGTCTGGTTTTTTTTATTTTACAAAATCCTTTTTTTACTATTGAATAAAGAACTTATGTTCGCATATAATATGAAATACAAACAAACGTTCTTATCGGAGGGATGATTATGCTAGGGAAATATATTGGCCAGATGGTGGAGCTTGTCTACATGGATCGTGCAGGGCAGATTACGCAGCGACAGATTCGAATTAACAGTGTACGTGGCGGGATGATTAGAGCATCAGCGGGAAAAGAAGGCTCGCCCCGAACATTTCTGGAGCAAGGTATTCTGGCATGGCGTCCTGTTACCGATCTGAATGGGGAGGTAAAGTATGCTGAACGACTTTGAACGCAAGATTTTGCGTATTATGGTGAACTATGCAGGACAACGGCGCAGGCTGCCGCGTATGGATGAACTGGAGAACAAGACGGGACGAAGCAGAGCTTACATTCATGAGTCTTTGCTGGAGCTTGAACGCACCGGGCACATCGCGTGGGAGAACCGGTCTACTCTTGAAGGGATACAGATTTTGCAGGCATGGGAACAGGTACAACAGCCAATTCGCAAAAGCCAACCTTCCGGTGATTCCGTAAAATATTTTACGGACTACTAATCATAATAAGAAAACGCCAACCCGGATATCCGGATCGGCGCTTACTGTGTCACATGTACGACATGTGCATCTATTTTAGAAATGGGGAAGTTGGTCCAGGTTGTTGGTTGGGTCACCGTCGGCATCTCCGCGAATGTACATTTCGCCATCCTTGCCTTTAAATACATTCACACCGGCAATAGCGCCAGCTTTTACTTCTGCAAGTGCCTGCTGATAATCCAGTACGCGTCCTGCTGAAGTCTGAAATGCTGTCAGGTCACCGTCGCCATTTTTCTGTACGGCTGTGAAACTCTCGCGTGTTGTTTGATCCATGATGTCACACTCTCCTTATATGACGAGATAGGAATCTGTCTACCTGATTAGCCTATCCGATTTCCTCGGAAGTATGCATCATATGCTGATAAGAGCTGCCAACGTCGAGGTTTTACAAGCTCTTTCTCATACGAACATGCAGAATATCTGCATCATAAAAAGGTTCTTCCGAAATCACTTCATAACCCAGTTTTTCATAGAATTTCTGTGCCTGACACTGCGCATCCAGTACAGAATAGGATAAGCCGAGTTCACGTGCCAGCTCCTCCATCGCGAGCAGAAGCACACGTCCATAACCAAATGAACGATGAGATTCAAGCACTGCGATTCGCTGCATTTTGGCTGTATCCTTGCTGTAATAGATCAGACGTCCTGTGGCTACAGCTTGGCCATCCGTACTTAACAATACATGATGCACATCCGGACTGATGACATCATATTGATCAATCTCAATCTCGGCAGGCACCTGTTGCTCGATAACAAATACGTGATGGCGAATTCCCAGGGCTTGCTCCAGTTGTTCTTCTGTTGATACATAACTAATCTCAGCTGCCAATTCCATTCCTTCTTTCTGCTCTTGCGCGACATATCAGACTGAATTATACAAAAAAATGTTTTTCCTGTATAGTGAAGTCTGGAACATATTGGGAGAGGAGGGGGTAGTGATGGGCATGACAGGCATCATGGTAATTACATTGCTAATGTCGGCGGGAATGATTACTCTGTTGTATTACGTTACGAAGAAAGCATACTCACGCAAGTGGGATGAAGATGAGTAATTCACCTGTTAACCTTCACGGCAAGACTTCACTGCTTCCTCGCGGAGAATACACATCTTGAATTACAGATTTGGAGTATACGTCCAGCCAAACGGGCAGAGATTCACCATTTTCATTGGGCTGTTGTAATTGTTGGAATTGAACTGTATGTTCATCCCTCTCTAAGCCGCAACCAGTAACGGTTGTAATGAGAATCATAAGCCCAGCAAAGAGAAAGAAGCATTTGGTAAATGTATGTTTATTAGATTTTGACCGTTTTGTTATGTTTCTCATAGGGAATTCACCTCGTTGTAGAAATGGTAATCTTTCCTTTATTGTGCACCATTTCGGGTGATTTATAACCAAATAAATCATTGACAATGAACACGGTTACTTGATATGATACTGTTACTTGATTGGGAAACAATTATATATCATGATCTGTTAGCTCAGCTGGGAG